>NZ_DF820426.1 GCF_000617845.2 Bradyrhizobium sp. DOA9 | reverse complement strand
GGCCGAGACGTTCTGGACCGCGTTCCTGCGCAAGCTCGCCCGCCGGGGCTTGCGTGGCGTCAAGTTGGTCGTCTCCGACGCCCACGAGGGCATCAAGGCCACCGTCGCCAAGGTGCTCAACGCCACCTGGCAGCGCTGCCGCGTGCACTTCATGCGCAACGCGCTGGCGCATGCCGGCAAGAGCGGACGGCGCGTCGTCTCCGCCTTCATCGCCACCGCGTTTGCCCAGGACGATGCCGAGGCGGCACGCGCGCAATGGCGGCGCATTGCCGATCAGCTGCGTCCCAAACTGCCCAAGCTCGCGGCGTTCCTCGACGAGGCCGAGACCGATGTGCTGGCCTACATGAGCTTCCCAGCCGCGCACCGGGCCAAGCTGCACTCGACCAATCCGCTCGAACGCGTCAACGGCGAGATCAAGCGGCGGACCGAAGTGGTCGGCATCTTCCCGAACGAGGACGCCATCACCCGCCTGATCGGCGCCATCCTGCTCGAACAGAACGACGAGTGGGCGGTTCAACGCGGTCGCTACATGACACTGGAAACCATCGCCCCGTTGGGCGATGATCCCGCCGTCAGCTTCCCGGCAATCGCCAGCTGACCGATCCGGCCCATGCCGGCGAACGCGGTGAACTGCACTCAGCTACACCACGCCACGGGACACGATCTCCGCAATGAAAGCGTCAGCGGTTTTCGCCTCCATGTTCAGGTCGGAAAGAACTGTCGCTGGAAAGTCCTTAAGGTTTTCAGTTACGATCATTGCGGCCTGCGTCTTGGCCGCCGCAGCAACAACGTGGTGATCGCCGGGATCGGGCAGACCCGCCGCAACCGACAAGAAGTTGTCAAAATCTGTAACCATGGCGTCTTCGAAGGCAGCTTCCATGCTGGCGCGCGCCCGCTCCGCGCGCGCCGTTGCATCGTCCAAGCCTTTGCCGCGCAAAATTTCCTCGATGGCTGCCTCGGTCTCATCCAGGACGCGGCTCGACCAGCGGAGACGAAAAAACTCCGCCTCCGCCAAGGAGAGAAGCAGGTTCCTTTTGAGCGCGCTCGCAAGCGAGCACGCATCGATGAATGCGGTGAAGCGGTTTGCAAACAAGCTTACAGGTGCTCCGCGTCCCGCTCAGCGAGATTCGCAAGCGCGTTGCCCCGCTTCTCATCACGCATGCGCTTATAGGCGAAGAGGTCCTCCGCCCTAATCCTGCGATGACGTCCCACTGTCACGTGCTGAATTTCGTTCTTCTCGAGCAGCGAGACCAGAAACGGACGCGAGACATTCAGGATGTCGGCAGCTTGCTGGGTAGTCAACATCTCATGCACAGGCACGAGCGTCACCGCATCGCCGCGACCGATATGCCGCAGCAATTCCATCAAGAGACTCGACAGGGCCGGTGACAAGGTGATCTCAGCGGCCTTTTGCGTATCATCGAGCACGCGCAGTTTGGCATCTCCTGTCGCATGCGACGCGAGTATCTGGCGGAGCTGGTTGGCTGCCGCCTTCTCGCTCGCGGAAGGCAGGCGAGTACCTCCCAGCTCTTCGGCATACGCTGGCATCGTCATTGTAGCTTCTCCCCTGGAGGCCTTGTATGTAGGCGATAATCGAAATAAACGCAACAGGTGAAATAAACGAAACTCGTTCAAGTTCCAGTCAGTGTGGGCTCCCTGCCCCTGGTCGAGCAGCTCAATTCAGGGTGAGACTTTCGGGGACCGGACAGGCATGGAAATGCCAGGGAATCGGCACAATGGGCAACCGCCCGGTGAAGTCCAGATGCGATCGCAAAGCCTTCTGGCCTAGGAATAAATTCCGAAATGAAGGTCATGCGAACAACTTATCCGTGCTAAAAAATCGCGATCGACTTTCAGTTGTCCGACCTTGGCGTGCAGCTTCTCGATCTCGCGTTCGCGCACGTCCTCGCTCTCCCGTCCGAGACCCGCGTCAAAAGCCTGAGCCGCATGGTCCAGCTGCTGCTTCTTCCAGGCATAGATCTGGTTCGGGTGAACCTCATAGCGCTCGGCCAGATCGACCACCGTCGCCTGCTCCCGCTCGGCTTCCAGCGCGATCTTTGCCTTCAACGCCGCGTCGATCTTCCGTCGTGTCTTCTTCGCCATCATGCCCTCCGTCTATCAACGGAGCGGCCGTTTTCCAACTTTGCCTCTGGTCCCAAACCGGGGTCCATTTCAAGTCCTGATGGTCCCCGAAAAGCCGTTAACGATCGAGGTGAAGGTGCCGATCGTAGCCATTGTCTCATCCTGTGTTTTCTCGGGCCGCGCCAACCGCGACCTTGATGGCGGTCGAAAGACCGGAGGCAATCGACCTGCACCCGAAGGGCCGCAATGAAATGGAGGGCGGCCGGCCGCGACCTTCTTGCATCGCGATGCCGGCAGTAGAAGAAAGTCGAGGACGGACGTTGCGGGGATGAGATCGAGAGCGCGCGAAGCGGAATCGACCCTCGGTCAGACCAGCCTTAATCGAGGACGCAGATGGTGCGCCCGTCGCGAAAACATCGGAGATGATGCCTGGCATTCCCTGCCCTCCCGATCAGGCAGCAACGGATCCGGGCTGTCGCGACACGGATTTTCCTCAAGCAGGCCGCCGTGCGACCGCGTCCCCGATGAGAAGCGTCCGGTTCGCAACTTGGGAGAACGTGAGGTGATGGCTTTGGCAGGATAGACAGCGAGGACCTATGCCGACCATTGCCGCGCCGAAATTACCGCTGATGATCGTCGGAAGCGTGGGCTTCAGCAATCTGGGGTCGACGGAATTAGAAATGGCACCCGCTGTGCTTCGGCGGCGAAGCGGCTTGGACATTTGCACTCAACGGCGAATAGAACGCACACGAACGCCATGCGGATCACGGAGCCAGTGTTTGCCCAGAAGCGATCAGCATGCGTGATGCACTCGACCGAATGAATATTGATACAGTGCTCCGTGATATTTCACTGCCCGCGGCCGCCAGAGAATTCGGCAATTGCGGAGGTATGGCACTTGCCAAGAGGCGACCTCATCGTCGGACAGCGGCTGTTATCGAGCGGACACCGGCTGCGCCAAGTTAACGGAGCTTGCGTGCCAAGATGCGCTGTGAAGTTCCCGAAGCCGCTATCGCCCTCAACGAGCAAGGAGGTGTCGAAGCGCTAATTCCCAAAGCGAACGCTGGCATGGTCGTCAGCCTGTCGTCAGGCTGCAACGGTAGGCTGCTGTGTCTTTCCTAAAGTCGAGTCGAGGTCGCTATGGATGCCAGCAGATTCAATCCATTCCTTTCGGACCGGCAAGGTTGGGATGACTCCGCGTTGGCAGAGCAACAGGCAGGTCAGGGGCGGCAAGCGGACGAGGCTTCGCATCCCAGCTTTGAGCAGCGCTTGGACGAGGCGCGACAAGTCGATGCGGCCCCCGTCTCACAGCGTGGCCGGCGCCGCCGTATTTCGGCGGAAGATGAGGCCCTCATCAAGGACGCAGCTCGCAACAGCCATCGATCCGAAATGGCTACCAAGAATTATAGCGCCAGCCTTCGCAGATTTTCTGAGGCGCTAAACCGCGAGGGCCACCAAATCACTAAGCTAGATCATGAAACACTCGTCAGGCGCGCCAAAGAGCTGCTTCCGAACGATGGGTGCCTCTTTCAGGGATTGAAGGTCATCGACGAGTTTCGGCGGGCCTCATCTGGCGCAAGCAGCTCATTGCATAACCAGGGGGAAGCTGGTCAAGGGCCGATGCTCGCCGTCGCGCCCGAGAAGCTTTCGAAACAGTTGATCGGGCAACAGCGAGACCGGTCTCCCCCTCATCTCTCTAATGAAGACGCCTCCCTCATCGACAATGCCATGCAGTCAGCCGGTGAGCGCGGGGGATTAAGCGCGACGACGGTCCATAAGTATACAACCCGTCTTCGTCGGCTAGGGAACGATCTTGCGCGCAATGGTCAATCGATTTCCGCGCTCGACTACGATTCGCTAGTGGTTTGCGCAGGAAAATACACTAACCCTGGATTTAGGACGGCCGTCCGCTGTCTTGCGGAGTATCTTGACCCGGCCCGTAGGAGGCCCCGGCGGCCCCGGCGAATTATTCCGACGGAAGACGAGGCCCTCATCGAGAACGCAGCTCGCAGCAGCAATCGACTCGCAGGGTCTATCATGGCTTATAGCGCCAGCCTTCGCAGATTTTCTGAAGCGCTCAACCGGGAGGGCCACCACATCGTCAGTCTAGATCACGAAACACTGATCAGGCGCGCCAAAGAGCTGTTTCCGAACGATTCACCGCTCATGGGTGGGTTGAATATGATTGACGAGTTTCGGCTCGCGGTGGCCGCCTCTGGCGCAAGCCGCTCAGGGGATGCCGGTTTGTATCCTCAAGACGCCGCTCTCATCGATGGCGCGCTCGGCCAAGCCTTGAAATATCTTAGAACCCCGACGGCGGAGCTAAGGCGATCTGCGCAGATGCGGGCTACGCGTCTTCGTAACCTGAGTGCCTGGCTTAAGGAAACTGGTAGGGAGAGCATGGCTGGCCGCCTTAACCGTTCCAATCAGGAGGCATTTGGGCTGCGCGACGATGTGGTCGCATTCAAGCTCGCTGGGCGCACGTTACACTATACCGATTTGTCGCATCTTCGAAGCTACTTAGAACTCGTCGGAGCGAACCAAGCCCTGGGGCTACAAGCGCCTCAGCAGTCCGCTTTGCCAGCCAGGGGCGCTGGGTGGCCCAGCTCGCCGCAGACGCTTCCCGCAACCCCGCCTACCCCGAGCGAGGGAGCTTGGGCTCTGTTGAGGCAGCAGATGCAAGAACCCACTTCGCCATCAATTGCCAGAGCTCGCTCAGACACCTACGGCGGACTTGCGTCGTTTGTTGATCTGAATGCGCCGACGCCCTCGGAGTTGCGCGATGATGCTCACTTTGCGCCTGCGCTGTCTGCTAGGGCTCCAACAGGCAGCTACCGCGGCCTCTCTTTGGTTGACCTGACTACGCCTACGCCGTCTGGGCTAAGCGATGAGGCTCATTCTGTGCGGGCGTCTCCGACCTCTTCCTCGGATGCTCCGATTGGCACGTCAGCTCAGGCAGGGTCGCTGCACGGCCGCAGCGGTCTAGCACTCGGCGACGAGGAGTGGCTCGGCGATGAGCATATTGCGGCGGATTATGCGCTCCTGGAGCAGGAGTTGCAGACGGACAATCCGGATTTGGCCGCACGGACGCGGTTCGCGGATCCTCTCATAGCCAACTATCATCTGCGCTTGGGCGCCCCCGATGTCTCGCTATCGGCCTTCCAGCGCATGGTCTTTGATCGGAATGGAACAGACGTCGCCGACTTCCTGTTCCTGCCCGTGAATGATGCCAGTGCGACCGACCCTGATCACCGCGGCACCCATTGGTCGCTGCTGTTCGTTGATCGTCGCGATCGGGAAAGCCCGGTCGCCTATCATTACGACTCACTCCGAAAACGAAACGGTGATGTTGCAGCAATGCTCGCACAACGGCTGGGTGCCCGCCTAGAGTTAGCCCCCATGGCCCAGCAGCAGAACAGGTTTGATTGCGGCGTCTTCTTGGTGGACGCCACGAGGACGCTGGTTGGACGATTGGCGCAGAGACAGCCGCCAGCCGGGCTGCGTAACCTCGTCGCCGACCGGCAGGCACTGCAAAATCGACTCAGGGGCTGTTTCTGAGCGGCACATCTCAATCAGCTGTTGCCAACCGGATATTGCGCGCGAAGCGCGAGGCCTCCCGCGCAGACTGCGCCGACCTTGCCGAGGCAGACCTCGGCCGCCATCCGCTCGAAGCCCGCGCGTTGGAACCTGCCGGCTGCGGAACGTCCGCTATCGAACGATGATGTTGGACGTTCCGCAGCCGTCTTCAATCTCCTGCGCGAGTTGCTGTGGATCGGCAGTAACTCTGGTTGAAACCGCATGCGCTGCAGGTCGGATCCCTAAAGCTTGCACCTCGGTGCCGACACGCCCGACCAGAACAGAGACGTCTTGCTTTAAAATCAGCCTTGTCTATAGCCCGACAATCAGGGGTTCTTCCGCACATTTGGTGCAGCATGAGCGATCGATGGTTGGATTGGTTGCCCGATCGCTCTCAAGCAGCCAGGAGGACGCGTCGACGCAATAGTGGGTAGCCTGCCCGGCCATACATTTGTCTTTCGATGGCTTTGATCCTGCTGATCTGGCCTTCGACCGGACTGGTCGTCCAGGAGGTAGTTATTGCCGCTTAGACTGCGTCGATGTCGCGCGCGATGTCGTTGGCGAAGCTCCTGAGCTCGCTGTTGCCTGCTTGTGCGATCCATTCATCGAATTCGGCGATGTCGCAGCATGCGTGGCGTCAGCGATGGCCGCCCTCGATCTGCCTGCGCGATGTTAGCCCAGGGCCCCGGCGATCGACCGGACCGGGAGACGATTGTTTAGGGGCACCGCCATGGTCGCGCACAAACCCCTGGCGCAGGCAGTACGCCTCGACGGCCGCATCCTGCCGGGCGAACTTTCGCGAAAGCGCGTCGATCTCCGGCTGGCGCTCGGCCGCAATTGCCGCGAGGCGCGAGCGATATTGCTCGAGCAATGCAGTCGGATCCGGAGCCTTGCCGCGCCGGTAGCGCGTGCCTTTTGGCTTGAGCCGCGGAATCATCGCTGTCATCCGCTGCATGATCTGCCTGTCGATCAGGTCAAGCTGGCGTTGGATTTGTCGCCGCGCTTCCTCCCTGCGTGCGAGTTGAACGAGGCAAACGGAAGCGAGCGTCACGATGCCCTCCGCTGCTAGCCGATGAAGTCCGATGGTCCGCCGCAAACATGGTGACGCTCCGGATCGACCACAAAGCCGAAACGCCCGACTTCGTATTTGCAAGACGGCACGAGAAAGCGCCGCTCCTCCGTGCCGGCCCCGCGCCGGCCACCGGATGTGGCCACGCACTCGACGAACCCCTTCTGGTGGCTGGAGCTGATCGCCGAGATGACGATCCAGTCATCGGCATGCGTCTGCTCGAAGGCCCGGCGATCTTTCTCGTAGGACTCGCCAGAGCCGAGGATCGTGCCGGAGATCGCTTCCCATGCATCCGGCCGGTTGTCCTTGATCGTGCGCTCGGCGGCACGCCGCTCGTGGCTCGTGAACAGATGCGGAAAAGTGCTGGCGACGATCGCCCAGGCGCTATCCTCTTCGTAGTAGCCGTCATCACTGCGCAGCATCGGATGAACCTGCGCGCTGCGCTCAGGGAGGCGTCGATGTGCACGATCTCTCCAGTGGCGATCTTCGCCACGAGGCAGGCTTGAACGGTTCGTTCGAAGATGCGGCGGAAACGATCAGCGCCCCAACGCTGGCGTATGCGGGTTAGCGAAGAATGGTCAGGCAGAACCTCGTGAAGGTCGTAGCCGATGAACCAGCGGATCGCGATGTTGACCTGGGCCTCCCGCAGGAGGCGCCGATCGTGAACGACGCCCAGGAGAAACCCAGCCAGCATCAGCCGAAGCGCAGCCTCCGGATCAATCCCCGGCCGGCCATTGTCGTTCCAGTAGAGGCCCGCCACTTCGCCGCGAAGCCAGGAGAGATCCAGCATCCGATCAGCCTTGGCTAGGATGTGATCGTCGGGGACAAGCTGGCGTAGCGAGCTGGTGATGAACAGTTCGAGTTGCCCGCGTTCCTTGCATCCCAGCATCGCCCTTGATCCTATCGCGACTCACCTTCACATGGAGTGAATCAGCGCCGTCGCGGTTCTTCAACACCCCCACGCGGCGGCGCTGCCAGCTGGCGTTGAGCACCTTGGCGACGGTGGCCTTGATGCCCTCGTGGGCGTCGGACACGACGAAATTGACGCCGCGCAGGCCGCGGCGGGCGAGCTTGCGCAAGAACGCGGTCCAGAACGTCTCGGCTTCGGATGGCCCGAAGTCCATGTCGAGAACCTCGCGCCGGACGTCGCTGTTGACACCAACTGCGACGATCGCCGCCACCGACACGATGCGCCCGTTCTGGCCCACCTTCACGTAGTGGCGTCGATCCACAGATACGGCCAGTCGCCCTCGATCGGACGGCCGAGGAAGGCGTTCACCTTGTCATCGATCTCACCGCACAGCCGGCTCACTTGGCTCTTCGAGATGCCGGTCATGCCCATGGCCTGCACCAGGTCATCCACCGAGCGGGTTGAAACGCCTTGCAGATAGGCTTCCTGGACAACGGCGGTGAGCGCCTTCTCGGCCATCCGGCGCGGCTCTAAGAAGCCCGGGAAATAGGAGCCCTTGCGCAGCTTGGGAATACGCAGTTCGACCGTACCGGCCCGGGTCTCCCAGGTCCGGCCGCGGTAGCCGTTGCGCTGGGCCAGACGCTCGGGGTTCTTCTCGCCGTAGCCTGCTCCGGTCTGGCTTTCGACCTCCAGCTCCATCAGGCGCTGGGCGGCAAAGCCGATCATCTCGCGCAACAAATCCGCATCAGGGGTCTTCTCCACGAGTGTTCGCAGGTTCATCATGTCGTCGGGTGGTTCCTCGGTTGCGTTGGCGTGTCGCAACCCGATTCTACCGGAGAACTGCCGATGACCACCGCAAAGCCGCCCGCCCGCTACGGCGCTATGTGAGAGCGCGCGTCCGGGCGGCTTTGCTCTACCGAGCTACACCACCACCGGGGAGTACGTCATGCCAAGCTGATGAGTGCTTGTGGGTGCAAGTCCCATCCGGCCAAAGCCGTAGCAGGCAAGCCGGGACCGAGTCTTGCGGGCGTCGCGGGCACGCGGGGTCTGAAGTGTAGACAGGAGCCATGCGGGGTGCGGGAATGAGCCTCGAAAGGTGGATGTTCGCGGAGGCCGAGTGTGTTCCCTAAGCACGAAGGCTGCACGAGCATCGTCGATACGCGAGACGATGCCGCTCCGTCGGGGTCGATGGCCGCATCACGCATGGAAGGCAATCATCGGAACATGAGAGGCCCGACCGGGTCCATTGGATTGGTCTCCAGTGGGGGACAGCGGCAAGGCACTGCCAGAGCCGTTGTCCGAGCTGAGGTCGGGAGTCGGACTGGTCCATAGTACCTATGAAGTCGTCGAAGGAAACGAGACGTATGGAGGGAAGGGGCCAGCCCGAGGGGAGCCCGCGCGAGAAGGCCAGGGTCCGGACACAGAGCCGGGTCGCCTTGCCGCCGAACCTCGAGCGGGTGAACGCGGCGGCCAGCCAAGCCGCCCAAACCCGGTTCACGGCCCTGCTGCATCACATCGACGAGGACGCTCTGCTTCGGGCTTTTCGACGACAAAAGCGGCAGGCCAGCGCGGGGGTCGATGGGGTAACGGTGGCGAAGTACGAAGAGGGGCTCACGGATAACATCCGTGACCTCTGCGCACGAGTCCACACTGGTCGCTACCGGCCACAGCCGGTGCGGCGAGTCTACATCCCAAAAGCCGATGGCGGTAAGCGACCTCTCGGGGCGCCGGCGCTAGAGGACAAGATTGTCCAAAGCGCCGTGGCCGAGATGTTGAGCGCCATCTATAAGGCCGACTTCCTCGGCTTCTCCTACGGCTTCCGGCCGGGGCGCAACCCGCACATGGCGCTTGATGCCCTGCATACGGCGATCATGAGCCAGCGTGTGAACTGGGTGCTCGATGCCGACATACGCAGCTTCTTCGACTCGGTCGACCACGAGTGGCTGTTGCGGATGGTGGCGCACAGGATCGCCGATCCTCGCATTCTACGGCTCATCGGGCTGTGGCTGCGGGCCGGTGTTCTGGAGAGCGGCGAGAAGCAAGAAACGGACAGGGGTACTCCGCAAGGGGCGGGCATCAGCCCGCTCCTCGCCAACGTCTTCCTGCACTACGTCCTCGATCTCTGGGCCCACCAATGGCGCCGTCGCCATGCACGCGGTCGCGTTGTGACCGTGCGCTATGCCGACGACTTCGTCATGGGCTTCGAGAGCAAGGCGGATGCGCAGGAGATGCTCTTGGCCCTCAAGGCGCGGCTCGCCAACTTCGGCCTGACGCTACATGAGGACAAGACGAGGCTGATCGAGTTTGGCCGGTTAGCGGCCCTCTCGCGTCAGCGGCGCGGCGAGCGGCGGCCCGAGACCTTCGCCTTCCTCGGCTTCACCCACTACTGCGGGCGGACCCGGGACGGCCGGTTCATGGTGAAGCACAAGACGGAAGGGAAACGCCTGACGCGCAAGCTGACGGCGTTGCGCCAGGACGCCTGGCGGCTCATGCACGAGTCACTGGCCACGCAGCACGAGTGGTTCGCCGCTGTTCTGCGAGGACACTATGGCTACTACGGCAGGCCGCACAATTATCCAGCGCTCAACGGCTTCTACCGCGAAGTGCGTCGGACGTGGATGCGCTGTCTGAGACGGCGCAGCCAGAAAAGTCGGCGCATGGGCTGGTCGGAGTTCGAGACCCTGACGGCACGCTTCCGTCTGCCCGGTCCACGCATCACTCGCACTTGGGCGCAGGCGCGGATATGACGCGGGTTACCCTCGGGAAGAGCCGGGTGCGGGAAAGCCGCCTGCCCGGATCTGTGAGGGCGAAAGCCAAATGGCTGAGCTACTCGACCACGACCGGGTTCGCTAACTCGTCTGTCGATTGCCCTGCATTCACGGCGCTGGGCTACGATACCATCCTCCCGCTGTGGCGCCGACCATTGCGCAAAAAAAAGCCTTGCCCACGGTTGAGATCGGGGCAGGGCCCGGCATTCCAACTTGTAAATGAGGATGGTCAGGTAACTAGGTGTTTAGTCCCAGGCTTTGACGGTGCATTCTTATCGCACGATTCGAAGGATGCGCTATGGGACAAGTTTTACACGGCTGCGCCACCACGACGGAGGCAGTCCGTCGAGCAATACAAGCCCCGGCTCGAAGCCAGGGCTTTTGTTGAGCTATTCATCGCCGCGCAACTCTCACAAGCGCACGGTGCCGTTGTTACCAGGCATCTCATCCTGTCGAAGCGGTCGGTTTCACTCCGCCGAAGACTCAACGTAAGCCGACGATGTCGACTTACGTTGCTCCGCCGCCTGCCGCAACACGAACGCTTACAGATCCGCGTTACATAAAGTCACCGTCCTCGTCGGAATCTGCTGCAGTTTCAGTATCACTGTCCGCTTTGGAGAGATAGCGCCGAGCACTAGTTGCACGCTGCCATTCACCATCGCTGTTTAGCTCCCACTTTCCGGACTGGGTGGGATCGAGCACCATGTCGTCCTCATCCACTTCAACGAATCCCATGGCTTTTGCGCGGGCTTTCGCTTCTGGATTAGCAGGACGCCAGTTCACCAACGGTCGTTCGCCGTCTTGCCGAAGTTGATGCTCGAGCAGAATATCGCCAGCATTAGTGGCAAGCGGATGAGCCACCTGAAAATCGACAATTGAGGTGACTTCACTTCTTCCAGGGAACTGGTCTCGCCACCTATCGCTTTCGAACTCCGTCATGCTGAATCCCCGTTCCGTCCTTTGGAGGCCGACACACGTATTTCCTAATTGGTAGCTGTAGTATCGGGCGTCCTCGGAATCTCTTCTGACGGCGTACTTCTCGGCAACGTCTGCTGTGCGCCTAGCTCTTTCGGATACAAACTCAGAGTACTCCTGAGGATTATTGGCGATTCGGTTGATTGCGTCGCCGTGAAAGTTCCTCGCTTCTCTCCTGAATGTCGCTTGATCGATCTCGAACACGGGAGGTCTTGAAACGAGGGAATAATTCGGATGCGAAGATGAGCTGTCAGCGGAATCCTGCAATCGCATTCTAGCGAACGCATCCGCGAAGTCTTGGCCTTCAGTATCGGAATGCTCAGCATTTCCCCAATGATAGCTTTCATTCCCGGACCAATTGTTAATTCGACCGTACATGACGAGCGCACTCCTATGAATCATACGTTGCATTGTGTTCAGGTCAATTTGACCTTACCCGCCTGTAGACAGCTTAGCTGTCCGGAGCCTGACGCCCGCGTATGAATGGCAGACAGGTGAGCTGATAGGTCGGGGCTGGTGATCGCGCGCAGTTCAGTGCGCTCCTCTCCGGAGCGCACAACTTGATAAACTCGGCTCGAATCGAGTTCTGTTGGGCGGCGGCGATCAAGGTGAGACCTCGTATTGCCGCATGTAGCGATGTTCCCGATAGACCTCTTGTTGCCTCATCTATTTTGCTCCCTAGCCAGGGGAGCGAAGGAAGCCGGTCGCACAACTGGTGGGCATTCCGAGCGCGCCGATGTCGCTTTCGGTCCTCGACCGAGCGCTTGCCAAGCCAACAGACCGGTGATCGGGCGTGGTCAAGGCCGCCAGCCGCCGAAGGCGGTGGCGCAGCGCGCCAGCCTTGAGCACGGCCGATCACCGGTCTACTTCACACCGCCGTTCCTTCATCGAGCAGCGGCCGGCTTTCCGGTGATGCGTCGTGGGAGCCCGCAACTGCCCAAGCCTGGCTCGCTGCTCATCCCACGATCGCGATCGTTGCCCGTGACCGCGGCGGAGGATATGGCCAAGCAACAGCAAAAGCCTTGCCGCACGCGGTACAGGTCGCAGATCGCTGGCATCTGATAGAGAACGCCAGTCGCGCCTTCCTCGATGCTGTTCGCAAATCGATGCGCCAGATACGCACAGTGATCGGTGCGACCACGATTGATCCCAAGCTGCTAACAGCCGCAGAGCGGATCCAGTATGATGGTTATCTGTACCGCGAGGAGACCAATGCGGCTATCCTGGCTCTGTCGAAGAATGGCATACCCATCAAGCAGATTGTGCGCCAGACTGGTCACAGCAGGAAGCTGGTACGACAGGTGATCCGGGGCGAACGAAGCGATGTCTTCCGGACCCGGCAAAGTTCGTTGGACTTGCATTTGCCATGGCTCGACGATCAGTGGGCATCCGGCTGCCGCAACGGAGCTGAACTTTGGCGCCGGTTAACGGGGCGCGGCTTCCGAGGCTCGCTCCGCGCTATCAGCGAGTGGGCGACCCGTAGGCGACGGGCCGAAAAAGCCGACGCACAAATTCTTGCGCGGATCCCGTCAGCCAGAACAATTGCGCGCCTCATGACAATCGGGCGGGATTTGCTTACGAAAGCGGAGTCCGTCACGGTCGCGGCAATCGAAGCTGGCGTACCAACGCTGGTCGAGACACGCGAGATCATCGCGGAGTTCCACAGGATGATCCGGCGCAAGGCCGACGCAGGGCTCACGCCGTGGATCGAACGCGCCCGTGCCAGTCTTGTTGCCTCGTTCGCCAGCGGCGTCGCAAAGGATGAAGCGGCGGTTCGGGCGGCAATCACTTCGCCTTGGTCCAACGGGCAGACTGAAGGTCAGATCACCCGCCTCAAGCTCGCCAGACGACAGATGTACAGTCGCGGAAAAATCGATCTGCTTCAGGCCAGATTAATCGGCGCAGAATAATCGGAGCTGCACCAAAATTGCGTCAGAGCCCCCTTTGGACGCCGATCGGGGGTCCCAGTCCAATCCCGATTGACACCTCCGGAGAATGTTCCAGCACGACTGCCCGATCCCGCCACGATCGAGGGCCTCCTCACACGTCTTCCAACCGGAGCTGACGAAACGGCGCTGGCAGCCGCGCTGACAGAGGCGTTTCCCGGATTTTCCTTTTCGGCGGTCAGCATCGACGACCGGTATTGGCGCGACACGCGCTCGGTGATCGCGGCCGACGCGACGCGGATCGCAGAATACCGGCCGTGGATGAAAGCAGAGCTTGCCAGGGACAACGACGACATTGGCGCACTCTGGACGCGATTGCGTGAGAGCGACCTTCAAATCTCGGAATGGCACGGCAACACCGTGTACGCCTTCGCGTCGACTGGACCGGGCGCGTCGGATCGCTTGTCCATCTCATCCGTCGTCCGCAAGTGTTTCCAGTGCTCGGCCGGGAAGTCGTAGAAGGCAAGCAGCATGTCTCGACGTGCCGCCGGGGCTCGTCATCGCCGATGGCGCACTCGGCTTCTGGCCGATGCATACCCTGAGCCGCGAGCTCGAGCCGAGATGACGATTGCGGAAATCGCGTAGCGTCCATTCTTTTGTTCGGCAGCGCCGCGGGCCATTCTTCCGTCCCGGCCACCGATCTCGCAGCCGCCCCGAGCACGGCGGCATGCTGGCGTGGAACGGGACTGCATTCCTGGCGCCTGGGCAGCGGCCAAGACGCCCGGTCCACTGCCATACGTTCGTGCCGCGCGTCTTTCTTAGCACATGCGCAGCTTTGCTGCGTTGTGTCGCGATTTAGCGCAGGAAATCGCCGAGATGCCCAGCGGCCCACAATCTGCTCATTCACCGCTTCTCAGCGATGGAGCTGTGCCACGCTAGGCAATGTGGACACTTATCGCATCCACAAGACGGTGGCGGCGACAGTGACGACGGCGTCGTTGTCACCGATGACGCTGCGCATCCGGTCGTGGCCTACTGCAAGGCCTTAATCGGTTCGTACCCTTTGCGTGGTGATGCTCAGCAATTCCAATCCATTGGGGTTTCTGTAACGATTGGCGAGGTTTTCGAACAAGTCACTGATCTGCTCCTGTGGAACAGCAAATTCTCCGTAGTTTGGATCGAACAGAGTGACCATTCCGTCCGACGCTGATGTCGCAACCAAGTGTCTTTCGCGTCGTCCACCCCGCTCGAAACACAAGCTGAGCGAATACGCTCTTCCATCGGCGGTGATTTTGCCCGCTAATTCCGAGAAGCTCGCTGCATCGCCAAATGTGTATGTGTTCCCTGTCTCAGACGGAAGCAAACCAGCGTCCCTCAACACGGTGGCCCTTGCACGAAAACCCGCCTCAGACCTTTCAATCTCCTCGCCCCGCAAAAATCGCACAAGGCTCTCATAGTTCCGCTGGTACACAGCCGCTGAACGGTGTCCGTCGGAGCCGGGTAGCAGCGCAGTCATTCGGGATCTCGGGCTGTTCGGGAGATTGCCGAGCCATGCTGCAGTGAGTCCAACACAGATGTTAGTTCTGTTCGCGCCCTGCAATTCGGCCGTCATGTGTTGGGACAGGAAGATGCTCATCCTAGGTGGAGAGGATGTGCTGGGGTTGGCTGGATCCGCGGCATCTGCCTTACTGGTGCAGCACCCCATTCTTTCGGGCAGAGCCGCAAGAGCTTTATCAAACCTGTCATCGTTTGCCGGCTTGCTTAGCTCATCAGTTTGGCCAGCAAGTACTGATGAGTGGCTGATCCGGTTGAGCATCTCGAGCTCCCTTGCGCTAAGGCTGTGTCGTCCCCCCGTTGCCAAGGTACTTGGCCAAGCTGACGGCAAGCTGTCTCGCCCGTGTTGCCCAGCTGCTAAAACAAGCTTTGGAGCGCCGCTGCCGACGCGGAGGCAACCGGAAACGAACAGCAGGATCTCGTTGATCCAGTTCTCCCCCTCTCCATGCTTGCGTTCAACGGGAAAGGAGTGAACTGGCGTATGGTGATAGCTCGCACCGAGTTCGTGCAGCCTGTGGTGTGCAAGCCCTAGAACGTCCCTGGTTATGTCCATTCATCCACGTTCAGGCGATAGCATCACACCTTGAGACAGAGCTCGACTTTACAAAGCTGAGCCTTTGACAATCGCTCCCGACAAGGACGAATCGACTATTGTTGCGGCATCGAGCTTCTGCCCGATCAGGCCCCTGCGGAAATAGAGATCAATCGTGCCCTGCTCGTCGTCTGTCACGCTATCGTCGATCGGTGCAATGCGCACTTTGCCCGTGAGAGCCAATTCAGCGGCACATTGGTTGGGATATTCATCGACCTGCCCCACGTCTCGGCATAGGTTGTTGAGCGACCAGGCCCTTGCAGCCCAGACCTGGTGTCAATCCTGAGCTCTGCAACTTGCAGCCTCTCCCGGCGGTCCATCGTTCCAAGAGGCGACCGTGACGATCCGCGAACAATCTCGGCTCATGGGCCGGCCGCTCGCCAAGCGTTCCGTCGGGAGCACCCTCCTACTGAAAGGTTTCGAAGCCGACATCTCGGTCGTCCTCAATGCTGGCGCGCTCAACGCGCGCAATCTCTACGTCGCGATGACCCGGGGATCGTGCCGGGTTTTGGTTTGCTCGCCCTAGCCGATTCTCAATCCGCCGTGGTGAGAGTGCTAAGCAAGTGCGACCCAGGACACTTGTCCTGCGGACATGTAGACGATAGCGCCCCGTTCGGTGCCTGTGACGCGCAGGTAGTCGCGCAGCTGAGCCACATGCCCATCTGTGGGCGCCCCGGTGGAAGACTCTTTCGATCAGGTGTTGCGCGTAGTCGGGTGCTGACATCTGTCCGGCCTTTATTGCGACCGTCATATGTCGCGGGCCCGTATGGGAGTTCGCGGATCAGGTCCAAATCACAGCGGCGTACTTGGAAGCACCTGGCATGTACTGGTTTTCCTGACCCCGTCTCATCGACTGTTGCGCCGTACCTTCCGTTTGACCTTCCTACCTCCTCGACGACCTCTGGTCGGGCGGATTAGCGATTAAGCCGCTGCGACCGGAGCTTTGTAGACCCCACCGTTGGCCATCAAAGCCCAAACGGTACGGGCCATCTTGTTGGCAAGAGCCACCGCGACAAGCATGGGCGGCTTACGAGCGAGCATGCGCCCCAGCCATCTCCCTTGCGATGCACCGCGTCGGCGAGCCAGCTTCACCACCGCACTCGCCCCGATGATGAGGAGACGCCGTAGTGTTCGCTCACCCATTTTCGATATTTGGCCGAGCTTCTGTTTTCCACCAGTGAAACGTTGCAGCGGCGTCAACCCTAACCACGCGGCGAAATCCCGGCCACGTTTGAAGTTTTCAGGGGCAGGCGCTAGCGCCATCAGAGCTGTCGCCGTGATTGGGCCGATGCCAGGAACGGTCATAAGTCGCCGGGCAACTTCCTCTTCTCGGGCTCGTCGCGCGATCTCAATATCGAGGTGCTTGATTTGCTCTTCCAGCACCCCCAGGATCTTGACAAGGATATCGAGCGCCGGGTGCGCCGCCGTTGACACGCTGCTCCCGGAAGCTTGCGCGTGCTCAACCAGCGCGGCGACATTGGACGTTCCCTTTGCAACGACCAGGCCTATTCGGCGAGGTGACCTCGCAACGCGTTTATGATCTGAGTACGTTGCCTGACCAAAAGATCGCGAGCGCGAAACACGACCGCGCTCGCCTGCTGGTCTTCACTCTTCACGGCGGCAAAGCGCATGGTGGGGCGTTGGGCCGCTTCGCAAATCGCTTCTGCATCGGCCATATCGTTTTTCTGACGCTTAACAAACGGCTTTACATAGGACGGTGGAATGAGACGCACGGTGTGACCCAGCTTGCCAAGCTCACGAGCCCAGTAATGAGCGCTGGCGCAGGCTTCCATCGCTACCAGGCACGCAGGTTGCTGGGCGAAGAAACCCAGCACTTTGTCACGACGCAGCTGTTTGCGGAAAACAACACTGCCGCTAGCGTCTGCGCCATGTGCCTGAAACACATGTTTCGCCAAGTCTAGTCCAATCGTGCTAACTTCGTTCATGGACGCTTCCTCATTTGTGACGGTTCAACGCCCTTCACTTTGGCACATCCATGCCGTCGAGGGGCGTCCACCCCATCACTGTGTGCCGCCGCCGTGGCGGTTGACATCAGACTTCCAGTCAACGACAAGCGCGATGCGCTCCCCCTCGGCAGCGTCTGCACGGCCGGCAAGAAAATGCGGCGGCTTTGCAGTCCAGAGTGGGACTTCAGGCACCAGTTGCGCGAGGAAGTGTGTGAGCTCCGGCAGAGCCAATGTGCGCAGCGCCGTCTCCGCCATCTCGTTCGAATCCGGCCTTGCAGCATCCGTCTCGTCCGTGGATTGCAGCCGAGCAAGGAGTTCGGCTGCGCGCCGGATGACCTCATCAGGGATGCGTCCAAGTTCACCTGTGAGCAGCTCTTCCATCAGCTTGTGCAGGACCGTGCCACGGAGTGAGCCCGCCCCAACAATGCGCTGTGGCTCGTCGGATGCCGCATCGACGACGAACATATCGACCATGTCAGAGCTGCGGTCGGTGTCCCGTTCACTCGGACGGTCCCATATGATCGGCGGTGAGGCCTCGGCCAGTCTCTGGCCTTCAACAGCGAATACTGTCGGGGTCTGATCGTTAGCGACGGACTGCGCAGCGCTCAGGATGGGCTCAGGCAACAAGTCGGCTCGAATCTCGTAAAGTTGCTTTTGCCCGAGATCCATCACCCGCGACCACGACCGTGATGGAGCGCCGGGCAGGTCGGGGATCACGAGCAGGTCGCGGGCGCGGGTCGTTGCGACATACCAAAGCCGTTCCACGTAGCCGGAGGAGTCAGCTTAGGTTGTGATGAAAGCGTCTCTGCGACACCCGTGCCAGCATTCTGAACCGCACCGACAGCGTCCTCGCCGAGCTCGCCCTGGAGTTCGACGCTCCCAGACAATCTGGCTCGTTGCTCGGATATTCTGCGTGCGTACTGGACGTGAACACGGCCGGGGCTCTATTTCCAGGCCAAGACCCAAGCGAACATGTCAGCGTCCGCTGCGTCCAGGCGGCCTGCCGCGCCGCCCGCCGACGCGACCAACGTCGTGTTCTTGCGTGTCGGGGATAGCACTATGCACCATTTAAGACCAAGGCTGCTGCACACAGCGTCCATTCTAAGAGAATTGGCATGAGGAAGGCGAAGGTCGCCATCGCGCGCAAGGTCGCCGTTGTTCTGCACTGCATCTGGGTCGACGGCACATCGTTCGACCGGGGCCTGGCGAACGAAGCCTGATCCGATTTTGTAAAGTTCTTGGTCCGGTCTGCCGGACTGGCGATGTCCCCTTGGGACGGTGTTGTGGCGACCTCGTTCATTCGGCTGGTGTCGGCTTGACTGTACTCCGCTGCAGACGTTGAGGCGTCCGACCCGGACATCATCATGAGGGGCTGCGCGACCTCGGAAAGGACCTGGTAGCGCCTGTGCCGTCGGAGCTGGTCGACGTTGCGGAGACGGCGCTCCGGCTGATACATGTAAGCTCGACAACAAACCATAATTAAAGGAAGACGATGACGTAATTGCGGTCAGCACCCGGGGCACAAAAGCTCCGTTATCGTCGAGCTCTCGCAATCAACCGATTCGGAGGAGCTGTCATGAGGCAATACCTCGGCCTGGATGTCTCGCAAAGAGAGACTTCGGTTTACGTAGTCAACGAGACCGGTCAAGCGAGTTTTGAAGGGAAGGCCAAGTCTGATCCCGGCGATCTGTCCAAGCTGCTTCGCAAGCATGCGCCATTGGCGGAGCGAATCGGCTTTGAGACGGGCGCGATGGCAAGCTGGCTTTGGCACGAGCTTCGTAGGGTTGAACTCCCCGTCGTTTGCATCGATGCAAGGCATGCACACGCAGCACTGTCTGTCCGCATGAACAAGAGCGATCGGAATGATGCTCGGGGCCTTGCCGAACTGGTGCGGGTTGGATGGTATCGAGAAGTCAAGGTCAAGAGCGAGGAGAGCCAGAAGGTTCGAGCGGTTCTTGTCGCGCGATCTCGCCTTGTGTCCATGCGGCGGGATATCGAGAACCAAGTCCGCAGTCTGATCAAGGAATGTGGGTTGCTATTCCCTCGCGCGATTGGCCAGCAGTTCCGTAACCAGGTCGGCGAGCTATTGGGCGAAGATCATCAACTCCTCAACGTGGTCGAGCCACTCCTGTCGATTCACGAGCATATCTGCCAGGAGCAGAGCAAATTCGACGACGAGGTCCGCCGATTGGCAAAGTCTGACGAGACGATGCGTCGCCTGATGACGGTTCCTGCTGTTGGCGTGGTTACTGCCTTGACCTTCCGCCATACGATCGATGACCCGTCCCGCCTTCCGATCGGCCTCGACAGTCGGCGCCTATCTCGGCCTCACACCTCGGCGCAACTAATCTGGTGAAACTGACACCAGTGGCAAGATATTCCGATGGGGCGACAGGCTTCTCCGAACCTACCTATTCGAGGCAGCGACGGTCCTTCTCTATCGGACCAAAAAATGGTCTTCCCTCAAGGCCTGGGGAATGAAGCTCGCGAAGCGCGTCGGCATGAAAAAGGCAAAGGTCGCCATTGCCCGCAAGATCGCTGTGATCCTCCACTGCATTTGGGTCGATGGCACGTCGTTCGACTGGGGCCACGCGCCGACCTGACCTTATTCTGCAAGTTCCTGACCCGGTCCGCCGGGCCCGGCGATGTCCCGCTGGGACGGTGGTCGTGGTGACCTCGGTCAATCGGCTGGTGGCGGGCTCGCCCGCACGCCGTTGCAAACGATGAGGCACCCGATCCGGACATCATCATGAGGCGCTTGCGACCTCGGAAAGGACCATGACCCCAGCGACGGGCAGCTGATCGCATTGAGATTTAGGTAACGGCCAATCGGCCCACGACTACCGAGCTGGCTATCGCTCTACCAGCCGCGCTCGCCCCGTCTCCGCAACCCGACCCGCTCCGACGGGTCAAGCGCTACTGTCTTGCCGAATGGCTTCAAAAAGCGAGTTGACAATAATCCGCAATTAAAGGGCCGAATGACAGCCTTTTACGCGGGGCTCGAACCCGCGCGAGTGATGCACCGAAATCTGCCTACAACCAAATACGGCCCGAGTTCAACGTTAGGATATATTTCTACAAAGAAATTTGCGGTCAGTTGAGAAATGTCACGCACAACCGTCGCTCGTCACGCCAGATGACGGAACAATAAAAATCATGCCCAACGCTCGGAATGCGCAGGCCGAAAACTGCTGGCATAAACGGAGCATGCAACGTCTGAACTATTGCGGAGGAAGTCGTAAGGTAGCGCACCTTACAGCGCATCGGAGAACCATCAATCACAATCTCGGCTATACGAACAGCCCTGTTTCGGCGCTCTTTCGTCACGTCTCACATCTCCCCCGCTCTACGGCGCCGGAGATGTGATTGGCGATTTCGGTCTCAATTTGGCTGGATCATGGTTTCATTGTTAGGCTGCGAGATCCGACCAGAAACGACAATCGGGAGACAGGCCTGCTTGGTGGATTCGCATAACGCGGAAGGCGCCATATCGGACCGCCGCAGCTGCGGTAAGCGAGGTCCTGCACTCTCCTCCTGCCTGTCTCATCGTCGCTCTTGATGGAGCATTCAATGAGGCTGGACCGAAAATGTCGGGTTATATCCAGTGGTTTGATAACGGTGCGAGCGGCATGCTTGCGATCGCGACTTTTTTACCACGGAGGTCCGGAAGATGAGCACGCCGGACCGTAGGAATGCTCGATCGCGCCGACGATGCGCTGTCGATCCACCGGCAATGCATGTTGCTTGGCATCGCGCCAGATTGTCGCCCCCATTGCTGTCACTGGCACCGCCATCGATCAGTGGGTCGGCGACGGCCCCTATGCGGGACCCTTTGCGGTAGCGATGAAGCTGCACTGCTCCCACAACAATCTGACCATCTGGAATGATCGTGTCCCGTGGCGTGGTGTAGCTGAGTGCAGTTCACCGCGTTCGCCGGCATGGGCCGGATCGGTCAGCTGGCGATTGCCGGGAAGCTGACGGCGGGATCATCGCCCAACGGGGCGATGGTTTCCAGTGTCATGTAGCGACCGCGTTGAACCGCCCACTCGTCGTTCTGTTCGAGCAGGATGGCGCCGATCAGGCGGGTGATGGCGTCCTCGTTCGGGAAGATGCCGACCACTTCGGTCCGCCGCTTGATCTCGCCGTTGACGCGTTCGAGCGGATTGGTCGAGTGCAGCTTGGCCCGGTGCGCGGCTGGGAAGCTCATGTAGGCCAGCACATCGGTCTCGGCCTCGTCGAGGAACGCCGCGAGCTTGGGCAGTTTGGGACGCAGCTGATCGGCAATGCGCCGCCATTGCGCGCGTGCCGCCTCGGCATCGTCCTGGGCAAACGCGGTGGCGATGAAGGCGGAGACGACGCGCCGTCCGCTCTTGCCGGCATGCGCCAGCGCGTTGCGCATGAAGTGCACGCGGCAGCGCTGCCAGGTGGCGTTGAGCACCTTGGCGACGGTGGCCTTGATGCCCTCGTGGGCGTCGGAGACGACCAACTTGACGCCACGCAAGCCCCGGCGGGCGAGCTTGCGCAGGAACGCGGTCCAGAACGTCTCGGCCTCGGACGGGCCGATATCCATGCCGAGCACCTCGCGCCGGCCGTCGCTGTTGACACCCACCGCAATGATCACCGCGACCGAGACGATGCGCCCGTTCTGGCGCACCTTTACGTAGGTGGCATCGATCCACAAATACGGCCAGTCGCCCTCGATTGGGCGGTTGAGGAAGGCCTTCACCTTGTCGTCGATCTCGGTGCACAGCCGCGACACCTGGCTCTTGGAGATGCCGCTCATGCCCATCGCCTGCACCAGATCGTCGACGGAGCGGGTTGAGACGCCCTGCACGTAGGCTTCCTGCACCACGGCGGTGAGTGCCTTCTCGGCCATCCGCCGCGGCTCGAGGAAACCCGGGAAGTAGGAGCCCTTGCGCAGCTTGGGAATACGCAGCTCGACCGTGCCGGCGCGGGTCTCCCAGCTCCGATCGCGGTAGCCGTTGCGCTGGACCTGACGCTCCTGGCTCTTCTCGCCGTAAGCGGCTCCGGTCAGGCCTTCGACCTCCAGCTCCATCAGCCGGTGGGCGGCAAAGCCGATCATCTCGCGCAACAGATCGGCATCAGGGGTCTTCTCTACGAGCGCGCGCAAGTTCATCATGTCGTCGGTCATCGGTGGTTCCTCGAATCAGGTTGGCTGTCGCAATCCAAACCTTACCGACGAATCATCGGTGACCACCCGCAAAGCCGCCCGCCCGCTACGGCGCTATCGGAGGGCGCGCGGGCGGGCGACTTTGCTCATCAGCTACACCACTTCTTGGGACACGACCTCTGGAATTCCCAACGGCTGAGATCGAAGGTCATAATCATGAAACTTAAGGTCGTGCTGTATCTTCCGTGGTAGACGTCGAACTCTGCAAGGGTGGCGTGGAGGCGGTGTCTTGTAAAGCTGGTGGCGCTGCAAGAATCCCAGAGCCTGTCCTGTGTATGCTTCAGCGGAACCGCCAATGCCTCAAAAGCCGACTTCAAATCTGCATAGGCTAAGGCGCCAGCTGCGGGATCGATCTCGTTATAGGCGGACAGCGCCGCTGCATAATCTTGATAGAGCGGCATCCGGGCCTCGTTGGTCCAGCCGAGACCCAGATGGTGGAACTGGTCAGCCGGAACGGTGATGCGACTTTTATCCAATTCCCGGAGGTAGTCAGCCGACCAGTCGTGGATGGTATAGGAGTCAATCTTATGCATCATTGACCGCCAGCGATTGACACGCTCCTCCAGCGGCACCGGGCAACAGACTCTCGGCGACGATCCGAGCTCTCGCAGCTTCCGAACGCAGGCGGCGCCCCGACGGCCTTCAAGAACTTCCAGCCGGCTCACCGACCCCGCCGATGGGCCGTCTAAATGGACGTCCTTTTTGCTGTCCAATCCCATCTCAAACCTCCGTCCAACCCGGAGGCTTCTTCGCACAGCTATCCCGATCCCGAAGCAAGGGTTCCGGCTAAGCGCTTACGAATTCTCGGCTGGTGGTGCAAGCGCAGTGTAGAGATCGATGAGGCGGAGCGAGGCTTGGCAAGTCCATCGCGCCAGGCGGACTCCGAAGTAGACGCGGCCGGAGATCGGGCGATGCGTGTTTATATGCACGCATCAGCGTCGTCGAACTACTCGCGCTCGATCTGGGTATCTCCCCGAGAACCGGGTGGCATCGGCTGATCGCGACATTCGGGCGAGGTCGGATCCCACGGCATGGGTACCGCCGCCCCGCTGGAGGCACGAGTTGCCTGCTTGTGATATCGAGAGTTGCGGTCTCCTGCCATGCGTTGCGCCAAGCCGCTAGGAGCTCGGAGTCGGTTTTGGAGCGCCTCGCGATCGGCAACAAGGTTGTCGAGCTGCAGCACGGCGGACCGGATCTGCGCCAATCCTCGAACTAGCGCCCTTGTGCCGTCCACCACGAACACGCCGCAGTCATAACCGTTCCGCTGCTGGGCCATGCCGGCTGGCTGCAGACGGGCGCCCAGCCTTGCTGCGAGCTCAGTTGCAACGCTGTGATTGTGTGCCCCGGAGGAGGAGTCGTAGTGATAGGCAACTGCCGCTCCCGGCGCATGACGATCAACGAGCAGCAGCGACCAATGAGAGCCGCCGAATTGAACATCGCCATCGTTCACTGGCACGAACAGGAAGTTGGCCGTATTGTGACCATCCTGGTCATTGACGATCCCAAGTAACGTTTCCAGCTGGTCATCCCGGTTCTCAGTTAAGCGCAGCAGTTGGGCTTGCGCGGGGCGAACGAACCGCGTCCGCGCGGCCAGACCGGGATTGTTGCTTTGCAACTCCTGCTCAAGGAGCGCGTAATCCGCCGCGATGTGCTCGTCGTCGAGCCATTCCGTGTCGCCAGGCACCAGGCCGCTGCGGCCGTTGACTGCCTGCGGCAGTCCTCCAGCGGACAGCACGACCGGCGACGAGGCAGCCCTCCGTGAGGAGCGATGTTGCGCCAATTCTCTCCGTTCTGGCCAGGATTGCGGCACGTCTATAGTGATCGAGGCACTCGTTGCGCGCCGCTCGTCCAAAGCGCTGTTGGGAGCATCCTCACGCCGCTCCTCGGATGCGTCCGGTTCGACAGGAACGTCAGCGCGAAGCTTCTCGTGGAGCTTCTTTAGGCACACATTCGTGCTCTCGTTGACGTTCCGCTTCTTCAGGTCAATTCTGAGATCGGCTTGTCCGTAGATAGGGGCACGCTTGCGCATCAGCTCCCTTATCCCCTCTTCTCGGTTTTCGGTCTGCAGCAGCGGGCGGGTCGTGTGTTTCGCCAAGTGTCGGATGATCAGGTCGAGGTCAGGGTTGAGCCAGATCGAGATCGCCTTCTCGCCGATGCACTTGCGGGTCTTCTCGTTGGTGAGGGAGCCTTCCCCTGTTGCGAGCACTACGGGCCCTCGCTGCAGTAACTGCGTGATCTCATTCACCTCCAGCTTCCTGAAATACGCCTCGCCATGGTCGTTGAAAATGTTTGTTATCTTCTTGCCGGTATTGTTCTCGATCACTTTGTCGGAGTCGACGAACTTCAGCCCTAGCCGTTTGGCGAGCTTGTCACCGATATTGGATTTTCCCGCGCCCATCATCCCGACGAGCACGACCGACGTCTCGCCCAGGGCGGCAACAATCTGGTCGGCTATTGGAGACCTCTTTGCCATATGTGGGCGGGCAGCTCGCAAGATAGGCGCCGCGCTGGCGCCAGCTGTGCCGGTGGCTTCGGCTTTCCAGTGGGGAATGTCCGAGACTCCATCGGGGACCGTGACCTCCTTGCAGATGTCTCGCGCACGCTGTACGAGTTGCTCGGCCTTGGACTGATCGAGAGTCCCTGCGTTACCTCGCTGCAGCTGCTTGTAAGTATCGTGGTTGGCAAGCTTAGCGTTGTAGCTGTCCGGCGTATGGAACTCCACTTCGAAGCGGTAATCTTTCGGCGTGGCGAATACGGTTTTGATTCCGACAAATTTCGGATTGAGCGTCCTGAACCAGTTGGTTGTGCTGACCTCGGTGTAGCCATGCTCCTCGAACGCCAGCACGGTCTTCCTGAAGGCGGCGGTAAACTCCCTCTCAGAGATTTCGAAGATATGGCGCACGGCGTTGGCGATCAGCTGTGAAGTGTCCCCTGAGGGGAGGCTGATGCCGGTGAGCTGGTCTTGCATGGAGGATTCCGATCTCAAGCGTCGGTCGTAATGGGGCAAGTTCACCCGAATGTCGGATTGTCCAAGATGTTCGATTACCTCACGTACGGTCGCCGTAATTGTCACCTCTTGTATTGTCGCGCGATCAGCCTCAATTTTGGCGCGGGCGGTGGCCTCTTCGCGGGTCACTGTGATCATCGTGTCGGAATCAGCGCTGGCAAGCCGTCGGTCGGACGGTTCGGGCAGAATGCCTCGCTCCACAGCGAGCTTGAGCGAGGCTTCCATAACAGAAGCCGCTAGGGTGGGGTTGCCCTTCAGATCCGCCAGGGTCGCGTCGACATCAAGCCTGCCCTGATTGACAGCTGCCGCAAGACCCTTGGTGTAGGGGACCGCGTTCAGCCCCGGCGTCCGCTGCAGCAGTCGCTGAAGCTGCTGGCTTTTCTTCGCAAATAGGCGGGCGCCCGTGTCGGATTTATAGGCGTCGGTCCCGACCTTGATGCCGAGGCTCAGGAGATTGTTGGCACTGCGGACGAGGTCATTCGCAACGTACCCATCTGGTCGGGGATGAATGCGCGCCGGATAGTGGTCGATGATTAGCTGGATGCGCTCTCGTGGCTGAGCCGTCGTCGGATAGGCTTCCGCCAGGTCCGGGAACAGCTCGCAGAGTTCCTCGCTCACCGTCGTCCTTGCGTCGTTCCCGCTCTCGCCGGCTGCGGGCAGGCCCCCCTCCTCGGCCACCCAAGCCTCAAGATCGGCCAAGAGCAGGTCGGCCATTTCACGGGCGACCGGATGGTCCGCGACCTCGATCTCCTGGCTCGCCTTCTCGAGCTTGTCCTCGATGTCCTGCCGGCTCACCTCGTCCTGGGCTAGCAACTCACGAAGGTCACGCCTGAGCTCGTGGTGGACGCCCTCGTAAATCCCGAACACCGCACGCTCGGCAAACCAGCGCCGTGCCTCATGGGATTGCGCCAGGAAGTCTCGCTGTAGCCCGGTATAGGTCTCCAGAACGTTTTGCGTGGCCGCCAGGATCTGGCTGGCGCGGCTGAAGTGGTAGTGCTCACCCTCAATCGCCGGGGTGTGCGACTTGGGCGGCTTGAGCGACTGCACGCGGCGTGCCTGCTCCTTCTGATCGAACTGCAGGACGTGCTGATAAAGCTTCGGCCGGTCGCCGACTATGATAACGGCATCCCCGTCGAAGTCGCCATCGAGCTTTTTTTGTTCCGGGGGCGGGACCGCGACCAGCGATCCCGGCGCGAATACCTCAGTCGCCTGCAGGATGCCGACGCCCTCCAGCAACGTGTCCTCCTTGGCGCGGTCCTTGGTCCTTGTCCAACGCGAATGACACTTGACGTCCTCGGCCGACAGCACCAGCGCACAGTCGGCGAAGGCGACCGGCCACATCGCGTCGGGCACCACGATCAGAATCCCTTTGGCAAAGAACGTTGGATCGTTGTCGGCCAGCTCGCCGCTCGACTTCTGGGCGACATTGAAGCTGTACTGCATGGCCACGCAATGATCGAGGAACGCGGCGGTCGGGTCCGGATCAGCGCTCAAGCTAACCTGCGCGGCTGCGAACGGCCGCAGGTTGGGCTTGTCGTAAGGCGATCGCCCGATCAGCACGCCCTTCGTCCCCACCAAGGTCTCGCTCTTGAGCGTCGGCACATGGAGGCGGCCATCGCTGGAGGGCACGGCCACAGCCCCGGGGCCATCGATGTGTCCACCGGTTACGGTGCGGTAGAGTTCTTCGGAGGTCAACTCTTGCCCGTCTCGGCTTGCAAGCCAGCTCCTCGCCTTCTCGCGCGCCTCATCGGCCACCTTTTCGCTGCGCGGGTAGTGTTGCAGCGCCGAGGCGGGCAGTGATGCTCTGCGTCTTTCGCCAAAGGCCGGCAGGCGATCAGCACCGCCCTGTTGGCCCGCGCGGCGAACGGCTGGCATGCGCTCGGCCAGCGAGCCCTTGATGAAGCCGCAGCCGTCATGCGGTTGCAACGCGATTGCGCCGTGCGGTCCGGCGAGCCGGAACGGATGCGCCTCGTCGGCAGGGCGGTCAGGCAAAAGCGCCAGTCTGAAGGCGCCTTCCAGCGCACAGTCGTTGGGGCCGAGCCCTTTGATCGCCGGGGGCGCTGCAAACCCCCGGCGCTGCGTATAATAGTAGGCCTCCTTGAACGGGGCCCACGCACGCGATAGCCGCTCGAAGTCGGTGCCGGCGGCGGTGTCGGCGTACGGAATGGCTAAAAGCTTGCCCCCGGACGGCTCGGCGCGCGGCGCCCCGGGCGCACGCGCGGCGATCTGCGCCAGCGTCCTTCTCGGCGGCTTCAACTTGCTGCCGCCGAACAGGTCCATCCGGTAGGGCACGCCCTCGACGGTGAGCGTCCGCGCCAGCATCAAGGCACTCGGTTGCGCAGGCAGTTGCACCGCGACCACCGGCACCTGACCTTGCGTCAAGCGGTGAAACACCGAATATCGGGTCTCGGACTCGATGGCCATTCGCCGCCCCTGCATGTCGACGACCGGCAACTGCATCAGTCCCGCATCCCCCTGCGGCGACCTCGGCTCGTGGTCCATCTCGCACAACACCTGATCCACGTTGAACCGGGATGCAGAATGTTGCGCCTGGATCGTTGCCGCATTCTCCGCCAGGAACGAATCCAGTGCCTCGAGCGGGCTTTCTGCCTCGATCTGCGCGATCAGATTCCAGCTCATGTTGGACAGATCGCGCTCGATCAGCTCGCGCGAACGGTGCAGGATCTCCTTCGTACCGCGCTGCAACTCCTGCTGCCTAGCCCTCAGATCGGACTTGATGCCCTCGACATAGGGGCGTCTGTACAACCGCTCCAGGACCAAACGGCTCTTGAGCACCTGATAGATCGATAAGGCGGGGCAGCGGCTTGCGTGCGGGCCACGGATGCGCTCCGCATCGCTTGCTCCAAGATGCGCCGTGATCTTGTCTTCCACGACACGCTGGATGTTGTTCAGCAGGTTAAGCGCCGGCCTGCGGTGCCAGCGCAGCTCTTTCTTCGAGCTGCGCGCCAGCGGCAACACAGCGACGCAGAGAGTGCCGAACGTTTCGAGGTTGTTCTCTGAAAAAGCGGCTTGATGGCGCAGTTCCTCGAGCCGATTCAGCCCTGGCCGGGCGAGCAAACCGAGATCATCGACCATGCGGGTCTTGCCCAGCGCCTTGAAAATGTTGGCAATGCTCAGAACGTCAGCGTTTTTGAGGCGATCATCGGCATAGTGCAGATGGTGGGCCAGCTCGTGTATCCGATCCTTCAACAGAGTGGTCTCGATGATCTCGGCGCTGTCCTCTGCCGCCATGACGCTTCGCGACAGAGCATGAGCGATCATGCTCAGCTGAGGCGTCGTGAAGGCACCGAATCGTTGCCCGCCACGGCCGAGTCCCCGCGCGATGTCGACCACGGCCTGCTGACATGCCTCGTCGTCCAGCCATTTGCTGAAGCCGTTTGCCAGGTTCGCCAGAGCCCGCGGAGTAAAGTCAGCGAGCCGGCGCCGAAGAACTTCACCGGCGATGACGGCTGCGGCCTGGCCCATGCACTCCTTTGCCGGCCACTTGCTAAAGCCGTTCACCAAGTTTGCCAGATCCTGGCTGTTTAAGCGAGTGGCCCGGTCGCCGTCGCACACTTCACGGGCAATCGTGATTGTGGCTTGGCTGGTGTTGTTCTGTTCCGGCCACTTGCCGAAAGCATTCACCAGAATCGCCAGATCCTGCTGAGTAAAGTCAGGGAGTCGGCGCCGAAGAACGTCACCGGCGATCGCTTCCGTGGCTTGGCCGGTGCACGTCTCCGTCGGCCACTTGCTGAAACCGTTCACCAGCAGTGCCAGATCCTGGTGAGTAAAGTCAGCGAGCTGGCGCCGAAGAACTTCACCGGCGATCGCTTCCGTGGCTTGGCCCGTGTACTCCTCTGTCGGCCACTTGCCGAAACCGTTCACCAGTTGCACCAGATCCTGCTGAGCAAAATCAGAGAGTCGGCGCCGAAGGACTTCATCGGCAATCGCCACTGTAGCTCGGCTGGTAACCTCTCCTGTCGGCCACTTGCTGAACCCGTTCACCAGGCCTACCAGCCCCTGCTGAGTAAAATCAGAGAGTCGGCGCCGAAGGACTTCACCGGCAATCTCCACTGTGGCTTGGCTGGTAACCTCCCCTGTCGGCCACTTGCTGAAACCGTTCGCCAGCTGTGCCAGCCCCTGCGGAGTAAAATCAGAGAGTCGGCGTCGAAGGACTTCACCGGCGATTACTTCTGTGGCTTGGACGGTGTACGTCTCTGTCGGCCGCTTGCTGAATCCGCTCATCAGCTGTGCCAGTTCCTGCTGAGTGAAATCGGATGGTCGGCGCCGAAGGACTTCACCGGCGATCACCCCTGTGGCTTGGCCCATGTACTGCGCTGTCGGCCACTTGCCGAAACCGTTAACCAGGTTTGCCAGCTCCTGCTCATCAAAGGCTGATGGTCGGCGACGAAGGACTTCACTGGCGATCGCTTCTGTTGCTCGGCCCGTGTCCTTCCCTGTCGGCCACTTGCTAAAGCCGTTTACGAGGCTTGCAAGTTCCTGCGGGGTAAAGTCAGACGGTCCGCGCCGAAGGACCTCGGCGGCGATCTCCACCGCGGCCCGGCTCATGTCCTTCTCTGTCGGCCACTTGCTGAAACCGTTGACCAGGTTGGCCAGCTCCTGCTGAGTAAAATCAGAGAGTGGGCACCGAAGGACTTCACCGGCGATCGCCTCTGTGGCGGGGCATGTGTTCCGCCCTGCCGGCCACTTGCTGAAGCCGTTCACCAGGTTTGCCAGGTGCTGGCGGGTAAAATAGGAGAGGCGGCGACGAAGAACCTCACCGGCGATGGCTTCGGTGGCTCGGCCGGCGTCCTTCTCTGCCGGCCATCTGCTGAAACCATTTACCAGATTTGCCAGATCCTGTTCGACAAAATCCGATGGTGGGCGACGAAGGACTTCGCGGGCGGATGCGATTGTGGCCCGGCCCGTGTCCTGCCCTGCCGGCCATTTGCCGAAACCGTTCACCAGGTTTGCGAGTTCCTGCGGAGTAAAGTCAGACGGTCGGCGTCGACGGACTTCACCAGCGAGCGCTTCTGCGGCTCGGCCCGTGTCCTGCCCTGTCGGCCACTTGCTGAAACCGTTCACCAGCTGTGTCAGCCCCTGCGGACTAAAGTCAGGAAGTCGCCGTCGACGGACTTCACCAGCGAGCGCTTCTGTGGCTCGGCCCGTGTCCTGCCGTGTCGGCCACTTGCTGAAACCGTTAACCAGCTGTGCCAGCTCCTGCGAATTAAAGTCAGATGGTCGGCGCCGAAGGACTTCACCGGCGATTGCTTCTGTGGCTCGGCCCGTGTCCTGCCCTGTCGGCCACTTACTGAAACCGTTCACCAGGTTTGCCAGCTCCTGCTCATTAAAGCGGGACAATCGCCGCTGAATGACTTCACCACCGATCGCTTCTGTGGCTCGGGCCGTGTCCTGCCCTGCCGGCCACTTGCTGAAACCGTTCACCAGATTTGCGAGCTCTTGCTCAGTGAAATATGAAGGCCGGCGTCGAATGACTTCACCGGCAATCGCTTCTGTGGCTCGGCCCGCGTCCTTCTCTGCCGGCCACTTGCTGAAACCGTTCACCAAGTTTGCCAGCTGCCGGTGTTCAAAATCAGAAGGTCGACGCCGAAGGACTTCACGTGCGATCTCCATCGCGGCTCGACCCGTTTCCTCCCCTCCCGGCCACTTGCTGAAACAGTTCACGAAGCTCGCCACGTGCTGTGAAATATAATCAGATAGGCGGCCACGGGTGCAAACCTCGCGAGCGATCACGGTCGTGGCTTGAAAACACTCATTCTCTGCCGGCCACTTGCTGAAGCCGTTGGCCAGCAATGCCAGACTTTGAATCTCGACATCCTGGACTGCCCGGCCTCCATCGGAACAGAATCTTGCGATGCAGAGAATTCCATCGCGGCATTTTGGTTGCCGTCGGTGGCGACCAAAGGATAACGCGAGGAGGGAAAGGGCGCGGGGATCCCCCATTCGATTCATGAGCGCCTTGTCGAGCCGCGACACCTGAGCCGCCACGGCTTTGCAAGCGTCTATGCCGGCCTCACCTGCGGCCTCCCTGCTCACCTCGTTACACGTCCTCGCGTAGTCCCATAACGACCGGACATTTTCTGTCAGCCGCGGGACAAAACGAGCAACGAAATCGGCGGCCGCCCTTTTCAGGAACCCTGCGGCGTCTTGTCCTTGTAGCTGATTGCCGCGACGCACCGCCACATCAGCAAAAGCAGAGATGTCGCGCGCGCGCGCGATTTCTCCTAGCGCCGCGTTTAGTTCATCTGCACCTCTGGAATGTCCTCCCGAGATTGCACCCTGGGTGTTCTGCGCGGCCGCATTGTCAATCCGCAGCGCTCCTCGTCCGCGACCGACGTCGGAGACGGATTGCCGATCGCCCCTTCGCGAGCTTCCCGCCGCTCGATCGGCGCCGAACCGCTCACCACCAGAACGGACCGCGCTCGCCTGCCGATCTGTTGCGTCACCGTAGGCTCTGTCAGGTTGCGGCGAGCTTTTAAGTTGGATTGCGTGCCCAGGCACGTCCCCGATGGGCAGCCTTCCTGGTCCGTAAATCCAGCCGGACGCGGAGTGCGCATGCAGCGGGAGCACACCTTCTTGCGAGGTTCCGCCGGTTAGGTAGTCGTAAGGCTGCCCTCCCGAACGCAACGGGCCTGCGTCCCCACTTGGGGCACCATCGTAGGATCGATAAGGTCGCTGCGCGCCCGAGCCATCGGTGGTCTGCGCGGACACATCGTCGATGCGCCACCTTGCTGGTCCATGGCCGGACTCCGATTGCGTGTGCGGTTCGAGCCAGCCTGTTTGTGCGCTTTCGGCCTCTCGATCGTCGCGCTGCGGCGTCCCATCAGAACGTGACGAGCCAGATTCGGGCAAGGAGCGGAGACGTCGACGGCCCGCACCGATGGCGCCCAGCGCAGCCCTGAAAATTCGATGTGGGGCGAGGGAAGGACCAGCGGACCTGCGCGGTAAGGCACCAGAGCTGCCTGGCGCCATGCAAGAGGAGGAAGCTCCTGAGTCGTGATACTCGGAATGCATCCGCTCCAGGGCCGATCCGAATGACGGTTCAACGTGAGACTCGTCGTTGCCTCCGCTTTCGCAGGCGCCAGATTCCGAGACGGGCGACTTCCCGTTCGCGTCAATGCCCCTCATTTCATCTCCGATGTAAACGGAGCAGTGCCACCTACCCCACGAATTAGCTGCTGCCGCGAAACGGGAGACAATCGCGAGCTCGTTGCTACTGTTCTAACCTGACTTGAAGCTGACCTCTTGAGACTACCGAAGATCCGATCGTGGTGCTCTTCAAGATGCTACTCAGTCCGGCGCTGATCGAGGATTTGCTGCTTTATACCTCGACCTTGGCTTGCTGGCTTATCGCTGAATGGCAGGGAGCGACGGGCGCGTGGGACCGCGAGAGGAAACTGCAGGAGAATGTCACGGACATGTTCGCGTTGCAGCACTTCCCCGCCGACAGACGTTCGCCCGCGGTAATCCGAGATTAGCTCTTTCAGTGTGCTGACCTTGTTCGCAAAAGCCTTGTGATCGACCTCTTGGTAAGCCCCGGTTCGAGCCATAATCTCGTGCCAGTGCCGCAACCAATGCGATGTCGGAACGAAGACCCGCGATTCGAGGGAATCGCAAAAATGAATTGCAAGCTTTCCGGCCTACCCAAAAAGCTTGCAATCTCAAACCTCGCTCCGCTCCAAAAACCGACTCCCGCTCAACGGCTTGGAGAGTTCTTCGCGGACGACGAGCTAACTCGATCAGCCGAAGGGAGACGGGACGCACCGAGTCGTCCCAGCGCGTCCTTGCCGGATCGTGGTCAGCCCCTCAATCGTTTTTGCAGTGCCTGCCGATCGATTACGAGATTGGCGAGGCTCAAGTCTGCCTGCCGTCTTCCCGCGAGCCGCCTGACCAGCGCTCGCGTGCCGTCGACCACAAAGACTCCGCAATCATAGCCGTTCCTCTGCTGGCTTATGTGGGAATCTTGCAGATCGGCTCCCACCGCTGCTGCGAGCATTGCTGCAGGTCTGTTATTGTATCCCTGGGCGGAGTCGTAATGATAGGCGACCGGGCTTTCCCGATCGCGACGATCAACGAACAGCAGCGACCAATGGGTGCCGCGGTGATCAGGGTCGGTCGCACTGGCATTATTCACGGGCAGGAACAGGAAGTCGGCGACGTCTGTTCCATTCCGATCAAAGACCATGCGCTGGAAGGCCGATAGCGAGACATCGGGGGCGCCCAAGCGCAGATGATAGTTGGCTATGAGAGGATCCGCGAACCGCGTCCGTGCGGCGAGGTTTGGATTGCTTTCCCGCAACTGCTGCGCCAGGAGCTCGTAGTCCCGCTGGATATGCTCGTCGCCCAGCCATTGCCTGGATTCGAGCACACGTCCGCTGCGGCCGCCGGCAGAGGCACTTGTAGCCGAAGCGCCAATCCGGGCATCCTGATCCGAGGATGGGCGAGGATGATGGATCAGCTGAGCGTCGCGGCGATCTCGCGGCCCCAACACAACGGAGTAGGTCTCACCGTTGATAGAGATCGGCTGGGGAGCCATTCGCGAACTTGGCAGCAGCATTTTATTGTCCAGCACATCGAGCAGGAAATCTGGCACCGGCTGTGAGCCATGCTGCCAATCCTCGCCGACAAGATATCCGACATCCTCGAGCTCTTGAGGCATGCCTGATGGCCCGATGAAGAACGGGGATCTGCCGGCAGGGCTGAGCACTGGTCCTGACTGGGCGTCGTCACGCATCTCCTGCGGTGTGGACGGCAAATCAGTGAATGAGCCGAGACCGCGATAGATGTCCAAGGACCGAGCTGGCGCGCCTTCCGGAGCTGGCCACATACCCACCTCAAAGTCGGACGGCACTCGTGGAGACCAGGTCGAGCTCGATCCGGCCGGTTCCTGCCGACCGGCCTGTCCAAACGGGCCTTGCGGCGTCGGCCACTCACCTGGATCAAAATCGGAAGGCACTCGTGGAGACCAGGTCGAGCTCGATCCGGCCGGTTCCTGCCGACCGGCCTGTCCAAACGGGCCTTGCGGCGCCGGCCACTCACCTGGATCAAAGTCGGACGGCACCCGTGGAGACCAGGTCGAACTCGACCTGGCTGGTTCCTCCGGACCGGCCAGTTCAGATGGGCCTTGCGGAGGCTGAGGGATGGCCACACCCAGCGCTCTGTTTAGCTCGATGACTTGCAAATACTGCCTGAGCTTCTTAAAGCTCACGCTAACTCTCCCTTTGGCTGCGATGAAAGCCCGGTAATCTGCATGCAGCGAGCGTCGCTGCTCATTATTGCCGTTGATTCGCCTCGCGATGCTCTCCTTACCCTCTGTGCGGAGCCAATCACTGAATTTGCGTTGCGCCGACGCAGTATCTTGAATGGTCTTTCTCTTGTGCTGGGAACTCGGGTCGAGCTTGCTCAGCTCTTCGTTGGCGAGACCCTCGATCAGGCCGGCGTCGTCGTCATGAGGCCGAAATCCCTGGGGCTGGAGCCCTAGGTATTTTCGAAGGCGATCGAGCGGGGCTGTCCGCTTTGTGGCTTTGGAGAACGCCGCATAGTCTGCGTTCAATGACGACTGCTGCTCAGCATTGCCGTCGATTCGGTCCATGATGCTCGGCCTGCCCTCCCTTTGGAGCCAATCGCTAAATGAGCGTAGCATGGAAGCCATCGTCGAAACGGCGGCTTTCTCTTTGCGAGTTGCGTCAGATCCAAGCTTGGATAGAGCGTTCGTCAAAAAGTCATCGATGGTCGAGACGTCCTCTGGATGAGCCGACAATGTTTCGCGTCCCATCAGGCGGGCCCCCGCACCGACAGCCTGGAGCCCCTCGGCTCCGATCCTGCGGAGATGAGACAGTGCCGCGCTGAGACGATCACGATCATCGCCGCCAGCTTCGACGTACTCGTCTATGTCGGCGGCAAGCGACCTTGGCTCATTGAAGGCTCGAGTAGTCAGCGGGTCCTTATCCTGGGCTCGGAGCCAACGAGCGAACGTGTTGAGCGCCTGCACATTGGACTTGATCGTAGCGGGGGGAACCCTTCCAGTACCGCGGCCTCTGGTACCATCGGGAGCAACTCTGTAGTCTTTGACGTTTTCCACGAATTGGCGAATCATCCGCTCGTCCTGGGGGTGCATTGGTTGCTCGCGCGTCTCCACAAAAGCTGGGGCTGAGACGGGATTTCCAGCGTGGAAACTCTGCAGCGTTTCCAATGCTCCACCCACATAGTTCCTGCTATTGGCGCTCGCCACCTTCAAGAATTCATCTTTATAGGCTTTCAGCAGATCAGCATTGCTAAGCAAGTCTTTCAGAGTGACGCCTTTGGGTTGGAGGAACTCGCTGAGCATTCGAAGAGCAGCCACGTAGTTCTCGATGGTCTTGGTCTTGCGGTTCGCGCCGCCCAACGCCATCTTGAACTCCTCAATTAGCTCCAGGTCCGCTTGGGACGGGCGACCGCGCTTTGCCAAGTCGATGCGAAGCTCTGAATAGATCTCATCTGTCGGCCCGCCGGACCACTTCGGGCGGTGGCTTCCTCCAAAGACTTTGCCTAGTCCTGATTTGACCCGAGAGAACAGTCCACGGGACTTGTTGTCCTTCGTCCTCGCCGTAGATTGTGCTTCCGAAGGTGCGTAGCGCATGCTGCTGAATCGCCTGTCCCGCAAGTCAGACCGGTAATCATTTGCAGCAGAGCCAAGATGAGCGTGCGGAACATCGACACCGCAACGCGTGCTGCTGAATGAATTATCCCGCACGTCGGACCTGGGCGGCATCCGCATCGAACCACCGATATCCGTACGCTGGATATTTTCAAGCGACCGTGCGGCTGGAGTGTCGGGGGAACTAGTTTCAGGCGAACTATCCTCAGGAGAGCGGAGCTGCAGCTCACCCAATTGCTGCTCAAAGCCAGCTCGATCCGCAGGCTTTGCATCGGCCTCTTGCCGCGCACGCTGCAGCTCCTGCTGCTCGGCGTACCAGCGCATCCAATAGTTCGGATCGTTATAGCTCGATTCCATACCACTCTCCCTAGATGACATGACTATTCATAGCTGCCCAGAGCCACACTCCGGTGCAGAGACCACAGAAACTCCGGCCTAAAAAAACCAGACACCAAGATCACCAAATCGAACAAAAGGACCGTTATCACGCGCCGCTGTGAGCTCGTGCATTACTCACACTTGCTCAGCCTTGGCTGCAGAAGAGCGACCTAGCCTCCTGGGCAACATATGACCGCTCGCCAAACCAAACAATTCAAGAGAAACGAAAGCCAAATACTTGCCCATCCGAAAAGCACCAGCGTGGGACCTTCCTCCTGGGCAAGGCCGCATGCGGCACATCGAGATCGAAAGCAGGCCGTCCCATTGCAATTGGAACACGTTCGGGATTGATACTTGCACTGCATATTCTGCTTCGTCTTCAATTCTTCAGTTCATGTCCTCACATTCGCTACAACCAACCGGATCGTGCCTGCACAGCCACATACTCTAAGGCCCCGAAGAACCTGAAACATTGACGCCTTTCTCGTGATCATGAAGGTTCAGAGCGATAGCGGTAGGTATGATCCAAACTGTACAACCTGACGCCACGTAGACTTCAAGCCCCAATCGCCCTCGCCGCGAGCTTTTTTTTGGCTGGGGTGGCGGGCAGATCGGTCCGCATTCCATTGGGCAGTTATTGCCCGATGCTCCAACCCGCCGCCGCGGGTGGCCGCGTTCCGCCGCAGTTCACGCGAGACTGTCGAAGCAGCCCGCTCCAGGCGACGCCCCATCTCCTGTACGTAATGGCCCTGCAAGCTAACAAGGGCGATTTCCTCGCGTTCAGCCAATGACAGGTATCGCTCGGAGAGCGGCTTCACTAAGATATGAACATCGCTGGTGGCACCGATCCTCAACCATGTCCTCCCACCGAACGCTCATGACAGGCTCTCTACGACACACGTCGTCGAGCCCAGCCTGTGGAATCGATCTCGTGGAGGCTTGGCGGTGCAATCAAGGCATAGATCGCAGCCGCACGCCCTCATCGGAGCCGGCGAAGGTTCAATTTCTTTTGGTCCACGGAGGCGGCCCGTAGCTCGCGATGGGCCGTAATTCTGGGAATATGCAAATTCATCGGTTATCAACAAGAGGGGGTACACTGTGTCCCAGAGGAAATAGTTGATCGCCATGATCGTCTCGTAGTTTTTGGAGAGCTTCGAGCGTTGTTCGAGCAACCATCCCTGCAGTTCAAGGATAAGACTCGGCTGCACTGCTGCGGCACGCGCCGGCGCTCCCGCAGCGCAAGACAATTGATCTCGCGTGCGATGGCGAACAGAACAATAACCAGCTTGACGGCCTCGGCCGCGATGGCGCTCTGGCGAAGATAGCATGCTTCTTGTAGCCGCAAGCTTGTCCACTTCATCCTTCAGCTTTGTCAGCTTCTTGGCAAGCTTTGTCACCTTTGCGGCTAGCGCCTGCACCGGCTCCTGTCGCTTTGCCGTGTCGAGTTGACCGAGATAGCGTGCGATGCTCGACTCCAACTGAGCACGCCGTCGCTCCATCATCGCGCGCGTGAAGTTCCTGTCCCGCTTGTTCACGGCCTTGAACTTGCTGCCGTCGATGGCGACGCCTCGCCATCGCCACAAACTCCATCTCTGGCAACGTTCGATGAGCACAGAGGGGCACGACGCCGACCGCTGGCTCCGCAACCTCAAAGCTCATCTCAGCCAACCGAGCGTATCGACAAATACGTCGCTCACCCGAACAGGGTCGCTCTCGTCAATGAGGTCATCGAAGTATTCGGCTTGTAGCGCCCGCTGTCCACGATCTGCTTCTTCATGAAGCCTCATCAATTCCGCCAGTGACTCACAGAGGAACATAACAGCAGCCAGGAGACCTGCCACTCACCGTAAACCTCATCGACGAGCTTGCGCTTCCGACCAGGCTTCACAGCTTTCGGCGGATCACGTCCTGCAGCATCTCCTTGTCGAGCGACAGGTCCGCCACCAGCTTCTTCAACTTGGCGTTCTCGTCCTCGAGCTGCTTCAACCGGCGCATCTCGGTCGGCAGCAGCCCGTCGTACTTTTTCTTCCAGTTGAAATAGGTCGCCTGGCTGATCCCGGCTTTGCGGCAGATCTCCGCCACCGGGACCCCGTCGTTGCCCTGCTTGAGAATGAACGCCTTCTGGGCGCCCGAAAACTTCGAGACCTTCATCGTTGTCCGCTCCCCCCAGCCGAGGGGATTGACGCAGCGCAACTCTAGCCAAAAATGGTCCAGTTTGCCGGCCTCAGATCAATGGTGGAGCCGCGATTGCTTTGACGTGGAGTTCTACGCGACGGGCCAGGGTGTTCCTCGACCGGGCCAGCGAAGCCGGCCAGGCGAATGCGCGCTTTATCGGCAACGTCTTGAACGCCATAGAGACCTTGCGCCATTTCGGCAGTCATTCCTGGATGAGCCTGCGCTTCACGATGAAGGCGCGAGAAGTCCACGACAACTGGCGAGCTTATGTGGTGCAGCGGGTCGCCTACATCGCTGCGCTCGGTCCCGGCGTGGCGTTACAATTTGCCGTTACGAGTCGACTTCTCCCATCTAAGTACAAAGCCGGCGCAGTAACGATCGGCGATATGCGCTGTTTAACACGCTCCTACTCCAACTCAATATGCCCCTTCGAAATGGTCGCGCGCGCGATCGAACACGTGGCACGCTCGCGCGCCGACCTCATACCTCTCGCCCGTGTGTGGGCGGCATGGCAGGAGCGGTGGGTATCTCATACTCGCGATTTCGTACCCTCGGCCGGCCGGCTGAAATTCGAAGGCGTTGGCTATTTCTACGAAAAAGGCCGCGGTGTTACCAATGTATCGTTTACGGCTACGCACGGCGGCATTACCTTCCTGATCGGCGACACCGGATGCGGTAAATCGACAGTCTTTAAGCCAGCATTGAAATCGATGCGCATCCTGGTTGATGGAACCGATCTCGTTGGGATCGATCGGGCGGACTGGTATGCCGCCGTTGCTGTCGTTCCGCAGGAGACAACCGATCCGCAACCTGAATGCGTTCCATCAAAACAATGAATTTTGCCGAGCATGCCTAAAGACCTCATAGTCGATCGCAATGTATGGAGACCGCATTCAAAATGACGTTTCGCAATCGTCTCTCTCCTCAGCCGGTTGCCGAACCACTTGGCTCGCGCGATCGGCAGTCTGCATTCCGAACGCTAGGTCCTGCGCGTCACATGGTCCCGCGCCCGCTCCGATTTTCCCACTAGTGGCTCTGCACGGTGATTTTGACGGGTTGGGTCCGGCGGTCAGATTAGCTCCGGCAGGAGTTTTGGATCAATGAGGAGCTCGATGCTGCGAGGCGTCCTTGGCTGCCGTCTGATGAGGTCGGCGCGTTCCAGCGTCAGCACCATCTGGGCTGACGCGGAAATATTCCTGCATGTCCGTTTCGGCCGGGGGCCTGCGATGCAGCCGGGTATAGAGGTGGATAAAAGCCAGATACTGCCCCTGCGTGGGCGTGAAGGGTTTTGTCGAAATACTCACGCCGGCCATCCGATTCAGTTGTTCGTGCGTGCCTCGAACGAGGAGGCACGCCATGAATGTACGCGATCGGGTCGAACTCAGCCAGATCGAGCGCACCGAACTGAGGGCGCTGCTCAGCGGCGGCAAGCATGCGTCCCGCAAGCTCAAGCGAGCGCAGATTTTGTTGGCCGCCGATGCCGGGACCAGCGACGAGAGATCGCAAAAAGCGTCGGCCTGAGCGGCTCGACCGTGTATAGGACCAAGCGACGCTTCGTGGAGGGCAATCTGGAGCGGGCGCTGAGCGAAGAGCCGCGTCCCGGGGCGGAACGCAAACTCACGGGCAAGGAAGAAGCCTTGCTGGTGGCGACAGCCTGCGCCAGTCCGCCAAAGGGCCGTGCCCGCTGGACGCTCAAGCTTTTGGCGGGTGCGATGGTCAAGCTCACCGAACACAAGAGCCTGTCGCACGAGACGGTTCGGCGGCGCCTGGCCGAGAATGGCCTCAAGCCCTGGCGCAAAGACATGTGGTGCATTCCGCAGGTCGACGGCGAATACGTCGCCCGCATGGAGGATGTGCTCGCCCTCTATGCCGAGGCGCCCGACTCCAGACGGCCAGTGGTGTGCTTCGGCGAAAGCCCGGTGCAACTCATCGGCGAGGTGCGTCAGCCCATCCCGGCCAAGCCGGGCCAGCTCGAACGTTACGATTACGAGTATCGTCGCAATGGGACAGTCAATCTCTTCGTCCTCCTCGACGTGCATCGTCCTTGGCGCAAGATCAAAGTCACCGAGCGGCGAGCCGCAAAAGATTACGCCCAATGCATGCGTGATCTCGTCGACATCCATTATCCCGACGCCGAGATCATCCGGGTCGTCCAGGACAATCTATCGACCCACTCCGCCGGCGCCCTCTATCAGGCGTTCCCGCCTGCCGAAGCCAGGCGGATCTTGCGACGGCTCGAGTTCCACTACACTCCCAAGCACGCAAGCTGGCTCAACATGGTTGAGTTATGGCGCTAGGCTTGATTGGACGGACAAATGCTCTCGGCCTTGGACAGAGGGCGATTGACCTTAGCACAGCTCGACAGCATGTCGTCATTGCCTCACAAGGAGTCCGATGTTGATGGCGCCGATACAAGAGCCCTGAAAGGCACTTGAATCTCACCCAGCGTCAGATTGTAGGATTTTCGACAGTCTCGCGACAGAATCCACTCGCGTGAACTCTTCCTGACAGGTAGCGACAATTGCGAACGTCTCAGAACCTCAATGCTCGGCCGTTACGGCTTGGGACACTGCTCGACTGCTCAGATTCAGAGCGTGCATCGTTAATCTGCTCTGTGAACGTAAGACGAAGCGCGCTCTTCGCAGCCAGACAAGGATCCAGCGCGCGAGAACAAGACGAGCAATCGCCGTACCAATCACAGGCTGAGTCCAAGCTCGAGACTAGATCGTTCTTGCGCCGTTCAACCCGTCTGACGAAATTGAGCCGGCCTCACGACCTCAGACAATGCGCGACAGCAATGCCAGTCTCTATTTGTCCTTCCTTGGCAGCCTTCGCTCGGCTGGTGCGGAGAAGATCTTGGAAGCAACCGAGCTTCAGGACGGTTGACACCATGTCTGGCCATTACCACCGGCGAGCGAGACAATGTCTAACCCTCCGATGGGCGTGTTGATTGTTTCATCGCATCTTGGCCTTTTACAGCCCGTCGGCCGACGCATAGCGCGTGAACTGTCTTGAACGCGTAAAACTGTATCGTAGTGACTTGACGACACTACAGGCTCAACAGCCCTGCAGGACTGACCGCGGATCAAGACGATTTAGGAGTTCCAATGTCGGTTTTGCAAGTCCGTTCGGCGGCAAGTACAGCCGCTCTCGCCGCTCCGCGAGTTTGGCGCGATCGCCACTGCAGGCGTTCGCCTAATGCATGCAGCCACCGTTATGCTCGGCCCGCAGATGAATCAGCACATCGCGGGGGCTCTCAGCCTCGTGAAAGATTGCAGATCTCTGCCGGCGTAAAGGAGATTGTGAGCTGCGCCGCGAGCTGGAGCCATCCGCCGCAGGCCCCCACCTATCCGCCGACGGCGGACGTGCAGACATTGGCTGCCCTGCCAACAAGCCCGTGCGTATCGCGCACGGGTTTTCGAATTCACGTCAAAGCGGCATCCTCTGGTTCCGCCGATCGTCATGGTCAAGCGTGGCACGCTCAACTCCTGCCGAGGATGGACGAGAGGCGATGAATGCGAACTCTACTGGTTGATCATCATGCGGACTTTGGCCGCGCCGTAAAGGAAGCGCTTCTGAGTTGCGGGTTCGCTGTCGACGTGACGCAGACGCTGGATGAGGCGTCGGCCGCGTTGGATTGCGCGAACTACCACATGATACTGCTCGAATGCTTCTTGCCCGATGGGGATGGTTTGGACTGGTTGAAGCAGCTGCGGCGCGAAGGACGATCAATGCCGACTATGATGATGAGCAATCTCAATGATCTCAGTCGGCGGATTGCGATCTTCAACGCCGGAGCGGATGATTTTCTGCCCAAGCCCGTTTCTATCGACGAGCTCGTTGCTCGCATGCGAGCTATTCTGCGACGATCAACGCAGATGACGGCGCCGGTGGTGACATTCGGGAATCTGCATTTCGATCCGATCGCAAGACAAGTCTCCGTCGGTGGACGAAGACTGAGAATTGCGCGCCGCGAAGTGTGCATTCTTGAACATTTGCTCAACCGCGCGGGCCGTACCGTGCCCCGCACAGCGCTCGAAGAAAGCTTGTATGCATTTGACGACGAGGTCTCGACCAATGCGCTGGAAGTCGGGATTTACCGCTTACGAGCGCATTTGAACCAGGCGGGGGCAACGCTCATGATCAAGACCGCGCGCGGTATCGGCTACACTCTTGAACTCATCGGCGCAGCATCGGCTGCCTAGCAGTCTCACTTGAAAGCAACAATCCCTTGAACGTCGTTAACAATGACACCGGCGCCGATGAGCCGTCGGTGGCCGCCAGCAGCTCGCACTCTGCCGCTTTTCCCCGCCTCTGCTACGCCCTGTGTGCAGTCGCTCTGCTATTTCCACTTGCTGCCGCAGCTCAGGTAAAGCGAGATGGCAAAGGAGAAGCGCCGCGTGCGGCGCCTGGCAGCACCACCGGCACGCTCAACCTTACCTCCTCACAGGGAAAGACGGTTCATCTGACCGGACCGGCTGCGAGCGTTTTTATTGCCGACCCGACCATCGCGGATTATCAGGCGCCGTCGAACACCACGATCTTCGTGTTTGGCAAAAAGTCGGGACGGACTAGCCTGTTCGCCCTAAACGACAACGGAGAGGCTCTCGCCGAGCTGCGTGTTGTCGTCACCCAACCGATCGAGGATCTGCGGGCCACGCTGAAGGCCGAGGTCGGCGACTATCCGATTCAGGTCAGCTATACCCCGCGCGGCGCGATCCTTAGCGGTACGGCGCCTAATGCCGAGGTTGTCGAGACCGCCAGGAAGGTCACTGAGCATTTTCTTGGGGCTGGTGCGCTGGTTGCCAACAAGATCCAGGTCGCCGGCTCATTACAGGTAAATCTCAGCGTACGGGTGGCAGAGGTCTCCCGCACCGCCGTCAAGGATCTCAACATCAACTTCACCGCCTCGAGCCCAAACGGCGCTTTCCTAGTCACCGGCAAAGGGGGAGGGTCCGGCGCAGCCGGCGGCGGCGGCACGATCGGGATTGGGTTTAGCGCCGGCCACACCAACTTGAGCGCTGTTCTGGACGCTCTCGCGAGCGAGCACCTCGCCTCAATCCTGGCTGAGCCGAACCTGACGGCGATGTCCGGCGAAGCCGCAAGCTTCCTCGCCGGGGGCGAATTCCCCATTCCGGTGATGCAGGACAACCGGCAGGTTTCCGTCCAATTTCGTCAGTTCGGAGTGAGCCTTGAGTTCGTTCCGACGGTTCTCAACAATAATCAGATCAATGTCCGTGTGAAGCCCGAAGTCAGCGAACTGTCGAGCGAGGGCGAAGTCAAGATCAATGGCATAGCGGTCCCTGCCCTCTCGACCCGGCGGGCGAGCACCGTGGTCGAGCTCGCCAGCGGTCAGAGCTTTGCAATCGGCGGCCTCATCAGGCGCAACTTCAACACTGATATCGGCGAGTTTCCCTGGCTCGGCGACGTGCCGATCCTGGGCGCGCTTTTTCGCTCCTCATCGTTTCAAAAACGTGAAACCGAGTTGGTCATTATTGTCACGCCCTATATCGTGCGACCCGGACCGAATCCAAACCGGATGAGTGCGCCGAGCGACCGCATCTCACCGCCCTCAGACGCGGGGCGGATTTTGACGAACACGGTTGCCCGGCCGCCGCGAGAGCGCGATGCGCCTCGCGCTAGCGCGCCAGGATTGACCGGCAGCTCCGGCTTTATTATCGAATGAGGATCGCCAAATGACTTTGCGACATCTGTGCTACCCGATCGCTATTGGAGCAACATTGGGGGGCTGCGCAAATACTGCCTCGATCCAGCCCGCGCCGGCTGACCAAGAGATCCAGGTCGAGCAGAAGAGTAGCGTGCTGTTCCTGCAGAGCCTCCGTGGCCCCGAACGGCATCGGCTGCGAAGCTTTATTGCAGCGACCAGTCGCGGCCGGCGGGATGCCCTCCATGTGGGTGTCATCGGCCCACCCAGACTCATTGCACAGGTGGCCCACGAGGCTCGCGCCATGGGCGTTGCCACCTACAACATCCGCCTGTCCGCTTCTCGTGTGGATTTGCCGGCTCGTTCCGGGGTGAGGATCGAAGCGATCACTTTCGAAGCCCATCCTCCGGTCTGCCCCTCGCTCTCCATCGTCGGTCCTACAGTGAACGACAATTCGTTCAATCCAACCCTTGGCTGCTCAGTCCGGAATAACCTTGCGGTCATGGTCAATGAACCTGGCGACTTGTTAGGCAACGACGCTGTCATGCCGACCAGTGGTGATCGTGCAGTGCTTCCCATCACCGCGCGTGGGGCCACGTCGGCGGGCAACAGGAGTAATTTGGAGGATGAAACGCATAACAGGGTTGTGCCAGAAACCCAATAAGCGGCGCATCAGACCCGACCAGCATGAACGTCGGTTGGCTATTCTTGTCCATGTCAGTCTTGGAATCGGCCGACGAGCCTCCAGGATTCGACTCTTTGCTCGATCCTTTCTTGGGATCGTGCAGCTTGCAGATCAGGTTTGGGACAGTTGGGTCGTTGACCAGAGATTTGAGCGCATCGCTGTTTTGTGCGACGCTAAACTAGGCCGGCGGCAAAGACTGCCTTTGCAACCCTCTCGAAACACTCCATCGGAACGGCCTTGCCCATCGCACCTTTTCGGATCAGCTGACGCGCCAACACATGATCCTCGACAATGCTCAGACGTTGGGCGCGCGCCTCCGCCAGTAATTGTGAAGCCGTTTCGCCCTCACCGCGGCACACCAATACCGGGACGCCGGTCTCGCCCCGAACGTAGCGCAGCCCAATCAGCGTCGCTCGCCCCGTCACTATCACTGTCGCCCGATGGACGCCAAGCGGAGACTCGTTCGCCGACTCCCGGCGGAGCCTGCGGTGTTCGCCCTTGATCTGCGGATTACCATCCTGTTCCTTGGACTCGCGCTTGGATTCGCTCTGCGTCATGCGCATGTCGCGCAAGAACAACCAACGCTGAATGAGAAGATCAGCCAAGCCGCCAGTCAGAAGAGCGCCGGCAGCAATCGCGACCAGCACCTTGAGCTCTTTAAAGACAAAACCAAAGCAGCTCAAATCGCAAACGGGCAAGTATACCAGTGCCCTCCAACTTGCGAGCACAGTCAAGACGAGCGTAGCGCCGAGAACCAAAATTTTGACGATAGACTTTCCAAGCTCGACAGCCGACCGCCGGGAGACAATCCGCTTCAGCCCTTTGACGGGATCCAATTTCTCAAAGCTGGGTTTAAGCGGCTCAACCGAAATCGTCAGCCCGCCGCCGGCCAAGACACCGGCCAGAATCGCCGCAACCACCGCCGCACCTAGGATGGGGGCCGCGGCTCCTATAAAAAGGTCCATCAATCCGACCAACGCCTGCCGGACCGCATTGCTGAAGGGCTGTTCCTGCAGCTTGTCGATGAGCCGCACGGCTTCGTCCCATCCGTCTTCGATCGCGCCAGCCCTGAAGCACAGGCAGCCGAAACCAGCGCAAAGGCCTGCCGCGGTCACAAAGTCGGCGCTGCGCGGGCTCTGCCCTTTCTTACGCGCCTCCCTCAGCTTCTTGTGACTTGGTGGAAGGTTTTTCTCTTCGCTCGTGTCGCTCATTTCAAGAACGTTTCGAGCCACTCCAGCACGCCGTTGAACCGAATGATCTCTGCTCCCATATATTCGATCAGGAAGACGGCGTAGCTGACCATAATGATGCCAAAAGCGGCATTCTTAATGGTCGGCGAGAGATCGTTCAGCTTGATTTGCGGCGCAAAGCGCCCGAGCAGCATGAGGGATACGTCGATCAGAAGCAGCAGAGCCAGCACGGGCCCGGCGACCACGAGGGTCGCATGCATGATATGGTCGAGAAGCCCAATAAACTCCATTGCCCCGTGGTGGGTCAGGGGCGGTAGCAGCCGATACACGGGCCAGATCAGATAACTTCCATAGAGGCATCTGACCATGGTCTGCAGACCTCCTGATACAACGAAGATCGTAACCGCGGCAGTCCCGAGAAAGAGCCCCATCGGGGCGGTTTGACTGTGTGTCGCAGGATCGTCCACCTGGCTGGAGATGCCACGCTGGGTATCAATGATGTCACCAACGGCCTGGATGCTCCAAAGTGGTATACTAAGCAGAAACCCGAACAGCAGGCCGATAAATATCTCCTTCAAACCGAGGAGCGAGACCGCAACCATACGGGTGCCCGGATCTAGTGTCTGCAAGCCGTTCCTGATCTGCATCAAGCAAGGCAATCCAATCACAACCGTCGCGCTTGCGCGGATAATCCCGCCAATGTGCGGTCGCGTGAATACCGGAAGAACGAGCATAATGCCGAGGGCCCGGGCCGCGCCAAGACTGGCCGCAACGACGAACTCGACAGCAGTCTGAATCAGAGCTTGCGTCTCGGGGGGCGACAAGGCATCCATTTTGAGTTCAGCTCGTGGTCCCTTCAGCCAATGCAACCGTCGCACTCACGTCGCCATGATCTGAGACGTCAAGAACCCTGCAGATCTCGTGTCCCTGCGGTTGCACAGCGACAGGCCTCCCAAGGCAGATGATTCGGCTTCAAACTATTCATATGACTACAGCCATCCGGCAGAGGTATGACCATTCGATGAGGGCACCGGCGAAATCGCGGGCGGCCTACAAGCCACGCTTCTTCCGCTCTCACCGGCCGCAGCGCGGTTTGGAGATCGGTCTCGAGCGGCACCTTCATTCGCAGGCTCATTCACCAGAATGCCAGAATCGTGGGGCCGCTTGCAATCAAAGCCGTTGCCCGTTGACTTGCGTCGACAACTCGCCGGACTGTGCATCGAGGACCAGGTCTGAGCAAGTAATTCCCTCACATCGTAAGCAAACCTCAATCGAACGGGTAGAAATTCCAAAGCCGTCATTCTTCCTCCGAATACGGCAGGCTCATAGAGCCGAACAGGACAGTTCGGATGTTTATCCGTCCCATAATGGTGAGGCGAGCTTTCGATAAGCTGACGAACTCAACCTTTTGTGGTTCGCAACGAAGGCCAACAAAGGCGACGCTATAGCTGAAACTTAGACAGGCTTGCGTTCCGCGCGCACTAATACCTCGCTGTGAGCGCGGGGAACTCAGTGAAGATATGCTGGGCTTGCTCGATCAGCGGCGCGCTCAGCACCGGAGCAAACAGAACGAGCACGGCGACGACCACGAGGAGCTTCACGGTAAGCGGCAAGGTTTGGTCCTGGAGCTGGGTTGCTGCCTGCACGATGCCAATACCCAATCCGGCCACGAGGGCTGCCAGGAGCGGCGGTAGAACCCAGATCATGAACAGGACCAATGATCGGCTCAGGTGGGTGAGGATGCTGGCCTCGTCCATCTCAGCCCCCCGGGGATGCGTAGCTTAAGACCAATCCGTGCATGAGCCGCGACCAGCCGTCAATTGTGACGAACAGAAAGAGCTTGAAAGGAATGGATATCATTGTCGGTGATACCATTGACATGCCCATGGCCATCAGAATTGTCGTCACAATCAGGTCGATCGTGATGAACGGAAGATAGAGAAGGAAACCGATTTCAAACGCACGCTTAAGCTCCGATATCAAAAAAGACGGCACGAGGATCGCAAAATCATCGGCTGTTGCGTTGGCGCGCATCTCCTCCGACCAGATATGTTCCGTCGACGAGAGGAAGAACGTGCGCTGCTCCTCAGTGGTAAACTTTTTGAGATGGGCGCGCAGCGGCTCGCTGCCTTCCTTGGCGGCGGTCAACCAGTCATCGGCGGTTTGGTAACGAAGTTGCGTATCGGTCACGCGGTTGTAGGTTTGCTCGAATACTGGGGCGCCTATGAACACGGTAAGGATCAATGCAGCACCATACAGAACGATGTTCGGTGGTATGGACTGAGTGCCGAGCGCGTTGCGGATCAGGAAGAGAACGACGGAAACCTTGATGAAGGCCGTTGTTGTAACAACTGCGAACGCCAGCAGGCCAAGACCGGCGGTCGCCGCAACAAGCGCAAGGATGCTCGGTTGAATGTCAACCATTGACCGCCAACTTGCTAAGTAACCGGATGCCCAACGCTTCACCGACACGTACGATGTCGCCGCGGCCGATCAATTGACCATTGGCAACAATGTCGACCGGACCGTCCACCTGGCGGCCAAGCTCGAACACGTGCCCCTCGTTGATGCTCCTCAACGTACCCAGCGGGATGGGCCAGCGGCCGCATTCGAACACAAGCGTGATTTCAACACTGTCGATGTCGGCTTCTGAGGGCGAGATTGCTTGTTCAGCTTGGGGGCTTATCGTCATATTTGCATACCTTAGAGGATGGGACTGCAGGCGGAATGGTCCCCGAAGGATAAGTCTGTCGCCCGCGACCTGCGCCGGCGCCCACAACTTGTCCGCGGCGAGGATGAGCTGGCCATGGGCAAAGGGAATGACCTCGGGCAGCAGTGCGTCGCCGGGCTGTGCTTGGCGAAGAAGCTTGATGGGCGCGCGCAGCGAGCCGATCTCTCCCGCAATTACGACCGGCAATTCCGAAGAAATCTCACCTAACTCTCGCGGTGATTGGCCGATCAACTCGCCTAAGACACGAAACGCAGACGGAACCAGACCGTCAAGAGGCGCGAACAAGAACAGGCGAGCCTTGGCCGCCAGCGGCCCGAAAGTAACGTCGAACTCCAAATAGGGGTCGTTGGCCGTTGCGTCTTCGACCCGGATCAGCTGCAAATTCCGCGCGAGCACGATCTCTAATGCAGCGAGCCACGGTTCCAATGCAAGTTCGAGAAGGAGCGAGCGGGTTGGGTCGGAAGGTAAAGTAAGGCCATACTGGGCCGTTGAAATAAGTGCCTCGACGAGAAGGCGGGGCAAGGACAACACAGCGGTCTCGCCTTCGGCGCAAAATACGCAGTCGAGCACCGACGTGGCATATGGCTCGGCCTGCCAAACAAGCCGGCTCATACGGATCGATAGCGGCTTATCGCCAATGCGGCTCTGCAGAACCGTGCGCGGTGCGGCGGTCTCGTTGAGCCAGGAGACCACTTCATGCGACAGCTTTGCCGCTGGCTGAAATAGTGCGGGTTCACCCATGGCATTTATCGATCGGTTCCGCGGGCGCAGCTCGGAACGTGATAACAGAACCAGCCATTAATTCGATCCATCGACCGTCTGGCTGCGCGAACCACCCTGATATCGGAGCAAAACCTCATCGTCGGCATCGATTTCGGCTGCAAACTCCGAACGGGCAGCGGTAGTGCGCTGGACATCGCCTTCAATCTCCTGCCATTTCTGGCTCGCCGCCGAACGCTCGGCCCATATGGTCCGCGCCTCATTTACCGCCCGCTGGGCCTGCTCATGCGCGACGCGCGCCTGCTCACGCGCTAGGCGTGCCGATTCGATCTCTGCTGCCAGTCGCCCAAGGACGAGTTGACAGCGACGATCGAGCTCCGTCACGGACATCATCTCGAGCGACGCCAGCTCCTGATAAAGTTCAGCTTCGGCCTTGGCGCGACGATTGTCCGCGCCTTTAAGAATTTCGGACGCTCGCTGCAGCGCTGCGACCGCAATTTGGCGCCTGGCTTCCATGTTCGACAATTCACGAAGCGCGCTTCGCTCTCTCATGTCTTTAACCAGCCGCAATTTTGACGCTTGCGCGAGATTCAGGCCGTCAGACGCGACATCCATGAAACGGTCTCCTCAAAGCTAGACGGCTCGTCCTGTCCCTGGCGCAAGAATGCGCGCAGTTCCTCAATTGACTCGATTGCCCGATCGGTCAGAGGATCGTTACCCGGCTTGTATTCACCGACCTTGATCAGGAACTCAGCCTCATTGTAGCGCGAGAGCAGATCGCGGAATGCGGATGCCGCCTTGCGATGTAGACCAGAGGCGACCGCATCCATGACGCGACTTCGGCTCGACAGCACGTCGATGGCCGGAAAATGCTCTCGCGAGGCCAGCGCGCGCGAAAGAATGATATGACCATCGAGAATGCCGCGCGACTCTTCGGCGATCGGATCGCCCGTGCCGTCACCTTCGACAAGCACGGTATAGAATGCCGTGATCGAGCCCCGCTCGCCCATACCGGCTCGCTCCAACAGACCAGGAAGCAGCGCAAAGACGGAAGGAGGAAAGCCGCGCCGGGTGGGAGGTTCTCCGGCGGCAAGGCCGATTTCGCGCATCGCACGGCTAAAGCGCGTCAGCGAATCCATCATCAGAACGACCTGCAGCCCTTGATCACGAAAATACTCGGCGAGTGCGGTCGCCATATGAGCGCATTGCGCGCGCTCCATTGGCGATCGGTCGGACGTCTCAACGACAACGATCGTGCGAGCGAGGGCATCTCCAATATGACGTTCGATGAATTCACGCACCTCGCGTCCACGCTCCCCTATGAGCGCAACCACGGTGACGTCGGCGGCCGCACCTTTTACAATTTGCGACATCAGCGTCGACTTACCGCAACCGGCATCTCCATAGATTCCGATCCGCTGACCTTCGCCACACGTCAGAAGTCCATCCAGAACGCGAACGCCGAGCGGAAACGGCTGCTCGATGCCACGCCGCCTCATCGGGTTGGGCGCCTTGCCGCGGAGCGGACAAGTGTGAACCGTCCTTATCGGCCCCTTACCATCGAGTGGACGGCCGAAGCTATCGATCACGCGACCGAGCAGGTCGGGCCCGACTGACACTTCCTGCATGCGCCCGGTCGGGAGCACTTCCGCGCGGTGGGACAAGCCTACCATATCGCCAATGGGCGTCAGCAACACCCCGTCCGGCAGCAAACCGATGACTTCCGCCTCAAGTGACCATCCGGAAGCGTGATCCTGCAATAGGCAAAGTTCTCCAACACGGGCCCCTGGCAACACGGCATGGAGCAAGGTGCCGATCGCACGCGTGATCCGTCCCCGCACGGCACGCGTATCGACATCCTTTGCTGCGAATCTCAGAGATGCTATCGCCGCATGCACATCTCCTTCTCCGCCGGCTTGATTATGGCCTGATTGTTGCGTCGTCACGGATAGCTTTCCTGAGAAGATCGATTAAGGCCGAGACGCAATGTGCGGAGCTGCGCGGCGAGTCCTAAATCGACACTGCCGAACTCACTCCACAGAACGCACTGGTCCGGCCTCACGGCAGGGTCCGGATCAATTCTGACTTTCGGCCGGCCATTCGTTCCATCGAACGCCAGGAATTCATGTCTTAGTGCATCAGCGTTCACAGGAGACACGTGAAGGCATACTTCTGCGCTGCCATATCTTTTCTCGACAGCGTGACGAACGGTCCTTACTAACACCTCACCCGGATCAAAGGAGCCCAACAAATCGGTCAATATCTCAATGACGAGCTGAGGTAACTCCTGGTGCAGAACGGCTTTTCGCGCGGCCACGTCGGAAGCAGCTCGGGCAATCAGCTGTGCCATTTCGTCCGAGCCTGACCTTAGACCCTCGCAGTGCCCGCGCTCCCGCTCCTGCTGATAGGCCTTCCTTGCCCAACTGCGAACCTGCCGCAGGTAGCGCTCGGCTAGCGCGCGCGTCTGCACCGCGTCGTACCAGATGCTAAGTTCCGCGGCTGGTATGAGCGGACCGAGCGGCCGTATCCGCGGGCTATATGGCAAGACTGTTTCATTGGCCGTCATGCCGCTGGCTCCTCCGTGGCCAAGTGGGCCACCACCAAAGACAGTAACTGAGCCGCTGAGTTGTGGTGTTCGGCTGCTGGAGAGTCGGCGGTGGTCCCCACAGGTAAGCGGAAAAGAACGCGCACACGGTCAAGCTCTGATGCGTCCTTCAGCCAAGCGCCAAGGCAGGCAAATCCGTCATGTTCAATCTGGCTCGCTAGCTTCTGCGGATCGTCAATCGATGTGGTTGCGACGGCGCTGGATAAGTTTCGGATTGCGAAAGCATGTGATTCGGCACCAATAATTTCAATCAGAATCGCTACATCATGCCTTGACACAAGCTTCAGCACCGAACGGGCATGCCAGATACTGCCAGCGAGCAGCGCCGCCCGACGCGGATCATGCCCGAGCAGAACGTCCCTACCCCAGTCGGTTCCATTCGAAACCAGCTCACTACCTAGCAGCAATTCGACCAGTCTTTGCTGCAGTCTCGGAGACCTCTGCAACTGCAGCACTGTGGTGGCCGACAGGAGCTCATCAAGATGGCCGGCAAACCGGCTAGGATGGATCAAAGCCGCAAGCTCGCGCAGGCGATCGGAATGCGGGTTGAGTGAATAACTCGGGTTAGTGGATGCCATCGATACGGACCTGCTGCCGCTATTTCGGATCGGAGGAGAGCTTTTTGCCGGCGGAGTGGACCGCTGGCTTGCTGGCATCTCTGCCGAAACTTGTCACTTTGAGCCAGGATTGACGAAGCTGTCGCCCACGTGTGCTCAGCAGCACGTAAGATAGCATGCCCAACGCGGCGAGCCCACCTCCTGCACCGATCGCAATGTGGGTTGCAATGAACTTGGTTGGTTCGGTGGAAGCTGCCGCTGGCACAACGGAGACCTCATGCTGAGCCCGCTCAACCGGTACGAACACGACCGCCACCTTGTCGTATGATAGACCTTCGATGCTGTTCGCGACGAGCATCTTGATCTGCGGCAGCAAGGCTGAGAGCTTCGCGTTCGAGGCGTATCGAATGAACACCGACGCCGAAGACGGGGTTGCATCCTGTCGCAAAAGATCATTCTTCGGCAGAACGACATGAACACGAGCGGAGAGAACCCCATCGATATCGTTGATCGTGCGCGACAATTCTTCACTGAGAGCATAGACGTAGCGGGCTCGCTCCTCAACCGGAGAGGCAACGAGGCCCGCCCCCTTGAACACCTCACCAAGGCTCTTGAAGGGTTGGCGCGGCAAGCCCTGGTCATTCAGAAGCTGGATTGAGTAGGCGAGCTGCTTTTCTTCCACCTGAATTGTGCTGGTTCCATCCTTACCGACAACACGGATGGCATCGACGCCCTTGCTTAGGAGCAGCCCGAGCATCTCGTTGGCTTCGCGCTCTTGAACTTTGGTATACAGATCAGCTTTGCAACCGGCGAGGGTCAGCAAAAGCGGCAACAGGACGAGAGCATGAAGCCGCCTTCTTGCGGGACGGCCGTTACCGATCTTGTCTTTCGTAAAGACAACCAACGGCCCGCTCAGCCCGCCGATAGAAGCTTGTTCAGAGATGAACTGGCAGCACCTGTCCCCTTCGAGAGGAGCGAAACTTGGATGACGCCGTTGTAAACATCCCGCAGATTCGCCAGCGCCGAATCGAAGGAATCCACACCTTCCGGTTGGCCCGCTGGATGTACCTCGACTTGCTGTACACGCAAGACCGGTTGCGCTGCCGGCCCAAGCTGGAGATCCTTGGTAGGGTCAGGCTCTCCTGCACCCGACGGAAATGGTCTGCCCTGATGGATAGCAGAAATGCTCTGAAGGACACGATCGCCGAGCGGGCTAGGCGACATGACTGCACGCTGCACTTCCGGCAGCAATGGAGGTGGCGCGCGATCGGTTACAGAAGCGGCGGCACCTTGGTTCGAGGCCGCCTGCGCAAGACTCTCATCAAACTGGGCGGGTGCCGGCGAACAGCCGTTGGAGGCACACTCGACGTAGTTGCCAGGGGTCGACGTAATGCCAAACAACATGGAGGAAATCATTTCTGTCATGTAGTGAGGTGAGCCATCAGTTCACACGAACGGGCCGGCACCTTAGAGAAACAAGCTGACCAAAAACTGACGAGCAGCTGTCATCTAATGATCACGGTCAGCTTCCAATTTTCGACGAGGCCGCGGCTTCCAAATTTTGGGACGAATTCCAGTGCTTGTTCTCAAGTCGTAAAAATAGCAGGAATGCTCATTCCATCTACAAGGCGGCACATCTTGAAGAAACTTGTCCATGCTGGTGTTTTCATTTGCTTGGCCGCCGTCGAGGCGCTCGGCGCTCCCCTGGCGCTGCCGTCGACGCCTTATAGTTACACGGTTTTGGATCAGGACCTCGCGGCCGCACTGCAGGAATTCGGCAACAACCTAAATATCAGAGTCAATGTCAGCACCGGGGTGAAGGGGCGGATTCGCGGGCGAATGTCCGATCTCCCACCGCGAGAGTTCCTCGAACGGTTGATCAATCTCCACAATCTTCAATGGTATTACGATGGGCTGGTGCTCTATGTATCCGACGCGCATGAGGCGCAAAGCCGCATTTTGGTCTTAAGTCCAATCAGCTTTGATGCGTTCAAGGCGGCGCTCGATGCGCTCAAAATCTCCGACGAGCGTTACATCGTAAGAGCCGTACCGGGAGATGGCCTCGTCTTCGCCTCTGGTCCACCCCGTTTTGTCGCGCTTGTGGAGCAAACACTCAAAGGACTTGCGGCGGAGGCACAGGCACGGCGAAACTCGAGCGGTGACGAAAAGCCACCGCACGAGTCGGTTTTGATGCTGTTTCGGGGATCCTCCAGCGTGGTCGTTCGCGAAGGACGACCGAATGACGCTCCTTCGCCGGAGGCACCACATCAAGATGGCATGGTCCACATACCCGATGCAGGTAAGAAATGACCTGATGACAACAGATCGCCTACGAAGAAGTGCAATGCGTCTGTTTATGCCCTCTGTCAGCTTTTCGAAAGCGACTGCTGCCATTGTCAGCGCGCGGATATGTAGATGGCCGATGCCGCACGGCGGCGCAATAAGCGTTCCGGCCGGAGCCACGGATGCGAACCAGAGTCCTGGCCAGCAGCATCGGTGACCGTGCTTTGCCGCTTTAACGCCTCGTGCGAGCTTTTGAACAACTCGACGAACTCTGCTATGTAAATGAGGTTCGTCGCATAAGAATGAAAGTCCTTCCGTTGTCCAAAGGGAGGAACAGGATGGACTTCAACGCGCTAAGCCCGGCGGACAACAGCCCAGCGTCCCACTCGTCCTCGTCGCCCGCCAGTCCGAGAGAGCCGCATTGCATAAAATTATCCGAATACAGCCGGGACGAATTTGGCAGGACCTCGGAGGCAGATCATCGGTTGTCGAGCCATCATTGAGCGGCGGCGAGCGGACCAGTTCGCAACAGCCGATCGCTCAGCACCGCGTGGGCGCCTCCGATTTCGGCAATGCCTTGTTTGGCAAGATCCGGGTCACCTCACGCTGGGCGGTCTCCAGCGGAGCTCGCGTTGCCCGCAGGGGTTGCTCCGCCGGAACTTGAGGAGGCTGCCATGGCGAACGGCCGTCGCGCCAGGGACGAGTGGGTCTTCACAGGCCAAACCGCTACGCCTGCTCAGATCGAACTGCTAAGAGGCCGCGACCTCATACCGACTAGGGCTGCCCGGACAACCACGTCCTCCAACCTGGGTGTGCCTCGCAGGGTGGAATGGCAAGAAGAAGGTTTTATTCGTCTCAACCCATCCTAACACTCGCCAAGCGGATAAGCACGATGACATAAAGAATGCCAGGCGCAGCTGAGCTTCGATCCGCTCGGGGCAACATGGTCCGCACAATACCGCGGGACTCTTTCGAGCATCCACGCCAGTCAATCTCATACGATCATTCTGGGCTCATCGGGGCAGGCGCCAACACTCTCGTTGGACAGGCGCGAGGTCGCTAAGTGTGAGTGATTTCACCATCAGATGCTGCGAGACCTGCGACGTTGTTGCAGGAATCAGCGCACGGGACCATTCGCAGAGCGGCAGACTCGGATGCATTGATTTGAGCTAGTTGGCGTGGAGGTGAGCGATCGAAACCAAACAGGCAAGCCGATTCCGATATCAAGAACCATCATCGCCTTTCACACTTTCATTTCGCGCCTCGTTATGAAACCTCTGAGTGCCGTCAGCTTTTGGAAAGCTAATCGAACCTACCATACGGCGTGAATATCTAGACGGCGATGTGCCTATAGATTGTAGCGGAACTGAGCGCTGGGGCGCACTGAGCAATCGGAAGCAAGTGGTAGGAGCCATCAAATCCTATCAATATTTATTGCTCGTTGTTCGTCGCGATTCTCGGGCTGCGCCACATGACCGGCTTGTGGTGCGATCTCAAATCAGAGGACGTATAATGTCAGTCAACAACCTGTCGCTAACCGCCAGCTCCACTTTGTCCGGGTTGGCGCCGGAGCCCTCATCGGCGCGGGATCTTTCAAATTTCGAGGCGATGCTGGCTAGTTTCTCGTTGAAAGACAAGGTCGATGACCATTCCACACCGCAGGATCCGGCGGCTGCAGACTCAGCGAAGCAGCTGACGGAGGAACTCTCGCAGGAGGTGCGGAACATCCTCCCGCCGGAGATCAAGGCCGCACTGGACGCATGTCAGCAGGCGCCAGAGCCATCCTCCATGGAGTCCTCCTCCGCTGCGAGCGCACCGAAGATTGCAGAGGCACCCGTACAAAGCTCCAGGATCACGTGGAACAGCGGCACGTTGACTGACGCCGAGCTGCAGATTGTGTCGGTGCTGAACCGACACAAAGACAAATGCCCGCTGGATTGGAAATCTCTTGGAGAGTTGGCCAACGATCCCTCCACACCACCGGATCTAAAAGCCGCGATCGAGGCTCTGCAACAGGACCCAGAGCTCTTCTATGCGATAGGCTCGCAAGGTGACGGCTGCTGCGGCGGGAAGATTAAAGCAGGTGATCTCTCCGGCTTCTCCGATCACCACCCTCAGGTTGGTGCGTTCCAGGAGCAGCGGGCAAAGAGCTATACGCAAAACTACATCCCTTCCGACGGCACCGGCAATGGCGAGCCATCGGTTATGACCCAGACCGATGCATTGCGCGAGCTCTATCGGTATTCCGACAACCTGCCTAAGAACCTGAGCCTTGCGGATTTCAAGCGGATCGTCGATGGCGAAGCCGAAACCGGCAAATGCCCGCCACAGGTCCTCGCGGCCGCTCAATACTTCCTCAATCACCCGGATGAATGGAAGCAGTTGTATGGTGGCTCGATAGACAAGGTCCACAAAGAGGACTTCCTGCAGATTGCTTCATCATCGATGAGTCTCACGCACGCCGAGCTCGATACGCTCAATACGATCAATAAAAGGCAAAGCGCGTTCTTCGGGAACGGCGATCTGACCCGGCAAAAGCTGGCGAGCATGGTCGATGATAAGAGCCTCACGCCTGAGGTGCGAAAGGCGGCCTCCCAGCTGCTCTCCGATCCTGTGTTGTTCGGGTTGATGAACAACGCGATTACGGGCTACAAAACGCACCATAAGTTCTTCGACTTCGGCGGCGGGCATACGGTCGATTCCGGCAACATCAGCAACAGCGACTTCAACCAGTTCTTCAACAACATGTCGGGTGCGAACCGCACCGTCCACCAAGTGAAGACGCATGCCGTCCGAACGCCTGCCGAGCAGGACGCGGTCGCGGACATGACGATGGGCGTGGCAGACCAACCCGACATCAAGTCTCCCAAAAAGAACGGAGGCGCCTTCATGCACGCACTTAATGACGTGCTCAAAGTTGGCTCTAAAGTATTGGACTGGGCCGCGACAGCAGTCGGTGTGCTTGGCTTCATTCCAGGTTTGGGTGAATTGGCCGATCTGGCGTCAATGGTGCTCGAAGCCGAGGCGCAAGCTGCAAATCTTCTTCACACTGCCATCAGTGGCGGCAACCTAAAGCAAGCGCTGGAAGAAGGCGGGCTGAGTCTTGCGGCACAGGCGGTGGGTTGCATCGCCGGTCCTGAGATCAAATTAGCAATGCGAGAAGGCTTGGTGAAGCAGGCAATTCAAGAAGCAGCGACGGCCGGCATCAACCTGCCGGTTTCGGTGGCCGAGTCCTACGCGGAGGATTATTTGAATAACCTGAAGGCCCGCATCGAGTCCGAGCGCTTACAAGCTGCAGGTGCTGACGCCTAGGAGGAGCGACGCGTTCCTCTCAGGATCACGCTGGAAACTGAGCTTGCGCGACCTCCGCGCGGTTGGGCCTCTCTGCCGAGCAGTAGGTCGCGCAAGCTCCACCAGCATTCTTGAGACTGCCCCGAATCCGAGGAACTTATTTCGGCTCTTCATTGCGCACAAACGATGTTGGCCGCACTCGGTCGTTCGACTCCGACCTCAAACCCCAGTCTACCGCTGTGAAGTTCCATTGACTGCATGCGGCGCCTGTCAACACCGCGATGCAGTAACAATACCCGACAGACCGGCGACAGCCGCCGAGCCTGCCGGTTGCGCAAGGATCGAGAGCACATTGGTCTATTGGTCCAGAGCGGTAGGAGCCAAAGGGCTCTTTCTCGAGCAACAGGCTCCTGCTCGGTCTCCGTGAAAGTGGGCCGCGATTGACGGATCTGCCATGGGCCCGCCAGGTCCGATGGACCGCTCTGGGCGCGAATCGGCAGTCACTCTGGCTTTCGGCCTCGCTCCCGACGAGTTCAAGCTCCGCGCCGTATTACCCGACCGGAAGCAAATTGTCGAAAGAGCTCGGAGGCATCGCAAGAAGCCCGAGATTGCAACACGTCGAGCCCAAAGCGACTTTCTTAGTTCCGGCTTTGGTATTTCAGCAATTGAACGCTTTCGAAGCGATGAGCAACGTGCTCACCCGATCAAGCTCCACAAACAATTGTTTGTCTTAACCATCTAATCTCCCGCTTTCGCCGGGAACCTTTCAAATGCGGTCTGCTGGTGAAAAAGTTCAATGACGATCCGCCATCGGCTCATTGTTTCTACGACTCGTCAGCTTGTCGAAAGCTAATACTTGCAGAGTGGAAGGTGGATACTGCCTCCATTGACACATCGCATTGACATAGGAGAACCCGATGCGCGTTACGAGTTCTAGCGCCGCTAGGCACGGTGATGCTGACCTCCATGCGGGTGGCGGCAACAGCGGCGGCAAAAATGGATCTCACAAGCCTGGCGAGCGCGAGGATCATGGCCGATCGCCTGATGCAAACATTCCCGCAAACGGCGGCGCGTCCACTCCGGGCGGTAACTCGCATGAAGCCGCTATGCAGCAAGCGTTCAACGTCGCTTTGGGAGCCGTTGCTCTCCAATTTGCGAATAGTGCAATGAGCCATTTCGACGATGTCATGGCCGAGACAGAGGAGGATTCCTGACGCCCGCATGTTGCGACGTTAGGAAATAGGAGCCGCATGTGGCGGCGAAATTGAGCACACAGGAGAATAGTATGTCTAAGAATGTTGGTGCGTCTCATACCTCAACTGCAGGTGGGGCAGCTGGCACCGCTGCTGCTGCAGCAGGTTCCGCGGCTGCTGAAGCTGCTGGAGAGGCTGCATTCCAACGGCAAATCGCCGCTCTGACTTTGACCAGCACAAAGGCTGCTGAGAGGGATGTGGAACTTCGCGTCGTCTCGACCGAGCTGTCGACTGTCAAAAAAGCGGCCGATGAGCGGGTGCAGTAAGGGATGAGGGGCGACATCGCCGCCCCACTTCCCTGGCTGCTTAGTCTGTGAAGTCGCAACGGGCCGTACGGTTTTGCCGTACGGTCCCGTTCGCTGTTCAGGAAGCTGACCGTGAGTGAACCAAAGTTCCTGCATTTCGAAGTGCTGTCGGGGGGTTATTCTGGGCTGACAAGTAAAGTGGGGATCGGATCGTGTCTGATTGGCAGCAGCCTCGATGCAGACCTAATCTTCGTCGAACAAGGCCTTGAACCGCAGCATCTCCGTGTCACCCCGCATTCCAATTCAATCGAGATCGAGGCCCTCGCGAGGGACGTCAGGATCGAGGGGCACGAGACTGTTTTAGCGAATGAGCCCATTGTTGTCCCTCTTCCTGTCGTGTTGCATGCCGGGGTGATGTCCATTCGCTGGACGATGGAGGACTACAAACAAGCTGGCTCCATCGACCGCCGGCGTATATCGCTCGCCGTTCTCACTTTTGTCCTGATCAGCTCTGCCGCGGTTGGCGCAGTCTCATCCAGTTTTGTCCAGGCCGACACCACCGTGGCGTCAAGTCGGTCGTCCCCTGCTACGACCATTGCACCCACGCTGGCGCTCAACGCTACTGATGCGTTGGCCACCAATGCAGCTGCCGAGCGGCTGCAAGAGGAAGTTGACAGAGCGGGCCTTGTCGGCATCAAGGTCGGCTCTGGGGCGGGCGTTGTCACCGCCGACGGCACCGTTACGCCCGCCTCGCTCGCCACATGGCGAGACGTCCAGCAGCGGTTTGATCAAAATAGCAATGGCGCTTATACGCTTGTCAATGCGGTCGCCATCAAGGTTGAGAAGATGCCCCCAGCAATTGAGGTCCAAGCTGTTTGGCGCGGGAGCGAACCCTATATTGTCGTTGCTGGTCAAAAGTATTTTGTCGGCGCGCTCTTGGGCAATGGATGGACCGTCTGCGGGATTGAGGAAGGGCGTGTTTTGCTGAGCCGGGATGGTCGGCTTGCCACCCTACCCTATTAGCGTTTTAGGCCGCAGGTAAGGAAGCAAAGTACCATGACTAGGCTGCCCCCGAATCCCGTCATGCCTGGCACCTCTTTTCAGGAGCCAAACGTCGATCATCATGCATCTGCCATCACGCCCGTTAGTTCTCGAGGCAAGTCCATCGGGATTGATCGGACGCGTGGCAATGATAATAAGAGCCACACCTCAATTTCTCGTCACAGCGACGTGCTGGATCCGTTGGTGGACGCCACGATCGAGAGCGCGCTCAAGCTCAGTTCGATCGATGCAGTTTCGCGCGTCAATCTCGACGAGGCGCGCGCCCCGCCAGGTCAGATCGAGCCAGGTTCGGAACTCGCTTGGCTTAATGAGCCAAATCTCGTGCATAGTCTGCTCACCTTCGTGACACCGCGCTTACGTCATTCTGTTCTGCGTCCAGAGCAACACGGCCTTCTTCTCGAGCGTTTGGCTGATACGCTATCAGCCGCGCCAGACGATTTGGTGTCACGTGAAGGGGCCGCGCTTCTGCAACTGGAGCTGCAGCGATTAATCCTGCTCCGGCAGAGTCACAACGGCTTGATCAAAGGCTAGCGATGGCCGGGCCAGACAAAGTGCAACACTTCACGTCTACACAGCGTGGTTCCGAAGCCGTTGCTGTCGAGCTGATCTCCGGGCCGGAACGAGATCTGCTCTGCGTGCATTCTTACGTCTACCTTGCGTGCGGACAGGGCGCCAAAAGCCTGGCTCTGTTGCGGCTGGTCGCTCACGAACAGTCCCACGATATCGGCCTGCTCCGTCTCCTGGCCTACGCTCTCATCTCGGAGCGTCGCGGTGACGAAGCATTGTCGGTATTGGACAAGCTTGACAAGCTGGATGACGAGCCGTCTTCGCGTCTACCCTTGATGCTGATGCGCAGCCACGCGCTGCGTCACGCTGGCCGCATGACCGAAGCGCAAGCCGTCTTCAAACGCTATGTTTCGTTGCGGGGCAGCACAGCTGCAATCGAACAACATTAAGGCTTCTCATGGCCAACTTTGTACGAAATCTCATCACGCGCGCGCCGGCTCACCCCGATTTGATGGTCGCGTTGATGCTTCTTCTAGCGATCGGAATGATGATCATGCCGATCCCGATCATCGTGATCGATATGTTGATCGGATTCAATCTAGGGTTGGCCATATTGCTGTTGATGGTAGCCTTGTATCTCAACACGCCGCTCGACTTTTCGTCCCTACCGGGCGTCATCCTGATCTCCACCGTCTTTCGTCTCGCTCTTACCGTTGCAACGACGCGACTGATCCTGGCCGAGGGCGATGCCGGCAGCATCATCCATACGTTCGGCGATTTCGTCATATCCGGCAACATCGCCGTCGGCATTGTCATATTCCTGATCGTGACCATGGTGCAGTTCATGGTTCTCGCCAAGGGCGCCGAGCGGGTGGCGGAGGTATCGGCGCGCTTCACGCTCGATGCGCTGCCGGGCAAGCAGATGGCGATCGACGCGGAGCTGCGCAACGGCCATATCGATCAGCACGAAGCCCGCAGCCGGCGCGCCGCGCTGGAGCGAGAAAGCCAACTGCACGGCGCGATGGACGGCGCTATGAAATTCGTGAAGGGCGACGCCATAGCCGGACTTATAGTCATCTGCATCAACATGCTGGGCGGCATCACGATCGGATCACTCTCCAAGGGCATGTCCCTCGAGGAGGCGATGCATCAATACACCATCCTGACGATCGGTGATGCGCTCATTTCGCAGATTCCGGCCCTGCTGCTGTCAATTACCGCAGCAACCATTGTTACTCGTGTCAACGGTCCTTCCAAACTCAATCTCGGCGCCGATATCGTCAACCAACTTACGGCCAGCACACAAGCCCTACGCTTGGCCTCCTGTGTCTTGCTTGTGATGGGGCTCGTTCCTGGCTTCCCTTTGCTCCCCTTTGTCATACTGGCCGCGCTCTTCTCCGCCGCCAGCTTCCTCAAGGTTGGCGTGCAAGAGGGCAAGACCGCTCCCAAAGCCGGCGCCGGTCCCACCGGTTCGGCTCCCGCTTCCGCACAGGGTCAGAAGCAAGCCGTGCCCGCGGAGGCACTTCCAATTGCGCTGTTGCTAGCGCCGAACCTGATGCAGGCAATCGACGTAGGGGAACTCGAGCAGTGCGTCGCTCGGGTTTCGGGACTGGTTTCAGCTGATCTTGGCATCACAATTCCACGCATTCCCGCCCAAAGTGCAAAGCACCTGCCCCAATCGCAATTCCGGGTGGATGTCGAAGGAGTGCCCGTAGAAGAGGGCGCCATTGACCCTGCACAACTCTTACTTAATGACGACGTGGCGAACATCGATTTGAGCGGGATCCCCTTTTGGCACGACCCAGACACGAATCGGATCTGGATCGAACAAGTCCATGCGCCTGCTCTCAAAGCAGCCGGAATAGGGCACCACCGTCCGAGCGAAATCATCGCCTTGCGCGTCCAGTCAACGTTGACACGCTATGCACAGCGCCTGGTGGGCATTCAGGAAACGCGTCAGTTGCTTGGCCGGATGGAGCAGGAATATGCCGATCTGGTGAAAGAGGTGCTGCGCACGACACCGATCCCTCGCATCGCCGATGTCCTACGTCGCTTGCTGGACGAGGGCATCCCGATCCGGAACACCCGTTTGGTTTTGGAGGCGCTTGCAGAATGGAGCGAACGGGAACAAAATGCCGTACTGCTCACCGAATATGTGCGCTCCGCTCTGAAGCGGCAGATCTGTCACCGCTACGCCAACGCCCATCGTGTTGTGGCGGCTTTTATCGTCGAGCGCGAGACTGAGGATATCGTGCGCAGTGGGGTGCGCGAGACCGCTGTCGGTCCCTACCTGGTTTTGGAGGATCGGCAAAGCGAGATGCTGCTTTCACAATTTCGCCAGATCCATTCGAGCATCGCACGTAGTCAGAACCAGCCAGTTATCCTGGGCTCGATGGATATCCGGCGCTTCGTCCGCGGCTTCCTCACCCGCAATGGAATAGACCTACCTGTTCTCTCCTATCAGGATCTCGCCTCGGATTTCACCGTCCAGCCGATTGGCTCCGTCAAACTTGCGCCTGGGAAGGACAAGACTCCTACAGGCGGGTATCGTGACCTCCTTCCTGCGGCCGGCTGACGAGCACAGATCTGGGGTCGTGAGGTCACTTATGAATTTATGTAAGATTAACTTTCTGCGGCGCTGGCCTAACTTTCGTCGCCATTCGTGCTCGGCAATTCTCCCCATGCTTGCCACCGTGCTGCTCGCAGGTTGCGTCAACTCGCACAAGTCGGGCTTTTCACAGCAGCCGACGTCTGCAGCAGAGCTGGTCGGGGCCAAGGAGGTCGATCCAGCTATGCGCGAGCGCATCGCTCTCGCCCTCGGTCGGGATGCTGACGAGAGGGCTTTGCGCGATGCGCTGAAGCAACGACCGGACGATGTTGATGCCGCGATTCCTCTTGCGCGGGCTTTGCTGGAACGCAAATGCCCGAATGATGCGCTTGAGGTGCTCGACGGGATCTTATTGGCAGCCCCTGGCGACCTGCGCGCATTGAATGCCAAAGCAGTTGTTCTCGATCACGAGGGCCGACATCGGGAGGCCCAAGAACTCTACCGCCAAGCTCTCGCAGCTGAACCCGCAAACCCAATGCTGCGCAATAACTTCAAACTGTCCCTCGCCCTTGAAGGTAAGACGGAGACCGGCGGCGCCAACCCAGCACCGCAGGCGGACGGCCCGCACTTCGCGGCGCTATCTCGAACGAGCCCATGCGGGAGCGGATCGGAATGGTGACGTCTTGATGCTGAGCTGTCAGCATGCCAACAGCTAGGCTTACCATCAACGCGGAACACTCAATCGGCGGCAGCCGCCGCGACCTCGCCGATACAAATGGAAGGTCTCTTGTTTCAGCGCACCAGCAATTTATCCCGAGGCCGATGAAATGAGAACGAGCACGACTGATGACCGGTACTACGCGCATCGCCATGGATTCGCCGGATATACTCGCCTTCCTGAATTCGGCGCCATCGAGTTTCTCCTCACATGAGCGGACCGACCGTTATGGAAAACGTGCGCCGCTATCGCGCGATATATTCGTTGTGCCGTCAGTCCGCCGCATTTCGGCCAATCCACCGGGGTGGGATCAAGCACCATCATCGAGCCACTTACCTCAACAAGCCACACGCTGCTGCGCGGGCCCATTGCCGACGCTCGCCCCTAGACCGAGGCGGCCCCCGGACGAAACCACGGTCATGCGGTAGCCAACCCGCGCATGAGAGCTTGATCAACCGTCGTCTTTGGCCCTGCCTCCTACCCCTGGGCACCCTCCAAGCCCAGCGTCCGGGCGCTCAACCGGAAGTGGCTCCGCTTGACCCAGTCCATTGACAGCAAATATGAGCTAAGAGCTTATTAGCTGCCGAATCCAGTGGACTGGGAGGAACGGACGACGATGAAGGTCTCGAATATGTCGGACGCCCTGGATATGCTTATCCTGACGCTGGATAATGACGGTGTCCCGGTTGCCGACATCTGCCGCACGCCCGGGATCAGCCAGGCAACCTATTTCAAGTGGAAGAACAAGGACGACGGGCTACTGCCCGCCGAATGCGCCGGCTGAAACAGCTCGAGGACGAGAACGCCAAGCTGAAGAAGCTGGTGGCGGATTTGTCCCTCGAGAAGGAGATGCTGGAGGATCTGATCCGCCGAAAGCTATGAAGCCTGGCCGCAAGCGCAATTGGTCGACGAGGTTTCGCGGTGAGTGGCTGGTCCCGATCCGCAAGGCTTGCGAAGCCCTCAGGTTCGACCGGTCAACCGACCATTCCAAGTCGAGTTGCTCCCGCCAGAGGCGATGATGTAATTGAGCTCCGTGCCTTCGGCATGAAAGATGCTCTACCTTCTAGCCTTCCGACAATCTCACGAATTGGAGGGACTATGGAGTAGTATGTTCGACTGGATGTCTCGCAAAAAGAAGCCTCGGTATGTGTGGTCGAGTAAGTTGGTCAGGTCTTGTTCAAGGTAAAGGCCAAGTGCGACCCCGGGGCGCTCACGACACCCCTTCGCAAGCGAGCTCCGCACGCCGAGCGCATTGGTTTTGAGGCCTGGGTAATGGCGAGTTGACTGTGGCAGGAGCTTCGTAGGTTCGACTCTTCCAGTGGTTTGTATCGACGCCCGACGTGCTCGCGCGGCTTTCTCAGTTCGTATGACAAAGCGGTCAGAACGACGCTCGAGGTCTGGCCGAACTGGTACGCGCTGGCTGCGCCGTCGTCATCGCCGACAAAGGCTACGACGCAGATCGTGTTCGTGCCCACATCCGCGATCAAGGTGCGATCCCCAACATTCCTGTCATTCGGCCCTTTAATTGCGGTTTGTTGTCAAGCTCACATTTTTGAACTCTCCAACAGCAAGGTGGTAGCGCTCGTGCCGTCGCAGCTGGTCGGGGTTGCGGAGACGGCTCGGGCGCGGGTGATACATGGTTTGCTGGCCAGGCATGGGATCGCTCGGACCGGTTGACGTCGTCGCTGGGGTCATGGTCCTTTCCGAGGTCGCGCAGCGCCTCATGATGACGTCCGGGTCGGGTGCCTCAACGTCTGCAGCGGAGTACGGTCAAGCCGCCACCAGCCGAATGAACGAGGTCGCCACAACACCGTCCCAGCGGGACATCGCCAGTCCGGCGGACCGGACCAGGAACTTCACAAAATCGTATCAGGCTTCCTTCGCCTGGCCCCAGTCGAACGATGTGCCGTCTACCCAGATACAGTGAAGAACTAGGGCGATCTTCCGCGCGATAGCAACCTTTGCCTTTCTCATGCCAATCCGCTTGGCAAGCTTAATTCCCCAAGCCTTGAGAGAAGACCATTTCTTCGTCCGATAAAGCAGAACTGTCGCCGCTTCGAACAGGTAAGTTCGGAGAAGACGGTCGCCCCATCGGGATATCTTTCCATTGATATCCGTTTCGCCAGACTGACTGCGCCGCGGTGTAAGACCCAGATAGGCGCCGACGCTCGATGCTGATCGGAATCGCGATGGGTCATCGATCGTATGTCGGAACGTCAAGGCAGTCACCACACCAACCCCAGGAACCGTCATTAAGCGACGCGTCGTCTCATCCGACCTCGCAAGCTGTCGGACTTCATCGTCGAACTTGCTTTGCTGCTTGCAGATCTGCTCATGGATCGACAGAAGCGGCGCGATCACACCGAGGAGCTGATGACCGTCAGCCAACAGGTCACGGACCAGATTGCGGAATTGCAGGCCTATCGCGCGTGGAAACAGCAGCCCGGATTCTTTGATCAGGCTGCGGACCTGGTTTTCGATATCTCGACGAATGGCCACGAGCCGGGATCTCGCGACGAGTATCGCGCGAATCTTCTGACTTTCCTCGCTCTTGACTTTGACTTCTCGATACCAGCCAACTCGCACCAGTTCGGCCAGACCTCGAGCATCATTCTGATCGCTCTTGCTCATGCGTACCGACAAGGCCGCGTGGGCATGCCGAGCGTCGATGCAAACCACCGGAAGATCGACCCTGCGAAGTTCATGCCACAGCCAACTCGCCATCGCGCCGGTCTCAAAGCCGATGCGTTCCGCCTGTGGCGCCCGCTTGCAAAGCAGTGCCGCGAGCGCCCCCGGGTCGGACTTGGCCTTCCCTTCGAACAAGACCTCGCCCGCTTCATTGACCACGCACACCGAAGTTTCTTTTTGCGAGACATCGAGTCCGACATATTGCTTCATGACAGGTTCTCCGAATCGGTTGATTGCGAGAGCTCGATTCTAATGGAGCTTTTCGTGCCATGAGCGCTGACCGCAATTCGTCTGCAATATTTTCCGTGCGAATTTGGCTTCGATCGATTGAGTCTACCCTAGGCTAGTGTATCCATTCAGCTGCGCGCCCCGCGCTCCGTTCCGGCAAAAGGATACCCTGGATAGCCGCTAAAAGCGGAACCTAACAGGGACTTGCAGAACGCAGGCGTGAGCTTGCCGCGATGGATCACGACGTCTTCGTGACCCTTCGCAGCTCGAGCGTTCTGCCAGAGGCGATTGTAGCCGCGCTGTTCATTGGATTTCACGTGGCAAGCGGCGAACTCGGCGTCATCTAATGTCGTTAACTGCCACGCATAGACCGGCCGCTTCGTATGGATGTGCACCCACATCGGATTCACCGTACCATTGCGCAGTGGCCTAGGCTGCAGCTTGATCTCGAACAGCGTTCCTGGCTCACCCTTCAACGCGCGCGGTGACTCCAAGGGATCCAACTCCTCGGCCGCCTGCAACCGTTCGAGGTACTTCTGCGAGGGAAACGCATAGGTCTTCATGCAATCGATCTCGATTGAAGCCCTTCGCGCCTTCAAAGCATGTGCCTGCCCCTGAACCTCCGACAACATCGCCTTGAGGCGGACTATTTTGTCGTGCACTTCGGGCACTTGCATAGGCGTGAGTAGGCCGCGTCGGCGAGGTTCGTCCAGCGCGGCTACACAGGCCTCACTCTCCGCAGATTGGCTCTGCAGCCGCTCAACCACAGTGTCCACGACGTGGTCGGCATCTTCGGCCTTCATGTGGCGCGCTTGCGAAATGGCTCTTTGCTCACGGCGCAGATCGAATTGCAAGAGTTCGTCCAATCGCGCGAGCAGGCGTGTCAGTGTCTCCTTCGACGGCGGAGCCTGCCATATCGCCAAGTGTTCCCTCGCCGACGAAGACATCCTCGTATGCGCCTCGTCCGCGCTCGCGAGTTTCTTCGTGCCCAGATCCGAGAGCACAACAACGTTAGTGGTTTGCGCCGTGTCGGCGTCGCGCCTAGCGAGCTGCGGCTCGTGCTGCCCGGCTGCCGAACTCCCCACACCTCCGGCCTGCCTGCGCTTGCCCTTCCCTTTCCTGCGCGCTGGACTGCCTTCGGCCGCCGGGTCGTTGCCGGCAGCGTCGGCCGGTAACGCAAGACCAGCCTCCGTCGGCGGTGCAATGATGGCTGGCGTCTTCGGCTGCACTGCTAGGAGGCGCATGACCTCATGGGCAGTGACCCACGCTCCTTCCACGATCTGATCCAACAGATCCAACGGAAGCTCGGGACTTGCTCCCCTATGCCTTAGCTCGGCAACCATGTTCGGCAGCGCCGACGCAAATTCCGATAGCCGCTCCATGACCCCTTCCAGAACGGCGCAGTGCTCTGCGTCGAGGGCTTGTCCTTTGCTGTGCAGAACAGCGTCGCGTGTTGAGAGGAATGCCGGAACAACATCGCCCATGAAGGTTCCGAGTAGACGTGTCCGACCGTTCTCATCCAAGAGGATTTGCCTGACGGCCGGGTCGAGCGTGCTCGCTTGCGACTCAATCATGACCCGCGCGAGAAGGACTTGCGATTGCAGATGCACGCACCTCGTATTCAGTGCCCAGCCGGTATGGAGCCGTAGTGTCGCCTGTTCGGCCTGTCGCATTTTGGCCGTTGCACTCGGCAAGTTGGCAGTGGCTGCGCAGACGGACTGCATCCGTTCAGAGCGCAATGCCTTCTTTTCCCACCACTCCGTGCAGGCCAAATAGTGTTTCGCCGCACTGGAAGCCGCTCGGATCAGTTGGTCGGGCGGAGCATTGGATTGGCGCATCCGCTCGAGTATCTTTCCCGCATTCGCCCTACGCTGCTCCAAGGCGTAGATAGTGGGTGCGGCCAGCGCGTTGCATTCGTTCCCCGCATCCAGAGTCCGGTCACGAACTCGGCGAGCCTGCTCTTCGGACAGAATGCTGCGCGCCACATCTGGAGACAGGCTCGCGTGGTAGTCCAGAACTGCTGCGCCTGCTTTGACAACCTGATCGATCAGCTCTTGCGCCTCAGACGAGCTCTGAGCGCCCATGGCAGCACTGTGGCAAGCATCAAATTCCTCAAGCAGGCCGTCCATATTGTGTTTCGCTGCGTTGATCCCCTCACCGCTGGAGGAAATGGGGACAGCCACACCTGAACCTGAGGGCACGCTCGCGAGCGTCGCCATTCTATCTTCAGGCGCTAAGCACATCCGCTCCAAGACGGAGTTGAAAACTCGGTGGCCTTCCGCAGGGACAACATTTCGCTCCGAATGCGCACTGCTCGATCCCGACGTGCTGTCGGCTCCTGCAGCCCCAACGTGCGGTTCGCCAGGTCGGCAAATGCCGGTCATGTTCCATCCCCCATACGGTCAGCAATGCGCAGCGTCCCTGGATAGGCCGCCTGGCTGACGGTTGGCTGACGAAGGATGCTCTCCGGATGCACAATCCCGCCGTCCGAGTTCCAATTTCATGGAAGCTGTTGTGGCGCTGAGGCAGCAATATGGATGGCCCATAAGGTGCGGGATGGTCGATTGTAGCGCCTGTCCGCATTCCGTTGCCTCGCCTTGACCAGTATGGAAATGTGCGCTGCCAGAAATAGCCCTCTCAAAGTCATTCCCGAATACCGAAAGCCGTCAGCATGGCGAACCGCAGGGTCGATTGTCAGACTTTCGGCAGCAGCAAAGCTCTTACTAACCGGAGGAGATGCTATTGTTCGACCAAAGAGTGTCGGATCAACAATTGCGTAGATCTGGCTCGATGTGGAACGTTCCGTCAAGACAACCTCTTCTTCTCGCGCTCGAAGAGCAGAACCTACGTTGCGCAAGTCTTTTTCAGAATAGGACCTCGCCGAGGATGCTGCCCAGTTAAGCGCACTTAGAATAATAGCGCAGTGAGCCGCCAAGCACACTGAGCGCAATCCGATATCGGCGAACCTAACGTTGGCCCGTCTCGAAACAGCAGAAGCGTGAGAATCGGTTCCACCACCAAAATTGCTCCCACCGATCTCGCGATTATGCAAATGATTTCGAATGTATCCCAGTGCATATCCGAATCCGAGAAGGATACCGCCGAATGGTATCAGCAGAAACATCGGTAAGAGCGTTGTCCGAGCTATCGCTGAAAGTTGGGGACGCGGGAATCGGAAAGGCGGCATATCGTGGGGTGCTTGACGCCTCCACTTCTCCACCGAAGGAGCGATATGCCGTGTCCAACGATAGCGTCATCCAGCTGAGTCAGCCAAATGCAATTTGAAAGCTGCCAGATGTTGTCTCACATGCGACTCTTGCAGGGCAGCGAACCCCTGCAACCAAACTTCGCGTTGGATGAACCGTTTGGCTCACTCGGGTTCACGCCGCGGTCGCCTGAGAGACTGTTGCTTCTAAACCCTTCGACCGAGGCTCGGGCCTGATGTACGGACAGCGGAGAGATTGCCGCTTGAGAAAACTTACTGAGCCAACATCGCCGTCGAAATCAGGCGTGTATTCACGGCCAACTTCTGCGATCTGCATCGATTGGCTGCCTGGCCGGTCAAGCGCGGCGCGATAGAACGTCTCGCGGGCTGCCCGCCGAGCATTTCGAATTGCAGCCAATTTGCTTCTTCACCGAGGTTCGGGGTAGACGCGAACGCGCTGGCGCCGCCTCACCTCAGGGGGCGCGACATGGCTGAAGCCCTGGCGCGCCATCACACGGTGAAGGCCTCTGCAGCGGGATGGGCCGCGGTGATGAACCGCTATCCCGAGCTCGCGCACGAGCCGATCGTCGCAGGCTGGGTCCACACCGGGCGCCCGCTCGTCGCGGCTGGACGGCGAGATCACAGGTCCCGCCGGCGGCGTTCAATGGCGCGAGCTAACCGGAATTGACGACGACGAAGTCCTTGTGAAGGGCGAGGCTGGCGTCACCACGACGACGCGCGCGGCTTTCCTCGCAGGTCTGGTGTCATGACCCCGGCGCTCAGATGGCAATCTCGGCAGAACCGCGCGCTCGATGCGGCGCAGCTCGGCCATCTCGCCTCGCTTTGCCTGAAGCTTGAAGTCGAGACATACCCGAAGCCCGGTCTCGTCAGCCATATCGACAACGGCGCGCACCGCGACATGGACGGTGCGCTGTTGTGCCTGAGCGCCGAAATCCTGATGCCGTTCTTCGGCGAGTTCGCCGCCGCGGGCGCCGAGGGAGCCGGCATGAACCGGCTGCGCGCCATCGGCGTGGCCGCCGAGCGCGCGATGCTGGCCGCAACGCGGGGCGTCAACACGCATCGCGTTGCGATCTTCGGACTTGGTTTGCTCTGCGCCGCCGCCGGATATCGAAACGCCGTCGGCCTTCGCAAGTCACTTGGCCGTCTGGTCTCCCAGCGCTGGGGCGACGATATCCTGTCGGGCCCGATCTCGCTGCGCAGCCATGGCGCGGTGGCCGCGCGCCGCTACGGCGCCCGCGGCGCCAGGGCGGAAGCCGCCTGTGGCTTTCCGTCGGATTACGAAATCGCCCTGCCCGCGCTGCATGCGGCGCGCGAGCCTGCGCCCGATGACGAGGAAGCCGTGCGCGTGCAGACCTGCATACGGTTGATCGCCGACGTCACCGACATCAACCTCCTGCATCGGGGCGGCGCCGATGGATTACGCTTTGCGCAAGCTGGCGCCGCTGCCTTCCTTGCCGCCGGCGGCGTCGGGTCTTTGGGATGGCGCAGGCGTGCGGCCGACATTCATCACGCCTTCGTGGCCCGCAATCTCAGCCCCGGCGGCTCCGCGGACCTGTTCGCGATGGCCGTGTTCATCGATCGGCTGGACGTCTGATGCTGGCCCTGCTCTGCGGCGGACAAGGTACGCCCTCGGATACGGTGTTCGATCTCGTCGCGGACCAGCCCGCTGCCGAACCGGTTTTCATTGCGGCCACCGCTTTGCTCGGCGCGGATCCGCGGGAGTTCGTCAGGGCTCGGAGCGCGGATGAACTCTCCGTCGATCGTTCCAGCTAGATCCTGACGGTGACCTCGACACTCGCGACCCACGCTTGCATCGCCGACCTGCTGACCGAGCAAACCCCCGTCACCGGTTACAGCGTCGGCAAGATGGCTGCTTGGAGCATCGCTGGCGTCTGGACAGCCGACGAAGCGCTGCGGCTCACCGATGTTCGCGCCGGGCTGATGCAAGATGCGGCGGGTCCCGATGGCCGCTTCGGTTACGTCCGCGGGCTCGACCTTAGCACAGTCGAACGCTTGCTTGAAAGATACCACTGCGAGGTCGCAATAAGGAATCCCGACGGTCTTGTCGTGATCGGAGGCGCAGAGCAAGATGTGACCAATCTCTGCGATGAGGCTGCCAGAGAAGGAGCCCGCACGGGCCTTCTCGCCGTCAGAATCGCATCCCATACGACAAGGCTCGCGCCGGCCTGCAAGCCCTTGCAGCGGGCTCTCGCAGCCAGCAGGCTTGGGACCGTCGTAAGCCAGCGCCTCCTGCTTGCCGGCGGTGACGGCGAACGCATCTTCTCGGTCGCGGCTGCCACGACGAAATTGGCAAAACAGGTGGCGCGTCCGGTCGACTGGTCGGCAACCCTGGAGGCGCTCGCAGAGCTGGGCGTGACTGAGGTGCTAGACCTAGGCCCAGGGCACGCACTCGCCGAAATGATGCAGGCTTTTCGGCCGTCCATGCCGTGCTACTCAGCGGACGGCTTCCACTCCATAGATGGCTTGCGAAAGTGGATCGCTTCCAAATAGGCGATTGATCCAGGGCGAAAAGCAGGCAAATCTTGTGCCGCCTGACCTGAGTCAATCAGCACCAAAGCCCGAACCCGGCTTCTTGTATTCGGCTGACGGCGGCCGAAAATATCCAGCACCTTTGCGCCGTCTGGGCCCGCCCGCGTCGTGTGCGGCAGGCTACCCGGGTTCGCCAAAATCACCGTTTTTGATGGGAAAGTCTGCGCCACCCTGACTCTGATCGCAGATCGTTTGAGCAGCACGCCTAATGCTCTTCCGGATCATGACGAAGCGTGCGCTCGCCATGCGGCTCAAAGCTTATCACCGAGCGCACCGCGACAGCTATCCGGTGCCGCGGATGTGTGCGGTACTTGAGATCTCGCCAGCCGGCTATCATGCCTGGCGCGAGCGGCCGGTGTGCGGCGGGGCAACCGCCAATGCTGTGCTGTTGGCCGAGATCCCGCATGCTGATCATGCCGGGCCCACTCTTGTAGGGCCCGCCATGAACTGGCTCAAACAGATCGAGAAGTCGAAAGTCAATCTCGGCACGGGAGAGCGCATGCTCGTCCAGAACGGCAAACCCGACGGCAAATATCTCAAGACTATCCCTGTCGCTCGACTATAGTCTGGCAGCGCTCCAATCTGAACTCATACCAGGTACCGTCGCCCGAAGATCAGGATGGCTGGTTGGTCCCAGGATTGCGCGCTGCTGAAGTCGCCAGTCCTACGATCGACTGCTTCGAGCGCCTTCGAGATGTCCTTCAGCAGGTACCGTTCTTGTTCGAAGACCGAGAGATCCAACGTTCAAGCCGCTGCCATCTCGACCATGTCTTGGCCTTCCGCGACGTCGAGCCAGAGCGAACCGATGACGCTGATTTGGAAGCACATCAGCCTGAACCTCTCCAAGGGCAGGGGTTCGGCATGCCACCAATATCCACCATTCGGCCCCCGCGTCTGAGTGCGCTGATGCCTGCGAGCGATCTGGAGCTTGGAGTGCCCGGCCCTACTGCATCGATGAATATGTCGGCTTCCAAGCCGTCGGTGTGCCCGCGCACCCATTCATCCAGCGGGCGATCGCCGGCCGACAGCACGTGAATCCGCGAGGGGGCGAGCTTACGCAAGCGTTCGAGCAGTTTCTTGTCTCGCAACGCCAAAGATCTTCGTGACCCACACCAGTCGCGCCACTAACGATGACGCTCATTCCAGCCCGAGCGCCAGCCTTACGCAGCGCGGAGTACGCCGCTCCCAAGTATCCCAGGCGGGCCGCGGCCTTATATGAAACCGATGCAGGAAGTTTTACCAGCGACGAGGCCGGCGCCGTCATGAACTCGGGGAAACCTGCATAGGGGTAGTCGACGAATACTTGTTTCGAGCGCGGACCGAAGCCGAAATAGCCGAGGAACGTGTAGGCGTCGCAGTTGATAGGTTGCCCGCAGCGGCAAGAGTGGCAAGACCCGCAGCACGTGCCTGGATTGACGTACACCCGGTCTCCGACCTTGATGGACTTCACCTGAGTGCCGATCTCGACGACCTCTCCGAATGGGTCCAAACCGTAGATGGCCGGCAATGGTGGAAGCGGAAGGAAGGGGAACCACTCCGCGTAGTGCGCCATGACATTCCTCATGTTCGGGAATGCCGCACGCCTTCACCTTGACTAGAACGTTGTTAGGGCTCGGCATTGCGATCTCATCGATCGAAAAAGTTGTGCCGATTTGGTGTAGCCGAGCCGCCTTCATCGTGGACATGTGGTCTCCTTCCTTGATGCTCTTTGACGGAAAGCGCAACAGGGTTCCACGCTCCGAGCGTGTGGCCGTCGCCTTGGATCGTCCTTCGGGGTGCGAAGCTCGGGCGCGCTGGCGGCTGTGCCGATAGCAACCTTGTCAACCGGTTTCAGTTCTGCTGCTGGTCATCGTTTCCTCTTTGCGCTCTGCGGCGCTCTTGTTTTGGTTGCCATGACTATCGAACGAGGCGGTCCAGGCTACAATGGATTCACGCAATCTGTTCGCGGTGCGAACACACCTAAACGCCGGCTAGTAGGTCGCTCGCCCGCCCGAGAGATCAAACACGGACCCCGTGCTGAACGAGCACTCCTCGCTCGCGAGCCAGCAGAGCGACGTCGCCTCTTCGATCGCGCCGAACCGGCCGAGCGGAATTTTGAACAGCATGAACTCGATGTGTTCGGCAGTCATTTGATTGAAGAGCGGCGTCTTGATCGCCGCCGGGGTGGTGCAGTTGACGCGGATATCGGTCGAGCCTGTTTCCTTGCCCAGCGATTTGGTGAGCGCGATCACGGCCGCCTTGGATGCGCTGTAAGCCGATGCGTTCGGATTGCGTTCCTTGCCGGCCACGGAGGCGACGTTGACGATGCGGCCGTAGCCGCTCTTCTCCATCGCGCGAACCGCGGCGCGGTTGCAGTAGAAGGCCCCGTTGACGTTGACATCGAAGACCTTTCGCCAGTCGCTTCCCGCATACTCCTTCACGCCCGCGTTTGGCCCCGTTATGCCGGCGCTGGCGACCAAAATGTCGAGCCGGCCGCCAAGGTCCTCGATGCTGCCGCGCATGGCCATATCGACCGCGTCCTCCGACGCGATGTCGATGTCTTGAGTATGCGCAGCGCTGATCTCCGTCGCCGCGGCCTCGAGGGCGGAGACGTTCACATCCCACATCGAGACGCGAGCTCCCTCGGGGTCAGTCGACGCGCCACGTCGCGGCCGATGCCGGACGCCGCGCCAGTGACGACGGCCGTTCGTCCTTCGAATCTTCCGCTATAGACGGTCACGACCGCTGCCCCGCAGCGGGCGACCATTCGCGGGTTTGCTGGCGTTGCTCTCCGAGCCCCTCGATGCCGAGCGTCATGACGTCGCCCGGCATCAAGGTCATGAAGCGGCTAACGTAGCTGACGATCTCGGCGCATTCGAAGATCATTGTCCGGGTGTTGCCGGCTTGCATGCGCTGGCCGTTGACGTCGAGCCAGACGTCTAACGCCTGCGGGTCGGCGTTCTCGTCCGCCGTCACCAGCCATGGACCGACCGGCCCGAAAGTGTCGCAGCCCTTCCCCTTGTCCCACGTGCCGCCACGTTCCATCTGGTACTCGCGCTCGCTGACGTCGTTCACGATGCAGTAGCCGGCAACGTCAGCGCGTCGCCGCGCTCGACATAGGAGGCGCGGGTACCGATCACCATCCCGAGCTCCACTTCCCAGTCCGACTTCTTCGAGCCCTTCGGTAGGACATCGTCGTTCGGGCCGCCGCTGAGCGAGGTGATCGCCTTCTGGAACAGGATGGGCTCGGACGGTAGCGGAAGATTTGCCTCGGCCGCGTGATCGGCGTAGTTCAAGCCGCGATGAACTTGCTGGCGCCCGCGATCGGTACGCCGAGCCGCGGCTCGCCGGCGACGAGCGGCAGCGTGGATGGAGCGATCGCCGCGACCTTCTGGAGCGCTGAACGCGACAGATTGGTGGGGGTGAGGTCGGCCACGACGTTCGAAAGGTCGCGCAGGCATCCCTGATCATCGATGATTGCCGGCTTTTCGGCGCCAGGATTGCCGAAGCGGACAAGCTTCATCGAGCGCTCCTTCTTTGTTACACGAAATGCGCCGAAACGGTTCCCAGACCGCTGATGCTGGCCTCGAACTCGTCTCCCGAGTTCACCGACACCATTGGGCCGAGAGCTCCCGACAGCACGATGTCGCCGGCGCGCAGCGGGCGCCCTCGCCGTCCAAGCTCGCCGGCGAGCCAAGCGACCGCATTCAGCGGATTGTCGAGACACGCTGAACCCTTGCCCTGCGAAACGACTTCTCCTCGCCTCGTCATTCGCATAGTGACCTCTGAGAGATCGAGCCCTTCGAGCTTCCGTTTATCCTTTCCGATCACGAACAAGGCCGATGACGCGTTATCAGCGATCGTGTCGATGATGGAGATGTCCCAGTTCTTGATGCGGCTGCCGACGATCTCCAGGGCCGGCATGACGAAGGCGGTGGCGCGGATGATGTCGTCGGCAGCAGGATCGGTCGCGTCGATGTCGCTGCCGATCTCGAAAGCGACTTCCGCTTCGATCCGGGGCTGCAGAACCCTGACGAGCTGGATCTTTTCATCTTCGGGGACCTGCATATCTGCGAAAAGTATTCCGAAGTCGGGCCGATCGACACCCAACTGCTTCTGAACGGCGGGCGATGTCAGTCCGATCTTGCAGCCGACGATGCGCCGTCCCGCCGCCAGCCAGTACGACGTGTTCGCTTCCTGTATATCGTACGCCATATCGACTTCATGGAAAGCCAATCGAGTCCGGATCGGCGAGATGGGCGCCGTAACGTAGGCCGCACGAATAGCGGCGGCGATACCGGCGATGTCTTCCGGGAATTTCGTCATTTCAATTCTTTCCTCGCAGAAAGTCGATGTGGATCCGATTGAACACGTCGGCATCCTCGAACTGGGGCCAGTGGCCGCAGCGGTTCATGACCACGAACTTCGAGCCCGGAATCATGTCCGCGATCTGCTTCCCCTCCTCGGGCGTCGCCGTCGGATCATGCGAGGTCCACACGACCATCGTTGGCGCCTTGATCGACCGGTATTGATCGGCGGTGATCATGTTGGGCCGGCGGATTTCCATCTCCTGCAGGCACATGATTCGCCTCATGGTGTCGGCGAAACCCGGCTGCGCGTAAATCGCGCGGCGGGTCTCGATCAGATCGTCCGAAACCATGCTCTTGTCGCACATGAGGAATTCGAGGCGAGCCTTGATCCGCTCCCAGGAGGGATCGGATGCAGCCTCGTTGGACAGCTTTTTCAGCCGCTCCATCACCTGGGGGTGGGCCGTCCAGCCGCCGGCGGTGTTGAGGACAAGCTTCTCGACTACCGCGGGACGATGCACGGCCATATAGGTCGCGACCCATCCGCCCAGCGATTCACCGCTGATCATCGCCTTGCCCCTGCCGAGCGTCTTGAGGACGGCGAGGACATGATTGGCGTAATCCCCCACCTGATAGTTGATGGCCGGCTTGTCGGTCCATCCGTGGCCGAGCATGTCGATGGCGAGAAACCAGAAATGATCGGCATGCGGACCGAAGTTTCTGGAGTATGCCTCTGCATGGCCGCCGACGCCGTGCAGCGCCAGGACGAGCGGCTTGGACGGGTCGCCGGACTCGATGCAGCGGGTCCGAATTCCGCCGGCGTCGATGTAGTGCTGTTTGAGGGAAACGCCCCTCAGATCAGCCCATACGCTGGAAAAGTTTTCTGGTCTTGTGTCGCTCATGGGTAAATCTCGTTCGTGGGAGGGTCAGGCGAAAAGCGGCTTACCGCTGGGTTTAGACGGAGAAGACGGTTTCTGCCGCGGGATCGCCGAGAGGTCCGGAAGATCCAGGACCGTCCGGATGGCTGCACTGAGCCGGTCGAGCGCCGCGCTTGCGTCGGAGGTTCCCTCTATGTCGCGCCAGGCGACCACGCCATCCGGGCGAACAAGCAGAACTCCGGCTTCCTGGATCTCGCGGATGCGCTGCCACTCGCAATAGAGGTCCTGCGCCTCCGGCGAGCCCGTGATCACGACCCGGAGGAACGGCAGATCGAGGCGCAGCGCCGCTTGCTTCCACGCCCCGCCGGCGAGGCCGGTCACGACGGTGAAGAGGCCTTTTCCGGTCACGTCGAGCGTCGACACGCGCAAGCCGTCACGACCGACGAGCCATGCATGCGGGATCTTGGCACCGGGACGCGACGTCCGTTGATTGTAGAGGCCGCGATCTCGCCGCCACTCCTCCGGCTTGGCATCGACGTCGGGAATCACGGCCGAGGATTCGTAACGTTGGTTCATCTCGGTGCCCTGGGCATTGAACTCCGTCTGCTTAAGGTCTAGCGCCGCCTGGGCCGCTTTCCGGGCGGCTACGCCATCTGGACCCGGATCGCGGAAGCGCGCGATCCCTGCAGCGACCGGGTTCTCCGCGCCCGGCACCCTGAAGCACGCATTCAGCGGGGCGTAGTCGAGCCGGGACTGGTTCGCCCGCAGCACGATCTGCTTTCCGACCGGCGCCCGCTCCTGGGAGTAGCTTTCCAAGAGCTTCGGACCGGCCCAGCCCTTCACCGAATAGGCGAGCTTCCAACCGAGGTTGTGGGCGTCCTGGACGCAGGTGTTGTTGCCCAATCCGCTTGACGGCGGGTGCCGGTGGACCGCATCGCCGCCGCAGTGCACCCTGCCTTTCGAATACTGGGTCACGTAGGCCTGGTTCACGTACCAGATCGATGTGCGCACGATGTCGATGTCGACCGATTGATCTCCTATCAGCACCTTGATCTTCGGAATGATCGCTTCCGGAGATAAGTCCGGCTCGCCCTTGCTGATGTCGAAACCCCAACCGGCGATCCACTGGGTCCAGGGATGCACGGCCCGCAGCAGACCCATGCCGATCTCGCCGAAGCTCGCATCCGGCGTCACGATCCAGTTCAGGATGCTCGGTCGATGTTTGCTGTATTTGGTCAGGTCACAGTTGAAGACGGTGTAGACGGTGCCGGCGCGCGCCATTTGGCCTTCGATCGGCAGGTCTAGATGATCCACCACCGTCGAGCGCGCGCCGTCCGCGCCGACCATATAGCGCGCGCGGACGGTGTGCTCTCGCCCGTCGAGGCGATCGCGCAGCGTGGCCGTCACGCCGTCCGCGTCCTGCTCATGACGGACGTACTCGGTGTTAAACGCGAAGGTCGCGCCCTTCTCGGCCGCCTTTTGGAACAGAATTGGCTCGAGCAATGGTTGGATGATGTCGACCATGCCGCAGGGGCTTGCACGCAGATAATCGCCGCGGCGATCGTCGCCGGTCCCCCACGTCCGCATCCGGATCAACTCGGAGCCGGCCAGGCTGGTCGTGAAGGTCGTGTCGCCCATGAGCTCCCACGGACTCGCGTACCGGGCCACGTCTTCCGCGATCCCGAGATCGCGGAAGACTTCGTTGGCGCGCTGGTTCGTGATGTGGGCGCGCGGGCTGTCGGCCATCCAGTTGCCGCGCGATACGATGTGACTGCGAACGCCGCAATTGGCGAGCGCCAGGGCGGTCGTCGATCCCGTGGGGCCGGCGCCGATGATGAGCACTTCCGTTTCGTATGCCATTTGCTTGCTCCGCGATGCCCGCATTCGCGCGGGTTAGTCGATCAATGAACGCAGTCGGCCTGCCTCGCGGCCATCATCGCCATGCCGGCGATCCAGCCCGGAATCGCTTCGTAGAATTCCTGCTCCATCTTGAAGTGGCCGCCCGTGGAAAAGGCCCCGAAGGCGGCGACCCATGCGAGCACCTCGTTGGCACCGCGCCCCGCGACTTCGCGGACCTTGCGGGTATCGAGCGCGTCGGCGCGCCAGATCTGGCCGCTGCGGAGAGTGTCCATGAGCTCCGCGTCCCACTCGGGATTGAGCGGCTGGCACGGCCCCTTGCCCGCCTCGGCGAGAACACCTGCCTCGAGCACGCGCTTCTCGCGGGCTTCCTTGGCCTCGGCTGTCGGATTCCGGCCGTTGATCAGCCGTTCGCGGATTTCGGGCGGCGCATCCTTGATCGACGGAAGCGGTGGATCGTGCGAGAGGCCGCCGGACGCGGCAAACAGGACCCGCTTGCCGGACCGTACCGCGAAACGGCCAACGGATTCACCGAGCTGGCGGGTCCGGCGATAAGTCGGGACCGGCGGCGCGGCGGCGTTCACGAAGATCGGCAAGATCGGGATGGACTTGAAGTCGCCGAGCATCGCCTCCCAAAGCTGGACGAAGCCGTGATCGACCGGCATACGGTAGGACATCGCGACGTCGAAGTCCTCGGCCCGCACGTGGTCGATGAGCTCGAGTGCCGTCTGCTCCGGAACATCCAGCGGGCCCGTCCCGCCTCCCCAGTCGCCCAGGGAAACTGCTCCGGCCCCGACGCAGAAAGAGGGCATCAGATCGTAGAAGAAGCCGTTGAAGTGATCGGGTGCGAACTGGATGATGTAATCAGGCGCGAACTCTTTCACGAAGTCTCCGAGACGTCCGAACGCGGTTCGGACGCGTTGCTCGGTCTCATTGCTGGCGGGCCCCTTGTACATCAGAGGAGTATGAGAAGCGCAGACGATTGCGACTGACATGGGTGAATTCCTTCGAGCGCGGAGTTGATCTGTCGAACGATAGCCCCGGCGGCCTACTTCTTCACCAGCGGGCATGGGCTTTCAGAAAGCGGGCGGTTGACAGACTCGCCGGGCAGCGTCTGCACGACGTTGTAGAGATCCCAATCGCCCTTGTTATCTCCGGGCTTCTTCACCTGAAGCAGGTACATGTCGTGGATCATCTTGCGATCTTCACGGATGTAGCCGTCAGCCGCGAAGAAATCATGCACCCGCTCCTTTTCCATCTGCTTCATCACCGTCGGTGCATCGTCGGTGCCGGTCGCCTTGACCGCCTTCAGGTAGTGCGCCACGGACGAATAGACGCCGGCGTGGAAGCTGGTCGGCATTTGCTTGGCCTTCGCGAAGAATTTCTCGGCCCAGGCGCGCGTTTCGGAGGTCCGGTCCCAATAGAACGGGGACACTTCGTAGGCGTCGTGTGCGATCTTCAGGCCGACCGCCTGCATGTCCGTCAGGACGGACTGGAGCGGCACGATCTTGGCTTTCGCGCTCAGCCCAAATTCATCGGCCTGCTTCATCGCCGTCACGGTATCGCCGCTGGAAGCCGCGATCGCGATGACGTTGGCGCCGGCGCTGGAGGCGGTCAGGAGAAAGGATGCAAAGTCGGACGTGTTCGGCGGAAACACAGAGTTGCCCACCACTTGGCCGCCGCTGAGCTTGACCTGCTCTGACGTATCGCGCGTCAAGGCATTGCCGTACGCCTGATCGACAGTCAGGAAGTACCACTTGGTTCCACCTGCATCGATCACGGACTTGGCTGCGCCCTTTGCGAGATTGTAGGTATCGACCGTCCACTGGACCGTGAGCGGCGAGCAGGCCTTGCCGTTGAAGTCCGACGAGGTCGATCCCGAGAGCAGCATGATCTTGCTCTTTTGAGCGGCCATGTTCTGCACGGCGAAGCCGATCGGCGAGCCCTGCATGTCCGCAACGGCATCGACGCCTTCCACGTCAAACCAGCGGCCAGCGATCTGGGATCCGATGTCGGGCTTCCCGGAATGGTCGGCCGAAATCACTTCGACGTTGAGGCCTGCGCCGAAGTCTTCAGCAGCCATTTGGGCCGCGACGACAGAGCCCTTGCCGTTCGCCATGGATGTCGGACCGGCGATGTCGGTCAGAACGCCGATCTTGACCTTGCCATCGCTGAGTATGCTACCGGCAGTTTGCGCTGCCGCTGGCGCCGCCAAGGCCAGACACACAGCCGCGGACAAATAAAAGCTTGAATGAACCATCGTTTCCTCCCGTCGCCGCCTATTTGGGCGTGCGGAGGATGGAATGCCGCCGATTGAACTATGATTCCATCTGAGTCTGTGGAATGTTCGCATTGCGAACACGTCTGGAGGCGATCATGCACCGCAACGTCAGGGCACTTTCCCGAGGGTTGGCCCTGATCAATGAGCTCAACGCGAGCGGGCCATCGAACGTCGTGCAGCTCGCGAAAAGGACCGGCCTCAACCGGACAACCTGCTACCGTTTACTGGATACGCTGCGCCAAGACGGCTATGTAACGTTCGACGAAACGAACGCGTCGTTCGGTTTGACGCCCCAAGTGCGCACCCTCAGCGAAGGCGTTTCTTCACGCGACCTATCAAGCCAGGCGGCGCTGCCGGCGATGTTCGGCCTCCTGGATGATGTTTCGTGGCCAAGCGACTTCGGGGTCTTTGAGCTCGGCTCTGTGCTCATCCGCGAGAGCACACATCCCTTTAGTCCGTTCTCCGTTCATCGTTCTATGGTCGGACGGAGAAGATCATTGGTACGCAGCGCGCTTGGGAAGGCTATCCTGACTGCATCCGCGCCCGCGTTGAGGCGAGAGATGCTGGATCTGACGGCATCGCTGGTGGAGGAAGACGCAGCGTTGGCGAAAGACCGCCGTTTCATCGACGATATTCTCTCGCAAACACGGAAGGACGGCTACGCGTCGTCCGTTGGTGGATCTGAGGTGGGCATCAGTGCGATTGCCCTTGCCATTCCGGGCGGGGGCCCGGTTCTCGGCAGTCTCAATTTGATCTTCTTCTCGTCCTCGATGACACCCGAGGTGGCGGCCAAGAAGTATCTGCCTAGCATGCGGGCGGCGGTGAAGGAAATCGAGCGGCGGTGGTCCGCAGCGAATAAGGCGCTCGGAAAGCTCGCCTAAGGCCATCGCTTGACAGGGCCGGGTTGATACCAAGGCCTTGGCATGGAGGCCTACTTACTTTGCCGTCCCTGCCGGATTGCATCCTGCAGACGATTGTGTCGATCCACATCCACTTGTCAGGAGAGCTTTCGTGCAAGCCGCCTTCGGTCCGGCGGTCCCGTCGATCGAGCTATGCCGAATTGCCGGCATCTGAGAGGCGGCCACCGACCCTCCTGTTCGCAACTCCGAAGCTCTACCGGCGGGCTTTTGAAAATCTCTTTCATTCCATCGAACGGCCGCGGAATAATATGTAACGAAACGACAGTGCCGACTTGATTGGCCGCCGCCGCCCCGGCATCCACCGCCGCTTTCACCGCGCCGACGTCTCCCTGCACGATGATCGAAATGAGCGAAGATGCGGGATGTAGGCGATCTCTCCTACGGCAATTCGCGACCTCTGCCTTCGTCGTCTGCTCAGGTCACGAGGGCACGACGCATGCAGCACCATCGAGACAAATCTGGCGACTCGTTTGGGCAGCGATGCCTTCGAGAGCTGGTTCTGAGCCGATAGCAGGCGCGCGGCGGCCGCCTCCCGTCCATCAATCTCGGGGCTTGCTGGTGACACGCTTGATGGGCGAGTGAGGCGACCGGCTATGGGCCGCAGAGTCGTCGGCCATATGGGCGATCCGGCGCTCGAGATGTTCCATCACGCGAAAGAAGCTGCGCATCGACTCCCCATCGAGCCCGGCCGTGAGGTTGTCGTGCCGGCGCAGGACTTCATCTATACTGCGGTCAAGGAGTGTCTTCCCAGCAGAGGTGAGCCTGATCTCGCTTCGATTTCGCGAGCTGCTTTTGACTGGTGTCAGCTTGATGAGGCCCTTGTCCCTCAGGGAATTAGTGTCGCGGCTGACCACCGCTTTGTCTAGGTCCGAGCGAGTCCAGATGTCGTAGGCGCTTGTCGGTTCATGCTCTCTCAGGAAGGATAGAATTCGCCACTCCGTGAGTGAAACGCCGTAGGCCTTGGGAAAGAATGTGTTCGCGTTGGCACGAAATTTCGCGACGAGGCTGGACAAGACGGTCGGAACGTAGCGGCTGAAGTCGATCACGAGCTCGTCGCGGGCGACGAGCTCGACGTTGCTTCGGGCCTTAGACGACTTTATGCCTCGTGCTTTCGCCCGACCGCTCATTCTCTACCAACCGAACTCGCGCGACCTGGACGAGAATTGCCGCGAAGAGAAGCGCGGCCGAAACGACGAGGAAGCCGATCGTGTACCCGTCCGAGTTGTCCTTGGCGCGCCCGATGATGACGGGAATCGTGGCCCCGCCGATGCTGCCAAGCGTGCCTACGAGCCCGATCGCGCCGGGCGCGCTTTGTCGCGACAGATAGGATTGCGGAATCGTCCAAAATATCGCCTGAGTGCCGTACACGCCGACGTTGGCTACCATGAATCCCGCGATAATCCAAGTTGGGGTGGTTGCGAACGCCGCGATCGCGAAGCCGGATGCAGCAATGATGAATGTCATACTAGCATAGTAGAAGCGCTCGCCTAGATGATCGGAGTGCCGCGACAGTGCGATCATGCCGATCAGTCCGGCGATTGGGGGGATCGCGGTCACCACGCCCACCTGGGAGGCGGGTAGACCGAAGGTCTTGATGATCTGCGGCAGCCAGGGGAACAACGAGGCCAATCCACAAAACAAGCCGAAATTGCATAACCCGAATAGAAGGACCATCGGGTTCAGGATCGTCTTCAAGACGCCTTCGCCATGGACGACACCGGTTGCGCTCGCGTCCCGTTCCAGGGCCCCGACCAGCCAGTCACGCTCTTCGACGGTGAGCCAGGTCGCCTGGTGCGGTCGGTCGGTGAGATAGAAAGCGCCGATCAATCCCAGGAGGATGGGAGGGATGCCTTCTAGGATGAACAGCCACTTCCAACCGGCGAGGCCGAACGTGCCGTTGAGCTCGAGGATCGCCCCCGAGATTAGCGACGCAAAGATGTATGAGATCGGAACTGCGTAATTGAACATGGCATTGTAGCGCGCGCGGTAACTGAAGGGAAACCACAGGCTGAGCAGTAGCATGACACCCGGAAAGAGTCCGGACTCGGCAAAGCCGAGAAACCCGCGGAACATGTACAGGCTCAGGGGCCCTTGAGTGAATGCCATCAGAACGGTGGCGAGGCCCCAGAGCATGGCGATTCGGGTCAGAGTTACGCGCGCGCCGTAACGGTGAAGAATGAGATTGCTTGGAATCTCAAACATTGAGTAAGTTAAGTACATGATCCCGACGGCGATGCCGAACATCTCGGCATTGAGGCCCAGGTCCTTATTCATCTGAAGCGCAGCAAAGGAGATGTTGCCGCGGTCGAGGATCGCAAGGAAGTACAAGGTCATGACGAACCACATCAGCCGTGTTGCGACCTTTCGGACCGTGGTCCGTCCAAGGTGGGACTCGGCGGTCGCGCCGTCCACCTTGTTCATGGCTATTTCCGTCATTTCCTCTCCCCCATTCGTTCTTGTGTCGGATCGACCAGTAGCTTAGTTCGGCAAACACACTTCGAGTTGGTCGTCTCGTATCCGAACCTGATAGGTCGGAATGTCGATCTCGACCGGGCTGGTCAGTGCCTCGCCCGTCCGAATATCGAACCGTCCCATGTGCAGGGGACACTCGATCTCGCATTCATCCAGCATGCCGTCGGAAAGAAGCGCGTCCGCATGGGTACAGATGTTGCCGGTGGCATAGAACTGGTCTCCGACGCGATAAAGCGCGACGTGGTGACCGGCGATCTCGAGGCCTATCGCCTCCCCCTGCTTGATGTCGGCAAGCGCGGCTGCAACGTGCCAGGTGAACTTCGCATTCATCGGAGGTCTCAGATGCTGTAGAAGTCGAGTACGGTAGCGATCTTATCGTTTGCGAGCGTGATGATCTTGCGCGCGATCTTCCACTCGTCGCCGGTGAGCCTCAGCGTATGTTCGTACCGGCCGTGGCGGACCTGCTCCTTGCCGACACGCGGATCATAGACGCAGACCGAAAATACCGATCGGCACATTATCTCGTCTGATGCCGTCCTGGATGCTTCGAGGTTCGAGATCTGATGCACGGTGCGAGGCAGGGGCAGTGCGGTGATCGACTTGCGCGACTCGATGCGCGCGATCCGCTCCTCAAGACATCGTCGTTTATCATGATAGACGAGAGAGGCTTCCGTACTCGGATCGCGCGTGGTCTCGTATTCATTGAGCCAAGCCGGTAGCCAGTACAGGGCGTCTTCTTGGTACATCGCGACCCAATCGTTCCATTCGCCGTTGTCGAGAAGGCGGGCTTCGCGAAACAGAACTACCGAAGCGATCTGGTGGGTTTCGGCGTCGGCCGTGCTCTGCTGGATCATCATGCGACTTCCTGCGCGGCGCGTTGCAGAAGCCGCCGCCATTCTCGATAACCGGGATAGAAGTTGGTTTCGCCGCCGAAGGCCGGCGCGCCAAACGACCACTCTCTCGGATTGATGCCGAGTTCGCGCGCATGGGGGCTGTTGGTCGAGCCGATGGCTGCGGCACCGCGCAGATAACCTTGGGTCGCACCTCCGCTCCGCGCCTCGTAGCCGGTCTGGCAGAACTCATACATCACGTTGTCGTCGGAGCTGGCCAGCCCCGAAGCGTTGAAGAATTCCTCGTAGTTGCGGATCCGCAGGGTTCGCGCCGCGGCGCTCTCACCGACAGGGGCAAGGCAATGCGACACCAACTCGGTCCTGTCGGGCGCTAGCGGGCGCCAAGTGCGCACTTGCGCGGACGAGATATCGATCACCTGCAGGTTCGGAAAGATGGTCAGGTTCCGTTGGCGCAGCATCCATTTCGCGCGCGCGTCACCCACTCGCCGGCGCAACGCATCGAGGCGATCGGCATCAATTCCGAGCGGCCGTCCGTAGAGCTGCCTGCGCTTGATGGACCAGTTGACCGCGTGTCCATGATCGAAGCTGAAGCTGCCTTGTCCTTCCTGTTCGCCGTCCGGTTCGGTCGTGAAGCCCGCCTCCGGACCGGCGATCTCACAGCGTTTCCTGAGGATGTCGGCGTAGGAGCTATGCGTGGATGCAAAGTGGTAATAATCGAGACCGTTCTCGAACTGGAGTTTCCAGTTGCCGTCGAAAGTATACGTGCTTCCCCCCGGTATGAACTCCACCTCCCCCGTCTCGCTCTGGTCGATGACCAGGTCCAGGAACGCGCGTGCATCGCCAAGATACTCGCCGATCGAGAGAACGTCGGGGGACAGGCTGGCGAAAAGAAAGCCGCGATACGATTCCAGCCGTGCGACAGGAAGCAAGTCGTGGTTCTCGAGGGCGAAAAAGGGCGGGTACTGTCCGTTCGCCTCTTCCGTGATCGATACGTTTCGGCCGCCGGAATCGAAAGCCCAGCCGTGATAGCGGCAGACGTGGAATCTCTGCCGGCCCTGCTTGAAGGGGCACACGATAGTGCCGCGATGCCTGCAAGTGTTGAGGAATGCGCCTATCTTGCCTTCAGCGCTACGCATCAGGAGAATGGGATGCCGCCCGATATGCGTCGTGATGAAATCATTAGGGCGGGCAATCTGCGATTCAAGCCCGATGAAATTCCATGTCGATTCGAAGATATAGCGCAGTTCCGCATCGAACACCTCCGGATCGACGAAAATGCTGCGACTGACACGGAAGACATTCTCCTCGGGACGATCCTCGACCATTCTTGAGATGGCCTGAAGCCTTACTGTCGAGTTGCTCGAAGCGGTGTCCACGGCGTCCTCCCTCAGGATAAATTTTGGCGCAGCGAAACAGGGCTCGGCGGCGGAAACAGAGCGCGCTGGCCGTCCTCTCAGTCGTATTGTCACTGGTCGGCAACTAATCAGTGCTATAGTTGACATGACAACTATAGTCAAGAAGCTACCTTTACGTGGAGGGTCGGAGTTCGAGGCGGTCGCAGCTGTCGAATGCGAGCCACAAGGCTGGCATTGAGCGCCCCTGGAGTTGGCAGCCCGAACTGTCCGGGCTGGGACGGAGTGCGCTGCTCATATAGAACTCGCTCGAAAACTGTCGCTTGACATACGCACTTTATGCAGTCGGCTTTCTCACCTAGAGGAGAAGCCAGCAGCCCGTGCAACATCCCTTCTGGGACGGCATCGCCGCAATCGACGAATCTGCGCATCGCCTCATGCTCGCGGGCGGCGATTCGGTCGACTACCCCCCGCCCTCTCCACGGAAGCATGATGTCGAGCACGATTAGGTCGATATGGTTCTGCGCCTAACAGCGATCCATCTCGCGGCAGTCCGGCGCCAGACCGATCGAAAAGAAATGTCTTCGCGAAAACGGGCGATCAATCGCCTGATTTGGGGCGTCCTCTGCCATGAGGACTTCTGAGTTGTTATTGGGTCGCCGTTCGTCCCGTCATTGGAAAGCTCACCAATCACGTGGGATCAGACTACGGCACGACGCTCAGCGCCTGCGCTGTAAGCTCAGCTCATCTCCCCGGCGGCACCGGCCTCGCCCCGATGGGCGATGAGGACGTAGGGGACGGGCACGACCGAACAGCGGGAACAGCGTTCCGATCGACAGGCCCGTGGCGATCAGGAGCCCCATATTGTAGCGGGACACCACGCCCGCGCCGCTCGCAGTGACCAGCGGCAGGACCCCAGAACCATCGCCGCCGTCGTCATCAGAATCGGCCGAAGCCTAATCGTCACCGCCTCGATGATGGCCTTGCTGCGGTTCTTTCCCTCCGCGCGCAGCTCGTTGCTGGGCAGAAACATGAGAGGCCTGCAACGACGCGGCTGACCACGGCCTGCCCGCATCGGCGCGGGAAAATGATTCCGCCGCCCGACAATCGAGGCCTGCCGCGTTGGATGACGACAAGCGGTCGCTCGCTCTCAACCGGCCTCGCCGCTGCGGCAGGCTGCCAGGAAACGCAACGCTCTCCGCCACATGCGTGCGGATCCACGCTCTCAGCGACTTCGGATCTTCCCCATCACGCCCGCAGCAGCAGCGGCGCGACCACAAGCTCGAGGAAGAACTGGGCGGTCTTGGTCAGACGTTCCGGAGCGAAGGCTGCATGTAGACCGTCCCGCTTCGACCGGGACACATCCCGCAAGATGGTGGCGGCATGATGGGGGCCGCGTTCGCGCATCAAGCGTCCGACCTTGGCGAGGCCAGGGAAATGGCGCTTCTGCAACTGCCAACGCAGGAAATTGATGCTGTCCGCAGCCAGCACGTGCTTGAGGATCTCATTGCCGGGGCCGTGAGCCGCTCCTCGATCGTAGCGCCCAGCGATGGCGCGTTCTCGTATCCCAGGCGCACTTTTTCCGAGTTACGGATCGCAATCGCAGCGAACAGAGCTTCCTTTGTGGGAAACCGCGCGTAGATCGTTCCCTTGCTCGCATGAGCAAAACTGGCGATCTCCGCGACGCTAGCGCCGGCGAGGCCGTGCGCCAGGACCAGTTCGCGCGCAGCATTGAAGATCCGCTCGTCGACTTCGGCGGCAAACTCCTTAGGGGGACGGCCGGTGCGAACGGCGCGCCGGAGAGCCTTCGCCCTCATCACCTCTCCATTCGTGCACCTCGGTTACGTTCGCCGGACCGGCGTCATGGGAGAAGGAGTTGTGCCTGCAAAGCACGTAGCGAAGACGGCGCGGAAAGTAAATAGCACTGAGTAGTACACATCCGCTGCTTGACGCTCCCCTCGACAGATTGCACGTATCGACCATATTACGGTACTATGCCGTGCGTGCAGGTGCCGAACGCTCGTCTCTTTTGGCGAGCTCGTCGGACAACAATTTTCCATCGTGCGATTGAATTTTGCCTAGCCACAAGGGGTACTGGGTGACGAGCTCCAAAGTTCAGCGTGTGCCGGTCACGGCTGCACCGCTCAGGCAACAGGTTGCGAGCAATCTGCGGACCGCGATCATCGACGGCCGCTTCCAACCGGGCGAGCGGTTGAAAGAAGGCGAGCTCTGCGCATGGACGGGGGTCAGCAGGACGGCGGTGCGCGAAGCTCTGCGGCAGCTCGAGGCCGAGGGCATTGTCGACAACATCCCCAACCAGGGGCCCGTCGTAGCCCGCGTGTCGCCCGACGAAGCGCGGCAGCACTACGAGGTCAGGGCCATGCTGGAAGGCCTGACCGCGAGGAGCGCCGCCGAGAAGATTACGGAAGCTCAGACCAGGGAACTGCAAAAAGTGAAGCGGGACCTGGACCGTGCCTTCAAGTCGGGCAGCATCGCCAAGGTGCTGGAATGCAAGAACGTGCTCGACGAATTCCTGATGAGCGTGTCCTCGAACAGCGTCGTCAAGGGCTTCGTGAGCGTCATCCGCGCCCGATTGAGCTATCTGCGTCCGATCGTCCTGTCGCAACCGGAGCGGCTGAAAGAGAATGCCGTCGAGGTCCATGCGATCATCGATGCGATCATTGCCGGGAAGCCGCAGGCGGCGTGGCAGGCGGCGGTCAACCACGTCAACATGGGTGCGAAGGCGACGCTCAAGATGCTTGAGCAGCTCGAAGCGGCCGCGGCACACCAGGCCGCGCTGGACGCCGAGGCCGCGCTTCGGGCGAAACGCCCCCGGGGACGGCCGCGCCGCGACGTGGCCCCCAATAATCCGGTCGGACGCGTGACGGTGTAGCGGCCGCCTCGTCCGGCCGGAATGCCGGACTGCTCATCCGCCTTCGCGAAGGCCGTTGTCGCGGACGACCTGCCCCCAGGTCTGGGCTTGCTCGGTGTAGAAGTTCCGCATGTAGTCCGGGTCGCTGGCGACAATCGTCAGCCCCATGGCCTTGATCTTGTCCGCGACGTTTTGCTCCCTCAGCATAGCGCTCATCTCGGCGTGAAAACGCTCGATCATCGGCTTTGGGGTTTTTCCCGGCGCGTACAGTGCCCACCAGGGTGTCGCCGCCAGATCGGGATAGCCGCTTTCAACGAGCGTCGGCACATCGGGCAGAGTCGGGTGCCGCGTCGCTCCGGTCTGGGCCAGGGGACGCAGCATCCTGGCCTCGATCTGGCTGTTGATCACCGCGCTCGAGGCGATGATCATGTCGACATGCCCGGCGATCGCATCGTTGACGGCGGGAGCGCCCCCCTTGTAGGCCACGTGCGTCCACTGCGCGCCGGAGCGTTTGGCAAGGGCCAGCATGGTCAGATGCCCCAGGCTGGCCGTGCCGGCCGAGGCGTATGTAAAGCCGCCGGTCTTCGCTTTCGAGGCAGCGATCAGCTCGGCCAGCGTCTGATACGGTCGTGACGGCTGGCACGCGATGATGTTCGGAGCCGTTCCCACCAGCATCACCGGATCGAGATCGGTCTCGGAGTTGAATGGAAGGCCTGGCTGCATCACCGGATTGGTGGCGTGCGTGTCGAAGACGAACAGCCAGGTCCGGCCGTCCGGCGGCGACTTTGCCACCGCCGCCGCGCCGATGCTGCCCGCAGCACCGGGACGGTTCTCGATGATGATCGTCGCGCCAAGCCGCTGCTGCAGGCCCGGCTGGACCAGACGCGCGATGGCGTCCAGCGTTCCGCCGGCGGGGAACGGGACGATCAGCTTCATCTGGCCCGCGGGCCATTCCTCGGCCCTGGCAACGAACGGCATGGCGAGTGCACCGGCAATCACGGCGCGTCGAGTGAGGTTTCCCATGGTTTTCTCCCGAGACGATAGAGACGCGGAGCCGGAAACAGCGGCGGCGCAGGGCGCGCCGTCGCCGCCCGTCCTCGTCAGCGCTGCGCGAACGTCGCGATCGGCCCCGCGACGGGCTTGCCGCGATGCCAGACCGCCGAGATCTTGTGAACGTTGGCGATGTCGGCCGAGGGATCGGCGTCGAGCACGATCAGGTCGGCGAGCTTGCCGGCCTGCAGCACCCCGCGATCGTTTAGCTTGAGCAGCTTGGCCGCGCTACTGGTCGCGATCGTCAAGGCCTGCATCGGCGTCAGGCCGGCCTCGACCATGAGGTCGAGCTCGCGATGTTCGGCAACGCCGGGGAACCGCAGTCCGACGCCGGAATCCGATCCGAACCCGATGCCGATGCCGGCCTTGTAGAGCGTCATCAGATTCTTCTGGTTCATCGCCAGCGCCTTGCGGGCGCGTTCCGAGCCGGGAGCGTCATGGACCTTCTGCTGCCATGCCGGATCCTCCAATTGCGTCTTCACGGCGGGATCGAGCGCCCTGTTCACGAACGGATCGGCCGACACCTGCGGCTTGTCGGCGAAGATGAAGTTGGAATCGTCGAGCGCCAGCGTCGGAACGTACCAGGCCGCATTCCTCTTCATCAGCGCGATCGTCGGCGGATCAACCTCCTTGTCGCGAATGCCGTGCGCCAGGATGTCCGCACCCGCCTTCAGAGCAGCCTGGGCGTCTTCGAGATCGTTGATGTGGAAGGCGACGCGAAGCTTGTTCTTGTGGGCCTCCTCCACCGCGGCGGCGTAGACCTCCGGCTTCACCTTCACCGGCAGCAGCTTGCCGAAATCGTCGAGCCAGATTTTGACCAGGTCGGTCTTGCGTCGGGCCATTTCCCTGACGGCTTCGCGCGCGGCGTCCGGCGTGTCCGGGCGATAGATCTGGCTGGGCCCGACCGGTACGATCGCCACCGGCGGCGCGCCCATGGCGACACCGATGCCGCGGTCCGCGCCGAAGATGTCCGCCCCCGGCGCCTTGCCCGCATGCAGCTCCGCGCGCAGATCGTAGAACTCGGGCGCGTTCAGACCCAGCGACGCGATCGTGGTGACGCCGAAGGCCTCCCATTGCCGTAGCTGGGACAGGATGTAGTCGCGATTGTAGTTGTCCGGGCTTGCCTTGAGGCCCCTGACGATGCCGACATGGGAATGATCCGAGATCATGCCGGGCATGATGGTCTTGCCCTTGAGGTCGACCACCTCGGCGCCGGACGGCACCTTCACCGCTGCCGCGGGCCCGGCGGCCGCGATGCGTCCGTCGCGAATGACGAGGACGGAATCGGCAACCGGCTTTCCCCCTGCCCCGTCGATCAGCGTGGCTCCCTTCAGGACCACCGCCTTCGAAGCGTCCTTCACTTGCGCCAGTCCTGGCAGGCCCGACAGACACAGGCCCGCGATAGCCAAGGCGACGACCGATGCTGCTCTCATGCGGAGCTCCTCCCTGTTTCCTCGTTCTCGATGTCCGCAGGTTGGTCCTGCGGCTCTTTAAATATTATGCTACTATATTACGATCCACTGGCAATTGATCCTGGGGCTCACGCCCCGGGATCGCCCGTGTCGATCGGCCTATCGGAGCACGAAAGGATAAGGCTCGTCGCCGCTGCTCATCCAGACCGTCTTGGTCTGCATGTACTCGTTGATGGCCTCGATGCCGTTCTCGCGGCCGAGGCCGCTGCGCTTATAGCCGCCGAACGGCGCCATGTAGCTCACCATGCGGTAGGTGTTGACCCAGACCATGCCGGCCTTCAGCCGGTCGGCCATCACGTAAGCGCGCTTCATGTTCTGCGTCCAGACGCCGGCGGCGAGACCGAAGAGGATGTCGTTGCCGATCTCGACGGCTTCCTCCTCGTCGCGGAACGGGATCACGGAGAGGATCGGGCCGAACACCTCCTCCTGTGCGATCCGCATGCTGTTCTTGACGCCGGTGAAGACGGTGGGCTCGACGAAGAGGCCCTTACCGCATTCCGGCCGGCGGGCGCGGTCGCCGCCGAGCGCCAGATGCGCGCCGTCCTTCTTGCCGATCTCCATGTAGGCGAGCACCTTGTCGAACTGGGGCAGGTTGGCGACGGGCCCGACCTGGGTCTCGTTCTGCATGGGATCGCCCATCTTGATCGTGGCCGCCGCCTTCAGCAGCTTTTCGACGAAGGCGTCGTGCACCGATTCCTGCACCAGCATCCGCGATCCGGCGATGCAGGCCTGCCCGACCGCCGCGAAGATGCCGGCGATGGCGCCGTTGACGGCGTTGTCGAGATTGGCGTCGTCGAACACGATGTTGGGCGACTTGCCGCCGAGTTCGAGGCTGACGCGCTTCAGGCCGCGCGCCGCGCCCTCGTAGATCTTCTGGCCGGTGGCATCGGAGCCGGTGAAGGCGACCTTGGCGACCTGGGGATGCTCGACCAGCGCCGGCCCGACCTCGTTGCCGAAGCCGGTGACGACGTTGATGACACCCGGCGGGAAGCCCGCTTCCTCGACCAGCGCCATCATCTCGAGCAGCGATGCGGAAGTGAATTCCGAGGGCTTGAGCACCACGGTATTTCCGGCAGCCAGCGCCGGAGCGAGCTTCCAGGCCACCAGCATCAGCGGCGAGTTCCAGGGAATGATGCCGACGACGACGCCGACCGGCTCGTGCTTGGTGTAGGTGAACATATTGGGCTTGTCGATCGGGATGACCGAGCCCTGAATTTTGTCGGCGAGGCCGCCGAAGTAATAGTACCATTGCGGAATGTAGTTGAGCTGGCCGCGCATCTCGCTGATCAGCTTGCCGTTGTCCCGCACCTCGATCTCGGCGAGCCGCTCGGCATTCGCTGCGATCAGGTCACCCAGCCTACGCATCAAGGCGCCGCGCTGCGTGGCGTTCAGCTTGGGCCATGGCCCGACGTTCATCGCGCGATGCGCCGCTTGGACGGCGCGCGCCGCATCCTCGGAGTTGCCGCGCGGGATCAGTGCCCAGGGCTCCGCAGTATAGGGGTTCATGGTCTCGAACCACTCGCCCGAGGCCGGATCCTCCCACTTCCCCCCGATATACATCTGATACTTCTTCACGGAGCACCTCCTCGCGGGAGCAAATTATCTTAATCGTATTATCGTATTATTGATTTTCGGACGACGTCAAGCCGCAATGAGGCCCGAGTAAGCGCGTTTGACAAAATAACTTACGTCGTAATACGGTACTATATAAATTATTAACAGCGGATCGTCGAGGCCGCGCGGGAGGATCAGAATGACGAACAACGTGGCCGCCGACATCGCCATGGCGCTCAAGAACGAAGGCGTCGAGAACTTCTTCCTCCTCACCGGTGGCGACCAGCCGCTGTGGATCGCGCTTCGAGACGCCGGAATCCGGATGGTGGTCGCGCGCAGCGAGCCCAGCGCGGTCTACATGGCCGACGGCTACGCACGGGCGAGCGGCCGCGTCGCGCCCGCCTATGGGCAGGCCGGGCCCGGCGCCGCCAACGTCGCGGCCGCGCTGGCGGATGCGGTCTGGGCGCAATCGCCGGTCTTCGCACTGACGGGCGCGACCGCGACGAATGCCGTGCACATGAACGAGTACCAGGATCTCGACCAGCACGTCATCTTCCAGCCGGTCACGAAGTGGAATGGCGCGGCCGCCGCCCCCGAGGTGACCGGGAGTCTCGTCGTCCAGGCGCTTCGTCTCGCGGCGACACCGACCTGCGGCCCCACCCATCTCGACGTGCCGAAGAATTTCTTCGCCCTGCCCGGCGCCTCACAAAGCACGAACTTGCCGGCACCTTCGTCTGCACGGACGGCCAGCAAGGCAAAGCCACTCGACGCCGAGCTCGCCTCGGCCCTGGACTTGCTCAAGAGCGCGCAGCGTCCTGTGCTGTTCATCGGCGAAGGCGTCAGGCTGGCCGGCGCGTGGACCGAGCTTGCGCTGCTGTCGGAGCTCACGGGCATCCCGATCGTGGCCACGGCTGGCGGCAAGCCAGCCGTTCTGACGTCGCATCCGAACTTCTGCGGCGTCGTGGGCCGCTATTCCTCGGTGAGCGCGAACAAGCTGGTGGCGGACGCCGACTGCGTGCTGGCGCTCGGGACCCGCCTGGGCGGTCTTGCGACCAACGGCTACACGCTGCCGAGCCGCCGAGCGACCGTGATCCAGATCGACCACGACCCGGCGTCCCTCATCAACACCTATGCGCCCCGCCTCGCGGTCCGCGCCGACATCAGGGTCTTTCTCACGGACCTGCTCGAACTCGTGAAGCAGCAGCGCCTACGGACATCGTCCGACTGGCTCGAGCGTTGCCGCGGCGACGCCATCAGATGGACCGCACGTCATCGCGAGCAGCTCGCGGCCGCTTCCGGCAACGCCGCCCTCTCCCCGCTGACGGTGCTCGACGAGCTGTCCCGCCATGGCAGCGAGATCACCCTCGTCGCGGACACCGGCTACATGGCGGCCTGGACCGGCGTGCTGTTTCCGACGCTACGCTACGATGCGTTCTTCCGGGCGGTCGGCTCGCTCGGCTGGGCCCTTCCTGCCTCTCTTGGTATCCAGATCGCGCGGGCAGAGAAGACCGTGTGCGTGACCGGCGACGGCGGGGCGGGCTATCATCTGGCCGACATCGAGACGGCGGTTCGCTACAGGCTGCCGGTCGTCATCATCGTCATGAACAATAGCGCGCTCGCCTTCGAATACCACGAGCAGAAATACCGCTGGAACGGCAATGTCGTCGCGGAAGCCAACGATTTCGGCAGGGTCGACTTCGCAGCGGCAGGCATCGCCCTCGGTTCAAGAGGGGCGCGCGCGACCAATCGCGAGGAGTTCGCAGCGGCCATGACCCTCGCCATGAAGGCCTCCGATCCGTTCGTGATCGACGTCGTGATCGACAAGGAAGCCTTTCCACCCGTCACGAATTTCGACGCGGTGATGGAACGCAAGCTCTAGGTTCGCGGGCGGCGCGCCGGAGAGCCGGCCGCGCCGTCCGCCGATCCAGCCAGACGACAATCATAAACAACCGGGATGGAAACCATGAAGACTCGTCGAGCCATCGTTGGGGCCGCTGCGGCCGGTCTGTTGCCACTGACCGCTCCGTCAGTCGCCCGGGCGCAACGAGCCACGATCCGCTGGCGCCTCGCGTCCAGCTATCCCAAGACCCTCGACACGATCCACGGCATCGCCGTTCGCCTCGCCAGAAACGTCGCGGAGATGACGGATGGCGGCTTCCAGATCCAGGTGTTCGGCCCCGGGGAAATCGTACCGGGCCTGCAGGTGCTCGATGCCGTGCAGAGCGAGACCGTTGAGCTAGGTCACACCGCGTCAGTCTATTACAGTGGAAAGAACAAAACGTTTGCGATCGACACCGGGCTGCCGTTCGGAATGACGCCACGTCAGCACCTGTCCTGGATGTATCGGGGCGGCGGGCTCGAACTGTTCCGGGAGTTCTTCAAGACGTACGGCGTCGTGAACTTCCCCGGCGGCAGCACGGGCGTGCAGATGGGCGGGTGGTTTCGCCGCGAGGTAAACACGCTCAATGACCTGAAGGGCCTCAAGATGCGCATCCCCGGCATCTCCGGCGACGTCGTCGCGAGGCTCGGCGTCGTTCCCCAGAACATTGCCGGCGGCGATACCTATGCCGCGCTCGAACGGGGAACGATCGACGCGGTCGAATGGGTCGGCCCCTATGACGACGAGAAGCTCGGCTTCAACAAGGTCGCCAAATATTACTACTACCCGGGCTGGTGGGACTGCACGGGCCAACTGGCCTTCTATGCCGGGGCGAAGGCATGGTCGGCGTTGCCGCCGCGCTACCAGCGCGCATTCGAAGTGGCGGCCGCCGAGGCGTCATGGGACATGCTGTCGCATTACGATGCCAGCAACATGGCGCCGCTGCGGCGGCTGATCGCAAATGGAGTCGAGCTCAGGCCGTTCTCCCGCGAGATCATGGAGGCCGGATACCGCGCTGCATTTGCGCTCTACGACGAAGAAGTGGAAAAGAACCCCGACTTCCGCAAGGTCTATGGCGAATGGCGCAAATTCCGCGAGGACATCGTGACGTGGTTCAGGGTGGCGGAGGCAAGCTTCGAGGCCAATTTGTACAACCTGTACAAGATGTGAGGAGTTTAGGTCGCTGAGTACGCGCATCAATGACGTTTAGGACAATCGTGGCTCTCCAATATCGAGTGCATCAATGCGGCACTTGGTGTAGCTCCTCGTCGCGCGCTGAGGAATGTTCTGGCGAAGGTAACGCGATAGCTGGGGAACAAGGCGCTGCAGAAGGAAGCGCGGATTTGAATTTTGACTGCATTCGAGCCTAAATTTCGTTGTACGCAGAAGAACATCGAGCGGAGTAACGCGACATCAGCGGCTTGGCGGGTCTTTCCACTGTATCTGCGCCGGGGACCGGTAAACGCAATATGGAGAGCCGAAGGCGGCTCTCCCATCCGTCAAACCACATCGCTTCTGTCGCGGCCGGTCTGAGCAGGGATGGCGGCCAGCCCTTCCCGGCCAATAGCTGCTCGGCGCGAGCGGCCATGGCCTGCTTCCAGAGGTCAACGATCCATAGGGGAGTATCCTATCGTTGAGACGCACGGTCTCAAGGACCAGCTCCTTGCTGACATGGTCAAGATAGGGGAACACCCTGAGGCTACTTACGCTTCTGGCGACCTCGATTGTTTAGGTCCCATCATAAAAACTTTCATCGTTGGAGGCATGCAGGGGATTCTAGGACCGCCCAAGGAGCCGCCTAAAGTTCGAGGACATCGTAGGGCCGAACTATGCGTTATCGAGCCAGATGCTACGAATCGAAATTTGGGATTCGATCGCCAAGTATCTTAAGGGCACTTACCCAGCACAACCTCCACTCCTCCGCCGCTTTCGGTCAACGACCAAACATCCGCCGGTCGACCCTTCAACGAGTACGTGCTCTTAAAGGCGGGCTGGGCTTAGGAGCGCTTCAAAAAGTATTGCACCGCCGGCGAGATGAATTGATCGTTCTCCCAAGTCGGATATTTGGCGCGAATTGCGTTCCTCAGTTCGTCTGCCGAACGATTATGGGCTAGCAATTTCAGGTCCTTGAAGTAGTTCAACACGTCATCAATGATTTCCGGTCCACCCAGATTGCCGTGGCCAGGCACGATGAACCGCGGCTTCAGGGCTCGCATCTCGATCAGTATCGACTCCCATCGTTCAACATCGATATCGGCTTGGGTGACCATGGGTGGGAAGAACGGGATGATTGGGAACATTCGCTCTTCGATAAGATCGCCGGCAAATACGATTTTCTCTTCGGGCAGGATGATGATCTGATCCCCAGGACTGTGGGCAGTACCCCGGGTCCTGAACTCGACTTTGCGTCCACCCAAGTCAATCGTCTTACTCCCCTCGTACGTCTCGTCCGGCGGCGTGATAACGATGCCGTCCAGCAAGTGAGCTTGATCGGATGGGAGAAAGCCGTGACGAAAGGCATCGATCTGGTTCGCTCCTGTTCGCAACAGGTAATCGCGCTGGTCGCGATTGTACAAGATACGCGCGTCCGGCTTAAATACCTGTGCGCCAGAGCCATGCTCCGGGTGAGTATGGGTGATCGTCAGGAGCACCTGCCGTCCGGGTGCTAGCTGTCGTGCGAGCTTCGACACGCCATCCGTATTTTCAAGGCCCAAGCCGCAATCAATGACGAGAACCGCATCTCGTCCGACGATTATGCCGATGTTGGGCACGAGCGGGATCCGCCTGTCCGGCACGATGAAGATGCCCGGCGCCATCTCAGCGGGAAAACGAGCGTCAACCAGCGGCATGGGCCGCACCGTCGGAGGCGTGCCCATATCTTCCGCCTTGGCCGAGGCCGGCAATGCGGCGGCGAGAGCGCCAAGGAGTGGAAGCTTCAGTAGTCTGCGCCTTTCGTGGCGAACGGCGTTTCTGAACACGTCCATCCAGGGTCCATCTGGGTTCATCGATTGTTTGCACGCTCGAATCGGCGGCCAAGAAAGCAGGCGAACGGTCAGATCGGCTACAGCCACCGCCTTATGCGAGCAGGGTAGCCTTGTTCGCCTCCATGAAGGCGGTAAGTGACTGCAGTGTTTTGCCGGAGAGCTTCTCCGCGTCCAAGGTCACGTCTGAAAGGCCGCCGATGCGAGCGTTCCTCTCGAAGGAGATGAGCAGTGGCACCAAGCCTGCCGGCATGCCCGCTGCCTTCATGCCTTCGGCCAATGCGTCGTCGGGTAAGTTGATGACCTCAATTGGCCTGCCGGTTGCGCGGCTGGCAATAACGGCGATCTCACTGTTGGTCAGAGCCTCGGCTCCCGTCAACGTGTAGGTTGCGCTGTCTTTGGCGGCGGATGCAAGGGAGGCCGCGATGGCGCAGGCGATATCGCCGCGCGAGATATAGGCGGTACGGCCCTCTCCAGCCGAGCTGTACCACTTACCTGTCTTGAGCACTTGCGGCAGGACCATAAAGAGATTTTCCTGGTACCAGCCGTTGCGGAAGATGGTGTAGGGAAGCCCGGTCTCTTTAATCGCTTGCTCCGTACCATAGTGGTCCGGCGCGAAGAGGACTGGATTGCCGGGCTCAGGCTTCGGCATTGACGTATAGGCGATATGGCAGACGCCGGCTTTTAGGGCTCCGGCAACAGCCGCCTTGTGCTGGCGCAGCCGCTTGCCTGCTTCCATGAGCTCGTTCGTGGAGATGAGGAGCGCGCGGTCTGCACCTTGAAAGGCGGTGACGAGCGAAGCCTCGTCGTCGAAATTCGCCGGGCGCACCATGACGCCCTTGTTTGCGAAGTCTTCGAGCTTAGCCGGGTCGCGGCTGGTAAGAAGCAGATGGTCCGGGCGAACGGCTCTGGTCGACAGAAGATGATGGGCGACGCCTCGGCCGAGTTGGCCCGCTGCTCCGGTGATCAGAATGGTCTCGCTCATGTCCCGTTCTTTCTGTGCCTTCGACAACGGCGAGGTAGTATAGAAAAGAGAGCAGCGATAAAAGTAGGCAGTAATTCGAGACCTGGTTACTCCGAAGGAACCATCATGGACAAGCCGACGACTATCATGAGTGCCAAGTTTCAGGCCTGTCGCGCCGCCGCGGGAGGCAACATTGACAATTGCCCCGTACGCGATGTGATTGCCAATCTCAGCGGAAAATGGGCCTCGCTCCTTGTACTGGTGTTGGCCGAACGGCCACATCGCTTTGGGGATTTGCGCCGGCTTGTGCCTGACATCTCGCAACGTATGCTGACGCAGACGCTTCGAGATCTGCAACGCGACGGCTATGTTCATCGCGAGGTCTTACCGACGACGCCACCAAGCGTCGAATACAGCCTGACTGATTTCGGCCACTCCATGTTCGTGCCTTTGCTGGGGCTAATTCAGTGGGCCGAGCGCAACCACGCAGCAGTTTGCACGGCAAGGACGAGATTTGACGAGGATCACGTGCGCTCCTAGCGCTCTCTTCGCGCGCGAGAGCCAGTTCCTGGCGAAACGGATTCCCGACGCGAGCGGATCAGGCGATATACCACGTTGGCGACACCGTAAGCCGGCGTTGAAGAGAACGTCGGTGCTTTCGGACGCCACTGCTGGTCCTCTGGAAGAGTTGGTGGCAATCGAGCTGAAGGTGACTGGGCGTGTTGTGACCTCGATCGGGATCACTTGAACCCAACTGCGGGTCACAACGGGGTATCCGTTACCTCATCAGCGTCATCACTGAATGCTCGACGTTGGCCCGGCATCGCCGCTCGAAGGGATCATGACAGCCGAGCAACTATCCCGATCGCCAGATCCGCCCCCAGCATCAGCCCGCCCGCATCCGATGCGATGCCGAACGCCGCCGAAATCGCGTAGCCTCCATCGGCCACCGCTCTGTGTCCGTCGTTTCGCGGATCGCCTCGCTTGACTCGCTTAAGTTGGTCCGCCTTGGACTATGCGCGAAATTTGCATACCTTTGGCCTCTTCTAGGACAATGCCGCGCAACCACATGCTGGCTGGGTCGCTGTTATGCAGAGCTGGCCACTGGATCGCCTCGGTAAAGCGAGGAATCGGCACGGGCAGCTCAATGATGCGCAATGGCATTGTCTTTGCGAAATGCTTTGCCAGGCGACGGTGCATTGTTGCGATGCGTTCTGTTCCAAACAGAAGGTGGGGGATCATGGAAAAGCTTTGCACCGTTACCTCGATTCGACGCTTGACGCCGTGCTCGAGCAGCAACCATTCCTCGATTGAGGGTTTTCGCGTCTTGCCGAACTGCGCCATCACGTGCCCCATCGACATGTATTTCTCAAATGTCAGCTTGCGCGACAGTTGCCGGTTCGAGCGGCAGCCGACGCACACCATGGTCTCATCAAACAGTTTCGCCTTTGGGTGTCCCGGTGGCATGAATATTTCGGGAAAGATCAGGAAATCAATCTCGCCGCGGCGCACCGGCTCGTCCGGCTCATCGTCGAACGGCAGCAACTCGAAACTAACACCCGGCGCAAGGCTTGCGACGCGTTCGACGACTTTGCGGAAGAACACAACGGTCATGAAATCGGACAGGACGATGCGGAAGCGGCGGTCGGACTTTGCGGGGTCGAACGCTTCGCGGCCGGCGATCGTGAGCTGGATGTGGAGCAGCGTCTGGCGGGTCGGCGCGGCGAGCTGCTCGGCGAGTGGTGTGGGCATCAACTCCCGCCCGCGCATGACGAAGAGATCATCCTTGAAATAGGCTCGCAGCCTCGCGACAGCGGCGCTCATTGCCGGCTGGCTGAGGTTGATACCGCGTGCCGCCGCCGTGAGGTTGCGCTCAGTGAGCAGCGCGTCGAGTGCAACGAGCAGGTTGAGATCGAGGCCTTTGAAGCGCATGACGCACCACCCATCCATGATATGGATCATAGCAATCGATACAATCAATTGTACAAATGATAATCAATCCCAGAAGGTCCTCCCAAACAGGGGGAGGAATCTCGTGGCACCCGCAGATTTCGATGTTGCCGTCGTCGGCTATGGTCCGACTGGACTTACCGCCGCATCGCTCTTGGGACAGCTTGGCCACCGCGTCGTCGTCATCGAGCGCTGGGCAACGCTCTACGGCCTGCCCCGGCTGACCCACATCGATGGCGAGACGGCGCGGCTGTTGAGCTTTGCCTGTGACATCGATGATGCGTTACGCGACTCTTCGCCGATCGATTCCTACGTCTTCTACAATGCCAAAGGCAAGCCACTCATCGATGTCGGCAAACTCCCCAGCCCGCCGATGGGATTTCCCGCGCACATCTCGATCCACCAGCCCGACATCGAGGAGGCAATCGACCGCCGGGTTCGCACGCTGCCGACTGTCAGCGTCCGTCAGGGCACCGAGCTCACCGGGCTCCGGCAATCGGGCGGATCAGTGGAACTGGCGGTGAACTCCGCAGCGGGCGCTGACACGCTGCGCGCGCGTTATGTGCTGGGTGCGGATGGCGCTCGCAGCTTCGTCCGCTCGGCGCTCAGCATCGAACGCGACGACAACGGTTTTAACGAACGCTGGCTCAACATCGACGGCGAGCGCAAGCGGCCGCTCGCGTCGAGCTTCGAGGAGACCAAGCAGTACTGCGATCCGGCGCGGGGCCACATGTTCCTGCCGATCGGTAAGAACCGCCAGCGTTTTGAATTCGCGCTGCTTAAGCACGAGGAAACGGCCGAAATGGAGAAGCCGGAAGCCGCCTGGAAACTGCTCAGGCAGTATCATGGCGTCGGTCCGGACGACATCAAGATCATCCGCCAGGTCGTCTACACATTCGAATGCCGCATGGCACAGAGCTGGCGCAAGGGACAGACCTTCCTCGGCGGAGATGCCGCCCACACAATGCCGCCCTATATGGGCCAGGGTGCTTGTTCCGGCATCCGCGACGCAGCAAACATCGCTTGGAAGCTCGATCTCGTGCTGCGGGGCACCGCGACTCCCGACCTTCTCGACAGCTACGAACTGGAACGCCGCCCGCACGTTGCGAACATCATGAGCTCCGCGGTAATGCTGGGCAAAGTGGCGAACACGCATAGCCGCTTGATTGCCTTCTTCCGGGACCTGGCGTTCCGCTTCAACCTGGTCCCGCCGCCTCCACCGTTCCCGCGCCTGAACGCCGGTGTGATCCAGAACGAGCGGCGAGACGAGGCTGGGAAGGTGGTTGGCTCAGTGCCGCCACAGGGACAGGTGCGAGTCGGCGGAATGACGAGCCGGTTGGACGCCCAAGTCGGCTATCGCTTCGCGCTGATCGCACAGAGTAATCCCGTCGCGACGCTCGATTCATCCAGAGTCGGCTTCCTGAGGGATCTCGGCTGCCGATTGTTCACGCTTGCGGACGATGCCGGCCCTGGCGTCGAGCGCATTGTTGATGTGGAGGGCGTCTACGGAGCGTACCTGGCCGAAAAGCATGTCGTGGCGATGCTGACCCGCCCGGACACTTATGTGTTCGGCTTAGCCGCAACGGATGCAGAGCTGCCGCGGCTTGTCGACGATCTGCGTGGCAAGCTTGCTTGGCGCCAGAACGTGGTGGCCGCTTGAGAGCTCCGGAGGCGCCGATGCAGTTTGATGAAGATCAGTTCAAGCAGATCGAGGCGTTGTGTCGTGCGATGCCGCTCACACGCATGGCGGACTACGGCATGCCTCGCGACTTGGCCGAACGCGCTCACCGGCTGGTCCGGGAGGGCGCGCGCTGGGACGAGGTGCTGGAAAAGCTAGGACGCGAGCAGGAAGCCCGCGCCGAGCAAGATCCCGCGCGTGGGAGGGAGTTGTGGCATGCTGCGGCGGTGTGTTTTGTCTTTGCCCAGATGGCTTTTAACGCCGATAGTGAGCGCAAGCGCTGTCTCTATCGCCAGATGACGCACTGCTTCGGTCGCTTCGCAGCCCTGTCATATTTCCCAGTCTCGCGCGTCAGCGTGCCCTACCGGGACGGTACGTTATACGGGTGGCATTTTCATAGCGGGGCTGGTGCGGCGTCCGGTACGGTCATCGTGTTTGGAGGTATGAGCGGTTGGTCGACGGCCTATCGGTCGATGGCGGAGTCGCTATGCCGGTGCGGCTTGGATTGCCTGCTGGTCGACGGTCCTGGTCAGGGCGACAGCCGCCTGGAGGGCGGCGTGTTCGCGGACGCGCACATCGCTGCGGGCTTTTCCCGCTTTGTCGAATATGTACAGAACTGCACGCCCGAACAACCAGTCGGGGTATGGGGTAACAGCTTCGGCGGGTTGTTCGCCGCGCTCACTTCTGTACGCGATCAGCGCATTACCGCCTGCTGCATCAATGGCGCTCCGATCCGGGCCGAGATCCCGCCGTTCCGTACCGCACAGGAGCAACTCGCCGCTCTCTTCGGCGTCGCCGATGCGGCCGAGCTCGCGCCTCTCCTGCCAGCGCTCGTCTTCGATGGCGAGCGTGCGCCGCTCGCCTGCGCGACGCTGGTGCTCGAGGGTGGCGCAGATCCGCTGGTCCCTGTCGGCACCCAGCAGAGTTTCCTCACCGGCAATCACCACCCGCTGTCGCGTCTCGAAACGTGGCCGGACGGCGAACATACCATCTACAATCATGCGGCCGAGCGCAATGTGCTGGCCGCACGGTGGTTCGCAGCCGCTCTCTCATCGTAAGAGCTCGTGGATTCAATTGAGAAAACCAACAAAACCAGATCGACGCTTTCGCTGCGGAGGAAGCGCGCCAATTTGGGCCCGTATCTCAGTCGGGCCGCCCGCCCATTTTCCATGCTGCAGGCAGTTCTCTCTAGGTAACAAACTCCCGGAAAACTGCCCTCTTTACGTCTTGGCATCAATCTCCAATTTAGTGCAGCTCTCCTCTTGAGAGTACCCTCTGTCACGACGGTTCTGCGAAATGACCGACCATAGGAGACATCCGTGAAGGCAGTTCAGTTCAGCGAATATGGCGGCCCCGAAGTGTTGCGGCTGGTCGAGACCCCCGAGCCGCATCCCGCTGCCGGACAGGTGCGGATTGCCGTCCGCGCCGCAGGCGTTAACCCGATAGATTGGAAACTGCGAGCTGGCTATTTCAGAGAGCAGATGCCCCTTACTTTCCCCTCCGGCATCGGCTTCGACGCTTCGGGCGTAGTGGACGAGGTGGGAGAGGGTGTTACAGGCGTTTCAGTCGGCGATGCGGTTTTCGGTCAAGGTATCAACACGGTAGCGCAACACGCCATTCTCACGAACTGGGCTCACAAGCCTGACAGTCTCTCATTCGACGAAGCGGCGGGTTATCCGACGGCCGTTGAGACGGCGACTCGCGCCCTCGGGTTGCTCAATTTGAAATCCGGTGAGACGATCCTTGTGCATGGAGCGGCAGGTGGTGTCGGGACTGCCACACTTCAGTTCGCGCATCAGCGCGGGATTGCGGTGATCGCCACCGGGCGCGAGGCGAAGCACCAGCATCTTCGATCGTTCGGTGCGAGGCCGACGACATACGGACCGGGTCTGGTCGAACGAGTCAAGCTGCTCGCTCCCAATGGGCTGAGTGCAGCCCTTGACTTCGCCGGATCGGATGTTCCCGACTTGATCGAGCTGATCGGCGATCCTTCCCGAGTCGTTACCATCGCCGATTTCCACGCGCCGCAGAAGTATGGAGTGCAAGGATCTTTCACGGAATTTCAAAAGAACCCGGAGCTGATATTTGCCGAAGCGGCTCTGCTTCACTCCAAAGGCGTCTTCCGCATGCCTGTGGAGGAGACTTTCCCGATCGAGAAAGCGTCAGCGGCGCAAAAGCGCAGTGAGGCAGGCCGTGTCACGGGCAAGCTCATCATCAAAGTGACTTAGCTAGGCCATGGTCCTTTCGTAAGTGCGTGTCCGCCAGCCGCAGAATTGTGACTTAGTTGTATGCTGAAATCCACGCCGCGAAGCTGCTCCGCGGCGTGCGCTTAGCCTGGCGAAATCTCTACGCTGGGCTCGCGTACCGATGGGGCGTTGCGGTCCTCCCATAAGATTGGGTCGCTACCCAGCATTCTCTCAACGCGAAGAAACGGAAGAGGAGCCCGACTTCCGCAAGGCATGCAAAGAATGACTGACGTATCGCGATCGCATCGTGACCTGGTTCAGGTGGCGGAAGTGAGCTTCGAGTCCGACCTGAGATACGGCTTTACATCCGATGGCCGAGGTCAGCAATCTGATTTCGAGATAATCTCTATCGATAAGTTCTACTGGTGCGGTTTGGCTGCCTTCGACAACTATCTTGCACCCTGGTGCCCGATCAGTTGCACAAGACTGCCCGCAATCACAGGGCGGACCAGGCCGGAGGAGCCATGGAGCGGCATATCTCGACTCGGCTAGCGCCCTGTGGGGGCGCGGTATGATCACGCGACGCTCTTTCTTGGCCACTCAAGCCGGCATGCTGGCAACGACAGCGATCACCCCGCTAACGGCCGCTGCCCAGTCGCTTGCCCAACTCTCGCGAGTCGTCGTCGGGTTTCCGGCCGGCGGAGCCGCCGACACGATGGCACGCCTGCTGACCGACAGGATGAGAGAGCAGTCCCCGAAGGTTATCGTCGACAACAAGCCTGGCGCTGGCGGACGCATTGCGCTGGATGCAATCAAATCCAGCCCTGCCGACGGTTCCGTTCTCATCCTCACGCCGGCGTCGATGGTTGTGCTCTATCCGCATGTCTACAAGAAGCTCAGCTATGATCCGCCGCGCGACTTCACGCCGATCAGCACGGTGTGCACCGCTCCCCTTGTGATTGTAGCCGGTCCAAAAGTCGGACCTGACGTCAAATCGATTGCCGATTTCGTCGTTTGGTGCAAAGCCAACCCGAATCAAGCCTCCTTCGGCACCCCCGGTGCGGGTTCGATGCTGCATTTCATCGGAGACATGCTCTGGCGTGGTGCGGGTGTGCAGCCGACTCACGTTCCCTACAGAGGCGGCTCGCCCATGATGCAGGACGTGATTGCCGGGCAAATTCCGGTTGCGTTGACCGTCCTATCATCTGCGTTGCCTCTGGCCGCATCCGGAACACTGCGCGTGCTGGCTATCACGGGAGCACAGCGCTCGCGCTTCCTGCCCGACGTGCCCACATTGAACGAACTCGGCTTCAAGGATGTGATCGCTGAGGAATGGTACGGCATTCTCGGCCCCGCCGGCTTGCCTTCCTCGCTCGTCGCTAATCTTAACGACGCGGTCCGCATCGCATTGAGAAGCGAGAAGGTGCTCGAAGGTTTCAACACCTTTGGCTTTACGGCGACGGGCGAAAGCCCAGAGGAATTTCGGGCGCTGATCAAAGCCGACACAGAGCGCTGGGCGCAGATCGTCAAGACGTCCAGCTACATCCCCGAAGATTGAACGCAGGGAATCGAAGTGGAGATAGCGCCGAGAACGCCGCGAACCTGTTCTAGAAAATAGAGACCTTATATCTCGATCTTGCGCAGCGGCCGAGACCGGCTAACCTTGGACCCGGTCTTTCCCCAGGACTTGGCGTCTCTGCCCACACACGCGTAAATGCAGGAACGACCTGCCCGTGGCGGATACGGCAAATACCCTGGCGGCAATCCGCCATGCGGTCGCGACGATTTGGGGCCGGCGAGGCCTACCCCATCGGCTCGGTCCGCTCGTTTCGCCGTGAGGTCACGGGGCGCGGCATTCAACGTTCAAGGCGGGGACCGTCGCATACGCCGGCAGGGCCCGTCGCCGTTGATGGTCGAGAAGCGGATGACGTTCTGCGGCTTCTCGATGGCGCATCGGATGGTCGAGCCGTCGATGCAATCTTCTTCAATTGCGAAGGGATGTGCGTTCGGCGCCGCGGTCGCGGCCTGGCGCAACGTCGCCGATGATGAGAGGCGTCCTTTGACAACAATATTGGCTCGATGTGGGTTCGATCGCACCCAATGGTGGAATGCCTGCACTAGAATGCCATTCGGCGGCCGAACCCATTCTCAATTGAGCCAGGCACGCAATCCGAGGCAGGAAGCGAGCAATGCCCTACGTCGACCTGAAGCTCGGCACCTCATCGCAGGCACGCCGATGGGCGTCGCCTTCATCTGATCCTAATCGTGCCGGGACGGTCTGGTTGAGGCGCATCCGTGGTTCATAGTGCGAAGGTGCGCCAGAGGACATCCACGTCCGCCGCGAACGCGGCCTGATCGCTGGCGATCGCGACGTACCTGTCAGGACGAACCAGAACGAGCTGGCCCCGATGGGCGGACATGGTCTGCCTGATGTCGTGGTCAACGATCCGCCCGACCTCGATGGTCTCGGCCGCGTCAGCCGCACCGTCCTCGAGCCGGATGACAATGGCCTTCCAACGCTGCCGTTGAGCCATCGGATGGCGCATCGGCTCCTGCAGTCGCTTCGCGTCGAGGCCGATGCCAACCAGAATGAATGCGTTTGCCGAAATCTCATCGATGGATTTTAACGTACCGTCGCCGAGGACGAGGCCAATGCGCGGAAATACGCGGCCCACAAGGCCGGCATGCCGCTTGCCATGACGAATTAGGAAGCCGCGTTCTAGCCATGGCTTCGGCATGTATCTCATGCCGGATAAGAACCGCCTCGTGGAGGGAACGAGGTTCAGGGCCGAGAAGACGAGGTCCCGCAGCAGGGCCAGCGGCTTGCTGCGAATGTTCGCGAGCCGGCCGATCGTGACCGAATACCGGATGATCGCCTCCACTTGCGGACGCCGTTCCGTCTCGTAGGTCTCGAGAAGCTCCTCGCCGGCCCTTCCTGCCAGAACGTCCGCGATCTTCCAGCAGATGTTGTTGGCGTCGCGCGCTCCCGTGTTCATTGCCTGCGCGCCGAAGGGTGGCATCACATGGGCGGCATCACCAAGCAGGAATATCCGCCCTCGCTGCAGGCGCCGGGCGACCCGCTCGGAAAAACCATAGACGACGGCGCGGATGATCTTTGCGTCTATCCCCTGATATGGCGAATGATGATCGAGCAAACGGCGAATGCTCTCCGGGGACGCGACGGCCTGCTGGTCGTCGTCAGGCGAAAGCATAAACTCCAGGCGACGGCCGCCATAAGGCGTCGGGATGCTGTTGAGCGGGCGGATCGGATTGCAGAAGAAGCGCGAAAACGGCGATTGATCTGGGAATTCGGCGAGGTCGATCACCAGATGCGGCTGGTCGATGCGCTTCCCTTCGAAGGCAATGCCGAGGTGAGAGCGAACGAAGCTTCTCGCGCCGTCACAGGCCAGGAGATAGCGGCCCGTGATCTTCTGCCGCCCTTCAGCCGTCTGCAGGTCGAGATGTACCCCGTCGGGCGCCTCGGTCAGACCGGTCAGGGTCGACCCATATCGAACGTCCACGCAGTCGAACCTTTGGAGCTGCGTCAGAAGGATCTTCTCGAAGACGGGCTGCACGATGCCGGTTCGCGTGCCGAAGCCGTTCGGCGTCTGGAACGGCACCACCTTGACGATCGGCCGCCCGCACGACGAATAGAAATAGATGCCGAACGGCGCGGCGATATCGTCGTGCATTCGCTGGAGAATACCGAGATTGTCCAGCAGGCGCATGTATTCGTCGTCGACCACCAGCGCGCGCGGCAAGTCCGAGGTCAGCACATTACGCTCGACCAGGATGGTCCGGATGCCGAGCGCCCCTAGGACGTTGGCGGCGGTCAAGCCGATTGGGCCGGCGCCGACGATCACGACGTCGGCGCCGCTCCAGCCCTTCCCTTGCGGTCCGCCAACCGGCTTGAGCGCTTCGCGGAACTGCTCGAAGGTCTTATGGCTGGCCATCTGGCCTGTGGACCATCGTAAGCGGGTTCACGGGCGTTCGAACTTGCGCGCGAGGCCGTCCCAGCAATCGGGATAGGCGCCGTCGAGCAAGTCGAGCTGCGAGGCGTAAGCGGTCGCGCTCAGGGGATAGCGGGTCTCGAACATGAACGCCATCGTGCCCGAGAGCCGCTCTGGCACAAGATCCTTGTGCGATGCCTTGTCAAACGCCTCGGCGTCCGGACCATGCGCGATCAGGGCATTGTGAAGGCTCATGCCGCCGGGCACGAAGCCGCCAGGCTTGGCGTCATAGACGCCGTAGATCAGCCCCATGAATTCGCTCATGACGTTCATGTGGTACCACGGCGGGCGGAATGAGCTTTCCATCACCACCCATCGCTCCGGGAAGATCACGAAGTCGACGTTGGCCGTTCCCACCGTCTCGGAGGCCGAGGTCAGCACTGTGTAGATCGACGGATCCGGATGGTCGAACAGCACTGAACCGACCGGCGAGAAGCGGCGCAGGTCATACTTCACCGGCGCGAAATTGCCGTGCCAGGCGACGACATCGAGCGGCGATTGCGGCAGGTCTGTCACATAGAGCCGGCCAAGCGATTTGACGTAGAGCTGACAAGGCGTCTCCTTGTCCTCATAGGCTGCGACAGGCGTGAGGAAATCGCGGGGGTTGGCCAGACAATTGGCGCCGATCGGTCCACGTTCGGGCAGCGTAAGATAGTTGCCGTAGTTCTCGCAGACATAGCCGCGCGCGGGCCCGTGCGGCAGATCGACCTTGAACTTCATGCCCTTCGGCATGATCACGATCTCGCCGGGACCGGCGTCGACCAGCCCGCATTCGGTGAAGACGCGGATCGCATTGTCCTGGGGAACGAGCAGCAACTCGCCGTCGACATTGTAGAAGTAGCGGTCGTCCATCGAGCGGTTCGCGACATAGACATGGGCGGCCATGCCGAGCTGCGTATGCGCATCACCGCTGGTCGCAATCGTTCGCAGGCCGGACAGAAAGTCGCAAGGATCGGCCGGAATCGCGATTGGCGGCCAACGCAGCTGCGCGATTGGGAGGCGCGATTCCTCGCGGCAGGGCGCCGTCCGGATCAATCCGGCATCGACCTCGCGAAAGCCCCGGCCGTGCAGCACCGAGGGTCGCACGCGATAGAACCAGATCCGCTTGTTGCTGTGGCGCGGCGCGGTGAATGCGGTGCCAGAGAGTTGCTCGGCATAAAGGCCGAGCGGCGCCTTTTGCGGCGAATTGCGCATCACCGGGAGGGCGCCGGGAACTGCCTCGGTCGCAAAGGAATTCTCGAAGCCGGTCATATAGGCCGGCGAGCCGTCGCGCGGCGAAAGCACGGCTTCGCTGAAAGCATTGGTATGGATGGTCATGGCCGACGGGCCTTCCGTGAGAACATGTGGAGCTGGTCGTGATCCTGTCATTCCAAGCGGTCCGGTCAGTCCCATGCGCGGGTGACAGCGCGCCTGCCAACTCAATTGACAAGCGCGGGAAGAATCTGTGCGGCGGCAGCTGCCGAAGCCGATCGGCGCAAAGCCATCGCGGACGCATCGGGCCGTGACGGTCACCTCGTCGCCGTCGTCGAGGAACGTGCGCTGCTCGCCCCACGGCAAGGGCAACGCGCGCGCACCGGCGCGCGAGATCTCAAGCAGGCTGCCAAGGGCGGTTTCGTCGTCTCCGGAGACGGTGCCGCTGCCATAGAGATCGCCGGCTTCGATGCTGCAGCCGTTGCTAGTGTGATGCGCCACCATCTGGCCGACCGACCAGTACAATTCGCGCGTCGACGCCCGGCCAAGGCGCACCGCCTCATGCCCCTGTTGGCGCATCCGTGCGGTCGCCAGCCGCGTTTCCAGCATGATGTCGACCGCGCCGCTGGCTTGATCGTCCTCGTCGGCAAGATAGGGCAGCGGCGCCGGATCGCCCGGCGGCCGCGATCGCACGGGCACGCGAAACGGACGCAGCGCATCCGCCGTCACCACCCAGGGCGAGACGGTGGTGGCAAAGCTCTTGCCGAGGAATGGGCCGAGCGGCTGATATTCCCAGGCCTGAATGTCGCGCGCCGACCAGTCGTTGAGCAGGCAGAAGCCGAAGATGTGATCCCAGGCGCGCGCCAGCGGCACCGGCACACCCTGCTCGGAATGTCCGCCGAGGAAGACCCCAAGCTCCGTCTCGAAGTCGAGCCGCCGGCTCGGCCCAAATGACGGCATCTCCTGACCGGCCGCACGGGTCTGCCCGCAAGGCCTGCGCACCGTCCCCCCGATGCCGATGGTCGAGGTCCGACCGTTGTAGCCGATCGGCACATATTTGTAGTTCGGAAGCAGCGGATTGTCCGGCCGGAAGATGCGACCGGCATTGGTCGCGTGCTGGATCGAGGCGAAGAAATCGACGAAGCCGCCGGGCCTCGCCGGAAGGAACATCTCGATCAAGGACATCGGATGCAGATGGCGTGCGACCCGGTGCTGCTCGCCGTATCCCGCTGCCAGCAGACCGGCCAGGGCAAGGCGCAGCGTGGTCCACGCGTCCTGTGATAGCGACATCAGGCGCTGCAGCGTCGCAGCGGCAAGCAGGCCGGCGAGGGCCTGCGCCTCGCCGAGCAGCGGCGCAATGGCGGAAACGTCGAGAACATGATCGCCGATCGCGACGCCGCCGCGCGGTGTCCCGCCATCGGCCATCGGACGAAAGACGCCGTATGGCAGATTCTGGATGGGAAAATCCGTCCCCGGCTGGTTGGAGCTCGCCACCCAGCTGCGGCGTGAGGCATCGTGGCTCGCGTCGAGGGCGAGATTTGTCATTTCGGGAGTCTCCGCGCGTCAGCGGCGACCTAGCATGCGTCCGGCATCGCTTCTGTCACATGCGCGGGGGACCTTTGGTCAGCGGATCAGCGCGGCTGGACATGCAGTGGCTCGGCAAGGCCCGTGACGCGCCAGAACACGGCGAAGGTACGCTGAATATGTGCGCGCATCGCGCGTTCGGCGGCTGCGCCGTCGCGCTTCAGGAGGGCGGCGACGATCAGGGCGTGATCGGCGTTGCCGAGCTTGAGCTCCTCGCCGGTGGTCGCACGGGCGATCGGCGCATTGAAATAGAATTGACCCGAATGATAAATCGCATCGGTGAGCCGGCCGTTGCCGGAGGCCCGCATGATCGCGTCGTGGAAATCGCGGTTGGTCTTCACCCGCTTCTCCTCGTCCGAGCTGCGCAGCGTCAGCCGCCGTTCGTGGATCGCCACGATGGCGGCGATGTCCGACGGCGAGCCGCGGATCGCGGCGAGACTTGCCGCGTAGCCCTCGAGCGCCATGCGCAGCTCGGCGTTCTGCCTGATCTCGTCAGGCGTGAATTCACGCACCGCCCAGCCGCGCTTGCGCGGCACGACGAGACCCGCATGGGCCAGTCGCTGAAGGCACTCCCGCACCGGGGTGCGGCTGACCTGGAGTCGTTCGGCAAGGTCGAGCTCGATCAACGGCTGGTTCGGGCGCAGCTCCCCGGTCACGATCTGCCGGCGCAACACATTGTAGACGTCGCTCGATAGGCGGGATGGCAGCGGATCGTCGTGGGGCATGGCAGGCCAACTTTGCACGCAAATTTGCATACAAACCTTGCCTCGTCTATAGAAAAGCCAAGCGCCAAGGCGAAGACGAGGGGAACAGGAGAGCGGACATGTGGGCCCAACGCCTCATCGGACTGCCATCGCCGGCGGCGGACACGTTTGGCCTTACCGATCTGATCGAGCATCTCGGTACGCCGACTTTCCCCGCGAAGTTGTTCCGCACGACGTTCGACTGGGCAAAGGCCAGCCACCTCACCGCATTCGCTTTCGAGCCCCATCAAAGGCCTCGGGTGGTTCTCGCCGAGAACACGGGCATGGCGCCGATCGCCCGCGGGGTCGCCGATCAGTATTGCCGCGACTACTGGCGGCATGACCTCGCCAATCGCGTGCTGCCGCAGATCAATCGCGAGGGCCGCCAGAGCTGGATCCTGCACACGCAGGCGTCGGAGATCGCCCATTCCGACTACCGGCGCTCCTGCTACACCTCCGTAAGCCTCGATCACCGCGTCAGCTTGATCGAAACCAAAGGCAACCGTGCCCTGCGCATCAATATCTATCGGAGTGAAGGCGAAGGCTTCACCAACGAGGACATCCAGCGCATCGCCGAGCGTGGCCATCTCCTGCTGGCACTGACGCGCCGCCACGCCGACTACGGGCTGGCCGACCGGCGGCACTCTTTCGGCTATTATCGGGATCGCCTTGCCGGCGTAGCACCGGTACTGACGCAGCGCGAGACGGAGGTCTGCGCGGCCATTATTCTCGGCCTCACCTCCGAGGGGATTTCCCTCGAGCTGGGTGTCCGGCTTAACACGGTTCTCACCTACAAGAAGCGGGCCTATGCCCGTCTCGGTATCTCCTCGCAGAACGAATTGATGCGCCTCGTGTTGAACTGACGAGACGCATCGCCAAGCCATAGCCCGGCCGAGACGCTGCCGCTGTCCCTCGATCAGGTGACAGACTTCCCGATCCGGCCGGCTCAAGGTTCGGTCCGAACGAGGACTTTTCAATGAGCGATATCGATCAACTGGCCGGGCGTCTCGCTGTCGTGACCGGCGGCAGCAACGGCATCGGCGCCGCCGCGGTGAAACGGCTTGCGGCCGCCGGAGCCGACGTGATCATCGGCTACCACAGCAGCGAACATCGCGCGCGGGAGTTGCTGCGCAGCCTGCCCGCCGGCCGGCACGAGGTGGCGCACCTAGCGCTGGAGGATCCCGCCAGCTTCAAGGCCCTTGCCGCACATATCGACGGGCGTGGCGGCAAGCTCCACATCCTCGTCAATTCCGCCGGGTTCACCCGCGCGATCCCGCATCACGACCTCGATACTCTGACCGACGATTTGTTCGAGCAGATCCTGATAGCCAATGTGCGTGGCCCCTACTCCGCCATCCGCGCGCTGCGGCCACAATTGCGGGCGTCGGGGGACGCCGTGATCGTCAACGTGTCCTCGATTTCCGGATTCACCGCCTCGGGCAGCAACGTCGCCTATTGCGCCTCCAAGGCGGCGCTCGACAACATCAGCATGTCGCTGGGCCGCGCGCTGGGACCCGAGATTCGCGTGATCAGCGTATCGCCTGGCGCAGTCGCCACCGACTTCGTGCCCGGGCGCGATCGGGCGGCGCTGGAGGCGAGCGCGAAATCGACGCCGCTCAAGCGCGTGGTCGAGGCGGACGACGTCGCTGCCGCGATCGTTGCATGCGCTACGCACCTGCGGGTCAGCACCGGAACCGTCATCGTGGTCGACGGCGGGCGCCATCTCTAGATTGGGCCGTCAGCCTTGAATTGAAGGATCAGGTTACATGCTTCGCAAGCTTGCGGCCGCCACCAGTGCGTGGCTGCTGACCGTCATGATCGCCTCAGCGGTCACGGCGGCCGACCAACGGCCACAGAAGTCTATCACGCTGATGCACGGGTTCGGTGCCGGTGGAAATGCGGATACCATCTCGCGCCTCGTCGCTGCGGGGCTCGCGGAAAGGCTTGGCGCGACGGTGATCGTGGATGCGAAGCCCGGCGCCGGCGGAAATCTCGCGTCTGAGCTGGTGTCGAAGGCCACGCCCGACGGACATACCCTCATCCTTTTGACCGGCGGTCATGCCGTCTCGGGCGCGCTCTACAAGAGCCTCAGGTTCGACCCGGTGCAGGCCTTCAGCTTCGTCTCGCTCATCGGCTCCTTCCCCTTCGTGGTTGCGACGCGCGCCGACAGCTCCATCACCGATCTGTCTGGCCTCATCGCCGCAGCGAAGACCGCGCCCGGCAAGCTGACTTTCAGCTCGGTCGGTTTCGGATCGACCCAGCATCTGGTCGGCGAGCTTCTATCGTTGACCGCCGAGGTCAAGCTGACCCATGTGCCGTATCGCGGCGGTATGCAGCCGCTGACCGATCTGCTCGGCGGCAACATCGACCTGATCATCGACACCATCACCGTAACGCGCCAGGGTATCACTGCGGGCACGCTGCATGGCCTCGGCGTCACCAGCGCCGAGCCCTGGCCGGGCCTGCCCAAGATTCCGCCGATCGGCAGCCGCATTCCCGGCTTCGAAGTGATCTCCTGGATCGGCATCGCCGCGCCCGCTGGCACACCCGCCCCAGTTATCACGCGGCTAAACGAAACGTTGCGCGCAATGGTCAACGACGTCGCCTTCCAGCAGAAGCTTGATGATCTCGGGGTGCGCGCCAAGGCGACATCGCCGACTGAAATGCGCGATTTCGTGGCAGGCGAGATCACGCGATGGAATAGCGTGATCGACCGCGCCGGCCTGGCGAGGATCGAGTGACGCTACCAGGCCACGTCGGCTTGGAGCTATTTCAATGTACAGGAGAACTTGTATGAAGCACTTTTGGATTGTTGCATCGATCGTCGTTCCGCTCGCACTCGGACATTCCGCGATGGCGGAAACCGCCGACCCCAACGCCGTTCCGGTAGCTCAGGACAGCGAATTCATTGCAGCTGGAAAATCCTACAACGTGGATTTCGGCGACCAGAAGTTCCGCCTCGACTTCAAATCGGCGCACGAGATGGTGTTCACCTCTCCTGACGGCAAGAACACCGCCAATGTCGACATCACGACGACCCCGATCGGCGATGGAATCTACATGATCTATTGGTCCCGCCGCGCAGGACAGCACGTCATTCACGTCGACGATTTTAAACGCGGAATTGCGTACACGAACATCATCTTGCCGGATGGGTCCGCATCACGGCGGCGTGGAACGCTCGCGGAAGTCAAATAGCGTGACGCGCCCTCAGCTGGAGCGGCTACCCCGAAACCGTCTCCAGCTTGGGGCCATTCGCGCGCGGAACCGAAAATGCCGCGCAAGACGTTGTCCGGCGCCAGCTGGCCTCGACCGAGGCACGAAGCCATCTCTGCCTCGCGTGTAATCCGGACCGCAGGTCCGATCAGCTGATGCGATTCGTGGACGTCGGATCCAGTGCGGCCGTCGCAGCCTGACGCCATCTAAAACTCAGATAGAATCTATCTGGAGGTTAGGCTTGATATACTGAACGCGGTGCGTTTCGCTAGCGCATGCGCCGCGCCAGCCCGGTCAGGGACGGCTGGCCTTAACAGATCGCGGGAGTGGCAGTGAAGACAGGCATTGGATCTCTGGCGCTTCTCGCGGCACTCGGCTCCTTGTTGTGGCCGCTTCCGGGCGCCCGCGCGGACGACGCCGGATTTTCGAGGCGCAGCTTCCACGTTGTCCCCGCACACCAGGGGCATTTCGCCGATATCGTCACCATTGCCGGCCGTAGCCGGACTATTTTCGTGTGGGGCGTCGGCGCAGAAGACGAGGACAGCACGACGCAATATGCGCCTCAGGTGCGCTTTCGCGGCGAATTCGCCAAGCAATGCGACTATGCTTTCGACAAGATCGGCAGGATGCTGGCGACGCGCGGCGCGGGACTGGCCGACATCGCCATGCTCAGGGTCTATCTGACGGACGCGCGCAATGTCGGCGACCTCCACAAATGCATTGACAACCGGTTCGGAGACCCTCCTCGCCCAACACTGACGATCGCAAATATTTCGCAGCTCGCTCACGCTGGCATGATGGTAGAAATCGAGGCGACGGCGGCGATCGCCAATCCCGATAGCGAAACGTTCGCCATCGTCCGCAACAAGGAGACGCTCGGTAAATGGAACGTCGGCGCCACCGAGGTGCTTGAAGTCTCCGGCCGTGACAACACGACCTACGTGTCCGGGTTGCACGCGATTCAAGAGGGGGCCGGTCAGGGTCTTCCGATCGCCATGTTCCCGCAGGATTTCGTCAGCCAATGCGGCTACGTGCAGAAGAAAATGAAAGCCGAAATGCAGGCTCTCGGCGGGAGTAACGATAACGTCGTCCGGTCGACGACTTTCGTGACCGGTGACGTCCGGCAACTGGACTCGGCCAAATGCCGCGCTCAGCTTCCCAAGGAGGACGTCGTCCGCGTTCCCGGTACACTTCTAAATGTACCGCAGCTCAGCGCGCTCGGTGAGACCTTCACTTACGACATCCTTGCAATGATGCCCGATCCTGGTGACGGGCGGAACTTCGCGAGAAAGAGCCGTGCCGACGAGACCAACCCGGGTGTCGCAGCCACGGTCACGGTGTCTGGTCCGCGCCGGACGCTTTACTTGTCGGGGGTCGGCGCCGCGTCGGACGATGGGACCGTCCAATTCGCAGGAGATTTTCTGGCGCAGTGCCGTGCATCCTTGCGGAAGGCTGAAACGCTGCTGTCGACGCAGAGCGCCGCGCTTGCGGACATCGCGAAGCTGCTCGTCTTCGTCACCGACAGCCGATACCTCCCCGATTACAGGCGATGCATGGCCGAAACATTCGGGACACAAATGCAGCCTGCCCAGACCTTCGTCAATGTCGCACGACTGCCGACGCCGGGCATGCTGGTCCAGGTCGACGTCACGGCCGTCACGCCGCAATAGACGAGGGGTCGTCCGAGACAGCTATCTCGACCGTGCGTTGGCCCGGCGATTGTTTTCGCCGCCCTTCCCAGACCGCTTTCCCTCCGGCTCGAGTATCTCTGCCGGCCACCGGCCGTTCCTGACGTCCTCTAGCACAATGTCCTTGAGCATCTGCCTCACCTCTGCGAACGCCCGCGTGTGCGGATGCTCCGCCAGCCAGATCAAGCTGAGATCGCGCATCAGGGTCGGCTCGATGATGCGCCGGGCATGAACCTCGCCGCGCAAGAGATCGCATCCCACGGTCGATCTTGCCAGAATGCCACAGCCTAGGCCGGCTTCGAGTGCCGTGCGCATGATGTTCAGCGAGTCGATCTCAAGCGTCGGGCTGGGCTTGATTTGGCTTCGCAGAAACTGCGTTTGAAGGATCGCACGCGAGGTGGGCGGGGTGAGTCCGAGCACCGCGCCCTGAGGTATGTCGGCAAAGCGCACGGGCGAGCTCGACTTCCCAATGACCTCGGGGCGGCCGACCAGAAATAGCTCTTCCCTGAGAATGGGCGCACGCTCCAGTCGCGCATCGTTCGAGGGATTGAAGGCAAGGGCGAGGTCCAGCACGCCCGAGAGCACCCGTTCCGTCAGATGCGGGCTGAGGCCTTCGCTGATCGTCAGATGCACGTTTGGGCAGTTCGCACCGACGATTTTCATGAGCGGCAGCGCGCTGACGGCAGCTGCGGTATGGGTGAGGCCCACCGCGACTGGACCGCTCGCAACCTCCGTGAACGTCTTGACGTCGAATTCCGCTTTGGTCATCGCGGAGAGGATGGCGCCGGCGTGCTCATAGAGCCTTCGGCCCGCAGGTGTCAGCACGATGCCACGAGGCCGACGATTGAGCAAGCTCACACCGAGCTCGGTCTCGATCTCCGACACGTGATGGCTGAGCGCCGACTGCGCGATGTTGAGTGCCTCGGCAGCACGAGCAAACGCGCCCGCGTCGGCGATCGCAACGAAATAGCGCAACTGCCTGAGACTGAGCGTCATACGGATCCTGAGCTTCTCGATCCTTCTCGAGCCGCATGCCGCGGCTCTCGGATCAACATCTAAAATACAGATAGTCTCTATATGGAAGTTATATTTGTTTGAGGTCGGCAAGTCCATCACTCTGCCTTCAAACGATCGCCCATATCAACGAAGCAGACGGTCCTCGAACCGACTGCATCGCCGTGAACGCACGGCTCGGCGCGATCGGGGAGGATCGCATGATAGGGATTACCGGTGCGTCGGGCTATCTCGGCGGCAGGATTCTGCGTTCAGTCGCCGCACAACGGCCCACCGGACAGCCGCTTGTCGCAATGACACGCCGGCTGGCGAACGCGCCCGCACTGAAGCACTTCGCCGACGACGTCAGACAGGCGGACTTCGCGGAGCCAGGAAGCCTCACGTCCGCCTTCCGCGGCATTCACACGCTTCTGATGGTCTCGGTCGAGGGACAAGACGAGGAACGCATTCGGCTTCACCGCAACGCGCTCGAAGCAGCGCTCGCGTGCGGGGTCAAACGCATTCTCTACACGAGCTTCTTCGACGTTGATCCCAACTCCCCTTCCAGCGTTGCCCGCGTTCATCGCCTGATGGAGGCAGACCTGATGGCGTCCGGCACAGACTGGGTGATGCTGCGCGATGGCCCCTATGCCGACAACTTCGTGAAGCGGATTGCCGACGCCGCCAAGCAGGACGGGATCTTCCGCATGGCCGCCGGCGAGGCCCGACTTCCCTTCATCGGCCGCGCGGATCTTGCGGAGGCCGCAGCAGCGGCCGTCCTGTCGGAACGCAGTCAAGTGGCATGGCGACTATCCGGGGCCGAGCTCCTAAGCTGCGCCGATCTCTGCGCGATGTTCTCCGAAGTGTTCGGCCTACCCGTCAGATACCAGGCCATCTCCGACGAGGAGCAGGCCGCCGACCTTGAACGTCAGGGATTGCGCGCAGATCTCATCGCGCGGCGCATCGCCTATGGACGGGCCATCCGCGAGGGCTACATGAGCGCACTCACGGACGACTTTCGCACTCTGGTGGGGCGCGCCCCGACCGGCGTTCGCGATCTCCTCCCCGGCCTTGGACTCGATCTCGGCAGCCATGCGCGGCAGCGGGGCGTTCTGACGCGCCAAGAGAGGACTTCATGATGAAATCGCAACAGCTCTCTTCGAATTCGGTCTACGCCAAGGTCGCCTGGCGGATCCTGCCGATCCTCTTCGTCGTGCAACTGATCGGCATCGTCGATCGCTTCAACGTCGGGTTCGCACAGCTCCAGATGTCCAAGGAGCTTGGCCTGTCCAACGCGGCATACGGCTTTGGTGCAGGCCTTTTCTTTATCGGCTACTTCGTCTTCGAAATACCGAGCAACATGATCCTGGCGCGTGTCGGTGCCAAGGCTTGGTTCACGCGCATTCTTGTGACTTGGGGTATCGCGACGGTCGCGATGGCATTCGTGACGAACGAGACCTGGTTCTATGTCCTTCGTTTCCTTGTCGGTGCGGCCGAAGCCGGCTTCGCACCCGGGACGCAGCTCTACTTTTCGCGGTGGTTTCCCAACGGCTATCGGGGACGCGTCAACGGCTGGTTCCTGATGTCTATTCCACTGGCGGGGATGCTCAATGGGCCGATCTCGGGGAACATTCTCGGCCATCTCTCGGGCTTTGCGGGACTGTCCGGGTGGCAATGGCTCTTCCTCATCGAGGGAGTGGTTACGATAGCACTTGCACCCCTCCTATTCGTCATTCTGCCCAACGAGCCGAAGAACGCGGGCTGGCTCGGGAAGGACGAGCGCCTGATCGTCGAAGAGGGCGTGGAGACCTCCAGGCGCCTGGCGCATACGCATGCGATCGGCGACATGCTGAGGAGCCCCCGCACGCTACTGATGGCCGCGGTATACTTCCTGCTTCTGCTCGGCAATTACGGCATCGCGTTCTGGATGCCGCAAATCATCAAGGGATCCGGCATCGCCGATCCCGTCGCGATCGGCTGGCTCGCGGCAGTTCCCTCGCTCTGCGCGTTCGTGGCAATGCCCTTGTTCAGCCGCCTGTCCGATGCGGGTGGGCGCAAATGGTATCTGGTCGTCGGCGGCCTCACCGCGGCGATCGGCCTCGTCATCACCTCTCTGAACAGCACCAATACGACCCTCGCCATCGTCGGGCTCGCGCTCACTGCAAGCGGCGTGCTCGGCTGCATCCCAGTGTTTTGGGCTTATGCGGCCAGGGTCTATTTCGGACCGGCCGCCGTCGTCGGCTTCGCCTTGATCAACTCGGTGGGCAATCTCGCCGGCTTCGTGGCGCCCTCCTACATCGGCATCGTCGCAGATGCGACCGGTTCGCCGGTGAATGGCGTTCACGCCATCGCGATCGGGCAGATCGTCGCCATCCTCCTTATCGCAGCCTTCTTCGACAAGGCCGACTCCCAGCCGAGGCTAGAGCCGCAACGGCTGTGAGCTGTCCCATGTTTACGCCGCCAACGTCATCCGGGAAAACAGCCCATGCATCGTGAAACTACCGGCGCTCTGATCGCCAGGTCCCTCATCAACCACCGGGTCGATACGATCTTCGGCATTCCCGGCGCGCACATGTACGACTTTAATGACGCGCTCTACGAGCAACGCCACAAGCTGCGTTTCATCCACACCCGGCATGAGCAAGGTGCCGGCTACATGGCCTATGGCTATGCCAAATCGACGGGGAGACCCGGCGTCTACACGGTCGTTCCCGGTCCGGGCGTCCTGAACTCGGGCGCGGCGCTCTGTACCGCCTATGGAGCAAACGCGCCTGTGCTTTGTGTTACCGGCAATATCATGTCCGATCTGATTGGCCGCGGGCGAGGCCAACTTCACGAACTGCCCGACCAACTGGCGACGCTGCGCGGACTGACGAAGGCGGCGGCACGTATCAATCATCCGAGCGAGGCGAGCGATGTGATGGCCGCGCTGTTCACGCAGATGCTGAGCGGCAGGCAAGGCCCGGTGGCGGTCGAGGCGCCCTGGGACGTATTTGGCAAATCGGGGAACAGTGCCAACCCAGACCAGATCGGACAGGTGCTGCCCGCGCCATCCCCGGATCCGGACGAGATCAAGAAGGCCGCGGCCGTGATTGCCGCTGCGAAGAACCCGCTCATCATGGTCGGGGGCGGCGCCGTCAGTGCCGGCCGAGAGATCAAGGAATTCGCCGAACGGCTGCAGGCCCCGGTGACAGCTCACCGCTCCGGCAAGGGTATCGTGTCGGACGATGATCCGTTGTCGCTCGATTTCGTGGCTGCCCGCGACTACTGGAAAACTGCGGACGTGTTGATCGGCATCGGCAGCCGGCTTGAGCTTCAGTACATGCGCTGGCGCTGGATGCCCAAAGACATCAAGATCATCCGCATTGACATCGATCCGATCGAGATGGTGAGGCTGAAGCCCGACGTCGGCATCATCGCCAACGCGGCGGACGGAACACGAGCCCTGATCGAGGCGCTGAAGACGACTGGTCCGCCATCGCGACGCGACGAACTGCTTCAGCTCAAGGCCACGGCTCGCAGCGCCATCGCCGAGGTGCAGCCCCAGATGGCCTATCTCGACGTCATCCGCGCCAGCCTGCCGCGCGACGGCTTCTTCGTTGAGGAAGTCAGCCAGATGGGATTCACCGGCCGATTCGGCTTTCCCGTCTATGCGCCCCGGCAATACGTGACGTGCGGCTATCAGGACAATCTCGGTTTTGGCTACAACACGGCGCTCGGGGTGAAAGTCGCCAATCCGGACAAGCCGGTCGTATCCGTGTCCGGCGACGGCGGCTTCCTGTTCGGTCTCCAGGAGCTGGCCACGGCCGTCCACCATCGCATCAACGTCGTGGCAATCGTCTTCAACAACTCCGCCTATGGCAACGTGCTGCGCGATCAGCGCCAGGCCTATCAAGGGCGCTACATCGGGTCCGAGCTCACCAACCCGGATTTCGTGCGCCTTGCCGAGTCCTTTGGAGTGAGAGGTTATCGCGCAAGCTCGCCCGCCGCATTGAAGAAGACACTGGTCGAAGCGCTTGCATTGGACGCGCCCAGCGTGATCGAGGTGCCGATCGAGAAGGGCTCCGAAGCAAGTCCCTGGCCTTTCATCCATCCGCCGGCCTCCTAGAGCAAAATGCACAATCATCAGGAGATATCGATGACCACACACGTTCGCGCTTCCGCCGAATTGCCCGTAAGCGATGCGACCCGGACCTTCCTCGCCGGCGAACACACGATGACGATTGGCGGGCGTGACGTCGTTGCAGCCAGTGGCGCAACCATCCCGGTGTACGATCCTGCCGCGGGCGGCACCATTGCCCTCGTCCCCGCGGGGGGCAAGGCCGAGATCGATGCGGCGGTCAAGGAAGCGCGAAAGGCCCTGGACGGGGCCTGGTCGAAACTGCGGCCTGCTGATCGCGAGCGCTTGCTGCTCAGGCTCGCCGACGCGCTTGAGGCCGACGGCACCGTTCTGGCGGAGCTCGAGACCGCCAATAACGGCCAATCGATCGGGATCGCGAAAGCCATCGAAGTCGGCGCGTCCGCCGAACATCTGCGCTACATGGCCGGTTGGGCCACCAAGATTTACGGTCAGACTCTCGACGTCTCGATCGCGGTGCCGCCAGGAACTCGCTATCGCGCCATGACTCGCAAGGAGCCGGTTGGCGTGGTCGGCGCCATCGTACCATGGAACTTTCCGCTCTCGATGGCCATCTGGAAAATCGCGCCCGCGCTGGCGGCCGGCTGCACCATCGTGCTGAAGCCCGCGGAAGAGACCCCGCTCACCGCGCTTCGGCTCGGACGGATCATTCGCGAGGTCGGCTTTCCCGAGGGCGTCGTCAACGTCGTGACCGGATATGGCCACGAGGCTGGCGCCGCTCTCGCCTCGCACCCCGGCATCGACAAGGTCGCATTCACCGGCTCGACAGAAGTTGGCAAGATCATCGGCCGCGCGGCGGTCGACAATATGACCCGCTTTTCGCTCGAGCTCGGCGGCAAGTCGCCCATGGTGATGTTCGACGACATGAACCCCGATCTCATCGGGGTGGCGGCCGCGATCGGCGTCTACTTCAATCAAGGCCAGGTTTGCACCTGCGGCTCCCGCGTGCTGGTGCAGAAGGGCATCTACGACAAGGTGGCCGAGACATTCGTCGGCGTCGCCAATAGCCTTAAGATCGGTTCCGGGTTCGACCTCGCCAACCAGATCAATCCCCTCGTCTCGAAGAAGCAGCAGTCGCGCGTGCTTGGCCTGATCGAGAAAGGCGTCGCCGAAGGCGCGAGAGTGGTCGCAGGCGGTGCGGCTGCGGACGGCGCCGGTTTCTTCGTCAAGCCGACCGTGATCCTCGGGGCCAAGCCCGATAACATTCTCGTGCGCGAGGAGATCTTTGGGCCCGTCGCAGCCCTGATGCCGTTCGAGGACATGGACGACGCGATCCGCCAGGCCAATGACACCGTCTACGGGCTCTCGGCATCGGTCTGGTCGCGGGACATCAACCGCTGCTTCACTTTTGCCGACGCAGTCAAGGCCGGCACGGTCTGGGTCAACATGCACAATGTGGTCGACCCCAACATGCCCTTCGGCGGCTTCAAGCAGTCCGGCATCGGCCGCGAGCACGGCGCATCGGCGGTCGAGAACTACATGGAGACGAAATCGATCTGCCTTGCGCTCTGACAGATCGTCTGCCGGGATCGAGCAATCCAATCACAGGGGAATAGCATGCCAGACGCATCTCCGAACAATCTCAATGCCAACCGGCAACGAGCTTTCGGCTACCTGAAACGCTTCAGCGAGGCCGTCGTGCCGCACCTGATCGCAGGACAACGGACGCTGTCGGTCTCCGGTGCAACGTTCGAGACGATCGATCCGGTCACGAACGAAAAGCAATCCACGGTCGCCTCGGGCGATGCGGCCGATATCGACAAGGCCTGCGAAGCGGCCGCGAAGGCATTCAAGACCTGGCGAAATGTCTCCGGGGCAAAACGGCGCGAGATCCTTCATGCCATTGCCGATGCCATCGAGGCGAGATCGGACGAGGTCGCACTCGTGGAGAGTTCCGACACCGGCCAGCCCATCCGCTACATGGCAAAAGCGGCCCTGCGAGGCGCGGAGAACTTCCGCTTCTACGCCGACCGCGCACCCGGGGCAGCGGATGGCCAGTCGCTGCCGGACACCGATCACATCAACTACACCATGCGCCAGCCGATCGGACCGGTCGGCGTGATCACGCCGTGGAATACGCCGTTCATGCTATCGACCTGGAAGATCGCGCCGGCGCTTGCGGCAGGGTGTACGATCGTCCACAAGCCGGCCGAATGGAGTCCGCTCTCCGCCGTCATCCTGACGGAGATCATGGACGAGGTGATCCGCAAGCACGGCGGCCCCGCCGGGGTGGTCAATCTCGTGCACGGAATGGGCGAGAGCGCCGGCAAGAGCTTGACCGAGCATCCCGAAATCAAGGCCGTCGCTTTCGTCGGCGAGACCACGACCGGCTCCCACATCATGCGCCAGGGCGCAGCGACCCTGAAGCGGGTCCATTTCGAGCTCGGGGGGAAGAATCCCGTCATTGTCTTCGACGACGCAGACCAGGACCGTGCGCTCGATGCGGTTCTCTTCATGATCTATTCGCTCAACGGCGAGCGTTGCACGTCGTCCTCGCGCGCCCTTGTGCAGGAAGGCATCTACAAGGATTTCGCCACCAAGGCCGCTCAACGCGTTGCGAGCCTGAAAGTTGGCCATCCACTCGATCCTGCCACCGAAATCGGCCCCCTGATCCATCCCCGCCACGCCGAAAAAGTGCTCAGCTATCCGGTTTTCGCCCGTGAATCGGGAGCAACGGTCGCGGTCGGCGGCGAACGAGCGCTGGGTGGCAAGGGCAATTATGTCCAGCCCACCCTGTTCACGGACGCGCGCAACGACATGCGGATCGCCCAGGAAGAGATTTTCGGTCCGGTGCTGACGATGATCCCTTTCAGGGACGAGGCAGATGCCGTGCGCATATCGAACGACGTCCGCTACGGCCTGACCGGGTATATCTGGACGCGCGACGTCGGCCGCGCACACCGCATCGCGCGCGACCTCGACGCCGGCATGATCTGGGTGAACTCCGAGAATGTCCGCCATCTGCCGACACCGTTCGGCGGCGTCAAGCAGTCCGGCATCGGTCGCGATGGCGGGGACTATTCTTTCGAGTTCTACATGGAGACCAAGAACATCGCGATTGCCTACGGCGGTCACAAGATCCCGCGCATCGGGGTCTGACCAGAGATTTGGAGAAAGAGAATGTCAATTCCCGCCAGCGTTCTATATCCGCCCTTCAACATCGTCAGGCTGAGCCACATCGTTCTGACCGTTACGGACCTCAAGGCGTCCCGCGCCTTCTATGTTGACACGCTCGGCCTGCAGGTGACGGCGGAGGACGAAAGACGGGTCTATCTGCGCGCGCTCGAAGAGCGAGGGCATCATTGCGTTATCCTCGAGCAAGGCGAGCACGGCATCGCCAACGAACTCGGCTTCAAGGTCTTCGATGAAGAGCACCTCGACCGCGCCGCGAAGCATTTCGAAACTCAGGGGCTGCCGGTGCAATGGGTCGACGCTCCGCACCAGGGGCGTACGTTCCGGACCCGGGATCCCCAGGGCATCCCGCTCGAATTCTATGCCCGCATGGATCGGCTCGCTCCAATCCACCAGCAATACGGGCTCTACAAGGGCGTCAAGCCGCTGCGCATCGACCACTTCAACTGCTTCTCGCCTGACGTGCGGGCCTCCGTCGCATTCTACAACTCGCTTGGCTTCAGGGTCACGGAATACACCGACACGGAGGACGGGTCAGAGCTGTGGGCCGCGTGGATGCATCGCAAGGGCGGGGTGCACGATATCGCGTTCACGAACGGGCGCGGACCGCGCTTGCACCATGTGGCGTTCTGGGTGCCGACGCCGCTCAACATCATCGACCTGCTCGATCTGATGTCGACGACCGGTTACGTCGAAAACATCGAACGTGGCCCCGGCCGGCACGGTATCTCCAACGCGTTTTTTCTCTACATCCGAGATCCCGATGGACATCGCATCGAGATCTATTGCTCGGACTACCAGACCGTGGACCCGGACCTGGAACCGATCCGCTGGGACTTGAAGGACCCACAGCGTCAAACGCTTTGGGGTGCTCCCGCCCCGCGATCCTGGTTTGAGGAAGGCTCAAACTTCAGGGGCACTGAGCTTCGCGCTTCCAAGCTAAAGTCAACGCCGATCGTTGCGCCGTGATCGGACGGGGAGCTGCGCATGACCCAAGGTAAGCTCTGCACGTTCCTTGTTGACGGCAAGATCCGCTACGGCCTTTTCCGTCCCGGTGGCGTGGTCGATCTCAGTGCTCGCCTTGGCAGCCGCTGGCCTGGGCTCAAGGAAGTCATCGCCGATGGCGCCTTGAACCAGCTCGTGGATGCCGGAACGTCCTTCCCCCTCGACTTTGGGGATGGTGAATTCCGCCTGGTTCCGCCGATCGAAAGCCCCGAAAAGATCATCTGCGTCGGGGTCAACTACCCGGACCGAAACGAGGAATACAAAGACGGCCAGGCCGCACCAAGCAATCCCTCATTGTTCATCCGCTTTCCACGTTCATTTGTGGGCCATGAGTTTCCGCTGACGCGTCCGAAGGCATCTCAGCAGCTCGATTACGAAGGCGAAATTGCTTTCATCATCGGCAAGCCGGGGCGACACATCCGACAGATCGACGCACTCGATCACATCGCGGCCCTCTCGATCGCCAACGAAGGAACGATTCGCGATTGGGTCCGGCACGCTAAATTCAACGTGACCCAGGGTAAGAATTTCGACGGCACCGGCTCCATCGGCCCCTGGATCGTCCCATACCGTTCAGAAGCTCAGCTTGCCGATATCCGGCTTACCACGCGTGTCAACGGCGAGATCCGGCAAGACGATCGCACCAGCCGGATGATCTTCGATTTCCGGAGGTTGATCAGCTACATCTCGACCTTCACGACTCTTGTACCCGGTGACGTCATTCTGTCAGGAACGCCGACAGGGGCCGGGGCCCGTTTTGATCCGCCCCGGTGGCTCGCACCCGGTGACATCGTCGACGTGGAAGCCGAAGGCATCGGCCTTTTGCGCAACGGTGTTGTCGACGAGACCTGAGCATCAGGACGGATGCTCGTCCTTTCGGGTCATGTCCCGTAGTAGCGTCCGTGGCGATGATTGATGGCGATCACGGCGTTGAGCGACACTGCACCGAGGATAGAGAGAGCCAAGGTCTGTGGCGTCGCCGTGCAGATTCCGAGAGCCAGGATCAGGCAGTCGCCACAGAGTTGCACCCACCCGGCGCGAAAGCCGCGCCGCTGTTGCAAATAGAGGCCCAGAACCGTGAGGCCTCCCATGCTGGCGCCGTGACGGATCAGAATCAGAATGCCAATTCCGGCGCACTGTCCAGCCAAGACCGAGGCAAAGACGGGATTGATCGACGCAATGGCGATGACATGCGGTAGGCCTTCCACGAACAGGCCGACGAGACTGATTGCAGCGAATGTCCGCATCGTAAACTTGCGGCCAAGCGCAACCCATGCGAAGATGTAGAATGGGATATTGATGGCGAAGAGCAACGGCCCCAACGGCCAGTGCGTGAGATAGTGGACGATGACGGCGAACCCCGCCGTGCCTTCGGTCAGGAGCCCTGCCTGCCTGAAGAGCACCATGGCGAGCGCCATGAATAACGAGCCGGTGAGCAAGGCCTGCAGGTCTTCCCATCTCGTGTGCGGCGCCACATCGGCCGAGGCGCCTGCGGTCGGCTTGCTTTCAATCAATGTTATCGCCCCGTCCGCGGACATTTGTGTTGGCTCCGCTCGACCGGGGCAGCGACGCATGGAATTGCCCCCGCTCCCACCGTCGCTTACCCAGCGGCTGTTCAGGAAAGATCAGGCTCAAAACACGCGATAAAAATCTGAACCGATCTCATCGCGGCCCTAGGCAACCGATGGCGCATCCAGCGCTTCCGACTTTTGCGCCACTGCGCCCGAGGATACGAAGGTTGCGATCTCGCGATCCGTGTAACCAGCAGCACGGAGCAGCTCGTCAGTGTGCTCGCCGATACGCGGCGGCTGGCGTTCGAGACCCAGTCTTTCCCGCTCGTCTCCAAACTCCAGTGGCAGTGCGGGAATTCCGACCTTGGGTCCGCCACCATAGCCCGACACCGCGGTCGCCAGCAGCCCCCCATGGGCAAGCAGATGCGGATCAACCGCGAGCTCATCCGGCCTTCCGACGCGGGAATAGGCCACTCGTGCCGTTTCGCATTTGTCGAGAATCTCGGACAGCGGAAGCCGGGCCAGCCGTTGCTCGAGTTCAGGAAGCATCCACTGACGCGCTTCGCAGCGATTGGCGTTTCCGGTCAGCCGCGGGTCGTCCCGCCATTCAGCGAAGCCGAACACGTCACAGAGCCGCTGCCAATGGCCGTCCGACGTGCAGCCGATGAAGACCTGACCGCCATCGCTCGACGTGAAGACGTCGTAGACGCCCCAGGCATTTTTGCGCGCCGGCATTGGCGGCATTGGGCCGCCGAGGACTGCGCTTCCGACCACGACGGCGCCGAGCATGAAGGTCGCACTTTCGAACAGGGAACTCGAGACCTTCTGGCCTTTGCCCGTGCGATCCCGTTCGCGAAGAGCCGATAGCGCCGCAACCACGCCAAACACGCCGCCGAGAATGTCGACAATGGGGGCCCCTGCCCTGAGCGGACGGCCGGGAGGTCCGGTCATGTAGGCGAGGCCCGACTGCATCTGCACGACCTCATCGAGCGCGCCGCGATTCTCATAAGGACCCTTCAGAAAGCCCTTCATCGAAAGGTACACCAGGCGGGGATTGATCTTCCGTAGGTCCTCCCATCCACATCTTAGTCGTTCGATCGTGCCTGGTCCGAAATTTTCGAGCACGATGTCGGCATCCTTTACCAGCCGGTGCACGATGGCCTGCCCGTCCGGACGCTTGAGATCGACCGCTATCGAGCGCTTGTTGCGATTATAAGTCGCAAAAAATCCCGCGGCGAAGCCCGGCAGCTTTCTGGTGGGGTCGCCTTCGACGGACTCGATTTTGACAACGTCGGCACCCAGGTCGGCAAACACGACGCCAGCGCACGGCCCCATGATGGTATGACCGAAATCAAGGACCTTGAGGCCGGTCAGTGGCTTTGTCGCATCCGTCGTCATGCGGCGTTCCTTCTGAATGAAGCAAGAGTGCCCGAACGGAGGGCGGCACTTGGCAGACCGTGTCCAACGATCCGTTCAGCCAGCCTCGCCACCTCGATGAGCGCTTCCAGGTTGAGACCAGTCGCAATACCCATCTCCTCGCACAGGAGAGCAAGCTCTTCGGTAGCGATGTTCCCCGGCGCGCCGGGCTGGCCGGCGAACGGGCAACCGCCCAACCCGCCCACGGCAGAATCGAAGCTCGTGACCCCGAGCCGTAGCCCTTCGTAGGCACAGGCAATGCCCTGTCCGCGCGTGTCGTGCAGGTGCAGCGCGACAGCCAGGTCGGGCCAACGGTTGCGAACCGCTCCAATTGCGGTCGCGACGCGCTTGGGCGTCGCCCAACCCATCGAATCGGCCAAAGTAACGTTGTTGACCGCGACGCCGGCGTCGCGTGCGAGCGCGAGCGCATCCTCGACCGTCTCGACGACCTTGCCGGCGGCGATATCGCCGGCGAAGTTGCAGCCGAAAGCTGCCATGACGATGATCTTCCTGATTGGCAGGCCCGCGTCGCGGTGAAGCTGGACATACTTCGTCATCGCTTCGATCTGCCCGGCGCGGTCACGGTTGAGGTTTCTGATCGCAAAAGGCTCTGAAGCGCTCAGTGAGATGAATCCCTCGAGCGCCAACTTATCCTTGAAGGCCAGCGCACGCCGAAGCCCGGCCTCGTTGAACCATACTGCCGAATAATCGATACCTTCCCGCGGTGTAAAGCCGGCGAAAACAGCTTCCGCATCCGCCCAACCAGGCACGTGCTTGGCGTTGACAAAGGAGCCCACCTGGATGTGGCAGAGACCGCATCCCGACAGCGCATCGACGAGGGCGATTTTGTCAGCCGTCTTGATCGGCCCCTTCTCGATCTGGAACCCCTCGCGCGGTCCTTCTTCATTGATGATGACGCGCTTTGGCAGATCCATCGATGATTGCCTCCCGACCGTATCCTTGAAGATGCTCGAACGTGGATGCCCTGCGTCACCCTGACAATTACAATTTGGAGATTGGCTCGTTCTAAGAATCAGATGCCGCCTACCGGCTGCGCAACCGTGAAGACGCGGCCAAGCATCTGGCTTTTAGAAGCCTCGTATCGGATAGTTCTATTGGTACTATCGGAGCCTACTCGGCATCGTGCCTCTCCTCCAAGCAAGATACCAAAGCTTGCGATCTCGGCCTCAAAGCGGGCCAAAAGCGGGGGAGGATGGGACATGGCCGCAAATACCGCCACAGCGGTTGACGCCGGGGCGCACGTTGACAGCGGCAGAGGGACCATCGAAGACATCGCCGCACGCATGGAGCGGTTGCCCATGTGCCGCTATCTGTGGCGTCTCGTCGTCCTGATTTCTCTCGGCGGCTTCTTCGAACTGTACGACCTCTTCTTTACGGGCTACATTGCTCCGGGATTGACAAAGAGCGGCCTGCTTTCGACGACGACGGCGAACTTCTTCGGCTTTCAGGGTATTGGTGCCTTCGTTGCCGTGACGTTCATCGGCTTGTTCATTGGCACTTTTTTCCTAGGGTTCATTCCGGACAAGCTGGGCCGGCGCTTTGTGTTCACCTGGGCGCTGGTGATTTACACGGCTGCCACCGTGATTATGGCATTTCAGACGACGACGGAAGGCTTGCTGATCTGGCGTCTGCTCGCCGGCATCGGCTTGGGCGTCGAGGCGATCACCATCGACGCCTACATCACCGAGCTCGTTCCGCGCCGCATGCGCGGACGCGCCTTTGCGCTCAATCAGACGATCATGTTTCTCGCGCAACCGTCGGTGGCGTTGATGGCATGGTGGCTGGTGCCGCAATCGCCGCTTGGTTTCGACGGTTGGCGTTGGGTCATCTGCATTGCGGCATTCGGAGCGGTCATCGTCTGGTTTATCCGTCGCGCTGTGCCGGAGAGTCCCTTATGGCTTTCGCAAATGGGCCGGGCCGCCGAGGCGGATCAGATCCTTTCGGCGGTCGAGGCACGGGTCGAGAAGCAGATCGGCGGCAAGCTCGCTGCGACAAAGCCGATGTTCATTCCCCGGGCATCGACCACTGCGGCCTTGCCCGATCTCTGGCGCACACCCTACCTTCCGATCGTCCTGACGCTGATCGTCTTCAACATCTGCCAGGCATTCGGATATTACGGCTTCTCGAGCTGGGCGCCCACGCTCCTGATCGAGAAGGGCATCACGATCACCAAGAGCCTCGAATACTCCTTCATCATTGCGTTTGCCGCACCGCTCGCGCCGCTCATTGCGATCGGCTATGCAGACAGGGTAGAACGCAAATGGATTATCGTGACCACCGCCTTCGTCATTGCTTGCGCCGGCTACGGCTTCGCCGAGTTCGTGCGGCCTGCCGCGATCATCGCCTGCGGGCTTGCGATCACCTTCGCGAACACCACGCTGTCGTTTGCGTACCACGCCTATCAGACCGAGGTGTTTCCGGCGCGCATTCGTGCTCAGTCGGCGGGCATCGTCTATTCGGCAAGCCGGGTGGGCGCGATGTTTTCGGGCTTCATTGTCGCTTTCGTGCTCCGCAATTCCGGCGTCTCCGGGGTATTTGCCACGATCACAATGGCGATGTTGATCGTCGTGCTTGTAGTTGCAATGTTCGGGCCAAGGACTCGAGATCAGATTGCGGCTTAACCCAAATTTATGTCAAGGTCGCTCAGCTCCTGTCCGGCGCATTCCAGCCGGTGACTTCGCTGGTCCGATTCTATATCCGCACGATGGTTCAGGGCAGATCGCAACCATATGCGGAATCGCGTTCTGCAAAACTAACCGTCATTCTGGGTCTATGGGCGCAGTGACCTTGGCGATCGCTCTCAGCCTGAACACCTTGGTTGGGTTCGGCCTCCGCGCACCACCGATTGGTCCTTGACGACTATCTAGCTCCAACCTACAGCGAGGCTGCGATCTGCTAACCCTGCTCGGTCCAGCTTTCATGACTCTGCCTGGCGCCGCTCTCGTCGCGGCGATGGCGAAGCACCTCCGTGCGGACATCGGGTGTGCGCTCGAAGCAGGATAGACGGCTTGGCCGGTGGGCCACGACGCGCGGCCGCGGCTCGCCTAGGCCACCCGCAGATTCTCGACAAACTGGTCCACATCGGCTCTTAGATCATTCGATAAACGCGACAGCATCCTGGCGGCGTCGAGCACCTCGCCGGCCGCCGCGCCAGTCTCGGTCGCAGCGTCCGAAACGCTGACGATGTGCCGCGACACTTCCGTCGTCCCTTCTGATGTCTGCTGGACGTTCCGGGCAATCTCGCGCGTCGCGGCCCCTTGCTCTTCCACCGCGGCGGCGATGACCGACGCGATCTGGCTGACGCGCTGGATGGTCTGACTGATTGATTGGATTGCCAGAACCGATGAACCAGTCGCAGCCTGGATGGCCGCAACCTGGTTGGTGATATCTTCGGTCGCATTCGCGGTCTGAGTGGCGAGAGTTTTGACCTCGGCGGCGACCACCGCGAATCCTTTACCTGCCTCGCCTGCACGCGCGGCCTCGATCGTCGCATTCAGCGCCAGGAGATTGGTCTGTTTCGCAATGCCGCTGATGAGCTCGACCACGTCTCCGATCCGCTGCGCGGCGTCGGAGAGCGCCTGTACCTCGCGATTGGTCAATTCAGCCTGTTGGGCTGCCGCACTCGCGATCCCCGTGGAATCCGCGACCTGCCTGTTGATCTCGCTGATCGACGCCGAAAGTTGTTCGGTCGCCGCCGCGACTGTCTGCACATTCGCGGATGCCTCGCGGGAAACATTGGCGACTTCGGCCGCCTTCGAACGTCCTTCATCTGCGGTCGCCGACATCGATTGCGCCGTGGCATTCAGCTCGTCCGAAGCGGACGCGAGCGTGTGCAGCGATTCCGTAACCGAAACCTCGAAGCGCTTGATCAGGTTCTCCACCGCGACTTGGCGACGTTCCTTGCCCTGCTGTTCGACTTCCTTTTCCTGTGCGAGCCGGTCGCCGTCGATCATACTGTCCTTGAACACCGCAACCGCGCGCGACATCTCACCGACTTCGTCGGATCGGTCGAGTCCTGCAAGCTCGATTCCATAGTTCCGCTGTGCCAGACCCCGCATTGCAAAGGCGAGATTGCGCAGGGGAGCCGTGATCCTGCGATGAACCAGCAAAAACCCAACGGCGGTTATAACGACCGCAACCAGCATCATCGCGATATCGATGATGAGCCCGCGCCTGGCCGAACTCATTTGCTGCCCCGCGCGAACGACCATCTCGTCGAGGGCGGTTGTGGCGGCACTCGACGGCAGGTCCTGGAGCGCGGATTCAATTCTTGCCAGATCTGCGTATTTGACGTTGATCGGCTGCCCGCTGTTCAACGTCTTGACGTATTCGTTGTGCTGCTGGGTCATGGCGACCATCTCGGGTTGCTTGGAGCGAGCGATAATCTCGACGAGGGCCGACGGCGCATCCGGACGAGATAGGGCGTGCCGCACCTCGCTCCACGCACGATCAGCGCGACCGGCGTCTTCTGCCGCACCGACGATTTCGGCGGTACTCCATGGCTTGCCACTCGAAGCCGCGGCGCTCATCCGAATGATGACTTGTCCGGCAGAGTCGCGAACTGCCCATGCCGCCTGCTTTACGCCGAGCAGATAGTCGATCATGGGATCGACCAGCATGAGGCTTTGCTCAATCGCGTCCGTCAGGCCGACCAGCGTATCAAGATAGGCCTGTGTCATACGCTCGAACTGCTCGGCAAAGCGGGGATCGCGCGAGGCCTTCGGCGAATGGATGGCAGCCTCGGCGCTGGCACGAAGGTCGCTCAAGGTTTCATGCGCGGCAACGACCGCCTTGCTCCGATCCGCGAGCTTGGAGTCGGCCGAGACTGCCAAGCGATCTTGAGCCTGCTGATAGGCCGTCTCGGCCAATCTTCGGTTGGTCGCTATGCGATTGTCGGCAGTGGCATCAGCCGGGGCCTCGGCCACGAGCCCGGCGAGGAAGGTCCCTCGCTCGCGGCGGAAACTCGATACGGTCGTAAACAATTGCTGACTTACGGCGGCCAATTGATCGACCCGCTGGGCGGCTCTGTTACGACCCAATGAGTCATAAACACTTAAAGCCACCTGGCTGACCAGGAGGCTTCCCAAAATACCGATGACCAATCCAAGAATCGCGCGAACGGACAGATTTTCAAACATTGTTTCCAGCGTGTGCTGACAAGGTTATGCGACTCTAGGACAAGCCCGTTAACGAATTAATGGAAGCTGCAAGCACAGGCATGTTTTTTCTGCCAGACTAGGCGACCAAACGGCAAAGGCAGGCGGGCTTCTTGCACCTCGCGGATCTCATCGTCGGGCCGAGGCCGTAATATTCCTGTCTTGAAGTTTTAGAGCGGTTCACGGATTTATTGAATCGGAAGGGATTCCCGAGCTGGGGCGAATATGATTCAAGATGCTGGCTGGGCTGGAGGCCAGCATCGATGGTCCGACCAATTTCCAACGATTTACGCAAGCGTGCGGTATCCGCTGTTGCCAAAGGTGAGAGCTGCCGGTCCGTGGCGGAACGGTTTGGTGTTGCGGTGTCGTCGGTTGTGAAGTGGTCGCAGCGTTATCGAGCGACCGGCTCGGTTGCGCCTGGCAAGATGGGCGGTCACCGCAAGCCGGTGCTTGATCCGCACCGCACCTTCATCGTCGAGCGGATCACCGAGACGCCGCACCTGACGCTGCATGGTCTGAAGGCGGAACTGGCGGCCCGTGGGGTCAAGGTCTCACACAACGCGGTCTGGCTGTTCCTGCGTCGGGAAGGACTGCGCTTCAAAAAAAAACACTGTTCGCCCTCGAACAGGCTCGCGCCGACGTCTCTCGTAGACGCCAGCGTTGGCGGTCCTGGCAGGCCGGGCTCGATCCGGGCCGGCTCGTCTTCATCGATGAGACCTGGATCAAGACCAACATGGCCCCTTTGCGGGGCTGGGGCCCCAAAGGAGCACGTCTGCGCGGCTTTGCTCCGCATGGTCACTGGCGGACCCTCACATTCCTCGGTGCGCTCCGCCACGACCGGCTCACGGCACCCTGTGTCTTCGACGGACCGATCAACGGCGAGTGCTTCCGCGCTTATGTCGAGCACCTTCTCCGGCCGACCCTGCGCGAAGGCGACATCGTCATTCTCGACAATCTCGGAAGCCACAAATCGAAAGCTGTCAGGCAGACGATCCAGGCCGCCGGCGCCAGGCTCTGGTACCTGCCGCCCTACTCACCCGACCTCAATCCGATCGAACAGGCCTTCGCCAAGATCAAACACTGGATGCGGCAAGCTCAGAAGCGCACCATCGAGGACACTTGGCGCCACATCGGTCATCTAGTCCACGACATCCAGCCTCGCGAATGCGCCAACTACTTCGCCAACGCCGGTTATGCTTCAGTCAAAATGTGAAACGCTCTAGCGCCAACTGGCGGCTGTTCGCACCGCTGTTCAGTGCCTCCGGAAGGCCTTACGGAGGCTCGCAATGGCGCTGGCGGAATACGCATCCATGGCGGCTTCCGCAGCAAGCGGACGACCTCCTTCGATCGCATCCACGATTGCCTTGAACTGCCGGAGCGATTGCTCTGCGCGGCCAGGAACGGTGATCGAGCGATAGCGAAAACGAACGAGCTGGTAGTTCACTGCCGACAGAAGCCGGCTCGCCGTCTCGTGCCGCGACGCACTCCAAATGACCGCTCGCAATTTGGCCGTCTCGTCGGAAAAGGCATTCATGTCTTCCGCTGCCAGCGCCTTTTCCATCGCGCCGAGCAGCGAGCGCATCTTGCGGCACTGCGTCGGCGTTGCGTTGCGGGCCGCGTGCGCCGCAACCAGGCGTTCCAAAGCGCCGCGCGTCTCAAAGATCTGAAGCGCCTCATCTCTTTCGACGACGCGTACCCTGGCGCTGTGATTCGGAGAGCAACTGACCAAACCCTCCTGATCGAGCCGACTGAGCGCAATGCGAATATTCGCCCGATTCGTACCGAAGCGTTGCGCAAGATCGTTTTCGATAAGGCGCTCGTTTGGCACGAGCTCGCCGGAAACGATCAATTCACGAATAAGGCGGTAGTAGTTCGGCTTTTCACCCCGCTCCTTCGATGACCGATCTCCGGTCCGCTCTCCGACTGTCCTGACCGAGATCTTCGTCTGCTTTCTCGCAACCAATGCTCAACCCTGCCAATTCTTTTCCGACAAAGCATGTCGATATTGCCTCTTTCCACCCGTGTGCCGCAAGTCTGTCTCGCACCATAGATCAGACGCGAATTAGCGCCCGTTCCGGCAGTTCGAGCGCCACCCGCGCCCCGACGGCGTGCTCGGCCTCCGAACTGCTCACTTTCAGGACAACGCCAGCGGCGTCGACATCGTAGACCGTCATCCCGCCGAGAAACGTGGCATTTCTCACTTCACCCTTGATGATGTTCGCACCCGCCGCATTCTCGGGAAGGAATCTCAGCATTTCCGGTCGAATCGCCAGGAGACCATCGCGCTTCAACTTCGATCCCGTTTCCAGGCGATGACCACCCTCGAGAACGACATACCCATCACCTTCTTGCGCGACCGGCAAGATGTTTGAAGCGCCGAAGAAATTCAGCGCAAATCGGGAAACAGGTTTCTGGAACAGCTCACGCGGAGGTCCAATCTGCTCGACCCGACCTTGGCGCAACAGACAGATCCTGTCCGCCACGACCATGGCCTCGCCCTGATCGTGCGTGACGAATACGCCGGTCACACCCGATTGCTTGATCAGCCGTCGCAGCTCGTACCTCATTTCCTCCCGTAAATTGACGTCGAGATTGCTGAATGGCTCGTCGAACAATATCACACGAGCCTCGACGACCAGGCTTCTGGCAATGGCGACGCGCTGCTGCTGTCCTCCACTGAGCGTCGAGGGATAGCGATCGGCCATGTTTGCCAAGCCGACGCTGGCAAGAATGGCCTCGACGCGTTGCCGGATCTCTGGGCGGACCACTTTACGAAGCTTGAGTCCATACGCCACGTTTTCGGCAACCGTCATATGCGGCCAGAGGGCATAAGATTGAAACACGAATCCGACCTGACGTCGCTCCGGACTCTCATTGATATTCCCGGCTGCGGAAAAGACGGTTCTGCCGCCAATCCTGATTTCACCTTCACTCGGCGTTTCCAGACCGGAAATACACCGCAACAACGTCGTCTTGCCGCATCCGCTCGGCCCTAGCAACGCGACGATTTCCCCGGCGTCGATGGCAAGATCGATCGGGCCCACCGTCAGGCCGGGAGCGAACCGCTTCTGAAGACCGCTGAGTTCGACATGCGTGGCGCTCATGCGCGCTCCTTCCCGGACAGGAAATAGACACAAGTGACAAGGACCATTGTGATTAATCCTTGCAGGACGGCGAATGCGAAGGCCTGCATCGCGCCAATCGAGTTGAGTGAATTCCAGGTCAGGATCGAGAGCGTAAGGGACTGGGATGAATAGAGCAGCACCGTCGACGTCACCTCGTTCAACGCGAAGATGGCAACGACCAGCCAGGAGGACAACAACGGAACTCGAACGATCGGTGCCGAGATGTCCAGCATGCGCCGCACCACCGACGCACCCAACACGCGACCGGCTTCGTCGAGGTCACGCGACAATTGCAGCAGCCCCGCCGATACGGCTCGCGCGGGGTGAACGACGAACCTCGCAACATAGGCCAACAGCAAAATCCAGATGGAGCCCCATAATCCCATCGGTGCGCCGACATAGGCCCACAACATGCCGATGCCAAGCACCATCCCCGGAATCGCAACCGACATCGAGCTGATATAGTCCAGGGCTCCGCGCAATGGAGCGCGGGTCCGCACGACGCAAAAGCTTACCAGAAAGCCCAGCGCTACGCAGATCGTTGCGGCCAGACCCGCCAGCACCAGACTGTTCGTCAACGCCTGAAGGTTCGCCGGCCGCAGCGCAGTCTCGTAGTTTCGCAAGGTCAGGAGATCGAGATTCATCCGGCGTCCCAGGAAGGGTAGGAACGAGCCGTAGACGAGGGCTGTCAGAGGAAGCAACGTGGTGCAGCACAGATATGTACCGAGCAATACCGGCAAAGCCGGCCGCCATCTTCCAGCATCGGTGCGCGCGCGTCGTTTCGGCTTGCCGGTTACCACAACATAACGATCCGAAGCCTTGGCCATCCAGCGATAACCCATGACACCGGCGCAGGCGATCAACAGGAGGAGCGATCCCAGCGCAGCCGCCAGATTCGGCGACGTGGGCTCCGCCGAGACCATGTAGTAGATTTCACCCGGGATCGTCTTGATATGTGCAGAACGACCGAGCAGCGTCGGGACCGCAAAATTCTCGGCGGCCATCGTTGCAATGATCATAAAGGTTGAAAGCAAGGCAGGCCTGAGCAGTGGCAACACGATAAAGCGCGCCACCTGAAGGTGGCTGCTGCCAAGCACCGACGCAGCCTCTTCCAATTCGGATCCGACGGCTTCCACCGGTCCGGCCAGGACGATCAACGCATAAGGCACGTAATGGACGGAAAGTACGAAGATGATCCCTACAAAGCTGTAGACGTTGACGAGTGACCCCGTTGCCCCGATCGCCTGCCACACCTGGTTGACAAGTCCTACTCGCGGGGCGCCGAGTGCCACGAAGGCGAAAGCCAGCATCAAGGGCGAAAAATAGAGAGGAACCGTCAACAACACTCGCCACACCCGCGCGCCAGGTACGGCAACACGGACGAGTAGCCAAACCAACACCAAGCCAATGGCGGTCGAGACGATGCCGGTCGCGATCCCGATTCCCAATGTCGTAAGCAGCGGTTCAACGAAACGGGACGTCGCATAAACATCGACAAGATTTTTAAATGTCAGACTAGCGTCCGGGGCATGCGGTGGTGCGCTGGATAGCGCGCCGAAAGCAAGGTAACCGAGCGGCAACAGCACCAAGGCTGCGAGCGTCAACAGAAGAGCAAAGCTCAGAAGCGTCTCTCCATCAAGGAGACGCATGATGCGGGCCGGCTTTGCCAGAATCACAAGATCCGACATGGGCCTAATGTCCGAACAGCTCGGTGAAAAACTCGGCATTGGCCGCGCGCCGTTTCGTCATGGCCTTCCAATCCGGGGCATAGAAATTTGAGGGCTGCGGCAAGGGATCGGGTTCATCCGGGAACCGCGGGATTTCGATCTCCGGGTTGGCCGGTTCCATGCCGAGTTTCGTCACCCAAGCCGTCTGCCCTTCCTCGGTCAAAGACCAAGCCAAAAACAGCTTAGCCGCGTTCGGATGGGGAGCAGTCGCAGGAATAGCCTGGAAATTGGGAATAGCGAGACTTGGGTTGGGTACGGTCCAAGCGAGCGGAGCACCGCGGGCCCTCTGCGTCGCGAACGTGCTTGTCAAACCTACCAGAGCGAGATCGAACTCTCCCGCCACGAGGCGCTCGACAAGCGGATTGATGCCGTCAAATACAGTGGGCTTGAGACGAGCGAGCTTCCTGAGGAAGTCATCGCCAAATGTGGTTCGAAAAAAATCGAGCGGCAACTGTGCCGAGCCGCCGGCGCGCGGGTTGACCACGGCCGCGCTCTCCTTGAAGGGCGCGGACGGCAGCTGATCCCAAGTCTTCAGATTGTCGAGCCAAAGCTTTTGCTCCGCGGTCAGGCTCTCGGTGTTCCAGCCGACCCCGATCTCTTCGATTGCGATGGCATACCAATAACCCGGCCGTTGCCACTGTGCGGGAACGCGGCTGGCATTCGGCGGGGTCCATTTGGTCAACATTCCCTTGTCGGCAAGGGCATCGCCGAAAGTCGGACTGGCATTCATGAAAATGTCGGCCGGGCTGCTGCCGGCACGAAATTCACTGGAAAAGCGCTCGTAAAGAGTGCCACCGGTTCCCACGAAGGTATTGATCGCGATGCAGGGGAAGCGCTGGCGAAAACGGTCGAGAACGAGAGCGGCGTTGTTGCGGAAAATCGTCATGTAGATCGTGAGCTTGCCTTCGTTACAGGCGTTCCTGACGATCTCATGAGGGAGATCCGGCAGCAATTCCGCCGCACTCTTGCCCGCAACGTCGGCCTGCGCGCGGGCAGGTGTCGACAGCCCGAGACCGATCAAGCCCATGGCAAGCAGGCCAGCAATGCCCGCCGAAAGACGATGTCCCGATCGATCGCCTGCCTGGGAAGACCAGGTCATGTGCGCTTCGCCTGCTGGACTTCTAAGCGCTCAGCCGTTGTGGAGGCGACCACGCCGTCTTGCGACAGGCGGGCAAACTCCTCCGCACTGACACCGACATCGCGCAATATCTCCTCGGAGTGCTGGCCGACCAGGGGGGGCTGGCTCACCAGACCGGGCCGTGCCCGATCCTGGCCAAACGCCATCGGCAATGCCGGAAGGGGAACGATTTGTCCCTCGGCGCCACCGCCCTTTCCGACAAAAACATCCACAAGACCACCCGCAGCCTGCAGGTGTGGATCCTCGAACAAATCAGACGGCTTGCCAACTGGAGCCCACGAGACATTCGCCCGATCGAGCCGTGACTTCACATCATCCAGCTCCAGCCCGAGCAGCCGCGCCTGAATGATCGGGCGGATATGCTCGCGTTGTTGCGTGCGCAAACGGTTAGTCGCCAGCTTGGGATCATCTGCCAGCTGTTGAAGCTCGAACTCTTTAACGAAGCGCGTCCATTGGCTATCGCTCGTGACGCCCACGAAAACCTGCCCGCCTCCCTTTGTGGCAAAGGGCTCGTAGATCGCCCACGCACCCCGGCGCGCCGGCATCGGCCGCAGCTCTTGCTCACCGGCGATCATGCCGGCCATATAGTTCGACATCAGGAAGCAGGCGTTCTCGAACAGGCCCGCACTCACGATTGTCCCCTTGCCCGTCTTCTGACGCTCGATCAGGGCTGACTGCAGCGCGATCACGCCAAACATCGCGCCCATGATATCGTTGACCGAAGCGCCCGCGCGCATCGGCTTGCCGGGAGGACCGGTCATCCAGGCGAGCCCGGCATGGAACTGCACGACCTCGTCGAGAGCCGGGCGGTTTTCGTAAGGCCCCTTGAGGTAGCCTTTCAAAGCCAGATAGATAAGCCGCGGATTGATCGCAGACAGCTCGGTATATCCGCAGTCGAGCCGATCCATTGTGCCAGGACCATAGTTCTCCAGGACGACGTCGGCCTCGGCGACCAATCGATGAACCAGCGCCTTGCCTTCGGGATGCTTCAGGTCGATGGCCAGGCTTCGCTTGCTGCGGCAATACGCCGAGAAATAGCCGGCTGCGAAGCCGGCCAGCTGTCGGGTCGGATCGCCGCCCGGCGCAGGCTCGATCTTGATCACGTCGGCCCCGAGTTCGGCCAGCAACAATCCCGCCGTCGGCCCCATGACGGCGTGACTGAATTCGAGGACCTTCAACCCCTCAAGGGGATGAACATTTGTCATTGCATCACCTTCCGTCGCGCCGCGTGGAGACTGCCTGCGTGCAGAAGCTCGCTCGGCAGTGGATGACCCACGATCGATTCCGCCAGACGCCCCGCTTCGATCAAGGCATCCAGATCAATCCCGGTTTCGATGCCCATCTCCTCGCAGAGCATCACGAGCTCCTCCGTTGCGATATTGCCCGCAGCTCCCGCGTGAGCCGCGAACGGACATCCGCCGAGGCCACCAACAGTCGAATCGTATTTGTCAACACCTAGTCGAAGTCCGGCCGCTGCGTTTGCGACAGCCATGCCACGGGTGTCGTGAAGATGGAGCTTGATGCGCTGATCCGGCCATCGCTCGCGAACGGCACCGACCACCGCCTCTATGCGCGATGGAATTGCCCATCCCATCGTATCCGAAAGCGATATCTCGTCGATCGATATGCCCGCTTCGCCCGCAATACCGAAACCATCGCCCACCGTCCGCACCACGTCGGCGACCGTGACCTCCCCCTGAAAATTGCAGCCAAACGCAGCCATGACGCCCACGCGCGTGACTGGAACATTCTTCGACAGGTGCAGGGTCGTCTGTGAACGCATCCGCTCCAGGTTTTCCGCGTGACTGCGATTGAGGTTGCGGCGGCTGAAATCGTCCGAGGCGGAGAGCGAAATTGCTCCGCGCAACGACAGCTTGTCCGCATGCGCCAGTGCCCGATCGAGACCCCTCTCATTGAACCAGAGGCCGGTGTACTCCACGCCGGAACGAGGCGAGAAGCCGCGCACCACGGCGTCGGCGTCCCGCCAGCCCGGGACGAGCTTCGGGCTGACAAAGGAACAGGCCTGAATATGAGCGACGCCGGTCCCAGCAAGCGCTTCGATCAGTCGGACCTTGTCGCCGGTTTCGATCGGCCCCGGCTCGATCTGAAAACCTTCTCTCGGACCTTCCTCATTGATCTCAACCCGCGCCGGCAGGTCCGTCATGTGCGCTCTCCCATTCCTGCGAACCGTCGTCAAAGTGCGAATATAGACAAAATTGTCAACCAAAATAGTCCGGCCGTTTGAATGATTGTTGCCACAAAATGTTGCAAAATAAGCTAAAAGCGACCTCGCGCGCCCAACGGTAGATTGACTCCCGAGACGATCTGCTAGCAAATTGTTAACAATGATGGAGCCATTCGATGGAACCGATCTTCAGCCGCCGAGCGATATGGAAGGGGATTCTGGCTTCAAGCTGCTCACATTTTCTGTTCGCGAAGGGGGCGGCGGCGGCGTCCAACGACCTTGCAGCGCGACTTGCCGATTACGCCAGTAGTCTCCGATATGATGATCTTCCGCCGAGCACGGTGGCGGCGGCCAAGGCGCATCTGATCGATGCGCTCGGATGCGGCATCGCCGCACTCGATGAAGGGCCCATCGTTGCAGTACGCGAACTGAGCGGCACGGCGAACGGCCCCTGCACTCTTCTCGGGTCGGCGCGGCAAACCAGCGTCGAGTGGGCAGCCTTTGCCAACGGCTGCGCGATCCGCGAATTCGACCTGAACGATTTCTATACCGGCCACGATACCGGTCACCCAAGCGACCACATCGCCGCCTGCTTTGCAGTCGGAGAGATGAACGGCAATGACGGCAAGGAGGTCATCACTGCGATCGTCCTGGCTTACGAAATCATGTGCCATCTTCTGGACGGCCCCAGTCTTCGGGCGCGCGGATTCGATCATCCGGCCTATAGTCTGGTCGCAGTTGCTCTCGCCGCCGGACGCCTGATGAAGCTGCCGCCTGCCCAGCTCGCCCAGGCCGTTAATATCGCGCTTGGCGCGCACATCCCGCTGTTTCAGACGCGCTCGGATACTATTTCGAACTGGAAGGGCATGGCCGACGCGGAGGCGGCCCGCACGGCGATCGTCTCGGCCCTGCTTGCGGGCAAGCACATCAGCGGCCCCTCGCCTATCTTCGAGGGAAAGGCCGGTTTCATGAAAGTGGTGTCCGGGGAATTCGAATTGGACCTGACTGGCTTCGGCGGAAAGTCGCGCCCGTTCAAGATCGACGACGTGCGCTACAAATTCTATCCGGCCCAGGCCTTCATCCAGACTGCCGTTCCGGCAGCTGCTGCGCTCCATGCACAGATCAGGGGTGCAAAGATCAAGAAGGTCGAAATCACGACGACGAAGAGCGCCAAGGATGTTGCGGCAAACGCGCCGGAAAAATGGGCGCCGACCACATCCGAAACCGCGGATCACAGCTTGCCGTTTGCCGTGGTCAGAACCCTGCTCGACGGGCGACTGAGCGTCCACAGCTATGCCGAAGGCAAGCTGCGCGATCCGAAAGCTGCGGCGATCCTCAAGTCAACGACCGTCGTCGAGGATCCGGCCCTGACTGCAATGGTGCCCGCAAGAGCAACCAATCGGATTGCCGTCACGCTGGAGGACGGCCGCACTCTGTCGGAGCAGCGCGACGATCTGCCGGGCTTTCCCGGCCACCCGGTGCAGCGCTCCGACATCGAAGAGAAGTTCGAGAGCAATGTCGGCGATATCTGGCCGGCCGATCAACGGCGCCGAATTCTCGAAACGGCGTGGTCGCTCGAAGACCAACCCAACGTCGGATCGTTCATGCAAAGTCTTGCGATCACAGGGAGATGAGGGGGGTGCTGACGAATACGATCGCGGGCGAGCAGCTATCCGTGCCGAATTCGGCGGGTACGACGCCGCCCACTCACGCGGCTCCCGTCGGAGCCGTGGACTGCCACCATCACGTCTTCGACCCGACCTTCCCCGTCCCCTCGGGCTCATTGACCACAATCGGAACGAAACATGACTACGCGCTGTTCCGCCGTCGGATCGGCCTCAGCCGGTCCGTGCTGATCGGGGCATCCACGTACGGCACCAACAACGATTGCTTTTTCGACGCGCTGCGCTTCTTCGGCGACACTGCGCGCGGCGTCGCGATCCTGCCGCGCGGCGTCAGCCGGGAAGACATTCGCCAGCTGCATCAACAAGGCGTCCGCGGAATCCGACTTTATCTCGGTCGCGGCGACCCGCCCTCACCTCAAGCCATTCGGGCGACAGCTGCGCTTGTTGCTGACTTCGGATGGAACGTCGAAATCGTCGTCTCCCATCACAACGAACTGCTGTGCCAGGCTGAGCCTGTCCTGGCGGAGTTGCCCTGCCGGGTCGTCCTCGGACATTTTGCTTTTGTTCGTCAGCCGAAGGGCCTGACGACGCCGGCAGGCCAATCGTTGCGTCGCTTGCTCGACCTGCCGCACATCTGGGTGAAGCTGTCGGGCGTCTACCACGCCTCAGCCGAAGCCGATGGTTTCAGGGATGTCGATCCGATGGCACGCGAATTGGTGTGCCAAGCCCCTGAACGCCTGATTTGGGGATCCGATTGGCCTCATACGCGCGGCCGCGGCGGAAAACCGGACGGCGCGGCTTTGTTCGATCAGCTCTGGTCGTGGGCAGACGATGGGCTGGTTCGCCGGATCCTGGTCGACAATCCCGCGCGACTTTATTGGAATCAGGGCTAGTCGAGATCTGGTCGAACAACGTGGCCAAGGTGCCCGGCTTCGCCAAGGCCTTTGCTGGCTGCTGGCGCATCGTCGAGATGGACAACTGGGACAGCGACTTCCTCGATCTTGTCGAAAAGGCGCATCTCACCTTCAATGGCAAGTCCGACGGTGAAATCGCCTTCGGTGCGCTGAACGGCTTACTAGACGTCCGCTACGGCGCCCGAGACGGTACAGCCTGCGCTGAGTTCTCATGGGAAGGGCGCGACGAGAATGACCCTGTCTGCAGTCGCGGATGGGTTACGATCGGCACCGCTGGCAGGCTCGTCGGCCACTTCTACATACACAATGGCGACGATTCAGGCTTCGTTTGCGAACGCGGCTGAGTTCTTCAACAGCCTGCTAGGTTTCCGGCAAAGTGGCTTGGTAGGATCGTCGTAATCTTGGGCACCTGTCGGAGGCTCCGCGCGCAACGTTACCAACAATTATGTTGAGGTGTCGGAATACGCCCCTGCTCCGCTTGGCCTCGCTCGCAGCATCGTTTCCACACTGGTCGCGATCTCCAACAAGCGTCGGTCGGCGTTCCTGCGGCCGATCAGCATCAGGCCGACGGGCAGGCCGCCAACCGGGATTGGCAACGAAATCGACGGGCAATCGAGCATATTGGCGATGCGTGGATTGCGCAGCACCAGGCCATTGGCCTGATGGAACGCATTGTGCTCCTCGACCGACGACAACAGCGGCGCGCGGATCGGCGTGGTCGGCAGCACAAAAGCCTCGTTGTTTCCGAAGGATTGTTCGAAGGATCGGATTGCGGCCTGCCGGAGCCGCGTCATGCGCACATAGTCGACACCTAGGAGGCCGGCGCCCGCTTCGATGCGAACGCGGGTCTTCGGGTCGACCCCGTCCAGGCTTGATAGTCCGAGACCACGCAGCGTCGCGCCGAGCTCGATCGACGGAAACGTGCCGATCTTGTCAATTTCGGCCACACGATCGAGCGTCGCCTCGATCGATCTGTCCTCGATCTGCAAACCGCAAGACCGAAACCGTTCTACGGCATTCTCGAATGCGCTGAGCACTTGGGGCTCGCAACGGTCAAACAGGCGGCCGCGAGGCACGACGAGACGAAACGTATAAGGAGAGGCCATCTGCGGCCGCGACGCCATGCTTCCCCCCGAAAGCACTTGATCGGCCGCGAAGCAGTCTGCGACGGTCGAGGCAATCGGGCCGATGGTGTCGAGGCTCGACGATAGTGAGAACGCACCCTCGGTTGGCACGAACCCGCTTGTCGGCTTGAAGCCGACCGCGCCCGATAGGGCCGCAGGAATTCGGATCGATCCTCCGGTGTCACTGCCAATGGCGATATCCGCCATTCCGTCCACGACCGAGACGACAGCTCCCGATGACGACCCGCCCGGCAAGCATCGGCGATCGTGAGGATTGCCTGGGACACCGTCATGCGGGTTCGTGCCGAGCGCGGAAAAGGCAAATTCAGTCATCTGCGTTTTGCCGATGATCACGGCTCCGGCGGCGCGCAGGCGGGTTACGACCAATGCATCGTCAATCGCGGGCGGCAGGGTGCGCAGCACGGCGGAACCCGCGCTCGTCACGGTACCCGCAATATCGAACAGCGCCTTGACCGATACAATACGACCATCAAGCGGGCCGCGAGGGCGGCCTGCAGCGGCGCGTCGATCTGCGGCTTCGGCCTCCCCCCGGGCGCTGTCAGCGAAGACCGCCGTGAAGACGTTCTGCGCTTCCGGCAGCCGGATCCGTGCCAGCGCGGTCTCCAGGCGTGCAACGGCAGATTGGTTGGGTCGACCGTTCATTGCTGTCATGGACACCGCCTGCGAGGCGAGATCAAGAAACGACCGGCAGCACGTCGACGTCGTAAGCGTGGGTCAACTTGCGGTCGAGCACGGGATCGCTCAGCTCCATCTCGAAGCGCGTTCCTGGCCGAATGCCGCCGATGGCACCGGGCGTACCGCAAAACATCAACGTGCCGGCCGGCAGCGTGCCTGCGCCTGCGTAGCGGCGGATGAGATCGCGCGGCGTCCTCAACGAGGACACCGGGCTGTCCTGGTAGAGAACCCTCGTGCCGTCAATCGTCGCCCACGAGCGAAGGACGAGCTCGTCCCAGTGGTCTTCGACACTCGCATAGGACCAGAGCTGCGAGCCGACCGGTTTGCCGCAGAGCTGCTTCGAAAGAGCGATGCCCGATGCCTCCGCCTTGCGATCAGTATGGTCTGACCCGATGCCGATCCAGAGCCCGTCGGCCATCGCGACGATGACCGGCTCGACCTCGCCAGAACTGTCGGGACCGAGCACCGCGAGGCGGCTTGCCTGGGTCAATGTTTGGGCCGCGACGCGGTAGTAGAGCGGCGTTGTCGAGGGACGTGGAATGCCGAGAGCTGCGAGCTCCTCGATGTGGTGCTCAATGGCGGCGGCGTCCCGGCCCGCCCAGCCCGCGATGATGAGAAAGTCGATTTCGACGCCAATCTGGTCCGTCCGGTCATTTGCGAGGCGCTCAAATTGCAGCAACATGAAGTTCCTTCTCCTTGGTCGATGTCGCCATGACTTCGCCGCGCTCGATCTGAAGCGTCCTGTCGGCGATCCGGTCCAGCAGCGCCGGCGACGATTCGGTGATCAACATGGCGAGCTCGGGCCGGTGCTTGCGCAACTCGCCGAGCGTGCGCGCATAGTCGAGCGCGAGGGCCGGCGCCAGGCCCTGAAAGGGTTCGTCGAGCAGCAGGACCTTGCGCGCCACCGTCAGCGCGCGGCCCAGCGCGACCATCTTGCCCTGGCCGCCGGACACGCCGCCCGCGGGCCTGGAGCGCATCACGTGCAACTCGGGTAAAAGCTGATAGATCTCGTCGAGCCTGCGCGCGATCTCGGCACGATCGAGCTTCAACGCCAGCGCCGGCAGGCGGATGTTCTCCTCGACGCTCAACTCCGGAATCAGCCGGCGGTCTTCCGGCGCGTAGCCGATGCCGGCCCGCGCGCGGGTGTAGGCGGGCCTGCTGCCAAGATCGTCGGCATCGAGACGGATCGAGCCCTCGTCATGCGCGATGAGACCCATGATCGCACGCAGCGTCGTAGTCTTGCCGGCGCCATTGCGGCCGATCAACACCGTCGTCTTTCGCTCGATGATGTCGCAACTGACGCCGCGCAGCACGCGGACGCCCTCGATCGAGACGCAGACCTTGTCGAGACTGAGCATCAGGCGACCCCTATGACGCGCTCGCGGACCTGCGCGTTGCTGAACACCTGATCGGGCCGACCCTCAGCCATGATGTTTCCGGCGTTCCACACCAGGACCCGGCTCGCATAACGGGCGACCACGTCCATGTCGTGCTCGACAAACAGCGCGGTGATCTGGCGCTGACGCAGCGCGCTCATCAGCGCCTCCATCAGGGGAAAGCGTTCGAGCGCACTGACGCCGCTGGTCGGCTCGTCCAGCAGCAGGAGCCGTGGCTTGAGCGCCAGCGCGACGGCGATATCCAGCAGCTTGCGATGGCCTTCAGGCAATGTACTGCTGATCCGGTCGGTATCGTCCGCGAGCCCGATCAGGTCGAGCAAGGCCTTCGCCTCCGCGCGCCGTGCTCCGGTATCGAGGGGGCGGATCGCGTTCCAGAGGCCGTCCTTTGCGGCGAGCGCCAGCATCATGTTGTCGATCACGCGCTGCGCGGAAAACAGCTGCGGGATTTGGAACGCGCGCGCGACGCCGCGCCGCGCGATGGCGCGCGGCGACAGGTGCGTGATGTCGTGGCCGTCGAGCAGCACGCTGCCCGAGCCCGGTCGGATGTACCCGGTGCAGATGTTGAGCAGCGTCGTTTTGCCCGATCCGTTCGGCCCGATGATCGCCAGGAACTCGCCGTCGTGGATCGAGATGCTGACGCCATCGGCGGCCTTGACCCCGTTGAAAGCGACGTGGAGGCCCCTCGCCTCCAGGATGGGACGCGTCATAGGCTCGACGCCTCCTTGCGTGAGAACAGCCCGTAGAACCCTTGCGGCAGGAACATGATTACGACGATCAGCGTCAGACCCACGATCAGATTCCAGGCATCGGTCACGGTCACGGCTACGCTGTGCAGCAACTCCAGGAAGAGGGCGCCGATAAACGCGCCGGGCACGCCGCCGATGCCGCCCAGCACGGCGATCAGCACGAGGTGACCGGACGCAGTCCAGAACGCGAAGTCCGGGACGACGCGACCGATCGCAAAGCCAGCAATTGCGCCGCCAAGACCCGCCAGCGCCGCCGAGACGACGTAGGCAACCAGCAGAACCGCCCAGACCGGGATCCCCAGATATTCGAGCCTGATTTCGTTGGAGTGAACAGCCGCGAGCGCGTGGCCCAGCGGGCTGTTCAGGTAGCGCTGGATGGCAAGACCGACAAGCAACATCAGGGCCAGGCTGATGTAGAACAGGACGCTCTTGAACGTGGGTTCGCCAAGTACGACACCGAACACGGCCGGAACCGGCACCGTCATGCCGTCGGTGCCGCCGGTGACGCTGTAGAGCTTGGCACACAGGGCATAGAACACCATGGAGACTGCAAGGTTCAGCATCGCGAAGAAGATCGCGCGATAGCGGACGAGAAATAGTCCGGCGATCGCGCCGAGCAGCGCGGCGGCAAGCACAGAGAGGATCAGAAGCAGGCCGAGGTCGTTAATGCCGGCCCGCGCCAGGAAGGCAACGCCATAGGCGCTCGCGGCGAAGAACATCGCATGCCCGATCGAGATCAGGCCGGCGCGGAGCAGCACGGCGACGCCGAGTGCCGCGAATCCCTTGGCGATCGCGAGCGTCAACACGAATTGCAGCCAGGGGGCGGCGACGGGCAGCACGGCAAGTATGAGTACCGCTGAAGCGGCGACGATCGTCCGCATCATATCCTCCGGGCGGTCATCGACCCGAACAGGCCGTAGGGGCGAATCAAAAGCACGACAAGCATGGCGGCATAGGGCGCAACGGCATCCAGCGATGGGACGAGATAGATCGCGAGCACGCGCGCTACACCAACAATCAGCGAGGCCACCGCGGCCCCCTCGATCTGTCCAAGCCCTCCGATCGCCGCCACCGCAAAGGCGAGCACCATCGTATCGGCGCCGAGCCCTGGAGCGATGCCCGACGTCGGCGTCGCCAGCGCTCCTCCGAGAGCCGCCAGGAACACGCCGAGCGAGAACGCCAGGATAAATATCCGGTTGGTATCGATGCCAATCGACTGTGCCATTTCACGGTCGGTCACCACTGCCGTGATCAGGCGCCCAAGCCGAGTGTGGTTGACCAGGAGCCTCAGGCTGATAACGACCAGGAGCGCCATGCCGATCAGCAGGATCTGGTAATTGAGATAGACCACACCGCCGATGGTCAACGTGCCGAGCAACCGCATCGGCGCGTCCTCGTAAAAGGACTGCACGCCGAAAATCATGCGCTGCAAGTCCTCCAGCATGAGGAACAGCCCGAACGTGATCAGGATCTGCACCGCTTCCGACTTGCCGTAGGTCCAGCGGACCAGGCTGCGCTCAATCAGCGGACCAAAGATGGCCGCGACGAAGACGGCGCTGAACAACAACGCTGCGAACGACAGATAGGGGTTGAGCTGCCGGCTCGCGATGAACAGGCAGAGCGAGGCTGCGACATACCCGCCTATCGAGTAGAGGCTGCCATGGGCGACGTTGAGGACGCGCAGCACGCTGAACACCAGCGTCAGACCAACGGCCGCGAAGAAGATCAACGCGGCGCTGGCGAGACTGTCCAGCAGCAGGGGGATGATTGCATTCGACATCGGCTTGCGCCCAACGTGAATGAAGTGAACGCTATCGCGCGCCTATTTGTAGCTTCCCGGCTTCGGAAGGGACTTGGCGAACTCGGGGTTGAGCGTTGCAATCCAGGCCAGCGGATCTTGCCCTGCCTGCGGCATCAGGCTGTCGCCCTTGTAGCGAACCATGTCGCCGATCACGGGAAACTGCTGCGCCGGGGTCTTCACGGTGACGCCGACGATCTGGTCGACGAGTCCGTCATTGTCGGCGCGCGTCTGCGCGGTGCCGGTCAGGGTCGCAACCGTGCTGCCCTTCATGGCGTCCGCGAGCTCGGCACGGGTCGGCCACTTTCCGCCATTTTTCTGCATCGCTGCCTTGTAGGCAGCCTTCACGTAGATCAGCGTGTTGGCCATCTTGATCGACGGGAACACCGGATATTCCCCAAAGCGCGCCTTGTACGCCCCGCCAAACTTCACCGTCTCGGGGTTGGCCCCGGCATCCGGCGACATCCACCAGCCATCGCCGAGAACGCCGACGATCACGCCGTCAGGCAACGGCACGCGTTGCAGCACCGTCTCGCCGAGCGCGAGCACCACCTGGCTGGACGCGAACAGCCCTCGCGGCGTTGCTTGGCGAACGAAGTTCTCGAGATCGGCGCCCCAGAGATTGGAGAACACGACGTCGGGGCGTACGGTGGTGAGGCGGGAAATCTCCGTCTGGTAGTTCGGCGACCCGAGCTTCGGATAGAGCTCCGCGACAATCTCGACGTCAGGCTTCAACGCTTTCAGCGCCGCGGTGAAGATCTTGGCCGCGTCATGGCCGAACGCATAGTCCGGGTTGATGATCGCGACCGTCTTCACATCCGGCTTGCGCTCGAGAAGATAGATCGCGTAGGCGATGAATTCCGGCACGGTGTTGCCGTTGGGTCGGAACACATATTTGCTCTTGCCGTCCATCAGCAACTGATGGGTGTCGCAGTTCCAGCCGACGGTCGGAACTTCGAGCTGCTCGGCGAGCGGCGCCAACGCCAGGCAGTTCGCGCTGGAGAGGGCGGCGATCATCACCTGGTTCTTCGCATCGCCCGCCAGCCGACGATATTCCGCGATCACACCTTGCGCTCCCTGCGCCTCGTCGACGTAAGTCGCGCTGACCGGCACGCCTTCGATACCGCCCTTTGCATTGATCTCGTCGATCATGAGATCGGCGGCATTCTTGCCCGGCATGCCGTAGGCTGCAGCGGGCCCCGACGTGAAGGTGAAGATGCCCAGTCCCAGCGAGCTCGGCTTTTCCTGTGCGGCGGCCGGCGTTGTCGCGACGACGCCGATCGCGAGAGCTCCCACGAGGCCATCGACCACCAACCGAAGATTGGATTGAGGCAACCCGCGATCTAGCCTGCAGAGCAGATCGAATGACGACAGACAACGCGCAACTACGATGGAAATACCTTTGAACGTCATATTGCTCTTCCCCTTGGCTGGTCGACGATGTTGCTGGTCGTAGCGATTCGGCATCAAACCGGGTCGAAGTAATGCATCTCCAAAAGCAGGCAGCCGCCAATGGACTTGAACGGCCCATGCGGCGCGTGCGGCGGCCGGCAGGCATAGGTGTTCGGCGGGAAGCTCTTGCCGCCCTCTCCCTTGGCATCGTTTCCGACGATCAGGTCGCCCGAGACGAGATAGACCTCCTCCCAGTACTCGTGCGAAAACGGCGCGGTCGTATAGACGCCCGGTGCGAAACGGAGCAGCCGGGTTCGCGTACCGCGCCGGTTCTCCTCATCTAGGCCGCCGGCGATGATCTTCTGCTGGATGCCGGCCGGATAACCTGGCGGCACTTCCCAGCCGGTTGCCATGTCGAGCGTGTGGAATTCGTCGTGCTTCTTGTTGACGGGCATGTGTTGTCTCTCTTGGTTCAAGCGGCTTTGCTGGCGGTCGAGACGCCGTTGAGGTCGTAGGAATCGAGCATGGTCTGCACCAGGCGGTCGGCGCCGGCCCAGTCGTAGGTGCGATAGGAATGACCCTTGGTGACGAAGGTCGCGCCGGCGTAAAACATCTCGTATTGCTGGTGGCGCGAGCCGAATTCGGAGCCCACGGCATCCCAGGCGAGCTTGTAGAATTTCACCCGGTCGTGCGAATTGGCCTTCGGCGACTGCTGGGTCTTGCCGATGAGGGCCGCGATCTCTGGGTTATCGAAATCCGCAACCGACGAAGGCAGCATGATCATGCCGCCGCCGGCGAGCTCGCGAAGCGTGTTGATGATGTGGGCGTAGAGCTGCTGCGTCAGGACCTGCGCGGAATAGAGCGTGTGCCGGTCCGGGATGAAATAGGAACCGACCTGCGTGCCCTTGGCTTCCATGGCTGCCACCAGCGCGTCCACCATGCCGGTCTCGGCCGCGAGCTGGCCGAGCATTTCACGCACCTGCGGGAACTGGGTGACGCCGTTCATGTCGGCGGTCCGATGCGCAAGGCCAGTCAGGAACTTGAGCTTCACGCTGAGACGGACCATCGCCTGGTAGTTCTGGTAGACGTGACATGGCGTGGCGTGAAACTGCTTCTGGCACATTTCAACGTTGCCCTCGATGAAGACCCGGTCCCACGGCACTTTCACGTCATCGAAATAGAGAACGGAGTCGTTCTCGTCGAAACGGCTCGACAGGGGATTGTCGAACACCGCGCCGGCGGCATCCTCGTAGGATTTGCGCGACAGCATCTTGAGGCCCTTCGTATTCATCGGGATCGCAAAGGACATCGCGTAACGCTCTTCACCCGGACGCATCGGCTGGATCGTGGTGACGAAGACCTCGTCGGCCACCACGCCTCCGGTGGCGAGCATCTTGGCGCCGCGGATCGTGATGCCCTCGGCATCGCGATCGACGACGCCGGCAGTGAGGAACGGATCGGCCTGCTCGGCGGCGCCCTTCGAGCGGTCCGCCTGCGGATTGATGATGACGTAGGTGAGGTAGAGGTCCTTGTCGCGCGCGTAGCGGTAGTAGCTCTCAAGTGCGCCGGCGCGGGCCGGATCATAGGCCTTGAACAGGTCGAGCCCCATGTACAGGCCGGAAATGCACGATGCGACGTGGTCCGGGGCGCGGCCCAAGAAGCCCGCATGCAAGCCCGCCCATGCTTCCAGCGCCTTTCGCCGCTGGAGCAGGTCGGCGTAGGATGCCGGAAGCTGCCAAATCCGGTTGGCACGTCCGGCATCGGTCTCGAACGTCATGAGATCGGCGTTTTCCCAGGCGCTGGCAAAGTCGAACAATCCGGCCACTGAATTTGCCAGATTGCGAAAGGCGTGATGCGTCGTCACATCGCCCACGGAGCCGCCGTTGATGTAGATGGTGCGACCATCCTTCAGGCCCGACAAATAGTCCTTTGCGCTACGCATCGCGGTTCTCCGGTTCGAAGCTAGTAATGAATGGGAAGCGGCCAGGTCGGCTCGCGTTCGGTTTCGTCGACCAGGTCGCGGTATCGACCGCGAAAGTAGATCAGGGGAGCAGCCGCCTCGGCGCGGGCCGAGTGGCGGACGACACGGACGACGAAGATGACGTGGTCACCGCCCTCGTAGATTGCATAGGGCGCGCACTCGAAATGAGCCAGCGCCCCGGAGATGAGCGGCGCCTCGGCGTGGCCGAGCGATGTCTTCACCTGGTCCCATTTGTCGGAAAGCGCGCGCGCGAACTGGTTGGAGATCTGCTCCTGATCGCGCGCGAGAATGTTGACGGCAAAGCCCTTGGCTTCGAGCATCGCGGGCAGGCTGCGAGCCTTTCGGTCGACGCTGAACAGAACCAAAGGTGGGTCGAGCGATACGGAGTTGAATGAACTCATCGTCATGCCGATGAGCTCGTCGCCCCTGCCGCGCGCGGTCACCACCGCAACGCCGGTCGCGAATTCTCCCAAAACTCGCCTGAACGCACGGTCCTCCATGGGAGGCTGCCCTCGCTGCTACGATCCTGAGTTATAATTCTTAAGTAGCTTTCTGGCAAAGCGATATGGGAGTGTCAAGCCCACTTGCTGGGCGAGCGCATGCGTGCTTTTTAAGCAGCTCGCAAGGCTATGATTTCGCGGAGAGAAAACCGTGACCGATGCGCTATTGACGGCGTCGAAACCCGAGTTGCTCGACAAGGAAGGAGACCGCATGCTTCGCGGCCTCCTCTACGACTATTTCGCTTTCGGACGTGGTTTGGAGGCCTGCCGGGAGATATTCGCCGGCTTCGTCGACCTGTCGCCGACCCAATATCTGATCTTGATCGCGATCAAGAATTCGACGGCAGCACAGCCAATGGGAGTGAATAAGGTCGCCGAACGGCTGTACTTAAGCGGCGCCTTCGTCACCAACGAAATCAACAAACTGGTTTCCGACGGCTTGCTCGAGAAGAGCCCCCATCCCGAAGACGGACGCCGGGTCCAACTTACCCTCACCCAGCGTGGGTTGAGCCTTTTGATCCGCCTTGCCGCCTTGCAGAGACCGGTCAACGACGCATTGTTCGGGATGCTGACGCGCGACGAGTTCAAAATGCTGTCGCAATTATTGTCGCGGCTCGCTTCGAACGCAGACAGCGCCTTGAAGCTCGCCGAACATGTCAGAGCGGCGCTCAGGCTTCAGGAGGATCAGCGAGCCGCCAGAACAGAAGCGCCAGAATCCCGTAAGAAACGACGGGCGACGCGTTCTAGTACTCGGTAGTAGTGGCGGGCGGCGGGCATCTACTCCATCGCTCCCGTTACCTGAGTCTATCACTCTTCAATTCAATGGCGATCTACGGGAAGTCGAAGCTCGCAAAAAAGGGGATCTCGGCGGGGCCAGCTACGGCTGTCCCTCGCTGTTATCGGCTCTTGAACTCACGGTGGCTGCTAGTCCAGTCCGAGATCTCTAGTCGGGTTAAATTGCCTGCACATGGTAGCCAATGACGCCTGAACCGCGGCCGCCCCTTCGCCATCGAACGGCTGTCGGGATCAGTTAACGAGATCAGCCTGACCCGTTTATATCGCCCCGCTCAAAGACCCACTTTATTGTCTGGATAGAGGCTGACCGAACGCGCAAGGCACGGCATCGCGCGGTTGGGAGGGTCGCCTGTAGGGCGTCAGTGTCGCCCTCCTCCGGGACAGCATCAAACTCGTTCTCGGCGAGCGGCGCCACGATATCCTCGTGTTGCGACAGTTCCGGTTCGCGGCGAATGCCGGGCTTCGGACCCCGGACCGTACGCGTCAGCTCCAAAGGCACTCTTGCTTAGGATGGAATCGGCATGCCGTCGGCCTTGTCAGCCGCTGCGAGATGCGATCGCTACAGCTGCGCTCGACGGATCACGGTGCCAGCTACAGCTCGCCAGCGCCCACGTCAGACATCATCCCTTTCAGCGAGCCGATCCGTCCGGCCACTGCAGGGGCAGGCTTTCAGCACGGCCGGAGCGCGGGTGCACCGTCGAGATCGCGCCTTGCTGGATTGATCGTACCGATCAAACGAAGCTGGCTGCTTTCCGCTTCTCGATGAGTGAATACAGCTCATCAATGCTTGCAAAGTTCTCATTTGTCGGCCAGTTCCACCTCAACGCAGACTAGCTCCAAAATCAACGCTCTCTAGCGGTTTTGGGAGGACGCGTGCTTCTATGAAGCCAGACTGCGCTCATTCGGATTGGCAGGGTCAGTCCCAAGCGCCGCGTGGCAATCCTCAAAATGGGTGAATTCGTTTGTTCGGCGCCGTCCGAGCCGGTACCGGCTCAGATGCGGTCGGCTGACTGATCGGCCGAGACCACGTGAAAGCGCTCGAAAGCCAGTTTCGGCTTGCGGACGTTCAGGGGAAGAGGAGGAAAGTATGAAGTTCAGAACGATTCTCAGCGCAGCCGCCGTTCTGGCGCTCACTGGTGGCTCGGCGCTCGCTGCTGACAAGGATGCAGCAGACATCGCGGTCGAAGCCGCAAAAAAGTATGCGGGCACGACGATCAGCATCGTTTGGGAGGCGGGCCTCCAGTCGCTCGATCCGCTGAACTACTCCGGGCCAAAGTGGGAGAAGCTGACCGGCGTCAAGGTGAAGGTCGTCGAGGTGCCGACCGACCAGATGTTCACCAAGATCATGCAGGATTTCAAGTCAGGCGCCGGCGCGTATGACGCGCTGAACGTCATTCCGTCCTGGATGCCCGATCTTGCGCGTGCCGGCGCGCTCGAGCCGCTCGACAAATACGTCGACAAGTTTGGCTACCGTGACGAGCTGCAGGACATCGCGGCCGCCTATCGCGACAACCAGATGCAGTATGACGGGAAGATCTACGGCTTCCCGGATGATGGCGACGTGATGTTGCTCTACTACCGAAGGGACATCTTCGAGGATCCGAAGATGAAGGACGAGTTCAAGGCTAAGTTCGGCTACGAGCTGGCTCCGCCAAAGGACTGGAAGCAATTCGACGAGATCGGTCAGTTCATCACCGACAAGATGGCGCCCAAGGTTTACGGCGCCGGTTTCTTCCGCACCGCGCCCTACCCGCAATACATGTTCCAGGAGCGCTTCCGCATGGAGGGCGGAAAGTTCTTCAATGCCGACACCATGAAGGCGACGGTGAACGGCGATGTCGGCCTCAAAGTCTTCAAGCAGATGCTCGCGGAAAACAAATTCATGCCGCCCGGCGTGGAGCAGTGGAATTTCGTCGACAATCTCGCGGCATTCCTCCAAGGCACGACAGCGATGACGATCTCCTGGCCGCCGTACGGCCGGTGGGCCGCGGGTTATGGCTCGGGCGAGGAAGCGTTGAAGTGGGTGCCCAAATCGCAGGTCGCCGGCAAGGTCGGTTATGCGCTCACCCCGCTCGGGCGTCCGGAACTTGGCGTCGGCTTCGACCTGTCGGTGTCGGCAACCAGCAAGAACAAGGAGGCCGCTTACCTCTTCATCCAGTGGCTGAACAGCAAGAAGACGAGCCTCGAGCGCGTCCAACTTCCCTATACGCTCCGCGACCCGTTCCGATTGTCGCATTACGCGAGCGAGAAATACCGTTCGCTCTGGCCTGACGCTGCGGCGTATCTCGACACCATCAAGACATCGGGCGAGAAGGGCCTGCTCGATCTCTCGCTACTGCAACAGGACAAGTACGACGAGGCAATGACCAAGGCGATCTCGAGCCTGTGGGCCGGCGAAGATCCCAAGGCCATTCTCGAGCGCATGGCGCAGCAATTCGACGCGATCACCGAGAAGGTCGGCATCGAGAACCAGAAAGCCGTCTACAAGGTCTGGGCCGCAAAGCCCGGCGCCTACCCGCAATAACTGACTGGATAACGCACGGGAGGCGTCGCCCTCCCGTGCGTTGCCGTGTTTCCGGACTGATGATGACAGTTTCTGTGAGCCTCAATGGCGCCGAGCAGCGCCGCCCCAGTCGCTTCGGGCGCATGCTCGAGGACCGCCTGCCCTATCTCATCGTCGCGCCGGCCATTCTGATCCTCCTCCTAGTCGGGTTGTTTCCCCTGATCTACTCGCTGATCGTGAGCTTCCAGCGCATCACGATGACCGAGAACGACACGTCGTTCGTCGGCCTCTTGAACTATGCGGAGCTGTTCAGGGATACCCGCCTCTGGGCTTCGCTCGGTCATACCGCCATCATCACCGCGATCGCCCTGCCCCTGGAGCTGCTGGTCGGCTTCTTGATGGCGCAGCTCTTCATCGATGGTATGCCGGGTCGACAGATCTTCGTCGCGCTGCTGGTGCTTCCGACGGTGATCTCTCCGATCGTCGCGGGTGCGACCTGGCGTCTGATGTTTGACGTCCGCTTCGGCCCGATTGGCCAGATCCTGAGTTTCTTCGCCGGCGAGCCGGTCCGGATCCTTTGGACCGTCAATCCCGCCTACGTCTATCCGGCGATCATCATCTGCGAAGTCTGGCAGTGGGCGCCCTTCATGTTCCTGCTCCTGCTTGCAGCCCTGTCGAACGTCGACCAGTCGCAACTCGAGGCTGCGGAGATCGACGGCGCGTCCTACCTGCGCGTGCTTCGTGCAATCGTTCTGCCGGCGATCGCCCCCGTGATCGCCGTGGCCTGCCTGATCCGCGGCCTCGACCTCGTCCGCATCTTCGACATCATCTGGGCCCTTACCGAAGGCGGGCCAGGCTCGATGACCGAGACCGTCTCTCTTTACACCTATGTGCAAGGCTTCTCGCAATTCGAGACTAGCTACACAGCCGCGATTTCCTTCCTGGTAATCGCGCTGCTGACGCTGATCACCACCCTGGTCCTCAAGCGCATGGAGCTTACGCGATGAGGATCGGCAGGCTTCCGGCAAAAAAAGCCCGCATTCTCGCCGTCCGCTATCTCGGCGCCGGCATAGTGATCCTGCTGTTCCTGTTTCCGGTCTACTGGCTGTTCATGATTTCGTTCAAGACGCCGGATGAGATCTATCATGTGCCGCCCCTATGGATCCCTGAGCAGATCCAGTTCTCGAACTATTACGTCCTGTTCAAGGATGGTGACGTCCTGGCGATCCTGAACAGCTTGATTGTCGCCGGCGTCAGCTCCGGCATTGCGATCGTGCTGGGAACGCTCTGCGCCTACAGCCTCGCCCGGTATGGGACTGGCGGCGAGAACCTCGCGATGTGGATCATCTCCCAGCGCATGATCCCACCGATTGCCGTCGTCTTTCCGATCTTCCTGATCTACGTCCATTTCGGTTTGGTCGACGGCTACTTCGGCCTGATCCTGCTCTACACGGCATTCAACCTTCCCTACGTTATCTGGATGATGCGCGGCTATATCGTCGACGTTCCGCTGGAGCTCGAGGAAAGCGCCCTTGTCGACGGCCTCAATCGCTGGGAGGTGATCTGGAAAGTCGTCTTCCCAATGGTACGCCCCGGGCTGATGGCGACCTCGGTCTTCACCTTCGTGTTCGCCTGGAACGACTTTCTCTTCGCACTCGTGCTGACGCGTACCGAGGTCATCACCTTCCCGGTCATGTTGACGCATTACTTCGGCGGACAATCGAATTTCTGGGCGAAGATCGCGGCGATGTCGGTGCTGGGGACGTTGCCGATCTTCGTTGCGGTCTCCGTGATGCAACGCTATCTCGTGCGCGGGATCTCCCTGGGCGCAGTCAAGGGTTAGGGAGAATAGAGTGGCTGATGTCAAGTTGTCCGGCGTGCATAAATATTACGGCAATGTGCACGCGGTTCGCGGGGTGGACCTTTCCATTGCCGACGGCGAATTCGCAGTTCTGGTCGGTCCGTCCGGCTGCGGCAAGAGCACGCTCTTGCGAACCATCGCAGGCCTTGAGGATCCGGACGACGGAACGATCACGATCGGCGGTGCTGTGGTCAACGATCTGCGCCCACGCGAGCGCAACATCGCGATGGTATTTCAGAACTACGCCCTCTACCCCTATCTGACCGTCAACGAGAACATCGCCTTCGGTCTTCGCGCACGGAAGACTCCCGAGATCGAAATCAGAAAGCGGGTCGGTGAAGCCGCCGAGATGCTCGGCATCGGCAATCTCTTGCAGCGCTACCCGCGCCAGCTGTCCGGTGGGCAGCGCCAGCGGGTCGCCATTGGCCGCGCCATCGTGCGCAAGGCGGATCTGTTCCTGTTCGACGAGCCGCTCTCGAATCTCGACGCGCAGCTGCGCGATGAGATGCGGAGCGAGATCAAGCGTCTGCATCACGAGATCACGACGACAATGATCTACGTCACCCACGACCAGGTCGAGGCGATGACGCTCGCCGATCGCATCGTGCTGCTGCGCGACGGAAAGATCGAGCAGCAGGGAGCTCCGCTGGAGCTGTTCGAGCAACCCCGCACTGGATTTGTTGCCGGCTTCCTTGGGTCTCCGTCGATCAACCTCATCCCGGCGACCCTCAAAACGTCGGGAACTGCTGCAGAAGCCGTGTTTAAGTCCGGCGGTTCGCTGACACTTCCGCCCGCGAAAGCCGCATTGCTGAGTGGCGCGGAGGAGCGACAGGTTCTCGTCGGCATTCGTCCCCAGCATTTCAGCCGGGCTGGTGGCGGCGGGCCTCTCCGCGAAGGAGTGGTCTCATATTCGGCCACCGCCGATCTCATTCAACCGACAGGGACGCGCACATTCACCACTATCAAGATCGGCGGCGTGGATGCCGTCGCCGAGTTGCAGGCTCACGACGTCACCAACCATGGTGAGCGGATCGAGCTCGCTATTGATCTCAATCGCGTAGTGCTGATCGATCCGGCCAGCGGCCTGGTCATCGCGTAGCGCAGCCAGAACGGGAGGGAAGAATGGCATCGAGGCTCTTTGTAACCGAAATCGGAGCGCCCGAAGGCCCGGTGTGCCTGCCGGACGGATCGATGTATGTGACGGAAATGTCCGCTGCCACCCTTTGCATCACGAGGCTGGATAACCGCGGCAATCGCCGGGTGATCCGCACCACCGGCGGGCGCCCGAATGGATTGACCACCGATGGCCACGGCCGGATCTGGGTCGCGGAAGCAGGTCTAAGGGCTCTGATCTGCATCGATCAGGGTGGAAACGAGATCCGGCGCATGCAGGGCGAAGGTGCCGACCGCTTTTTGTTCCCGAACGACCTCTGCTTCGGCCCGAACGGACTGCTCTATATGACTGATTCAGGCATGGCAGCCGAGGATTTCATCAACGGACAGGCCTTCGTCGACGGCTACATGGACCTCGATTGGGACGGCCGTGTCTATGAGATCGATCCGGCAGTCATGAAGGTTCTGCGCGTCCTCGATCGCAAGATCCGCTTCACCAACGGCATTGCTTTCGGCCCCGACAATCACCTCTATGCCAACGCGTCCTTCACAGGTGAAGTTTACCGATACGACGTCCTCGGCGAAACTGCACCAAAACGCGTGGTATTCGGCAACGTCCTCCAACCGGATACCAACCCCGATTTCAAGGGGCCGGACGGAATGGCCTTTGGCACGGACGGCCGGCTTTATTGCACGGTCTACAACCAGAAGAACGTCACGGTTCTGAACCGCGAGGGTGAGGTCGTCGATCGCCTGATCCTGGACGGCCCCCAGCCGACGAACTGTGCCTTCACCCTCGAGGGCAGGAAGCTGCGCGTCACCGAAGTTGGCAGGGGCCAGGTCGAGGAGATCGATATGCCATGCGAAGGTCTGCCACTGCATCTGCCGAAATTCACCTGACGAACGGCCTCGCGGCTTGTCGCGCGAGGCCCTCTCACCACGACCTCAAAGGAAGCCGATTGATAGCCAGGGAACGGCGGCCACAATCAGGGTCCCGATCAGCAAGGCTAGCATGTAGCCAACGATCGGCTTCATGCCCTCATCCGGGTTGATGCGGCTGATGGCACAGGCCGCGTAGTAACCGACCCCGAACGGCGGCGCGAACAGTCCGATGCCCATGGCGAGGACGACCACCATTGCGTAGTGGACATCGTGCACCCCGACCTGCCGCGCGATCGGGAACAGCAGCGGGCCAAACAGCACGATGGCCGGGATCCCTTCGAGCACGCTGCCCAGGATCACGAAGGTCACGATCGTGACCGCCAGGAAGACAGGGACGCCGCCGGGAAGGCTGGTCATGAACTTGGCAAGAGAGGCAGAAAACCCCGACTGAGTCAGCGCCCAGGCCATTCCCGTCGCCGCGCCGATGATGAGCAGAATTGCCCCGGACAGCGAGGCCGTCTCGACCAGCATCGGATAGATCCGGCGCCAGTCGAATTGGCGGTAGATGAAGAGACCCGCACAGGCTGAGTAAAGGATGCCGATGGTCGAGACCTCTGTGGCGGTCGCAACGCCCTCGACGACGGCAGTCCGGATCACGAATGGCAGTGCGATAGCAGGGACCGCGATGACAAAGGCGCGGCCAATCTGCTGCCCCGTCGCCCGCTTGACGTGGGACAGATCTTCGCGGCGATATCGCCACGACACCACGGCAGCGAGCATGACAGCAAGAATAACGCCCGGAAGCAAGCCGCCGGTGAACAATGCCGAGATCGAGACGCCGGTCACCGAGCCGATCGTGATCAGAACGAGGGACGGCGGGATCGTTTCGGTCTGAGCGCCGGTTGCGGCCAGGAGCGCGACGAGATCGCCCGGTTTGGCCCCGCGCTGCCGCATTTCTGGAAACAGTACCGGCGCCACGGCGGCCATGTCCGCCGCCTTGGAGCCGGAAATGCCCGAAACCAGATACATTGCGCCGACCAGCACATAGTGCAGTCCGCCGCGCACGTGGCCGAGAAGGCTCGCGAGAAAGCCTACCATCGCGCGGGCCATACCCGTCATCTCGATCAGAAGGCCAAGAAAGACGAAAAGCGGCACAGCGAGCAGGATCAGGTGGCTCATGCCCTCGTCCATCCGTCCAATCATCACCACATCGGGAGTGCTGGTTGTCAAGGCGAGATAGCCGACGGTGGCGAGGCCGAATGAAAACGCAATCGGCACCGCTGCAAACACCATCGCGCCGACGATGAATACGAAGAAAATCAGAAGGTTCAGATTTCCCAACGGCTTCAAGACGGGAGCGAGCAGAACAAAGGTCGCGATGATGCCTACGACGATCGCCAGGGATACGAGCAAGTTGCGCAGCCTCGCGATGCGGGTAAGGCGGAGGATCGCGGCGATCAGCATCAGACCGAGCCCGATCGGCAGCGCCGCCGCACGCCAGCTGTTGGCGATCTCGAGCGCCGGCGTGGTGACGAATGCCTCGTCGGCCGCGAATTCATAGGCTGGCCATACGACGAGCGCAAGGAATGCCAGCGATGCCGCGGCGGCCACGACGTCCAGGAACGCTCGGACTTCAGCACTGAGAATCCCGACGATGGCGGTCATCCGCATATGCTCGCCCCGCTGGAACGCAATCACGGATCCAAACATGGCGAGCCAGAGGAAGAGGATGCCGGCAAGTTCATCCGACCAGACGATTGGCGAACGGAACAGGTATCTGGCTACGATCCCTGCGGACAACACTGCGACTTCAGCCAGCACGAGTAGCGCTGCCGGTATAGCAACGGCGTGACCGAGCACCGTGTTCGCTTTCACTATCCAACTGAGCGAGCCTGCGTGAGACGCGCCGGCCGCCATACCGGCATCTGCGTGCGGCGTATGGGTCACGCTGGTCATGATAACTGGCCCGCGGCTTTTTCGAGCTGCGACCAGGCCTCTTCGCCGAACTTGGCTTTCCAGTCTGCGTAGAAACTTGTCTTCGACAGCGCCTGGCGGAACGCGGCGCGATCGACGTCGATGAACTTGAGCCCCTTGGCGGAGAGATCGGCGCGCAGTGACTGGCTGAGCTTTGCGATGTCGGCGCGCTGGTCGATGGCAGAGCGGTCGAGCTCGCGCGTCACGATTTCCTGTACATCCTTCGGCAGACGCTCGAAGGCGCGCTTGTTGCCGAGAATCCAGTAACCGTCCCAGACGTGGCCGGTCAGACTGCACGTGCTTTGCACTTCGTAAAGGCGCGCGGTCGCAATGATTGGTAGCGGGTTCTCCTGCCCATCGACGACCTTGGTCTGCAGCGCCGAATAGACTTCGTTGAAGTTGATCGGCGTCGGCCCGGCTCCGAGCGCCTTGAAGAGCGAGGTCAACAGCGGGGCAGGCGGAACACGGATCTGGAAATTCTTCAGATCATCCGGCGTGCGCACCTCGCGGCCGGACGAGGTCACCTGTCGAAAGCCGTTATCCCAGGCCTTCGACACGGCCATGATCGGCGTCTTGGCGATCTGCGCCCGAATGTAGGTGCCGAGGTCGCCGTCCATCGCCTTCCACACGCTGTCGTAGTCGGCGAATGCGAAGCCGGTGTTCACGATGCCTGCGCTCGGCACCAGGGTGGCAAGAATGGAGGAAGATTGATTGAAGAACTCGACGCCGCCGCTACGGACCTGGGTCAGGAGCTCGGTGTCGGAGCCGAGCTGGTTGGCCGGAAACAGCCTGATCTCGAGCCGGCCGCTGGTCGCCTCGCGGATACGGTCGATCGCTTCCTGCGCCCGAATGTTCACCGGATGCGTCGGATCCTGTCCGGTCGCGAACTTGTACACGAACTCGGCAGCAGATGCCGGCCGGGTCAGAATCCCGCAGAGAGGTACGGCCGTGGCCGCCATCAACAACGAACGGCGGCTGATGCTTCCTGGCTTCGAGACAGTCATGTATTCCTCCAGATCCTGCTTTGATTTACTGCCCGCTGCAAAGCCGGCATACGGTGTTCGGGCATTTCGCCCTCCGGCTCTCGTCCGCCGGCGTTTGGGCAAGAGGCATCGTTTGCCGCCGCAACATGCGGCGGGCGTAGGTCCTCACAGAGGCTTGGCTTGGTTGGCGCCTAGCGGCGGCAGACTAAAGCCACTGCTTGATCTGCCTTGCGACCTCTGCAGTGGAAATCCCGTAGCGGTCGTGCAAGGTCGGAAGTGCGCCGGCGTCGAGAAATTCATCCGGCAACGCAATCTGGCGGAAAGGCGGATGAACGCCTGAACGCATGAGGAGTGCGGCAATGGCCTCGCCAAGCCCGCCGATCATCGTGTGGTTTTCGGCAACCACGACGAGGCGGCCCGGCTTGCCGGCGTCCAGCAAGATCGTCTCGGTGTCGAGCGGCTTGATTGTCGGAACGTGCAACACCGCGGCATCCACGCGGTCATCCTGAAGCGCTTGCACGGCCTCGAGCGCACGCATCGTCATGATGCCCGATGAAATGATCAGGACGTCCTTCCCGTCACGGATCAGCTTGGCCTTGCCGAGCTCGAACTTGTAGTCGTATTCTTCCAGCACGACCGGTACCTGGCCGCGCAACAGGCGCATGTAGACCGGTCCCTGATGCGCCGCGATGGCAGGCACCAGTTGCTCGATTTCATGGGCATCGCAGGGATCGATGACAGTCATGTTCGGCATGGCGCGGAACAGCGCGAGATCCTCGGCGGCCTGATGGCTCGGACCATAGCCCGAGGTCAGGCCCGGCAACGCGCAGACGATCTTTACGTTGCGGTCTTCTTCCGCGATCGTCTGGTGGATGAAATCATAGGCCCGCCGGGATGCGAACACAGCATAGGTCGTCGCGAAGGGCATGAAGCCTTCTGCGGCAAGGCCGGAGGCAGCGCCGAACAGAAGCTGCTCGGCCATGCCCATCTGGTAATATCGGTCCGGAAATTCCTTGGCGAAGATGTGCAGGTCAGTGTATTTGCCGAGATCGGCCGTCATACCGACCACCTCGGAGCGGCTACGTGCGAGCGCGACGAGCGCGTGCCCGAACGGCGCTGGTTTCGTCTTCTGTCCCTCGGCAGCGATCGAGGCGATCATGGCTGAGGTAGTCAGGCGCGGCTTGCCCGGCTGCGGTGCTGATCTGACGGTCTTCATGCCTGCCTCCCGGCTTCCAGCGCGGCAAGCGCCAGTTGCCATTCGTGCTGCTCGACGCGGATGAAATGGTTCTTCTCGCGCTGCTCCAGGAAAGGAACGCCCTTTCCCATCAACGTGTCGGCGACGATCATCCGCGGCTTTGGCTCGGGATGTGACTTGGCCGTATCGAATGCTGCGATCACCGCATCCAGATCGTTGCCGTCGATACGTTGCACGAACCAGCCGAAGGCTTGAAGTTTCTCGACCAGCGGCTCGAATGCCATGACCTGGGTGGACGGACCGTCCGCCTGCTGGTTGTTGACGTCGACGATGCCGATCAGATTGTCGAGCCCGTAGTGGCCTGCCGACTGGATCGCCTCCCAGACGGAGCCTTCATCGAGCTCACCATCGGAGAACAGTGTGTACACCCGCGCCTCGGATTTCTTGCGCTTGAGGCCGAGGCCCATGCCGACAGCAATGCTGAGCCCCAGTCCGAGGGAGCCACCCGACATTTCCATTCCGGGCGTGTAGGAGGCCATGCCCGACATCGGCAGCCGGCTCTCGTCGCTGCCATAGGTTTCGAGTTCCTCTTCAGGGACGATCCCCGCCTCGATCAACGCTGCGTAGAGCGCGATGGCGTAGTGCCCGTTTGAGAGCAGGAAGCGATCGCGCTCCTCCCAGGCCGGATCTTCGGACCGATACCGCATTGCGTGAAAGTAAGCCACCGCGAGAACGTCTGAGATGTCCAGCGCCTGTGCGATATAACCCTGGCCCTGGACCTCACCCATGCGCAAGGCGTTGCGGCGGATGTTGTAGGCGCGATCCGCCAGGGTAGGTGTATTGGTCAGTGTCTTGGTGGAGGTTTCCATTGATCTGGACCTTGTCTGGTGCGTCAGTGGATAAGCATGCCGCCATTTACGTCGATCACGGCGCCCGTGACATAGGCGGAAAGATCCGACGCCAGGAAGGTGTAGATGCCAGCGACGTCTTCCGCCGTCCCAAGACGATTGAGTGGAATGCCTTCGAGGATTTTCGTCCTCATATCATCGGTCAGCTTGCCTGACGTGATATCAGTGCCGATCAGGCCCGGCGTGACGCAGTTGACACGAATGCCATCCGGACCGAACTCCCGGGCCATGGCCTTGGCGAGACCAAGGACGCCGGCCTTCGCAGCAGAGTAGTGCGGGCCGCCGAAAATTCCCCCACCGCGCTGAGCCGAAACCGACGACATGCATGCGATCGATCCGGACTTCCGGGCGCGCATGTGCGGAATGGCTGCCTGGGAGAGGAACAGAACGCCTTTCAGATTGACGTCCTGAATGCGATCCCAATCGGCCGCCGAAATCTCCAGGAGCTTCACCGGCTGAGTAATGCCGGCATTGTTGATCAGGATGTCGATACCACCGAATGCCTCGACCACGCTTACGACAGCCCGTTCGCAGGATGACTTGTCAGCGACGTCGCAGCGTAAACCGAGGTGCTCCTTACCAAGAGTGGCCGCCGCACCCGCAGCTGCTGCGGCGTCGATATCCAGAATGGCGACCCGAGCACCCTCGGCGGCAAACCGGCGGGCCGTTGCAAGCCCGATCCCGCGCGGCGAAGCCGCACCCGAAATGATGGCCGTCTTACCGCTGAGCAGCATCTGTTCCTCCCTCAAATTATTCTTGCTTGCCAAGATTACGAATGACCTGCGCCACTAAAACGGACAAGCGCATAGTTGTCACGGATCGATGAATCTGGTTCACTTATGAAATGCTTTCAAATGTCCCAATATCGGCAATTCGCGTGTTTGAAGCTGCCGCCCGCACGGGATCCTTCCGCGATGCGGCGAATGAGCTTCACTTGACGCCGAGTGCGGTCAGTCATGCGATCCGCAAGCTTGAGGATACGCTTCGGACGGTTCTGTTCGAGCGCAGCACGCGCTCGGTGCGATTGACGCCTGAGGGCGAAAATCTGATGCGTCACACCGGAGCCGCCTTCGATCAACTCCGCCGCGGGCTCGAAGAGGTCGCCGCACGCGGACCGCAATTGGTACGCGTCCACTCCGCGCCGAGCTTTGCTGCGCAATGGCTGGCGCCAAGGCTTTCACAATTTCTCGCCGCTTATCCGAAGCTCGAGGTTCGGCTTGCTGCGAGCACGGAATATGCGCGCTTCAGCAACGACGACTTCGATGTCGATATCGTCTACGGTCCACCGCGTGCGGAGGGTGTCGAAGTTGTTCCTCTCGCCGAGGAGATGGTCACGCCGCTTTGCTCGCCCCCCCTCGCAAAGTCGATAAAAAAGGCTGCCGATCTGCTCGATCGGACGCTGATCCGCTCCGATGTGAAACAGGTGCAGTGGCACCAATGGTTTACCGCAAATGGATTGGAAGCTCCCGCACTTCACGGCATGAGATTCGATCGTAGCTTTCTGGCGATTGCGACGGCGGCCGAGGGATTGGGGGTTGCTCTGGAATCGACCCTTCTGGCTGAACGCGAACTGGCCAGCGGGCGATTGGTTGCTCCATTGGCGAAGCGCGCAACCAATATTCGATATGTTGGTCACCGCCTCATTTACCCGCGCGCCAGCCGACAGAGATCGGCGGTGCGAGCTTTCGCAGAGTGGGTCGTAGCGCAACTCGGAGTCGAGAAACCGGAGTCGTGGCGGTGACATCGAGCTGTCTGACCGAACATCAAGCGGACGGCTGATTTGCGTCGACGGAAGGAGGCACCGATCCCGGCGGCACGGCTCACGGCAGCGGCGTGAACTTGAGCTGGCTGAGCGGCACGACCTTGTCGGTGCGGGTCATCTTGAACTCGGTGGCCGGGCCGAGCCACTTGTCCCAGAGCTGGTTGATCTCGCCAGCCTGATCGAGTGCGAGCAGTGTCTCGTTGACCTTGGCGAGCAGCGCCGGTTCATCCTTCTTCATGCCGATGCCGATCGGCTGCAGTGCCATCGGCTCCTCGATCATCTTCAGCGGCTGGCCGGCGGTCTTGGATTCGTTGACGAGCTTGGTGATGGTCATGGTGTTGGCCACCATTCCGACCGCCTTGTTCTGCTGGACGGCCATATAGGCCGAGCCGGTGTCGACGAAGGTGAGCGGGTCCGACTCGTTCAGCTTGATCGCGAGTTCGGAGGTCGATCCCTTGGTCGAGGCCAGCCGCTTGCCCTTGAAGTCGGCCTTCGTGGCGCCTGGGTCCGAGGCCTTCACCGCCAACATCTCCTTGGCGAGGTAATAGGGGTCGGAGAACTGGATCTGCTCGGCGCGGCCCAACGTGTAGGCGAGATTGGCGACCGTGATGTCGACGCGGCCGAGCTTGACCTCGGGCACTCGCGCCTCGACCGAGAGCGGGCTGATCTTCGCCTCCACGCCCCAGCGTTTGGCGATGGCCCTGCAGAGGTCGACATCGAAGCCCGCCATCTCGCGCGTTTTCGGGTCCGGCGCGGCGAACGGGGTCACGTCAGCAAAGGTGCCGCAACGCAGTTCCTTGCGCTGCATGATATCGGCCAGCTGATCGGCTATCGCCACCGGGGCAAGGCAACTCAGGCCGGCTGCGACAATAGCCGCGCGGAGCACACATTTTCCGATCTCAGTCCCAATCGACATTCCAAACTCCCTGTTTTGCAGTGAAGGCAAGCGTCGTCATCGCGCCCGCAGGTCCGACAAGAAGCGCTGCGCGCGCGGATGCTGGGGCGAGCCGAAGAACGCACTGGGCGGCGCCGATTCGAGCAGGCGTCCGGCATCCATGAACCAGACGCGGTCGGCGACATCGCGTGCGAAATTCATCTCGTGGGTGACGCACATCATGGTCATGCCGTCGCGAGCGAGCCCCCGCATCACCGACAGCACTTCGCCGACCATTTCCGGGTCGAGCGCGCTGGTCGGCTCGTCGAACAGCATCGCCGGCGGCTCCATGGCCAGCGCTCGGGCGATCGCGACACGCTGCTGCTGGCCGCCGGACAGCTGCGCCGGATAGTTCTCCGCCTTGCTGGAAAGCCCGACCCGGTCGAGCAGCTGAAGCGCGATCTCCCGCGCCTTGCTCCGCTTGATGCCGTTCACCTTCACCGGCGACAGCATCACATTGTCCAGCACGCTGAGATGCGGAAACAGATTGAAGCTCTGGAACACGAAGCCGATGCGGCTGCGCAGGTGATTCATCGCCGAGCTGCCTATCTTGGCGTGGACATCCTGTCCGTCGAAGCGCAGCACTCCCGACTGGATTTCCTCGAGCCGGTTGACGGTGCGGATGAGCGTCGACTTGCCTGAGCCCGAGGGGCCGCATACCACCACCACCTCGCCCTTCTTCACCTCGGCGTTGACGTCGACGAGGGCCGGCAGCGAGCCGTAGAACTTGTTGATGCCGATGAATTCGATCATCGGAGCTGCCGTATTGCTCGGGGCTTGGTGCGACATGGTCATGTCCTCGAGGCGCCGGCCGGCGCGGCCGCCAGAGCGGGGGCTGCGACGCCATCCATGGATCGGGCGCGGCGGGCGGCAATCCGGCGCTCGAGCGTGCTGGCCAGCTTGGTAAGAGTCCAGCAGACGATGAAATAGATGATGGCGAGCATGAAATAGACTTCGAAGGGTTTGGTCAGCAGCCGGTTGTTGATCTGTCCCGCCGCGAAGGTCAGCTCCGGTACGTTGATGATGTAGCCCAGCGTCGTCTCCTTGATGGTGGAGACGAACTGGCTAATGATGCTCGGGATCATGTTGAACAGCGCTTGCGGCAGGATCACGTAGCGCATCGCGCCGAGGTGGCTGTGGCCGAGCGCCCGCGCCGCATCCATCTGCCCTCGCGGCAATGCCGTGATTCCGGCTCGTACGATTTCACTGAGGAACGCTCCCTCGTAGATGACGAGGGTGGCGAGCATGGTCACGAAGCCGGGAACGCTCTCGCCGATCAGGAGCGGCAGCAGGAAATAGACCCAGAGGATGATCAGCAGCAGCGGAACGCCGCGCACGATGTAGACCAGCGCCGTCGCCGGCCAGCGCAGCACGGGCCAGGGCGACAGACGCGCGAGTGCCATCGTCACGCTGAGCGGGAACGCCAGCGCAATTCCGAGGATCGACAGGATCAGGGTCGCGGCGATCCCACCGAGCGGACCGTTCGGAAACTGACCGACCAGCAGCAGCAGCCAGTTGTCGCTGACGATGCCTATCATGTTGAACAGGAGCGTCATGTCAGAGCGCTCCCGCCATGCGGCTGCGCCGCTCGAAATAATAGCCGAGCCACATCAGGAGCAGGGAGCATGCGAGGTAGAAGACGGTCGCGATCAGGTAGGTCTCGAAAGCGCGGAAGCTCTGATTTTCGACCTCCTTCACCGCATGTGTGAGTTCGGTGACGCCGATCGCCATGGCAAGGCTGCTGTTCTTGAACAGTGACACCGTGTGGTTCACCAGCGCCGGCATCGCGTTGCGGACCGCCTGCGGCAGCAGGATGTAAGCCATCGCGCCGAGATAGCTGTGACCCAGCGCGCGGGCGGCCTCCCACTGCCCCTTTGGCACGGCGCGCAAGCCCGACCGATGGTCTTCGCTGAAATACGCGGCCTGACAAAGCCCGAGCGCGATCACCGCGAAGATCGCCTCGCCGTTCTGATCGGACAGCCAGACCTGGAGCCGCTCGGGCAGCAGGCTGGAGACGCCGAAGTACCAGAGCATCAGCTGCACCAGCGTCGGCACGTTGCGGTGATAGGCAACGTAGGCCTCGACCAGGGCGTCGGCGATCCGGCCCGGCAGCATTCGAATCGCAAGGAGGGTGATACCGAGGCTCATGGCGAGCAGCCAGGAGCCTGCGAAGATGATGAAGGTCATCTTCACCCCGTGGACGAGCATGCGGCTGAACTCGGGGTTCAGCAGGATCGCCATGAGGTCGAAGCCCTTCATCGCGGCCTCCGCTCTAGGTGACGGCTGGAGGGCTGGCGGGGCGCTCGGGACGGACCGTCGACAGTCCGCCGGGCACCTGCAGGGTCGGTGTAATCTCGATATGGCCGATGTTCACCGCCACCGGCGCGGCAATGGCGAAGGCGATCGCGTCGGCGATGTCCTCCGGCGCGGGCAGCTCGAATCCCTCGATGAAGGCGGCGCGGGTGGCGGCGGAGTCGCCGTGGACGTGCGCGAAGATATCGGTCGCGACCCGCCCCGGGCACACCTCGGTGACGCGAACGCGCTTGCCGAAGGCGTCGATGCGGAGCTGACGGGACAGCATGCTGACCGCCGCCTTGGTGGCGTGGTAGGTCGAGTTGCCGCCGAAATTATACGCGCCGGCGATCGAAGTGATGTTCACGACGTGACCGCGGTCGCGCGCCACCATGCCGGGCACGACGAGGCGGCACAGATGCAGGACGGCGCGCAGATTCACGTCGAGCAGCAGCTCGATATCCTCGGCGTCCGCCTGCAGGAATTTCTTGGGCCGGTCGACGCCGGCACAGTTGACGAGGATGTCGAACTCGACGCTGCCCGCGAGCTTGGTGATGGCGGGCAGATCGCGAACGTCGACGGCATGGGGAATGCAGCCGGTGCGCTCCGCCAGCGCCTTCAGCGGATCGGCGCTGCGCGCCAGCGCGTGCACCTGCAGCCCCTCGCGCGCCAGGCGCTCGACGACGGCGAGGCCGATGCCGGACGAGGCGCCGGTGACGAGAGCCGTCCTGTAGTCGGAAAATGGCATCTGACTCCTCGCTGTTCTCCAGAGGCTACCGATGGAGCAGTTCCGCCGCCAAGATGGAATCACTTTGGCGGGATAAGGTACGCTTATGATCGGCCACGCCCGGGGCTGCCGGTGATCAGGCGCGACACCGGCGCAACCTCCCCGCCGGCGGTCTCGATCGCGGCACGGATCGTCCGGGCGAACTCGACCGCGCCCGGCGTGTCGCCATGCAGCAGGATCGATGTGGCCTGCATCGGCAGCGCCCGGCCGGTCGCGGTGATGACGACGCCGTCGCAGAGCAGGCGCTGCACCCGTTCGAGCACGAGCGCTGGGTCGTGAATGACCGCGCCCGCCGTGCCCCGGGGCACGAGCAATCCGTCATCGTCGTAGGCGCGGTCCGCCAGGAAGGTGGTTGCGACGCGCAGGCCGCAGGCCGCCGCCGCCCCCTCGATGGCGCGGCTGCTCGACGATACGATGAGGAGCTCCCGATCGAACGCGGCGACGGCGCGGACCAGCGGTTCGGCGAGCTTGGCGTTGGCGGCCGCCATGTTGCCCAAGGCACCGTGGAAGCTCATATGGGTCATGCGGTAACCGGCTGCGCGGACGATGCCGGCGAGCGCGCCGAGCTGATAGATGACCATCGCCGCAAGTTCGGTGGCATCAATCTGCATCACGCGGCGGCCGAAGCCCTGGCGATCCGGGAAACCGACATGGGCGCCGATATCGACCCCGCGGGCCTTTGCCGATTCCACGGTGCGCTGCATGATCAGCGGATCGCCTGCGTGAAAGCCGCAGGCGATGTTGGCCGACGAGACGAGGCCGAGCAGAGCATCGTCGTCGCCCATGGACCAGGCGCCGTAGCCCTCGCCCAGATCGGCATTGAGATCGATCTTCATTGGGCGTCACTCCCGTGCGGCTGCAATCCGATCAGCGGTGCGCTGTATCCCACGGTCGCGCCATGCTCGGCAAACTTCTCGACCACCAGGCCGACCTCCGGTGCCGGGACTGGAAGCAAGAGCGGTCCGATCTGGAGGAAGGCGAGCGGCGTGCCGGCGGCGACTTCGGCGCCGACGGCGGCCGATGGTTGCGAGCGCAATGGATGGCGGTCGAGATAGATGCCCGGCACCGGCGCCCGAATGACCTGCGTGGGCACAGTAGCCACCGCCGCCGTAGCTGCCTCTATCATCTGGACCTCGACGCGGGCGCCGTCATGCCGCAGGCGTAGGGTCCCGGCTGGGCCTTTCAGCTCGAGCAGGCCGATGTCAGTCGCCGCGAGGAAGGCGCAAAGCTGGTCGACATGGTCGAGTGGGCTGGTCATCGCACCGCTCCCAGGTTGCAGTAGAGCTCGACCAATCGGCGGGCGTTGGTCAGCCAGCGCCGGGTCGCCGCCAACGCGTCCAGCGCCTCGTCCCAGTTGCACAGCACGAAACGAATCCGGCTGCCGATGGGAGCCTGGCCGAGGCGCCAGAGGTCGGCCTCGATGACGGTGCCGATCTTGGGATAGCCGCCCGACGGCTGCGCATCGCGCATTTGGATGATCGGCTGGCCGCCATGGGGGACCTGGATCACGCCTGGAACAATGCCGTGCGAGCGCAGCTCCATGGGCCGCTGCGGCCTGAGCTCGGGGCCCGCGAGACGATAGCCGTAGCGGTCGCTCTGCGACGTAATCTTCCAGGGCTCGGACCATAGCGCCTCGTGGGAGGACGGCGTGAAGCTGTCGTACTCGGCCGCCGGCAGCACCCGCACGGCGGTCAGCCCGTCCACCTGCAATGGCAGAGCAAGGCCGGGCGGCGTGATGCCGAAGCCTGTCTTGGCGCGACCGCATGTCTCGGTAACCGGCAATAGATCGCCCTCGCGCAGCGGACGGCCTTCCAACCCGCCGAAGGCGCCGCGCAGCTGGGTGCTGCGCGAGCCGAGCACCGAGGGAACATCGATCCCGCCCGCGATGCACAGATAGGCGCGGCAGGCGCGCCAGGTCGCAGCTGAGGGAACGGCGAGCGAGAGCACCTGGCCGGCATCTGCGCGGTGCGCCCACCATGGCAGCACTGGCGCCTCGTCGAGCCGCGGCGCGCAATCCGCGCCGGTCACGGCGAACACCGTCGGACGGGTGAAGCGGACGCGGAACGGAAGCAGCGGTATCTCGAGCGCTGCCGCATTCTCCTCGTTGCGCAGCAGGATGTTTCCGGCGGCGAGCGCCAATGGATCCATCGCACCCGATGTCCCGACGCCGAGATTGAGCGCGCCGGTGCGGCCGAGATCCTGGACCGTGGCGAGCGCGCCGGCCGACAGCACCTCGATCATCGCAGCACCCGGATGGTCTTGAAGCGAATGCAGTCACCGGGCTGCAGCAGCGCCGGCGGCGTGCGCTCGACATCGAAGAACGCGACCTCGGTGCTGCCGATCGTATTCCAGCCGCTTGGCCCATCGGAGGCGGAGACGCCGGTCTGACTGCCGCCGATGGAGACGGCGCCACGCGGGATGCGCAGCACCGGCACTTTCCGCCGCGGCGTCGCGATGCGCTGGTCCATGCCGCCGAGATAGCAATACCCGGGATGACTGCCGAGGGCGTAGACGGTGTAGGTCGGTGCGCTGTGGATCGCGACGATATCGTCGACGCTCAATCCGGTGTGGGCCACGACATCGGCCATGTGCGGGCCGCCGTCGCCGCCATAGACCACCGGCAGATCGAGGCAGCGTCCGGCCGCCGGAAGCGGCTCGACGGTGTGCCACAGCTCGATCAGCCTATGCTCGAGTTGCCCGCGGTGCCGCGGCGGCTCTGCGAACGTGATCATGAGATTGTTCATGCCCGGCACGGCTTCCCGAACGCCCGGCAGAAGCCCCGCCTCCAGCGCCAGGGCCCAGATGCGGCGCTGCGTCGTCAGCGAGGTCTCGCCCGGCGCTTCGAACAGCAGCGCGGTCGTCCCCAACAGGCTGAGTTGCGGCAGGTCCATCGTCATGCCTCGCCGCTCCCGCGCAACTGCTGCTCGAGATGGTGAATGCTGACGCCGCCACCGATGAACGCGGCATCCCTGACCAGGCGCCGGTGCAGCGGCAGGTTGGTCGCGATCCCCTCCACGCGCATTTCGTCGAGAGCGATGCGCAGCCGGTCCAGCGCCTCGGCGCGATTCGTGCCGTGCACGACGAGCTTACCGATCAGCGAGTCGTAATATGGCGGCACGCGATACCCGGCGCTGGCGTGGCTATCGATGCGCACGCCGGGCCCGCCGGGGAGCTCCCAGGCCGTGATCACGCCGGGGGACGGCACGAACGTGTCGGGATCTTCGGCGTTGATCCGGCATTCGAAGGCATGACCGCGGCAAGCGATGTCGCCCTGCGCGAACGGCAGCGCCTCGCCCTGAGCGACACGAATCTGCGCCTCGACGATGTCGATTCCCGCGGTCATCTCGGTGACGGGGTGCTCGACCTGCAGGCGCGTATTCATCTCGATGAAGTAGAACGCGCCATCCTCGACGAGAAATTCGAACGTGCCGACGCCGCGGTATCCGAGCTGCCGGCAGGCCTCCGCGCAGCGCTCGCCGATCTGCGCCAGCACGGCCTGGTCCAGTCCCGGTGCCGGCGCCTCCTCCAGCACCTTCTGGTGCCGTCGCTGCAGCGAGCAATCGCGGCTGCCGAGCCAGACGGCATTGCCATGGGCATCTGCAATCACCTGGATCTCGACATGTCGCGGCCGGCGCAGGAATTTCTCGATGTAGATCTCGCTGTTGGCGAAGCCGCGCCGCGCTTCCTCCCGCGTCACGGCGATCGCATCAACGAGGCCAGCCTCGCTCTCCACCATCCGCATGCCGCGGCCGCCGCCGCCGCCCGCCGCTTTCAGGATCACGGGGTATCCGATCTGCCGCGCGATTGCGCGCGCGAGATCGAGGTCATCGCCGAGCGCCGCATCCGGACCGGGTACGCAGGGAACGCCGGCCGCCCGCATCGCCCGCTTGGCCGCGACCTTGTCGCTCATGACGCGCATCACAGCGGCGGTCGGGCCGATGAAGGTCAGGCCGGCGGCTTCGACCTGCTCGGCGAAACCAGGGTTCTCGGACAGGAAGCCGTAGCCGGGATGGATCGCCTCGGCTCCGCTGACCTCGGCGGCGAACAGCAGCGCCACCTGGTTGAGATAGCTCTGCGTTGCCGCGGCCGGCCCGATGCAGATGGCCTCGTCGGCATGATGGACGTAGGGCGCTTCGCGATCGGCCTCCGAATGGACGACGATGGTGCGCAGCCCGAGCCGCCGGCAGGCGCGCTGAATGCGCAGCGCAATCTCGCCTCGATTGGCTATGAGGACCGAGCCGAACATGGGTCTACCTGATCCGCATCAGTTCTTGCCCCGCCTCCACCTCCTGCCCGGTGGCGACGAGAATTGCGGCGACGGCTCCGTCCCGATCGGCCCTGACCTCGTGAAACATCTTCATGGCTTCGATGACGCACAATGTCGTGCCGGCGGTGATCGCCTGGCCCACCGTAACAAAGGGCGGCGCATCGGGATCGGGCTGCAGATAGGCGACGCCAAACAGCGGCGCGACGACGCCATTCGCTGCGTCCTCGACCGGTGCCGCTTGCGCAGGCTCGGGGCGGCTCGCTCGAAGCGCCGTGGCGGCGACCGCCGGTAGCGCCGGCCGCGAGTCGGCGGGCTGCGGTCGGCGCACCAGCCGCAGCGACATGCCGCCCTCGCTGAACTCCATCTCGGCCAGATCGGAGGCCGCCATGGCGTCAATCAGTGACTTGATACGATCGAGATCCATGCTCCGGCCGTCCGTGGAGGTCGGCGCCCGCGGCGTCGCACCTGTCCGCGAACGCTACCGCCGGCGGTCTTCCCCGACCAAGACGGTTTGGCTTTGCCCATATAAGAGAGCGCTATGACGCTTTCTGCGCCCGCTCCTCGGCGACGACGAGGTTGCCGGGCAGCCCGGCAACGAGCTCGAGCAGGATTTCCTTGATGGCTTGGGCCGGCTCCGACAGCGGCAAATGATCGGACTGGCACAATGCCAGCGGCGCCTCGATGATCGGATCGACGATGCGGGACTGCCAGCCACCGCAGGAGCCCGCCACCTGGCGGGCCATCGATTCCGGCAGGATCGTCGCGCCGAGCCCGTCGGCGATCACCGCCGTCAATGTGCTCGCCGATTCGATTTCCGCGACGACCTTCGGCGCTTGACCGATCGCCGCGAAGGCCTCGTTGACCATCTTGCGCACGACGTTGTAGGGACGGGCGAGATAGAGATCCATGTCGGCCAGCGCCGGCACACTGATCTCGCCCGGCGGGGCCATCATGCTGGCGGGGCCGACGACGTAGAGCTGCTCGCGCAGCAGCGGCACGAATGAGAGGCCATGGACGGCCGTCTTGCCGCCGTAGAGCACGGCGAGATCCATCCGGCCGTTCATGACGAGCTCCGAGAGCGTCGTTCCGTAGGTCTCGTTGAGGTAGAGCAGGATGCCGGGATGGCGGGCGCGCACGGTCCGCAGCAGCGGCAGCGCGAGTCCGGCCGCGGCCGTTCCAGGCGCAAGTCCGACGGCGACCGCACCGGAGATGCTTTTCGCCGCCGCGCTCATATCGGTGCGCGCCTGCTCGCATTGACGCAATATGAGCTGCGCGTGGCGATACAGCACCTTGCCCGCTTCCGTGGGCACGACGCCGCTCTTGGTGCGCACCAGGAGCTGCTGACGGACCTCGCCCTCCAAGGTCGCGAGCTGCTGGCTGAGCGCCGGCTGCGCGACATGAAGCACATCGGCGGCCTGCGTCAGGCTGCCGACGTCGACGATCTTCACGAAATACTGAAGACGCCTCAGATTCACCTTGTCCCTCGGATCGATCGGCGCAGCGGCCTGCCCGGCTGAGCGGCATTCAATGGGGCGCCGAGGAAGAATCCAACCATAAGATATGCCTATCAGGCCAGATTGAACTCGTGTTGGTCAGCGCCGGCGGCTGTCTTTAGCGTCGCACCTCTCCAGACCGGGGTCAATCGCCATGAACCGTTCTCGTATCTCCGCGCGCGTGAGACGCATCAAGCCTTCGCCCAGCACTGCGGCTGCAGATCGGGCGAGCGCTCTCAAGCGAGAGGGCAAAAGCATCGTCAGCCTCGTGGTCGGCGAGCCGGATTTCGACACGCCCGCGCATATTCGCGCCGCCGCCGCCCGGGCGATGGAGAAGGGAGAGACGCGGTATACGGTGCTTGCCGGCACGCTGGAGCTGCGCCAGGCGATCGTCGCCAAGCTGAAGCGCGAGAACAATCTCCTCTACGATCCCGCGGAGATCGTGGTCACCAACGGCGCCAAGAGCGCCATCTACAGCGCGCTCGAGGCGACGCTCGAGGCCGGCGACGAGGTGATCATCCCGGCGCCCTACTGGGTGTCCTATCCGGACATGGTGCTCGCCTGCGAGGGGATACCCAAGCTCGTGGCGTGTCCGGAGAGCCAGGGCTTCAAGATCTCGCCGGCGCAGCTCGAGGCGGCGATCTCGGAGAAGACGCGCTGGCTGTTGATCAACTCGCCATCGAACCCGACCGGCGCAAGCTATTCCGCAGCGGAATATCGCGGGATTGCCGACGTTCTCGCCCGCCATCCGCATGTGCTGGTCATGACCGACGACATCTACGAACACATCCGTTTCGACGGCGAGAGGACGCCGCATCTGCTCAATGCCGCGCCCGAGCTGCGCGAGCGCGTCCTCGCCGTCAACGGCGTCTCCAAGACCTATGCGATGACCGGCTGGCGCATCGGCTGGATCGCCGGACCCGCCGACCTCATCGGCGCGCTGAACACGCTGCTGTCGCAGTCGTCGGGCAATGCCTGCTCGATCAGCCAGGCGGCGGCGGTCGCGGCGCTCACTGGCGAGCAGAGTTTCGTTGGCGAGACCGTCGCGACCTATCGGGCGCGTCGCGACCGCACGCTGGCGCGCATCAACGCCATCCCCGGGCTGAGCTGCCGGCCGCCCGACGGCGCCTTCTATCTCTACGTCAATTGCGCGGGCCTGATCGGGCGGACGACGCCGGCCGGCACTCGCCTCGATAACGACGGTGACGTCGTGATGTACTTGCTGGAGGCGGCCGGCGTGGCCCTCGTTCAGGGTGCCGCCTACGGTCTGTCGCCCTTCTTCCGTGCCTCGATCGCGACGTCGCAGACCGCGCTTGACGAAGGCACGGATCGCATCGCCCGCGCGGTTGCCGAACTGCGCTAACCTGCAATCGATCGAAAGCACCCCGCCATGGCCAATCCCGGAATCGTCAGAAACCCCTCCGCGCCCCAGGTCGAGCCGTCGACCATCGCCAAGCTGCGCACCATCGCGGTGGCGCTGCTCAGCGATCAACTGCACCGCAACTGCGGCAGTATCGGTCTTCGGCCCTACCATGCGCCCGCCCCGATGGCCGGCACCGCCGTGACCGTAAAGACGCGCGGCGGCGACAACCTCGCCATTCTGCGCGCCTATGATTTCTGCCGGCCCGGCGACGTCATGGTGGTCGATGCCGGCGGAGACACCACCAACGCGCTGGTCGGCGGCATCATGACGTTCGCGGCCGCCTCGCTGGGCCTCGCCGGCATGGTGCTCGACGGCGCCATTCGCGACGCAGCCGAAATCGGCGCACGGACGTTTCCCGTTTATGCCCGCGGCGTGAGCCACCGCGGCCCGTACAAGGACGGTCCGGGGGAGATCAACGTGCCGATCACGGTCGGCGGCATGGTGGTCAATCCCGGCGACGTCATCGTCGGCGACCAGGATGGACTCCTCGCCTTTCAGCCTGCCCTGGCCGCGAGCGTCATTGAGAAGGCGCTGGCTCAGCACCAGAAGGAGGAGGCAACGATGCAGGCCATTCGCGACGGCCGCTGGGACCGCTCCTTTGTCGACGTACTGGAAGCGCGCTGCGCGAACTGAATGCCCTTCGCTTTGCCGAAAATTGCGTCGATAGCGTTCGCGCAGGAACTGACGCCGTCTGCCTGCGGAGCGGGGCTCTCTTGGTCGAGCGCGCAAGTTCTTTACAGGCTGTAGGTCAGCTGTTTACGACGCCGGCAAGGCAAAAGAGAATGTCGCGCCGCCTTCCGGCCCATATCCGGCGCCGAGCTCGCCACCGTGCTCGCGCACGATTCCATAGCTGATCCAGAGGCCGAGCCCGGTCCCCTCGCCGACCCGCTTGGTCGTGAAGAACGGCTCGAAGATGTGGCTGATGTGGTCCTTGTCGATTCCCGGGCCGTTGTCGGAGATCCGGAACAGGATTTCGTTGCCCTTGCGCGCCGCCGATACCACTAGCCGCGGCGATTCGGTGCCGCGCGTTGCGTCGATCGCATTCTCCACGAGATTGACGATCACCTGGTGCAATTGCCCCTCGTTGCCGGAGACCCAGAGCTCCGGCTCGATTTCGATCTGCAGATCGATCCGAACCTGCTTGGTGCGCACGGCCCACAGCACTGCAGTGTTGATCAGACGCTCGATGTCGACGCGCTCGACTTCGCCGAGCTTGCTGAAGGACAGTCGGCGCAGATTCTTTACGATCTCGCTGATGCGGACAGCGCCTTCCAGGGTGCCTTCGATGAGCGGGCCGAAGTCCTCCAGGATCTCGTCGATGCGAAGGCTTCGCCGCTCAGCCGCGAGGTTACTGCCTTTGGCTTCGTCATGGACCGCATCGAGATAGGCGACGATAGCGCTGCGATAGCGCATCAAGGTGTGGACGTTGCCGTAGACGAAGCTGATCGGATTGTTCAGCTCGTGGGCGACGCCGGCGACGAGACGGCCGAGGCTCGCCATCTTCTCCTGCTCGACCAGCTGCCGCTGGGCCCGCTGCAGCTCGTGATGCGCCTTGTGCAACTCCTCGTAGGCGCGGCGAAGCTCACCGATCGGACGTCCCGTCAGCACCACGCCGATAAAGCGGCCGCGATGATCGTGGCGGGGGGATGCGTTCATGGCGAACAGGTCCGAGCTGCCGCCCTCGCGCGAAAACCTGAGCTCGCCGTCGACGACGTCGGAAGCGCCGCGCGGCTTCAGCAGCGGGACCAGCTTGGCCTTGTCCCTGATATCGATCACGTCGGCGATGTTCCCGCCGACGATGTCGGTGACGCCGCAGCCGAGCATGTTCTGGAAGGCGGAATTGACCTGCTGCACCAGCCCCTTGGCATCGCGGACGATGAGGATGTCGGAGACGGATTCGATGACGTTGGTGACGAAGGCCTGCGCCTCCTCCAGCTCCGCATTCTTGTGCTCGAGATCGACCTCGTAGCGCAGCAGGTCGGAATAGACCTCGTCCATCTTGCGGATGACTTCGATCCAGGCGCCCTCGCGCTCGTGGTCGAGCTCCATCGCCCCGCGCTTTCCGATCAACTTCAGCAGCGTTTTAGGCTCGCCGGCTTCGGGAGGATGCGTCACCTCAGGCATTCTTCCTCAAATCATACCTGGACAGCTTGTTCCTGAGACCGACCCGCGAAAGCCCGAGCTCGTTGGCGACCCGGCTGATATTGCCTTCGTACCGTTCCAGAGTGCTGATGATAACGGCCTTCTCCAGATCTTCCACCTTGTCCTTGAGGGTCGCCGCGCCGTTTAGCTTGCCAGCGACCGCGACGACCGGCAGCTTGCCATTGCGCCGGCCCAGCAGCGGCGGGGCCTGCAGTTCGTCCGTGTCGGCCAGCACCACCATGCGCTGAATCTCGTTTTGTAGCTCGCGGACATTGCCCGGCCAATGGTATTTGGCGAACGCTTCGAGCGCGGAAGGAGAAAAGCGCAGGCCCGGCCGGTTGAAGGAGGTTTTCACCGACGACAGCACGCCTTCGGCGATCAAGGAGACATCCATTGGCCGTTCGCGTAAGGCCGGCATGTGGACCGGAAATGCCGCGAGGCGATAGTAGAGATCGCGCCGGAAGCGGCCCGCCTCGACCTCTGCCTCTAGATCCCGATTGGTCGCCGCCACCACGCGGACGTCGACCTTGCGTACGCGCTGCGCGCCAAGGGGGCGGATCTCGCTCTCCTGCAGCACGCGGAGCAGCTTGACCTGAAAGGCCGGTGAGGTCTCGCCGATCTCGTCGAGGAAGATGGTGCCGCCGTCGGCAACCTCAAACAGACCTATCCTATCCTGATAGGCGCCGGTGAAGGCACCCTTCTTGCAGCCGAACAGCTCGCTTTCGAGCAGCTCGTCCGGCAGCGCGCCGCAGTTCTCGACGACGAAGGCCTTACTGGCGCGCGCCGATCGGTAGTGAATGGCGCGCGCGAGCAGCTCTTTTCCGGTCCCGGACTCGCCTGTGATCAGCACGGAGATGTCGTAGTCCGCGGCGCGCTTGCCGAGCTCGATTACCCTGTGCATGGGACTTTCAGTGCAATGCACGATGCGGTCGAAATCATAGAGCTGCTTGGCAACCCCACGCTTGACCGAGACGACCTTCTTGATGTGGCCTGAGGTCGCCTTGATGTCGATGCCGGCCGTTTCCGTTTCCTTCTGCAGGCGATAGAGCTGCACCGCCTCCTTGACGATGACGAGCAGCCGCTCGGGCTGCCAGGGCTTTGTGATGTATTGATAGATGCCGGCCTCGTTGAGGCCCGCAATGATATCCTCGGAATCGGAATAGCCGGATATGATCATCCGCACCGGATCGGGCCACAGCTCCCGCACGCGTTTCAGGAAGCTCACGCCCGATTCATGCGGCATGCGCTGGTCGCAGAGGATGGCGTGGACAATCTCGCCCTCCAGCAGCTTTTCCGCGTCCGCCGCGTTGCCGGCGCAGAGCACCTCGAAATCTTCCCTCAGAACCCGCCGCAGCGCTTCCTGCGACCGGATTTCGTCGTCGACGACGAGAATGGTTCCCAGAACGCTCATGAGGGCACCACCATGGCTCTCTGCCGCTCGGCCGTTCGCCGCGACCGATGATTGGCGATGGTCAGCGGCGTGCGCGATTTCGGCACCTTGTGGATGAATTTGTAGCGGGCGACGTGGTAGCTCGGATCGAAGCCGTAGAAATTGAGCCTCATCCGCCGCAGCTCCTCGTCGCGATAGGCCTGCAGGGGCTTCTCGGCCTCGTCCGCCGCGCGGCGTCTCTTCTTGTCAGTGAGTCGTGCGGCAAAGCCTCGATCAGCGCCCGCCGCAGCCGCGAGTTTCACGAGATATTCACAGGCGAGCTCGTCGCGTGCGAGGACGCGATCGACGATCCCGAGGCGCTGCGCCTCGGCGACGCCCATCGGCAGCCGGCATTGCGTGATCCCCGTCGCATTCTCGGCGCCCGCGCGGCGCGGCAAAAGATAGGTCCAGTATTCGGAGCCGAACAGATTGCCCATGTCCTTGTAATGCGGATTGAGCACGATCTGGTCGCTGGCCCAGACCTCGTCGGCGGCGAGGCTCAGGAACACGCCGCCCGCCCCTGCATTCCCGCGAATGACCGAGATCACCAGCCGGTCCGTGGTCTCGATGATGGCGCGGGCCAGATCGTCAATGGCGTTGATGTTGCGCCAGGATTCATCGGCGGCACTGCCGGCGGCCTCGATCTCGGCCAGGTGAATGCCGTTCGACCAATAGTCGAGGCCACCGGTCAGCAGCAGCACCTTGGTCGGGCGCGCCAGCGCGGCGCGGTAGGCCTCCAGCAGCGCTTCGCAGTCGTCGGTGGCCATGGCGCCATTGTAGAAGGAGAACTGCAACTCGCCGACCTCGCCATGCTCGCGATATTGAATGGGAGCATAGCCGCAATCCGGCCGTCGCGGCAGGCCGGCGGCTTGCTCCGCGAACACCTTCGCCGCGGACCGCTTCAGGCTCTTCGGCGCAAGCTGCCGCACATGGCCGATCCAGACCGCGCCATCGACCGTCGCACGGGCCAAGGCCCCGTCGCATTGCGCCACGACCGTGCCGGGTACGCCGGAGATATCCCGCGCTTCATGGGCGTCGAACAGCCGCACGTCCCGGAAGAACAGGCTGTCGAGGAGGCCGGGCATGCCGTCGGCGCTGTGGATCTTGCGCAGCACGGTCTCGGTCGTGTCGTGCTGCCAGTCGATCGCCCGGTCCGGCTGGCGGCAGGGCCCGCGCACGCGAATGCGCGAATCGTCCTCGCGCATCGGCTGCGGCGTCGGACGCCCGGCTTCGATTGCAGCGACGGCTTCCAGCACCGCCTCGACCGCACATGAGGTGACCTCGTTGCGGTAGATGCTGGATTTTGCCGCGCGCCGCATCGGGAATGTGCGGAAGGCCCAGACCGGACCGGCGTCGAACTCACCGTCCGCCTGCAGCACGGTGACGCCCCACTCGGCCGCTCCTTCGAGAATGGCCCAATCGAGCGCCGCGGGACCGCGGTCGCCGGGCGGGCCGGGATGCACGATCAGGCAACGCACGCTGCGCCAGACGTCTTCGGGGATCGCCCGCTTGAGGAACGGCGCGATCACGAGGTCCGGCCGGTAGAGCGCAACGCTTTCCCGGGTGACGTCGGCGTGGATGTCGAGCTCGACCGACACCTCGTGGCCGCGCTCGCGCAATTCGACATGCAGCCGCTGCGTCAGGCTGTTGAAGGCATGCGAGAGCAGCAGGATGCGCATCATGATCCCTCAACAGATCCGCGGCAATTGCTCGCCCGACAGCCAGTCGACGATCCGGCCACCGCCAAAGCTCGTCGCCATTTGCACGAAATGATGATCGTCCGCGACGGCCTCGCCGATGTCGGCGGCATCGCGGCCGAGCGGGTGCTGCCGCATGGCGGCGAGCACGGCATCGGCGACCTCGGGCGCGACGATCGCGACCAGCTTGCCCTCGTTGGCGACGTGGAGCGGATCGAGACCGAGCAATTCGCACACGGCCGCGACGCCCGGCTTGACCGGGATCTCCTCCTCCTGGAGGTGAAAGCCGAGGTTGGATTGTTGCGCGATCTCGTTCAGCGTCGCGGCGAGCCCGCCGCGGGTGGGATCGCGCATCAGGCGAATGCCGGCGCCGCCGGCCTCGACCATGCTGGCGACCAGACCGTTCAACGCCGCCGAATCCGACACGATCTCGGTGTCGAAGGCCAGATTCTGCCGCTTCGACATGATCGCCACGCCGTGATCGCCGAGCGTGCCCGAGATCAGGACGCGATCGCCGACGCGCGCGTTCTCGGCCGACAGATCGAGGCCATCAGGTACGACCCCGACAGCCGATGTCGAGATGAACAGGCCGTCCGCCTTGCCGCGCTCGACCACCTTGGTATCGCCGGTGATGATGTGGACGCCGGCCGCGCGCGCCGCCTCCCCCATCGAGTCCGCGATCAGCTTGAGGTCGGCGAACCGAAACCCCTCCTCGATGATGAAGCTCGCCGACAAATAAAGCGGCTTTGCACCGGCCATGGCGATGTCGTTGACGGTGCCGTGCACCGCGAGCGAGCCGATATTGCCGCCGGGAAAGAACAGCGGCGAGACCACATAGCCGTCGGTCGTCATCACCATGCGCCCGGCGCCGACATCGAAGGCCGACTGGTCGTTGCCGCGCGCCAACCATTCATTGCCGAAGGCTTCGTGGAACAGCCCCGAAATCAGCTGCGCCATGGCGCGGCCGCCCGAGCCGTGGGAGAGGTCGACGCAGCCGTTCTTGATATCGAGCTTGCGCTGATAGGCCTTCATGATGCCCGCCTCTGCTGATGGTCGCGGAAGCGGCCGTAGGTCCAATGCGCGGCGCACGCACCTTCGGAGGAGACCATGCAGGAGCCCATCGGCGTCTCCGGCGTGCAGACGGTGCCGAACAGCTTGCAGTCGACCGGCTTCTTCACCCCGCGCAGGATGGCACCGCATTCGCACGCAGGATTGTCGTCGACGCGAACCTCGTTCATGCCGAAGCGGACCTCGGCATCATATTTCGCGTAAGAGCGCTTCAGCTTCAGCCCGCTATAGGGAACCTGGCCGAGCCCACGCCATTCGAACTGGTCGCGCAGCTCGAAGATGTCGGAGACCTCCTCCTTGGCGCGCAGATTGCCGTCGCGCGTGACCGCGCGGCTATACTGGTTCTCGACCTCGTGCCTGTTCTCGTTGACCTGGCGCACCAGCATCAAGATCGCCTGCATCATGTCGAGCGGCTCGAAGCCCGAGATCACCACCGGCTTGCCGAACTCTTCGGCGAAGAACTCGTAAGGTGCGGTGCCGATGATGGTCGAGACATGCGCCGGCCCGACGAAGCCGTCGATCTCGACGCGCCCTATGCTGCGGATATCAGGGCTTTCCAGAATATTCTGCATGGCCGGCGGGGTCAGCACGTGATTGCAGAACACGCTGAAATTCTCGAGCCGCTTCTTCTCGGCCAGCCGGATCATCACCGCGGTCGGCGGCGTCGTGGTCTCGAAGCCAATGGCGAAGAACACGATCTCGCGCTCGGGATTTTCCTCCGCGATCCGGATCGCGTCGATCGTGGAATAGACCATGCGGATATCGGCGCCCCGTGCCTTTGCCTTCAGGAGCGAGGCGCCCTGCGAGCCGGGGACGCGCATCAGGTCGCCATAGACGCACAGGATGATCTCGCTCCGCTCCGCAAGCCGGATCGCCATATCGATGCGCCCGGCCGGCAGCACGCAGACCGGACATCCCGGGCCATGGATCATCCGCACGTTGTTCGGCAGCATGTCTTCCAGACCGTAACGCGAGATCGCGTGGGTGTGGCCGCCGCAGAACTCCATGAAACGATACGGCCGCTTCGGGTCGGTCTCGGCGCGAATCGTCTTCGCGAGCCCCAATGCGATCTCCTTGTCGCGATACTCGTCGGCATATTTCATGGCGCCACTCCCTGTCCCTCGACGCTCAGCTCGCGCAGCAATTCGAGCGTCCGCCGCGCCTCCTCCGGATCGATCTTGGTCAGGGCATAACCGACATGGATGATCACGTAGTCCCCCACCGCGAGGTTCTCGATCAAGGCGACCGAGATCTCCTTGCTGACGCCGTCGATCGAGACGATGGCCATCTCGTCGGGCAGCAGTTTCGTGACCTCTGCCGGTATCGCGAGACACATCAGGCGGTTCCTTTCAGGTCTTGTTGTTCGAGGAGAGTTAGCGCAGCAATCCAGGCCTGTCCCAGGCTGAGACCGCCATCATTGGGCGGCATCTGGCGCGGCGGCAGCGGCGAGAGGCCGGCCGCATTGCAGCCGCGCGCGATCTCGTCCGACAGGACGGCGTTGAGGAAGCAGCCGCCGCTGAGGGCAACGGTGGTGATCCCGGTCGCGCGCGCCGCCCGGCCGATCCAGTCGATGCAAGCTGCGGCAAACGTGCCGTGGAACAGTTCGGCGCCTTCGACCGGATCGATGCTCCCGGTTGCCAGCCGCTCGAACAATGGAGCCAGGGACAGCTCGCCGCTCTCGATGATCCAGCCGTCTCGTGCGATGCGGGGGTTGCGCACCAGCGCCTCCAGCTTCATCGCAGCTTCCCCCTCGTAACTCTGCAGCGGACAGAGACCCAACAGCCCTGCCGCCGCATCGAACAGGCGGCCGGCGCTGGTCGTCGTCGGCACGCCCGGCTGGTCGAGCAGAGCGCTGAGGCGCGAGGCCTGCGGCCGTGCTCCGAACCGCGTCGCGATCTCATCGCCTCGCCCGAGGCCATGCAGCGCGCTCGCGCCCATGCGCCAGGGCTCGCGCGCGGCACGATCGCCGCCCGGCATCTTCATCGGTGCGAGGTGTCCGAGCCGTCGGAAGCGTGCACCGTCGCAGGCCAGCAGCTCGCCCCCCCAATTGCCTCCGTCGCTGCCGTGGCCGAAACCGTCGAGCACCAGCGCCAGCACCGGGCCGACAACGCCGTGCTCGGCCATCACGGCGGCCGCATGGGCGTGATGGTGCTGGACCGCGATCAGCGGCTTGCCGCTGGCCTCGGCGAAACGGGTCGAAGCCATGTTCGGATGCAGATCATGAGCAATGGCGACCGGCTCGACATCGAGCGTCGACAGCAGGTGCGCCACCGCCTCCTCGAAGAAGCGGACGCCTTCCGCCGTGTCGAGATCGCCGATGTGCTGGGAGACGAAGGCCTCGTCGCCCCGCGTGACCGTGACGGTCGATTTCAGGGCGCCGCCGACCGCGAGGATCGCCGGCACGGATCGCGCCAGGCGCACCGGCTCGGGCACGTAGCCGCGGGCACGGCGGACGAACTGGGTCCGGCCCAAGACCACCGCCGCCACGGAATCGTCGGCACGGGTGACGATGTCGCGGTCGTGGGTGACGATGAGATCGGCAATGCCGGCAAGGCGTCGCTCGGCCTCGCGATTGTCGATCAGGAGCGGCTCGCCGCCGGGATTGGCGCTGGTGGCGACGATCGCCCAGCTTTCGCCGGAGCGCGCATGCGCGGTGTTCAGTTCATCGAAGATCAGGTGATGCAGCGGGGCGACCGGCAGCATGACGCCGAGCCTGGACAGCTCCGGTGCAATCGCCGGCGCGAGCTGGTGGCGCGATCGCATCAGCACGATCGGCCGCGGCGAGCTCTTGAGCAACGCGAGCTCGGTACTATCGGCATCAGCGATATCCGCGACCGCGTCCACCGCTCCGACCATGACGGCAAACGGCTTCCGGTCGCGCTGCTTGCGCTGCCGCAGCCGCCGCACGACGTCATCATCGCGGGCATTGCAGAGCAGCTGGTAACCGCCGAGCCCCTTGATCGCGACGATCTTGCCGTCGGCAATCGCGGAAGCAACGTCCGCGATCTCGTGGCTGAGCCTGGGACCGCAAGCCGGGCAGGCGATCGCCTCGGCATGAAAACGGCGGCTGCCCGGGTCGGCGTAGTCATCCGCACAGGCTCTGCACATCGCAAAGCCCTTCATGGCCGTGACCGGACGGTCATAAGGCAGCCGTTCGGCGATGGTGTAGCGCGGGCCGCAATGGGTGCAGTTGACGAACGGGTAGCGATAAAAGCGACTGTTCGGATCGAACAGCTCGCGCAGGCATTCCTTGCAGGTGGCGGCGTCGGCGACGATACGCGTCGACACCCTGCCCTGCTCGCTGGCACGGATGCAAAATCTCTCGCTCGCCAGTGTCCCGACCGCATGCACCGAGATGTCGTCGATTCGGGCGAGCGGCGGCTTCTCCAGCGGCAGCGCCGTGATGAATTCGGCGGCGCGCTCACCCTCGACCTCGATCACGACCCCATGGGGATCGTTGGCGACGAAACCACCGAGACGATAGCGCGTGGCGAGGCCGTAGACATAGGGGCGGAAGCCGACGCCCTGCACCGCGCCGCGCACGTGCAGGCGCAGTCTCCTCACCTCTGCGCTCGTCCCGCCGTCCATCGTCATCCCTGCGCCGCCATCTCGGCCTGCTTCGCTTTGGCCCAGCGCCTGCGGATCCAGGCATAGAAAGCCGGGAACCCCTCGCCCGTGCGCGCCGACACCGTCATGACCTCGATGCCGGGGTTGACCCGCCGCGCATATTCGACGGTCCTGGCAAGGTCGAAATCAAGCACCGGCGCGAGGTCGATCTTGTTGATCAGCATCAAGGAGGATGCCGCGAACATATCCGGATATTTGAGCGGCTTGTCCTCGCCTTCGGTGGTCGAAAAGACCACGATCTTGCAGGCTTCGCCGAGATCGAACGCCGCCGGACACACGAGGTTGCCGACATTCTCGATGAAGAGAAGGCCGCCGTTGAGCCAGGGCAGCCGGTCATAGGCCTTGCCGACCATGGCCGCGTCGAGATGGCAGCCCTTGCCGGTGTTGACCTGGATCGCCGCCACGCCGGTGGCGCGGATCCGTTCGGCATCGTTAGAGGTCTGTTGGTCGCCCTCGATCACGCCGATCGGAAAGCTGTCCTTCAGTTCCGCGACGGCGCGAACCAGCAGCGAGGTCTTTCCGGCGCCCGGACTCGACACCAGGTTGAAGGCAAGCACCTCGTCGGCCTGGAAGCGCGCACGATTGTCGGTGGCAAGGCGGTCGTTCTTGCCGAGAATGTCGCGCTCGACCTGGATGATGCGCTCGCTGCTCATGCCGGCGATCGCCTGTCCCGCCGGATTGGCGCCGCAATCGAGCAAGCCCGTCTCACCATCGGCACGGTCATGGTGGTGATGGTGAACATGGCCATGGTCGTGGTCGTGGCTGTGACCGTGATGATGATGGTGTCCGCCATGCCCATGATCATGATCATGCGCGTGTTCGATAGACGCCTTGCCGTCGCCGCAGCCGCAGACCGTACACATCAATCGACCTCCAATTCCCTTACGCGCATCTCTTCCCCGCCCGTCACCTGCAATTGATAGCCGCCGCAGGACGGGCACGGCTCGTGACGCTGCTTGATCTCGACGCTCTCCGAGCAGGCCATGCACCAGGCCGTTCCCGGCGTCTCGATGATCTCGAGCCTCGCGCCGCGCGCGATGGTCCGTGCCGCGACGGCCTCGAAGCAGAATTTCATCGCCTCCGGCGCGACATGGCTGAGCGCACCGATTTCGAGGCAGACGACATTGACCTTGGCGAAGGAGCGCTTGCGCGCTTCCTCCTCGACGATGCCGATAATGCCCTCGCAAAGCGCCATTTCATGCATGGCCGACCTCGCGGAAATCGAGCTTGAAACCGACGCAAGGATCGAACGCGCCGACCAGCGCGCGAACCGCGTCCTGGCCGCGCCGGCCGGCCGTCAGCACCGCGCCCTTCAGGCTCCGGACCAGCGGCCCGCGGGCATGAAAATTCCACTCGGTTGGCGCCAGGAATTCGAAACTGACGACGCGGCTCTCCCCGTCGAGCACCACGGCGTGATAGAGCCGGCCCCGCGCACATTCGACCGCAGCGGCGCCCTTGCCTGCACCAAGCCGGTAGCTCGCGACGGCGCCATCGTCGAGATCTTCGTCGCCGCGATCGAGCCAGGCGCAGAGCCGGGCGATTTCGGCGATGCGCGCCTCGAGTCGCGCGGCCGGCCCGGCCTCCGGCGAGACGGCTCCGCGCCGCGCCCATCGCGCCCAGACACCGGTTTCCGGAATCCTGCCGCCGAGCTCCGGCGCGTCGGAATAGGCAGCCCCGCCCGCGAGCAGGCGCTCAATGACGTCGAGATCGTCAGCAGCCGTCAGGAATGATTGCTCGACCGGCGACGGCGACAACCCCTCACCCTCGCAACGTGCGATATGGGCAGCGAGGACACTGCCGGACACGAGCGCCGGACCTTCGCCGGCAATCCCCAAGCCCGTGAGCGCGGTCTTGATCTGTGCCACGGCCTCGCGCCGCAAGGTTTCCGACACGCCTTCGCTGGCGCCTCCGAGGACGGTAGTCGCCTGCATCATTGTGCGCACGGCAGCCGCGCTCGCGCCGTCGAGCGCGAGCCGTCCGACGAACAGGCTGCGCAGCAACTCGGTCAGCCGCTCGGCAACGACCGCCGTGAGGCGGCAGCGCGCCATCGCCGACGTCGCCTGCTGCCCTTGCGCGGCCTCGACCGCCGACAGGAACGCCACCTGATGGGCGACCGAGCAGAGCGAGAACAGGCGCGGCAGCACCGGCAGCAACGACGTAGCGGGCTTCCCGGCGAACAGCCGCGTCAGGGGCGGCCGGCTGCGCGGCTGGATCGCGACGTCGGCGATCACGCCGCCGGCGAGCCACACCGTGATGTCGATCTCGTTGCGGAAAGCCAGGTTCATCCGCGCCGCTCCGTTAACGTCCCACGCAGGAAGTTACGCCGATCGATCGGGGTTGTCGCGGGCTCACGGCGTCGGACCGCCTCCTCGCTGTCATCCGGCAGCATCAGCTCGGCAAGCGCCGCCTCGGCGGTCGCCCGCGCGGCCGCCATGTCGGCGAAATCGAACATGGGCGAGAACAGCGAGCAGCTTGCGATCCTGCCCATCTGCCCGATCTCGCTGAGGGTGAACTCGATGTCGCCCGCAGGAAAACGGATCCGCAGGCTCGCGCCGGACGTCTCCCGCGCCGCACTCGCCGGCATCACCACGTTCATGAACCAGGGGGTGACCATGATGCCGACGATCGAGCCGTTGAACCGACGGAAGCCGATCGCCTCGACGCCGAGCGCATCATTATAGATCGGCAGATCGCGCATCGCGCGATCGCCGATCTCCCGATAGCTTTCGGCCAGAAGCGCCCCCCACGCCATGGCGTCGGCCTCGGGATTTGGCGTAGCCCCCGTCATGCTTCGATCGCCATGAATTTGGACTTCGGAGCATCGCAGTTCGGGCAGTGCCACTCCTCGGGCAGCGCCGCGAACGGCGTGCCGGGCGCGATCTGGGCGACGTCGTCGCCGTCGGCGGGATCGTAGACCGTCCAGCAGATGCCGCATTCCAGCCGCGTGGCCTCGGAGACATCCTGACGCACGCCGAAATTCTCGAAGGCGCTCATTTGAAATAGGCCTCGATGATTTCCTGCAGCCGCTCGGCGGAATCCTCGAAATCCTCATCCGCGGCGAGCGCGACGGTCGGCACGCCGCCGACCTCGAGCGTGTCGAGAATGATGGTGTCCATGGCGTTGAAGAACTGCACCGACCAGACATTGCGGATGCCCGTCGACAGCACGCGGCAGGTGCCGTAGCCGCGCGAGACGAGCTGGATCGGCCCGTTGCGGATGGTGTCCTGCAGGAAGCTCATGTCGACCGGGCTCATCGGCAGCAGCGTGAAGTTGATGATCTGCGAGCGGATGCCGGGCCGCCAGGCCAGCGCGCGCTCGCGGATTTCGGCGAGCACCGGCAGCACGTTCATGGCGCCTTCCGGCACCGGTCCGATCTCGAAATCGGCGGAGGTCAGGTCGGCGGCCGCGCGCCTGACGATCTCCGGAATGGAGCCGATCTCGAGATATTCGGATGTGGCGTCGGTCTCGAGCCGCACGCGCCAGATCCCCGCCAGGACCGATTCCTGGATCTGAGCCAGCGACCCGTCGGGCAATGCGACCACCCCGCCGACCTCGCCTTCGCCGAGCACGTCGGCAATGAGCTTGCTCTCGAGCTCGTTGAGATTGGCGAGCCGGAACAGCTGCGTCGGCGCATCCGCCTTCTGGCCCGCGATGGCTTGCGCGATCTTCGACAGCAGCGCGACCGCATTCGGGCAGCTCTTGGCGAGTTCGGCGCTGTCGAGCGTTGCAAGCTTTGCCAGCGCTCCGGCCGCCGTCAGGCTGCCCTTCGATGCATTAAGACTCTCCTCGCCGATCGGAAACACGCTGACCGGCTGCTCGGCGCCCTCGGGCGCATCCCAGAATCCGACCTTCATAGCTCGACACCTTGCGCACGATGCTGGGGAACGATGGTGACGGCGACCGCGGCCGTTTGCCCGCGCGGCCGGTCAATCAGTTTCGTGATGCGGTCGATATAGACCGACCAGTCCTGGATCTTGGCGATCAGACCCAGCGTCTCGCCCTTGGCGATCAGGATCAGCGTCGGTTGCACACGCACGCCAAATCGCTGGCCGAGCGCGCTTTCGTCACCGCGGGCGATGATCGCGCCGCGCAAGCGGCCATTGAACGCGGTGATCAACTCCGGCAGCACCACGGCGACGTCGATCGCCTCGGGAAAGCGATTGGGATCGCCCGCCGACAGCAGCACCGCGACCGCGCCGGCCTCGTCGGCCTGGCTAAGAAATTGATCGACCGTTGCGGCATCGACCTCAAGCAGGCCATGCCGCGTCAGATCCTGCTTCCCCACCTGGAATTCCATCAGACCTCCCCTGACAAGCTTATGATTTTCGCTCGGGATAGGGTTAGCAAGGCACATGCCAGGATATTCCAGCAACCTTCTCGATCTATCCTATTGATCTATATCAAATATTTCCTGGTCACCAGAACGAGGATCCAGCGACGACAAGATACTTTCCAATCTAGATGGAATCTATCTTTGTAGATGGAAAGACGGCTCTCAGGCACACATGCCCGCCCGAAGCCTGCCCCCGGGGCCGGGCACGATGGATCGCAGCCGCAGGAGGGGCGGCTACTCAGACCGAAGATGTGCCGGCAGTTGCGGCTCGCGGTCGATCAGATCGGCGAAGTAGCGGTCGCAATCCTCGCCGTCGAGGGCAGCACCGAGCCCGTCGATCGCAGCACCGATCAGGCGCGCTTCATCCTCATCCAGAAGCCGGATCGCGGTATCGATATAGACGAGCACGTGGCCACCGACCGGTGGGCTGTCGAGCAGCATCATGGAGACGTGGCGCTGCTCGCCCCGGAATTCGCACAGCGCCGACATTCCGTCAGTCTCGACGATCGTCATCGGCAGGCCGAGGCACATCGCGCTTTCTCCAGAAGGCCGGGCCGTCAGGCCGGCCGCATCTCGTAATTGACGTGGTCGATGTCATTGGCGAGCAGCCGCTCGGTGTCCGACAGCGGCGCGCTGCGACGGCTCACCGTGACGCCCCACTCGGCCAAGATTTGGCCGGCGAGATCGATCGCGGGTTCGATCTTGTCGCGCACCGGCGCCGTCAGCGGCCCGCCCCAATCTTCGAGATCGAGCGGCTGGCAGCCGATCAGCACCAGATGCTTCGGGCACCTGCCGAGCAGATCGGCGGCGCTGATCACTTCCTGAAAGCCGGTTTGGTGCAGGCTCATCTTCTTCGCGCCGGTGAAACGCGGCACCTCCTCGTCGCGCACGAGCTTCAGCTGGCCGGGTTCGAGGCCGTAGTCGATGGCGTCGAACACGATCAGCCGGTCTGCCTCTTCCAGATAGTTCACGAGGTAGAGACCCTGCGTGCCGCCGTCGAGGATGGTGACGTTGTCAGGCACGGCGTAGCGGCGGTGGAACTCTTCCACCACGCGCACGCCAAAGCCTTCGTCGGCCCACAGGATGTTGCCGATGCCGAGCACCAGGATGCGGTCTTGCGAGGATGTCGGCATCGGTCGGGCTCCCATTCTCAATCGCGGAATTGCCGCTCGCCGGACACCATCGAGGAGATGATGCTCTGGCGCGACATGATGTCTTCGCGGATTGCTGCGTAGATGTGCACCATGACGAACGCCACCAGCGCCCACATGCCGAGATGATGCCAGGTGTGAACGTCCTGGCTGTTCGGCCAGATCCCGAACACCCAGCCGAACAGCTTGTGCTGCCAGCTGTCGATCCCCGCGCCTTCCGAATAGAGCGCAAAGCCGGTGACGATCATGAAGGCCACGAACAGCGTGAAGCCCGTGAACATCGCGGTCTGCGCCAGCGGATTGTGGCCGACATACATCTTCGGCTCGCGCTCCAGGAACGCGTACCACCGGATCTCGTGCAAGACCTCCTTCCAGAACTGCTTGCGATGAAGGGGAATGTAGAAGATCTGCCGGGAGTGGTGATTGCCGACGAAGGCCCACAGGATGCGCGTGAGGAAGAACACCGCGAGCACCTGTCCGGCGGCGAAATGGGCGAAGCGGATATAGCCCATCACGAAGTTGTCGGACGCCTCGCCCGCGACAGTCGGCAATGGCGTCCCGATGAAATAACCGGTCACCATCAGCACGATGATCGCGAACGCGTTCACCCAGTGGCAGATACGCACCGGCGCTTCGTAGACATAGACGGTGGGCCGGCCCACCGCCCGTTCTCCGGAAGCGTCCGCTGCGATCGCCGAGAGGTTCGGCCCTGCCTCCGAGCCGGGAGCAATGGCATCCATCATGACCGCCTCCTACCTGACCTTGACCTTGGCGAGTTCCTGGCCGTCCGGGCTCATGACGTGAGTCGAACAGGCAAGGCATGGATCGAAGGAATGGATCGTCCGCAGGATCTCCAGCGGCTGCTCCGGATTGACCATCGGCGTGTTCATCAGCGAGGCCTCGAAGGCGCCGATGTTGCCCTTGGGGTCCCTGGGCGAGCCGTTCCAGGTGGTCGGCACGACGCACTGGTAGTTGTCGATCTTGGTGTCCTTGATCTTGATCCAGTGCGCCAGCGCGCCGCGCGGGGCTTCCGTGAAGCCGAAGCCCTTGGCTTCCTTGGGCCAGCTCTCAGGCTTCCACTTGTCGACGTTCGCGGTCGAACTGTCGCCGGCCTTGATGTTGGCGATCAGCTTGTCCTGGAAGTAACGCATTTGGCGGCCGGCCCAGACCGACTCGAGCGCGCGGGCCGCGGTGCGGCCGAGGGTCGAGAACAGCGCCGACATCGGCAGGTTCAGGTCTTTCAAAAACTTGTCGACGGGATCTTTGAATTCCGCCTTGTTCTGCGCATAGCCGACCACCCAGCGCGCCAGCGGTCCAACCTCCATCGCGTGGCCTTTCCAGCGCGGCGCCTTGATCCACGAATACTTGCCGCCCTCGTCGAGCTGCTCGATCGCCGTCTTGGTGCCCTTGGCGTTGGGCCCGAGTTCGTAATTCGGCTCCGTGATGCCGTCCCAAGGGTGCAGGCCCTTGGTCTCGTCGGGGTATTTGTACCAGGAGTGGACAACGAACTCCTGGATCTCGTCGGGGTTGGCGTGGTCGACCGGAAACACCTCGGACAAATTGCCGTTGATGATGGCCCCGCGAGGTAGCTTCAGGCTCTTGGTGGAATAATCGTTGGCATGTTCAGGCACATCGCCATAGGCGAGCACGCTCTGGCCCGAAATGCCGCCGCCGTAGAGCCAGTCCTTATAGAACGAGCCGATCGCCGCCACGTCGGGCAAATAGACCAATTCGTTGAACTCGATGATTCGATCGATGATCGAGGAGATCAGGTTCAACCGCTCCATGTTGATGGCACCAACGGCCCCGGTGCCGTCGACATTGATCGGACAGGGCACGCCGCCGACCAGCCAGTTCGGGTGCGGGTTCTTGCCGCCGAAGATGGTGTGGATCTTGACGATCTCCTTCTGGAAATCGAGCGCCTCCAGGTAATGCGCGACCGCCATCAGGTTGGCCTCGGGCGGCAGCTTGTAGGCCTTGCTGCCCCAATAGCCGTTCTTGAACGGACCAAGCTGCCCGGACTCGACGAACTTCTTCAATCTGGTCTGCAGGTCCTTGAAATAGCCGGGCGACGACAGCGGCCAGCTCGAGATCGACTGGGCCAGCGTCGAGGTCGCTCGCGGGTCGGCCGAGAGCGCGGAGACGACGTCGACCCAGTCCAGCGCATGAAGGTGGTAGAAATGCACGACGTGGTCGTGCACCTGCAGGGCGAGCTGCATCAGGTTGCGGATCGAATTGGCGTTCTCGGGAATCGTGATCCCGAGCGCGTTCTCGACCGCGCGTACCGAGGTCAGCGCGTGGGTACCGGTGCAGACTCCGCAGATCCGCTCGGTGAACGCCCACGCGTCGCGTGGATCGCGGTTCTTCAGGATCACTTCGATCCCGCGCCACATAGTGCCGGTCGAGACCGCGTTGCGGATGACGTTGTCGGCGTCGACATTGACCTCGACCCGCATGTGGCCTTCGATACGGGTCACGGGATCGACGACGATGCGCTTGCCGGAATTGTCGAGATTGAAGCCGTTGGGAGTTTGGATACCCATGGTGTTCCTGCCCTAATGTGTCTTTTCGATCAGCTATTGTGGTCGGCGTCTTCGCGCTTGGTCGCGAGCCGCTTCACCGCCGTCACGGCCGCGTGCGCGGCCACCGCGGCGCCGACGGCGCCGGCCGCCGCCATGCCGATCTGATCGGCGTTCTTCTCAATGCCGAACTGCTTGATGTTGGTGAGGCGGTCGTAGAACGAGCCCTTGTCCCAGAAGCCGTCCTCCGAACAGCCGATGCAGCCGTGGCCCGACTGGATCGGAAAGGATACGCCTCCGTTCCAACGCACGGTCGAGCAGGCGTTGTAGGTCGTCGGCCCCTTGCAGCCCATCTTGTAGAGGCAATAGCCCTTGCGCGCGGCCTCGTCGTCCCACTCCTCGACGAACTGGCCGGCGTCGAAATGCGGCCGCCGGTAGCACTTGTCGTGGATGCGCTGCGAGTAGAACATTTTTGGCCGGCCCTGGCGGTCGAGCTCAGGCAGTTTGCCGAAGGTGGTGATGAAGGTGACGACGCCGGTCATCACCTCGGCGATCGGGGGGCATCCCGGCACCTTGATGATCGGCTTGCCGGTGATGACCTTGTCGATCGGCGTCGCCTGGGTCGGGTTAGGCTTGGCCGCCTGCACGCAGCCCCAGGACGCGCAAGCGCCCCAAGCAATGATCGCCATTGCGTCCTCGGCCATCATCTTCAGCTTCTCGACGAACGGCTTACCTCCGTCGATGCAGAACATGCCGCCCTCGTTCAGCGGCGGGTTGCCCTCCACCGCGAGGATGTACTGGCCTTTGTGCTTGGCGCGCGTTTCCTCGAGGATGGCTTCGGCCTGGTGGCCCGCGGCGGCCATGATGGTGTCGTCGTAGTCGAGCGAGATCATCGACAGCACGGCATCCTTGACCAGCGGGTGCGCGGACCGGATGAAGCTCTCTGAGCAGCAGGTGCATTCGAGCCCGTGCATCCAGATCACGGGCACACGCGGCTTGGTCTCGAGCGCGTTCGCGATGCGGCTCGCCGCCAACGGCCCGAGCCCGAGGCTCGTCGCCGTCAGGCTGCAGAATTTGTGAAAGCTTCGACGCGTGATCCCTTGCCGCCTGATCACGCTGTAAAACGTTTCCGTCGCCGTGCCCATAAGTCCTCCCGTCTTCGGCTTTGACTTTCGATGACGCCAAAGACAGCAAGAAGCGGGCCAGCGGCTTCGCGCGATTCAAATGTAGAGAGATTCCAAGCCCTTAAGCATCAGGATCGCTCTCTCGAATGATGCGAGGGAGCGCTTGAGGACACGAAGCGGAAACAACGCGATTTGCAGTCGGCAACGAAGTTTCCGGCTAGTGCGCAGTGCAAACCATGCAGGGATCGAACGAACGCACGATGTGTTGGATCGCCACCGCGCGCGCACCGGCATCGCCGACTTCGGTGCCGACCAGCGCCTGCTCCAGCGGCCCGCCGACGTCGAAGGAATCGCGCGGCGAGAAATTCCACGTGGTCGGCGCGATGATCTGGTAGCGTTCGATCTTGCCGCCGCGTGCTGCCATCCAGTGCCCGAGACTGCCGCGAGCGGCCTCGACCAGGCCGACATAGCTTCCGTCAGGGACGTCGCGCGAATTGTTGCAGAACGGCTCCGAGAGCCGGAGCTCGCGCGTCCACTGCTCCATGGCAAGCGCGATGCGCGCCGTCTCGATCAACCGTGCGATCACGCGGTTGCGCACGTTGGTCCGGCTGAGCGAGACCAGGTCCGCAATCAGCGCCTGCCCCGCCACCGTCTGCCGCGCGATGGCGCCGACCTCGATCGGCTGGCCGGATAGCCGCGGCGCCTTGCACCAGCTGTAGGCCGCCGGCTTGTCGGGATCCGGAATCGTGTTGCTGTGAGCGGGATCAACGGAGGAATCCCGCATCCAGGCATGCGAGACGTCCTCGGTGATTTGCGCGAGCGGCAACGGCTCGATCGCCGCGCGCGGTCCGAATAGCCCCCGCGGAAACAGCCCCCCTTCGACGCCGTGATAAGCGCCGTAGCTCATCATCAGGCCGGTGCCCCGGCCGAGCTCGCTCAGTGCGAGACCATCCGCAAGCCGCAGGAAATGGGCAAAATCGCCGCCGCGGCCGTCGCGCCAGCGATCGAGATCGTCAGCGCTAGCAATCGCCAGCACATTCTCCAGCGAATCCGCGAACACGATGCGCTCGAGAAAACTGCGGAACGCCGTCGTGATCGACAACAGCCGAACCCGCTCGCCGAGATCAATAGCGCGTGTGGTGCCGCCAGGCTGGAACGCGAGGCTGTGCGGCCATTTTCCGGCGATGACGCCCATGGTCTCCAGCAGCTTCGCCCGCGCCGGCAGAGCGTCGCGCGCCGCGCTGCCGCGCGTCGCGGCAAAGCGCTCGCGCGTCGCTTCGTGCCAGTCGTTTCCGGCATAGGCCTCGCGGGCAAAGTCCGGCATGAAGAAGATGTAGAAATGGGTTAGATGGTCGGCCGCGTTTTCCGCGGCGTGCGCGATGTTGGTGGCGAGCAACCCGTTGGGCGCGGCCTCGATCGCCATGGCGTCGCGCAGCGCGGCGGCGGCGGCCACCGATTGCGAGACCGAGCAGATGCCGCAGATCCGCGGCGCCAGCGCCAGTGCGTCAAGCGGAGGACGCCCCTCCAAAATCTGCTCAAACCCGCGATAGAGCGGCGCCGTCACCTCGGCGCGCACGACGCGCCCGCCCTCGACGTCGAGACGGACTTCGAGGTCACCCTCGACGCGGTTGAACGGTCCGATCGTGATCCGTTTCATGGCTTGGTCTTGGTCGTCGCGCGGCCCGGCGGCACGACGACATGATCGGCTGTTGCGTTCAGCCGCACGCGTCGCGGCGTCGCCGACTTCGACAAGGCGGCGAGCGCGACGAACCAGGCCTTTGGCATGTCGGTCGGCAGGCCGACCGGAATCCCGGCAAGCTTGGCAGTCTCAAGAAAGTTCTGGGCGCCTTCGAACCCCGGGGACGTGCAGGCGATGCAGGCGTAGCCGCCCTTGGTGCAGGAGCCGCCGCCGTTCCAGGAGCGCTGGTTGCAATCGCCCACGGCCTGCGTCGCCTTGCAGCCGAGATGCTCCATCAGGCAGCCGCGCTCCGACATGGTCTCGGCACTGGCCTTGAACTCGTAGAACTCGTTGCGGGAACAGCCATGGTGCGCGAGATGATTGGCGACGAATTTGGGGCGCCCATATCCGTCTAGGTCACTCGCTGCGATATCCTTAGTGGTCAGCGCCAAGATGGTTTCCATCATCCAGCCCGGATGCGGCGCACAGCCCGCGACGTTGATGACGGGCAGACCGAGCCGCGAGCGGAACGCCCCGCCCAACGCACCGCCGCTGTCGGTTCCCTCGAACTGCAGCCCGACCGCATCGGTCGGGTTCGATCCCGCGGCCGGCACGCCGCCGTAGGCGGCGCAGCTCCCTACTGCGATCACATAGTCGGCGCGTGGCGCCAGATCGAGCATCCAGCGATAGACTGAGCGGCCCGTGCCGGCGAGCATGTTGAAGCGGCCGGAGTCGTTCGGCCCACGCGCGACGGAGCCTTCCAGCAACAGGAGATCGAGCCGCACCTTGCCGTCGAGAATTGATTGCAACACCTCGACCGCCTCCTCGCCGGTCTCTTCACTGACCGACGGATGCCACAGCAAGTTGACGCCGAACTGCCTGAGCTCCTCGAACCAGCCGGAAGCGCCGCTTTCGAGGATCGACATGGTACAGCCGCCGCAGCTTGCGCCTTGCAGCCAGAGCACGTTGGTCGTTCCGTTCGATGCTCTCATCGCTGCTCCTCCATGTCTTCTTGTTCCTAGCACAAACGCAACGCCTTGGCTCGGGGAACCTCATTCGCGCCCGGCGGACATGCCGCCGTCGTGCTTCAGATGCCGCTTTCGGATCTGATGAGTGACGATCCAGACCACGCCGACGGCCACCGGCACGAACAGCGCGGTCGCCAGGGAAGGCTCGACGTGCAGGCCCCCATCGTGGGCACCCTTGGCGAGATAACCGAACAGGCTGACGACATAGTAGCCAATCGCTGCGACCGACAACCCTTCGACGGTGCTCTGCAGGCGTAACTGCAACTTGGTCCGTTCGTCCATCGAACGCAGGAGATCGCGATTCTGCTCCTCGAGCTCGACGTCGACGCGCGTGCGCAGCAGATCGGCCGCGCGTGCAAGCTTGATCGACAGATTGGCCTGCCGGTCCTCCATCGTGGCGCAGGTGCGCATTGCCGGCGCCATGCGGCGGGCAAGAAAGGAGGACCAGGTCGGATAGCCCGCAATCTCGCCGCCCTCGATCACGGCGAGCCGAGCCTGCACGATCTCGTAGTAGGCCCGGCTGGCGCCGAAGCGGAACAGGCTGCCGGCAGCGCCCCTTTCCAGCGACGCCGCCAAGGCCGTCAACTCGGTCAGGAGATGGTTGTTGAGCTTGAGATCCTGTGCCCCTTGCATCTCCTCCAGCACTTCCACGAGCCGCCTGCCAATATGATCGACAGCCGGCGCAAGCTCGCGTGCGGCGGGCAGGCCGAGCAGCGCGAGGGTGCGATAGGTCTCGATCTCCAGCACCCGCTGCACCAAGGCGCCGAGCCGGCCCGGCGACAGGGCCTCATTGCCGACGAGGATGCGAACAAAGCCCTGCTCGTCCGCGCGGAAGTCCGATGCGATGACGGCGGGTCCGCTACGCACAGCAGCGATCGCGAGACTGCCTCTCTCGAACAGCTGCTGGGCGCGCTCCAGCGCCGCCTGGGTCTGCTCGACCTCGAGCTTGACTGCGACCAAGAGCTGCCCGGACTGGCGCAGCGAACTGATCAGGGCAGCGGCCTCATCGCCGATCTCGCCGAACCCTCGGGCCGACATGCCGGTGGGGGTGAGAATCCAGGTGAAAGTCGTGAATTCTGAGTGCTGCTCCCAGCGCAGTTGGGTCGAGCCGATCGAGACCTGATGGTGCTTGGTCGCGGCATCCGGCGCCGGCTGTCCATGCGAGGTGCAGAAGGCCACGAACCGCGCCCGATCGGCGGCGGCAACTTCCCCCTCGCCGAGAAAGGCAAAGCGCAGCACGGTGAGCGGAGCCGTCAGCCGGGGTGAAGGGGCGGGCATGCACCTCGCCCAGCACCGCACTGCGCTGCGGATGCTGCACAAAGCCGCCGAGGTCGAGGTCAGGGTTCATCGCATTCCCTTGGTAGCGCTTTCAGCCCGCGCGCCATGCCGCGGACCTTATCGTTCACTACCACACCGTACCCAGGCTGATGCAACGATCCGATGGCAGGACGTCTCCACCCGGCGTCAGGCTGCCGCCACGTTCGCCATGAAGCTGTCGAGCTCGACGCGCAGGCGCTGGCTGGCCTCGGTCAAGCCGCGGGCCGATTGCAGCACCGCCGAGGCCGCAGCACCCGTCTCGGTCGCCTCGCGATTGACTTGTTCAAGATTGGTCGAGACCTGACCCGTGCCTGAGGCCGCATGCTGGGCGCTGCGCGCGATCTCCTGCGTGGTCGCAGTCTGCTGGTCGACGGCGGATGCGATCGAGCCCGAGATCGACGAGATTTCCCCGATCGTGCCGGCGATCGTCTTGATCGCCGCGATCGACTCGCCCGTCGCCAGCTGCATGCCCTGGATGTGCGCGCCGATTTCCTCGGTGGCGCGCGCGGTCTGGCTTGCAAGCGACTTTACCTCGGAGGCCACCACCGCGAAACCGCGCCCGGCATCGCCCGCACGCGCTGCCTCGATCGTCGCGTTGAGCGCCAGCAGGTTGGTCTGCTCCGCCACCGCCGTGATCAACTTCACCACGTCGCCGATCCGGTGCGAGGCCTCGGACAGCGCGGCGATGCGAACATCAGTGTCGCGCGCCTGTTGCACTGCGTTTTCCGAGATGTCGTTAGAATTGCGAACCTGGGCCCGGATCTCGTTGATCGAGAGCGACAGCTCTTCGGCTGCCGCCGCAACCGAACGGATGCTGCCGGCCGATTCACGCGACGCACCGACCACCGCGGTCGTGAGGTCGCCGGTCGCCTCCGCATTGCGCGAGAGCGTCGAGGCGGCGACTTCCAATTGCCGCGCCGAGCTCGAGATGTCGTTGACGATGTCGCCGACGGCGGCCTCGAACGTGCCGGCAAACCGCGTCAGCTCGGAGCGGCGAAGCTCCGCGGCCGACTTGTTGCGCTCTTCGATCGCGGCCGCCTCCCGCTCGGTACGTTCGATCGCCTGACGTTTGAACAGCTCGACAGCCCCGGCCATCTTGCCGACCTCGTCGCGACGGCCCAAGCCAGGCAGCACGATCTCATGCCGGCCCCTGGCGAGCTCCGCCATGGCGCTGCACATGGTGATCACGGGGCGCGCGATGCCGCGCCCGATCGCAAACGAGAGCAGGAGACCGATGGCGATCGACGCCAGCGCCAGAACGACTACGACGGACTGGCCGCTGGCGATCTGCTCCGACGTTTTCTTCTCGGCCTCGGCCTGCTCGGCCAACGCCACGCGCTTGAGCGAGGCCGCCGCCCCCGACAGGCTGTGGCGCAGGTTCCACATCCCGGAGACGAGAGGATCAATCTGCTGTGTGGATGCCGCGACGCGCGCGACGCTCTCGCCATAGGCGGCGAGCCGATCGGAAAGCGCCTGCCCGCCATCCGTCGCCCGCAATGCGCCGCGATCGACCAGCCGGCGCACGGCGTCGAGCCGTTGCTTGGCGCCTTGCACGAGCGTGACGTCATGGCGCCTCAGCTCGGCCGTCACCAGCAAATCAATGGTTTCGAAGCGATCGAGGAGACCATCGCCCGCATCGACGGCGCCGCGCGACGTCTTCGTGTCCCCCAAGGCGGCCTTGATCGCACGCGCCTGCTCCTCCAGCATCGCCGCGGAGCGGTCGAGCTCCGAGCGCAACGCCAGTATCTTGTTGAAAGCGTCGGTATAGGCGCGATAGGCCTCGAATAGTTCCTTGATGGATTGCTGCCAGCTTAACGTCGACGTCTCGGTCTTGGCCGCGGTGATAGTCTGCTCAAGCTTTCGCCTTGCCTCTTCGGCGGCAGCCTCCGCCTCCCTGGTCCCGGCCATGGCAAAATAACGCGCGTTGCTCTGATAGGCGGACAACGAGCTGTCGATCTCGCGCGCATAATCGGACTCCGACATGCTGACGCGGTAGACGCCGAAGCCGTCGAGGATCTTGTCATAACCCAGCCAGGCGCCGGCCATGGTTACGGCCGACAGCAGCAGCACGACCGCAAAACCGATCATGATCTTCGCCCGGATCGACACGTTGGCGAAGACGGGCTCGCTCTTGGGAAGGCTCATGGCGGCGGCGTTCATCCGCCCATGGCTGTGAAACAGGCGCGACGTCGGTTGCCCATCCCGGGCGATAGCCCGTGCGACAAAGCTGAGATTCATTTCGCAATACCCGCTCTCTGAAAGCTCGAAATGATGCGACGATGCGGTCTCAACCCTAATCATCGGTAAACCGAAACCTGCTGCTGCGCAGCGGACGAAGCCTTCGTCTCGGCGATGTTGATCGCCGCGCTAGCGTTCATTCGGCAATGCCGCGATGCTCGCGCTGAAAAAGAACCAGCAGTTTCAAGCGAGGACTGAAAGGTGAATTTCCATCGCGAGGCACAATTCGTTTCCATGTTGGCGCATCGTGCAGCGCATCAAGCGCTGCTCGAATTTTTTTCGTAACGGGGACTCTGCAAACGGCCGCCCGCGATATCGTCGGAGAGAGTGAGCTGATTCGTTTGTTTCTGCGTCGGATCGCTTTAGGCAGGAGCTATCGATGACAGAGATGGAAATACCGGGCACGCTCGATGCCGTCGGTGCCGCCGGAACCAATCGCCAATCGATCTATGTGTACGAAGCGCCGGTGCGTATCTGGCATTGGCTGAATGCCGCACTGATCGCCCTTCTCGTGATCACCGGCTATCTGATCGCCTCGCCGCTGCCGTCGATGCCGGGCGAGGCCTCGAACTGGTACACGATGGGCTATATCCGCTTCATCCATTTCGCATCCGGGCAGACGCTGGCCGCAGCTTTCCTCTACCGCATCTACTGGGCCTTCGTCGGCAATACCTATGCGCGGCAACTCTTCGCGCTGCCGTTCTACAACCGGATCTGGCGCTGGGGCCTTTTGTACGAGCTGCGCTGGTATCTCTTCCTGGTGCGCTACCCGAAGAAATATGTCGGCCATAATCCTCTCGCCAATACCGCGATGTTCCTGTTCGTCATGGCGATGATCGCGATGATCATGACCGGGTTCGCGCTCTATGCGGAGGGCGCCGGCATCGGCAGCCTGTGGTATCGCCTGTTCGGGTGGGTGTTCTCGATCTTCCCAAACAGTCAGGACGTCCACACGTTACATCATTTGGGCATGTGGTTCATCGTGACATTCGTGATCCTGCACATCTATGCCGCACTCCGCGAAGACATCATGTCGCGCCAGAGCATGCTGTCCGCGATCATCACCGGCGAACGTACCTTTCGCGATTCACGACCGGACTAGAAGCTGCCTGCCATCGTGACCCGGATGGCCAGCGGCTCCATCGGGTGCAGCACATAATCCATGACGCCGTTGGCGCAGACTGCCGCGGGCGCGGCCTTCGCGGCACAGAGGTTGTAGAGCGTGTCGGTCTTCAGCAGCGAACCATAGGCGTAGGCGATCTGGTTCGCCCTGGCGTTGAACAGGTTGAGCACGTCGAACTGAAGACGCCAACCGTTCTCCGCGCGGTAGCCGAGCCGCGCGTTGACGATGCTGGTCGGCTGCGAACGAAACGCGTTGTCCTCCGTCAACGGACTGGAGCCGATGTAGCGCCAGCGGGCGCTGCCGAACCATCCCGTCCTCTCGCCGAGCGTGATGCCGGCCGATGCGATCATCGCCGGCGCGTTCGGGATGTAATTGCCCAGCGCGTTGCCGATTTGCGTCTCGGGAAAGCCGGCTATCGAGGCGTAGACCGCCGCTTGATCGCCGTCATAGCCGCGGAAGCGCGCACGCGTCATGGCGAGATCGGCGTCGATGTCGATCCAGGGCCGCGGCCGGTAATGGTTGGTCCACTCGAATCCGTAGCGGCGGCTGGCGCGGGTCGCCTCGGTATCGCCGGCATCGCCCGAAAACAGGATCTCGGAATCCTGGTCGAGAATGAAGAGACTGAGCGAGGTATCGAGGCCGGGAACGATCCTGCTGCGAACGCCGACCTCGGCGCCGCGCGTGCGCACCAGCAGCGGCGACGGCGAGAGCTTTGTCGCGGGATCGCTAGGGTCCTCTATCGTTGTCGCGCCGCGCGCATCGTTCGAATGCATGCCGTAGCCCGCGCCGAGGAACAATTCGGTCTGGTTGAAGGGGCCGAGCACCATCCGGAATTTCGGACTGCCGAGCGCGGCATCGACGCGGCCGGAATTGCTGGGATTGAACAGCGAGGTGACGTCGGCGGCATAATAGTCGCCGCGCCAGCCGACCGTGGTCCTGAGCCAGTCGGTCCAGCGCACGGTGTTCTCGGCATAAATGCCGACGCTGCCCTCTGCGACCTTGTCGCTGCGGACGTTCGACAGGATGCTGCGCTGGAAGGTGTTGGTCAGCGCCAGATCGACCGCGTCATAGCGCGATTGCAGACCGAAGGTGGTCTGCATCGGCAAGCCTGCGAACAAGCCGTTCAGCGTGCGCGAGATATTGGCGCCCGCCATCAGGCGATCGTCGTGCTGGTGGAACTGGTCGCCGAGCACGGGGTCGCTGAGGTAGTAGGTGAAATTGTTGAAGAGATCGAGCTGGCTCTTCACGACATAGGCATTGGCTTTCCAGGAGCCGAGGTCGTCGCTCTGCGCGATCCGGCCCGAGAGCGCAAAGCGGTTGGTGTTGCCGCCGTCGGTCGGATCCTCAGAGCCGAACCGGTCGAGCAGGCCCGACGTGATCGCGCGCTGCGGCACCTGGTCGGTCGAATTCCATCTGTTGGCATAGGCCATGCTGGTGATCGACACGCCGTCCGTCGCGGTGCCCTGGCTGTAGCGCACGAGCGCGTTGAGCTTGCGCACGTCGTCCGGATTGGTCCAGGGACCGTTATAGGTGCCGAGCTCGCCGGCGACGAGCAGCGCGCCGTCGCCGACTTTGGCAGAGTCCATGCCGAGCAGGCGGCGATAGCCGAAGCTGCCGACGGTCACCTGCGCGAGGCCTTTCTCGACGCGGTCGATCAGGCCGATACGGACGCTGCCGACGGAGGCGAAGTCGCCTTCGTCGGCGAAGTACGGGCCCTTGCGCACATCCATCGCGCCGATGGTTTCCGGGATCAGCCAGTTGAGATCGGCATAGCCCTGGCCGTGCGCGTGGGTGCGCATGTTGACGGGGACGTCGTCGACGTAGATGGCGAGGTCGGTGCCGTGGTCGAGATTGTAGCCGCGCAGGAAATACTGGTTGGCTTTGCCCTCGCCGGAATGCTGAGTGACGATCAGGCCCGGCACGGCTTCGAGCGCTTCGCCCGGACGCGTGAACGGTCGCGCATTGAGCTGGTCGCCCGAGACGGTGAGCGCGCTCGCCATGTTCTGCGGACCCTTGACGCCGGTGGCGACGCCGGACGACGCCGGTTCGGGCGATGCGGCGGGATAGACGAGGATACGATTGTCGGCCGCGACGGGTTTTGCGGCCCGGCGCGACGCCGGAGGCGTTTTGCCCTGAGGCCTCCCGCCGCCCTCGACCTGGACTGGAGGCAGTTCATGGACGAGGTCATCTGCCTGAGCGCTGGCGATGCCATAGTTGCCGAGGGACATGCCGGCCACCAGAACGGGCAGCGCTCCGCATCGGTGCCCGGGCCGGTCATGCCGCTTCAGTGCCATCGGCGCACTCCATCGGTTCGGTCAACGGGGGGCGCGCGCCATCGACGAAGGTGCGGCGATAGAGGACGATCGAGACCAGCCAAGCGAGCGCGAACAGCGCGACCACGGCGGAGCCGACATTAACGAGTGAATCGTTGAGGCCATCGACCGTCGCCCACAGCCCGCTGGACAGGCCAAGCCGGTCGCCGACGAGCCCCAGCGCCTCGATGCCGCCGATCAACAGCGCGACCGCGACGGAGGCGCCGGTGATCGTGAGGTTGTACCAGAGCTTGCGCGTGGGATCGACGAAGGCCCAGCGATAGGCGCTCGCCATCAACGTGGAATCGGCAGTGTCGACCAGCGCCATGCCGGCGGCGAACAGCCCAGGGAACACCAGCACATGCGCGAAGGACACACCGCGCGCCGTCTCGGTCGCGGAGATGCCGAGCAACCCGATCTCGGTCGCGGTGTCGAAGCCGAGCCCGAACAGGAAGCCGAGCGGATACATGTGCCAGGGCTTCGTGACGAGGCGGAACATCGGCCCGAGCAGGCGCGTCAGGGGCCCTCGGCCTGCGAGCAACGCACCGAGCTGAGCGGCGTCGTGGACGCCGTGCTCGCGCATGGCGCGAAGGGTCCGCCACAGACCAGCGAAGATGGTGAGATTGATCGTCGCGACGACCAGCAGGAACAGCGCCGACACCGAGGTGCCGATCAGAGAGCCGATCTCCTTCAGCAGGCTGTAGCCGCCGAGGCTGACGACGCCGACCGCGAGCAGCGCGGTCGCGACCAGGACGATGGTGGAATGGCCGAGGGCGAAATACAGGCCCGCGCTGTGCGGCGCATCGCCCGCCTGCATCAGCTTGCGCACGACGTTGTCGATCGCCGCGATGTGGTCGGCATCGACGGCGTGGCGCAGGCCAAACACCCAAGCGAGAAGCGCGCTCGCCATCACCGCGGGCCGGTCGGCGAACGTCGCCAAGGTCCACGCCCAGACGGCGATGTTGACCAACACAAGTCCGCCGAACAGCAGAGCTGGGCCGGGATCAGCCGTCCGGAATGAGAATTTCGTCAATTGCGGCATCCACCCCAAGCCCCGCGGTATGATCCCTATCAAAAATGATCATACAGCAAGAGCCAGGCCACTCTGGAAAGTCTCTTCCGCAAGCAGCTTCCGTGGCACCCAAACGAATGAAATTGCAATTGGATTGTAGCGTCAGCTCGCAAATACCTTCTAGCAAGGTGACGCCCCTACTGCCAACGAGCTATCCAGTACACTGCCAAGTTGACCTTCGCGCCTTGCCGAAACAGCGGGTACAGCTCGCATCGAGATTGGCCTCGCACGGCGAGCGCGAGGGCCGGCAAAGCACAGAGGGTTCGTTCGCAACCCGGTCCTCTCGCGTCTGCGAGAGCTCGCGTTCCCGGACAGAAGGAGGCCGAGCCGGGCGGCTGATAGTGCAAACGTAGGGCTTTAACAGGTTTGCTTCCGAAGATGCGAGCCATGTGTGAGCACGACATCGCGCGGCCGCTGGATCTGATGCACCCAAGAATGTCGCCGGAACGGCTCCTCTTTGAAAGAACTGCGATGTCATCGTGCTGACCGGCAGATCGTCTGGGGTGTGGATCAATCGGCGCTTGCCGAGCAGACGAATATTCCAGGGCAGCTCTATACCGACAGCGCAGACTTCACCCCGCCCGATCCGGCCGATTCTCGCGAGCAACTACCTGGCGATCACGATGCCCCATCAGTCCAGAGAGGAGAACTTATTGGGCGGTGATCCGGTGCTTGCTGCCGAAGATCCCGATCTCGATGATCCGGTCAACACACCGGAGTGCTCGGACATTCGCTGGACGAATGGGGGCCACACCTGGTTTCGCCCATTTCGTTTGGCTGCATAGAGCGCCTGATCGGCCGCTGCTATCAATTCCGCTGAAGACAGGCTTAATGGAGCCGATGTGGCCACACCAAAGCTCGCCGTGACCACGCTTGAGAACCCGGGGTTGTGGTTCGGAATAGCGAGGCTTTCGATAGATCTGCGAACTCTCTCAGCTGTGCGCACTGCCTCCATTATCTCGACGCCCGGCAACAGCAACATGAACTCCTCGCCACCATATCGCACCGCGACGTCCTCCTTGCACCGGAGTGCAGTCGTCAGCAGTGCGGCGACGCGCTTAAGACAGAGGTCGCCTGTGCTGTGGCCATATTGGTCATTCAGCCGCTTGAAATGGTCAATATCGACCATGACGACGGAGATTGGCACCTCCATGAGATCTGCGGAAGCGGACCAGATCCGCCGCAGTTCTTCGTCGAGCTCAAATCTGTTAGCCAGACCCGTCAGTGCATCGCGCCGCGAGGCGGCATCTGCTTCGGCGTGGCGCAGCCGGTCCCTGAGCGAGAATAGATAAGCTCTGCGAAGGTCCCGTTCCATCGTATAATTGGCGACCAGAGTGATGTAGGCGCAGATCCCGATCTGAACGATGATCGTCACTGCAACGGGAGCCGAAAGATAGTCGGCCCGCAGTACCACGCTCAAGTGAAGAGCTAGAACAAGGGCCGTCACAGCGCGAGCGAACACAAACTGGAGCCGATGTAGAGAGACGTTGGTGTAAAGGAGCGTTGGAATGACCACGTATTGATAGTGTGCCGCAGCAGGACTCGAGGTAAAGGCGAATCCTACGTCAATCTGCAGGATGATCGCTAATGGCACGCTCGCTGCTAGGCATTCTCGAATGAACGGACGAGGACGTCTCGAAATGATCAAGGCTGCCGCCAGCATCCATGGTGTCACGATCGCCAGGTGAAGCCAAACCGCCAAGTGGACAACGTCAGGCACAAGTAGCCAATCGGCCAAAAGAAACAGGTTGTAAAGCGGAGCGGAGACAAGCAGGCCGGTCGTTAGCCGCTTGCAGCGTTTGATATGGGTATCCGCCTCGAACTGCTTTTCGATTTCGCTGGGAAAGGCGGTCGAGCTGCGCTTTCGCGCAGCCATGAACGCTTCCACCGATGCCAATGTAGGTTGCACGTGCGAAATCCTGCCCAGTCCGGTCAGGAATGTAACTGACCGGGATTAGCAAACGGCTTTCAAGCGTTATTAAGATTTGGTTCAACGACGATGCGAGCAGGCCTGTTGACAGCGTCAGCATGCACCTGCAGTGCTCGTGGCCCCGTTATTGCGCCCATGCTTGAGCATTGCCTGGCCGGCGGCGCACAGCCGATGGGGTCGTCATTGTAGTACCCGGCATGTTATGCACTCGCCGTTCGGCGCCAGCATGAAGACGTGGCTGGGCGAAGCGTGTGCGACGAACAGGCGTCCGTCGCGATCCACCTGCAGTCTTTCCGACCCGACGCTTTCGCCCGAGAATGACTTGCGCCCCCGTCCGCGTCGCGGATCTGCCGCGCAGACTGAAGTGCTTCGCTCAGGCTTCGTCAAGCATATCGGAGGTAATATGCAACTTTCGTTACTATCGAATAATTCGATGCAGATTTGCTGCGCGAGCTGACGCTCAGCGTCAGCTGCACATGTGGCGAATGATGAGAGGCCGAAACTCAGCTGGCTGGTTGCAAATACCGAACCGCTCGCTATCAATAACGCATATTGGCAAAATTATTTGGACGAGTCTTTTGGCTGGGCGTGTGGAGAGCCGCGTCGAAACACCGGATTTCGGCAAGTGGAAGACGGCAGCTGGTGAGCTTGCTCAATCCCAGGCTTCGATGACGCATGCTGGGCGGGACGAGCTCACGAAGGCCTTGATCGGGCTCGATGCACTGTTTCGCAGTGCGCCGCCAAGCGTGCACAAGAGCTACCGCAATCTTTCGGAGCGACGTCTGGAAGAATCAGCGAGGAATTTCGGTAACAGCATTGGTGAAGGGCGCATCCTGTGGTCTCTCTCCGAAGAGAACCCCGAGCAGGTTGCCCTGTTGCTTGGCGGAGTGATCCGCGCGATAGATCGCGTGCTGCTCGAACGCCGATCGCAATGGCCGATCTCACCAAAGGAATGGTGCCTGGAGGAGCTCGGCTGCTGGTTCATTCCACGCCTTGGCGCGAGTGCCGGCCGCCCCGCCCGGCGGAGCCAGGCATATACAAAACGTGGCATGCTGTTTCATCGGATCTTGCCGACCTTCATTGACAACTATCCCGTCGAGGTGGTCGATAGCCGTACCTTGCACAGTGCAGCCCAAGACCCAGCGAAGTGGAAGATGGGCGCCTGTCTTTTCGAGGCGGTCAAGCTCGAGGCGGAGTTCGCCACGGCAGACGGGGACAAGCGCTTTACGGTCCGTGGTGCAGATGCCGCGTCGGCCGAGGACGCAGTCTCTGTCCAGATGGCTGGCGCCTTTCAGGAGAACTGCATCGCAATCGTCTGGCCGGAGCTTACGGTCTCGCCAGAGCTGCGCGATAGGATCGTCAAACTGATCCGCGAGCGAGACGTGGCCGACCCGCTCGAGCCTCCTGAGATCGTCCTTCCGGGAACGGGGCACGAGACGGCAGGCAAAGGCACGGTCAATCGGGCGCGTATTTATGACGGTTATGGTGGGGAGCTGCTCGTCTACGACAAGATCGCCCCGTATGCCGATGACGATTGGGGTATCGAAAACATCGTCGCCGGCGAGCGGATCTGCGTCCTTGCGACCGAAGGGGCACTGATTGGGGTCGCTATCTGCCTCGATTTTTGTGACGTCTGCTCCACGCCTTTCAGCGATCTGGATGTTGACGTGATGCTGGTCCCGTCAATGGGGAACGACCGGACCATGCAGGGCCACCAGACCACTGCAAGCCAAGTAGAAGTGAAGTTCGGCACGCGAAGTTTTGTCGTGCAGCACCCCACTCACAACCGATATGCCGACGCCAGACTAGGTACTGTATTACCACTACTCAAGGAGCCGAACGGTGTTTCGACCCGGGAACTCGGCCAAAAAACCGTTTGGACTGCCTACAAATGGGGCCATTGACACCTAGATTCCGGGACTAAAATCAGAGTAAAGCGTTGTAAAATGATCTTAAGGGTTGTGCGGTAGGACTTGGCCATGTCGGACGTTACATTGGAAAAGATAGAGAGCGGCGAGGCCACCGCGACCGAGGCGCGGGGCGTCATTTCGGAGTTCCTCAAGGAGGGATCCGAAAGGAGCCTGGAGCGCATCTATGCAACGCTCGGGGCCTGGCTCTGGAACTCTCTTGAGAGCCGGCGCCGTGACGCGGAGCTGCGGGAATGGTTCGATATTCTGCGTCGGGTGAGCGCCTCGCTCGCGCCGAAGAATGCCGCTTATGCCGAGCGCTTCAGGGCGTTTTATGATCTCCTGCAAATGTCGATCAACACAGCCAAGGTGGCTCGGCCAAGCGAGGTCATGCACCGTCAGCACGTCGTTGAGATTCTGCAGCTCTTGCGGGATGCACCATCGCGTCAGCTGGAGAAGGCGGCTATTGCCAAGAAATTGGATCTGAAGGACGCCAATCTCAGCCGTATCCTCCGCCTGATGACGAATGCGCGTTTTGTCGAACGAACGACGTCAGGGAAGTTCGCTCATTTTGCGCTCACGCGCGATGGCCTCATCGCTCTTGAGAAGCACGAACGGCCCGGTGCAGGTAGCGCCGACCGATTGGCCAAGCTTATGGACAAAAAACTGCGTCTTAAGACCCGCCCTGCGCTCACAGCTGAAGAGCATGTGGTCCTTCGCACCCTCTTTGATGTGCCGTTGCCGAGCTCGACCCACGTTACGTCGCACGCGGCCGGGCTACTTGTGCGTGATCCGCTTGGCGTGCGTCAGGTGATGGAGGACTATCTGCTTCAGCTCCATTCGCCTGGACCGACGGCACCGGGATATATGAAGGCAAGGACCAAGAGCTCCTATCATGGCTCGTCGGTGACGATCGTGCAGGTGAAGAAAGACGAAGGTCACGGCGCCTCCACGTCAATTGGGGCGGTGAGCAGTCCGAAGCCTGCCTCGTTCCCTGCAGGCATGTTGCACCTGGCCGCAGGAGAGGACCCCGAACATGTCGAATGATGATCTCGATTCTTTGAAGACCGAGGAGCCGCAAGGCAGGTCGGATTCGGTCGTCGTGTATGGAAACGCCCTGCTCGACCGGCTGACCTACGTTTCGACGACGTTCAGCTCGCTCATCATGAGCATGGGTCGAGCTGCGCGCGATGATCGCGAAATCCTGGTGCCGCTGGTCGAAGTCAAGTTTGAAGCACCTTCAGGCCAGGACGAAACTGCATCAAAGACGTTCTTCTCCGAGCTCCTGCCGCTGGAGAACCTTGCTTTCGTGCTCGAAGACGTCTCGAGCGATCTTGCAACTGTCTGCCACCAGCTCAGCACCGTGAGCGAGGGGCCGGTCAAGCCCGATTTCAGACGGCTTGCCGAAACCAGAAAGTTCCTCCAGGACGCTAAAAGCAACCTCGACAAGTGCCTCGCCGACCTCGAGAGAATTGGTTAGCACCTCAATCGTGTCCTCCCGAACTTTCGAGAATATCCGCGACGAACACGAGTGTTATGCTCCTAACGCGCCAAACTGTTCGGGTGCAACTGCCCGCGGACCTGTGAGTTTGGAATGCAATTTTTAATTTATCAGTCGCGGAGCGTGCCTGAACTCAAAAAACTGACGTATCCGTATGTCAGCCTTTATCAGGATAATTGGGATGATTTCGGATGGAAGTGCCGCTTCCTGGTAAAGTTGCATCGATCTTCCGACCAACTGATTGATCTCGGCGCCATTAGGCTGGCTGTCAACGGCGACCAATTTCGAGCCAGGAACCTTCCTGACCTTGCCCCACGGGCTTAATCCAGTTTGAAGTTCGCTCTGGCCTACGACAAGGACCAGAGCATGAAGCGCAGCCGATTTTCGGAAGAACAGATCATCGGGATTTTGAAGGAGCATGAGGCCGGCGTATCGGTCGCCGATCTGTGCCGCAAGCATGGCGTTAGCGACGCCAGCATCTACAAATGGAAAGCCAAGTTCGGTGGGATGGAGGTCTCGGAGGCCAAGCGGCTGAAGACGCTGGAGGACGAGAACACGCGGCTGAAACGGCTGCTGGCCGACGCCATGCTGGACAACGCGGCCTTGAAGGACCTCTTGGGAAAGAAGTGGTGACGTCCGCGGCCAAGCGGAAAGCTGTCGCGCATCTCGTGGATGCCCACGGGATGAGCGAACGGCGGGCGTGTAAAGCCATCGGCTGCTGCCGCATGACCATGAGATACCAGACAACTCGGGCGGACGAAGCCGGCCTTCGCCGGCGCATGAGGGCGATCGCCCAGGAGCGCCGTCGCTTCGGCTATCGGCGCCTGCACGTTCTGCTCAAGCGGGAGGGCTACGTGATCAACCACAAGAAGCTGTTCCGGCTCTACCGGGAAGAGAGGCTTGCGGTGCGTCGCCGTGGCGGCCGCAAGCGGGCGATCGGGACCCGGGCGCCGATGACGGTGGCGATGGCGCCGAACGACCGCTGGTCGCTCGACTTCGTGTCGGATCAGCTCACCGATGGCCGCCGCTTCCGCATCCTTACCGTCGTCGATGATTGCACCCGCGAATGCCTGGCGCTGGTGGCCGACACCTCGCTCTCCGGCACCCGCGTGGCGCGGGAGCTGGACCGGCTGGTGATGGAGCGCGGCAAGCCGAAGATGGTGGTCAGCGACAACGGCAGCGAGTTCACCAGTAACGCCATCCTCAGCTGGGCCGACCAGAGCCGTGTCGACTGGCACTACATCGCGCCGGGCAAGCCCATGCAGAATGCCTTCATCGAGAGCTTCAACGGCCGGCTGCGCGATGAATTGCTGAACGAGACGCTATTCACGTCGCTGGCCCAAACCCGCGTCGCGCTCGGATGCTGGCGCGCCGATTACAACGACGCACGACCACACTCGCGGCTCGGATGGAAGACGCCGTCCGAGTTCGCCTTCACCTGCCACCCGCGCCGGGATCTGGCGCTGCGCTATGCCGAAGGCTCCGCGCCAGCTCCCGTCGCTCCCACCGCCCAACCGGGCAAATCCAACGACCGGGGCGAACTCAAAACTGGATAAAATTTGGGGGCAAGGTCATTCCGGTCGTCCTTGACGCTCTACCGCTTCGGAGAGCGTCTCTGGGGGAATCGATCGCCTATTATCGAAAGGTCGGAAATCTTCCTCGACGCCTGCAGGCCTCGTATTTGAAAGCTATTGGAGACGTTGTTTTTAGGCCGAAGCGACGCGAATACGTCTCAAACGAGAGCCTGTGGAATAAGTCGTTCTTGCGGGAAGCTTCATCGCGCCACGCACTGAAGCGGGGCGGTGTCTATGTCGGAGCTCCTTGCGAAGAAGTCGTAGCGCCCGTCTTTCGATTTGAAATGTTACTCGATGGCGCTTCCGGACCCCACATTTTGGACGTTGACTTTTCTAGCCACGAAGGGCTGCCAAACAGGACTGCTGATCGGGCGCAACGGCACGGGCAAGACACGTTTGCTGTCGAGTTTGGCTGCTACTGTTATGCCTCCGCAAGTCTTTAGTGAAGAGACACGGCAGCGTATGCCTCAATCGGACATTTTGCCTCAGCCTGACATCAGCAGAGTGATCACGATCTCGTACAATGCGTTCGACGAGTTTCCGCTACCGAGGGAGCCTGCCCGTGCGCCCCGTCTTCTTGGCGTTGCCTATCGCTCTCGCGCTTCTTACAAGTACTGCGGCCTTCGTACGCCGCAAGGCACAATCAATGCCGACGAAATCGATCGCATGTTGAGCGAGGCTCTCGAGCCCGTGGTACAAAGCGAAAGAACGGATGTCCTGCAGCGTATTCTTTCGACGCTATTGGATCCCGCGCGCGCAGAGGCGTTGACGACGGACGACGATGCAATCCGCAGCGCGGCGGTGCGCCAGCTGAGCGCTGGTCAGCGTCTGGTGGCGGCAATCTTCAGCAATATTGTCGGCTTTATCGAGGAAGGATCGCTTCTTTTGATTGATGAGCCCGAGACAAACCTGCATCCCGGCCTGCTTACGAGCGTCATCGCAGCTCTCAACGAGACGCTGCGCGAGTTCGATTCCTATGCGGTGATCGCGACGCACTCGCCTATTTTGCTGCAGCAAATCCCCAGCCGTTCTGTACGGGTATTCGGGCGCGACAACACCGATACGCCGGAAATCAAAGCGTTGACCTTCGAGAGTTTCGGAGAAGACCTCGGCGAGTTGTCGCGTCGCGTTCTCGGCCTTGCAGATCCTGAGCGCGATTTTACTCACGTGCTGAGCGAGCTCTACGAGAGGCACGGCAGCGCCGAGGCGGTAGAGGCGCTATTCCCATTTCCACTTGGCGTGCCGGCTCAATCTTATCTTTACGCCCTTGAGGGCGGACTTGACGACGGGGCAGGCGAACCGTGAGATGCATCGGAGCTTACGACGACGCTGCGGTTCCCTCGTTCGCAGACCTCGCAGCTGTGAGCGCCCCCTCGCGCAGAGCCGCGCTAAAGTCGATGCAGAAGGAGGTCGGCGCGGCCTGTGTTAAGTACGAGGCAGTCTGCCCGGATGTTCACCAGCTAGGAGCCATCGCGACGACGGCAAGCGAACGGACGGCTTTGATCGAGGCTTACGACAAACGAAGCGCGGCCATAAAGCGGCTACTCGCCAAAATGATAGATACGCTGCCGGCTGCCGACCTGGATCTCTGCCCGTATTGCTCGCTCGACACCAATCCTGATCTGGATCACTTCCTGCCGAAAGCTCGTTTTCCTGAATTTTCGCTTCACTCACGTAACCTCGTGCCGATCTGTACGCCCTGCAATCGCAAGAAGGCGAATGCGGTAAAGTCCAAGACGACTGGACAACGATTGTTTCTTCACCCGAGCGTCGAACCGTCGAACAATGCGCCCGTCCTGGAAGCAAGCCTGTCATTCAAAAAACAAGGAGTGAGTGTCAGTTACTATATCGATGATGGCAGCGGGCTGCCTCAAGAGGAAGGTGAGCTCGTGCGCCGACATTTCAGCCGGCTTGGCCTCAATGCCAGATATTCTCGCAGAGCTCAAAGCTATTTGGCATCATTCAAGGCCTCGATCGCGGGGAAACCAAACGTTGTCGTTGCGCGAACTCTAAAGCAGAAGATCAGCACCTCTTCATTCGGTGAACCAGCGAATGGCTGGCGGCCGGCGCTTTTCCGAGCGATTGTGCCGAATGAGGCTGCGACGTTAGCTTGGCTGCAGAGCTGACATTTCCGATCGCAGCTGGATGGCGATCTTGGCGATTTATGGTCGTCGCTTCCTCTTGTGAGGCGGTGCTTTTGACCGCTTTGGGGGGCGGCCGCGCTCGGAGATCGTCATTTTGCCAATGAGCCCGGCTAGGGCTGCGACTTGACAAATGGAAACAAATAGGGAACAGTCGAACGACGCCGCTGACCGCATTGAGCGCCGATTGGGCCGTTCGACCGCTGCGACGTTCTACCGTCGGGTGATCAGTTGAACCTTAGTGCTTCTTATGACGCGTGCGGCGCCGACAAGGCAATTTGGTCGATAGGCAAGCAGGCTGAGGGGCGTGCGGAAACGGCCTTGCCCGGTCACCAGTTGCCTCCTCCCTTAGGTTTGTCGCAGCTTTTCAATATGTTAATTCATGCCAGATAGGCATGGTGAACGGCTCGGCATGGAACACTGGTCCCCGGCCAGTTGTTCACAAGTTGGCGCCATTTCTAGCAGTCTGGGCCCGCAATCCTGTAATAGGCTGTCCGTCATGGCCAAGAGCGACTTACTTATATCTCTCGTGCGCGCCGGCGTTGCCGGCGATAAGCCGATGATGCGCTCGGCGGTGGAAGCCATGGTTGCCGATGAACGCGCTAAGAGCCATCACGCTCTTGCCGATCGGCTGGAACGAGCGCTGCAGACGATTGCTGTGACGCCGCCGAGTCTGGTTGCCTCTCAGCGTTCTCCGCAAGCTGCCGGACGCGACACGATCTTAGAGGTTGCGCCACGCATATCACTCGACGAGCTGGTTCTACCCTTGCCTGCGCGCGCGGAAGGGATGCAGCTGATCGAGGAGCATGTGCGGGCAGACGTGCTTCGGGCAAGTGGATATGAGCCGCGGCATCGGGTTCTCCTGTCTGGCCCCCCAGGCAACGGCAAAACTTCCTTTGCAGAAGCCATTGCGGAGGGCCTCTCTCTGCCGTTTTTCGTGGTGCGGTACGATGCGCTCGTAGGAAGCTATCTAGGCGAAACAAACGCGCGTCTTCGCGCGCTGTTCGACTATGCGCGAACCCAGCCTTGCGTATTATTCTTCGACGAGTTCGATGCGATCGGAAAAGAGCGTGGGGATGATCACGAAACGGGTGAAATCAAGCGCGTCGTTTCATTCCTCTTGATGCAAATCGATAAACTTCCGAGTTACGTTGTCACGATTGCTGCTACCAATCATGCCGAACTGCTTGATCGCGCTGTGTGGAGACGTTTCCAGCTGAAGATTGCATTTCCTGCTCCGCGAATTGCGCAAATTGCACATTTCATAGAGCGTATTTATACCGGCTGGCCAGAGCGCCCCTCGCTGTCCGCCTTCGACCTCGCACAGACAATCGATGCAACCTCCTATGCTGAAGTGCTTGATTTTTGCCAAAACGTGCGACGCCGGCAAATTCTTGGCCTTGGTGACATCTCGATTGATTCTGCAATCCGGACAGAACTCGAATTTTGGTCATCGAGAGTAAAGCCAGAGAACCTCCATGGCGGCCGATCCAACCAAGCCCCTGCTGCGGCTAATGCCGGGCAATCAGTCGGCAAGGCCAAAAGGCAGACCGCAGCCGGTCCCCAGACCAGCTAAATTCACTCCTGCTGCACAGAATGCAGCGTTCGGTCCTCGCTTCAGGCGCCTCGAACAAGTTCTAGGTCGAGACCCTGCAGGACTGACTTTGCGTGCAGACCCCTCCTCGCTCGCGCCGGAGCGGCTGCTGGTCTTCGAGGTTCGGGGAGCAGTTGCTAACTTTGCAAACGCGATCCGAAGAGTTCCGGGTCTGGAGCTCATAGATGAAGAGGAGCTCGAGGCCGACGAGAAAGACAAGTCGCCTGAGGCCTATCTTCTTGTGCCAGATGTCACGGCTTTGCGGAACATCCTATCACTCTGGACGAGGTGGATCTCCGGGCAAGCAATTGGCGAGGGGTTCGCGCCCTGGCGAGATGTCTTTGCAACGCTCCGTGATATCAGGGTGTGGGGACCTGCGGATCGCGTTCAAGAGGGCGACCGAGAGATCCTTGTGCACGAGATCGAATTCATGGGAGATGACGAGATTCTTCCTATTGAGGTCGAGCTTGTATTTCGATCATCGGAGGACATGGCGGCGTCGAACGAACAAGCAGTTGTCAATGAGATTAGAGCGGTCGGCGGCACTCTCGTCTCGCAATGCCGCATCCCCGGTATCGCTTATCATGCGCTGCTGGCGAACCTGCCCGTTGCTGCTCTCCGCGGAATTACGGAGCGCTCCGTGGGCGGACTGAGCGGCATGGATCCTGTCATGCACATCCGGCCACAGAGTATCATTGCGCCGGTGCAAGTGGATGACGCTACTCGGCTCCAAGGTGGCCAGGGTCCGCTTCCTTCTGCAGACCAACCGATTTTAGCCTTGCTGGATGGCGTGCCTGTTTCCCAGCATCCGCTGCTTCGTGATCGCATGAATGTCGACGATCAATTTGATCTGGAGAGCGCCGCGGTGGTCGCCGAGCGGGCCCATGGCACGGCTATGGCCTCTTTGATTGTGCATGGCGATCGGAACACGAACGAGCCTCCGTTGGCGCGCCGGATCCATTGCATACCGCTATTGGGGGCGGCCGATCAATTTCCCAATGACCGGCTGATCGTCGATCTGGTCTATCAGGCGGTGGTCTCGATGCGGCGTAACGACGATCCCACGGCGCCGTCAGTCGTCATTGTCAATCTGTCGCTCGGCAACCTGCGGAAGCCGTTCCATGGGCGGCTTTCGCCCTGGGCCAGGTTGCTCGACAGATTGGCGCATCAATACGGAATTCTGTTCTGTGTAAGTGCCGGCAACCACCCCAGCCCCTTCGAGATATCGTCTGTCTCGACGATGGCTGCATATGAAGCAACGGACCAGCCCGATCGCGCCCGACATACGCTCTCGGCGCTGTCGCGACTGATTACGTCTCGTCGGCTCCTTTCACCATCCGAAACAGTGAATGGAATTACGGTGGGCTCTGCCAATATCGACGCGGTTAGTGCAGCCGATCGACGCAGTGCCAGAGGCAGGGTCGATCCCTATCACCCGATGATCATCACCAACCCATCAAGCGGATTGGGTCCAGGATTTGCGAACGGTGTCAAACCCGATATCTTGATGCCTGGCTCTCGGGAGCATTTGATGATGGTCGCAAGTGGAACGGCACTTGCTGTGAGGCCAAGTGGACCGGCTCGACCACATGGGCTCAAGGTTGCCGCTCCTCCGCGCGAGGGCGGCAGCAATTGGGAGCATTACACGTCCGGCACGAGCGCCGCAGCAGCTCTGGCCTCCAGAACGGCTCATAGAATTCACGATGCGTTGGAAATCACGTACGGGCAGGACTTTCTGTCGCTGCCCCATCACCAGCGCGCTGCCCTGCTCAAAGCGCTCTTGGTGCATACGGCCTCGTGGCCCGAAGACAGTGCCGAGCTCATCAAGAGCGTGCTAGGTCCAGCTGATCCGAGGCAATTCGTCCGCCAGAAGGACAATATCCGCCGCTTTCTGGGCTACGGCGTCGTCAGTCCAGAAGATGCGATCTATTGCGCTTCGGACAGAGCGACGTTCTGGGCGGTCGGAACGCTCGCGCAGGAAACGAGACGCTCCATTGCCGTTCCGTTGCCGGCTTGCATGAGTGGCCAATCTCTCCCGCACTCGATCACTGCGACGCTGGCGTGGTTCACACCTGTGCATCCTGGCCGGCAATCGTATCGCTCAGTGAAGCTCTCGCTGTTAGCGGGTTCAGACGAGATCGACGAGTTTCGCGTCCAACCGTCGAAGACGCAGCCCGATCTCAACCAGGCGAGCAAGGGAACTGTTTTCTCCCGCCGCTGGGTGGGAGACAAGGCGCCAGCTTTGACGGAGGATTCCGAAATCGAGCTCATCATCCAGCGTGAGCCTGACCGAGGCAGCAAGATAGACGAGCAGGTTCCGTTCGGCATGGCCGTCAGCGTCGCCATGCCGGGCGTGGTTGAGGTCTATAACCAAGCTCGGGCACGGATCGCCCCGCCAATTGCAATTCCAGTCCGCTAGACTAAACGCGGGTGCATGCGAACCTTCAAAAGAAGAACTTCGCGAGAGCCGAGCGTTCAGCTGTGCTCTGACAGGATCGCCAAGCCCTTTATGTGAGCCTCGATTGTCTCGGCGATTTTTGTGTCTATAGGCAGGTCCTTCTTCGCTGCGCCCCATTCAGCCGACGGTGTCAATCGGCTTGCAAATTTGGCTCTGACGCATTTTTGGTGCAGCTCCGATTATTCTGCGCCGATTAGTCTAGCTTGAAGCAGATCGATTTTCCCGCGACCGTACATTTGACGTTTGACGAGCTTGAGGCGCGTGATCTGACCTTCAGTTTGTCCGTTGGACCAGAGCGAAGTGATTGCGGCCCTAACCGCCGCTTCATCTTTCGCAACGCCGCTGGCGAACGAGGCGACGAGACTGGCGCGGGCGCGCTCGATCCATGGGATGAGCCCCTCCTCAGTTTTGCGCCGGATCATCAAGTGGAATTCAGCGATGATCTCGCGCGCCTCGACCAGGGTTGGTACGCCAGCTTCGATCGCCGCGACCGTGACGGTCTCCGCTTTCGTGAGTACATCCCGCCCGACTGTCATGAGGCGTGCGATCGTTCTGGCTGACGGAATCCGCTTCAGGTTTTCTACGTCGGCCTTTTCAGCCCGTCGTCTACGGGTCGCCCACTCGCTGATGACGCGGAGCGAGCCTCGGAAGCCACGGGCCGCCAGGCGGCGCCAAAGTTCAGCGCCGTTTCGACAGCCGGCCGCCCACTGGTCGTCGAGCCATGGCAGATGCTGATCGAGTGAGCTCTGCCGGGTCCGGAAGACATCATGTCGTTCGCCGCGGATGACCTGCCGCACCAGCTTCCTACTATGGCCAGTCCGGCGCACGATCTGCTTGATCGGTATGCCGTTCTTCGACAGAGCCAGGATGGCTGCATTGGTCTCCTCGCGGCGCAGATAGCCCTCATATTGGAGGCGCTCGGCGGCTGTGAGCAGCTTGGGATCGATCGTCGTCGCGCCAATCACGGTGCGTATCGGTCGCATCGATTTGCGGACGGCGTCGAGAAAGGCTCGACTGGCGTTCTCCATCAGATGCCAACGATCTGCCACCTGCACCGCGTGCGGCAAGGCCTTTGCTGCGGCTTCGCCATATCCTCCACCACGGTCACGGGCGACGATCGCGATCGTGGGGTGCGCAGCGAGCCACGCTTGGGCGGTTGCGGGCTCCCGATCCGGCAGTAGCGTGACAATCCGACGCTTTTCCAGGTTGCAGATGATGCTGGCGTATCGGTGATTGCGCCGCCAGGCCCAATCATCAATGCCGATAACCCTGAGCGGGTCGGCCGGCGGACGGCTACGACGTCGGACCACGCGCAGGAGCGTGTCTTTGCTCACCGGCAGCATCAGCCGTTTTGCGAAGCCTGCCGCCGGTCGACCACCAAGCGCCAGACCGAGGTGATGGACAATAGAGTCCAGCCTCGCCGTGCGTCGCGCTGATGGAGCCAGTATCCCCTCGGCGAAGCGCTCAGTGAAGATTTGGCGCCCGCACAGGACGGCATCGCAGCGGAAGCGGCGGGCGATTACCAGGAGCTGGACGATCCGCCCCGCGAGTGGAAGATCGGTCACGCGGCGTCGATAGCGGCTATGGACACGTCGCGAAACCGTTCCGCACGATGGGCACAGACCAACGCTTCCGGACGCCCGGACCACAACAATGGCCTTATCACCCTCGTAGTACGCACTCTCTACAACAAACCCACGCGGCACCAGACTGGAGCGGTGGAGTGCTTGCTGCATCGCGCTGATTCTCCCCCAATCAAAGCGCCAGACATCTCCCAAACTGCATCAAAAGTGAGTCAGAGCCAATATTGCAGACGATGACGTAATTGCGGTCAGCGCTCGTGGCACGAAAAGCTCCATTAGAATCGAGCTCTCGCAATCAACCGATTCGGAGAACCTGTCATGAAGCAATATGTCGGACTCGATGTCTCGCAAAAAGAAACTTCGGTGTGCGTGGTCAATGAAGCGGGCGAGGTCTTGTTCGAAGGGAAGGCCAAGTCCGACCCGGGGGCGCTCGCGGCACTGCTTTGCAAGCGGGCGCCACAGGCGGAACGCATCGGCTTTGAGACCGGCGCGATGGCGAGTTGGCTGTGGCATGAACTTCGCAGGGTCGATCTTCCGGTGGTTTGCATCGACGCTCGGCATGCCCACGCGGCCTTGTCGGTACGCATGAACAAGAGCGATCAGAATGATGCTCGAGGTCTGGCCGAACTGGTGCGAGTTGGCTGGTATCGAGAAGTCAAAGTCAAGAGCCAGGAAAGTCAGAAGATTCGCGCGATACTCGTCGCGAGATCCCGGCTCGTGGCCATTCGTCGAGATATCGAAAACCAGGTCCGTAGCCTGATCAAAGAATCCGGGCTGCTGTTTCCACGCGCGATAGGCCTGCAATTCCGCAATCTGGTCCGTGACCTGTTGGCTGACGGTCATCAGCTCCTCGGTGTGATCGCGCCGCTTCTGTCGATCCACGAGCAGATCTGCAAGCAGCAAAGCAAGTTCGACGATGAAGTCCGACAGCTTGCGAGGTCGGATGAGACGACGCGTCGCTTAATGACGGTTCCTGGGGTTGGTGTGGTGACTGCCTTGACGTTCCGACATACGATCGATGACCCATCGCGATTCCGATCAGCATCGAGCGTCGGCGCCTATCTGGGTCTTACACCGCGGCGCAGTCAGTCTGGCGAAACGGATATCAATGGAAAGATATCCCGATGGGGCGACCGTCTTCTCCGAACTTACCTGTTCGAAGCGGCGACAGTTCTGCTTTATCGGACGAAGAAATGGTCTTCTCTCAAGGCTTGGGGAATTAAGCTTGCCAAGCGGATTGGCATGAGAAAGGCAAAGGTTGCTATCGCGCGGAAGATCGCCCTAGTTCTTCACTGTATCTGGGTAGACGGCACATCGTTCGACTGGGGCCAGGCGAAGGAAGCCTGATACGATTTTGTGAAGTTCCTGGTCCGGTCCGCCGGACTGGCGATGTCCCGCTGGGACGGTGTTGTGGCGACCTCGTTCATTCGGCTGGTGGCGGCTTGACCGTACTCCGCTGCAGACGTTGAGGCACCCGACCCGGACATCATCATGAGGCGCTACGCGACCTCGGAAAGGACCATGACCCCAGCGACGACGTCAACCGGTCCGAGCGATCCCATGCCTGGCCAGCAAACCATGTATCACCCGCGCCCGAGCCGTCTCCGCAACCCTGACCAGCTGCGACGGCACGAGCGCTACCACCTTGCTGTTGGAGAGTTCAAAAATGTGAGCTTGACAACAAACCGCAATTAAAGGGCCGAATGACAATCCAGTTGACGACCATGAGGGCGGCGCCGCGGCCGAAGGCGAGATTCTGGAAGGCGGTGATGTAGGCGCGCACGGAAAGAACGGAGGTGCTGTTGCCGGGGCCGCCTTGCGTCGTTCCGAAGATGATGTCGAATTGATTGAGAGATTCGATCAGGCGGAAGACCGCAGCGATAAGGATGTATGGGGCGATCAACGGCAGCTCGATGTGCAGGAAGGTCGCCCAGCCCTTTGCACCGTTGACGCGCGCGGCCTCCCTGATCTCCTCGTTGATGCCCTGAAGGCCGGCGAAAATGATCAGCGTGAAAAACGGCGTGTAGGTCCAAACGTCGATCAGGACGAGCGAGATCATCGCCGTCGCGGGATCGGAAATCCATGCGAACCGCCCGATTCCTGAAAGGGACAGCAGATAGTTCAGGATGCCGCTCTGCGGATCCATCATTGTCGTCCATATCAAGGCAACGCTCATCGGCGGAAGCACGAGCGGCAACAAAATGACCGGCCGCATCACGCGGGCAAGGAACACCTCGGTGGCGAACAGCTTGGCAAGCGCAAGGCCGAGCAGGGCTTCGGCGAGGACTGCTGATCCTGCGTAGACGAGCGTAGCCCGGACGCTGTTCCAGAAATCGTCTGTCTTGATCAAGGCGGCGTAATTGGCAAGGCCCGTGAAGTGAACCAACGGCCGGCCGAATTTAAGATCCGTCAGGGACTGAAACACGCCGTAGAAGAACAGGAAGAGAAAGCCAAGAAGGATCAAGACCGCCGGCGCAATCGCGGCGATGCTCCACCAGTCAAGGCGCGGCCGGCCGGCTCTCTTGGCGAGGCCGTCTTGCGCCGAGGCGAGTTGGCTTATTGAAGACTGCAGCGTCACGGTTGCGTCTGATCCTGACGTTCATTTCAAGTGATTTCGAACTTCAAAGGGGAGCGGCAGGCGGGCCTGCCGCTCCTTTGGCAGTTCACATCGCCGAGCGGATCTCGGAAGCAAGGTCGGTCAGCGTTGCCTTGACGTCCGCGCCGTTGACCATCTTCTGCATCGCGACCGCCCAGGCGTTCATCGCCTCGGCGAAGCCGACGCGGGCCGTAAAAGCGAGTTGCGCCCTGTCCTGCACCGTCTTGAACGTCTCGACAAAGTTGTTGAATTCAGGCTTTGCGGCGTATTCGAGCCAGGCCTTGTCGCTCCAGGTCGATGCGCGCGGAGAGTTGACGAGCTTGCCCGCAACGGCACCGTTCAGCTCGACCTGCTTGGAGGTCGCCCACTGGATGAAGAGCCAGGCCGCGCCCTTTTTCTGGGAAGCGGCGTTCATGGCCAGAGACCAGATCCAGATGTTGGATTCGAAGTTCTTGCCGTTCGGTGCACGCAAGGGCGGCGCGAAGGCGATCTTGCCCGACGCAGGCTTGCCGGCGACGTCGTTCCAGAAACCGAACATGTTGGAATCGATCGCCATGGCGGTCCGCCCTGAATTGATCCCTTCGACCACCTGGTACCAATTGTCGTTGGCGAAGGAGGGCGCGGCGCATTTCTTGATCATGTCGACATAGTCTTTGTGGAAGGCGATCGACTCGGGCGAGTCCAGGCCCGTCTCGAGCTTGCCGTCCTTGACGACGAAGTCGTGCACGCCATAGGACCTCGCAATCGAGATCGCAGCCGTGTGGATGCTGCTCCAGAACCTTACGCCGCGAACGCCGAGAGGCGTGATGGTGGGATCGGCGGCTTTGAGCTTCTCGCAAGCCGCCGACATTTCCGGCGGGGTGCTCGGGACTTTGATGCCATGCTTGTCCAGGACATCCTTGCGATAGAACAGCTGGATGTTCTCAAAGCCATGAGGGATCGCCCAGACCTGGCCGCTTCCGGGCTCGATCTGACCATCCTTCACCTTCCATGTCAGCGCATCGCGCAAGGCCGGGAAGAAATCCTTGTAGTCGTAGGCTGCCGAGGTGAGTTTTGGATCGTTCAGATAGCGGTCGAGCGGCTCGAGCAGCTGGCCCGGGGCCAGATCCCAGGCGGGCTGGATGCCCGTGCCGACAACGTCCCAGCTTGGCGATTTCGTGCTGAGCTGGATCGTCAGCTTATTCCAATAGGCGTCGTCCGGATAAAGCTCCGGCGTCACTTTGATGCCGGTGAGCTTCTCGAACTCCGGCAATTGGGCCGCGACGGCGTCTGCATAGGGGTGAATATCGTAGGCCCAGACAATGGACGTGCCTTCGAATTGCCGCCAGTTGACGTCGTCTGCGTTGGCCTGGCTGGCAGCCAGTGTCGCCCCGGCCAAAACGATAGAGCAAATGAAAGCATTTTTGAAAAAACGAGCCGAATGACCGCAAACAGCGGCTAGTCTCCTTGGCATGATTCCCTCCGATGGGCTCTTTGGCCCGCAAACCACGCGCCCCCTCCTCTAGCAGAGGCCGCAGTAGGCGAAGGCTATGCGCCATTGTAACGGGCTAAGCGGTTTTTGAAACCGAGTTTGGGTAAGGTTGGGTAAGGGCCATAATTCGGATTTTGCAAAAAAGGAGCATCCGGCCGCTTACGAGGCTTGGGCTTATCCAGAGGAGCCGCTGAGCGGCTCAGTGCCGGCAGGCAAGCGAGCGATCTCGAGCCGCTGCAGGCGCGCATCCAGCGAGCCGGGCCTTGTCTACGGCGCGGGAAAGAAGCGAAAGGGGCGCAACGTCCCGCCAAACCGAAGACGGAGCAAGCGGCATTCACGCGCATTTGCGTCATTGCCCGCAACAGACCTGTAAAAGGCGATCGAACGCGGCCAATTGGTCGAGCCTTTGCGAGAGCAGAGCGGCTTGGGAGTCGATCCTGCACTTCAGCCTCTGCCGCTCCTGCGGGTCCTCGAGAACGAGCACCACCTGTTCGAGAGTCCTCAGATGACCTTTCAAGGCTTCGATGTTTTGCCGCAAGCTCCCGCCGTAGCGTCGTGCATCGGCGACCGGGTGCGTCGCCCTATGGAGCGGAAATGCGATCACGTTGGCGCCGAAATCCTCATCTTGCGCAGGCTTGAAGAGACTGTTCATCAAAGCACCTTCCACGCTTCTCAGGCCGCACGCACCATCATCAGGAACTGTGCCACCTCGCTTCTAAGCCGGGCGCTATCGGCTGAGAGCGTTTGCGCGGAGGCCAGCAACTGGTTCGAAGCCGAACCGGTCTCTGAGGCATCCTGCTTCACGTCTGTGATGCTCGATGCGATCTGATGCGTTCCTTGTGCCGCCTTTTGAATATTCCGGGAAATTTCCTGCGTTGCGGCGCCCTGTTGTTCGATGGCAGAGGCGATGACCGAAGAGGATTCCGAGATGCGGCTGATGGTGCCGCTAATGCTCTGCATCGCGAGCACGAGCTCCTTTGTCACGGCCTGAATGCCGCCGACCTGGTGCGTGATCTCGCCGGTCGCCTTTGCGGTCTGCTGGGCCAAAGCCTTGACCTCCGCCGCGACGACCGCAAATCCGCGCCCGGCCTCACCGGCGCGCGCGGCTTCAATGGTGGCGTTCAGGGCCAACAGGTTGGTCTGACCCGCAATACCGTCGATGAGAGCGACGATGTCGCCGATTCGTGTTGCGGCGTTTGACAGCCGGTTCACGCCGTCGTTGGTGTCGTGGGCCTGCCGAACAGCGCTTCCTGCAATGCGCGTGGCGTCCTGAACTTGCCGCGCGATCTCCGACATCGAGGCTCCCATCTCCTCCGTTGCAGACGCGATTGACTGCACGTTCACGGAGGCTTCGCCTGCGGTCACGGACACCACCGTGGATCGCTGCTGGGTGCTTTCGGCGGTTCGGCTCAGCGTGCTTGCGGCTGCCTCCAACTCCGTCGAGGAAGACGAAAGCGTTTCGATGATCTCTCCGACGGCTTTTTCGAAGTGGCTTGCGAGCCGGTGCAGTTCGGCCTGGTGTTGAGCTGCGGCGCGCGCCTCGGCCTGCGCCTGCTCGGTGCGCAGCCGAGCCGTCTCGAGCATGTTGTCCTTGAAGACCTGGACGGCTTCGGCCATTTCCCCGATTTCATCTGTCTTGCCAAGTCCTGGTACCGCAATCGACGTGTCGCCGCCAGCGAGCCTTCCCATGGCCGCTGTCATTCCGCGGATTGGGCGCGCGATCGCCCGGCCAGTGAGTAGCGCAATGGCCGCGCCAGCCCCAAGACCGGTCGCGAGCAGGATCCAAAGGACCAGGGCAAGGCGCGACAAATCAGCCTGGATGCGATGGGCGCCATCCGCAAGCAAGGCCTTCTGAGCTGACTTGAGGCCTCCGGATCTGGTGCCGTCGTCTGATTTGGGTCCTTCGATCAGGTCGAGAACCCTTAAGGCCCGAGGGGCGGCTTCCGTGGCAAGAATATCGCCCGGTACGTTCCATCCCGGGGAATCGCGAAGCGCGAAGATCTTCTCGTAAAGGGGTTGGATGGTGCTGTGAGCCTTGCCAATCTTGGCAAGAGAGTCCTGTTGCGAAGGGGTGAGAAGCGCCGCCTGGGAAGTTACGTCAGCCAGCCCCCTTTCGAACAGCTCCCAGGGCTTGAAGCACTTCATCTTGTCGGCCTTCTTGCCCGATATCAGGTACATGCGCAGGAGCGAGGTGGCGGCCGCAAAGTTCCCCCTTGTGTCTGCCATTGTCTTGAGCAGCCTTTTGCGTTCCGCTGTCGCCTCAAGGCCCTCCTCCTCGTCGATCATGCGAGTCGTCTCGTTAAAAATTGTATCGGCGGCCGGTCCGACTTCAGCCACCATCACTTTGGTGGCCGGATAGGCCTCAGGTGTAAACGCGATCGCTTCGGCCCTGTCCTCGGCGGCGCGGAATTCGGCGAGCAACCTCTTGGCTTCGGCCCAGCTTTTCTGGTCGGCACTGGAGAAGTGGGCCGACATCTCGTCCAGGGTGGCAAGGATCGTCTCGCTTTCATTCCAAAGGGCGGCGCGGTCGAGCTTGCCTTGTGAATTGCCGCTGAGAATGTAACCGCGCAGGGCCGACAGCGTCGCGGGGACGTGTCCCACCAGCTCGGTGCTGGCGATCGCAACGGGCGTCCGCACAGCCACCATCTCGTCCACGGTGCGGGAGACGCCACTCACGGCCATCACGGTATATCCCACGGAGACTGCGATGATCGCGCACACAGCAATAAAACCGGCTGCGAGGCGGCCGCCGATCCGCAACTTCAACTTGGAAAACATCAACTTTCTCCACGTCTTCTGCCATCGGCACAACATAGGGAACAGGAATAATGATCCGGTTAGTCAAAATTTGTCCCTCGCGAGTGAGCCCAACTCAAAAATTGAGCGAGGCGCTCCAGCCAAGACCGAGCGTGCCGGCGCAAATCGCGCGCTCTGGAGACGTTCACCGTAAGCCGGCTCGTTTGTTGGATAGGCCGGCGGCCGCAGCGCGTTCGAGAAAAGGTGCAGCCAAGGCAAAGCTCGAAAATGCCAATGGGCATCCAAGGCTATTAGGCGTAACCTCTGCGGGCCAATACGAGACGACAATGGACGTATCGTTTCAACAACACTTTTGCTGGCATATGAAAACGATCTGAAATCAAAGCCGCCACCCAGACATCTGGTCCAGGCAGAGCAGGCTCATGCGTTCAATGCGTCACGCTATCGCCGGTCTCAATTGCTTTTCATCTGCCTTAGTTTTTTGGGGTTGAAGGATGATCACACAAATTGCGAGGGTTGTTTCCCGCACGGTTAGAACTCCAGTCGAGGACGATACTCTCAAGATCCTTGGTATATTTTGCGGAGCAGGCCTTTTGATCTCTCTCCTCGTCGTAATGGCCTTCAAGATTGATTTGGCGGCTTTCTGACGGCTCAGCGGCTGATTGAACGATCAGGTCGAACCGAGCAGTTCGCCTCAAAGTCGCGCGCGGCAGAGGAACTCAAGGTCACGCGCGCCTCCCACCGCGCCGCAGCTTCCTTCAGGAGGCGTTTCGCAAGCCCTGGCTCGTCTGGCAACGGAGGCCGGACGGGCGTTGACGCTATGGCGACGGCAATCTCCACTCCCTTCCCGCCTCACGAAACACCACCAGCTTTCATTCATGCGGTCGAAATAAGCTGGGGGTGCAGATGTCCAGGGGACCTCGTTCAGCAATGGCGGAACAGTACAGCCCAAAAAAAGGCGGCCCCGGAGTGCCTAGGAGTCCGGGGCCATAACCTCAGCGCCCTGGCTGGCAGGTGGCTCGGCTACACCCTCATCCTGCAATGGATTTCAAGGTGACGGCTTGAGATGCATCAAGGCGATCCAAATTGAGCGGGACGAGCGACGCCGAGCGCTAAGCTGGCGCGGCCATGATGCACGCGGCCCATGTCGAAAGTGCGCACGATTATCGTCTAAATCCGAGCGCAACGCTTTAGTTGCGTTCCTTGCTTTCGGGCCTCATCGGCAGCGTGTAATCTTAAACCGATTTTTGACGTCGAGTTGCGGCGTCTGCAACCGAAGATCGAAGGTTTCGAGCGCCCGATGTCTCAGGTGAGCAGTGTTTCAGCGCGAATTTGCGTTAGGACTGACGCTTAGAACGGCCACCACGTCAGCAGCCGATCATCATGGACGGATGGCGTGCCGGGCGGGATGTGAGCGGCTTCATAATTGCGATGCAAGAGTCGGAGTACTGTCGATGTCATGCGTGCCTCGCTCATTCTTGTTGTAGCCGTTGCGATTGTCATGGCGGCCGGCGGGCTGCCGCGGCGCGGATTCGTGCCGCTGCCGACGGCAGCTATGCCCCCCGTCAACGTGCCCTAGCGCGATGCTGCCAGCAGGAGAACAGGATGGTTTGGCGGCATGCTGATCATTTGGGGCATCTACGTCATCGCTCTGGTCCAAAGAGGCTTGCGGCGGCGATCGCGCCGCACCCGAAACGAGCGTCGCTCCCGCTAGCGCGGTGGACCTACCTCGGAGAACGCGGGAACGCGCCGTTGGCTCGACGGATAAAGTGTGCGGCCCGATGGATCACAAGCCGATTGCGAAGCATATCGTCAGGGCAGTTATCTATACGATGATGGAGAAATGCGTGAGACAGCTTAGCGTCGTCATTCCCCTGTGCGCTGTGCTGCTGGGTGCCTGCACGGCCTCTTCTTCCGCCTTAGCCTGGGGGCAACTCGGCCATTCCATCATTGCGGAACTGGCTCAGCGGCACCTCACGGCAATCGCGCAAACTGAACTCAAAAAGCTGATCGGCGAAGCCTCGCTGGCCTCGATCTCCAATTGGGCTGACGACTACAAATTCACGCCGGAAGGCAAGGGCACATACCGTTGGCACTTCGTCGATATCGACATCTCACGCCCCGCGTATGATGCGTCCCTCGATTGCCAGGCCCAGAACGATCAGGGGACCTGTATCATCCAGGGTTTGCCGGCGGCGGTTGCGATCCTGAAAGACCGGTCGCGCAGCAAGGACGACAGGCTGCGCGCACTCAAGCTCGTCGTTCATTTAGCTGGCGATTTGGAGCAGCCGTTACACACAAGCGAGAGCAACGGCGACCACGGCGGCAACAAGCTCCACGTGATCTTGCGGACCAAGCGCTCCGACGGAGCGCCGTACACGCGGTCATCGACGTTTCACAGCATGTGGGACGATTCGCTGATCGACCTCCAGGCATATTCCTGGGGAAACTATGCCGACGCTCTCGATGCGGCGCCGTTGCCGGCCGCCGAGGCGCCTCCCTATGATGAAGCGCGTATTGCCGCCTGGGCCAACGACACCCATGCCCTTGGAATAAAGGCCTATCAGGTACTCCCGCCTGGCACGCCTGATCACAACGACGCCAGCCACCCGGTCGAGCTCGGAACCGATTACGTGTCCGCAGTTAAACACGACCTCGATCGCGAACTGATGAAGGGAGCAGCGCGCCTGAAAGCCATCCTGGAGGACGCCCTTGGAGGCTCTTAAATCCATTGGTGTCAAGCAAAGCCGATATCGGGCCTTGGCTATGGGCGGTGTCTTACGGCTCGCCGACAATGACCATGAACCTTGTATTCTGGCACGTCATCCCAGGACCGGTCAGGCTTGCCGCCACATCGTTGGGGCTGATCGAAGCGCCTCCCGGGCCACTTGTCTAAGCTGGTCCGCCCTCTTCTCACCCATGCTGGCCGCTGCCAGCATCTTGGACGCCACATGGGCGCGCAGACCAATTTCGCTGCCGGGCAAGCCCTGGCAGACTTCGTCAAGCAAGGCGCGAAGAAGAGCAGTCGTCGTTGCGTCCAACACGTTCGGCTCCGAAACATCGGCCGAAATGATAGCGCCGGCGGACGAACTGGAAAACGTCGACTGGTCCGCCGCCTGCAAATATGACAAAAATGCCTCCTTGCGGGTATCTCACACGATAGCAAACGCCGCAAAAGCGGTGCACCGGGAGCGAGGCGAGTGCAACCGGCGGTTCGGACGATTTACGGCGTCGTATGAGCACTTATTGATGATTTTCCTCGCAAAAGATATGCAAGCTGCCGAATGAACCGTTCAGCAGGCCCGCAACACGCTTCCGGGGGTTCAGTCCGCGGAGGACGCGCGGCGAAGCGGACAAGGCTCAAAGTTCATCGCGCGCAGACCACATGATTCTCGAATGTCCGACCTGTTTTCCTATTATGAGATTTCGCTCAGGCGCCGCGGCAGAAGCTGGTCATGGTCGCTCTCAACCGATAAGGGCACGCTGGTCATGTCGGGGTTGAGACGCAGCCGACTGGCCGCTAAATATGAAGCTAATAGAGCCCTGTTTTTGCTGCTGAGCGCGCCGGCTGGCTCGGCATTGCGGTCGCCTTCTCCCCGGACTGCCGAGGGCCAGGCGCGCGGCGCTAGCGGCTGAAGTGGCTATCAACCACTCTCTTCAGAACACTGACCAGGGGAATGCGTGATGACAGAGGTTGATCGGTTAAGCGGTTCAGGAGTGGCATTTCCCTCCTCCAGAATACTCGCCCGGCGAAGCCGAAGAAGCTGACCGCGACAATGAAGCTTCGCTCGCTCAGACTACGCAAGTCTGATAGCGCTGCAACATAATCGCGACGCACATGGCAGTATAGCCTCACGTGGCGACGGCTAAGCCAAGGCCCGTCGCCGGTCGGCAGCCGCTGTCCGGAAAATGCAGACCTTTACTCAGTACGCGCCCCGCTTGTAACACCCCGGTGGGAGGACGCACAAATTGCCTCGATAGGCCGGAAGGCAATCACGGGCTCTGCAGGGCAACATCGCCGACGTAGTCGTGGTCATTGCGGACGATCTAGCTCGAATTAGCAGCTCGAACGTACGGCTATAGACGCCGCGCCGCCAGCGTGAGCAAAGTCGATTAACCGAACTTGAACAGCACGCCGTAGCCGCCTCGCGGATAGTTCCACTCGATGTCGCCACGCGGCTCGCAGACTGCTCGGCAAGTGCCGCACTCCATGCAGCCATCGACAGTGATTTCGATCTGGTGCTTCTCATTAGCCGTATAGCAGTGAGCCGGGCAGGCGCTCAGCATGCGCACGAGCTCCAGGGACGGCGTTATGTGGGGCCGCACCTTGATGTGTGCCCGCTCGGGGTCGATCAGGTAGCGATTGTGGAATAGCCGGTCTTCAACACGCACGGCTGGCTCGGTCGACATTGTTTGCCCCTCAGTGTGATGTGACAGACTGCTTAGCGCCAAGCGCGCGCAAGCCGGACGGCGTCGGCGAGTAGCCCAGTCCACGAGCGCGCCTTGACGAAGGATCTTAATGACGCCGCTTCCTTTTCGGCTTTCAATGTCCCGTCGACTCGCAAGAAGTTTTGTAGCGATTTCGAGACGAGCTCTGGATAGGTCAGAAAGAAGTTTTGCGAGTGGGTGTGCAACAGCGCCGGCATATCCTTGTACTTCCTTAGATCCTTGATGACGAACGACTGGTTCAGTATCGTTTCATAAAGCGACAGGTTCCTCCCTGTCATCGGGTCGCCGCGCGACTTGATCTGGATGATCGCCTCGGCGGCGATCCGCCCTGATGTCATTGCGAGATTAGAGCCTTCGCGATGAATAGAGTTATTGAACTGAGCGGCGTCGCCCACCACGACCCAACCCTCGCCATAGAGCTGCGGGATAGCCTTAAAGCCACCCTCCGGAATGAGATGCGCGGCGTATTCCTTTACCTCCGAACCGTCGATCAGCGGTGCGACGGAAGGATGGCGCTTGAATCGATCAAGCAGACCATACGGCGTTTCGCCAGAGCGCTGGAAGTCCGCGACGAGGCAGCCGATGCCGAGCGAAATGCATTCCTTGTTGGCGTAGATGAAGCCCAAGCCCGTCATGCCGCAGGAGATGGTCCCCGCTGCTTCGATGACGACGCCCTCATCGCCCTTAATATTGAAGCGGGCCTCGATGGTCTCGCGGGGCAGAAAGTGCATCTCCTTCACGGCGAGTGCTACCGAGTCCGGTGCCGGCCGCTTGCGCAGGCCGGCTCGCGTGCCAAGGAGGCCGTTGACACCTTCCGCAAGGACGATGGTGTCCGCATGGACCTCCCCGTCGGCGCGGTCAGTCCGCACGCCTATCACCTTGCCCTCGGCATCCTGCACAAGCGCGGTGGCTGTTGTTTCGCATAGTACCGTGGCGCCCGCTTCGCGGACCTTCTGCGAGAACCACCTGTCGAACTGTGCGCGGATGATAGTATAGCGGTTGGGCTTCTCCTCGTTGAAGTCGTCGGAGCGGTAGTGCAGGCCTGTGTGCGAACGGTCATCCATCATCCAGAAGCGCTGTTCGATCAGATGCCTCTCTAGCGGCGCATCCTCACGAAAATTGGGGATCAGCGGCTCCAGCATATCGGCATAGAGGATCGCACCCTGCACGTTCTTCGACCCCGGATATTCGCCGCGCTCGAGCTGGAGGACCTTCAGGCCGCGTTTGGCAAGCATCAGCGCTGCCGCATTGCCGGCCATGCCTGCACCGACGACGATGGTGTCAAATCTTTCTGTGACCACGAGGGCTCTCCTTGTCTGAACTCGCGACCTTGTCGCGCGAGCGTAATGACAGCCGGGCACGGAACGCAGCGGTCAAGGCCGGCAGAAATTGGATTGCGTCGGTAACGATGCCCAAGTGCGCGAAATCAAAAATAGGCGCGTTCCTATCAGTGTTGATGGCGACAATCAGGTCGGCGCCTTCGACACCAACTCGATGCTGAACAGCTCCGGAGATCCCGGCGGCGATGTACAGCTTTGGGCGGATAGTCTTGCCAGTCTGGCCGATCTGCCGGTCAGAGGTGACCCAACCCTTTTGCACCAGCGGCCGCGAGCAACCAAAATCCCCCCCAAGCACGGCGGCGAGCTGGCGCGCAAGTCGAAAATTCTCGGACGAACCCAGGCCCAGGCCTCCGGCAACGACAACATCGGCATAAGCGAGAGTTGATCCTGCGGAATCGTGATCGGGTAGGAACGACAGAACCTTCGTTAGGATGTCGTCTTCGACAAGCCCGAGCGGCCGGCTGATGATGCGGCCGATCGGCCTCGCGCTACGTTTGGGTGCGGGCATCACGCGCGGGCGGACTGTAGCCATCTGTGGACGATAATTGAGCGTGTAGATCGTGCAGAGCAGGGAGCCACCGAAGGTCGGACGGGTCGCGGCGAGCGAGCCGTCGGGGTCGACGTCGAGCGCTGTACAGTCGGCGGTTAGACCGGTGAGCAGTGTCGTCGCGACCGAACCCGCTAAATCGCGGCCCAGCGTGGTCGCCCCCAGTAACAAGACTTCGGGCTTGTAGGTGTTGACGAGCTCGGTGAGTGCCTTGGTGTAGGGCTCGTTGCGATAATGTGCGAGCAGTGTATCGGCGACCATGTAGACGAGGTCGGCGCCGTAGCAGAAGGAGTCGGCCGCGGCGGCCTGTGACGCCTTGCCTTTTGGCCCGATCACAACCGCGGCGAGATCAACGTTGAGCTTGTCGGCAAGCTTGCGGCCAGCACCCATCAATTCCCAGGACACAGGGTGGACCTGGCCGCGTTCCTGCTCGATAAAGACCCAGACATGCTTGTAGGCTTTGAATCGTTCTGATAGCTGCGTCTTTGTCGCGGGGCGGCTTGAAGGTGAAGCGCCAGTTTTGGGTGCAGTGCTCATGTCGCCTCCTTCTTTACCTCAATGGCCGTGAGCTCCATCGCGAGCGCGGGCTGGCGTTCGAAGACGGCAGCGATCAGTGCATGGGCTGGCCGCTCATCAGGCTCAATCAACGTGGCTTTCTCCTTGCGGACAGCGGGTGCGAAAACGCGCTTGACGATGGTGGGCGAACCGCGCAAGCCGCACTTTGTAGTGTCATCAACGCCAGCCTCCTGCGCGTTCCATTTCAGGATTGCTGCGCGCGCCGCGCGCAGCGCATCGGTCATCGCGCCGCGGCGTATCTGGTTCGTCGCCTCCAGCATAGTGATCAGGCACGGAAGCCGAGTCCGCAGCAGCTGGACGCCGCCCTCGGAGCGTCGCTCGACATCGATAGTGCGAGCTTGCAAGTCCAGCGCGACAATCTTGCTAACATAGGTAAGCTGAGATAGACGAAGCCGCTTAGCGAGTCCTGGGCCGACTTGTGCGGTGTCGCCGTCGATGGTTTGCTTGCCCGTGAAGACGAGATCGGGCGCGCCGAACTCGGCCTCGAGCTTGCGGATGGCGGTCGCCAGCGCGTGGGTGGTGGCTAGCGTATCAGCGCCGGCGAAAAGTCGATCTGTCAGGAGCACCGCACGATCGGCGCCGAAGGTCAGCGCCTTGCGTAGACTGTCCTCGGCTGAAGGCGGGCCCATGGTCAGCACCGTGACCTCGCCGCCGAACTGATCGCGCAATTCAAGGGCGGCTTCCAATGCAAAGAGATCGTAGGGGTTGATGATGGTTGGAACGCCCTGACGCATAATCGTGTTAGTCACGGGATGGACGCGGATTTGTCCGGAGTCTGGTACCTGCTTGAGGCAGACGATCAGGCGCATGATCTTCTCCAAAGCTATTCTCCACACTCGGTTCAGCAGGGAACAGCAATTGTCATACCAACTCAAACACCGTGGTATTCAGAGAAGGTGGTACAAAATCTCGGTTAGGCAGCGGATGTAGTGAGTAGGCAGCGCAGCGCGGTAGAGAATGCGGCAATGCGGTCTATTTGAGTGTGCGGATCCACCAACTCAGGCACAGGCGTCGTTGCGGCGCGACAGCATCCGTCGGAACTTTGAAACACGCGCCGTTCAATGGGCGGCGAAATGACGAAGTCTGCATAAGCGCGCTCGAGGACAGTCTTGTACCATTTCGCGACGATCGCATCCGCCGCACCAGCGAAATCCTGCCTAGCGAGATACTGACCCATTCGTCCGAGAATAGCGGGCCAAGTTGACCACCTTCGGATCGTAGTCGACGTCGAATAATGCGAAGGAATCTTCGGCAGATGCCGCCTTGCTGAGCTGTACGATGATTAGTCACAACATTTGCGAGGTCTCGACAGATGGTTGCGACAGTGGCAACACACATCTGTCGCAAGGGGGCGAGCCCGGAAAGGAGCGTGAATTTGGCGGTACGGCGGTGGACGTGCGCGATCGAGGCGGGTCACAGAATCCCCGGCAAGCAGATTGCTTGTGACTCGCCGCGATTTCGGGACGTTAGCCACTCAGCGAGAATGACGTGCTAGCGTGTCAGACAGGGCCGGCACCGCGCAGGTGGCGGAATTCTTGTGTCGCTGTGCCAGACTCCCCATCGCTTGAGGCACAGTCGCATCGTTAACGGTCCGATTTGCGTGAGGCAAGCGGCTCTCGCCGCTCTCCTTGTCGAAGCGGCGCCTGAAGCAGCATTGCGTGCAAACCGACATGGTGCACCTCGCCGGAGGCGCCTCTTTCGCAGAGTAGGCGATAGAAGAATGGCTTGAGCGCATATTTGCGGTGTTCCAGACAGTCAGTGGTGCAAAATGGCGCGTCAGGAGGCGCAAAAGCGCCGGACGCTCGCGCAGTCCGGAATCCTGACAGATGTGGTTCGGCTCCATTGCGCGTCGGGCCACTATTGCTGCCGGCTTAATAGCCGACGTCGCCGATCGTCGAGCGCTGCGCAAGCAGGAGGCCGCGAAGCACGACGGTCTCCTGATCGGCGTCCGAGGTTGATGCCCACGTGAAGGTGCCAACCGGGGCCCTTGGGACGTGGCAGGCGAGGAGCGCTTTAAGGGCGTTCTCGGGAAGGACAATGCTCTCTACGATCGAGCCGCCATCTAATGCAGCACGACCAAGATTGAGGCGAGTGTATGACGATCGACATCGTCTTCGGCGCTCAGGTCGGCCTCGGCCAGACTGCGTACTATCGGCAGGCTAGACGTCGAATCCGCCCTGTTGCACTACGACTTCGGCTGAGGTGATACTGGGCCCGATGCGTCGATTTTATGGGGTTGCCTCTTGGTCAAAGAGTGTATCCCAGCCTATCCAGGCCCGCCGTATCGCCGGCCTCCCCTGGGCGAGGAGGCCGGCAGGATGCTTATGGCGTCGCAAGCTGCGCGGCGGTTTTGCCGATCTGACTCTCGTCCACTGCTTTCATGATGCCATGTTCCATCAGCATATCCTCAAGTTCGTCCATGCCGATCGGGACCGGAACGACGCCTTTCCCTTTGTTGTTGTGGATCCTTGATGCAAGATTTCGATAGTGATCTGCCTGCTTGGAGTCCGGCGCATATTCCAGCACCGTCATGCGGCGCAGCTCGGCGTGCTGTACGATGTTGTCGCGCGGCACGAAGCAGATCAGCTGGGTGCCGAGCTTCTTGGCCAGCGCTTCCGCGAGCTCCAGCTCCTTGTCGGTCTGGCGTTCGTTGCAGACCAGGCCGCCGAGGCGCACGCCGCCGGAATTGGCGTATTTGAGAATGCCCTTGGAGATGTTGTTCGCCGCGTACATTGCCATCATTTCCCCGGACATCACGATGTAGATCTCCTGCGCCTTGTTTTCGCGGATCGGCATTGCGAAGCCCCCACAGACGACGTCGCCGAGCACGTCGTAGGAGACGTAGTCGATGTCCTCATAGGCGCCGTTCTCTTCCAGGAAGTTGATCGAGGTGATAACGCCACGGCCGGCGCAGCCGACGCCGGGCTCCGGACCGCCGGACTCGACGCAGCGGATGCCCTTGTAGCCGACCTTCATGACGTCCTCGATCTCGAGGTCCTCGACGCTGCCGGCGTTGGCCGCGAGGCTCAGAATGGTGTCCTGCGCCTTGGCGTGCAGGATCAGGCGGGTCGAGTCCGCCTTGGGATCGCAGCCGACGATCAGGATCTTGTGACCCATCTCGGCAAGCGCCGCGAGCGTGTTCTGTGACGTGGTCGATTTTCCGATACCACCTTTGCCGTAGAATGCGATTTGTCTCAGTGACGACATGTTATACTCCATCTAGCGGCGGTCAGTGGTACCGCGCTTCTCGCGTGAAAGTGGGTCTTCTCAGACGTAGTGACCCGCTGGTTCGGTAGGGGTATCGAGCCGCCAGGCGAATCTCATCCCCCACCGTGTTGCTGCATCGAGATTGCAATTGATGTGCCGTTGCCTGCGCACGGACTAAGGTGCCGAGCGAGCTCGCAAAGCGGTTGGGCCACTCCGGCGTTGCAAGCTGCGCCGCAGCCAGAGAAGCCAGGGCGCTATTAGGTATCAGACAAGTTGCTCTGCGGAGTAGAGAAAATTGCGTGTTTCGGCTGGCCGTGCGCACCAGAGTCCTGCCGCAAGGCGAGCGTGAGGCGCCGTCCGGATGGCAGGGCGTCCGTCACGTTCTGGTGCGCCTCGCCGCACCAACGACAAGCCGACGGGATAAAGCGAGCCGATGTCGATGCGGCGGCGACTGACCGCGCTAATGCTCTGGTACATCCCTGGTCGTCCTCGTATGGGCTGACGAGTGCGTGCCCTATCGCGAAAGCCCTGTTGGCTAGTCATTGGTCAGGAAAGCACGGGAAGTCTGTGCAGGCGGGCCCACTCTTTCTGCCGCGGAGGCACCGCCGCGCGTCGAACCCCGGACGTGCTCGCCGGACCTGATCGAACCTACATTCGCCTGCTATTGTGCTTAAAACGTATTTGTGCCTCCCGTTTAATCCAGCGCAGCAGCTGGACGCCGGCGCATGCAGCACATAAGTCTCGACTTCAGAACGAGGAGAATATCTGGTGCTGCGGCTTTCAGCCAGTACCTGCAGGGCGTGATCGCGGCAGCGTCAAAGCGGATCGTCCGGACACTCGCTGCAACTAAAGGCGTCCAGATGCGCCGAGTCGTTCAGCTCGGGTCTGTCTGTGGCCCTCGACATCATTATCAAGCCCCGCGCGGCAGGAGGCGTTGTCCCGGAAGCGACTCAGCGCCCCCCCCCCTCGCTCAATTGGGCAAGCGCGCATCAGAGCGCCCCACTGCAATGTAATTCGCCCATTGGCCGGGGCCGGCGAGAAAATCGTCAGCTGAGGCCTTGGAAGAGAAGCAGTCGTTGCGCAATCCGGCTGAGGCCCTTAAATGTCGGCAAACTGCGCGTTGAGTGTATGAGTCAGGGGCGGCATCGACAGTCAATGGCCGGTGCGGCATCATGAACGCTGTCGCTCGGCGCAACGCGGTCGAGCTCCTTGCACCTCATTCCGACGCGGTGGCCTCTGCATGAAAATCAACGCATAGATGTAGTATCTCTGGAGGAAGGCGCCGATGGACACGACGTAGCCGATTTCGCACTTCATAGCGATAATGTCGCCTATCTCTTTGCCGGCAAACGTCCCATCATTTCAAATGGTACGCGTCGCCCGCACCTTCTCACCATAGCGGAAGAACGGCGGTGCGGTCAGTTCGACCTCCTCGCCGTCGTACGCGTCGTTGTTCATAGGGAGGCTCCCGTCGCTACAGCCGCGGAGCGGCCAACGGGCTGCGCGATTTCATGCGCTCCGAGCAGGTGCCTGGTAGCGCGGCAGCGAGGTATCGATGATGCATGTTCTGTCGACCGGACAAACGGCCACACATTGCGGCTGGTCGAAGTGCCCGATGCACTCAGTGCACTTCTTTGGATCGATTGCGAACGTGCCTCGGTGCTCGAAAATGGCTGCATTCGGGCATTCCAGCTCGCACGCGGAGCAGCTCGTACATTGAGAGGATATGATCTTGAATGGCATGGATGTCTCCTCAAGCAACCGAAATCGCGCTGCCGGACGACGTTTTCTTGATTAACTCGAACATTTTGAAGGTGCTCTCGGAATTCGCCAATGCATCGCCCGGGCAGGCGGTTCCGAACACCGTCAGCTGCGGGAGAATTGAGGCGAACTCGAATGCCCTCTTGGCGGCTTGTTCCTGCGATAGCGGTTCACTGACCACGCCCGGGCGCGGCTCGCAAGTGCGGTCGCATTTGCGATTGCAGTAGTTGCACTGAATGTTACAAGCGGGCGCTACAGCGACGTGCATTTGCGCGTAGTTATGATCCGCGTCCTCGCTATAGCGCGGGTGGGCTTTCACGTTGTCCCAGATGCGGGCCGGCAGATCCCCTTGACTTGTCTGCGATTTGCACTTTGCCTGGCCGCCGCAGCCTGAAGTGCCGCAGCCGTTGTGCCCGGCGATGGCCGGCATGGTATCGCCGAGACGAGCGAGCATGCCAATCCTGCTAGTGCCGTATTTAGCTGAAGCGTGCATGCGGTCATTCCCATTGGAGGCTGGATAGAATTGCAGAGTTGCAGTTGGTCAAGCGTAGTTCTGTAAGCGCATCAGCAATCTCTATGCCAGCATCGCGTCCACGCATTTGTGTGTCGCTCGAAGGACTGGATCCTGCGGAGCCGAGCATGCCTTGCGCCGACGCATATTGGAAGATGGGCGGATTTTGTACTGCAGGCGAGCTCGTTTGCGGGAAACCGCGCTGCGAATGCCACAGTCTGGCCGGCCGCTTTGGGCCGCAAAAGGCGGGAACCGCCAACTCGATCTTACCGCGCATGAAAATCAAATGAACAGCAGTGAAGCTTAACTGCAAAAATGAGTTCACTCTACGACGGAGTGAGCTGCTGCCGGTTTGGTGGATGCCGAGATTACGTGTTTCTTGAAGTCTGAGGTGGGCGATGAAGAGACGGAAGTTCAGTCGCGAGTTAAAGATCGAGGCGGTCAATCTTGTCAGGGAACGCGGGGTGTCGGTGGGCAGGCCGGCCGCGAGCTGGATGTGCATGAGAATGTGCTGTGCAAGTGGATCAAACAGTTCGGCTTTGACCCGGTGCAGACCTTTCCCGACCATGGGCAGATGAAGCCTGAGCAGCAGGAGCTCGAGCGGTTGCGCCGTGAGGTCGCCAAGCTGGAGGCCGAGCGGGATATCCATCACGGCCCCGGCCCGCCTGTGCGCGGTAGAAACAGCCAGCGCCGATGCTATCTTCTCGACTTGGAGGGTAGCGACCGTAAGCTTATTGGAGGCACAGTCCCCGTTAACAAACTTGGTCCATGGGTGGATGGGAACCTGAGAATGGTGACGCTGTTCGGACGGCGATCCCGATTGAAGATGACGATTGGCATAACCCAGACCCTTCATTCCCATGACTGGAAGGAGGAGTTGCAATGCCGAGGACGCCTGCCGGTGCCGCTCGGAATTAAAGCCGGTCAACGTCGGAGCCGCGACGCTCCACATTGGGTCAAAAATTCACATGGCCAGGGTGCACCGATCAGCCGGTGCGTGCGTTTGGTACGTTCACGCAGGACCTGCACGAACTGACGGATTGGTTCAAAGCGTGCGGCGTGATCAGTGTCGCGATGGAATCGACGGGGGTCTATTGGATCCCGGGTCTACGAGATACTCGAACAGCGAGGGTTCGAGGTCATTCTCGTCAACGCACGTTACGCCAAGAACGTGCCTGGACGCAAAACGGATGCCAGTGACGCCGCTTGGCCACGCCAGCTTCATTCCTACGGTTTGCTGCTCGGCAGCTTCCGGCCTGATGCCGATATCGCGACGCTACTCGCCTATCTCCGCTAGCGAGAGCGGTTAGTCGAATATGCAGCCGCTCATATCCAGCACACGCAGAAGGCCTTGATGAGAGATGAACTTGCAACTTCATCAAGTTGTCTCCGACATCGCAGGCGCGACTCGGATGCGGATTATCCGAGCTATTCGCAGGCGAGCGGAATCCTGACGTGTTGGCGACCAACCGTGACGTGCGCTGTAATTCTTCCATCGACACCATCCGCGCCGCATTGATAGGCAGATCGGGGACGAACATGCCTTCGCACTGACTCAGTCGCTAGAGCTCTACAACACCTACCAGGCGAAGATGCTCGATTGTGACAGCAAGCTGGAATCCTTGATCACGGCGCTGACTGACAAAGGAGCCAAGCCGATCGGCAAGCTCTCCAGGCCGCGGGCAAAGACCCAGCAGGCACACCGCCGTTCGACGTCAGGACCGCGCTATACGGCGTCGTCGGCGTTGATCTGACAGAGATACATGGATTCGGCCCATCGCTCGCGTTGAATGCGGCGCGGCAATCAGGGGTTCTTCCGCACATTTGGTGCAGGGTGCAGGATTCACGGACAGTGCAAATAAGGGCATAAGGTCGGAATCGCAGTCGACGCCCGTGATTCGCCTTGCTCCAAGCCTTCCGCTCACTGGTTTCCTCCGAGCTTTCGATTGTCGAGATCCTTCCCCAGACCAACAGGGTGGTGCTCGTAGCTCGGCCGAAGTCAGCGGTCTCGCTCTGTCCCTGTTGCGGCTGCCAGACGGGTCGCGTCCACAGCCATTACGTGCGACGCTTAGCCGATCTGCCCTGGCAGGGTCGGGTTGTCGAAATCCGGCTTCACGCGCGACGATTTCGATGCGCGAATCTGCAATGCCCGCGTCGGATATTCACCGAGCGACTACCGGCAACGGTGCGGCCGAAAGCAAGACGCACAACCCGCCTCGGCGAGAGCCAACTGGCGATCGGCTTTGCGGTCGGCGGAGAGCCCGGCTCACGCCTGGCGCGCAAACTGGCCATGCCGGTCAGCGGCGACACCTTGCTCCGAATGATTCACTCGGCCCCGTTGCCGGATTTCGTTGCTCCGACCGTCGTCGGAATCGACGATTGGGCTTGGCGTCGTGGCCAGCGATATGGAACGATCATCTGCGATCTGGAGCGCAATTGCGTGCTTGATCTGCTTCCCGATCGTAACGCTGACAGTGTTGCGAGCTGGCTGAAGCGCTGGCCGGGGATCAAGGTCGTCGCCCGCGATCGTGCGGGACTCTATGCTGATGGCGCACGCTGCGGCGCGCCCGACGCGGTGCAGGTGGCGGACCGATGGCACCTGTTCAACAGCTTGGGTGAGGCCCTGCGCCACGCGGTCGGCCGCCATCGTCACAACGTAGCCGCCGCCGTGCAAATCATGGCGTCCGCGCAACGAGCGAAGACCAGCGCTTCCGTGCCGCCGTCCGGCCTTGCACAGTTGCGGGCGGATCGAAAGGCTGCGCGACGCGAACGCTGGGATGAAATCTGCCGCCTGCGCGAGCAAGGTTGCCCGACATCCAGGATCGCCCAACTGCTCGGCGTCGACAGGCGCACTGTTCAGCGCTGGCTGGCCGCTGGCGGCGAACCGGAGCATTCGCGTCCTCACAGACCTTCACATCTTCTCGCGCCCTTCGAGGCATGGCTCGAAGCGCGGTGGGCCTCCGGCTGCCAAGTGGGCCAGCAGCTCTGGCGGGAGCTTCGGCAACAGGGTTATACTGGAAGTCGTGTGACCGTCGCGCGATGGGCCGCTGACAGGCGTGCACATGCAGACGCGGGAGGAACAGCACAACCACATCTGACCTGGAAAGCTCCCACGCGTCGTCGCTGTGCTTGGTATTTGAGCCAGGATCCGGATCAGATCGACGCTGAAGCCAGGCTGTTCCTCGGCCATCTGTTTGCGCAAGCTCAGGAACTCGCCACGGCGGCTGATCTGGCGAAGCGGTTTGTTTCCCTTCTCAGTGGTAGCGACATCGCCGGGCTCGATGAATGGATCGCACAAGCAGGCAACAGCGAGCTCAAGAGCTTCGCCAACGGCATCGCGCGCGACATCGATGCAGTCCGAGCGGCAATAACTACCTGCTGGACGACCAGTCCGGTCGAAGGCCAGATCAGCAGGATCAAAGCCATCAAGCGACAAATGTATGGCCGGGCAAGCTACCCGCTATTGCGTCGACGCGTCCTCCTGGCTGCTTGAGAACGATCGGGCAACCAATCCAACCATCGATCGCTCATGCTGCACCAAATGTGCGGAAGAACCCCTGATTGTCGCGCGCTTCCCATCCAGATTGTCGCGCTATACGTTGAAGCTCATAGGCGAGTGCGGCACGGATCTGAAGACTGGCCCGAGCGTTAAGCATTTCACCTCCTGGCTCTGCCTCACGCCGGTAACAAGATCTGCGGTGGCAAGGAACTATCTTCACGCACGCGGCGATAGTCCAGTCGGGCAGTGGCGCTGCTGCGCTTTGCAGCGACGACGGTTGAGCGGAGCGTTACGGCGCTTGGCGCATTTTGTCGACGGCTGGCTTTGCGCGTCGGCAAGGCAGAGGCGGTGATGGCGACCGCTCGCACAATAGCAGTTCTGTTCTACAATACACCCCGGCACGGCATGACCTACAGGGATCCGGGTGCTGATCACTACGAGGAACAATATCGCAGCCGCGTCGTCGCCAATCTGAGGCGACGTGCCACGTCATTCGGCTCCGTCCTGCAAGTGGATCCGGGCGGCCAATTGGCTGTTTCTTAGGAAGGCCGCGGCCCTTCTTCGCGTAGGAGCGACTTGAAGTTCGTCTTCATCGCGAAGCACCGGCGGTCTGGCCGGTGCCTGGCCATGCGATGCGCCGGGGGGTTCGCGGTTGGGCTTCCATGCCTGGCTGAACCGCTCTCCCAGCGCCAGATCCCGCAGCGAGGAACTCGGCGGCATGGGCAAGGCTAGCTTCGCCGCCAGCGACCGCACCTATGGCGCACGCCGCGTGTATCGTGACCTGCTCGCCGACAGGGCGGATTGCGCCTGCACCGGTTGAGCAAGTGATGCGCCTGCAAGGATTGAGGGCACGGCCGCGACCTCGGCGCTTGCCGAAGGACAGCGGCGGTCGACAGCTCGAGACGGCGCCGGCCACCCTTTTGAACCGGCAGTTCGCCGCCGAGCGTCCGAACCAGAAATGGGTCAGCGACTTCACCGATCTCTGGCGCCGAAGGCTGGCTCTATGTGGCAGCAGTGATCGACCTGCTCTCACGCCGCGTGGTGGACTGGTCGATGAGCGCGGCCATGACGGCGCAGTTCGTGACGAACGCATTGTTGATTGCCGTCTGGCGGCGCGGAAGGGAATGTTCGAAGTGTTTGTGTAAGCAAGCTCTGTGAAGGTGGGTTTGGCGTTTGAGACATTGAGAGCTGGCATCGACGGCATGGCCGATAATTCTGCTTGGCCGGACCGAGCGGTCAAGCCCCGAAGCTGCGCAGCGGCGCGCCGCAGGCGCGGGGCTTGACAGGCGAAGGTTCCGTCCACTCGGTCAATGGTTGGCGCGGTGAAGTCGGTTGTGATCATCAGCGCGCTGTTCCGGGAAACCTCGCGCCGAAGTGGATAGCGAACTGCCCCATCGCGGCGGTCAATTGGACCGGTCGCCGCTAATGAACGCCGGCGTTCCTGAGAGCGAGATACGACAGCTTGAGCGCCGACTCGTCGGCCGCGAAGCTGCCGCGGGGGTCTTGCGCAGCGAACGATGTAGTGCCTCGACCGCATTGGTCGTGTAGGTCCTCTTGCGGAGGCCCGGCGCGAAGGCGACGAACGGCAGCACGTGCTCCAACGCATTGCGCCAGATCCGGCTGATGGCTGAATAGCGCTTGCCCCATTCGGCCTCGAACTCCGCGCCGCCGCGTCGGCGCTCTCAGCCCGATAGATCGCCCTGATTGAAGGCAGGATCGCCTTGCGGTCCTTCCAGGAGACGAAGGCAAGGCTGTCGCGGATCAGGTGCACGATGCAGGTTTGCACCAGCGCCTGCGGGTAGGCTGATGTGATCGCCTCGGGGAAGCCCTTCAGAGCATCGTCCATGGCAATCAGGATGTCGTTGACGCCGCGCCCCTTCCGCTCGTTGACGACCCGCAGGCAGAACTTGGCGTCGTTGGTCTGCTCGATGTCAACGCCGACATAAATCTGACCCACCTTCGCGGAAGTCGCCGAAGTAATTCTGACCCACCCCGGCGCTATATTGTGCTGGCCAGCTGCGGAGGGCGGAGCCCGTAGCGGCTGACCAGCACAATGTCCTATTTTTCTCCGGTAACCCTCCTGGCGGCCTGACCGGCCTTGCGTTTGTCGCGCAAGCGATAGCTTTCACCGCTGACCTGGACGATGTGGGCATGATGCAGCAGGCGGTCGAGCATGGCGGCCGTCAGCGTCTGATCGTCGGCGAAGGCGCCAGCCCATTGCGTGAACGGGAGGTTGCTGGTGAGCACGATCGAGCCGCGCTCGTAACGTTTGGCCACCACGTTGAAGAACAGATTGGCTTCCTCACGTCCGAATGGCAGGTACCCGATCTCGTCGATGACGATCAGCTTTGGCGCCATCACCGCTCGATTGAAGTATTCTTTCAGACGGCCTTGGGCTCGCGCCGCGGCCAACTGCAGCATGAGATCGGGCGAGACCTCGGCTCACAGAAACCTCCTTACACATCGTTCCGGGCACCTCGCGCGGCAAGCCGGATGCGCTATTGCATCACTCCGACCAGGGTCGCTAGTCTTCGGCAAGGCTCCAATCGCGCAGCGCCTGATCCGACAAATGGGCTTGGACAAGCTCGCGCCACGACGCACGGACATGGCGCCACCTCCTCTTTCGCGCGGGAAGAGCGTTCAGCCTCTGTTGAAGGGCGAGAGCGAACCGAGCATCCTCCGAATTGGGGGCGCTGGTAGCCTCTGCGATAACCTTCCGCAGGAAGTTCTCTGCGGCCTTCCACTCCGCATCGCTGAACCAACATCCGATGAAATACCCGAAGCAGGCCCGAAACCGCAGGGCCCGGCCTACGGCGCGGTATGCGGGCACATTTGACTCGCTCAGCCACTGCTTGAGAGCTTCAACCTGCTTGGGCTTTCCCAGCTCAAGAAACGCGTCGTCGCTTTCGAATAGATAGAATCCTGCGCAGGCCCCGATGTCACCTTGGACCTCTGGGTCTTGTGTTTCCACCCAACGGGTGATCGCTTCAAGTGGTGACATAGGGTCTCAATTTCTTGTTAGTATCTGTCCTACAAGGGTGAGCGCCGTTGCTGTCACTCACTCGGTCATTGGGACGCTCACGTCCGAGGAAAGGCGCCTCTGCACGGTATTAAGCCATTGGGCGATAGAACCCAGGACGGAAAGCTAAGACATTGGCGCGAGCTCAGGTTGATTACCAGTTCAGGTAGCTTTAAATGAACCCGCTGGTTGCTACGGTTTGGGGGGCATGTCCCGCGGATGAGCATCGCGCGGGCTATGCTGGTCAGCTTTAGGCAGACGAACGCTAGCCGGCCGAGTTAGTAGCGTGGGCAGGGACAGCGCTCGCCGGACAAATTCGAGTCGTCTCGTACTGATTTCGCTAGCGGCGCGGGAGCGCGGTGCAGACTAGGTCGCCCTCCTGCGTAGACGCCAACTCGCGCTGCTGCCTTCTTTGAACTTACGAAGATGATGTGCAGAAACAGGCGTGTTTCTGCACCGATTTCGCCATCGATCGCCGCCATGATCTGGTCGCCGTCATGGCTGCCGCAATCGCACTGATTGGTTGGTGTACCTTGAGCGGCATCTCTTCGAACTCCGTCTTGGGTGCCGAGGCACGCGCCTCTGACAGGCTGCAACCCGGGTAGCTGGTTTTGCCTAACCGGATCGAGGTGCCAACCGAGAGACTGTCCATACGCCACATCCGCGAAATTCTGCGCTACATTACAGCGTCGGTGTGTCGTAACTGAGAGCGGCTGAGGCGCAACGTCATCCGCTTATTGATGCGGAGATTCTGTTCAGACAGCCGTGGGATCGGCTCAGTTTCACCGCGCGGCATCTCCCGACTTCGCCCAATCGAATTTGTAGTTCACACCCAGCTTGAACAGATCGACCGACTGGCCGACGCTGATAGTCTGCGCATTGATGACTGCTACCGTCGGCCACGCGATGGTCGCGGCATCGAAGCCCAGATGGTCATACTCGACGAAGGTGGTCCAGCCATTCGTCAGGGCATATTCTAGTCCGGCACCAGCCACCCACCCAGATCTCGTGGAGCTGGCACTCCCGATCCCAAGCGAGAGGGCACCAGTATTGCCAAGCAGATTGTAGGTGCTATGAGCCCATGCCCCACCGGCCTTGGCATAAATTAGGGATTGATCCCAGGCCCACCCGAGCCGACCAGTTAAAGTGCCAATCGCGTCGGTGACGTGCTGGCAGTTGATGCCGCCGAGTCCGGAGAAGCAGGTGTTTTCCCCCCGCAGGTCGGTTGCACTCAGGCTACCTTCTAGGCCGATTACCCAGTTGCCGATCTGCCGGTTAGCGCCAATCTGAAGGCCGCCGACAGGTCCGGTCGCGCGGATCGTATCGCCGAAACCCGCGGCGTTAGTGCCTCCGGTCCCGGTAAGCGTCAGGCCAAACGGATCCGACCAGGAATCTCTGCTGACGCCACCGCCGAGATGACCGCCGACATAGATGCTAGTCCAGTTCATCGCGGCCGCCTGAGCCTTTACCGGTATAGTCGACGAGGCTGCGGGCACGGCATCGCCCCATTTGTAGCTCGACTGGACGAACACGCCGTAGCGCTCGGAGGTCGTGCGCGTTGGCGGGACGTCGACGAACCGAGACGCAAGCGACAGGTTGTTGAACGTCGTAGAGCCGTTCTTCATATTGTACGCCCAATAACGCGCGCCGATGCCCACGCTCCAAGCATGGCTCACGTCATACCCGAGAATGCTTTCCAGCATCATCCCGGTGCCTTTCGATGCCTCCTCCGGCAGCAAGAGCTGGCGTGCATTGTGATCATCCTGCCCGATAAAGTTGATCCAGGGCAGATAGGCTGCCTCGCTGGTCAGCTTTAGCCTGTCAGCCAGGACGAACTGGCTGTTGAGGCCAATCCGCACAGCGTCGTAGTGCCCATCCTGGGCTATGCCCAGGAAACTGGTTGAATCATCTGCGCAGAGCCCACTGTGCGCAAGCTGCCGACAGCCATACGTGTTGATATCCTCGGCATAGTAATTGTAGCCGACGAACGGTCCGAGCTTGGCCGTCAGTGTGCGCAGCATCGAATAGCCAATATCGACCACGCCATAGCCGATGTGTCCCTTTGCGCTCGACAAGGTATTAGAATACCCGCGAGTGGTTGATAGGAAGTCCTCGTCGTTTAGGCTGCCATTAGTGATCCCGCCCGCCCCTAGGAAGCCCTTCGCAAAAAATCCGTTGGTATGATCGATGCGCGCAAAAGTCTCCCCGCTCGCCCCGTCAAGCCCGCTGAAGATCAGCCGGGACATCAGACGGGTACCTTTGCGATCGAACAATGGCTGCGGCGCGCCGACACGCCCCGAACTGAACCATGCCCGTGTTCCTGCCTCCAGCTCCAGATTGGAGAAGGTCCCCGCTGCCTTTTCCGTCACCGCATTCGTGCCTGACCATGGCGTCGTGTCGCCGAACCGGTAATTGAGTCCCAGCCGAACAAGAGCGGCGCTCAACGCTTCACTCTGGGTGAATTGTTGTAGCGCAAAGTTGCTCGAGGTCTGACTGGCGACGACCCGGCCGAAACTGGCATACAGATATTCGGCTTTCAGGCTCAGCCGGTCGCTGACCCCCCACTCCACGCCGGCGCCGACAGCATAACCCAGTTTGTCCTGATCGATGGATGCCGACTCCGAACCGATGGATGCCAACCCATTCTTGCGGCGGGCGGTCCCTGTAACCAGCAAATCGCCCTTGATGTTGGTTAACGCCAGACCGCCGGTCAGGTAGAAAAGCCATTCGTTCACGGCCACGCCGGCCCGTGGTCTCAAGGTGAACAGCCAGTCGCTATGAGCATAGGAACTGATGACGAATTGTGTGGCCGGATTATGCATGGAGGGCACGGCGCCGCTGTTGGCGGTCCCGTTGAGGTGCAGATAGTCCAGTCCAGCCTCAATCCCAAGCACGAATTGGCCGACCTGCCAGTTGTAGCCCGTCTGCTCGCCCGCAGAGAACGCGGCGGGACTGATCTTCTGAGCCCCCGCGCCATTGAATGGGGAAACCGCAAAAACGCTGCTGACGGTTGCCGAGGTTCTTGGATCGTAGGCACCCCAGGCCCCACCCGCATTCACGCCGGCATAGAATCCGGTCCAGTCATAGGCTGTTGAATAGGCGACTGGACGGGATTTCACCGCCATATCCGCTGGGAGTGCGGGGAACGACGTTGCGATTGTAGTTGCAACTACGATCGGAAATCTACGCATCATGATTGGTTGCATATCGCGCTCCTCCTTCTGAAGCGACGATATGCGCCCCAAACGCAACCTCAAGTCGCCCTTCAGAAACGACGGGTTTCTATCGCACGAGCGGTAAGGCAGGTTTGCCTAATTCGCACTAAGTTGTCGCAAGGTGTCGCCGGCACGGACGGCTGATTCGAGTTGGCGGCAATTGCGCCTTTCTTCTGCTGACTCCGGCGAGGCCCAATGCCAGCGGAGCCGGCGCCAGTTGCCTCCCGCCAGCCTCCGGAAATGGATGCGCCAACACCTGCCCGCCTGCGCGACATTTTATTACAGTTCTATTACAAATTTGCCCGTGGTGACGCCATGTGTCTGCGCTAAGGAATGAGGAGGAAAGGGAGCACAATGAGCGAGCCGCACATCTTGGTGGTTGACGATCATCGCGATATCAGAGAGTCGCTGGCGAGCTACCTGCGCAAGCACGGCATGCGCGTCAGCCAGGCCGCGATTGCGGCAGCCGCTCGCGACCAGCTAGAAAAGAACGCCATCGACCTGATTGTGCTGGACATAAGGATGCCTGGCGAGGATGGGCTGTCCCTGTGTCGCCACATTCGCGAGGCGCATGACACCCCAATCATCGTGCTCAGCGCCTTGGCCGATGATACGGACCGCATCGTCGGCCTGGAGGTCGGAGCGGACGACTACGTTACCAAGCCATTCAATCCGCGCGAGCTGCTTGCCCGCGTGAAGAACGTCTTACGCCGTGCAAATACGTTGCCGAAGAAGCAGCGACAAACGGGGACCAAACGGTACGTTTTCGATCGCTGGATATTGGACATCGGCAGGCGCGAGCTGATCGGCGATGATGGGGTCGCCCTGATGCTCAGTTCCGCCGAATTCCACCTCCTGCTCGCGCTGGTGGAGAGGCCGCGACTTGTTCTCTCTCGCGACCGCCTGCTCGATCTCACAAGCGGCCGTGGCGCCCAGCCGTTCGATCGCAGCATCGATAATCAGATTAGCCGGTTGCGCCGCAAAGTCGAACGCGATCCTGCAGATCCGCAACTCATCAAGACCGTTTGGGGCGTTGGATACCTGCTTGCCGCCGACGTCGAAGAGGCCTCATGATCGGCATGTTCTTTGGCTCGTTGGCTGGCCGACTTGCGTTCTTTGTAGTCGCCTCTCTCCTCATGGCCCAGGTCGGGGCCCTCGCCGTATTCCGTGCCGACCGCCTTTTCGACCGCGCCGTCCAGCACCCCAGAGTCTTTGTTCAACCGGCAGACGGCACTTTGCTCAGCCGAATAGCGACGTTGGGGCTGCCGAAAGCCCCCTGTTTGAACATGTTGCGATCTTATACACTGCCGGGCGTTTTGTACGTCGTGCTGGTCTTACTGTTGGAAGCCCGCTGGATCACGCGTCCATTAAGGGCTCTGGTCGACGCGGTGGATAGTTTCGGGCGCGGAGAGGCGGTAGAGCTATCACGGCTGTCGGGACCAAGCGAGATCGTTCGGGCGGTGAATGCCTTCAATCTCATGCAGCAGCGGCTCTCGCGCTTGCTGGAGGATCGGCTGTCGATGGTCGCAACCATTACTCACGACCTGCGCACGCAAATCACGGTGGCCCGGTTGCGGGCGGAAATGATCGAGGATGCGGAGGCCAGAGAGGTTATCGTCCGGTCGTTGACCGATTTGCAGCACATCGTCGATGCGACGCTAAGCTTCGCGCGTGACGAAATCGTGCCCGACGAGTCGCGGATCATCGATCTAGTCTCTCTGATAGAAAGCGTCGCAAACGATCTCGCCGCGGTCGGATGGGACGTCGGCGTCGCTGCGGACGGCCACCTGCACTATCGATGCCGACCGGCTCTGCTGCGACGCGCCCTAACCAACCTCATGAGCAATGCCGTCAAGTATGGCAACTGCGCACGTGTCGCCTTGGAGCTTGCCGATGAGCACGTCTGCATTACGATTGACGACGAGGGACCTGGCTTGCCCAGCGATCAGTTGCAGAGAGTGTTTGAGCCGTTCGTCCGGCTGGATTCATCACGCTACAACGAGAATGGAGGGATAGGCCTTGGCCTGTCGATTGCCCGGTCGGCGATTCGGGCGCACGGCGGCGAAGTTACTTTGACGAACATGAGCTGCGGGCTGCGGGCCCAAGTCAATCTGCCGCACGGAAACGGCAACGGTAGCAACTGGCGACGCCGTTAGTGGAGCAGCGCGTGGTCCGGCGTCCCGGTCAACATGCAGTTGATGTCCATTCCGATTTATTTGGCCGCCATCTCACATCGGATCTCCCTCTTGAACATACTCCGGGATCTCCTGCCGCAGCTTCAGCCCTTGACTGAGCCGCCGGCTCCCAGTGCCGCTATGAAATTGTCCAACCGCGCGCTCCCTGCGCCCGCGCCGCCTTTGCAGCCGGCCCCGGGGTGTGGCGATGTTGCCCTGAGCCAGAACCAAATGAACAATGCCAGGGTCTCGACCGAAATCCCATCTCGCGCTCAAGCGGCGCGATGCGGCGATCGACTTGATCGAGCCGCTTAGCAATGGCGGCCTCCCGCCGTCCGTCAGCGTCCGGCGACAGAAAGGAAGCGATGGCAGCTTCGGCGACGAGTGACATCGGCTGTTCGCACCGAGCAGCGTAGGATGATAGGGTCTTCATGACCTCCGGATCGAGATAGACCTGGGCTTTTCTTATTTGGTGCCGTCGCACCAGCCTCACAATCGGAGATCGGCGCGCAATCGATCGATGCCTGGCGCGCTACGCCATGCATCAGGTCGTTCATGCGCAAGATCTGCGCGGCATCGTCGTCGAGATCGTAGGAAGGTCCGGCGCGAATTCGTTGTCGAGCGGCTCCCTCTTTTCCCCACTATGGCAATCAAGGTCCGGCTGCCGCCGTCGGTCGGCCGTCTTCGGATCCGCCTCTACGTCCATTTGATCGTCGGCCGCGAGCGGCGCCGCAGGCGAGCGCGACGGCAGGGGCCGCGAGCTCCGATCGTCGGGTCGATTGTCCTTGGGTTTGCTCAGCACCGGCGGCGCCAGGATGCGCTCTTGGAGCTGTGATCGTCGTAATAGCGCCCTTCTTGGTGCGGATCGGATGGAGAGTCGCCAGATCATGACGCGATGGTGGGAGCTGCATCATCCCGCCGGGGGTCAGCAGTGGCCGGGCGGTCTCCTACCGAGACACCATGAGGTGATCAAGCCAAGGTGCGAGGCGGCTGCCGGCATGGTTCTTCATCACCTTCATCTCGGTCGCCATCCCCTTACGTCGGCACCCGCTTGACTGTCCTTTCGTCAATGGCCGCGAAGCTGACCCGGACGTGACAATTGTCGAGATCGAATTGTTTGGCCCGCAGGCCTTCTCGATCTGGTTCAGCAACTGGGCGATCAGAAAACTCTTGTTGCCGTAATCGGCCATGAAGGCGAGCGCCGACTCAAAGAAGTCAAGCCGGCCGAGCGCGGGGAATTCGTCGAGCATCAGGAAGCCGCCGCCGGCCGACCTTGGCCTGGAGGTCGTCCGTTAGACGCGGCCGATGTGGTGAGGAGCAGGAGGATCAGCGGCTTGGTGCGGTTGATGTCCGATGGCGGTGGTACGACGTGGTCGCCTCCTCTCCGCCGACGATGTCCGCGATCCGCCAGTCGCAACGTCGCGTTACCTCCGCAACGACGGGGTGGCCCTGATCTGGCTGCAGGGCCGGATCGGAAGCAAGATCGATGACGCCGTGGCGGCCTGCGTCACGAACGAGCTGGAGATCGAGCCGTGTCCAGCGTTCGACTTCGACCTGGTGCTCGACCGAGCGGCGGATGTAGAGATCGGAGCGCAGTCACAGTTCCTGGGTGACCAGGTCCTGCGCACGGGCGTGCATTCCCTCCTACTCGCGGGAGATGGCGAGGCCCTGGCCCTCCTCGGCGACGTCGCGCCCGAGGATGTGGACGCCCGGGAGTCGATGACGCCGATAAGGCCGAAAAATTGGTCCGCAATCTCAAGCGTCGACCGACCCGCAATGGCCCGGCCTAGCGGCGAGCATCCGCGAAGGCCTCGACGAAATTCTGAATGTCGTTTGGTTGACTCTGCCGAAGGAGCTGCGTCGTTCGCGCGCCTATACCCCCTACCCTGTACCTTTGTGGCAGCGCGGCAAACCGGATGCGCTGTTGCATCACTCCGACCAGGGCAGCCAGTACACCAGCGAACAGTTCCAGTGCCTGATGGCCGACCACAGCATCATTTGTAGCATGGGCCACTCCGGCAACGTCTGAGACAAACGCGGCGTGGTGAAGTCGGCGATCCATTTCTGGTTCGGACGCTCGGCGGCGAACTGCCGGTCCAGAAGGGTGGCCGGCACCGTCTCGAGCTGTCGACCGCCGCTGTCCTTCGGCAAGCGCCGAGGTCGCGGCCGTGCCCTCAATCCTTGCAGGCGCATCACCCGCTCAACCGGTGCAGGCGCAATCCGCCCTGTCGGCGAGCAGGTCACGATACACGCGGCGTGCGCCATAGGTGCGGTCGCTGGCGGCGAAGCTGGCCTTGCCCATGCCGCCGAGCTCTTCGTCGCTGCGGGATCTGGCGCTGGGAGAGCGGTTCAGCCAGGCATGGAAGCCCGACCGCGAACCCCCCGGCGCATCGCATAACCAGGCACCGGCCATATCGCCGGTGCTTCGCGACGAAGGCGAACTTCATGTCGCTTCCTTCGCAAAGAAGGCTGCGGCCGCTTTTTAGGGTATCCCGCCCGTCCCCTCAGCTTAGTGACCTCACAGCGCAGCCGCGCGATCTCTTGCTGCTTGGGCTTCATCTGCCCATGGCCGGGGAACGGCTGTACCGGATCAGAGCCAAACTCCCTCACTTATTGCGCAGTACATTCTCATGAACCCCAAGGTCGCGGCCGGCTTGCGCCACCGACAACCGCGCTCCCTGACAAGCTTTACCGCTTCGATCCATTAGCGATAGCAAGCGCTCGGCCAATCCGCGCCTCTCCTTGCGACAGGCATCATGGAATCGCTCTCTGGCGAACGCGCCAATCCACTCAACAGCTCTGAGCCCGTAAAGCGGCACCTCAGCTTTCAGCTCCTGACGACAGGGCGGCACTGCGCGCTTGCTCCGCTAGCTGGGGGACCGCCAAGCCTTGCTTGGCCAGCAAGTCCTGCCGCACTATCGGCGCGATGCTGTATTCTTTAGGGGCGACTACAGCCCAGCTAATACGCAATCCCACTCGCATGCGGTCAGACCTAAAGTCTCCGCCACGTCATCCGTGCGTCTTCATCGCTTGCCACCGGGAGTTACTCCACGGCGAGCGTTCCCTTGCTGAGTCATGGTTCATTCCCGTAGTCGTCGGCTGTCCAAGGAGCGGGTAAATGTTGCGTGGGAGGCTGCTTTCCGTGGCGCGTGGCACACTGATAAGGACATCCGGCTCGACGTGATCCATTGCCGGCACCTCCAGCGGCGAAACAGCGTGTTTGCTTGGTCTTCCGAAATGAATTCTTGCTCGTGTTGAATTTGCGGCCATTTGCGTGTTCATGAACACGCGGTACAGATGATGTTCATTCGCACCACCCACCCGATAAGCTGCCTGGGCGCCGCCGTTCGTTGATCTTCTTCGTAATGCCCGATGATCCTTCCCAAGGATACCCACCGCTGCTCAGCACAAACTCAGCTACAACGAGCCGTTGGCCTTTGCTAAGAACGCGCGACCGCGCTGCAATCTCCGGCGGAAACCACGGTTGCTAGCGCAGGTACGTACTCGCGTGACTTCCAACAATTGATGAGGCTACCGACAATGTCCGAAACGATAACTCGAGAAAAAGCGCCGCACCGCGTGTAATATCAAGGTTTTCGCCTTTCGCAGCCTGGCCCGGTTCTTGCTAATCCGGTCCCAGGAGAATGGGTTTGCTCCAAACTAGAAAGAGGTAGTCACATGAATAGTCGCCTTGAGCGGGCTGCGGGTCAACTCTGGACAGCCTCCGTAAGAAACGGTCCGATTCCCTGGAGGCTCGCAGGGCACCACGGAGCCGCTCGAAAGAGTTCAGACGGTAACACCTGGAGAAGCCCCAATTACCAGAAAACGCCGATTATAGGAGGTCGCATTCGTTCTATCGCGCGAGCCTCCGCAGCCTTCGCGTGTTGGTTTGCGCTTGTCGGAACGGCGCTCGCCCAGTCGAAGGTGCCAAGTTGCGATGCTCTCACACTTTACGGCAACGCTGCCAACTCCGGACTCTGCAAGGGCCTCGGCCTAAGCAAGCTTTGGATCTGCGAGTTGACGCAAAATAGTCCCGACATTCATACCACCTTCAACGAGACGGTCGGGCTGCACATCACGGTCAGACACTCGCGCTGCGAGGGGAAGTTAGACCTGACGGGGGCTTGGAATGCCCAAGATCACGCTCTGATGCTCGAGAGTGGGAAACCCTCGATGATCTGTAACGTGAACCTGCAGAATTATGTCGATCGCTTGAACGCGCAAGCTCGTTTAAGCGGTGCCGGAGGTGATCGCGCCGCCTGCATCACGGCATTTGCTACCGCCGCCAGCAACCTCAGAATTTCAGCCAGCGTTCAGTCGTTCCTTATCGGTCGCTGCAAGAAGGTCTGCAAGTAGGAAGGCTTTGCGGCGCGCGCGCTTTGCTTGCCGATAGCGGGGAACGTCCTCACCGAGGCGAACTTGATCTGCAAGAAAGCAGATTCGCCCTGTTCTAATGCAGACCCTTTGGCGACCAAACCGAGGGGCCGCGGCGAGTTGAGCTACGACGCGAAGGGCCGCATCCGTCGGGTGGGCCCTTCGATGGTACGACGGCTGCAACTGAAGCGACGTACTCGCGTGACTTCCGACCTTTGATGTGAGGCGACCGACAATGTTTGAGACGATAACGCGGAAAAGAACGCTGTGCTGCAGGGAGTATCATGGTTTTCACCTTTCGCGACCATGGCCCGCTTGTTGCTAATCGGATCTCAGGAGAATAGGTCTCCTCCAAAGAAGGGATCGCATGAATCGTCGCATTGAACGGACTGCTGGTCAACGCGAGCTCTCTAGTGTTGACGCTTCATAGTGCAACGCTTGGCCGGGGGGCCTGACCTGCACCCCTCCCTTGTTGAGGAGCGGTGAAGTCTTGGCAGTTGAAGTGCGCGCGAGCTCCGCAACAGGTTCGAGCTGGTGAGCGTCGAGAGCTAACCAAGAAGAGGGATATAAAGACGTCCCGCCCCACATCCGAGTCAGAAGCCGCTCGCGGCGACGCGAGACCAAAGCAACCCCCAAGAGATAACAATCGCCCGATGTCTTGCAATTCTGCCTAGGATAGCGCTCTTGATTCAAACGGCAGACTAATGCGGGTATTCGTGCGTTCGGGTTACGCCATAATCTCCCCGAGGGTCACATGGTGGGAAACACAACTGAGGAAAGAAAGCTGAGATAATCATGGCCGATCATTATTGTTCCTTGGCAGTGTGGTCCATCGTTGCCGCCGTGACCCTGTGTCACTCCGCCTTGGCCCAAGACCGCCGCGCTGTGACCGAACCTGTTGCACCCGGTAATATCTGCGCCCGCCTGACGCCTTCTGGTAAGAACGACACCAGCGATCTTAAGAAGGCCATTGCTCATTGCCCCGCTGGCGCAACGGTGTATTTGGCAGGCGGCTCGTTCCTGTCAGGTCCCCTCGAGATGAAATCCGGCGTCACGCTTTGGCTTGAGCGGGGCACCACGCTTTTCGCGACCGCTGAGCCAACTGCTTACGACAAGGGCTTAGGACATTGTGGCCGCATCGATAGCAGGCGTGACGGCTGCCGCCCGTTCATCAACTTTTCCAACACGCGGGGCGGCGGCATCTATGGCGATGGCATTATCGACGGCCAGGGTGGCGAGGTCATGGTGGGTAGCGCTGAAAGCTGGTGGCAGCTGGCCCGCCGCGCACAAACCGAGGGCGGAAATCAGAACGCCCCTCGCCTGATCCAGATCGATCACGCGCAAGACATTACGTTGCACGGGATCACGCTGCGCAATGCGCCCAATTTCCACGTGGCGATGCACCGGGTCGAAGGGGCCACTTTTTGGGGCATCACGATTGACGCGCCGGCCGATGCGCGCAATACCGACGGCATTGATCCCGGTGCCAGCCAGGATGTGACCATAACTCACAGCGTTATCCGCACTGGAGATGATAATGTAGCGATCAAGGCAGATAACGGTTCGACGCGCTACGTTTCCATCATTGATAACTATTTCGGTTGGGGACACGGCATGTCCATCGGCAGCGAACTAAAATCTGGTGTTAGCGATATACTGGTGCGCAACCTTACCCTGGATGGCACAACGTCGGGCTTGCGCATCAAGAGCGATAGGAGCCGGGGTGGTGTGGTGGAGCGCGTGACGTTTGAGAACGTGTGCCTACGCGACAATCGGTGGCCGATCAATTTCGAGACACGCTATGATACTCATGCTCATGGCGACAGCATCCCGGTCTATCGGCAAATCGTTCTGCGCCATGTGCATGGCACTGGGGGAACATTGGTGATGCGAGGGCTGGACCCGAACCATGCGCTTGGTGTCTCGTTGGATGATGTCCGTTTTGCCGATAGCGCGGTCTGGCAGGTTGAAAATGTAGTTGTGACCGTCGGGCCATCGGGCGTGTGGCCGCCGGTGCCAGGCGGTGCGCGCGTTCCCCCATCTCGGGTATGGAATGGATGTGCAAGCGGCTCCCTCAGCCAAATTGGAGGCCGAGCGTGACTAGGGATGCGCTTGGGACTGGGTAGCTGGCAAGCCTATGTAGGGTACTGTAATCGGGAATGTAATGTGTAGACGTGTTTGTGGATTCAATGGACTACAGCGTAGAAGATCGGTGTGAGGGTGATCGAGGCTTGAGCTAATAACCCGCATACATGGGTCGGCAGCGGGCGAATCTTTCAATTGCCCACTCTGGCTGATATGCTTATTCAACGAATTCTTGAATCGAAGAATCACTAGAGGCGCCCTGCTGAGCACCTGATCCGCGCGAGCGATCTATGAGGTTGACATTTAGGGATTGTAATCTCGCCTGCAGAATGGCCGATCGGCGCGCAAAATAGGTCCAACGCCGGCCCCTACTCGCTTTTGCTTTTGCGACGAGCGAAATTGTTTGTCGCCATGGAACCTAGAGCACACAGTCTTCGATCAATTCGAAGATCGGCCCTTCATCTCAAACAATGGGTCAATCGTATTCTTCCATTGAAGGCCGCCCTGTTTGGCGAACGCGATCATTGCAACTCTAGGAGTAATCATACGAGATTGGGTTTTTCATGAAGCCGGAGGTGGTCCATCCAGAGGCGGGAGTTCGCGATTTTGGATTTTCGATCGAACTCATTCTAAGCAAGATGTAATGGAGCGCTTCTGCAAGCGATTTGCAGTTGAGCTACTCATGCCGGTGGGTAAGCCTCCGGTGAGGCCATTGAGGCCGACGAGGACGGACTCCAGAGGAATATAGGTGTGCTGTCAGCTGAATCAAGAAACAAGACAGTTGGACTGCACCCCCGAAGTGAGACACGATAATTACAGTGACAGTGCGGTTGCCATGATGCGTTATCGTGCCTGTTTTGCGCGAACGCGGTTTCGAACTCAAGGGGCGATTGGTAGCCGAGCGCCGAATGAAAGCGCTCCTTGTTGTAGACCTCGGCGATGAAGCAGTCGATCCGGCGCCGGGCGTCCGTGAGATCAATGAAGGTGTTGCCGTTGATCTCTTCGGCCTTCAACTTCTTCATGAAGCTTTCGGCCTTGGCGTTGTCGAACGGGTTTCCGGGCCTGCTCATGCTGATGGTGATGTCGCGATCGGCAAGTCGCTGGCGATAGGCGATTGAGGCGTATTGGGCGGAGTGGTGGATCAGGCTGCCGGTGGCCGGTCCCCGAGCGACGATGGCTTTCTCCAGCGCGGCGATGGCAAGCGAGGCATCGAGCGTGTCCTCGAAGGCCCAGCCAACAGCTTTGCGCCAGAACGCGTCAAGAATGACGGCGAGATAGGCGAAGGTCCTGGCGAGATGCACATAGGTGATGTCAGCGACCCAGATTCGATCGGGGGCCGATGGTACCAGGCCGCGCACCAGATTGGGGAGGACGAGAACGGCCGTTGGCCGCGCCGCAGGTGGCTTCAGGAAGGGCGCCTTGCGCTGCGCGAGAAGATTGGATAAGCCTCAGGACTTTCTTGGCATTTACGAACCTTGGCGCCCCAAAGTGGCCGCCACACGTCGGTAGCCGTAGAAAGGATGCTTGAGGCAAATGCGCTGGAGCTGGTCGCGCAACTCGCACTCGGCGGTCCGACGACTGCGCCTGTTGACAGGCCAGTAGTGCGTCGCGCGCGGCAGGCCCGCCAGATTGCAGAAGCGTTGCACGTCGGCGTGAGAATCGGTTGCCTCCGATGTCATGGCTTGGATGACTTCGATGATGCGGATGCGGGCTTGCCTTGCGCCGCCGGCCGCTCCAATGCGCGCAAGGCTTGAAAAAAATCGAGATCCATCTGCCGGCGGCCCACCAGCCGTTCGAGCTCGGCGATGCGGGCATTCGCGCGCGCGAGGGCGGAGCGCTTTGTCGTCGTATGTCGCCAGCGGCTTGAGCTTGCGGGGGCCGGGCTTAAGTCCTGGCTTCCGGTTCAAACCATCCGGCCATCGGCGTTCCAGGCCTTGATCCAGTCATGGAGAATCTTACGGAAGATCCCAAGCTCGCGGGCCACAGGAAGGACGCCTTCGCCCCGCTCGACCCGCTTGATCGCCTTCAATTTGTACGCTGTCGGAAACTGACGCTTCTTTTCTCGTCCTGCCACAGGTCATCCTCGAAATGCCTGTCACTGTAATTATCGTGTCTCACTTCAGCTGGGCAGTCCACAGTTGTCACCTGCACACGTCATTTTCGGGTGACACCCTGAGCAGTACACGTCGGTCGAAATAGCCCCCAGGGAACGCGGTCGTTGCGGGTATTGCCTTATATGGATGCCAGAGGGGAAGGCCAACCAACCGGTCATCGAGTCGTATGACCAATTTGCGAGCGCTGATGTCGGCTATTGCCGCGTCAATCTCAGGCTGTCTTACATTCGCAATCCCGAGCTTTTTGCGCAGAAGCGCGTCAGGCACGCCTTCGTCCGCGGCTAGAAGAATTTCGCGCTTGAGACCTTTCACGAGATGTTTGCGCTCCACTGCTATGGTACGAGTGTCCTCGACGGTGAGCGCATCTCCGCTGTCACGCATAGACAGCATGGGTTGCTTCGGCGAAGACCAAGATTTAAGCCAGTCATCAACACCACGGGTAACGGCCGTCAGCCCGGGCCTGCGGTTCAAATCGCCCTCCGCGCAAAAATCGCTGAGATCGTTATCTTCACCATCTTCGAAGTAATAAACCTGATCAGCGAGATCGTTCTCCGACAGCGGATAGACGTACCGATATGATACGGCCGGGAGCAGTTTCAGGCCGTACTTATCGGCTGCATCATGATAGGGGCTATAGCGCTGGTATCGCAGTCGCACTGTACGTCCGGGCTGCAGATGATGCAACAGCGGCAAACAAGCGGCCATTTGAGCATACCATTCATCACTTTCGCCTGGGAAGCCCCACAACACATTCCAGCTGACCCGCACACCGTGCTGACGGCACCATTTCAGGAGCTGAACATTAGCTGCCGCCGTCGTTCCCTTGCCCATCAGCTTCAAAACACGGGTGTCCAGGCTTTCGATACCTGCCTGGATCCAGCGGACGCCGGCGCGCGCCAACGTCTCTACTTCGTGGCGCTTCAGATTGGCCTTAACTTCGAAAAAGATTGCGAGCTTTCTGGATAATGTGGTGAGGTGGGGCAGCGCCTTTTCGAAGTAGTCAAGCGCCAGAATATTATCGACTGCTTCGATACGCGACGAGCCGTAACGCGCCGACATTTCAATCATTTCCTCCACCGCCTGATCGGCTGGCTTATGACGGTAAGTGATCGCTGCGCCATTCAGTCCGCAGAACGTGCAGGGGTTGCGCTCGCCCCACCAGCAGCCACGAGAGAATTCCATCGGCAGTCCGGGATGGATGCGGTCGGCATAGAGCGATCGGTCTAGTTCAGTGAAATAGTCAGAGAAATCGGGCAACGGCAAACCTCGCAGGCTTTTAACTGTCGCCCTCGGTACTAGATAGCGCGTTGACGTCTCGGGATAGCCGCCCTCGCGATGCGCCGGACCCAAGACCCCAAATGGCAAATCGGCCCGGGGAATGTGCTTCCCTCGATTTAGTATGTCGCGGCACAGCGCCCCCATCAGTGCGTCCGCTTCCCCCGATACGATATAGTCGACCCATGGGAAACGAGCATGAGTTGTTCGCCCCATCACCGATTCGCAGTTTGCTCCCCCCATCAGCGTGACAATGTCCGATGAGCGCTCGCGTAATCGGCGAAGCAGCGCCAGGGAAGAGATGTGCTGGGCAAAGGTAGAGGTACACCCCACGACGGCAGGGCGATACATCAACACCTTATCAACCGTCCAATCAATGAACTCTCCCATAATCGACCGCAGCGTTTTGAAAGTCGCATGAAGCTCGGCCACGCGCTTTCCAGCTTGCCCGGGGTTACGATTGAAGTACCTGTCGAGAAATGCTTCGTGATCAGGTTCGAACTCGGGGAAGGCAACACCTGCGAACAGCCAATCGACCAGCGCTTCCTCGGGCGGGCTGCTCTCTAGGAGACAATAGTCGAGAAGGCCTACATATTCTAGGAACCAAATGTTGGCATATACTATGTTCGATCGCAGTCCAGCCCCCGACAGTGCCGACTTCAGTAGACCAAGCGCCAGCGATGGCCGTTCAACCGCCGACATCGGCATGTTGACTAGGACAATCTGCACATCAATGCCCATCTCATGTTTCCGTTCTTGAGGCAACTATACGCATTTGTACGATGATGCCTTGCGACGGGCACTCTAATCGAGACCGGTGTCGAGAATGCCTGCGCGTTAGTGTGGGTGCAGGCCCTGGTTTGGTCACACGGTGGGCCAGGGGCTCGCGATGGCGCCGAACCTCTAACGTCGATCGCAAAGGCGCGTGTCAGCGGCTCCTCTCACAGCGAAGGTGACATCGGTTGCTCTACGACGTTTCGAGCTGCGTGTTCCCGGGGACCGCGCTGCCGGGTGGGAAGAGCCGCAGCTTCTTCAGGCGAACTCGGGTTTCTTAAAGCGCACACTCGCGTGCTGGAAGCCGCGTGTATGGCCGCTTAGCGGCGAGCCGGCGGGCCTGCTGGCTCGCAGCCTAACGATCATCGAGGTCCTCCGCAATTACTCCAGCGGAGTATAGCTGATCCAGCAGGTCAGCGACGGCGAGCACGCTCTTTCCATCAGAGGTGACCCTCTTGACTAACTCGGACGGGGTGCAGTTGCCACGCTCGATCAGGTTACCAACCGAAATCGGACCGAGATTGTCGATGACGCGGTGTTGCATGTTGCGTGAGCGGAGATGAAAATGTCCAGTCCCTGACTTGTATTGAAGGTCTCTGCGGAAGCTGATCGGTTTGTCGAGAGGGAGGCATTCGAGCATATGTTGATCGATTAATCGCTGCAGCCCGTCGCGGAATTCGTTGAGTGTCCTGAAGAAACATTCACCCACGATACGGTAGCCGAGAGGCCAGCGACTGCTGCCTGGCACCGGCGTTACTAGCTGGACACGCCCGCGCAGCATATTCACAAGGAATCCGGAAACACAGGCGATCGTAGTATGATCGCCTTCCGGCGCGCCAATTACATCGTCTTTGTTGGCTCCTTTAAACCTCTTCTTTCGTTCGCGCGCCCGCCCGACCAACGCTTTTTCTGTAAGGGCGCCCCTTCCTTGCAGGATGAGTTCGACGCCCAGTAGCTCCTCGGGGGAAAAGGCGCTGTGAATCTGATTAAGGTGAGTTGTGCTCAACACGGAGAAGCGATTCGTCACAGTACGATACTGTTTAAAAAGGTCGAGTACGCGCCGGGTAAGCGTCGGATCCTTGAGCGGGGCGGCCGTCGTTGTTTGCGGCAGCACTCCCGTGATCTGATAGTAATCAAGCAAAAAACGATCGTAATGCGGGTTATCCATAGGATCCGTAGCCCAGTAGCAGAAGCCGGTTCGGGCTGCCGAACCAAACATCTCGTTCGCTATGCCGACTACGCCGCGCCAGAGTTCCGCATGCTCTTCGCTGTATTCGAAAAACCCTTTGAAACGTCCGGCCGAGAGGCCGCAGAACCAGCAGCCGACGGTACAACCTTCACTTAGCTCGAAAGCAATCACGGGATGCGTGATCGACGCCGCCGATACCCCCAATTCACAGTTGCAGCGGCGGATTTGGCGTTCGCGCCAGGCATGAAAGCGAGGGTTGACCGTCGTCATCGCGCCTTCGTCGCGCAACAAGTCGCGATGACGCAACATCTCGCGTATATAGTCATCCCACATCAGAGCCAGCGGCCAAGACGCACACTCCGGCTTGAAGCGATATTTTAAATGCGTATTGCGCCAGAGCGGCAGCATTTCGATCGGATCGAGTTCAATACCGTGAAGCTGGCTTACCAATCGTGGAGCGTCGATATTGTTCGAAAGTTCTTTTCGGAACTCCATGTCCCCTACCAGCCGCTCCATGAAGCGTTTGATGTGAGACAAGGTACGCAACTGCTCGGGAGTGCGGCGATCAAATATCTGTCGATAGTGTGTCGCGGCATCAGAGGCAGTTACAGTATGGAGCGCCGAGCCGCATCTTTGCAGACGAGATGGCATTACCTTCATGGACGACCTTCATGGCCTCTGTGCGTCGGCACGCATTGGCCCCGCACCGAGCGCTCACCAGCGAACAAATGGTTACACTAGCACCACAACGACTTCGGCTACGGCTGCGGCGGTAGTGGCCACTTCCGCGTCCTGTACTGCGCTCGTGGTAACTTCCACTGCCTCCACAACAGAGGTGGCAACCTTAACCGTCTGCACAGCTTTCGAGGTGGCGTCGGTCGCCGCGTCGAACTGCTTATTGGTCGGCGCCAGTATTTTGGTTGATCGAAGGTATTCTTTAGCTTCGTCAAGCGTGAAGGTATATCCGCGGCTATTTGCGCTCGCTACTAGCGACGCAAGGCCGGTGGCACTCGCCCTAACCTTCTCGAGTAAATTTGCATCATTTGATACGTCGGTGATGAAACGCTCTACCTCGGCTATTGACATATCTCACTTCCGTATTGCTCAACATCGCCAAACGCCCCGACCGCACCAGAGATCGGTGATGACACCGAGATGAGGGCAAGGAGCGTGCCAACATAGGCTGCAAAGGCCGCATGGTCGTCCGTGCGCAGCCTCGCCTAGACTACTGTTTCGACCATGAGAATTGTCGCAATGGACGAGTCCTCGTCGCAGCCGATGCGGCGTCTGCCGTGTCCGACTAGATTGGAGCGATCAGCTGCTAGACTAAAACTAATTAGATCGCCGGCCTAATCGACCCGCGACTGTCCGCGACATCGCACGCGGCGCGGCCGGTAGACGTACTCCCGAGGCGCGCCCGCGTCTTCTCGCGTTCTGGATTGAGGCACAGAGAGGAATGGGATTAAGGTCTTCTCGCCTCGATAGCGAATGCGTTCTGCGCTCGAACTTCAATCAGTGGCGTGTCCCTGTTGAGCTTCACGCCACCCACCGCTCAAGCAACGCCGGGCTCTTTGGTGTGATACCCCGAGGTTCGGCACGAAGCTCTCGGGCAACATACGTCTCGAGATAACGCGTCGCCTTGTTATTGATAATCCCTCTTGGTCGCAAGCCGTAGAGCCTGCAGACGGGAGCAGCTGAGCATGGGCTTGCGGTGACGGGCACTCCGGTGTGGCTCGCCAAAAGCGGAGGAGCCCGCCCCGGATCAGCGGCCGCTGCGAGGGAAGCCTACTCTCCACTGTCGACTTAGGAACAAATTGTAAAGGCTTCCGCCAAGCATGCGAAATGCCAACGAAGGAAACTGGAAAGCCGCTTGTTTGCTCGGCATCATTCCGGCCGAGCTCTTGGCACGCCGGTTGCTATAGCTCAGTGCAAGGGGGATCTTCACCTCGAAAGGAGTCCAGCCATGGACACGCTATTATTACCAATCTCGCCCCGTACAAAATGGTCCATCACCAACGAGACCGAGCAAACGCTGAAGCTGCTTACGTCAACACTGGACGCTGGGCTCTGGACCTGCCTCCCTCCGGCCGAACTCTCCCCCAGAAAGACGATCAGATTTGTTGCGAGGTCTGAGGCATTTCGCAGTGCCGAGGGAACGGTGACCTACGCCAGCGATGATGCCGGTGAGGTCACCTTCTGGTTTTCAAATCCGGCTGCTGGACCTTTGAACGGAACTCTAGATTACGCGATTCGTGTTGGCGAGTTCAGCTTTACGTGGAAAAATCCATGCTCTGGCTCAGCTGATTACGAGGTAACGGAGCCGCCGCACTATGTCGTCCGCACAGACCGGCGTTTAGGGTACGATCAGATTCTCAACAGCCGAATCATTAAGGTCCTCGAGGAGAAACAGCAGTAGCAGCACCAACTAGGCCACGCCGGCAGTGCCGGCGTGGCCTGATTGGGTGCGCCAGGCATGGCGCGGAGCGCCGTGACTGGCGCGATTTGACCGGAGTGGTGTCCGGTCGATGACTTGGAGGTGAAAGTCCTCTACGGACCCAGGTGATGGGAACCGTTAGCCGAACAGCAAGGGCGTCGTCGCGAGGCGGGGTCTGAAGGAAGCTGTAAGCAAAGTGCCGGCCTGACGAACAGCCAGCGCATAGGAGGCGTCCGCGTCCGGGCGAGGGAGCCCAAACTCTCGAAGCCCGATATCACCCGGAGGGTGCGGCCGTAGATGCGACAGGTATATGGCACGAAGGTCACGCGACTGACCCTGGGAGGTCTGTCATCCTGCCCCCCGGGAACGGGTGTGCTACCGGCGCCGCAAGACGTCGGGATGGGGCGGCAGAAGTCAGCAGAGGCCGTAGTAGCTGGCAGCACCAAGCCGGCGAAGGGCCGAACGTCGAGTACCGGAGGAGGCCGGTCTGTCGATGATGATAGCAGATGCAGACGATGGCGCTGAGATGCGTCATGCCCGCTCCGAGGGCAGCGGCCGGAAGCCGCCAGAGCAGGAGATGGGTGCATCAAACATCACGGCAAGATCGCAACCTTCCCCTCCGGAGGTGGAAGTGCGGTTGATGGAGAAGATTGTCAGCCGTGCGAACATGATGGCGGCCTACCAACGGGTGATGGCGAACAAGGGCGCCGCGGGCATTGATCGGATGACCGTGGAGCAGTTGCAGCCGCACCTGAAGGATCATTGGCCGCGCATCAGAGAAGAACTGCTGGAAGGCCGCTACCGGCCGCAGCCGGTGCGCGGGGTGGAAATCCCCAAGCCCGGCGGAGGAATGCGCCAACTGGGCATCCCGACGGTGGTGGACCGGCTGATCCAGCAGGCGATGCATCAGGTGCTGATGCCGCTGTTCGATCCAGGCTTCTCCAAAGCCTCGTACGGCTTCCGTCCGGGGCGCAGCGCGCACGATGCGGTGCTTGCCGCGCGAGCGCATGTGGCCGCAGGCCGACGCTTCGTCGTCGACCTCGATCTGGAGAAGTTCTTCGACCGGGTGAACCATGACGTGCTGATGGCACGGGTGGCGCGCCGGGTTGCAGACAGACGGGTGCTGCGGTTGATCCGCCGCTACCTGCAGGCTGGATTGATGACGGGCGGGGTCGCAACGGTACGGAGCGAGGGCACGCCGCAGGGCGGCCCCCTGTCACCGCTGTTGTCGAACATCCTGCTCGACGATCTGGACAAGGAACTCGAGCGACGAGGCCACGCCTTCTGCCGCTACGCCGACGACTGCAACATCTATGTGCGGACGCGGCGGGCCGGTGAGCGGGTGATGGCATCGATCACGCGATTCCTGACCGAGCGGCTGCGGCTCAAGGTCAACGAAGCGAAGAGCGCGGTTGATCGCCCCTGGGTGCGGACCTTCCTCGGCTACACCATGACCGCTCACAAGCAACCGCGCCTTCGGGTGGCGGCCAAAAGCGTGACGCGGCTGCGGAGCAAGCTGAAGATGACACTGCGCCAAGGGCGTGGACGAACACTGGCATCGACCGTCAAAACCCTGACCCCGATCCTGCGCGGCTGGTTACAATACTTCCGGCTGGCGCAGGCTAAAGGGGTGTTCGAGGAGCTCGACGGTTGGATGCGGCGCAAATTGCGCTGTGTCCTCTGGCGTCAGTGGAAACGACCACGGACACGCTGTAAACGCTTGATGCAACGCGGGCTCGATCCGGAGCGAGCATGGCGGTCGGCTTACAACGGCCACGGCCCTTGGTGGAATGCCGGGGCCAGCCACATGAACGACGCCTATCGCGCCGCCTTCTTCACCCAACTCGGTCTGCCGTCCCTCATCGGGCTGCACCGCCATCTCAATCGTGCTTGACGAACCGCCGTATACGGAACCGTACGTACGGTGGTGTGGGAGGGGGAAGCCGCAAGGCTTCCTCCTACCCGATCGTTAACCGGGGTGCCGCTCGCGGCGGCAGAGTCTTCCGTGAAGTACGTCGATTTCAGCCGGTGACGAGCTGAGTCGAGCCGTGAGCGATGCGGGGATTTGGGACAGCAAGAGAGCGAGCCACCGGATTAGGCGGCGGAAGTTGTAGCCGATGGCGGCGAGGACAACGTTGGCCGCGTCGCCCTGATGATGCCGGAGATAGTTGCGGCCCATTCGGTGCTCGGATTTGAGATCGCTAATGACCGGCTCGACGGCGGAAGCCGGCGCAGCTCGCGTTTCATATTTGGCGTCACCCCTCGCTTCTGACCTGAGATAAACATCCTGAACTTGTAGTCGGGCGGTGCATTGTGGCCGCGGTAGCCTTGTCGAGAACAAGGCTCGATGATGATGTTGTCGATCAGCGCCACCATGTCCGGGATGACGGTATTGAGCGTATGGCCGTCATAGAGTTGCCGGGCAGTGCCTTCACGAGGGTGACGAACTGGCGATAGTGTCGCGGCAACTGAGCCTTTGATCCCGAACTCGTAGGGCCGGCGTGCCTGACCCTTGCCGATGCACTCCACCTCCGGGCGTGCAGCGAGTAGACCTTCGGTCCGCGCTGGTGCTGCTTCTGTTCAAGCACCCTGAGCTGCTGCCGGTTTGATGGACACCGGGTTAAGCGAGTCCCACCTTTCGCTCGAACTCAACCGGGTTGAGATAGCCGATGGTCAAGTGTCTGCGGGGTGGTGTTGTAAACTCTTTCGATGTAGTTGAACATGTCGGCGTGTGCCTCGTCTCTGGCCCTGTAGGTGTTGACTTCCGTCCGTTCGGTCTTGAGCGACGAGAAGAAGCTCTCGATTACGGCGTTGTCCCAGACGTTGCCGGAGCGGCTCATGCTCCAGATGATGCCGTGGTCGGCCATCAGGCGCTGGAACTGTTCGCTGGTGTACTGGGCTACCCTGGTCGGAGTGATGCAATAGCGCATCCGGCGTGCCGCGCCGCCAGACGGCAATCAACAATGCGTCCGTCACGAGCTGCGCCGTCATGGCGGCACTCATCGACCAGCCCACCACGCGGCGTGAGAACAGGTCGATCACCGCTGCCACATAGAGCCAGCCTTCGGCCGTCCAGAGATAGGTGAAGTCGTCGATCCATTTCTGGTTCGGACGCTCGGCAGCGAATTGCCGGTCCGGAAGGGTGGCCGGCACCGTCTCGAGCTGTCGATTGCCGCCGTCCTTCGGGCAAGCGCCGAGGTCGCGGCCGTGCCCTCAAGCCTTGCAGGCGCATCAGCCGCTCAATCCGGTGCAGGCTGCAATCCGCCCCGTCGGCGAGCAGGTCACGCCACACCCGGCGTGCGCCATAGGTGCGGTCGCTGGCGGCGAAGCTGGCCTTGACCCTGCCGCCGAGCTCCTCGTCGCTGCGGGATCTGGCGCTGGGAGAGCGGTTCAGCCAGGCATGGAAGCCTGACCGCGACACTCCAGCGCATCGCGCAGCCATGCGGCCAGATCGTCCGGTGCTTCGCGACAAAGGCGGCCTTCAATTTGGCGACCTCGCGGCGCAACCGCTCGATCTCCTGCTGCTCAGGCTTCATCTGCCCGTGGCGGGGAAAGGCCTGCACCGGGCCAGAGCCGAACTTCTTCTCACTTGCGCAGCACATTCTCATGACCGTCCAGGTCGCGGCCGGCCTGCGCCACCGAAACCCCGCGTTCGCTGACCAGCTTGACTCCTCAATCTTGAACTCGCGACTGAACTTCCGTCTCTTCATCAGCCCGGCTCAATGAAACCTAAATTTGGTGTCCATCAAACCGGCGGCAGCAGTCTGCCTCACCGCCCCTCTTCCTGGCGTTAATCGTGATCGGCCGGCGGGTGTCGGAAGCCATCTGCGGCAGGTCGAGCACCCAGCCATTGGCGATTTTGATCCACCCGCCCCACAACGATGCGTGCTCGGCTTCGACGATCGGCTCCTCGAGATCCTTCTTCGGCACGTAAATCGACAGACCAGCCTCGATAGAGCGGCGGATCGTAACTCTCATAAGCTGACCTGCTCGTTGAGCGAGCTGCCGCGTCGCGGTCTTGCCGCGACGAAGTCGTCGCTCTCTGTTTCGGTGGATTTACGTGAATATTTGCCGGACGCAGGCGATCCCGTTGGTCTTGGTCGGGTGGGCCAGTGACAATGCGCTGCGTCTCGCTTTTCCTTGGCCTCCACGTTCGCCACGCGCAGCACGTGCGACGGCTCCGCCGGTCGGGAGGGGCCGGCCTCAGCCAAGCTTGGATGTCGCCTGTGGGGGGCGACTTTAGGGGAGAATTCCACACTCGACTCCTGCAATTCGAAGGGCAGCGCCGCTCAACCGAACGAGCTGCCGCAGGAGCAGCGTGACTTTGCATTGGGGTTATCGAAGGTGAAGCCGGATCCGTCCGGAGTCAGGACGAGGTCAATCGTGGTGCCATTGAGGTGCTCTTGGCTCTCGGAGTCGACGAATATCTTCACGCCGCTACGCTCGACAACCGTGTCGCCAGGATTGTGTTCGGCGGCGAGGCCCATCATGTATTTGAATCCGGCACAGCCGCCGGCTTCGACCGAAACGCGCAAGCCGCTCGCCGGTTGGGGCGCCGCGGATATCGCTGCCTTTACCGCCTTCACCGTGCTGTCCGTCAGGTTGATCATCAAAGCTGCTCGCTCTACGGTTTAGATCAAACTATCGCAACTCTTGTGCCACATCGCAGAAGCCTGGAATTGCGACATTCGCTTCGCCACTCGGCCGTTCCGTCTGCGACACTTGTCGGATCTGCGACGTGGCTTCGGCGGCGCTGGGGAAGCGGATTGGCACGGTGGTGTCGGGCGCTGCGCACCGCTCGGCAGCAAACGCCTCGCATAATGGCGATCCAGACCTTCGGGTGGGCGAGCGGACTGCGCCGCAACAGGCATGACGTCGCTCGATAACGTCGCGCTGGCCGCCCGGACGAAGAAGCCCAGCTGTTGAACGTCGTGCAAGAAGGGCGAGACTCCAACCCGAGACGCTCAGACCTTCGCAGTGAATTGCTCTGAAGCCCAAAGCCGGAGTCGCCGGCGAGAGATGTCCGCTTGAACGTTCGATTAACCGGGTGATGACAGCCGCCGGGGAGGGCGAAGAAGTCTTGCCGGTGCTCGATCGCTATCTGCACTCCTGTGCCTATCTTGCGGATGCGGCTAAGGTCCTAGGAAGTGCATTGAAGCGAGCAGGCAGCTCGCATTTCGACAACGTCGATCCGCCGTCGCAGTACCGCACGCAGTGTCGCGAGAATTAATGTCGAACAGCGCCGTGCGACGAATCGCGAATGTGGAAAGAGATGATAGAAAGTCAGCACTGTAGACAGAAATGTAACAAGAGGCTCCAGCGGGCCGGCAGGTTTGATCATCATGTCCTCGATGCGACAAAAGCGTTCAGGCGAGTCCTATATGAAATAGCGGTCGATGATGGGCTTGCGAGATGATGCTGTGAAGAACCGCAATGAGAGCCGCCATGTCTGGCGGACGGTGATCCCACTCGCTCCTCTAGAAGCCGCCTTGCGCGCTAGCGTAGCACTCGTCGCGCAGATATTGTAGCAAAAGAGTGCGATGGGCTTACAAGAGCCGCGTCCGGCACGCAGGCACACTTGCCTCAACGAATGACCTGTCGAGGCGGAAGATGTTGCCCGGAATCCTAGAGCGACGACCAAGAGCGAGTGATATTATTGGTCATCGCCGCTCCGGTCCGGCTTCGGTCTATCTCGGAGTGTGCGTCTGACAGTTGGTCGCACAGACCCGTGCGCAGGCGCCGCAGCCGATGCAGGCGCCGTCGTCGTTCATCACCATGACCTTCTTCTCGACCGCGTCATCGTCGTCGTCGAGGTCGACCATCTCGCCGTCCTCGTTGATGCCCTTCAGCGTCATGACCTCGCGGCCGCAGACCTTGTAGCAGCGGCCGCAACCGATGCATTTCCCGGCATCGATCGAGACCAGATAATCCGGCTTCCAGTCGCGGCCGTCGCGGGTTGCGTAGGACATGGTTGAAAATCCCGTTACGCCGTTTCCAGCGTCTTGAGGTCCTCGCGACGCTTGAGCTCGGAGAAGGCATCATGGGCCTGCTGCGCCACGCTCAGGATCGAAGTCCAGTTGATCGGCAGCTCTTCCGACAATTCACGGAGATCCATCTTGGCCTGCGTCGCTTTGGCCGACAGCTTCTTGATCGCGGCCTTCGGTGTTTCAAGATCACTCATGCTCAAGCCTCAATAGTTCGCCACATCTGGAAATGTGTGGATCATCTCGACGCCACCAGCGACATATTTGCCGCCCTCGGCCGCGAGCTTACCGAGATTGTCGAATCCGAACCGGTGCACGTCGCGCAGCTGCTTGTTGACGACGATGAGACGGCCGCCGATCAGGACCATGCGGCCGAAGCCTTCATGCTGCATCTTGGCGCCAATCGCATACCTGCATCCTCGCCCTAGTCGCTGGCCCAGCCTTGTGTCGCAGTAAGGAGCGATCAGGTTAGACGTGCCTGCCGCCGCCCCTTGCTCTAGGCGGCGGCAGACCGCATTCGCGGTATTAGCGGATGATATCAAAGCTGTAGTCCGTCCTCGTCTTGTCAACCTCGTCGAAGATCTTGTCGAGGATCTTGACCAGCACGCTCATGCCGCCCTGATAGCCCCACACCGGATAGCGATGGTGATGGTGACGATCGAACACCGGGAAGCCGATGCGGATCAGAGGCGTGCCGGTGTCGCGTTCCAGGTACTTGCCGTAGGTGTTGCCGATCAGGAAATCGACCGGCTCGGTGAACAGCAGCGAGCGCATGTGCCAGAGGTCCTTGCCGGGATAGGCATGGCAGTTCTTGCCGAACGGCGAGCTCGCGAACAGCCCCTCCATCTTCTCCGCCCAGGCCTTGTTGCCGTTGGTGGAGAGCACATGGGTCGGCTCGGCGCCGAGCTCGAGCAGGAAGGCTGCAAGTCCGTAGCAGAGGTCCGGATCGCCGTAGATCGCGAACTTCTTGCCGTGGATATGAGCGCTGGAATCGGCCATGGCGTCGACCAGACGGCCGCGCTCCTGCTCCAGCGCCTTCGCGATCGGCTTGCCCGTGATGCGCGAGAGCGTCATCAGGAACTCGTCAGTGGCGCTGACGCCGACCGGATGGTTGAAGGCTGCCACCTCATGTCCATGCCCCTCGATGAAGGGCAGCGTCTTCTCGGTGCAGTATTGCTGCATGGAGATGGTGGCCTTGGCGTGGATCGCATTCGCGGCGTCCTCCAGCGTGGTGCCGCCGTCATACATGCGGAACTCGCCATCGGTCGGGGTGTCGAACACGTCGCTGTTGTCAGCGAGGATCGTGTACTCGATCCCCATCAGCTCGAAGATGCGCTTGATCTCGCGGATGTTGCCGACGGTGTAGCCGTCGAAGCCGCCGATGAAGTTGATCTTGCCGTTCTCCTTGCGCTCGAGCTTCGGCGCGGTGCCGGCCTTGCCATCCCAGAAATGCTCCAGGATGCCCTTGAGCGCGTTGTCGTAGCCGGTCACGTGGCTGCCGACGAAGGCCGGCGTATGGGCGAAGGGAACGTCGTACTCCGCCGGGACCGATCCCTTCTCCTTCGTGGTCTTGATGAAGGCGTTGAGGTCGTCGCCGATCACTTCCGCCATGCACGTCGTGGAGACAGCGATCATCTTCGGCTTGTACATGTTGTAGGTGTTGGCGAGACCGTCGATCATGTTGTTGAGGCCGCCGAACACCGCCGCGTCCTCCGTCATCGAGGAGGAGACACAGGAGCTCGGCTCCTTGAAGTGGCGCGACAGATGGCTGCGGTAGTAAGCGACGCAGCCCTGCGAGCCATGCACGAAGGGCAACGTGCCCTCGAAGCCGACGGCCACGAACACAGCGCCGAGAGGCTGGCAGGCCTTGGCCGGATTGACGGTCAGGGCCTCGCGGGCAAAATTCTTCTCGCGATATTCCGGCGTCTTGGCCCATTCGCGGATCCGCTCGACTTCCGCGGGATCCTGCGGATTCTCGAACAGGGCTTTCTTGTTGGCCAGCATCTGCTGGTATTCCGGACCTCGGAACAGCTCGAAGTGATCGAGCACGTGTTCGGCATTCTGTGTCATGGTGGCACCTTCGTTGGATGTCGTGTTCGATCGCTTGCCCCGGCCCCTCCCCAAACGGGAGGAGCCGGCGCTTACAGTTATTCCGCCGCCATCAGGCTCGGCCGCGGGGCATCCTTCCAGGGTGCCTTGGTCTTCTTCCAGATCGGGGAGTTGATCGCCATGTCCATGTCGCGGGCGAAGATCGCGAAGCCGTCATAGCCGTGGTAAGGACCGGAATAGTCCCAGGAGTGCATCTGGCGGAACGGCACGCCCATCTTCTGGAACACGTACTTTTCCTTGATGCCGGAGCCGACGAGATCGGGCTGGATGTTCTCGACGAAGCGCTCGAATTCGTAGCCGGTGACGTCGTCATAGATCAGCGTGCCGTCCTTGACGTAGTGCTGGGCCGTGCGCTGGTAATCGTCGTTATGGCCGAACTCGTAGCCGGTGCCGACGACCTCCATGCCGAGGTCCTCATAGGCGCCGATGACGTGGCGGGGACGCAGGCCGCCGACGAACAGCATCACCGTCTTGCCTTCGAGGCGCGGACGGTACTTCGCGATCACCGCATCCATCAGCGGCTGGTACTTCGCGATGACGCGCTCGGCGCCTTCCTTGATCTTGTCGTCGAAAAAGCTGGCGATCTTGCGCAGCGATTCCGCGATCTTGGAGGGACCGAAGAAATTGTATTCGCACCAGGGGATGCCGAACTTCTCCTCCATATGACGGGAGATGTAGTTCATCGAGCGGTAGCAGTGCAGCACGTTGAGCTTCGCCTTGGGCGTCGCCTCCAGCTCGGCCAGGCTGCCGTCACCTGACCATTGCGCGATCACGCGCAGGCCCATCTCCTCGAGCAGGATGCGCGAGGACCAGGCGTCGCCGCCGATATTGTAGTCGCCGATGATCGCGACGTCGTAGGGCGTCGATTCAAAGGCGGGCTTGGCGTCCGGGTTGACCTTGTCGAAGATCCAGTCGCGCACGGCGTCGTTGGCGATGTGGTGGCCGAGCGACTGCGAGACGCCGCGAAAGCCTTCACAGCGCACCGGGACGATGGTCTTGCCGTCATACTCCGTGGACTTCACCTTCGAGACGGCTTCGATGTCGTCGCCAATCAGACCGATCGGGCATTCCGACTGGATGGTGATGCCGTGGTTGAGCGGGAACAACTCCTGGACTTCATCGATGATCTTGGCGAGCTTCTTGTCGCCGCCGAACACGATGTCCTTCTCCTGGAAGTCGGAGGTGAACTGCATCGTGACGAAGGTGTCGATGCCAGTCGTGCCAGTGTAGTAGTTCCGGCGTGCGGCCCAGGAATATTGGCCGCAGCCGACCGGGCCGTGGCTGATGTGGATCATGTCCTTGATGGGACCCCACACCACCCCCTTGGAGCCGGCATAGGCGCAGCCGCGAATGGTCATCACGCCGGGGATGGACTTCAGGTTCGACTTGACGCCGCAATCGGACTTGCCGGCCTCGTGCACGTTGAGGTGCTTGGCGCGGCGCTTGGCGGTCTTCTCCGGATAGACCTTCAAGACCTCGTCGATCAGTTGCTTGTTGCGGGCCTTGATCTCCGCGACGCTCTGGTTGGTCGTTCGGCTCATGCGAATTCCTCGTTGCCTTGGTCTTATCGATCGGACGCCTTGAGTGGCGCGTCTTTCTCGCGATCTATGTTCGCGAGGCCGCATTGGAAGCCGTTTGCAAGGACTGTGCCGGTGCACAGTGGATCAGAAAAGAAGCGGTAACAGATGGTGTCGACGATCCTGGTGTCGCAAACCCGATACACTGCTTTTACTCAAAGCGTTGTTTCAAACGAGACGATCCTCAGCCGCGGCTGACTAAGTGCGGTGGGGGCCCGTGTAACGGCAGCAGCTTTCAACATAGCTCGCTTTTAGGGTCTTCCGCTGGGCATTACTGCGGCCGTGGCGCGGACGCATGGGAGCTGTGGCATGGTCCTGCACGGACGCACGGACGCGCGAAGCCGCAGGTTCTATCCTTCGGGTTGAGCCACTATTGTCGAGGGCGCTGCGAGAGCGCTACGTTCGAAGCGAGAGAGGCTAACTCATCAATCCAGTGCGGCAAGTTGCCTTGGCGCCTGATTACACGTGCTGTCCGCCATTGATCGGCACTTCGGCACCTGTGACGTAGCTTGCAGCCTCCGAGCACAGGAAGAAGATCACCCTCGCGACCTCATCTGGTGTTCCGACACGGCTCATCGGGATGATCGGCGCGAGCTTAGCTTCTGTCTCGGCCGACAATATGTCCGTCTTGATCTCGCCTGGTGCAATGGCGTTGACACGAATTCCGTAAGGCGCAAAGTCGTACGCCATCTCGCGGGTCAAGCACGAAAGCGCCGCCTTTGATGTCGCATAAGCGGCGCCCGCAAAAGGATGCACTCTCGATCCGGCGATCGAGGCGACATTGACGATTGCACCGGAAGCGAGCTTTAGTTGGTCGAAAAGCCCCTGCGAGAGCATAATCGGTGCGAGCAAATTGACGTGGAACACTCTCATCCAAGTGTCGACCGAAGTGTTAAGTGAATTCAACCGGCTGCCGTCAGCGGCCTTCGGGGAAATACCCGCGTTGTTGATAAGCGCATGCAGGCGCCCGCCGTTGATGCGCGCCTTGATCTCAGCGATGGCCCGCGGCAGCGCTCGATAGTCGCTCAATTCGGCTTGAACATGGTCATCGGATCCCGAGTCCCAAGGGCATCGGGCACCGTCGAATGGCTGTCTGGAACAAGTAATGATCCGCCATCCAGCTTCCGAAAACACTTTGCCGGTTGCGTGGCCTATACCACGCGAAGCACCAGTTAGTACGAGTGTTTTTCGCTCGGCTGCCTGGGTACGCCACGTATTGCCAGATGGACACACGGCGGGCGACGGCGGTCGATCCTGTACATCTTGGCGGCCTACCAGATCAGGCGTCACGCAAAGCTCCTTGTAGCGCCTCGGCGGGCGCGAACTTCGATAGCAGCGGAAGCCTTGCAGGATACGAGCCATGCGTAACCTGGCGGATCACCGCAGTTATTGGTACCGTTGATTTCGGTTGACCGACACGTCATATTCGCAGCATAAGTGCGCGGTTTGTGCCGAGCGCGGAAACCACTGCGGCCCGCTTAGTGCTCCCGGCTAGGCGGCAGTTGAGCGCTGAGTGTCGTTTCTTGAATGGCCGAGCCCGCCATGTTCGCTTCGGCATCTCCAACGCACCGATTCTGCAGTGTTGGTTGCGGTGCCTTCCGCACGGCGACGTTAGAGGGCTCTGTAAGAGTACGATGACGAGGTCTTTGCCATGCGGCGAGGAACTATCGAGAAGGACGGTTTCGTAATCGTTCGGACCGGGGTCGTTCCTGCAAAGAACCCGCCTAGCGGGTAGCGGCAGTCGCACATCAAAACTAGTGGCCTTTGCCGGCTGCTGAATTCCCTGGAAGGCCGCCTCGTCTTCGTTTTTCAGGAAGGAGCTCGAACAGGAAATACGCGCGTAGAGCCGCTTGTCGTCTTTGGCCGGATACCTCACCGGTACGCGTCGTCCAAGCGTTCTGGTCGCGCTGCTGATTAGCGTTTTTGTGTGAAATGAATATGGCATTGCATTCGGGCAAGGTCTGGCTGGGGGTTCGCGCTCCCTTCAGGCAAACGAGGCCAAGAAAGAGGAGTGAATGGCATTGATCAGCGGCCTAAGCAAAGACCAGGCGGAGTAGCGCCTTATCGAGCGGCGGACTATGTACAATGCCATGTGCACGGAGTGCCGCCGGTAAGTCGGCTTCTGGCGAGATAATACGGCAGTCGCCAGTCGACAAGACATGCATCTACCAGCAGAAAGCCAGAAAAAGGCCCGGCCCCATTCTCTGAAGCCGGGCTAGGTCGAGCCGGTACGTAGCGATGCTGCTACACATCGCGCGAACGTAGGCAACGGGAGAGCCGCCCACGGCTTCTTGCGGTCAGGAGTTTGCCGCAAAAAGCGAAGCCAATGTCGACATTCCCGACATCAGTCCGGCTTCGCCTCCGGCTCTGTCAAAGAGAGATCAGCGCAGCAGCCGGGGAGCCTGCTAGAGCGCGTGTGACTTGGCCGGTATTCACTCTCCACTGCTGGAGCGGACTATCTGGCGTGGGATCGCGCCGAGGCGGATGAAACGAGAAATCCCGGATGACAAAGACGTGAGGGGCCGCAGCCAAGGATACCGTGGCCCGAATACTATGGAGTAGCTTCATTTCATTGTGCCAGGAATATTGCTTCATTGCTTCATTCGAAGATCCTAGAATGTGACGCTACCTCCGATGCAAGGCCTTTCAAGAGAGCTTCGTGCCAGTTAATTGCGATGCTGGCACTCAGAGTGCGAACAACAGCAGCATTCCTGCCATTCCGCCATCTGTCGGTGGTCCTAAAAGCCTGTGTGGTTAGCTCTACACGGGCCATCTGACACCGTTGATTTCAACCGCAAGGGGATCTGTCGGGCCTTACGAATTGCAACTGCACGTGTTGCGGGATGGCGGAATGGTCGCGTGGCGTGTGAAAGATTGCAAGCGTTAAATGATCGTTCTGCCTGTCCATCGGAGGTCCCTATTTGCCTCGCCGGCACCGAGTGTGATCGGCGTCGGTTCCGGTGCGCCACCAAATCCCTATATTCGGGCTCGGGTCAGTCCCGAGCAACGGAAATGTAGGCGGAAACTGCTAGCGCGATCGAGACCAAGACGGCCAGAACCGTCGCAATCGGAACGGCAGCACCGCGGATAGCTGGGACGCGGACCGCCGTAGTCACGTGCAAGAGTGACATCACGATCAAAGCGGTGGCAATGACAATGTGGAAGGTGTTGTCGAAAATTGGTTGGAAAAGTACGATGAGCGCGAGAAGCGGTGTATTCCAGGAAATTGGGGCCCCTACGAATTGTGCACCCGCTGTGAGCCCGAAAGTTTCGAAATAGCTTAGCCTGATTGCGCCTGCTACGATGATAGCGGCACTCGCGAAAAGAGATAGGAGCGTCGCTGGGGCAACGATCATTAGGACGATGGCAGGAAACACGACGCCGTGGATAAAGTCACAGAACCCATCGAAACTCTTACCGAACTCCGCCATGCCTGAACGGCGGGAATCAATTGTCTTTCGGGCAATGTGGCCGTCCCAATGGTCCAAAAACCAAGTCCAGAGCATTGCCGCCAAGCCGAGCTCTATCTCGCCATTCAGCGCCAAGAACAGACCTAGCGTGGCAAAGATGTAACCTAGCGCGGTGATGGCGTTAGCATAGTCGAGCAGATATCCTAACATGACAATGATCTCACGTGATCGGGAGACGCGGAGCGCTTCGAACCACTCAGCCTGTCAGCCATCCAAAGAGCGCCTCCGCCGAGCGCAGATCCTCGACACAATCGATTTCTATCCAACGTGTATTGGTGCAATCAGCTGCTGAGAGTTGCAGGGTGCGATCCTCCACTAGATCTGCGAGCACCTCCTCGACGAAACAGTTTAGATGGCCGTGCTCGACAGCCCTTTGAAGTGCCGGCACGATGAGTTCGCGTGAGGCGCTCGCTGACAGCCGCATCATGTTCACGGTCTTGAATAGACCTCTCGCTTGTGCTTCTGCCGCTACATTATTCAGGGAGAATGTCGTGATGGAACCATCACCAGACAGTTCGACAGCGGAGCCGGTCATCGCTGCATCAAACGCCGCAACAGCTGCAACATTCTGCCTATCACGTGAAACGGATGAAACAGTGCGCTCCAGGACCGTTCGCTCAAAGAAGACGTCTCCTTCAAGAAATAGTATGTCGCCCCCCATCATTGTGCTCCGGGCCAGCCACAGCGAATAGGCGCTTCCTGTTCGATCAAAGACCTCGTTATGTATGTAGTGGAGCTCGAGATTCCCGAAGCGGTCGCCGCAAGAGCGAACAATATCGCCTTCGCGATACCCGACGACTATCACCGCTTCGCGGACGCCCAGATCGGACAATTGACGGAGGGCGTTGTGCAGAATGGGAACCCCGTTCACCCTCACTAGGGGCTTAGGCGTAAACTCTGTATGGGGGCGAAGTCGGGAACCTATCCCTGCGGCAAGGATCACTGCACGTGTGTCAGCAAGCATCTATGAATGTCCAAATGCGTGTTTCATCTAGTCGAGTTCTGCACTCAAGCCGTTTAAAGTCTGGACGGTGCGTCTGAGCCCTGCTTCTACGAGGTCGGGCGGAGCTCCAAACGACAGGCGGAGGCCGCTCATGTCACCGAAGGCGCTGCCTGCGACAGAACATACCCCCCCTTCCGTCAGAAGTAGTTGTGCCGCGCGGTCGATGCTGTGCTCGGTGCGAGCGGAACGTTTGAGCAGGCGTTCCAGGTCGAGGTAGAAGAAGAATGTTCCGTCGGCCCTCGCTGCGGTAGCGCCTGTCAGTTCCGAGAGAATGCTCAGGCCCAATCGGCGGACCTTCGAAAGCCGCTCGTGCATTCGGTAAGCAAACTCACCGTCGGCCGTCTGGATGTGATGTAGGATTGCGTGCTGCGCGATAACGTTGGGGTTCGAGGTGGTGTGGCTCTGCAGCAGCTTAGTGGCCGAGATGATCTCGGGCGGAGCCGCTAGATAGCCAACACGCCAACCGGTGATTGCGAGTGCTTTAGAAAAGGCGTTGACCAATATCGTTCGGGGCCGAACGCCAGGATGCGCTGTGAGGATTGATTGATGCTGCGCGCCTGTAAATATGAAGTTTGAGTAACATTCGTCGGAAATGATCCAAAGCCCATACTCAACTGCAGCGGCGCCAATTGAGCAAAGAGTTGAGCTGTCATAGACAGCACCAGTTGGGTTGTTGGGGGAGTTTATGATGATGGCCTTTGTTTTAGGCGTGATGGCGGCGCCAATTGTTTCAACGTTGGGGAGATAGTCAGGAGGGAATGTATCGACAAACACTGGTGTTGCGTCGATGAGCCGAACTTGGGCTGCGAACGTAGGCCAGTAAGGGCGTATGATGATGACCTCATCGCCGGGATCGAGAAGAGCCAACGACGCGTTAAGCAATGCTTGCTTGGCACCAGCCGTGATTGCAACTTCGTCTGGGTGCCAGGTCAAACCGGTGTTGCGCGAGAGGTCCTCGGCAACGGCCGCTCGAAGCGGCAACATACCAATTGAATCGGTGTACCGGTTCACTCCCGCGTTGACCGCACCAAGAGCTCCTTCCCGCACGGAGGATGGCGGCTCAATACTAACCTCGCCGGCGGAGAGGTCGATAATCCTGGCTCCGGTGGCCACAGCGCGGGTTGCTGTCTCGCGGGCTGTTGCCGTCCCGGAGGATGGAAGCAAAGACATTCGTTTGGCGGACATGGGGGTCTCCGAAGGTTGCTTGGAGTGACAGTCAGGAAGCAGCCGGCCGGTCAACCACTCGCGACGATAGCGAAGTCGTTTTGGCGGACGCAAAGCGCTGACCTCAGGAACCGAAGATGGGCGCGTCAGGGGCTTTGACCCGCCGAGTCCGGTACGGAGCTCTGGAGAAGTACTTTGTCATAATTGTTGTCCTCTCACAGCGTGGTACCGAAACGCCGATCCGTGCGGGCTAACGATCGCAGAGGGGCGTGCCTGTGATGTGCGGGGCAGTCGCCTGTCCCAAGCTAACCGATAGCAGCAAAGAACATACCAGGCTGAAAGGCGTCCCAATTGGCCAAGCGGAGCGCGGTGGCACCCCGTTTGCAGCGGTACACGGTCGGGGCTGAAGTCGTCCACAAGGCCGGATGAGGAGCGACGAGCGTGCGTTTACGAAAAGCGCTAGAGAAGCGGCGGCCCTGAATGGCTGGAGCCGGAGAATAAAGATGATCAGAGGCGCGACCCTTGCGCGGGCGCACCGGCAGAAGCGTATACCGGCGAGAACGGATGATGAGCGCCTATCGACCACTGCGACGGGCCGCAACCGGCAGGTAAGGCAAGTTGAAAACGGATTTCCTTAGCAAGCTGTGCGTTTGATGCTTGAGGACAACTGGGCCATGAATAGGGCCCTTGGAGATAATCATGGCGGGAATGAACGGCAGTATTAAAAGGTCAAATGACCCAAAATGCACTCCTGCGGACATGCTGCGCCGGCTCGTGTGTTGCAATAATGCGCTCTCCTTCCTTATCGAAGCGCACGATGGGCTCTCCGCTGCGATCGCAGGGCGAGCAGGATTTGAAGGGATCTGGGCGTCTGGGTTGTCTATTGCTTCCGCGCTTGGATACCGGGATGCGAATGAGGCATCTTGGACCCAAGTTGTTGATGTAGTCGAGCGTATCGTTGACACGTGCGATCGGCCTGTGTTGGTAGATGGTGATAGCGGTTTTGGTAATTTCAACAGCGCGCGCCTCCTGGCACAGAAGCTTCATCAACGTGGGGCCGCTGGAGTAGCCCTGCAGGATAGTTGCTTTCCTAAGATGAACTCGCTTATTGGTGACAGGCATCGTTTGGCAGACGTTTCCGAGTTCTCAGGGCGTTTGAGAGCAGTAAAGGATACAGTTGCTGAAGACTTTGTCCTGGTAGCGCGGGTAGAAGCACTGATCGCGGGCCAGCCAATGGAGAGCGCGCTGCTGCGCGCGAGCGCATATGCCGATGCAGGCGCCGATGCCATTCTTATTCACTCGCGCAGGAGTACGGCGGACGAAATTCTGTCGTTTGCGAAGAGTTGGGATAATCGTCTGCCGCTTGTAATCGTCCCTACCAAATACCATAAAACGCCGAGCTCAACGTTCCGGGATGCGCAGATAGCAGCTGTGATCTGGGCAAATCAGCCGCTTCGAGCATCGATAGCTGCGATACGGAGCGTTTGCGAAAGAATTGCGGCTGACGAGGGGGTCGTTGGCATCGATCCGCAAATTGCGCCGCTAGAGGAAATATTCGAGCTCTTAGATTACTCGGAGCTTGCTAATGCTGAGTCGAAGTATCAGCCTATGTCGAGCTGAGTTTAGGCGGGGGTCTCGATGACGAATGGCTGATGGATTCAAATTGTCGCGAGGTAGTGTGGGAAGCGGGTTACCAGTCTGCTAAACAACTCCCTCGCCACGACGAGGGCTTGATGATTCACTTTATCATCTCGATCCGGTGGAGGCGGTGATGCGTGGGAAGTTTACGGATCAAGGCGGCCTATTTTGTACATCGCGCCGGATACGCGTGTGCCGGCGAACCATCTGCCGCGGAAGGTCCGGGAACTGGTTCGGGATGTTTTGAGGGATTTGAACCGCAACCTTGGGAGGCTCTACGCCAACGAGGGATGTCCTTCGATCCCACCGGAGCAATGCTGACCGCTTTCTGCTGCAGGCGTTTTACGGCATCCGCTCGGAATGCCAGTTGAGGGAGCAACTGGACTGCAATCGTTTGTACCGGTGGCGACTCTTGCCGTTCTTTTGTCAATTCGCTTGGCGGCTTTATTTCCCAAGCCTTGAGAGAAGACCATTTTTTGGTGCGATAAAGCAGCACCGTCGCCGCCTCGAACAGGTAAGTCCGGAGCAGACGGTCGCCCCATCGGGATATCTTGCCGTTGATGTCCACTTCGCCAGATTGGCTGCGCCGCCGTGTAAGACCCAGATAGGCACCGACGCTTGATCCCGATCTGAAGCGCGATGGATCATCGATCGTATGGCGGAGCGTCAAGGCAGTTACCACGCCAACACCAGGAACCGTCATTAGGTAACGCGTCGCCTCATCGGGCTTTGCCAACTGGCGGACTTAGCTGTCGAATGTGCCTTGTTGCTCGCAGATCTGTTCATGGATCAACAGAAGCGGCGCTGACCTGCCACTGAATTGTCATCCAGCGGCAGTCAGTGTCTCGGAGTGTTATACGCCAAGTGGCCGTTGCGGTGAGGTGGGCGGCGTAGGCCGCGGGGGTCAGGTATTTCAGCGACGAGTGGGGACGCTGGTGATTGTAGTCGGCGATCCAATTGGTGATCTTGGTCGGGGCGTCGTCGAGATCGAAGAACAGAGTCTCGTTGAGTAGCTCGTCGCGCATCCGGCCGTTGATGGGGAAGACGGCCCCGCTCCCTCGGCGCCGGCGATATACTAGCGATGGACGAAACCGCTAACAGGAGCAATTGACCAATGGAAGCCGCGACAATTGGGTTGGACATTTCGAAGCACGTATTTCACATCCATGCAGTTGATAGCCAAGGCCAAGTGGCCGGTCGCCAACGTCTCCGGCGAGGCGAGATCGTGTCTTTCTTCTCCTCGCTCGCACCTTGCCTGGTCGGCATCGAGGCCTGCGCGACTGCTCACCACTGGGCGCGGGAGATTGGGCAGTGTGGACACGATGTCAGATTGATTCCGCCGGCCTATGTTAAACCCTACCTACGAAGAGGGGCTAAGAATGACGCCGCTGACGCGGCCGCGATCTGCGAAGCGGTTAGTCGTCCCAATATGCGGTTCGTTCGAATCAAGAGCGCCGAGAACCAGGGCTTCTTAATGCTTCATCGTGCAAGAGGCTTGCTGGTCCGCCAACGCACCATGACAGCTTGCGCCATTCGAGCTCACTTTGCTGAGTTCGGAATCATTGTCGGGCAAGGCCGGCAACGGGTGGATGGTCTGGTGGACTTGTTGGATGACGAGGAACTGACGCTACCGGCCCACGCCCGCATCGCGCTGGCCGTCCTTGTGAGCCAACTGAAGGAATTGGGCCGGCAGGTCGAGGCCATCGAGCGCGAACTGGCTGAGATCCAGCGAGTAAATCCGATGGCGAAGTTGCTGTCCTCCATCCCCGGGATCGGTCCCATAACGGCCACAGCTCTCGCCGCTACCGTGCCCGACGCGACAATGTTCCGCTCGGGGCGGGAGTTCGCGGCCTGGCTTGGCCTGACGCCTAAGCAGAATTCCACCGGCGGAAAGGATCGGCTCGGCCGGATTACGAAACAGGGCGATTCCTATCTCAGACACTTGCTTGTCATCGGAGCACGTAACGTCGTTCGGTACCCAAAGGCACGCTCCCGGGTTGGAGGCGGCTGGATCGAAGCCCTGCTTGAACGGCATCGACCGATGGTCGTCGCCGTCGCCGTTGCCAACAAGTTAGCCCGGATCGTCTGGGCGATGATGACGACGGGGGAATTCTATCGGCCTAAGCTCGCGGCCTGACTTTCCTCGTATGTTGGCCACCTTATGGGGTGAGGGCAAATGACAGCATGATGGACACCGGCGGAGCTGGGGATCGAGCAAGCCCGAAGAGCTTTAAGCGCAACAAGCGCGACCCGTTGATGAGGCCTCGATCCGCGATCTCCATCAGGGCCAGCGGCCATGGCATCGGTCGCACTAACAGGCCGTATACATGAACGCACCCGACCGGTATCCAAAGTGCTGCTTAAATCCCTTGCATCCGCGGGGCCGTCTATACATGAAGCTCTCGACGAAGCCATTCTGCATGGGCGTTCCCGGTACGATGAAGTGCCAATCGATGGCTGCGTCCTCGCCCCAAGCCAGCATTGCGTTGCAGGTGAACTCGGTACCATGGTCGGACACGATCATTCCTGGCTTGCGGCGTCGCTCGACGATTGCCGTGAGTTCGCGGGCCACGCGCCGCCCCGAGATCGACGGGTCCGGAATAGCGCCCAGGCATTCCTTGGTGACGTCGTCGACGATGTTGAGGATGCGGAAGCGTCGGCCATTGGCGAACTGGTCGTGGACGAAGTCCAGCGACCAGCGGGCATTGGGCCTGGGCTCGACAAGGATCGGGGCCCGGGTCCCGACGGCCTTGCGGCGAGCCCGTCGCTTGCCGACGGTGAGCCCTTCCTCGCGATAAAGCCGGTAAAGCCGGTTGATCCCTCGCCCTCCCGCCGCAGCAGGACGAACAGACGGCGATAGCCGAAACGCCGCCGCTCGTTGGCGAGATCGCGCAATCGGCCACGCATAACTGCGTCCGGTGGGCGGCTGGAGCGATAGCGGATCATCTTCCGATCCGCACCCACGATCGAGCAGGCCCGCCGTTCCGACAGGCTCATGACGGCCTGCAGATGCGCGACAGCAGCGCGCTTGGCGGCGGGCCCTACCATTTGTTTGAAAGGAGCTCGCGAAGTGCGGCTGCATCGAGCATCTGCTCGGCCAGAAGCTTCTTCAGCTTCCCGTTCTCCTCCTCCAGGGCCCTCAACCGCTTCGCCTCGGAAACGTCCATGCCGCCGAAGTTGGCTTTCCAATTGTAGATCGTCGCCTCGGAGATCCCGTGCTTGCGAGCCAGATCGGCCGTCTTCGCCCCGGCCTCATGCTCCTTCAGCACCGCAATAATCTGCTCTTCCGTGAACCGTGCTCGCTTCATCTGTCCGTCCTTCTTCGGGCCGGACTCTAACTCCTTATGGAGGAAATACTCAGTGGCAGGTCATCACCCAACGGCTCGCGAGTCTGATTGCGGAATTGCAGTCCAATCGCACGGAGGAACAGCGAGCCGTATCCTTTGATGAGACTGCGGACCTGTTCTCGATATCTCAACGAACAGAGACTCGCCACGAGTATCGCACCAAATCTTCTGACTTTCCTCGCTCTTGACCTTGACCTCTCGATACCAGCCCACTCGTACCAGTGCGGCCAAACCTCAAGCATCTTTCTGATCGCGTTTGTTCATGTGCACCGACAAAGCCGCGTGCGCATGCCGAGCGTCGATAAGACTACTGGAAGATCAACTCTACGGAGCTCGGGCCAACAGCCAAGTCGGATCGTGTCCCTTGGTGTGGTGTAGCTGGGGGCGGGTCACCGCGTTCGCCGGCATGGGCCGGGTTGGTCGGCTGGCGAGTCCCGGAAGGCTGACGGTTGGATCATCGCTCATTGGTGCGATGGGTTTCAGGTCATATAGCGGGCACGCTGGAGCGCCCATTCATCGCCGTCTCGGCCTGGGACGGCCCGATATCCATGCCGACAACCTCGCGGCGGCCGCGGCTGTTGACGCCGACCGCGACGATCACCGCGACAGATACAATGCGGCCGTTCGGCCGCACCTCACGTAGGTGGCGTCGATCCACAGATACGGCCAGTTTCCCTCGATCGGACGGCCGAGGAAGGCCTGCACCTTGTCGTAGATCTCGCCGCACAGCCGGCTGGCCAGGCTTCTTGGAGATGCCGGTCACGCCCATCGCCTGCACCAGATCGTCCACAGAGCGGGTCGAGACGCCTTGCACGTAAACTGCCTGCACGCGGCAGGGAGCGCCTTCTCGGCCATGCGGCGCGGCTACAGGAAGCCCGGGAAGTAGGAGTCCTTTGCGCAGCTTGGGTATGCGCAACTCGACCGTGCCGGCGCGGTCTCCCAGATCCGCGCCCGGTAGTCGTTACGCTGGGCCAGGCGCTCGGCGTTCTTCTCGCCATAGACCGCCCTGGTCTGGCTTCGACTTCCCGCTCATCAGGCGCTGGGCGGCAAAGCCGATCATCTCGCGCAAGAGATCGGCGTCGAAGGTCTTCTCTACGAACGTGCGCAGGTTTCACGTCGGTCATCGGTGGGTGGGTCCTCGGTTGCGTTGGCGTGTCGCAGCCCGATCCTATCGGAGAACTGCCGGGGACCACCGCAAAGCCCCCTGCCCGCTACGGCGCTATTGGGGGGCGCGCGTCCGGGCGGCTTTGCTCTACCGAGCTACACCATCAATGGGGACACGACCCATTAGGACCCATTAGGTACGCGCGCCGCCGTCAATGACGACAGTTTGACCTGTGATCATGCTGCCGGAAAAGCCCAAGAAAATCATCAATCCTGCGACGTCTGTCGTCGTGCACACTCTTCGCAACGGGGTTCTCTCGATCACCACCTCGTGACGCTCCTCCTCTCGGTGCATCGGCCAAGAGCTGTCGACGGTAGCGGGCGCGACAGCGTTAACGCGCACGTCAGGAGCCAGCGCGTGTGCCAGGTTCTTCGTCAGGTTTATCACCCCGGCTTTCGATACGCTGTATGGGACTGTACTTGCAATTCCTCCAAAACCGGCAACAGATGCTGTGTTCACGATCGCTCCTTTGGCTGCTTTAAGCGCCGGTGCAGCCGCTTTGGCACAGCGAAACACACCCATAAGATTGACACTCAATAGAGTTGTCCAAAGCTCCTCTGTAAGCTGGTCCAGATCGACAATCGGGACGGGTGTACTGCGGCCCGGAGTTCCAGCATTATTTAACAGGAGATCTAGCTGCCCGAGGCGATCGATGGCCTTCAACACCATTCTTGAAGCGTCATCGGCATTTCCAACATCGCCAGGCGCTCCAACTACTTCGAGACCGGCCTGCTGGAAATCCGTTAGGGCGGCTTCGCCACGGCTGTCGGATGGCAGATAGTTGATTGCCACCTTAGCGCCAGCTTTGGCCATAAGGCGTGCCGCTTCGAGGCCAATCCCGGAGGCGCCTCCGGTTACAAGCGCGGTCTTTCCGGTGAGATTATACGATAGCATCTTTGCACCTATCCATACTTGGATGTTCTCTTCTCTCGTCGATTGCTCTGTTCGATCACCTGCTCCGCGATAGCTATCTCATCTCCTGTTTGTCATGCCATGTCATAGCAATAAGCAGGCCACTGACCACGGAAGTAGAACGTAATCGAAAATATTAGCTCTCCGGTATGCGTTGTCGGCTTGCGGACAAACTTGTCGAATGGCCTCACGACAATGCTCGGAAGGCGACGCGAGTACATTGCCTGCCCCTAGCAATCCTGTTGGCTGCCGCAGATCAGGATTGTGGCAGCGCGTCTCTGGCGAAGCTACAGATGTCGTCAGTCATGCCATTCTGCGGGGCCATGTTGCGACCTGCGATCGCAGGAAGAGGAGCAAGAGGCATCGAAATCCGAGAGGAGACGCGGATGCTCCTTGCCGGCGCGCGGCAACACCTCGCAACTCCACCGGCTTCTTGCTGCCGCTGTCATACTGGTGGCGGGATTCGCGAGAGATCCTTTGCAAAACGGACGACACTCGCCACCAAGGGACTGCGCTGATCCAGCGTCACCCTCAACACCAGGAGACGAAATAGTATGACGACCTCTGTCGTAAGATGGCTGAGTCGAAGTGACGTTGTGCGAGCCACCCTACCGCTCGCTGCAGCGCTAGGCGTTATCGAGGAAACTCTTCGGGATCACGGTAACGGAGCGTTCGAGAACCCACCCAAGATCGGGGTTCACCCAACGCGCGGCGCATTCATTCACGCAATGGCAGGTTGGCTTCCAAAGCAGCGCCGAGCCGGTCTTAAATGGGTTTCCGGTTATCCTGGCAATCAGAGAGTTGGTTTACCAAGCATCGCTGGGCTGTTAGTATTAAATAGTCCGGACACTGGCCTGCCAATCTGCGTGATGGATGCAGCCTACGTGACGGCAGTTCGTACTGCGGCAGCGTCGGCCATCACCTGCAAGTACTTGTCGCCGGATCGCGTGAACACGATAGCCATGATCGGTGCGGGTCTTCAGGGCCTCTACCACGTGAAAATGCTTTCGTTGATTTACCCCGATGCCGAAATCCAAGTCGTGGATATCAATGAGGCTGCCGTAAGCCACTTGACTGAACAGATTCGCGGCGAGGCAAGGATAATTCGAGTAAAAGAGGCTGAGGCCGCGATCCGCACCGCCGATGTCGTAGTAACCGCAACAAGCCGATTGGAGGACGTGGCCTTCCAATTCGGATGGGTCAAGGAGGGTAGCTTGGTTCTACCCGTCCATGTTCGTGGATGGTCACAGGATACAACGACGGCTTCGGATTTGTTATTGACTGATGACCTCGAGCAATTCAAAAACTACATCATTGCTACGGGCTCTCCTTATTCCGACATTTCCCGAGTTCTTGGATCTGTCAGCGATGTAATCGTAGGTAGGGTATCCGGCAGAGTTCGCAGTGCTGATCGAATTGTCGTTTTCAACGTCGGCCTTGCATTGCATGATATCGCTCTAGGTTCCGCAATACTCAATATCGCGGAGCAGCATGACTTGGGGACAATCGTATCCTACTAGGGTGACTATTTAGCGAACTCTGAGTCCCTCGCGCCGGGTTGATCCGCGCGGGGGACTCCTGAGAGCCCCATTGATTGGTAAATGGCCCTTCAGGATGTTGAGCGCGGGAACGGAATTGCACTCATCGACCCTCACAGCGATCTGGTGGGCTGTATTACACTCAAGTGCACTGCGAGACGTCGGCCAGATGTTATACATCTGCATGTCAGCGATGGATCGCTGACGAGATTAAGATGCCGGCGCCGGTTGTCATTATTTGCGTCTTAGGAGCCATGCCTGTCGAACCGACAACCAAATGTCCGTTCGTGAGGGGCCAACAGCGCCGAAAGCTCCGCTGCCGGCGCAGCACGGTACCGTGCCGACGATACCGCGAATCCGATACCTTTCGGCGGCTACGCTTCACGAAGTTTGCTACGGGACCAACCCGTAGCGAACGGCAGGCGCCACAGCCTGTGTGACAGTCGGCGCAGCTAAACTTCTTCGCGCGTTGTCGAGATGAAACTTCACGGCTCGCGCCGTAACATCGAGAATTGTGCCGATCTCTTCCATGGTCTTGCCCGGGGACGCCCAAGCGAGACTCTGTCGCTCCCTTTGCGTTAGGGAGGACGCCGCCTTCTTGGACAAGCGCTCCTGATCGATCTTTGCATCGGCGTGGGCGTGTGCGACCGAGGTGACCATCGGTCTTCAGGTGTCCGATGATGGGTTCGATGGCGGAGCGGCGGCGCAGCTCGCGCTTGATGACACCGAAACGCCGCGCTTCTGGCCGGAGATGAAGACGCGACGAGGATTGTGCGCGTCATGGCCGCAGTATCCCTTGTCGATATAGGCCCGCTCGATCGGACAGCCGGTGTGTGTCTCGGTGCTGTCGATGACGTCCCGAAAGGTGTGACCGTCAGAGGGTTATCGGGTGGCGCCCTGGCGTGCAGCACGAACAGGCCACCAGGAGCACGACGGTTGTTGGTGACGATGGAGGCTTTGACACCGAACTCGTAAGGCGCGGCTGCCTTGTCCTTGCCGATGCACTCCACCTCCGGGGCGTGGAAGGAATAGAGCTTCCAGCCGCGCTGGCGCTGCAGCTGCGAGCGGATCTGCGAGGCTCGGCTGAGCGCGAGAGCGAACGCGTTCTCGAGCGCAGGCTGACCTTCGATCTTGCGGCGGATATCGCGGATGATCCGGCCCAGCCGGCTGCGCAGGATGCGCAACTGCCGCTGATGCCGCCTGAATTGCTTGGCATGGGCGTAGCGTCCCGCCATCGTCGCCGCGGTCTTGGCAATGCGAAGATAGAACTGCCGCAGCTTGACCCGAGCTTCCGCGCCAGACGGTTGAGCCCCTTGATCGGATCGTGTCCCCAGTGGTGGTGTAGCTCGGTAGAGCAAAACCGCCCGGACGTGCGCCCCCAAATAGCGCCGTAGCGGGCGGGCGGCTCTGCGGGTGGTCACCGATGATTCGTCGGTAAGGTTTGGATTGCAACAGCCAACCTGATTCGAGGAACCACCGATGACCGACAACATGATGAACTTGCGCGCGCTCGTAGAGAAGACCCCAGATACCGATCTGTTGCGCGAGATGATCGGCTTTGCCGCCCACCGGCTGATGGAGCTGGAAGTCGAAGGGCAGACCGGAGCCGCTTACGGCGAGAAGAGCCAGGAGTGTCAGGTCCAGCGCAATGGCTACCGCGACCGGATCTGGGAGACCCGCGCCGGCACGGTCGAACTGCGTATTCCCAAGCTGCGCAAGGGCTCCTACTTCCCGAGTTTCCTCGAGCCGCGGCGGATGGCCGAGAAGGCGCTCACGGCCGTGGTGCAGGAAGCCTACGTGCAGGGCGTCTCGACCCGCTCGGTCGACGATCTGGTGCAGGCGATGGGCACTAGCGGCATCTCCAAGAGCCAGGTGAGCCGGCTCTGCGCCGAGATCGACGACAAGGTGAAGGCGTTCCTCGCCCGTCCGATCGAGGGCGACTGGCCGTACCTGTGGATCGACGCCACCTATGTGAAGGTGCGTCAGAATGGCCGCATCGTGTCGGTCGCGGTGATTGTCGCGGTCGGCGTCAACAGCGACGGCCGGCGCGAGGTGCTCGGCATGGATATCGGTCCGTCCGAGGCCGAGACGTTCTGGACCGCGTTCCTGCGCAAGCTCGCCCGCCGGGGCTTGCGTGGCGTCAAGTTGGTCGTCTCCGACGCCCACGAGGGCATCAAGGCCAGCGTCGCCAAGGTGCTCAACACCACCTATCAGCGCTGCCGCGTGCACTTCATGCGCAACGCGCTGGCGCATGCCGGCAAGAGCGGACGGCGCGTCGTCTCCGCCTTCATCGCCACCGCGTTTGCCCAGGACGATGCCGAGGCGGCACGAGCGCAATGGCGGCGCATTGCCGATCAGCTGCGTCCCAAACTGCCCAAGCTCGCGGCGTTTCTCGACGAGGCCGAGACTGATGTGCTGGCCTACATGACGTTGCCACCGCAGCACCGGACCAAGCTGCACTCGACGGATGAGATGGACAAGTGGTTTTTTGTGACCGCCGCCGCGACGACGATTGCGGAGATCGCCTGCCATTCTTTTGTTCGGCCGGGGGCCATTCTTCCGTCCCGGCCACCAATCTCGCAGCCGCCGCGCGCAGGGTCGGTCAAGGCTGGCCGCGTTTGCGGCCACCGCGAGGCTTGGCCTTGACCTGCCCGAGCACGGCGGCATGCTGGCGTGGAACGGGACCGCTTCCTGGCTGGCACTTGCCGTCAGCGGCGGTTATGGTTCTCGGGCGCGGGTGACCTCGTGGCGAAGCGTGACGTCGGCTGCAAGCGTCACCGGACTGCCTATTTTGTCCTGCCGAGCTGAGGCGCCCGCGCGCCGGGTTTTGGCCGCCGCGGTTTCCATTGCGACACCAATCGTTCGTAGCTTCGCTCCGCCTGCGCGGCAATCAACATCTCGCGGTTGCGCAGCGGCTTGACGTTGTAGGCATAGGCTGGTCCACGTCGGCTACCTTTCTGTTGCGGATGTCCGGCTTGAAGTTGCATCGCGCGGGTCTTGTTGGCGACCAGCGCCGGGCGTGCCCACAGGTAGTCCTCGCCCTTGGTCAGCAAATGCCAGCAGAGCACCGTGAGCTTGCGAGCCACGGCCACCGCGGCGACCTGATGGCCGCGCCTGGCGCGGATCCGCACGAAAAACGCATGCAGTGGACCGGGCGCCTTGGCCGCGGCCCAGGCCGCCTCCACCAGCATGGCACGCGCGTGACTACGGCCGATCTTGCTGATGCGACCGTGATGGGCGGCTCGCAGTCCCGACTGCCGCACCCGCGGGTTCAGCCCGAAATAGCTCACCAGCTTCTGCGGGCTCTCGAAGCGGCTGATGCCGCCGATCGCCGCCACGATGCCGGCGGCGACCGCCAGATTGACGCCAGTGATCGTCATCAATCTGTTGACCGCGAGATCGTCGATGGCGTCCTGCGCGATCTCGCGATCGAGCAGAGCTAGGTCTTCCGCCAGCCGGTCAAGCTCACGGACGTGCCGATCGATGGCCGCGCGCTCATCGTCCGGCAGTTGTTGGGCGGCCAACCAAGCCCGGCCGCGGGCGTTGAAAAGATCGGCATGCGGGCACTTCGGGATCAGGTGGGCGCGCAGGATCGAATGCACCTCGTTCTTGAGCCGAGTGCGATGCCGCACGACCTGATAGCGCCGCGCCACCAGCCGACGCTTGCGTTCGGTCTCCGCATCAGGCGTCCAGATCTGCGGCAGGTACCCGGCCGCCTGCAGACTGGCGAGCGTGCCGGCATCGATCTTGTCGGTCTTAACGTGAGCCTGGGCGATCGCCTTTACCTGCAGCGGATTGGCGATAATCACCCGTGCCACTAACGGCGCCAGAACTCGCGACACCGCCATGCTGTTGGCGGTCGCTTCGACCACCACCTCATCGCTGGGCAGCAGGGTCTTGCCAAATCCCTCCAGCGCAGTCCGCGTCATATCGACGCGGCCCGGATGTCGGAGCCTGCCGTCCTCCCAAAACACCACCTCGCCGAAAGTTCGGTGGACGTCAATGCCAATCACCCGTCGCATTCGCACCTCCTGCCAGATACATGACCATGACGGGAGCTGCGGGCAACACGACAACTACGGATTCGCGCTCTCGGCGCAACCGGGCGAGTCGCAGAGGCGGCCAGCTACTAACGCGAGCTCTCGGCTCATCGAATACATCGGCCTGCCCGCACTTCGTGCTCCCGGTGCCTCTGTCCCGATGGTCGCACCATACGCCACGATGTAGAACATCGCAGCGGGAACGTAGGCACCGAGACACCTCATACCGGTTACCAACCCGATCGAGCGCCTTAACGGCGAGATCAAGCGGCGGACCGAGGTCGTCGGCATCTTCCCCAATGAGGACGCCATTGTCCGTCTCATCGGCGCGATCCTGCTCGAACAGAACGATGAATGGGCCGTCCAGCGTGCCCGCTACATGACGCTGGAAACCATCGCGCCGTTGAGCGATGATCCAACCGTCAGCCTTCAGGCTATCGCCAGCTGATCAGCCCGGCCCATGCCGGCGAACGCGGTGAACTGCACTTCGCTACACCACCACCGGGGAGTACGTCATGCCAAGCTGATGAGTGCTTGTGGGTGCAAGTCCCATCCGGCCAAAGCCGTAGCAGGCAAGCCAGGACCGAGTCTTGCGGGCGTCGCGGGCACGCGGGGTCTGAAGTGTAGACAGGAGCCATGCGGGGTGCGGGAATGAGCCTCGAAAGGTGGATGTTCGCGGAGGCCGAGTGTGTTCCCTAAGCACGAAGGCTGTACGAGCATCGTCGATACGCGAGACGATGCCGCTCCGTCGGGGTCGATGGCCGCATCACGCATGGAAGGCAATCATCGGAACATGAGAGGCCCGACCGGGTCCATTGGATTGGTCTCCAGTGGGGGACAGCGGCAAGGCACTGCCAGAGCCGTTGTCCGAGCTGAGGTCGGGAGTCGGACTGGTCCATAGTACCTATGAAGTCGTCGAAGGAAACGAGACGTATGGAGGGAAGGGGCCAGCCCGAGGGGAGCCCGCGCGAGAAGGCCAGGGTCCGGACACAGAGCCGGGTCGCCTTGCCGCCGAACCTCGAGCGGGTGAACGCGGCGGCCAGCCAAGCCGCCCAAACCCGGTTCACGGCCCTGCTGCATCACATCGACGAGGACGCTCTGCTTCGGGCTTTTCGACGACAAAAGCGGCAGGCCAGCGCGGGGGTCGATGGGGTAACGGTGGCGAAGTACGAAGAGGGGCTCACGGATAACATCCGTGACCTCTGCGCACGAGTCCACACTGGTCGCTACCGGCCACAGCCGGTGCGGCGAGTCTACATCCCAAAAGCCGATGGCGGTAAGCGACCTCTCGGGGCGCCGGCGCTAGAGGACAAGATTGTCCAAAGCGCCGTGGCCGAGATGTTGAGCGCCATCTATGAGGCCGACTTCCTCGGCTTCTCCTACGGCTTCCGGCCGGGGCGCAACCCGCACATGGCGCTTGATGCCCTGCATACGGCGATCATGAGCCAGCGTGTGAACTGGGTGCTCGATGCCGACATACGCAGCTTCTTCGACTCGGTCGACCACGAGTGGCTGTTGCGGATGGTGGCGCACAGGATCGCCGATCCTCGCATTCTACGGCTCATCGGGCTGTGGCTGCGGGCCGGTGTTCTGGAGAGCGGCGAGAAGCAAGAAACGGACAGGGGTACTCCGCAAGGGGCGGGCATCAGCCCGCTCCTCGCCAACGTCTTCCTGCACTACGTCCTCGATCTCTGGGCCCACCAATGGCGCCGTCGCCATGCACGCGGTCGCGTTGTGACCGTGCGCTATGCCGACGACTTCGTCATGGGCTTCGAGAGCAAGGCGGATGCGCAGGAGATGCTCTTGGCCCTCAAGGCGCGGCTCGCCAACTTCGGCCCGACGCTACATGAGGGCAAGACGCGGCTGATCGAGTTTGGCCGGTTCGCGGCCCTCTCGCGTCAGCGGCGCGGCGAGCGGCGGCCCGAGACCTTCACCTTCCTCGGCTTCACCCACTACTGCGGGCGGACCCGGGACGGCCGGTTCATGGTGAAGCACAAGACGGAAGGGAAACGCCTGACGCGCAAGCTGACGGCGTTGCGCCAGGACGCCTGGCGGCTCATGCACGAGTCACTGGCCACGCAGCACGAGTGGTTCGCCGCTGTTCTGCGAGGACACTATGGCTACTACGGCAGGCCGCACAATTATCCAGCGCTCAACGGCTTCTACCGCGAAGTGCGTCGGACGTGGATGCGCTGTCTGAGACGGCGCAGCCAGAAAAGTCGGCGCATGGGCTGGTCGGAGTTCGAGACCCTGACGGCACGCTTCCGTCTGCCCGGTCCACGCATCACTCGCACTTGGGCGCAGGCGCGGATATGACGCGGGTTACCCTCGGGAAGAGCCGGGTGCGGGAAAGCCGCCTGCCCGGATCTGTGAGGGCGAAAGCCAAATGGCTGAGCTACTCGACCACGATCTTTGATCGCCGCGTGCAGCAGCTTGGCATCGGTCGGAAAGGTGATGGCCTTCGGCTGCACGGTGGTATCGACTGTGCCCCGCTTGAGGTCCTGGCTGCGTAACGCGTCTGCCTCGTGCGCCACCCGCAAGCTCTCGGCCAGCAGCAGCTCCAGCTTGTCGCCAAGCCGCTTGCACCAGTGGCTCAGGCCGCTTCGCTCGTGTGGGAAGGCGTGCTGAAAGAACTCTTCGCCGGTGAAGTACTGGAAATACGGGTCGTGGACCCAGCGCTCGCACACCCCCTCATCAGACAGGCCGTAAATCTGCTTGAGCAGCAGCAGCCCGATCATGAAGCGGGTCGCAATCCCCGGCCGACCATTCTCGCTGTAGAGCGGTGCGATCTCGCCGTCAATCCAGTCCCAATCGACCTTGCCGGCCAGCCGAACAAGCTCGTGCTTCATGTTGATGATCTGGTCCAGCGTGGCCCGGAACAGATCACCCGATCTCGTCACTTTCGGCTTCTTCGGTCGCATGGCTACCTCCGGTGCGAGGACGGAATCATGACTGGCGACTCGATGGAATCCTCAAAACGAAATTGCAGGCTTCCGAGGCTCGAAGCATCAAAACCCTGCAATCCTAAAACAGTCCACAACGGCGAATGCGATTCTGGCTCAGTCGCTTAGCCGTTCTTCACGGACGACTGCATCCCCAAACCCTCTACGCTGTTGATTCAAACTGCAATCCATCGTCGTCCGCTGCTTGACCTGCTTCGTTGCAAGCCGACCCGTAAACTGGGCGGGTTTGCACCGGCCGGTAGCTCGGCTCAAGCAATCCCATCCACGATTTCATAGCGCCGGACCGGCACCCGGCTCTTCCCGAGGGTAATTCGCGTCATATCCGCGCCTGTGCCCAAGAGCAAGTGATGCGTGGAACGGCCCGGCTGTGAACGATAACGACCAGTGTGGACCCTCCCGTAGAGGTCGCGGATGTTATCCGTGAGCTTCTCTTCGTACTTCGCAACGTTACCCCATCGACTCCCGCGCTGGCCCCCCGCTTTTGTCGTCGAAACGCCCGAAGAAGAGCGTCCTCGTCGATACGGTGCAGCAGGGCAGTGAACCGGTTCGGGCTCGAGTTAGTAGCTGGCCGCCTCTGCGACTCGCCCGGTTGCGCTGACAGCGCGAATCCGTAGTTGTTTCGGCGGCAAGGCAACCCGGCTCTGTGTCCGAACCCTGGCCCTACTCGCTAGGCGCGGATGCGGCGCTCCAGCGTGCGTGAGTCCGGCTCCGAGCTCAGGATGGCGCCGCAACATCTCCCCGAAAATCGCAACCGGCCGCACGCCCGGGCAGCCTTGAGCAACGGCACCACTTCTGTCTCGAACACCTCGCTCAACGGGTCCGGTCGTCGCCGGCCGCGGGGAGCGTTCTTTTGCGGCGGAAGTCGAAGGTCTCTCTCGATCCGATAGGCGGTCGACGCACTGAATGACGCCTTGGCCGCGCCTCTGGCGAGCTATCGGTCTGACGGTACTCCATGTAGCACCTTCAGTGGTTGCCGCTCGTAATGCAAGAAGTTTCTGACTCGAGGCGACGAACGAGCAATGGCGCAACACTTCCAGACCTTCAGCCATCTCTTGAAGCACTTGATCACATGATCGGACAGCTTCAGTTGGAACTGTCACCAACGAGTCGCCGCGAACCGAGGCAGTGCAGATGTCGGTGAGGTCACGACCTTCATCTCCAATGCGCGGTTCGGAAGCAATTTCTCAGAGAACCATTCCGACAGAAACCACGAGCATCTGCGATAACTACTGTGAAGGGGCTTAGGATCCTCAACCGTAGACTTCGCTCCACTCGTGATCTTTGGTCCTTTCATTGGAAAAGGAAGAGAGAAGTTGCTCGCTCAAAAAGTGGGCTCTGCCATTGTCTTAAACGTCCAATCATCCTCCACATCCCTTATGAAGGAAACAACTCTGAGATGTACTTGATGCGTTGAAACGCCTCTAAGCCTTCAAGGCCACTTTCGGAGCCGTAACCCGATTCATTGACTCCTCCGAACGGGGTTTCGGGTGTGGATATAGCCGTATTGTTGACACCAACTAGGCCAGCATTTAGCGCAAGCTCAGTCTTCTGCGCGAGTGATCCACTACGTGTGAAGACAAACGACGCAAGACCGTAGGGTGTGGCATTGGCCCGTTCAATGACATCGTCAAACTCCAAAAATGACTGAAAGGACGCAATCGGGCCGAAGGGCTCTTCCGAGAAGATGCGTGCGTTATCGGGAACGTCTGCCAATACGGTCGGCTCATAGAAGAAGCCAGGGTGCTTCAACGCAGTACCACCCAGCAACAAACGTGCTCCTTTCGCGACAGCATCGTCAACGAGCTGTTGCACCGCTTCGAGACGGCGAGCCGCGATCATCGGCCCCATGCGCGTGTCCGTGCTGAGACCATCACCGACTTTCAAAGCCGCTGCTTTTTCACAGAAGAGCTTGAGGAAACCCTCATAAAGCGACTTGTGCACGAAGAACCGCGTCGGAGAGGTACAAACCTGGCCGGCGTTTCGGTACTTTGCAGCTACGAGAGTGTCTACTGCAAGAGCCACGTCAGCATCTTCATGCACAATGACTGGCGCGTGGCCGCCTAATTCCATTGTGCAGCGCTTGAGCGTCTCCGCGGCGCGCTTTTGAAGTAACTTTCCGACGGCGGTCGAGCCGGTGACCGAGACCTTCTTCGGGATCGGCGATGCTAGCAGGTAGGAAGAGACCTCGTCTGGAACGCCGAAAACGAGGTTGATGACACCTGCAGGCGTACCGGCCTTCTCGAAGCAGCGCGCGAACGCAACGGCAGTGCCGGGCGTCTCCTCAGCGGTCTTCAGAATGATCGAGCAACTCGCACCCAGCGCGCCCGCGACCTTGCGAATCACGTTCGATGCAGGAAAGTTCCACGCAGCAAAGGCAACGACGACGCCGACTGGCTCTTTTATGACGATCTGCCGTTGGTTCGAAAGACGGCCAGGGACTATGCGTCCATAGGCTCGTTTCCCCTCTTCTGCGTACCACCGTGTTGCGTCGGCCGCAAAGCCGACCTCGGCGCGCGACTCCGCAAGCGGCTTGCCGTTTTCCATGGTAAGCACGCGCGCAATACGCTCGTTCTCAGCATCAATCAGATCGGCAGCTTTCATCATAATACGATAGCGTTCGATCGCAGTCCTTGCTTTCCAGACGCGGAAGCCCTTCTCGGCGGCAACCAGCGCTTGTTCAAGATCATCCTCACTCGCGTGTGGCACTCGCGCGATCTCTTCGCCCGTCGCCGGGTTCAGAAGAGGCTGGGATTTCCCGCCGCTGCCTTGGCGCCACACGCCATCGATAAAGAGCTCAATCTTCTCGTCGTACATGTCCATTTCTCCAGCGTTTAAGACAAGACCGCCTTCAAAAGCGGCTTGATCGGTATGGCGAAAGATCGATCCGCGTGGTCTCGCCAGAGACCAACTGCGATACGAGCTTTCCGGTTGTTGCGGCAGCCATCAAGCCTTGATGCCCGTGGCCAAATGCCAAAATTGCATTGGGATGATGAGGTGTGCGCTCAATTACGGGAATGCTATCCGGCGTGCTTGGTCGACTGCCCATCCAGCGCTGTACGATCGACTCTCCCAGCGAAGGGAACATGAACTTGGCTTGTCGGACGAGGATCTCTGAGCGTTCCCAGCGTGGGGGCGCCGACGGCTTCGCGAATTCAGCCGTGCCGGTTAAACGCAGGCCACCTTCCATCGGAGCCGCGACGAACCTGCGAGCTGCACAGCAAGTGTTTGCGCGCAGGCCGACGTCAACGTTCTCCAGAACGACGTGGTACCCCCTTTCGCCAATAAGCGGTACGCGAACGCCTAACTGCTGTGCGAGTGGGCCAGAGAAGACGCCGGCAGCAATGACAAAGTAGTCCGCTTGCACAGGCCCATCATCTGTTAGGACTGCTACCGGACCATTCGGTCCAAAAGTGAAGCCTTTCGCCTTAGCGCGCAGCTGCCGGACCCCTTTCTGTGCCGCTAAACGCCAGAGGCTTGCGATGAGCCGACCTGGATTTCCGCACTGACCCTGTTCGGGAAGGAAGAGTCCAGCCTTGTAAGCAGAACTCAGCGATGGCTCGAGTTCACGAAGCTGCGATTCATTCAGCAGCTCAACTTTGACACCACGATCACGACGCATCTTCGTCGACGTGGTCATCCGTGCGGGCGCCGCTGGATCCTCATAGACGAACAGCTGCCCCCGATGCTGGATGAGATCCATACACCCCGCCTCGGCGATCAAAGGGTTGTAGTATTCGAATGTAAGACGGTTCAGCGCGATCATCGCGTCGGCGATCTCGCCAACGCGACTCGCTCGGCTTGACCAAAGAAACCGCAACAGCCATGGGAGTGCGTGCGGGAGATCGAGAAGCCGAAGGCTCACTGGGCCGTCTGGATCCAGCAATAACCCAGGAAGCTCACGCAAAATCCCGGGCATAGCATTGGGAATGCAGGAGCCCGGAGACAGGCCGCCAGCGTTCCCATATGAGCACTGTTGCGGATCTCCCGGCTCGACGGGGTCGATGATGACGACATCGAAGCCCGCATCTTGCAAATAGTTTGCGCAGCAGACGCCTACCGCTCCGGCCCCGATGATGGATACGCTGCGGCCACGGTCCAATAACTTCGCGGCCTCGCTCGAGTTGCGATCGCTCATACCTGCAAGCTCTGCTACTTTGCCTCAAGGAATGGGCGCAACATGTCAGCTGTTTCGTGGAAGCGATTCACGAAACCTTTCAACCGAGGATGATCGGGATGAAGCAGAAGTTGTTGTGGCGAGCCATCGGCGACGACAACACCGCCGTCAAGGAACACGATCCTATTGGCGATCTCAAACGCAAAGCCAAGCTCGTGCGTGACGACAACCATCGTCATGCCAGAGCGAGCGAGCTCAACCATTGCCTTCAGGACCTCGCCCACCAGTTCCGGGTCGAGCGCTGATGTCGGCTCATCGAACAGCATGAGAGTTGGGCGCATTGCAAGCGCTCGAGCGATGGCAACGCGCTGCTGCTGTCCACCAGAGAGCTGCGCTGGCTTCTTGGATGCGTGGTCAGCCAAGCCCATCTGATCGAGCAAGGCGCGAGCCCTTGTCTCAACCTCCGAAGGCGTCTCCCTCTTGACGATCACGGGGCCTTCCATGATGTTCTCAAGAATAGTCATATGCGGAAAGAGGTTGAACTGCTGAAAGACCATGCCCGTCTTCGCGCGAATTCGATTCACCTCTGTCGGGGCTACCTTCGAGATTCCGTTATCCGTCGGACCAGCCTCAAAGATCGGCTCACTATTAATGGCGATGCGCCCGCTGCGCGGCGTATTGAGTAAGTTAATACACCTCAAAAGCGAGGTTTTGCCTGAGCCTGAGGCTCCGATCAGAACGACAACCTCTCCTTCTCGAACCTTAAGATCGACTCCACGAAGAATTTCCTTTCTTCCGAACGAGAGGTGGATCCCCTCCAGTTCTAGAATGGTGCGGGCTTGGTCTGCGTTCATAGCGGGCCTCACTTCACGGCGCTCTGACGGCGCTCAAGCATGCGGGATAAAACGGTGAGCGGTACCAGCATGATCAAGAAGAGAATGCCAACGGCGGTGTAGACTTCCATCGGCTTGTAAGTGAAGCTCGATATGTACCCCGCTTGATACAGCAGATCCGGAACCGTGATGGTCGAGAGCAGGCTTGTGTTCTTCATCTGCATGATCGATTGACCGACCAGTGGTGGGATCATGCGACGGAAAGCTTGCGGCAGAATGATCCGCCGCATGCGTTGACCGTAAGACATGCCGAGCGCAACGGCGGCGTCAGATTGCCCCACATCGATCGATTGGATGCCGGCTCTTAGAATCTCCGCATAGAATGCAGCGCCGTAGCACGTAAGAGCCAAGAAGCCCGCAATCCCCTTGTCGATGTTGATGTTGAGGAAAATCGGCAGCGCGTAGTATGTCCAAAGCAAGATCACGAGCAAAGGAATGTTACGAAAAAACTCCACAAACAGCCAGCCAAGGAAGACCAAGGCCTTGTATCGCGAAAACTGTATGAGGCCGACAACGAGACCCAGAACTAATCCGCCCGTAACAGTAATTAGCGTATAGTACAGCGTGTAAAGCACGCCGTACCACAGCAGGGGGGCGTTGTTGTAAACGACAGACATATCCATCGAGGGCTCCGACTCTTTCGGCTAGCAGCGGTTTCCGATCGAGGAAACGTTGGACGTCCTACTTACAAAGAAAGCCGGCGCTCAGTGGATCGTCGGTTTCCAGGAGGATGGTGGATTGCGCAACGAGATGCGCAATACCCTGAATTTCAGGGACGATCGCAGCCGGTTGACGCTCTGCGATGCGCGCTTCGAATGGCACTCCCAAGATATTACGAGCGGTGTACACGCCGTCGGCCGTAATACGCCCTCGATGAGCAAGTTGCGCCAGACGGGCTGACGTGCCGGTCCCGCATGGTGAGCGATCAAACTTGTTGAGCTCCAGCACCAGAAAATGCGTGGCCTCCAATGCCGAAAGTTCCTCGTAAAAGAGGACACTGGGAGATGTCGCTCCCACGCTGTCAGGGTGCCTCTTGATGGCCTCTGCTATTTCCTGCTTGAGCTTGTATCCGGTCTGCAGAAGCGATGTGACATTTTCCGGACGAAGTCGAAGTCCCAGATGGTTCGCCTCGACGAGCGCATACCACACGCCTCCATAGGCAATATCTACACGGATCTTTCCAAATTGGGCGCTATCGACTTCGAGACCTTCGATGCCGACATAACTGGGAACATTACGCAAACGAACATGCTTGAGCCGCCCGCTCGAATCCCAAATGAGCCCGACCGTTATTACGCCGGCCGGCGTTTCGAGTGTGAAACTCTCGCGGCCCGATGGGATCTCACCTGTTGAAACAAGCGTTTTTGCTAGCCCTATGGTGCCGTGCCCGCACATATCGAGATATGAGTAGGACGAAATAAAGATTGCGCCGTAGTCAGCCTTCGATGAAGGCACCGGAACCAGGCCAAACATTGCGGCGTGACCGCGGGGTTCGTGCAACAGTAGCCCGCGCAAATGATCGAACCGGCGACTAAAATCTTCGCGCTTTTCAAGCACGTCCCTTCCGTTCAGCGGCGGGATCCCGCTTAAAATAACGCGGGTTGGATGCCCGACGGTGTGCGTATCGATAACCGAAAAAGATGAACTCAATCCGATCACAGTCAGTTCTCTCCGCTCACAAGCTGGGTCCCAAGAAACGGAGTTTGCCGCCTCCGAAGGGAGGTACTGCCAGGTGCCGCCTTGTCCCAGAGCATTTTGTCCTCGAAGCCAAGAAGCTTGTAGCACGACATTTGGATTTCCGTTATATGACAATGCACCGAGTCAATTAGCGTGTCAACGCCAACGGGTGTGCAAAGCGGCTCGGGGTCGTAAGTCGACCATGCACCTTGGCATAGGGGAACGGATATGAGGTTCAGACTTTCAGCGTTCATTGCTGCTCTTCTCGTAGCTTTTGGTAACCTTGCAGTGCCGGCTTCAGCCGAAGATCCCGGCGCTGTGATTAAAGAGATTCAGAAGCGTGGTGTGCTCAACTACCCCGCGATGTCTGGCGAGGAGCCCGACTTCATCAAAAACCCGACGACAGGCGATTGGTCAGGCACCTACGCAGATATGGGCAAAGATATTGCTGAGCTGCTGGGTGTGAAGGTCAATTGGGTTGAAACCACATGGGGCAACTTGGCCGCCGATTTCCAAGCGGGGCGGCTCGATGTGGCCTTCGGTGTCAATCCAAACCCCAAGCGCGGCGTAGTAGTTGACTATGTTTTCGAGCCCGTCGTAGAGGGCATCTGGACGATCCTGGCGCGTGATGGGTTTGAGCCCAAGACTTGGCGCGATCTCAACAAGCCGGACGTTCGCATTGCCGCCCAGAGCGGTAGTGCCATGCAGACGATCGCGGAAACCCTCACGCCGCAGGCAAAGCTTGTCTTCGTCAAGACTCGCGATCAAGCGGTCCTTGAAATGCAGTCGAAGCGAGTTGACGCCATCATCCTGGCAGACCAAAACGCGGCTCAGTTGACTAAGGTAGGTATTGGCAAGGCGATTGTGCCGACGCCAGTCTTGCGCAATCCTGTCATGGCGGCGTTGCCGCGGAAAGACGGCAACGCGGGGTTCATTAACTTCCTCGCCAACTGGTCCATGCAGCAGCGCACCCTTGGCCTGTCCTGCGCTCGCTTCACCAAATACCTTTCGGAGCGTGGTATCGACCTCTCGCTCGTGCCGCAGTCGGGGAAATACTGTTGAGTGGATAGACAAGCAGGGCCGAGCTAAGGCCTTGCTTGTCATCCATTTTTCTTTGTACTAAGACATGCTCTGAGATTGCATTATCACACCCTGCGCGAAAATCCGGACGATCTCGAAGGAGACGGTGGCCCTTGACTATGGAGGAGAAGAGCGGCCGTCTTCGCCGAGTTGGCGGCAAAAATCACCTGATCGGCGCGCGCACCCAAAAGAGTAAGAGAGGCCGCCGTAGCACGGTTGCTTTGGAGTGGGTTCCTGGAAAATTAGATCCCGACTTGCCGCTCTCTCTTGCGCTGGTGAAGTCGTTGGAGGAAAGTATCCAGAACGGATCGCTCGCGGTCGGCACCCCTCTGCCGCCCCATCGTACATTGGCAAACCATCTCGGGTGGAGCTTATCTACTGTCTCGAAGGCTTACCGGGAGGCAAGCATCCGCGGCATTGTCTCCGGTCGCGTTGGGCAGGGAACGTTCGTTGCCCGACCTCGTAACGAGGAACCGGTTCATCCTAACTTGCCTGTCCGACTGGACATCAATTTGGCACCTGACGTCGGTCAGCGCGATGTCTTGCTCAATGGTTTGAGCCAAACGACGAGTAACGCTGATAAGCGCGATTTCTTCGCTTACGATGCCTCGCACGGGCTAGCCAGGCACCGCGATGTCTTGGCTCAGTGGATCTCAACACCACATTTCCGGCCTTCGCCGGACAACCTGCTTTTGGTCAACGGAGCTCAGCACGGTCTCGACTTGGCACTGAGCATCGTCTGCAAGCCAGGCTCCACAGTTATCGTAGAGGAGCTCACTTACGTTGGCTTCAAGCCCGCCGCCAGCCTTCGAGAACTCAGCCTCGTAACCGCCGCGATGGACGAAGAGGGGCTTGTTCCCGAAGACTTAGACCAGAAGCTCGAAGCTACTGGCGCCAAGGTGGTTTATGCGATGCCCACCTTACATAGCCCGACCGCTCGGACAATGTCCACCGATCGGCGCAGAGCCATCGCCGCGGTCATCGCTCGGCGTGACGCTTTGCTCATCGAAGATGATGTGTACGGCTTCCTTCCTCAAAATAAGCAGGAGCCAATCGCTGGCCTCCTTCCGGACCGTACAGTTTATCTGGCGAGCTTGTCGAAAATCTTTGAGCTCGGTTATCGAGCCGGAATTGTCACCGTGCCGCCAGCGCTGCTCAAAACCGCCCAGCTCGCTATGCGCGGCGGTGCCTGGAGCGCGACGCCTCTCCTTTTCGAAGTCGCGAGCCATCTCATCGAATCCGGCGCGCTTCAGAGCACCATCGATGACCTACGACGCGAAGCGCATCGTCGTTTCGAGATTTTCCGAGAGGTGTTTCCTAACAATCCAGCGCCGACGCAGCGCGAGGTGAGCGGCTATCATGTCTGGCTCGCTCTCGACGGCCGGCAGAGCGCTGAAGACGTGTTCTACAACGCACGGAAGCATGGGATTTTGGTCACGCCGCCTGGCTCTGCCACCCTTCTAGGCACGCCTGAGAACGGCATTCGTCTGTGCTTGGGTGCCTGTAGAGGCGAGGATCTGCGGCGCACGTTGCTCGCACTCAAGCAAGTCGTTGAGCGGCCCTCGCAACTTTTGCTCTCGGTAGTTTGATCGACGACGCTCAATCGCCTTCTCACCGGCAAACAATTCTCACGAGTTCGAATACAGAGACATAAATCGCACCACGACATTTTACAAATGTCGCATGACAAAACTGTTGCGCTAGACATCCGTCTTAGGTATTGAATAAGTCGGCAGTGCAATGTTGCGCGTCCAGCGACAATCTCCTGTCGGCGAATTGTTCGGATCCAGAGGGTGAAAGATGAAAAAGACCGATTGGCAGGGAATTCACAGTGTCGTCGTGACCCCGTTCAAAGAGGACGGCTCAATCGATTTCCAGAAACACGCTGGGCTGATTCAGTCCAACATCAAGAACGGCGCGGACGGCATCATTGTCGCTGGTAGTACCGGCGAGTTTTACGCTCTCTCGGTTGAAGAGCGAGCCGAGCTTTTCAAGGCTACGGTAGTCGCCGCTGGGAAAAAGGTGCCCGTGCTTGCCGGCGTCGCAGACCTACAGAATGCAACGATCGTTAAACTTTGCAAACACGCCGAAGAGACCGGCTGCGATGGTATCCTCGCCCTTCCGCCCATCTATGCGAAGCCGGACACGCGGGAGACCGAAACGTTTTTCCGCCGTGTTGCGGGCGCGACAAAGCTGCCCGTCATGCTTTACAATAGCCCTGTCAGGATCGGGATTAGCCTTCCCATTAGCCTGATCGATACCCTCGCAAAGATTGACAACGTCGTCGCTATCAAAGACTCGTCGGCAGATATTGTTCATCTTACCGAACTCTGTGCGACGGTCAAAGATCGCCTCGCGGTCTTCGTCGGATACGAGACGATGGTTCGGGCCGCACTCCCTGTCGGTTGTACTGGTGTGGTGGCGATGGCCCACCAGCTCGCTGGGCGCCTCGTGCGTCGCTACTACGATGCGGCGGCGGCCGGCGATGCGCAGACCATGGATCGCCTCGAGCCCGCACTATTTGCCATCTATCGTTGCTTCAAGGTGGGCAGCTATTACGCCGGCATAAAATCGGTGATGACGATCCTCGGACAGCCGGTTGGCGCTCCGCGCGAACCGCTGCTTCCCTACACGAACGAACAACTCGAGTCCGTGCGCTCGATTCTAACTTCCGCGAAAGTGGCTCAGACTATCTCCTCCCTAGATTAGTCTGTCGACTGAGCCCCCGGCATTCCTGTCGGGGGCATTTTTCTGTCCTGTATCTAGATTTAGCCCTTACCCAGATTTCTTTTGTTCGCGCTCGAGAAGAGCCGGGTTAATTCCAGCCCGAACAATGCGTCGGAATGACCTTCATGCGAGTCTGTGTTCTAGGTGCCGGTGTCATCGGTCTCACAACGGCCTGGGAACTGGCCCAACGCGGTTATGAAGTCGCGGTCGTTGACCGGCGACGCGAGCCGGCCGCCGAGACAAGCTTCGCTAACGGAGCGCAGCTATCATACGCTTTTGTGGCGCCACTTGCCTCACCAGAAACGCTTCGAAAAATTCCAGGACTACTCCTGTCCTCCGCGGCGCCTGTCCGCATAAGGCCGACCCTTGACCCAGATTTTATTCGATGGGGCCTCAGATTTCTCGCGGCTTGCAATAACAGAATGGTAGCGGAAACGACACGCGCGCAGCTCGCCCTTAGTGCGCTCAGTCGCGGAGCTCTAGCCGAGCTCGCCCAACGCGAGGCCCTATCATTTGGGCTTCGCACGGCCGGGAAGATTGTCCTACACCGAACGAGGAGCAGTTTTGACGCTGCCCGGCAACAAGTAGCGCGTCAGGCAACACTTCAGAATGCGGAAGGACAACAGGTACTGACGGCCTCCGAATGCCTTGAACTGGAGCCGGCTCTAGAGATCCATCCTAACGAGTTTGCGGGCGCAATTTATACTCCAACCGAACAAATCGGCGATTGCCGGCTCTTTTGCCAGGAACTCGCTGTCCGGTTACAGCAGCAACCCAACGTAACATGGCAACTCGGTACACATGTACGCAAACTCGTCATGCGCGCCAATCGCGTGTCTGGCATTGAGACCAGCCAAGGGGTTATTGAGACAAACCTCGTTGTTCTGACGCTTGGTTCTGCGGCGGCGCGTTTTGCGAAATTCGCAGGCTTTGGCCTGCCGGTGTATCCAATGAAGGGCTATTCAATCACGGCCCGCTTTGCGAGCGGAGCCCAGGCACTCCAACACTCTGTGACGGATCTCAATCAGAAAATCGTCTACGCGCCGCTGAAAGAAGGGTACAAAGACATGGTCCGTGTAGCCGGGATTGCTGACCTCGTCGGCTTCGACAGCGACATCGATCATCGGCGATTAACTGGGATGATGCGCCAAGCCGCAAAGTTCTTAAGCCTCGATCTGGAAAGCGACGTTCGGCCCTGGGCCGGGTTGCGGCCGTCAACACCTGACAGCAGGCCGATCATTGGATGGTCGCCGATTTCAAATCTGTTTCTCAATACGGGGCATGGGGCGCTGGGTTGGACTTTGGCATGCGGCTCGGCACGACAAGCCGCGCAGATGATCGCGGGAGAACAGCCGGCGGTAGATCCGCGCTGGTTTGCGCTTGAACGCAGATCTTGATTGCCCTGTACCTGTAGACGATGGCGCTACTCGCTTCCCCTCACTCCTCGGAGCGAACTATGCACGACATTCAGACTGCACCTTTTGTCTCCAGCACCATGCGTGTCGAGCCCGACTGGATGGATCATAACGGCCATTTGCATATGGCATACTACCACGTTTTGTTGGATCGAGCATTTGAGGAGTTTGGCATCGAACTCGGGCTCGGATCACTCTATGTCAAAAAGACAAACTGCTCACTTTTCGCCGCTGAAGCTCACATCCGGTATCTTCGCGAAGTTCATGTGAATGACATGGTGCGCGCGACGGTCCTTTTCCTTGCTTTCGATCAAAAGCGCATACATACAGTGCGTCAAATTCGCCATGCCGAAGATGGATGGTTGTCAGCCACCTCCGAGAACATGACGCTGCACGTTGATCTATTGACTCGCAAGGTTGTTCCATTCCCGACCACGATCGAACATCGTTTGAATGAGATCCTAGCGATCCATCAGCTCGTTAAACGCCCCGATAGTCTTGGTAGAAGTGTCACGTTGCCTAATTCCACTCAGCATGCAGGATTTAGCAGCGAGGCCTTTGCGAATCTATCGGATCATCATCCTTTTGCGAAACAAACCTCCTGAGACCACGACAGGTACCAACATGTGAGTCACCGTTTTGGGCGCAGGCGCTATTGGGCTAACAACAGCTTGGAGCTTGCTGAGCAAGGCCGCGAGGTTACCATTGTAGAGCGGCGTCGGAATCTGGCGGCCGAAGCCAGTTTTGCGAATGGTGCGCAGCTGTCGGCCACCTACCGGATGACGGGGTGATCTGCGAGTCTGCGGTTGTTTGAACCGTTAGGCTTAGAATGGACACAGTGTCAATCGGCCCTTTAATTGCGGTTTGTTGTCAAGCTTACATTTCTGAACTCGCCCAGGGCACGGAGGTAGTGCTCGCGCCGTCGGAGCTGGTCCGGGTTGCGGAGACGGCGCGGGCGCGGCTGATACGTGCTTTGCTGGCTAGGCATTGGATCACCGGGGCTGGTTGATGTCTTCGCTGGGTCATGGTCCTTTCCGAGGTCGCAGAGCGCCTCATGATGATGTCCGGGTCGGGCACCTCAACGTTTGCAGCGGAGTGCGAACGAGCTGCCACCAGCCGATTGACCGAGGTCGCCACAACACCGTCCCAGCGGGACATCGCCAGTCGGGCAGACCGGACCAGGAACTTTACAGATCGGATCAGGCTTCCTTCGCCTGGCCCCAGTCGAACGATGTGCCGTCGACCCAGATACAGTGAAGAACGATGGCGATTTTGCGCGCGATGGCGACCTTTGCCTTTCGCATGCCAATCCGCTTGGCGAGCTTCATGCCCCAAGCCTGAGAGGACCATTTCTTTGTTCGATAAAGCAGGACGGTCGCCGCCTCGTACAGGTAAGTGCGGAGAAGACGGTCGCCCCATCTTGATATCTTGCCATTGATATCAGTTTCGCCAGACTGGTTGCGTCAAGGCGTAAGACTCAGATAGGCGCCGACGCTTGATGCCGATCGGAAGCGCGATGAGTCGTCGATCGTATGGCGGAAGGCCAAGGCGGTGACCACGCCGACACCAGGAACCGTCACCAGGCGGCGCGTCGTCTCATCCGACTTCGCCAACTGGCGGACTTCGTCGTCGAACTTGCTTTGCTGCTTGCAGGTCTGCTCATGGATCGACAGAAGCGGCGCGATCACACCGAGGAGTTGATGATCTTAGCCCAACAGCTCGCAGACCTGATTGCGAAACTTCAGTCCGATCGCTCGTGGGAAGAGCAAGCCGTATTCTTTGATTAGACTGCGGACCTGGTTCTCGATATCTCGACGAATGGCCACGAGCCGAGATCTCGCGATGAGTATCGTGCGGATCTTTTGACGTTCCTCGCTCTTGACTTTGACTTCTCGATACCAGCCAACCCGCACCAATTCGGCCAGACCTCGAGCATCATTCTGATCGCTCTTGTTCATGCGGACGGACAAAGCCGCGTGGGCATGCCGCGCGTCGATGCAGACCACCGGAAGATCAACCCTACGAAGTTCATGCCATAGCCAACTCGCCATCGCCCCGGTCTCAAATCCGATGCGCTCCGCCTGTGGCGCGCGCTTGCGAAGCAGTGCTGTGAGCGCACCCGGGTCGGACTTGGCCTTTCCCTCGAACAAGACCTGACCCACTTCGTCGACCACACATACTGACGTTTCTTTTTGCGAGACATCCAGCCCAACATATTGCTTCATAGCCCCCTCCGGTTCGCGAGATTGCGGGAAGGATTGAAGATACCGAACCTTTCGAGCCGCGGACGCCGACCGCAATTGCATCATCGCTTGCAATATTGCAGGCCGAACGACAAGCAGCATGCGCGGGAGTTCATTGAATATATTGATGAAGGGCTGTACCACCTCGGCTGGGTGCAGAAGCCCAGTGTCGACATCCCTTTTACGATCTGCGCGGCCATCGTCGACGGCGCGGGTAAGAACACCGAGTCGATCAAGCCACGCCGCACGCCGGCCTCCCACCCCAGAAGCAGGCCGAGTACGATCGTGGTCCGAATGAGAGCCACTTACCCTTGCGCGGCATAAGCTCTTCTCCACGTCGACGTTGAGCAGCGGCCAGATTTCAGGGTAAAGGGCGACGAACTCTCGCTATCTGTAGCGCCGAGACGTCGCGGGGCGCGGAAGCGATATCCTTGGCCGTTTGACTGGGACATTTGGCGAATGTGCGAATGCAATAGGTAAGGTCTCGTCGCGCGCTTAGCTGTATTGGAGCACGCTCTCTTTGTCGGGGCTTAAGCAAAGGAGCACGTCGGTCGTCTCGTGCATCTAAATGCGTTCCGCTAATCACTGTTGCTGCATTTGAACAGCAACGATCGTGCCAATGTGAACAGCAACGATCGTGCCAATGGCATTTCCAATTCAGAATCCTTGATTGGGCACGAAAACGTGGTTCGGCACTGAAGCACTCGACCTGAGACCAGCGCAGCTGTCAGACAACAAAAAGATTGGTGGAGCCAGCATGTCGCGCGACTGGAAGCTCCGACCGAAATTGCTGCTCGTTGACCGTCCAGGAGGCAGAAGCTGAATTCAGCCACGGCCTCCAGCGCGATTCGAGGCGCCATTGCCTGTGCGATGGAACTTCGATGGAATGCCGCATTGTCGGCGCGCGGTCCGTTCGAATTCCGCCGCGCGTCCCTTCTCCGGCAAGCTCGTCGTTGTATTCACTGACTTGAGATCGGCCAGATAGGCCCAGTAAGCCAGCGCCGGGAAGTCGGTATTCTTCTCGTGATCTCTGCCATAGCCGTGACCGCCGGCGGCCGGCTGGTAAAGGTAAGCTTCGTAGCCCATCCCCTGGAGCTTGGCGACCGTCTTGCGGGCGTGGCCGGGATGGACGCGAACGTCCCGTCGCGTCGTGCCGATCAGGATAGGCGGGTAGTCTTGTCCGGGTCTGGCAATGTGGTAGGCGGAATAGGCCTTGAGCCATTCCCATTCTGTGGGCTTGTTGGGGTCGCCATATTCCGCAACCCAGCTCGCGCCGACGAGCAGGTTGGTGTATCGATGTCAATCGGCCCAACAATTGCGGATTGTTGTCAACTGTCTTTTTGTAGCCATTCGGCAAAGTAGTAGCGCTCGGCCCGGCGGAGCAGGTCGGGATTGCGCAGACAGGGCGAGCGCGGCTAGTGGATCGATAGCCAGCTTCTAGTAGGCCGATAATCGGCATGAAAAAGGCAAAGGTTGCTATCGCCCGCAAGATCGCCGTCGTCCTCCACTGCATCTGGGTCGATGGCACATCGTTCGACTGGAGCAACGCGTCGGCCTGACGTTATCTTGTAAGTTCCCGGTCCGGTCCGCCGGGCTGGTGATGTCCCGCTGCCTCGTAAAGGTACGTTCGGAGGAGCCTGTCGCCCCATCGGGAAATCTTCCCACTGGTATCAGACTCACCGGATTGGCTGCGCCGACGTGTGAGGCTGAGATAGGCGCCGACAGTCGATGCCGATCGGAAGTGAAACGGGTCATCAATCGTATGGCGGAACGTCAAAGCGGTGACTACGCCGACACCAGAAATTGTCATCAGGCGACGCGTCGTCTCGTCCGACTTCGCCAATCGGCGAACCTCGTCGTCAGATTTACTTTGCGGCTGGCAGATGTTTCCGTGGATCGACAGGAGCCGTTCGATCCCCGCGAGGAGCTGATGGCCTTGGCTCAACAGCTCACGGACTAAGTTGCGGAACTGCTGGCCGATTGCGTGGAAAAAGCAACCCACATTCCTTGATAAGACTACAAACCTGGTTCTCGATATCTCGGCGCATGGACGCAAGGCGGTATCGCGCGGCGAGGATTGCTCGACCGTCTGGCTCTCCTCGCTCTTGATTGTGAAGCCTCGATACCAACCAACCCGCACCAGTTCAGCAAGGCCTCGAGCATCGTCCCGATCGCTCTTATTCATGCGGACCGACAGTGCTGCATGTGCATGCCTTGCATCGATGGAAACGACGAAGAGTGCGACCCTACGAAGCTCATGCCAAAGCCGGCTCGCCATTGCGCCTGTCTCAAAGCCGATGCGCGTTGCCCGTGGAGCAGGTTTATGAAGTAACTTTGACAGATCTCCGGGATGAAATTTGGCCTTTCTTTCAAAAAAGGAGCTTCACCAGTCTCATTGACTACGAAAACCGCAGTCTCTCTCTGCGAGACATCTAGCCCGACGAATTGCCGCATGACAGTTCCTCCGATCGCTTGATTGCGAGAGGCAGATGATAACGGAGCGCTCGTGTTCGTGAGCGCTGACCGCAATTACGTCGTCGTCTGCAAATTTGGCCCCTCGTCAATATTGCAGGTCGAATGACACACTTGGGCGCAGCCGCGAATATGACGCGGGTTACCTTCGGGAAGAGCCGGGTGCGGGAAAGTCGCGGCCGGATCTGTGAATGCGAAAGTCGAGGGGCTGAGCGACTCGACCATGACCGGCGCCGATCGCAATTACGTCATCGTGTGCAATTGCCCGTATCTCTCCGCTGAGCACTACGCCGGATGCTTACTCTCCGCCCTACGCGAGGTGCGCGGTAGCCAAACCTTCGGCGCCTATCGCGCAAGCTAGAGAGTCGCATGATCGTTTGCGTTAGCAATCTTATAGAGCAAGGAAATCCTCGATGCCCTCGCCAAAGTGGGGTTGCGCTTGACGGAGGACCTGCCTGCACCTAAAAGAGCGTCGCACCGTGCGACTAAGCCTCAAGAGCGCTTCATCAGCCGCTATTTAACGTCAGGCCGCGCCAACACTGTAGAATCTGAGTAGCCTCAAAGGTGCGAGCGCTCTCGAAGGCTGAGGAAAGGGCAAAGCGACATGGCTGTCCCCTTCCCGCTTCCTTGATGATGCGTTTCACCGAATAGGGCAAGCTGGGTGGGCGTGCCGAAAGCGTTGCGACGTCTGGCGATCGTCGTTAGAAACCCGGTGGAAAAGTTAGCAGGCCCGGCTCGTGGGACGATGAGGGCGCCGGTAAGGCGCCGCGCCTAAACAGGAGGTGATCAGGTTGCATAAGGCGCTGAGCGTGTCCGCGCTATTTGCGGCGATTGGGAATGTTCTGCCGGTCCATGCGGAGGCGCTGAAGGTCTCTCTATCTGAAGAGGGTGCGTACAGGTCCGTACAAGAAGCAGTAGACGCGTTACCTTCAACTGGTGGAAGCATTTTAGTTGGGCCGGGGATATATCGCGGGAAGGTTGGGGTGGCGAAGCCGAATGTCTATGTCAGAGGAGGCGGCAAGAGGCCTGATGAGGTAGTTATTGTCTATGGAAACAGCGCCGGCACCGCGGGTGGGACTCGCCTTTCGGCGACTTTGGATGCGTCGGGCGATAGCTTCCGGCTCGAAAATCTCACCGTTCGTAATGATTATTCTGCCAACCCAGCCAATCCAGCATCTCAGGCGGTGGCATTGTCTGTGACAGGCGATAAGGTTGTTATTGCAAACGTCAGGATACTTGGTGCGCAAGACACATTGTTCGCTAACAAGGGCGCCAACGGCCGAATGAGTCGTCAGTTCTTCGTGGACTGCTATATCGAGGGCCACGTCGATTTCATATTCGGCAATGCTAAGGCCTATTTCAGAAAGTGTGAGCTGCACGGCGTCGCGAATCACGCAGTCGTCTATACTGCACAAAGCAGAGCCTCCGAGGACGAAGACAGTGCCTTTGTGTTCGATCATTGCACGCTCACGGCTGACTCAGCCGCACGCAACGTTGCGCTCGGACGGCCATGGCGACCCTATGCTGCGGTGATCTTCTTGTCGGCGCAGATCGATGCGCCGGTGATGGCCGAGGGGTGGATAGAATGGGACCCAGGCAAGAGCCGCAGTCTAATGAGCGCCTACTATGCGGAATATAGATCCTTAGGTATCGGTGCCGATCCTACAGGCAGAGAAAGGTATGCGCACCAGCTCAGTGGCCGCGAGGTGAAGCAGTGGTCGCTCCAGTCATTCTTTTCTCGTGATACGAGCTGGATCTCCCAACCGCGATAGCAGCGTAGGTGTGGGATAGCAGTTCCACTCACGTAGTGCGGCGGTTTAGCAGCGGGCCTGCAGGTGCACTGCCCTGGAAGGGCAGTAGTGCTCTAATGTCATCTGACAGGCGTGAGCATGTGAGAGTCACGTGCAGATCGTGAGATACAGTGCTCGGTATAGACGGTGCGGTCCGAATTCTTGTCGATCGCGCCGTGTAAACCGGCCGGTCCGTCGTGATCATCAGCGGCCGACTGGGGCTGCTGGCCATACGGTGCTCTCGCCGTGTTTGCTACTGCCGCTTTCGGGGAAGGGGCGGAAAGTAGCTGCGCACGCGTTCGATGCGGTGGAGAAGGCCGTCGCAACGCCACCTGGCAGCGACGGAAGTACATTGACCGAGGTCACATTTGTATTCTCAACTTGCCAACTGGCACGGCGGGAAAAGTGCACATCTTCCATTGAGATATCCAATGGGTGGTGTCGATCAAACCCTCGCATAACGAGCGCGCCATCGGTCCCATAGACGTGCTTGAAGACGATCTGCTGATAAACAGGCACGTTAGCACCGTGAGCGGAAGGATCGTAGTGTGTGTCGAGGTGTATGGGCCATTTGTTATCTCTCATGCATACGTTTTCGTAGGTCACGCGCTCAACCAGACCGCCTCGACTTGAATCGCTTTTGATTCGTAGGCCAAATGTCGTGCCGTCCAATGTCAGGCCGCTAACCGTTACGTCGCTGACACCTGAATTCACTTCGCTACCAATTGACATTCCGTGCCCCCAGCCGAACTGGTTGTCCAAAATGGAAATGTAGCGCGTGGGGCCGTTTGTGCCGGCTTTGATTGCAATGTTGTCGTCACCGGTGCGGATGGAAGAGTGGATGATTGTCACATCCTCGCTCGCTCCCGGGTCGATTCCGTCGGTGTTGCGGGCATCAGGGGGCGTATCAATGATGACGGCCCAGATGGTTGCGCGTTTGACGTAGTTCATCGCAATGTGGAAGTTTGCTGCATTGCGTAAGGTGATTCCATGAACGGCGATGTCATGCGCATGATCCATTTGGATCAATCGAGGTACGTTTTGTCTTGCGCCCTCTCTTTGTGCGCGACGCGCCAGCTGCCACCAAGTCTCGGTTGTGCCCTCCATCAAGGCCCCTCCTTGTCCATCGATCGTTCCTTCCCCATACAGGCCGCCGCCCTGGGTATTCAAGAAGTTGATGAGGGGACGACAGCCATCGCCGGTCCTGGTGATGTGGCCACATCGTCCCGAGCTCTTTTGGTATGCTTGGGGGTCCGTTACAGCGGCCAGCGTTGCGCCCCGAGCAAGCCAGAGTGTTGTACCGGACGTCATTTCGAGTGGACCTGAAAGAAACGTCCCGGGGTGCAGATATACCGCGGCCCCTGCGACGCAGTGATCTATCGCGGTTTGCAATCTGGCGGTGTCAATACCCCCCGATGGCTCCAGATGGGCGCATACTTCTCCAGGGGCGGCCGGTTCCGTGACGTTGCGGCGGTCCTTTGCCTGAGACGCGGTGCAGAACAACGAGACTGAGAGTATAGAGAGGGCTGTAGGAAAACTTAAACGGGCGGCCATCGCCCCTCCTTTGCCTTTGTCGGCACTCAAGTGCGCGCGGTTAGTCCGGCTGCGTAAATGTCTAAAGAGTCACGAGCGTGCGATGAAAGCGTACGATCGATGTTGAAGCGCATCAGGACGTGTGGTCATGCGGGCAGGTGGATCCCAAAAAAAACGCGGCTGGCGGGGAGCGAGGCCGATAGGCGCCGTTGCTGCTTGGGGCGCGCTCGGGACCCGAAAGGGGTCGAGAGGTCGGCCCTTTTGTGAATTTGGACGAAACATGGTTGGTCTATCGTCTTCTGCTTCCGGCCTGCGGCCTCGGTCAATCGACGTCCTTGTGTAGGTGACTTGCACCGAAGTCCTTCAAGGGGCCTCTTAGAAGCAATTAGGTCGCGCCCGAAATCAGATGCCCGTCCTTTTTATCCGATATTGTTCGAGTTTCGTAAAATCGAGTGTTTGGATAGGCCTCATCTAAATCATTGATGGCGCATCGGCTTCTAGGGCGCGCGTGTCATTAAGCGGCTGGCGCCTGACAGGGATCCCCCGGTGACGGCCTCATCGGCCGATTTCCGTCCGATGGCGTCAGATCATCAAGGAAGGCCACTTCCGCCTCATCCCTGCTCAAGTATAGCGAGCGCAAGGAGATCACGTCTGAAGCTATCGCGTAAAGCTGCCGTTTCCGTGCCCGAGTCGGGGGCTGAGTTTGCAAGACACGGCAGCATTACGTCAGGACGAGGCGTATCGGCCCGGCCCCTGTGCGCCATAGGGGCCGCGTCTCCTTGATCTTTGAGACTAGCGCGGCAGAACAGCCGACAGGTAAGTCTCCCCTGCCCTACGTTTGCTGCAGTTCTCAATCCGGCATGGCGGACGCGGTGAGTGCGGCACTTCAACCGTAATCTGTGCGGTGGCGGCGACACACTCGCTCGCGTTGATGGTCTGCTGATCGTTCACCTGAGCATGTATGTACGCGTCTGTGAGGACGCCAGCGGCATAGGGCTGATCTAGGAGGTCCGCATCGGCCAGTAGGCTGGTACGGTCTGCCATGGCTTAGGCGACAAGTTCACTAGCTGGACAGGCCCCGTCTGCGATCGCCTCTCCTACTGTTTTGGCGCCTCGAGCACAGGATTGCAGACCGCCAGCTCTTGCCCTTGATACGCACCGCCGACAGCGGCGTAAGCTAGCAGGCCATCTCGCGCCTCGGCACCGCCGTGTGAACTTCCCCCGAACGAGTGGACACCAAGGCTCGGAGAGCCCGGAGGTGTCGAATGGAACGTCAACGTCGGTTCTTACTGAGGACTATAAGCGGCAAGCGGTTGAGGGGGGCTAGAGCCGTCGGTCTATCGGATCGGTGGTCAAGGAGCTCGATCTGCGCGGGTCGGTGTCGCGGCGCTGGGCAGATAAGCTCCGGCAGGAACCGGCATCGGCAGCGTCGCGCGCCACGACGCAGGCGACGCCGATGCCAGCGGACCGGGCTTCGGAGATAGCCCGGTTGCGCCAGGAGAACGAACGGCTGCGCATGGAGCGCGACATTTTAGAAAAGTTGATCGCGATCTTTGCCGGAACCCGGACATGAGCTTTCGCTTCATCGAAGATCACGGGGAGGCCTATCCGGTACGGCTGATGTGTGCCGTGCTCGAGGTGTCGCCGGCCGGCTATTACGCCTGGCACGAGCGCCCGGCGAGCGGTCGCACAACGTCCAATTCCATGCTGTTGCCCGAGATCCGGCAGGTCCATCGTGAGAGCGGCCAACGCTATGGCGGTCCGGGGTTATGCGGGGACGTGGCGCCGCCGTGGCCGGATCGAACGACTGATGCGACGGCATGTCATCCGGGCGATCATGTCAACGCCACGTCGGGTCCGCGCGCGACCGATAGTTGTCACGATCTGCCGATCGCTCCGAACCTCATCGCACGCGACGTCACCGCCGCGGCTTTCAATCGGGTCTGGCTCGCCGATATCACCTACGTTCCGACGGCAGAGGGCTGGCTGTACCCGGCTGCCATCACGGACCTCTTTATGGCTGCGTCAGATCGTCCCGTGCATCACGATCGAGATTGCAGAATGTGGCCGACAGACAGTCGGTCCGATGGCGCCCCACCGAGCGACCAGAGGGCCCTGCAGGCCTTCGGCCGGGTCAACGAAGCTTTCGCCGCCAATTACGACGTGGGCGTGCTCGAACCTGCAATAGGCCAAACGGAAGTGATGGAGACGATGATCGAGCGGGGCTCCCGCGATTGTCACAACCAACTCGCCCATGTCTGTGAAGTCGGAGAGGCCGAGCTGGCCAGGCTCGTGGTTTGGCGGAAGATCACCTCCTGCTCATCCCCGTGGATCGCGCGCCAGGCACGGATACGTCGCGGTACGACGGATACCGGATCCGGATGCGTCGTAGCATCTCCTCGAAGACCGCCACCGGGCGTAAGCCAGGTGCCGCCTTCAGGATCGGGACGATTTCGGTCTGGAACACCTCGCTCAACGGGTCAGGTCGTCGCGGGCTGCGGGGAGCCTTCCTTTGCGATGGAAGTCAGGGGTCTCTCTCAATCCGATAGGCGGTGGGCGCACTGAATGACGCCTTGGCCGCCGCCACTGGCGGGCTATCGGTCTGACGGCACTTCATGTAGAACCCCATCTGGTCATCTGTGATTTATCGGCCGGGCAAGCGAGTGATTCCTCTTGGCGGAAGAACCACTTGCATAAGCCCGCCGGCCGGGATCACCAGTCGGCGCGGTCCCTCACGGATCGCGCCGACGCCGGGCTCGTAACTCCGGTTGGGCTAGGCCTCCCTAGTCACGAGCCCGGCGAACCCCGGGCTGGCCGACGCGCGTCGCTTCCGCTACAGGCTACCTGCTCAATCACAAGGAGCTGTTCCGGCTGTACCGGGAGGAACGGCTCGCGGTGCGCCGCAGAGGTGGTCGCAAGCGGACCTCGGCACACGAGCACTGATGACGGCGCCGTTGCTCCCGAAGATCCCTGGTTGCTCGACTTCGTGTCGGATCAGATGACCGGTGGCCGGCGCTTCCGGATCCTGACCGTGGTCGACGACTGTACCCGCCAGTGCCTGGCGCTGATGGCCGACACCTCACTCTCGGGTGCCCAGGGCGCTCGAGAGCTGGAACGGCTGGTCGCCGGGCGCGGCAAGCCCAGGATGGTGGTGACCAACAACGGCAGCGAGCTCACCAGCCTTGTGATCCTGACCTGGACCGATCAGAACCGTGTCGCCTGGCACTACATCGCTCCGCCAAACCCATGCAGAACGGCTTCATCAAAAGGTTCAACGGCCGCCTGCGGTATGAGCTGTGGAATGAGACACTCTTGACCTCGTTCGCCCAGTCCCGCGTCGCGCTCCGGTGCTGGCGGGCCGACAATACGACGCCCGGCCGCACTCCCAGTTCGGACGGAAGACGCCATCCGAGGTTGCCTCCACCTGCACTTCGCGACGGGATCTGGCGCTGCGGTTTTGTCGAAGGCTCCGCGCCAGCTCCCGCCGCTACCACCGCCCACATGGGCAGATCCAACCGCCCGCACGAACTCAGACCTGAATAAAACTTGGGGGCAAGGTCCGCTCATTTATCAGCTCACCGGGCCGCTAAGGCATGAACAAACCACACGCAAACTCTTCCGGATTCTACTCACAAGGCAGACAGCTTTCAAAATAAGCGCGCTATTCACGCGATCATTTAGACCACAGCACACTGGAAACAGTTCCGATCGTCGATCCTCAAATGCTTTGTCATGGCGAACCACTTTCCGACACCTGCTAACAAAGCCGCTCATCTATGCTCCTGTCCACCAGTTCCGCTACTGCTCAGTCAAACATAATCGGGTTCAGCTGGACTGGCGTCGGAGAGTTTTCTTCAACAAGACTACAACCCACTTAGACAGTACACTCAATCAGCAATGCCGAAATCGGAAGTTCTTATCCATTCGGTCACCGCGCGTCATATTCCGGAAAAGGGTCGCCTTAAGAGTGTTAGACGGCAGCATACCGCTCTCGGTCCATCTGCCGCCAAGTCATTTTGACAGCCGTTCGGCCGCTCTCGAGACATAACGAGATGGCATTCCGTGCTCGTACTGGCCACGGTAGGTCTGAGACACCTAATAATTGCGATCGCATCAGGTATGTCGCTTCTACAGAAACGAACGACGCTCGGGCATACACGCCTGCGTTTCCTGCGCAGCTGGAAGCGATTCGTTGGCTTTGGCACACCGTACTGACAAAATGCTCATCGCTGCAACAATACTGAACGCGATCAAACAGCAGTTCATTTTACAGATCCAGAGGCACCAGTTGAGTTGCCTTTGATGCATTATGTCCTCTAGGAGGTTAGGACCGTTGAGTGCTGGCGCGGTATCGTCATATCGTGTGCAGGTGCAGTTGAACGTATACAAGTGCTACGACAATAACGTTCAAGCGGTTCATCTTGAGCCATTCAAACCTTGTCCATTTGCAGCCGCCTACACGGTCAGCCGCGCCACGAGCGGCAGTTTGAGGGGCATCCGGGCTGGGTCACCGCTTCCTGTGACTCGTCTCGCAGTTCACCATTTCCCTGCATCGTACGATCTCCAGTCGCGTGCGATTCAAGCCTTTTCCTAATCAGTTGATCATTCTTTCTCGGCGAGGCCGCATCGCCCATGTCCTACGTTCCCGGGGGCTAGCTCAACTGGCCGCTACTTATACGATAAACAATATACGCACTATCTGCTGCCTCAGGAGCTGAAAGTCCGTTAGCCAGCGGCGCCCGGCCTATGCCGGCCACAGTACCCGTGCTCACATCCGGCCGTTATCCGGTGCTGGCACTCGAACTCGAGGTCCCCGCCACCGGCCTTGTACAGAAATAGATGATGCACTGCGCCTGATCCTCTTGATTCTCTCGTTACGTCACATTGTACGCATCGTCCGAAGTATTTCGAAAAGGTTCACTTTGATGTTTCGGCAAATGTTCACGCTTACCGAGAGCCCGCGATCGCTTCACTCCAACTCGCCGCTCATTGAGCGGCGTGCACCCAACTCCCGAAAGTATAGGCCAAGGTTGGACAGTGTGCTGGAGGAGGCGCAGTACGTCTGGGAATGGTGCCTTTCACCTCAAGATCGGATAAGGTACATCCGAAGTAATCGCTCATATTTTGTTTTTGGCAATTACCGGGAAATGATTGACGTCGTCCGCGGTCGACGCTTCAACGGTTGTGCATCGGAACTTGTAAACTGGCGCCGCCGATTCAGAGCGAGAGTATGGCTGTTCGGGGTACTTTTCTGCCTTACAACGTGGATACTTATCTTTCGTGCTATCCTCTGGCTTCTCTCCTGATTCGACACGCGAGCTTTTCCGGTTCCAGGGCCATGAGCGGATCGCACAACGCCGCAAGACGTACCTCGGATGGCATGTGGAAAATGAAGCGGTGTTTCAGTGACCTCGCGCCGAAGTGCTATCCATTAGCAGCGGAGCGGAGTGAATTGAGGTTGGTGCCCTCTGCGACGCGGTGGCAGCGCGGCCTGATCTTGCCCCAAAAAAGTGGACTGGGATCAAGCCGATTTTAGCTCCATCTCGATCGGGCTGATATAGCCGATGGCCGAGTGTCTGCGGGTTTGATTATAGAAGCCCTCGATATAGGCAAAGATGTCGCGTTGTGCTTCATCGCGAGCTGCATATTTGCGGTGATGGACCAGTTCGGTCTTGAGGGTATGGAAGAAACTTTCCATCGGGGCATTGTCGTAGCAGTCGGCTCTACGGCTCATCGAGGGCCGGAAGCCGGCGGCTTGCAGCGCCTGGCGGTACTCGGTCGAAGCATATTGGGTGCCGCGATCGGAGTGATGGATCAGCCCGGCTCCGGGCCCTTGTCCCTTGATGGCCATTCGTAATGCGGCGAGCGGCAATTCGGTGCGCAGATGCTCGTCCATCGCCCAACCCACGATACGGCGAGTGCACAGATCCATGATGGCGGCCAGGTACGCCAGCCCTCTCCGGTCCAGACATAGGTGATGTCGGCGAGCCAGACCTGATTGCGCATGGCGGCCGAGAAGTTCCGGTCGAGCAGGTTTGGCGCGATCGGGAAGCCATGCCCGCTATCGGTGGTGCGGCATCGCCGCAGGCCGGCCGAGATGGCAGCGCATTTGCCGCTCGATCCGGCCACGGCTTGCATGGTGTTCCTGGGCCTTGAGTTCGGCATGAATGCGCGGATTGCGATAGCGACCATGGGTGTCGCGATGAACCCGCCTGATGTTCTCCAGCAGCTCGCGATTGGCAGCGGCCTGAGAGCTTTCCGGGCGCGCCCGCCAAGCATAGTAGCCTGCAGGAGAGATCCCGAGCACGTGGCACATGACCTTGACAGGATAATCCGCGCGGCGATCTTCGATGAAGCGGAATCTCATGTCTTGGGTCCAGCGAAGATCGCGATCGACTTTCTTAAAATGTCGCGCTCCATCCGCAGCTGCTCATTTTCCCGCTGCAGCCGCGCGATCACGTCAGCCTGGTCCGCCGACGGCACCGCCGCTTGCCGTGTGGGAGCCTCGGCGCTGCCGCCGGCTGCCACGGTGCCCCGCTCCGCCACCCATCGGCTTAGCACCGAGCCGTCGAGCCCGAGCTCCTTCGAGACCGACTTCGCCGAGCGCCGGCTCGACAAAACCAGGTCAACTGCTTGCCGCTTGTACTCGTCCGAATAGGACCGTCGCTGCCGTTTCGCCATCTGACACCTCTTGCTGCCTAAGCTCGGTGTCCACCGAATTAGGGGAGGCTCAGGTCTGGCTTCGCCGCACCTCGCCACGGCGGGAGACACAGCAAATGCCGAGGTTGAGCACCTCGACAGCTGCTTTGCGGGTGCCGAAATCATATTGCGTAACGTACAATGGCCGCCAGGCGTTACATCCCTTCGGCGGCGGCAACAATCGCAATGACAAGCCTAATGAAAAGACATTGCTCGGCTTTGCTTTCAGATGCCCGGCCGAGGATAAGTTTTGCGATCTCTGCTTTATTGGCTTGCGTTCGCAAATTCGGAGTTAACGCCAATACAGCTTTGTCGAACAAATGGCCAAGCCTCAAAAGCGCATCCGGTTCATAGATCCCGCTCGTCTCTAAGGGAGCACGGTTCGTGAGGCCGCCGGCTGTCTCGGTACTGACCAATTTGACTTTGGAAAAGATGCCGAGCTGCGCGAATATGAGCGCGTTCGCCAGGTCAGCGAGATGCCGGGTTGCTTCGACCGGCTTTTCACCTTCGCCTACTAACCTTCCAATCTCTGCGATTCGCGACTCGATACTTTGCCTGAGATGTTCATGAGAAGTGCTGCAACCGACCGGAGCAGGCGGGTCAGCAAGCGACTCAAGGTGAGGCCGACGAACGGGTAAGGCGCTCTCTAGCAGCCGCAAACAAGATGCATAGTGTTTCAGCTTCGGTAGCCACCACGCCAATGCCTGATCTCGCATTCCCATTATTTCCGTCGAGGTTGCGTTTCTGATACTATTCATCATGGTCGTCATGAGCACTCGTTATAAGGTTCCGTTTGGAGGCCAGCGAGCCTTCCCGAAGCGACGCCGTCACGGGAGCGATTTCTCAACGTATAACTCTCAGCAGATCCGACGCCGTGTCACCAGTAGCAAGCTTGACCGGCGTCGGTGAAATCGATTGTTATGATAAAGGGCATCCACATTCTCAATGGGTCGGCCGAACCGGCATGGCGGGCCGTTGCAACCCTATTTCCTGTGTCTTGCCGCATCTACCTGGTAGCACAATAAGAGCCCTTTATGGCGGCGACAGTACTCCAGAGTGTCGTCGAGGCCGACATTCGGTGAGTGCCACGTTTCTTTCGGGATTTCGTCCCATGGGTTCATCGCCTGTTGTTGCACCTTGCCTCTGCCGGCCTGCGCCGATCAGATCGTTTTGGCGGTCATGGCGTCCATCAGACGGCGACCGCGGTAATCGCTATTGGGGGTCAGGACGCCAATTTCGCCCTCGTTCAGGAGCGCCCAGGTGATCCGCTCATCTTATTGGCCTGCGGGACAGCAACGACCTTAAAGGGCCGTCTGGCAAGAAGCGCCTTCAGCCACGGCGCGCCCAAGCGCCGGTTCGGAGAACCCGCAAGACGGCCGTTCCCTGGCAACGAGGAGAGGGCGGAATTCCGGACTTGCCATCTTCGGTATTCGTCCCAGCCGCTGTTTGCCTCCGTTTGAATGAGACTGTGGCGTCAATCCCAGCGTCTTAATCGGCACGAAGCGCATGATCATTCGCCTGCCTGACCCGCGTGTTCTCGTCCTCCAGCGTCTTCGGCCGCTTGGCTTCCGAGACGTCCGTTCCGCCGAACTTGGCTTTCCACTGGTAGATGCTGGCGTCGCTTGCGCTCGGCTTCCGCCACGGACCAGCGTCAGCCTCATGCTCCTTCCGGTCCTCACTGGGCGCCGAAACGAGCTTCGAACTGGATTATGGCCGGGGCAAGGTGAGATCTCATGCCTACAAACCAGACCTGATGAAGTTGCAGCTCGCCTCCGGTCAAGTACGATCATAGCTTCTTTAGCTCGACTCCGTGTTTTCTGAGTGCGTAGCCGATTTGGCCGGGCGTCAATTTGAGTAACCGCGCTGCCTTCGCCTGTACCCACCCAGCCTTTTCCAAGGCCGCAATGAGGGTCTCGCGATCAATTATTCGCTCACTTCTCGTAAACTGCGAGTTCGAAGATCTGGTTGCGTGGGAAGGGTGGTCCAGGTGAACTCGCTGAAATAGTGCATCGCCTGATACCCTATGCGGCTCATCAGTGGACGATTGTTGTGGCATCTGCTGCCACTGCTTGTTCTTCCAGAGCCGAGCGGAAAAGCACCCACCGGATTTGCAGGCTAAATCGCGACTGGTGATTGATGGACCAATCGCCATGGTGGCTGTTCGTTGAACACAACTCTGAAGCTCTCTGATGTTGCCAGGAAATTCGCAGCCCGTCAGTACGTCGAGCGCGCTGGAATCGAAAGTTAACGATCGACCGTTCTCGGAGTTGAACGAGTGGAGAAACCCAGCCGCGAGCAATGGAATGTCGTCGCGGCGCTCCCGCAGTGGCGGGACCAGTAGCGGAATGACGCTCAGGCGGTAATAGAGGTCCGCGCGGAATTGCGTCTCCGAAACGGCCACTTCTAGATTCTTGTTAGTGGCTGCTATGATCCGAACGTCGACTCTTATCGTGTGTGTACCCCCCACCTTCTCAAACTCTTGCTGTTGTAGCGCCCGCAGCAGCTTCGCTTGAAAAGGCCCTGAAATCTCCCCAATCTCGTCGAGAAAAAGCGTGCCTTTATCAGCCAGCTCGAAACGCCCCTTCCGAGAACTGATTGCTCCGGTAAAGGCACCCTTCTCATGGCCAAAGAGCTCAGATTCCAATATGGTCTCCGGCAGCGCCGCGCAGTTGACTTTGATGAATGGCCGGCCGGCACGCGAAGAGAGGTCGTGGATTGCTTTTGCAGCAACCTCCTTGCCGCTGCCGGTCTCGCCTCGTAAGAGCACCGTTGCATTTGACTTAGCGACCATGCTGATCTCACGAAGGAGTTTGCGCAGCGCCGGACTGCGACCGACAACGCCAGGTACCGTTATGTTGTGGTCTGCCTCGACTTGATCGGCATGCGGTAGCTCTGTCCAGTCGTCATTGCTCGGCAAGGGCTGTTCTCTTTCATCGTTGACGGTGGAGCGGTATGACTGGAGAAAGTCTCCGAGCTGGTCTGCGATAGAGCGGAGAAGCATTATGCCCGACTCGGCGAACGAGGAGGAGCCACCCTGGAGCAACTCGGCAGACAGCATCCCAGCGGTAGCGCTCTCCACAACGATCGGAACGGCGATGAACGTCAATTGATTGCTTGCCGGGCCGCCGAGTGCACTTGTATCGGTTCCCGCCGGGCAATTCTCGGGGAGCAGAGGATCTATCGTATAGAGTGCGGCCGTGGTGAGGACGCGGTCGAGGGCTCCTTGCGGGCAAGCTGAGGCGGTAGCTCTGATCGGTTCCTTCAGTCCAGCCCACGCCGACGGCGATTGCCGAGGCATTTTCGGCAAGACTTGGACACACCACGGAATGTTGCATCCCAAGCCGCGACTGTATTAACCCGGCGACCGCCTCAAGCGCGAGCTCGAGCCGATAGAGTGCGGCGAGTTGTTCTGCGATCGACAGCAAGATCTCTGGCGCGTCCAGGCTTGGCGGACGGCTAAGATGATAGGGCCCCGCTCCGGATAAGTCGGAGTTGGCCGCCGAAAGAAAAGCAGGGTTGCCGGTCATATGTCGTGTTTTTGGCCAATTCGTAGTTCGAGACCAGTGGTGTCACGTCGGCGTTTGGTATCTGCGATGCCGCGGACCTAACAACAACGTTCCTAGAGCAGCGACAAGGCCAACTAGCATTAACAATCCGGTCCCCACGGGAGGATATGCCCCGGTGCAGCTCCCCCCCATCGGGTTCTCTCCAGGTGCGATGAGGCGCGAAAATCGGGCATTACTCATCCCAATTGCCACGTGCCGGGCGAGCCTCTCGCGCCTATTTGGCTGCGTGAGGCCACTCAATCCAAGGGGTGCGCCACATTGGCGCATGTGTGAGGCGAACCGCGACTTGCCCTCAGGGGTTGCAAGCGCTCGGCCATCGATGCCTCTGCCTCCTATGGGCATCATGTAACCGCCTCGGCGCAATGAGTTGGACGCCGGGAGCGTACGCTCCACGACCCCTGCGAAAGACCGCTTTGCCAAGGCATGTAACAATTAGTAACGGAAAAGGGCTTGCAACAGCCTTACTACAGATCCCGACTCTGGTTAGATTCGTCGGACATGGTGCAAACTAGTTTCCGCCAAAATTGATAGCAGGCAGTGAGCTGCTGCCGTTTTGATGGACCCGAGATTGGGTGTTTTATCAAGCCGGAGGTTGGCCATGCAGAGACGGAAGTTTAGCCGAGAGTTCAAGATCGAAGCGGTCAAGCGTGTCAGGGAGCGCGGGGTGTCGGTGGCGCAAGCCGGCCGCGACCGGGGGGTTCATGAGTACGTACTGCGCAAATGGGTGAAGGAGTTCGGCCCTGACCCGGTACAGGCGTTCCCCGGCATGGGCAGATGAAGCCCGAGCAGCAAGAGATCGAGCCGCAGCGCCGTGAGGTCGCCAAGCTGGAGGCCAATGGGTGGATGGGAACGTGAGAATGGTGACGCTGTTCGGACGGCGATCCCGATTTGGAGGATGACGATTGGCATAACCCAGACCCTCCAGCCCCATGACTGGATGGAGGAGTTGCAATGCCGAAGACGCCTGCCGGTGGCCGCCCGGATTAAAGCCGGTCAACGTTGAAGCCGCCGCCATCGACATAGGGTCAAAAATGCACATGGCGGCGGTCGACCCAGGCGGCACCGGCACGCCGGTGCGTGCATTTGGCACATTCACGCAGGACCTGCACGAAGTGGCGGATTGGTTCAAAGCGTGCGGCGTGATCGGTGTCGCGATGGAATCCACGGGGGTCTATTGGATCCCGGTGTACGAGATTCTCGAGCAGCGTGGTTCGACGTCATTCTGGTCAACGCACGTTACGCCAAGAGCGTGCCTGGACGCAAAAACTGATGTCAGTGACGTCGCTTGGCTGCGCCAGCTTCATTCCTGTGGTTTTGCTGCGCGGCAGCTTCCGGCCTGATGCCGATATTGCGACGCTACGCGCCTATCTCCGCCAGCGAGAGCGGCTAGTCGAATATGCAGCCGCTCATATCCAGCACATGCAGAAGGCCCTGATGGAGATGAACTTGCAACTTCATCACGTCGTCTCCGACACCACGGGCGCGACCGGGATGCGGATTATCCGAGCTATTGTGGCAGGCGAGCGGAATGCTGACGTGTTGGCGACCTACCGTGACGTGCGCTGTCAATACACCATCGAGACCATCCGCGCCGCACTGGTAGGCAACGATCGGGACGAACTTGTCTTCGCACTGACCCAGTCGCCGGAGCTCTACGACACCTACCAGGCCAAGATGCTCGATTGTGACCGCAAGCTGGAATCCTTGATCACGGCGCTGACTGACAAAGGAGCCAAGCCGATCGGCGAGCTCTCCAGGCCGCGGGTAAAGACCAAGCAGGTTAACACACCGTCGTTCGACGTCAGGACAGCGCTATACGGCGTCCTCGGCTGGATGGCGGGCTGCCATAGCGACCACGGCTATCGCGACGAACCCGCTTAATAGCATCCAGCAGCTCTCGATTGGCCAAGGCCCGGAGGCTTTCCGGGCGCGACCGCCTAATAGCCTGCAGGCGAGACGCCGAGCGCGCGGCACATGACCTCAACCGGATTAGTCCGCACGGCGATCTTCGATAAAGCGGAACCCTTCGTCCGGGGTCCAGCAAAGATCGCGATCGACCTTTTCAAAATGTCGCGCTCCATGCGCAGCTGTTCGTTTTCCCGCTGCAACTTGGCGATCATGTCAGCCTGGTCCGCCGACGGCACCGCCGCTTGCGGCGTGGGCGCCGCGGCGCTGCCGCCCGCTGCCACTGTGACCAGCTCCTTCGCCCATCGGCTGAGCACGGAGCCGTCGAGCCCGAGCTCCTTCGATATCGACTTCGCCGAGCGGCCGCTCGATACAACCAGATCAACTGCCTGTCGCTTGTACTCGTCCGAATAGGACCGACGCTGCCGTTTCGCCATCTGACACCTCTCGCTGCCTGAGCTATAGGTGTCCACCGATTTAGGGGAGGCCCAAACAATATCTCCGGTGGCAAGCTACTATCTTCGCGCATGCGGCGATCGTCCAGTCGGGCAGCGGCACTGCTGCGGCTTGCAGCGACCTCGGTTGGGTGGAGCGATACGGCGCTTGGCGCATTTTATCGACGGCTGGCTTTGCGCGCCGGCAAGCCAAACGCGGTGACGGCAACCGCTCGCAAAATAGCAGTTCTGTTCTACAATACGCTCCGGCACGGCATGACCTACAGGGATCCGGGTGCTGATCACTACGAAGAACAATATCGCGGCCGTGTCGTCGCCAATCTGAGGCGACGTGCCAAGTCACTCGGCTTCGTCCTGCAAGTGGACCCGGGCATTGGCTGTTTCTTAGGAAGGCCGCAGCCGTCTTCGCGAAGGAGCGACATGAAGTTCGTCTTCATCGCGAGGCGCCGGACAATCTGGCCGGTGGCATGGCTATGCGATGCGCTGGGGGTATCGCGGTCGAGCTTCAATGGGCGTAACCACTCACCAAGCGTCAGGGCCCGCAGGACGTTGGTCTCGGCGGCAAAGTGAAGGCCAGCTTCGCCGTCAGCGACTGAACTCATAGCGCGCGCCGGCTCTGGCGCGAGTTTCTGGCTGACGGGGCGAATTGTGCCCTGCACCGGGTCGAGCAGCGGCTGATGCGCTTGCAGGGCTTGCGGGCGCGGGGCCCGCCGGCGCTTTATGAATGGCGGGGGTCGGCAGCCGAGATCGTGTCGGCGCATCTGCTGGATCGGGAGTTTACCGCTGAGCGGCCGTACTACAACTAATCGCCGACTTCGCCTATCTCTGGGCAGTCGAGGGCTGGCTTTATGTGGCGGCGGGATCGAATCGCTCTCGCAGGGTGCACTGGGCTGGCCCATGGCGTGACGGCAGCGTGTGGTGATGCGCTGAATGGCGGCTCGCTTCCCAAGAAGCGCGCCCAATAACTCCGCTCAATGTCATCGGCTGTTTTCTGAATAGGACGACGCTGCCGGCGACAGCTCAAGCGCGAAGGCGCCGATGTTGCCCGTTGCACGGGCTCGCGGCTGATGCGGGACATGGATTTGCAAGGGGGATCCGCGGCAAGCCCGCCCACGCTCAGCGACAAGGCCGCGCCCTGCCCGCTGATCACGTCAACCGCCAGTTCAAGGAGCCACGACCGAATGTCCCCTGGCTCTCCGACTTCGCTTATGTCGCAGCTTCCAGGTTGTCGAGTTCGCCACCCTAGAATGGGTCGATTGGTTCAACAACCGGCGGCTCCTCGAGCCCATCGGCAACATACCGCCGGTCGAAGCTGAGCAACGCTACTACGCCATGCCGGCCCCCAAGGCATGGCCGCATAACTTAAACCAAACTGGCCTCCGACAGCCCCGGCATGGTTCAATCCTTGGTGCGACGGCAGCAGGTTCATTTAGGCTGAATAGTGTCAGGCCAATCCGTGAACTCCATCTCGAATTGACGATAGTCGAGGGGCTTAGTCGTGAAAGTCACAGTCCTTCCTGAGAGAACCGCTAACGAGCCTGAGGCAAACTTAAACACAGTCTTGCCGGAAGCAGCAATGCCGGCAGCCCTGTTGTCCTCCATAAGGGAGGAGCCGATCCCCTCCAGGAGCTGACTAACCGCAAATCCGTCGAGCGCGCGATGAACGTCAAGAGAAGCCAAGTACGTTTGTTTCTCGCTGCTCCATTCGCTGACGAACAGTCCCGTAATTCCCGAGTCCTTCAGCGCTCCATTGGCGACGTGACAGGTGTACTGGAGGCTGACAATAAGGTGCCCGTCCCGATCACCGACCGGCTCTCGATCGGACCCCTCTACGGTGCAGCTGTAGCGTCGCATTGAGTCTGCGAGTGCGATCCCATTCAAAACGAGCAAACCGCAAACCAAACATGATAAAATTGCAAGAGATTGTTTCATCTACTTATCGCTTCGCAGACGCGCCGTTACCAGTGTACAACTTGACACCACGTCCGATTCAAGCAGTCTATGAGTCATTTATCCGTACTTTCAGATTCGCATCGGCATCTTACGGGCACGCGACTGCTTGGAATGCGAGTGCGAGCCAGTTAAACTGTGCTGCTGGAGCGGCATTTGAGAAAGGTCGCCGCGGCGGAGAACGACAGATAGGAACGATTTACCTACAAGCTAGGCCGGGTTCTCCGAATTGTTGCTGCGCGACTCTAGGTCCGAGCCAACCTCCTTTCGCTAGACTCCGCCCCCCCGTGCCGGACGTTCGCCCGATGTGTCGGCAAACCTCGTCACGGCGCGCGCGCTCCGTGCCTCGGCTGCTGGTTACCGCTAGGAGCTGAAGCGGACGAACTGGGTTAGAGCTATGCTCGACCTCGTGACGTGGCTTTCAACAATTCCATCCATAACACCTGATGAAGCGGCGGTTATTCGCTGCGAACCTGTCTGGCGACAGAACCAGGATAGCGCCGTCCGAGCGCCACTCGCTTGTAGTGGAGTCGGCAAGCTGACTGGCGGCCTTCGCGGATCGACGAAACCCATAGGTGGCCCGCACGCCCTCGCTCAGAGACTGAGACCGTCGCGACGATACATGCGGCGCTGGCCTACAAGGAAAACCAACCGTCGTGTATTGATGTCAACTCCTCATTCGGCGTGCGTTGCACGCCGCGCTTCTAAGAGTGAGCCGCGCCAAAGCATCACCCAGTTACATTTGATCCGCAGTGTAGATGGCTCTAATCCAAACAATTGATTTAACAGTACGCGCAGCAATGGTTAGGAAACCTCCTGTCCGCGAGAGATCGGGTAGACTTCGGAGGAATAGAAAGTGTGCGCCGGATATCGCAAGAATATTACGCGATATCGTTGGATCAGCGCAGTCTAAGCGGGGTCGCCTGCATGGCGACACCGATCGAGCGAGTAACCTGGTCCGCTGCTCACCCGGTGAGGGCCGCAGATTGCGGGAAAGCAGGAGAGCATTCATGCGCCATCGGCTTCAGTGGAGAACGTGCTGGGAAAACGAGTTGCAATTATCCGATCACGTCGAACTCTCCAAATTCTTCCGAAGCGCCTACGGGCCGACCGGGGCGTTCAATGCAAGACCTTTTGAGGGCAATCGAAGCTGGGCTGGAGCGCGACCTGAGCTGCGCGTGATTGGTTACGATGATTGCGGCGTGGCTGCCCACATCGGCGCGCTGCGACGGTTCATCAAGGTCGGCGAAATCGACCTGCTGGTGGCTGAACTCGGATTGTACGCGGTACGTCCGGATCTGGAAGGACTGGGAATCAGCCATTCAATGCGCGTGATGTATCCGGTGCTCCGGGAGCTTCGGGTTCCCTTCGGGTTCGGCACAGTTCGGCTCGCACTTAAAGATCATATCGCAAGGCTACTCGGCCGGCCGGGCTTGGCGACAATTGTTTCGGGAATTTGTGTACGGTCTACTCTTCCCGACATTTATGACAACTTGCCGCCAACTCGGGTGGATGAGGCCCTAATCGTGATTTTCCCAATTGCGCGGTCTTTAAGCGAGTGGCCGGCAGGCGCACTCATTGAACGTAATGGTCCAGAGCTGTGAAGTCGCAAATCGCCCGGAATGGACGCGCGCTAAATGGAAATGCAAGACTGCAGACCTCCCTCGGGAACACGGCTGGCGCGCGGGGTTGTGTCTGGCCACGCCGGTCAAGCAATTGCAACGATCCTCACCCGCTCGTAGTGGACGAATCAACAGCCGGTCTCGACCTGCACGCGCTATTTGGGCTGAGATCGACCCCACTCGCGTCCTTCGAGCGGCAAGACAATGATGCCGACAACCCCTTTATGGAGGAGACGGAGCGGCTTGTGCGATATCGGCTGTGCGTTTCGGAGGAGGAACACTAGATCGTCGAGGGGAGAGTCACAGGCTGATCAGCATGCAAAATGGCCGTGACGTAATCGAAAGCTGTGGTGGTAGTCCACACGAATAACGGACCTAATCGTGTTTTGCGCGCCGCTTATGAAGTCAGTGGTGAGGTCGCCTCTTGTCGGGCGTCCAATCTCGAACAGTTACAAAGCATCTGCGCGGGTATGCGGGTTTTGCGGCTTCGACGGTCTGCCAAAACGTGAAGATGTATTCTTGCTGCTCGCGGGGCGCGAGACGGAGACGTGATGAGAGTATTTTATGGGGCTGCGATGCCGGCCGGTGCGCTGAATTGGGTTGCGGTATGGCACCGCAACTTCTGGGCTTGGAAAAAAATTGCGATTGCATCGCTCATCGGCAATCTTGCCGATCCGCTGACGAACTTGCTCGGTCTTGGCTTCGGCCTGGGATTGATTGTGGGGCGCGTGCACGGGACATCGTATATCGATTACTTGGTGGGCGGCATGGTCGCGACTAGCGCGATGACCTCCGCGAGCTTCGAAACGCTTTATGCGACATTCGCTCGGCTGCACTCCCAAGGAACCTGGGAGGCAATGCTTTGTACACAGCTTACGCTCGGTGACATCCTGCTCGGTGAAGTGGCATGGGCAGCCAGTAAGGCTCTATTGGCCGGCATAGGCATTTCGACCGTCGCTGGGGTGCTTGGCTATGCCGCATGGCCATCTATGCTTTGCGCGCTACCGGCTATTGTTCTGACTGGGGTCGTCTTCGCCAGTTTGGCGATGGTCGTCATAGCGGTAGCGCCAAGCTACGACTTCTTCGTATTCTATCAGACGCTGGTGGTCACGCCTATGATCTTTCTCTGCGGCGCAGTGGTTCCAACCGATCAACTGCCGACACCGTTTCAGGTCGCAGCCGTGTTGTTGCCGCTGAAGCATTCGATCGAGCTAATTCGCCCGGCAATGCTTGGTCGGCCAGCGGACGGCGTTGTCATGCATGTTATGGTGTTGCTCATTTATGCCGTGGTGTCGTTTTTGTGCTCTGGGGTACTGCTTCTTCGGCGTCTCATGCGCTGAGAGACAGTGATTGCAAAGGCGATGATGGTGGCTCTGTAACGGGAGTCCAGAACAGGTTTGGGCGCTGAGGGGTCTGGCGCCCGGTGCACGAGCTGGTCCCGATCGGTCGGAATGAAGCCAAAGCCTTGTCTCCCCACAAAGTTTCGACCGAACGTTCGGCCCCCATCGTTGCTACATGTCTTGCTTCGTGGGTTGGTGTAGATGATGCGTAAGCGTCGTTCTCAGGCCACGGCTTTGAGGGCTTGAGCGCGGTAGGCCCAGGGCAGTAGCTGGTCGATGTCGCGGTTTGGATGACCGTTGACGATGCTGGTGAGCGCGTCGGTCAGGTAAGCAAGCGGATCGACGTCAATCAGCTTACAGGTTTCGACCAGAGAGGCGATGATGGCCCAGTGCTCGGCACCGCCGTCGGATCCTGCGAACAGCGCATTTTTCCGGTTGAGCGTGATCGGGCGGATCGAACGTTCGACAACGTTGTTGTCGAGCTCGATACGGCCATCATCGATGAAGCGCGTCAGGCCCTCCCAGCGTGAGAGCGCATAGCGGATGGCGTCGGCCAACTTGCCCTTTTGGCTGATCAACGCGAGCTTTGCGCGGAGCCACCGCTCGAAGGCTTCCGTCAGTGACCGGCTTTTCTGCTGCCGCACGAGGCGACGCTCCTCGGCGCTGCGGCCGCGGATGTCCGTCTCAATCGCGTAGAACCCGGCGATGTGCTTGAGCGCCTCGTTCGCGATGGGTGCCGGGCCAGGAGTCGCGAGTTCAAAGAAGTTGCGGCGCATGTGCGCCCAACAGAACGCAAGCTCAACGTCGCCCCGCTCAGCGAGTTTGGCGTAGCCGGCATAGCCGTCGACCTGCAGGATTCCCTTGAAGCCTGCGAGATGAGCGATCGGTCGATCGGCTTTGCGATCGGGGGCATAGACATAGGCGACGCCCGGCGGATCGACGCCGCCCCATGGTCGGTCGTCTGCCGCATAGGCCCAGAGCTGACCGGTCTTGGTGCGCCCGCGGCCGGGATCAAGCACCGGCATTGTCGTCTCGTCGGCGAACAGCTTTGGTCGTTGCCTGAGCTTGCCGAGGAGGCGCTCATGCAGCGGACGCAGGTGGAAGGCTGCTTGTCCCACCCAATCCGCCAACGTTGAACGATCGAGCTCAATGCCCTGACGGGCATAAATCTGCGCCTGCCGGTAGAGCGGCAGGTGATCGGCATATTTGGAGACCAGCACCTGGGCGACGGTAGCCTCGGTCGGCAATCCGCCCTCGATCAGCCTAGCGGGGGCTGGCGCCTGTATGACCCCATCCTCGCAGGCCCGGCAGGCGTATTTGGGCCGCCGGGTCACGAGGATCCGGAACTGCGCCGGGACCAGGTCCAGCCGCTCGCTTCTGTCCTCACCGATCCGGTGCAACTCGCCTTGGCAGCAGGGACAGGTCTTGTCCTCGATGTCGACGATGACCTCGATCCGCGGCAGGTGCGCCGGCAACGCGCCACGGTTGCCGCGGCGCTTGCGAGCTCGCGCATCGCGGCCTTCAGGTGCGCTGACGTTCTGCGCCGTCTCGCTATACGCTGCCACCTGCTCGACGTCTTCCAGGCCCAGCAGCATCTGATCTTCGGGCAGCGTCTCCGCCCGCCGACCAAACCGGTGTCGCTGCATTTCCTTGATGATCTGACGCAGCCGTTCGCTCTCGCACCGCTCGGCAAGCAGCATCGCTTTTAGTGTCTCGAGATCGTCAGGCAGGGCGTCGCTCACACCCAAATCAGAGCATATTCGCCGCGATCTTGCGACGCGTTCGGCGCTCCTGATTCACTTCGCCGCAGCACTGCCAACAGCTATCCGGGCTGCGCTGGAGCCGGCGTCTCCCGTGCCTCATGCACAAGCCGCCAGTCGAGTCCTTCCAGCCAGGGGATTGAGGAATGTCCCTAATAGTGAGTCTGACGAATCATCTTCTGAGGTAGTCGAGGTTAAGGACCCCCACCATCCTTTGTGGGCTCGCTCATATCGAGTGATCAGGAAGATCGGCCAGCGAGGCCGAGGCATTCCTGCTTCGTATGAAGTTGAGTATCGCGCAGGAAGCAGCCTTCTGATTCAAGCAACCGCAATCGAATATTATGGAGAAGAAGCAAATCAGATTAAGCTGAGTATGGAGGCTCTACTCGAGCTTTTATCGACAGCGGATTGTCTCGACGCACATGAGCATGGATCCAGCCGATCTTTGGTCGACGCTGACGCCCGCGCTCCGACGCCAGATCGTCGAAGACGTCGCCGCGATTTTGGCGGAGATCTCTCATGAAGTCCGAGTTGATCACACCAAGCCACTTGGCGCGCAAAGCCGTGGTCTACATCCGGCAGTCGACGCCGCACCAGGTCGTAAGCAATCAGGAGAGCCTGCGCCTTCAATACGCGCTTCGCCAGCGCGCCCGCGAACTCGGATGGCGTGAGGCGGCCATCGACGTGATTGATGCCGATCTCGGGTTGAGCGCCGCGTCTATAGCACAGCGTAACGGCTTCAAGGAACTCGTTGGCCGTGTTGGCCTGAGTGAAGTGGGACTCATCCTGTCGATCGACGTGACCCGATTGGCGCGTAATTGTACCGACTGGTATCCGCTCCTGGATATCTGTGGTCTACGTGGCTGCCTGATCGCCGACCGCGATGGTGTCTATGACCCGGGCACTCCGAACGGACGGTTGCCTCTCGGGCTGAAGGGTTCGATCTCCGAGCTTGAACTACATACGATCCGCAGCCGGCTGACCGCTGGCCTCCTGGCCAAAGCCGAGCGCGGCGAACTTGCGGTTATGTTGCCAATCGGGCTGATGCGGGATCCGAGCGGCCTGGTCGTTAAGGATCCCGACATGGCCGTGCAAGGGCGGCTCGGTCTCGTCTTCCAGTTGTTCCTGCAGCTGCGCAGCGTTGCCAAGGTCATGCGAGCGTTGAACGAGCGTGACCTGGAACTGCCGCGTCGTGATCGGTATGGCGATTTGTGCTGGACGCGCGCGACGTTGGCTGCTGTCGCGGCGATCTTGAAGAACCCGGCATACGCGGGCGCCTTTGTCTATGGACGAACCCGCTTCCAGCCATCGAAGCGGGAGGGTGCCCTCCCACAGAAGGCTCCGCGGCCGATGGAGGAGTGGCGGATCGTCGTTAAAGACCGATATCCAGCCTATATCGATTGGCCAATCTATGAAAAAATCCGAACCGTCATCAGAGATAACCGAGCCGAATACATGCGCATCAAAACCCGCGGCGCGCCTCGCAATGGCGAGCTCCTGCTCCACGGCATTGCCTGGTGCGCACGATGTGGTCATAAGATGTACGTCCGCTACAAGGGCGGTGGCGAGTATGTATGCAATCACCTGCGTACCCAGGAAGGTCAGCCAACCTGCCAACACATTCGCGCCGCCCATATCGATGCAGCCGTTGGCGATGCATTCCTAACCGCACTAGCGCCAGCCGAACTGGATGCCTTGTCGCGCTCACGCCGGGTGCAGCAGCAGATGAACACTGCGTTACGCTCCAGTGCAGAACGAGAGCTCGAGCGCAAGCGGTACACGGCAGCGCTCGCCGAACGGCAGTTCAACCGAGCTGATCCAGATAATCGGTTGGTCGCCTCCGAACTCGAGCGCCGATGGGAAGCGGCACTTAACGACGTGCGCGCCGCTGAAGAGTCGCTTGCCCGACAGGCGCCGCCCAAAGCGATCACACAAGTGGCCTTAAGCAAGGAGCTCAGCGACAAGGTCATCAGCCTCACTGGCCGCCTCCCGCAGATATGGCGTGACGAGACGATCTCGGATGCCCATCGCAAGGCGTTGTTGCGATGTCTCATCGAAAAGGTCGTTCTCGACCGCGGTGAGCACGACTTGGCCCTGGCTAGGATCGTCTGGCGTGGAGGCGCCGTGACGGAGCTCAAGGTGAAGATGAGCGTCAACTCCGTCACCAGATTGACACGAGGCGCCGAGATGCGGGAACGCCTTCTAACGCTCGCTCGCGACGGCGTCCCCGACGACGAGATCGCCGCAATCCTTACCCAAGAAGGTCACCGCTCTCCCCATTGCGCCGATAAGGTGCTGCCTATCACCGTCGGTCGGCTCCGTCGTGCCGCGGCCATCAAGGTAACTGCCCAGCGTACTCGATGGGACCATGACGGCTCACTCCTCAGTCCACCCGAACTGGCCAAAAGGCTCGAGATTCCGGTGAACTGGCTCTATGTACAGATCCGAACTAAGCGTTTGCTGATTGATCGCCAGCCCAGCGGCGCCTATCTCTCCCCCAATACACCATCCGTTCTAGACGCTATTGGAGACCTTCGAAACCACGTCATTGCGCAACTTGATCTAAGAATCTGTCAGCCTAACAAAGAGGGGCATCAACATGGGTGATCGAGGAGCGCCGACAATTGCCCCGCTGACAGGCGCATCACACCGTCCTCGATCTTCGGCCAGCGGAAGATCCCATCCTCAAGCCTCTTGGCGAACAGGCACAGGCCCGTTCCATCCCAGAACACCAGCTTGATCCGGTCCGCCCGCTTGGCCCGGAACACATAGACAGCGCCCGAGAATGGATCTGCACCCATGCTCTCGCGCACCAGGGTCGCAAGACCCTCCATGCCCTTGCGGAAGTCTACCGGTTTGGTCGCTACCATCACCCGGACCGCGCCTGACGGACCGATCACCCGCTCGCCTTCAGCGCCTGGACGATCGACGCAATCATCGCCGTGTCCGCTCCACGACCGGCTCGGATCGTGATGCCGTCGACTTCAATCTCGATGATTCCGCTGTCTGGCTTGCGCACCACTTTGCGCTCTTGGTGAGAGTCGGCGCCGGCACCATGGCGTCCATCACCGCCGGCACAAACTGTACTTCGTCCGCCTCGGAATGGCCGCCTGTGGCTTCTCGCAACTGACGCCGCCAGCCAAACAGCTGCTGCGGCGACAATCCATGCCGTCGAGCCACGGAACACACCGAGTCGCCACTCGCCACGATCTCTGCAACGATACGCGCCTTGTCCTCGTCGCTCCATTTCCGCCGACGACCGGCTCCGGTGAAGACCTCAAGCCGCCGCACCGGCTCCGTGATAGCAGTATGCACTGTGTCCATTCTAAGCCTAACGGTCAAAACCGAACCGCAGACTCGCAGATCGCCCCGTCATCCGGTAGGTGGCCGCTGAACAGCGCTTACGATGATGCGATCCGCCAGCTCATTCCAGAAGGCAAGGGAAACTGGAACTCTGTCTGTGCGCGAGACAACCTTTGCACCGAGGCGAGCCTAAACAGGAAGAGTTCTTCAATTCGCGAACCGCCGACGAAAGCTCATTGAGCATTCTATATTGCGCATTCCATGAACACCAAGGGAATGATACTATTGTTCTGACGTCTGAGAATGACTGGTTCATCAGCGGATTGCGGGGGGCGTTCTGTCTCCAAACTTCTGACCGGTGAAGTCGTGGATAAGTCTCGTCGGCTTTCATAGATCCATAGCAACATCGCCTTCCTTATAAGCTGATCGATTTCGGTTGGCCGTGAGAAATCCAGCGTGACATCGCGCTGGTAGGCGCACAAGTCGACGTCGCGCGACACAAACTCGCTGCCTTGATCGATGCGAATCGTCGCCGAAAATTCTACTTCGTTACGAAGCCGTCCAGGATATCGGTGCTGCGGAAGGTGAACCGCGGCTCCAGCGCCAGCGAGGAGCGAGCGAAAATAATCAATGATCGTGAGCACCCGGTGCTTGCCGCCGGTTGCCAGCTGGTCATGAATAAAGTCCATCGCCCAGGTCTCGTTGGCCCGGGTCACAGGCCGGCAGTTATCGTGCAGCTTGGCCTCGGCCTGGCGCCTTGGCGATTTGTTGCGCAATTGCAGGTCCAGTTTGCGATAGACGCGGCGGGTATTGTTCTGACAGTGTCGCCATCCTTCGCGGCGCATCTGCACATGGACACGGCGATAGCCGTAGCGCCCGCTAACATGGCAGATCTCCTTGATCAGAGCTTCGAGGGCGGCCTGCTCGAGCGACGAGACTTGTAATGATAGGTCGGCCGGTCAAAGTCGAGAGCCGCACAGCCCTAGCGGATCGACACCTTCCACTTACCACAAATCTCGTCGGCGAGCTTGCGCTTCCGACCAGGCTTAACAGCTTTCGGCGAATCACGTCGTGCAGCATCTCCTTGTCAAGCGACAGATCGGCCACCAGCTTCTTCAGCTTGGCGTTCTCGTCCTCGAGCTTTTTCAACCGCCGCGTCTCGGTCGGCAGCAGACCGTCATACTTCGTCTTCCAAGTGAAACAGGTCGCCTGGCTGATCCCAGCCTTGCGGCAGATATCGTAACCGGGGCTCCGTCGTTGCCCTGCTTCAGGATAAAACGTCTTCCGGGCATCCGAAAACGTGGGGCCTTCGTCGTCTTCCACTCCTCCCAGCCGAGGAGAGTCGGCAACGCAAAACTCTAACCAAAAATGGTCCAGCTTTCCGATCTCAGATCATGTTACCAAAGCGGACCGTTACAACAGGCGCATAATCTTATGCGGTCTCCGCTGCCGCTGATCAGGCGAACTTGGGAGGGCCCGGAACGGAATTGAAGTCCTCATTCACCAGTGTGCTGTCGACATGTCTCTTGGCGAAGGTGGTCATCGCGCCTCCCAGAACGGCGATCTTTTACAGGCTGAGAAGCGCACTCATCAATTGTTGACTGAGACCTATGACGCCGCGTCCGCCGCTGTGTGTCGTCGTCGATCATGCGCGCAACGGGACCACTGGCCGCCTCGTGTTGCGAGAAAGCGAGCATTAGACCAACGGCTTTCTCTGCGACAACAGGGTGGAAACTGTCCTCCGCGGCGATGCGCGATACAAACTTGTTCATTAGAGCGTTCATCTGTGTTACGCGGCGGCTGGCGGGCCGCCCAAGCAGGTGCAGCCATACTACAATTCATCTTCACGAAAAACGGGGCGAGGAAGCGGCGCAAAATGCCAGCATTAACTTTCCGGATCGCCCTGCCAAACAACCTGAGGTCGCGATGATGTTCGACCTAAGCGTCGGCGCTTCTTGGACGGCGGCGTACGCTCGTAGTTGTCGTCTGAGCAAGTCGCCACTCATGTCAGCGGCGGAGACCCCCTCCCCGACCTTAGGCATTGTAAGACCTTTTCGAGTTGCGAGGACAGGGTCGCCCGGTGCTCGACAGGAGTTTGTCCAGAGTGTTGATCTGCCGTAGCGCCCGACCGTAGGTCGGGAGGGCCAGCGGCGGCCAGCAGTCACCATCTGGGCGCCGCGCTTCCAGCTATGAAGAACACTTATGAGCTTGTTCCGTGTCTATGCCGATTTCAGCGAACGGCGCTTAGTCCGGCGTCCAGCAAGTAGCGCTGGTATACTTTATCTAGGACTATCCTCTCCATGGCCCGAATTTCAGCGTTAAGGCAACTATACGAAGGTATGTTTACGGCCTTCGGCGTTGTCTTGCTCCCATTGCCCCATCTCCGAGGCGCTCATGAGCCTGTCGGAGTGCAATGAATTGCTGTATTTGCTATTCTATCATTGACTTTCGTTCACAAAGCGCAAAAGCGGCTGACGCATGTTCAATCAGCTCACTACATTCCAGCGTGGGGCGATTCAGTTCCTCTTCGGGAGCATTGCGATCGCGATCGTAGCATTAGTGTCCTTGTATACTCAAGGTCCTCTTGCTCCAACGGCCTTCGCCTGCCTGGTTGCAATCTTATTGTTCTCGATGATGGGAAGTGTCATCGCATCGATGGCTCTCGCAACGGTGTCCGTGGTGTTGTTAAGTTACGTGCTTGCTCCGCGTCCGTTCGGTTTCCGTATCGATGACCATCAAGACGCTATGATGGTCGTCGCTTTCTTTATCGCCTCAATGATCGGAGCGCACGTGATCGGTCGACTCCGTGAGGAAAGGGAAGCTGCGCGCGAGACGGCAGCAACGCTCGGGCGCAAGGCCATGGACCTGCACAATAACGAGAAACTATGGCGGGCGGTCTTTGATCATAATCCGGCTATGTACTTCATGGTGGATGAAGCTGGTATTGTTCTCAACGTTAATACTGTTGGCGCGACTCAGCTCGGCTATATGCATACGGAACTCGTCGGGCTATCCGTGCTGGAAGTCTTTATGCAAGACGATCGCGAGGTGGTTCGCAAATGCATCAGGGAGTGTCTTGCGTCCATTGGCGAATCGCGCAGCTGGAACATGAGGAAGGTTAGAAAGAACAACTCGGTACTATGGGTGCGCGCAAGCGCGAAGGCCATGCTGGGGAAGGACGACAAGCCAATTGTCCTCGTCACGTGCGAAGACATCACTGAGCAGAAGCGCGCAGAAGTCGCTCTGCAGCGGAGTGAAGCCCATTTGGCTCGGGCCCAAGAATTGAGCCACACTGGCAGCTTCGGCTGGAACGTCGCTACCGGCGAGGTGTTTTGGTCGAAGGAGCAATTTCGGATATTCCAGTACGATCCCGAGACGAAACCGACCCCGGAGCACGTCCTCCACCGCACGCACCCAGAAGACAAAGCGTCGGTCCATGAAACTTTGCGTCGCGCGGTTCGAGGCGAGGATTTCGATCACGAATACCGTCTGCTGATGCCCGATGGGTCGATTAAGTACATTCACGCGCTGGCAAGCGCGATAAGAACCGCGTCTGGCGATGTCGAATTTGTCGGGGCGGCGACGGACATCACGGCGGCCAAACAGAGCGAGCAGCAACTGCGTCGTAGTGAGGGCTATTTGGCCGACGCGCAGCAGCTTAGTCGCATAGGTACTTGGTCCTGGGATTGCCACCGACGATCTTTTGCATATCGCTCCGCTGAAGTGAGCCGGTTGCTCGGTTTTGATCCGGACGAGCCTGTGACGCTAGAAGCCATCCGATCGCGCATCCATCCAGACGATCTGGCGGCGCAGCAGCAAGTGCAGCGTCAGGCGATCGAACAGGGGAAGGGGAACTTTGAATACGATTTTCGAATCTGTCTTCCGAATGGTTCTATTAGGTACATACACTCAGTTGCGCGCGCTGTGTCAAGAAGCGACGGCTCCGTCGAGCTGATCGGAACGCACATGGATGTCACAGAGCAACGCGTGGCCAGACAACAGCTAGAAAGCACCGTTATTGCATTGCGGGAGAGTGAGCAGCGTTTTCGAGATTATGCCGAAACTGCTTCCGATTGGCTCTGGGAGACGGGACCCGACCACGCCGTCACTATTCTATCAGAACACACCGGCGCTGTGGGCAACTTGGCCGCGGGACTGCGGGGCCGACCTCGCTGGGAAATTGCCCTGGACGCCGAAGAAGAGCCGGAGAAGTGGCGGCAACATCGGGCGATGCTCGAGGAGCGTCGCCCCTTTCGCGATCTTGTTTATCGCACTGTCAACACAAATGGATCTGCGATATACGTCCGGACCAGCGGCAAGCCACTGTTTGACGAAGCTGGCAAGTTTCTTGGCTACCGTGGCGTGAGCTCGGACATCACAGCTCATATTCGCGCAGATCAGGCGGAGCAGCAATTGAGGAAGGCACAGGCAGATCTCGCGCATGTGACGCGCGTGACGACGTTGGGAGAACTAACAGCCTCGATCGCCCACGAAGTAAACCAACCGCTCGCAGCCATTGTCAGCAACGGCGAGGCGTGCCTTAGCTGGATAGCACGCGAAGCTCCCGATTTGTCGGCTGCTCGCAAGTCGGTGGAGTGGATCATCAATGACGCTATACGGGCAAGCGAGGTGATCCGCAGGGTCCGTGCACTTGCGAGAAAGCGTGATGTTGAGATGGTGTCACTCGATATGAATGACGTCATCAACGAGTCCATCGCGCTATTGAAACGCGAGCTCGCTAATCACAGAGTGACCGTGCGAACAGTTTTGGCGCCGACGTTGCCCCCGATCCTAGGAGACCGGGTACAGCTGCAGCAGGTGATCATAAACCTGATAATGAACGGGATCGAGGCGATGCAAGCAGTCGATTATACGACGCGCGAGCTGCTGATTCAGTCACTTAGCGACGATATGGGACGCGTACAGCTCTCAGTGACCGATTGCGGCGTGGGAATTGCTGAGGAGGATAGAGCCCGGATCTTGGATCCGTTCTTCACGACCAAAACGAGCGGCATCGGCATGGGTCTCACCATTTGTCGTTCGATCTTAGAAGCTCACGGAGGGCACCTATCGATTGCTCGCAAAAACGGACCTGGGGCGACTATTCAATTTGCGTTGCCCGTCGCTTCGTGACCGGGCGCTAGGCGGGTCGGCATTTTAGGTTCTTGCGCAGCCCTTAATGCCCACGCGGGCAGGTGCTGTTATTACTCAGCGTCGCGTTCAATGCCTCTTCGGCAGGCGAGTATGCGATGCCTCAGCGTCTGATCGCGGATCTCGAACGCGAGACTAAGAAAATATCGCAGATCCACGGGACCGTAGCAAAATAGGCTCTGGGCGAGCCGCGGGCTCTCAAGCTGATGACGATGCCTGGCGTGAATTCGGTCGTCGCCTCCGTTGTGGCGGCCGCGATTGGCGACATCGCACGCTTCCATTCACTGAAGAAGCCCAGCACTTCGGTTCGACTCCTGTGAGCCGATAATAGGCGTCTCACCAGCATCGTGGTCAGGCAGATCCGTTCGTTGTGGACGATGCGAGCAAGGTCATCCGATTGCTTGAACTGATCGGCGTGATTAATTGGACGAAGGCGAGCGCCGGGCAGAGTCCGCCGGAGCTAAGCCCCAAAATCGCTCAGCAGCGGCGTGCTTCTGTGTTGGCGGGCCGGTAGCCGCGCCGCGGCACTCAACCATTGGATTTCGCCCTCGATCTCGAACAGCTGGTCAACCCGACGAGCCGCTTCCAGCTCAACGGCGTGATCGCGTTCGTTCACTGTCCGCAGGGAGCCTTCTTGGAGGATGTCGGCCAGTTCGAAGCACGCTTTCGCGTCCATGTGCCCAACACAGGGCGGGGGTTGCCGCCAACGCTTTTCGTCCAAGATTGCAACCATCCCCACCCGGGCTTCGAAGAGAGCGTTAAACCCGCAATAGGAGTTGCCCCGGCGAAGATGCTTCGGGATGCTCGCCGTGTGGATGACGAACAGCGCCCGCAGCGGATCTCGTCGCCAATTGTCGATCGGGGGCTCAAATATTGCAGACCGCTACAGACACTGAGGCATTCTGCCCGAACATTACCATGAGACGCTTCGCGACGTCCGGAAAGGACCATGCCCCCGGCGTAGACATCAACTAGCGTTCGATCGAATGCCTAACCGGCAGAGCATATCAGCCGCGCGCACGCCGTCTTTGCAACCCCAACCAGCTACGAGCGCGCGGGCGCGACCACCGCGTCTTGGGCGAGCTCAGAAATGTAAGCTGGCTATTAAACGAAAGCAAAGGGCCGAACGACACCTACATTTACTTCAGAAGCGCATTCAAGCGCGTACGTTCCTGTCCAAGTGTCGCAGTGCTTAGGTGCTATATTGAGCACGTCTGCGCGGCTGGTGCAATGCGTGGCGCGGCTCCGAGTCATTCTGCCACAAGTATCCGGTGACTTGTCGACGCCGTGCTTGCTCCGGGCGTGCCAACCTCCAAGCCAGCCCCTCGAATCAGACGGCGAGCATCGCCGGCGACATACGCATCGCGGCGTCGGCAATCGTTGGCTAACGAACATGCAGCGTTCGATGCGCTTATGCACCAACACCAGACCCGTTCGATCCCGGACCAAAATCGTAAGTCGGTCCTCTCGTTTCGACCGGTAAATGTGTTTCATCTTGCGCCAAGCACGTTCTACAACAAGCCTGTCATTCGGCCCTTTAATTGCGGCTTGTTGTCAAGCTTACATTTCTGAACTCGCCGATGGCACGGTGGTAGCGCCCGCGCCGTCGAAGCTGGTCGGGGTTGCGGAGACGGCGCGGGCGCGGTTGATACCTGCTCTACTGGCCAGGCATTGGATCGTACGGGCTGGTTGATGTCTTCGCTGGGGTCATGGTCCTTTCCGAGGTCGCGCAGCGCCTCATGATGATGTCCGGGTCTGACGCCTCAACGTCTGCAGCGGAGTACGGTCAAGCCGTCACCAGCCGAATGAACGAGGTCGCCACAACACCGTCCCAGCGGGACATCGCCAGTCCGGCGGACCGGACTAGGAACGCTACAAAATCGGATCAGGCTTCCTTCGCCAGGCCCCAGTCGAACGATGTGCCGTCGACCCAGATGCAGTGCAGAACAACGGCGATCTTGCGCGCGATGGCGACCTTCGCCTTCCTCATGCCAATCCTCTTCGCGAGCTTCATTCCCCAAGCCTTGAGGGAGGACCATTTCTTCGTTCGATAAAGCAGGACGGTCGCGGCCTCGAACAGGTAAGTTCGGAGAAGACGGTCGCCCCATCGTGATATTTTGCCATTGATGTCAGTTTCGCCAGATTGGTTGCGCCGAGGTGTAAGACCCAGATAGGCGCCAATGCTCGATGCCGATCGGAAGCGCGATGGGTCGTCGATCGTATGGCGGAAGGTCAATGCGGTCACCACGCCAACACCAGGAACCGTCATCAGGCGGCGCGTCGTCTCATCTGACTTTGCCAACTGGCGGACTTCGTTGTCGAAGTTGCTTTGCTGCTTGCAGATCTGTTCATGGATCGACAGAAGCGGCGCGATCACACCGAGGAGCTGATGATCTTTGCCCAATAGCTCGCAGACCCGATTGCGAAACTGCAGTCCGATCGCGCGTGGCAACAGCAAACCGCATTCTTTGATGAGGCTGCGGACCTGGTCCTCGATATTTCGACGCATGGCCACGAGCCGAGATCTCCCGACGAGTATCGCGCGGATCTTCAGACTTTCCTCGCTCTTGACCTTGACTTCTCGATACCAACCAACCCGCACCAATTCGGCAAGGCCCCGAGCATCATTCTGATCGCTCTTGTTCATGCGCACGGACAAAGCCGCGTGGGCATGCCGCGCGTCGATGCAGACCACCGAAAGATCAACTCTACGAAGCTCATGCCAAAGCCAGCTCGCCATCGCGCCGGTCTCAAATCCGATGCGCTCCGCCTGTGGCGCCCGCTTGCGAAGCAGTGCCGTAAGCGCCCCCGGGTCGGACTTGGCCTTTCCCTCGAACAAGACCTGACCTACTTCGTCGACCACACATACCGACGTTTCTTTTTGCGAGACATCCAGCCCAACATATTGCTTCATGGCCCATCCGATTCGTGAGATTGCGGGAAGGCTTGAAGATAGCGGAGCTTTCGAGCCGCGGGCACCGACCGCAATTACGTCATCGTCTGCAAATCTGCAAAGGATGACGTAATTGCGGTCGGCGCTCGTGGCGGACAAACTCCGTTGTCGTGAGCTCTCGCAATCAAATGATTCGAAGGAGCTCCCATGAAGCAGTACATCGGTCTGGACGTCTCACAGAGAGAAACCGCTGTGTGCTTGTCAACGAGACTAGTGAAATAATCTTCGAAGGAAAAGCCAAGTCTAATCCTGGTGCCTTGACTTACCTGCTTGGCAAACATGCGCCTCATGCCGAGCGTATCGGCGTCGAGACCGGTTCGCTGGCGAGTTGGCTATGGCATGAACTCCGCAGGTTGAGCTGCCGTTGGTCTGCATCGACGCTCGGCATGCGCACGCAGCCTTGTCGGTCCGTAGAGCGATCAGAATGATGCGCGAGGCTTTGCCGGACTGGTGCGGGTTGGATGGTATCGAGAGGTCAAAGTCAAAATTGAGGAAAGCCAGAAGATCCGAGCGATACTTGTCGCCAGATCTTGGCTAGTGGCCATGCGCCGAGACATCGAGAACCAGGTATGCAGCTTGATCAAGGAATGTGGATTGATAATCCCTCGCGCGATCGGCTAACAGTTCCGCACCAGGTCAGCGAAGTCTTGGGCCTCGATCATTTGCTTCTCAGCGTGATATCGCCGCTGCTCGCGATCCATGAGAACGTTTGTCAACAACAAGGTAAGTTTGACAACGAGGTCCGCCGGTTGAAAAAACTGGACGAGACGACGCGTCGCCTGATTACGATCCCGGGGGTTAGCGTCGTGACGGCCCAACGTTCCGCCACGCGATCGATGCCCCCTCGCGCTTTCAATCGGCTTCGATGGGTGTCGGCTACCGAGCCTTACGCCGAGGCGCAGCCAATCCGGCGAAACCGACACAACCGGAAAGATATCTCGATGGGCGACCGGCCTCTCCGAACTGACTTGTTCGAGGCCGCCACTGTCCTTCTTTGTGGAACCAAAAATTGGTCGTCGCTAAAAGCCTGGGGAATGAAGCTCGCCAAGCGGATCGGCATGAAGAAGGCAAAGGTCGCCATTGCCCGAAAGATCGTCGTGAGTCTCCACTGTAGCTGGGTTGATGGCACATCGTTCGACTGGGGCGAGCCGAAGCCAATCTGGTACTTACTCGCAAGTTCTCGGTCCGGTCCGCCGGACTGGCGATGTCGCGGCTGGGACGGTGGTCGTGGTGACCGCGGTCAATCGGCTAGTGGCGGTTCGCCCGCACTCCGCTGCAAACGTTGAGGCGCCCGATCCGGATATCATCATGCGGCGCTCGCGACCTCGGAAAGGGCCAGGACCTCAGCTACGACATCAACCCAACCCGCTGAAGCCGCCAACGACGTCAATTGCCAAGCCCGCTAGACAATCGTCTCGCCATCCGCGATCGCTCCGTCTCCGCAACCGGACCAGCTCCGACGGAGCAATCGCTACCGGCGTGTCACTGGAGAGAGGAAGAATGGTTGCTTGACAACAAACCGCAATTAAAGGGCCGGATTGACAATCCGCCGAGCAATCTCGCCGCTCGGTAGCCCAGCCGCCTTCATCCTCATCACATCGCGCACACGGCGCATCGCAAGCCTCTCCGTCGGCATCCGGGGTCCCCCTTTGCAAAGCCGAAAGGTTGACTCTATAGGAGCCAGAACAGGTCCTGTCACCCGGGCGACATCATCTCGGAACGGGTGGGCGACTTCAAATCGGAATGGTGGGCGAGATCATCTCGGAATCCTGGACAACATCATACCCGCCCAGCGATCATCGGTTCCTCTTCCACTGTCGCCGCCGCGATCTTGTAAAGGCGATCTGGCCGGTATGCTGCAGAGCATAAAGGATGTGAACAACCGAATTTGACGTGCGGATTCCGATCGCTGTGTAGTCTTTCGCGAGCCGCACTCGCACGTTGGCCGGAATCAGGTTCATCGGCGCACCAGGGGATCGAACTCGGCGCAGCGCGTCTTTGTCCGTAACCATCGACCCCGATGCAGTGTCCAAAAGATCAATCTCGATGATACCTCGACTCTTCCGTCGAGGCGCTGGCAGCGTCGCCAATGGTCGCCTTTGCCACATCCCGCGTCGGGACAGACAGCCCAATCTTGACCGGCACTAACGGGGCTATACTCGTCTCACCGCGCTTGCGAAGCTCTTTGCGTCACCTGAATAGCTGGCCATATGAAGGGCGGCTTGGCGAGCGCCCCGGAAACAGTGACTCCGGGCTCGAGCGATGACGCAACTAGCCGTTCCTGCTCATCCTGCGACGACCGACGCCGCCGCTCGACCGATCTGATCACCTCTGCCCGCGAAATTGTCATAGCGCTTCCCCTAGGATTGATTACCCCAGGACCTGCAGCGCTCGCGTCCATCAAATAACATGGCCCTCGCGGGAGCGATACACATGGTGCGCTTGCTCGCGACCGGCGCTCCGTCGGGAAGGCCGGCGAAATCGTAGAGATCGCCACGCCTACCGGGAGGGCGCGTCCCGATCCAGCCGGTCCCGGAGTGCCTGCCGATTAGCGGCGAGGTAGTCGAGGTGCAGCGGCTCGTGCTGTGGCCGCTCCCCTTGAGCCAATCGTCGAACCAGCTCCCGCGTGCTGTCGACTACGAACACGCCGCAATCATAACGGTTCTGCTGCTGCGCCATGCCAGCTCGCTGCAGAGTAACAACGCCCAACCGTTCTGCGAGGTGTTCTGCAGGCCCGTCATTGTGTCCCCGGGCTGAGTCGTAATGATAGGCGACCGGCTCGCCTCGCGTGCGGCGATCCACGAGCAGCAGCGACCAATGGGTGCCGCGGCGATTAGGATCGGTCGCACTGGCATCGTTCACTGGCACAAATAGGAAGTCGACTACATCATTATCGTCCTGATCATAGACTATGCGCTGCAATGCGCGGAGCGCGTCGCTCTCGGCGCCCCAGCTCAACTGAAACGCTATGAGAGGATCCACGAACCGCGTTCGGGCGGCGAGAGCCGGATCACTCCCTTGCAACGCCTGCTCCAGCAGCTGGTAATCCCGCAGGATATGCTCGTCGCCCAGCCATTCCGTGTCGTCGAGTACCAGCCCGCGCTGCGGGAACGAGGCTGTCGGCCCCAACGCCCCGATCTGGGCATGGGAAGGTATGCGCGGAAGCACCGACGGATATTTCGCGTGATCATGCAGCTCCTGCGCTGTGGACGGCGGGCGCGCGCCGGGCTTCGGAATGTTTTCCGATCGAGAGCCGAGACGAACGGCGGCGCCTGGCGGATGGACTGGGGCGCGCTGCCCAGTTAGCCGCGCGGGTACCAATAGCGCCGTGTAGCGGTCAGTGTTGATCACGAACCTGGTCGATCGGTTGTCCTCGCTCGGCAGGACGCTGCTCTTGCCCAGCACAGCAGGATAGTCGCGCCCGCTGTCCTGCATTGTGGGCTGCCCCTCCCATTGCGATGGATCCAATTCGTGGAGGGGAGCCCGCATCAGCACGCGATCGCCTGCATTGAAGTTCTTTGGATTGCCGCAGGCTGGCGGCTGGGCGGTTTGATCATTCAGCAGGCGGCGAACCTTCGCTGGAGGGAACTCCACTGGATTCAACGTGAATCCCTCTGGCTCGATGGACAAAGGCGGCTGAGCTGGTTGGTCATCCGGCTGCCCCTGAATCTCCTCGCGAAGCTCGTGTTCCAGTCGCAGAAGCTGCGGATCATCAGCCATGATCGCAGGCTCGTCGGATTGCTCATCCAGCAGCTGCAGTAGCTCCTTTGAATTGAGAGCCTTCGTTGGTTGGGCGGGCTGATCATCCAGCAGTCGCCGAACGTTCGCTGCAGGGAACTCCGCTGGATTCAACATGAATCCCTCTGGCTCGATGGATAAAGGCAGCTGAGCTGGCCCCTGAATCTCCTCGCGAAGCGCGTGTTCCAGTCGCAGAAGTGCTGGATCATCAGCCATGATCGCCGGATCGTCGGATTGATCATCCAACAGCTCCCGGAACTCCTCTGAATTGAGAGCCATCATTGGTGAGGAAGCCCGCTTGCCCGCCTGCCGTAAGACCTGCGATCCGGAAGCGCTCTCCGCCGACGGTCCCACACCACGCGCTTCACGATACTCACGAAGCGCCATCAGCGCAGAAGTCCTCCGCCGAGAGACCTTCCCGGATGCCCCGGCAAAAATAGACAGCTGAGCGTCACCACTTCCAGCAAGCGTACCGGCTTGATATAATCGCAGCTCATTCGACAATTTGCAAAGAGTTCCAGCGTGGTGCGCAGCGACTTGCCTACTCCAGCCCTTGTGCTTAGCGCCATGCTTTATGAGGGCCTCGATCAGCGGTTCATCAGCCGCAGATGGCGTGTAATGTTGATGCTTGTGAACAGATGAAGCGCCGGCAAGAGGATCACGATGATCGTTCAGTACCGCCAACGCGGAACGCATGTGTTTATCGCTGTTGAAGAACCTTTCCTTGTGGTCAATCAAGGAACGGTCATCAGTCCCCTCAAGCGCTTGGCCGCGCTTTCCTAGATCATTTGCCAACCTATAGAGAGCGCGGGCATATCTTTGGGCCGTGATCGTTTTGAGTTTGCGGCGCTCAACACGGGCCTGGATCGCCGCTTGAATGAGATTTCGGTCGCCGCCACACACGTGAGGATAGAGGTGATCCCATTCCGACGGAATCCACTCGGAGGCAATTGCAAGGCTGACTGCGCGAGCCTCGTTGATGTGCTGCTCAAAGGCGTCTGTGCCCGCCTGCCCTGCTTGCTGCTCTTCTGAGACGGCGCGCTGTACCTGCGGCCAAGCTGATACCTTGGATAGGTCAAAATTGTGCGGGTCCACGCTAGCCTCACGTCGATAGATGAACTGTGCAAAACCTACTCGGTCAAACTTACGAGATGCTGACCGAGCCGGTCGCTCGTGAAGCAGTGCTGAAGTGCCCCCCGGGAGCAGGACCAGTGACAGCGCCGTCTTAGTTGGAAGTCTCGCCGCGCCTAATTTTCTGATTTCAGCCGCCAGGGCCTCTGTCTGCGTCTGTTTGTTGAGGTTGGGGGCATGTGGGCAGCGCCTCTTCGGCGTTCTCAACCATGTCCACAGCCTTTGCTGTAGCGCCGGCGCACCAGACCGCCATAGGGGTGCGATAGCCGTGTGCCTGGTGCGGGCGCAATCCAGTCGGCGAGGCCCGCTTGCAGCTCTTTGCCGTCGGCATAGAGTTTGAGACAGATGTCCTCGTGCTATAGGCTGCGCCACAGCCGTTCCATGAACACGTTGTCCATCCAGCGGCCGCGACCCTCCATCGAGATCCGAATGCTAACGCGGCACCAAACTGGAACGGTGTAGTTCCTGCTGCATAGCGCTGATTCTTCTCCAATCAAAAGCGCCAGACATCCCCAAAACTGCATCAAGAACGAGTCGGAGCGCCAGTCGAACGCCGATTGACACCATCGAGCCGCGAAAGGCGTCGGTTCGCCAGTTCGATCTAAGAAACAAAGACGGATCAACACGTCAACGGCGACAAGTATCGAGCAACTGCGGGGAGCACGAGGATAGGGCGAAGATCAGAAGCTTACTGGGAGAAATCCTCACATGAACGCGGCGCACGATGTAAGTGTAACCCCGTCTGGAGCGCACCGACAAAGGAGGCGATCGGGATCAGAAGCCGACAGCGGATCACGGCCCGCGAGGTGCGCTGTAGAGTGAACGTACGCAATGTCTTGGGGGCCGGTTCTACGTCTCGCACTTCCTGCGGCCAACCCGTGCTCGCGGTTAAGATTGTTACGGCCCCTCAAGAAGGAGAGGTGCCGCCTGATATGCCTGGTAAGCCCGCTTCAAGCCGTCGCGCAGCGATGTCGTCGCGCGCCAGCCCAGCTTGTCGAGCCTCGTGGCATCGAGCAGCTTGCGCGGCGTGCCGTCGGGACGCGAGGTGTCGAAACGGATCTCGCCGCGATAGCCGACGATCTCGGCGACCACGCGCGCGAACTCGGCAATGGCGATGTCCTCGCCGGTGCCGATGTTGATCAGCTCGCTGCCGGAGTAGGTCTTCATCAGGTGGACGCAGGCATCGGCCATGTCGTCGACATAGAGGAACTCGCGCCGCGGCGTGCCGGTGCCCCAGACCGCGACGGTCCTGGCGCCCGCCAGCTTCGCCTCATGGAAGCGCCGGATCAGCGCCGCGACCACATGGCTCAATTCAGGATGATAATTGTCGCCGGGACCGTAGAGATTGGTCGGCATCACGCTGATGAAGTCGCTGCCATATTGGCTACGATAGGCGTCCGCCATCTTGATGCCGGCGATCTTGGCGATGGCATAAGGCTCGTTGGTCGGCTCCAGCGGACCTGTGAGCACGGCATCCTCGCGCAGCGGCTGCGGCGCCAGCTTCGGATAGATGCAGGACGAGCCGAGGAACATCAGCTTCTCGGCCCGGTTCAGATGCGCGGCGTGGATGACGTTCGCGGCGATCGCGATGTTGTCGTAGATGAACTCGGCACGCAGCGTGTTGTTGGCGACGATACCGCCGACCTTGGCCGCGGCGAGGAACACCACCTGCGGCCGCACCTTGCCGAACCAGTCGAACACCGCGGCCTGGTTGCAGAGATCGACCTCGCGCCGGTCGACGGTGAGGAGATTCACATCCTCCCGCGCCAGCCGGCGCACAAGCGCGCTGCCGACCATGCCGCGATGGCCGGCGACGTAGACGCTTTTGCCCTTCAGCTCAAACGGTGCGCTTGCCATTCGCCATGTCCCGCTTGGCCTCGGCCAGATCGCTCGTCATCATCTCCTCGACGAGCTGGGCGAAGCTCCGCTTCGGCTTCCAGCCGAGCACCTTTTGCGCCTTGCTGGCATCACCGATCAGGAGGTCGACCTCGGTCGGACGGAAATAGGTCGGATCGATCTTCACGACCGTCTTGCCGCTAACGGCATCGATGCCGGTCTCCTCGACGCCTTTGCCGCGCCATTCGATGCGGCGGCCGAGATGGGCAAAGGACCGCTCGACCATCTCGCGCACCGAGCGCGTCTCGCCGGTGGCGAGCACGAAATCGTCCGCCTTGTCGGCCTGCAGGATCAGGTGCATGCCCTCGACGTAATCCCTGGCATGGCCCCAGTCGCGCTTGGCCTCGAGATTGCCGAGATGGAGCGTCTCCTCCAGCCCGACCTCGATCCGCGCCACGCCGCGCGTGATCTTGCGGGTGACGAAGGTCTCGCCGCGGATCGGGCTCTCATGATTGAACAGGATGCCGTTGGAGGCGAACATGCCGTAAGCTTCGCGGTAGTTCACCGTAATCCAGTAGGCGTAGAGTTTTGCCACGCCGTAAGGCGAGCGCGGATAGAACGGCGTCGTCTCCTTCTGCGGAATCTCCTGCACCAGGCCATAGAGCTCGGAGGTTGAGGCCTGGTAGAACCGCGTCTCCTTCTCCATGCCCAGGATGCGGATCGCTTCCAGAAGGCGTAGCACGCCGATGCCGTCCGCATTGGCGGTGTATTCAGGGCTCTCGAAGCTGACGGCGACGTGGCTCTGGGCAGCGAGATTATAGATCTCGGTGGGGTGGATCTGCTGCACCAGGCGGATCAGGTTGGTCGAGTCGGTCATGTCGCCATAGTGCATCTGGAACGGCACGTTGCCGACATGCGGATCCTGGTAGAGATGATCGACGCGCGCGGTGTTGAAGGAGGATGAGCGCCGCTTGATGCCGTGAACGACGTAACCGAGCGACAGCAGATGTTCAGCGAGGTAGGCGCCGTCCTGGCCGGTCACGCCGGTAATGAGAGCGACCGGTTTAGCCATGTTCGCAAAGTGTCCAAAGAGCCCTGACCGCGCGGCCGGCGTGCCGCTCTGGCCGAAACGGACCGTGATGTGACGTATCGTGCGCCGGGCGTGAATCCGCGACGGGGCTCGACCGTCCATTTTCAGAAGAGCATGGGCGTACGGGACACGGGCGGGTCACACCTGAGGGTAGTTTAGTGGTTAGCAACAGCTGTGCGGCGAAGGAGAAACCAACTGTGAAGTGCGTTTGGGGTTGAAGTGGCGTTCTCGGAAATAAAGTATTGAACCGCGAATTGACCCGCGCTCCTTGTGTCGTGAGCATCATGATATCCAGAAACCTTTCGACCAGCATGCCCCCGGGCTTTGGCTACCGTGGAAGGGTCTTCTTGAGTGTTCCCCCTAGGCCGATATGCCCTCATAGACCCCGCTCGCGTTAGGCCAAAGTGGCGGGCGGTCAGCGGAGGACCTCTCGGCCAAGATCAAACGAATTGGATTGTCCAACATAAACTCGATCACGTGAGGCACGACTAGGCTGGCGTAGCGGGAGAAAGCGCTTGTCGGTGGAAATCGGATAACCGTATGGCAACAAGCCAGGAGGTACATCTCCACGAGCGCCGAGAATCCACCCTCAACGCCAAGATTCGCAGTGTGTAGCGGGCCGGCATCGTCTCCTTGGAAGCGTTTGGGAATGGTGAAGAGCTCGGGATAGCGACCTGAAAGGTGGTCTGAAACCATTGGACTGTCCGTGCATAGGAAGAGCTTTGTCGGTCTTGCATGAGGCAGCGCCTTTGCGCGTTCGATTGCAGCGTATATCTGCTCCAACGCAAGTCCAGGGCGATCCCAGTATGGCTTATGACCCATAATGTCTTCACCGTTGCCGTGCCGAACGTGAATGCCGATTACGTCGTACCCTTCAAACGTCCGATGGTACACATCCTTGATCCGGCGCCTGATTTCCACGCGTGGTGTGATGCTGCGGAATATCGCGAGTTCGGACTCCTGATCGCACCCCCACATCAAACAGGCATCACAGACGATGGTATTTGCTTGGACATCCTCCGACGTCACGAATAGCCTGCGCAGCTCGTCACGCTCCCCAAAAATGTGGTCGTCAGATCGATAAACGCCGTCAATTGCGGGCCTATTCCACCAATGTGGAAAAAAAGGGCCGGGAAAGCGGAGTTGATTGATCATATCGTCGCAAATGACGGGTACGCCCGCAATGTTGTCGACGGGTTCAAAGAACACGCTGAAGGCGTTCGTAAAGGGGGCAGAGAGATAGCACGATCCGCGCCAGTCGACGACTAGAGTGCGTCCTGTTCGCTTGGCGTACTGCCAAGCCGAGGCAAGCGACCACAGGCAATCCCCAAAGCCCGTGCGTCGTCGAGAAATCACAAAGCGCCCACAATCAACAACCATCTGGAGTCCTTGTTCTTCTATTGGAAACATTATGCCCCCGGCACAAAATGACAACAAAGGAAGCAGTTGCGTTGGGTGGCATTGGTCCACAGTGCTTTAGCTGTGCAGGTGTCAGTCTGCCGAGCTGCTACTCCGCCAGGAAAGGCCAGAGAAGGACTGGGCGACGGTCACGACCTTGCAACACCTAAGTCAACCTCTATCCCATAGGTTGCGTCTGATCGCGCAGCGGAGCCCCGAGGGCGGTGACGGCTGGGCGCAGGCAGATGCGGCGTTGTTCCCACAACGTCCTAAGCTCGAGGATGAGAGCCTCGCGACGCTCGCAACTGACGGAAGCAAGAAGTGCGCCGAGGGAGGCATCTCCTTTGAGGCCCACGAGCAGCTCGAATAGCTCGGGTGAGATACGCAAAGCGTCTCCATCAGAGAAGGTGGTGCGAGCCTCGTGGACGATCTCTTGTGAATCAGCCGCGACGTGGTCGGGTGTACGGTAAAGGGTTGTGTAAGCAGGTAAGGAAACGCAAAGCGCGTCCCAGTCCCCGGCCGTCGCGACCCGCTTCGTAATGAGAAGCGAGCCGATCACGAGAGCATCAAGGTCTGTCGTCAGGAACGCGACGACTGCGTCGGTGGCGGACTGCACAATTGGTTCGACGTTGTTGTTGAAAGACGTATTGAGAAGGACAGGGATCCCCGTCCGCTTCTTGAACTCATCAATCAGAGCCCAGTACTTCGGGTTCATTCTACGCGATACCGTCTGAAGCCGTGCCGTACCATCGACGTGGGTAACGGCGCCAAGCAGATCCCGCTTGGACTCACGAACGCGAACGACGAAATTCATGAACGGAAACGAGTTGGCGGCCTTAGGAAGGTCGAAAAACTCAGCGGCGTGTTCCTCTAATACGGAGGGCGCGAAAGGCCGGTAGCCCTCGCGCTTTTTTACGATGGCATTTATGCGCTCCTTGTTCTTTGCCGGTCGAGGGTCAGCAACAATACTGCGGTTGCCGAGTGCGCGTGGTCCGAATTCGGAGCGGTCTTGTACCCAGCCAATGACCGCCCCGTTGGCGAGCCACTCAGCTACGATGCTTGGCACGTTCTCGCTTCTTTGCACGTCTATATGCCCGCTCCATGCAGTGAGTTCATGCTCAACAGCGTCGTCATCCCCAACTTCGGGGCCCCAGTAGACATGCTGAAGGCGCTCCCGCGGTGCGGGGAGCCCTAGCGCTTCGGAAACCATAAGCGCCGCGCCGAGTGCGCATCCAGCATCATGCGCTGCGGGCTGCACGAAGATGTCATCAAAGAGACCCGAATAGAGTAGCTTGCCCGTCATGGTGCAGTTGTGAGCGACCCCCCCAGCTACGCAGAGCCTCTTCATGCCGGTCGTCTCCCGATGATACCTGAGAACATGAAAAACAATATGCTCCAAGGCCTCCTGCAAGGCCGCGCTCACATCTTGATGCTCCTGGGTGAACGGCATTCCCTTGCGGCGAACCTGTATGCTTCGGTTTAGTGCCGGAGCAATGCGGTCCAAATGTAGGTTGTACCCCCCGCTTTCCGTTAGCTCATAGAACTGCTGGAACAATCCGCGGAAACGGGACGGGTCGCCGTATGGAGCGAGGCCCATAACTTTATACTCGTCGAACAAGCCATAACCGAGGCACTGGATCGCCTCTAAATAGAACAACCCCAAAGATGCGCGCTCAGGGAACGTCTCGAGCTGAGTAAGACCACTTTCCGATCCAATCGCCAGCATTCCGGAGAGAAAGTCGCCGCCGCCGTCGATCGCAAGGACGAGACTCTGATCATACCCAGACATAGCAAAAGCGCTCGCGGCATGCGCGTTATGATGGCTTACGAATGATAAACGTGACGGCTCAATCTGAGTGCCAAATTCTTGCGATAGCATCAGCTGTAGCAGCTTCCTGGCGTCGAGCGGTATACCGCTATGCGGATCCGAGCCAAACAAAAGCCGGAGCATCGCGTTGCAATAGGATTCAGTTGCATAGAACGCGATGCGATCGATGTCGTTCAAACTAGCTCCCGCAGCCGCCAGGCAATGGCGGATGGCTTGGCCGGGAAACTTGTTCGAGTGCTTAATCCGGTTGAGGCGTTCTTCTTCGACAGCGGCTAATACACGCCCGTCGCGCACGAGGACGGCAGCGCCATCATGTAAGAACGTGTGCGAGAGTACAGGGCGATATTCATGAACGCGATCCAATCCCCCGCTCAATCCAAGACACAGCATTTCAGCCTCCATCCGATTAGGACAAATTCGTGAATTGTTAGCGCGTTACCAAGGTCACTAAACGTCACGGTGCGCGCATATTGGTCGGTGAGCTCGGGATGTGGGAATATGGCGTCCTGCATTGAGCGGCTGTGGATCGGAACCTGCGTGCCGGAAACGGTCCGTTCGAGGCGTTAGGCGGTCATAGCGTTGGGTGCCGCCATGCTGCCTACCAGGAATTCGACGTTCTATGCGCCGTTTACAGCCCCTACAAAGGCCGCGCTCAAGGCCCACACCCAAGCTGTTGATAGCCGCCAAACTGCTAAGAAGCGAAGTGGGTGCGAGCCTGCTGCATGCCGGATAGTTGCGGCGCCAGACATGGATCCAACTGACGGCATCAGATGGTTTGCCGGCTTCGGATACTGTCGTCATATTTCGATTCCTCGTCCGGTGAGCCGTAGGAAGACATCTTCGAGGTTGGGTGGTCGCTCGAGAAGGCGCAGACCGGTGCATCCACCAAGCCGAAGCCGTATTTTCGCTAGATCCGGCGCATAGCAGAACACTGTCTCTCCCCTCACCTCAATCCGTTGGGTGTGAGGCTTTAGCATAATGCTGAGCTCGACCGGATCTCCGCCGTAGATCTCGAGCACATCGCAGCCAATGTGAGAGGCGATCAGGGCTCTAGGCGTATCCTCGGCGAGCTTGCGTCCAGCCTCCAATACGCAGAGGCGGTTGCATAGTCGTTCAGCTTCTTCCATGAAGTGCGTTGTCAGCAGGATAGTTTTGCCTTGAGTGAGAAGAAGACGCATGCGCTCCCAAATTAGGTGACGGGAGTGAGGATCGAGACTGGTCGTCGGCTCATCCATGATGAGCAGTTGTGGGTCGTTAAGGAGCGCGCGAGCGAGCACTAGCCTGCGTTTCATGCCCCCGGAGAGATCCCCTACCCTTGATCCAGCTCTGCCCTCGAGGCGCGCGAATTCGAGTAGCGACGGCAGGGCGGCTTCAATTTCGCGCGTTGTCAGCCCAAAGTATCGCCCAAATATGAGAAGATTTTCTCGAACGGTGAAGGCATTCTCGAGATTGTCGACTTGTGGAACGACTCCGATTCCTGCTCGGGCCAAGCGGGCTCGTGCCGGCACTTGCTCCCCCAAAACATTGATCCGGCCGGCGTCGGGCGGCACGAGGCCGAGAATCATGCGAACGATCGTGCTTTTGCCGGCTCCATTGGGCCCAAGGAGGCCAAAACACTCTCCTTTAGCGACGCTAAAGGTTAGGCCGCCGACGATCTCTCGATCGTGATAAGCTTTTCTTACGTCAGCCAATTGGATCGCCGGGGTGGGCATGTGCTGTCCTAATCGGTGACGAGAGCGGAATTGGATAACTTCAGGTCAGCGTTAGCGGATCGCTTCCAGAGAATGCCGTCGCACCAAACATGGTCAACGCCACCCCAACCACAGGCGCTGGCCACATCCGGAAAAAAGCCTCGCCCATGATGATTGGCGCTGGTATTGCAGAGGAGCGGAATGCCTGTGAGCTTCTCATACTCCACAAGCAGAGCTGCGATCGCATGCGGCGATGTTCTGGAAATTGTTTGTAATCGGGCAGATCCGTCGAGGTGTACGATAGCAGGGACTTTCGTCCGCCACTCTGGGCGAGTTTGGTGGTCGAACAGCATGTAAGGATCTGGACTGCCGGGGTCAAAGATTTCAGGGGCGCGGTCCTCGAGGCAGATAGGAGCAACGGGACGAAATCGCTCCCGGAGTTTGACGTCGTTGAGATGGTTCTTCATGCCCGAGGAGGTCGCGGCTGCAATAATGCTGCGGCCGCCGAGTGCCCTGGGTCCGAGCTCCGCGAGGCCCGAGAGGAACACCACCGGCACGTCTGTGGCGATGAGGGCTGCGAGCTCTTCGATGGTACAGGGTGACGAATCCCAATCGCCTGATGGGTGATTTCTCGTCAGCGCTGGGCCGCTATGGACTGACCACTCCAGATGAGCCAAACCGCTCGTCTCGGCCATGGCCGCGCAAGCCGTTCCAATCGCAGAGCCGCTATCATTGGGAAATGGAGGTACCCAGACTGTATCAAACAAGCCCGTTGCGCGCAGAGTACTGTTCCATTTTATGTTGAGGCCGCAGCCTCCAGCGATGCATAAATTGCGTAATCCGAGAAGTTCCGAGTGCCGTAGCAAGGCGAGACTGACTTCCTGCTCCAGCAGCCTCTCCGCGAAAACGTGGAACGATGCCAGTACATCTTCCTGGCGCTTGTCGAGGAGCCGAAGAGCGCATTCTTCGAAAAACCTGTCGGTAGCAGAAAGTAACGCCGTAGGATCATTGATACTGTCGCGGTAAGCGCGAGCAGTGTGGGAAGAGCCCGCGAAGTACATCTCATACAGCTCTTGAAAGACCGCCAGAATGGCTTCATCGGGAACGCCGAGCGCGATATAAGCCATAAGCTTACCTGCGACTCCGAGGTCCCAGCCTGCTTGGCCGGCCTGGCGATACGGCCCGAACCGGTGTCCCGCGATAGCGTAGGCCTGGCCAATGACAGGAAAAAGAGTGTCAAGGAAGCGGGCTCCAGCCGGGCCCACGTGATACAGGCGCGGAAAGATGCAGCCGTCCCATACTAAGCACAATGCGGGGGCTTGGGCTTTGGCAAAAGGACTGGTGCAGTAAGCACCAGCCACGTGCCCGGCGACGTGAGCATAGCTACGATAAGGCAAGGACGTTCCGTTGAGCACGAGGCCCGACCCGACATAGGGCGTGAGGAGACCGTTCTCGTGACGCTCGACATATGGCGCTCCCTTCAGTGTGAGTGGGACCCCCTGACTGAGCACATCAAATTGCGAGTGTGTCAGCCCATCCCAGCCGTCGATGACGAATCGATCGATATCCGCTGGTGTTAGACCGTGCTCGGCCAGCGTGAGGGTGACTGCGCTGAGGTCGGTAATGGCTTGATAGCGCGTGTTATTATCTCGCTTCTCCTGCTCGATACAGAAGAGCAGGCGGCCATCTTCCACGACGGCAACCGCCCCATCATGTGTCAGCTTAATTCCACAGATGCGCATAGTGACTCCTTGTTCCCGCAGCGAATACGCTATTCTCGCAAGCTCGCTGGAGTGCAGAAGGACGCAATTAAGCAATCTTCGTCGGCGGTGGCCCCGCGACAATGCACGCGTTCCGTTTCGATCAACGTTTCATGCAGAATATCAAGCATTGTTTCCGCCCCGGCGGGGTGAGCCCACCGTCGGCAAGCCGCGTCACACGCAGAACCAAAAACGAGCCGGCCGTCCGGCGACAGCATTCGCGTGAGCTTATCGATGACATCACGGATCTGGACGGCATCTCTCAGGTAATAGAGCACTTCAGCTGCCACGATCAGGTCGAACTGACCCGTTGAATTGAACGTGCGGACGTCGGAAACCTGCCAAGCGATGTGCGACCATTGAGCCACTCGCTGCTTTGCTCGACTGATTGCCCGCGGCAGGATATCGATGACCATAAGTTGGGCGCAATGGGGGGCGAGCTTTGCCGTGAAGGCGCCAGCGGCGCATCCGATCTCAAGTGCGTGGCCCACAGCCCCTTTCGAGAGACACAGCCGGAGCATGTGCGCGTGGCGTTGCTGCTCGAACGGGTTTCCGTCGATCTGCCACGGGTCGTTCGCCTCCAGCTCCTGCTCTAGCGAGGTCAGATTATTGTCGAATGTTTCCGCCATTTTCGTTTACTCTTATATTATAAGTCGCCTTTGCAAATGCTGTCCGAGGCGACCAGCTGAGGCGTGGAGCGGTTCAGAAGTTGGTCCACGCCGGTGGCCACCGCTGGCGTCTGCCGCGGGATGACATCCTGGGGACAAGCGCTAGGTCTGTGATTGGTTTGCGGGAGACCGCTGAGCGATGCCTTGGTCATGGTACGCGAGAGCCAATCACTGTTATCTAATGTAAACAGGGCATAAGCCTTCACCGGAAGTACCAGGAAGATGTTGATCGGGGTGTGCAACGCAAAGCCAAGAAATCGCACATCACGCGCGCGTACGGCTGCCGTGGAGCATCGGATCAGCGTTAGGGACGCGATAACGGCCGGCGTCAACCACGGCACGGCGTCGGTCGTTGCAAGCTCAGCGAGCTCAGTTATGATGGACAGGGCGAGAAGAAGCGGGCCGAGGTTTTGTCCGACAACATCCAATGTGAGGTAGCTATTAAGATGAGGCAGCAATCGCAACGCGAGCAGGGTGTCCCGGAACGTACTGCGCGCCCAGCGTAGCTGCTGACGCAGATACGGCCCAAGCCTGTCCGGGACAACTGTTGCCGCGATGGCGGTTGCCACGTATTCCGTTCGAAAACCCGCTTGGAGCATTAGTATTGTGAGGTGGCGGTCTTCACCGAAGTCACTCGGCTTGCCGCGGAAGTATTGCGTTTCATATTTATCCAGCAGCAGTTTGAGAGCGGAGCGGCGATACATCGCGCAGGGACCGCAGCAACACATAACGGCACCGAAGCTGGCCTGTGCGGCGCGTTCCTCGTTGCAAGCAAGCCAGTACTCCATGTCGATCAGCCGTGTGAGCCAGCTCTGCTCCCGATTGCTCGCGATCAGCTGACCCATTGCAGCACCAACTGCCGGATCGTACATTCTAGCCGTCAGTTTTCTGACGACGTCTGCAGCGAGAGTCGTATCCGAATCGACGTTGAGAACCAGGTCACCAGATGACTGCCGGATGGCGCAAATTTGCGCCTTTCTCTTACCGACGTTTTTTGGCAGAACGATAAAGTGAAACCGTGTATCACGCGCGTAAGCGAGGTGAACTGGTGCCAAAGCGTCGTGGTTCTGAGAGCCATCGTCAACAACATAGACGCGCATCCGTCCGGCGAAGTCCTGGGCCGCGATCGAGGCTAGGCATGCCGCGAGCGTATCCGGATGCTCATTGTAGCATGGAACGATAACGTCGACACTCGGTAACGTCTCGTGAACGACATCTTCCATCGGTCGCAAAGGAGCACGGTTCGTTACAGCATAGAGCATTTGAGCGCTCTTATAAGACGCTGAGAGGATCGTGTAGGATGAAATCGCTGCAGTGCTAGCGGTCGCAAGTAGACTCATGCTGGGGCTCAGTGAATGTGAGGAATGGGACGTATCGCAAAGCCGCGATTAAGCAGCGCCGGAATTAAGCGGCTGACAGCACTTACTGTTTGATCGCGCACACTGAGATCGCAATGCCACTTGCGTTCATCAGGTGGACAGCCGTCGTGCAATAGCACGATGGAGCTGGGTTGGATGGAGTGCAGCACCGCATTGACGATCGCATCAACGCCGGGGCGAGACCAATCGCGGGGATCTACCGACCAGTGAAGTGCGGCGAGCCCAGCTCGCGAAGCGCAGGAGAGCACGTGTTCCGTCCACAGCCCATAGGGCGCACGTATATGTCTCAGCCGCGCCTCCGGGCAAACCGACGTGATGACACGGCTCGCTTGTGCAATCTCGGAGGCGACGTTCGCCGGCTCGCATCGCGAAAGATCGGGGTGCGTCATGGTGTGGTTTGCGATCTCGTGCCCGTCAGCGATGATCCGGCGGATCAGATGTGGATGTTCTGTCGCATACCGACCGATGACGCAGAAGGTCGCAGGCACGTTATGTTGAGCTAAAACATCCAAGAGGTGCGGCGTCCAAACCGAGTCAGGCCCGTCGTCGAACGTTAGATGGACGCTCGGCAGGCCTGCGCAGTCCGTCGCATTGTTGGCTTTCGTGAAGTGTAGTCGTTTGTCTGTCACGGTTCGAGGCCGTTCCGCTCAATTGTTGTTTCCGGCGACCACTCGCCGACGCGCATGATGACGAGCAGAGACCCATCTATTCGTGTGGCAGGCAATGTGGGATAGCCGCTCGGCAACAGTGAAGGCGCGCGGATCCTTGAGTGACCGGCGCCAGCGCTGGGCGATTGAGCAGCCGTCTTGTGTGCTCTCTGAGAGCATGACGAACTGTGAAAAACCCAATTGGCGCGCCCAGGCCGCAAAGTGGCGGGTACATTGTGCGCTCATTGCGACATTACGAGACCCTCGTGGTCCAGGGCGTACTGTGGCCAGTCTGGGGGTGGCCACCAGCACGACCTTTTCAACTTTGCTAAACCGTTGCCGAGCACCCGGATGAGTCGCGACACCTCTGTCTTCGTGTCCGACGGTGCTAAGCGCTGGTCGCCCCTTAACCAAGCGTCGGTGGGTATAGAGCAGGAGGGTCTCGATTGCGCCAGCTTGTCTGTGTACCGCCGGAACGGAGCTCGACGGTTGGACGTCGTCCGATAGCTCGGCTTTGTTCTCCCCGCATGGTCGCCGTCGTGTCCCAGGACGCACCGACATGTCTCCTGCGCGTAGTCCGCGAATGAAGTGTGTCGCCACAGCGTTGTCAGGCACGGAGGCGACCGTAAGCAACCGTGACTGAACGCATTGTCTTGCGAGAGTGTCTTGGGAAATGGGGTCGCGACGCGTGGTGAGGGAGCGCGTGAAATCCAGAAGCCGAATGGCACGAGAACGACATGCGCGACTCGTCAGCGCAATATACAATGGTATATCGGCGCACTCTCGCGGCGATGGCGGCGTCGTTTGGCTTGCGAGAAGAAGCGCATCTGATGTACTACTTGCCTTAAAGATGTTTGAGCGTTGCGGCCGCGCACAGTGTGCCTCATTTGCGTGCGTCCCATTCGGGCGCATTCTGCTTTGACCAAGGCGCATTGAATGTGTGGCCCTTTGGCGGTTGCCGATGCATGACGTTGCGCCCTCGAGCCAACGTGGCGCCCGGTAGCGCGCGCAAGGGACAGGAATAGCGATGCGGAACGGACGAGGCGTATCGGCGCGATCAACTGCAGTGCGCAGGCCGCTGTCGCGAAGCATCGTCATTGCGAAAACAGGGATTCGCGATGGCTGGGACGATGTTTGAGAGTCGTGAAACGTTTGGCGCGATGTGCCATTGGCTTGCATTTCGTCGTGTTCAATATGCAGCGCCAAGGTCGTGGTCTCCAAATGGCACGTGTTGCCTATGAGCTGCAGTCCTAACCGTGGCGGTGTGCGGGCGTAAAATCGAATTGTTGGATGAGAGACATCTACACTGCGGATAAATGAACAATGCGGTATCGCGGCCTAGACCTAAATCTTCTCGTTGCACTTGATGCGCTAATAGAGAAACGCAATTTGACGGCTGCAGCGCGCAGCATCAATTTGAGCCAGCCCGCCATGAGTGCTGCGGTCGCGCGCCTGCGCGCGTATTTCAAGGATGATCTGTTTACGATGAACGGCCGTGAACTAGTCTTGACGCCCCGAGCCGAGGCGCTCGCCGCGCCGACCCGCGAGGCGTTGATGCACATTAAGCTATCAATTACGTCTTGCGAGCCCTTTACACCGCACCAATCAACGCGTCGGTTTCGGCTTTGCATTTCCGATTTCGCTGCCATCGTTCTTATTCGCAAAGTCGTAGAACGCGTCGCGCGAGAGGCGCCGGGCATTAAATTCGAGCTGGTGCCATTTGCCGATGCGTTCGAGCATCCGCTTAAGCGGGGCGAAGTGGATTTTGTCATTCTTCCGGACCCGTACACGACAGATGCCCATCCTAAGAAGACGCTATTTGATGATACGCTCGTCTGTGTCGGCTGCCGTTCGAATAAGCGATTGGCGCAGCCACTGACTTTCTCCAGCTACATGTCCATGGGGCACGTTGCTGTTAAATTGGCCCGGTCTCGCGTTCCCTCCGTAGACCAGTGGTATATGCAGGAGCATGGGGTCAAGCGGCGCGTAGAGGTCGTTGTTCCAGGGTTCAGCATGATGCCTCACATGCTTGTCGGGACGAACCGGATAGCGACGATGCCAGTAACGTTGGTGCGGCATTTTGCAAAATCGATGCCCTTGCGCATAGCGAAACTCCCTCTCCCGTTGCCGGGGTTTACGGAGACGTTGCAATGGCCTGCACTTCATAACAATGATCCTGCAAGTATGTGGATGCGTCAGGTCTTACTGGAGGAAGCTGCCAACCTCGAATCACCGCGCGATCAGCCAGGCGTGGCCGCCGAGTAGACGCCCGCTGCGATTGAGATCGTGCAGACTAGCGAGCGATGGCGGTGGAGGCATCGGATTATTGAGTGACGCTCCTGCATGGTGGCGTGGCGTGGTAGGTCGCGACAAACGTGGCGTGTGGCGGTCTCTTGGCACGTGAGGCGGACGGCTCTGAGTGACCCCGAGACCCGCCCTTGCTGCTGAGACGTTTACGTGTCGCGTTTGCGATGCGAATGGTTCAAGTGGTTAGATAGCTGCTCTAATCGGACAGTCGTGTTCCCATTTTGAGCGAGGCGGCGCAGTCGATCGCGGAGTTCAGTTGCGCGAGCGACTTCGCGCTCCGCGCGGTCCAGATGCTCGCTCAATAGGCGCTCAAGAGACAGGCGCCCATCAAGCGCGTTCCGAATCTCCTGAAGCGAAAAGCCGAGCCGGCGAAGCGTGATGATATCACAAACGCGTTTGGCGCTTTCGGCATCGTACATCCGATGGTTGCCGCACGTGCGCTGAGAAGCAGTGAGCAGTCCAATGTGCTCATAGTGGCGCAAAGTGCGTACAGTGACGCCAGTCGCATCGGCAAGTTCGCCGATGCGCCGCCATCGACGCTTTTGGAACGAAGACCTTGTCATATTCGGACGTGTACAACCTGACGTCAGGGAAGGTTCAAGCGCTTTCAGGGCTCAGTGAGAGCGCTGAGGCGTATGCGGATCGAATGGTGCGGCGTAGCAAGCGCCGCCATCGGCCGTATAGCCCTATGCTTAACGCTGCAGGCGCCTGCGTGTCAGAACGACTTGGCGGGACACAACAACCGTACAAGCGCCTCCAACAAGCGCAATTCGGCTTCCGCTGCTGAGGTGCGTTCAAGAATTAGCGTTGCGAGTGCGGCGCGGTTGTCAGGAGTTCGCATGCGCTGGGGCAGTGCAGCAACCGCCTCGTCTAGAAGACGTCCGAGCAATGAGAGGTCTTCTGGAGTGTAGATGCGGCCGGTTATTTGCAACGTGTGCCCCTCATCCTGTCTCTGAACGCGTTTCGGCGGCTCGGCTCCTTACAAAGGGTTTTGACTGCTATGAGGCAAAAAGGAGACCGACCTGGGGCGTGTAGACGTCGACTAGCGATAAACGGTGACGCTCCGTGCTATGTCCACGGAGAACCAGAGGTGCCAGAGATAGCAAGACGAATCTGATCTGCCGTGCGATGTGGCTCCGGGTCGAGCGTGTGCGGTGCGGCGTTCGGGTCTGGTCGCGACGGTTGGTGTGAACAGGTTCGTCAGGCGAAAGCGAGTCGATCTCGCCTCCTGTTGGGGAAAGGGCGATCGAGAACAGACGACTCACTATTACGGTCGTGCGGGGCCGCGCGTTAATGTCGCGCCGCAGTGGGCTTTGGACGAGCGGCGCCATGATGAAGCGCTTGAATCGGACGCAGGGTCAAGTTGTATGGTGGTCACGTCGAGAGGCGCTAAGCGGCGATTGAGTGGCGAGCAATGGCTGCGAGCGATTTGCTAGAGGGTCTCAATTGTTGGCTGTGTCACGGGTCTTGGCTTGGGGTGTCTTCGACGAATTCGTATGTCGAGCGCGTAATACTCTGGCTGAGCCAGACTGGTAGCTTGCAGCGATGCCTCGAGATACGGCGCGGGATGGAGCGAGCGAACGAAAGCACCGTGACCACAGCGGCGGTCGTACTTGGAGTCTGCTTAGAGGAGCGAGTAGATGTCAGCTTGTAATGAATCTCTTAGCGGACCGAGTGGGGCACATAAGAGCGATCCTGCGGCGAGGACGTCCGACATAACTTCCGTGCACAGAACGGCATATGTGAACCTAAACAGGAACGAAAACCCGTTCCCCTTGCCGGCCGTAGTTATGAGCGCGGCGCTTGAAGCGTTCAAAGAGCACAATGTGTATCCGGAGGAGGACAGCGGCAGCTTGCGATCTGCGGCCGCGCGAGCCTATGGTGTCTCTGTCGAGCAGGTGATCGCAGGAAACGGATCATCCGAGATTCTCGGCCTGATTTACCAGGCGTATCTCACTGCTGGCGATGCTGTCGCAATGCTATCCCCTGGGTTTGGGTTCAATCACAAGTTGGCGGCGGCCAATGGTGCGCACCTCCTTGAAGTTCAATGGGCTGATCACAACGCACTGCCGACGGCTCAAAGGGTTCGGCAGACGGCAGGGGGTGCGAAGTTCATTGTGCTCGCTAACCCAAATAACCCTACGGGGACGTTCGTTCCGATCGTTGAAATTGAACGTCTGGTCGCCGAAACAGATCAGCTTGTCGTGCTCGATGAGGCGTACGTCGACTTTGCCCCGGATAGCGGACTGCGCCTGGTCGATCGATATCAGAATCTTCTTCTTCTAAGGACATTTTCGAAGAGTTATGCCGCGGCAGGCCTCCGCATCGGGTTTGGGGTCGGTGACCCGCAGGTCATTTCAAGACTTCGTAGCATACAAAACCTCTTCAACATGAACGTGATCGGCCAGTCCGTTGGGGTGAGCATTTTTGAGCATCGTGACGCCTACAGGGGCCGCATCGAATGCATTTTGCAGGAAAGGGAGAGAACGACCTTGGCCCCGTCAGCGCTTGGATTCCATGTGATGCCATCACATGCAAACTTCGTGTTGGCTCGCGTGCCGGGTAGATACGACGGGAGGTGGTGGCAGCGGGCCCTGCAGGCGAGAAATGTGTACGTGGCCACGTTTCCAGAACAGGGACTTGAGCACTTTGTTCGAATTTCGATTGGCACGGCGGAGCAGATGGACACCTGTTTGTCAGTGGTCAGTGACATTGCTGGCGCGGCCACGTAGTCAGCAAGGGCGATAATCGTAAAGATGGGAGACGCGAAGTGGCAAATGTATCACCTCGGATGTGGCTTGGAATATTTGATCATTTGGATGAGAACGGCGGCGATCTATCACAGCAGTACAGCGATCGTCTGGTATTGGCTGAAGCGTGTGACCGGCTGGGATACTATGCGTACCATGTTGCGGAGCATCATTGCACGCCGCACGGGAGGACGCCGTCGCCTAACGTATTCTTGTCGAGCGTTGTACAGCGCACCAAGCGACTTCGGGTTGGGCCGATGGTGATGCTGCTAAGCCTTCAGCACCCTCTTCGGGCCTATGAGGAGGCATGTATGCTGGATCACTTGAGTGGCGGTCGCCTTGAGATCGGTGTCGGCCGCGGCTCTCTTCCCGCTGAGTTGGCTTACTTTGGTGTTAGCGCGGAAAGCGCCCACGAACTCTATACCGAAGGAATGGAGATTTTGGCGAGGGCGATGAAGGGGGGAACCTTGTCCTACGAAGGTCAGCATTTTCGCCTTCACCAGGTGCCGCTAGCTTTGACGCCTTGTCAGCTTCCACATCCACCGACGTGGATCCCCGTGAGCCAGCCCGCGTCCGCAGCGGCGGCCGCTGAGGTCGGCGCAAATATTGCGAGCCTTGGTCGGGCCTCCACGGTTCGAAAGTTGACTGACGCCTACCGCGCGGGCAATTTGCGTAAAGATGTGCCGTTTCTCGGCTTGCTTCGCATGATCGTAGCGGACGCTTCAGAAGCTGATGCGTATTCGGTTGCTGCAGCGGCGTACGGCAGATGGCTCAAGAGCTTCAGGTTCTTATATGAGCTTAATGCGCTACCCTTGCCCGCGAGCCTTCCGCCAACCTTCGAAGCGGCAATCGATAGCGAATTGTGCGTTGTCGGGACCCCCTCTTCGGTGCAAAGAATTCTCTTTGATCATCTGGAGGAAGCGGGAGCCAATTATCTTCTTTGCCAAGTTGCCTTTGGCGATCTCCCGCTCGCTGTGTCGTTAAACACAGCGGCTATTCTCCGATCTGAACTCATGGCTAAAGTCGGTGCCTGAGCCTCTTGGGTTGTGCGGCGACACTTCCGGATAAAACCCCGCGGCTCTGATAGGGCCTTTCCAGAGAACCTACGCTCTAGGGCCATGGACTTCGCGGCGCCGCGGGCGCTAAGCGCCGCCTTGAAGATCAGTACCTTACGTACTGTCGAGCTCATGGCGGGGTGCGGCTAGGATGATGCCAGCCCTAGAGCTATAGAGGTGTAATGTAGATTGCAGCCCTTGCGCTTAGGTGATTACGACTCTGTAGAGATGTGGCAAAAAGGGTCATGCGTGCATGTGCAATGATCGCCGGGAGACGCGGTGACCTTCCACTGAGCATTGACGCGGCGGCGGTCTACCCCGGTCCTTCAATATCAGTGTTTAGGTCCAAAAGCAGTGCGACTGCGCGATGAGTAGGGAGATAGGGAGCCTCCATGAAACAGACGTTTTCCGCCCGACGCGCTCTTTAGCCTGTCATGCGCGCCGCGCTGGTCGGAGGATCAAAAGAAACGAGCCACTCGGCTACAGCCTTCACGTGCAAGCACGCAAGATAGCTCTGCTGGCAAGCAAGGCTGCGAAGCCGTCTTACTCGACACGTAGTTGAGCGTGCTACCATTGTCACGGTCCATCGATATGGAGTTTCTGCGTTGATTGAGGCGCGCAAGCGCGCCGGGGTGTCTTCTCCGCCCAGGCCTGCTCCCCCCAAATTGCAGGGGAATCGCATATGGATTTGCGGCGCGTATTGCGTTGTTTTGCAAGACGAATTCTGAGAACGACTCCCACAAGACGGAGGGAGTCGTATGGGCAGGCTCAAGAAGGCGTTTCGGCGATTGTCGGACCCGCTGCGGCGGACGCACGACACGATCTGCTGGAGGTGCTGGTTATCGCCTTTGGCGGCGGTTCTTTGCGGAGCAGAGACTTGCTCCGACTTGGCGGAGTTCGGATAGGCCAAGGAAGACCTGCTTCGGCTGTTTCTGCGCCTAGAACATGGGATTCCCAGCCACGAGACTTTCGGTCGCGTGTTCCGTTTGCTCGAGCCGGAAGCCTTCGAGGCAGCATTCCGGCGTTCTTTATGGCGGCGTTTGCCAAGGCCAACAGGCTCAATCTCAGCGGGGTGGTCGCGGTCGACGGGAAAGCGCTGCGAGGCGCCTTCGCGCGCGGTTCGCGCCACGAGCCTCTGCACCTGGTCAACGTCTTTGCGGTGGAAGCGCGCATGTCGCTGGCCCAGCAGAAGGCTCCCGGCCGCAACGAGACGAAGGGCGCGTTGGAGGTATTGGCGCTGCTGTCCCTCGAAGGTTGCCTCGTCACGGCCGACGCGCTGCATTGCCATCGTGCAATGGCCAAGACGGTGCTCGATCGCGGCGGCGACTAGGTGCTGGCGATCAGGGCCAACCGTCGACCTCTGTTCAAGTTCGTGGTCGCGCAATTTGCGCGGTCCGGCGAGCGCCGTACCGCCAAGAAGGTCGAACCGTCCACCCACGACCGCCGCGAAGCGCGCCGGGCAACCATCATGCGCAATACCAGCCTGGCTGCTGTCCATGGCTTCCCGGGCGTGGTCGCGATCGGCCGCGTCACCTCGCGCCGGCAATTGCATGGCAGTCGCGCCGAGCGGCCGTGCGCTATTACCTGCTCTCCAAGTCGATGTCCGCCAAACGGCTGCTGCAAGTCACGCGCAGTCATTGGACCATCGAGAACCAATTGCATTGGGTGCTCGACGTTCACTTCCACGAAGATGGCAACCGGGCGAGATTGGGCAATGCTCCAGGGAATCTCGTTCGCCTGCGCAGGCTTGCGCTCAACATCCTTCGATCTTGTCCCGGCCCCACCTCCATACGTCGAAAAATCAAGCGCGCAGGATGGGACGACAGCTTCCTCCTCGCCCTGTTCGGCCATGTGCGATAGCCCTGCCCTAAATTGTGTGGGCCACCTTGTTTCTAAGCAACACATCGCCCTCGACTGCTCGCGGATATAGAGTAACAACTTCGAACGACGGCAAGCGGTCAAGGATCGAGCGTAGTGACAGCTGCCCCTCATATAGTTCGCGATCACTGTACTCCGTGTAGATGAACCGCGTTCTGCTCAGGGTGTTCTGACCGCCGGCGATTACGTCCGATTCAGCGCCTTGAACATCCATCCAGATCAGATCAACAGCGGCGCTGAGGCCAGCATCGTCGCTCCAGTCATCTAGCCGTCGGCTTTCGACCGGAACCGAGGCATCAAAGCGAACCCACTCATACTCCGAAAGGTGGTGTTTGGGTTTACGTATGGAGCCAGATAGGTCCCATTCCTTCGCATCCCCGTCTCCATTGCTCGGATAAAAGTCGATGATACCATTTCGATCACTGATGGCGATCTGCGTGAGCGACACGTTGGGCCGCGCCAGATGCTTGTTCTGCCTGAAACGAGCTACTGCGCGAGGATCAGGCTCAAAGCAGTAAACGCGAGCGTCGGGACACAGCTCAAGAAACCGCTGCGTGTCTCTCCCATCATTGCATCCAATGTCCAAGATGACCGGACAGGGCACCTGAAGAAGAGAAGCGATTTCTTGGTGTATCTCTAAGCTTGATGTCGGATCTACCATCGCTTCTTAGCCTTTCGTTGAGATGTGAGTTAATGGCGAGGTCAGAGCTGGAGCATAGCGCCGACGGTTTGCCCACGAGAGCACCCGCCAAAGTTGGGAGAAATAACATTGTGAGACACCAGGAAGAGAAAATAGGCCGATCACCCTGCGAGGATCTGGCCGGTCATTTGTTTGCGCTAGTCGCCTCGTGCAAGGGCCGTTGCGACTCAAGGAGCGCTTGCGTGGCACGCGACTGATGCGCTTGTGGCACTCCACCCCGCCGGGAGATGGCAGATGCGACGTGTGAACTGGAACGTCTAGAGCCGCATCGGTGCCTTGCCAAGGCGATGCACTCAAGAAGATCGGTTCGGCTGAACGGACATATGAGAGCCTCCACGTCAAGTTGCTGAAGGCTGATATCGCTGTGCGGGTGCGCCGAAAGCAGAACCGCCGGGAGTGTCGATGACGACAGCGAGGGATGCTTGCGTACCCAGCGCGCATAGCGTTGCAGCGGGAGGTCCGCAATTAGACACGATGTGTAAGCTAAGAACCGGGAGTGCAGAAGAGCGTCCAAAGTCTTATATAGATCTGCGACGTATCCGGCAGTGATGAGCATTCCGATCAATGGCTCATAAACCGCGCGGTCCTGAGAAACAATCGAAATGACTTCCAGCGATCTGGCGGCTCGAAATACATCTGCCCAGCGAGTCCGTCTTTGGGGCACGGTCCGAGTACCCTGGGGACCGCACGTGGTGGGCCTCCGGGAGCTGTGGTTACGCATTGCGCATTCCCTGTAGCGGTGCTGCCCCGGTCCCGGCGCACCGTACGATCGAAGGCGAGACGGGCAGCCCTATGGAGCGACAAAGACTCAAATCGCTGAGATCCGACCATGCAAGGTGCATCAGGGTAATCGTGCTGCCGACAGCCATGTACGCCCAATAGTTCAGCGAAAGCGAGGCGACTTGATTTGCGCTCTCGAGCTGCCGCGTGTATTGCGCGGGCACCCAGCCTTGTAAAATCCATTCTAATGATGGGCGATATCTGGCCAATGGATGGATGGGCAATTGCCGACGAAAGTTCACGGGAAACAGCCCGCTCGGCAACGTCGGGACGGGGTGGCTGAGGCCTGGCTGCTTACGATCCCGGGACCGTGGGGCAGCGGCGCTCACATGAGGCTGGTCCTCTAGTCCGCCTCAGGCGACGAATTGACGCTCAACGGCTCAGTTGACCGTCCGGATGCGCAGTGCGGCGGGGCTCATCGCGCAACTAATTCGCCAGAGTTGCTTTGAAGGTCTCTCGATCGAGCTCGCCCTCGGACGAGGCGACGATCACGCAGGCGACGCCGTTGCCGCACAGATTGGTCAGCGCGCGGCACTCGCTCATGAACTTGTCGATGCCGAGCACGATCGCCATGCCCGGCACCAAGCGCGGGTCGACCACCGCGAGCGTCGCCGCCAGCGTGATGAAGCCCGCGCCGGTGATGCCGGAGGCACCCTTCGAGGTCAGCATCGCCACCACCAGGATGGTCAGCTGCTGGCCGAAGGTGAGATCGACGCCGAGCGCCTGCGCGATGAACAACGTCGCCAGCGTCATGTAGATGTTGGTGCCGTCAAGGTTGAACGAGTAACCGGTGGGCACCACGAGGCCGACCACGGACTTGGAGCAGCCGAGTCGTTCCAGCTTCTCCATCAGGGATGGCAGCGCGCTTTCCGAGGACGAGGTGCCGAGCACGATCAAGAGCTCGTCCTTGATGTAGGCGAGGAACTTGAAGATCGAGAACCTTGCCATCCGTGCGATGAGGCCGAGCACGACGAGCACGAACAGCGCAGCCGTGACGTAGAACGTCGCGATCAGCCCGAGCAGGTTGAGGATCGCGCCAGTGCCGAACTTGCCGATCGTATAGGCCATCGCGCCAAACGCGCCGACCGGCGCTGCGCGCATCACGATCGAGATGACGCCGAACACCGCATGCGAGGTGTCGTCGATGAAGCGACGGAGGCTATGACCGCGCTCTCCTAGCCTCATGAGAGCAAAGCCGAACAGCACCGAGAACACCAGCACCTGTAGGATCTCTCCTTGCGCGAACGCACCCACCACGGTGTCGGGAATAATGTGAAGCACGAAGTCGACGGGCTTCTGTTCGGCGGCCTGCTTGGCGAAGTTCGCAACGGCCGCCTCGCTCGCTGCCGCATTGCCGAACCCTGCGCCGGGTTTTACCACATTGCCGATGATGAGGCCAATCACCAGCGCGAAAGTCGAGACGACCTCGAAATAGACGAGCGCCTTGACGCCGATGCGCCCGACCTTTTTGGCGTCCTGAATGTGGGCAATGCCCGAGACCACAGTGCAGAAGATGATTGGCGCGATCAGCATCTTGATCAACTTGGTGAAGGCGTCGCCGAGCGCCTTGATCCAGTCGTCGGTGGCAAACTGCGGCCAGAGTGAGCCGACGATTCCGCCAAGCGCAATTGCGGCCAAGACCTGGATATAGAGAGCTCTATTGGTCGTTCCGGTATGCCGCTGTTTGACGCGTGGGTCAGTATTAATTGTGTTGCCCATGGCTTGACGTCTCCATGATAGCCGCCGGCGTGTCTCAGAGCCGGCGCCAGAACAAGCGTGTGGTGTTGGGGATCGGGCGCAGCCGCTCCCATGCAGCGCATGCTGGCAGGGGCGTCTTAACCGCCTGCTTCAACACCTCATCGACGAATCGAGGTGGCTGGAGAGTGGGGCGTTGTAAGAATAACTGATCACGAGATTGCACGTCCGCGCAGTGCTCCTACCATAAGAGCTGAATTGAGCCGCGCTCATCAGGATCGCGGTGGCGCTTGACGCTGGCGCTTGTGTTAGACAGGCGATGTTGCCCATTCACGGTTCTCCCCGACGTTTTTCTAGTGCTAGCGGACACGGAGCAAATCGCGTGCCATGGGGGGCGAGTCGTCAGGACGGAATTGCCGTTATGTGCGAAGCCGCTAGCTGCTCAATGTCGCCTTCTTTACGACAGCGTGGGTGAGACCGGACAAGGCAGTTCACATTTGGGCGAGGAGCCTCGAAGTCTGCTCAATAGAGCGCCGCGTTCAGGAAGGAAGATGCTGTCAAATCGAGTGCTGTGAGATGTTACGTGCTCGGGAGTGCGGGTTTCGGCGGCGTGAAGCGGTACGATGAGATGACGAAGGCGGCGAAACCTGTCGCAACCAATTCAGCATCTGGATGTGTCGCATCAATACAATCGATTTTACGAGCGCGGGAAGATGATAGAAGACGGATGAGGATGACGGACATGTCCGACTGTATCGTTATGATCAGGCGCGGCGAGTAAAGTGAGTCCTGTATCGCGCTGAGGAAGGCTGTCTCTCTATACAGGAGAACCGATGACCGTAGCTGATGCGACAAGTTGCGACTGTTGTGAGCGCTAAGCAGAGCGAGAGCTGGCACTGAATTGCTCCGTTCGGACTGCCGCGGCAGTGCCGAACCTGCCGGGCACACAGGCCCGTTGAGGAGCCGTTGATTTGGGGCAGAAGGGCGAATGATGAATCGCGAAATACACAGGGTGTGCTTTCTTCTAGGCCTTCCGCGATCGGGCACTACATTGCTGGCGAATCTGCTGCAGCAGCATCCAGAGATTGCCGCTCCGCCCGAACCCTGGCTTATGCTCGCACTCCAGGCGTTTGGGACGGTCGATCACCGCCATCCAGCGGGAGGTCGGCTCATCAGGGCCGCAACCTCCGAGTTTTTGGGTCGAATAGATCGCACTCTCGTTTGTCGGGCCTTGGCCGATGCTGCATATGGCCAGTACCTGGCCCTCGCGGGCAAGCGTCTCCTTCTGGACAAAACACCGCGCAATTGGCTGGTCCTGGACTTCTTGGAATCCGTCTACCCGCGTTCGCCACAAATTCTCCTAATGCGCAATCCGTATGCTATTGCCGCTTCACTGAAGACCACGTGGGGTATTCCGCTCGAGTCGGCGACCTGCCCGCCAGCCATCGCTTCTTGTCTGGCAGACCTGGCCCTGGGACAGCCGGCCGGCGCCGTGGCATCGTCCCTGGCAGATCTCGTATTGGGCCTTCCCGTACTTGCAGCGCATCGTGGGCGCTCTCAGACACTTGTGGTGCATTACGAGGGCTTGGTCACACGTACCGAAGCGGAGATATCCCATTTGACGTCCTGGTTGGGCTGCGAGCCCGTCGGGGAACCATCTGTGACTGCGAAGGTGGATGAGCTGCCCTTTAGTCTCTTCGGAGATAGAAAGATCCTCGAAAGAAGGACGACCGACGGCCGTTCGGTCCAAGCTTGGCGAGATGAATTGAGTGTTGAAGAGATGCAAGCAGTAACTGATCTCGTGGGGACTGAGCTCCTGACCCACCTAGGTTATGGGGAGGACCTCTGGTACGCGCAGCGGGTCGGCGTGGTGGATAAAGGACCCCAAGTAACGGCCGAGTACCGAGCGATATTCCGCGGCTGCTTGGACTTTCTAAACGGAAGCACGGCACCGGAGGGCTTGTCCGCTGAAAGCGGTGAGCAAGGCGATGCTATCCAGCGATGGAGCGATAACGTGTTGCCGGGTGCAGACGTCTCAATAGCCAACGAAGCCAAGCGTCTCGTCGAGTCGAAGCGAGAGCAGCGCGCGCAACTAGTTAGTCTTATAGCTGCGCGGCTGCATGAGACGCTCTCGTGTTAGCAGAGCGCGGCTAAGTTAGGCGGCTCATGTCAATAGCCGCGCTATTTGCTTCACTTGCACGAGGGTTGCTGCCTTCCCGCATCACCGAACCGGAGGCAAGCTGCACGGTGATGGAGATATGCGGGGTTGAGGCTGATCAGAAATAGGATTGAGTTGCAAAGGGATATAATTTCAGTGGGCAAGGCGGACGAGAGGGATGGAAGGTTGCCTCGGCATTTGCGCCAGCTTGAAGCAGAGTCCATCGGTGTCATGCGCGAGGTCGCAGCCGAGTTCCGAAATCCCGTATTGCTCTATTCGATCGGCAAAGATTCAAGCGTAATGCTTCATCTGGCGTTGAAGGCATTCTACCCGGCGAGACTTCCCTTTCCCCTATTGCATGTCGATACGACCTGGAAGTTCCGGCAGATGATAGAGTTTCGAGATGAGACAGTTAAGCGCCTGGGGCTTAACTTATTGGTGCATGTCAACCAATGCGGTATCGACGATGGCATTAATCCGATCTCTTCTGGGTCGGCGCTGCATACTCAGGTGATGAAAACAGAGTCGCTCAAGCAGGCGCTCGATTGTCATGGGTTTGATGCCATATTTGGAGGAGCCAGGCGTGACGAGGAAAGAGCCCGTGCCAAGGAGCGCATTTTCTCCGTGCGGTCGCCCGGGCATGTTTGGGACCCCCGGAACCAGCGGCCGGAGCTATGGAACCTCTTTAACACTCGTATCCGGACGGGAGAGAGCATGCGCGTGTTTCCCTTGTCCAATTGGACCGAACTGGATGTTTGGGAATACATCAGACATGAAAAGATATCAGTCGTCCCCCTCTATTTTGCAAAACCCCGACCTGTCGTCCGTCGAAACGGCGCGCTTATCATGGTCGATGACCATCGGCTTCCCTTAGCTCCAAATGAAACGCCCGAGCTCAAGTCGATACGCTTCCGTACCCTCGGGTGCTATCCGTTGAGCGGGGCAATCGAATCCGCCGCCGCTACAATCGATGATATCATTGCGGAAATGCAGGTAACCAAGACTTCCGAGCGCCAGGGCCGGCTGATTGACAACGACGAGGCCGCATCAATGGAGAGAAAAAAGAGAGACGGTTACTTCTGAATGGAAGCGCCTATGCGGCTGGATGGCAAAGATCAGTTGCGCTTTATCACGTGCGGCTCGGTTGACGATGGGAAGTCGACGCTGATCGGAAGGCTGCTGCACGACAGCAGCTCGATCCGGGACGATGAGCTAAAGGCACTTGCTCGGGATAGCCTGAAGTATGGCACGACGGGGGAAGAAATCGACTTTGCCCTGGTGGTCGACGGACTCGAGGCTGAGCGTCAGCAGGCTATCACCATTGACGTCGCGTATCGGTACTTTTCAACTGGCCGCCGGTCATTCATGGTTGCCGATACTCCGGGGCACGAACAATATACACGAAACATGGCAACTGCTGCCTCAAATGCCCAGTTGGCGGTCATTCTGATCGATGCGTCTAAAGGAGTTCTCGTACAGACGAAGCGCCACTCGCTTATCTGCTCCCTGTTGGGCGTTCGGCACGTCGTACTGGCAGTCAACAAGATGGACTTGGTCGGGTACGGCAAGGAAAGTTTCGACCGCGCCGTTGCGGACTATCGCGCCTTTGCGTCGGCGCTCGGGTTCCTTTCGATAGCCGCCATTCCGATCTCTGCGCGATACGGCGATAACGTCACGGGGCGGTCCGAGGCCACTGGCTGGTATAAGGGACCGTGTTTACTGCATCACCTCGAAAGTATCAACGCGCAGCCCAATACGGCCGACCAGCCGTTTCGTTTTGCGGTGCAATGGGTAAATCGTCCCAGCCGCGCGTTTCGCGGCTATGCCGGCGCCGTCGTCTCCGGTAGCATCGAAGTCGGAGGTGAAATCGTTGTCGCGAGGTCGGGTCGAAGCTCGCGTGTCGAAAAGATCGTGACGTATGATGGAGAACTTGCGCGCGCGGAACCCGGCAGCGCCGTGACCATTACGCTTGCTGATGACATTGACGTTGGGCGGGGAGATGTTTTGGCTGATCCTTTAAATCAGCCTGAAGTCTCGGATCAATTTGCTGCTTACGTGATCTGGATGGACCAACAGGCTATGGCGGTGGGCCGGCCGTATGCCTTCCGCATCGGCGCGCAATCGATTGCATCGGGTCATATTCGCGCGACACGACACAAAATTGACATCAATACGGGCGCTCAGATCGAAGCCCACGCGTTGAGCTTTAATGAAATCGGGCTGTGCGATATTGCGCTTGCAACACCGGCATGCGTCGATTCCTATAAGAAGAATAGGCACACTGGATCTTTCATTATAATCGATCGCTACACCAATCGGACGGTCGGTGCCGGGATGATCGCCTTGGAGCTGCGGCGCATTGGCGGGATTGGAAGGCCACCGTTGCCACTTGGCAAGAGCGAGCGCTCCGCACTCAAGCAACAACGGGCCTGCATCATCTGGTTGACAGGGGAGCACGGCAAGGCAGCTATTGGCAACCTGGTCGAGCAGAAGTTGTTTGAGCTTGCGCATCACACGATGTTGTTGGAGGCAGGCAATGTCGGGATTGCGGTTGGCGAAACCAATCGTAAGGAAGACGTTTGGCGCATTGGCCAAATTGCTAAACTAATGGTCGACGCGGGCCTGATCGTGATTTGTGCGCTCCCCTGCCCTACAAGCACAAGTCGGGACCACGTGCGTGCTCTTGTGAGCGCCGCTGAGTTCATCGAGGTGTTTGTGGATGACCAAAACGGCGGATGCGTGCAGCACGATAACTGCGAAATGCACGCCAAGGCGGGGCTCCCCGAGCTGTTAAAGGTGGCCGATGCATCATCCGAACCGCCGCTCCGTCATCTAGAAGCTGCAGGCCACGGGCCGCATCGACTGGCCGAGATCGTGCTCGGTTATTTGGTTGAAAAAGGGATCATCACTCGGTAACGGCAACGCCAAGTCATACTCTCCGTGAATCTATTTATAGCTTTGAAGTGTTGGATATGAGTCGCTTGCGGACGCGGCTCGATCCAGCCAGAACTCGACGCACACCAGCTCCAGCCCGGCCTAGAGCCTCGACTGGTCCCTCGCATCTTGAGTTAAGGCTCCGCGTCCATCGAACAGCAGCAACGTCTTCAGGGCGGTTGCTCTAGTCTAATTCGCTGCAGCGCGGCCGCGGAACAGATCGCTGGTACGTCGTCGCTTGTACGCGCTTTATCGCCGGTGACCGAGAGGTATTCCGAGTTTACGCGCCTTCTGACGTAGCGACCCAACAGTTCGCTTTGTAAGCTTTGCAATTTGAATGACTGGTGTCTTGGCTCTTGAATGATCTCGGAGTTCCTTCACGTCAGCGCGAGTGTACTCACGGCGAATGACCCTCTTGTTTCCTTTTTTAGGCATACCCGCTCCAATGCTTCTCAGAGACAAGGCTTATCAGTAAGGCATCCACCTGCAAAGACATATTGGGCATGCCAGCGACGCGTCGCCGGAAGACGAGCCGGTTCAGCTTGGTGGTCCTGTGGGCGTACTCGTAATGTTGTTGTGCAATTTGAGCGGATAAAGCAGGCGCGTCGCGCTACAGGCAGCCGACTAGTTGGAAGGAAAAGGCAATCCATAGCTCGCTGTGATTGAGCTAGTTCGAGAGTTGTCGCGCTGTCGCAATGAGCAGCCGCGGCATACCGTTTGCCGTCCGCCCTTGATAAAGAGGCGCCGAGTAAGCGCTAGGATGCTCTGCAGCTCGCCTCTCGCATTGCATGCATGATGGCACTCCGCGAACAGTAGCCGTTTGGGACATACGCGCCAACAAATGGCGCAATCGCTATTCGTAGTCGCGCCATCCGATCTTGCGCTTGAGGAACTGAAGTCCTAGCGCCTGTAATGTGGCAGACTCGCTCTTCCAGCCGAGACCACGTTCTCCGCCTGGCACCTCATATAAGTAGGCTTCATACTTCATCGATTGCAGTTTCGCGAGCATTTTGCGGGTGTGCCCGGGATGGACGCGATCATCGTGGCGAGTGGCCGTGATGAGAATTGGTGGATAGGGTCGATCTGGTTCAGCGGCGTGATAGGCGGAATAACTCTTCAGCCATTCCCAATCGTCAGGCTTGCTGGGGTCGCCGTATTCTGCAATCCAGCTCGCTCCACCCGAAAATGTCGTGTATCGGCGCATATCCACGAGCGGTAGCGTGCATAACAATGCACCGAACCGGTCAGGATAGCGCGTGAGCATATTGGCGATGAGGAGCCCGCCGTTCGAGCAGCCGGCAGCGGCGATTCGCTTATATTGTGTAACGCCGCGCCGCACGAGATCGGCTGCAACGGCGGCGAAATCATCATGGGACAACGTCTTGCCCGCCCCCCTTCCTGCATCATGCCAGCTCGCTCCGAACTCTCCGCCACGCCGTAGAGCAGCCTGCACGGCGGTCCCGCCGCGTTCGAGCCAAAGCTTCCCGAGTGTCACATCGTAGTGCGGTCTTACCGAGAGTCCGAAGCCGCCATCACCGGTCATATGCACCGGCGCGTTCCCAGTCTCGATTACCGGACCGGTCTGAATGTATGGGATGCGCTCGCCGTCGGTCGAAACGGCCTCGTGTTGCGAGACTACAAGACCCTGCGCGATGAATAACCTCGGCGCGGGTCTGAGTACTATCGGACTGCCAACGCCACCCTCAATTAGCGAAAGAGACCCAGGAGTGATTGGGTTCTCGGTCTCGACAAGCAGGTCGCCGTTTCCCTCAAGCTGCTCTTGATCAAACGGTCGAACATCGACAACCCCGACCTGTGGAAGTCCGGGGAGTGTCTCGCGGGCCCACCTATAGTCCGCATCGCAAATCTCGATGACGGGGCGCAATTCCTCGAGGATGGAGAGAACGAGCTTGTTCCCAGCCCAGAAGAAGTCCTGCAACGCTCTGCATGGACTTGGCTGAAATAGTACGGCAAACTTGCGATCGCCCACAAGAAAGGCGCTTACCGAAATGCCCAGCAGGCTATCTCGCTCGTAGTTCACCCCAGCGACCGTCCAGGCTGAACGGAGTCTAAAAGCGAAAAAGTCCCGATGCATGGCCGGCTGAATGTCGCTTGGAAGCGCGAGCTTGACGATTGCTCCCCTCTCGCTCCCGAGATAGATGTGCAAGTTGAGCAAATCGGGCCGGTCGATAAACCAGACGGTTGCGGTCGGCGCCCTCCGTTCAACATGACAGCTAACTCCTAAATGATCAGCACTTGTCTCAAACACGACCGGTGCTCGTTCTATTGCCTGGCCACGCTGCCGCAAACGCACCGCTCAGGCGTGGCCGGCCGTGCTTGTCATGTTGGTGCCGAAGGTACTGGACAACAGAACTTCGTCAGGGCCGAGCCAGGCAATGTCACTTATTGCTTTTGGCAAATAGAAGCCTCTGGGATCAATGTTTCTGTTGGTCAAGTCAAATTCTCGCAGAGTGACAGCCTCCCTGCCTGCAGCAGATAGAGCTAGGATCATGCGGGCGCCCGCCGGCAGCACGGCGATCCAGCTCAATAGCCAATCCTGACCCTCCGAGGCGGCCAGCTGATCGATGTCAATGAGAGAGTCCCAAGATGGCTGAGCACTCTTGAACTCTGCCAACGTGGTCCGTCGCAGAAGGCCTCGAGGATTGTCAGCATTCGTGAAAAGGTGGTAGATGAAGGCCCCAGCTCGGATGAAGCGAGGGATGAGCTCATATCGATCGTATGCCATCCTTAGACGTGCTCGATCTCGGGTGAATGCGGCCCCGCAAAATGCTTCGAGAGTTTTGGTGTTCTGTCGCGCAACAAAGCGCAGCGCGCGCCGGCCCTCCCTCTCTTCCAGCCAGAGATAGGGATCATCATCGGGTTCCGGCAGGGTTGGCTTTCCAACTCTTGGCTTCTTCATGCGGTGGCGATTTCGTTCATATGATGACACCTTCTTGTTCTTGACAAGCTGCAGCTACACGTTTCGCATTGTCGCGATTCCTTCCTCGTACAACTTGACGCAACGTCATCTTCAAGCTCGTTATTCGGTTGCAAACGAGCCCGTCGCAGAGCGGCGGAGTGAGACTGCAGCAGGAATAGGTTCCGGGGATGAGCGGTGACCAAGTTAGCGCGATGGCCAAGGTGCCGGAATGGGGTGCACAACGGGGCCGCTTACGCGTTCGCTACGCACGTCGCGCAAACGGTCGGCCTCGCGCAAGGTGGACTTGTCGTGGCATCAGGAGGCCATCGCCAATGTCCTTGGGCGCTCATCGACAAGTTCTGTGCCACGGTCTTGGAGCACTAACGAAACAACGGGCTTGGGCGAGAGACGATCCTACCCGTTGCGCGGTGCAGTTCACCACCTAGAGGGCGCTGGTCGCTGGCCTCATCAAGACGCATGGCGAGCGGCGCCGGGACGAGAAAATGCTTGGGCTGACGAAGCCAAAGCTGCTGATCATCGACGAACTTGGTTACATGCGGCTAGAGCCCGATGCGGCGCATCTGTTCTTCCAACCGGTCAGCCGCCGCTACGAAGCCGTTGCCATGCGGATCACGTCGAACGGAAGCGTAGGCGGATAGGGGACCATGTTCGCCGATATGGTGGTCTATCACCGGATCCTCGACAGGCTCTTGCACCCCACCCACGTCTGCCCCTCCGCGGCGACAGCTATCGCTTCCGCGCCAAACGAAAGAGCTGCCTCATCAAGACGCCGACCGCTGGTGACGGCCCCCCCCCGGTCGGCTGCGCCTCCCTCCGGCCCGTCACCGATGGAAACAACCTTCAACCGAGATCATTATCCCGATGGTCGAGGCAGTTCTTCGTGACGCAAAGGGAACGGTTCCGGACTGCGTTTTGACAGGCTGAAGTCGTGCTGGCGGGAGTCCTTCCCATCGTCGCGGGGCGAAAGACGCGGCCCCGAAGGCGGGGGCAGGCACAGCGTTTGCTTGAGGCAGATCCCAGGAGCTCAAAGCAGCGCCCGGTTGCTCGCAACACCAGAACCGTCGTGCGTCATGCGCGCTCACTCGAGCAACCGAGGCTACTCGTTTCTTGGAGGCCTGTAGGGGATAAGACCGGCGCGATAAGCGTCTCGGAGGGCCACAATGCGCGACCCAGCGCCGACCTTATTTAGGATGTTCTTGATGTGGAAGTTGACTGTATTGTCACTGATGTTCAGGAGCGTGCTAATAATCGAAGAAGACTTGCCGTCCGCCATTAGAAACATGATTTCTCGTTCACGCGGAGTGAAGGTCACAGCTAAATATCGTTTTTCATCTGCTAGAGGCGCGAGCAGGCTATAGGCGATAAAAAACTGAGACGCCAGCGCGCTGAGATGAGGTAAGGAGCCCTGGGGATCGGGTTCAGCCGTTTCGGAGGCAAACAACGCTACCGATATACGGCCATACGCGGCAAAGTAGGGAACGCTTACGCCATGCTTAAGGCCAGCTAGTGCGTAGAATTCCAGTACGCGTTGCTCGTGTGGCAGCAATTGACATTCCTCAGACAGCTGATCCCATCGCACTGGGCTCGCAAATCGCGGTAATCGATGAATCGCGGGGTCTATATTGCCGTATTCACGTTTGGTGTACTGTTGACTCCCGTGGAATGCAAAGTTCGAGGCGATCATGGGGGCAGGACTGTTAGGGAGGCGCCTCGGCGCGAGATATGTTACTGCCGCGCACGCAACTGAATCGAAACCTAACGTTCCAGCTCTGTCTACCAGCATTTGGAAGAGAAGTGAAAGCGACTGCGTGTTGATGGCGCAATCGATCAAGTCGTCGCTCATCGGTACCACAGCGTTGTCAAAGCCTCGGCAGCTTTCGACCGGTTGAAGCGATCGATCCTGCCTGATACCGCGTGCTTTGCAGTTGGTTTCGCATGGCCCGCTGAGGGCCGGAATGCGCGGCTGGTTGTAGGTGCTCACCAAGAGGTATCCTCAGGAGTGCTGGCGAAGACAAAGAGTGAGCGTCCGACCCCTTATGTTTTCGCTCTGGCCTCAAGGCTGGTCCAAGCGCCAATGCAGTCGATCGTATGCATGATCTGCGGTCTCTCTCGGCGGATGCGGGGTGGGCGGCGTCGATTCGTCGGACCGGCGCTCCGGAAGCCGACGGGCAAAATAAATGTGACGGCCAGGGCGCCTGCTTGGCGTGGAGCACGTGCGGCGATGACAATGGGTCGCACGGATGCGAAGAGGCGGCCGTTTCGGCAAAGGCTGAGTCGGTATCAGGCGGTCAGCGCCGGTTTGCACATAGCTATGACGAGGCTGGTCCTGCTTCGGTCTGGTGCCCCTGTCGCACATGCGGAGCATGCGCCCTTGTTCGCTGCCTGACACGGGATGAGTTACATAGCATTTTCTCATGTGCATCTCCAACGCTCATAATCCCTACAGCAAGTGGTGTGCCACTGTGCGAGGCTGCTGAATCCACGGGGCCTTGGATGATCGTATTCTTGACCAAAGAATACTGTGAGTGATACGCACTGCTTCGACGCGCCTATCTCGACTGTATAGTGCATGGCTAACAGGGCGAGAGCATCACGCGTCAGAGTGAGCGGCCGGGATGCTGCCTCGTATTGATTTGTTGTTTGATTGTACCTGTTTCGCTTTGGTCGCGGTTGAAGCACTAATCGATCAGCGTCCTGGTACTTGTGACGTTGCGCGGCTGCGCAAATCGCTGCCGGAAGTGATCGTGTTTAACCGGCCTCCTTACGGACTCCAGTTCGAACAGGCTCATCGGACGATTTCGAAAGTACTTCTATGGAAGCAAAGGTGCGGTCATTTGGTGGTGGCTGTGATGTGCCGGATGGCTTAAACGATGAGGCGCCTATTGCTTCAACGCATCCCGCAGCCGGCGCGATATCTCCGCCGCGTTGAGGCGAAACAATCGCGGGGGACCTTCTCCAAGCGTATGCATCCGCCGATCCAGATTGAATCGACAGCCGCTTAGAGCCTCCCGCGTTTTCGTTGGAAGATCAGGCTTCTCGAGCGGCGCAGGTGCCGCCTTTGACGTGATTCGTTCTTGCTGCGCGATGCCAGCGACGGAGGAGCGCGTGACATTCGCGTGTAACGCTACAACACGCCGCTAAAGGTGAACAGAGGCGGCTGGTTACCGCATGGAATACCATTATCGTTGCGAACGGGACGAGTGCGCGTCGGATCGATGACCTGTGGTCCAAATGGTGTAGCAGAAGATCGCTGAACGCAAATGTGTTTAGCGTTCGGGGAAGAGCGCAGCACAGCGGCGAGGCTGTTTCTGAGAGCGCCCTCCTCTACCCCCTCGCATGACGCTGCTATCTGTTTGCCGCCATGCCAACTCTCGGCACGACGCTGATGACACTGCGTATATGGTCCCCGGAAGGGAACGATCCACGTAATTTCTACGCTAACTTAGCGCGAAAGGCGTCCTCTAAGCTCCTCTGCTGAGCCAAGACAAATTGTGATATCAGTGCCAGTTATGAAGCCATCCAAACAATCAATTGGTCGATCCGAGGGGACTTTCGCTAAAAGGCACTCAAGTCAGCCGCGCGCGGCTGGCCTAGGGGACGGTGCGCCCCTGCGCGCGAGGCGACGCGTGCAGAGGTTTGTGCCGCCCCCGTCAAAAATGTCGCAACGCGTGTGATATTCGTTAGAATCTGTAAGTTAGAGCCGTCCCTGCCCGCCGCCTTCGGCCGCTCGAGTCAAATCTGACCTAAGCGGCGAACTACCGCTTGCGCGAAGGCGCCCGCGGGAGCGCCTTGCCGTGGCTCGAAGACGGTTGCGGAGCTTTGGTTGTAGCCGGCAGGCTTGCTCGAAAGGCAAAATGATCAGAGCGCGTTTTGCTCGGGTCGATCGGCGCTCCTTCAAAGGCCAATCATCTAGTCCTGGTCAGAACTCCGCTCTTGTTTAACCAGATGTGCGCCGGTGGCCTGCCAGGCAGTCAGGTTCGTCTTTGCCGGCTGTAGACGTCTTAGCTGATGTTCTGCCTCCTTGGTTGGTTGAGGCACGGCTTTTGCTGCCTGCAAGCCAGCATCACCATCCCGCCTCCCCCCTCCCGTGGTGATGTTAGGGGCGGTTTGGCAGCCGGTTGCTGCCGGACCGCCCCGACGATCGCGGGTCGATAGGCCAGTCAGTCATGATGGCTCGCCCATTACGATTTATGATCGTGCGGGCCAAAGCCGCCGTTCTCTTGCTGTATCCGCTTTCTGGTGCCGCGTTCGACAGGCGCACAGGTGCTGCCGCGCGCCCTTGTTCCATGTTCGGCGCCTTCATGGTGTCGAGCAGAAGCGATCTCTCTGGTTTACACCAGGAGTTGCAGAAAGCCGTTGCAACGCAATTAGCGTTACGATTCCGGAGAACTGTGCTCCTTACAGGAATTCGCAGCCAACTCGACGGACCGGACGCGTCCCCTGCAGACCAACCGGGGTCGCGGTTATCATCTCCATCGAGCGTGTGAGGATGTATTTGGAGAAATAGGAGCTCAAAGCAATCCGAGCCGGTCAGGGGCTGGCGTAGTTGATAGGATCACTCACCGCTTTGAAAAGCCAGCGTCTCCGCCCCTTCCATGTTCTACAGCTGTTGACATCGGGGAAAAACACTTGTGATTAGCACCATTGGCCAATTCGATTCGAGGAATGTCGGCAGCATGCCGGCTCCGCACGCGGCCGCAACCAACAGGCGTCGCGAGATTAGAGCACAACGAATCCGAGTTCTACGCGTTCCCTATCAAGCGCGCGTGGCAGGGAGCGCCGGCTAGCCTTATCTGCGTCAAACACACTGTTTTAGCTTATCAAGTTACCCCTTCGTCCACAACTCAAACCAACCGTGCGACGACGTGACAACCTATGATAGCGGGCTTCAGATTGTTCGTTTTGCTCGGCCGATCGAAAGTGGTAATTTTTGATAGAAGCTCGGCAGTCCGCAAGAAGATCGGATTTCGCGACGATCTCTCGCCTGTTTCCGGCGAACTCATGAGCGGGCAGTTTTGGGCGAGGCCGTTGGTTTACGCGTCTGCATAGTTCGCAAGAGTTGGGGGATTCGGAGGGATGGCCACAGGAAATGGTGGCCGGACACCAATTATAGGATGTTTGTCTCGAGGCGGCCTATAAACCGAAGTCGATAGGGTTTTCACGACCATAGCCATGGTCGCCCATCCCCGTCCGAGAAGGGCCGATATAAGATCGTTTTTCTGCACTCGAGATAGTTCTGATTGAAAAGGATGGGCCTGTGAACGAGCACTTACAAGCGTCGCATTTAGTGGCCGGTTACGAGGAAGCAGTTGTGTTGATCGTCGACGACGATGCCTCTATACGCAACGCTCTTACAAACCTTTTCCAATCGGCAGGCTTGAAAGTAAGGGACTACGCCTCCGCAGCGGAGTTACTAGAATCGGAGCCCCCCGAGGGGCCGAGCTGCCTTGTGCTCGATATCCGGCTGCCCGGATTGAGCGGTCTTGAGCTGCAATCCGGTCTTGCTAGCGCCAATATGCATACGCCGATTGTTTTCATAACAGGTCACGCTGATGTTCCCATGACGGTACAGGCCATGAAAGGTGGTGCGGTTGATTTCCTGACAAAGCCATTCCGCGACCGAGATTTGCTTCATGCAGTCCAGATTGCAATTGAAAGAGATCGAAAGAAGCGAGAGCTCGAGAAGATGCAAGCCGGAGTGCGTTCTCGTTTTGAAAGTTTGACGACGCGCGAGCGGGACATTCTGACGCTAGTCGCATCAGGGCTGTTGAACAAGCAAGTGGCGGGTGAACTTGGTCTAGCGGAGATTACCGTCAAAGTTTATCGTGGCCAGGCCATGCGCAAAGTCGGTGCTAAGTCGCTTGCCGATCTCATAAGAATGGTCGAATTGTCGGGCCTGTCCCGATCAGGGCAAACGTGCATACCTAAATAATGGTGGCGGCTGCCGGTCCAGTGGCGCTCCCGTCGAAGGGATCTCGGTTTCATCAATGCCCCATCTCATTTCGATCATTGACGATGATCCATCGGTTCGTGCCGCCACAAACAATCTTCTGGCTTCCCGCGGCTATGACGTCCAAGTTTTTGCATCCGCTCCCGAGTTTTTGCGCTCTGAAGTGGTGGCTGCCACGTCGTGTGTAATTGCTGACATCCAGATGCCTCTCATGAACGGGCTGGAGCTGTTACAGCAAATGCGCAGCGACGGCCGTCAAACGCCGTTTATCTTCATTACGGCCTTTGCGGAAAAATCAGTCCGCGCCCGCGCAATTGAAGCTGGCGCTATTTGCCTGCTTGCTAAACCGTTTAGCAGGATGGCATTGATCAATTGTCTTATTGCAGCGCTCGAACGATTTCATGAACGGGAATGAAAGGTGCTCTATTCTCAGAGAGAGCACCTCAACAGGATAACCTTGGGCCAAACGCACTCTTTCGGAAGAATGTTTACGACGTGAGGAGGGCTCTTCGCGGCTTAGGTGCGTTGATTCTCGCTTTTTGTTGTTTTTGTTGGGTTGAGCGCCGGATTAGCCGTCCGTTAAGAAACCGATTTGAGCGGTGAGCATTCGCTGGGGGCCGCGATGAGGGTGGTCAGGATCAGGCACCAAAGAGCCCTCAGCCAGGCGAGGACACGGCGGAAGTTGTGACCCACGGCGGAGAGGATGACGTTAGCCGCATCGCCGGGGCGGCCTTTGAGGTAGCATCGGCCGAGGTGACCATCGGTCTTCAGGTGTCCGATGATGGGTTCGATGGCGGAGCGGCGGCGCAGCTCGCGCTTGATGACACCGAAGACGCCGCGCTTCTGGCCGGAGATGAAGACGCGACGAGGATTTTGCGCGTCGTGGCCGCGGTATCCCTTGTCGACATAGGCCCGCTCGATCGCACAGCCGGTGAGTGTCTCGGTGCGGTCGATGACGTCCCGCAAGGTGTGACCATCGTACGGGTTATCGGGTAGCGCCCTGGCGTGCAGCACGAACAGGCCGCCAGGAGCACGGCGGTTGTTGGTGACGATGGAGGCTTTGACACCGAACTCGTAGGGCGCGGCGGCCTTGCCCTTGCCGATGCACTCGACCTCTGGAGCATGGAAGGAATAAAGCTTCCAGCCGCGCTGGCGCTGCTGCTGCGAGCGGATCTGCGAGGCCCGGCCGAGCGGGAGGGCGAAGGCGTTCTCGAGCACGGCCTGACCTTCGATCTTGCGGCGGATATCGCGGATGATCCGGCCCAGCCGGCTGCGCAGGATGCGCAACTGCCGCTGATGCCGCTTGAATTGCTTGGCGTGGGCGTAGCGTCCCGCCATCATCGCCGCGGTCTTGGCAATGCGAAGATAGGACTGCCGCAGCTTGACCCCGTGCTTCCTCGCCAGGCGGTTGAGCCCCTTGATTGCCGCGTGCAGCAGCTTGGCATCGGTCGGGAAGGTGATGGCCTTCGGCTGCACGGTGGTATCGACCGTGACCCGCTTGAGGTCCTGGCTGCGCAACGCGCCGGCCTCGTGCGCCACCCGCAGGCTCTCGGCCAGCAACAGCTCCAGCTTGTCGCCAAGCCGCTTGCGCCAGTGGCTCAGGTCCGAGCGCTCATGCGGGAACGCGTGCTGAAAGAACTCTTCGCCGGTGAAGTACTGGAAATACGGGTCGTGGACCCAGCGCTCGCACACCCCCTCATCGGACAGGCTGTAAATGTGCTTGAGCAGCAGCAGCCCGATCATGAAGCGGGTCGCAATCCCCGGCCGACCGTTCTTGCTGTAGAGCGGCGCGATCTCGCCGTCGATCCAGTCCCAGTCGACCTTGCCGGCGAGCTGAACCAGCTCGTGCTTCATGTTGATGATCTGGTCCAGCCTGGCCCGGAACAGATCGCCCGATCCCGTCGCTTTGGGCTTCTTCGGTCGCATCGCCACCTCCGATGCGAGGACGGAATCATGACTGGCGATTCGATGGAATCCTCAAAACGGAATTGCAGGGTTCCGATGCCCGAAGCATCAAAACCCTGCAATCCCAAAACAGGCCACAATGAATAATGCGATCCCAGCTCAATCGCTTAGCCGCTCTTCACGGACGACGGATTAGGGTAGATCCTGCTGACGCATTTGTGTCACGGATGCTCGTCACGGGCGAGCGAAGTTTCAAATTGAGCTGCCGGCGCGAAGCGCACCGTTGGCAACTGAAAGCAAAGGCGGAGTGGGCCGATGACGCAGCCTTTGCAAACAGTTGAGATGTGCTGAAACCGATCGCGTGGCGGTCTCTTGTCAAGTTTTGCTCACTTCTGCACTAGGGAATACTGAGTTCCTCTGCAAACGGCCGGCCAGCCGCACCGGTCTTGAGTTCATAGCAAATTCGTATCCCTTCGGCTAAGTCGGATCTTCCGGTTTTTGCGACGGCTGTGGCGTGTACGAATACGTCCGGACCTCCGTCATCCGGCCTGATGAAGCCATACCCCTTTTTTGCGTTGAACCATTTCACTACACCTGTTGCCATGTGCCTAACTCCAGCTTCTTCAGGATCTAACAAAAAGGGGCGCGTCACCTGGTGCATCTCGAGCCGTACGCGCGTAGCACAGAACATTACAATGTCGCTTCAGGGGGAAGTCGCCGGTATGAGCGGCGCGCAATTCGCATCTGTTCAAGACACTCGCTTAGAATCTCTGAAAATGCGTGACGCGGCGCGAAGAGAATGCCGCGTTTGAGCGCTGTAAGCTTGATGAGCGCTCTCAATGCAATGCGTCATAGTCTGATGTCCGACGGAGGGTGCTAAGAAGAGGGTCGAGGGTGCCGCGGTCCAGCGGCTCGCACATTTTGGGAGCATCGTTCTGGCAAAGGTCATTGAGCACCTGCTTGCGCGGAGACATTTCTCTTCCTCATTTAGCAATTGGCGTGCCGCTCCTTATGATGACGCAGATTACGTCTGGTGTGCTCCCACTCACCGCTATGGGTCCGCTGCACGACATATTGATCCATCGCCCGACCACCTAAGAAAGATGCACAACGGGCGGATTGTCCATCAAAGCACGATAATAAGGGTGCCTCCGCGGTAGCGCTGACAGTTGACAATACTGGCGCGGCATGAAGAAATCTCCATCCATCAGCGATGGCAGCGCTCTTCTGTCGGCCCCTTCTCGCGACAACAAACCAGTCATTGCGCAAGGCTGAAAACGATATCGCCGCGTTGTTGGCTCTTAGACCAGCCAAGCGGTAGTTTGCCGCTGAAACGGGCGAAGCGCGCCTGCCCCGGGCGGGCGGCGTGAATGAGCTGGGCTGCCGCGTTCAGGTCATGCCGAGCGTAGGGAAAAAAGCTGGTGCGCCGGCAGTGTCATGTGGGGGCTGATTGTGTGAAGCAGTACTTTAACATCATTGTCGCGCGCCACGCGCACCTTTAATAGCGCGGATCTACGTCCGTCAATCATTCGGTGTTCACCATTCCCGAGACGTACGGGCACCGCATGATCAATGCCATGGTGATGTCCGTCGGCGGAAAGCGCTATTGAAGCATTCGGCAAAATGGGCCCGTGGATGATATCCTTGGTAGAACGTGCAGTGTTGCCATAAGTGATGTTAGACAGAATACCGAGCCAATGCGCCGGATGTCGTCTTTGAGACAATCCGGGCTCAAGAATTCCCTGCCTTGCGTGCGCGACCCATTGCAGCCTTAGAAGCACCGACGGATTATGTGGGTGCAACGGAAAAGGTGATGTGGCTAGCGCGGAATGACGTGGATGGCCAGTGACTTAGGGCCGGTTAGTCGTCTCTAATCTGTTCTGAGGGCGCTAAACGCCGAGAGGTGAGCGGCCGAGGATCCGGCTGTCCAAGGCATCGGATGGTCTTGCTAGGTACCTGAAGTACGGGCAGCCGGCCGTTAGAGACGCGTTGTTCGACGCGGGCCGTCTCCGTATTGTCTGTTGGGCCAGTTGGAGCCGTTGTCAAAACATACTCCGGAGCAGCTTGCTTCTGGCGGCGGCGCTGCATGGATGAGGGAATACCCAATATGTCACGGTATTTTGCTATGGTGCGGCGCGCGATATCGATCCCGGACGCGCGCAACAGCTCAACGATCGCGTCATCTGATAGCACCGACAACGGATCCTCGCAGTCGATAAGCCGCTTAATACGGTGGCGAACCGCTTCGGCCGAGTGAGCCGTTCCGCCGGCAACTGAAGCGACGGATGGTGTAAAGAAGTATTTCAGTTCGAGCCGCCCGCGATTGGACGCTAGGTACTTGTTGGTTGTTGCGCGTGAAACGGTCGATTCGTGCAGCCCTGTAGCCTCGGCCACAGCCTTGAGATTGAGAGGCCGAAGGTGCTCTATGCCGCAGGTGAAAAAATCCCGCTGTTGGCGTACAATTTCGCTCGCGACTGTCAAAATCGTGTTGGCTCGGTGCTCGAGTGATTTTGTCAGCCAGCGCGCATTAGTCCAGGCATTAGCTAGGTAGGACTTGTCATCATGGCTGCGGAGCTTGCTCGCAAGCTTACGATGATAGTCCTGCTTCAGGCAAACGTTGGGAAACGCTTCGCTATTCAGTTCGACCACCCAATCGTTATCCGGACTCCGGCGGACCAAGACATCCGGGATCAGAGCTTCGGGTTGCGGCGCGCCAAATTGATGTCCCGGCTTCGGGCTAAGGCCGCGAATTTCCGCAATCATGTCGGCGATGTCCTCGTCGCTCACTCCGCAGACGCTGCGCAGGGCAGCAATGCCCTGCGGTACAACATGAAGGTTTGCGACGAGAGCCTGCATCGCTGGGTCGTAACGGTCGCGCCCGCGGAGCTGGATTGCCAAGCACTCGCTCAACGAACGAGCGCACACGCCGGATGGGTCGAACTCCTGCAGGATTGCCAAAACCTCATCGACATCAGCTCGCGGTACTCCGAGCGTTTCGGCAGCTTGCCCTAAGTCTTGCGGCAAGTATCCGGCTTCATCGACGAGATCGATCAAATAGTGTCCGATCGCTCGCTTTGTGGGGGATGTTAGAGCGAGTCCGAGCTGCTCGTTCAAATGATCGCGCAGGGTCGTCTCAGCGGAGACGAATTCCTCAAGATCATAGTGCTGTTCGCTGGACCGGCTACCGGTCAGGTCTCCGCCGGCTCTCGGACCATCACCTTCTGCGTCCTGCGCAATCGCCTCAGCGGACGGCTGAGAGGGAAGATCGTCGGTTTCCACGTTGCGCGGCTCGTCGGCGAGCTCGCTGGAACCGCTCGTTTCGCAGCCAGACGTCATTCCAGCATCGTCTCGCGCGGGCATGTCTCTATCCTGCTCCAGCAACGGATTGCGCTCAAGCTCCTGCTCGACGAAAGAGGCGAGATCGAGATTGGACAAGTGCAGCAGCTTTATCGAATGCTGAAGCGCAGGCGAAATCACAACTGATTGCGACTGCCGAAACTCCTGTTGATATGCATGGCTCATTGAAACACCTTCCTCAGGCCGCCTTTCGCCGTCTGCTTTCGACTAACCAATCGGTGTTAGGCACGCAGACGGCCGTGGATAGGTATGGATCTGGCCAGGGTTCGCCCCGAATCAGATCCGGCGATGTGCCAATCAGCTGTTCGACTGGGCGCGTCCAAATCGCCGTCGCAATGGGTGCGGTCTGACCTTAGTGATCTGCTGTATTGGTGTAAGCTGGCCAGGACACCTCGTTGTCCTGAGGACAACTGAGATCTGGCGGTCCGGGTGCAAGCAACGGGATCAGTGCCGCGGACGAGCTGGGCGTCAAAACAATCGTGGCGGCGTGCGCCGCAGGTGCAGGTAGTTTTGCGACGCTCCCTCGCAGCGAGTTCGCGGCAGGAGGCGATTGGCACGTGTTGACTGGTCACCGGCGCCGCCCAAACTGAAGTAGAACGGCCCGTCCGACCACCTGGTGCGGCTCTCGCCGGCATCGCAGCGCGTATCCAGAGACGAGCTCGTCCATCCAGGGCCGAAGGAGGTCCAGTTCTGGCTCGGCATGATGTGCTACGCGTTCGGTCGACGGCTTAAAGCATAGTGTCCGAAGGGTGCTGCCGGTGTGGGCCAGCAAGTACGGGAGTCCCTGCATCGAAAAGCGGACGGGCTGGACATCAATCGACAGAGTAAGCAAGAGACCTCCCGACATCTGATCAGTTAAGGACTCAGCAAGGCGCGTGCCACAACAAGACGGCGCTCGCGACGCTGGCTCGCTGGCTCACGGTCACAGAGCATGATGCCAAAGGAAAAGTAGAAGAGATGTGTATGGTGTCGGACACTCACCTGTGTGACGCCGAACCAGTCGGGAGTGCGTCGATATCAGAGGCGCACTAGGTATTCAATTGAAGCCCAGACCCGCGATCTGGCGTGCGTTCGCCCCTGAGCGACGGTCAGGAGTTAATCCGTCGGCGAGAGGCCGCACGGCGATGAGCGTAGGCCCAAGAATGGTATGGCAGTTGCTGTGATGATGCCAAGCCTGGTGGGAAGAGCGTCTTTCAGCAATTGGCGGAGTCACAGACGTCTAGCCCGCGAAGTGGGTTGTCGTCCGCCTTACTGCCACGCCGGGTGAAGAGAATGTGACTTAATATGGACGCTAGCGCATGACAATCAAGGTAATGAAATTTGGGGGATCTAGTTTTACTGATGCGGGATCCTATCACATCGTCGCCAGACATATACTGGATAGGCTCGCAAAGGATGCGGAGCAAGTGATAGTTGTGGTTAGCGCGATGCAGGGCCATACGGAGGCACTCAAGTCCCTGGTGCTATCTGTGAATGAGACTTGCAGCACCGATGCATCTCATGCGGTCCTCACAGCCGGAGAGATGATTTCCGTTGGGCTGCTCGAGGCGGCATTGCAAAGACATTCAGTGCCGGTGGCGTCGCTCTTTGGGTATTCGGTTGGAATCAAAACGTCCTTGCTCTTTGGCAGGACGCTCATAGACGAGGTTGACGACAAGCCGCTGCTGAAGGCGCTGGAGGTGGCTCGCGTGGTAATCGTTGCGGGAGCGCAGGGCGTGGATGGGGATGGACGTGTCTCAATGCTTGGCCGCAATAGCTCGGATCTAACTGCAGTGATAGCCGCGGATATCGTAGGAAGTGGCGCTTGCGAAATCTATTCGGATGTCTGTGGTATCTACTCCGCTGATCCGAGAATGGTGAGAGAAGCAAGACTGCTCCCGAGAGTCTCCTATGCCAGCGCAAGCCGGATAGCGCGCTGCGGCGCGAAAGTGCTTCACCATGGCGCGATCGAATATGCTGCCGGCCGCGGAATTGCCATCTCCTGCAAATCCTTACTGCCAAATGAGACGGCGGGCACGTTGGTGACTAGCGCAGGAGGCGGAACTTGCGTCGTCATCAACCCATCAGCAACAAGGGTTGCATTTCATAGCGCCGTTGAAAAAGACCGGGCAAAGGGTGTGTTTCACAGGCTTGGTATCCTGTGGACCGAGCTGGAGCAGGATGGCCGCAATGAGGGGTATTTGACCCACGACGCGGACGCTGCGCTGTTTGCTCTGCAACAAGAAGACATCGACCCTCTGATCAGTGCGCAGAGGATTGTGGTTTTGGAGGTCCGCGAGCGCGTGCGGAAGGTATATGAATTGCGAGATCTTGACGCAGCTGCGTATTGTGCGCGGCAGGTGCATGCTGAGCTCGTCGATGGAGCCGAGGCACCTCATAGCCGCCAAGCCTTGATTGGCGACACACCGCTCTGTAGGAGGTAGACATCTGAGCTGCTGCCGGTTTGATGGACACCGAGATTGGGTGTTTTATCAAGCCGGAGGTTGGTCATGCAGAGACGGAAGTTCAGCCGAGAGTTCAAGATCGAAGCGGTCAAGCTTGTCAAGGAGCGCGGGGTGTCGGTGGCGCAAGCCGGTCGCGACCTGGGCGTTCATGAGAACGTACTGCGCAAATGGGTGAAGGAGTTCGGCTCTGACCCGGTACAGGCGTTCCCCGGCCATGGGCAGATGAAGCCCGAGCAGCAAGAGATCGAGCGGCTGCGCCGTGAGGTCGCCAAGCTGAAGGCCGAGCGAGATATCCTAAAAAAGGCCGCAGCCTACTTCGCGAAGGAAGCGACATGAAGTTCGCCTTCGTCGCGAAGCACCGGACGATCTGGCCGGTGGCATGGCTATGCGATGCGCTGGGAGTGTCGCGGTCGGGCTTCCATGCCTGGCTGAACCGCTCTCCCAGCGCCAGATTCCGCAGCGACGAGGAGCTCGGCGGCAGGGTCAAGGCCAGCTTCGCCGCCAGCGACCGCACCTATGGCGCACGCCGGGTGTGGCGTGACCTGCTCGCCGACGGGGCGGATTGCGGCCTGCACCGCATTGAGCGGCTGATGCGCCTGCAAGGCTTGAGGGCACGGCCGCGACGTCGGCGCTTGCCGAAGGACAGCGGCGATCGACAGCTCGAGACGGTGCCGGCCAACCTTCTGGACCGGCAGTTCGCTGCCGAGCGTCCGAACCAGAAATGGATCGCCGACTTCACCTATCTCTGGACGGCCGAAGGCTGGCTCTATGTGGCAGCGGTGATGGACCTGTTCTCACGCCGCGTGGTGGGCTGGTCGATGAGTGCCGCCATGACGGCGCAGCTCGTGACGGACGCATTGTTGATGGCCGTCTGGCGGCGCGGCAAGCCGGATGCGCTGTTGCATCACTCCGACCAGGGTAGCCAGTACACCAGCGAACAGTTCCAGCGCCTGATGGCCGACCACGGCATCGTTTGCAGCATGAGCCGCTCCGGCAACGTCTGGGACAACGCGGCGATGGAGAGCTTCTTCTCCTCGCTCAAGACCGAGCGTACGGCCAACAAGATCTATCGAACCAGAGATGAGGCACGCGCCGATGTGTTCGACTACATCGAGAGATTTTACAACCCGACCCGCAGGCATTCGACCATCGGCTATCTCAGCCCGGTTGAGTTCGAGCGCAAGGTGGGATTAGCTTAACCGGGTGTCCATCAAACCGGCAGCAGCTCAGATCTCTCATTCAGTAAACACAACGACAGCCGCCCTCTCTTCTACGGCATTCACGTGCGATTGCTCGTAGGTCTCGCGACATTCAATCCTACAACGTTACGCCGCGTCAGATTCAAGCAGTTCTTTCGAGCTGAATGTTGCGCAGCAGTTACAGCAAATCGCGTTGCTACTGCTATGACCGGGGCCGTTGGGGGCCACTCATGGATGAAGGTCGAAATGAAAAAGTTGTTGCTAATGACTGCGAGCATCGTCGCACTCCTCTCTGGTCCATCTGCATTCGCTGCAGATCTCGCTGCACAGCCCCTCTGCACGAAAGCACCGCCAGCAGTGATCGCGGTTGCGCTATACGACTGGAGCGGGTTCTACGCTGGCGTGAACGGAGGCTGGGGGTTGAGTCAGAACTCCTGGGATTTCGCAGGTACCAATCCAGAGGGTTCCCACGACTCGAGCGGCGGCACGGTCGGTGGTCAGCTCGGCTATCGCTGGCAAATCGGCCAGACAGTGCTTGGCGTCGAGGGCCAGGGCAACTGGGCTGATTTCAGAGGCTCTAATGTAAGCGCGGTCTTTTCGAACACCGATAACCGGACAAGCACCGAAGCATTCGGCTTGATTACTGGACAGATTGGGTACGCCATCAACAACGTGCTGCTCTACGCAAAGGGTGGCGCGGCGATCGTAAGCAGCAGATATGAGGTTAACTCGATCGCTTCAGGCGTGCGGCTTGGAAGCGCAGACACCACACGTTTTGGCGGGGTAGTTGGTGCGGGATTCGAGGTTAATTTGACGCCTAACTGGTCTGCCGGCCTGGAGTACGATCATGTGTTCATGCCGACTAGTGATGTGGGCTTCGCTGCCGCCGGTGGTGGCACGCTCGGAAACGATCGCATTCATCAGGAGCTTGACCTCGTGACCGCACGGCTCAATTACAAGTTTGGCTGGCCGCTGGCTTTCAAATAGCGACGTTTGTTCAAACGACAGTCCAGAGCCCCGGCCTTTGCCGGGGCTCTTCCTGCCCGGATCATCTGGACGCAACCAATCCGCGGACTACGAAGACCATTGTTTGCAGAACGGCTCTCGACACCTTGCGTCCGTATCCCAGGATAATTGGAAATACTGTCCGTAAGCGAGCTGGTACTGCCGGAAGGGTAGTCTGCTGGTTGCGATCAATGGGCCTTCGTGACAATCGTCAGCACCGACCAGGTTCCGTAATGGCGGCGCAGCTCCTACTGCTATCCCGGCGTCGTTGCTCCTCCTCTGATGTGTTTGGATCGGTATCCGCGCGTGGCGAAGCCCTGGAGAGCGAATGCGGCCGACCCTCTTTGATAATGTTTCGAGGCTCTCGCGATCCCCGAATTGCAACACACCTTCATGTCCAATAAACAAGACGCTCATGCCATGTTTCATGTCTGGCTGTTTGGGCTCCTCTTGACGCGCGATTGAGGTGGCATCCCGTGGCAGCGGGTCTTTGGATTGTGGGGAAAACCGAACTGTGGATCACCAGAAGCTAAAGTGTGCGCCTCTGATCACGCTGGCGGGCCAACGCCACGTCGCTTTGCAGCAAAGCCGAGATCTTGTGCTTGTGCTGAGCCGCGGTGTACAGACCGGGATCCGATGTTCGACGGCGCTAAGGAAGCAACATTGGGCCTCCTCGTTATGGTATCTGCGCGGCGTCAAACCTCGAAGTTTGGCTCGGGAGTATGCAACTGATAGAAGCCAATGGGCTTGAGGCGTTCGGTGCGGAGGCCATTGAACACTTTGGTAGCGGCATCATCAGTTGGCTTGGTGGGCCTTGAGAACCGTAGCGTGAGGCCACGTTGATAGGTTCCGACGTCAAGATTGCGTGACACGAACTCGCTGCCCTGATCGACCTCGCAACGTGGGGAGCCCGATTCATCGCAAACCCTTTCCAGTACTTCCACGGTGGCGGTGAAGCAGAAGGGAGCCACGGCTCCAGCGCCTTCGAGACGCGGGGAAGATAAGGAGCATCGCAAGTACGAGGAGCTTGCCGGCAGATCCCAGCTGGTCATGGACAAAGTCCATGGTCCAGGTCTCGTTGGCTCGCGTGGCCGGCCGCGGTGATCGCGCAGCTTGGCCTTGAGCCGACGCCTGGTGATGTATTGCACCCGTTCGTGATAGAGGCGGTCGGGTTTGTTCTGGCCGTGAAGCCACTCCCCGCGACCCAGCATCACGTGAGCGCGGCGTCAGCCGTAATGCAGGTGAAAATGGCAGATCGTCCTCATCCGAGTGTACAGTGCCCCCTGGCCGGACCGACGAGACTTGTAGTGGTAGGTCGATCGGCCTCGAACTCCAGATCCTCCTTGTGGATCGGCACCTGACGATCGCCACAAACCTCGTCACGAGCTTGTGCCTTGCGGCCAGGGTTGAGAGTTCTCGTCGGTTCACCTCCCGCAGCCGAGCAAGGATCTCCCACCAGCTTGTTCAGCTTGACGTTTCTCTTCCCGGAGCTGCTTCAGCAGCTGCATTTTGGTCGGCAGCAGCCCGTCATTTTCGGCTTCCAAATTGAAATTGATCGGCTGGCTGGATACCGTCTTTGCGGCAGATCTCCGCAACCGGCACGCCGTCAGACCTTGCTTGAGAAAGACCGCATTCTGGGCGTCCGAAAGCCTTGAAGCCTTCATCGGTCTCCCCTCCTCAACTGTCGGCGATCGATGAAGAAACTCTGGCCAAGATAGTGCCGGCCTCAGACGCTTCGGGCCGGGCTCTACCTCCTGCTGAAGGAAGGTGGTAGGTTAGCAGCAGCAGCCATACCGGGGTCCAGGTCGGCCGGGCCAGCTTAGCTGAAACTGAAGCCTCTTCAGGATAGACGAATGGAGACCTGCCTCCGAAAGGAGAGGTCATGTCAAAGCTGCGCTCGACTGGCTCATTGCTTCCGCTAAGCTCTCTTCAAAGATGTCTAAACCCCTATTCAAGGTCTCTGGGTCGATCGTTAGCGAAGGAAAGAACTTGATTACCTCATCCGCCGGGCCGCAGCGCTCGATAATCAGACCGCGATTGTAGGCAGTCCGTACTGCAACCGCAGCAATTTCGGGCGTCTTTCCACAGTCAAAGCCAAGCGCCATTCCGCGACCTCGAACGGTGAAGCGGTTTCCTTGCGCAGCGGAGATGGCGTTCAGCCGTTGCCGCATTAGCGTTCCCATCTGGTGAATGCTCTGCGAGAAGGCAGCACTGCGCCAGTAGAGATTCAAGGCAGCAGTTGCGGAGACAAGTGCCAGGTTGTTTCCGCGAAACGTGCCTGTGTGCTCTCCCGGCTCCCATATGTCGATCGCATCTTTAATCAAAAGCAAGGATAGGGGTAGACCATAACCGCTCAGGGATTTCGAGAGGATTACGATGTCGGGCGACAACTCCGCGGACTCAAAGCTGAAGAAGTCGCCGGTGCGGCCACAACCCATCTGGATGTCATCGACGATAAAGACGGCTTCAATCTCCGCGGCGATGGTTTGAATTGATCGGAGCCATGGTTCTCGAGCGACGTTAATGCCGCCCTCCCCCTGTATGGTTTCGAGGAGGATGGCGGCTGGCGCATCGATGCCGCTGCTCGGGTCCCGAAGCGCGTTTCGCAGATATTCGGCCGCATCAATCCCTTCTCCGAGATAGCCATCAAAGGGCATAAAGGTGACGCCGGACAGGGCGACTTGGCTGGCTTTGCGATAGAACTGATTTCCGGTCGCGGCGGCGGCGCCGAGGCTGAGGCCGTGATAGCCGCGCGTGAATGAAATGATATTGTGGCGTCCTGTAACCTTGCGCGCGAGCTTCAATGCCGCTTCAACAGCGTTGGCACCTGTAGGCCCCGTAAATTGAAATCGATAGCTCAAACGGCGCTCCCGCAGGATAACTGAACTGAATGTCTCCATAAATGCGAGCTTGGCCGGAGTAGCCATATCAAGCCCGTGAACGACAGCGTCCGATGCGAGATAAGCCGTCATAGCTGCCTTTATCTGATGATTGTTGTGCCCGTAATTGAGCGCTCCCGCCCCGGATAGAAAGTCGATGAACCGATCGCCCGTCTCGGTCAGCAAGAAAGACCCGCGCGCGTGGCTAAAAAGGGCCGGAAAGGCACGAGAGTACAGACGAACGTTAGATTCCATCGCATTTAAAGCGTGCAGATTGCGCGAGGAGCGGACAGACTCAGTCATAACGTACCTTCACCGTTTCCAAGGATGGGGCTGCTGCTGGATACCTAACGGGGCCCGCCTAATATTGAACCTCTCAACGCTGGTAGTTCCTGATCAAGCGAGCCGAATTCATGAGTTTGCGCGGACAACTGACCGGGACATACTCGAGGGCTTGCTCATCAAGGATCAAACTGAAGAAGTCCCCAGTCTCTTCTTCTAACCGGAGGACGTACATGCGCAGGCCATCGTGCCGCTCTCACGCTTGGAGGCGTTTGTGCCTGGGTATGACTGAGCTGATGCCTTGCGCTCGGCCGCAGCATCCCACGCAAATGTAGCGAGTTGACGGCTACGCTCACGGTAAAGCGCTCTTGCCAGCTCGAGAGCGAGTAGCGCGGATCTCGCAGCGGCCTTTGGAGGAGCGCGTCGCATGAGGACCAAGGCTCCCGTCGTGGGGCTATTGACACAAGTATCCTGCTTGGAAGTCATCTTTCTTCTCCATCCGTCCTCGGTTTAACCTGAGCGATATAGACCTGCGCGACGAGTTGTTCTGAGAGCGCGCTTTCAGCTCAAGACGACGGCGTTCCTGCCTAGGTGTTGGCAGCCAGCGGAGCCGTCCCTACTGACTTCTTGGTAGCAATCGCCATGCCGCGATAAGAGTGCCGTCATTCCGGAGCTAGAGAAGCGAAGGCAGGCGGGACCGGGTTTGACGAGGCCGCCTCCGTCGGACAGTGAATAGAAGAACATCAACCGGCGCTGGCTTAGCGGCGTGAAGAAGCAGTGAAGGAAGGATGTGAAAATATGTAGTGGAGTTGCTTTGATGTGGCCTGCCCAGAATAGCTTTGGCGCGGCTTTTGGCTGGGCGCCGGTTTGCGGAGGGGGATGAGCGACGACTTCTCAAGAGTGGCATGCGCGGGCGATGGACTCGGCCGGACGGTCGCCCTAGGGCCAGCATTGCCTAAGATGAGGTGGTAGAGAACCGCAAATCTGAGATCTATAATGAGCTGCTCATTGGCGGATGAGATCGTCGACGGTGATGCGTCGGGCCTTAACGCTGCTAAGGGAAGACCTCGTGCGGCTAAGCCACACGAGACAGGGTCGACCACCTTTGGTGAGCACGAGGACCATAACTATTTTTTGGCTCGGTGACAAGCTGCGGGTCGGTGTATATCAGCGGTCCGCATGCAGACGCCTCCTAGCCGACCGCCGATCGCGGTTTCAGCCCCTGCCTGTAAGGCCCCGTCTGGGGTCAGCTATGTCCGTGCGCACGGATTTCTTGTGCCGAAGAAGAGACGCAAGGCGATTGGGCTCACGCGCGGCTCACAGCTGGTGGGCCTGCGGACATTAAACGTCTTATAGCACAAGCAAACAGCGGAACCCGGTCTCGACCAAAATCGATCGGTCGCTTGTTCTACTCGGCTGATCGTGCGGAAATGGGAATCCCACGCGGGACTCTGACCACTATGGGAAAAACAGCGTCTGTGAGGCTTCGAAACGCGCGGCATTCTTGGGACAAGCGGTCCTGGAGATAGCCGCGATCGTGCTCTGGCAGCTCGCGTGTGAGGAGCTGGCGGTAGCGGTGGATCTGGTTGCGATGACTGCGCATGGCAGCCAATTGATCGCTGATGGGCATCGTTTCTCTGGCTGACCTTGAGCGGCGTAATATGTTCGGATGCCTTGCAAGAGCGCTGCCAAAACCAGTATAGGGCCAGGTGCCCCTCGATGGTCCGCAGACCGAGCTAGGTTAAGTTATAGAGAAGCCTCTCTGGGCGACTTGCCCGGCACCGCGTGAAGCGATGGTTGATAGAATACCCCGCGGCGGTGCGGGTGCCACATTGTGCCCTTTGCGATAAGCCGGATGCATGCAACGTATGTGGCGATCTTGGAAGCCTACGATCCGGATTGACTAAACTTGTCGGGTGGGTTGCGCTGGCTCGAGGGAATAGGCCACAACAAGCGAATAATGCTTTCACGACTAGCGGTACATGCAAAATGCGTGCCTCCAAAAGATGTTTAAGATGCGGTTTGGTTCCCCTGGGAAGCGTGGTGCGCTGGTTGCAGAATTGAACAAAAGAGGATCGACAAGAAGTTTCCATGCTGCATGTATATTCACGTCCTGCACCGGAGCCGCAATTCGCGCAAAACTTGTGTACTCGACATCGCGCCGGATGCATTCTTGCTGAGGATGATATTCGCACATTCACGTGGAAACACACTGCGCAGCGGAAGACAAGTGGTGGTGAGCTTAGTCTGACCTCACAAATGTGACCGTAAGGCGTGAGGTCTCGGAAGAGAGACGCGAAGATCCATGTTCGTATGAACCGTTTGACGTCACACTCATTCCTATTGAACGGCAGTTTTCGAGATCCGGACGAGGATTGCGCCAAATCGGCGCCTCATGAATGATCAGCGATGTAGAAGATGTCTAGATGTTGAAGTTTAGCGATCGGTCATGCAGCCCCTTTCTCACTCCCGCATTGTCCGGAGACCCTCTGTCGCCTCTCCCGAGGCTATGCCCTATCCATCCGGGCAAGGCTTTCGTGGCGGTGTCATTGAAACACGCCGTTATGATAGCCGTGGCCATCACGGCAGCCAGAGCCCCGATCAGAACCGGCGAGAACCCTTCCTTTCTTGCCAGCGCAAGACAACGTGTCGCTCGCTCGGCCGCGTTGTTAAAGGGCAGGATGTCTCCGGCGTCTCAAGTTCGGTGGTGAGGCTGATCTTTCGGAGTTAGTCTGTCGAAGCCGGGATAGGGGGTCTGGAGCACGAAACGGTTGCAGGCCGTGATGCCCATTAGCTACGAGTTCGCGTTGTTACTGGGCCGTCCCTACCACTTGCCCGGCTGCGCTGTGAGCCCGGATCCGTAGATGTGGTGCAAGCCACTGGCTCCTAAACAAAGGAGAAGTCGAGCAAGCGGGTAAACGCATCCCAGCGCTTGAGCATGTAGTCCATCGCCTTGGCAACATCGTTGCGCCGTGAGAGCTTGGCGCGTTGTTCGCGCATCCAGCCCCTCAGATCAGCGACCGGCATGACGCTGCGGTCCTGGCGCACGGCTCGTCGCCGCTCGGGCGTATCTCCGTTGATGCCGCGCTCGATCTCCAAACGGGGCATCGATCCGGCGGACGGATTCCAGCGCCAGTGGCGAGATCACGCTGGCTTTTTGCCTTACACCTTGCGGCGCTCATTTTCCTTGCCGACGACAATCTCCATGCGTCCGCTCGTGTGCCCGCTAAAGCCACTGGCGGCGCCGGCGGTTGGTCCGGCACTACCATCGCCGGCACAAAGGCTGGCTAAGGTTGTTCAATATCGCTCGTGCGCGTTCCGAACGGTCGCTGCCAAGTCAACAGGAGCGAGCGCGAAACGTCGTATCGTCGTGCTGTCGACGAGACCGCGCGCGGTTCTTGCAAACTCTCCAGAACGATCTTGAGTTTCTCATCATCGGTCCAGCGACGGCGAAGGCCAATCTCGACAACCTCGAACCGTTCAATCTGAGCACTGAACTTACTGCTGTCCATAAGGGCTGTTACACAGCACTCGTATTTACCCGACAAGGCGGCCCTCACCGGAGGGAGTCGATGCTCCCGCGACTCCCCACCGGGCGACCAGAGGGCATTCTGCAGGCCTTCGGCCAGGGCAACGAAGCTCTCACCGCCAAATACGACGTGAGCGTGCTCGAAGCCGCAAGAGGCCAAACGGAAGTGAAAGAGACAAGGATCCAGCGGGCCCCCCGTGATCGTCGTAAGCCTCCGGTGAGGCTCTCAATTTGCCACAATTGTTCCTTCGACCAGGGCGTGCAGCGCTATGTCGGCGAGGCATGGGCGCCCGTGCCACATGACGGTGTTGCCGGGCGGCAGGTCGCTGGCGCGGGCGAGATAACCGCCGAGCCGAGCGATCTTGATCGGATAGTGCGAGAGAGTGTTCTGTGTTGCTTTTGGTTGGTCGTTGACGAGACGATCAAGCGCGCCGATTTCTGTCGCAGTCAACGCGAGAGTTGGCGGCGCTTCAGGGCGGAACGGTTGAGCATCGTCATTCAGAAGACCCGCCAACTCAGGATGCAAAAGAGCGAGAACAGTTGGTCAGACGCTGGCGGTCCTGAGCTGCGGCTCTAAAGAACCGGATGCGGGGAACCTGCTCGTCCGGGTCTGGGAGGGGGCGGAGGCGACATCCCCGCCCCCACTCGGCACGCCCCTTTAACGATCGGACCGGGGCTTACGATTGGCGTCGCAGAGCTTCTGAAGCCCGCATGGAAGGCCGCAGCCGCGGTCTAGCCGATGATCCGTGCCGGCTGACCAACGGCGTCGACATTGCTTAAACGTGACCGACGCTCCCTCCAGCAAATCGCACGGCGCCGCCGAGTGTGTTCAGGAAGCCTGCCCTGCGCGAACTAGGCCTCGATCAAGCAACAGGCAGCAATATGCCACGTTGTCCAATGTTCATCACGGCATCGGCACTGGCGCGCGCATGGAAGCCCGCAAATTGCCCGGAAAATATGTAGCAATCGAGCCCCCACGACATTGCTTCAACCGAGCGGCGTCGCAGGTTGAGCGCAGTTAATTGTCCAGTGTGAATGTATTCTTGAACCACGTACGAGCCGTTTGCAGCCTCGCTAAGCTGTTTGTCCCAGTCGGATGGAGTGACTAGAGGACCAACTTGGACCCCTTCACCGCGAGTCGCGTTCGAAGGCTTTAGAACGCACCGTGACTGATTGAGACGAATGTACTCTAGGAGATCCACAAGCCGTCCGTCCGGATCAGTTGTTTGCCCAGGACGTATGACGCGGGTCCAAGGGACATGGCGTTCGATGAGCGAGACATGCTCGGAGGAAAAATTGGACCTGAAACGAGGATCACTGAACAAAGCAAGGATGGCCTTGTCGGACAGTATCCACTGCGCAATCCAAGGATTGATCGAAACAACTTCTTGTCTCGCGCAGGCCTCGAGATATTCGCTGCACTCATGAGCGGCCATTACGTCTCTTACATCCACCTTGTTGTAGGTGAGCTGAATAGCATCGCCGTCGGGCCCAAATAGGCCGTCGGAAGTGCGTTTCAATGCACGAATATCCAACACCTGTGACTTGACGCTGACGGCTGCTAGACCCTTTTCAATCCAGTCGACCTCGTTCGCATATCTGCCTTTAAAGTTCAACACGGCGGCAGAACGGAGCTCATCGCCCGTTTCGGCATGGTATGCGGCTTTAAGTTCGCGAACAAAGGTGTTCGGATCGGCTTTGAAGCGCTGCTTCGAGCGTTCGAACGGCAGATCTTGAGTGAGAGGATTGGACGTATTGCTCCAGATGTTTGCGGCTAGGCCCGTTTGAACAACTCCCCCCGGACCTTCGGTGTTCGTTTCAATTATCTTGTAATGACCATCGATCGCAAAAAGTCCATCTAATCGGCCTACAGTCACAATAGGACGTCGTTTCGGGAGGCGAGTGGTCCAATGCACGAGATGATTGTAAGAAGGGAAGAGGTCTCGAACCGCAATATCGCAGCAGTATAGTTCCGCAGCGACATCCAAGAGTTGGACAAAACGCTCCGCAATGATTTGCATTTCGAATGCCTTTTTTGGGGTAATGGTAAGCGGCCGGAGGCATAGCGGATAACCGCGGTCCTCGAAATGTATACCGGCGTTTGCAAGGGCGCTCGCCAGCTGATCCTGGGCGGACCAGAGCGATGCCGCATTATGGCAGCCAATTGTTCGGATTCTATCTTCAATCGCTAAATTCACATCGCCGAGGGCGCGCAGGTACATGGAATCCGATCCGACTTGCTTGTTCATCTGCGTTCCTTCTCGCTTTATATGTGGCTCTAAGCCGACGACGTAGACTCCTCATTGCTTCGCTACCTGCAAGAAATGATCCAATAATCCAGTGAGGAGACGGACGATGCGTAAAGCCAGGTTCACGGAAGAGCGGACCATCCGATCCGGCTGCCGAGATGTCGACGAGGGTGCGCTGAACCTCCTCCAAATTGGTGGACACCTGTACTAGGCTCAAGGAGCCAGGAGGTGTCTGATGAAACATCGTCGACGACGATCATTTACGGACGAATACAAGCGGCAGGCGGTCGATCTGGTTGCGTCGAGCGGTCGGTCGATCGGTTCGGTCGCCAAGGAACTCGGGCTGCGTGACTCGGTATTGCGCTATTGGGTCGAGCAACGAGAGGCTGGATTCGAGACGACGGCAGCGGCGCAGCGCCACACCACGCCGGCGGCGCTGCCGTCGTCGGACCATGCGGAGAGTTGCTGTTTGCAGCAGGAGATCGATCGATTGCGCATGGAGCGCGACATTTTAAAAAAGTCGATCGCGATCTTTGCTGGACCCCGGACATGAGATTCCGCTTCATCGAAGATCGCCGTGACGACTACCCTGTCAGGATCATGTGCGACGTGCTCGGCGTCTCGCGAGCCGGTTACTACGCCTGGCGATCCCGCCTGGAAAGTGTGCGATCCGCTGAAACTCGTGAATTGCTGGAAGATGTCCGGCAAATCCATAGCAACAATCGTGGGCGATATGGCAGCCCTCGCATTCATGTCGAACTGAAGGCGCAGGGCCACGGCGTGAGCCGAGGACGGGTCGAGAGATTGATGCGCCGTCATGGCATTCGCGCTATCACGGCGCGACCACGGCGAGTACGAACCACCGACAGCCGTCATGACCACCCGATCGCTCCGAATCTGGTCAAACGGGACTTCACCGCCGCCGCGCCAAACCTGGTCTGGCTCGCTGACATCACCTACATCGATACCGACCAGGGCTGGCTTTATCTGGCTGCCATCATGGATCTCTACAGCCGCAAGATCGTCGGCTGGGCCATGCAGGATCATATGACGGCGGAACTACCGCTGATGGCGTTGAGGACGGCAATCTCAGCGCAGAACCCCGACGCCGGACTGATCCACCACTCAGATCGCGGTGTTCAATACGCCTCGGGGGACTACCGCAGCGCGCTCAAGTCCGCCGGCTTCCGCGCCTCGATGAGCCGCAAGGCCGACTGCTACGACAGCGCGCCAATGGAGAGCTTCTTCCACACGCTCAAGACAGAGCTCGTTCATCATCGGCATTACGCCACCAAGGAACAAGCCAAACGAGATATCTTTGCCTACATCGAGGGCTACTACAACCGAACCCGGCGCCACTCCGCCATCGGCTACAACAGCCCGATCCAGATGGAGCAGAAAACAGCTTAACCCTGTCCACTTTTTTGGAGGAAGATCAGCGCCGCAAGCACGGCTGAGCTGGCTCCGCAAATCTGAACAGCGCGATAAGTGGAGTTTCCGTCTGACGGGGGACAAGATTGACCCGCGGATCAGGCGAGACGATGAGCAGACAAGCACGGCGGACCACATTCCGGCTTTCAAGGCGAAGGTGGCACTTGCCGCCGTCAAGGGTGACCGCACGCTGGCGCGACTGACGCGACTGGCGCAGGAGTCTGACGTTCACCCAATCAGATCACATCGTGAAACGCCCGATCGAAGGCGGCGCGGCCGATGTGTTCGGTCCGGACGGCGGGAGTGGGATCGCCGAGCCCACGGTCGACGTGAAGTAGCTGCACGCCAAGGGTATCGAGTTGACGCTGGAGAACGAGTTTTGATGGAGCGCTCACCAAGGCGGGATTGCTGAGCGCAAAGCGATGATCAACCGTGAACACGATGTGCCGGTCAGCAAGCAGGCGGAAGCTCTGAACATTAGCCGCGGCTGCGTCTACTATCTGCCGCGTCCAGTGCCGCCCAAAGACGTCGCGCTGATGCAAAGGCTCGACCGGCTGCATCTGGAGTTTCCCTTCGCCGGTTCGCGAATGCTGCGAGGCCAGCTGACTGCAGAGGGGTGCAAGGTCGGCCGCCGGCATGTCAAAACGCTGATGCGGCGGATGGGGATAGGGGCGCTCTATCGCAGGCCGCGCACCACCCAGCCCGAGCCTCGCCACAATATCTATCCCTATCGTATCCGTTCGGCGTAGGCCGCAGCGTCATCGCCTGAGCAGTTCAGGGTGTTCTTTGTAGAACTTGATGAGCTCGATCAGATTATCGATGCTGAAGTCGGTGAACGCCTGGACGCCGTCTTCTCCGACGCTAGAGCCAGATGAGGCCACCCTCGATCTCCATCTCGTTGGCGATGTCCCAGAGCCAATCTTCGTCTTCGCCGAGGTCTTTCGCGACCTGGGTGATGGTGGTGACGTGATGGACCTTGTTGACGTGCATGGTCATGCCGCTCGAGCGGAGATCGCTGATGCTGGCGTCCAATTCCAAGGCAGAAGTTCGTTCAGCCGATGAGCCGGATGGGCGGCGATGCGGGCGAGGATGTCGGTGAGCCAAGCCTGCGGGTCGATGCCGTTCGTTTTCGCGGTGACGATGAGGCTGTACATAGCTGCGGCGCGCCGCCCTCCGCGATCGGAGCCGCAGAACAGCCAGGACTTTCGGCCAAGAGCAATGCCCCTCAGCCCTCGCTCGGCGGTGCATTGTTGGAGAGACATACGCGCCCGTCCTCGAGGAACAAGGTGAAGCTCGTCCAGCGCTTCAGGATATAGTTGAACGCCTTGGCCAGATCGTGTCCCCGAGACAGCTCGGCAAGCGGCTCCCGCATATAGACCTGGAGGTCCTCGACCAGGGGCCGGCTCAGCGTCGGCCGCACCTGAAGGCGCTCCTCGGCACTCTTGTCGTTGATGGAGCGCTCGATCTCGAACAGTGCATCGATCCTCCGCACGACCTCGATCGCGATCGGAGAGAGCGGGATTTCCTTCTTGCCGGTGGCCTTGCGCCGGGCATTCTCTTCGATGTCGGCCATGGCAAAGAACGGGCGCCGTCCCTGCGATCAGCAGGCAGCCTCCCGGACTGGGCCTGGCTGGCATCCCGCCAGATAGAGCTAGTTGTACCCGTCATAGGCGTCGGCCTGCAGGATGCCGGCATACCCCGCCAGATGCCCCTGAGGATGCTCGCCCTTGCGGTCGCGTGAGTAATAGAACATCGCCGCCGGCGGGTCCTGCCTCCAAACGGCCGGTCGTCCCGGACGTAGATCCAGCATCGTCCCGTATCGGTTTTGCCCTTGGCCAGCACCGGCACGGTCGTATCATCGGCATGAAGGCGCTCGACCCTCATAATATGGGCTTCCAGCAGGTGCAGCAGGGGATCCAGCGAGGCACAGACTGCGCCTACGGCATCTGCCATGGTCGACAGTGCGATCGGCACGCCTTCCAGCACGTAGCGCTCGGCCTGGCGGTTCAAGGGCTGATGCTGACCGAACTTCTCGAACATGATCATGGCCAGGAGGCTCGGGCCAGCCCATCCCCGGGGGACGGCATGGAACGGTGCCGGTGCCTGGCTGATCTTCTCGCAGTCGCGACAGGAGAACTTCTCCCGGAACGTCTCGATCACCTTCCACTGGTGCGGCACCACTTCCAGCGTCAGCGTCAGCGTCACGTCCTCGCCGAGCTTGCGCAGGCGGCTACTGCCGCAACATTCGCAAGCCGCAGGTCCATCGATTACCACCCGTTCCGGGGGAAGGTGCTCGGGGAAGGTCTGGCGCTCGGCACGCTTGCGGGTAAATCTCCGCGCCGTCGTCGTCCTGGCCACCGCCCGTTCCGCCGCAAGCTCGTCCTCGGTGGCGTCGGCTTCCAGCTCCTCGAACGTCAGCGCCAACTGCTCGATCAGGCGCGAACGCTCCGACCGCTGGCCGTAGATTTGATGCCTCAGCTTGGCAATCTGCAGCTTCTGTTGCGCGATCAGCGCTTCATCTTCTGACGCTTTCGCGCGGGCGACAGCGAGCGCGGCGGCGACCTGCAAACCATTCGCGCGCTCGGCTGCCAGCGCCGCCTTCAGGGTGGTAACGTCATCCGGAGCAGCGTCGCGATCTGCATTCATGCGGCAGTGAATCACAGATTGGACGCGATGGAACTCCCCAAAATGCAAAAAGCAGCGGATTCTGCGCTTAGCCCGCGCTTTGCGGCCGCCAGCTCAGTTGGGGATTCCGCCAGTCGATCCCTTCCAGCATGAAAGCCATTTGCGCCGCCGAGATCGATACCGCGCCGTCGGACGCCGACGGCCAGATGAACTTGCCGCGATCCAAGCGTTCGGCGTAGAGCGACATGCCAAGCCTTGACCAAATCGCCGCGGCGACCTCGGAAGATGTAGAGATCGCCAGCATGAGGATCGCGCTTCAGGCTCTCCTGGACCGCAAGCGCCAGGCTTTGCATTCCGCGGCGCATGTCGGTGTGGCCAGTGGCGATCCAGACCCTGACGCCGCTCGGGATCGGGATCATCGCCGTTTCAGAATCTGAAGAACCCGCTGCAGCGCCTCAACATCGACGTCGCGGTCAACGCGAACACGGAAGCCGCCAAGCTCGATCTCGATAATGCCGGCCCCTGCCCGGTGCGCAGGCGGTGAAGACGCCGGTTGTGGCACGCCACTCGAGAACGGAGCCGCCGCAGGCGTGATCTCAACCGGAACAAGCACCGGCGCAGCATCGCCGTTCAACTTGCCTTCGCGTGCCAACCGGCGCCCCGTGAACAATTGGCTTGTCGACAGCCCGTTACGTCGCGCAGTCACCGACACCAGGCGCGACCCGCCATAGCTCTCGGTGACGATCCGCTGCGTTTCTTGCAATGTCCAACGGCGCCGTGCGCCCGTCGAAACGACTTCAAGTCGGGAACCCCTCGGCATAGGCACATGATCAGTCATACGCCTATGTCTTCATCCTCCTTCAAACCGCGCAAGGCGGTCTTCGCCGGAGCGATACTTCCCTATCTGCTGCGCGGCATGGAGATCACGCGCCCGAACCAGGTCTGGGCGATGGACATCACCTACATCCCGATGGCGAGAGGCTTCGTCTATCTGGCCGTGGTGCTGGACTGGGCGACCCGCCGGGTTCTGTCGTGGCGGCTGTCGATCACGAAGGAGGCGGCATTCTGCGTCGCGACACTGGAAGATGCCCTGGCCCGTCACGGCAAGCCCGAGATCTTCAACGCCGACCAGGCTCGCAGTTTACTGGCGCGGCGTTCTCCGGCGTGCTCACCGAGAACGGCATCGCCATCAGCATGGACGGCCGGGTCGCCTGGCGGGATAACGTGTTCGTTGAGCGGCTGTGGCGCAGCGTCCAATACGAGGAGGTTCATCTGCGGGCCTACGAGAAAGTCAGCGAAACCCTGCCTCCATCGCCGATACCTCGACCTCTACAATTGCCGCCGTCCACATTCGAGCCGTGACGGCAGCACACCGGATCAAGCCTACTTCACTTCGCTACCCCTCCGCACGGTAGCCTAACCCCGGCAGAGGCTCCACTTATCGATGCGGAGATTCTGCTCAGACAACCGGGACCGCTCGATGCTCAATGCCCAATGACGCAGTAAGGTTAGCCAAGAGACGACGCGGGCTGCGGGCCATCGCTATCAAGCTTGTAAAACGACCAAGCAGTTGCGTGTTGCCGGGATTGATCAGGAAGGCAAGCGGATGGCGGCCGATGCCGGTCACAGCATAAAAAATGCCGTCCAAATCACCGTATCCCTCCGGTGGCGGTCGCCTTGCGCGGTTTGATGGAGGATGAAGACATAGGCGTATGACTGACCATATGCCTATGCCGAAGGTTTCCCGACTTGAGGTCCTCTCAACGGGCGCTCGACGCTTGGGCATTAGAAGAAAAGGAGCGGATCGTCACTGAGAGTTGTGGCGGGCCTGACCTGCCACTGAATTTTCATCCAGCGGCAGTTAGAGTCTCGGAGTTTTGTTCGCCAAGTGGCGCGGGTGAAGCAACGGACGATCGGCGGAGCTGGTCGGGGTTGCGCAGCCGATCGTCCGTTGCGGTGAGGTGGGCGGCGTAGGCCGCGGGGGTCGGCGACGAGTGGGGACGCTGTTGATTGTAGTCGGCGACCCAATTGGTGATCTAGGCGGGCGCGTCGTCGAGATCGAAGAACAGAGTCTCGTTGAGTAGCCCATCGCGCATTCGGCCGTTGAAGCTCTCGACGAAGCCATTCTGCATGGGTTTCCGGTGCGATGAAGTGCTAATCGATGGCTGCCTCCTTGCACCAACCCAGCATGGCGTTGCAGGTGAACTCGGTGCCATGGTCGGACACGATCATTCCTGGCTTGCGGCGTCGCCCGACGATTGTCGTGAGTTCGCGGGCCATGCGCCGCCCCGAGATCGACGTGTCCGGAGTGGCGCCCAGGCATTCCTTGGTGACGTCGTCGACGATGTTGAGGATGCGGAGGGTGATGGCCATCTTGCCGTCCAAGGGCATAATTGGGCCGTTTATCAAACCTGATTTTGCGAAGACCACGTGGTAGCCGCGTTCGGATTTAAGCGAGACGTAATCACCAGCGGCAGCAGCAAGCCGCTTCGAACCGATTCCGGCTGCCACAACCGCATGGGTACAGCTTATCCCGCCTGTATCCGTGAAGACCTTCGTAAGCCGCCCTTTGTTGGCTTCAAAGCCGCAAGCCCGCGCGTGGATGCATTTGCCACCTCGAGTTAATATCAACTTTGCTAGCGCCTCATAGTATGCTCGCACGTTACTTACGTGGCAGCCGTCTTTGTTTAAGAGCCCATCTCGATATTCGCTCGAAAGAGTCGGTTCCCGTCTTCTCAAATCAGTCTCGTCCAGTTCATGGCGTGCCGAGTTGCTGCCGAATATCCCTTTCCTGCTGACCTGCGAGCATCTCCTAGCGATCTCGGCAAACCATCAGTATCCCCTTTCGCTGGACCAGGTGGCTCACACCAGCCTCTGCGGAGATCTTTGGATGGTCAGCTGACGCCGAGCGGCAAAGCTCGAAGCGTACTCGCGCGCATGCTTCGACTTCCTTCCAGCTGCGCCCTGCCCATAAAAACCGAACGAGCCACGGGAGTAACCGTGGTAAGTATGGCCATCGGATAGCAAAAGGCCCAGTTGGGTCAGATAGGTAGCTAGGCAATCTCCGCCAAAGGCCTGGGACTGAAACTGGCATTACCGCGCGGCGATCGATCCCCACCCAGCGTTGCCATAAGAGGCCGCTTGCCTGCCGCGGGGAGGCCCAGCATCGATTGCGACCAACTCCATGCCCGCCCGTTGGATTTCAAGAGCACACATTAAGCCCACAATCCCTGCGCCGATCACAGCTACCCTCGCGCGCCGGTAGGCTGCCCCGGACTCTCGCCTGGCACCGATACATTCAAAACATTCATTACCGCGATCCTATTCGCGTCAATCGACCTCGCAATGAGCCAAGGCGCGCCGTGCCGCGAGAATGCCTCTTGCCGTCATCCAGTCATATGAATTGGTGCGAGCGGCCATGACCCGTTGCATCAGCGCTCTCGAAATACATCTTCTCGCATCGCGGGGCGCGACGCAGCAACATGTCTACGCCCTGTTAACGGCATGTGTCCTCAGTCAACTGCCAACCGAAGTGTTAACGCAAATGTACGCATTATTTCTCGCGCAAATGTGGGTAGTCAGTCCTATATCGTGCAGCAGCCCCCGGTAGGTCGGGCGATTATGTACGGAGAATTTCCGCCCCGATTCCTGAATACGTTTATTCCGACCGGAAGCTGGTCAAAGTTAATCCGTCCTCTTTGGGAAAGTTCATGCGGGGCCTGCGATGTGAACGGAGCTCACTACTTGCCCCGCGCAATTCAATTCCGCGAACGCAATTGCCCCAAAGTACGGCATATCCCTGCAGCGGGCCGCTCCAGAATCCGATTCTGAAAATTTCGTTGTGAGCAAGACTCGCCGCGCACGTTTTTTCGAGCTGAGTAACGAGTGAAACGCGCAAATATGACCTTTCGGGCCTCTTAACCTACATTTCACCAAAACATCGCAGCGAAGCTATGATAGTGTCTAAGCGCGCGCATGCGAGTTGCCGTTGCAAACGAACTTCCTTGACCCGCGCAACCGTGAAAGGATATCACATGGGTCTGCTCACACCTGCCGAAATCGAGCGGAGCGATCTCGCAGCTGCCCAACCGGCTACAAGTCCGCAGCCTGCCCACACCGGGACTGCCGCAGCCACTTCCAAGACTTTAGAGGGCGCTTTTCCGACCGCGGACGGCTACGACGCTGTCGGTTCTGCAGCGACGAATGTCACTGATGGATTCACGATGATCGCAGTTGGTGATCTCATTCTGTCGCGCCCGGTGACGAAGAGCCAACTCTCCGGATTTGACGCTGTCAGCGATATTCTGCGAAAGGCCGACGTGACGTTTGGTAACTTGGAGACAGTGATACTAGATGCACGTTCGTCGAAAGCTTCTCCGCAAGCCGGCTGCGCCTGCCACAATATCAGTCTGCCGGAGGTTGCGTTTGATCTAAAACAAATGGGATTTAATCTAATCGGGCGCGCGAACAATCACGCGTTCGACTGGGGTATCGAAGGCATGCGCGAAACCAGCCGCGTACTCGATCTGGCGGGGATCGTCCATGCGGGCGCTGGCGAGACTCTAGCGCAGGCCGCTGCAGCGCGTTTTCTTGAGACCGAGCACGGGCGAGTTGCGCTTGTCTCTTTCGCATCCACCTTCCTGCCAATGTCGCGTGCGGGCGACCCGGCCGGGCAAGCGCCAGGTCGCCCCGGCCTCAATTCTCTCAGGCTTAGGGCCAGCATCATGGTTCCCCTAGAGGTACTAGAAACGTTGCGGAGTGTAAGAGATGCCGTGCCGGGATTCAAAGCACCTTTCATCGATCCCCGCCGCCTTCTCATGGCTGGAATCCGGTTCGAAGCGAGCGAAAACCCAGGGCACAGCTTCGAGCCGAACGTACACGACGTCTCAAATATTCTGCGAAACATCAGGCAAGCGAAGCAATATTCTGATTTTTGCCTTGCCACCAACCATGGACACGAACCCGGAAATTGGAGTGAAGACATTGCCAACTACGAACAGGCATTCGCCCGCGAGGTAATCGACGCGGGCGCCGATGCCTATGTGGTTCACGGCCCGCACCGGCTGCGAGGCATAGAAATCTACAAAGACCGTCCCATCCTCTACGGGGTCGGTAACTTCTTTTTCGACGGACTGCGAACTCCAGTCGCCGCCGACACTTTTGCCGCGTATGGCAAGGATCCCAGGATCGATACAGATGCCGACGTGACCGCGGCTGAGGAGTCCGCCGGCTATGAGACGGATTATGGCTTCACGGACCCAATCTTTTACGAAAGCGTCATCCCGGTGTGCCGGTTCGAGCAAAATCGGCTGGCCGAGGTCCGGTTGGTTCCGCTAGAACTCGGCCATTCGCAGCGCATGGCAAATCGGGGCATTCCTAGGATTGCAGTGCCGCACTATGGAGCCGTCATTCTCGAGCGCTTGCGGAAGCTTTCGGTACCTTTTGGCACGCACATTGAGATTGACGACAATGTTGGGGTGATACGACCTCTCGATGCGTCCACCAATCGTGTCCCCTAGCGTGGTGTAGGTGGCGGCGGGTCACCGCGTTCGCCGGCGAGAGCCGGGCTGGTCAGCTGGCAATCGCCGGAAGGCTGACGGTGGGATCATCGGCGCGATGGCTTCCAGCGTCATGTAGCGGGCACGCTGGACAGCCCATTCGTCGTTTTGCTCGAGCAGGATCGCGCCGATGAGGCGAACGATGGCATCTTCATTGGGGAAGATGCCGACGACCTCGGTCCGGCGCTTAATCTCGCCGTACAGGCGTTCGATCGGATTGGTCGAGTGCAGCTTGGTCGGGTGCTGCGGCGGGAACGTCATGTAGGCTCTGCACATCGGTCTCGGCCTCGTCCAGGAAGCCGTCAAGCTTGGGCAGCTTGGGACGGAGCTGGTCAGCGACCTTGCGCCACTGGGTGCGAGCGGCCTCGGCATCGTCTTGGGCGAACGCGGTGGCGATGAAGGCGGAGACGACGCGCCGGCCGCTACGTCGGCATAGCTGCGGTTGGTCTGCGGATCGTAGAGGCAGGTCTCGATCACCGCGTGTTGTCCGGCACCAGCAGTGCCGGCACACCGCCGATTGCCTCGAAGGCGCCGACGTGCCCGCTGATCCAGTCGGCGAGGCCCTGCCTCCAGGTCGCCTGAGCGTAGGTGAAGCTCGATGCGCCCAGCACCGCGACGAAGATCTGCGCGGTGCGCGGTTCGCCGGCGAACCGGTCGATTACCACCGGCAGGCCGTCGCCGGCATAGTCGATGAACAGCTTGTCGTCGGCCGCATGCGACTGGCGCATCGTCACCGACAGCCTGCCTTCCCAGGCCCGGTAGAGACGCAGAACCGCTAACAACGATACCCGCCGGGTTCGCCGGCGATGTACTCCTCCCACACAATCGACAGCGTCACGTGCTTGCGCTTGAGCCATCGCCTGCGTGTGCGCATCTTCGACGACCGGCTCGAATGCTTCCTCGGCGTCACGCCGGTCGTGACGCTGCGGCGCGGTCGGCCAGTATCGGAGACCCAGGGCGGGCATGTCGTCGATTACCGGCACGTTATACATGCCCTGCGGCGCAAGCCGATGGCGCTCCTCAACCTCGTCTATCGCGACCAGCTCTTCCCGCGCGCAGCCTACAAACGTCTGTTCGAGGCCTTTCGGGAACACGGTGACGACCGGCGCGCCTGCAAGGTGACGGTTGAGCTTCTGGCATTGGCTCAAGAGCGAGCCTGCGAAGCCGGCCTCGCCGAGGCGATCGCGATCGATCTTGATGCCGGACGGTTACCCGATCTTGCCGTACTGCGCGATCGCTTCCGGCCCGAGGCGAGCTCGATCCCGGGTGTCGCCGTCAAACTGGCGCCGCTCGACGTCTACGATGAGCTGGCCTCCGTTAGCATCGTGTCGACCCACTCGAACCTGGGAGAAGCAGCATGACCGGTATGACGACATCCGTCGATGCTGTCCGCGTCGAGCTGCTCCTCAATGAGCTTCGCCTGCCGGGCGTCAAGGCGATCTGGCTGAAGCTCGCCGCGCAATCGGACAAGGAAGGCTGGCCTGCCGCCCGCTTCCTCGCCGCCCTTGCCGAGCACGAGGCAGCCGATCGTACCCGCCGACGCATCGAGCGACACATGGTGGAAGCGCGTTTGCCCGCCGGCAAGACGCTCGCCACCTTCGACCTCGAAAGCGTGCCGATGCTGTCAAAGGCACAGGCGATGGCGCTCGCCGCCGGCGACGCCTGGTTGAAGGCCGGCGCCAATCTGCTTCTGTTCGGTCCACCCGGCGGCGGCAAGACTCATCTCGGCGCCGCGATCGTCGCGCTATACGATGGTCATCCATCAGCGGCAGCCGGGCGCAGGGTTGACCCATCACTCCGATCGCGGGGTGCAAGGCGGATTCAAACGGTCGTCGCGACACTCTGAACTTGGAGGTTGCGATGAAAGTTGTAAGTCGAGGCTCGGCGCGGGCGCGACGAGCGCCATTGCCATCGCCAGGCCGGCCGTCTGCGACGCGATGAGCTGAATAGAGTTTGGAAGGCGATTGCCACAGGGGCAGAGTACCGAAGATGCTGAGTTTGAGGCCGGGTTATCGCAACCTGTCGGAAGCAGATTGTTCCGAAAGACAGGGGTACGCCACCAGCAATGTTCAGATCTTCGGCCAAGCCTCCCTCTGGGCGCTATCTTTCATTGGTTGACCCGCGAGGAAATCGCCCTTCTAAAGGTGCAGGGCCATTCCATACGGGAGATTGGGCGTCGCTGGGGACGCGCTGCTTCGACGATCTCCCGTGAAATGCGGCGAAACGCGGCCACCCGCGGCGGCGGGTTGGATTATCGGGCAACAACTGCCCAATGGCATGCAGACCGATCTGCTCGCCGGCCCAAGCCGACCAAGCTTGCGCCCAACGCAGCCTTGCGCGCTTATGTGGAGGAGAGACTTACCGGCGCTGTGGTAGCCCCGAGCGGAGCTTATACTGCTGACCCCACCGTTCGGTGGAGCGGCCGCCGACATCGGCCGGCAAAAGGATCGACGATGGGCCAAAGCATGGAGCCCTGAGCAGATTGACCGACGCTTGCCGATCAACTTCGCGGACGACAAGCCGATGCGCATCAGCCACGAAGCCATCTATCAGGCTCTCTTCGTTCAGGACCGCGGTGTACTACGCAGCGAACTGACGGCCAGCTTGCAAACTGGAAGCGTGTTGCGCGTGCCCAGGTGGCGCGTACGCAGGCGGGGCAAGGGCTTCGTCTCGCCGGAGATCATGATTAGTGAGCGCCACGCTGACGCGACCGATCGAGCCGTGCCGGGACATTGGGAGGGAGACCTCATCCTCGGTCTTGGCAGTTCGGCAATCGGCACGCTGGTCAAGCGTACGACGCGCTTCACGATGCTATTCCCCGGTTGGTAGGGCATGGTGAAGCTCCGCGCGTGAAGAACGGCCCGCGCTCGCGGGACGCTGGGCCGAAGCCGTGCGCGACGCGATCACGCGCACAATCATCACCTTGCCCGAAGAACTGCGTCGCTCGCTGACCTGGGATCAGGGAGCGGAAATGGCCCAGCACGATCGTCTCAAGATCGATGCGGGTATCCAGGTGTACTTCTGCGACCCGCAAAGCCGTTTGGCGGCTCGGTACTAACGAGAATACCAACGGGTTGCTGCGGCAGTACGTCCCGAAAGGCACAGACCTGAGCTTCCTCAGCGCCGCTGAGATATCCGCTGTGGCAGCGGCCCTCAATGCGCGACCCAGAAAGACACTAGGCTGGAAAACGTCGGCAGAAGCGCTTGACGGATTGCTGTCATGAGTGAAAACAACTGGTGTTGCGACGACCCTTGCAATCCGCCCAATACGCCTCACACCACGACCGTACAGCCCTGGCAGCCGCTGGCATCACCGCATCAATGAGCCGCAAAGCCGACTGTGACGACAACGCACCAATGGAGAGCTTCTTCCAACCTGAAGACCGCGCTCGTACATCATCGCCAATACAGCACCCGAGCCGAGGCCCAGCGCGATATCTTCGGCTTCATCGAGGGCTTCCACAATCGGACCCGGCTTCATTCCGCCATCGGATATATCGCCCCGATCGAGATGGAGCAAAAAGTAGCTTAACCCCGTCCACGTTTCGGGGGAAGATCACACGCTACGCCGTTCTCTGCCAACAGGCCCTTTCGGACCACGTCGGCTTTGCGCGGATGCCGAATGCGCCTCTCACGCAGGCAACCCTGACGGCCATCGAGATGCTTGGGCAGCTCTAGCGCGTTGAACGGCTTCATCCCGCCCGCCGCCATGCGGCCTTTTAAAGCCTGATGGCCGGAACCCCCAGCCACCCGCAATCCGCTTCACACGCCACCCGCACGCCTCAAGCGCATCATTCCGCGACGCCATCCGGCATCTTCATCAGTTGCCCCGCCTTTCAGCGATACGTCCCCGTTTCATTCACTTTCGCCTCAGCTATCCACGGAGGAGGCAAATCCTCGTGATGCTAAGGGGGCGTTTCCATGACGCGCGAGATCACCCAGTGTTCCCCGTTCACGCTCATGTCGTAAACGCTTCCAGAGCCTGGCGGTGGACCATATGCGACCTCCAGGCAACCATCTCCTTCCAGTCCATCCTTTGCGGATAAGAGTTATTCTTTGTAGCGTTGCGGATCGCGCGGGTAAGTTCTGAATCTCCGTCTTGCGGACGATGGACGAACAACCACTGCTCTTTGCGCCTGCCTTCCGCAAGGACTTCGGGAGAATATGTCCCATACTCCAGACAAATGTAGGTGTGCCGATCACCCAGAGCGCCCTCCCAGAAATCATCTTGTGTCCCGTAGAGCGAGGTCGCAGCGGAGGTCCCAAGGATTGGCGACGTCGCCGATGGGCCGAAGATCCTTACGGCACGCTCGTGCCCATCCAACCCCGAGACTTCCTCCGTTTGTAGCTCCCCGCAGCCATAGGGGCCAAGGCAGCTGTGATAGTCGACGATGATGACACGATCCCGGGCCCCCACGTCAAAATCCTCCGCGATTTGTTCCAGCGTGCGCCTTGCTTCGGTCGGTCCAATCCCGCGGTAAAAGATGCCACCAGGATCGGTGTGCTGAGCGGATTGCCGCGCCATCCGAAATGCAAGCTCGCCGTGCGTTCTTCGATACTCTGCGATCACTGCATCGGCACGTCGAAGCGTGTCTTCAGAAAGATCCGGCGGAACGAAGTGCTGTGCCAAATCGTCGTATCGGGGGTTTGCTGGAAGCGGCCTGGAAAAGTCAACGAAGTGTCGATTGAGATCGCAGCCCTCCGCAGTCACCCGGGGATTCCAGGCAAACCATAGCATTTTAGGGCGTGGACCATGAGAACGCCTGTCGAGCGTGGTAGCGCTGCCGCCAGGTTCGATTCGATGAACAGCAGTTGGCTCGCAGAGCCGCAGTACCCTTCTGGGCCGTGCGTGGCGGAAAAGAGGATCAGCAGCTTCTTGGCATCTGGAGTGCACCCCAAAAGTGAGACAAGAAAAACCGGGGACAGTTCTCTAAAGGAGAACGGATGCCCAACAAATCTCCCCGTAAGTTCGATCGAGAATTCAAGCTTGAGGCGGTCCGCCAGATGTTGGCGGGCGAGACGGTCAGGGCGCTGTCAGACGAACTGACAGTGCTGCGTAAAGATCTCTATTCGTGGCGCAAGCTGTTCCGGGCGGGCGGGGCGGAAGCGCTTCGCCCGCTGGGGCGGCCTCGCAAGGGCGATGGCGTCGTGACGGCGAAAGTGAAGAAGCGGGCGCGCGAGGTCACGGCTGGTGATCCCGCCGCGCCGGAGCGAATTGCAGAGCTCGAACGCAAAGTCGGCCAGCAGCAGATCGAACTGGATTGTTTTCGACAAGCCTTGCGGCGGGTCAGGGAAGCACGGCGGCCGAACGCCGGACCTGGCGCAACGGGATCTACGCGGTCATCCAAGCGATGACGGCCCCCCTGTCGCAAGGCGAACTCACGATTGATCGGATGTGCGCGCTGGCCGGCGTCAGCCGCGCCGGCTATTACCGGCACTGGGCGGCCTCCGCCCCGCGTGCGGAAGAGACCGAGGTGCGGGACGCGATCCAGCGGCTGGCGCTGGCGCACCGGCATTATGGCTATCGCCGGATCACGGCTCTGCTGCGCCGGGAAGGCTTTGCTGTGAACAGCAAACGCGTGCTGCGCCTGATGCAGCAGGATAACCTGTTGTGCCTGCGGCAAAAGCCGTTTGTGCCCGTCACGACAGACTCGCGCCATGGCTGGCGCGTGGTGGCGAACCTTGCCCGCGGCATGATGCCAAATGGCCTTGACCAGCTCTGGGTAGCGGACCTCACCTACATCCGGCTGGGGGAAGAGTTCGTCTATCTTGCCGTGGTGATCGATGCCTTCAGCCGGCGCGTGGTTGGCTGGGCGCTGGAAACGCACCTCGAGGCAAGTCTTGCGATCGCAGCCCTCGCGATGGCGATCGAGGCGCGCCGGCCGATGCCCGGCAGCCTGATCCACCATTCCGACCGCGGCACCCAATATGCCTGCGCCGACTACACCGAACTGCTGCAGCAGCACGACATTGTCGCCAGCATGAGCCGGGTCGGCAATCCCTACGACAATGCCAAGGCGGAGAGCTTCATGAAGACCCTTAAAACGGAGGAGGTCAACGGCCAGACCTACCGCGATGCGCAGCATGCCAGAAATGCCATCGGCAACTTCATCGAGGAGGTGTACAACCGACAACGCCTGCACTCGGCGCTGGCCTACCGGGCCCCCGCCGAGTTCGAACAAACTTTACCGCTCTGCGGGGCTGCTGCGCAGCAGCCCCGCAGAGCGGCCCCCATCGCTCAACCCCCCCACCCACTCTAGGACGGCGGACCCAACTGTCCCCGGTCATCGTGTCTCACGATAGGGGTGCACTCCAATCGGGTCCCCAAAATATGCAGCATCTGTGAAGAGGGCTTCGCCCGAGGGGCCCTTTGCGCTGCATGGATATGGTCTGGCTTTGGGTGCTACCGCCAAGAAGTGTTGTCTTGCCTCCGCGTAACTGTCGGAAAAGACAAGCGGAGCAACTTGTTTTGCACCTTCAAGAATCATCGTGATCGGTCTCCTTGGTTTGTGGTGACGCGGCGCGTGGAAGAAATGCCTCGCACTCTTTTGTCTATGATGACTTGGCCGGGCTCGCGATGCGCCTTGATCAATCGCTTCGGCGCCCACCTCTTGGCTAACTAAGGATGCGAGGCTTTCAAGCTCCAAACCTTTGGGGTGTCTCGGGAGCCAAGGTCCCCAAAAAGAGAGGTCATGATGTCCAGTGCCTCACGAACCAACTGCACTGGTAAATGCTCGTTCGGTGCGTGCTGCGAGCAAGTGCCATAGGAGTGATTGACCCAGAGGGTGCGCAGGCCCAGGATCTCGGCGAAAATGTAATTAGGAAAAGAACCAGCGCTGTTGGGGAGCACCGTAATTGTTTTTGCGCTGGCGCGCGCGAATTGACGCGGCGGCCCATTGAACCCACGCGTCCTCCGGGTTCAGTCGCGTCGGCAGATCCACTGGCTCGTGTTTTCTTTGGATCTTCACGTGCTTAAAACCATGTCGGTCCAAATGCCGGCCTAGCGCTGGGAGGATCCCCTCCGCGTCTACACCCACTGGGAAGCGCAAATGGCAGCGAGCCCAGGCGCGCGAGGGAATGGCGTTCATAGGCTGGTCAGGATTGCCTGTCTTGAACGCGAGAACTTCGAAGCTGGCCACCCGATCAGACGCTCAGCTGGCGTAAGGCCGGGCTCGCCCCACCGTGAGTCGATCTCGGGTCCGCCCTCTCCAGGGTTCACATCACAATCAGCTAGAACTCGGCGAACTGAAGGGGGAACTTCGCTTGGCACCCAGTCTGAGATGCGGATTTGCCCTGTCGCCGAGCAGATCGTGGCGATGGCATTTGCAAGCTGGATTCCGGGACTTGAGATTAACCCTCCCCAATTGCCCGAATGGTGCGCTCGTGCGCGCGACTCGATCGTCATATCACAATTGAAGCAGCCTCGCGATCCGAGCCTAAGGGTTGGACGATCAGCCTGCAAGCGAGGACCATCTGAAGCGATCATCACGTCGGCACTCATCTCCTCGCAATGTTCACTGCAGATCTCACTTGAACCGGCGAACCGACCTCCGCGCCCATCTCAATCAGGAATTCTGCGTTGAAGCCAAGCCGACCGCGCGTGGCGATCACATGTTTCATCGCTTCCATGTTGATGGTGTGCTGCCCTTTGTTATCCGCAACACCGCGACCATACCAACGCCCGTCACATTCGGTCAGGTGCCAAGGCGTCAACGCCGCGTTCCATTCATCGTCTAGACCAAGAATCACGTCGCCGTGGCCGTGGCTGAATACAATCGGCATTTCTGGCGACTCGATCCGCTCTGCGAGCAGGAAGGATCCCTTGGCTTTTGGATGCTCAATGAGCTTCCACTTGAATCCCATTTCAGCAAATGACGGCCCTATTTCATCGACTAGGTAGTGACGCAGAACATTGGCTCGCTCCGGATTCTGGCTTTCCGTAGGAAAGGCGATACGGCGGCCGAGAATGTGAGATAGCTCGCCAGACTCGAGGCTCGTGCGGGCGCGGGAAAGGGCGGCTTCCAAGGTCTTCATCTAAATACTCAATTAGTCATCGGCGTGTTTTCGTACGACGATCGCCGCACGGGGGGCGCGCTTATCGAGCCTAGGATGGGCAGCGAAGCGCTAATAAATGCTGCCTGAGCGTCGTCCTGAGGTCGCCAGCTCCAGGGCATTAGTCGTGGATGCGCTTGGAGGGATGATCCGCTAGGCCGCCAGCACGTCGGCAAGCCAAGCCTGCGTGTCAATGTCATTGAGCTTGGCAGAGGCGATGAGGCTCTAGATGGTAGCCGCGCGCCGGCCGCCCTCGTGGGACCCAGCGAAGGTTCAATTCGTTCGCCCCACGGCGAACGCCCGGAGCTCACGCTCAGCAGCATTGTTACATGCAAAGCCGTCCGTCATCATTGAAGCGGCTAAATGCATCCCAGCCACTGAGGCCGTAAATGATCGCTTTGGTCGTGCCGTTGTTCCTGGAGAGCTTGGCGCGCTGCTCGCGCAACCACGCCTCCAGCTCGACGATCAGAGGGCGGCTATGCTCCTGGCGCACACGCAAATGTTCCGGCGAAGAAAGACCGTTAATCTCGCGCTCGATGGCGAGCAGGAGATTAATGCTTTCACGCTGGTAGACGTCGCTCTGACGATGAGCGGCAGGTGCAGGCCGTACTTGGCGAACAGGACATGGGCTAGCAGCTTAGGCCCCCCAGGCCCGCGCGCAATCGGATGCGAGAGAGCCGGCGTCTACGCGGTCCGCGAGGGATCGTGCCGACTGGTGATCGCGGCCGGCAGGTTATGCAAGTGGGTTTTCCGCCAGGAGCAATCACTCGCTTGCCCGGCCGACATCACAGATCACCAGATGAGGCTGTACATGAGATCCGTCAGACTGATCGTCCGCCAGTGGTGGCGGCCAAGGCGTCAGTCAGTGCATCGACGCCTATCGGATCGAGAGAGGCTCCCCACTTCCATCGCAGAGGAAGGCTCCATGCGGCCGGCGAGGACCGGACCCGTTGAGCGAAGTGTTCGAGACTGAGAGCGTCCCGGTCCTGAAGGCGTCGCTTGGCTTACGTCCGGTGGCGATCTTCGAGGAGATGCTCCGACGTCATCCGGATCTCGGCAGCGGTATCCATCATACCCTTGAAAGCCGTATCCGTGCCTGGCGGATGATCCACGGCGAGGAGCAGGAGGTAATCTTCCGCCAGACCCATGAGCCCCGGCCAGCTCGGCCTCTCCGACTTCACAGACATGGGCGATTTGGGTGTGACCATTGCACAGGGGTCCTGCTGGATCATTTTCTCTATTACTGCCGTTTGGCCTCTTGCGGCTTCGAGCACGCCCACGTCGTGTTTGGCGGTGAGAGCTTCGTTGCCCTGGCCGAAGGCCTGCAGAATGCCCTCTGGTCGCTCGGTGGAGCGCCCCGGTAGCATCGGACCGACAGTCTGTCCGCCGCATTCTGCAATCTCGATCGCGATGCACGCGACGGTCTGACGCTGCGACACGAGGCCCTTTGTGACCACTACGGCATGAGGCCTTCCCGCAACAATCGAGGCGTCGCCCACGAGAACGGCTCGATCGAAGGGCCTCACGGTCATCTCAAGCGAGCAATCGCGGACGCCTTACTGCTGCGCGTAATGTCAACTTCGACGATCTTGCCACCTATCGCGCCTTCATCGACGAGATAGTCAGCCGCCGCAATGCCCGCAACGCCAAGCGGATTGATAGCGAGCGCGTGGTGTTGCAGGGGCTGCCTGACCGCCGCACCTCCGGCTACGAACAGGTGATCGTCCGCGTGACGTCATCCGGCGGCCTCACGCTGCGGTGTTCTACAACACCGGTCATCGCGCCCGATCGGCCACCGGCTGCGGGCCGCCTCTACGACGATCACCTCGACGTGTTCGTTGGTGGCACGTATCTTCTGACTTTGCCGCGCGGGCGGCCGCATCCCAACGGCAAACACGACCAGGTCGTCGATTATCGGCACGTGATACATTCCCTGCGGCGCAAGCTAAGAGCACTTCTCAATCTGGTCTATCGGGACAGGCTGTTCCCGCGCGAGGGCTATCGGCTATCTCAGCCCGGTTTGAGCTCCTGCCGGTTTGATGGACACCCGGTTAAGCGAATCCGACCACGCGCTCGAACTCAACTGAGCTGAGGTATCCGATCGTCGAATGACGTCCGACCGCGTTATAGAACCGCTCGATCTAGTCGAACACATCTGCTCTTGCCTCGTTCCTGGTGCGATCAGTCTTGCGTTCGGTGCGCTCGGTCTTCAACGAAGAGAAGAAGCTCTCCATCGCGGCGTTGTCCCACACATTGCCGGATCGGCTCGTGCTGCAAACAATCCCGCTGTCAGTCATCAGGCGCTGGAACTGTTCGCTGAAGTATTGGCTGCGGCGATCGGAATGATGCATGAGAGCATCCGGTTTGCCGCGCCGCCAGACTACCATCAACAGCGCGTCCGCAACCAATTACGGTGTCATACTGGAGCTCATCGACCGGCCGACCACACGGCGCGAGAACAGGTCGATCACGGCTGACACGTAGAGCCAGCCTTTGGCGGTCCAGATGTAGGTGAAGTCGGCGATCCACTTCTGGTTCGGCAGCTCACTGACGATCCAGAAGGTTCGCCGGCACGTTCGCTATCTGACGATCGCCTTCGTCCTTCGGTAAGCACCGGCGCCTTGGCCTCGCCCGCCAGGCCTGCAGGCGCATCAGCCGCTCGATCCGATGCAGACCGCACTCGAAGCCGTCTGCCAGAAGGTCTCTCCAGACGCGCCGTGCGCCGTAGGTCCGGTCGCTGGCAATAAAGCTTGCCTTGACCCGCCGAAACCCTCAGCGCGTCGGATAGCCATGCCACCGGCCAAATCGCCCGGTGCGACGAAGACGAACTTCATGTCCCTTCCTTCGCGAAAGAAGGCTGCCGCCCATTTTAGGATATTCCGCTCGGCCTTCAATTTGGCGACCTCGCGGCGCAACCGCTCGATCTCCTGCTGCTCAGCCTTCATCTGCCCGTGGCCAGGAAAGGCCTGCACCGGGTCAGAGCCGAACTCATTGACCCATTTGCGCAGCACATTCTCATCAACGTCCAGGTCTCGGCCCGCTTGCGCCGCCGAGACCCCTCGTTCCCTGCCGAGCTTGACCGCCTCGACCTTGAACTCTCGACTGAACTTTCGTCTCTGCATGACCTACCTCTGGCTCTCGATAAAACACACAATCGCAGTGTCCATCAAGCCGGCAGCAGCTCACAGGCCGAGACCCACGCGCTGTTTGAGCTCATCAGCTTGCACTCATCAGCGCAAGCTACGAGCGCTGCTCGATGCTGATCACCGCCAATCAGCCATTCGGCGAATGGAATAAGGTCTTCCCGGACGCCGCCATGACGCTCGTCGCCATCGATCGTATCATTCACCACGCCACCCATCGTGGAGATAAACATCGAGAGCTATCGCAGGCGCGCCGCGTCCGATCGAAAACGCGGTCCGGGACGGCCGCCCGCGGCACCCAAACCGTCGCTGATTGACGCTCCGTGACAATCAGGCTTCAACAAAACTCTTGGGCGCGACAATCTGTGTGGCAATCATGACCTCGCCGCGATACTGGCTCGCCATCCAGCTTGCCGCGCGCGCCTTCCCATCCAGATCGACGCACTACAGACTTGCGGCGGTCGAACGATGGCACTGCTATCATCTGCGCCGCGGTCTCAGCTTGCGCCGCGTTCTCCTCCAGGTCGGCCAGCTGCAGCTCGAGTTGCTCCAGCAATGCGCCGCGCTCGGGGGCTGTCCGAACTACTCGCGCCGCGACTTCTTGATCGTGAGCTTGAGCTTCTCGATCAGCAAGCTCCCCGCCTGGCCTCGGCTTCCGCGGCCAACCGGGCCGCTCGCTCGGCGCGCAGCATCGCCTGCGGCGCGGTCACAACGTCGGAAAGAGAATCGTCCGTGCCCATCGCCGACCAGAGAATCACAAGGCGCGGTCTTTGTCCGGACCGCTGATCGTGCCCCGATTCAGATCCCCGCGATCAGCCAGCCGCCTGCGGTCGTAAGGTCTGTTGTGGCATTCGCCAGTGGATGCCCTCCAGCAGTTAGCCAAGCTGGGCTCGGGTGATTGTCACCAGCCATCAGCCAACGACGGTGACAGAAAGCGGCCGCGTTCAAACCGCTTGGCATAGAGCGATATGCCCAGTCCATCGGCCCAAAGGATCTTGATAAGCTTGCCGCCCCTGTCCCGGAACACATATGTCGCCGCCGCGCGGGTCTCGCTTGAAGCGCTGTTGGAAGGCGCGACTGGACAAGACGTCGATGACTCCAGGTTGATCGCCGCCATCCCTCGGGTCAGGCCGCAACGACCGTCGCTATCTCAGCGACAATGAGCGCGAAAGGCCACATCGACGTGCTGTTGCCGCAACCCTGGCTCAGCGCCTGCAAGCTCTCCAGGACTATCTTGAGCTTCTCATCCAAGGACGCGCGCCGCCGCCGGCCCACGTCCACCACCTCAAGCCGCTCGACTTCGGCACTGCGCTATAACTTTCCATAAGAACAGTTCTCAACAATACGCCTCATTCGGCGGGGCGGCCTTCGCCAGCACCTAAAACCGCGACATCGTGCGCGGCCGCGATCTGAAGACGATTTGTGGCTGGTGGCATGATCTTTGCTGCACAATTTGCACTGCGTGACGATGCGCGAGGTACAACCGTTTCGCCCCGGTCTCCGCGGGATAGCCGATGGAAGAAAGTTTGAGGGGGCCAATTGGCTCACACTCGGACATGGCAACTTGCCCCCCTCTGAGCGTGCCGCTTAGGGCGCCTGAAGTCCGTCGGCAGTGTGCAATGGTCAGAAAGGATCCGTTATGAGCTCCCAGCTGCTTTACCTATCGAACGCCGACGTTCAAGCATTGGAGATTTCACCACGCGAGGCACGGGAGGCAATTATCAAGGGCTTCCGTGACAACGCGGCGGGTCGAAATATAGGTCTTCCAAAATCGTCTATCCGGAGCGACTCGGGAGGATGGTTCATCTCGATGAGTTCAGCTTCAAAGAGTAGCCAACTCGCGACCATGAAGGCAGTGGCCGTTGTTCCGGTCGAAGATCCCAATGGGCCATCAGGAATCAATGGTCTCGTCTGCGTAAGTGACTTCAAGACAGGAGTACCGGTTGCCGTACTCGACGCAAATTCCATAACGTTGTTGAGAACAGCTGCAATGTCGGCCGCCGCAGCCGCTTATCTCGCGCCCGGCGCCCCACACACGATTGGCCTCGTCGGGTGTGGGTTACAGGCGCTTAGTCACCTCCATGCGTTCGCGGACCTATTCCCGTCTATCCGAAGGGTCAACCTTCTGAGTCGGACTGCGCGGTCTGCGGAGAGGCTTGCGGTCATGGCGGCAGAAAAGAAGCTTGTCCCAGCGATATTGGACGGGCCCGATGAGCTTTTGAGTGGAAGCCAGATCGTGATCTCCACGGTTCCCAGTTCCCCCCAATTGAAAGCGTTTCTGGATGCACGTTTGATGCCTTTATCATCGTTTGCATCAGCTGTGGATGGAGGCAGGAGCTGGCGGCCTGAGACACTCAGTGCCTTCGATAGGATTATCACCGACAGCCTCGCGCAGTTTTCCTCGCCGATAGACGACTCAGATCGCCCTGTGGAGTCCATAAAATACCAGGACGATCTCGCGCATCTTGTTTCAGACGTGCCAAGTCACGCCAATCCGATTAGAGCTCTGTTTGGCTTTCGCGGATTTGTAGTCGCAGATCTAGCGTTGGCGGAGTTAGCGATCAGAAAAGCACGCGAACTCAGCGTCGGAACGTGGCTACCCCGTTGATACCGGTCGCACAGAAGACCACGTCGTCAGCCCATCGACGTGGTCTGCATAGGGAGCGGCCCTGCCCCGGGCCCTTGAGGAGTGCTCGTGAGGCAGAGCTTCAGAAGTCGAGTATGGTTCATCTATCAAATGCTAAGTCCACGCGAGAGTGATCCTTTTAGGGAGCGGATTGGTAGAACAATAGAGGCGGCTCGGCGACAACTGTCGGGCCACGTGCCCCGGAACGCTGCGGCGTCTGGCGCTATTTGGCAGCTGATCGCCGAAGTTGGCGAAACGGCGAAGATCGCTTTTCCAATTGTTGCAATACAGCTGGGGCAGGCCGCGATGACCATGACCGATATGCTCCTTATCGGGGGCATCAGCATTGATGCGCTCGCAGCTGTCGCAGTCGCTGGAAGGGTGTATCTTACGACGTTTGCGATCGCTTTAGGAGTTTTAGCTCCGATTGCTCCAGTCGTCGCGCAGGCGTGCGCCGCCGGGAAGCTGGAGTCAATAAGAGGCGCGCTGCGCACTGGTTTGTTGTTGGCTCTAGCGCTCTCGTTGCCCTTGATTGCTCTAGCAACCCATGCTGAGCAGGTACTACTGCGCCTCGGCCAGGCGCCGGATGTGGCGCGGCTTAGTCAGCAATATCTGTCAGGGCTGTGTTGGGGTGCTGTGCCAGCGCTGTCATTTCAAGCCATTCGGAACGTCATGGACGCAGCTCACCGGCCACAACCGTCGCTTTGGATCACGCTTGCGGCGATCCCGACTAATGCTCTGCTCGTGTACCTGCTGATTCATGGGAGAATCGGCTTTGCCTGCCAACCCCTTCTTGGTGCCGGGCTCGCGACTGCAGTTATCAACTGGACAATGTTCCTCGCTGGAGTCTGGTTCATCACAAGCTGCCGCCCTATCAGGGCCTATCGATTGGCGTTGCATTGGTGGTTAATCGATTGGATGCTTATGTGGCGGCTTATCGCTGTTGGAGCGCCGATTTCATTGACGTCTGCGCTCACCTATGGCGCGTATTCGGTTGCAGGACTGTTAGCGGGGGCCATCGGCAGCAATGCAGCTGCCGCCCACCAGATCTCGCTCCAGGTCGCGTCGATTGCTGCTTTGATGTCGTTTGGGATCAGTATGGCTACAGCGGTACGCGTTGCCGAAGCCGTAGGCCGCCATGATGGTCATGGAATGAGACGTGCAAGCTTGGCTGCAATGTTGCTCGCCATTGTGTGCTCTGCAACGCTAGCTGTTTGTGTGGTTGCTACCAGGTTCAAAATAGCGCACTACTTTTTGCATTCCGGCGCTCCCGAAATCGATCTCGCAATTAACCTTGCTGCGGACCTCTTGTTGGTGAGTGTGTGTGGTCTTATACCGACTGCTGTACATAACGTAGCCGCGGGCAGCCTGCGAGGCCTACAGGATACGCGAATGATACCACTTTACGCTGGCATAGCTTACTGGCTGATTGGTGTTATCATCAGCTACGTACTTGGGTTGAAGTTGAGATTGGGCGTTATTGGCATATGGACGGGCCTGCTAATCGGGACAGTAATATACGCGATCCTTCTTGTTTCGCGGGCACAAGTGCTCGTTTGCAGGATGTTTCGAGAATGCGATGATTAGGTGAGTGTCACGAAAGGGCAAATGAGCCTCGCTGTTGCCGTCCACCTGTCAGGGACGGCTCGCAACGTGTTTGTCGATCCAACTGCCGACAGTGAACGTCGTTGTGGGTAGTCGTTCTTCTGGGGGTGCGCAATAGCAACGGTCAGGGCGGACATGGAATGGCATAGTGATTGCACCCGCTAGGAGCAGGACCTTGCTCAGGATTAGCCAATGGACGATCACCGCACAGATATGACTGGAGCACTCGCGCGATTTATTTCGAACTTAGACTTGGTCAGTGTCCCAGCTAAGGTCCAATCGGAGGCACGTCGTCTTTTGCTAGACTCGATCGGCTGCATGTTGTTGGCCGCGCGAACGTGTATTGCGCCGGTCTCGGTGCAGATGGCAGAGTTCCTAGGGGCTGGCGACGTTGCAACTATCATTGGATGCGATCGACGCGGAAGCACGGCGGGAGCATTGTATGCGAATGGCCGTCTTGCAAACTGCATGGACCTCGATGAAACGTTCCCCGTCGGGCACCATTTCGGGGGAGCCACCGTTGCTGCGGCGCTCGCGTTGGCAGAGGAGCAAAATGCGAGTGGTGCAGAGTTCTTACAGGCGGTGATTGCGGGATATGAGCTTGGAGGGCGCGTGGCTAGTGCTTGCGGAGCGCACATGTTCGGTGCAATCGGTCGGCTGTACCATTTTTCCGTTTCCACTGCGTTTGCGGGAGCGGGAGTTGCGATTCGACTCGGTTTGCAGGACGAAGCTTTGGCACGGCAGACGCTTGGGATAGCCGGTTCGAATACTCCGTTGCCAAATATGTGGCCCGGCAAATCGACGGAGTTGCCCCATTCCAAATACCAAGATGCCGGCTGGGCGGTGCTTGCGGGAGTCTTCGCCGCACGCTCAGCCACATTTGGCGCGACTGGACTATCCGCCATATTTGACGACCAGCCTGGTCTAATCCGAATGTGCGGTACACATCATTTCGATTCGGATCTGCTAGTTGGAGATCTAGGTGCGCGGTGGATGTTGTCGGATATTACCTATAAGCCGTGGCCAACGTGTCGCTGGATGCATCATCCGCTCACAGCGCTGTTGGAAGCCATCGATAGCGCGGATGTAGATCCCGCAGGTGTGGAGCGGGTGGTAATTGCTACAAACGTGCTACTCTCCGGGGCCCGCTTCGCAAACACCCGGCCTGTTACTTGGGTGTCGCGTCAGTATAGTATCCCACACGCAGTTGCGATGATCCTGCTCGGCATGCCAATCAGCACTTGGTTGGACGACGAGCATGACAGAAATGAAGCGGTACAGGAGCTTAGAGAACGCGTTATCGTGGAGCATTGGGACGATGCCGACTGTTACTTGGATCATATTGTTAAGGGCCAATTGCGAAATATGCCTGCTCGTGCCACGGTCATAATGCGAGACGGGAAGCACTTTGAGGCTGAAACGGAATTTGCGTTGGGAGATCCGTGGACGAGCAGAACGGCATACGGGGACGGAGACGTAATTAAGAAATTTCGTTCGATCAGTGGTCTATCAAGTAGACGCGCGGACGAAGTGATCGAAGCTGCGCTCGGGATTGAGCAGCTACGAGACGTTCACGGGCTTACACGGCTCTTAAGAGTTTCCTGATGTTTTATGTTCTATGCGCTGCGTCACTTTTCGGGGTGCGAACCAGGGAGAAACACCAAGACGCGCAAGCTGGCAGTTTTTCGAGTCCTGGTGTTCAGGGACTGAGAGCTTGTCAAGAGGGTTTCGCGGTAGTTATTTCTAAGCTCTCATGGGCGCCGCTGACGGCTGAGCCGGTCCCGGTTGTCTGAACAGAATTTCCGCGTCGATAAGTGGAGCCTCTGCCGGGGTTAGGCTGCCGTGCGGAGGGGCAGCGAGGTCAAAATAGGCTTGATCCGGTGTACTGCCATCAAGGCTCGAATGTGGGGGCGACAATTGTAGAATTGTAGGGCCGACGAGTCACGAGCTTCGCTGACGTTCTCGTAGGCCCGCAGATAAAACTCCTCGTACTGGACGCTGCGCCACAGCCGCTCAACGAACACGTTGTCCTGCCAGGCACCTCGGCCGTCCATACTGATAGCGATGGCGTTGTCGGTGAGCTCGCCGCAGAACGGCGTGCCAGTAACCGGCGAGGTAAGCATCCGGTGAGGCTTTCAATTACCCACAAAGTCTCCTCCGACTGCGCATTTCGCAAAAACGGGACAGTGGTTTCGCTAACTGACGGACAGCAGTTTCGCTAAATCGCGGACAGCGTGGCGGCGCTGGCTTTTGGTTGCCTGATTGTTGAAGTCGGTTGGTATTCGTTTCGCTGTTTTCGACGTTGGTCAAGGGGCGCGCAGCTGTTTTTCTTCGCATGCTGTCGCCTTCGAGAGCGATGCGGTGGGAGTTGTGGATGAACCGGTCGAGGATAGCGTCTGCGATGGGTGGCTCGCCGATCATGTCGTGCCATTGGGCAACGGGCAGCTGGGCGGTAATCAAGGTCGATTTGCGCCTATAGCGCTATTCGAGGATTTCGAGGAGATCAAGGCGCTGCTGGTCATTGAGGATGTGGGTGCCCCAGTCGTCGAGGATGAGCAACTGGACACGTGCGAGCCTATCGATGAGGCGCGGGAAGCGACCATCGAGACGGGCCATGGCGAGGTCTTCGAACAGGCGCGGCATCCGCAGATAATGGACGGAATGATCGAGCCTGGCCGCCTGGCGTCCGAAGGCGCACGCCAGCCAGGTTTTGCCAGTCCCGGTCAGGCCGGTGATGATGAAGTTCTCATGGGCTTTCAGCCAGGCGCCCTGCGCCAGTTGGAGGGTGTTGCGCCGGTCAAGGCCGCGGCGCGACGCGAAGTCGACGTCTTCGATACAGGCGTCGACGAAGCGCAGCTTGGCTGCGGCGAGGCGATTGGTCAGGCGCCGGTCGGCGCGCACGGCGGCTTCGCGATCTAGCATCAGGCCGAGCCACTCGTCGCGGCTGAGATCGGCGGCATTGTCCTGTTCGGCCAATTGCCGGTAAGCGGCCGCCATTCCGGCAAGGCCGACGGCCTGCATCTGGTCGAGGGTCGGGTGGGTCAGCATCACGATCTTCCTTTCCTTCATTGATAATAGGCGCCGCCACGGATGTTGGCGTGGGAGGGCGTGGCTTTGATGGGCTCGGCGGCAGGGCTCGCGCGGTCCAGCCCGGATTTGAGGATGGCGCTCACGGAGGAGTAATTGATCGCGTTGATGGCGAGCGCCCTCTCACAGGCCGCTTCCAGCCGATTGCGCTCGTAGCGCCGCGCCAGGGCGATGATCCCCATGGCGGAGCGATAACCCTGCTCGGGATGCGGGCGCTCACGCATCATCCGCTCGACCAGGGCGGCGGCGTTGACGCCGACCCGCGCTGCCATCTTGATCAAACTCGCCGGCGTCATATTGGCGTAACGCTGATGGGCCTTGGGCATGTGCTCGTTCACGGTGACATGGCCGCTGCGCTGAGAGCGGCGCACATGGCTGGCGACACGCGTGTGATCCTGGAAGATCTCGACGGCTCGATACGTGAGCCGGACGTCCACCCGACGGCCGATCAGTCGGTGCGGCACCGAGTAAAAGGTCTTGTCGACTTCGACGTGATAATCGGGATGGACCTTCGCCGTTTTCCACTCGGCGTATTCGAACGGTTCGCTCGGCAGCGGCGCCAGCGCCTCGCGCTCGATCTCCTCGAACAGCTGCCGGCGGGATTTGCCGATATGGCGCATCGGCCGATTGTTTAGCTCCTCCAGCAAACCGCCGATCGCGGCATTGAGATCGGTCAGGTTGAAGAAGCGCCGATGGCGCAGCCGTGCCAGAATCCAGCGCTCAACAATTAGCACCGCGCCTTCAACCTTGCCCTTGTCGCGCGGCTTGCGGCTGCGGGTCGGCAAAATCGTCGTGTCGTAGTGCTCGGCCATGGCGGCAAAGGTTTGGTTGAGCGTCGGCTCGAACCATAACGCCTTGACGACCCCGGCCTTCAGATTGTCGCAGACGATCGCCTTGGGGACTCCGCCGAAGTACGACAGGGCCCGGGTCTGGCCTTCGATCCAATCTGGCAGTCGCTGACCGAAGCTCGCCATAGCGAAGGTCAGCGACGAGGCCCCGAGCACCGCGACAAATATCTGCGCCTGACGGATCTCGCCGGTTTGCGGATCGGTCACCTCCACCGTCGGGCCGGCATAGTCGGTCTGCATCACCGCACCCGCCGCGTGGCGGTGGCGGAAGGTTGGGTTCGCCCGCAGCCGATAGGCGTCAAACTTCTCGCAGAACCAAGTGTAACCGTAGCCGTCGGGATGAGCCATCCGGTATTCCTGCCAAAGCAGCGTCAGCGTCACGCCCTTCCGCTTGAGTTCCTGCGCCACCCGTGGCCACTCAGGCTCGCTCAAGTCCTGCGGCGGTCGTCCGACCCGCCGGAACAAGGCCCGCTGTAACGCCGCCTCGCTCTCGCAAATCGGCGGCAGCGGCCAGCTCAAGCCCGCTTCGCGCGCCCGCAGCAGGTAGGTGGCAACCGAGGTCTTGCTGATCTGCAGCCGTTCCGAGACTGCCCGCACCGACAGGCCCTGCTCGTACGTCAGCCTCAGGATCGATCGTAGGTCCTTCACAGTGGTTCGTTTCGCTTGCTTCCGTCTCGGCATTGCCCCTCTCAAACTCAGCTTGAGAGAGAACATTGCCTGAACGGCGCTCCCGAAAACCAACCTCCCGCAACTGTCCGCGATTTAGCGGAATCCCTGTCCCGGAATTACTGAAATCTCTGTCCGCGAATTACCGAAATCGCCGTCCGGGAATTGCCGAAACACGCACCTCCGACCATGGCGCCCAGCGCGATGTCGATGTGGCGTGACAGCCGGCGCCACATGACTGTATTGCCGAGCGGCGGATCGGCGGATCGCTGGCGCGGGCGAGATAACCGCCGAGCCGGGCGTTCTTGATCAGATAGTGCGAGAGCGTTTTCTGCCTTGCTTTTGGTTTGCCGTTGGCGAGGCCATCGAGCACACCAATTCAGTCGCAGTCAACGCCAGGTTAGCTCGAATGCATCAGGATGCCGCAAACCGTGTGCGATCTGAGGCGACCCGCCTTATCCCGCCCACTGTTTATGCTCTGGTGATGCAGATCGCTTCTGACTTCTCGCGTTGATAGCTAAACTCCGTTGTGTCGTGCGGCACAAGAACGAAATCTTTAACAGCGGCGGTACGATCACGTGTCGATTGGAAATGAAATTGCCGGTCAGAATGTCCACTTCGCTGACCCGGTCATTCGAGAAGAAACCTTTGGCTGCCTTGGTCTTCGCCCAATCCTGGCAGACGAGCGGAATGCTTTATCCCATGGCGCTTCCAATCTGCGTGAGCAGTTTGCGGAATCTGTCGCGGAGCCGCGCGTCTAAACTCGCATCCACTACTCTCTCGATCAATCCAACATTCGCCTTCCAAGGACCGCAAACGGCCTTTTGCCGATCGATCCCTTAATGTCAGCCCCCATAGAGCCCCCTCGCGAATCAGGTGCTCAGCAAGGAATTACAAGTGATTCTTTCGACTCAAGAGTTTGCCGATAAGCAGATCAGCCTGAGTGGGAAAAGTTATGGGTAATTGAAAGTCTCGAGCTGCCGGTCGCCGCTGTCCTTCGGCAAGCGCCGGCGTCGCGGCCGCGCCCGCAAGCCTTGCAGGCGCATCAGCCGTTCGATCTGATGGGCCACAGTCCGCCCTATCGGCGAGCAGATCGCGCCATACTCGGCGCGCACCATAGGTGCGATAACTCGCCATGAAGCTGGCCTTGACGCCTTGACCTTGCCGCCGAGCTCTTCGTCGCTGCGAGATCTGGCGTTGGGAGAGCGGTTCAGGCAGGCATGGAACCCCGACCGCGAAACCCCCAGCGCATCGCATAGCCATGCCACCGGCCAGATCGCCCGGTGCTTCGCGATGAACGCGAACTTCATGTCGCTTCCTTAGCGAAGAAGGCTGCGGCCGTTTTTAGGATGACCCGTTCGGCCTTCAGCTTAGCGACCTCACGGCGCAGCCGCTCGATCTCCTGCTGCTGCTCCGGCTCCATCTACCCATGGCCAGGAAAAGCTTGTGCCGGGTCGGAGCCAACTCCTTCACCCATTTGCGCAGAACATTCTTATGAACATCATGGTCGCGGCCGACTTGCGCCGCCGACACCCCACGTTCCCTGACCAGCTTGACTGCCTGACCTTGAACTCGCGACTGAACTTCCGTCTCTTCATCGCGCGCCTCCGGCTTCTTGAAACACCGAGTCTCGATGTTCATCAAACCGGCAGCAGCTCATACTGCAAATGCGTCGAGCGCTTGGCGATGGATCATATGCGATCTCCAAGCAACCATTTCCTTCCAGTCCAAGCTTTGCGGAGTTGAGTTGTTTCTCGTGGTTGTGCGAATCTGGCGGCTTAGTTCGGAGTCTCCATCTTGCGGGCGATTGACGAACAACCACTGCTCTCTGCGCCTTCCCTCAGCAAGGACGTCGGGAGGATAAGTGCCGTACTCTAGACAAATGTAGGTATGACGATCCCCCAGAGCAGTCTCCCAGAAGTCGTCTTGCGTTCCGTACAGCAGGGTTGCAGCGGAAGTCCCGAGCATCGGCGACGTGGCTGATGGGCCGAAGATCTTTAGGGCACGCTCGTATCCATCCAATCCTGACACTTCTTCGGTTTGCAGCTCGCCGTAGCCATAGGGGCCGAGGCCGCTGTGATAGTCGATGATGATGACCTGATCTCGGGCCGCCACATCAAAGTCCTTTGCAATTTGCTCAAGTGTTCGCCTTGCTTCGGTCGGTCCGGTCCCGCGGTAAAAGATGCCACCAGGTCGGGTGTGTTGACCGGATTGCCGCGCCATTCGGAATGCTAGCTCACCATGCGCCTTCCGATACGCAGCAATCGCCTCATCGGCACGTCGAATGGTCTTTTCGGAGAGATCTGGCGGAACGAAGTGCTCCGCTAACTCCTCGTACCCTGGATTTGGAGGAAGCGGCTTGGTGAAGTCGACGAAGTTTCGATTCAGATCGCATCCCTCCGCAGTCACCCGTCGATCCCACGCAAAACCATAGCAGTTGAGAGCGTGGACTAGTAGAACGCCTGTAGTGCGGGGCAGGGCTTCAGCCATGTTGGATTGGAGGAAGAGCAGCTGGCTTGCGGAGCCGCAGTACCCTTCAGGCCCATGCGTGGCTGAAACGAGAACCAGCAGCTTCTTGGCATCCGGGCTGCCGAAATATGCAGCGTCGGTGAAGAGCGGCTCGCCCGATGGCCCCCTTGCGGTGCACGGATATGCTTTGGCTTTGGGTGCTACCGTTAAGAACTTCTGCCTCGCCTCCGCATAACTATCGGAAAAGACGAGAGGAGCGATTTGTTTTGCACCATCAAGAGTCATCGTGATCGGTCTCCATGCGGTTTGTCGAAATATGCGCGGTCTGTTGGCGGAGTGCGCCTTCCCTACTCAGGGCCTCGGTGCGGACGCGTTGGCTGTGTCGAAGACGAGAGTCTTTCAAGCTCCCCACGTTTGGGGTCCCGCCAGAACCAAGGTCCCAAAAAAGGCAGGTCATGATGTCCAGCGCTTCACGAATCAAATGCAACGGCAAATGCTCGTTGGGTGCGTGCTGTGAGCAAGCGCCATAAGAGTGGTTGACCCAGAGGGTGCGCACGCCCAGGATCTCAGCAAATATGTAATTAGGAAGGGAACCAGCGCTGTTGGGAAGGATAGTGATTTTCTTTCCGCTGGCGCGCGCGATCGACGCGGCGGCCCACTGTACCCAAGCGTCCTCCGGGTCCAGCCGCGTGGGTAGATCCACTGGCTCATCCGTCCTCTGCACCTTCACATGCGGGAACCCATGCCGGTCCAAATGCCGACGCAGCGCTGGGAGGATTCCCTCCGCGTCTACACCTACTGGAAAGCGCAAATGGCAGCGAGCCCAAGCGCGTGGTGGAATGGCGTTCATGGGCTTCTCAGGATTGCCTGTCTTGAACGCGAGAACCTCGAAGCTGGTCCACCCGATCAGACGCTCAGCCGGCGTAAGGCCGGGCTCGCCCCACCACGACTCGATCTCGGGCCCGCCCTCTCCAGGGTTCACATCACAATCAGCCAGAGCTCGGCGCACTGAAGGGGGCACTTCACTTGGTACCCATTCTGGGATGCGGATTTGCCCCGTTGCCGAGCAGATGGTGGCGATGGCATTGGCAAGCTGGATGCCAGGACTTGAGATTAGCCCTCCCCAATTGCCCGAATGGTGGGCTCGTGCGCGCGACTCGACCGCCAGATCGAAGTTGAAGCAGCCTCGCGAGCCGAGTCTAAGGGTCGGCCGATCGGCCTGCAAGCGTGGACCATCCGAGGCGATCATCACATCGGCACTCATCGCCTCGCGATATTCACTGCAGATCTCACTCAGACCCGGCGAACCTGCCTCCTCGCCCATTTCAATTAGGAATTTTGCGTTGAAGCCTAGTCGCCCGCGTGTGGCGATCACATGTCTCATCGCTTCCATGTTGATGGTGTGCTGCCCCTTGTTGTCCGCAACGCCGCGGCCATACCAGCGTCCGTCGCGTTCAATCAGCTGCCAAGGCTTCAGCCCCTCGTCCCATTCATCGTCCAGGCCGAAAATCACGTCGCCGTGGCCGTAGCTGAATACAGTGGGCACCTCCGGCGTTTCGATTCGCTCGGCGAGCAGAAAGGGCCCCTTGGCTTTTGCATGCTCAATGAGTTTCCACGTGAACCCCATTTCAGCAAATGATGGCCCAATCTCGTCGACGAGGTATTGGCGCAGGACGTTTGCTCGCTCCGGCTTCTGGCTTTCTGTAGGAAAGGCGACGCGGCGGTCGAGAATGCGGAATAGCTCGCCCGACTCAAAACTCATGCGGGCGCGGGAAAGCGCGGCTTCCAAGGTCTTCATGTTAATACTCAGTTCGCGTGAAAGTATCGGCCTTATTGGTTTCTTGCGCGACGTCCGTCGCACGGCTTCGAGCTTATCGAGCGTAAGTGCGAACAGAGAACCGCCGGTAAGACATCGGGCACGGCAACCAAGGTATCATTTTCCACGAAGAAGCCCTGATTACCGCCTGCAAAAGCGTGTTGTTGTCCGCATTGGCAAAGAGTGAATCCGCTCATGTAAATGTCTAATTGCAGTTAGCCGATGGCCTTTGATTGAGCCAACATCATTGTACGGGTTGCCTCGATTGAATTTCTGCGGTTTCGTAGGCCGACCAGCAGAAGTTCTGCGCTTGATCTCACAACGGCGCACGTTTTCCATCTGCCTCTAACCAAATTGCGAACTGTTGATTGGTGCACGCTCCAAACGATAAGGCCAAAAGGGGTGCATCGGCGCCAAAGTTAGTTGCCGCCGGTGCGAGTTTGTTCGCAAACCAGTACTACCATACCGCGATGCTCTCGCTACGATCGGCGTAGTCCGTCGGCGATATCCCACGTGCCGGTCAACGATGGCTTCAGATTGCCGGGAACCTAGTGCCCGAAGACCGTGGACGAGACCATAAAGCCGCCACGCGTCCCAAGGTCACCTCCTGATTGACCAAGTTTACCCAAATGAGCTCACCGTCCCTTTTATAAGCGTGATGCGGTGGCCAAAGCATCGACCATGGACAGCAGCAGAGCTCGGGCCGCGGTCGGACGCTTCGCATGACGTCCAACGCAACACTAACCAAGCAAAGTCCTTTTCGTGACGCTCTTTTTCAGCGTCCTACAGCCGTCTTTAGGCGACGGTCAATGACCACTCCTCGGTAGCAGCTCGCATTCCAATGTTGAGAGCCTCCGCGCTGAACTTCTTGGAGAATATGCCAGAACGCAATTTCCTCAGAAATCCCGCTGCGAAGGGCCGCCGGGCTCAAACCTGATTACCCCAACTTCGTCCTCAATCGCGATTCGTGTTCCAAATGGCTTTGAGAGTTTCTGGAGGCGCTCGAGAATGGCTCTTGCCTTCTGAGCCGTCACGCGACCAGGAATGCCCCGATTGGCAAATCTCTTCGAGTGACCAAGCTCGATCGGATAAAGCCTCAATTCCGCAAGTTGATTCTGCTCGAAGCGGCTGACAGAAATAATGCTCTCATAGAAGAGTGGATCTGAAAGTGCCACATCCGTCTCGTATCCTCTTGCCATCTCCGCGACCGTGACCTCAGCATCTGTGTCGAGCCGTGGGTCTTTGCCGTAAGCAGCAAACATGTCGGCCCCCACGGGCGTTCGGAGGTCATCCGTGATGAAATTCCCGAGGCTATAGAAGATCGGCCGGCGCTTATAGATCTCGATGCCCCGCAACTGATGCGGTCCATGTCCGACATATGCGTCGGCCCCGGCGTCAATCAGTTGATGCGCTAGCGATTGTTCGTAGTCGGGCGGCTCTTGGCTCCAGTTCCCAGGTTGATGGCCGTGGTTGGTAGCAATGCAGAAGTCGGCAAACTGCTTGCCCCGGCGAACGTTTCGGAGAATGCCATTGAGATCTCTATTGTCGGCCGCGTAGCTGTAGCCGGGCCTGTCGCCGGCTTTGTAAGTGGCGCCAGCCAGCAGGACCCGGTTTGGATTATCGCCTGCTGAACTGAAGCCGGGCAACGAATCGCGTATCCGCTTGAGGCTCTCGAGCATTTCTGGCGGAACTACGATGCTTCGAGCCAAGCGAAGGGCATTCAATCCCGGTCTGCCCGGCGCTTCGCCGGCAGGCTCGCACGCGCGCGACATAGGCGTGAAGGATGCAGCAATAGAAACAAGCGCGACTCGTCCCCGTGGTGTCTCCAGAAAACGAGCGGCGCCTGCCTGGGCCAGGTTCTCGCCGACACCCGCATACGTGATCCCATTCTGAGCGAGGATCCGGCATGTTTCACGCATGCCGTCAACTCCCCAGTCAAACGCATGATTGTTTGCGTAACTTAAGATGTTGAAGCCCATCGCTTTCAAATCAGGCCCGAGCTCTGGCAGGCTGACGTGATACGGACCTCCGCATTGCGGGCTTCCCTTAAATGATCGGACATCGAAGATGTTGGTTTCCAAGTTGCCGAACGTGACATCAGCTTCATGAAGTCTCTTGACGATCTCAGCGAAACTGGCATCCCCACATGCGGTCAGAGGCCTGCTGACGATGAGGTCACCGACTGCTACCATCGTAAAACCGTCAGTAACGTTGGTTGCCAACGAACCGACCTTATCATAGCTGCCTCTCTCCGTGGTCGAATGACCGCCGTTTTCGTGAAAGTGTCTCTCCATAAGATCTCCCGTACTCTCCGACAGCGCGTGGCGTCCCTAAACGCCATGCGTAAGGCTTAAGCCTCTTGCAAGGGCATTAAATGCGTCGTTTGAACCCCGCGTATCCTCTTAGAGAGCTGATGCGGAAATGTGCAGTCTGCGTCCCTATTTGTTCTGATCTAAAGGGGGCAGGCCAGTCTATTGATTATGGACTGCTTGGAGCCTAGCTATCAGCTCTCCTCGGCCGCGGAGATCCGAAAATAACGAAGGCACTCGAGCATCTCGCGAAGGTGTTGGGTTTGTATCGTTGCGTTGTCCATGTGTTTGAGCGCAATTCCTTTTGCAGGCACCAATAATAGCAAAGTGCCCTCCGCGGTTCCGCGGAAAAGCGTCGTCACGGTAGACGGCGCGAGTACAGAGTTAGATGCTCGACGTCAGGCGACGCTCGTCTCCGTTGGCGCCTTGGCCCTGAGTGCTCTGAGCTCGACGGCCTCTTGACCGCTTACTCATACACGAGCTATCGATCCCGGATGGTGTTTCAGTCACAGCGTTGGCTTTCCTTGGGAATTCTTGCGGGTGCTCGAACATGACAGGCTACAAATCGGCCATCGGGAGTGGGGGTCAAGAAAGGCACTTCCACTCTACACCGCTCTACGGCCAGCGGACAGCGCGGGTGGAATGCGCACCCGCTAGGCGGATTGATAGGGCTCGGCACCTCGCCTTCAAGAGGCACTGCTAACCGCGCCCGGGTTGGATCAGGGACCGGGGCAGCCGCAATCAGCGCTTCGGAATACGGATGAACGGGATCGGCAAATAGCGTATCTGCTGACGCCAACTCGACGATCCGACCGAGATACATCACAGCTATGCGATGCCCGATGTGTTCGACGACACTTAGATCATGCGAGATGAAGACAAAAGCAATGCCCATCTGCTGCTGAAGGTCCATCAGCAAGTTCAATACTTGCGCCTGCACGGAGACGTCCAGAGCAGACACCGCCTCATCCGCGATGATCAAGGATGGGTTTAGCGCGAGCGCGCGCGCGATGCCGAGCCGTTGCCGCTGACCGCCCGACATCTCTGAGGGACGCCGGTTCATCATATCTGTCGACAAGCCAACTTGTTTGAGAAGGTCTCCCGCGAGCAGTCGGCATTCCCGTTGACTGAGGCGCTCAAAGTTCTCCACCGGCTCAGTAACGATTTGTTGAGCCGTGAGCCTGGGGTTCAACGAGGAATACGGATCTTGAAAAACCATCTGCATCCGACGGCGCCAAGTTCGCAATTCCATCTTGTTCAGGCTGGCAATATCGGTCCCATCGATCAGGACGCGACCGCTTGTGGGCTGCACAAGGCGCATAAGTAAGCGCGCTATGGTGGACTTTCCGCAACCTGATTCTCCAACGATGCAAAGGGTCTGGGCCGCCTCGACGGAGAAGGACACGTCCTCTACGGCTCGAACTTTAGTGCGCTCTCGTTTCAATACGCCATTAGCGATGGCATAGTGTTTAGTCAGACCCTCAACTTTCAGTAGGGGACTTGTCATGCGTCCATGACCTCCTCTGCACGCCAGCACGCCGCTGCATGATCGCGCGCCAAACCGCGCAATGTGGGCGCCGATTCACGGCAGAGTTGGCGTGCGTGTGGGCAACGAGGCGCAAAGCTGCATCCGGCAATTGGGTCGCGTAGGTTGGGTACCGTCCCAGGAATTTCGGGAAGTCGGGCCCTTCGCCCTTGCCGACGATCCAGCACGGACCGCATGAGTCCTTGCGTGTAGGGGTGCGCCGGCCGCGCGAATAACTCTGTGACGCTTGCCTGCTCAACAATCTTGCCCGCGTACATAACGATTACGCGTTGACAGGTTTCCGCGACAACCCCAAGGTCATGCGTGATAAAGACGACGGAAGTTCCGGTGCGCTCCTTGAGGTCGACAATCAGCCGCAGAATCTGCGCCTGGATCGTGACATCCAACGCGGTCGTCGGTTCGTCCGCAATCAGGAGCTCAGGCGAGCACGCAAGAGCCATCGCAATCATCACACGCTGACGCATTCCACCCGACATCTCATGAGGGTAGTTCATTATTCGCCGCTCTGGGTCGGCGATGCGAACGAGACGGAGCATCTCGATGGCTCTTTGGATTGAATCCGATCGGGACGCGCTCGTGTGTATTTGCACTGCTTCGGCAATTTGGCGGCCAATCGTGTGCACCGGACTTAAGCTGGTCATCGGGTCCTGAAAGATCATGCCGATACGGCCCCCGCGGACCTTGCGCATCTCGCGGTCCGAGAGTCTCAGTAGATCACGCCCACCAAATAGGATCTGACCGCCTACCGTCCTGGCATTGTTCTTCGGCAGCAAGCGGAGGATTGACAATGCTGTAACGCTCTTGCCGCATCCAGATTCACCTACAACGCCGAGCGTTTCACCTTTTCTGACTTCGAAGCTGACGCCGCCTAGAGCTCTGGTAATGGATCCTTCAGCAAAGAAGTGCGTCTCCACATCCCGAAGATCGAGAAGCAGCTCATCTTTCGTGCGTTCCTGCATATGCATGTCAACTCGTCCGCTTTGACCGCGGATCGAAAAAGTCGCGCAATCCGTCTCCGAGCAAATTGGCAGCAAGTACTGTCACAGCTAAGCATATTCCTGGAGCAAATACTGACAATGGTGCAATGCTCAGATACAACCGGCCGGTCGAAATCATATTGCCCCAGCTAGCAATGTCTGGTGGCACTCCGACTCCCAAGAAGCTTAATCCCGCTTCAATCAAGATCGCACTTGCGCAAACATTTGCACCCTGAACCATAAGCACAGGGATGGTGCTCGGCAGAACGTGCCGCCACAATATTTTTGGCATGCGAGCGCCGCCACACAGAGCCGCTTCGACATAGGGTCGCTCACGAACGCTCAGAACAACAGAACGCACGAGGCGTGTAACGGCCGGGATCTTCGTAACGGAAATGGCAAAAACGAGAATTCCGATACCGGGTCCAGTGAGCGAAGCCAAGGCGATCGCCAACAGTATCGTGGGGATCGACATCAGCCCGTCCATGATACGCAAGGCGATGTTGTCCACCGCGCGATAATAGCCTGCGGTTACACCAATCAAAAGACCGAAGAAGGCGGCGGCCAATGTTGTAGCGACACCTACGACAAGCGAGATCCGCGTACCGAAAACCGTTCGCGCGAAAATGTCGCGCCCTAGATAGTCAGTGCCAAGCCATGCTTGTGCGGAAGGCGGCTGAAGGCGCTTGAACGGATCCATGATCATTGGATCACCAGCATAAAGTGGAGCTGTAATAGCGAGGGTAATCAAAAGCGCCAACAATCCGCCCCCTGCCGCGATCAGAGGAAATTGTCTTACCTTTGGGAAGTGTGCAGATGATGATACCTGCTGCATTGTCAAGTCGTCGGGTTGTGAAGAGATCAGCGCCATCTTAGTACCGAATGCGGGGATCGATGAAGGTGTATGTTAGATCAACTGCGAGGTTGATAAGGACGTAAAGACCCGATGTAAGCATCAGAACGCTTTGAATGATCGCGTAGTCTCGATTGTTTATCGCGTCGACCACGAGACGACCGATACCAGGAATATTGAAGACAGTCTCTGTTAGAACAACACCACTAACGAGATACGCAAAGCTGATACCGATCACGGTCATAATCGGCACGCCTGCATTCCTTAATGCATGGTGAAAAAGCATGGCGTAAGTCGATGCGCCTTTGGCGGCGGCGGTTCTCATGTAGTCTTCTAGAAGAACTTCGAGCATGCTTGCGCGTGTCATCCGCGCGATTAGCGCAATGTAAGCAATACTCAAGCTCGCCGCTGGGAGTATGAGTTGCGCGATCCACGGCCGGACGCCCTCGTCGATGGAGACATAGCCTTGGACAGGTAGCCACTTCGCCTTTATGGCGAATAGATAAATTAGGAAATAGCCAACCACGAAGACCGGGACGGAGAAACCAATAGCGGAAAATGCGGTGAGCACGCGGTCGATCACGCCGCCCGCGCGCCATGCGGCGATGATTCCAAATGAAACGCCAACCGTCGCAGACACGAGCATCGTCAGCAGCGAAAGTGAAATCGTAGGCTCAATGCGTTGCGAGATTAGCTCGATGACCGGACGACCAGCAAAGATTGAAGTACCAAAATCGCCGCGCAGCATAGCCCGCGCCCAACGGATAAACTGAACGGGTATAGGATCATTTAGTCCGAGCCTCTCGCGGATGCCGGCAACCATCTCTGCAGTAGCATTCGGCCCAGCGATCACACCTGCTGGGTCCCCCGGCGCCATCCTAATGAGTAGGAAAATGAAAACGCCTACCATCGCCATCACCGCGACGGCCGAAAGGATTCTGCGAAAGATGTATCTGCCCAAATTGCCCTCAACCGTTGCGTGTTAGTGCCGCGGACGCGCTCTTCCGGAGCAGGTGCCAAGTTTCGCGCTTCACCCCGTCGATGCTAGGTAACTCCACGGAGCACGACTTGTCTTCTTTTCAGTCCTATGACCGCGCACCACAGTGCGGCTGCATCAAAACTCAACAAGAAAGTTCTACATCTCCGGCCAGCTCTAAAAGCTCTGATATCCGGCCCATGAAGCTGGAAAACCGCGTTCAACGAGCTGGATGCGGTGGATTCCTGCAGTAACGCCGAGTCTGCCGAGCAGATCTGGCTTGTCCCGCCGCTGGGATCGTCGATCGGGTGGATCCGTGCCTCTTAAGCACGTCCCGGCTGGCCGGGGGGGGCGGCTTCCATGCTGATCACGTCGAACCGCAGCGTTGCTGAATGGGCACAGTGTTCGCCGATGCCGTGGTCGCCACCGCGGTCCTCGACCGGCTCCTGCACCAAAGCCACGTGCTCACGATCCGCGTCGACAGCTACCGGCTCCGCGCCAAGCGCAAGAGAGGCCTCATCAAGACGCCGACCGCCGGTGACGGCCCTCCGCTCGGCTCCGCCTTCCTCCGGCCCGTCACCGACGGAAACAACCTTCAACCGAGATCATAATCGCGATGGTGGGGGCAGTTCTTCGTGACGCAAAGGGGGCAGTTCCGGATAGCGTTTGACACTCGGCTGCCCAATACTTCGTCGCCGCAGAGCCTCCTGGATATTTTCAACTTAGCACTCTTAAACCCCCGGAGATCGCCTTGGCTTAGAAACCCCGGGAAGACCTTCTGCGACCAGCGTCGTCGCCGTGGTGAACTGCACGGTGTATCCGCCAGGAGCGCCTCTCGCCCGGGAGCGATCGACAAGTGCGTCTTACCTACGCCTGGCGGCCCGAGCAGCAGCACGTTCTCTCCGTTGGCTATCCAACGTGATGCGGCAAGATCACGGATCTGCTTTGGGTCGATCGACGGCTGCGCGTCGAAGTCGAAGCCCGCAAGCTCCTTCACGGCTGGGAAGTGTGCGAGCTTCAGCGCCGTCTCGATGCGGCGATGATCCTTGCGTGCGATCTCGCGCTCGCACAACAGGATCAGCGTCTCGCGTGTGGACAGGTTCGCGCGCGCCGCCTCATCGAGCAGGCTGTCGAGCTGGTCGCGGATGCCGGAGAGCTGCAATCGCGCCAGCATGGCATCGAGCGGATCGGTTGTTGCTTTAATTACCCTCTTTGCCCGTGCCATCAGAATCTTTCTCCGATCACGGCTTCGTATTCGGCAAGAGGACGCAACAACGAGGGCGGTGGAGACGACCCCGGTACTGTCGCCGCAGCAATCTCCGGCCGGCGGACCGCGCCGTTGCGACCAGCAACACCATCGAGATGGGCAAAGTCGATGATCCGCAGCCGGCGACCCTCCGATTGTTCGTGCACTGCTACCTGGTGCAATCGATGGCGGATCCGCACTTCGCCGGCCGCGATCGTTACCGCCACGCGCTCGCCAATCAGGCGCCACGGTACCGAGTAGCTGTTCGTGTCGATCTCGACGGCGCAATCGTTGCCGACGACGCGGGTCAGTTCACGCAGGGATCCGAACGACGGCTGCCCGCCGAGCGGCTTCAACCGATGTATCTCGTTGCGCGCGAAGCGGATGATCGGCGCCTCTCCGGTCGTGCCGTGGATACGAACGTTCGTAACCTCACGCTCCCACCTGTCGAGATGCGGCTCTGAGGGGGCAGTTTTCCATGGCGCGCGACAGCCGAGGGTGAAAAGCTGCGGGAGATCAAGCATGAACGCAGGATGACGGCCCGACTGCGCCCAGTTTTGCGGCATCAGTCAGAGGAATCGGACTAATGATCGGCTCGGCGGTGCATTCAGCCGATAGGCGGTTGTCGGTCGCTCGGCCACCCGATCTGCGTAATGCGATTGTTGGCGCTCTCGCAATGTAAAATCATGGAGATTTTTGCATATACGTGCAAAGGCCTCTAGACGGCGCACGGTAAGCACCGGGTGACAAGGAGTTCTCGCGGGGCGAGTTGACAGGTCGGAGGCGCCGATAGGTAGGACGTTGCATGAATAGTTTTGGTCTAACAAGCAATAATGAGGTTGTTGAACGGCTTGGTGGCCGCAGGGTAGTTGTGGTCGGCGCCGGAATCGTGGGCTTGATGTCCGCTCTCGAAATTCAAAGGGCCGGAGTGGAGGTAGTCATTGTTGATGCTGGGTCGCCTGGAGGGCGGCAAGCGGCGTCATACGGCAACGCCGGGTGGGCATCAAACGCTGCTGTGATGCCAATATCGGTGCCCGGCCTCTGGCGGAGAGTGCCTAGTTACATTTTTGACAAAAGCGGGCCGTTCACCATTCGATGGTCATACTTGCCACGCCTGCTCCCGTGGCTCTTGCGATTGTTGTGGGCAGGGCGCAACTGGGAGCAAGTCGAAGCGTGTGCGCGAGTGCGCTTCGAGCTTTGCCGATCGGCGTCAGCTGACCATGTGAGGATCTCTGCAGAAGCGGGTGTGGCCCACTTGGTTCAACGAAGAGGCTTGCTACTGGTCTGCCGAGATCGATCGGAGATACTTAGCACCCAGCACGAGAGAGGTATCCGACGTCAACTCGGCATCGAAAGCCGCGAACTCAGCCCAAGCGAATTGAGAAGACGCGAGCCGAACCTGTCGAGCGAGTATCGATTTGGATTTTTGAATGAAGACGGCTGCCATATAAGCGATCTGGGGGCGTACTGTGAAGCGATCGCAGATTTAATTCTGCGCCGTGGCGGCCGAATCGTGCGTGCAAGAGCGACCGGCTTTGAAACCGTAAGAGGAGAAGTCGCTAAGGTACTCACAGATGGCGGGGCGATAGGTTGCACTCATGCGGTTGTAGCCGCGGGAATTGGCTCCAAGCGACTGGCTGCGATAGCTGGCGACTACGTTTCTCTTGAGTCCGAGCGCGGCTATCACGTGGTGTTTTCACACCCGGGTAACATATTATACGGCCCAATCATGCCCATAGACGGCAAGATGGCCATCACACCGACGCTTGATGGCTTCCGCATTGCCGGCCAAGTCGAACTCGCGAGTGAGAAGGCATTGCCCGATTGGCGACGCGCGGACATTCTTGCGCAATTCGCTAGCCGTTTGTTTCGAGAGCCCGTCCAACCTGGCATCGAAGTTGATCGATGGATGGGCCACCGTCCCTCAACACCTGACGGGCTGCCGTGTATCGGGCCGGCGAGTGCATGCGGGAAACTGTACTACGCATTCGGCCACGGTCACTCTGGCGTTGCACATGCCCCTGCGACTGGCAAATTGGTTGCAGACCTTGTCCTCGGTCGTAAACCTGATTTCGACATTTCCCCGCTATCGATTCAAAGGTTCAAGTTGTTTCAATCTCGATCTTGTCGGTTCCGGAAGAGTCCTCAAACGCAGTCCCAGGAAGAAGTGTAATGCGCTCCGAAATTGCTCCGAGCTACATGTTGCCGTCTGGATGGAACGCTCTGCTGCCGCCACGAAGTCCTCACGACAAGCCGCCGAAAGAGCACAGATTCCACTCGATCGTTGTCGGAGCTGGGTATACAGGACTTGCGGCTGCGCGCCGCATGGCTGAGTTGCTCCCGGATAAAGAGGTTCTCGTGATCGAGGCTTCCGAGGTGGGGGAAGGATCGTCGGCCCGCAACTCAGGCTTCTTGTCTCCAACTTTCTATGCTCCACAAGCAAACGCTTATGGCTCCGCTGATGATGATGCTGCCCGGAAACTGCGAATAGTGCTCGCGGGAATCGACTCTCTGCGTACTCTGGTCAAGGATAACAATATCGATTGTGATTGGGATGAAAGCGCGCCGCGGCTTGTCGCTGCTGCAACCGCGGACGCTGAACATAGCCTTCAACAGTCTCTGAACTCGCTGCAGAAGAGGGGGCTGAAATACCTGGAGCATGGCTCTGAGGCGCTCAGAGCCACTCTTGGTACGGCTTACTATCGATACGGCTATGAGACGGAGATACGGGTTCTGGTACAACCGGCCGCGCTGATCCGAGGCCTTGCCGATACACTTCCATCCAACGTAACTCTGCTTGAACGCTCGGCGGTCGAGGCCGTCGAGGGGGCCGGCCCGTTTCAGGTTAAGACGCGGCTGGGGAATTTCACCGCAGACAAAGTCTTCATCGCGAACAATGCACATGCGCGGGCCTTGGGCTTCCTGAAAAATCGGATGATCGTCGTACACACTTATGCTGCCCTCACTCACGAGCTGGAGGACGATGAACTCGACCGGTTGGGGAACTTGCCCGCATGGGGACTTCTTCCAGCAACGCGTGTGGGAACTACCCTGAGAAAGGGCCTACGTCGTTTGCTCATCCGCAGCGGCTATTCATACGAAAAAGAGAACGATGTTAGGAACGTGCGGTCGCTTTTGACTGAGAAGTATCGACGCCGATTCCCGGCGATGAAATGCTATGCGTTCCAACATGTGTGGGGCGGCGGCACCGGTATTACGTCCAATCGGGAAAGCTATTTCGGCGAGCTGAAGCCTGGACTGTACATCTCAGCAGGGTGTCAAGGTGCAGGCGTAGCGAGAGGCAACATTCATGGGAGGTTGTTGGCTGAGATGGCCTGCGGCTCGCAGTCCGCGCTCTTGAGCGATCGCCTCAAGCTGGCCGGACCGAGCTGGATTCCGCCAGAGCCATTTTGTAGAATCGGCGCCATGATTAAGATGGCTTGGATGCACTGGCGCGCCGGGCGTGAGTACTAGGGGGGCCCCTATGGTAGCGTCGCCCGGTCGTAATTGACTCCTTAAAACGAGAGTCCGGTGGCGAATGTCATGAGGCTCTACTAATTTGGTGCTTCCTTCGGTTCCGTCCAAGCCGTGCGTCGAGCGGGCCTAGGTTTCTTAGTCTGGGAGGTGGGCGGGTTTCAATGGCGATGGGCAAAGTATCGCAGCACGTGCGGGCACAATGAATGCGCGGGATACCACGCACTGGATTTGCGGTGCAGCATACCCTGGCGGCTTCGCATTCGGGATGATGGGAGCGACAAAGCCATTGCTCCGGCGGATCGCTAGAAGTTCGATTGCAATCAAGGCCGTGGTTGGCGCGTTTTGGGCGGAACGGTTGAGCATCATCCTCCTGAAGATTCGCCGACGAATCCGACCTCCTGAGTCTCAGAAAAATGCGCAATTGTTCTAAGTCGACCCGGTGCACGGTCGGGCTTCATCGCGCGCGGCATTAAGAAGTTCCGCTGTACCCGTTCCGGCAGGAGATATGTCGCTCGGGATGAGGAGCCCAACGCCGTCGCTTGTTTGCCGTCAGACGCAGCTTTCCGGCGCTCTTCTACCAATTATAGCTTCTACCGGCGTTAGATAGCGTTTAGCATTTGTCGATTTAGACGTCGTACAAGGGACCCGAACATATGACATCTCGACGCGCTCTCTTCAAATTCGGCCTGGCCGCCGGTGCCGCTGCGTTGATGCCGCCCTCGCTGCGAGCACAGACAGTGTCCCGCGCGGGAACTGTCCGAATGGTGAAGCCGGTGCCACTTTCCAATTTCGATCCGGTATTCTCTTCGCTAGATACAACGCACGATCACGCCTTCGCAATTTACGATCAGCTATTCGCAATTGACTCGGAGCTTCGACCGCAACCGCAGATGGTTGGCAAATGGGAAGTTTCGGAAGATCGAATGACTTATACGTTCGAGTTGCGAGAGGGTTTGGGGTGGCATGACAGTACTGCTGTCACTGCTGCGGACTGTATCGCGTCAATTCGACGTTGGAGCCAAGTCGCTACCGGGGGAAAACTCCTGATGTCGCGAATTAAAGACATCTCAAGAAAGGACGAAAAGACCTTCTCAATCACTCTCAATGAGCGTGCACCCGTCATTGACCTACTCGCTTCACCGGCCGGAAATCCACTGTTCATGATGAGGGAGAAGGACGCGAACCGACCCGCCACGGAGCAAGTGACCGCGAACATAGGGTCGGGGCCGTTCAAGTTCAATGAAGCGCTTGCAAGGCCAGGTTCTAGCTTCGCTTATGATCGCAACAAAAACTACGTGCCGCGCAAGGAGCCAGCGGATGTTTTTGCCGGGGGTAAGGTTGTGAAGATCGAACGTATCGTCTGGGAAACGGTACCTGACCCGCAGACGGCGATAGCAGCGCTGCAAACTGGAGAAATCGATTTTGTCCAGCGTCCTCCAATCGATCTTCTTTCGGTGCTTGAAGGAGATCCCAACATTGAGGTCGAAACTCTGAACACGGCGGGTGTTGATTGGTATCTGCGCCTGAACCATTTGCAGGGGCCGTTCAGCAATGTAAAGGCGCGCCAAGCCTTGCTGCACCTGATTGATCAGGAAGCATTCATGCGCGCGGCAGTCGGCGACTCGCGCTATATTAGTACGATTACTTCCATCTTTGGAAAGGGGTCCCCCTATTCTAACGGCGAGAACACTGGCTGGTACAGAAAGGGCGGAAATCGGGAAAGAGCTAAGCAGCTGTTCAAAGAGGCAGGTTATGGCGGGGAAAAGGTTGTCATTCTTCAGCCTACGGACTTTCGAGATTACAGCAGCGTTGCTCAGCTACTTGCCCAAACGCTTCAACAGATAGGAGTCAATGCGGAGCTCGCACCCAGCGACTACGCTGGTGTTGTGAGACGCCGGGCTAACAAGGGGCCGGTGACCGATGGCGGCTGGAGCATATTTATAGTAGGTGCCGCCGATTTCAATTTAGGGGAACCCCTCTCCGGCATACATCTCGCAGCCACCGGAGATAGGGCTTGGTTCGGTTGGCCGTACAACGAGGAGTATGAGGCTGTTCGGACAAGGTGGGCAGAAGTTGAGACCGTGCAGGAGCGACAGGAATTGGCTCGCAAGATGCAGTCTATCTGGTGGGATTTCGTCGGCTTCGTATTCCTTGGCCGGCAAGTGCAACCAGTAGCGTACCGCAAATCTCTAAAGGGCCTTGTTCAAACGCCGGTGACATACGTGCCTATGTGGAATATGCGGAAGTCATAAGATGTATCCGTGTGCGAAATCTTTGTCGGATCGGCACGGGCCGTCACGCCTTGCCGACACGGCTGTGGAAAGTCTCTCGCGAACAAGGCTCTAAGCGATTGAGCGGGAGTCTGCTTTTCCGATCTAGGGCCGTTTGAGATTGCAGGGATTTGGGGTGTTGCGCCGCCGAACCCCGCAAATTCGTTTGCGCATTCCCTTTTGCGGCGGATCATGATTCCTTGACGCATCGGAGGGGACGATGCGGCCGAAGAAGCACAAGACGACGCGATGGAATGACCTGTTCTGGTCGCGGCCGGACCAGATCATCAACATGAAGCACGAGCTGGTTGCGCTGGCCGGCAAGATCGATTGGGACTGGATCGACGGCGAGGTCGCTCCGCCCCACACCGAGAACGGCCGGCCCGGGATCGAGACGCGCTTCATGATCGGGCTTCCGCTGCTCAAGCACATTTACGGGCTATGCGATGAGGGCGTGTGCGAACGCTGGGTCCACGACCGCTATTTCCAGTTATTCACCGGGAAAGAGTTCTTCCAGAACGCTTTTCCACACGGGCATTCCGACCTGAGCCACCGGCGCAAGCGGCTCGGCGACAAGCTGGAACTGCTGCTGGCCGAGAGCCTGCGAGTGGCGCACGAGCCCGGCGCGTTGCGCGGCCGGGACCTCGAGCACGTCGCGGTCGACGCCACGGTGCAGCTGAGGCCATCACCTTTCCGATCGATGCCAAGCCAGGATCAGGGGGCTGAACCGCGTGGCCAGACGGCACGGCGTCAGCCTGCGGCAATCCTATTGTCGCGCGGCCAAGGCCGCGGCGATGATGGCTGCCCGCTACGCCCATGCCAAACAGTTCAGGCGGCATCCGCCGCAAGATCGAGGGCCAGCCAGCGCTGGAGGAAGCGTTTGCACCTCCTCTCAGCCGAGCCAGCCAGATCCGCTCACAACAGCAGCGCCAGCGCGACTGGAAGCTTTGTTCCTTCCATGCCCCGGAGGTGGAGTGCATCGGCTAGGGCAAGGCCCCCGTCCCTTACGAGTTCGGGGTGAAGGCCTCTATCGTCACCCAATAACAGCCTCGCTCTCCGCGGCTTGTTCGTGCTGGATGTCCGGGCGCTGCCTGGTAATCCCCCTACGACGGCCACACCTTGCGGGACGTCATCTACCGCAGCGTCCGATTGAGCGGGCCTATGTCGATAAGGGTTTTCGCTGCCACGACGCGCGAAATTCCCGCGAGTCTTCACCCTCCGCCAGAAGCGCGGCGTCTTCGCTGCCATCAAACTTGAGCTGCGCGGCCGCCGCCATCGAGCCCATCATCGGACACATGAAGGCCAAACTTGGCCGCTGCTACCTCAAATTCCACGCTGGCAAACGTGATCCTCTCAGCCGGCGGACACAACTTTCGGCGCATCCTCGCCTGGCGCAGAGAGCTCTTGGGCTTGTTAACGGAATTGCTTTGGCGGACACTCGCATGCTCGAACAAGCTCAATCTGGCTTCTTAACGGACGACTGGAAAACGTGCGGGAGATGCCCAGCGCGATCTCCTCGAATTCCGGCGTTCAGGCGAAGGCCAGAGCGCCGTGTCAACGGCACACGGAATCTCCTCAGAAGTGGCGCCGCAAAATTCCCCAGTTGGCGGGATAACGATCAGCCGTCGACGTGATCAGCACCTCCGTCTTTTGATGGCCGGCCCCGGCGTTTCAGGGTCGGGGGAATGGGGTTCGTGGTTGCATGCGTTTTGTGTCGGATAGTCTCGGGGACGAGATCAGCATGTTCGCGTAGGCGGTAGCTCGAGCCCTCGATTTGGATGACGACGGCGTGGTGAAGCAGGCGATCGAGCAGCGCGGTAGCGACGACGGAATCGCCGAAGATCTCTCCCCACTCGGCGAAGCCGCGGTTCGAGGTTAGGATCATGGCGCCTTTTTCATATCGGGCGTTGACGAGCTGGAAGAACAAATTGCCGCCACCGGGAGTGACCGGGAGGTAGCCGATTTCATCTACGATGAGCAGCGCGAACCGGCAGTAGTAGCGGATCCGCTCGCGCAGAGCGCCGTCACGTTCGGCCTTGGCAAGCGAGGCGACGATATCGGCGAAGGAGCTGAAGTAGACGCTGCGCCCTGCCTTGACGGCCTCCACGCCGAGAGCGAGGCTCAAATGGGTCTTGCCGGTTCCTGGTGGCCCGATGAGATGGACGGCCTCGGCCCGGCTAATGAACTGCAATCCGGCGAGCGCCAGGACGCGGTTTTTGTCGAGCGAGGGTTGGAAGGCGAAGTCGAAGCCGGCGAGCGTCTTGATGGCCGACAACTTGGCCATTTGAACCGCCATTTTGATGCGACGGTTCTCGCGCATCGTGAGTTCTTCGGTGAGCAAGGCGTCGATGGCATCGAGGGCGCTAATTTCGCCGCGTTCGAGGCCGCGCAGGGTGATGTCGAGGATTTCCAGGGCGCGCGGCATCTTCAGACTGACCAGGTTGGTCTTGACGCGCTCGATGACGGAGGAAGCACTCATCATACGACCTCCTGGGCTGCCAGCCGGCGGCCAACGGCCGCGTAGAAGTCAAGCGAGCGACGAACGGCGTGGTCACCGGCGCGCGTGAGGGTGACGGGTTCTTCACTGCCTGGACGGCGTCGGCCGAAGCTGGCGAGCTTGCGATGCGCCGGATCGAGCCGCTTCTGGCCTCGACCTTCGAGCGGGGCATGACTTGCCACCAGCACGCTGCCCTCGAAGATGCGGATTTCGTCAGCGAGGACATGGACGTCGAAGACCCGCCGCCGCGTCGTATCAGGCACGCTATACAGATTGCCGCCGACGCTCACCATGCCTTCGTGGGAGGCCCGTCGCTCCAGATGCAACACCGCCCGATAGGGCGCGCTCGGCAAGGCTTGCAGTGCCGCCTTTTCCTCGGCGAAGGCCTCGTTGACGACCCGATGGGTCGTGGCATGCACCCGCGGATTGGCGACGGTATCCAGCCAATGGCGGAGCCGGCCGTTGAGGTCGTCCAGATTGCGGAAGACCCCGCCGAGGAAGAAGTCCTCGCGGATGTAGCGGAACGGCCGCTCGACCTTGCCTTTTGTCTTGGGCCGATAAGGCCGGCAGGCGCGCGGCTGGAAGCCATAATGGCGAGCGAGATCGACCAGCGCGCGGTTGTAGACCACGAGCCCCTCGGCGTTTTCGCCAAGGACAGCGGTCTTCATGCGGTCGTAGAGGATCTCGCGCGGAGCGCCGCCAATCGCTTCCAGAGCGGCGATATGGCAGCGAAGGACTGTTTGCAGATCCTGATGGACAACGAACCGCGCCCAGATCAGGCGTGAGTAGCCGAGCACCATCGAGAATAGCCAGACGATGCGCTTGACCCCTGGCTCGTCGATAAACTCGACCTCGAACCTGGCGAAGTCGACTTGCGCCTGCTCACCTGCTGGAGTTTCAAAACGAACTTCAAAGGTTGCCGGCTGGGCAGGCCGCAGCTCGCGCACGCGATCGCGTACGATGCTGTAGCCGCCGACGAAGCCGCGTTCCTTGAGCTCACGCCACAGCCGCACGGCCGTGAGCGCAGGATAGGCAGCCAGCCGCTCACGCAAATAAGCTTCGAAGTGGTCGACAATTCCGGGCCGCGCCGCTCGCTTTTTGTAGACCGGCGGCTCCAATCCTTTAGCGAGGTAGGCCCTGACCGTCTTTCGGTCGACACCAAGTTGCCGGGCGATAGCGCTGACCGACAGACCTTGACGATGCAAATCCAGGATCATGACAAGTTCCCCAAGTTTGAGCACCGCGCCCTCCTTTCCGCCTGCAGGAGGAACGTCGGCGATTCGGCGCGCCGGCCGACCGTCCAGGGCATGCCCTGGACGGTCGGCCGTCACGAAAACTGGGGAATTTTCAAATGCCATAAGTGGGGAGAATTACTCCGCCACTCACACGCCGGAATTACGCTCTCTCAACAAAGGTCTTCCATCGCAATACGGCCTATTACAAATACAGTCCTCGTTGTTCTCGGGCTTCTAAGACGCGGCGGCATCCTAAGATATATGCTGCATCGCGGAGAGTGACACCATGTTCGAGGTGCGCACGCCATACGGCGTCGCAGGCGTCCGTAAGCATTTGGCCGAGCTTGTGCCGGACCTCGGCCTCTCGCCAGAAGTAGGAAGAATGGTCCTGCACCCATTCGAAGTACGAGACGATTACCCCTCCTGCATTTGCAAGCACGTCAGGAACAACGGTGACGCCTCTTTCCGTCAGGATTGCATCCGCCTCTGGTGTGGTGGGCCCGTTTGCACCCTCGACGACGAGTTTTGCTTCGATAGTGCGTGCGATGTTGGCGGTAATCTGCCCTTCGATGGCAGCGGGGACGAGAATGTCTATATCTGCGAGCCAGAATTGTTCGCGTGTAATTTCAGTACCAGTTCCTGATCCAAGAATTGATCCCGAGTTAGCTTTATGCCGAGACAGAAGTTCGACATCGAGACCGTCTTCGCAAAAAAGCGCACCGTCGATGTCCTGAACCGCGACAATCCGAGCACCGGCTTGAGCGAAGCTACGAGCCGCCGCGCTACCTACATTCCCAAAACCTTGGATCGCAATTTTCTGATTATCGAGACCTTGGCCCAGCCGAGCAGTAATTTCTCGAGCGGCGATATAGACACCCTCACCCGTGGCATCCTTTCGGCCAAGGGAGCCCCCTAGCTCGATGGGCTTTCCTGTGACTACGCCACTAACCACTTGTCCTTTTGTTAGGGCATATGCATCCATCATCCAGGCCATTACTTGCGCGTTAGTATTCACGTCTGGTGCGGGTATATCCCTATCTGGGCCGATAATGTTTGCGATTTCGATCGTATATCGGCGGGTGAGCCGCTCAAGTTCTGTGCGAGAAAGCTTTGCAGGGTCCACCCTCACCGCCCCCTTGCCGCCGCCGTATGGTAGACCGACTACGGCATTCTTGATCGTCATCCAGGCAGCAAGCGCCATCACTTCCGACAGGGTTGCATCCTGATGAAAGCGAATTCCGCCTTTGGCCGGTCCGCGGCTAGTATTATGATGTACCCTATACCCTTCAAAATGATCGATCGTGCCGTCGTCGCGCTGAATAGGGACGTCGACTACGACAGCACGCTTGGGCCGCTTAAGGGTTTCGACCCAACGAACGAGCGATCCAAGAAAAGGCGTCGTTCGATCTACTTGCGCAAGGTAGCTAAGCCACGCGTCCGCATCAGAATAGTCGACGAATGACAATTCCCCGGCCGCAGGAGTTCGAATGGGAGCCGTTCGGATACGTGAAGTCTTCGCTATTAGCGACATCGCTAGTAGTCCTCATGTGATGATGGTGAGAGGTCGCTTTGACGCCAGCGACGCACCTGACGATCTCTGTATTAGAATGACGAGACGAAAGCCCCGCGATCGCAAAAGGTGAACCGGCGAGTGTTGCTCAGCAGCGCGACTCCCAACGAGCACAAAGCGCCAGCATCGGGAACGCGCGTAGTCCCGACGTCCGAGACAGCTGTCGTGTTGTCGCGTTTCCTGCAGATCTCGGCAGATTACGTGCGAAGCGCGCCTCCGACCGAAAATCAGTGGCAGCCACTCACCTCGAAAACTCTCGATTGCAACGCATCTAGGCAGAGTGTTTAGACCTGACCATCACTGGTCAAGAGGATATGGTAGTGTGCCGCCGTCCATAAACAATCGCGGATTGCCTAGAGTCTCAGTGACTCCCTGGCGAGTTCATCCATGACTTGTTTGGTGGCACGATACGCAAGATCGACGATCTCGTCGATCTCAGTTTCTGAGACAACGAGAGGCGGTGCAAATCCTAGGATGTCTCCATGGGGCATCGCTCGAGCAATCAACCCGCGGTCGCGCGCAGTCTTCGAAATCCGGGCGCCGACTTTGAGGTTCGCATCAAAGCGTCGCTTCGTCTGCCGATCTGCCACGAATTCGACCGCTCCCAGCAGCCCTACACCTCGAACCTCGCCGACAATCTCAAGCTGTGCGAAACGCTCGTTCAAACGCTTTTGGAAGTGCGCGCCGACGACCTTGGCCCGATTACTCAGCTGCTCCTTTTCGACGATATCCAGGACCGCATTCGCCGCAGCGGCGGCGATCGGATGACCCGAGTACGTATAACCATGCGAGAAAGCCCCGACGCGGTCAGCCGCATCTTCCATCACTTTATAAACCTTCTCACCAACAATGGCGCCCGAGAGCGGCATGTAGCCGGACGTCAGCCCTTTTGCGACGGTGACAAGGTCTGGTTCCATGCCATAGAGCGTGCTGCCAAAGTCGGCGCCCGTCCGCCCAAAGCCGCAGATAACCTCATCGGCAATGAGCAGGATGTCATACTGCTTCAGGACGGCCTGGATTGCCTGCCAGTAGCCTGATGGCGGCGGTGTGATACCTCCAGTGCCTAGCACAGGTTCTGCGATGAATGCACCAATTGTCTCGGGCCCTTCCCGCAGGATCAGCTGTTCGAGCTCGGCCGCTCGCCGCCGTGAAAAGTCCCCTTCTGCTTCGCCTGGCTCGGCGCCCCAGTAATGATGCGGCGAACCCGTATGCAGGATACCAGGGAAAGGAAGGTCCATGTGATCATGATAGAACGACATGCCAGTCATCGAGCCCGAGATGACCGAGCAGCCGTGGTAGCCTCGCTCGCGCGAGATAATCTTCTTCTTTTTCGGCTGTCCCCGAAGATTGTTGTAGTACCAAACAAGCTTTGCCTGGGTCTCGTTGGCGTCTGATCCGGACAACCCGAAGAAGACCTTGCTGGGTTTGCCTGGGGCCATTCGCACGAGGCGATCTGAGAGTGTGGCGAGCTCCTCGGTCGTGTGCGCCGCATAGCTGTGGTAATACGCCAAATTGTAGGCTTGACGCGCGATCGCCTCAGCGACCTCAGTCCGGCCATAGCCGATGTTGACGCAGTAAAGGCCGGCGAACCCATCGATGTAGCTGCGCCCTTCAGCGTCAGTGATACGAATGCCCTTGCCGCCGGTGACAATGGTGGGATCACCCAGTTTTCCTGCGGCGAAATCCTTTAGCTGAGTAAAGGGATGCAGCACACTCGAGCGATCTCGTTCAGCTATCGTCTTGATGTCGACCATTTTGTTGTTCTCCTAAGCCGCCAGATCACCGATGCAGACGTATTTAAGTTCCATGTATTCAGAGAGGCCGTGGCGAGATCCTTCACGCCCTAACCCCGATTGCTTCCACCCTCCGAACGGGATGGGTGGCCCGGTGAACGAAGGTGTATTGACGGCGACCATGCCGCACTCGAGCCGTTCTGAGAGTCGCATCGCCCTGCGCAGACTGTCGGTATAAACGTATCCAGCAAGCCCCATTTCATTGTTGTTCGCGCGGGTGATGACCTCGTCTTCCGAATCGAAGGGAATCAGGGCGGCAACCGGTCCGAAGGTCTCTTCGCGCGCGATCAGCATATCGTCGGTGACGTCGTGCAGCAGCGTTGGGGGCACGAAGTTGAGGCCCAAGCTCGGGTCATGCTTTGCGCAGATCGCGCGAGCTCCCTTCTTTGTCGCATCGTCGATTTGAGATCTGCACTTTTGGGCGACCGACAGTTTGGTCATGGGCCCGATATCCGTCGCAGGTTCCAGGCCATGCCCGACCTTCAGCCGAGTCATCGCAGCAGCGAACGTTTCAACGAACGCGCTGTAGATCCCGCGTTGCACATAGATGCGATTGGCAGCCAAGCAATCCTGGCCGGATGTCGCAAACTTTGCAGCCATCGCACCCCTGACCGCCTTATCGATGTCAACGTCATCGAAGACCAGGAAAGGGGCATGGCCGCCCAGTTCGAGGGACACCTTCTTGACACTCTCGGCCGCACCCCTGAGAAGAAGGCGGCCAACTTCAGTAGACCCTGTGAACGAAAGGGCCCGTATTCTGGTATCATCCAAAAGCGGCTTCGAAAGCTCGACCGGATCACCAACGAGCACTTGAAACACGCCTGGCGGGCATCCCGCCTGTTCGGCGAGCCTGGCCAGGGCCAGCGCCGATAGCGGGGTCTCGGGTGCGGGCTTCACAATAATTGGACAACCGGCAGCAAGAGCAGCCCCTGCTTTGCGGGTAATCATCGCCACAGGGAAATTCCAAGGCGTCACTGCCGCCGTGATCCCTATTGGCTGCATTCGCACCTGAAGCAGACTATCCCTCTTATGGCTTGGAATGGTCTCTCCATAGGCGCGCTCGCCCTCGGCCGCGAACCAGTCCAGAAAGCCAGCGCCATAGGCGATTTCGTCGCGGGCTTCAGCGAGAGGTTTGCCTTGTTCGCTCGTCACGATGATTGCGAGCTCGTCGGTGTGCTCGCGCATCAACCGGGCCCAGGCTCTCAAGATTGCTCCTCTTTCGGCCGGCAAGAGATTGCGCCAAGAGGGAAACGCCCGTTCAGCTGCCGCCATTGCCGTAGCTATGTCGGAGGCGCCACAGCGAGCAACCTCCGCAATCCCTTCTCCGGTGGCAGGGTCAACGACAAGATCTCGCTCATTTCCCGAGATCCACCGGCCATTGATGAGTGCGGCCCCCGTGAGGAAGTCGCGGCGGCGCAGGGCTTGTAAATGCTGGGCCGCGAGGCCGGCTGGGTGCGGGGGCTTTTGCCGGATGGTCTGAACGGTCATTGTGGGTCCCGCATCGTGAATTCTTGAAATGGCTTATGCATTCAGGATACTGATAGCGGACAAAGATTTGCGTCCCATTTTCCTCCCGATTCGAGGATTTCCTGCAGCGCCTGAGGGATTTTTGGCGGAATGCGCCTGGAGGCTGAAGCACATGATGCAATACGATCGGATCGATGCCCGTATTCTGGAGATTGTCCAAAAGAATAATCGCCTGACATCCGAGGTCATCGGTGAGATGGCCGGTCTCTCCGCAACGGCTTGTCAACGGCGCCTGAAAAGATTGCGCTCCGAGGGGATCATAGAAGCTGATGTATCCATCGTTTCGCCGAAGGCCGTCGGTAGACCTATTCAGATGCTGGTCTTGGTGAGTCTCGAGCGCGAGCGTTCGGACATCATCGACAAGTTCAAGAAGGCCATCAAATCCTCGACCGAGGTCGTCAACGGCTTCTACGTCACGGGTGACGCGGACTTCGTGCTCTATATTACGTCTCAAACCATGGAGGATTATGAGCAGTTCACCCGGCGGTTCTTTTACGAGAACTCGGACATCAAGGGATTCAAAACCATGGTCATCATGGACCGGGTGAAGACGGGATTTGCTGTTCCAATTGAACCCCCCTCTGAAGATTGAGCCATGCTCTTCCATTGTTTCTTTGTCGTGTTGCGTCACGGGACGGCCAACAGAAACACGGCGGAACTCTACCACCGTCCGCGCAAGTGGCGTACGTCCGGTTCGCATCTCGCCTTGTTGAGGGGCTGATCCAACTGAGATGCGCCCGCCGTGCCGATCAACGAACAGCAGACACAGGCGCAGTCCCAGTCCTCTTCCCTGCCCAACCGCGATAATGAGCCCGAGCGGAGACTATCCTCCATCCGTGACCTACGAACGGGTTGGTATCGCGGCGCGCATTCTGTCACTGCGCTAGATCCCAACCGGCACGCGATCGGATCACCATAGGTGGCAGAGAGCGGGCCTCGGGAGCCAAAGGCCTGGCTCGTGCATAAGGCAACAGTGAAACACCGCCAGCAGGAAGTAACGCACTCGACTTTTGCGGACCGCTTGGTCCGACCCAAAAAGAAAAAGGGGCCACCCCCGAAGGAGTGGCCCGCCAAGTCAGGGAGGAAACGCCCCCACAGGAGGCCTCTGGGATCAGGCCGCAGCCTGTTCGATTGGCGAAAAGGGCAGCCCAAGACTTTCGGCCACCGCCTTATAAGTGAGACGGCCTCGGTAGACGTTGAGACCCGCGCGCAGATGCGGATTTTCCAGAACCGCTGCGAAGCCTTTGTTGGCCAGCGCCAAGCCAAATGGCAACGTAGCGTTATTCAAGGCCTGGCTTGAAGTCAGCGGGACGGCGCCCGGCATATTCGCCACACAGTAGTGAATGACGCCGTCGACTTCGTATGTGGGCTCCGCGTGAGTCGTCGCGTGGGACGTTTCAAAACAACCACCCTGATCGATCGCCACATCGACGATGACTGAGCCCTTGCGCATCGAAGCCAGCATTTTGCGGCTGACGAGTTTCGGGGCGCTTGCTCCCGGGACAAGTACGGCCCCGATGACGACGTCGGCAGCAAAGACTTCTTCCTCGACGCTATCGATCGTCGAAAATCTGGTGCGGACCCGCCCCTCGAACGATTCATCGAGCTCGCGCAGGCGGGGAATCGACCGGTCGATGACGGTGACTTCGGCACCAAGCCCGACAGCCATGCGCGCTGCGTGCGTACCGACGACCCCACCTCCGATCACGACAATTCGCGCGGGTTGAACACCGGGAACGCCGCCGATCAACAAGCCCCGACCGCCCGTATATCGCTTGAGCGCCGTTCCGGCTGCCTCGATCGCGAGCCTGCCGGCGACTTCGCTCATGGGCGCAAGCAAGGGCAGGCCACCGTGAGCGTCCGTCACCGTTTCGTATGCCACGGCGGTGCAGCCAGACTTGAGCAGCCCCTTAGCCTGTTCTGGATCTGGAGCCAGGTGCAGGTAGGTGAAAAGGATCTGGTTCTCCCTCAGCTGCACCCATTCGGAAGGCTGCGGCTCCTTGACCTTAACGATCATCTCGCTTGAGGCAAAGATTGCGCGAGCCGAGTCGAGAATCGTTGCACCCGCGCGGCGGTAGTCGTCATCCGTCGAACCTATGCCGGCGCCTGCGTTCGTCTCGACCAGCACGTTATGGCCAGCGGCGACATACTCCCGGACTGCTCCCGGGGTGAGACCCACACGATATTCGTGCGTCTTGATTTCCTTGGGAACACCCACCTTCATCTGCCATCTCCCTGCTGGATGCGCACTTCTAATCAAAGATGTGGTGCAATCCTGCGTGGCGGAGCGACAGGTAGCGCAGAAATGCAGCGATTTACGCCCAATTCGTGCAGGATTTTGATTCTGTTAGGACGGCACGCAGACAAGGTGGTGCTCATGGAGCTGGCGGGGCGCCGAGCGCCGGACTGCCCCCGAGCGGTGCAAAAAACAGCCATACTTTTCTCGCCATCTTAAACTCGCCTTAAAGATGCATTTGGAGTCGCAGTAGAGCGACAACCGAGAACGTTAAATACACATCGATTGCAACGCCCTGCACCACACCCTGTTGGGATAGCGCGAGTCTGAACCGCACGCAGAGACGCGACAGCTAAAAACAGCATTGCTGACATAAACGCCTCCAACCGAAGATGACGCATACCATTCCGACGTTTATCGAGCGGCTGATCGAGAGCAGAAGCCAAAATGCTCTGCAAGAGAGCATGGCCGAGGTCGCCCGCAAGCTGGATCTCTCTTCTTTCGCCTATCTCAGCTTGCCTCGACAGCCAAGCGGCAGCCCAAGACTGATCTCCACCTATCCGGCATGCTGGACCGCTCACTATCTCAGCGCTATGAGGCTGTTGATCCTGTTGTTCGCAAGGCTATTGCGGACTCCAAACCGTTCAAATGGGGCCTCGTTCGGGGTCGCCGGTCTGTTCTGAATCCGAGCGGGAGCTATTGGAAGAAGCGAGCAGGTTCGGCATTCGGCATGGATTTACGATACCGATCCACGGCAACGGGGGTGAGGTCGCGATCGTAACGTTTGCGACGGATCTAAAGCGAGCTGGCTTCGAACGCTCGATAAATCAGCGGGCCGAAGTCCTGGAGGTCATCGCCTGGTATTTCCACGCGCATGCCAAGCAGAAATGTACGCCTGATCGGATGATCGACGGCGTGTCGCTGTCTCCCCGCGAATTCCAGGGCCTTGAATGGTCGTCTCGCGGCAAATCCATTGGCGACGTTGGCGCGATCCTCGGAATCTCACGGCGAACCGCAGCATTTGATCTCGACAACGTCCGCCAAACTTGGTGTTCGCACCATCTGCCAGGCCGTAGCCCGTCTGGCGGCGCGAACATACAAGGATAGCAGTCAGGGACGCGCGATGACCGCCCTGCCGCAGTTGATCAGTGTTGATCCTGGGTCACCGATTGCCGCTGGCCCATGGGACCAAAATAGCCCATTGGCAGCCTTACGAAGCGTGGATCGACCCAGCGCGCCGTTTGCGTTGTCCCGCAGGTGGATCAAGGCAACGACAGGATCACGTTGTCGATCAACCTTGTCGAGCCGACATAGGCTGCAACACACAGCGCCGCGCTATGTTGCAGCGGGCTCGTGGCGGCACCGAGCGTCCGGCAATCAACGAGCTCAAGGTATTGCACGCGATCGACGTCGTTCAGCTTCTCCTGCGCTATCGCAATCAGCACTTCGGCGTTTCGCTCGCCGGCATGAAAGGCCGCGGCGGCCGCGAACAGCGCGCCGCTAATTCCTGCGGCCCGCAGGCGTTCCGCCCCCAAGCAGATAGCGGTTGCGGCTACTCATCGCCAGCCCGTCCGGTTCGCGGACAGTCGGCACCTGGACGATTTCGATCGGAAGGTTGAGATCGGTCGTCATGCGACGCACGACGGCACACTGCTGAAAATCCTTTTGTCCGAAGAACGCGACGTCAGGCTGCACCACGTTGAACAGCTTGCAGACAACGGTTGCCACCCCTCTGAAGTGTCCAACTCGAACGGCACCGCATAGTGGCTTTGTCAGATCGCCCGGCTCGACGTAGGTTTCAAAGCCGGCCGGATAAACCTCGCGGGCGTTCGGCGCAAACAGGATGTCCACACCAGCATCGCGGCAGAGATGCTCATCGCGCGCGAAATCCCGCGGATAGGCGTCAAGGTCCTCGTTCGGTCCAAACTGAGTGGGATTGACGAAAATGCTCACCAGGGTGAGGTTCGATCGTGCCCTGCTCGCCTCCACCAACGACAGATGGCCTTCGTGGAGATAGCCCATTGTCGGCACGAATCCGACGCGTTTGCCCGTCCGGCGCGGCTGCGCGATCAGGCACCGCAATTCCGCTATGCTGGTGATGGTCTTCATGGCGCTGTCCGTCAATGCGATCCGGGCGGCGCCCAATGGGCGAGCTCTTCGGCGAGCTCCTCCGGGAGCCGATACGACTCGTTCGTGCCCGGGAAGCTTCCCTGGCGTACGTCTTCTGCCCAGATCGACAGCGCCTCGCGCAAGAGCTGGAAGCCGTGAGCATAGGCACGAACGAATTTCGGCCGATGTCCTTCGATCAATCCCAAGACATCATGGAATACGAGCACCTGCCCGGAGCAGGCGGGACCTGCTCCAATACCAATTGTCGGGATGGTGAGTGATTCGGTCGCCCGCCCCGCCAGCTCGGAAGGAATGCCCTCCAGCACAAGTGCAAAGCATCCCGCGGCCTGGAGACGATGGGCATCATCGAGCAGACGCAGGGCGTCGTCGGCATTTCGTCCCTGCACTTTGAAGCCGCCCATGACGTTGACGCTCTGTGGAGTGAGGCCGAGATGGCCCATGACCGGAATTTCGCAATCGACCAGTGCGCGAACCATTTCGACACGCTTGGCGCCGCCCTCGAGCTTGACGGCGTCAGCCCCGCGCTGGAGCAGGCCGCCCGCGTTCCGGATCGTCTCTTGCGGGCTGAGATGAAAGCTGAGGAAGGGCATATCGGCCACAAGCAGCGAGCGCGGCTTTGTTCGGGCGACCGCCTCCAAATGATGTTGCATCATGGCCATGCTGACCGGCAGCGTGTTGTCGAAGCCAAGGCACACGTTACCGACGCTATCGCCAACAAGGATGATGTCGACTATGGGATCAGCGATGCGCGCAGCAACCGCGTCATAGGCGGTCGTCATCACGATCCGCCGCCCCTGCTCTCTCCACAGGCGGAGAGATGGTATCGTCACGCGATCGGCCGGATGCCGGGATATGTGGCTCATTTTGGTTCCTGATCGCGATGGTGGGCATTCTGCGAGGTCGGCGCTTCCTAGGGAAACGAAGAGGCAGCAGTCAAGACAAAGATGGCAGGAGTGAGCCTGACTGCCTGTCAATTCGAGAAGACGGTCGAGATGTTCCAATGATGGCGCGATCATTTGGGGAGAATGACCCAGTCGTCCTGGCGGCGAGTTGCAACCGCTTGGCTCCTGTCCCGGACATAACAGTTGGGCTGCGCCCGCGAAGGATGAAAATTGCGATCGTTCACGAGCAGCGTCTGGCGGTTTCGAACGGTCATGGCAAACTGTGCCCTTTCGCGACCTTCGGCCGCATTCCATTTCGAGAGGGTTCGACGAAGATCAGTACTGCGCATGTCGTTGCTGGCCCGTCACTGGCTGATCCTGAACGAATCGAATCGTTTATCGAGCCGAGGTTACGGACCCCCTGTGCACCTGCACAGGTTTTGGCGGCAACAGGCCTCTGCTTTGCTTTGCGAACAAAGCACGGAGCGCACCATGATGCTGCTGATCAAACCGGAATATTACGGCGAGTTCGTCCCGGAACTCGCCGAGATGGGCCGTCTGCGTTATCGGGTGTTCAAGCAGCGCCTCGATTGGGAGGTCCAGGTGAGCGGTGACATGGAGGTTGACGAGTTTGACATCGCTCGGCCGGTGCATCTCCTTTTGCGATCTCAGGAAGGCCAGCTTCAAGGGTGTGTTCGCCTTCTGCCCTCGACGGGAGCGACCATGTTGCGAGACACGTTCCCGGTTCTTCTGGACGGTCAGCCGGCGCCCCGAAGCAGCGAGATCTGGGAGAGCAGCCGTTTTGCGCTGGACGTTCCCTCTGACGCGGCGAAGGCAGGTGGCGGGCTTGCCGCCGCGACTTACGAGCTTTTCGCCGCCATGATTGAATTCGGTCTCTCCCAACGGCTTTGCAAGATAGTCACCGTGACCGATGCCCGCATGGAGCGCATTCTCCGGCGAGCCGGCTGGCCCCTTTGCCGCATTGGAAAGTCCCGTGCCCTCGGCAGCACCACGGCCGTTGCCGGTTATCTTGAGGTGCCGACCGATGCGCTGGAGCGGATCCGCAAGGCGGGACGTATCTCAGGCCCGGTGCTTTGGGCTCCTGTCCTCGGAGCCGCCGCGTAGGCCTTTGCGCAACGCGACCGGCAGAATCGCTGAACGTCAGGCGGACAGAAGCTATTCTTTCCCGAAGATGCAAAATTCCCGCAGACGAAAGCCTTCGCTTCAGGCTTGCAGAGTCATTGAACTTAAACACCTGAGATCCGCTATTGCAGCAGCCGATTGCGGTAGCCTGCGACAGGCCGCCGATCTTCTGAGAACGCAGCAATCAAGCCTCAGCCGCCGGATCGATGAGCTCGATCACCATCTTGGCATCGCCGTCTTCGAACGCTGTAAGAGCGGCGTGCGTCCGACGCGTGCGGGACTCGGCATTTTGCGACAGGCGCGGGCCATCTTTGAAGAGTTCGACGCGCTGGTCGCAAACGCAGGGGCGGTTCAGAATTCCGAGGCCGGGCGCCTCGCCATCGGGTTCTGCACCTCGCTCTCGGCAGGCAATCTGCAGGCCTCCCTGACTGAATTCAGCCGGAGGTTTCCGCTGATAGACGTCGTGACCTCCGAGCGCTCGCGAACGCGGCTCGCCACGGCGCTGCGCAACGGCGCGCTGGATATCCTCATTGTCACAGGCAGTCTGCCCTTGCTGGAGAACCAGGTGTTGCCGCTGTGGAGTGAGCGGGTTCTTATCGTCTTCCCCCAAAACCATGCGCTCGCAGCCCGTGAAGTCGTCTACTGGACCGACCTGCGCGGAGAAACGGTGCTGCTTAGCCATTACGACCCAGGAACCGAATTCGAAGCTCTTCTGACGTCGAAACTTGTCTCTCCTCAAGACCGTCCCAAGATCGAGCGACACTACGTCAGCCACGGCATCATCAAAGGCCTGATCAGCATGAAGACAGGTATCAGCCTCGTGTTGGAGTCCGATATCGGGGCGAATTTCGCGGGGCTCGTCTACCGTGAGCTGCGCGACGAGGCCGGTCCAAGCTGCTTGCAATTCTCTGCCTATCGGCGAGGTGAAAATGAAAATCCGGCGCTCGCCGCGTTCCTGGACATGGCGTCCAGCCGCTATGGCTCAGCACCGCCGGGACGTTGAGCAGCCCTCCTAGCCTTGGGGAAGCTTCTGTCAGCCGCCATGAAGCGTGCCAGCATGGGACCAATCAGTTTGACTGGGTCGACGGCCGGCTGGCCGGTCTCCCTTGCAAGAATTTCGGCATAGGCGGCAAGGTTGCCGTGCACGCTTGCAGGCAATTCATGCGTGACCTTGATCGGCTTGTCATCCTCGATCGTACCGAGTTCTAGCTTCGGCAATGTCCTCATCCTCTGTAAGGCTCGAGCAGCAGGTCGCGGTTGACGATCACCCGGACTGGAAAGCCCGGTCGCACCGTCAATGTCGGCTGGATGTTGAGATTGCGGCCGACCAGCTGCTGACCCGTTTGGTTGGCCGAGTCTCCTGCCCCGCGGCGCAGCGCCTGAATGATGTCGCTGTTTGCCCCGTTCACGTCTGTCCCCGAGTTGACTTCCGTGCCATCGCCAGCTGAGTGGAAAGCGCAGCAGCTCCCAAGAGCTGTTTCCAATGGTTGTCGACCTCATCCTCAAGGCCGGAGTAACCTGCAGCGTCCGCACCCTGCTGCCGGTCCAAGAGATCGTGTCCCAGTTGGTGGTGTAGCTGGCGGTGGATGACCGCGTTCGCCGGCGAGTGCCGGATTGGTCAGCTGGCGATTGCCGGAAGGCTGACGGTCGGATCATCGCTCAACGGAGCGATCGTTTCCAGCGTCATGTAACGGGCACGCTGGACGGCCCATTCATCGTTCTGTTCGAGCAGGATCGCACCGATGAGGCGGACGATGGCTTCCTCATTGGGGAAGATGCCGACGACCTCGGTCCGGCGCTTGATCTCGCCGTTGAGGCGCTCGATCGGGTTGGTGGAATGCAGCTTGGTTCGGTGCTGGGGCGGGAACGTCATGTAGGCGAGCACATCGGTCTCGGCCTCGTCGAGGAAGGCGGCAAGCTTGGGCAGCTTGGGGCGAAGCTGGTCGGCGACCTTGCGCCACTGCGTCCGTGCGGCCTCGGCGTCATCCTGGGCAAAGGCGGTGGCGATGAAGGCGGAGACGACGCGACGGCCGCTCTTGCCGGCATGCGCCAGCGCGTTGCGCATGAAGTGCACGCGGCAGCGCTGCCAGGAGGCATTGAGCACCTTGGCGACGGTGGCCTTGATGCCCTCGTGGGCATCGGAGACGACCAGCTTGACGCCGCGCAGGCCGCGTCGCGCAAGCTTGCGCAGGAATGCCGTCCAGAACGTCTCGGCCTCGGAGGGGCCGATGTCCATTCCAAGCACTTCTCTGCGGCCATCGCTGTTGACGCCGACCGCGATGATCACCGCGACGGAGACGATGCGGCCGTTCTGGCGCACCTTCACGTAGGTCGCGTCGATCCACAAATAGGGCCAGTCGCCCTCGATCGGCCGGGCGAGGAACGCCTTCACCTTGTCGTCGATCTCCGCGCACAGCCGCGAGACCTGGCTCTTGGAGATGCCGCTCATGCCCATCGCCTGCACCAGATCGTCGACCGAGCGGGTCGAGACGCCCTGCACATAGGCTTCCTGCACCACGGCCGTGAGCGCCTTCTCGGCCATCCGGCGCGGCTCCAGGAAGCCCGGGAAGTAGGAGCCTTTGCGCAGCTTGGGAATGCGCAGCTCGACCGTGCCGGCTCGGGTCTCCCAGGTCCGGTCGCGGTAGCCGTTGCGCTGGGCCAGACGCTCGGGGCTTTTCTCGCCGTAGGTGGCCCCGGTCTGGCCTTCCACTTCCAGCTCCATCAGGCGCTGGGCCGCAAAGCCGATCATCTCGCGCAGCAGATCCGCATCAGGGGTCTTTTCCACGAGCGTGCGCAGGTTCATCATGTCGTCGGTCATCGGTGGTTCCTCGAATCAGGTTGGCTGTCGCAATCCAAACCTTACCGACGAACCATCGGTGACCACCCGCAAAGCCGCCCGCCCGCTACGGCGCTATGGGAGGGCGCGCGTCCGGGCGGCTTTGCTGATCAGCTACACCACTCCTCGGGACACGACCGTCCAAGACGATCGAGCGTCCGTTTGGCATGATCAGACGAGTCCAGACCAGGAGCACACGTGATAGCCCGAATGCGATCTGGCTATCTTAGGTGCCGATCAGCCTTGCTCCCTGAGGGACGAGGCGAACTCTCCCGGTCGGAGAATCGTACACCGCGTCCGTGACTTGGGCCGTGATCTGACCTGAAAGATCGGACCGGATTCCTGTTATGAGGGCGGTCGGGATCACTGTCCCGGCCTGGATGACAAAGGGAGACGCAGGTCTTGCCAGGCGATCTGGGCTCGTCGGGCGATCGACGGTTGCGCTGACGAAGGCCAGTTTCCGGTCCTCAGCATTCTGGGCAAATGCTCGCGGTGGCCTCACTCGATTGTGGAGGAGAAGGCTGCAGCCGGACATTGGTGTTGACGAACACTTTGTTGGTTCGCGCCGCCTCGCTCTCTTGCTATGCGCGCTGCTGTTCGGCGTCGATGCCGAGGGGACTGGATTGCGACGTCGTCTGTGCCGCTACGATCGGACGTCCAAGGTCGCCCGGCAAGCGGACCCTGGCGCGGCACGCCCGCGGGGATTTCGGTGTAGTTCTTGGGCAGCGACGCAAGCTGATCAGCTACCTTGTGATGTTCGGTCGCGTAGAGTTCCCCCGCCGCGGGGACATGTGGTCGCTTTTTCTGCAGAGCCCAAAACACCGCGCCAGAGATCAGCACGAGCACACCAGCACTGCCTGCCGCGAGAACCTTGCGCGAGAGGCGTACAACTTGGGGGCGCTCGGGCCGCAGCCGGAGCGTCTCGGCGATCTCTTCGGAGTTCTTCAAGCGAGGAGCATCTTGCGGCGGGTGATCCGCCGGCCCAGCGTCATTCATAGTGGCCTCCCGTTGGTTCGGACGATCCGGATTTTTTCTGGTTTTCCTCACCCAATCGCAATTCTGCCGTGGCAAATAGGCGGTCGATGATCAGGACGTTGCCGAAGGCGCGATAATTGAGGAGCTCGGCCTTGCCGTCAGATCCGATCACGAACAATGGCGGCATTTCGCCCTGGCCAATGCCCGGCGAAAATTCGATATAGACCTTTCGGCCGTCGTCGTAGGCATTGACCGGGCGCCAGGGCGGACTATCGCCCTCGAATGCATAGCGGTAGCGCCGCGCGGCAAGGTCGGGAATGAGGGGCGTCAAGGGCAGCGCTTGAGAGCGGCTAGCGCGCTGCTCCGGATAGAACCAGGCGACCGAGGGCATATAGGGCTTTTCGCGCGAACGCAGCTCCAGGACGTAGGTGCGCCGGTCGGTATTGATGACCAAATTGGTCTCAAGTGACACACGGGTCGGCTTGATCATGATGTGGACACGCCGGGTGTCGCCGCTGCCACTTTCGGTATCTCCGACGACCCAGCGGACCGTGTCGCCCGCTGGGAGCGGCCCCGAGCCGATCAGCTGTTCACCAGGCTCGAGAGCGACGTCCGTAACCTGCCCAGGTGCGGCATAGATATGGTAGAGAGCGCCCGGGCTAAAGGAAAACGCCTGCACCGCGCTGAAGTAGCCCGCCTGGCGGGGCTGCACGCGTGCGGCATCGTTCGCAACTTCGATGCGCTCGGCGGGCCCCTTTGCCTCGGCGTTCTTGCCGCCGCGCGCCGGCTTCCATGCGGGCGGCAAATGCAGAGGACGTTGGCATCGGCGAGCGCCGGCAGATCAGGCGCCGCTGGAACCCCGCTATCATAGCTGATTTGCGGCGGTTTGAACATGGCGCATCCCGAAAGGGCGGATGCGCAGATCAGCATGGCCAAAGGCAATCCGGGCAGGACGTGTTTCGACGGCGGAATGTGAGATGACCTCACCGCTAGCCCAGCTCCTTCGACCAGTTGACGGCGTTGACGTAAATCCCGAGGGGATTCTTCCGCAGGCAATCCAAATCGCGTGGTGTCTCGAGAATGATCGTGAGATCGCGCTCCAAGGTCCCGGCAAGCTGACCGTTGTCATAGCGCCGTTCGATCCAGGCGAGACGAAAGCCTTTCAGGTGATGCCCGGATAACGCTCGAGACCTCGATGGCGATCTGGGTCCTTCCCAGTTTGGAAAAAGGGATCGTTGGTGCGCGCGTACTCGTTGAGTGAGATGGGCCGCGGTCGGTCGTGAAATCGTAGGCGTGCAGCCAGTTTTCCCGCAGAACGATCCCGTCCATCGGCAGGCTGCGAACGTTCTCGATGAAGCACGCCAGATGGAACGCCATCTGAGGGTCCGTTGGCTGATAGCTGGCACTTGCCGGAGCAATGGTTTTGGCTTCGCCCAATTGATCGACCTCGACCACCCACGGCGTGATCGTGCCGTGCGCCGATTGCCAGACCAGAGCGCCGGCAAAGCCTCCGGAGAGGATCAGGCAACCGAACGTCATAAGCGGCCAGTTCTTGGCCTGGACGCGTGCCGCGCTGATGCGATCATCCCAGACCTGAGCTCCGCGCTGGTAGGGCGCGACGGGCTCCGGCGCGCGGCCATAGTGAACGGCCGATCGTTTGAACATTGCTTGGACCTCGAGAATGGGTTTCAAAGACGATTGTTCAGCTATCGTTCTGGGACAGGTCGACCGACCCACCGCCTCCTCCGTGATCGCCTGATCGGATCGCCTGGCTTGTCGCGGAGGCTCGATGCTGAATGGTCTGAGCCCGCTTCATTCGGCGGACCCAGGCGGGGGGCTGCCGGAAGCATCTGGAGAATTTCCTTCACCGCCCGCGTTACTCGACCCTCCGCCAAGACCGGCTTGGAGCGAACGCAAGGGGCTTGCTGCACCTGATGCTGTTGTTTCGGCACCGGACGACGTTCCTGAGCGACTGGCAGCCGCCGCTCCGCATGCAACGCTGCTCGCGCCACGAAGCGAGCCCGCAATCGCGCCGCCTGCAAGGCCGGCCGTCCCAGCTGCAAGCCCAGCTCCGGCGGCAATGCCCCTTCCAAGCGCACTGCCGGCACCGAGCTGCGGGCCTCCCGAGACGATGCCGTTGGCGACGCCGGAGCCGAAAAATGCCAAGGCCCAGGAGGGCAAGGGCGCCAAGGACAAGCGCCATTGCGTTTCCAATTGTGGGCTGGTTGGCGCCAAAACCGGTCGTGAACTGGGAGAACAACGTCGATCCGATTCCGGCAATGACGGCAAGGAACTTGACGCCAGATGAGATGATTGTCGAGCACCCGTTCGGCTGCCAAGGCGGTCCTGCCAAACAGTCCAAAGGGGATGAGAACGAAGACGGCCAGTGTCGTCAGCTTGAATTCGATCAACGTGACGAAAAGCTGGATCGCGAGAATGAAGAAGGCAAGCAGCACAAGGATGGATCTTCCAGAAAGGTAGCGATGGCTGGTCCAGGGCAGTGCAAGGCATGCACGCTCCACGCAGCTCAGCTTCCGAATGAAATGAATAGATTGCCACACTGCCCCCACGCTGGGTCGATCCGCGCCATCATCGCTTTCACGTGCGGACGAGTAGAAGGGTAGAACGCGTCCTCTCGCAATGATTGGCCCTCGGGTTGCGTATTGCCGCGAAGAGACGGTGGAATTTGGGAGCGATGACTTTAAACGTCGAACCGCGGATTGCGGTGATCAGTGTGGAATGGCTTTACCATTCCACGTCCTCATCACCGTCGAAGGAGGTTGGTCCGGTCAGTGGAAATGCTGCACGAGTAGAGCTGTAGTCATCCGTACGCTGCCGGACAGGCTAAGACGCGCCCCCCGAACACTGTCGAATCATGGACTGAGAACTGAGGCAATCCAGCCCGGTGCAGCAGCGCGTTAGTCTGAACTTGCTCTGATAGACGGCGAAGGGATATGTTCTGCCGCGGTCAGCCGCCGTCGAAGGATCAGGCCCGGTCTGGAAGTTTTCTTGCTCTGCCCCGGGCGGGTTCAAACCGTAGTGGTGTACAATAGCCGCCAAAGTCCTGCCGCAGCGGACCGACGCACCGAAACAATGTAAACCGCAAGTGCCGCCCGGGGCGCAATCTGGAGTGTTACGACCGCTGGTTGCCGGTTCAGCTGGGGATAAAGGGTGCGGAGCCCGGGCTCACAGGTCAATGAGCCGTTCGTATAGCATGATATCACGAGCGTTCCCGTTCTCGGAAAAGAATTTCGGAAAGCATCCTGTGAGGGTAAATCCGCATTTCTGCGCAAATGAATGAGCGGTACTCTCGCGAAATCCGAGGCAAAAAACACTGTGGATGTGAAGAGTGGTGGCCCTCCTCAACAGTGAGCGGCAAAGCGTCGATCCAACGCCATTACGCCGGGCATTCTGGTGAACATAGACGGACATCTCGACTGTTCCTAAAACATTCTCCTGGACTTGATATCGTGTGAACGCAGCCCAGCCGAGCACCGTCTCACCCTTGAGACAAACATAGGATTCGTACGCTGGCATCGATTCAAAAAGAAACTGCTTCATTTCCTCCTCTGTCCAGAGCCTCATCCCTCGCGTAGACTCACCCATCCCTGAGACTGAGTTGTAGAGCGCGGTTACCCCTGCGAGATCGCGCACGGACATGGGACGCACGTAGTGTGACATCAGGATCCCTCTCTATTAACTTGGTGCCGAAAAGCAGCACCTAGGATACAAATGCCGGGTCGTCGCCGCGACCTACTAGAGCTGGCAGTTGTGGGAGCGGATGATTTGGGCTGTTCTCCTAATGAGTAATAAAGGGAGCAGCATGGTTGCCGGTGACAACGGACCCGAGTGAGGTTTGAGCGGATGTAGAAGCCAGAGCGCCCTGTCTCGATACCCGTTGCAGGTCTGCGGCCAGGAAGAGCAGGTAATCGATGTTTCGATATGCAAGTTATGCAGATGCTGAAGAAATGGCAGCTATCTATAATCAGGCGGCAAAATCTGGCCTCTATGCCATAAGCCAGCTGGCTCCTGACACCCGCCGCAAGCGGATGAAATGGCTTGATGAACATCAAGGCCGCTATCGTGCATTTGTATATGAGAATAGCGCTGGTGTGTCCGTCGGCTGGTGTTCTCTGAGCCCTTTCTCATTGCGTTGCGAATATCACGACGTAGCAGAAATCTCGCGGTACATCGATGAAGACCACCGAGGTAAGGGGCTTGGCAAGCTGATGCTCGCGCACCTAATTCAAGTGGCGTCTAGTTCCGGCTTTCGGTTGCTGGTCTCGCGCATTTACGAGAGGAATGTGCAAAGCATAAAGGCGCTAAATCAGCTTTTCGACCGCGCGGCCGTGATGCATGAAGTTGCATCCATTGATGGAGAATATCAAAATGAAATATGGTTCTACAAACGTCTGCACTGAGGTATGCGCAACATGCGTTGCGGACCTAGAGCCTATCGTTTTTTACCGGAATCAAGATTCCGGACAGGAAGGGCTTTTTGTTCAAAATCCATGATGGAACGGAGCTGGTATGAATGACGCGGCCCTATCCGGAGAATATTTGCGGACGTGCTCCTGTCCGGGTTGACGCGGGCGAGACTGTTCGTTGGTTCGGTTGCATAATCCGCGGTGTGCGATGAGGTGGAAGAATCTTGGGCGGGATGTTCCCGGCAAGATTGGCGGTTAAAGAAGGCCGGTTCCGTCCGGCAAATGTCGACTGGTTGCGCAAACGCAGTCATTTCGGCCCATTTACTTTGGGGTGCTGGCGCAGGAATGGACTGCGCGCCGAATCGAGCAGACATGCGGGCGGTCTGGATGTTCGTTCCACGCCCTTAAGGCCGGGCGCCAAACGAGAGGCTGCCGCCGAACGAGACCGTCCTGAGAATCCCGCGACAGCGAGCGCGCTAAGACTCATGAGTCTAGGTTGACGCGACGGACCTTGGCGAGCTGCTCCCGCATATAGACCTGAAGGGCCTCGACGATTGGCCGGCTCAGCGTCTGTCAGACCTCGAGAAGTCCTTCAGGGCTCCTGCCATTGATGGAGCGTTCGATCTCGAACAGAGGATCGATGCTCGATCGACTCATCCAGCGGCGCCAGCCATCGACGATGTCACGCTGGAACTCTTGCATTTTATCTTGCTCTCTTAATCGGTCGTCTTCTGCGGATCACTGTACGCATCCGGCGAAGGCCCCGGCTGGGCAGCTTTTGGCGGAGCGCTGATCGCGCTATGCGGCGTGGGCGACGTTCTGAGGTCGCCAATTCCAGGGCATGAGTTCGTCAATGCGCTTGGCCGGATGATCCGGTAGGCGAGCCAGCACGTCGGCTAGCCAAGCCTGTGGATCGATGTCGTTGAGCTTGGCGGTGGCGATGAGGGTGTAGATCGCAGATGCACGCCGACCGCCCTCATCGGATCCGGCGAAGGTCCAATTTCTTCTGCCCACGGCGACAGCCCGAAGCTCGCGCTCGGCAGCATTGTTCGACATGCAAAGCCGTCCGTCATCAAGGAAGCGGCTAAATGCGTCCCAGCGGCTGAGGCAGTAATTGATCGCCTTGGTCGTGTCGTTGTTCCTGGAGAGCTTGACGCGCTGCTCGCGCAACCACGACTCCAGCTCGACGATCAGAGGGCGGCTACGCTCCTGGCGCACACGCAACCGCTCCTGCGGCGCAAGACCGTTGATCTCGCGTTCAATGGCGAACAGGACATCAATGCGCTTGACCGCCTCGACCGCGATCGGCGCCTTGGTAAGCCGCGCGAGGTCAAAGAACTTGCGTCTGCCGTGCGCCCAGCATGCGGCCTCGATGATCGGGCCGCCCTTGCGATTGGCCTCGTAGAGCCTGCCAAAGCCGGCGTAGGCATCGGCCTGCATCATCCGGCATAGCCGGCCAGATGCTGCTCCGGATGTGCACCGCCACGATCGGGCGAGTAGAAGAACACGGCCGCCGGCGGATCTGGGCCGGCAAACGGACGGTCGTCGCGTACGTAGGTCCAGAGCCGGCCAGTCCGGGTCTTGCCCTTGGCCAGGACCGGCACCGTGGTGTCATCGGCGTGGATGCGCTCGGCTGCGAAGACGTGGCTCCGGATCGCATCGACCAGAGGCATCAGCCTTGCCGCGGAGGCACCTACCCAGTCCGCGAGCGTCGATACGTCAAGATCGATGCCTTCACGCTGGTCGACGTCGCTTTGCCGATGAAGCGGCAGGTGCAGGCCGTACTTGGCGAACAGGACATGGGCCAGCAGCTTGGGCCCTGCACGCCCGTGCGCAATCGGATGCGAGGGAGCTGGCGGCTGGGTGATCGCTTCGCAGGCCCGGCAGACGAGCTTCTCGCGCACGTGCTGGATCACCTTCCACTGGCGCGGAACGAGCTCCAGCGTCTCGGTCACGTCTTCGCCAATCTTGCGCAACCGGCTGTCGCCGCAGCACGGGCAGCTCGCAGGCACCGGATAGACAAGGCGCTCCCGCAGCAAATACTCCGGCAGTGGCCGGCGAGCTGGTTTGCGGCGCTCGAACGATGGCACCGCAATCTTCTCGGCGGCTATCTGCGCTGCAGTCTCAGCTTGCGCCGCGGTCTCCTCCAGATCGGCAAGCTGTAGCTCGAGCTGGTCCAGCAATGCGCTGCGCTCGGAGGACTGTCCGAACTGCTCGTGCCGGAGCTTCTTGATCGTGAGCTTGAGCTTCTCGATCAGCAAACTCCCCGCCTGGGCCTCGGCTTCCGCAGCCAACCGGGCCGCTCGCTCGGCGCGCAGCATCGCCTGCAGCGTGGTCACATCGTCGGGAAGAGAATCATCGGCGCCCATCGCCGACCAGAGAATCACAAGGCGCGGTCTCTGTCCGGACCGCTGATAGTACCACCGATTCAAATCCCAGCGATCAGCCAGCCGCCTGCGGTCGCCAGGTCTGTTGTGGCATCCGCCAGTCGATGCCCTCCAGCAGGTAGCCAAGCTGGGCTGGGGTGATTGTCACCACGCCATCAGCGGACGACGGCCACAAGAAGCGGACGCGCTCCAGCCGCTTGGCATAAAGCGACATGCCCCGTCCATCGTGCCAAAGGATCTTGATCAGCTTACGCTCCTGCCACGGAACACATAGAGGTCGCCGCCGTACGGGTCTCGCTTGAAGGCTTCCTGCACCAGCAAGCCCAGCGAGTTCATGCCGCGGCGCATATCGGTGTGGCCGGTCGCAATCCACACCCGCACGCCCGACGCAATGGGGATCACCGGAGGCGTCCATCTGCCAGTGCCGCGACCGCGGCCTTCAGCGTCGCCGCGTCGACCGTGCCCGTGATCCGCATCCGAGCTCCGGTCGCAAACTCGATCTCGATCGCCCCGCCGCTGCTGGCCGGCATGGCTGGACAAGGCGTCGACCCCGATTCCGCGACCACCATCGCCGGTACGAAGCCAGGTTGATCGGCGGCACCCTTCGGTTCTGGCCGAAACGAGCGTCGCCATCGCAGTAGCAATGATCGCGAAACGCCATACCGCCGCGCCGTTGCCGCGACCTGGCGCGGTGCCTGTAAGCTCTCCAGGACGATCTTGAGCTTCTCGTCCTCGGACCAGCGCCGCCGCCGGCCCGTGTCCACCACCTCAAGCCGTTCGACTTGGGCACTGCGCCTATCACTGTCCATAGGGACAGTTCTCAACAATGCGCCTCATTCGACAAGGCGGCCCTCACCGGCTTTCAATTACCCACAAATTCTCCTCCGACCATAGCGCCCAGCGCGATGTCGGTGAGGCGTGACAGCCCGCGCCACATGACCGTATTGCCAGGCGGCGGATCGCTGGCGCGGGCGAGATAACCGCCGAGCCGGGCGATCTTGATCAGATAGTGGGAGAGCGCTTTCCGTCTTGCTCTTGGCTTGTCGTTGACGAGGCGATCGAGCACGCCGATTTCGGTCGCAGTCAACGCGAGGGTTGGTGGTGCGTCTGGAGCGGAACGGTTGAGCATCGTTATCCAGAAGACCCGCCAACTCAGGATGCAAAAGAGCGAGATCAGGTTGGTCAGACGCTGGGCGGTCCTAAGCTTCGACTCCTCGGCTTTGCAGCCCGATTTGAGGATCTTGTGGAACACCTCGATCTTCCATCTCAAACCATACCATTCGAGCTTCTCAATGACGTCGGTGCGGGAACCAACGGGCAGGTCGGTGATCAGCTTCCAATCGATCTTCTTTCTGTTTTTCGGCGTCCCGCGCTCTTCGGCTTGGATCACCGTCAGGGTCAGGGCAGGATAGCGCTTCTGCTTTCCGATCGGCGGCAGAACGCGAATTTTGCGATACCTGATCTCAAGAACGGCTTGGTCGGGATCGCCGTTGCTATCTCTGACTTCGATGCGATGGAGCCCTTTGACGGCGACCTCGTCCATTTCGTCGGCGACGGTGTGATCCCCATCTCCAGCCAAGCGGTCGACGCAGGTCCTGATCAGGAAATGGGTTCCGATCTCCTGTGCTGCGCAGAAGAGCTCGTAGATGTCACTCTCGCGATCACCAATATGGATGCATCGTCCCGGATGATCCAAGAGTTGCGTAGACTGCTTCAGATTTTCCAACCACCGGACGCTTTCCTTTTTCTCGATGGGAATCCGGGTCGGATTGATCTTCCTTTTAAGCGCTGCCGTCCCCTTGAATTTCTTCCGGGTCCAGAGCTTAACGGCCGCCAACCCCAGCGGCACCCCCTCGATTGTAACCGCGAGGCTCGAATGCATCAGGATGCCACAAAGCGTGTGCGATCTGAGGCGACCCGCCTTATCCCGTCCACTGTTTATGCTCTTGGTGATGCCGATTGCTTCTGACTTCTCGCGTTGATAGCTGAACTCGGTTGTATCGTGCAGCACAAGAACGAGATCTTCAGTGGCGGCGGCACGATCACGTGTCGATTGGAAATGGCCGGCCAGAATGTCCGCTTCGCTGACCCGGTCGTTAGAGAAGAAGCGGTAGGCTGCCTTCGTATTCGCCCAATCCTGGCAAACGAGCGGAATGCTTTGTCCCATGGCGCTTCCAATCTGCGTGAGCAGTTTGCGGAATCTGTCGCCGAGCCGCGCGTCCCTAAACTCACATCCACTACTCTCTCGATCAATCCAACATCCCCCGTCCAAAGACCGCAAACAGCCTTTTGCCGATCGATCCCTTAATGTTAGCCCCATAGAGCACCCCTCGCGAATCAGGTGCTCAGCAAGGAATCACAAGTGATTCTCTCGATTCAAGATTTCGCCGATCAGCGGATCAGCTCGAGTGGTCAAAGTTATGGGTAATTGAAAGCCTCACCGGACGGATACGGATCACTGCACCCCTTGTCGCTTCCTCTCTCTGCTGTGACAAGGTCTTTGCATCAACGGCACGCAGCATTGCAACGAGCGAGAGTCCGGGTGCGCCGTGCACTCTTGCGCGCTCATCGACGGCACAAAATCGCTGCAGCAAGGCAGCGCGGACGTCGTCGCGGCGCATCTCTCCATCGGTGTGACGGAGCCACATCACAGGCACTCCCGCGTGGTCCAGGCGCCCCGCAAAGGGCGTGGCCACAAGCAAGATAACGTGCGTTCCGTCGTTCTGGATCTGCACCAGGTCTCATCCGCGCGTGGCGGAGCTCCGTGTTCAAGACAAGATGGTCATGGCCTCGATCAATCTCCCCAATTGGCCCTTGCAAGGCTCAGGCGTGGGCGCCCAGAAGCTTGCGCTCCTTGGCCGCGTGGCGCGCCTTTAGGTCCGCCTGGGGCACGTCCGGATCACCACAATAGAACGTGCTGTCGACCCACATCCGTGCATGGTGACGGCCAGTTTGCGCGCCACCGCGACGGTTGCTTTGCGATGCGAGGTGCGCTTGGCGAGCGCCAGACCCCAGCTCCTGACCTTGTCTTTCTTCTTGTAGCGGCTCAAAAGCGCGCTGTGTTCCACGTGGCCGCTGGAAGTCCATGACTTTGCTGGCCGCCCTGCGCAATGACCGGATCGATGCGCCATGGTTCATCGAGGGGCTGATCGACGGCGTGAGCTGTCGAATCTGCGTCGAGAAAGTACTTCTGACCGTCTCGACCAGACGACATAATCGTCTTGGACAACCTCGGCAGTCACAGGAGCAAAGCAGTCCGCTAGCTCATCCGTTCGGTCGGCACCAAGCTCTCCTGCCAAAATACTCGCCCGACCTGAACGCAAGCGGGTCTTTGGCAAGCTCAAGCACATACTCCACAAAGCAGCCGCTCGCACTGTCGACGCGGTCTGCGCTGCAATCGGCCACGCACTCGATGCCTTCACATCTAAGGATATGCGGTCTACCTGGAAGATTCAGACCCTCGAGCTTAATGCCATATGCTTTAACATCGCGCATCGGCCGGAGCTTCATCTGGTGGCGTCTTCAAAATGTCCAAGGTCCCACCACAGTCCTGCCATTATAGCCAGGGATTCCCTCACAACTGATGCTAGCAAGTGTTCATTTGGCCCATGCTGGGCGCACGCCGGGTAGGAGTGTGGGATCCAAAGTGTAGGTAGCTCAAGCAGTTCGCTGAAGACATAGTTCGGCAGCGTTCCGCCGAGATTGGGAAGTAGCGTGGGCACTTTCCTTGCTGAGCGCTCGATGGAATTCATTGCCCATAGAGCCCACGGATTGTGAGGATCCAGACGAGTCGCAGGCGTGTAGGAGCGAATTGTGACCTCCGCGGAGTGGAACCCATTCTGCGCGAGATGTTCGAGCAAGATCTCTTTAGCTTCCGAGGCCTTCGTTCCGACAACGAAGCGCAATTGGCAGATAGCTTTGGCTCTCGCAGGAATTGCGCTTCCGGGTGCGTCCGCATCCGCTGCTTTGAGCGCTAGGGTCTCAATAGTATTCCATCCAAAAATGCGCTCAGCAGGTGTCAGTCCTGGTTCGCCCCAGTCGTCGTCGATGGACGGGGCATCGTCATCCTCGCCTATCGGCACTTCAGCTAAAAGCGCGCGCACGTGCTCGGGCACTGACGGTGGTCGAAGTCCTTCGACGACGATCCGACCCCTTTCATCAACGAGCTTTGTAATAACATGCGCGAGAATTGTAGCCGGATTGCTCAATACGCCGCCCCAGTTTCCCGAGTGATAGGGGCGGCTTCGAGCATTCAGGGCGATTTCAAATTCAACCTCGCCTCTTGAGCCTAGGAAGAGAGTAGGATTGCTTGCTGAGACACGGTTGCCGTCGGAAGCGATAAAAACGTCAGCCTTGAGCAGCTCGCGTTGTGCAATTGCGATCTCTCGCAAACCGGGTGAGCCAATCTCTTCGCCCGTCTCGAATAATATCTTCACATTGAAGCCGAGGCGACCGCCACCTTCGGCAATCGCGGCCTCGAGAGCCGTGAGATTGACCAAGAACTGCCCTTTGTTGTCGGCACTCCCGCGTCCGTACCAGTGGTCACCTTCTATCGTTAGAGCCCACGGCGACAGATCCGATCGCCAAAGTGCGTCGTCTCCGCGAACAACATCGCCATGACCGTAGATGAGAACAGTAGGCAGCCCGGGATCCTCGCTGCGCTGAGCGATCAAAAAGGGATTGGCATCTTGCAGGGGGTTTTCGAATACACTGCTCGAAAAGCCCAATCGACTAAGCAATGGCGTGATTTGCTGCGTGAGGTAGTCCCGCATCAATTCACGGTCGGCGATACCCGGGCTTTCTGTCTTGCAAGCAACATGGCGCCGCAAAAGTGCAGAGAAGCTTCCATCGTCAAATGGCTCGAGGGCTCTTCTGATGGCTGCGTCTCGCATCAGTGCAGCAGAGTCCATATCATTTTCTGACCTACTGCAACTCAACAGGCACTTCCGTGATGATCTCCGGAGAACCTGCTGTACAAATGACCGTTTGACTAAACCCAACGGTGCCCAGGCCCGGTAGCGCGATGTGGGGAAGCACATGGAATGACATTCCCTCCATGATCACGCGCCGGTCACCGGTAAATAAGCTCAAGCCTCCGCTTTCGATCCAAACCAGGAATTCGATGCCAATTCCGTAGCCGGTACGGCTGCGCAGGTTTTCAAGAAACCCAGCCTTCTTGAGCGCCGCGCATGTAGCGGCGTGGACCTCTTCGGCAGCAACGCCTGGACGTATTTGCTCGACAGCGCGCGTACGTGCCTCCAGAACGGCGTGGCTTGCCCGCTTCAACTTGTCATCGACGGGCCCGACCAGCACGCTGTGTATACTGGCCGCAGAGTAGTGCCGAACGTTGGCACCGAGTTCCATAAAAACGATATCCGTTTCTCCGACCGCGGAGCCATTCCAGGTTTGATGTGCCAACGCCGACCGTGGACCGGTCACAATGTAGGTTGGAGTGCGTATGTGATGACTGCCCGCAGCCAAGCGCGCCTGATAGCTTGCAGCAGCGATCTCTGAATCCAGCACGCCCGGGCGAATAGCTCCGATGGCGGCGCGCATTCCGGCCGATGCCGCCCTCCCGGCTTGACGAAGATAGGCTTGCTCGGCTGCCGATTTGACAGCGCGGATCTCCTCGATGATACCCGACCCGTCCAACCATTTCGCATTGGGCAGCAGTTGGTTGAGGGCCTCATAAACGGAAACGCGAAGCCAAGGCACATTCTTTTCGAGCGACAGGCGCTGGCTTGCCAGACCGGACATTTCCAGAAAGTCCACGATGGCTTTCGAAGGTCCGTCATTGTCACTATACCCCACGGCAGTCAAATTAAAGCAGCTCTTGTTCGCTGTCTCCACCTCATACTGGCGGGTGAACAGTGTCGGTGCCGCCTTAAGCGAGAAAACGAGCACTTGGGGAAAGCTGTGAAAACCGGTCGTATCGTAACCGGTGAGGTAGAACATATTCTCTGGAGAGGAGATGAGAAGCGCATCGACACCGCGTTCTTCGAGACGAGCGCGAAGTCTGGTTTGGCGCGCCTTGTACTCGTCTGTGGTAAAGGGTAACGGGCTGACGGTCATCTCTTGTTTCCTTTCCAGAAGATCGTGCCGAGGGCGTATACTTCGACGGCGTGCAGTTGAGCTATGAATGACTCAAGACAATCCAGCATTCTCGGGGACCTCTCTCAATCCGTCTAGATCAAGCTGGACCTCAATCGTCTCACCTTCTCGCGGGCTGCGGCCAAATGGGTAATGAGCGTCCATAAGCAGCTCTTGGCCTAGGACATCGAGCCGCAACCGGCAAAGGGCTCCGCAGTAGGCGGTGGAGATTACACGAGCTTGCAACCTGTCGCCGGCTTCTTCCTTGGCGGGCTTTACGTACTCTGGTCTTATGATGATGGTTCTAGGTCCCGGTTTTCCCTTGTAAGACAATCGGAATGGCCCAGCTGTGAAATTGCCGTTGTCATCCACAACGCCATTCACGCTGGCGCACCATCCGATGAATCCCGCGACAAATCGAGTAGCTGGCGTTTCGTAGATTTCGGCGGGCGTGCCGATTTGTTCGACTCGGCCTTGGTTCATGACCACGACGCGATCGGCGAGCATCAGAGCCTCTTCCTGATCGTGTGTGACAAAGAGAGTCGTCATATTGATTCCCTTGATAAGTGCCCGGAGCTCTTCGCGCAGTCGAATGCGCAGTTGAGCATCCAAGTTGGAAAATGGCTCATCGAGCAGCAGGACCGCTGGGTTCATTGCCAGCGCACGTGCAAGGGCCACCCGTTGCTGCTGTCCTCCAGAGAGCTCCTTCGGGAATCTCCGGGCCAAATGCGGTAACTCGACGAGCTCGAGCATCTGTGCCACCCGCTGCTTTCGGTCGGCTGGCGCCATACCGATATTTTCAAGGCCGAAGGCGACATTCTGCTCGACCGTCAAGTGCGGGAACAGAGCATAACTCTGAAAGACCATTCCCGTGTCTCGCCGATAAGGGGGAGCATCCGTGACATCCTGGCCATCGATCAAAATTGTGCCTGACGACGGTTCAATGAACCCCGCGACCATTCGAAGTGTGGTCGTCTTGCCGCAACCCGAAGGCCCCAGGAGACAAATCAGCTCCCCCTTCGCGACGTCGAGCGAGATAGTTTCGACAGCTGCAACGCCGTTGTAGAGTTTACTGATATTCTGGAGAGAGACGATGGTGGCGCGTTCTTGTCGCAACGCGCCCTTGGTTTGCCCGCCAGGTTCGATCCCTTTGGTGATTTCAGTCATACTGGTCATACCGATCGGTCCATTCCCACGAGGCGATCTACGATCAAAAGGGTAATCATGGTGACAAAGACGACCAAGCTGGAAACAGCAGCGATGGTTGGGTCTGAGCTGCTTTCGACGTATGTGAATATCTGGACCGGCAGGGTCGTAGCGCCCGAATAGCCCAAGAAAACAGAAAGAGTCACGTTGCCAAAAGACGTGACAAAGGCAAAAACGGCAGCTGTCAGCAGGCTTGGTGCGAGAAGCGGAATAGTAACACGCCACAGAACCCGAAGAGGCCGCGTACGCAGGTTCAAGGCGGCTTGCTCAAGGCTGGGATCCAGGAGTTCAAGACCGGTCGTCAGGGTTCGCACGACGTAGGGCAGCATGATCAGGACGTGCCCGCCGAGAAGGCCTATATATGATTGGTTAAGGTGGAGCCAGGAAAGAAATTGCAGAATAGCGAGTCCAAGGACCACCGCTGGAATGACGAGAGGCGAAAGGATTATGCTCTGAAGCGTACTACGAAAGGGTAGCTTGTAGCGATTGAGTGCATACGCCGTGCAAAATCCGATGAGAAGCGCCAAAAAGGTCGCGATCAGCGCGAGATGCGTGCTTGTCCACAGTGCACTCATGAACGGTTGGCTGGCGATGGCTGTGAAGTACCAACGTAAGGACAATCCGTTGGGAGGAAAGCTTAAGTTAGCATCACCCGTGAATGAGACAGCCACAACAATGGCTGCCGGAAGGATAAGCATCAAATAAACGAGCGAGCGGACCACCAGACCTGCTACTCCGAGTGCTCGATCTGCTGCGTCAAGTCGCATTAGGTTTGCTCTTGCGAATTAGTTTTTTGGCGAAGTAGGCGTTAACGACAGCCAGTAGGGCGAGAACTAGAACGAGCAACACCATGGCGCTCGCCGATCCGAACGGCCAATTGAGTACGATCATGATCTGCTCGTAGATCAAACTACCAAGCATTTGGACACGGTTGCCGCCGATCAAGCGCGGGGTCATGAACGCGGAAACCGTCAAGGCAAAGACGAGCGAGAGTCCATTGGCAATTCCCGGGAGAGCGAGCGGAATGATAACCCGCCGAAAGGTCGTGAACCTGTTCGCGCGCAGGTTGGCCGCCGCGTGTTCAAGGGTGCTGTCGATTTGAGAGATGACACTCATGATGGAAAGGATCATGAAAGGCAGAAATTGCTGGACGAGCACCACGAGAACAGCTCCTCGATTAAATAGGAGCCGCTGAGGTTCGTCGATGATGCCTATTGCAAGGCCAATTGTGTTTACGAGCCCAGATCGTCCCAGAATCACCATCCAGCCGAAGATGACGACTACGAGGCTCAGAGTTAAAGGCAGAATGACCAAAAGTAACCGAAGGCGCCTTTGCTTGGGGGGCAGTCTAGCCAAAGAATATCCGACGGGAAATCCGATAATCAGAGTTATGAGCGCAACGACGATGCCATAACCGATGGTCTCGAGAAGCACTCCGACATAGTAGGAATCAAGAAAAAACGTCGCGTACTGTTCGAATGAGAACCCGGAGCCGTTGAACGGGGTGGACCCATGAAAGAAACTAGCGCGGATCAACCCAAGCGCCGGCCCGACTAAGAAGACAAGCAGCAATACGATACTGGGAGCGATGAGGAGCGGCCACGCCGGCATGGGGAGCCGTTGACTCGATGGACGAGAATTCCTCTTTAATCGGTCTGACATACGAGTTCGTTGATGATTTGTTTGGTTGCCTACTAGCAGCACTCGTTGTAGTCCTCAAAAGAGACCTTCCGCTCAAGTCGCCCCGTGACGACGCTGATCTAGCGCATCTCTCGATTGAACTTATTGAGCCAATCGGCGCGACGTTCGGAAACCGTTGTCCAATCGACGGTCTTCATCTGCGCAACAGCGGCTTCGCCGTACGTAATAACTTCTTGTCCTTCTGGACCTAGATCCAGAGATGTGGTCGGACCGTATCGAAAAAACTTCGCTAGCCCTGCGATCGCTTCGTCTGACACTGCCTGATCCAGATAGGCCCGGACAGCATCCGGATGTTTTGTCCCCTTGACGGGACTCGCATAGGACAACAGGGAGTAAACGCCTTCCTTAGGGCGAACCAGAGCCATCGGGCGGCCAGCTTTGCGCATAGCATGAATCCTGCCGTCCCAAAGTGGAGCGGCCCAAGCCTCTTCCTGCTCCAGCACTTGGACTAGGCTAACGGTAGCAGGCGTGACCGAGACGATATTCGGCTTCACTTTTGAAAGCGCAGCGAAGGCAGGCTCCACGTTGTCGACGCTGCCTCCCCCAGCTTCCGCCATCGCAATGAAATAGAGCATGCCGCCTGTGTTTTCCAGATTCAGCATAGCGACGCGATTTTTCAACGACGGCTCGGCCAGTTCTGCAAACGAGGAGAGTGGCGCCTTGACGCGGCTGGTGTTGTAGGTAAGAACAATCGACGCGATTGAATACGGCAAGCCGAACTGACCGAACTCCCGCATTTTCGGCAGGAGCTTCTTCATGCCTGGTACGGCATCAGCATCGACCGGATCAATCGCTTGAGCTTTGATCAGGTCGGGCATGTTAGGGCTGTCACAAAGAACGATATCGAACGGAGCAGCGCCGGGAGCTGCGAGTATTTTTGCGACGGCCGCAGTCGAACTGCCTGGAGTATAAGTTACTTTTAGTCCTGTACGCTCAGCCAGTGGTCTTGCGATCGTCTCGGTCATGATACGATCGTAATCTCCTCCATAGCTGTTGACGTTTAGGGTAATTCCATCGAAGCGCTTTGACTGTGCTCGGATAGGGAGGGGTGCTGCTATAGCTGCGGCGCCCAGTGCTTTCAAAAATGTCCGACGTTTCATGACAATTCCCCTCCTCCACCTCTAAAGCGAAAATCGTACGTGTTCCGACGCGCCGTTTTTCTCTGAATTTGCGGTAGATCACGCAGGATTGCGCGTCTTTCTCGCCGGAACAGCGCAGAAATACCTCGTGAAAGCCAAAGATAGTGATGGCGACGACCTTCGGACCGTCACAATAGGCGCGGCAATCTGCCGTCGTCTTTCAGCCATTCCCCTTCCGTAGACCTAGCCTGTACCAGTTGTATGCCGCATTTGGCGCAACGCTGGATGGCTGACTGCAGCTGTGCAGCTCTGTCTGCGCCGCGCCGATCTTCAAACGGCCGAAGTACAGAGAGATAGGACCTCATTCAGATCATCGGGCTGCCGTGAGCTACTGTCAACGCTTCAGGGTGCCTGAAGGCCCAGCTATGCCGCACGGGGATCTATTCAAACGCCTTTGTAGCGGGCATATGGATGCTGACCTCCTTGAGGACGCTGGATCCGCTTGCGAGCCGCCGCCCGAGTGCGTCAATGAAGCGGTCGTATCTCTCGCCGCCTTTGGCGCGCGCGGCCGGGCGTGAATGTTCCGGCAACGCAGGGGTTGAGGTCAGCCAGAAGCGGATGAACAGGTGAGCAGGCCGATGGTCTCGAGCGTGATGCCATCATTGCGCTCGAGGCGCTCCAGGAGCCGCACGATGCGGTCCAGCCGCTTCGCAATGGCCGCTTCCCGCCGGTCCGAATCGTCAGGGGAAGGGAAGGAGGCTATCGCGGCTTCGAGGACCAGCGACTGTGCCTTCCGCGTTGATGTGCGAATGACTGAAGCGCTTTGTGCGTCTCCGGTTTGAGATAGACGCTGAGCTGAATCGTTTTCATTTTGCGCAGCTCAGAGTTCCATATCTTCATCTGGGTCAAGGCTGGCCGCTTGCGCAACGCCCTGCATCGACTGGATCAGTGTTCTCGCCTGGACTGCGTGCATCCGAGTCGTCGAGGTTGGGATCGAACTCGTGATCACTGACTGGGGCCTTGATCAAAATCTCATTATGCGCACCCAACTCAGGTTTGCGGCGCAGGCCGCCGCTCGTGTCATTGCTTCTCCCCTTGCGCCCGCTCATCAGCCCAGCGGAGGGGCGAATGGGGGCGTGGGCTGACCAATCATCTGGACGAGAAGAGGCACGGGTTGGCGCGGGACGAAGCGGCTTCATAACGCGCCGCAGGTACTGCGGATCCTCGTAATAGTGAATCTTGGTCGCCCGCACCGGATGCACACCCGAGATCATGACGATCCCTTCGTGAAGGCGAAAGTTGCATGACTTCGCCAGGCGTGAGGAGCGGACGTGACGTCTCCTGCCGGCTGACCATCAAGTGACCGAGTCAAGGGCTCAAGCGGTGTCCCGCATAGTTTTGCATGACGCGCAGCTCGGTTGCGGTTCCAAGCGCGTCGGAGACGCGCCTCGCGGTGCGCTCGTAGTTCGTGGAAAAGGCAATCCGGACGTGGCAATTGTCGAGAATGGCATGGTTCGGGCCGTAGGCCCGTTCGAGCTGGTTCGGGCTCTGTGTGATCAGGAAGCTGCGGATGCCGTAGCCCGCCATGAACGCAAGCTGGCTTTCAAAGAAATCGAGCCGGCCGAGGGCTGCAAACTCGTCCAGCATCAGGAGCAGCCTCTGCCCGCGTCGCTCTTGATCGAGGCTTTCGGTCAAGCGCCGTCCGATCTGGTTGAGGATCAGCCGCATCAGGGGCGTGGTTCGGACGATGTCTGAAGGCGGCACGACGAGATAGCGCGAGACGGGCTCGAGCCGTCGACAAGATCGGGGATGCGCCAATCGCTTCTAGCGGTGATTTTCGTAACGACGGGATCGCGATAAAGACCAAGGAAGCTCATCGCAGTCGAGAGCACGCCGGATCGTTCGTTCTCGCTCTTGTTGAGAAGCTCGCGCGCCGCGGAGGCGACGACAGGATGCACGCCGGTTTCAAGGTGAGGCGTAGCCAGCATGGCGTTGAGGGTGGCCTCGATCGGGCGCGACGGGTCCGCCAGAAAGTTCGCGACGCCGCGAGCGTCTTGTCGGCTTCGGCGTAAAGGACGGGGAGGATGGCACCGACCAAAAGGGAGTGTCTGGTCTTTTCCCATGATTGCGGCGTTCCAGGGCCCCTTTTCAACCAGGATATCGCGATGTTCTGGGCGTCCCTCACCTCGCAATCGCCGCGGCGGATCTCAAGCAGTGGTTTGTAGGCGGGCGCTCGCCGGATTGGTCGGATCGAACAGCAATACGGTCCCGAATTGAGTGCCATCCAGAGGTCAATTGGAAGTTCTCGCCCTTGATATCGTGGATAATCGTTGACGCCGGCGATGTGAGCAGGGTCGGAATGATGAGGCCAACACCGTTTCCGGAGCGCGTCGGGGCAAAGCAAAGGACATGCTCTGGCCCGTCGTGACGAAGATAACGGCCTTCAAAGCGGCCGAGCACGATCCCGTCATGACCCAGGAGCCCTGCCCGTTCACTTCCTGCATATGGGCCCACCGTTGCCAAGCAGTAGGTGTGACGTTCTTCCCCTCGCCGGCGCGCAGGACCGAAAGCGCCATGGCAAGCGCGATGTGCGATGCCGCCGCTTGCGGCGATGGCTCCGCCTTCCACAAAAGTCCGCGGCGCGTAGGCACCAAACTTGAACCACCACTCAAAAAGGCCGCCGGCTGATAGACGGGCCAACCACCAACCGTGAACCATGGCGCCCCGAGGCGTGGCTGAAACGGAAGCCGCCAGGCGGTCCATTCGGTCGATGCCCAGAGAAACGCAAGCACAACCAAGCAGAACAGGAAAACCTGGTGCCAGATGATCTTTGTCGCTGACATGGATCGTGCCTTTCGGCCCATCTCCAGCTGGCAAGTGCAAGCGCTCGCACGTCGCGCTCGCGCGCGTTCTGGCGCAAACATAGGCAGCTGCGATTGAGTAGAACGCCAGGGGGCTCAGATTCCCGTTGCGGCAACGGCGCCGGGGCCCAACCAGGGGAAAAGGAGCTTGCCAAGAGCGCTTTCATGCATACGGCTGGACCTCCCAAGGCGGCTATCAACGCGAAAGGCCGCGTTTGCGCCCAAAGGACCAATCGACGCTTCCCGACCCTGCGATGCTGCTGACTTGCCTGCCCAATTCATGCTCAAGCGAGGGGATCCAGGGAACGAGCTCAAAGCCGAGGCCATTATCAATCATGGCAAAGCGTCCCGAGGCCGGGGACAGCCTTCGGCGGTAAATGCCGGAAACTTGTTCACCGGATTCGGCGGGCTTTTGCGATAGCCCGGTCTCTTCGGCAAGACGGCGACCGACGAGATCGAGCTCACGGTTTCGCAAGGTCTCCATCAGATTGCGGCCGAGCCGGACTTTGTTGACGTCGCGCTGGGCGAGTCCTTTCGCGGTCAGCACGTCGATCCGCTGTTCCAAGGCGATTCGGACTTCCGCGCCAAAGCCGGCTCGCGAGAGTTCGGCAGGCTCTCGCGCGCCAAGCTGGCGATCGAGCCATGTCGCGCCTTCCGCAACAATCTGTTTGTCGAGCATGAGCTCCGACCTAATCGCAAGGGCGGTGCGCGCGCCCGGCCTGTGGCGTCCTCGAAGCGCCGAAGCTCGACGATACCACCAAGCCGCCCATCGCCGGCAGCATCGATGTCGGGCAGTTTGAGATGATGGAGGCGGCCATCGATCGCGTCGACGATTGCAAACGCGCTTCAAGGAGGCCTTCCGCGCCTGCGGCTTGACGGGCCAACATCCGGTCGTGCCTGGTCCATCGCTCTGCGGTGACTTCGGCTTCAAAGGCTTAGCGGATTTCAAGATCGGAGCGTGGACCGAACTCGAGGGTGACGAGATCAGCGGCGCGCGCGCAGGCCTCGGGTGATATAATCGCGGCTAATCACGAGATCTTTGCCGTCGTCGGCGCGGCCGGTACGAAGATATGGATGTGCGGGTGCTCGGTGTTCCAGTGGTCGACCGCAACCCAGTCAAGCCGGGATCCGAGGTCGCGGGAGGCCTGGTCCATGAGCTCACGGGTGAAGCTCTGCAAAATTGCGAGCTCGCTTGCATTATCAGGCGACACGATGAAGCGGAAGTGATGCCGGTCGCCTTCACAGCGTGCGGCGAAGGCGCGGCCGTCGGCTTCCTCTCCGACAGCGCCAAAGAGTTTGCCCGGCGCTCCGCCCCGGGTCGCGCCGTCTCGCTACAGGTAACCTAGATGGGCCGCAACGCCCCTGGCGACCTCGTTCGTCGCACCAGCCTCGCCTTGACCATGGCGCTGCGAGCGCGCCCGCCTAGCATTCGCGACGCGGCCAGGCTTGCCGCCTGCCCTCGTCCGAACCTCTTGCAGCCGCCGTAAGAGGCACCAGGAAGAAACGCGCGGCCCGCGCCGCCCGACACGGGCAGCTTAAGCATCGTTCTCGCCGCCTATCAAATTGGGGTCCAAAGCCTTCAGTTTCGTATAGCGGGAAAGGCTGCCCGCCCGGCTAACCGGGCGGGGCTTGGCGGACGAAGTTACTCGCCGTTCTCGCGGGGCCGTGACCAGAGCAGGTTGTAGCCTTCGCCGCCTTCGTCGTCGAACAGGTTGGCGTAGATCGGCGCGTTGAAGGAGGGATCGTCGAGCTTGAGCGAGAGGTAATCACGCCTCGCTTCGACCAGGCTGCCCCAATCTCGGCCCGGCCCACATAGATGCGTTGGCTGGGGGCGTTCTCGTTGGAGCGGTTGGTCTCGGCGATGATGCGCACGCACTTGGCCTGCAGGCTCAGGGTCATGATCTCGCCCTGGACAGCTTTGTCGTCCTTCAGCATGAGGCTTATCATGCGGGCCTGTTCGACAATCAAATAGGCCCGACACACGTTTGTGGTGGCCGTAAGACGGCGCGCGGCGGTTGTTCACCACCTTCCCAAGCAGGTGCGGCTCTCGAAAGGCTGTTATATACATGCCCCCGTCCGACCGATGCAGATTGCGGCCACGCAAGTGAATCCCTCAAGCGTCAGCTTAGGGGCAGATTTTCCCAGGCGCAGCAATCCGCCGTCGAGAGGGTCGTCATCAGTGCAATTCTGCGGTGGGTCTTGGTATTCTCTTTGATGCGTGAATCGGTAGGATCGCGAAAGGTCCGCCGAAAGGCAGATGTTCGTGTGTCCAGATAGCTCGCTTCGCTCATTGACTGGCTCCGCCCCGGATCCGGGGGAGCCGAAAGGCCGATCGAAAACGGAAGCAACGGAGCCGGGTTCGTCTGAGCCTGAAGGCCACCTCCGCTCCGCCAGGGCAGGTCGCATTCTTGCCCCTCTGCGTCACCACACATTCCGCCGTATTTGGTTCGCGAGCCTGATCTCAAATCTCGGCAGCCTGGTCCAGGGCGTCGGGGTGGCATGGGCGATGACGGAGATGTCGAGGTCAGCGGACCGGGTTGCCCTGGTCCAAACGGCTCTGGGGCTCCCGGTGATGCTGATTGCCATTCCGGCCGGTGCAATCGCAGACCTGCATGATCGGCGCGTCGTGGCATTGATTTCACTCGGCATTGCCTTGGCCGCCAGCGCGACCCTAGCGATACTCGCTTGGTTAGGATTGCTTACGCCGGACCTTCTGCTTGGGCTCTGCTTTGCAGCCGGGTGTGGCACCGCGATGTTGGGACCCGCATGGCAGGCGGCAGTGGGCGAGCAGGTGCCAGCGGAGGCTCTGCCGGCAGCAGTCGCCTTGAACGGCATCAGCTACAACATCGCCCGGAGCGCCGGTCCAGCAATCGGCGGCATCATAGTGGCCTCCGCCGGGACTGTGGCCGCGTTCGCATTTAATACGATCTCGTTCGTGCCACTTTTCGCGGCGCTCTATTTGTGGAAGCGCGCAAGCGAGCGGTCTCGCCTCCCGCCGGAACGGCTTGGGCATGCCATCCTTTTGGGGGTCCGCTACATCACGAATTCGCCACCTATTATGATCGTGTTGGTCCGAACGGTCATCTTCGGGTTGGTCAGCGGAGCGATCCTGGCGCTGTTGCCACTGGTCGTACGTGATCGCCTCCTCGGCAGCGCACCAACGTACGGGGTAATGCTGGGCGCCTTTGGCCTCGGAGCCATTCTGGGAGCGGCCAATATCTCACTGGTGCGCGAGCGCTTGAGTAGCGAAGCCGCCATGAGGTGCTGCGCGCTCTCCATGGCGGCGGGTATTGCAGTTCTGGCACTCAGCCACACTCCGTTCTTGGCTGCGTTTGGATTGGTTCTGGCTGGTACAGGGTGGACGCTGTCTTGGACGCTGCTGAACATCGGCGTACAACTTTCTGCACCCCGCTGGGTCGCCGCGCGGTCTCTGGCGGCCTACCAGGCCGCCGCATCCGGCGGTCTTGCTGTAGGTAGCTGGGGGTGGGGACACCTCACCGACATCGCCGGCGTTGAAACAGCCCTGCTTGTTGCAGCCTCGCTGATGCTATCATCTCCCCTCCTCGGTCTAAGATTTCGAATGCCTTCTGTTGGTGAAGGCGCCGAAGAGGGAAGCCTTCTCGAAGATCCGCAGGTGCGGTTGCCGGTCAGGGGACGCGACGGGCCTGTGGTGATTGAAATCGAATATCGGGTGGAGCAGAAAAACGCGCCGCAGTTTCGACAAGAAATGCTGGAGCTTCGGCTCGTCCGGCAGCGCAATGGCGCCTATGGCTGGTCGATCGCCCGAAACATGGCCGATCCGGAAATATGGATCGAGCGTTATCACTTCCACACGTGGCACGACTATCTGCGGCAGCGGAACCGCTCCACGCTGGCCGAGCGCGCTCTGGAAGACGGCGTGATAAAAGACTACCATTTTGGTCCCGGCAAAGTGCGTGTGCGCCGCACAATCGAGAGAGTGTTGCTCGGGGAGTAGCTTGACTATCGGCAGTTGCGGACAACCGGCTGATGCGGCCGCGGTGCCGAGTATCGGCGGGATCTGGCGCTCCAATCGAGATCTAGCCCAGGACGGGCCGGCTTGGCCGCCGAGTCACTCGCCATTCTTGCGCAACCTCGACCTGAGGGCAGGCTGTAGCCTTCGTTGTCGTCGAACAGGCGCGTATATATCGGCGCGGTGAACGCGAGATCGTTCAGGCGTGAGCAAGAGGCCAGCCGAGCTGCCTTCGGAAAGCCTTGACCAAATTCCACCTCTCGCGGAGCATAGCTTGACGCCGATTATGCGCAGCGGGGGCTTTGGGAAGGCAATAGCTGGTGGTCCCGGCTTTCCGGATCGTTTGCGGTCCTCTCGGCCTGCTGCCGGCGCCGCCAGACGCCTTGAGGTGCGCTGGTGGTGGCGCGAGCCCTGCGGCGAAATGCGCCGTGAGATTGCAAGCGCCGCCTTGATGGCGGTGTTATAGGCGCTGCCGGATGCAGGACATTGCGCAGCTTCTCTGCTGCCTTCACAAACCGCGACCATGGGCGGCCTCTTGGGTGATTGCGAGCCCCTGGGATTTCAGGTGTTTTATGCCCTATCAACGCTGATTTGACAAAAAATCACACCTAATGGACCCGCCGATAAACCGACCTAGGAGGGCTTAGGGACGGAAAGTTACCGAACCGCGAGAAGGGCCCTGCTGGTAGGCGCGCTGTCTTTCGCATTTGCAGCCAAAATATATAATGTCGCGCGGTGGGGCTTTAAAAACGAAGATGGTTCGGTATCGGGAATCCACCCTGACATCCTGAGAGCTGTTCTGGCTGCGATGAGCATTAATGACGCCGACTTTGCCATTGTCGAATTTCCTGCATTGATTTCGAGTCTGGTGTCCAAACGCACCGATGTCGTCGCAACCGGTATGGCGATAACACCCGTGCGATGTCACAGGTCATCTTCACCGAGCCGATCTTGCAATTGGCGACCCGCTTGTGGTTCTCCCGGGCAATCCGAAGGAGATTCACAGCTTCACGGACATCGCGAATAACCCTACGCTCCGCGTCGGCGGCGCCGCGCACTATTATCGGTAGCCTGAAGGATCCTAACGTCAAGGGATTGGAACGCGCTGAGCCGTTCAAGGAAGTTGTGGATGGCAAACAGGTGGTCAACTACTCGTCCTTTGGCTTTCGTCCGGAGGACAAAGGCTTCAGAGACCTGATCGATCAAGGTCTCGCCCAGAAAAATCGAGAGGGCGTCATCGCTAAGACCATCATGAGCTTCGGCTTCCCGGGGCGGGAAGCAACGCCCACCGATGTGACGGCGAAAGAGCTTTGCGGAAGCGTCTATCGCTAGCGACGCTATGAGTGCTCGGGCCGCTCGCGCATTTGCGCCTCAGCACAGCACGCGGCTCTTTCCCGTCAGGTACTTATCGCCGGGAACGATCCTGATCATTCCCGGCGGCAAATCAGAATCGTTGAATTTTAAGTGGTCACGGACTTGAGCTCAAATAGCAACGGCACGCGGTGTGTGGTACCGCCCACCGCTTCGCTTGATGGATTCGCCAGCCTCTCAGTACCGGTCTACCGGGCATCGACGATTGTTTTCCCAAACGCTGCGGCTTGTCGCGCGCGCGGCGCGATCGCCGGACGGCTATACTTATGGCCTCGCTGGAACGCCCACAACGAGAGCGCTAGAGGGACAACTCGCGGAAATTCACCCGCGGCCCGCTCGATCATCGTGCCCTCGGGACAGGCGGCGATAACGACCGTCATGCTCGCCTTATTGAACCATGGCGATCATTTGTTGATCGCTGATAACGTCTATCCCCCAGTGAAGCTCTTCGCGCGGACCATCCTTCAGTCCTTCGGCGCCGAGATCGAATATTTTGATCCGACAGATCCTACCGATCTCGACGCCAGAATTCGACCAGGCGTGACCAAACTAGTCTGGGTCGAATCGCCCGGTTCGACAACAATGGAGATCTGCGATATTCTCGCCATTGCGGCAAGATGCAGAAAGGCTGGCGCATTCCTCGGCTGCGACAATACATGGGCCACTGGTCTGCTTTGTAAACCTCTTAACCTCGTCGTAGACATCGTTGCCGAGGCTGTTACCAAATATGCAGGTGGTCACTCCGACATACATCTCCGTGCGATCATTCTCAATGAGCTTGATCTTTACGCGCGCTTTGGGGCTTTGGGATCTTTGGGCGAAGGCGTCTCCCCCGATGATTGCTCCCACGCCTTGCGCGGCATCCAGACGATGACTCTTCGGTTAAGACACGCTGGCGCCCTCAGCGAGCAGTTTGCACATCGTTTGGAAAGTGCAGGCTTCGCGGTTTTGCACCCCTGCCTTCCGTCCTTCTCGGGCCATGCTCTTTGCAACGTGAGTTTGCGGTTGTTCTGGGGTTTTCATCCTCCTCCTACGGAACGCTGATGCCGGTAAGGTCAATCGCGCCCTCGACCGGCTGAAAACATTCGCCATAGGTGCGTCTTGGGGGGAACGCGAAGCGTTGTGGCACCGATGAGCGTCGAGCGGCAATCGATGCCCCTGAGCATGGATGTAAGCTATATCCGGCTAAACCTTGGCCTGGAAAGTGCTGAAGATCTTTGGCGAGATATCGAGAGAATGTTGGATGTTCTACTTGCCTGAGACTCCAGTCGCAACCACACAAGCCAGGCTTGAGGGGTAGCTGTATCGCTGCGTGATTTCAGGATGAGCGGGAGAGATCGGTCTGGCCCCAGTGCCAGACCGGCGCCGACGGAGCAACCGCCCCGGAAACTCTCAGGCAAAAGTACCGCTTTTTCGAAAGTTAAACTCTGAAAAGTAGGACGACGGTCCTGCGCCGATGGTGAAAGTCGCAGCCCAAATGACTGGGCGCGGTGAAGCTCTCAGGCCAATGACAGAGGGGTGTCAATGAACCCGCATTGCGGGAAAGGAGCACCTATGATCAGGCACCAAAATTCCGGCGTGGCCGTCATCGGCGCGGGTATTACTGGCATCACGATCGCATACAACCTTGCCAGGCGTGGCTGTGAGGTAACCGTCTTCGATCGTCAGCCTTATCCTGCGATTGAAAACATCCTACGCCGATGGTGGACAGCTCTCGGCTTCGAATGCCGAGGTGTGGAACAATTGGGCCACGGTCCTGAAGGGGATAAAATGGATGTTCACGCCGGGAGCCCTGCCCCTCGTTAGTCGGAGGGCCGACTGGCACACACTGTCATGGATGGCGCAGTTCGTTGCGTCCATCCCTAAATACGAAGACAACACGATCACGACGGCGCGCCTCTCGATCGAAGCCCGATCCCATCTCATGCAGATAGCCCGGGAGGAACAAATCGCGATCGATTGCGAGGAACGCGGCATCCTTCACTATCATTGCAGCACGGTCGAATTCGACGCTGCAGCTCGGGTCTTGGCGCTCCTCGCGAAAGGGGACTTGAGCGCCGAGCTGTAACTCCTGAGAGCCTGACCGAAAAAGGGTGAGCGGTTTTGGCTGGCCTATGATTCCTTCGGATTTTTCGAGGGAGGCCACCTTGCCGTGGACCAACGCCGCTCGTATCCAGTATCAGCGCAGTGGACTGCGTTACACAAGTGATCTGACCGATGCGGAGTGGGCGTTGATCGCTCGGAAGATGCCGCCGCGACATTGGGCCGGCTGCGGAAGGTCGATCTGCGCGAGATCGTGCAGGCGATGTTCTATATTCTGTCGAGCGGCTGCCAATGGCGAGCTTTGCCGAAGGAGTTCCCGCCCTACTCGACAGTGCAAGGCTATTTTTACGCTTGGCGCGACACCGGCAGATGGCAGGAGATCGTCGAATTTTTGGTTCGCAAGGCACGCCGGAAGCTTGGCCGAAAGCTCAAACCGACAGCTGCCGTCATCGATGGCAAGCCCGCCTCTACGACGGAGGCCGGCGGGCTACGTGGCTTTGATGCTGGCAAGCGCCTCCATGGGCGCAAGCGCCATATCGTGACGGACACCAACGGTCTTCTGTTGGCCGCGGATGTCCACCCGCCAACATCCAGGATGTCCATGGCGCCGTTCCTCTGTTGGAGCAGCTGCGAGACCGCTTCCCAAGGCTTGAGCATGTCTTTGCCGATCGGATTTATCGCGGTAAGCAGCTCGTCAACGCACTCTCCGACTGCGGACCGTGGACGATCGAGATCGTCGAGCGACCGCCCGGCATCAAGGGCTTCCAACTCCCGCCCAGGCGCTGGGTCGTCGAGCGTACCTTTGCATGGCTCGCAGGTGCCGGCGCCTCTCCAAAGACTTCGAAGGTTCTGCTGCCACCGAGCTCGCCTGGCTGCTTGCTGCCCATTTGAGGCTCACAACTCGCCGCCTCGCTAGAGCCTGAAAACGCTTTTTGAGTCAGGCTCTGAGGAGATCTGCGCGATCGAGCCCTCGTTGAAGGGAATTTCTACGGAGGCTCCGTCGGATTTCACCGGAGACATCCACAAATTTACGGTCGGGCTCGCGCACGTCTGCGTGCAGCGGGGTATAACTATGCGCCTGTCGACGGAGGACATTGAATCGCTTGGGAAACGGCACGGCCTGCGCTTCCTCGCCGTTCTCGCTCGCACGCCGCCGTTCGTCCGCCGGCACAAAGCGGCCGGCATAGGCGACAATTGTGCCGAGTTCGCCCTTGCGGACGTGTCCGCCGAGCGACAACGCCTGGCGGAATGTCAGCCAGCTCTGGCCGGTGAAGGCGCGTTCAATGGCAGCTCCCCAGAGGATCAGAATGTTGATGCCGTTATATTGACGGCCGGTTGCAGCACTTTTCGGCAGAGCCAAAGGCGCCTTCGCCGCCCCCCTGCCCCACGGCTGCACCCAGGGCACTCTGCCGGCCTCCAGCTCGGCGATGATCTTGTTGTTGATCTCGTCATAACGTTTGCTGGTCCTCTCGGGTGCGCGCCTGAGGATAGTGTCTGGATATCGCGGATCTTCGCGACGGGCCGCGAGCCTTTCTCGCAGCTCAGAACCTGGCAGGACAAACCCAAGCCGGCACTCTTACTCTCGGCCCTACTCGCAAGGAAAAGGTGGGGCGTGGCCCAGCAGCGACGCAATCACCGATATGCCAGCAGCAACTGCACCTTTCGAGACATTCAAAGGGGACTGATCGGCCTGTCAATCAGCCTGCAAATTTGGCTCTGACACATTTTTGGTGCAGTCCTTTCATTCGGCGCCGATCAACGATGCAGATCGCGTTGTAGTCCAGAGACACGTCAGGTCCAGCGAGTAATGCAATCAGGATCACGAGTCCAACTTGTTTGGCGACTCGATCAACATGTCACGGCGGGACAGATCGGTGCCCGGTTACTTTCATTTCGTTCGTGCTCGGACTAGCGCGCTCCGGGTCGCCACGTTCACTCTCTCGTGTGCCATTTTCTGGTGAAGCGGTGGGCAATCGTCGCAGCCTGAGCAAGGGCCGTCGAGCCGGTAGCCTTGTAGGTGCTGAATGGTGATTATCTTTCGACCCTACATTCACCTCCTTAGCGCCGCATGGTGGACATCTATGAATGACTTCAGTGTTCAACTGCAAAAACCAGGAGAAGGTCGGCCCCCGACTGCTTATCGCGCTGACTACTAACCATGGCAGGTTCACCCTATCACCGAGTCTTCTATAGCCGACTGGTAGGGCGAACACTGCAATTTCCGGCTAGATGTCTCAAAACGCTGCGAGGCAACATATGAGAGAGGACGAAAGACCAAATGTTCGGAAGCTCTAGTGAACTTGACACCTGGGACCGCGCTCACTTTTTCCATCCGGCGACGCATGCTGGAGCGCATGCGCGCGGCGACTTTCCAGCGTACGTGATTGGCCGAGGAGATGGAGTTTACATCACGGACACGACGGGGCGAACAAGCCTCGACGCCTCCGCAGGTCTCTTTTGTGTGAATGTCGGATACGGTCGCCAGAAGATTGCCGACGCAATTGCAAAGCAAGCCAAGGAGCTTGCCTACTATCACGCTTATATCGGCTACGGCACGGAAGCCCCAATCAGGTTATCAAAAATGATTGTTGATCGTGCGCCAGTCGGCATGAGCCGAGTCTACTTCGGCCTCTCGGGTTCTGATGCGAATGAAACCAACATCAAGCTGGTGTGGTACTACAACAACGTGTTGGGCCGGCCGGAGAAGAAAAAGATCATTTCCCGCTGGCGTGGGTATCACGGGTCAGGCGTCATGACGGGATCGCTGACGGGGCTCGAAGTGTACCACACCGCTTTTGACCTGCCGCGTGCGCCAATTCTGCACACTGAGGCCCCGTATTATTTCAGGCGTACCGACTTGGCCTTGAGTGAAGAGCAATTCGCCCAAGCGTGCGCCGACAAGCTCGAAGAAATGATTTTGGCCGAGGGGCCCGATACGGTTGCGGCATTTATTGGAGAGCCCCTCTTAGGTGCCGGTGGTGTCGTGCCGCCGCCCACTAGTTACTGGGAGAGGGTGCAGTTCGTGCTGAGAAAATATGACATTTTGCTAATTGCGGACGAGGTCGTCACAGGATTTGGCCGCCTTGGCACCATGTTTGGTTCTGAGCACTACGGTATTAGGCCAGACCTAATCACCATATCGAAAGGTCTCACCTCCGCCTACGTACCCCTATCCGCTGTCATCGTCTCCGACAAGATTTGGCAGGTGCTCGTGAAGGGCTCTGATCAACTCGGAATGATGGGACATGGGTGGACTTATTCCGCGCATCCAGTCTGCGCGGCCGCGGGCATTGCAAATCTTGAACTGATCGACGAGATGGGCTTGCTTGCCAATGCTCGCGACACCGGGGCCTATCTCCGCGCAGGATTGTCTGAGGTGCTCGATGGCCACGGAAACGTTGGGGAGGTACGCGGGGACGGGCTCATGGCCGCGGTCGAGTTTCTAAGAGACAAGGATGACCGCGTTCTTTTCGATCCATCGGAAGAGGTTGGTGGGCAGGTGGTCGCCGCCCTATTTGAGCGTGGCGTTATCGGCCGGGCTCTACCGCAAGGGGATATTCTCGGGTTTGCCCCCCCGCTTTGCTTAACAATGAAGGAGGCCGATATCATCATCGATAATACGGCCAAAGCAGTCGATGCCGTGTTCTAGATGAAGATAGGGTTCGGCTGTACGGAGGCTAAACATCCCATACGCCGTAAGGGCGTCGCGAGCGATGAGCTGGGTGTATCGAATCTAATGCGGTCGTATTTGCGCCAATGGTGCATCCTTCGCGCTCTATGCGGGAGCTGCATTACACCGGCCTGGAAGAGGCAGCCGATCCTGCGTTATCGAACCAGGCACTGAGCATATCAGTTTCGATAGTGGGCGGTTTGGAGTAGAGCGTATAGCTCTTGTTCGTCAGGTTCTCGCAAATTTGCATTCTGGCACGGGAGTTGGTCAATTAGTAAAAGGGGTCGAATCTCCGCACCGGGGGCTTGTGGCGAATACGGGTGGTCCATTGCCGCTGGGTCCGCACAATCGCCGATATTTTGAGAGGCAGGTGCGCCCTTATCATATAGCCTGACTAGAACAGAGCGGCGCCCATTGGGGATAATTGCCAAGCAAGTCTGTGCTTGCCAGGCTCTGCCTCTACGAGCAGATCATTGGCAAGTGGAGGCTGCTGCGCGATCCATCAAGATCGTGGTGCAGCGTCGGTCAAATGGGCGGCCCTGGTGGGGCTCGGCACCCATGGAGGCCATAGCCTGACCGGGTTGGGAGGGCCGTCGGCGCTGTCCCATGGAATACCGTCAGTTGACAACGGGACCAGCTGGTTTGGAAAGCGGTCATCTGTCAAGATAAATTTCCTGTCCTGCGGATTCTGCTCGATCCCGCCCTGCATTCCGAGATGATCTCGCCCGTGTGACGAGGCCTCTTCTCGTCGCCATACGGTCCACTCTTCGGCTTTCCTGGATGCCGACGGTTGCGATGCGCCGTTTGCGCGAAAATCGCGACGCGCACCACTTCAGCTCCGTCTCCTGCTAGAGCAGCCCCATTCTTCATGCGCCGAGCTTCGCCATCCCTCGCAAGCCGGCGAAGATGCAGCAACGTTGTGAAGCGTGTCGTGCGCTCAACCAGCGTGCCAATCGCCGAGCTGCCAGACCGAGTATGAGGTCTTGCTCCCAGTGCCCCGGCACCGGGCGATCGGCCGATTCGGCGGGGAGTGACTGATCATTGATCTCCGGCGAGAGCAACGCTCTTGCCCGCCTGAGTGCATGCGCCCTGGGGACCGGTAACACGCGCCCCGTTCGCAAGTAGGCCGACAGTTCGCGGCGTAGTGCTCCCCGCTCCTGAAAAGAGGGCTCGATAGATGGCTTCGTGGCTGATGCACATCGTCTTGTCGTCCGGGAAGTCGATCGGCAGGCGTTGGGCAATCTGCTCTGTGGTCCAACCTTTGCCGATCGCCGATCTTTGCGGGGGCCGTGCCGGTGGCCTTTCCACGGAACAGCCGGGACGAGGAACGGGAGCGCCACTCTGGGCGTGACAACGTCGGCCAGTCGTTGCTCCAAATATGTGCGCAAGGTTGTGATAGGCGCAAGCTTGCTTGGTTTGAGTCGACGGGCCGATCGTTCGGCGTGCCATTGGGCTGTCGATGCACGATACTCCAGGCCGCCGCTGCGCGTCGCGGCATTGCGTCGTAGCTCACGGGAGACGGTCGAGGCGGACCGGCCAAGTCGGCGTCGAATCTCGCGGCCCGAAGGGCCCTTAACGCGAAGAAGTGCAATCTCCTCACGTTCCGCAAACGAGAGGTACCGCTCGGACGGAGGCTTGGTCGAAAGTTCTGAACCTCCCTGGTGCCATGCCGCCCGCCTGTCGGAACAATCTGGTTCCGGCAGGCTGCGACATACCAGCCGCCAATGCAGCATCCTCGCTGTCATCCCTGCGCGATCCCCAACCACGATCTCTGGAGCGCAGATCGCCCCGCTGCTGGCGGTCGTCCCGGTGACAGCAACGGCGCTCGTCCAGAACGGTGTGATCGTTCGTTTCGAATCCCCATCGCAACCTGCTCCTTTCAGGTGTTGCGGCCCGGCGCGACCTCTTCGCCACATCAAGCTTCTACAATCGATTCCGCCATGGGATATATCCCCCGACCGAGAGCGAGCAAATAGCAGCCTACCCCTGTCTGATCTTTTGGAGATCGATATGCATCTGAAGTTCATATGTGCGCCAATAGCGCGTCGCTACAGGTCTTGTTCGACACATACTGTCCGAGTTGCTTTGCGCACGCCGCAAGCGGCCACACCATTCGCGCCTCTCTCATCCTCCAAAGATCGGTAGTGTACCAATGCACTGGCAACAGTGTATTGCAGGGGTCCGCGTGGCTTGGATGCACCTCATCACGTTAGGAAGAGGGTTAGAAAATGCCGTGCTTAGTAGATCCGTTTCGCTTTTCTCGCTCTATCCCAATTCGCGATGAGGCCCTCTCTGAGAAAGGCATTAACTTGCGGATAGGTTTCGATTTTCACGAGTATATCCGAATTACTCAGACGACTCCAACAAAGAGCCCCACTGGACCCACTTTCGTGCCAGATCTCTCGCCAATTGCTCCGGGAAATGGCTATTGGATCATGGGCGTTGATCGTGAAAACGCTGTCGCTATCTTGGCTGCGCAGCGCCTCTACGATCTTTCAGGCAGCAATCTAGCAGATCACTTTCAATCGTTACAGGCGTTCTATGCCGATCCAATCGTACATGCTGATCGCCATTCCCGTTGCATCTGCAGAGCTCCAAGCGCGAAGACTATAACGGGGAAGGTTGCCTATCACGGAGATTATTGGATTCGGGAGGAACTTAGAGGACAGGGCCTGTCGGCAATCATCGCCAGAGTGGCACACGGCCTGTCTTTTGCAATGTGGGCGCCGGACTTTTTGTGTGCGCTTGTGGAGCAATGGGCGCTGGATAAGGGCCTGGTCTCACAATATGCATGCGCGCACTATGAAGCGGACGTATCGATTATGATGGAGGAGGAAGGCGAGATTAAGGACTACATGTATTGGCTGATTTGGCGAACGGGAGAGGAGTTGAGGAACGATTGGCTACAACGGAAACGCGATCATTTAACCCCGCAGTGTCACTGAAGAACGTGGCGTATAATTTAATGCTCGCGGGTTAAGCGATATTCAGTCTGTGCCATACGTGATCGGCGAGAGTCGCACGTTCCGCACAGTACGAGTGCCCGAACAGTCCCAACTCTCGGTGTGGACAGTCGTTGGGGCGTCCAGCCCTGCTGGCACTTCCGAAAGGCGGGAGGGCATGCCACCACCGATGTTCAGATCTTCGGCAAGGCGCTCTCCGAACGGTAGCTCTCGTTGACTGAGCATGAGCGGATCGCGAGCTGCACGGCCATCGGACGTCAAGCTCAACACCACCTTGAGCGCTTTGTGGAAGAGCGACTTTGCCGGCGTCGTCGAGGCTCCAAGCGGGATCCCGTTCCTGATCCCGCCGTTCCATAAGGCCGCCGGCATGGGTCGTGCTAAGCTGGGGGATGGGCCAAAGCTTGAAACCCTGAGCAGATTGCCCGACGTTTGCCGATTGAATCCCCTGACGCCACGACAATGCGATCAGTCACGAAGCTATCCATCAGGCCTTTTCCGCTCAGATCATGCGGCGCTACGCCGCGAGCCAATGGCCTGCTTGCGCAAGGGGCGTGTGCACGCCGGCGGGCCAGGGCTTTGTCTCGCCGGAGATTATGATCAGTGAGCGTCCTGCGAAGCGGCCGATTGAGCGGTGACCGGACTTTGGGTCTTGGCAGCTCGGCAATCGACACGCTGGCCGAGCGCACGACGCGCTCCAAGATGCCCTGTTGCAATTCCCAAGGTTCGCGCGGCAGCGCGAAGCTCGGCGCGCAAACAACGTGCTTGCCCTCGCGGGAGATGTGGCGGAAGTAGTGCGCCACGCACTATCGTTGCTTTGCCGCCTGCACGCCGCGATCGGAATGATGGATCAATCCGGCCAACGTCCACTGCTAGCGGATTGCCATCGACAGCGCGGAAGCGCCGAGGTGGATCCGCATATGGTTGCGCATTACCCAACCGACGATCTTGCGGCTTAAGAGGTTCATGCCGGTAGCGGTTAAGAGCTGCGGTGGCGAAATTCCGTGCGACCAGGATCCGCGCCATTAGGCAGATTGTGATAACTATCGGTGTCGTGGACCCGACGTAGCGGCGCCTAATTGCTCGAAAGCCATGCCGCCACAATCAGCCATTAGATCCGGCCACGGTTGGCTCACGTCCCTGCGTCCACAGCACTGCGTGTGGAGCCGGGACTGCCATAACGTCGGTTGCTCTCGCGGTTGACCTGCCGGGTCTCGGCCAACAGCATAGCATTGGAGGTTGGGCGGGGCTCTCGCAGGGCACTCCCGCCAAGCGTAACCCCATCTATTCGCGTCGTATCGGCCTCGGCGGACCCATGCAGCTCGTAGAGCTGTCCCCGTTGACCTTGCCCCCAAATTTTATCCAGTTTTGAGTTCGCCCCGGTCGTTGGATTTGCCCGGTTGGGCGGTGGGAGCGACGGGAGCTGGCGCGGAGCCTTCGGCATAGCGCAGCGCCAGATCCCGGCGCGGGTGGCAGGTGAAGGCGAACTCGGACGGCGTCTTCCATCCGAGCCGCGAGTGTGGTCGTGCGTCGTTGTAATCGGCGCGCCAGCATCCGAGCGCGACGCGGGTTTGGGCCAGCGACGTGAATAGCGTCTCGTTCAGCAATTCATCGCGCAGCCGGCCGTTGAAGCTCTCGATGAAGGCATTCTGCATGGGCTTGCCCGGCGCGATGTAGTGCCAGTCGACACGGCTCTGGTCGGCCCAGCTGAGGATGGCGTTACTGGTGAACTCGCTGCCGTTGTCGCTGACCACCATCTTCGGCTTGCCGCGCTCCATCACCAGCCGGTCCAGCTCCCGCGCCACGCGGGTGCCGGAGAGCGAGGTGTCGGCCACCAGCGCCAGGCATTCGCGGGTGCAATCATCGACGACGGTAAGGATGCGGAAGCGGCGGCCATCGGTGAGCTGATCCGACACGAAGTCGAGCGACCAGCGGTCGTTCGGCGCCATCGCCACCGTCATCGGCGCCCGGGTCCCGATCGCCCGCTTGCGGCCGCCACGGCGACGCACCGCAAGCCTCTCTTCCCGGTAGAGCCGGAACAGCTTCTTGTGGTTGATCACGTAGCCCTCCCGCTTGAGCAGAACGTGCAGGCGCCGATAGCCGAAGCGACGGCGCTCCTGGGCGATCGCCCTCATGCGCCGGCGAAGGCCGGCTTCGTCCGCCCGAGTTGTCTGGTATCTCATGGTCATGCGGCAGCAGCCGATGGCTTTACACGCCCGCCGTTCGCTCATCCCGTGGGCATCCACGAGATGCGCGACAGCTTTCCGCTTGGCCGCGGACGTCACCACTTCTTTCCCAAGAGGTCCTTCAAGGCCGCGTTGTCCAGCATGGCGTCGGCCAGCAGCCGTTTCAGCCGCGTGTTCTCGTCCTCCAGCGTCTTCAGCCGCTTGGCCTCCGAGACCTCCATCCCACCGAACTTGGCTTTCCATTTGTAGATGCTGGCGTCGCTAACGCCATGCTTGCGGCACAGATCGGCGACCGATACGCCGGCCTCATGCTCCTTCAAAATCCCGATGATCTGTTCTTCCGAAAATCGGCTGCGCTTCATGCTCTGGTCCTTGTCGTAGGCCAGAGCGAACTTCAAACTGGATTAAGCCCGTGGGGCAAGGTCACCGTCGCTTCCGCCGCGAGAAGTCCTTATTTCCTATTTGGGTTGGTAGTGGCGGAACGGAACACCGAATTGTAGATCCAAAGGACGACGCTAAAGATGGCGGAGCCGATGTGGTTCGGACGCAATCAGGACGTGATACCCAGGAGCCGGTGATGACGAATATCCGTGCGTACGAGACCAGTCCTTGGCTCTTCGTGGGGTCATCGAAGATTAATGGACAGGGACTGTATTCAAGAAAACCAATTTCAAGCGGCGCTATAGTGGGAGAGCTCGGTGGCGTCGTCCTAGAGAGGGCAAACAAGAGAACCATTCAGATTGGTCGTGATGAACATCTTTGTAGCGACTACATTGACTTTCTTAATCATAGTTGTCGTCCCAGCGCCTACGTCAGGGTCGCATCTCAGACTATCGTCTTGCAAGCCATAAAGGAGATTGCAAGCGAGAGCGATGAGATAACAATAGATTACAATTGCTCGGAGTACTCTCTTGCCGAGAAGTTCATGTGCCGATGTTGTCAGAAGTCCAATTGGGTTGCTGGATACGGGTATCTAGTCCAAACCAATCAAAATGACTACTTGCGTCGCATAGAAGGAGTTGTGCTTGCTCACCTCGTACGAATGGCAGCAGCATCTCGCGTCGCGCGTTCTAAGCCGAAGCGGTAGTAAGAAACAGACTCGGGGCGCGATAATCACCTCTACTGGGTGCGGGTGTTACGAGAAGCGCGATTGTTGAGGAAGCGGACCCGAGGGAGGCGTATTGCTATGAAGAATATCTCGGATGCGATGCAGACAATATCCATGTCTCAGAAGTCGATCTTCGATCTATTCTTTTCTAGATTTCCGCCCATATGCTGCGAAATGACGTTTGCGAATATTCTTTGTTGGGCTGACGTAAAACATCATCAGTTCTGTATTTATCAGGATCACCTCCTAGTGTGCTATCAACGGAGTTCGGATAATGAATTGCAGTTCTTTCCACCGATAGGAGAGCTTCCTGAAATGATAATGCGTGAGCCGCTACCGGGCCTCACGACGTACCGATGGGTGCGCTTACCAGCTTCACTGTGTCGTGGTCTTGCACGTAGCGCGGTGGTCGAGTTCGATCGCGACAACAGTGACTACTACTACAAAATTGACGAGCTGGTCGCGTTGAAAGGAAAGAAGTTTGAAAGCAAAAGGAATCTTGTTAGGCGATTCGCTGATCTTAAGCCCACCGTGCAGGCTCTGAAAGAGAGTGATGCGGCTGAGTGCATCAGACTTCAAGAGAAATGGCTAAGCGAGCAAGAAGCTGGTCGAAGATCGGCGGAGGAGGAAACCGTCGCCATCAAAGTGGCGTTCCGATACTTTGGTCTGCTGCCCTTGCGGGGAGTGGTGGTAAAGATCGGCGAAAAGCTCGTGGGATTTGCGATCGGTGAGCGGCTCAACACTTCGATGTTTGTGGAACATCATGAGAAAGCTGAACGAGGGTTCAGAGGCGCTTACGAGTACGTTCTTCACGCACTGGCGCGCGAGATTGCCGCAGAAGCGACTTTCCTTAATCGGGGGCAAGATCTTGGAATTTCGGGCTTGCGGCAGACAAAATTGAGCTGGCGTCCAGTCGGAATGGTAGAAAAGTTCAGTCTTATGGTAGGATCATAGCACATGTAGAGGCAGAGCCTGCGAGGCGTTCGCCAAGCTAGTGGCTAAGTCGTGGCGGCGGCGACTGCTACGTGGCGCACGGGCCACCAACTGTTTGTGACCAGAGCCCGGCATTCCTACAAAAATGGGTAGTCCAAACCCGGTGCAGCGAGACCAAACTTTGGACCAGCTGGAATTAGAGTTTTGCGCCTCTGATCACGTTGGCCGGCTGGCAGCGCCGTGTTTTCGCAGCAAAATCGGCGGCCGATTGCCGATCGCCAAGTGGGGCCGTTCCTCGTTTTGGCATCTGCTTCAAGTCTCAACCTTTTCCTGGGCCTCCGCAAGGGACAGAAATCAATGAGCATTGAGACATTCGGCCCGGAAGCGCCCATTGAAGGCTTCGATAAGGGCATTGTCGGTCGGCTTGCCTGGCGAGAGAAGCCCAGCGTGGCGCCGCGCTGGTAGGCCCACAAATGGAGGTCGCGCGACACAAACTCTTGGTCGATGCCAATCGTGGCAGGGATTCTCACTTCATTGCAAAGCCTTTCCAGGACATCCACGACATCGGTGCCGTGCAAGGTGAGCCGCGGCTCCTGCGCCGGCGAGAAGCGAGAGAAGATGTCGGTGATCGAGAGCACCCGGAGCTTGCCCCCGGTTGCCAGTTGGTCATGGACAAGGTCCATCGGCCAGATCTCGTTGGCTCGCGTCGCAGGCAGGCGGTCATCGCGCAGCTTGGCCTTGACCCAGCGCTTTGGCGATTTGTTACGCAATTGCAGGCCCCGTTCGCGATAGACGCGGCGGTTCTTGTTCTGGCCGTGACGCCATCCTTCGCGGCGCAATAGCACATGGACACGGCGATAGGCGGAGCGTACGCGAACATGGCAGATCTCCTCGATCCTAGCTTTGAGGGCCGCCTGGCAGGAGCGACGAAATTTATAGTGACAAGTCTGGACTGCACCCCTGAAGTGAGACACGATAATTACATTGACAGGCATTTCGAGGATGACCTGTGGCAAGAAGAGGAAAGAAGCGTCAGTTTCTGACGGCGTACAAATTGAAGGCGATCAAGCGGGTTGAGCGGGGCGAAGGCGTCCTCCCTGTGGCCTGCGATCTTGGGATCTTCCGCATTCTAGCGATCGTCGACGACTTTACCCGCGAATGCCTGGCGCTGGTTGCCGACGTCGTTGCGCGGCTTGCGTGTGGTGCGCGAGCTCGAGATCGGTTCCCGGCGTGGCGGTCCGGTCATGTGCGTCTCAGACAATGGCACCGACTTCACCGGTGTGGCTGTTCTGCGCTGCTGCCAGGAGATCCGGATCGAGTGGCACTACATTGCACCCGGCAAGCCAACCCAAAACCGTTTCATCGAGAGCTTCATGTATAGACGGCCCCGCGGATGCAAGGGGATTTCAGCAGTACTTTGGATGCCGCTCGGGTGCATTCATGTATACGGCCTGTTTTTGCGACCGATGCCATGGCCGCTGGCCCTGATGGAGATCGCGGATCGGGGCCTCATCAACGGGTCGCGCTTGTTGCGCTTAAAGCTCTTCGGGCTTGCTCGATCCCCAGCTCCGCCGGTGTCCAACATGCTGTCATTTGCCCTCACACCATAACGTGGCCAACACACGCGACAGTTCAGGTCGCGAGCTTAGGCCGATAGAATGCCCCGGTCGTCATCATCGCCCAGACGATCCGGGCCAACTTGTTGGCAACGGCGATGGCGACGACCATCGGCCGACGCCGTTCAAGCAAGGCTTCGATCCAGCCGCCTCCAACCCGGGAGCGTGCCTTTGGGTACCGAACGACGTTGCGTGCTCCGATGACAAGCAAGTGCCTGAGATAGGAATCGCCCTGCTTTGTTATGCGGCCGAGCCGGTCCTTCCCGCCGGTGGAATTCTGCTTAGGCGTCAGGCCAAGCCAGGCCGCGAACTCCCGCCCGGAGCGGAACATGGTCGCGTCCGGCACGGTCGCGGCGAGTGCCGTGGCCGTTATGGGACCGATCCCGGGAACCGAGGACAGCAACTTCGCCATCGGATTTACTCGCTGGATCTCAGCCAGTTCGCGCTCGATGGCCTCGACCTGCCGGCCCAATTCCTTCAGTTGGCTCACAAGGACGGCCATTGCGATGCGGGCGTGGGCCGGTAGCGTCAGTTCTTCGTCATCCAACAAGTCCACTAGACCATCCACCCGTTGCCGGCCTTGCCCGACAATGATTCCGAACTCAGCAAAGTGAGCCCGAATGGCGCAAGCTGTCATGGTGCGTTGGCGGACCAGCAGGCCTCTTGCACGATGAAGCATCAAGAAGCCCTGGTTCTCGGCGCTCTTGATTGGAACGAACCGCATATTGGGACGACTGACGGCTTCGCAGATCGCGGCCGCGTCAGCGGCGTCATTCTTGGCTCCTCTTCGGAGGTAGGGTTTAACATAGGCTGGCGGAATCAATCTGACTTCGTGTCCAAACTGCCCAATCTCCCGCGCCCAGTGGTGAGCAGTCGCGCAGGCCTCAATGCCGACCAGGCAAGGTGCGAGCGAGGAGAAGAACGACACGATCTCGCCTCGCCGGAGACGTTGGCGACAGGCCACTTGGCCTTGGTCATCAACTGCATGGATGTGAAATACGTGCTTCGAAATGTCCAACCCAATTGTTGCGGCTTCCATTGGTGTTGCTCCTTTTAGCGGTTTCGTCCATTGCCAGTATATCGCCGGCGCGAGGGAGCGGGGCCGTCTTCCCCATCAACGGCCGGCTTCGCGACGAGTTGCTCAATGAGAGGCTGTTCACCTCGCTCGGGCAGGTTTGCGGCGTGGTGGCTGCATGGAAGGACGATTACAACAACGTTCGGCCGCACGCTGCGCTCGGCGATCTCACGCCGAGTGAATTTGTCGATTGCAGTGCTTGTCGACCGCAGCGGGGCGAGGCGCGGCGCTATGCCGGGGGCGCCGCGCCCGGCCCCGTTGCTTCACCGAGCCCATTGGGCTCAAATGTCGCCGGGACTCTACTTATTGACGGATGAAAGTTGGGGCTTAGGTCATTCGGACGAACTAATGTACCTGTCTTGAACCTGCTTAGCTAACGATCTCGGACAGTACGAAAGTAAGCCATTCTGCGTTGAGCCGTACGCGAACATCGGCTGCAGCGGCGGCTCCGTGACCCTCGTTTTCGTGGATCCGCATCAAGGCTGGCTTGCCCTTCGCCTGTGCGGATTGCAGACGGGCGATGAACTTCGAGACGTGACACGGCGGGCAACGGGGATCGGTCGCGCCAGCGATCGCCAGAAGCGCCGGATACGCAGCCCCAGCTTTGATCGCGTGATAAGGCGAGGTCGCAAGGATACGCTCAAGATCTTGCGGATCATTTGGATCGCCAAACTCGATGCTGCCGCGGAGGTAGGGTCGATTGAACCAGTCTACGAGGTCAAGAACCGGTACGAGAGGAACAGCTGCAGCCCAAAGGTCTGGTCTTTGTGTCATCGCGACACCGGCCATCATGCCGCCGTTCGACTTTCCAGCGACGGCCAGCTGCGCAGGCCGGGTAAGACCCTTCTCGATGAGATCCTCCGCAACAGCGTAAAGATCATCGTAACCGTTCTGCTTGTTGTGAGCTCTCCCTTCGAGCCACCAGCGAAGCCCAAACTCTGAACCGCCTCGGATGTGTGCGTGAACGAAAATACCGCCGGCCTCGACAATGGCGGCCATGGCACCCGGGAATTCAGGGATGAGCGGACGATTGCTCGCCCCGTACGCGAAGATCAGTGCAGGACGCGGCCCGGCTTCGGTCCGTCTTTTTCCGAGGACATGATACCGCACAGGTGTTCCGTCCTTGGACCGCACTGTCCCTTCCTCCACGATCGCATCCGGAATAGTGATGGCCGGCGCAACAATCGTATCCAGGCCACCGGAAGACGGGTTGTGCTTATAGATGCCCCATGAGGTCGTGAGCGTTGAGACCACAAACAGTGGCGTCGTTTCGAAGGTCGGCCTTGTCAGGTTCATGATCGGAAAGATGCCCTCGGTAATCGCGGCGCGGGCGGGCATGCTGACGCTATCGATGAACTCCCCGTTCAATCCATAAATGTGAACCCCGGAATAAGTGTCGTTGAACAAGGTCACATAGAAGCGGTCTCCTGCAGGGATAACCGTCCTGAAGACGACAGTGGATTCCGGAACGATTTCGCGCCACGTGTCGACTGACCCGTCACCGGCAAGAGGGATACTGACGATCCGCCCCCGATCGGCGCCAACGAACGTTACAGCAATGTATTGATCTGCGAATACCTGACCTGGCAGCCCGCCTTCGGCCTCGGGAATAAAGGAACGCCATTTGGCGTGCGGATCAGCGAGATCGAGCACGGCAATCGGAACCGGATCTGATAGTCCCTGCACCGCGATCGCCCATGTCGTCCCGGGCCGGATGAACACACCCCGGTACTCTGCTTCATGAGGCCAGTCGATCTCGGCTCGGCGGCTGTGCTTTGACGTGAGATCGTGCAGGAAGACTTCGAACCCTCCATCTACCGATCCATTTGGCAATCCTGTAAAATAGAAGCCGCTGTTGTTGGGCAGCCAGTGGACGCCGCCCGTCCAATTGTCCATGAGGGCAATTTCGGGCGCTTCGGGTAGAACTAGGCCTGTCGAGACGTCGACCAAAATGATCCGATTGTTTTCACTACCGTCTTCGCACAATCCGAGCGCGAGTATCTTCGCATCCGAACTTGGGCTGATCCAGGTGACGGTCGGAACGGCCGATTCGAGGCCGGTCGTGTCATAGAGGATGCGTCCGGATGTCGGAAATTCCGGTCCTGTCCAGACGGCCGGCCTGCCGCTTTCCGGATTGATCGAGATCCAAAACCAGGAGCCCGCAGCGAATCTTGGCAACTGGTCGGGCCTGGCGACATCATATCGGCGGATAGCATCCGAAACGAATTCGCGCATCGGAAGTCCGGCAAGGTAGTGCGAGGTCAGCCGATTTTGTTCCGCTACCCACGCTTGAACTCTCGGGCTGTCTTGCGCGAGCCAGTAATATGGATCGGGCACAACCTTCCCGCCCAGCTGAACTGCCGTCGTTTCGGCAGTCGTCACAGGGTAGTCGAAAGCCGAATGATGCATATCATTTCTCCAATTGTGCAGCTGATGCGTGAATTTGCCGACCCAAGCTAACTCTCTCGCTATCGACGCGAGAGCCTGTCCGCACCGGAGCGGCAGCTGATGAGGAGCGGACGACCGGCAAAAGCGCGAAACACCTTCGCACGATGGGCGCCTGAATCGTTTGCGAGCATGCCGACGCGACGTTCATCGGGGCTTGCAAACATGTGACGAACGAATGTCGTGTTTCTAGCCCCTCAAAAAAGTCGCCGAAAATGGAGACCGGCGTCACTTCTGTGACACGGAATTCCGTACCCGGACGCCATCGACGTAGGTCCCAAGTACCCGAATATTGCGCAAATATTCCGCATCGGCGGAAAGCGGACTCTGATCAAGTAAAACAAAGTCCGCACGTTTTCCTTCGACAATGCTTCCGACGAGGTCCTCGATCTGGAGGTGGTAAGCAGCGTCGATTGTGATCGCCTTCAGCGCAGTCGCAATATCGACCTTCTCGCTAGGTCCTATGACCTTGCCAGATTGGGTTTTGCGTGTTGTTGCAAAATACAGACAGAGCATCGGATCCGGCCACGTCATAGGGGAATCGCAATGATAGGAAACGCGCATGCCCAATCGCGCGGCGGTTCCGAACGGTAGTATCGCGTCTCCCCGTTCCGTACCGAACATGCCCGCCCGCATCGGATCGCCCCAGTAGTATGCGAGAGGGTTGAAGAAGCTACAAACGAGTCCGAGGCTATGGGCGCGCTCAACTTGATCTGGCCTCATCGTAGTGCAGTGTTCTAGCCGACAGGGGCCGTTTGCGTTCGGATATTGTTTGAAGAGCTCCTCATACAAGTCGAGCGTAACGTCGACCGTGGTATCTCCCTGAGTGTGCACCGCCAATTGCCAGCCTTGTGAAATTGCCGCGGTCATGAGCCGCTTCTGTTCGTCGACCGTGTACGTGCCTTGGCCGCGGTTGTCAGGGGGGAGGTTTAGCCTCTTGATGGTCAGTTCAGTGTTAAGATAGGGACGCGACACTGCAGCGGTGCCAGCAAAGATCGAGCCGTCCGCCCAAAACTTGATCCCGATCGTCCTGAAGCGATCGTCGCCGCTTCCAAGCGTTGACATGTAGGGCTTGTCAAGAATTCCTGCCTCATAAACACGGATTCTGACGGGGAGAGTTTCTTGCTTGCGGACGGCCTCAAAGTAGCCGGCCCAATCCGGAAACATGCCGATCTCGGCCGCCGTCGTGTATCCTGCAGCGGAGTATTTCGAGAGCCACTTTCGGAGTTCGCGGACTGCGCGGTCTTTTCCACATTTTTCGAAAAAGATGTCGCGCGCGTGCCAGAACGCATTCTCGGTGAATCTTTGCGGGCGTCCCTCCTTGTCGCGGAAAATGTGCCTCTCAAGCGCAGGATCAAGATCTCCGCCCAGACCGCACGCCTCGATCGCTTTACTATTGAGGTATGCAGCGTGAAAGTTGAACACAGTAATTGAAAGTGGATTGTCCGGCGCTATGCTGTCTAGCTCCTCCAAGGATGGCTCTTTCATACCTTCATGCAACGTCGAATCCAGGCCAACCGCCATGATGTACTCGCCAGGTTTGGCTTTCGCCACTCGACGCTTGATCTTGGCGAGAGCGGCGTCGTAGGTCGGTGTGTGTACGGCCCGAATGTCGATAACCGGATCACCCCAACATAACGCGCTGAAGAGAGGGTGCCCGTGCGCCTCAATAAAGCCGGGCAGCAGTGCAGCGCCGTTGAGATCCGTGATTTCCGTTCCTGCCTGACGGAGCGCCAGAACGTGATCCGCAGTACCCACCCGGACAATCTCACCGTCCTCTACGGCGACAGCCGCAGCGATCGGCTGCTTAGGATCCATCGTGACAACTGTGCCGTTCCAGAATATGCGGTCGACCATCTTGCCCCTCAACGTGTCCTTTCGGGTGCCTGTCATGTTCTTCGTGGCAAACAACCCGGTCTGTTATGAAAAGCCGCGGTCTAACGAGGATGCATCCGGCGTTTGGTGCGTTTCCAGGCCGCCCGCGTAGGCTTGAGTTAAGGCTTGTGGGTGTCTTGCAGGTCCTCACTGGAAATAACCTTGCCGAAGTGCACCCAGCGGGTGCCGTCGAACTTCTTCATCTGCAATTGCTTGATGGGATAATAATCGGTTTCACTGGTGGTCATGGTCATGCCGGAAAGAAAGAGAGGCATGGTCACCTGCTGCATGCTCGCTGCCTGCTTCATGACGTTGGCGCGTGTGAGGTCGTCGCCGCACTGTTTGAGCACATGGACTAACGTCTGCGCTACGGTGTATGCGTAAGCGTTGGATTTGGAACTTTTGTCGCCCGCCGGGTAGTACTTGTCCATGAAAGCATAGAAGTCCTTCATGCCCGGGTCGTCAGCCCATTGCGGATCTCCGGAATCTTTGAGGTAGGCCGTCGAAAGAATACCGGTGGATGCCTCAAGGCCAGCGGGCTTCAAAACGTCGTTGACGACGTCGGAAACGTTCGAGAGGATTTGTGTTGGCGTCCAGCCGATCTCGTAGGCCTTCTTGATCGCCTGAGCGGCAAATTTGGGAGTAGCGACGTTGATAAAGGCGTCGGCCCCTGAGGCCTTCAACTTTATCACCTCAGAATCGACCGTCGGCTGGGATGTCTCATATGGCAGCGCGGCGACAATTGTTGAGGTCTTATCGCCCAGTCCGATCTTGAGACCTTTCAGGACGTCCTTGCCGAAATCGTCGTTCTGATACAACACGCCAATCTTGGCGTTCGGCAAGTGTTCCAGAATCCAGCGGGCGTAAACAATGCCCTCGCTTTCGTAACTTGGCTGCCAACCCATGGTCCAGGGAAACTGCTTGGGGTCGCCGAACGTGGCAGCGCCGGACGACACGAAGAGCTGCGGCACCTTCTTTCCATTCATGTACTTCCGAATGGCTATGTTGTTTGCGGTTCCGAGCGGTTGAAAAACAAGAAGAACCTCGTCGCTCTCCACCAATTTGCGCACCTGCTCAACTGATTTTGGCGGCGAATAGCCGTCGTCGTAGGAGATGAACTTGATCTTGCGTCCGTTGATCCCGCCTTCTTCGTTCAGCTTGTTGAAATAGGCGTCAAAGGTCTTGGCGATCGTCGAATAGGCCGATGCCGGGCCGCTGTACGGGTTTGTGTTGCCGATCTTGATTTCGGCATCGGAAGCGCCAGGATCGTACTTGCCCGCGGCATGACCTGGACTCGAAAGCGCCAAACTTGCGCTCAGCAGAAGACCTGCAATGCCGCGTTTGAGGAAGAAGCGTCTGTTCTGCATGTTGTTGCTCCTTATGGAATCCTACTAGTCGTATCGTTTCGACGCGAACGCCCTTGTGGCGCGCAGAAGGCCGCCCACTCCGCTCGGCATGACGTACATGAGAGTGATCAAGACGAGCCCATACACCGCGCCGGATAGGCCCTTGGAGACGGATTCGGCGAGGTTGGGTACGAATAGCACGAAGGCGCCGCCGAAGAGCGCGCCTGGCAACCAGCCGACGCCGCCGACAACAAGACCGACAAGGAGCGCTATGGAGAGCGAGAAGGTGAAGGAGTCGGGCGCGACGAATTGGAGGACGATGGCGCCGAGAGCGCCGGCCACTCCCGTATAAAGAGCGCTAATGCCGAAGGCGAGCGACTTGTACAGGGCCGTGTTGACGCCCATTGATTGAGCCGCGATCGGGTTGTCGCGGATGGCCATCAGAGCCCGCCCACCGCGGCGGGCGATCAGATTGTGAGCGCAAACGTAAGCTGCGATTGTCATCGCCAAGGTGAATAGATAGAGCCATTGGTCCTGATCGAGTGGAAGACCGAAGGGCGCATCGGGTTTGGCGAGCGTGATGCCTGTGACGCCCGCCGTCCAGTTCTCGAAAGGCGAAAGCTTGAAGAGCTGTGGTGTGACGACAGCGAGCGCGAACGTTGCGAGCGCGAGATAAACGCCCTCGAGACGCAGTGCCGGCAGACCGAAAAGGAAGCCGACGACGAAGCAAACGAGCGCTGCTGCCGGCAGGGTCCAGAAATAGCCGATCCCCCAGCGGTCCATCAAGATGGCGGCCGTATATGCGCCTGCCGCGTAGAAGGCGCCATGACCGAGTGACAATTGGCCGTTGATACCGGTCAAGATGTTAAGACCGAGGATGGCGATGGTGTAGACGAGCACCATTGTCATCTGAAAGATGAGGAAATTGCTTACCAAGAAGGGCGCCGCGATCGTGGACCCCAGGCAGACGACGGCAATTGCTAGCTGACGAGCGTTGGGTCGTCGTTGCAGCTGCGCGACGGCCGCGCGTTGAGTTGTCGTAGTGGGCGGTTGCTCCGCGATCGATGTCTCTATCGTCACTTGTTCAGACCCTCTGCACGATGGTGCGACCGAATAGGCCGGTAGGCCTGAAAACGAGGACGATTACGATGAGCAGGAGCGCAATCGGCAGTTTCAGCTCCGAGCCGATGACCGGGACATACGTACCGGCGAGATTCTCGATCACGCCGACGGCGAAGCCCCCGGCGACGGCTCCGGCAGGGTTCGACAAACCGCCAAGCACGGCCCCAGCGAACCCGTAGAGCAGAATCGACAGCATCATGTTCGGCTCCAGGAACACGATGGGTGCGATCAGAACGCCGGCGATCGAGCCAACGGCGGCAGCCATGCCCCAGCCCAGCGCCGCCATCAATCCGACACGGATACCGGCGAGACGGGCTGAGGTCGGATTTTCAGCCGCTGCCCGCATGGCGAGGCCAACTCGCGTATAGCGAAAGAAGGCGTAGAGCAAAGCCAGGACAAGGAGCGTTACGGCGATCATCCCGATTTGCTGATTGCTGATCAGGTTGCCGAACTGTGATCCTGCGCCGAAGGGGCTGGGAAAGGGGCGAGTGGTGAAGTCCCAGATGAAGCTCGCCAGACTGTTGATGACGGCGTAAAGGCCGATAAAAACAACGGCATGGCTCAGGACTGCTGCCTCTCCGAGGGGGCCGATGACAATACGTTCGATCGCTATGCCGCCAGAAAATGAGATAGCCACCGTCAGCGGGATCACGATCCAGTAGGGAAGTCCCCATTGGAGCAGCTGCCAGGCGATGAACGTCGAGAACATCGCCATCTCGCCCTGGGCAAAGTTCAGGTGGTGAATTGCCTGGTATATCATCACGATGGAAAGTGCCATGCAGGCATAGATGCCGCCCGTCGCGACGCCGCTTACCAACTGTTGGATCAGCAACTCCATGTCGTGTGCATCCTCTCAATAGCCCAGATAGGCGGCGCGGATGGACTCGTTGTCGCGGATCTCGGTAACCGACCCCGAAATCAGGATGCGTCCGGTTTCGATCAGGAAGGCCTGCCTTGCGAGTTCAAGGGCGAGCGCGGCGTTCTGTTCGACGATGAGCATGCCAACGCCTTCTTGCTCGTTGACTTTCCGCAGAATCGAGAAGAGTTCGGAGACGATGATCGGAGCGAGGCCGAAAGAGGGCTCGTCGAGCAACATCAGCTTGGGGCGCAACATCAAGGCGCGGGCGACGGCGAGCATCTGCTGCTCGCCGCCTGAGAGCGTACCCGCTTGTTGTCCACAGCGCTCTTTCAATCGCGGGAACCAGTGATAGGCGCGCTCGATATCGTCGTCGATCGAAGCGCGGCCCTTGCGTGTCATGGCCCCGCACCGGAGATTCTCTTCGACCGTCAGGGCGATGAAGGTTCCCCGTCCCTCCGGCACGTGAGCAATGCCGAGGCGCGCGATGTCCTCGGTCGCGCACCTGGCGATGTCGACGCCGTCAAAGACAACGTCGCCGCTGTGCTTGATCATTCCGCAAAGGGCGCGAAGCGTCGTCGTTTTACCCGCGCCGTTGGCACCGAGTAGAGCCGTCACGCCACCTCGCTCGACAGTCAGGTCAATGCCATGAAGGACGCGGAAATCACCATAGGAGGCGCTTAACTTGGTAACGTTCAGAAGCGCTGTCATCGCGTACTTCCCCCAAGATAGGCAGCAACGACGTCGGGATTGCTTTGAACTTCGGGGGGTGCGCCCTCGGCGATCTTCCGGCCGAAATTTAGAACGACGATCTTGTCGGAAACCGACATGACGAGGCCCATATGATGCTCTACGAGGAGCACAGTTACGCCGCGTTCGTCTCTGATCTGGCGGATCAATCGTCCGAGCTCGACGACTTCCTCGTGATTGAGGCCGCCAGCCGGCTCATCGAGGAGAAGCAGCCCGGGTTTGATCGCAAGGGCGCGGGCCAGTTCGACACGCTTTTGCGTTCCGAAAGGCAGCCCGTTGACGGGCACGTCGGCCACGTCGGCGAGATCAAGATAGTCGATCAGCTCTGCGACGACCAAATCGATACGCGTTTCTTGCCGCCGTACCCAGGGAAGCGCCAGAGACTCGGAGAATAGGTCGCTCGCGCTCGTTGAATGGGCGCCTACCCTGATATTGTCGCGCACGGAAAGCCGGCGGAACAGTGACACGTTCTGGAAGGTGCGTCCGATGCCGATCACCGGCATGCGATGGGATGGGCTCGACAGGATGGAGCCGCCTTCGTAGACAATGTCACCGGAGGCAGGCGTGTAGAGCCGACTTAAGCAGTTGAAGAGCGTTGTTTTTCCTGCGCCGTTAGGACCAATCAGGCCCAGGATCTGGCCTCGATGCAGATCAAAACGAACGCCGTCGAGCGCCAGAATCCCGCCGAAACGCACCGCGACGTCGCGCACGGAGAGCTGAGGCTCTGTATCGGCGGCACGCGCGCTCATGACGTTGCTCCTACCGGATGAACTAGGCGAGGATCTTTGAATTTGAGGGATCGTAGTGCGCAGCAAATTGGGCAGAGGCTCTATGACGCCGGCCTGCCACTTCGATCTCGAATTTTGACGTGGACAGAAACGAAGCGTCTACGCCGTCGCCGTTCTCGACGTAGCCCATCGCGAGGGACGCGCCAACGCGATGTCCATACGCCCCCGAGGTGATCGATCCGACCAGCCGTCCATCGGCCCATACCGGCTCCTGATGGTAGACAAGCGGGGCGTCGGCGTCGATCATTCTGAATTGGACTAGTCGGCGGCGTACCGATCCTTGCTCCTTCTGTCGCAGCAACGCCTCGCGGCCGATGAACCCTTGCGGCTTTTCCAATTTCACGGCAAAGCCGAGGCCGGCCTGGTAGGGAGTGTCCTCTGGCCCGATGTCGTGGCCCCAGTGGCGATAGCCCTTTTCCATGCGCATCGAGCCCAAAGCAAAGTAGCCTGCCTGTGATAAACCGTAGTCGGCGCCGGCCTCGACGATCCTGTCAAACACGTGGGCGGCGAACTCTGCCGGCACGTACAGCTCCCACCCGAGTTCGCCGACATAGGTGACGCGACTTGCGCGGAGCTTCGCGTAGCCGATCTCGATTTCCCGGCTGGACGCGAATGGAAAGGCCGAATTCGAAAGGTCGCTTCCTGACAAATGTTCAAGCAGCGGCCTCGCGTGGGGGCCCATCAGACCGAGCATCGGCAATCCCGACGTCACGTCTTGGACAAAGACGTGCGCGCCATCTGAGACGTTGCGTCGCAACCAAACGAAGTCCCGTATTTGCGACGTTGCGGAGGTCACGACCAAGTAAGAGTCCTCGGCAAGCCGGGTGACTGTAACGTCGGCCTCTATTCCCCCGCGCTCGTTGAGGCATTGGGTGTAAACAAGCTTGCCGGCGGGCACGTCCACATTGTTGGCGCAGATCCGGTTGAGGGCTGCACACGCGTCCCGCCCGCCGACCATATATTTGACGAAGCAACTCTGATCGAACAGGGCGACGCGCTCGGCTGCGTTACGGCACTCCTGGCCGACGATATCGAACCAGTTTTGCCGGCCGTATGAATACTTGATCTCCTTCTCTCGGCCGTCGCACGAAAAGTACCCGGGCCTTTCCCAGCCGGCGGCCTCCGTCATCACCGCACCGAAGGCTTTGAGGCGATCATGGAAGACGCTTTGACGAACGTCTCGCGCCGTCGTGTATTGGCGATACGGCCAATGCATATCGAAGAGCAGGCCGAGAGCCTCCTTCGTGCGGTCGTAAAGATATGTCTTGTTCGATTGGAACGGATGCATACGGAGGACGTCGACATCGGCGAGATCGACCGGTGCGTGGCCTTCTTTGACCCAAGACGCGAGCGCCTTTCCGACGCCGCCGGAAGAAAGAATGCCTACGGAATTGAACCCGCAAGCCGTAAAGAGCCCCGACACCTCGGATGTCTCGCCAAGTAGATATCGATTGTCCGGCGTGAAACTTTCGGGTCCATTGAAGAACAGCTGTATGCCGGTATTTGCGAGCACGGGAACGCGATTGACCGCCATCTCGAGAATTCGTTCGAAATGGTCGAAATCCTCAGGCAGAGAGTCGAAACAAAAGTCCGCCGGTATACCGTCGCGAGCCCAGGGTTTTGCTTGTTTTTCGAAACACCCAACGAGAAGCTTGCCTGCATCTTCCTTGTAGTAAGTCTCTTCGTCGGTCACGAACAAAACCGGGAGATCGCGGGGTAATTCCCGGATTGCGTCGGTGACGACGTAGAAGTGTTCTGCTGCATGCAGAGGCAATGAAACGCCGTGCTTCGAGGCAAACTCTCGTGACCACATGCCGCCGCAAATGACGACTTTCTTGGCCCGGATGTCGCCTTCGTTCGTCGAGACGCCTGCGGCGCGCCCGTGTTCGATCAGGATCCGGTCGACGCGCAGGTTTTCGACGATTTTCGCTCCGCCCATCCGCGCGCCCTTCGCAAAGGCTTGCGTCACGTCGGCGGGATTCACTTGACCATCTTTGGGAGCCCATATCCCTCCCATGATCCCATCGAGGTTGAGAAGAGGCCAGCGCTCCTTGATCTGTGCAGGCGAGACGGCGTGCATCTCGAGGCCGAAGTTGCGACCCATCGAAGCTCCGCGCAGCAATTCCTCCAGGCGGCCAGGACTCTTGGCGATCCGAAGAGCGCCATTTTGTTTGAAGCCCGTTTCTTGTCCGGTCTCGGGGCCAAGACTGTGGAAGAGCTCTCCAGTGTACTTGGCTAGTTCCGTCATGTTTCGGGTCGCGCGCAGTTGCGTCACGAGGCCCGCGGCATGCCATGTCGTGCCGGATGTCAGCTGCTTGCGTTCCAGCAAGACAACGTCGCTCACGCCGAGCTTGGTCAGGTGATAGGCGACTGAACAGCCAGCTATGCCGCCGCCGATGACTACGACTTCGGCGTTTCCAGGAATCCTTGCCGCCATTTCATCCCTACATTATGAATTGATGTCCATTAAAGTACACAAAAGTGAACCTATCAAGCATAAAAGAAAACTTTGCTGTTTTTGTCGTGGGCGGAATCTATGCGAAAGGAGTAAGGGGTGCGGCTGGAGGTGATGGGCCGAGACATGTCAGGCCTGCACACGACCAGTTCAGGGAGCGAACATGAGTTCGATGATCAGGACGCCGCCCAAGATGCTGCGCCCCGCCAATCTCGAGGGACTGGCCGAGCAAGCTGAGCAGCCGGTGAACGTGGAACAATTGCTCAATGTCGGCGACCGTATCGGGGGAGAGATCAAGAACCTGCGCAAGGCGCGCGGCATAACGCTCGACGCGCTTAGCGACGCCGCGGGGTTGTCAAAGGGATATCTCAGTCAGATCGAGCGTGGCGTCTCGAGCCCTTCGGTGAAAGCTCTTCACAGTATTAGCCGGGCACTGGGGGTTACCATCAGCTGGTTTTTTCCACCCAACGCTGATGTCGACGGCGATTTGCGTGACTATGTCGTGAGGGCAAAGTCGCGACGGAAGCTGACCTTCGTGGGCGGCATTACTGATGAGCTTCTATCCCCGAATCTTGGGCGGCAGCTCGAGCTTTTAAGGTGCACATTCCCTCCTGGCTCCGAAAGCGGCAAAGAAGCTTACACGCATCAGGGTGAAGAAGCCGGATATGTCGTTTCTGGGGAGCTCGACCTTTGGATCGGCCAGCATCATGTCGTCTTGCGTGAAGGTGATAGTTTTGCGTTCGCGAGCGACCTTCCCCATCGCTACGCCAACACGAACGAGCGCGAGTGCGTGGTCATCTGGGCCATTACGCCTCCAAGCTATTGACGACGAACGGGAGACGTTATGACGACGCGTCTCCTCGAAGCCGGCGATCATCGGCTGAAATTGGCGACCTCTGTTGTAAGGCAATCGCGAGGCCTCGCCTGGCCGGAATGGCCGTCGCTTGAATTGGCACGCGGAAAGGATAACCTCTCAACAACAAATAACCGTCGCGGGTACAGGGGTGGAATTGGCTAAACAAAAAAAGGGCCATCGCGAAGATGGCCCAGTCTGGGAGGAAACCCTTTCGAGCAAAGTCAACCGCGCACGCAATCCCGCTTGGGTCAGTTCGAGGATGCTCTAAGAAAGTCGCCCGTATCGGCTCCGCCGAGAACGGTCCCCACGATCGGTATCTGAAGGATTTGATCGGCTTCGCAGAGAACCGGATCGCGGCCAAGGATGACGAAATCTGCGAACTTGCCGACGGCGACGCTCCCGACTTTATCCTCCATCTGCAACTGATAAGCAGCGTCGATCGTAATTGCCTTCAGCGCTTCTTCCATCGAAACGCGCTGGTCGGGACCAAGCACGGCTCCTCTCATTGTGCGCCGATTTACAGCGACGTCGAGACAGACCAGAGCGTCCGGCCATGTCATTGGAGAATCGCAATGATATGACACTCGCATGCCCTTCCTCGAGGCCGAGCCCGAGGGCACGAAGTGAGCCGCGCGCTCTTCGCCTAGAAGGTAATCCCGAAGCGCTTCGCCCCAATGATGGATGTAGGGCAAGAAGTACGAGCACGCGACGTTCAGCCGGATGGCGCGATCGATCTGGTCTTCGCGCATGATCCCACAATGCTCGATACGAAGCGGACCCGAGACGTTTTCAGCGCCGACCTCGTTGATAACTCTCTCGTACACGTCGAGGACCATGTCGATGGTGCGATCGCCATGGGCGTGAACCGACATCTGCCAGCCCTCGCCCACATATTTGCCAACCAGATCGTACAGTTTCGCTTCGGAGATGTTGGAATGCCCCGTGCTGTTCTCGGGTAGCCCCATGCCCTTGATCGTCATCTTGTTGTTCAGGTACGGGCTTGTCGTCCATACGTTGCCTAGAAGCACGGAGCCGTCCGCATGGAGCTTGGTGCCGATCATCCGGAAGTCGTCATCGCCAAAATTCCGGGCAACTGTCACCTCACCGCCGAGATGTTTGGCTTCGTACCCGACGATCCGGAGCGGGTTCGGACGCGATTTCACCAGGGCGTAGAGCATGGGGGCTGCGCCGGGTTCAACCATGATTTCGGAAGTCGTGGTGTACCCTGCCCGGACGAACTTCCGCACCCAGTCCTCGAAGCTGCGCTTCTTCCGCTCCTCGCCGCAAATGCTATAAAAACGGTTGCACAATTGCCAGGCGGCGGTCTCGGCAAACTTCCACGGAAGCCCGTCTGCGGCGGCAAAGACCTTTCCGCCTAACGGCGGATTGTAATTGGCGTCGATTCCAAAAGCAGTAAGAGCCTTGCTGTTTATGAATACGCCATGAAAATTGATCGTCTGAACGACAATCGGATTGTTCGGGGCTATGTCGTCGAGAAGGTCACGGGAAGGCTCCTCCATGCCTTCGTGCAATTGCGGATCAAGTCCGAGAAACCAGATGATCTCCTCAGGTTTGGCCTTTGCAACGCGGCGCCGCATCTTCGCGATCACCGCGGAAAACGTCGGCTCGTGCACCGCTCGAATGTCGACCACCGGGTCGCCCCAGGCCAGCGCGCTCATCATCGGGTGGCTGTGGGCCTCGACGAAGCCCGGCAGCATCGCACGTCCCTGAAGGTCTGTTCGGATTGTGCCGGCTACTATCAGCTTTTCGATCTCGCCTCTCGAGCCGACCGCGAGAATCCTGCCGTCCCGAACGGCAACGGCCTCGACGAGCGGATTTGCCGGATCCATGGTCCGGATAGGGCCACCAAAGAAAATTCGCTCAGCTGTTTTCATTTCGGCACCTTCGGGGTCTTAGTCGCAAACGCTTGGGCGCAGCAGGGCGCGGCGCGGCGCCAGGGGCGGAGCGGAACGTGCGCCGGGGCAGGCTTGGATAGCCGCGTTGATCGCGCTCCTGTCGAGCTCTCCCCGGCGCGCGATCAAGACGATCTGGCTTGTCTCAGGACCTTCGGTCTCTTCCACGTCGAGCGAGGAACGTTTTCCGACCAATTGGAAGACGGCCCGCAAGGGGCGCTGTTCACCATCGACCTCCAGGCTCAGCACACCCTTGCCGCGCAGAACGCGAGGCGGGAGGGCCTGCGTGAGACGGGCGAATGCGTCGGCAGCAAGAGGCGACGTCCAATGGAAGGAAGCGCTTTCATAGAGCTCGGAGTGGCTGGGACCGGCCCCCCCGCCCTGCTCCGCTCCTGTTCTGCTGCGGGGAGCGTGGTCGCGCGGGCCGAACAGGATCTCCGGCGCGAGCTGCGCATCCACGACGTCCAACAGCTTCATGCTGCGCTGCGCCGCCTGAAGCATCTCTCGGACTTCGCACTGCACGGTCTGCGGCACGAGATCGGTCTTGGTCAAGAGAACCAGATCGGACATCGCTGCCTGGTCGATCGCAAGCTCGGTGCTTTGGTAGTCGAGATCGAGCACGTTCGACGTATCGATCAGGCAGAAGACGCCGTCCACGCAGAACGAGCTTCTGATCGGATCGCTCTCAAACACCCTCAATACGCCAGCAGGATGAGATACCCCGCTACACTCGAGCAGGACGCGTGTGAACTTGTCGGGCAGGCGGCTGACCGAGACCAGACCAGATGCCAGGTCATCTCGAATGGAACAACAAACACACCCGTTATTCAATTCGATGCGATTTTCGGTCTCGACCTTGATGAGATCCTGATCGATGTTGATGGCGCCAAAATCGTTGACCAGAACGGCAAGGCGTTCCGATCCTGGATGACGCAACAGGTAATTGATCAGGGTGGTCTTTCCCGACCCGAGAAATCCGCAGATAATCGTCGTTGGAAGCATCACCGAGCCCGCCCCATCCAGCGATAGATCATGATGAAGCGGTCTTTCGCAGGGCGCCCGCCTTTGGCGTTGAGCTTTCCGGCTGGCCGGCGCAGAACCCCCACGAGTCCTGCCGGAAAATAATAGACGGCCAGAATGAACAGCAACCCGAGCCACAACATCCAGCGATCCGGCGACAGGACCTGATCGATCCCGGGCAGGATGTGCGACGCCGCGCTCGAAGCCTTCAGGAGGTCCTGGAGGTAGCCTTGGGCGATCAAGAACGCGGTCGCCCCAACGACGCTGCCGTAGATTGTGCCGACCCCGCCGATGATGACGATCATGAGGATGTCGAGCATGATTTCGAACGACAGCGAGGCGTCGGGGCCGGCATAGCGAAGCCAGAGCGACAGCATCACACCTGAAGTGCACGCAAAGACCGCGGCGGCCACGTTGGACAGGGTGCGAAAGACGAAAACGGGATAACCGATCGCTTCGGCCCTGAATTCGTTGTCTCGGATCGCGAGCAGGACACGCCCGAACGGCGAATTGACGATCCGCAGCATGGCCAGGACGAAGGTCACGCTCATGGCCAGGATCAGATAGTAGCAGAGAACCTTGCCGTCGATCGTAAGTCCCAGGAGCTTTGAATCCAGCAGGCGAGCGTTCGGCATCAAGCCTGGAGGCAACCGGAATACGAGGCCGTCTTCTCCGCCGGTCAGGCCCGACAATTGGGTTGCCAGAGTTTGCGCTGCCGCCGACAGGGCGAGCGTGATCATGGAGAAGAATATCGCTCTGACGCGCAGCGAGAACAGGCCGATCACGAGTGCAAGCAGGATGGACAGAAGGATCGCCGTCAGGATACCAGCAGCCAGCGAGGTCCAGCTTGCACCCAGCCGAGTCAACGCAATACCGACGCCATAAGCGCCGATGCCAAAGAATACGGTATGGGCGAAGCTCACGATGCCGGTATAGCCGAGCAGCAGATCGAAGCTCGCCGCGAGAACAGCGAAAATCATGATCTTGACGCAGATGCTGATCGCCTTTGCGCCGGTCAGCGCAAACGGAGCGAATAACAGCCCGGCCACGATTGCGATCAGAAGAATCGCCAAAACCCGGCTACCCGGCCGGTCTTTTGATATGAGGCGTGCCCAATCTAGCGTCGTCATGACCTCGCGCTCGCCGGATAGAGCCCATTCGGACGCCAAAGAAGTATCATTGTCATCAACGCAATGTTCGAGAACAGGGCGACCTTGGGCTCGATGAAGCTCGCGTAATTGGCGCAGACGCCAACCAGGATGGCGCCGAGAAGCGCCCCGCCGGTCGATCCGAGGCCGCCGATGATAATGACGATGAAGACCAGCACGTTCATTTGGCTGCCGATTTGGGGCACAAGCGTCTGCTGGTAAAGGCCCCACATCACACCGCCAAGGCCAGCAAGCGCGCAGCCTGCCACGAAGGTCGCGACGAAAAGCCGCCGCACGCCGTAGCCGAGGGCCTCCACCATTTCGCGGTCGTGGACGCCTGCGCGGATCAGCAGCCCGGTCTTCGTTCGCGTAAAGACGAGATATTGGCTCAAGAAAACCAGAGCTCCCACCATGAAGGCGAAGATGCGATAGCGCTCGATCGCCACGTCGGCGATCACGACCGCGCCGCTCAGGAACGGTGGCAGCGTCACGTTGACCTGCTGTACGCCCCAGATGATCTTGATGATCTCCTCGCCGACGATCAGTCCTCCGGTCGTTACAAGGATTTGCATCAGATGATCGCCGTAGACCGGTTCGACCAGCAGCCGTTCGAATATCAACCCCGACAGGCCAGCACCGACGACGGCCGCGGCGATGGCCAGCAGGATCACAAGGCCTGCTTCGCCGGGGTCAGGCGAGACGAGATGGCCGCTCAGGGCAGCGAAGACCGTCGCCGACAGATAGGCCCCGATCGTGATGAAGACGCCCTGGCCAAAGTTAAGTACGTCCATCAGGCCGAAGACGATGGTCATGCCCGATGCGATGGTGAAGATGATCATTCCCATCGCGACACCGGCGATCGTCAGGGTGAGCCAGGCAATCGGATTGCCGATGGCCAGGTATGCACAGCCCATCAGAACGGGCAGCAGCGCCAAAGGCGTCAGGTCGGATCGGCTCATGGACATAGCGTCAGGCCCAAATGCGTCTTGAGAAGGTCCTCACGGGCAAAGCATTCGTCCGCCGGGCCTGCGTGAACCAGTCTTCCGGCGTCGATGATTGCAACTTCGTCGCCAACCTCCCGTGCAAGCTGCAGATTCTGCTCGACCAGCAATATGCTGGCTCCGCTCTCCTTCAGCTTGAGCATGGCTTCAGCCATATTGTTGACGATCGCAGGTGCCAGCCCTTTGCTTGGCTCGTCGATCAGCAGCAGCTGCCGCGGCTCCACGATCGCCCGTGCCATCGCAACCATCTGCTTCTGCCCACCGGACAGCTTTCCGGCCGGCTTGTTCCAGAACTGGTGAACGGCCGGAAACAGGCCGAAAATCCATTCCAGCCGCTGCTGGTCCATATCTGCAGCGCGGGCGGCTTTGCGCGCGGCAAGGAGCATATTCTGCTTGACGCTGAGGTCGGGGAAGATGCCCATGTTCTCGGGCACGTAGGCAATGCCGAGCCGCGAAATTGCGGACGTCGAACGGCCGGCAATATCGGCGCCGGCAAAGCTGATCCGGCCTGCCGATGCCGGCCAGAGGCCCATAATGGTTCGCAGCGTAGTGGTTTTACCAGCGCCGTTTCTTCCGAGCAGAAGTGTGATCCGGTTGCGCTGAGCGCGAAAGCCGAGGCCCTGCAAGATGTGGTACAGGCCGATATGGGTGTGGACGTTGTCGAGCTCGAGGAGGGTGTCCGTCACATCAAGCCTCGTCTCGCGCCGCCGCGCGTTCCCAGATAGGCCTCCTGCACGATGTCCGAGTTGATCACCTCGGCCGGCTCACCGTCGGCGACGAGCTGGCCGTTGTGGAGGACGACGATGCGATCGGCCAGATCGCGAACGACGTCCATCTTGTGCTCGACCAAAAGTATCGTCTTATGGCTGTGGGTTTTGAGGTCGCGGATGAGATCCAAGACAACCGGCACCTCGTCGGCGCTCATGCCGGCGGTCGGCTCGTCGAACATGTACACTGTCGGATTCATCGCAATGAGCATGGCGACCTCCAGCTTGCGCTGGTCGCCGTGCGAAAGGGTAGCGACGGGGTCGCCAAGCTGAGCCGCCATCGAGACAGACCGGAGAATGTCGGTTGCGTGTTCGATCAGATCGGCTGCGTCGCTCCATATGCGCCAGAAATCGAAACCATGGTGGTGACGGCCGGATTGCATTGATTGCGCAACGAGACGAATGTTTTCAAGAACCGAGAGCCGGGGAAATAGATTCGTGAGTTGAAACGCTCGACCGAGCCCTTTTCGAGCTCGTTGTGAGACGGACAGAGCGGTGACGTTCTCTGAACTGAGCCAGACCTCGCCTTGCGACGCAGCGATCTGGCCCGAGATGAGGTTGAAATAGGTTGTCTTGCCCGCACCGTTTGGACCGACGATGGCGGTCAGCGCGCCGCCGTGAAACGAGGTGCTGACGGCATTGACGGCCTGATGTCCCCCGAACGAAACGCCAAGATCGACGGTCCGCAGTATCGCCTGACTGGCATTTGCGTTGGAATAGCTAACGCTTTCGGACCGGCTCGCTGGCATGGCTGATGCGGCCTACTTGCTTTTGGCCATCGAAGTCAGCATGGAGTTCAACTCTTCGCCGCTGAAGGCCTTGAGCAGCTTGGGCACGGCCCATTCGACGCCCGGCACCGTCGTGTAGGTGACGCCGTAGAAATCATGAAGCGCCTGGTGATTCTCCTTGCGGATAGTGAGCTTGCCGGATGACCCTTCGAAGGACATGCCTTCGAAGGCGGCAATCAGCTTTTCGGGGTCTGAACCGCCTGTCGCCGTGACCGCATTGACGATGGCGAGAGCTGCATCGAAGGCGAACGCCGTGCCGACGTCGGGCGGAGAATTGAACCGCTTCTTGTGCTCGGCGACCAGCCAGTCGTTCTGAGGATTGGTGACGACCTCATAATAATACGGCGTCGCGCCGGTCAGATTAGGAATGCCTTTGTATGCAGCCATTCCCTGGAGCGGTGCCGCGGTGGTCGCGAGTTCAATGCCGTAGCGAGCCGGATCCATTGCGTTGATTTTGGCGATCGGGCTCGCGCCGACCCAATTGACCCACAGGAGCTTCCTGCCGGGGCGATCCTTCAGGGCGTCGAAGACGCGCTGCGCAACGCCGGTGAAGTCGGTGGTGTTGATCGGCAGGAACTCTTCCGCAACAACCGCTGCGCCGGCCTTTGTCGCCGCCGATTTGAAAACCTGCGCACTCTCGCGGCCAAAAACATAGTCTTGAGCGAGGACGGCGATGGACGTGTCTTTCGCCGCCAGAAGCGAGGCCGATGCCATCGCTTCCTGGCCGACGGTCCGGCCGGTCCGGACCACGTATCTGTTCCACTTGTCGCCCGTGATACTGTCCGCGCCGGCGACGTCGACCACGAGGGGCTTCTTGAGCTCCTCGGCAACGGGCATCATGGCGAGCGTGGTCGCAGACGAGGTACTTCCGACCGCGATGTCTGCCTTGTCGTCCTGAAAGGATTCTTCGATCAGGGCGCGCGCGCGATCGGGTTTGAGCTGGTCATCCTTCTGAATCACGACGATCGGCCGCCCGTTCACCTTCAGCGTGCCTTTTGTGGCGTACTCCAGACCGAGCTGCAGACCGATCTGCGCTTGCTTGGCATAGGCCTCGAACGCGCCGGTCGTGCTCGTGATCAAAGCGATCTTGAAATCATCCGCAAAGCTTGTGGAGGAGCCGCAACAGAGTGCGGCCAGGAGGAAACCGGTTGATCGCGCAGCACTTTTCAAGCTCTTCAACATGGCCGGCATTTGAAAATCCTCCCCGTTCTCGCCATGCAAAGGCTAAATCTTGGCGAATTATTCTGTCAATATGAAAATATGAGGCAAAATTTCACAGAAGGGCATGCTAGGCATAGAAGGCCCTGCCGTTTGATCCCCTTCCGGAGCGGGTCACGGGCAAGCCGGCGCATCCGCTCTGAGGCTTCTGCGAGATCGCTGTCCGTCCCTGGGGCTTCCGAGATAAGCGGCCACGACGTCAGGGTTCTGGACGATCTCGCCGGGGCTTCCCTGTGCGATCACCGAGCCGTAGTTCATCACGGTGATGTCGTCACAAAGTCCCATGACGAACTTCATGTCGTGTTCAACCAGCATGATCGTAAGACCTAGCCGGACCAGTTCACGCAGAAGCTCGCCGACGGAGGCGGTCTCGACGGGGTTCAAGCCCGAGGTGACTTCGTCGAGCAGCAGCAGCTTTGGCTCGGTCGCCAATGCACGGGCGATCTCGACGAGCCGCCGCTCACCGTAAGACAGATCCGCGACCGGAGCGTCTGCCTTCGCGCCGAGACCCACGGTCGTCAGAAATTCTCTGGCGGCGGAAATTGTCCGGGCCTCTTCTGCACGCTTTCTGGCAATGGAGAACATGCTGCCCCACAAACCAAGCGCGTTGTGCAGATGCCGCCCTGTTGCGACCACATCCAGCACGCTCATCTCGTCAAACAGCTTCGGGGTCTGAAAAGTGCGGCAGATACCGGCGGCGACCCGGGACTCGGGAGCTCTATGCGTGACGATCTCGCCTCTGAAGATTATCTCGCCGGCGTCTGCGCTGGTGAGGCCTGATATCAGATCGAAGGCAGTGCTTTTTCCCGCGCCGTTTGGTCCAATGAGGCCGTGTATGCTTGCCTCCTTGACCTCGATCGACAGTTTGTTGACCGCCACAAGGCCGCCGAATCTGCGGGTGACGCCGCGCAGCGTCAGGATTGTTTGACTGGATTTCATTGCGCATGCATCCGTTTGCCGCGGCTCAAGGACATGCCGGCGCCGGCAATTCCACGTGGCAGGAGGATCATCGAGGCGACGAGTAGAATCCCGAAAGCGAACATCTTGTACTGGGCAAAATCCCGCAGATATTCGGGAGCGACAATCAGGATCGCCGCGCCGATGATAGCGCCAGGCAGCGATCCCAGACCGCCCAGCGTGATCATGATCAGACAGGTGAGTGACTCATACCAGGTGAAACTCTCCGGGCTTAGGAAGCGCATGAGATGTGGCAGATATGCGCCTGCTATCCCAGCGATTGCGCAACCAAGCGTGATGACCATCATTCGATAGCGCGCCACCGCAATCCCGACGCTGCGAGCGGCCGCTTCGTTCTGGCCTAAAGCCCGAAACGCGCGGCCGATCTTTCCGTGGCTGAGGCGGATGAGGAGCGCATAGAGCAGCGTGAGCGTCAGCGCCTCACACACAAACAGGCCTGTACGCGTCTCGATTTGAAAACCCAAGACGCCAATCGCAGGGATTGCGCGCACTCCCGCGCTGCCGCCGGTCAGAGCCGTCCAGTTCGATAGGATCTGATGCACGACGACCCCGAAGCCGAAGGTCGCGATCTTGAAATAGACGCCTGACAAGCGGATCAATTGCGCCATCAGCAGTCCTGCGGCAGCGGCTGCCAGCGCCGCCGCTGCCAGCGCTGCAGGAAAAGGGACGCCGGCATTCTTCTGAAGAAGGACCGAGGTGTAAGCTCCAATTCCCATGAAAGCTGCGTGTCCAAGGGAAAGTTGTCCGGCAAGGCCGACCATGATCTGCAGGCCGAGGGCAGAAATTGCGTAAATTGCGACCGCAAGGCCAAGGTAAAGGTAGAAGCCGCCAAGACTTAAGGGCAAACACCAGAGAATGCCGACGATCACGGCAAAAGCTGCCCAGTCGCGACGATGCCGGCTGACGCCGCTCGTGCTTTGATGAGAAGCGGTATGTGCTTCCTTCGCAATTGTTGACAAGACAGCCTCGTGCACGCCGTTAGCCCTTCCTTCCCATCAGTCCGGTTGGCTTTATGAGCAGGATGCCGATCATGAGCAGGAACGCCAAGCTGTCCTGATATTCGGACGAAACGAGTTGACCTCCGAGCGTTTCGCCGATCCCGATCACAAACCCTCCAATCACCGATCCTGGAATGCTGCCGAGGGAGCCGAGCACGGCGGCGGCAAACGCCTTTATCCCGATCATACCCATGTCGGCAGATACGAATGTGATTGGCGCATAGAGAACCCCGGCCGCAGCTCCAATGCCGGCGGCCAGGGCAAAAGAAATCGCAGACGCGAGGCGGTGATTTACGCCCATGACTGACGCGGTCTGAGCGTCGTCGGCTGCCGCCCGCAAGGAGAGGCCAATCCAGGTCCGGGTGAAGAGGACGTTCAGACCGGCGATCAACGCCACCATTGTCAGGGCAATGAAAGGATAGACCGCCGGTACGGGATAATCCCAGATCCTGAGCGTCTCGTGCGTAAGGGGGATCGGATAGACGAGCGGATTTGCTCCCCAGACGAGCCGGGCGCCGTTGCTGAGGATGATACCGATCCCCAGTGTCAGCAGGACGAGGTAGGTTTGGCTGGCACCGCGCTGCATCGCGGGCCAGAGCGCGCTTTGAGCAACGGCATAGCCCAAACAGGCGGTGATCGCCGCTGCCAGCGGAACGACCAGCCAGAACGGGAGACCAGGAAGGTTGACGATGATCGAGTAGCCAATGAAGGCTCCGATCATCATCAAATCGCCCTGGGCGAAATTAACCAGTCCCATGGCACGGTAAACCATGCTGAATCCAACAGCCACCAGGCTGTAGATGCAACCGACCGCCAGTCCGCTCAGCAGCTGAAGCGAGAAATTCATGGTTGAACGCGCCTTGCGCCGCCTTTAGTGAAGCAGCGTATCGAGTTTGACCTTGCCGCCGACGAGCTCGGCCATCGGCAGAGGGCGCTCCGCATCCCCGTTTGGCAAGATGGTGATGGGGCCGGTCGCGCCCTGGAATTCCCTGGTGCTGAAGATTTCGTCGCGAATTTTTTGCTTGGTGACGCCCCCGCTTGCGGCGGCGCGCTTCATCGCGCCAGCCAGGACGTACATGGCGTCATAGCCCATACCCTCGTATTGAGTGGGTGCCCTGTGATAGCGCTCGTTCCATTTCTGAACAAAATGCTTTCCGGCGTCCGTTTCGATCGAGCCCGCCAGATAATACAGAAGGCCGTAGGTCCCCTCTGCCGCAGGTCCTGCGATGTCGCGAAACTGATCGATCCCAATGGCGCTTCCGACGTAGAAGGGCAGTTTGATCTGCATCTCGGCCATCTGTTTTGCCATCAGGCCTGCTTCGGTGTAGTAGCCCCAGAGCACGAGATAGTCGGGATTTGCCGACGCCACGCTTGCCAAGGTGGGCTTGAACTCGCGTGAGGATGGCTCGTAGGCAATCCGACCCTTGAGCTCGAGCCCGATTTCCTTGGCCTTTCTTTCGAACGCTTCGGCGAGCGGCACCCCGAAATTATCGTTGCGAGCAAGAAGGTAGGCGCTCCTTGCTCCCTTGTTATTCTTCAGCCACTCCGCCGTACGCTCCGCCCAGGCCGTCGAGGATTGCGCAATTCGCGCGAACCAGGGGTTTCGTGCCTGCGTCAGGGCGCTGTCCACTGCGAGCGGCGAGAGCTGGGGCACTTTTGCTTCTTTCGTGACCTCGATGGCCGCAGCCGTGCCGGCGCTGGTGGAGCCACCGACGACTGCAACGACGTCATCGACGTCTATCATCCGCTGAACGGCCTGAGCGGCAACGCCGGGGCTTGCGGTGTCGTCGGCCGGAATGAGCTTTATCTTGTCCGCGCCCAAATATCCGGCGTTGATCTCTTCCAGGGCGAATTGGGCGCCGGAAAGACTTTCAGAGCCGTAGGCTGCGGCAGGGCCCGACAGGGGGCCGAAAAACCCGACCGGAAAGTCCTTCGCCATGGCCGAGGAGGCAAAGGAGAGAAGAACAGTTGCGGCTAGTGAAGCGCGAGTGAGTATCATCTTCCAATCCTCCTGATGCTAATAACTTTAGACGCCTAGATAACTGCGCTGGATCTCCGAATCTCTTTCAAGTGAGCCTGCAAGGCCCGACTTCACGATCGTGCCGCGCTCGAGGACGTAGGCACGATCGGCAATATCGAGGGCGGCTGTCGCGTTCTGCTCGACGAGGAGAACGGTCATGCCGTTCATGGCCAGCCGATTGATCGTGTCGAAGATCAGATTGATCAGCAGAGGCGCAAGCCCCATCGACGGTTCGTCAAGCAGGAGCAAGCGCGGCTGCGCCATCAAGGCGCGGGCCATCGCGAGCATCTGCTGCTCGCCGCCGGATAGGGTGCCGGCCAATTGGGTCCGGCGTTCTGCCAAGCGGGGGAAGAGATCGTAGGCGCGATCAAAGCGCCAGGAGGGGCCCAGGCCATTGCGACGAGAATAGGCTCCCATTGCGAGATTCTCCGCAACGGTCAGGTTGGAAAAGACACGTCGTCCTTCAGGAACGACTGCAATTCCAGCAGCGACGATCTCTGCCGGCCGTACACCTAGAAGGGACGTCCCGTCGAACGTGAGCTGCCCGCTGTTGACGGGGAGCAGGCCGCACAAGGCCTTGATCAGCGTTGTCTTGCCTGCACCATTGCGGCCAAGGAGGCACACCACTTCGCCGAGATTGACGTCGAGCGAGACGCCGTGAACGACGTCGACGCCAGCCACGTAGGACACGTGGATCTGACAGACCTGCAAGAGCTTGGGTCTGTCGATCTCGCTGCGGTCACCTGCTGAGGAAGGGTTCATCCGGCGGGAGGCCTCTCGCTACGGCCTGATACGATGAGCGTGGACTCCAGCCCGTCCGGCAGCCTGGAGCACATTCCGAACATGAAGCCGTGCCGTCGTCGGTCGCAGGAGCACATCGGTTGCTGCTCAGAGGGTACGAAGGGGCGATGCCGCCCCGTGCCGGCGGCAGGCCGCTTCAATCGTATTACGGAGAAGGCAGGCGATCGTCATCGGACCGACCCCGCCCGGAACAGGAGTGATCGCGCCGGCGACGGCGCGTGCGCTTTCGAAAGCGACGTCGCCGACCAATATCTGGCGTCCTTCACGCTGAACCCGGTTGATGCCGACATCGATAACGATGGCGCCGGGTTTGACCCAGTCACCGGAAATGAGCTCCGGCTGACCTGCAGCGGCTACGAGAATGTCCGCCCGGCGGCATACGGAAGGCAGATCGGCGGTCCTGGAATGCGCGATCGTGACCGTGCAGTTCTCTCGAAGCAAGAGTTGCGCAAGCGGCTTACCGACGATGTTGGAACGTCCGACAATGACAGCGTTTAGTCCAGCGAGCTGGCTGCGAACTCCCTTGATCAGGAGCATACAGCCGAGGGGGGTACAGGGAATCAGCGCCTCGCCGCCGAGGGAGAGCTTGCCGACGTTCATGGGGTGAAAGCCATCGACGTCTTTGGCTGGATCGATGGCCGACGTCACCTTTTGGGCGTCGATATGGGACGGCAGCGGCAATTGGACGAGAATGCCGTCGACGTCGTCTGCGGAATTGAGCCTGTCGATTAGGGCCAGGAGATCCGTTTCGCTTGTCGTGCTCGGCAGCTCGTGATGAAACGAGCGTAAGCCGGCTTCTACGGAGCGGCGGATCTTGTTTCGGACGTATACCGAACTTGCCGGATCGTTGCCGACGAGGACGACCGCTAATCCCGGCGTAAGCCCTCTCTCGACGAGGTTCTCGACTGCGCTTCGCAGCTCGGAATGGAGGCTTGCCGCGACGGCGGCACCGTCTATGAGAATGGTTTCACGTCTGTCGGCGCGCTCAATATCCTGCTTTGTCATCGGAAGATCACCGTGCGGTGGCCGTTCATGAGGATCCGGTGTTCTGCGTGCAGCTTGACGGCACGCGCCAGAACCCACGCTTCCACGTCTCGTCCAATCGACGAAAGTTCATCCGGCGTCAGCCCATGGTCTACTCGCAAGACGTCCTGTTCGATGATCGGTCCTTCGTCCAGATCTGCAGTGACGTAGTGCGCCGTAGCACCGATCAGCTTGACCCCCCGGGCATGGGCTTGATGGTAGGGTCGGGCTCCCTTGAAGCTCGGCAGGAAAGAATGGTGGATGTTGATGATCCGCCCGGACATCTTCTGACAAAGGTTGTCGGACAAGACCTGCATGTACCGCGCCAAGACGACGAGATCGATCTGCTCCTGCTCGACCAGCTCGAGCAGCTTCGATTCTTGCGCGGCTTTTGTCTCCGAGCTGATCGGCAGATGATGGAACGGAATGTCGTAAGAAGCTGCAAGGCGGTAGAAATCCCGGTGATTGGAGACGATCAACGGGATCTCGACGGCCAGAGTGCCGGTGGCGTATCGGAATAGCAGATCGTTCAGGCAGTGCCCGGCCTTCGACACCATGACCAGGAGACGGGGTTTCGACTTGCAGTCGTGGAATTGCGAGTTCATGCCGAACCGGCTCGCGACTTCCTCGAATTCGGACTGCATGTCGGCCTGCGAAACGCCCGGTGCATCGAAGGACACACGCATGAAGAACGTTCCGACGCTTGGGTCCGAAAACTGAGCACTGTCGCGGATGTTGCAGCCGTGGCTGGATAGAAAGCCCGATACGGCATGGACGATTCCGATCCGGTCTGGACAGGAGAAGGTCAGAACAAAATCGGGACCTTGGGAGTGGCTCTTCGAATCGCCTGCGGCGGCCGCAGCTGGTCTTTCGGCACGGATCGTTCGATGTTCGATTAAGGTCGCTTCGGTCATGGTAATATCGCTCGTCTAGGAGGCCGCAGCCAGAACAGGAGCACTCCCCTGCACATCCTTCACGCGGCTATTGGCCGGGTCGTAGAAGGGACGCAGCGATGCCTGGGCGGGTATACGCACGCCGGCGACTTCAATTTCCACCCTTCCGCCCTTCAGGAAGGAGGCATCGATAATGCCCTCGGGATTGTCGATGAAGCCCAATCCCAAGCAGGTCCCGATCGTGTGTCCATACATGCCCGAGGTGACGCGGCCGGCGAGCCGTCCGTCGTGCCAGATCGGCTCGTTATGGTAGATCAGCACGTTCGGATCGTTGAGCGCGAGATGGATCATTTTCCGCCGGGGCCCTGCTTCCTTCTGGCGCAGCAACGCCTCTTTCCCAATGAAGCCCAGCGGTTTCGACCACGCCACGGCAAAGCCGAGGCCTGCTTCGAGGGGGCTGTCCTCGTCCGTGATGTCATGCCCCCAATGACGGTAGCCCTTCTCCATGCGCAGAGAATTCATAGCGTGATAGCCGGCAAGGCGCATGTTTGCTGTCTTGCCTTCAAAGGCGATGCAATCGTAGACGCCCTGAGCGAATTCAGTCGGGATGTACAATTCCCAGCCGAGTTCGCCCACATAGGTGATGCGGCTTGCCCTGACTTTGGCGTAGCCGAGGTCGATGATGCGGGAGGTTGCGAAGGGGAAGGCCGAGTTAGAGAGGTCCGCATCGGTGAGCTTGCTCAGGAGATCCCTCGATTTCGGGCCCATCACGCCGAGCACGGCGTAGGCTGAGCTGACATCCGTTGCGATCGCTCTTGCGCCTTCGGGAATGTGGCGGGTCAGCCAGGCGAAATCCTTCACCTGTGTTGCCGCCGCGGTCACGATGAGGAAACGCTTTGGGCCTTCGCGCGTGACGGTCAGATCTGCTTCGATCCCGCCTCGCTCGTTGAGCCATTGCGTGTAGACGACGCGGCCGACGGGCACAGAAATGTCGTTCGCGCATATCCTGTTGAGAATGGCTTCGGCGTCGTCCCCTTCGAGAATGAACTTCGCAAAGGATGACTGATCGAACAGGCCAACGCCTTCCCTGACCGCGCGATGTTCTGCGGCCGAGTATTCGAACCAATTCTGACGGCCGTAGCTATACTCGTACTTGGCCTCGCTTCCGTTGGGGGCGAACCAGTTCGGCCGCTCCCATCCTGCGACCTCCCCAAAACAAGCTCCTTGCGCAAGCAGGCGGTCATGCAGGACGGAGCGGCGAACCCCGCGTGACGTATCTGGCTGCCGGAACGGCCAATGCATGGCGTACAACAGGCCGAGGGCCTCGACAGTGCGGTCCTTCAGGTATCGCCGGTTCGATTGGAACGGCATGACGCGCCGGATATCGACGTCCCAAAGGTCCATCGGAGGATGCCCATCGACGATCCAGTCGGCGAGAACCTTGCCTGCTCCGCCTGCGGACCTGATACCGATGGAGTTGAAGCCGGCCGCCACGAAAAGATTGCGCACCTCCGGTGTCTCGCCGAGCATGTAGCGGTCGTCGGGCGTAAAGCTTTCCGGCCCGTTGAAGAACAGCTGGATACCGGTCTTTGCCAATATGGGCACACGGCGGATTGCCCCTTCCAGCAATGGCTCGATATGCTCCAGATCGTCCGGGAGGGTGTCGAACTCGAAGCTTTCCGGAATCCCTTCCATGCCCCAGGGTTTTGCGACCGGCTCGAACCAGCCAACCAGCAGCTTGCCGGCGTCTTCCTTGAAGTAAGTACAGGCATCGCCGTCGCGCAGGACGGGAAGATGCTTTCTGATTTCAGGCACGGGCTCGGTTACGATGTAGAAGTGCTCGGCCGCGTGAAGCGGAACGTTCGTGCCGGCTTTTGCACCAAGTTCCCTCGCCCACATCCCCGCGCAGTTGACGACGAACTCGGCCTTTATTTCAGCGTCTTTCGTTTGAACGCCAACGGCGCGGCCGTTTTCGATGCGAATGCCGGTGACGGCGGTGTTTTCGAATATTTTCGCCCCGCGCGACTTCGCCCCCCTTGCCAGGGCCTGGGTCGTGTCGACCGGATTGGTCTGCCCGTCCTTCGGCAGGTGAACTGCGCCGACGAGATCGTCGGTGGCCATCAAAGGCCAGAGATCACCGGCCTCCTTGGCCGACATGACGTTGACTTCCAACCCGAAACATCGGGCCATCGAGGCGCCGCGCCGCAGCTCCTCGAAGCGCTCTTGATTGTTGGCGATGGCGAGCGAGCCGATCTGGCGATACCCGGTATTTTGACCCGTCTCGTTCTCAAGCTGTGAGTAAAGCTCTGTCGTGTACTGGGCGAGCCTGGTCAGGTTGTGGGTTGCACCGAGCTGGCCGACAAGGCCTGCCGCATGCCACGTGGTTCCCGACGTGAGCTGCTTTCGCTCGAGCAGGACGACGTCAGTCCAGCCGCGAAGAGTAAGATGGTAGGCAAGGCTGCAGCCCATGATGCCGCCGCCCACGATGACGACTTGGGCCGATTTGGGAAGTTCCGACACACCCGATCTCCGATCCATCCGTGAAAATCTGCCAGATAATTTCACAGATGTGAATGATATTTTTCACAACGGAGATGTTTTTTTTCGCTAATGTCACATCTATAAAGAATCGGGCGGTTACGTCAGCGAGGGCTGCCTCGCCGTCTGGGGTCAAGGGCGGCTTCCATGCTCGCGCCGCTTTGAAAGTCAAAGGAATCGATGGCTATTCGGTCGATACGCGCGGCTGACGAATGGGCGGCCACGGACCCCAATTCGAGGATGGACCCTGAAGCCGCCGTGGGTGGCCAGATCCGTGAATTACGCAAAATCAAGAAGCTGACGTTGATCCAGCTTGCTCAGGCTGCCGGAATTTCGGTCGGCTATCTCAGCCAGATTGAGCGAAATCAATCCAAGCTGCCGATTGGAGTCTTGAAGAAACTCAGCGACGCTCTCGGCGTCCATATGAACTGGTTCTTCAACGGCAACTTGCAGGCGACCGCCGACGAGAGGGACATCATCGTCCGTAAAGCGCACCGGCGTCGCCTGACGTTTACCGGTCTCGGCATCGCCGAAGAGCTTTTGTCTCCCAATCTCGCCGGTCCTCTCGAGCTCCTTCTGAGCACGATCGAGCCAGGTGCCGACAGCGGCGAGTACAGCCATGACGGCAACGAAGCCGGGATCTTGATCGCAGGCCGGCTGGACCTCTGGGTTGATGGGAAGCGCTTCGAGCTCGAGGAAGGCGACAGCTTCTCGTTCAGCAGCACTTCGCAGCATCGCTGCGCCAATCCGGGAACGGTGCCTGCGAAGGTCGTCTGGGTGATTACCCCGCCGCATTACTAAAGCGGATCCGGAAAACTGCGCAGCCGTTTTCCGAAAAGATCATGCTCAAACAATGCGCAAGAGCGCGATGTCAATCAAACCTTAAGCGCCCGCCCTTCAAACGACGTCCAGACCGAGTCTGGCCGCCTTGATTGAGCTGGTGATGAAACGACGCACCTCCTGGACACGGCGGGTCTCATGCGTGTCCGCGTGTGAGGTGAGCCAATAACTTCGCACGAATCGCACGTCGGGGAGCAGGCGCTGCAGCTCGGGATATTGCCGGGCCGTGTAATCGTGCAAAATGCCGATGCCGTGGCCGCTGCGCACCGCCTCCATTTGGGCAACGACGCTACCGCACTCGTAGCGGCGCGACATCAGCCGACCAAGAGCCGAGGCGTAGTCGAGGGCCTGGCTGTACACGAAGTCCTCCACGTGCGTAATGAACAACCTGCCCGCCAGATCGGCCTGGGTTTCGATTTCGCCTTCCCGCGCCAAATAGCTCTGGGCCGCATAGACGCTCAAAGTGTAGTCGGTGAGCTTGGAGACGATCAGCCGTCCCTGCTTCGGCTCGTCGAGGGTGATTGCAATATCCGCTTCACGCCGCGACAGCGAAAACGTTCGCGGAAGCGGAATGAGCTGAATGACAAGTTTCGGATGTCTGGCCGCAAATTCTGCAAGCCGGCTCGCCAGGAAATAATTCCCGAGTCCGTCTGGAGCCCCGACACGCACCGTGCCTCTGATCGCCTCACTCGCACCGCCTACGCTCGATCCGGCTTTGAGAAGCTCGCTTTCGGCGCGCTCCGCAGCTGCCGCCATTGTCTCGCCTGCCGACGTAAGCGTGCAACCTGATATGTGGCGCTCAAGCAGCTTTGTGCCGAGGCTCTTCTCCAGCGCGGTCATCTGACGGGCAACCGTCGCATGGTTCAGCCCCAACCGCTGCGAAGCCTTTCGGATCTGCCCGGCACGGGCGACTTCCAGGAAGATCCGAACCCGTTCCCAATCCATCGATCTATTCTCTGCATAACGGAGCCGCGGCTCTGGCGACAACGCACAACTCATGCCCTTCATATCGGCAGCGATCAAGGATCCGGCATGAGGCGGCGATGATCTTCAGTCTTGTCGACAGCATCGTCATCCAACGAGACGAGCTTGCGAAGAGCCGCCCCCCAGAGCTTACTTTCGGCGTGCGCCAACGGCGCGTCGCCCCACCTAACATGGCACCCGGAGAGCGTGAGGATAGCGACCCGAAGGGGCACGCGGGTCCGAGTGCAGCGAGGAGACCGGTTAATAGCGGCACCCGGGAACGGGGCAGTGATAGCGATCACCGAAGGCGAGCGCCTTTTCCGAGTGCCCCCGGCGAGGAGCTCTGATGGTCCTTGCGTGAGGGATCGAAGCCGAATCGAGACGGAAACCGGCTCGGTTCACAAGAGCCCGGTGTGGCGAACGCCGCACGCGCATAAGAGAAAATCCGCCAATCGGAAAGGCTGATTTCCCCGGGCGCATTGCTTCTGCGTCACATCCTAGTCCGAAAGGACAGCCCACGCCACTTCGGGCGATGTAACAAATAGTTCAGCGGCGACGATGGCGTGCTTTTAGAAGCCCAGGGCAGGATTGACGCTTCTGGTTGCGCAACACCATGCATGCTCCTCATGCTCCGTGTTCACCTCCAATGCGGTTTGATAGTCATCTCAGAGAATCATTCCGACAAACCCAAGAACATCTGCGAACCACGGGAATGAAGACTTACGGGCTCCCGTATTGCCCCAAGCTCCCGCTCACAATCCTATTCGCCACGGCCAACCCGCAAACTGCCATTGGGTTACTCGTCCACGCCGCGCCTTGTTCTCTTGGGATCGAGGCAGACAGAAGCGAAGCGGTCTTTATCCAACGATCCAAGACAGGCAACTCTGCCTGAGGCTTGTCGCGCCGCGATCAGAAAATAATCGCGCGTCTGATGGGGTGAGTCGAGTCAAAGGTCCGCTCAAACAGCTTGAGCAGCTCGCGTGTGAAGTGATGGCCTTCATTCTTCAAGTCACGAAAAACCGGGTCGTCGCGCTGGTCTTTGGTGAGCTTTTTGAGATGATCGCGAATTTCAGGCCTTTCCAATTGGCTCAGAAATCGATCGTAACTTCTCAAGACCTGGCGGCAATCGTGCTTTCCGCAGATCTCGAGCAAGCGATCGATTACGGTCATATCAAACAATGCTTCAAGCTCCGCTATCTTCTTGTCGCGCCTGAGATCGGCGGTCGCCGCAACGCTGAACAAACCACCGGCGTAAAGCAGCTTGCGTGAGAAAATGAGTTTTATGTTTCTGATGCCCCAGGGCTTCTTCTTCGGACCCTCGACCGTCTTGAATTCGTAATCAACGGCCATGGTCCGGTAGTAACGAACAATGTCGTTCAACAAGAACAGGGCGAGCTGATGATCGGTGATGGTGTCGGCTATGTATCGCTCCAGGATCGATCTACGAACGCTCCTGAGCCCGGCTTCGTTGAACAGCCATTCCCCCTCCAACAGCAGGAGCATGCGTCTCGTGATGTTCTGATTGCTGTCGTTTTCTCCACCGATATTGTGCAGAAGCGTTTCGCGCGGCTCAATCTTGGCAAAAGCTCCATCCTCGGCGGGTTCGATCGGCACGATACGCTCGATTTCCGATTTTACCTTGCGCACCCAATCAGGCGTTTCGTCCGGTTTCGGCCCGGTCGTCACGACATAGAAGTCGATATCAGACCCTTCCGAAGCTTCCCGCCGTGCATAGGAGCCATTCACAAAAACCATTTCGCCTGAGGGCACCAGATCCTTGATGCTGCTCCGCAGCTTCGCTAGCTGCTCTTCGGAATAACGCTTTGCCCGATCAATCGCCTCGGTCACCAAACAAATCTCCCATTTCACCGACGTTCTTCATTTCGTGAAGTTCAACTTGCAATGATGCAGATCTGCGCGTTTGCAAATAGCGTTTTTGATCGTCTCGCTCAAAAAAATCGCTGTTTTGGTCCACGAAGAATCTTCTTATGGTAACTCCGATCGTTCCGCTAACGGTCCTTGTCACCAGCTCGTCGAAATTCCTGCTCCTCAGCAAGTTGCGAAGTCCGGGCAACTTTCTGAAAATGGCGTCCTCAGTCGAGAAATAGTCGTCCCGTCCAATGTCCGCCAAGTGCCGCTTCATGAAAACCTGGCAGGCCAGATCGGCCAATATGCCGGTCTTCGAGTTTATGACGTGCGTGTAGATCTGATCCTTGTATAACCAGAATTGATCGACGGTTTGTCGGTCGGCCGCACTCGATCTGTTGACCGCGGCGGCGACGACGAGTTCGGGAGCCAGCGGGCTGATCGACGGTCTGGTGTAAGCTCTCGTTCTGAGAATTCCCTCGATCGTGTCGAAATTGATCGGACCCGAGAAGAGGCCGTGAAAGCTCGCGTCTTCTCCGGAAATGAGAGCGGTCACCCGGTCGGCATCTATTCCGTAACGTCGCAAGGTCTGCGACAGCGGCTGACCGATGGAAACGCGACCGGCTATAATGTCTTTCGTCGCTTGATGATGATCGATTCCAAACAGCTCTTTGAACACCGGCTCCAGAGAGTGCGAGAGCGGCGCGTGGCCCACGTCGTGCAAAACAGCGGCCGCGAAAATGAGGCGTCGATCATGCTCGGATAACTCGCAGGCACGGCTGTACATCAAGCCGAGCCGCGCGACGCCTAAACTATGCTGATAGCGTGTGTAGCGCGTATTGCCCCAAACACCGTTCGGATTTTGCACGAGAACGTAGTCGATGCCTCCAAGGAACCTGATCGAACGAAGGCGTTGGAACGCCGACGTCGAAATTATCTCTGGGAGAAACGGATCCTCTACTCCCCAGGATTTCGGGTCCAGGGGATTCGAGAAGTCATAGGCGTGAAGATCGTCGGCGTCCATATGCGCCGAAGGAAATAAACGTTGTATCACTTAGCATCCGGTCCGGTTCGGACGGCATTTTAGCAGGTTGGCGGGTCGCTCAAAGCTAAAACCTCTCTCCCCGGCGAACATATCTGTCGCGACGACTTTGCAAACGTCAAAGGCGGAGAAAGTAAAGCAACGCATGCGGTTACTCAGTATGCCAAAGTTGCGCGTTTCGTGCGGTCGCAAGCTTCCTTTACCGCTTCGACGTCAAAAGGAACGCGTGCTTGAGCTGAATTTTTGGACGGGTCGATCGCGGATGAAGGCTTGACCAGTGCTTGGGGTTCTCTGGATTAAGGTGCTCTGGCACGCGAGCGTTTTTGGTGAGGAAGTCGTTTATCTTCGATACGGCTTCTGTTTGTGTACCTTCCAGAACGTAAGCAGCCATAAAGCCCTTCGAGTGGTTGCCTCCATACTTGCCGGTACAGAAACGATCTACGCCTTCCTTTACGTACTCTCGTACTAAGTTGGCGTCTTCGGCGGCAATTCTTTTACACTCGATGATGGCGTGCGGGTCGTGCAGACCATGCCTCAGGAAGATCTCCAAGTGCATTATGGGAATGTCCGTTCGGCCGTCTGGTTCAAGCGCGGAAGCGGAGCGCGACTCAGTTCCAGGAAGGACTATAAGCGACCTCCGCCAAGGGAGCTTTTCGGACGCGACTCGCATGCCGTCACGCAAGCACTCAGTGATTGCCGTTTCCCTGGCTCGTGGATTCACCTCACGACGCTTCCTGGCAACCTCCCAGCCCAACTCGATCGTCTTGAGGATAGCTTCCGCGATTTCTGGTGCAAGATTGATCGGCGTTCCAATGGACGAAGGAGCCTCGAACGGGATGCTCACGCGGCAGCTCCCTTGAAGCTCTCAACAACAACCGCGTCCGCGTCTTCGAGAGCAGATATCTTCATCCAGTATCTGCGCGCGGCTGGTTTTATGATTACAACCTCTTGTTTCGAATGAACTCGCAGCTCACGCTGACCAATCAACGACGAGGCGATCGGCACGTCCATGCGTGAGCCAATAGACTTCAGCACGTCGGAGAGTCGGCCGTGAGGCTGGATCATCGAGATCGTCGGGTTTTGAGCTGGCTCCTGGAGCACGAACCGGACGACGCGCAGGGGAGAAAGAGCGGGTAGATCGTAGATCTCAGCTTTCATGCTTCGCTTGCCGGAAACGCCGAGCCAGCTGTTGATCACCTCAAGAAACGACTCTGCGTATGGCGCAAGGTCGGCCTTTGTCGTTGCCGAAGCAGAAGCAAATTGCCTTCCTTCGTCCCATTGCCATTCGGCCCTGAGAAGGCCGTCTTGAACGACTGTTCTATCAGCTGCGTCCAAGTGGTACGCGTCGGCGACTAACGCGTCGAGTTCGCTCCAATCAGCATCCGAGATTGTTGACGCCCTCAGGCGCTTCTCGACGCTGAGGATTTTTGATCCGGTTTTGGAAGCCAACAGCGTTGAGAGCGCGGGGATGGGCAGAAGGCCCACGTCCCGCGTCAGCAGACGTCTTTTCCATACGCCAAACTCCGATGCCGTCATCAGGAAGAACCACGCGGCGAACGAAGAGCTTAAAATGACGGACAGGACGCGTGCGGCTTCCTCATATTTTCTTGCGACAGGCGCGCCAAAGTACGCGTCGGTAAAGACGACGTCCTTGTCGGAAACGGCAGTGATCGGTCTCGGGCTCTGATTGAGGAACTCTTTGACGATCAACAGCGGCCCCGAGAACGTCGCCTTATCACGCGGCCACTGGGCTTTCGGCTCGCGGAAAGCTGACAGAGAATCGGGGATTTTGAAGTTTTCCATTTCGTAGTTCTCTAGAAACGGAAGACCGCGCATAGCTGACGCCGAGCGAGTTCTGTTGCTTGGCGTGCCAAGGATCAGCCCGTCGCGCCAGCTCGATCCGATGGACTCGAGCCAGGCACCGAGGGTCGTGCAATCCGACTGTAGGGAGCTGAGGAGCGCGATGTCTCGAAAGCACCCAAAGGCCGCGGCTTTCAGGCGCCGCGGCCTCTTTTCCCACTCTGCGAGCGAGAGTGTTGAGATGTCGCTCGGGGAGATTTCAAACGTCTGCGACTTTTCTCCCGAGGGAGACCATGGAATATTCACAACGGTGAGCTGGTCGGAAGGCTGTTTCCTACACCTCGCCAGCAGCGCGACCGCGGGCATCTTCGCAGTGGGGAACAGCCATCGAATCAAGGGAGCTAGGTTTACGATGGTGGCCGGAGAAAGGCGGCGCACGATATCGAGCGCAGCTGCCGCGCCAGTTTTGCTTGCAGCAAAGAAGGGCATTGCACTCAGAATTATTCCGAAGCGCGTCGTGTCGTGCGCAAAATCCAAAGCTCTGAGCACGAAGTCGAAGCCCTCGCCCCGCGGCTGTCCACTTTTTGCTCCGGCGACCTTTGCCCGCTGAGCGGTTCCCCTCTTTCCTTTAAAAGTCCAAGGGGGATTGCCTACAACCAGGTCAAAGCGACGCCTTTCGCCGTTAAGCAGCAGCGCAGCGCCCTCCGGCGTTGTCTCAATATCTCGCGCATTGCCAATAAAAAGAGTCGAGCCGATAAGAGGCCGGAACTTAAGCGCCTCGGCCGGATGCGGATCCGGATCCAGCTCAAGAGCCGCCAAGTACAGACTGAAAGTCGCGACGCGAATTGCAGCCTCGCTTATGTCTACTCCGAAAACCTGGTCGTAGAGAACGGACCGAATGAGACGCCGGTCTGGCTTTCCTTTGCTTCTGATCGCGACGAGCCTGCGAAACGCTTCGACCAGGAAGACTCCCGATCCGCACGTCAAGTCTACGACGGTTTCATTGCCCGTTGCGCCGTTCATCACCTCGTCCAGAACGAGGGATGCGACGGGAAGTCTGGTGTAGTGAACACCCAACTTTCGGGCGCTGGTGTCGGGGGCCGCGTGAGCCGCGTTGTGTGAGTGAGCAAACTGCTCGTAGATAGAGCTGATCAGCTCAACGGGGATGATATCGAAGCGGTATGGAAATAGCGAATGCTGCCCAGTCCCCGGGTCGATGGCTTCGAGAAAGTCCGCAACCCGAACAAAGTGCTTGTGGCGCAAGCGGCTCATTGGCATCGAGGCTGGAAACATGTCTCCGTTGAATGTTGCGCGGAGCCACGCAAATAGCGCGCGCGAAGACGCCGTGTTGCGTAAGGCGTCAGGCAGCGTGTCTTCGCCGCAATGTCTTTTGAGCTTGCGCTTATCTACAATACCTCGGTCGACTAGATACTGGGTAAATATTGCTCGGCCGATTAGACCTTGAGCGATGCCCCGCTCCAGGTCGTCGGCGACGAGGTCCCGCTCGAGAGCGCTTAGCTCGGAGAGCAGCCTTTGATCGACGGTATTCTTCCGATTGATGGAATCGTTTCGAAGCCAGAATTGGCCGCTCTCCATTGCGAGGCGCCCGGCGAGTTCGTCAAGCGCGGCGAGCTCGCTATCGATGATCTTGAACGTGTGGAGTCGGTTAGCTTCCGCGTCGCCTTGCGCAAGCGGTCGGCCAAAGCCGTTGTAAAGCTCGATTGTGGTCGGACTGATGATCCACAGGAGGGGCGCGAAACCTTCATTCCAGATTTCGCGGCGCCACGAGCTTAGCTCGTCGTCGCCAGGAGGAGATGTAAGATATTTAAAGTAGACGGTGAGTGAGCTGGGTCCTCGCCACAAGGCATCCGGAGCGAATTGACCGCTCCGTCGTTCGAAACGATTCTCGTCGGCAATGCGAACGCCAGGAGCGGGCCTGCCTTGTTCGAGGTAACCGGTGGCTTCGAGGACTTTTCCAAGCGGACTTGCAATCGCCATTACCGTCATTCTTCGCTGCGAACAGCTCCATGAGCCCGGATTGCGGACAACGGAGCCATGCGACGCCATGGCACCATATTAGAACAAATCATGAACAAGGCAAGACTCGCCGGATTCGAGGGTGCAGCAATCATGGTTAATAAAACGTAACTATCTGATTTGCAAAGAAAAAAGCCCCCGATCCTCGGCGTAGGCTTGTCGTGCACATGACGTCGTCAGCTTGTTCAAGCTCGCTTGCAGCTTCATGGAGGCCGGTTCGCATCCATGTGGGCACATCGCCCCACCTAACATGGCACCCGGAGAGCGTGAGCATAGCGACCCGAAGGGGCACGCGGGTCCGGGTGCAGCGAAGAGACCGGTTAACAGCGGCACCCGGGAACGGGGCAGTGATAGCGGTCGCCGAAGGCGAGCCCCTTTCCCGAGTGCCCCCGGCGAGGAGTTCTACGGTCTTGCGCGAGGGATCGAAGCCGGATGGCCAAGACGCGAAGCGGCTAGGTCCACGAGAGCCCGATGCGGCGTAAGCCGCACGCGCGCAAGCGGAAAAAGCCTCCAACCGGGCAGGCTGATCTCCGACGCGCACACTCGTGTGCGTCACACCTGATCTGAAAGCCGAGCCAACGCTCCGTTTTGGGCCAGAAAATGCAAGTCCTCAGAGCTTGCGCCACTTATCGCGGCCGGGACCAATATCACGAACGCGTTCGACATGAATCGTGGCGTCCGGGTCCATCTTCTTGGCTCTATCGATCGCCTCGCGCTGGGTGTCGGCAGCCGCGCTCGCCCGGTCCGCGTTCGGGCGCAATACGTTGTAACGGCCGTCTGCGCGCTGTTCGATAAAAAACTCGTTCTTCGGCATAACTCCCCCTGAATTAAACAGTTCAACCTGAGCGCACAATCATGTGGAAGCAAGTCTTCCCAAGATCAAGGCTCGAATCAAACCCCGTCCGTGAGTCTCCCCTTCCCTCCTACCGATCAGAAGTGAGGGACGCCTCATCCGAGCGGAACGTCTTTGCGGCCAGACTTGCGATCGGAACGAGGCCGATCCGGCATCCGCATGCACGGCCTATCTCGTCGAGCGTTTGTTTGGTGGGATTCGCGCTCCCTTTCGATGTCAGTGACCGACGGGGGTCCACTCGAACAGGCTTGCGAGTTCGATCGGGAGGATGGGCCAGGCACCTGCGCTGCGCCGCGCCGGGTGGCGGCGTTTCTTGGGAGAAGCTGCGGCCAAAGCAGCTGGCCGCCGCGGTGAGCGACACGTCGAGTACCGCTACGCTGAAATTTCGAAGAGCTCGCGCGGCAGCTTGGTGAATGGTTCGCCCCCGGCATCGGTGACGCGGAAGATCTCGCTGATCACATAGCCGACGTCTTCGCCGATCCAGTTTCCAAGCATGAGCTGAAACGTCATGTTCGGTTTCAGGGCGGTCATGTCACCTTCCTTCAGGCTTGCCGTAGGCTCCGTCCAATCGATTCCGGCATAGCCGCAACGCGATTCCTTCTCGAAACCATGCTTTTTCAGCGTTGTGTAGAAAGCTATAGCGACGTCGCTGCAGGTGTTGCTGGTCTTGCCCGCGGCGAGCGCGGCTTCCAAGCCCGCAACCTCTCCGTCATGTAGTCGCCGATGTGATCTGAAGGCTTGCCAATCGACATTGTGCGCATCAGCGGAGAGGTATAGCCGTACCGCATGCCGCTGAATTCCAGATTGATTTGTGAACCCTGCTGGAAGACGTCTTCCGTCCAACGAATGTGACAGGTCGAGGTGCGGGGTGTCGCGCAGAGGTAGAAGCTCGCCAGATCGGTACCTGGGGCGGCTGAGGCAGTAATTGATCGCTTTGGTCGTGTCGTTGTTCCTGGAGAGCGCGCTGCTGGCGCAACCACGCCTCCAGCTCGACGATCAGAGGGCAGCTACGCTCCTGGCCCACTCGCAAACGCTCCTGCGCAGCAAGACCGTTGATCTCGCGCTCGATGGCGACCAGAACGTCGACGCGCTTGACCGCCTCGGCCTCGATCGGCGCCTTGCTGAGCCGCGCGAGATCAAAAAAACTTGCGCCTGCCGTGCGCCCAGCACGCAGCCTCGATGATCGGGCCGCTCTCGCGATTTCCTGGTAAAGCCTGCTAAAACCGGCATAGGCGTCGGTCTGCATCAGTCCAGCATAGCCCGCCAGATGCTGCTCCGGATGCACGCCGCCACGAGCGGGAGAGTACACGGCCGCCGGCGGATCTGGACCGGCAAACGGGCGGTCGTCGCGCACATAGGTCCAGAGCCCGCCGGTCCGGGTCTTGCCCTTGGCCAGGACCGGCACTGTGGTGTCATCCGCATGGATGCGCTCGGCTGCGAAGACGTGCTCCGGATCGCATCGACCAGCGGCATCAGGGTTGCCGCGGAGGCACCTACCCAGTCCGCGAGCGTCGATACGTCGAGGTCGATGCCTTCAGGCTGGTAGACGTCGCTCTGACGATTGAGCGGCAGATGCAGGCCGTACTTGGCGACAGGACATGGGCCAGCAGCTTGGGCCCTGCACGCCCCCGCGCAATCGGATGCGAGGGAGCCGGCGGCTGGGTAGTCGCTTCGCAGGCCCGGCAGACGAGCTTCTCGCGCACGTGCTGGATCACCTTCCACTAGCGCGGAACGAGCTCCAGCGTCTCAGTCACGTCCTCGCCAATCTTGCGCAATCTGTCGCCGCAGCATGGGCAGGGGCCGGCACGGGATAGACAATGCGCTCCGGCGGCAAATGCTCCGGCAGCGGCCGGCGGGCTGGCTTGCGGCCTCGAACGAGGCACCGCTATCTTCTCGGCTGCCATCTGCGCCGCATTCTCCTCCAGGTCGGCGAGCTGTAGCTCGAGCTGGTCCAGCAATGCGGAGGACTGTCCGAACCTGCTCGTGCCGGAGCTTCTTGATCGTGAGCTTGAGCTTCTCGATCAGCAATGTCCCGGCCTGGGCTTCGGCCTCCGCCGCCAACCGGGCCGCTCGCTCGGCGCGCAGCATCGCCTGCAGCGTGGTCACATCGTCGGGAAGAGAATCATCGGCGCTCATCGCCGACCAGAAAATCACAAGATGCGATCTCTGTCCGAACCGCTGATCGTATCACCGATTCAAATCCCAGCGATCAGCCAGCCGCCTGCGGTTGCCAGGTCTGTTGCGGCATCCGCCAGTCGATGCCCTCCAGCGGGTACCCGAGCTGGGCCGGAGTGATTGTCACCACGCCCTCCGCGGACGACGGCCACAGGAAGCGGCCGCGCTCCAGCCGCTTGGCATAGAGCGACATGCCCAGGCCATCGTGCCAAAGGACCTTGATCAGCTTGCCGCTTTTGCCACGGAACACATAGAGGTCGCCGCCGTGCGGGTCTCGCTTGAAAGCTTCCTGCACCAGCAAGGCCAGCGAGTTCATACGCCCGACCCAATCGGGATCACCGTAGGCGTCCATCTGCCAGTGCCGCCACGGCGGCGCCTTCAACGTCGCCGCGTCGACGGTGCCCGTGATCCGCATCCGAGCCCCGGCCACAAACTCGATCTCGATCGACCCGCCGCCGGCCGGCCCGACCGGACCAGGCGTCGATCCCGATTCCGCGACCACCATCGCCGGCACGAAGCTCGTTTGATGGGCGGCATCCTTCGGCTCGGGACGAAACGACCGTCGCCATCGCAGCAGCAACGAGCGCGAAACGCCATATCGCCGCGCCGTCGCCCCGAACCGGCGCGGCGCCTGTAAGCTCAGTACGATCTTGAGCTTCTCATCCTCGGACCAGCGCCGCCGCCGGCCCGTGTCCACCAGCTCGAGCCGTTCGACTTGGGCACTGCGCCTATCACTGTCCATAAGGACAGTTCTCAACAATACGCCTCATTCGGCAAGGCGGCCCTCACCGGGCGGATACGAACGATCGAAACGACTGCGTGGAATTTTGGACGTCCTGGTGCGCCGAGCAGCGAAAAAAGTTCGATCGGAGGTGCGGTGCTGCCGGATCCAAGAATGCTCTTCCTGGGTAGCTTCGGAAGCCGGCTCGCCGACTTTGCAGGCCGCTGCCAGAACGCATGCTTAGCCTTTTGCAGTCAAAAAGGCCCGCCTAGCAAGCCGACGCGAGGAATGTACCAAATATTTGTGGGGAATTTGACGCGAGGCTATTCCGCGTTAATCCACCGGGTGTCCGATGGACGCGCGAGCAAATGTGCGGGGTGGATGGTATTTATGACGTGCCTTGCCTGCACCATGGTGGTAGAGACGAAGACCGGCCTGTTATCGCGCTCGTGCTGGTGCTGATCGTTGGGTGGCGCTCGAGCTCGCGCGCTCGAGAGCGATTGCAGACGTTGCGATCGCATTGCCTGGAGCCGCGGTCATGCCCGTCAAAGCAGGTGACGACTACCGGGATGTGGTCGCTTAGCGCCATCTCGATGGTCCGCAGTGATGCATTACTAATCATTCGGTCGTCGTGTTCGAGCGGTCGACTGGCAATAATTGAAGATCCAAGCCATTTATCGGCGGGGCCCCGTTATCTTATATGCCGTGGATCGTGAGGGGCGTCCTCTCGGTCGCCTTAACTCCACTATAGGCGCGCTGTTCAACGTAGGTACCGGCAGACGTCCGACGAAATGACGGCATTGCGGCGGCATCAAAAGACTTGACGATGGAGTGGCGCATACTGTCAGCAGCTGCTCGAGGCGGCAACCTGACGCAGCGGAAGATTAAATTTCATCTGGATCGATGTAGAGGCCGAGCATGGGCAGATGTTTGGAATGACGCACGGTTTTAAGCGCGAAGATGGCGCGGCCCATGAATGATTGGTGAGTTCAGCGAGTCGGGGACGTAACAAGCAGATCCATTGTCATCGCGTGTCATTGACGTAGCGAGCGGTTGTTCATAGCTAAGCTCCGGCGCGAATCCAAGTTGCGCCGATCGATCAATCGAGTGAGGTACTGCAATGGCAGTTGGAAAGGTTTCGGACACGAACTTCGAAGGCGAAGTGCTCAAGGCTAGCGGCCCGGTGGTCGTCGATTTCTGGGCCGAGTGGTGCGGTCCCTGCCGCATGATCGGTCCCGCGCTCGATGAGCTCGCCGGCGCAATGAGTGGCAAGGTCAAGATCGTGAAGCTAAACGTCGATGAGAGCCCCCAGACTACGTCGAAGTACGGCGTGATGTCGATCCCGACGCTAATCATCTTTAAGGGCGGCGAGATTGCGGCCCGTCACGCCGGCGCGGTACCGAAGGCGGAGCTGCAGCAGTGGATCACTTCCGCGGTGTGATCAAGCACGCGTTCACAAAACGGCCGGCGAAAGCCGGCCGTTTCGATCAGAGGGGGCGAGTGTGCCGGCCTCCGGGCGCGGCGGGATGGCGGGCGCTCTAAAAGACGCCGCTTGCCGGGCAGACAAGCTCATTCCGAACTCTCGACGGCGCCGCGCGTCTCCAGCTTACCATGTCGCGCTCGATGCCGAGAGCTATAGGGCTGGAGTAGACAGTAAAGAATCTCGATCTATGGCTTGCACCCGCCGTAGCGTCCGCCCACAGGCGGACCCAAGTGCGGCCCCCAAATGATCGACGAAAGACCTCCATGGCCGGCACGTAAACCGTTTATGGGGTCTGGATCCAACGAGCAGACATCAGGTCGGCTGAATGCCCCAGCGCACGTTGCCAGGATAGGTGCGCCGGGGCCGCCAGTCATCGCGATGTCTCGACGATGCTTGGTTCTATTAAATTGTCGCCATGGCAAAACTGAGGTCTTAGCTGCCGTAGGCGAAGCAATCCTGTCAGTTCAGGTGCAGCCTCAAACGTACAGAAACGTGGCTCGCACCGCTTGAAGCTGACGTAACGTCACATAGTACATTCCCGATGAACATCAGCGATTTGTGCAAGCCCGGCCGTTGTTCGATTTACAATGCCGCTGGCTAATCGCAAAGCGAAGGAGCGAGCTGAATGCGCTGGGGCTGCGCGTACCTCGCCTCTGGTTAGCGTATGTGGTCGTTTCGGAAACGCAATCGAGCAGTGCGTCAATGCATGACGATCGACGGCTCACCTGGCACCGCATATCGTTGAGTTGGCATCACCACGGATGTACTGGTGGTGCCCGGAGCCCGGCGTGCCTCGCAATATGCGTCGCGCGCCGGGCCTCTCGGATATGTGCGCACCGATCTACGTCAATCGCGCGTCCCCTTCATTGCTTGGAATGTGAGACGGCCTTTCTTTGCAGAGGAGCGACCACGTCAAAGTCACTTGCCACAAGGAAAAGAACTTGGACGATCGAACCGGTAGCCTAGCCCAACCTATCGGCCGCCTGGCCTCGGGGGCATGCCGCCGCCAGAATATCGTGATGGAACCCGCTGATAGCGACTGCGCTCCGGCGCGAGCTCATTTGCGAGGTTGCATCTCTGAAGATGCCGTGGTGAAGGATCTACATTAGCTTATCGATGCGTGCCGCTAGACGAGAGCAAATCGCCTCAGAAAGTAAGAACCACGTTTTGATGAGGGCCGAACGCCGGTACCTGATATTGTCCGTCAACGGTCTCAAAGCCGAATTTCATAACGAGATCCAATGCCCCACCAACCCGCGGATTGGCCCAAAGTGCAATGGCCCCACGTTGCTGCGATCGCAACATAATGGTGCTCAGGAGCGCAGAGCCGATGCCGTGCCGGCGGATGCTTCTGTCCACGGCAAATCCTCTCAACCGCCAGCTTTCCTCGCAGCTCCGGAACGGGCACGGTTCGGGGCCGGCCGAGATAATTCCCACAACGCGCTCGGCTGTATGAGCGATCAGGTGAATGGAAATGTCAGACATGTCAGCCGACGTCAGCTTGAATTCGAATGGGGCGTCAGGGCCTATGTGATCCGGCCGCATCAGTCTGTACCGCAGTGGCACAATTTCGTCCAAGGTGGACTCGCTAATCAAAACATTCATGTCTACTGTCTTCCGTTTTATCCGGCGAAGGCAACCGCATGTGTCATGCAAGGACCTTTAGCCCTTCTTCTTTGAGGCGTGACGGTGTCCGATCGGATAATGAAGTTCGTTGATCGGCTGGGACATTCCACACTCTGAGACCGGCAACGGTCTTCGTGTGACCGGCAAAGGGGTCGTTCCGCAGCCGTGAAAGCATGATGAAGCCATCGGTCTGCATCTAACTCTCTCAACCTCGCCTATCCCGTCGTGCCGGGCACAAGCGCAACTAAGTTCGGCGACTGCCCCGGGTGTGGAACCGCTTACTCGATGGAGGCAATCGGTGTCCTGGTTATCGTTACGTTCGTTCCAGAGCTTGCCTGATGATCGACAAGCCCGTGCGAAGTAGCGAATGATCCGCTGCCGCCCCGAGGCCTATCCGGATCCGAGTATCACCCAAGACAGAACCGACAGCGAATGAGTCGCCGGGGCTGACGGCAACTCCTCGCTGCCTCAGGGCGACGACGAATGCGGCGAGAGTGGTGTCGCGGGGCACTTCTATCCAGAGGTGGTAACTCGATTCGTGAATTGGGACTGGCTTACCGAGGAACTTGTTGGCAATGGTCCGCCGAACTTTTGTTTCGACCCGGACCGACTCTAGGATGTCCGATGCCAAGTGTGTGGTTAACCAACGCGTCGCGATTTCCGCAATGAGAGGTGCAACCATCCAGTTCGTCGTCTTTACTCCAGGCCAGAAGGCCTTCTGAGTCATAGAAGGACTTGGACCAACGACATAAGCAACACGCAGTTGGCATGAAAGCGATTTGCTGAGACCTAAAATGTACCAACTCCGCTCAGGAGCATTTGCAGACAGTGGAGGAGGAGCGTCTTCGCGCAAAACCCCATAAATATCGTCCTCGATGATAACAAGATTGTGCCGGCGAGCAATGCTAGCGATCTCTTGTCGTCTCGACTTGCTCATTGTCGCCGACGTGGGGTTGTGGAGTGTCGGCATGCAGTACAACACGCGCGCCTTGCCTTTGTGTTGCAAACACGCTTGCTCGAGGCTGCCGGGCTCAATCCCGTCCGCATCCAGCGGGACCCCTTGCAAGGTGACATGAAGTAGCTGGGAAAGCGGCTTGATCGCCGGGTAAGTGAGCGCCTCAGTTAGCAGAACGCCACCTGGTTCCAGGTAGTGCGCCATTAGCATGACTAGAACGCTTTGCGTTCCGTTGGCGATTACGATCCGGTCCGGATCAAGCTTCAGGTCAAACCGGCGTGCCAGCCAACTGGCGCCAGCTTCACGGTCTTTTATAGAGCCAGAGAAGCGAGGAAAGCGGACGCGATCCGCGGCATTCACTCTTGAAAGGTAAAAAAACGAATCGCGCAGGGCATCTTGGACCAGCGGACTAGGAGGCGGGAAATTGCGCCCAAGCTCGATGAGCTCAGCAGCTCCCTCTTTATGCTCTTTCATGTGAAGACTTTCATCCCTTGAGCGACACCGGCAGTACCAGCATCCTCTCGCGAAATTCGGCAGAAACGTCAGTTAAGACGCTTCCGCGCGGGAAAGGTTATACGACCTACGCGGCGTGTGCGTGAGTCTCTTGATGAGCCACACGAGGCTCGGCGATGCTTCAAGAAATTCAGTGATCTCCGGTGAGGGCAGACCTATCTGAACTTGCCATGCGCATCTTCTTTTACGCGACCCGCGTCATTGCCGTCAGCAGCACTATTCGCGAAATTGACTCTCAAGGAAATTACCAACCATGGTAGGTCTTTCGGATCGTGTCGGGGTGGCTGCCAAGCAGCTCGTTCCTCAGCGGCATGCTGGTCTATGGCTGGGAAGTGAAAGACTTCCGCGTGTTCGCGCAATGTTGGGCGATATTGGATCGCTGTCCGCCGTATCAGCTGCAGCAATCGCGCACATAGTCTTGCCTGCTCGGCGCAGTTAGCGGTTTTTGCGACCGAGAGCGTCATTCGGTAGTCGGGAGTGATCGGTCGCTCTCGGTACCTCATCCTCTGCGATGATCTCTTCGTTAAGCTCTTCCTACCGTTCCATCGCCCTGGGTCGCCGCGGCGCCTCGGCCTTTCGCCGCAACGGTTGCCGACGCCGATGCCGCGGTCGCACAGGTGCAATGATCGACCGGCCAAGTCTGGCGAGCGGCTGCCAAGCGAGGACGGCAGGACGGTCTGTTCGCGGTCCACCGGCTCCACACTCGGTTGGCCCGAGCACCCAGCGACCTGGAGCTGCTCCGGATGAACGCAGATAAGCTGAAGAGGCACAGCGAACGCGATCCTGGTGTCTCGCTCGCCGCATGCTTTCGTCTCCTGTTGCCGGGGCGACTATAACGATGCTCGGCCGCACCCAGCTCGGATGGAAGACGCCATCCGAGTTCGCCGCCACCTGCACTCCGCGTCGGGATCTGGCGCTGCGCTATGTGGAAGGCTCCGCCCCCGCTGCCGGAACCGGCGCGGCGAACTCAAAACTGGATAAAATTTGATGTGGTGGAATGGGCCGCCCCAACAGCATCGAAGTGCTAGAACGTGGTCGTTGTTCGAACAAAGCGTGGACCGTTCCGTGAAACAGGTTATCACCATCGGGCTGGATCTGGCCAAGCACGTTTTCAGGTTCAGGGGACGGATGCCGAGGCCATCAGCGAAGCGGTGACCCATGCGTTGCCGATTGAGACGACCCAACAACGGGCTGCCGCGATGGTGCTGAAGACCCGCGCTCTTCCAGTGCGGCAGCGAACGCAGTCGGTCAACGGGTTGCGCGCGCACCTAGCCGAGTTGGGTATCATCGGCACCGCCAGCGTAGAGCAAAGGTTGAGGCGCCGGTCGCAATCGTGCGGAATGAGAATGATGCTCGCTTACCCGCAGAGGTGCGCTTCGTGCTCATGGCTATTGCCGACGGGATTAAAGCTTCAGCTGACAAGATCGAGAGGCTCGCGCGCGTAATCGTCGTGGAGGCCAAGCACGACGAGGACATGCATCGGTTGACCACGATCCCAGCCGGTGCCATTACGGCGGCGACCATCAAGGCGCTTGTCGGATCCTGGCGGGTTCAAGTCCGCTCGCCACTTTGCCGCACGGCTCGGATCAATGCCGGGATTTCATTCAAGCGGAGGCAAAGAGCGGCTGGGACGAATATCGAAGATGGGAAATCCGTAACTCCGCTCTCTCCTCGTTGTCGGGGCAACGGGCGACTTACAGCGTCTCCGAAACGACGCTCGGACGCGGCCGTGGCTGAAGGCGCGTCTCGCCAGACGGCCCTTCAAGGTTGTTGCCATCGCGCCGGCCAATAAGAGGCGCGGATTACCTGGGAGCTCCTGAACAAGGGTGGAATTTATCGGCGTCCTGGCCCAATGGCGAGCTCAAGGGCTGAAAAGCGTTGTCGAGCGCAATCCGCCGCGCCTTCAGTCCGCTGCGGCTGACCTGCCAATGAATTTTCGTCGAGCGGCGGTCTCGGGATCTTCCACGCCAAGTGGCGCGGCTGGAGCAACAGACAATCGGCGGAGCAGGTCGGCGTTGCGTGGCCGACCGCCCGTTGCGGTGGATTGGCGGCGGTGAGGCGAGGCCGCCGGAGACTGTAGTCGGTGACCGATCGGTAACTTTAGTTTGAGCATCGTCCCGCGCTAGGCGCGGGCCTCATCCCATGCGCGCTGAATTCGCAGCACGATTGCCGAGCGGAGTTTTCAGAGAGCATATGCAGCGGCGGAAGTGAGCGAGTGAACTTGATCAATTCAAAGGGCAATCATGCAAAGACCTTCATCTCAATGCGTGCACGATCCAGTAGCGCGTGTCGCCTCGCGAGCCAGGGTGTCAACTGAATCAGCTCGCCTGTCGCCGAGCCAGCCAGCCAAGACGCAACTCCTCTAAGAGGGCTGTACAAAGTCCAGTCTGCCAAACTCATGCTGCGCACTTCAAATTTAACGCTAGGTTCGATTCGAAGAAAAATCGCAAAAAGGCTGTTGCAGCTCCGTAACAGCATTTCTCGCAACAAATGGTAAGCAAGGTTTCGTTGGAGGAGCGAGAACACGGAAGCCGCACGACATGAAAATGAGTAAAATGCTGAGCGCGGGCGTTATCGTTGTTTGGATTCTGCCACCCGCATTTGGCAGTGACTTCGCTCGGCAACAAATCTACAGCGCTCTTCCGCCGACCGAGATTGCTGCCGCCTACCACGATTGGAGCGGCTTCTACGCCGGCGTAAATCATGGTTGGGGATCCAGTCAAAACTCTTGGTATCTAAACGGCACCACGCCCGAAGGCTCGCACGACGCAAGCGGAGGCACTTTGGGAGCGCAGATCGGTCGCCGGTGGCAAGCTGCGAGAACTGTTTTCGGAGTGGAAGCCCGAGCCAATTGGTCGGATTTTAAAGGCTCCAATAACAGCGAATGGTCAAACAGTAAGAATCAAACCGCGCTGAGCAAGTTTGGATTGCTAACTGGTCAACTTGGATATGCCTTTGGTGAAGCGCTGCTATATGCCACCGCCGGCGCTGCGGTGGCGAGTACCTCTTATAAGATCTACTCGGATGTGACAGGGCAGCAGCTTGCGACGGCGGATATCGTCCGCTGGGGTCTCGCTGTTGGAGGGGGAGTTGATGTCAAGCTCGCAACGAACTGGTTCTTAGGAGTGGAGTACAATCATCTCTTCATGCCTGACAACGATGTGGACTTCTCCAACTCGTTCGGGAAAGAGCGAATCCATCAGGGCATTGATCTGGTCGCGGCGCGGCTTAATTATAAGTTTGGTGATCCAATGGCTGCCCACAAATAAGCTGCCTCGTCTCCGCGGCGATCTAGAGAACTCCGCTGGGAGAAACAGAAGAAATCTCATCATGCAGCTTTGGTCGGTGGCCTGAATCAGTCACCACAAACCTGTGAAAGAGTCCAGACGGTGCCAAGGATGAGCTTTGATCGTGTTCAGTCTCCCCAGCATCTTCTCTGAACGCCCGCGTCCGCGACCGCGCTGAGTTTCAAACCGTTTGAGGCTTCGCGCGGTCCCAATTGTGCGGCATAGATGTCTCCGAGACCAAGCGACTGAGGGCCCTGGAGGAAGAGAACGCGAAGCTGAAGAAGCTTTTGGCCGAGCAGGTGCTCGATGCGGTTGCCCTTCGCGAGCTACTTTCAAAAAGTGGTAGGGGGCGGGCCTGCTCGGTCGTCGGCGCGGATCGGAAGATGACCCGTTATCGCTCCGCCGTCCTTCGGACGCGGCTCAGCGTGTCCGACGATGACACCGAGTTCACCTTGCAGCGCGATGCTCGCCTGTTACAAGGACAGTGTCATCGATTGGACTTTCTCGCACCGGGAACGCCGACGCAGAGTAAGCATCCGGTGAGGCTTTCAATTACCCACATCGTGGACGGGCCCTGATTGAGAGACAGAAGGCGATGTCGTTGAGACGTGTTAGGCCTCGCCACACCACCATGTTTGCGGCGGCGGATCGTGGTTGCGCCCTGGATAGCCGCCGAGGATGGCAATCTGGAGCAGGCGGCGAGGGTCTTGCGCAAGATGCGCGGCGTGGCCAGCGTCGCGTGGATGGCATCTAGCGAGTTTCGCTTGGGGTGAGGATGCGATCGCTCGTGATGGCTGAATGATCGCCTCTTCCGAGCCCCCTCTTCTCCGTGCCTTTACCAGATGAACTTTGCGCCATCCGGCAGTTCGCAGATGAATTCGCCCTGGTTCACAAGCTCGGTCGTTCCGACAACAAGCTTCGAGGCTCGCACCGTAAGTCGGCCTTCGCGGCTTAGGCTGTGCCGGATGTATTCGGTCACGGCATGCCCCGAGCTGTCGATGGTTTGGTGAGCATTGGCGAAGCTGATTCCGTTCTGGTCTGTCACCCTGAATGCACTGATAGCCAGACCGGCCTGCGTCGCCGATACGGGCTTGCCATGTTCCGCGGGGTTGCAGCGGCTCATGTCCAGAATGAGCTTCACATTCTTTCCCGACTGCAGGGCATTGAGCACCTCCGTGTATTTCGGTGAGGGCTCATTGGCCCTCGCCAGCGCGCTAACGCTTGCGGCCCAAAGCAAGGACAACAGGATCGTTAGCCGCTTGCTGGTAGTCTTCATATGCTCTTCTCCCTCGGAAAGTGACCACTGCTTACGTTAAGATGTCGTGCTCGCAACTTGTTTGGCCCAAATCCAGCAAGCGCGCTCGCGCGTATACAAAACAGAGTGCCGCAATCAGGCGCAAGTAGGTGTGACCCTAAAACCGACGTCACAACCTTGTAGGTCAGGTTTTCTGGGAGGGCTTCGACTCCCGGGCGTCTACTAGAACGCTTCGCTTAATTGTCGGTAGTTTGGATCACAAAATGGCAAGCGGTCGCGCTCGTCTACTGCAGGCCTAATAACAGAGAAGGTGCAGCCGTCACATCTGCACAAGCAGACGGTCTACGAGGAATCACTCGATCAGCCGCATGCTTTTGCTTGTCCATCTGAGTCTGCAAGGACTGGCCGCTTGGCAGGCTGTTGAAGAAGCCTCTGGCGGGATAGAATTGGACGTAATTCTCTGAGTGATCGAATCGGGAGGCCGGGATGTGAGCATCGGACGTGCGGTCTGGATCTCCGTTCAGTTGCGAGGCCTTGGAGCGCGGGTTTGTCCGGGTGATCCCCTACGGACAATCCGGGAGGTCTCACGCATCCATTCCAGCTTTCGATTAGACTGGGTCGATCGTTCCACGAAATGATAGCAGAAGGCCGCCGCCCTGCCTGACAATTCTGCGCGGCGCCTCCGAGGCGGCTCACTACATGGCCTTCCGCGTGCTCATTGTGATCTGTGTCGGGCGGCGATTTGGAGGCTCAAGCAGGAGTGATCACTGAAATCCTGATCTCGTGGTCGGACTGGATGTGTTGGACATTCGAAAAGTAGAATTTGCTTCGAGTTTAGTTGAGGCCGCCGATGTGGAAGCTCTTCATCTCCAGGTATTCTTCGATTCCAACTTGCGCCCCCTCACGACCGAGGCCGGACTGCTTTATCCCGCCGAAGGGTGCGACTTCCGTCGAGATAAGCCCCGTGTTCAGGCCGACCATGCCGAATTCGAGTGCCTCGCCGACACGCCAAGCGCGCTTCAAGCTCTCGGTGTAAAAGTAGGCGGCCAACCCGAAAGGCGTCCCATTGGCGATGGCGGTCGCCTCCTCCTCCTTTTCGAAACGGAAGAGCGGGGCCACGGGGCCGAAAGTTTCCTCACTTGCGAGCTGCATCTGGACGGTTGCACCGGTCAAGACGACAGGAGCAACATATTGTTTGCCCGGGGGAAGTACGTGCGGCTGAGAGACAATCTTCGCGCCCTTCGCGAGCGCATCCTCAAGATGCCGTTTGATTTTGACCACCGCCGCTTCGTTTATCATTGGGCCGACCGAGACACCAGGCTGCGTGCCGTCACCCACTTTCATCAAATTTACGCGGGCGCTCAGCTTTTCCGCGAACGCATCATAGATGCCGGCCTGCACCAGAATGCGGTTCGCGCACACGCAGGTCTGACCGCCATTGCGAAACTTAGACACAATAGCCCCCTCAACCGCTGCGTCGAGATCAGCGTCATCGAATACGATGAACGGCGCATTGCCGCCGAGCTCGAGCGAAAGCCGCTTCACACTGTCGGCTGCACCGCGCATTAGCAGGGATCCTACGCGGGTCGATCCGGTGAACGAGATCTTTCGAACCGTCTCGTTCTGCATCAGCTCATTGCCAATTTCGGTTGGCATGCCTGTAACGATGTTGATGACGCCAGCGGGTATGCCGGCGTGCTCTGCCAATACACCAAGCGCGAGAGCGGAGAAGGGCGTGAATTCCGACGGCTTGATCACGACCGTACAGCCTGCCGCCAGCGCCGGGGCGACCTTTCTCGTGATCATGGCGTTCGGAAAATTCCACGGCGTGATAATGCCGCAAACCCCGACCGGCTCCTTGAGCACGACAATGCGGCGATCAGGTGTGGGAGAGGGAATTGTATAACCTCCAACGCGCCGCGCCTCCTCGGCGAACCATTTTACGAAGGACGCGCCGTAGCGGATTTCGCCACGCGCTTCATCGAGCGGCTTGCCCTGCTCCAGCGTGAGAAGCCGTGCGAGGTCCTCCAGAGTTTCAATCATGAGCCTGTGCCAGGATTCCAGCAGCGCCGCGCGTTCGGCATGGGTTTTTCTCTTCCAGGGACCAAAGGCTCGTTCGGCGGCCTCGATCGCAGAGCGCGTTTCAGCGCGCCCCATATCCGGGACAGAACCAATGACCTCACCAGTGGCCGGATTGACCACCGCAACCGTACTTCCGCCAGCTGCGCTGATCCACTTTCCGTCGATCAGACCCGCCTGGACTAGAAGATTGCCAAAGGTTGCGTGCTTCATATCGATAACTCCGATCATTTATTTGCGGCCGCATCTAGCTCGGCCAAGATGAATAGGCCGCTGGATGACGCCGGTGGCCTGATCTGTCGCTGTTCCTAGGTAGATCCGAGACGCAAGCTGCAAGGGCCTGCCTTCGAACGCTCTATGCTCGGCTCGCCTCTCGCGCCCGCGCTGCCATCCAGCTCTCCAACCACGCCGTGTGAAAGAGTCCCTTCCCCACCTCGGCGTCCTCGGCGAGAGCAAGATGCAGCGGCGCCGTTGTGTGGATCCCCTCCACTGTCAAGCCGTTCAGCGCATTCTCCAGGGCGGCAATTGCTGCAGAACGATCCGGTGCCCAAACGATGAGCTTACCGACAAGAGAATCGTAATAGGGTTGTACCCGATAGCCTTCGAACAATAGCGTATCGAAGCGGATGTTTTCACCCTCAGGCGCACGATACGATGCCACCAAACCGGGAGACGGCATGAACATCTTGGCCGGGTTTTCGGCGTTGATACGCACCTCAATCGCGTGCCCGGTTTGGGTGATGTCACCTTGTGTGAACCACAACCGCTCGCCTCCGGCGATTCTGAGCTGGGCCTGTACAAGATCAATTCCCGTAATTGCCTCCGTTATCGGATGTTCCACCTGGATCCGGGTGTTCATTTCGATGAAGAAGAATTCCTCAGTCTTGCTGTCATAGAGGTATTCGAGCGTACCGGCATTGCGGTAGTTCACTCGCCTTGCGAGCGCAACAGCTGACGCACAAAGGGCGTCGCGGACCGCCTTCGACAGCATCGCCGCAGGTGCCTCCTCCCACACCTTCTGGCGCTTGCGCTGAAGGGAGCATTCCCGCTCGAACAGATGCACGACATCCGTGCCGTCCCCCAGCACCTGGACCTCGATATGGCGCGCGTTTTGGATGTACCGCTCCATGTACAAGCCGTCATCGCCGAAGGAAGCGCGAGCCTCCGCCATGGCCTGCGGCACCAGCGTTTCCAAGCTTGCCTCGTTCTCGACGATACGGATGCCGCGGCCGCCTCCGCCGGCGCTGGCTTTGATCATGACGGGATAGCCTATGCGCGCGGCCTGCCGGCGCGCATCGTCGAGGTCAGCGACGCGGCCCTCGCTGCCTGGGACGACAGGCACGCCCGCTGCCACTGCCTCGGCGCGTGCCATTGCCTTATCGCCCATCTTCGCAATCGTACCCGCGTCCGGACCTACAAAGGTGATCCCTGCCGCCTCTACGGCAGAAACGAACCGCGGGTTCTCGGAGAGAAAGCCATAGCCCGGATGGACGGCGTCGGCGCCGCTTGCCTTGATAGCCTGGACGATCGCCTCCACGTTCAGATAAGACTTCGCGGCTTGCGCTGGCCCGATTACGACCATCTCATCAGCAAGCCGGCAGGCAAGTGAGTCCGTGTCGGCCTCGCTGGCGGCCTGAATTGTCCGGATCCCCAAGGCCTTTGCCGCCTTGTTGATTCGAACGGCGATTTCGCCGCGATTGGCAATGAACAGTGACTTGATAGCCATTAGGTCTATTCCATCTCTGCAATCGCTTGATCGGCGTCGACAGTCTCACCGTCCTGCACAAGAAACCGCGCGAGCTTGCCGGCCGTTTCCGCCTCGACCGGGAAGAAGGACTTCATCGCTTCGATCAGTCCGATCGTTTCGCCGGCCGCGACGGCATCGCCTTCCTGCTTGAACGGAGCCTCCTCCGGCGATGGTCTGCGGTAGAAAAGACCCGGCAAGGGCGCCAAGAGTCGTTTTGGCATGTCGACGTTCCCTCTCTTTTTTCAGGCGTTCACGAGATTTTCGCGGACGCAGCGTTTTGCGATTTCCTTGGCAAGGTGCTGAGCTTCTGCAACGCTGACGAGCCGGAAATGCAGGCGCTCCCCGGGCTTGGCTTGCCCCAGTTTCCAGAATGCAGCGGACGGAACGGTGTAGGGGTTGATGAATCCACCCATTGACGGACCGTCATTCACCAGAATGATCGGGGTCTGCCCTGCGAGATTGATCGCACCCATGGGATAGCCCTGATCGATGATGTTCGACGGCAGAGAGCCGTGTTCTTTCGGCTTCTTGTAAGCCTTTTCCGTGAACGTCCATTCAGGGCCTTCCAGCCGGAAGCCGGTCCGATCCGACTTGGCGGAAAGTGTCCACGCCGAGTTGAGGAAACGCTCCTTGCCAGCTTCGTCGATCCAGTCATCGTTCGGGCCAGCGCAGACCTCAATCGTCCACGAGCGGTCTGTGCGGATGTCAGGTCTATGCTCGTTGGGCACCAGGAGCCCGGGGGTCCCTCCTCCTTCCGCAACTGGCAATTCCTGCCCGGCTTTGATGGAATGGCCATCTATGCCACCGACGCCGGCTTTATTGAAGGTAGAGCGCGAGCCAAGCTTCTCCTCATTCGCGAACGCGCCAGCGACCGCGATATAGGCGCGGCCACCGACACGAGCTGCCCCTAGAGCTAGTGTCTGACCGGCTCTTACAGCAACGGACTGCCACATTGGGAACGGCTCACCGTCGAGCGCAGGGCGCATGTCTGCACCCGTAACGGCGATCACCGCATCAGCGTCGAACGAAAGCGTGGGTCCAAGGAATTGGCATTCGAGGCCGGCAGCTCCGGGCAGATTGCCGACAAGCACATTCGCCAAACGGAACGACCAGCTATCCATCGGGCCGGAGGGTGGAAAGCCCTGATTCCAGTATCCGTAGCGTCCAGGATAGTCTTGGATCGACGTTTCAAGCCCGGCTTTCAGTACCTTGATCATGCCGATACCCGCGCATTGCTGGCCTCGCCCACTTTCGAGACCCAGTTGTTGTAGTTGCGGACCACGAACTTCTGGTACTCCACGATCGTGTACTCGTAACGCTCCTCCTTCACTGCTTCCTCCGCGGCATCATAGTCCTCGCGCGTGACAGGAACGAACTTGATGCGATCTCCTGGACGAAACAAACACAGACTTCCCTCGAAAGCGGAGCGCTTGCCGGTTGCATCCCAGATCGGCACCGGCGTGCGGGCAAATATCTGGTAGCCGCCAGGTGTGGCGACCGGATAGATGGAGTTCGCGGCTCCGCCGAGGCCGATCGCCCCTTCAGGCGTGTGCGTCCGCGGAGGATTGTATTTGGGCGCTGTCAGACGTGCGCGCGGGTCGAGCGCCATCAAGAATGGCAGCCCCGGCCAGAAGCCCAGTGACGCAACCCAATACTCCGAGGACGAGTGCAGCCGAACTAGATGGTTGACATCCTCAAGTCCATTCTCCTGCACCAAAAGTTCGGGATCTGGCACCTTTCTAGCGATCTTCGCGCAGTAATCGTCAACACAAGCCTTCGTCCACGGATCGAGATAATGCGTCGGCAGATAGAACAGCCGGCTTTCCAGTTCGATATCCTCTGATGAGCCCAGAGAGGCTGAAAGCCGGAAGAATTCGCGCACAACGTCGTCGTATCCGATCAGCGTCGGTTCGTAGTGGACAAGCAGCGACGCAAAGCAAGGCGCCGTCTCGATGACACCCTTTATGTTTGCCGCGGCAGCCGCCGCTGCCAGGCCCTGCGCCATGAAGTTGAGCTCGAGGTTCATCTCGTTCCCAAACTCTATCAGCAGATAGCGGTCGCCAGCAGGCAGGAATTTTGGCTGTTCGTAGATCACCTAACCCTCCTTGCTGAGGTCAATTGAGGTTCTCGGCGGATCGCCACTGGGCCGTATCGTCGAGCGCATCGCCAAGACGCGCGACCAACTCGTGTACCTGATCCTCATTGATAATGAGCGGAGGGCAGAGCGCAATCGTGTCGCCGATCGCGCGCACGATGAGACCATGCCTTTGGGCCGCGGCAAAAGCCGCTGCTCCAACCTCACCCGCGCTGGCAAACGGACGGCGTGTATGCTTTTCCGAGACGAGTTCAATTCCAGCGATAAGTCCCACGCCCCGCACTTCACCGACAAGCGGATGAGCGGCCAGTTCGCCGAGGCGCGCCTGGAGGATCCGCCCCATACGAGCGGCGTTTCCGACGAGATCGCGCTCTTCGATAATTTTAAGATTTTCGAGAGCGACTGCCGTTGCGACCGGGTGACCGGAGGCCGTAAATCCGTGACCAAAGGTACCAATCTTCGCCGTGTTGTCCGCAATGGCATTGTAAATCGTCTCAGAGAAGATCACCGCCGCCAGCGGCATGTAAGATGAAGTCAGTTGTTTCGAGACGATCATGATGTCAGGCGTGAAGTGGTAGTGTTCGCAGCCGAACCTCGTACCTAGTCGTCCAAGACCACAGATCACCTCGTCGGCAACCAGGAGAATGTCATACTTGCGGCACAGCGCTTCAATCCCCTGCCAATAGCCTTTTGGAGGCGGCATTACACCGCCAGCCGCCATCAACGGTTCGCCAACGAAAGCTGCAATCGTGTCAGGCCCTTCCTCCAGGATGGTCGCTTCGGCCTCCGAGACGAGGCGCGCGGAGAATTCCGCTTCTGTTTCCTCGGTTTGAGCGAAACGATAAAAATGCGGACAGGTTAAGTGACGGACCGGAATGACGGGAAGATCGAAATCCTTATGGTTGTTAGGTAAACCGGTCAGACTGCCTGAAGCGACGGTGACACCGTGATACGCCCGATGGCGGGCCAGAAACTTCTTCTTCTTTGGTCGCCCAAGAGCGTTATTCATGTACCACACCATTTTAATCATGGTGTCGTTTGCCTCCGAGCCCGAGCTCGTGAAGAAGACGCGGCTCAGGGGTTCGGGCGTCATTCCCACGAGTTTTTCTGCCAAACGGATCGAGGGCTCATGCGACTTGTGGCTGAACGTATGGTAATAGGGAAGCTTGGCCATTTGCGCAGCTGCGACCTCCACTATTCGCGGTTCATCGAACCCAATAGCAACGGACCACAACCCTGCAAGACCCTCGATATATTCCTTGCCAGCGTCGTCGTAGACGTAGATCCCTTCGCCGCGATCGATAATGACCGGTCCTTGCCGCTCATGGGCGCGTGCATTCGTATAGGGGTGCAAGGTTGCCGATATGTCGGCATGAGCGAGAGAATTCGAAAGCTGTTTGGCGACCATGTAGTCCTCACTATGGGGATCCCCGAGATCGCGCACGTCCCGAAGAAACATCTCACATTTCAAAACGCTGCGAATAGCGTCTCCGTCAGGAACGAAGGCGGTCTAGCCACGATACGCCGCCTTCGGGGCACTCCGTCAGCGCTTCGCCGCGCTGGCGAGCCTATAGCGATCCAGCACGACCGCACCGACGAGCACGATGCCCAGGACGATCATCTGATAGTTGGATCCGATCCTTAAGAGATCCATGCCATTCGCCAGCACAGTGATGAAGACAACGCCCATGAACACTCCCACCGGCGAGCCCTCGCCGCCTCGAAGGGAGCATCCGCCTATGACCGCTGCGGCAATCGAATTGAGCGGGAATTCGCCCCCAAGCAAAGGCTCTCCCGACGACACGCGTGCGGTCAGAAGCCAGCCTGCGAAGGCGGTGATCGTCGCGCACAGCATGTAGCACGCGATAAGGTAGCGGTTGATATTGACACCGGCCACCATAGCAGAGCGAATGTTGGAGCCGATGGCATAGATATAGCGGCCGAACCTCATCTGTCGCACGAGTAGAAACACCGCGAGCAGCGCTGGAAGTGCGAAGAAGAACGAGACGGGCAAACCGAGGAAGAAGCCAGATCCGATGCCATAGACGAAGTCACGAGGCAGGCCGCTGACCTGCAGACCCTGCGAGATAACCAGCGTCACGCCGCGGAAGATCGAAGCCGTGGCCAGTGTCACGACGAAGGCGTTCACCTTCAACACCGCGACACCAAGCCCATTTATGAGACCGCAGATCAGGCCGACGAGGATCGTCGCGACGAAACCAGCGCCGACCGCAAGCGCAGGCGCGTCAGGATAGGCCAGTGAAACGGCAACCATGACCTGTGCGGATATGATTGAAGTCAGCGCGACGACTGAGCCCACCGATAGATCGAATCCGCCTGCGAGCAGAACCAGCATCTGCCCGAATGCGATGAGCATCAGGAAGACGGCTTGCTGCAGTATGTTGAGCATATTGGCCGAGCTAAGGAAGCGCGGATTTCCAAGCTGGAACACCACGACGCAGATAACCAAGACGACGGGCAGCGCGCCGAAGGTCAAAAGTGTCGATACGGCATTGATGCCTGCTGAGGGCTTGGCACCCGCCTGGGAGCGAAGCAGAGTCATTGAAGATCCTTTTGTGGCGTCTCGCCAAAGGCGTACGCGATGACGCTTTCCTCGTTGATTCCGTCTCCTTGCAGGCTCGCCGTGCATGAGCCCTCATGCATGACGTGGACACGATGAGACAGATGAACCAATTCCTGGAGGTCGGAAGTGATGAGGAGGATGGCTGCGCCTTCGGCGCACAGCCTATGGAGTTGATGGTAGAAGTCGAGGCGGGCACCGACATCGATGCCTGCCGTTGGTTCGTCGAACATATACAGGTTCCGCTTTCGGCTCAGCGCTCTGCCGAGGACCACCTTTTGCTGATTGCCGCCTGAAAGCTCCTGAACTGGCTTATCGGGCTCAGCGGGTTGGACTTTCAGCCTTGCGAGCAGGCCGTTTACAAGTTTCATAAGGGCGGCAGTTCGCACGAAGCCAGCGGGCGCATATCCTGCATCCCCGAGCACCTCAATTGCCATGTTTTCTGCGATAGGCCGGTTCAGGGCGAGCGCCTCACCACGCCGGTCCTGCGGCAGGTACACCATTCCGCACTTGAGCATGGCAGCGGGGGAATGAGCCTTGATGCTCTCGCCATCGAGTACAATGTTTCCCCCATCAATCGCCTGCAATCCAAAGATCGCACGGGCTACTTCCGCCTTGCCGCAGCCAACGAGCCCGCCAAGACCTACAATCTCACCGGCCCTGACTTCAAACGAGACATTCTTGATCTTGTGCCCGGCGCAAAGCCCTTTCACCTCCAAGACGGCATGACCTGGAGTATGCGGAATTTGAGGATAGAAATGCGCTATCTCGCGGCCCACCATCTCGGCGATCATCTGCTCGTTTGTCACTTCCGCCAAACGATGAAAGCTCACAAAGCGTCCATCTCGGAGGATCGTCACGACGGCGCCAAGGCGGCGGATCTCCTCCATACGGTGACTGATGTAGAGGATAGCCCACCCTTCTTTTTTCAACACCTCCACGGTAGAGAACAGATGCTCGGATTCGTCGTGGCTAAGCGTCGCTGTCGGCTCATCTAAGATCAGGGCACCTGGCTTTCCACCGAGTGCTCGTACAATTTCCAGAAGCTGCTGTTCGGCGCGTGTCAGGGTGTCGACCCGCGCGTCTGGGTCGACGGCGACGCCGAGCGTCTCCATTGACCTCATCATCCCGGCGCGCATCGCGGCTTTTTCGAGAAACCCTCCTCGTGTTTGTTCCCGGCCAAGTGCGTAATTTTCGAGCGCCGTCATTGACGGGGCCAGGCCAAAGTCCTGCAGAACGGCATTCACCCCGCTCTCGCGCGCCTCCAACGGAGTAAGATTCGGGCAGGCGCGCCCGCACAGGATGCGCGTCCCTTCGTTCGGCTTGTTTGCTCCAATGAGCAGCGAAACGAGTGTCGACTTGCCCGCCCCATTCTCCCCAAGAAGCATATGAACCTCGCCGCGGCGGAGCGTGATGCTCACGTCCTTCAAGGCGGCGAAATTTCCATAGAATTTTGATACGCCGGAGAGCGAGGCAAAGACCTCGCCCTCACTAAGATCGTGAACAGTCATTTCTTTGTTGCTTCGACCGAAAATTCGACCTTGTATCCTGCCGGGGCGAACATATCGGTCTTGCTAACCGATTTGATCGTTTCGGCGGTCACCATCTGAGGCTTCGGGCCGGCGCGCTTGGCCTGCAGCTTCTGGCCTTGCAGCAGTCGCAGAACCATGTCGACGGCAAGGCGCCCCTGCAGAACGGTAAAGTCCGTCGGCGAAGCTTTCGCGGCTCCAGCCGCGATGTCGTCGTAGACCGGTGGGATGATATCAAATGCTGCGACGCTGACCTTCCCTGCCAAATTCGCGTTACGGACTGCAACCGCGGCGGCCTGAGCTGCAATGTCTACGCCGACCAGCCAGTTGAGCTTGTCATAGGTTTGCAGTGCATTGTTGATCATATCGAGCTGGACATTCAGACCGGTGTCGCCGCGCCGCGTCACCGCAATCTCGACCTTCGAATCCTTGATTGCGTCGTTGAAACCGCGCACAGCGTCGTCAGACCAGCCCGCACCCTGCGGGCCGGGAAAGAAGCCAACTACCGTGGGCTTTCCGCCAGACTGCTCGACGATGTATTTGCCGGTCTGGTAGGCGAGGTCATAGAAGCTGACGAGGGCATGCCCGGAAATGCTCGGCTCTTTCACGCCATTGACGAAATCGATCACCGGAATACCGGCGTCCGTCGCCTTCTTGACCAGAGGTCCGACGCCGTCAGCGCTGATCGCGCCGAGAATGATGCCGTCGAATTTCTGCGCGATGCAGTTGTCCATCTGGCTGAGCTGGGTCGAAAGGTTGGTATATCCTCCCGCTTCATAGAGCGTCATGGCGGTCCGCGTCCGATGAATTTCGGCCGCAACACCATAGTTGGCGGCAACCCAATAACTGTCCTTGAGATGGGGGAAGAGCACGCAGATATTCCATGGCTTCGTGACTTCTTCAGCTCCTAGGAGCTTCCAGTCGGCATCGAGCTTCTTATCCCCGTCAATGAGCTGCACGGGAAAGCTTGTAACAGACTGCTGGCTGCGCGCGCCTTGCACAAACACGCAACTTGCGAGCGCCGCAAGCACGCTAGTCGTAATCAGTCCTCTCATGTCATAGTTCTCCTGAAAGAAAAAATACGTTATGCCGAATTTCGGATCTTCCGCCCGATTCGTCTTACCGCTGAGCGGTATCAAGCACGCGGCGCATGGCGGCCGCGACGTCCCGCGCGTTGGGCGGGTCGGAATGGATACAAACGGTTTGGAATGCAATGTTGAGGAGGGTGCCGTCGACGGCCTCGACTTTTCCCTCACGCAACGCGCGATCGAGACGTGCGGCCGCCTTTTCGACATCGACCGCTGACTGGGTGCGCGGAATGATCAGTTGACCTGTAGGGCCGTAGGAAAGATCAGCGAAGAACTCAGCCACGAAATGCGTCCCGACCTCTCGTGCCGCCTTTTCGTGAAAAGTGCCCGCCATGCCAAAAAGAGTAAGGCCAAAGACCTTCGCGGCCTCTGCCATTGCAGTGGCGAGCGCCATGTCGCGCGCGGCCATGCCGTAGATGATGCCGTGTGGCTTCACATGGCTCAGCTCTTTCCCGGCAGCGCGAGCCACGCCGGCAAGAGCACCAATCTGATAGATGAATGCTGCACGCAGTTCTTCGGGAGATAAGCGCAGCTCGCGCCGTCCAAAGCCTTCACGATCTGGCAGCGAGGGATGGGCTCCAATACTCTTCCCTTCACTCGCGGCCAGCTCCACCGCCCGGACCATGGTCATTGGGTCGCCGGCATGAAAGCCACAGGCGATGTTGGCACAATCGACGAAGGGCATGATCCCTGCGTCATCCCCAAAGCGCCAGTTTCCGTAACCTTCCCCCATGTCGCAGTTGAGTGTGACGCGCATTTGATCGATCCGTCTAGTGTTATAACAGCGACAAATCTGCTCTCTCCAAATTTTAATGTCAACAGCATTGTTCGGTGTTATAACAACCCACGCGCTTTTTGTCGAAAGCCCGATCTTGGCACCTACCGCACCTTGCTCGGTTTCTTTCGCGACGAGCTCGGTCGGACCTGCGTATGGGTGGACGCCTGGACTAGCTACGGGGTCTCCCTTTCGCGAATGTCGCAGCGGCGGTTCAGCTGCCGCGCGCAAGCTGCCGGCTGGAAAAATCACCGACAGAACAGTTGCGTCATCGACGCAACTCTGCCGCCACTTTGGAGGAAGCATTGAGCTCCGAAACCAACCCGCATCCCTGGGTTTCACAGGGGCCCATTCTCGCTCCCGTTTCCCGAGACATGCTTCATGAGCAAATTTACGATCGCCTGAAGCAGAATCTGATGATGGGCCGCTTTACCCCAGGGCAAAAGCTGCCGCTGAGAACGCTCGCAAAGTCCTTGGGAACGAGTCTTATGCCTGTGCGGGACGCACTTCAGCGCCTCGAAAGTACAGGCTGTGTGGTTTCAACTGCCAATCGGACAATGGCAGTGCCTGAGTTCAGCACGAAGCAGCTGCAGGACGTTTGCACGCTACGCATCATACTGGAAACCGCAACGGTAGAGAGAGCCGCCTTGCAGCGAACTGAAGAGGAACTGGCGGCCCTCTGGGGCTTGGTCGTGGATATCGAGCGCTCGGCGGAGACAAACAACATCGATCTCTTCTTGGAGGCGAACTACCACTTCCATATGCTTGTTGCGGATATGAGCCGGCTATCGTTTGTCCGAACCCTTCTGGAGCCGCTTTGGATGCACATCGGCCCATTCATCAGGCAATCGGTACCGAACGAAGCGCTCTTTCAAGGCGCGGCACGGCGGCACAAGGAAGTTTATGATGCTATTGCCGCGCAGGATCCCAAGAACGCTGCCATTGCCATCGAGCGCGACATCTCAGATGGCTACAAGTTCTGAAGGGCTTCGGCTGGCCTGACGCATCTAGCTAGCTCTAAATGCAATTGCTGACCGCCGGCAAATCCAAGCCCTCGCTTGCAGATGGGCAGGACGCTAACGATGTCGGGATGTGTTGGGGTCACCGTCGGCTTTTTTCGTCGGCAGCACGATGTGGCTAGCGCTTGTTAGGGGCAGAAACCTTTCTCGTTGGCAACCGTCGCCCACGCCTATTCGTAACGGTCGAGACCGAGGTCGCTCGTTTCGATGTCGGGCTCCCGCCCCGAGACGAGGTCCGCGATGACGCGAGCGGACCCGCAACTCATCGTCCAGCCGAGGGTGCCATGTCCGGTATTCAAGAACAGATTTCTGATCCTAGTCCCGCCGATGATTGGCGTACCATCCGGGGTCATAGGTCTCAGGCCTGACCAGAAAACCGCGCTCTTTGGATCTCCCCCCGGGAACAGATCCATAACGGAATACTCGAGGGTCCGCCGGCGAGCGTCGACGAGATCGTTGGTGTAGCCTGAGATTTCAGCCATTCCGCCGACACGAATTCGATCTCCGAGACGGGTAATCGCAATCTTGTACGTCTCATCCATGACCGTCGATTCCGGGGCGCGCGAGGCGTCGGTAATGGGAACGGTCAGCGAGTAACCTTTGACGGGATAGACGGGCAGCTTGATTCCGGCCGACTTGAGGAGAAGAGGCGAATAGCTTCCCAGTGCGACAACGACCGCGTTCGAATGAACAGCTCCGCGATCAGTGATGACACCGCGCACTTCGCCCGCTTCGATGTCCAATCCCCTGATGCACTGTCCGTACTGGAAATCAACACCCAAGGCCGCGGCCTTCTGCTCCAGCGCATTGGTGAATTTGAAGCAATCGCCGGTCTCATCCTTGGGCGTCAAAAGCCCTCCAACAATTCGGTCGCGAACTTGGCGCAACGCGGGTTCGACCCGAACACAACCGTCGCGATCGAGAACCTCAAATGGAACGCCATCTGCCGCAAGGGCCTTCACGTCCTTTGCAGATGAATCGAGTTGCGCCTGAGTTCGGAATAGCTGCAGGGTTCCCAGCATGCGCTCGTCATAGCTCAAGGAGGTCTCCGCCCTCACCTCGGCGAGTGCCTTGCGGCTATAATCTGCCAGACGCAGCATACGTCCCTTATTGAGTGCATACCGGCTGGCCGTACAGTTGGACAGCATCCGAACAAGCCAAGCGATCATGGCTGCGTCAAGCTTCGGGCGAAGGATCAACGGCGCATGCCGCATGAGCATCCACTTGACGGCCTTCGCAGGAATTCCCGGGGCAGCCCACGGCGAACAATAGCCAAAGGAAACCTCCCCCGCGTTTGCAAAACTGGTCTCCAGTGCTGGGCCCGGCTGTCGGTCGACAACGACGACTTCGTGGCCGAGCTTTGCAAGTTGATATGCTGATGTGACGCCGATAACGCCCGCGCCTAGAATGGTGACTCGCATTGTCCAGTCCGATGTTGTGCTCAACTTGTCGAGAAAAGAAGCTTGCCGTGCAAGCGTCAGCGATATTCTCTGCGGAAGCGGCGGCCGAGACCGGTGAGAATCTCGTAGGAGATCGTGCCAGCGTCGGCTGCCAGCATTTCGAGTGTCTGATGAGGACCAATCACTTCGACGAGGCTTCCCAGATCGGGTGCTTCGTCCGGGAGATCTGAGATGTCGACCGTCATGCTGTCCATCGAGACGCGACCGAGGATAGGCAGACGTTGACCGCGGAAGTAGACGGCTCCGCGACCGCTCAGACTGCGGGGAAGCCCGTCGGCATAGCCGGCGCTAACCACGGCCAAGCGCGTGCTCTTGCTCGTGAGGTGCGCTCCACTGTAGCCAACCATGGTGCCGCTCGGGACAGTGCGGGTCTGCGCCACGGCGACGGAGAGGCTGACGACCGGCTCCATTGGATTTGCGGCACCGAACTGTGGCGCACCGCCATAGAGCGCGATCCCGGCGCGGACCAGAGCACCGTGATAGTCCTTGCCCAAGAGGGCGCCAGCAGAGTTTGCAAAGCTGAATGGCAAGGGGGCAAATTCCCGCGTTACCATCTGCATCTCTGCCAGCTGCGCGGCGTTTTGCGCCTTGGTCGGTTCATCTGCGGAGGCAAGATGGCTCATGAGGTAGAGAATCTCGAGCTCCGGTGATTGCGCAATTTCATTGCGGACCGCAGCGCGCTCAGCGGGCGCAACGCCGAACCGCGACATGCCGGTATCGAATTGGAGAACAGCAGGAAGACGCCTGCCCTCCAGGCGCGCCTGGGTGCGCCACCTCTCAAGCTGAGCTAAGGAGTTGAGGACGGGGATGATTTGAGCCGCAGCGCAAATAGCCTCCGCGCCAGGTTGAAGCCCGTTCAGCACTAAGAGCTGCGCCTCGGTTGGAAGATGGGGCCGCAATGCGACGGCCTCCTCCACATGCGCCACGAAAAAGTGTCTGCAGCCGGCGGCAAGCAACGCCCTCGTGACCTGGACGGCTCCCAGTCCGTAGGCGTCGGCCTTGACTATTCCGGCGACAGGCGCTGGGGCGGCGATGGCGGCAATCCGCTCAAAATTCCGACGCAGCGCCGCAAGATCGATGGTGATGTAGCCGGGAAAACCTGCTTCCCCGTCCATGAGAGCCTGTGGTGGCGTCTCGCCAAATGTCTTTTCGCTTTTCACCGGGGAAGCTTAGCGCAACAATGGAGCACGCTCTGCGCAATGCTTGCACGATTATTCGACGATGTGGCAAATAATCAAACGATCTACGAAGGTTTCGAATAAACGGTACAATGGCTAATGGACAGCATAGATCGCAACATCCTGCGAGCGCTCCGCGTGAACGCCCGGGTAAGCAACGTCCATCTGGCGGCCGAAGTCGGGCTCTCGCCTTCGGCTTGTCTGCGGCGCATCAAGCTGCTCGAGAAGGCCGGTATCATCCGTGGATACACGGCGCTCGTCGACACGAGCGCTGAGTCGCAAGGCCTTGCCGTTCTGATCAACATCACGCTGGAACGGCAAACCGTGGAATATCTCAACAAATTCGAGGCTGCGGTACGCAAATATCCGGAGATCCAGGAGTGCTATCTCATGACCGGGGGAGCTGATTACTTCCTGCGGTTGGAAGCAGCCAACGCTGTGGAGTTCGAGCGGATCCACAAGGAGATCCTCTCGACCCTTCCCGGGGTCTCGCGCATCCACTCCAGCTTCTCGATTAGAAACGTGCTTGCGAACCGGCCGAAGGGCCGGCGTTGATAACGCAGTCTGGCGGAATAGCCCGCAAGTTCGCCAGACCATTCGCGGGCGGGCTTTGAAACAGCGAATGGTCTTGCCTGTCGTCGCCGGCATTTGGTCAATCACGCGCGCGAGGCGGGTTATTCGAGTGGCGACAATTGCGCACCATTTGCCGACTCGAGGCTCCCGGTGCACCTGATGGCCGCCGATTCACTGCCCTTAGCTTCAAAACACGTTCTAAAGCTTCAGCAGATCATCCTCGGTGACCTCATCGAACGGGCACGGGATCGCGCGCCTTGCAATGAACAAGCCGATCACGCGGGCCTGCGGCGCGCGCTCCAAGATCATTTCCTTAACGGCCTTGAAATGCGACCCCGTTGTTAAAACATCGTCCACGACGCCTACGATGCTGCGCAGGTTCGGCAGCTGGTTTTCCACAATCCTGTAATTCTGCTTGAGCTCGGTCGGCGATTTCCGCTCGCCCCCCTTGAACGTATCGGTTGACGCGATCTGCTCGACCAACTCGCGGACGTCCGGCGGCGTTGCGGCGCGGATCGCCCTGCATACCTGAACCATCCGATCATCATAGGCCGGATCGGTCTTCACCTTGGATGGGGGCACCGGAACAATCGTGGCTTCGGCAAGCCATTCGGCGTTCAATACCGCGGAGAGGTCCTGAGCGCATCTGGCGATCGCGGGGGCCTTGTAGTGGTAACCTCCGTCGCCGCGCTTCTTCTGCAGATTGTGGATCAGTTGGTTGGTTTCACCTCCACGCCAGCCTTGGCCTGCCGTGTACTCGTAAAGGAAATGGCAATCGTCCCCTTCGTCGAGGTACCAATGGTCCCGCCGGTTCGTCTCGTCAATTTGCTGGAGCAGGCGTGCCATCACCCAACGCGCCCCAGATATCGTCCAGATCGCGGACTCGAATCGCGCCGCGCTTCTCGAACGTTGCCGGCCACGTGATGTCGTCTCGCTTGAAGCAGGAATCGAGGATAAACAGTTTGCGGCCTTGCTGAAGGGCGGCGCGGGCCTGCGTGAGGGTCCCGCTCGTATCGCTAGCCTCAATGATGATCGTGCCCTCTGTGAGAGCGCTCATCGTGACGTTTCGCTCAGGAAAGAACAGCTTGTTCTGCGGCACGTGCTGGCTGGCGTAACGAAGAACCGGCACCTGGGAAACGAGCAGATGCTCCTCGGCGATCTTGCGCTGGAGAGTCTGGTTTTCCCTCGGGTAATAAACTCCTATGGGCGTGCCAATCACTGCGATGGTGTGTCCCTTCGCCTCGATGGCGGCCGTGTGGGCGGCGGTGTCGATCCCGCTCGCCAAGCCCGAGACGACGGTGAAGCCGCGCTCGACAAGCGCACGAGCGAGTTTGCCAGCGCGCAGCTTCCCGTCTTCGCTCGGATTGCGGCTGCCCACGACCGCGAGGCCGCGGGTCTCAACCAGCTCCCAGGCGCCCTGGAAGTACAGCATCTCAACCGGATGTCGCGCGTCGCGAAGCTTGAGGGGATAGTTGCCGGTCAGGTTGAGCCTAGTGCCAAACCTTGAGACGCCGGCCTTCTTGAGCGCCGTCAGCACCTCCGAGGCGCGCGCGTCGGCAACGGCCGCTGGCACGAAATCTGACGGGACGGCGGTCGGATCGGAGGCGAACTTCTCTGCGATCGTCTTGAAGGTGGCGGACTTCTCAAGCCACAGAGCCTCGTACGCTCCGAGTTCCCTGCGCGGCGAGATCGACCGTACGGCGGGTCCGTCATTCATGCGTGCAAGCAGGTTCATCCTTCAACCCTACCCAGCCCTTGCGACGGCGTCGAATCCGCTGATTCGAAGTCCACCAATTTAAAGAGCCCATATTTCTGAAACCGAAGGATGTAACATATTCTCGGAACAAAGCAAGAACATAGAATAACGGATTTCAAATGGTTACATCGTCCCACGAGCTGGTCTTGACAGTAATGCGGAGCTCAGATGGAACGCTTGGACTTTCTGAGATTGGCGGCCGCTACCCGTGACGCACGTCGCCAATGGCAATGCCCTCGGCATCTTGCCGATGTCTCAGAAGCCGCTCTGCTTGATGTAGACGAGGCGCTGCCGTCAGAAGCGAAAGAGATCGCCGCGACGCTCTTCGACTATCTCTGCGACATCGTCGATATCAGCGCTGATGCGTCATTTTCCGATAAGCTCGCCTACAATAAGGAGATGGGCGCGACGCTGAAGTCGCCGGAAGCGTTTCGGGCCTCAGTCTATTCGGCCATCCGGAGCACGAAGATGGTCGGCGCATTCTGGACCGATAAAACCCCGATGCCGATCATGATCGGCTATCTCACGGTCATCCCCTCGAATCGCTCCCTCACGGAAATCATGGTGCCACGCGGACTTTCATAGATAAGGTCGCTTTCTGTAATCAACGATGTTTGACCGCGCGCTCTCGTCGTTCTCGTTCTGCGATTTGCGTCCTCAGCTCGTCCGCTCGCGCGAGATAGGCCTTCGCGGCCGGGGCGTCCACCGGCTTTGCGCCCTTCTTCATCGGCAGACGCCCGTCCTTGTATGCGGCCAGGATTGCTGCCGCGCATCGGATCCGACTTCTAGGACAGGGTCGAGAAACGACCTGTCGCGCGGGCGAATGTCGCTGCGCTCGGCGGGGGACAGGAGGTCACCTTCGAGAACGAGCCGGCCTGTCTTGGTTGGCATGATGCCCGGAAGGCCGGCTAGGAATCCGTGAGGGAGCGCATTCGTCAGACAACCAATACGATCAGGGACCGGAGATGTGCATTTCTCGACCTGCCGACCTCAGGGGTCAAGGATGGGTGTCATTTCGTCGACATGTGCGTCGATCCGCGCGAGGACTTGCGCAGGCACAACGTCGCGCTCTGGTAGGGCTGACCACTTGTCGCGTACGGCCGCCGCGATTTCAGCTACGGCGGTCACCACAGCCCCTTCTGGAAGACGGCTGCGGTTCGCGAAATTGCGCCAGCGTTCCGGCGTCAGCGCCTTGAACGACTTTTCGCCGGCGAGGCTGAGGGCTAGCCCGTCCTTCGGAATGTAGGGAATGGTTGAAAGTACGTCATAGACAGGTGACAGCGTTGGTGTCCGGCCATCTCCGGGGTAAAGCAACGACCAATTCTTAAGATGCATATCGCCGTTTCCGGTTATCGCGGTGAGCGCGAGACGCCGAACAAACTCGATTGCGGCGTCGAAGGAGACGCCGCTGGTGAGCGCGGCAGCGATGTTGTGATACGCTGCGCCAGTATACTTCTCGGACGGGTAGCGGCCGAAGACCTGCGCGAAGTCCTCCATATGCACGCGCGCGCCGTCAGCGCCGCGGTCGAAGCGGCGGACCAGCAGCACCTTGCCCGTGGACATGGTATTGAACTCTTCCGGAATGCCCGCGAACTCCGTCTTCTCGACGAGTTCGCGCGCCGGCACTTCCATCCCCAACGCTTCCGCCAAGGCCAGGATTGCGAATTCGTTTTCCGAGAGTCCGATGTGCGTGAGGGAGGGAAATTTCGCGATGTACTGCCCTTGCTCGTCATTGACGGCGAGCGTGATCCCACCCTCCGTTCCTGTGTTCTTCATCACAGAAAGCTTCATCTGAACACCGGCGAGCGAAAAGCGTGCTTTGTTCTTGCCCTCGGCCTCCGGGCCCGATGGAAAGGGGGCACCGTCACTTGGCACGGCGCGTACCGCGCCTGGCAGGTTGGTTCCGAGCGCAGCCAGGAGATCGAAGTCGTTTCCCGGTCTGACTGACCCCGCGTGGTGCTTTTCCATCGCCTCGCGCAGCTTCTCTTCGGGCAGCAGGTTCGCAAAGAACGGAGGCAGCGCCCCGCGTATAGGTTTGGGATCGCGCCGGAGGCCGCCATCGGCTGAGCGAAGCGACAGGCTGAAGATCGGCGGATTTTTCATGCTCCGGTAAGCGGGCAAGAGGTTGAATGCGTTATAGTCACCCGGCGTCCGGATAAGAGTGCCGACCGGAAGCTCGTTCAATGAGATATCGAGCGATTGGATGCGTTCAGCCGCGAGGACAGCCCGATTCATGACCGTTCCTCCTCGTCGACATCTGACGTGAATGCGGGACGATCATCATCGTCGGTGGCGGGCTGCAGCATCGACTGAACGGCGGGCACCAGCGCCTGCGGGATCAACATCATTTCCATGCCAAGGGCGCGCGCGACGTTGACGAGTGTCGTTGCGCGAGCAGCGGCGGCGCCCGTTTCAATATCGCGATAGCGGGGTCTACTGATGTTCGCCCGAAGAGCGATTTGCTGCTGGGACAAGCCAGCAGCCATGCGTGCTTCTCGAAAGCGCAGACCGAGCTCCTGGAGCAGTGGGTCCGGAGTGGAAGTCATGATACGTTCCCGAATCATTCTAAAGATAAATGATCCGTATACGGATCATAAAGAGAAGTCAAGAAGATCCGTAAACAGATCTTCTGCGCGATGAATGATCTGTAAACATATCACGGTGCCGGGGGAAACTTCGGAAAGAGCACCTCCGCGGCGCCCACCGCGAAGCCGCGGCACATCGTGTGGAACCTCCCAATTTGGGGTGCCCTCCGTCTTGGCAGGTAGCCTGATCTGACCGCCTACTTGCACCGCGCCCGATCGAATCTGCTGTTGCACCCAACCATCAAATTTAGAAAACGCTTCTATGATGGCTTCAAACGGAAGTGATAGAGACGATGATGCAGCGGTGCGTCCGCGATCGTCACACCCAACTCGCCTATGTTTGTGAAGTCGGAGAGGCCGAGCTGGCCGGGCTCATGGGTCTGGCGGAAGATTACCTCCTGCTCCTCGCCGTGGATCGCCCGCCAGGCACGGATACGACGTTCCAGGGTACGATGGATACCGCTGCCGTGATTCGGATGACGTCGGAGCATCTCCTCGAAGCGACCCGCACTATAACGCGGCACATGTTGACGGCCGAAGCATCGACACCGAAGAAGCGAACCTCTCCCTTCCGGCCTGCCTCCGCAATCGCGACGGCATTGCTCAGCTTGGCGACATCGGTCCTAACAAATGCTTCCCTATAATCCGCCACGGCTCGTCCTCCTGTGATGAGGATCGGCTCGGACCGCCCGAAATCCCTCGGACGCGCAGTGTAGCGCGAGGCGCCTCACCGGCAGAGGCGGACATAGTTTGGGACAACCCAGAGGAAGATTGGGACTTCGTATTTGACGCCACATCAGCAGAATGATGTCGCTGACGGCCCGATCATGCTTGCTACGCCAATGGCCTAGCACCCACCGCACGCGTGCTCAATGGATAGCGCGCAGCTTCGCCATTTCTTCTTCGATGAGCGCCAGAACGCGCTGCGCGCTACCCGCAAAGATCAGGCCAAGCTCGCGAGCGCCATGATCCGGAACGATCTCCTCCCACACCTCGATCTGGCCAGGCGCCTTTCGCCTTTCGGCCTTCTCTTCCAAGGCGTGTCCCCATTCGGTGAAGTGACGCCACTCGCGGAGCAGTTCGCTTTCGCCGGGTAATCGGTGCTGAATGATTGCCAACTTGGAGTGATAGGGTTTTGTTTCTTTGATCGAGTACGTCCCGGTACGGAGCTGTCCAACGTGGAAACGATAATAGGTGGCGACGTCGCGGGCCTCTTTTAAACAGTCGATCTGCTCATCGAGCTCGGCTCGCTTTCTGCTGATCTCGTCGCGATGCTTGTCGAGGTCCTTTGCGAGGCTCGTTTTATGCCCCTCGAGGATCTTCATGTTGTCTGTCTTCTTATCTTCAAGCTCCTTGAGGAGATCGTTGCGCTTCTTGTCGAGGTCTTCGTCGATCTTCGCCTTCTGCGCGGCTAAATCCCTGTTCATGGAGCGTTGCGCGCCGGCTTGGAGCAGGGCGCCGACCCCGCTCGTGAGCGCCGCGAGGACAGTTGCGATGGCGGCCGGCAACACGACAAAGAGCTTGTTTGTCTCTTCTGGCTTACCAAAGCGCGCGGCGAGGAGCGGCATCCAATGATCTGCGGTGTAAAGGAGACCGCCAACAATGGCCGCGAAGACCACAAACGTGATCAGAAAGAAAAGAAGGATTCGGCCCATCGTGCTACTGGCAGGTGCCGTTGATGCAAAGACACAGGTCGTGAGCGCAGGACTTCGTGCAGAGAATGCCCTTGGTCGGGCAGTCGCTCGCCGTTTGATCCAGTTGCTTCGGAAGCCACTTGTAAACAATGCAGTTCTGACCTCGACGAACGCAATCCGGGTAGGTGATGCCGGGAACGACGACCTTCTTGAAGGCGCCCTCCCCAGGGCTTGTGGGATCAGGGACGGCGAAGATGCCGGTGCCTTTATCGCCCGGCTTTTGACCATCGATGGATTCCTCTGAAGTCTGGTTCTCTCCTAAAGGCATGTTCATCTCCTTCTGAACTCAGCCGACAGGCCAGTTCGTAAGCCTATTCGTTGCTGGGGTGGAACGAAGCGCCGCGGCTGCCTAATATTTTCATGGCTCGCCCATCCTTGAAGGCAAGTGCATCCAATCCCGTTGCGGCGTTTCTCGCATTCTCCTAGCTGGATAATGAACGTGTTGGATGCCGCATGGGGCGCAATCGACGCCGGTCACAGCGCACTAGAAACGAAGCGTCGCCTTCGACGGACAATGATCCGAAATCGCCAGCAAGGGATCGGAATGGCCTTGTCCTGCCGGGCGCGTTCCTCCGAAGCGACCGATCGCAACCTTGATGGCAGGATCTGCAACCGTCAGGCTCGTGCTAACAAGCATTTGATCGAGGCCCACAGGATTCCGGCAGCCAAGGCTGTCGGCCTTCGTCAGTGGCTTGAGGGCCTCTTGATCGAACAGCTCACGTTTGGAGCGCTCGCAGAGCTGCTTGGCGACAGGATTGACCGGGCATTCCGGCTCAAGATGCGCAAGGGCGCTGGAACCGGGGGCACCATCATTGACCTCCCCATAGAGACTGCGGACCAGCACGCCGGGCGGAAGGGAAGACACTGGGTCGCTTCCATCGGATCGAACAGCCGAATTCGGGATGGAATTCTTCTCGTGCGAGAGATTCCGGTTGAAGTCTCCCATCAGAATGACGGGCATGCCGGCAGAGCTTGCTTCAAGCCAATTCTCCAATGGATGCACCTGTTTTTGGAGAATGGGACATGCATCGCCCCCGCCATCAAGTTTGCCGCGGTCCTCGAGCGGGCTGACGCAGGAGGATTTGAGGTGCACGGTCATGACGCGTAGTGGCTTGCCGTCGATTTGCAGGGTCAGCGATAGCCCAGGGCGCACCTGATCTGCGGCGGCGAGGTCCGGCAGGGATAGGGGCGCAACGACGGCACAATCGGAGCCTACCCCCAGGTTCTTTTTCCATGCGATCGCGAGCCGTTGGACCTTGAAAGTGTCGAAGGAGCAAATCTCGTAATCAGCACCGTCATTGGGCAAAACCTCGCGAACGGCTAGAGCGCCGCTGACCTCCTGAAACGTGATGATGTCAGGATCGAGGTTCGTCCGGATGAAGTCCTGGAGTTGCTGGGCGCGTTTCTGGTAGGCAGCTTCGGTCACCGGCACGATTTTGAAATTGGCGTGGTAAACGTCGCACGGGGGCTTTACCGCGATATCCCATTTGATCTTGGCGTTTCGTCCCCATTTGAGCTCCCAACCCGACTTCGTCGCTCCGGTCGTCGAGGGCTCAAACAGGCCCGTCGTCGGATTGAGGGCGAAGGGCTGACCGCAATCGCGGATCCAATCCTTCGCCTCCGCCTGACTGAGGTGCCAGCCAAGATTCCAGGTCGCAATTCTGACGTCCCGCGCGTGCCCGGTCGGCGCTGCCCCGAGCAGGAAGACGAGGACAAGCAGGACAAATCGGCGGATGTTCATCTCACGCTCCAGACGTTTGCAACAGAGGGGCCTATTCAGTTTGTGACGACCGAGCCTGATGGAGCTTTCCTTTGGCCTTGAGGGGCTGCATCCCGGCGGATGGATGGGATCCCGATTTCCGGCTGTACAGCCATTGGGGAGCTTGCCGGTCGCCCCCTCCCCGGCAGGACGCTTTCGCGTGTCGCATTCCGGTCGATCCCCCACGCGTGCTCGATCACGAACCGAAGCTCGTCCGCCAGGCATTCAACCGCCCATCGCAGATCGTGCCTGTCGCGGCTCGGAAGCTCCTCCGTCTCCGTAACCTGCTGGCCAACGAGCAGAGCGGCGTTCCGTACGCCGGCGCCTGCGACCATCTCCAATTCGCCCCAGCGCAATTCCCAAAAGCGCCCTGTCGCCTGCTTCCACGTTTCACCTTTGGGATCGTGCTCCCACTCGGTGAGGCGCTGGGCCTGCTGAACGATTTCGAAGAAGACGTCGAGCTTCTTCTGCAGGAAGGGCCTTTGCGCTTCGATCCTTCGGGTGAGCGCGGCCTGACTGGGCGGTTCGTCGCGCTCGACAATAGCTGGCGGTTGCTTTGCGAGCGATTCATTGAGGAGCCGGGCCTGCTCGGTCTGAAACTCGTATATCTTCCAGACTCCAGCAATCAGGGCCGCCGCGACGGTCCAGGCTGCGACGGCAATGACGGTATAGCGTTTGGAGAGACGAAGAAGGGCCGAGGATCGAGAGGTGTGGGCCATCATAGCCATCGAATATCTTCAATTAGAATTGGCTTGTTCGGATCGATGCCGATCTGAAAAAAATGCAAAACAACAAAGTTGAAGTAACGTCGATAGAAAATCGATAGTGGTCTCTGGCCGCCGGTCCTTATAGACCGCGCTCCCTGGCAAGTGACGCCTTGGTGCCGCTCTCATAGGCTTCTTTCACCCATTCGTCCCGGGTCCGTTTGAGAACGAGCGGATCGGCCACCGAGCCGGGCTTCGCCTTCTTCTCGTGCGTTTTATTCCAGATCGCGCGGGCGCGATAGTGATTGTAGAGGCGCATCAGCTCGGCGACATAAGCTTGGGCGAGATGCGTGTTGCCCTTGATCTCGAGCACATTCTCATCGTTTGAGTTTTCGGACGATTTGCTGAAGTTAGGAGATCCCGTGTAGATCGTGGGCGTATCGGTATCACCATCGATCACGATGAACTTGTGATGCACATGGATGGGCGGCGGTCCGCCCGATTTCTTCTTTGCGCGCTTTGCCGTGCCTTTTGCGGCTGACGCGTCGAAGGGCGACGTGTCGATGGTCTTGAGTTCGGGCAAAAAGCCGCGTGGCGCATTGACGCCGAAAGCGGCGTAGGGGAGCGTGTCCGGGTTTTTCTGCGAGCGGTGGAAGATGGTCGAGGCGATCTCGGGGAGCTTGCGCTTTTCGCCCTTTTTGGTTGGCTTGTCGGGGTCGTCGATGCTGTTGAGAAGCCCGTAAATCAGATGCTTTGGCGAGTCCCCCTTGGCGAAGATCGCCTCCATAAGATCTTTGTCGGACGCTGTGTACATGCAGAACAGAACGGACGACTTCGCCTTCCTGACCGCCTCGGTGACCGTGTCGAGAAACTTTCGGCCTTCGCCTGGCTCGGGCAAAAAGAAGACGCGCATCTCGGTGCCGTCGACGTCCGTGACGTCGGTCCAGTCCGGCGGGTCCATATCTTTCTTGCCGAGATTCTTGGCCAGCAGGTTCGCTCGCTCTGCGTACAGCGCGGCCAGTTCCCGGGAATGGATAATATGAAGCAGGTTGGCTTGGACCGTTTGGGCTTCGGGCGTAAAGTTGGTCGATCCCATCAGGACGGCGTGTTCGTGCTTTTTCCGATACGAGATGATGAACTTGTCGTGCATCAGCTTGGTAATGGCATCCCGCTTGTGGATCGAGATATTGGGTCGCTCCTCAGCGATCCTGTGAGCGGCGGCGCGGGACTTGGTGTCGTCAGCCTTGTCGAAATAGATGATCGAGCCACGCCCTTTGAAGGTCTCGAAAGCCGGAATGATCCACCGATCGTCCGATAGATGATAAATGGCGCATTCAAACGCGTCGCTGTCGCTCAGGATCTGAGGGACGGCATTTTGCAGGCCGTTGGCCAGCCAATCCATCTGCTTCTCTAGCGACTTGTCCTTTTGCTTTGCAAAACTTTGCGCACTGACGACGGCGCGATTGAAATAGGTGGCGATCTGTCCCTCGAGGGGTTTTGGCACCGTGACGGATTTTTTCCCGGCTGCGTCGTGCCGTAGCTGCAGATCGCCCGGGCCGGTGCCGAGCACTGGAATCACCGTGTACTCGAAAGTCCGGCCCTGATCGCTCGTATTGATCCCGCCGTCCCACCAATTGAACTTCTGGATCGGCGCCTCGTCGCTTCCCTTGGGACGGGCGTCCTCCGCCAGGGGTACGAAGTCGAGCTTATTGAACAGGAATTGCGGCTTTCGGTCTCGCCCGTAGCCGGGATCACGCTGGATGGCGAAGCCCAGGAAATCTTCGTGTTCCGGACCGCTCTTCCAGTCGAAAGTCAAGAGCACGCAGCTCGGGCTAGCATAAGCTTTGACCGTCACCGACGTGATCATGAGAACTCCCCCCGCTTCGAATGGCATCATGCACGAATATGCCGCTCGCGCAATGCGTGCGCCAGGTGTATAACGCCCGTCGAAACGGATCGCTGAATTATTTCTGTCATTTTGCTTGAGGGTTTTGCCGTGGGCGTCATTGTGCCAAACCAACTGTACACCGCGCAGGACTTGCTGGGAGGCTTCAATCCGTGGGACCCCATGGGCTTCACGCTTTCGCGGGACTTTGCGATCTACCGTGAATTCGCGACCGACGGCGGGCCGGTACCGACGTCGCTCGCCGTCCGCGCCGCGCAAGCGGCGCACGACGCCGCCATCGCCGATGCGCTACGAATCTTTCTGAAGACGGTTCAACGGCCGCTCGTCGGCGTCATGGGAGGCCACAGCCTTCCGCGCGACCACAAAGCCTATAAAGCGATCGCCCATCTTGCGCGCGATCTTGCCCGCGAGCACTTTCTTTTGGTGACGGGCGGAGGACCGGGTGTGATGGAGGCCGCCCATCTCGGCGTCGCCTTTTCATCATTCGAGAGCGTTGGCCCGCTTGACGAAGCCATCGGACTTATAAGTGCCGTGCCAAGGGCGCCCCTTCTGGACGACCTTTTCACCGATACGTGGACCATCAAGGAGGAAAAGCTCGGTGCGATCGATGGCGCACGCAAATGGCTGAAAGCGGCCCTCGACGCGCGAGGCAAGGCACCTGAGATCCTGCCGGTCAGTCTTGCTATTCCGACTTGGCTTTACGGGGCAGAGCCGACCATGCCCTTTGCGACGCATTATGCGAAGTATTTTCAAAATAGCCTGAGGGAGGAAGCTCTTGTCAACAACTCGCGCGCCGGCATCGTCTATGGCCGGGGCGGAGGCGGCACCATGCGGGAGATTTATCAGGACGTGGAGCGGAACTATTACGCGAAGAGTCTTGATGAAGTGACCCCCATGATCTTCTTTGATCCTGATAAATACTGGGAATTGGATCCCCTCATGGGTGAGGCCGGAGCGACATCGCCCAGCATCAATGTGAAGCCGACGATTCGCCCAATCCTGATACTTGGCCTCGGGTCCGACAAACGTCCTACGAAGGAGGTCGAGGCCTGCCTTGATCAGAAATTGCTTTTCACCACGGATCATGCTGCGATCGTCAAGGCCCTGCGAGGGCACGAGAAGAAGTCACAACAGAACCTGACATTTGCGTTGGCGGCCGAGCCGCTAAAGATCGGCACACTCAAAATGAATCGCCGATAGCAGATCCGCAAACCGTCGCTTCGATGTGATGCCAAGCCTGCGCGCGTCGGAAAAGTTTGGTTTCGAACCGTCAATCAGCATCGTGTGATGAAGGGAAATCTGGCCGGGTCTGAGCTCTAGATCGACCGCGCACCTTTCATCAACTTCGACCTCAACATCGTGGCCGCGGCTGAGCAGGTTGTTCTTGTCCGCCGTATCCCTGTGGGGCAGTTGGCCTTGAGTGATGGGTCCCCGGTATGACCCGCATGCATCCGTTCTCGCGGTTGCTTGGCGTCAACGCGATCCAGGCCGTGACAACGCTGGGCTCCGAAAGGCCCCAATATGTGCTGTCCTGATGCCAACTTACAAAGCCGGGATCGCGAGGCTTCTTATCACAATGGCCTGTGGCCCATGCCAGAATGTCGGGGCCAAGAACATCTTCAACCGCATCCAAAATCTTCGGATGTCGCATGAGATCGTTCAGCCACATCATCAGCAGATGCGGCTTCATCTTCGCCCGCGTCCACAGATCACGTTCCCGGCGTTCAAGATCTTCCATCCGGGCGAAGAACTGAGCCGCTTCCTCCGGCGAACGCGCATCAATCGGACAGACAAAGCCACCAGACTTATACTGTTGGACCTGGGTTTCGCTCAGAAGTTTCGGCATTGGCCTCTCCTTGACCTCGCATTCAGTCGGACAAGTGTCTCGCACCACAATCGCAGTCGCGAATTCTTGGCGTGGCCCTCACGGGGTCCATCCGCGCCAGAGAAACGGTCGTTTCCTCCCGCATCGGACAAACCACGGTTGTCGCAGATGTAGCTTTGATAAAGCTCCAGCATGTGACATTCATCGAATAATTCGATCTAATGTCAGTCACATGCAACGAAAGCGCACACAACGCTTGTGATGAGAAAGCGGGCAAGGCAAGCTGGATCTGAGCAATTGTCCTTCATGACGTGGGCCGACATGACCGAGCTCGGGATAGCGATAAGCTTCAAATCAGGTCGATGGTCGCTGAGCTTTGATCTTAACAAGATAGAGCAGTTCAAGAGTGTGCACGGCGCTGACAGCTTTGTTGAGGAAGGCTGTCGCTACGTTAGCGACCAATGCGGCGAGCTCGGCATCACGGACGATCTCTGGCTGTGGCTGGAAGCAGTAAGAGCCAATAGGTAGGCCGGCGATTTCGGGCCGTACAACACCTGGATACAAGAGTTGGTACCATCTTTGGGGCGCGCAGATGGTCTCTTTAGAGAGGCCACCGGCCGAAGCTTGAGCTTCTGAGCGACCGAGGGCCGGGCATTTGCGAATGTCGGCGCTGTTGAACGCAGCCTTGCGTTTGCTGAAGTCTTGCCTGTCAGCAAGAGTTGGCTGAAAGGCGCGTGCCTCCTTGAAAGACGCGCGAAGCTGAGCCGAAGTCTCGTGCCCGACCATGGGGGCTGAATGATGTTCCCGGACACGGCAAGTGTCGATGGGGTCGATGCGATCCTTGCTGATGTGAGATGATCGGCGCCAGAATCTGAAGCGTTTCTTAGGCGTAGTGCAACTGGCGGTCGGGCGTCGCATTCATTGGCATGGGCTGGCTCCGCCCTGCCGCGAAGCGGACTGCGCCCCAACGACGCGATCGTGCCCCAAGAAGCGAGTGCGCCAGACGGCCGTCTTCCTTATCCCGCGGAGCGCGCCAGAGGAGGTTACGGAGGCTGCCCGGCTCCTGACCCTCACGTCCTTCAATCGCACAGCTTGGGCTCAAGCATCGAATAAGGCGATGGATGTCATCGCTGCGTAGTGAAGCGAATGCGATGGAAGCACTTCCAAGTAGACCTGCTGGTTCACGGAGGGGTTAATGCGAGTTGAACAAATTGAAACGATCGGCCTACGATGGTTGCAGAGCGAACAGCTGTTGCCGCCGGGAGATAAATTCAGACCTCACGTTCAGTCAGGTGTCAAACTAAGGTTTGCGGTCGCATTATCGCTGACTGCAAGTCTGTTTGGCGGCCCGGCACTGGCTCAAACGGTCAGCACCGTCGGCTCGGCAAATGAAAGCGCAATCGGAGCGGCCAAGATCAAGCCTCAAAAGAAGAAGTCCGCCGGAAAACTGGAGAAGAGCTTCCGAGCAGGAGCCGTTCCGGCTGGAGCCAACTCGGCCCTCGTGCGCGTTCGCGGCGGGGACATGCGTCAGGAAAAGATTGATCCTTTCGCCAAATTTCAGAATCTTCGAGAAAAAGGATTGTCCGTCAACATTCCTGGACCCGCCGACACAGTCGATCGGGACATCGGAGGTGTAAGATCCGCGTTGGCAGAGGCAGGGATCGGCTATATCGGCTGGACCCAGAATACCTACACGAACAACCTGCTTCCCGACGCAGCGAAGAGCACCATCGCCAAGCAGCTGTACAATGGCCAGAATCCCACCTACAGCACCGTAAATTACATGATGGTGGTCTATGATCTCAGCCGGTACGGCATCCCTGACGGGCAGATCGTTGTGGGCACTGAGCATCAGGCCTGGAGCTGGCAACCGGGAGGGCCCGACCGGTGGGGCATCAACGAGATCGCCTACTACCAGACGCTATTCGACCGTAAGGTTGAGCTGAAATTTGGCTATCTTAGAAACGCAAACGAATTCCTCGGACCGACAGTTGGCGGGAACGCGGGTGCCAACGTGTTTGGCCCTTCTTCCAACATTCTGTATCAGGGTGGCGAGAGCAGCAACGCGACGCCAACCCCGGCTGTCAACGTCAGGTACAATTTCGATAGGAACCTGTACACTAAGGCCACCATTCAGCGCTCGATCAGTCCCGACGGCGTCGCAACTGAAGTGACGCAAAATCCGACGGGCCTCGATTTGAGCACGCCGAACACCGGCGTTCTCTTCATGGACGAGACTGGTTATCAGGCGAAAGCTGCTCCTGGGTCGGTCGAGACATGGGTCCGAGCTGGCGTTGGTGTCAACAACAGCCGTTATACAAATCTCGCCTTCCCGAAACAGCCTCGGTCGAACGAGAACAATTTTTACTACGTAGCCGGTGACAGGCAGCTCTGGCAGAGCGATGCGCAAGGACTTGCTTCGCGCGGACTTTATGGTGGCTTTTCCGTCATGGGTGCGCCACCTGACCTGAACAAAGTCGCGCAGTACTATGAGCTCCGCTTCTACGTGAAGGGCCCGTTCGACTGGCGGCCAACCGATCAGATTTCGCTCGTTGCGACCCGAACCGTTTGGAGCAACATTGCTGTGCAAACGGCTCTTGCTGCCGGTAATCTCGCGCATAGCGATAGCAAGGCGATCTCGGCGACTTATTCCGCACATCTTGCACCGGGCGTCTACGCGAATATCGGTTTGTCCTATATCGATCACCCGACGAGCATCACGTATACGCCCCAGACGGGGCATGCTCTGAACTTTTCCGCATCGACATCGATCTTCTTCTAGAAGCCCTCGGGGGTTGCGCAGCGCGTCGATCAGATGGGCTGCGCAGCCTTCCAGTAAGTTCGAGCGGGCGGTTGACGCTGATATGCTTGTCGAGCCACGTTTGCGGCCTGGAAGACGCAAAGGGGCTCTTGTGGTCGGCCGCCGCGAAAGGAGGAGTTCGTCCGAGCCCTAGTCGGAGGATAGCGGGGCTTCCTGGTTTTCCTCTCCTTGAGCGCTCTCACAGGGCCAAAAGTCTAGGACGCAGCTATAAATCGGGGGCAGTTGGTTCGCGAGGCATGGTAGCTTCATCACTCAATCCAGCCGCCGGCGATATAGCTGGCGTTACCGACATGCTCCCGGCGGAGAACCTGGATATAATGTCTAAGCCGTGCTGTTGAGCGCTCTTCGCGCAGGCCGAGATGGTGGGGCTTTGACGACAGCGCTTCGTGAAGCACACGGCCCCTCATGTTAGGCGCTGAAGACAGCCCAAGTAGATGCAGAATGGTCGGTACGATGTCGCAAATTCCTGATGGCGAGAAAGACGAAACCCCGGTTCGTGGAAACGCGGTGCCGGCAACGATGCCGAGTGCCGCAAGCTCGTTCGGGTGAAGACCGCCGTGCAGGCCGAGCCCCGTGCGGCGATCATTGTCGTAGAAGGTCCCTCCCACAAGGCCGAAGGCATCGACGCTATCGTCGGTGCGGAATGAGAACGCAACATCCGGCGCACGGGCGTGGTCTGCGAACACGAGGGCGCTCGAGAGGCTGCCCGGGGCAATCCCCTCCACCTCATCCTTTGCCCGCGTGAAGACCAAACCGCACCATGGCTCGGTCGTGATCGCCGCGACCAGACGCGCAACTTTCGCATCATTTGGCTCTTCGAGATAAACTGCGCCGACTTGGCCTGGGACGACCACGACGTCGACCCCGGGACCAGGGGCAATCCCCGGACAAAAACCAGCCGCGCTCAGGCTGTCGGCCACAGAGACGCGCGTATGGCCGGTGATATGGCCATGATCCGACACGGCAAAGATCTGTACACCAGCCGCCCTGCCCTCCGCGTCCCACCAGTCGAGCACGCGGCCGAACTGGCGATCGCAATATGCGATGATGGATTTGGTCTCGTGGGCTGCGGTGCCATGGAAATGGGACGTCACGTCAGGCTCTCCGAACGAGAGAATGGTGACATCAGGACTGCATCTCGGCCACACATAATCCAGGAAAGCCGACGTGATCCAATCCTGCCCGGCGCGGTCGGGCTCTACCTTGGGCGGCGCCGGGGGCAGCGGCCCGAGCTGCGCCTCGATCTCGGCCAGGACGCTGGAAGGCGTGCATGCCTCAGAGAAGTGGCCGGAGAGACGGACATGCCCGAAGTCTTCGGCCTTGTGGTGGAAGAGCCTGGTCGTGCCCGGCGTATTGGTGGCTAGCACCGCCAAGCTACGGCCATTGCGGGCCAGGAGCTCGCCAAGCGAAGGCGCCGAGAACAGCCGCCCGTTGCTCTCCACATCGAGCTCGCGCAGGAGAACAGCGTCCGACGTATCGATATAGCGCGCTGGCGCGACTGAGCGGTCGACATATTTGTTGCCGACCATGCCGTGACGATCTGGCGTCGTGCCCGTGACGAGGCTCGGGAATGCGGACCGGGTTTCGCTCGGATACACGGTGCGATGGTTTGCGAGCGTCAGCCCGGCCGCTTTCAGCCGCCACAAGTTTGGGGTGAGCTCGGCGCTGATAAGATCCGGACGCAGTCCGTCGAAGCTGACAAGGAGAATTCGAGGTGTTTCGTGCATTAAATCAGGTCCGTGTTTCTCAGATGCCAATTCCGATCGCCAGTTGGCTCAAGGGGGGCTGCGACCGGCCCCCTCACGCCCCCGACAAACGCCGAACGCTTCCGTTCGAATCCAGGCTGATCCACTCACTCGGCATCAGGACGAGCGATTCAGGAACCCTCTCACCGGCGGCTTTCGCTTCTTCAAGACAGCGCTGAAATTGACGGACCAGCGGATCGTCCGGATCAGTGTAGTGACACGGCAAAACCGTCTTCAGCCCGAGCCACTGGGCCGCCAACAGGCCTTCGCGCGGTGAAAGATCCGTGGTGAGCTTGCGCCCTGGCCTTGGGTCTGCAATGCCGCTCGGGTTGGCAATGCCGAGCGACCCGATGGTGGGCTGGTAGAGCTCGCCCTGCAGGCGCATGTCGGAAAACAAGGAGGTATCACCCGGGTGATACCAGCGCACGCCTCCTCCGAGCTCGATGATGTAAGCCAAGGGAATGCCGGAAACGAACGACCCGTCCGGCATCGTCGCGCCTGAGCAATGCCGGCACTCGATGGTCTGGATTTCGAAACCGCAGATCTCGAGGCGCATGCCCCAAGCCGTCGGCCTGATCTGAGATTGCGGAACGTCGAGCGCCCGCAAATAGGCCTGGACTTCATTGCCGCACAAGACCGTCGCGCCTGTACGTCTGGCAATCGCCGGCGTGTCACCCAGATGATCCCGAGCCGCATGCGTGACGATAATGAGGTCGACGCGATCGAAATCTTCGGCGGCCACTGAACAGGCGGGATTACCGGCGAAGAACGGATCGAGCAGGATTCGCCTGCCATCGGGTGCAAGGATTTCGTATGCTGCAACACCGTGGAATCGAACTTTGTGAATTGGATCACTCACGGCGGTTTCCTCCGGAAAGAGAGCAGGAAGTTGGTGGGACGGCAGCCCGGTCCGATCGCTAGGGCAGTTGGAACACGATGCGGCCTCCGAGCTCGGGAGACGCTCGTGTGCGAGATTCACGGGCTCGAGCGGCAGGGGCGCCTCGCGCTGCGGCCCGTGCAGGACTGGCCGAAGGCCTCTGATTTCGCAGGTGACGTCATTTCGGGAGCAACTGCTGGACCGCTTCGGTCATCTCCTTCATGGCCGCGTCGGGTGAGCGGCGCTGCGTCACCACATCCTGCAGCAGCAGGCGGATGCGGTCGGTGATCCTGAGCGAGTTGTCGCCCGGGAACGAATACCATCCGCTCGCTCTGTTAGCCGCCCGTATCGAGGCCATCCGGGGGTCGGCAGGCGGCATCGACGCTTCAAGCGCTGCGATGGCCAGATGGTTGCCCGGAAGATAGCTGGTTACCTCGGAAATGACGCTTTGTGCCTTCGGGCTCGCCATGAACTTCATGAAGGTCCAAGCGGCCTTCTGGCGCTCGGGCTTGCGGGTGATCATCATCATGCAGTTGCCGCCTGCCGGCAGCCGGCCTTTGTCCACGAGCGGGATGGGCGCCGTGCGCAAATCAAATTTCACGTTTTTGAGCTGCGTCTTGAGGAATCCGCTCGATGTCACGATGATCCCGATCGTTCCGGCCGAGAAAGCTTGATAAGCCTGTTCGCGGGGCATATCGACCTGGCCTGCTTTGCCGAAATCTCTGAGCGTTTCGAGTGCACGCAGCCCCTCTGATCCCTTGAACGTGATCTGGCGATCGCCGGCTGACATCATTCGGCCCCCTTGCGACTCGATGAGCGCCATGAACGTCCAATTGCCGGCGGAGGCGTAATCGAAGAATCCGCCGACGAGATTGCTGCCGAGAGTTGTGATTCTCGCAGCCAGGGCGGTGATCTCCGGCCATGTCTGCGGGAGATGGTCTGGATCGCCGCCGGCGCGCCGCACGAGTTCTGCGTTGTAGTAGATGATTGGCAAGGAGACGATGAACGGCAGGCCGTAAGGCTGGCCGTTGCTCCGGCAGAGATCCTCCGACACCGCGCGGTAGTTGCTCTCAACCCAGGATTTGTCTTGATCCAGGAACGGCGACAGGGACACCGCCAATCCTCTTTGCGTGGTCAGTTCAGAGCGATTGTAGCCCTGAAAAACGACATCGGGCGCTGTCCCGGTGATGTTGTCGCGGAGCAAACGTTGGGTAAGGTCATCGTAATCGACGGCCGGCGGGCGCACGGTCACCTTGATATCCGGCTGTTCGGTCTTGAACGTCTCCACGAGTTGAGGCGGAATGAGCGAGCCGAGTGAGACGACGTCGATATTGACGGCCCCGGCCGGCCCGGAGCACGCGCCTATCAGCAAGAGCAGCGGGAGAAGGGTTTGTCGGAACATTTACTTACTCTGGACGATGAAGCTGACGGGAGAAAGCGGAAGCTCAAGAGGCAAAGTGCGAGGTAACTGCAAGGGTTAGCTCACATGCTTTACGCCAACGCCCGCCAGGAACTGGCCGGCGGTTCTGAGGGCATCGCCAGCGCGGGGCACAATGCGTACGCGATTGGCAAAGCCGTGGATCAAGCCATCATATCGCCGAACCTCAACGGGAACGCCGGCAGCCTTCAGCCGCGACACCATCTCGAGCTGATCGTCACGGAGCACGTCGAGCTCCGCGATCGCCATCCAGATCGGGGGCAAGCCCTTCAGCTCTGCATGGAGAGGTGCGAGGTAGGGGTTCGTCGGTGATGTGCCCTCGGGGACGAGCGCTCGGATATAGTGCTCGACCCGAGCCTTCGACATGCCGAACTGTCCATTGCCGAACAGCTGATAGCTCTCGCGGTCGGTATTCATCATATCATAGGCGCCGTAGAATAGCGCCAGGCCGGCGGGCAGAGTCTTGCCCTGATCCCGCCGCCGCAGCGTGGATGACATTGCCAGAGTTGCACCTGCCGAGCCGCCTGCTACGGAAATCCGGCTCTCATCAAGGCCGTAATTCCCGGCTGAAGCAAACAGCCAGTCCAGCACTTTGACGATGTCGTCGAGAGCAGCGGGATAGGGATGTTCGGGCGCCAGACTGTACTCGGTCGAGACCACCGCTAGACTTCCATCCTCGGCCAATCGTCGGCAGATGCAGTCGCAATGATCGAGAGAACCCCGAACAAAGCCGCCACCATGCATAAACAATGTTACGGGCAGCCTTCCCTCGCCGTTTTTGTAGAGGCGGGCTCTGATCGGGCCGCGCGCCCCGTCAATTGAAAGAGGAACAACCGTCCCGATCTCAGGTGAGCCTTCGTTCCAGAAAGGAGCGAACCTTGCTTGCTGGTCTCGGTCTCCCTGAAAAGTGGTGGGCGGCCCGCCATCGGCCTTTACCATTTCTGCCAATGTCGCCATCGCGACCGACATGTCGGGATCGATCAGCTCTGTGGAGGCTGGCTGCCCGCCGCGGGAGATCTGGGTAGACATGACGAAATGACCTCGGTTGGAGTGAAAGCGAGACGGCAAAGGACCGGTGGGTCCGTCGCCATGGGCCGCCTGGGCGCGGGCTTAAGATGCTTCAGACGGTGCGAGAGGGCGACCAGTCTCGGCCAAGAGCAAAGACGCAATCGCCGCGCCCGGTTCGCGCGGGTAGCCATCTTGTGAGCACGATACCGTCGGTCTTGGCGACAACCGGCTCAGGATCCCGCCATGGAGTCGTCGTGAAGTGGATTCGGCCGACCACCTGGCCGGCTGCAACCCTGTCGTTAAGGCCCACCAAGGGTTCGAACAGCCCTCGCTCGCTGCTGTCGGCATAAATATAGTCCCGGCTGAGAACGCGCGCGACGAAGTGGCATTCAGGCGCAGCGCGATCGCTCAGAGGGCGCTTGGTTGCGCCGACGTGGTGGAGGAGCCGCGCCAAGCCATGTTCAGCCAGCTCCAACGCAGCGCGATTAACGTCGCCGCCGCCACCAAGCTCGGTTGACAGATGCTTGACGCCCTGCCGGCGGCAGGCGCCGATCAATGCGCCATCCCCGCCGGTCGAATGTTCGATGATCATGCCCGTTGGCATGCCGAAGACGCGCAGACGCGTCAGTGCCTCTTCGAGCTGGCCCGGATCAGGCGGCCGCGCAATCACCGCGCAAGGCAGATACTCGACGTTGCGGCTGCCTGAATGGAGGTCTACGACATAGTCGACGCGTGGCAGAATGACGCTCTCGATAAAATGGGCGATCATCGAGGTCGGACCACCATTTGGGTCCCCGGGGAACTGACGGTTCAGGTTGCCGTCGTCAAGCGGTGAATTGCGGCGATCGGCCCGGACCGCCGGCGCATTTGCAGCCGGCAGGATGATCAGCCGACCACGCACGTCTTCGACGTTCAGCGCGCGGATCAGCTTCATCAGAATGACCTGGCCTTCATATTCGTTGCCGTGATTGCCGGCCATCAGCAACACGCTCGGTCCTTCTCCGTTGCGGATCGTCGCGATCGGAATCGGCTCGCAATTGTAGCCGGCATCGTCACCGGAGCGGTCGTGCACCGCGAGCGGCAGCCAAAGGAAGCCGGTCTGCTTGCCGGGCGCATCGATATCGAGATCGGTCCAAATTTTCGATGATTGTTTGGGTTTTTCGTTCACAGCTTATCTCCTATCCCCGATAGACCTTCGTGATCGCAGCGAGTCCTCGCTCGAAGGCTGCGCGATCCCGCGGCGTGCCCGTGCCAAAGCGAATTGCGTTTGGCGCCGGGCTGTCGTTCATCGCGTATGTGCTGGCTGGGCTGACGTCGACGCCCAAGGCCCGCACTCTGGCGACGAAATCTTTGGCGGGACGGTCCGCCGGCAGCGGCAGGAAGACGTGCAGGCAATCCGGCCGGCTGCGAAGGTCGGGGCTGGAGACGCTCTCGCTGACCATGGCTTGACGGACCCGCGTCTCGGCCCGCACCGCTTCGATAATGTCCTCGACGGCGCCGGTCTCGATCAGCGACGATACGATCGCCCCGTTCATCGGGGCGCACATCCAATAGGTCGCGCGCACGCCAGGCCAGAATCGTTCCGCCGCGGCTTCGGCGCTTGGCGCCACCACATAGGCGATCTTCAACGCGGCGGACAAGGACTTGGCGGTGCCGAGCACATACCAGGAGATCTCCGGTGCGAAGCTCGAGAGCGGCGGTGGGGCGTCCTTTGGCAGGAGGCTGTAGATGTCGTCCTCGATGATCGCAACCTCGTAGCGCCGACAGATCTCTGCGATGGCTTTGCGCCGCTCGACGCTCATCGTTCCCGTCGTCGGGTTCTGGATGGTCGGCATCGCATAATAGGCTGCTGGCCGCTCAGTACGGCAAATTGCCTCCAACGCCTCCGGCACGGCGCCCTCGCCGTCCATCGCGACGGGCGACAGTTCGAAGCCGAGATGCTGGGCGAAGGTTTGCACGGTCGGGTAGCTCAGAGCCTCGATCGCGAGGCGCCGATTTGGGCCCACGATACCCGCAAGCAGCATCATCAGAATGCTTTGCGTGCCATTTGCAACCACCACTCTGTCTGCCGCGGGACTCTCCGGCATGCGGCGGCCGACAAAACGCGCACCCAGCGCGCGATCGCGTTCGCTGCCGCGAAACTGGTGCGCGCCGATCAGATGGCTGGGCTCGCAACTGCTCATCACATGCTGAACGGCGGCGCGATAGGCGTCATCGAAGACGTGTGGCACCTTGGGCGGCAGATTGCCGCTCATGTTCAGAACGTCGCTTGGACGAAAAGACAGCGTCATGGAGGGGTCCCGGTTGAATGAAGAGCAGCTCAAGAGCTCAAGAGCTTGCGGGTCTGATCGGCCATGGCCTTCAGCGCGGCGTCCGGCCTGGTGCGGTGCACGACCACATCGCGCATCACGTCGGCCATCATGTCCGTGATCTTGACCGTATTGTCCTTGGGGAACGAGAACTGGTCCGTGGTGAACTCCAGCGCGTCAACGATCGCGCTGTGATAGGGATTGATCCGCAGATACTCTTTGCGGAAGGCTGCATCTGCGAGAGCCGACACGTTCACCGGCATGTAGCCGGTCTGCCGTGCCAGAATCATCTGCCCCTCGGCTTCCGCAGCAAAGCGCAGGAAGGCCCAAAGCGCTTTCTGACGATCCGGATCCTTTGTGAAGACCATGAATCCGTGGCCGGCTCCCACGAGACGGCCATTCGGACTTGGGAGAGGCAAGCGGCCGACCATCAGCTCAAAACGTCCTTCCGCAGCCTTGGAGACGGAAGTGGTTCCGCTTGCCGATCGAATCAGAATTCCACAAGCACCGGCATTGAACGCTTGCCGGGCCTGCTCGCGGCTCATGTTGGGCCCACCTGCGTCACCGAGCCGCCAGAGAAGCTCCAGGGCGCTTCGGCCTTCGGGCGCGTCGAAGGCGATACCGGAAAGATCAGAGGTCATCATACGCCCTCCGAAACCTGCAACCAGGTTCTGAAATATCCAGGCGTTGCTCGCGTCATATTCAACGAAGCCGCCGATGAGCGTCTGGTCGAGCGCCGAGATCCTTCCGGCTATCTCGACGATCTCGTCCCATGTCGCGAGAGGCTGCGCGGCTGTGTAACCGGCGCGACGGAGCAAGTCCTTGTTGAAGTAGACGACAGGGATCGTGGTGCCGAACGGCATCGCGAGGATGCCACGGTCGCCGGATACGGACTCAAGCAGCGGCCCTGGCAAGCCGAGTTCATTGAAGGCTCGGCGGCCGCCGGCGAGAGCATCGAGAGATTGCAGGTAGCGGCGGCGGGCCAGCAGAGGCGCGTAGGTCAGCGACTGCCAGGTCGCGTCCGGCAGGCCGTTGACAAGGCCCTCGCGCAAGGTGACTTGCAGCAGCGGATCCCAATTGTCGCCTTTGCCCACAAACTCGATCGTGATTGCCGGGTTGAGCCTTGTAAATCGAGACGCGAGCTCACCAAGCATTTTTTGGTGGATCCCGATTGGCGCGCTGATCCTCAGGCGTGTCTGAGTAACGGATGCCGCTCGCCCGGTCGGCATGGCGGCGGCACAGAGCCCGATGATGGCTTTTCTGCGGGTCAGAGTCATTTGCGCTTCATGATCCTACTTGACCGCTCCACCCGTGATTCCTTCGACGAACCATTTCTGAGCGGCGAGAAAGGCAATGACCAAGGGAAGAACGACGAGTGTCGATGCGGCCATCAGAGGGCCGTAATCATTTCCGGCTTCCTCGCTCTTGAAGGCCATGATGCCGAGGGGCGGAGGCATCAATGATTCATCCCGCACGGCGATCAATGGCCAGAACAGATCGTTCCAGTGACCGACGACCGAGAAGATCGAGAACGCAGCAAGCGCTGGTGCGGCCATCGGCACCATGATCTTCCAGACGATTGAAAGCTCGGATAGCCCGTCGAGACGGGCGGCGTGAACCACGTCGTCAGGGATGGTCTTGAAAAACTGCCGGAACAGAAAGATCCCAAATGGCGATACGACATAGGGAAAGATCAGCGCAGCGTAAGTATTAAGAATACCGAGCTGATATCCAAGGATGAAGAGTGGGAGCGACAGCACCTGGTGTGGCAGCAAAAGCCCAATGAGCACCATGCCGAACAGCAGATCTCTACCGGCGAAGCGAAGCTTTGCGAGTGCATAAGCGCAAGGCGCGCAGACCAGAACCTGCAAAATCAAGATCAAGGCACAGACGAGCAGGCCGTTGCCCATATAGCGCGGTAGCGGGGCCTCGGTGAGCGCTTTGCCGTAGTTTTCGATGCCATAGAAATGCGTTGGCCAGAACGAAAAGGACGCGCGGAAGATTTCCCCGGGTGGCTTGATGGATAGCGAGATCATCCAGACGAAAGGAAGAAGGATCACGGCCCCGGTCAGGAGCAGAACGGCATGGCGAAGAATGCCTGAAGGCATCGACAAGCTGGAACTGGCCTGACTCATTGATAGTGCACCTTCTTGTCCACGATGCGGGTCTGGACGAGAGTGAGCGTGACGACGATCAAGAGGAAGACGACCGCAACCGCCGCGCCATATCCGGTACGCAGATATTCAAAGCTCTCGCGATAGAGCGTGTAGAGCAGCAGCTCGGAGGCGTGACCGGGGCCGCCTTGCGTCAACACCTTTACGGTGTCGAAGGCCTCAAACGCCCTCAGAGCCACGACGATGACGACGAACATCGTGACGGGCCCGAGCATGGGCAGCGTGACGGTTCGCAGCCGGTCCAGCCACATATCCGCGCCATCGACGTTGGCGGCGTCATAGAGATCCTGCGGTATGCTTTTCAGACCCGCAAGGAACAGAACCATCGCATAGCCCAGGTTCTGCCAGATACCGATCACAGCCAGCACGGGGAGTGCTGTATTCTCGTCACGCAACCAGTTGGCGGTGGGCAGGCCCATTGCTGCAAGCGTCTGGTTGATGAGGCCGATTGTTGGATGCAGTAGCGCCTCCCAGGCGATCGCCATGGCGGTCAGGGTTGCCATGAAGGGCAGAAAGTGAATGGCGCGGTAGAATGCCCGGCATGACCGGCCGCTTTCGATCAGAAGCGCGATGGCAAGCCCAGAGACGACCGTGCCTGGTACCACGATCAGAACGTAGAGAATGGTGTTGAGAAGCGAGGCTCTAAAACCTTGGTCCGTGAAGACCTCGCGGAAATTAGCAAGCCCCACAAAGGAGAAGGAGGCAGATCCGAATTGCCAATCCGTCAGCGCGATCAAAACGACGCCCAGCACAGGGACGAAGAACAGAGCGAGCAGCAGGAAAACCGCAAGTCCAGCCAGCATCCAGGCCGTTGCGCCTTCTGCAAAGGCGCGCCGCTTCGCTGGCGAAGCCGAGAGCAGCTGGGAGGCGCCGCGATCGCCCGCCTGCGCCATCGTGCCTGCGGACTCCATTGTCGCGGCAGGCCGGCTCATTGGGCGACGTCCCGGAAGGGGGTGACCGAGCTTGGTGTGGCCTCGTCCTGCCGACGCAGCCGGCGCCCGGTGCGGGTGAAGAGCAGGACGCGCTCCGGCCGCACGCCAAGATGCAAGGTCTGGCCTGGTGCGATATGAGGGGCCCGCTCGGCAAGCAGCCTTGCGATGAAGGGATGATCGAGGCCTGCAAGATCGAGGTGAACGAAAAGATCGGATCCCATATGTTCGATCATCCGCACCGAGCCGGTCAGAGCGCCCTGCCCTCCATGATCCGTTAGGTGCAAGTTCTCGGGCCTGATGCCGAGCGTGAGCGGCGTGCCGGGGAGCGCGTCCGCGTCGATGGCGAGCGTCGAGCCGACGACGTCGATTGCGCCGCGCTCGCGGACCACGCCATCGAGCATGTTGATCTTGGGCGAGCCGATGAATTCGGCGATCCGCCGGTCGTCAGGATCGGCGTAGATGTTCTGAGGCGGCGCAACCTGCAGCAACTCGCCCTCGAGCATGACGGCGACCCGGTCCGACAGCGTCATCGCCTCCGCCTGGTCGTGGGTGACATAGACGAAAGTGCTCCCGAGCCGCTGATGCAATTCCTTGATTTCCGTGCGCATCTGGACGCGTAGCTTGGCATCGAGATTCGACAACGGCTCGTCCATCAGAAAGACCGCGGGATGACGGACCATGGCCCGGCCGACAGCGACGCGCTGGCGCTGGCCGCCCGAGAGCTGGCCGGGTTTGCGGGCAAGGAGGTGGCCGATTCCGAGCGACTTGGCGGTGCGCGTGACTTCCGTATCGATCTCGGCGGCCAATCTCGTCACGGAGGGCAGGAGCCGGCCGACAAAAGGCCAGCGCTGGATGGCTGAGAGACGGCGCATCCGAAGTGGCAGGGCCATGTTGGCGGCCACCGTCATGTGCGGGTAGAGCGCATATGACTGGAACACCATGGCGACGTCCCTGCGCTTCGGGCGCAGTCCATCGACACTGCGCTCGCCGATCGAGATCGAGCCGGCGTCCTGCATCTCCAGGCCCGCCAGGATGCGCAGGAGCGTGGATTTGCCGCATCCGGACGGACCCAGCAGCGTCAGGAACTCGCCATCGGCGATCGACAGCGAGACATCGCGCAGAACCGCTGCCGGGCCGAAACTTTTCTGGATGCCGCTTATCGAGACCGATGCCATTTCCGATGTTTCCAGTGACCGTGGGCCGTTCGGTCGATATCCCGCGCCCCCAAGCGCTGGGATGAGCTGAGCGCTGGGACTAGCCGGCCTTAAAGGCTTAATGTGCTACGGTTGGATGACGCGCATCGAACAATTCGATGCTCTCTTGCACCAACGCGATGGTGGATGCGGATGTGATCGAAAGATATGACGGCCGCTCGATCGCGGGGTTCGACAGCGGTCGGCGCCGATGCCGAGCAAAGCACCAGGGGTGGAGGACAGGAGGCAAATCGCGTGCGATTTGTGGGGCATAGGCCATTGATCTTCCATCCGCCTTTGGCAGGACGAGAGTTCGAGCGTGTCACATGCATCGCGAGATTCGATCGTCTAATCGAGAAGAGCGATGGATCAACTGGGTGAGCCGCTCGCTAGCGGGTACAAGCCCCGGCGAAAAGTGCATCCGCGTTGTGCAGGTTCGAAATCGTGTCCCTTATCGCCGAACGTCTCAAGCTCGTCCGTCCCTCCGAAACCAAGGCCATGACGGCGCGAGCCGCCGAGCTACGTGAAGCTGGCGTCGATGTCATCACGCTCAGCCAGGGAGAGCCGGACTTCGACACGCCTGCCTCTGTTTGCGAGGCCGGCGTTCGCGCCATTCGTGATGGCCGCACGAGGTACACTCCGGTCGCCGGAATCAAGCCGCTGCGCGAGGCGGTTCGAAGGAGTTTTCAGCACGATCACGGCCTCGACTACAGCCTCGACCAGATCACGGTCGGCTGTGGCGCCAAGCAGGTCGTGTTCAACGCACTCTTCGCCACTCTCGATCCGGGCGACGAGGTCGCGATCCCGGCGCCCTGCTGGGTATCTTATCCCGACATGGTCGCGCTCGCAGGTGGAAGGCCGGTCATGGTCTCCTGCGACGAATTCCATGGGTTCAAGCTGCGCCCGGACGCTCTGGAAGCTGCGATCACCCCGCGCACCAAGTGGCTGATGCTGAACTCGCCATCAAATCCGACCGGTGCTGTCTACAGCAAAGACGATCTGCTGGCCCTGGCGGATGTGCTGCGCCGGCACGGCGAGGTTCACGTTCTGTCAGACGACATTTACGAGAAGCTGACCTATGGCACTGAGTTCGCAACCATGGCAGCCGTTGCACCCGACCTGTCCGGCCGCACACTGACTGTCAATGGCGTTTCGAAGGCTGACGCAATGACGGGCTGGCGTGTGGGTTATGGCGCTGGACCTTTGCCCCTGATCAAAGCCATGAATCTCATCCAGGGCCAGACTTCATCGCATACGAGTTCGATCTCCCAATATGCGACCATCGAGGCGCTGTCCGGCGGCCGTGATCATGTAAGGGAGTTTGCGAGTGCCTTTGTGCAGCGGCGTGATCTGGTCGTCTCCAAACTGAACCAGGCCGAGGGGCTCAACTGCAGGATGCCGGACGGTGCCTTCTACGTGTTCCCCTCCTGCGCGGGCGTTCTCGGCAAGCGCACACCCGATGGCAAATTGATCGCAACCGACACTGATTTTGCCATGTATCTGCTCGACGCCTTCGCCGTGGCGGTGGTGCCGGGCAGCGGCTTCATGGCCTCTCCCTACATCCGCGTTTCCTATGCGTCCTCCCTCGAGGATCTCGCCCGGGCCTGTGACCGCATCATCGCCGCCTGCGCGGCCCTATCCTGAAGGACCTCTCGATGTCTGCAGCCAAGCGCCTGCGCGCCCGCATGGCCGAAACCGGCCTCGTTCACATCATGGCAGCCCATAGCCCGCTCTCCGCGGCGCTCGCCGAGGAAGCCGGCTTCGATGGCCTGTGGGCCTCCGGCTTCGAGCTCTCCGCTCTTTACGGCCTTGCCGACATGAGTCTCATCTCAATGACGCAGCATCTCGATATGCTGCGTGCCATTGCAGGCCGCACCACGTTGCCGATCGTTGCCGACATCGATACCGGCTACGGCAATGCGATCAACGTCATCCACGCCATCACGGAATATGAGCTCGCGGGCGCCAGCGCAGTTGTCATCGAGGACAAGACCTTTCCCAAGGTGACGAGTTTGGCCGCCGGCGGCCGTCAGGAGCTCCTGCGCGTTTCCGAATTCCAGGGAAAGATCGAGGCCGCCAGAGCGACGAGACGGGATCTGGCCTTTTTGATTATCGCGCGGACCGAAGCCCTGATCGCTGGCCTTGGTGAGACGGAAGCGCTTGAGCGGGCACGAGCCTACGAGGCGGCTGGTGCCGACATGATTCTGATCCATTCGAAAACGAAGGATCCCAGCGAGATCGAAAGTTTTTCGAGGGCCTGGAAGGGAGCAGTCCCGCTCGTGATCGTCCCCAACGCCTATCCTGATCTCGATGCCGAGCGGGTGAAGGCCCTCGGCAACATCCGGATGATGATCTATGGCAATTACGGCATTCGCGCTGCCGTCACGGCCATGCAACAAACCTTTCGGCGCATCATCGCCGATGGTGGCGTGCAAAACGTCCACAAGGAGATTGTCGCGGTCGAAGAGATCTTCCGGCTGCAGCGCATGGACGAGGTTAAGAAAGCAGAGACCCGCTACTTGCGCTAAGAAGGGCCGGTGCCGTCCGGCTCATACAAGTTGCAGTGCTGGTAACGCCAGCGACCGCGGTTTCCTTTGGCGACGAGTGAGCAACGGGCGTAACCGGCCGGCGTACGGGACGCAAAGCGTCTTTACGACAATGACTCGCCCCTGCTCTCGCAGGCAAAGTACGCCCTTGGCCCCGTCGTCGTTCCCAATTCTACACAGATCGCCCGAAAAGAGGATTTCCAGCGCGCAATACCGCAGATAAGCGGAATTCCGCCCGGAATCATCGAATAATGTGATCCAACAATCGCCTTTGGAAATGTATTCAGGATAGAGACTTGGCCGGCAAGGAGCTAGCGAAGCACAAGATGTCTGCCGAAGGCGAGGAAGTCCCGCTCAACGCGATCCGCGTCTTCGTGACCATCGCACGAGAGGGAAGCGTCACCCGCGCGGCGGCGGCCTTGAGCATAACGCAGAGCTCTGTGAGCCGCTATCTGTCTGTGCTCCAGGATTACTTCGGCGCCGAACTCATGCAGCGGCGGGGCCGGCGAAGCCAGCTGACCGAATTTGGGAGACTGTTTGCAAGCACCGTTGCCGAACCGCTCGATACTGTATGCTTCACAGCCAAGCGGATGCGGCGCAGGAGCCGGCAGGAGACCAATCGGATCGTGGTCCGCACCTCACTGTCGACCTTCGCCTATTCTTTTCTGATTCCCAATCTTCAGGCCTTTTCCGCTGAAATGGGCGGGGTGATCGTCGATGTGGTCAGTTCACTGTCGCCGCCGACCTCCTCAGATGACTACGATATCCTGATCACGCGGGATCTGTCGGTTATCGAGCCGGCCGATGATTGGGAGATCTACAATGAGCAACTCGTCTGCGTCGGATCTCCAAGTCACGTCGGAGGCAAGAACATATCAATTGTCCGATCGACGCCGATCCTCAACATCACGTCCAGGCCCGACATATTGCCGACTTGGCTGCGAGCGATGAACCTGACCTCGCACGACATCAAATCGGGCGCGCGATATGACCATAATTATCTGGCGCTCCCCGCCGTCATGACAGGCAGATGCCTTCTTGTGGTTCCCGAAATCATCGTGAGCGACATGGTGCGTCAGGGTGTTTTGCATGTTGTGCCGGGAACCCGGACGCCGAGCGGCATGCACTATCGCGCCTATGCAGTTGATCGCAGCGACAACCCGGAGATCGGTCGCGCCTTTTGCAGGTGGTTGGTGCGTCTTTGCAGAAAAGCCGCTCTTCAGGAAGCGGAAGCTTCCTGAGCCCCACAGCAAGCCAGCCGAGCTGCCCGATCTTGCGAAGCGGATCAGGACGCGCGGGTTCTTTCCCGGGCGGCGCGCAGTCGTTCGTTTCGTCGTCGCCGGCCGCGGATTCTCTTCAGTGGAATCTGGATAGATGCTTTTGGCGGCTGCGCTTCTGCGCCGCCGGTATCGGTCGTTTGCTCGGCCACGACAGGCGGCCGTGCCTCCATGAATTCCAGGACGGCGCGGCCCTGGTCCGTGATTCGCCAGCCTCCGCTCAGCCGCTCGACCAACTTCTGGGAGAAGATATCCAGATCCGGTACGCGCGAGCCCAAACGCTTGGTCCGCTCGGCCCAGTCCCGGCCGCTGGTCGCAAGGATTGCCATGTCGCGTTTGAGGTCCGCCATGACGGCAAACCCGTCAGGATAGCTCACCAGGATCTTCAGGACAGTGACCTGAAAATTCACGCTACGCTCGCCACGTGATGGAAGGGCTGCAACGCCTCAGCTCTGCTGAACCGCTTGGATGAGCCGGACGAATTTCCGGCTTTGGCGTTTGCTTTGAAAAGAGGACGGTCGTTGCGGGAGCGGGAGTGTGTCGCAGCCGGCGGACTCGCCAGACCTTCAAGCAGGGCGACAGGCGCAATATCGTGCCGGCTTCAAACATGAAAACTTCCCAGACGCACAATTAAGCCAGGGTGACCGCTTTCGCAGCGGACGTGGTATAACAGATAACGAATGGATCAAAAGCATACATATGTGGGTATGCATTGCAACGGCCCGGTCGCGGATCCTTAGGACGTCACCCGTTTGCGCCTGCACCACCGCTTTGGCGGGCTTAGCTCTTTCTATCCGAGCCATCCGGCAGGTGCGCGCCGCATATCAAAGCGGCCGATCCTGCAGCGGTTTTTCGAAGAGGATCGCGAGAAGTGGGATCATAGCCTCCTCCGATCAGCTGAAAGTTCGTCCTGGTCGACCTCGGGAAAGATTGGTTCTTCGCCGAAAGGACGGTTGATGATCGCGAGAACTTTTGGAGCTGCGTAGATTCGGTCGCGGGCGTAGCCGGTCCTCTCTTGCAGAATGCCGGCTTCCTGCAACTCAGCGGCACCCGGGGGGATCGCAGGGCTATGAGGTATGGGCTGTTGCGGGCCCGATGCGGCTCAATCGAATGCTGCCATCAAGCCAGAACGGAGGGTGCGGCACGATCCGATGTTCTTTGTAATTTGCAGGGTCGAGCGTCGTTCGCAGCGTGGTCGCGGAGGTGGAGAGCGAAAACGGCTCCGCTATTTCTGAGTTCGAGATCTGCTTCCCGCGCGCGGAAATTGCTGGATATTGCGCCAGCTTTGGCCGGGACCGTCCCTCTATATGCGTCCAGCAGGCACGAGGCCCGTGAGTACCGCAAGACACTCAAACAAAAAGTAGCTGCCAAATATCAGTTCTGCGTTCGGTGCTGTGTCGATATCGCGCGCAACCTGCTTTCGGGTGAAGCATCCTCCGGTGAGCATTCCAGGGGGACGCTGATCGCCTGGCCCAATGGACGTCAGATATCCGGTGACTAGCTTGCTCACGGTGCGCTCAGCGAAGTCTCGGTACTTGGTGCCGTCGGTTCGGCCGAGCGCTGCTGCAAGCCTCAACGATGCTGCTGCCGCGATGGCCGTGGCTGCGGTATCCCTGCTTGTAGTCGGAATTGCGGGGTCATCGAAGTCCCAAAATGCAATGAGGTCCCCGGGAACATGGTCGATCCACCAGTTCAACACGCGCTTTGCATAATCGCGCCACATCGGCTCCTGCGGACGAACCATGGCGGCATGAGCGGTGTAGAGCATCCCCCAGCCCTGAGCACGTGCCCAGGTGCTGACGTCGCTATAGCCTTTATGCGTATGCGTTCTCCGTACCGCCCCCGTTTCCGGGTCCAGTGTGGACGATTGGATCACCGAGTTATCCGGCCGGACGTGGATTTCCAATACCCTGCGCATATGAGCATTGGCGACCTCCTCCATGTGCTGATCGGCAAGCTGGTCAGCGGCCCAGTAAAGCAGGCCCGTGGCCTGAAGGGAGTCGATGCTGCTTTCGGCCAAGCCCACGGCGCTGGCCTCCTCGGCATCCTGGCCAAGAGGAATCAAGCCCAATTTGGGGTCGAACATCTGAGCCAGGGATCGAGCTGCCGTGAGCGCTGCGTTGCGGGCCATTTCATCGCCGAGGAGGATGCTTCCAAGTGCCCCCCCATGGTAGAAGCCAAAGCCCTTGAATGCGGTTCGCCGTTCGGCTCGCGGGAGCATGCGGGCCAGCGCCGCATACGCATCAGATTTCGAGAAGCGCTGCGGATCCGCCAGATGGGCAAGCCAGAGCTGGCCGACGAAGGCGCCACCAGTCCAATCACCGTCGGATGTGAACGTCCATCGTCCGTCCTCGGTGCGGGCCCAATGCGGCAGGCCTGCTGTAGAGGCATCATCGCGTGTTTGCGCGATGCGTACCAGCATGCGCTCGCGCGCGGACAAGAACTCGTTTCTCGACATTGGTCTCTCCCAGGACAGCAGTGGGCGCTTCGGCGCAGGTCAGAACATCAGAGCCCGAACCTCAGTCGCCGATGTAGACGTGGCCGCGCTTCTTCGCGGCGTGATAAACAACGACGCTCAGCACCGCGACCACTGAGCCATAGACGGGAAACATCCACGCCATATTCGCGTGCTGCAGCCACACCAGCAAATAAGGTGAGGTGCCGCCGAACAGAGAGACCCCGAGCGCATACCCAACAGCGATACCCGTCGTTCGAACGGCGCGCGGCATCAGCGTAGTTGCGATGAAATTGTAGAGCGCCATGTTGAAGCCGACGATAGCGCCTCCAAAGACCATGACGAAGAAGAAGGTGGAGATGCCCTTCTGCGAATAAAGCAGCGTCAGAAAGAAGCACGCGACGAGCAGCAGCCGCAGCAGCGTGAAGGCGCGCGAGGGTCTGACCTTGTCTGCAAACGCGCCAACGAAGGGAGCAGTCAGGATCCAGATCACGCCCATCAAGGTTGTAATGCCATAGACCCAGGTGCTGTTCTCCTTGAACACACCGTTAGCCAGGTTCGGCAGTCCGGCATTCCAGGCATAGTTGGCAATCTGAACCGCGCCGACGACGAGGATGACGGCGAGCAGCGAAAGCCGTACGCTCCAGAGCGTCTTCCACACACCCCCTGTGGTCTCCTGAGTCCGCGACAGTTCGTCACGATGCATGACCTCCTTGATCAATGTCTCCGGCAGTTTGCTGCGCAGATAAATGATCAGCAGACCAAGCGCTCCGCCGACCGCAAAGGGAAGCCTCCAGGCCCATTCGTGCATTGTTTCGGATGCGACGGATGCACTCACCAGGAAGGCGACCAGGCTGGATGAAAAGACACCGAGCTGGATGAACGTGCCACTGATCAGACCGAGATATCGTCCCTCTTTGCCGGGAGGTGCAAGTTCGATCGCGATCGTGTTGGCGACACCCGCTTCGGCGCCGGTGGCGAGCCCCTGGATCAGGCGGACGAGCAGCAAGATTACCGCGGCTGCGACCCCGAGATCGCGATAGCCTGGGAGCGCGGAAATCAGCAGCGAGCACACTGCCATTGCAGTGATAGAGATCATCATCACACGCTTGTGGCTGATGCGGTCGGCAATGGGCCCGAGTATCGCGGCCCCAATCGGTCGCGCGAAGAAACCCGCGCCATATACGGCAAGCGCGGCGAGCAGCGACGTCGTGGGATCATTTGAGGGAAAGAAGAGCGGCGAGAGAAAAGCAGCCATCATTCCATAGACCGTCCAGTCGTACCACTCCAAGGCGACGCCACCGCCCAAAGCTATCGTCATGCTCGTTGTGGCAACCTGCTTTTCGGGAGGGCGTGTTGGCGCCAGCGGTTGCGGGGAAGCTGTCGCGATCGGTTCGACGATAATGCTCATTGATTCCCTCCAACTATCTTTATGAAAACGTTTACATTTCGGCGCGAACGATGCATTTGGCCGGTGTCAATAACCCAGGCGCCGAGGGTCTTGAGCGGCTCGCTCAACGTCCGGAGAATACTGCTGGCCGCTTCTGGACGAATGCAGCCATGCCCTCCTTCTGATCTTGGGTGGTAAACGCGTATCGGATCGCGCGCCGCTCGATCGCCAAGCCGGCCGACAAAGGTGTCTCATAGGCTGCCAGAACAGATTCCTTGGCTAAGCGCGCCGCGATCGGCGCCCTTTCGGAGATGACACGCGCGATTGCGAGCGCGCGTGCGAGCACCTCGGTTGCCGGCAGCATTTCGGAGGCAAGTCCCGCTGCCATCGCCTGTTGAGCGCTGATTGGCTCCCCCGAGAGAACCATCTGCATCGCCAGTGATTTGCCTACCATCCGCGTCAGGCGCTGGGTAGCGCCATCGCCCGGCATAATTCCGATCGTGATTTCTGGTTGTGCAAGCATGCTGTCGTCTGCGACTAGCAGGATGTCTGCCAGCATCGCAAGCTCAAGCCCACCGCCAAGGCAGACGCCGCGGACGGCCGCAATGAGCGGCTTTGGAAAGGCCGCGATGCAATCCCATGCTGCCTGCCTTTCGGGGTCGTTGAGCGCCTCGAAGCCGAGCTGCTGCATTTCCTTGATGTCAGCGCCAGCAGAGAAAGCGTGCTCGTCGCCGGTCAGAACCACACATCGCACGGTCTCGTCAGTTCGCGCGGTGCGGAGCGCATGGGCAAGCTGGCCCAGCAGGGCCGCACTCAGCGCGTTTCGTTGCCTCGGCCGATTGAGCCGTAGCAGAACTATGGCTGGATCAGGCCGCTCGACGACAATGAGGGACTGAGACGGGTAATTCATATCGTTTCCCGAAAGCGACTGATGTAAGGAGCCGTCATGTAGCTAACCTAGGCGCCGGCGCCCTTCCTCGGAAGAAAGCGATTCAAATTCGCTCTCGCAGTCTCGTGAAGAAAGTCCTGGGCAAAGGAGCGGTTTGCCAAATCGTCCATGACTTCTGCTCCCGCAGTTACAGAAGTAGAGAAGAACTGCTTCGTGGTCAGCACCGCGTGAGGCGGCATTGCCGCTAAACCTCTGGCATAGCGCAGCGCCGTCTCGCGGGCCAGCTCAGCCGGAGGAGAGAGCATGTCGGCAAGTCCCAAGCGATGAGCCTCCACGCCATCAATCGCGGTCGGGCTCCAGCTCAGGGAGCGAGCCGCAAACGGTCCGACGCGTGCAGCCAACGTTTCGAGGCCAAAGCCTGGCAACCAGCCTAGAGACACTTCCGGCAGATGCCACCGCGCCAGGGGCCCCGTTACAACAACGTCGCACGAAACCGCCAGCATGAAGCCGCCGCCCAAGGCAAATCCATCGACAGCACAGACGATGGGCTTTTGGACAAGAGCCAGAGAGCGCACAAAGGCGCCCAAACGGCGGTTCAAATCAAAGGTGGCGTTGATGTCGCCGGCTGAAAAATCCTTCAGGTCTGCACCGGCTGAAAAGCCGGGCCCATTCCCAGCTAGCACTATGACGTTGACGTCCTTGTTGCCGGCAGCATTGCCTACGGCTTCGGTCATATCCGACAGGATATCTTCGCCAAGCGCGTTGCGCCGCTCGGGCCTGTTCAGCGTTAGGATTTCAACCTTGTCCTCGAACTCTCTCGATACGAATTTCACGTCAGCCGCTCCATAGGCAGATCCGCGGCTGAGTGGAAGCCTGCCGCCAGATGCATCGGCTCATCTTTAAATATCCGCGCATCCATCAGCTTCAGATCTGGCGAAATGGCGACCTGGAATTCAATGTTCGCCAGCACGTGTTTTTCGAGTGATACGCCAGGCGCAATTTCGGTTAGCATTAGTCCGTTCTGCGTAAGCTTGAACACGGCGCGCTCGGTGATGAATACGACCTCTTGCTGGCGTTCTTTCGCAAAAGCGCCGCTGAACGTGATCTGGTAGACGTCCCTGACCCATTTCTTGACCGTTCCCTCATCCGCAATAACGAGAGAGCCGCCGTCGGGATATGCCTTCAATCCACGAGCTGTTAGAGTGCCGGAGAAGACAACTTTACGAGCACCCTGACTGATATTTATGAATCCGCCAGGCCCGATGATCTTGTCGCCAAAGCGGCTCACATTGACGTTGCCGTGCCGATCAACTTCTGCGGAAGATAGGAACGCAATGTCGAGCCCGCCTCCATCGTAAAAATCGAACTGATCCGGTTGTGGCGCGATCATGTCGTAGTTCGTGCCAGCCCCGGCATCCTGGCCAGGCGCCGGGATGCCGCCGATCACTCCCTGCTCCGCCGTCAATGTAACCGACCGGTATATGCCTTCTTCGGCGGCTACGACCGCAATTCCATTCGAGACGCCATAACCGATGTTGACCGTCGCCCCGGGAGCGAGCTCAAGTGCCGCGCGGCGTGCGATGACCTTTCTCAGATCGAACGGCAGAGAGGCTATCTTGCCGTCCGGCACGCGCATTTTGCCCGCATAGGCGGGGCTATACTCGGTGGCATAAGTCTGGCGCTGGTCGGGATCGACGACGAGGTAATCGACAAGAACGCCGGGTATTCTTACTTCGCGTTGATTTAACGTATTGGAAGCGGCGACCCGCTTGACCTGGACGATGACGATTCCCCCAGATCGGCGGGCTGCGGCCGCAATCGACATGCTTTCGCCAACATAAGCCTCGTCCTCAAGCGAGATGTTCCCCTTCTCGTCCGCAATACTGCCTCTCAGGATCGCAACCTGGATTGGGAAGGTCTTATAGAGGAGGTACTCTTCTCCTTCGATATCGACAACCGAGACCATGTCCTCTTTGCTGCGCTCGCTCTGCCTGCACCCACCGATGCGAGGATCGGCGAACGTCCGGAGCCCAACCTTCGTGATTACGCCGGGGCGTCCGGCTGCATTCTCTCGAGCAAGCTGAGCCAGCACTCCCTGAGGGAGGGTGTAAGCTTCGATTTCATTGGCGAGCGCCCGTCGTCCAAGCGCGGGGCAATTGTTTAAACCGCTCGCGACAACTCGGCGAACCAGCCCAGGCGCTGCCAACTTGTTGAATCCGGTGGTGGCCCAGTCGCCGATGGCCACCGTCCCGACCAGCATCAAGTTGTTAGGAGATGCCTGCTCGGAATGGACGTCGCGAAGCGCATCGATGATAAGCTCTGGAATGGCGACCCCAGCTGATCCGCCGACATAGACGCAATCGCCATCGCGGATGAGCGATACGGCTTGCTTTGCCGTAATGATGGGCACTTCACCCGTTCGTTTGTCCTTCGCTCGCATGCCCTCTCCACAACCTTGCTGCTGGCGCAACCCGTTTGCAGGCGTGAATTCTGCCTCGAATCTGCACCTGTCGCTCCGCATCTCTGACCACGGTGCGGTCTGAAAAGGTTTACATCATTGCGACTGACGAAGCAAGAGAAAGTGCCTGGGGTGGAGAAAAATCTCTGGAAGTCGCTGGAAATAATCGGTTTTTTTCTAATTTATCTGTTCCGTCCCTCCTCTTCCTATGGTAACGATTTCAATTGGGCTGACCGGGGCAGTCTCTGTGACTGCGCGAGAGGATAAACGGACCGATGGCTTTGGAAAAAACGAGCCGCGTTGAGCAAAGGCAATCACCAACCGTCGTCGAAATAGCCAAGCGCGCTGGCTGCTCTATCGCCACAGTTTCTCGTGTCTTGAACCGGCCGGAAACCGTCGCGATCGATCTGAGAGAACGCATTCTGCATATCGTTGATGAGTTGGGTTACGTGCCCAACGGATCTGCACGCGCGCTGCGATCCTCGCGCTCCCGTCTGATCGGCTTGATCGTTCCGACCCTGGATAGCGCGATCTTCACCAGAATGCTGGAGGGTCTGGAAAGCCGGCTGGCGCCAGCGGGCGCATCGCTAGTCTACTCTGCAACAGGTTACGATCTCGATCGAGAGATTCGCGTCGTGCGTAATCTCATCGAAAAAGGCGTTGATGGCATTGCACTCGTGGGCAACTACCATCGAAAGGAAACCCTCAAGCTGCTCCGCGAACACAAAGTAAGATTTGCGGTAACCTACGCCCTCTCGGACGATGTTTCCATTCCATCTATGGGTTTCGACAATCGCGCCGGCGGCGCTTTGGCGGCGAACTACCTCGCAGACCTAGGTCACAGAAATTTTGGCGTCATAGCTGGTGTAACGCGCGAAAATGATCGTGCATCTGGTCGCCTTGAAGGCTTCCTGGCTATGGCTGAGCGCCGTGGAATCAGCCGCTCCAATATTGTCGTGGTGGAGTCGCCTTACGAGTTCAGCCGCGGCCGAGCCGCAGCCAAAATCATTCTCAATCAAAATCGGAATGTAACGGCGATATTTTGTGGTAGCGATGTGCTCGCCGTCGGGGCCTTGCGCGGCTGCAGGGATGCAGGGCTACGCGTACCTGAAGATATGTCGATGATCGGTTTTGATAATCTCGATATTGCCGAATATCTCACCCCGGGCCTTACGACGGTCGACGTCCCGGCTCGGCTGATGGGCGAGCAGGCAGCCAACTACTTTTTGGCAGATCAATCTTCGCTCGATATTCACTCTAGAGTGGAGCTGGAAACGCGATTGATCGTTCGAGAGTCAACCGCGCCTGCAAGAATTCGGCAATAACAACAGCGCGATCACGCGTGGTTGCTCGGTCCGTTTTCCGCCATCGGAGAGTTGAGCGGAACGTACCGTTTGGTCGCGACGGTTGATTGTCTTCGGGGTTTACTCTCCCAAAAGCCCGGTTCGGCCCATTGATTGACCTCGTGCATTCAGCGCGTACGCTCACGTATTCTCGCGCGTTCACCACTTTGAGTTATTCGGATCTCCCTATCGTCTTCCGACGGATGACGATCTCGAACCGGTTCCATGACTTTTGCCCGCGAAAACGAATGCCCGTTCTCCAGATGCTGGGCCATGCGCTCCTTGGCGAAAGCCATAATGTTCTGTCGAGCATTCTCATCGTTCGGCAGAGCGCGTTCGACAAGCTTGTTGATGACGGCAATCTGGGATTTGGCCGCGAGCAGGTCGGAATCATGCGCGCCAGCCGATCGTTCTCCACGGCGTGCCTCAACCGTCACACTCCACATGTCGCGCCACATCTGGCGCTGTTCACTGCGAGCGATTCCAGTGGCGTCGTCTATGGACTTGATCGCCCTGATGACGGGTACGACGTTATCTCGTCGCAGCGAGATGCGATCGCCAGGCCTAGCGCCACTATCTGCGACGTCGTTTACAACGCCGGCGCCCCACACCTGATGCCGCCGGCCATCGTCCAGTTCGATGGCTACATAGGTTGACGGCTCCGCGTCGGGGCGGTTGCGGTAGGGGCCAAAACCGACCTCCAGCAGACGTCCGGAAACGCCTTTGTCGTAATCAAGCCTATCCGCCTGCGCTGGCTTGGCGGAGCCCGAACGAGCCTCCGCATCATTAGTCCGGGCCTGTGCTCGATTCCATGCGCCTCGTCGGTCGGCGAGCGCCTGGCCATCAAGCTCGTTTGGTTGATAGCCTTTCACATCCATCCCGCGCGCGCTCGCCTCGAGCCAAGCCTCGCGTCGGAACTCGACAGAACCACGGACGTGAAGTGCCTCCCACTGGCGGTGTTGCGCCACGCTGACCATGTCCCGGATCACTTCTGCGGCGGCTATGCGGGTGACCAGGCGATCATCAGTTGCCTTGAACGCAAGGTACTCTTTCCGCTCATCGGCATAGAGCCGCGCCTCGCGGTCGGGTCCATCCTTTTGGGACTCAGTGGTCACCACGTAATATTTCCGACGGATGCGGTCCGGAAAAGCACTATCGGTGACCTCCGCGGATGAAGGCTTGTTGGGGGCTGTTCCTATGGACTCGGCGTCCCCCTTGTCTCCGGCGGAAGCACGCCCCGCGCGAGGTTGCCGCTCCAGGCTGAAATCCCGGTTCGCCTCATGCCCGTCGTTCATGCTGCTCACCCTTCTGCTTGCGGCTGGACCGTCGCGCCGGCGGGACGGCTTGGGCGTCGATGTAGTTCAGGACCCAGGCTTTCAAGTCCTCCTCAGACAGCCCTTCAAGATCGACGTCCACGTCCCCGAAATCAAAACTGGCATTGGCTGGAATTGTGGAGGGATCGGCCACCTCCTCGTCGGTCATCGGACGGGATCGAAATACCGCGCGAAGCTCGGCGACCTCGGAGCGAAGCTCCTTGATCTCGGCGTCAAGCACTGCGGTCGAGCGGCCTGTCGGCAGCTTTGGGACAGGAGCCGGCACTAGACGTGACAGGAATGCCTTGTCCTCGTAATAGAGGATCTTGTCAGCGATAACGGGCGGAAGGCCCGTGCCGAGGATGAAGGCCTTGGATTTTGGGAGTAGTTTAAGCTCTTGCGGCAGCATCAGGGCGCGCCGATGCTCGGAGACGGTCTCGCTGGTCGACCGCGTTGCCAGCCCCTTCGGCCCGCTGCGGCTCCGCGCTTTCACGGTGTCGTAACCGATGCGCTCGGAGAGTTCATTAGCGACATCCTGTTCTTTCGGCGCGAAGACCACCTCGACGGCATGATTGGTCATGAAGTTGCGGGCCGCATCGATTCCGTAGATTGCGCGCAGCTGCGCCGGGCTCTGAACCACGGTGAGCAGGCGGATGCCGTAACCGGCGATGAAGGCGACGGATTTTGCCAGCACATTGACATTGCCTAGAGCCGGAAATTCATCGAGCAACAACAGCACCTTGCGATTGAGTTTGGAATTCTGTTCCGGCAGCTCGCGGGTATTGAGATCGACCACCTGCTGGAAAAACAGGTTCAGCAGCGGCGCCATGCGGTCGAGATTGTCAGGCGTCACGCCGAGATAGATTGACATCGGTTTTTTCCGCAGCTGCCGCAGGTCGAAATCATTGGTTGTAGTCGCGGCGTCGATGCGGGGATTGAGCCAAAGGCCAAGCCTCGCGGTCACGGTCTTACGCACCGAGTTCATGGTGTTTTCGGAAGCCGCGAGGAAGTCGTTCAATGACGTGATGCAATGTCGCGAGAGTTGCGAGGGGCCGGACTTGCGAGCGGCGATAATTTTCTCGAAGTGTACCTTGAGGTCCGGGGCCGCGGACAGCTGGTGCAGGATCTCGCCGATCGTCAATGGCAAGCCGGGCGTTTCCGCGACATAGCCGCCGATCGCGACAAAGGCCGACCGTGCCGCCTCGAACCAGAAGGGATCGCCGCGGCTCTCGGCCGGAAACAGCATGACAGAGATCCGCTGCAGATCGTCATAGAGGTCCGCGGGATCGCTGCGGACATAGCCCAGCGGGTTGTAGCGGGCGGTGCGACCGTTCTCCTCGAGCGGGTCGAACAGATAGACCTCCTGCCCATGGGCAGCTCGAAATCCGGCCGAGCGGTCCCAGTTCTCCTTCTTCACATCCATCACGACGACTGAATCCGGCCAATTGAGCAGGTTCGGGATGACATATCCGACGCCCTTCCCAGCCCGGGTCGGAGCGTAGACCAGCACGTGTTCCGACCCGCCGAAGCAGAGCAGTGCACCGTCCTTGCGGCCAAGCAGCAGGCCATCTTTGGAGCGCAGGCCAGCGGCCTTGATTTCGCGTTCGGACGCGAAGCGCGCGCTGCCATGAAGCGGGAGAGGACGGTGCCGGAAGATCGCACCGAGCAGGCCAAAGACGACGACCGCGCCCGTGAGGGTCGACAGGGTCAGCCAACGGTCGAAACGGGGGTCGGCGCCGTAGCGGGGCCAGCCGGTGGCGATCTCCGACCAGTGCAGGCCCCCATCGTGAAGCCTTAGCCCCAGCAGCAGCACGTTGGAGGCGACCAGCAGGAACAGCGCGCAGGCGGCGAGAGCGACCGCAAGGCCCTGCGCCGCCCTAACTGAGGTTGTCGCGTTTGCGAACGGGGTCATAGTAGATCTCCGAAATGCGGTAGCGGCCGTCCCGCTTCTGCATCTGGATGACGACGTCGACGAGAAGCAGCAGCAGCGAGCGGATGTCGTCGCGGTGCAGGTCGCGGCCTTCCGCGCTTTCCTTGACCAACAAGGTCAGCTGCTCGAAGGCGAGCCGGGCGCTGTCGGCATGAACCGTTGTGATCGATCCCGGGTGGCCCGAGTTGACGTTTCTCAGATAGAAGAACGCTGTCCCATCGCGAAGCTCCTGGAGCAGAATACGATCGGGCCGCATCCGCAGGCAGGACTCGAGAAGTTCGCGCGGTCCTATCTTGGAGAGCCCCTGCCCATCCTTGGCATAGAGCAGCCGCACGCAATTCTGATGAGGGACGACGAGCTCGGCGGTGTCCTCGATAGTGATGAGCCGCTCGTGTGCCGGGATCGCCGCGATCAGCGCCTTGGACAGCGTCGTCTTTCCCGAACCAGTCGCCCCGGAAATGATGATGTTGCGGCGAGTTGAGACGGCCAACTGGAAGAAGTCGCGCCAGGCTCCGGCTTCTTTCAGGGCCAGAAGCCGTTTCTCGTCGGTTGTGAGTTCGTCATCGGCGACACGGACCTCATCGAACAGTTTTGCCTGCTCAAAGGCATCCAGTGTCATCGTCAAAGCGGACGGCTTGCGTATCGTGAGACTTACGGTGCCTGCTGGCACCGCCGGAGGGACGACTATCTGGCAGCGCTCCTCGCCGATCAGGGTGGTCGAGACCACCGGATGCTCCGGGCCGATGTCCTGACGGGTGTGGCCGGCGGCCGCGATCGCGAGGTGTGAGAGGTAGGCATGCGTCAGAGCTGGCGCTTCGTGCCGGGTCCAGCCGCCGGGGCCTTCCACGAAAATCTCGCCGGGGCGGTTGACGACGATTTCGGTCAAGGATTTGTCCGCCAGAAATGGAGCCAACGGTTCGAGATAGCGCGCCAGCACGAGCCGGCTGCCATCGCCTTCGATGGCGTGTACGGCGCTCACTTTGGCACCACGACCGGGCCTGCGAGGCCCCCGGGAATGGTGCGGTCCAATATCTGGGTCCGAGTCTCGACCCGCCGCAATTGATAGACCGAGGAGAAATCAACATCGCGGGCGACAAAGATGTTGACCAGTTCGCCCTGGTTCTTGTTGAGGGTCGGTGGAATGTTGATCGACTGCTCGACAGCGATGGCTGCGGCGGTGTTGGTGGCGCCGGTGGTGTTGTTGATCTGGATCGAGCTGTCCTGCAGCTGCTGACGCCCGATCGAGCCGGCATCATTGACAACCGACAGCAGGAGCGCCGAGCCGAACCGTTCAAAGAAGTGGGTGTCGATGTCGCCGTCAAACCCGGCGCGGCCCAGCGCATCGGTCGCCGGCGAGGCCAATGCTGCAATGACGCCGGTCGGCGTCTTGGCGCGGGTCCACAGCACGAACAGGCGTTTTGAGCCGCGCCGCACATTGCCGCGATATTCACCGACCACTTGTGTGCCCTTTTCCATCAGCACCACGTTGCCGGAATCCGACATCACGTCCCGCACGACGACGCAGGAGACGAAACCGGCCACGTCCGAGGACATCGCCGTCTCCAGCACGCAGGGGATCGAGGTGCCCTGGGTAATGAGCAGGTTGCGGTTGGGAAGCCGCGCTGCACGCACGCCCTCGATCGGGGTGGGCTTCAGCTTGTCGGCGAGGTCGTTGCGCGGCTCGCCCCGCCCGAACCCATAGGGATCAGTGACGACACTTCCGGTCACGCTGTCGTGGGCCGGGCGTCCAGCGGAATTCGGCCTGTTGTAGGCCAGCACCGGTGCGCGTCGGGCGCTCTCCAGAAGCTGGTCGGAGGCTGGTGCGGAAGCCGCTGGCGTGGCTGGGACCGGCGCGGCTCCAATGGAGGCCGTGGTAACAGGCGCGGCCGGCGCTTCCGGGATAGGCTCGAATGCCGCCGCCTGGCGGATCACCAGCTTCCGGGCGGAATCACTGACCGGCTTATCGCCTTTCCAGGTCCCCCAGATGATCAGAGCGGCAAAGGCGGTGAGCGCCAGCGCACCGAAGCCGCGTTTGAGCATTGCCGTTCGGCCATTGTCCCCTCCGCCCACTGGCGTAATGCCGCGGTCGCCGGCGATCGTCTCATCTTGATGTTCGGTCATATCGCCCTCGCCTATCGCGGCCTTGGGATTAGTGGTGATTTCTTCGCGCGCCGCTCAATCGACGGGCTCGTGGTATTGGTGCCCGGGTTAATTCCCACCGCGTCGAATGCTTCGTTGAAAATGCAAAGCACGTTGTCTCCTTTGCGCAGCCGGAACTCCCGCGCTGTCGCATGAACCACCACGAGTTCGCCGCGGACATCCTTGGGCACCAGGCTTTCCGAGCCATCGGAGTTGATCAGGTAGATCGCCGGGATCTCGCGGTTGCCTGCGAAGCGGAATGTGGTCTCCTTGCCGTCGTCGAAAACGGCTTCGGGCTCGAGGTCGATCGATCCCTGCGCCGAAAAGCGCCAGTTGCGGGCGCCATAGGCGTGCTGCAGGTCGAAGGTCTGATCGATCAGCGCGCCTTCCCGCTCGGCGCCGCGGGTCGCCGCCTCCGCACGTCGACGCTCGATCTCGTCGCCGGGATAGGCGAAGCGGACGACGAAGTAGCTGTCCGCCAGCGTCGTCTCGGCAATCGACAGCTCGAATTGATACGAGCGCTTGCGTCCGTCAGGCCGCGTGGTGACGACCTGCAAATTGGTTGGTGGATGTTTCTCTCGGGGTTTAAGGAACAGGATTGAGCCCGCCGGTGCGACCTCCCATGCAATCGCATCGCCAATCGCGACATGCGCGACCTCCTCATCGTCTGCAAACAACACTTGAGTTGACGCCCGAATCACGCCGTTGACCCTGACCACGTTGGCTGGATCGTAGGTCACGGTTCTCACGCGGGCATCATGTTGACCTGGTGACGGCTGTTGCAAGGCCATTGCCGGCCCCGCGAATCCCAGGGCGAACATCATCAAGAGAGCGATAGACTTCATGGCACGATCTCCGGATCGGCGCGATATTCCGAGACCAGAAAGCCGAGGGGATTGATGAGACGGTCGGCGGAGGACATAGGCGCGTTGGCATAGGTAAACGTCAGGGTCGAGACCCAATGGGTCACGCGCGTTTCCTCGCCCTTGCGGCTCTCTTTCAAGAAGCGCACCGAGGCGACATTGTCGGCCAGGAGCGAGATCGCCTTGATCCGCACGGTCGCCACCCCGAAACGACCCTGAACAACTTGCGGACTTTCGGGATTTGAGCCGCGATACCAAGCCGCGAACCGAGCCTGTTCGCCCTGCCCCGAGAGTAGCGAAATAGTGCGGAAGTTGGTTTCGGCCTCCGGATAGCTGTAACCTTCGCGCGCGCGGACATAGCGGCCGAGGAAATACTTGGTGACGGCTTCATCATAGCGCGCCGGCGTCGAAGTGAGCGCTGATACGGTATCCACGATGCCGGTGGCATTCTCGACCCGAATGACGAACGGCTCGACCGTCTTCAGCGGCGCAAGTGCTGCGACCGCGCCAACCGAGACCACCGCCAATGCGGATGCAGCCGCGGCAATCACCCATGCTGTTCGCCGCGAGCGATGGGCCGATAGCAGCAGATCCTGTTCCCATCGACGCGCATTGTCGAAATAGGCCTTCAGCTCGTCGTGTCCGACCATCTCAGGCCTCCTTGCCGCAAGCGCGGTAGGAGGCTGCGATGGCGGCCTCGGGGTCTGATGCAGCGAGTTTCGTGGAAGGCGCAGCCGGGCTGGTCTCGCCTTTGCGGATGACAGGTGCCGGCGCGGACGGCGGGACCGGCGGCTCCGGCGTGGCTATTGGCGTACCAGTCTCCCAATCCCACAGCGAACGATTGAGTGGCCGCCGAGCTTGGCCATCACATGACGGCGGTCTCTTTGACCAGATGGCGCAGCCGCCAAGCTGAAATCCGATGATGGAGATGATGAATAGTCGACGCCACATCGTTCTGATGCCCTTGTCTGTCTTTCTCGTCTGTTGCCGGCGATGACTGCTTACGCGGCCGTGGTTCCCGTCGATCGCGTGCGCCGCATACTGCCGCCTTGCCGGCTCGCTCGTAGTGCAGCGAGACCGCGGCCGGCCGACCAGCGCGCGCCGGCATAAGCGCCACCGGCTGCGGCCGTGGCGTTGGCGATCATCGGGCTTGTGACCAACCGGCCTGCGAGCGACGCACCGCCCCCGGCGAGACCGCCTGCGATGACCGGCAATTGAAGCGAGATGTACCCGGACAGGCCGAGCACCGCGCTGATGGCGACAGCGGCGACCACCATCTCGCCGGCCGTGCCGGCGTTTGCCGCAAACCTGTCGATGAAGCCGGTGACGGTCGTTAGCATCAACCCGACCAGAGCGACCACCAGCACCAGCAGGATCACGAAATTCGCGACCTGCCGGAGCCAGGCCTCCGTAAACGGCCGCGTGGCCTCAAATAATCCAAGTGCAATGAAGAGCGGACCGAGCGCGATCACGACGCCGAGCCCAACCTTGGCATAGAGCAGGATCGCAAACTGCAACAAGGACCCAACCGCCACAAAGATCAGGAGAATGGCGGCAATCAGGGCCGGAGCCACGTCGGTTATTCCCGCTTGATCGTAGATCTTATTTGCGACGTCGATTCCTTTGGTCAGAAGCTGATCGAAAGGAGCTCCGGAATTTGTGTTCAGTCCCGAGCCCGCCAAGGCATTGCCGATCTCCTTGGGCAAGGAATCAAAGAACAGCCCGGTGACGTATTGCTGGAACGCGCTAGAGTTGGTCGCAAGCAGCACCACGACCACGATCCGCATCGCCCGCCAGGCAAATTCCATGATTGGCTCGGAGATTGCGCCCCGCATCACCGCAAAACCGTAGAGGATGACATAGAGCATCACGGCCGTGCGGAGGGGACCATCAATGTAGGAGGCAAGATTCGATGCCGAAGTCGACACGAATGTCGTGATCGGCTGCTCGAATTCCTTCAGAAAACTGTCGAAGACGTTTATGGCCATCGCGGCGGTCCCTACTTCAGAGCGTCTTTCATCTCTTGGACGGTGATCTTCTTGCGGGCTTCGTTGGCGTTGATGCAGTCGGGTGTGCTCCTGCGTTCACCTGGGTTATCGCGGCAGGCCTTTTGCGTTGCCTGAAGCTCGTCCCGATGATCGAAAAACCAGCCCACGGTCTTCGTTTGCTGCCTTGTCTCGGTTTCATTACAGCCCGTAAGAGCAGCAGTGACGGCGATGACCAGAATGGATGCCTTCTTCGTCATCGTAGCGCCGCCTTCATTTCATCGACCAGTTGGCGTTGCTTCTCGCGCTCCCGCTGGCTATCCATGTCCGTGCGGGCCTGCTGGATCATCGCCAGGCCCTGCATCCGCAGCACGTCGTTCTGCAGTAGCGCCTGTTCGGCTTGTAGCCTCGCCGACAGATCGAGTGTCTCCTTGACATCGGTCGCCGAGCTGATGCGCGTTCTCAAGTCTTCGAGTGCATCAATGCGCTGCGAGGCGGTGTCGTAGACCGCCTGGCCCATGGAGTGCTTGGCGCCGGTCTGCCGCGCGATCCGGTCGAGCTCGCTCTGATAGTACGAATTGCCGCTGTTGCCCGCATACACTCGGTTCTGCGAAAGGTAATGGTTCATCGCGTCAGCGAAGTTGCCGCCGCCCTGCCCCGCGACCAGGCGTTCGATGTCGGAGAACTGTTGCGGCAGAACTTTCCGGAACTGCGGCGTGTTCAAGAGCGATCCGATGTCGTTGGCGTTGGTACGCTTGTTGAAGCTGTCATAGAGCTGCTTGGCCTGGTTCAATTGATCCTGCGCCACCTTGAGCTGCGACGTCAGGGTGTCGACCTGCTTTTTCAGCTCCGTCAGCTGCTCGAATTGCCGCGCATAGACGCTGGGATCGAACACAATCTCCGCGCTCGCAGGTGCCGCCGTCAGAAGGGTCAGGACTGAGACGGACGTGAGAGCCATCTGGATACGCAGAACCGTCATCGGATTGTCCTCCGTTCCGCGTGAAAGACCGGCAGCCATTGCGCCGGATTGTCGCCGACCTCCGCCCGAACGCGGTCGAGCAGTTCGACCGTCTCCGTTCGTCCGGACAGCACAGCGAGGGCGTCGTCGAAGCCGCCGAGCTCAAGCTCCGCCACCACCGAGTTGTGGCCTTGCTTGACCAGGAACCGCCGGCTTTCGGGCGCGAGCTCCTCCTTGATCAGGCGGAATTCAATGTCGGTCAGATGGAAGCCATCGACATAGTCCGAGCGTGTTCCCCGCGCGTTGGGCAGGAAGATTTGCGTGGGACACTGCTCGACAATAGTATGCGCGATCGGGGAAGCCAGCGCGTCGCGCGGCGACTGCGTGCCGAACACCATGACGCCGTTCTGCTTGCGGATGGTTTTCAGCTTGTTGTTGGCGAGATCCCGAAACGCCTCGTCGCCAAGTGCCTTCCAGAACTCGTCGATGTCAATGATCAAACGCCGGCCGTCGATCAGGCGCTCCACGCGATGGAACAGATACATCATCAGCGGTGTGCGAACGGTGGGATGATCTAAGAGATCGGTCATATCAAAGCCGATGAACCGGGCGTCGAGGCCGATGGCATCCTGCTCGCCATCGAGGACCCAGCCGAAAGGAGCGCCCCGGCACCACCGCTCCAATCGGGCGCCGATTCCCTCGCGATCCTGTTGGCCGAGAAAAGTCCGGAGCGCCCCGAACGAGCGCTCCGCCTGCCGCAGGTGACCAAGCGCGCGCAAACCGGAATCGATCCGTTCCTCCTCGGATACGGTCAGCGCGCGGTCTTCTGGCGTAACGAGCTTCCGGATAAGAGTGCCCAGGAAGGAAAGATTGGCTGGCGTCAACTCCAGCGCCTTGAGCGGCGCGCAGCCGGTCGCAATTCCGTTGTGGAGCGTTAGATAGGTGCCCCCGGCGGCACGGACGAAGATCTCGGCGCCGCGGTCCTTGTCGAAGAAGACGTATGTGGCGCCGAGCCGCTCAGCCTGCGACAGCAGGAAGTTCTGCACGACGGTCTTGCCGGAGCCGGAGGGGCCGCAAATGAAGGTGTTGCCGAGATCACCGTGATGGAACGAGAAGTAGAACGGCGAGCCGGACGCGGTCTTGAGCATCGCAACCGCTGGTCCCCAATGGTTGCCGTCTGGCTTTCCGGTCGGATAGGTGTGAAACGGAGAAAGTGCCGCGAAATTGCGTGAGGTGATCGCTCCAGTCCGCGCCCGATATTTGAACAGACCAGGAAGCTGCGCCCAATAGGCCGCTTCAAGGCCCAGATCTTCGCGCGCCACCACGGCACCGGCGTCCGCCAGTGCGCGCCGGGCCACGCTCATGTGATCCTGCAGCTGCGAAGGCGTCTCGGCGTAGATCAGCAGCGACAGGTGGTGATCTCCAAGCACGAACCTGTTGGATTCGAGATCGTCGAGCGCGTCAGAGAGCTCATCGACCTGCGAGGCCGCCGGATCCTGCGCCGAGACCAGCTGGTTCTGCTTGCGCGTCAGGACAGTCTTGGCGTCGGCTTTCGACAAAAACGCCAAGGATTGGGTGAGGATCACCTCGAAAGGCGCGGAGAGCAGCACGTTCAACAGGCCTGGCCTGGTGGACGCCGGATATTCCTTGAGGCCAAACATGCCGGCGAAGCGCGAGCCGCCCGCGCTGCGGATTTCGATAGCTTCACGGCCGAAGATCACGCGGTTTGAATAGAGTGCGGGGCCGATTGGCCCTTGCGGCAATGGCATCGGCATCCACTCGCCGGAGGCGACGGCATGGAGCAGCTCCATTGGCTCTGAGAATACGATGCCATCGCGCTCAGCCAGGCCGAGAGTATGGGCGCCGTAACGCTCCAATGCCGCGACCATATCGCGACTGGCGTCGTTGAGCCGCTTCAAGGCGTCGCTGTCGACTTCGAGGGAAGCCGTAGCGCTCCGGCCAAGCCGCCTGAAGAACGCGGCCGCGGCGTCGGCAGTCGCGCGACCGGGATGCCAAACCAGCGTCAGATAGAGATCGTTGCGAAAGAGCGCCGCCTTGCGGAGCCGGTCGCGATATTGCGCGTCTAGCGAAGCTGAAAATGCAGACCGGAACGCTCCGGCCGGATAGTCCGACGTCCGACGCCGCACCAGATGGGTCCAGAGCGCCAGCCGCGGATCCGCAACATTGCGCAGGGTGAGGTTCAGCTTGGCGTGCAGGTCATTAAGATCTGTCGTCTCGGCGGTCTCGAACGAGGTGCCGTCTAGCCGGATCACAGTCAGCAGCGCTCGCGTCGTGAGACTGATGACCGTATTGGTGACGTGCCGGCCGAATGGCAGGTAGACATCGGGCCCGATCTCCCGGGTTTTGAGCGCTGCATTATGCATAACCAAGGTCTCGTGTTCGATATCGCCGGACGAGCTTGAGCGGCGTGCAGGACGATCCGCCCCAGAATGACGCGTTGCGCGTGCGTCCGCGGGTTTCGATCCAGGCGAGCAGAATCCGGAACATGTTGGGGTCGTGCCGGCAGATAATGCGGCAAACGCCATGGATCGGAAGTGCGACCAGACCGTAGATGATGCTCCCGGCCACCAGGAACAGGATGCAGGAAAACATCACGTTGAGCGCCATGGCTTCCATGGTGACGCCGGCCACCATGGCCGGACGCGTGCAGGCGAGGAACAGAGTGTCCTCCGTGAGACGCGGGGCCTCACTCATCAGCGACCCCCGGTCAGGGTCGAGACCACCTCGGAGGCGCCGAACGTGATGGCGACACCGAGCACCACATAGGCCGCCTTTCGCAGATCGAGATAGCCGAACATCCAGGCGATGCCGACGATGATGACGGCGAGCGTCGCCAGCAGGCGCGCAACGTTACCGGTTAGCATGTTGACGATGTTCTGCAACACGCCCTCGATGTTCGCGGTCTGCGCCAGCGCGGGTTCAACCAAGGCGATGCTGAGGACGGCTCCCATGCAAAGAAGGGCAGCAGAGTGTTTAAGAGGAGAAGTCATGACACGGCTCCGATTGGCAGTGCAGCCGGACCAGCCCGGACTGCGATGTTGAGTTGAGACAAAGAGGTCCTCATCGTTCATAGACGAAGACGGATGTGCCGAGGCCCGAGCGATAGACATCCCACTTCGAACGCTCTCTGGCGGGTGCGGCTGGCGTGTTGGTTGGCGGTGTGTCGCCGATGGAAATGTCGACACCGCGAGAGGCTGTCGGCCGCGTAAGGACTTCGAGCGGTGTGCCGGGAGCCTTAGTCGCGAAGCTCGCCACAACATGGGCAATGGCCTGTTCGCGGCCCGAGGCGGTCACGTTTGCTGCTTGCAATCGGGCCTCAAACAATCTGCCAAGGCCGGCGATGTGCTTGCACGCGTCGAATGTCGTTGCTGCCGTCAGCCCGGCCTGCTTGGTTTCCTCGGCGTCAAGCTGAGCGAGACCGGTCCGGACCGGCTGGCCGGTGGCGATGGCCTCAGTCGCGAGCTGAATCGCTTCGTCACGGTCACTTGCCTGAATTGGAACTGGTTTGCGCGCCTGAATCGTGACGAGCAGCGGCTCGAACGAGCTCGCCTGCCGCACAATCGCCGTCAGCGGCCGGACCTGGTCCGGCGTCGGAGCGCACTGTTCGACCAGAGCTGCGAATGCAGCTGGATCCATTGCAGAAAGCCTTTCGCTGTTGTCAGGATCTGGAGACGTTCGACGCTATGCTGCGCGCGCCATGCTAGATGGAGCCTCAATTACCGGCTTCGAAATCTTGCCGGCCGCCCGGATCGCTCGGAGGGCGTCATCGGTGACCGGCAACAGTCCTGCGACAGCCGCGGTGGTTCCGATTTGACGCGGTGTGCCCAGGCGATCGAGATGCCATCCGGCCCGGCGCAGGATTCGCTCCATGCGCAGATCAGTGACGGTCGCGATGGCCTGCAGGTCGTGCTGCTGGCCCCATTCAATCATGGCCGCAAAGAGCAGGAATGTCGCTTCCCGCAAGCCGTTTTCGGCTGTCGCTGCGACGGTTTTGGTATCAACGCAAAACCGCGAGCTCTCCCAGATTCTGGCTGCTCTGGGCGCCGCGTGGCCATCCAGCAACACTGGGAACGTATCCGCCAGCATGTTGGGTCCAGTGGTGGGCAGCAGGCGAACACAACCGGCAACTTCGCGCCGGTCGACCACCAAGAGATAAGTCGGCTTGCATGCGTCGTACTGATCGATCTCCAATCCGTCCGCGACAGAGACGTCCCAGTCGAGCCGCTCCTTGAACACGCGCCCTCGCAGACGATGCATTCCCATCGCCAGTTCGGAGTCGTGCAGGAGCGCCATACGCGTGCGCACAATGACCTTCATTCATAACCTCAGGCTTACGAATCAGCAGCTTCGAGATCAAGAAAGCAGGCGCGGTCCCGGCGTTGCGCTGTCACTTCTGACAGGACGTCATAGTTCTGTTGGGTCGCGAACCGCATTCGCAGGCGTGGTCATCCGCGCGCACTTTGGAAACTGTGTAAAGTTGTGGCGCACAGATCTCACCGCGCAGGGAATGGAATTCCTTAACTTCTAGAACGGAGAAAATAGTTGCTATCTGTGAATACAGTCAGAGGTCGTTTTTCCTGCGTCGTATGTTCGTGTTGATGCTGCAACTCTGACAGAGCGATATCGAATTGTTCGTGCCGCAAAGCTGCCGCAAGGCGGCAATACACGCCCCACACGCAGCGCGCGAATGTTGCGGGGTTGTCGCTTTTGGGAACCAGAATAGTTCTAAAGGGGTGCGATGAAAGAAGCCAAAAGAGCATGCGATGAATTTGTCGACTGTCTTCACTCTGCCCATACGGAAGATGATTTTCGACGCATCGCGGAACGAACTGCGCATGCATTGGGTTTCCGCTGGTTCGCCTACTTTGGCCACCGCGCGAATGGCCCCAAACTGATCTCATCCTATCCGAAGAGTTGGACCAGCCACTATTTTCGTGAAGGATACGACAACATCGATCCCGTTCTTCAGGATCCGCGAAACACAGGCCGGATGTTCGTGTGGGATGGACGTGAGGCGCGAAGCGCAAAGTCGGCGAAGGAACGCCGTCTGTTTGACGATGCACTCAGCTTCAAGATCAGGACCGGTCTAACGGTTCGCATTCCGGCAAGCCAAAACCAGTTCGCGGCGTTCACGCTAGCGGTTGACGACCGCAGCCTTGGACTCGATCGTTTCGTCGAGAGCTCGCGAGTCATGTTGGAAAGGTTGGGACTTACCTATCATGCGCACGTGAACGCCGCCAGAATTGGACGCACGCCCCCGAACAGCCAGCAGGAAAGTCCCCTGACCCAGCGCGAGCGGCAGTGTCTTGAGTGGATCTCCGATGGCAAGACGATGCAAGATATTGCGCAGCTTCTAGGGGTTTCGTCGCGTGGGGTGAAGTATCATCTGGATAATGCTAGGCGAAATCTTGCTGCACTGACCCTTCCCCACGCTGTGGCCCTCGCGTTTCGGCAGGGATTGCTTCCATAACGCGTAGTACAGCCGTCCGGGTCAGCAAGCGCGGCTCTATGACGAGCGATTTGACCGGCGCGTGGGCTTGCCAAGGAGGTGCTTGAGCTCGGCTTGCCACGGCTTTCAGTTAAAAAAAGCGGATGGCTGCTCGCATTTCACCGTACCTATGTGTTCGCGGGATATTCGAGCAGGGAATTGAGCGTCGCCCTGCGGGCCGGGCTGTTGGCTGCGCTGAAGCCCCGCAAGCGGGTCTTCCCCCTTCCGGGCTGCCATCCCTGACGCAAACGGCCCGTATCCCCGACCAACGGCACCTGCTGATCCGATCGAAAGCAGCTTCGCACAAACTCGGACCGGGATTTATCCATGCGTGCACGCAACGCCGATGACCTTGAATGCATTGAATGGGACAATTCGCAAAGCTGCCTGAGCTTCGTTATCCGCGCGACCAAGTATGTGCGTTTTGGAAGTTCACGCTTCCGATGAAGGACCAAGCCCGCTCTCGAATGGGCTTTCCTTGGTTCGGGTGCGGCCTTCCACGATCAACCCGCAAGGGGTTCGCTACGCAAGCGTGCGACCTCTTCGGCTTCGCCTCTCGAGGTGACCGCAGCCGCCCCCCGAACACGTCGGCGCCTGTCGAGCGGGGACGGTCCCCGCCGCAAGACGGGAGCCTTCAATGTCGCACAATCTCACGCTCGCTCAGAACCACGCCTTTGATCTCGCCCGCACGCTCATGGTGCCGGTCATTCTTTTCCAGGCTGATAATGCATTCGGCGTGATGGTCTCCAGCGAGTACGATGGCGATCAGGACGCCATCGTTCACGAATACGACCCCTGGTGCCCGGCTCATTGAGCCGGGCGACCGGCTGCCGCTGGCGCCGTGCCGGCTGCAAGGGAGGCTTCGCCGCGCCCGATGACGCGGCGACTGACGGTTGGTCATCGCGCCCTTGCATTCGGCAGGCTTCGCGGCCGGTCGGGAATGCTCCGCAAGGGTGGGAGCAAGAGAGATCAACAGAAGAAAGGGGCGGACTCGCTTGCGCGAGACCGGTGCAGACAAATGGACAAGAGAGAAATCGAAGAGCTTCGCCAAAAGGTTGGCTGCGCGGCCCTGCTGGAGAAAGACGGCTGGAAGGTCGACGTCAAGGAAAGCACCCGACGCGCGATCAAGTATCGCCGTGACAGCAACATCATCATCGTTATCCACGAAGGCCGCGGCTGGTTCGATCCGTTGTCGCCAGCGAAGGGAGACGTGTTTTCACTCGCCGAACATCTTGGTGCCGATGGCTTTGTCGAAGCATGTGACCGTGTTGCGGATATGGTTGGTTTCCGTCCCAGTGCACCAGCGTGGCAGCGGCCGGCAAGGCCGAAGGCGCCGAGATCCGTTGTTGAGCGGTGGCAACATCGCTTCAAGCCGCGCCCAGGCTCGCCAGCTTGGCGCTATCTCACGGATGAGCGCGGGGTGTCGGCCGAGATCGTGAAGCAGGTGATCGCCTTCGATCGGTTGCGAGAAGGCCCTCGAGGCAGCATATGGGCCGCTCATAGCGATTTTGCCGAAGCGATCACGGGGTGGGAGGAGCGTGGACCGCAATGGCGCGGCTTCGCCAGTGAGGGTGCGAAAGAACTTTTCCGCTTCGGGCTGCCCGAGTCCGAGCGGATCTGCATTACAGAGGCGGCCATCGATGCCATGAGCCTTGCGGCGATTGAGGTCCGACGCTCCGATACACTTTATGTCAGCACTGGAGGCGGCTGGTCCCCGGCGACAGATCATGCCATCCGCAATCTGGCCAAGCGCGCCAATGTCTGCCTCGTGGCAGCGACCGACAACAATCGGCAGGGTGACGTGTATGCCGATCGCGTTCGTGCCATTGCCGGAGAAGCGAGTGCGGAATATGCGCGATTACGACCGCGCACCGATGATTGGAATGAGGACCTGAAAGCCCTGACGGCGACCCCTTGATTCGGCTCGCGAATGGGCCGGATGGTACGTTGCGGCAGCGCCGTCGCATGATTGCGGTGCCTTATGCTGTCCGTGAGCGGCAGGATAAGGAGATCGAACAATGAAAGGAAAAATGGAATGGGAATGAGGCGCTGCCGCATGCCCGGCCAGCGCGTCAAGGGTGAAGCTTCGCCCGCGTTCCGCGGCCCTTGACCCGCCGGACCGGAGAGGCGGCCCGCGGGAGGCGTGATGAAGGACTGAAGTGACAAAGAGATCAGGCGGATCGCTCGCGCTTCAGTCCGGCCAGGCCAAGAGGAGCCGCCGATGCACACCTCACTTACCATTCGCAAGGTCTTCGAAGGCGTCGCGACGCGCCACGAGATGCACCGTATGTTCAATCGCCATTGCGGCAATCCGGCCATGGCCGAAGGCGATGCCGTCAACCTCTTCGCAGGCGAGTGGTTCGAGCTCGCCGAGAGCGAACACGACTACTTGCTCGAGATCCTGCCGCCGCTATGGATGCGCGCCGACATGTCCGCAATGCGCGAATTCATGACGGCAAGCGTGACCAGCGTTTTTCTGTCCTTGTCGATTGACGGCCAGAGGCGCTGGTTCCATGGCTATTGCGATCTGTCGGACAGAGTGTCGCCGGAGCGGATGAAGGCCGCGATCACCGAGCGCGAATCTCGTCCTGTCCGTGCGATGACGCGCGAAGAGCGGCTCGAGCACATCTGGTCGAGCACGCATGACGACTACCGCGGCTACGCCGGTGAGCGCTGGCCGGCCGCCGTGCGCGGCCGCCGCACCGTGCTCGTCTACTCCGGCCAGCACGGCACCGCGCTGAAGCTGCTGGACGACCTTACCGAAGCGGAGATCGCAGCGAAACTGCCGGTGCAGCTCCGCCACCTGCCGGAAGTGGTCGCAGCCTAGCCGAGCCGCCCGCCCTCCTCGACCTGCGAACAGCCCGGCCCCGTGCCGGGCTTCGCAATTCGGAGCCTCCCGCCGGCTCTCCCGTCAATCCCGCAAGACCGTGCCGCCCGCCGCTCCCGCGACGGCGGCGCGGTCGCGCGCGCCCAGCAGAAGGACATTTCCAATGGCGCAGGACGACCCTTTCACGATCGACCTCTTCGGCAACACCGCCCTCTCCTCTAGCCTCGGCCTCGGCGTCACCGCCTTCGCCGCCGACTTGGACGGCAATGATCACGGCGACGACCCGCCGCCGGCCGCCGCCGCTGGGCCGGCGCTCGCATCTGTGCGACCTTGTGGGCCAAAGATGCGCTTGTGGGGCGACAACTTTCACCTCGCCGGCGACCGCGGCCTTGCAAGGGGTTGGAAGCAGCGCGCCCGCGACAGTGTTGCGGCCATTCGGCTCGCCGCGCAGATCGAGGCGGAGCAGCGGTCCGCCTCGCAGGACGAGCAGCGGCAGTTGATCCGCTTCACGGGCTTTGGCGCTTCCGAGCTCGCCAACGGCGTTTTCCGCAAGCCCGGCGAATCCGACTTCGCGCAGGGCTGGAGGGAGATCGGCGCCGACCTGGAGGACGCGGTCGATGACGCCGGCTATGCCTCGCTCGCGCGGTGCACCCAATACGCCCACTTCACGCCCGAGTTCATAGTCAGCGCGATCTGGTCGGGCCTGCAGCGCCTCGGCTGGCGCGGCGGCCGCGTCCTTGAGCCCGGCATCGGCACCGGGCTGTTTCCGGCGCTGATGCCGGACGAACTACGCGAGACCTCCCACGTCACCGGCGTCGAGCTTGACCCCGTCACCGCACGCATCGCCCGGCTACTGCAGCCGCGGGCGCGGATCGTCACAGGCGATTTCGCGCGCACCGAGCTGCCGGCGTGCTTCGACCTCGCCGTCGGCAATCCGCCGTTCTCGGACCGGACCGTTCGATCCGACCGCGCCTACCGGTCAACGACCCTGCGACTGCACGACTATTTCATCGTGAGGGCAATCGACCTCCTGAAGCCCGGCGCCCTCGCCGCCTTCGTCACGAGCTCCGGCACAATGGACAAGGCGGACGCCTCGGCGCGTCAGCACATCGCGAAGTCGGCCGACCTGATCGCAGCCATTCGCCTGCCCGAGGGTAGCTTCCGCGCCGGCGCCGGCACCGACGTCGTCGTCGACATCCTGTTCTTCCGCAAGCGCAAGATCGGCGACGCCAAAGGCGACCTGTCATGGCTCGACCTCGACGAGGTTCGGCCGGCGGCGGAAGACGAGAGCGCGATCCACGTGAACCGATGGTTCGCGCAGCGCCCGGATTTCGCGCTTGGCGCACACGCGGTCGCGTCCGGCCCCTTCGGCGAGGCCTATACGTGTCTGCCGCGCGAGGATGAGGATCTCGAAGCGACACTCAAAGCAGCCATCGGCTTCTTGCCGGAAGCCGTCTATGACGGCGAGCCGGAGGTGATCGATCCCGACCTGGCAGAAGCCGGTGATCCCTGTGACGTCGATTGGCCTGCCGATCGCCACGTGCGCGAGGGCAGCTACTTCTTCGACAAGGCCCACGGCTTGATGCAGGTCGTCGACGGCGGCCCGGTCGCGGTGAAAGCGCGCAAGAGCCGCAGTGCCGATGGCATCCCGGAAAAGCACGTGCGCATCATCCGGAAGCTGATCCCGGTCCGCGACGCCGTGCGCGAGGTCTTGAAGGCGCAGGAGCTCGACCGACCGTGGAAGGACGCGAAGGTCAAGCTGCGCATCGCCTGGTCGAACTTCGTTCGGGGCTTCGGCCCGATCAATTTTACGACGGTCTCGACCGCCGAGGACGAGGAGAGCGGCGAGGTGCGTGAGACGCACCGCCGGCCGAACATCCAGCCATTCCTCGACGATCCAGATTGCTGGCTGGTCGCCTCGATCGAGGACTATGACCTCGAGACCAACACTGCGAAGCCTGGGCCGATCTTCACCGAGCGCGTGATCGCGCCGCCCGCCCCGCCGGCAATAACGAGCGCTGCCGACGCGCTCGCCGTCGTCCTCAACGAGCGCGGGCGCATCGACATCGACCACATCGCCGAGCTGCTGCACCGGGATCGCGACGACGTCGTCGCCGAACTCGGCAGCTCCATCTTCCGCGATCCGGTGGACGGCTCGTGGCAGACGGCCGACGCCTACCTGTCGGGGCACGTGCGCGACAAGCTGAAGATTGCGGAGGCCGCTGCCGCGCTCGATCCCTCCTACGAGCGCAACGTCACGGCCCTGCAAGGCGTGCAGCCCGCCGACCTCAAGCCCTCCGACATCACCGCGCGGCTCGGCGCGCCGTGGATTCCGGCCGCCGACGTCGTCGCCTTCGTAAAGGCGACAATGGACGCCGAGATCAGGATTCACCACATGCCGGAGCTCGCAGCGTGGACCGTGGAGGCACGTCAGCTCGGGTGGACAGCCGCCGGCACGTCCGAATGGGGCACCGACCGCCGGCACGCCGGCGAACTTCTCGCCGACGCACTAAACAGCCGCGTGCCGCAGATCTTCGACACGGTCAAGGACGGCGACAGCGAGCGCCGCGTCCTCAATGTCGTCGACACTGAGGCCGCCAAGACGAAGCTCTCGAGGATCAAGGACGCCTTCCAGCGCTGGATCTGGTCCGACCCTGATCGTACCGACCGCCTGGCGCGGGTCTATAACGATCGCTTCAACAACATCGCGCCACGAGCCTTCGACGGCGCGCACCTGAAGCTTCCGGGCGCCTCCGGCGCCTTTGTGCTTTATGGGCACCAGAAGCGCGGCATCTGGCGCATCGTCTCGGCCGGCTCGACCTACCTGGCGCACGCCGTCGGGGCCGGCAAGACCATGACGATGGCTGCCGCCATCATGGAGCAGCGCCGGCTCGGTCTCGTTGCCAAGGCGATGCTGGTCGTACCCGGCCACTGCCTGGCGCAGGCCGCGCGCGAGTTCCTTGCGCTCTATCCGAACGCCCGGATCCTCGTCGCCGACGAGAACAATTTTACCAAGGACAAGCGGTACCGCTTCTTGTCGCGCGCGGCGACTGCGACCTGGGACGCGATCATCATCACGCACAGCGCGTTCCGCTTCATCGCTGTGCCGTCGGCGTTCGAGCAGCAGATGATCCAGGACGAACTTGAGCTCTACGAGACGCTGCTCACCAAGGTCGAGAGTGACGACCGCGTCTCGCGCAAGCGCCTCGAGCGATTGAAGGAGGGCTTGCAGGAGCGCCTGGAGTCGCTTTCGACCCGCAAGGACGATCTCCTGACGATCTCGGAGATCGGCGTCGACCAGATCATCGTCGACGAGGCGCAGGAGTTCAGGAAGCTCTCCTTCGCGACCAACATGTCGACCTTGAAGGGAGTCGATCCGAACGGCTCACAGCGCGCCTGGGACCTCTACGTCAAATCCCGCTTCGTCGAGACGAAGAACCCCGGGCGTGCGCTGGTGCTCGCCTCTGGCACGCCGATCACCAACACGCTCGGCGAGATGTTCTCGGTCCAGCGCTACCTCGGCTATGAGGCGCTCCTCGAGCGCGGCCTGCACGAGTTCGACGCCTGGGCGAGCACGTTTGGCGACGTCACGACCGAACTTGAGCTGCAGCCCTCCGGCAAATACAAGCCGGTGACGCGCTTCGCCACCTTCGTGAACGTGCCGGAGCTCATCGCCATGTTCCGCTCCTTCGCCGACGTGGTGATGCCGGATGACCTGCGTCAGTACGTGAAGGTGCCGGCGGTCTCGACCGGCAAACGCCAGATCCTCACCGCCAAGCCGTCGCCGGCGTTCAAGCGATACCAGACCCGGCTCGGCGAGCGCATCAAGGCGATCGAGGAGCGCGACTGCGCACCGGAGCCTGGCGATGATATCCTGCTGTCAGTCATTACCGACGGCCGCCATGCGGCAATCGACCTGCGTCTGGTTGATCCGGATAACGACAACGAGGCCGACAACAAGCTGAACCTGCTTGTCGGCAATGCCTTCCGCATCTGGAACGAGACAGCCGAGAGCAGCTACGCGCGCACGGATGGCAAGCTCTTCGAGTTGCCCGGCGCTGCGCAGATGATCTTCTCCGATCTCGGCACCATCAGCGTCGAGAAGAGCCGCGGTTTCTCCGCCTATCGCTGGATTCGCGACGAGCTGGTCCGTCTCGGCGTGCCACCGGGCGAGATCGCCTTCATGCAGGACTACAAGAAATCGGAGGCGAAGCAGCGGCTGTTCGGCGACGTCCGCGCCGGCAAGGTCCGCTTCCTGATCGGCTCGTCTGATACGATGGGCACCGGTGTCAACGCGCAGCTTCGCCTGAAGGCATTGCACCACCTCGACGTGCCCTGGCTTCCGTCGCAGATCGAGCAGCGCGAGGGCCGCATCGTGCGGCAGGGGAACCAGCACGATGAAGTCGACATTTTCGCCTATGCGACGGAAGGCAGCCTCGATGCGCAGATGTGGCAGAACAACGAGCGCAAGGCCCGCTTCATCGCCGCTGCGCTGTCCGGCGACACCTCGATCCGCCGGCTTGAGGACATGGGAGAGAGTCAGGCCAACCAGTTCGCCATGGCAAAAGCCATCGCATCGGGCGACCCGCGCTTGATGCAGAAAGCTGGCCTCGAAGCCGACATCGCGCGGCTCGAACGGCTGCGGGCTGCACACATCGACGACCAGCACGCGGTGCGGCGGCAGATGCGCGAGGCGGAACGCGACATCGACCTTTCCATCCGCCGCATCGGCGAGGTCAGCCGGGACATCGAACGTCGTGTTCCGACCGCTGGCGACGCTTTCACCATGGCGGTCACCGGAGATTCGTACGCCGAGCGCAAGCCCGCTGGACGCGCGCTGATGAAGGAAATTCTGATTCTGGTCCAACTTCAGCAGGAAGGCGAGATCGTCATCGCCTCGATCGGCGGCTTCGAACTCGCGTACAGCGGCGAGCGCTTCGGCGCGGACGGCTATCGCTACACCACCATGCTGCTTCGAACCGGCGCCGAGTACGAGACCGAATTGCCGGTGACGGTCACGCCACTCAGCGCAGTCGCCCGCCTTGAGCACGCGCTGGCCAACTTCGAGGGCGAACGGGAGCGCTATCGCCAGCGCCTCGCCGACGCCCGTCGACGCCTTGCCTCCTACGAGTCGCGCGACGGCGGCGACTTCGCCTTCGCGGGCGAGCTTGCCGAAAAGCGCAGGCAGCTGGCCGAGGTGGAGATGGCCTTGGCGGAGGACGGCGAAGGCACCCGTGAGATTGCCGCGGCCGCGTGAACAAAAAGGGAGAAGAGAGAAAGGAGAAGGCCCGCTCGCAGATCGGGCGGGCCGTCGACGCTGGCGCTCAACCGCCGCCTGCGCGATCCCAACCCGTCGTCCTGCGCAGGGCTTAGGCCCTGCTGGTCCCGCCGGGCAGGGATGCTCGGCCGCAGTTGCATCGGCCCGTCCGCTCCGCAGGGCCCAGGGGTGTCTTCGGGAAGAAGACGAGAAAGGGCCGGCAGCGCCGGTCCGCAATCCGAAAAAGGAGCGTTCACATGCAACTCATCAAGGTCGACCCGCGCGCGCTGAAGGAGAACCCCGACCGCATGCGCCAGACGAAGTCGACGCCGCAGGCCGACGCGCTGCTGCTCGCCACGATCAAGGCCGTCGGCGTCGTCCAGCCGCCCGTCATCACGCCTGAGACAGGCGGCGGCAACGGCTACGTCATCAATGCGGGCCATCGCCGCGTGAAGCAGGCGATCGCCGCCGGCCTCGAGGAGATCGACGTGCTCGTCGACGAGACCGCGAACGACAACGGCGCCATGCGCTCGATGGTCGAGAACATCGCCCGTGAGGCGCTGAACCCGGTTGACCAGTGGCGTGCGATCGAGCGCCTGGTCGCGCTCGGCTGGACGGAGGAGGCGATCGGCGTCGCGCTGGCGCTGCCAGTGCGACAGATCAGAAAGCTGCGCCTGCTGGCGAATGTGCTTCTCGCCATGCTCGACCATATGGCCAAGGGTGACATGCCGAACGAGCAGCAGCTTCGCACCATCGCCGCAGCCTCGCTCGACGAGCAGAAGGAAGTCTGGAAGAAGCACAAACCGTCGAAGGCCGATCCGCAGGTCTCGTGGTGGAGTATCGCACAAGCGTTGCAGAAGACCCGTTTGCACGCGCGCCACGCGAGCTTCGGCGACGAACTCGCGCAGGCCTACGGCATCCACTGGGTCGAGGACCTGTTCGCTCCAGCCGACGAGGACAGCCGTTACACCACTGACGTCGAGGCCTTCCTCGGCGCGCAGCAGGAGTGGATGGCAAACAACCTGCCGAAGAAGGGCATCATCGCGGAAACCACCAACTATGGCGAGGTGAAGCTGCCCGCGAAGGCTGAGCGGGTCTACGGCAAGCCGGCGAAGTCCGACTGCACGGCTATGTATCTCGACCGCGATGGCCGCGTGCAAACCGTGCACTACCGCTTGCCAGCGGCTAAGAAGCCGGAGGACCAGAACGGCTCAGGATCGGACAACGCTCCGGAGGATGTCGGCGAGGTCTCGAAGCCCCGTTCCGACGTAACGCGAAAGGGCACCGAGATAATCGGCGATTACCGGACCGACGCGCTGCGCGAGGCGCTCGGCCGCGCGCCGATCGAGGACGACACGCTGATGGCGCTGCTGATCCTCGCCTTCGCGGGCCAGAACGTCTCGGTGACGACGGGAAGCGGCGGGACCTATTACGGCCACAGCCGGCTTGCGAAGAACGCGGCGGCGCTGTTCGACGCCGACGGCAAGCTCTCTTTCGACATGGACACATTGCGTATCGCGGCGCGCACGATGCTGGTGGACGTCTTCTCGTGCCGGGAGAACGCCACCAATAGCGGCATTGTCGCCCGCCTCGCCGGCGCGGTGGTCGGGGCGGACACTTTCCTGCCGAACATGGGCACGGAGGACTTCCTGTCCTGCCTGTCGCGCACAGCCCTTGAGGCCTCGTGCAAGGAGACGCCGGTCCTGCCGCGCCAGCGCGTGAAGGACACGCGCGCGGCGCTGGTCGAGCACTTCAAGGAGCGCCACTTCGTCCACCCCTCCGCGCTGTTCGCGCCCGACGCGACGAAACTCTCGGAGTGGCTGTTCTCCGGCTCGGCCGCCCCGGACGACGAAGACGAAGCCGATGAGGACGTGGACGGCGCGAGCGACGAGCGCGCCGACGGCGACGCCAATGCTGAGGCGTTCAGGGAAGCGGCCGAGTAGCCGCACCCGACGTCCCCCTCCGAACGATCTCCCGCCGCCGGTCCCCGCCGGCGGCGGTGCTGTTTCCACGCATGCGCAAACTAGGAGGACACGATGTCCGCGCACACGATCTTCGACAATGCACCTATAGGCTCGATCATAGCCTGGTCCGACGGAACGCCGCAGCCGCCGGCGCGCTTCAGGAAGAAGCTCGCCGCCTGGCAGTCCAGCAACAGCAGGGGTCGCCTGATCCGAAAGCAGGGCGGACGAGGCGTCGGCAATGTCTTGCTGTCGGCCTGTTTCACCCTGCACGAGGCGGACTACGGCGCAAGCGGCGTCGTCGCCATCCGCGTCCACCGCACGTTCTCGCTGGACTCGAAGCTCAGGTTCACCATCGTCGAGCGTCCCGCCATCGGCTCGGTCCGCGTGCTCGACCGCGCCGGTGATGACGCCGAACTCGTCTATCTCGCTACGAATGAGGCCGACGCGAAGGAGTGGCTGACACGCCACGGCTATCCGGGCGCGGTGCTCCAGGAAGTGACTGCCGACGAGGTCGGCGCGGACGCCGTCGAAGGGAGGGCAGCATGAACGCTTCTCTCCCGCACGAAACCCTGCCGGACCCGACCTCCGGAAACCCGGAGGTCGAGTACGGACGTATTGCCGATGGCTTCCTCGCGGCCCGAGTGGGCGAGACCGCCTTCGCGATGCTGCCGGCGCGCCGCGGCGGGCACTATCTCGCAAGCGGCTGGCGGCTCGGCCGGCCGATCGCGGAATGGCACCACGCGGACTTCTACGGCCATTCCGGCGCACTGGCGGACGAGGCCGCATTCCGATCGATGGTCGCAGAGAACGCCGAGCACCAGCGCGAAAAGCGTGCGCTCGGCCGTAAGGACGCGCGGTTCGCGGCGAACACGCCGTGGGGCGCCTCGCAAGGCGCCACCTTATACGCCGACGGCGTGATCTGCCACTCGACCGCGGGCCACGGCGGCTTCCACCTCTCCGCCGAGAGTAATCGCAGGGTCCATACCCTGCTGCGCTCGGAGAGTGGCTGGTACGAGGAAGACGCCGAATGGGCGATTGTCGCGATCACCTTTCCGCAGCTCTCCACGAGGTTCGAGCGGCGTTGCGCCGAGAGAACCATCAAGGACAGTTGGCCCGACACCTGGGAGGCGATTTCCAGCGCGATCCTCCAGGCGGGCGAGTCCCGCGAAAAGGATCGCCGCGCCCTCGACCACGCGCACGCGCGTGACTGGGTCGTCGTCTCTGCCATCACGTCCAAGCACGAGAGCGGCTTCGTCGAGGTCGTTGCGACGCTCGGCGGGAAGCGTGGGCCCGGGACTGAGGAACGCCGCTTCCTCGTCCCGTCCGCCGAGTGTCACGTCGGTCGCTTCAGCTTCGTGATCAATGAGGCGCGCCACCGGGTCTACGGCGGCCCGTCGGACTTTGTCGCATGGAGATGACCCATGGCCTGGCCTCTCATTGCCAAAGCTTTCGGTTGGCTTGCAGCGACTGACGAGGACGGCGACACGCCGATCCTCGTTGTCTGGCATCCCGGGCTCAGACGGCACTTCACTGGCTCGGATGCCTGGAGGCGCGCCGTGCGGGCGTCCATTTACGCGCCGCAGCCTGACGCGGCTGATGCCGACAGAAAGGAGGGTCAGTCATGAACGCCGACCTTGTGGCCGTGAATCTCCTAGCGCATGCCCACCATAATCTGCAAGCGCCATCGCCGGCGCACGCGATGGCATCCTCGCAGACATGCGCAAGCACGCCGGCGTCAAGTCAGCGCTCATCGACCGGGCGCCATCGGCGCCGCCATCCCGTCGTCGAGCCTCGCCGTCTCTCTTGCGAACCGCTACATGCCGGATGCCGTCTTTCTCTTATCGTGGACGGGGACGGTGTAATGATTGAGCCCCGGACCGACGTCTCCTGCTCACGCGCATGAAAGCCGCGCAAGCCGAGACGCAGCGCCGTCTCGGCGTCATCGAGCGCCAGATCGCGGCACGCGCCGAGCGGATGACCAGCACCGAGCGGGCGAAGCGCCGGCAGAACCGCCGGACCGCATCGAACTGGACGAATGCGGATGAGCGGCTGTTTCAGCAGCATGTCGCGGAGCTCGCCTTGGCCCGTCGCAAGGAGATCGACGCTCTCACGCGCAAGCTCGATCGGCAGGAGACGGCGCATGCCGAGTTTCGGACGCGCCACTGCGTTTCCGCTGCGTGGCGGTGAGAGACGAAGGACGCACCAATTGGAGTGCGAGCGGAGCGCGGACACTTGGTGTCGAGACGGAGAGTTCAGCAGGTTTGGCCCAACCTCTCACGGTTTCGGCGGCTCGCTGCCCCTTGGCCGGCGCTCCCTCGGTTTGTGCTGCGGTCTGAACCGGCCGCGGTCCGCTTCAAGGGCAAGTCGCGAGGCGATCGGCGGCCGCCGTCTCGCGATGGGGAGCCGCGTTCTTCGCAGGCCTGAGGGCCCGCTCGGCCTTTGGCCCACCCATGCTCGCCTTGACGGCCGCCGCCCCCTGAAGCGATCCGCTGAAGCCGGTTCTGGTCGACCGCACCCGAGGGCGCGATGGCAAAGGTCGATCGCTCCCAAGGCGAAACCGAGAAAGGATATCACCATGACCAAAACTGCTCGCTCCTCTCGCGCCAGCGCCCGTGTCATCCCGCTTCGCAAGGGCACCACGCTCGAAATGGTCCGGCTCGCCTGTCCAGACACGGCGCAGGCACAGCGCATCTCCGAAAGCTTCGGCCTTGCGATCCTCGACAGCGACGGTATCCGAGATATGCATGAGCGGCTCATCGTCGAAACCGTCGACGCGCTCAAGGATGGCCTGAGCGAACGCGCCATGCAAATCCACCTTCAACGGATCGTCGGTGCCTATGTCGGCTCGGCGCACGGCGCCGGCCAGTTCTACACCCGAGCAGTCACTGAAGCGCGAGATGCCACCGCCAAGCTCGCCAACGACAGCCGCGATGAGGACCTTGATGGTCCGGTCGGCTTCGATAGCCAGGCACAGCGTAAGCGTGAATTCGCCGCCGACATGGGCGCGCAGGCTCACGCGCTCCGCATGGCGGCTGAGGGTGCCGTCGCCGCCTACGAGCAGGTCATCGGCGAGGCCTGGAGGCCTTTCGAGCGGCAGGTCGAGCATGCTGGCGAAACTGTCACTAAGAAGGCCGCCGCGGCCCAGATGGCGGCCTTCGAATAGACCTCAGGGCGGGGCTTCGGCCCCGCCTTCCACATGTTGCCGCAGCGAAGGCTGGTCGCGAGACCGGCTCTTTTTCGTGTCGCCGGCAAAGCCAACAAGAGCGGCGCGCCGCGCCTGCCCCGCCCCTCCCGGTCGGTGGTCCATGCGGCGGATACGGCGCCCGCACAACGGCTGCGCCGTCCTCCGCTGCGCTGCGGCCCGGCCGGGTGCGCGAGCGCGTAATGCCGCCGCGGCGGACCCCGTGAGGGGCCGCGGCAGGTGCGGCCTCCGAGACGGAGTTATCGAAATGAGCAGGAACGAAGGAAAACCGCGCGCCGACATCTACGTGCGCATCACCGATCGCATCGTCGCGGACCTGGAGCGCGGCGTGCGGCCGTGGGTCAGGCCGTGGAATACGGTCAACGCAGGTGGGTGCATCACGCGGCCACTGCGCCACAACGGGATGCCCTACCAAGGCATCAACGTCGTGCTGCTCTGGTCGGAAGCTGTATCGCGGGGCTTTACGTCGCCGATGTGGATGACATTCAAGCAATCTCTCGAGCTCGGCGGCCACGTCCGCAAGGGCGAGAGCGGAACCATGGTCGTCTATGCAAACCGGATCACCAAGATCGAGACGGACGACAACGGCGACGACCTCGAGCGGACCGTGCCGTTCCTGCGGGCCTACACCGTGTTCTGCGTCGATCAGATCGACGGCCTGCCGGACCACTACTACGCACGCCCTGCTCCGAGCACGCCGCCGGCGCAGCGCATCGGGCACGTGGACGCGTTCTTCGCCAATACTGGCGCGACCATCCGGCACGGCGGCGACAAGGCGTTCTTCGCCCCATCGCTCGACCTCATCCAAATGCCACCGTTCGAGACCTTCCGCGACGCGGAGAGCTTTGCGGCCACGCTCGCGCATGAGTGCGTGCACTGGACCGCGCCGGCGCACCGCGTCAATCGCGATCTTAGCCGCTACGCGAAGGACAGTAGCGAGCGCGCCCGCGAGGAGCTTGTGGCCGAACTCGGAAGCTGTTTCCTCAGCGCCGATCTCGGCATCGTGCCGGAGCTTGAGCCGCGCGCCGATCACGCGAGTTACCTTGCGTCGTGGTTGGAAGTTCTGTCCAACGACAAGCGCTTCATTTTTTCAGCGGCGGCGCACGCGCAGCGTGCCGTGACCTATTTGCACGATCTTCAGCCGAAGCCGGACGAAATCAACCAGGCGGCATGAGCGCGACGCCATCGCGTCTCGTACTGGCTCTTCAGCCTTCATGAGCTCACCAAGGCCCTCGCCTCGCGGCGAGGTTCTTCTTGCGTACACAGTCGTGCGCTTCCGTCTGCCGGAGGCGGAGGAACTTCGCCATCACCTCGTCTAGCGCGGCTGGGATTTTCCGCGTGGGGGCCGCTGGCATCCCGAGATATCCGTCGGTTCCTCAACGGGTGTCTTCCCGCAGTAGCAGCGGTGCAGCACGATTGCGTCGCGTTCGTCCGGCATCGCACTCGCGGTGCCCATACCTCGAAAGAGCCTTCAGGGGCGCGGGCGAGTCTCTCGGTGAGCGTAGCACTGCTGTTATCGGGCGGTGCGCGTGCCTGTAACAAGTCATATCCCTCGGTCGGCCTGACGCGCCCAGTGCGCCCTCGATTTGGCATGTCTAACCGAGGGCCGTCGTCGCTGCGCTCCGCCTCGATTCCATGGCCGCAACGGCCATTCGCGGCTTTCTTCCCCTGGCCGCTGCGCGTCCATTCCTCGCGAGACAAGAAAGCCTCGCCCTGGCCGCCCTCCACTGCGTTGCGGCCCTTCGGGTGCGGTCCGATCGCCTCCGGTCAACGACAGCCATCGAGGTCGCGGTGGTCGCGGCCCGAGAACCAAAGAGGATACGAACATGGCTACCATCGGCAACTTTACCGTGAACGGCAACGGCTTCGTGGGCACCGTCAAGACTCTCGCCCTCGGTACCGTGAAGGCCAAGATCGTCGCGGCCGACCGTACCTCGGAGAAAGCCCCGGACTACCGCATCTTCGCCGGCACCATCGAGTTCGGCGCCGCGTGGAAGAAGAAGTCCCAGGAGCAGAACCGCGACTACCTCTCGGTCAAGCTCGACGACCCGAGCTTCGCGGCGCCAATCTACGCCACGCTGGTCGAGGTCGAAGAAGGTCACTCGCTCATCTGGTCTCGCCCGAACCGCGACTGAAACCGCGCGCAAGAAGGCCTCGCCAGTGGCGAGGCCTTCGCCTGCTGAAAGGCAGAGACAACGACGAGAACGCGCGTTGTCGGCCAATCGCTCGAGCGCGGTGCGATCTGTATCGGCCGGCCAAGCAAAGGACATTTCGTATCTTAGAGGATTCCCCACGCCCGGTACCGCCCTCGCCCGGTCGCCTCGCGCAGGCCAAGCTCGATTACCAGGCTCACTGCTGCGCGTGACGTGATTCCCAATTCTTCAGCGATCATGCCGGCAGAGACGACCGGGCGGGTCAATACGTAATCGACGAGCGCCGGCAGTTTGGAAGTCGACCGGCGGCCGGTTAGTTTCCGAAGCAGTAGCGTGCGTTGGTTGAGCCAGCGATCGTGCGCCTTCAATCCGGCTTCGGCTGCCGCCGTGATCGCATCTAGCTCCGCGACGAGCCGCGTCGCGATGTCGCGCGACCGCCGCCGCTCGCGCGGGATGGTTTTGAGCCCATCGAACAGGCAGGCGAGGTGCGAGCGTGTTTTACCGCGTTGACGCAACAGTGCCGCCGCTAGCAACTGGCCCAGCCATGGCCTGTGCTGTAGCGGTTCGATGCTGCGCCATGCATCGGCGGCAATTGCCGCCGCGAGCGTCGGCGGCAGGCTACGGGCTTCATCAAGGCTGTCGCGCCAGGCCGCAATGCGCGCGTCCTCGTCCCAGTCGATGTCGTAGACCAGTGGATCGCGCTCGGTCGCGCGGCGCATATGAGTTCGGCTATCGCGGGCGAGGGCGCGATCGGCCTTGGCGATCGCTGCATCGACCGCGGCGAACGCCTCCAACAGCGGATCGTCCGATGCGGCTAGTGCAAGGGGCTCATCTGCTTCCAACACATCGCCGGCCTCCTTCGCATTGCGCCCCCCTCCCCCTTCCTGCTCGCCGCCTACCCCGTCCAGGTCGTCCATCCCGTCTTGGCCGCGCAAGATGGCAAGTCCGGCCGGCGACAGAGCCCAGTCGAGCTTTTCCCGGTCGATGCGACGGCGGGCGCGCAGCACGGCGCGTGCCCGAGTCAGCTCATGGGTCGGTGCGCGGATATCCATGCCGGCGTCATGGAGAACCAGATCTTCGAGGTGGACGAGCTCGCCCTCCAACCATAGACTGGCGCACGCATCGGTGAAGTGGTTTCGGCTGACCCACCCATCCCGAATTGGGCTTTTTGCGAGGCGTTCATCGAGGCGGGCAAGCGCGTCTTCTGCGGTTGCAAGCGGGCCGGCAATGGCGGCCCAAGGCAGCGGATCGGGCGTTTTGTAACCTAAGAGCAAGGCCTTGATAACCTTATCAGGTGCTGTTGAAACGGAATCTATCAGGCGGATAGGTTCCGTCATAGCGACAGCCGCTTTCCGTTGTCTTGCTGGCCCCTCTTATCGACAACAATCCACATCAGAGCACGAATTTAGTGGCTCTCGCGACCCAAGGGCCTGAAAATCAGCCGAGGAGGAGAGTTGACCCTACCCGACCGCGGCCACCGACACGGCCAGTGCCGCCATCGATTTTGGTGGTTTTAGACAGACCCTCTTCCTCGGAAGGCCCCTGCCCTTCGAATCGTTGGCCGGTCATCGACTTGGATTTGAATCTCTCGTCCTGGCTTGCACTTGCCGTGAGCACTCCAGGGCCGACGGCGTCACGCAGCTTCGATGTCAGTCTGCGGGAAATCGGTGCCTTTGAACATCAATGGCTCCCCTAAATGGCGGGCGCATGCGTAGGCAAAACAGTCCCCGAAATTGAGCCGTGCCGGGTGCCGGCCCTTTCCGTAACGGTCAAATGCGTCGAGCGCGATCCGAGCCGTTTCGGGTGGCACTTGCACGATCTTGATCTCCATCAGGGCCAGATAACTCTCGACTGCTTCGCTAGTCTCAGAGATCGGGAGGCTAAACACTCGGGCTACGGCAATCGCTGCCTCCCACACTGCCAGCGGCGAGGTCAGGCGCGTCGCCGCTTGGTGAAGGCGCGCCAACAGCTCCCGCGCTTCGTCTTCGTCGGTCAACATGGCGGTCAGCGCCTAGGCATCGATAAACATCAGTCATCCCGTAAAGGCAATCGCGGAATGCCTTGTCTGCCGGCTTGCCGTTTTCCGAATTGCCCCTGGCCCGGAGATCGCGACAGAACTGGACGCCCAGATCGACCAAGGAAGGCTTTCCCTGCTCACGTTCCAGCTCGTGAGCGAGCGCCGTATGCACGGCCTCTGTGAGCCCGATCTTCTTGAGCGCCGCGACCCTGCGGGGCAGCGCGTCGGTCTCGGGACTCTTAATATGGAAAGCCATCGCGCTCATCTATCCGCCGTCGTGTATTCTTAGATAGCATGTCAAATACACCTATTTGAAGACCTGCTGCAAATTGTGCGGCTTCCCCTTCAAATGAGCGGCCTGACGTTCAGATTTCCGGACGTCCGCCAGGGGGGGCAGAACTTCTCCAGTTTGTTGACCGCGGTCAACTTTCAGCTTCGGAGTGCAAGTGTTGGCTGGTCGAGATGGAGGTTATATATTACCGCAGAAGGGCGGCCCACCGCCCAGACTTCCTGCGGCTCACCTTTGGCAAAACGAGAGACGGATCCGAAGCACGGTAAACCTCGCGTTGGAAAAGTTGACCGCGGTCAACTTTGCCAACGCGTCACACACGACGCGGTCCCCTGCCCGTGTCAAAGAGGCCGCGCGATGGGGCTGGACGTTCAGTGCGCGCGGCCGTCGAAATCCCTCGGTTTGCCTAAAATCGAAAATCTGTGGGCCAAGGTCAGCTTCAACAAGCAGAGCCTGAGTCGACTGCAAATCGCAGAGTTCGAAACTGGCCTCACGGACCCGTTCGGAGCTGCGGCGTGCCGATCTGGTGCGGAACGTCGGCATGGGCACGCAGTCGACGCGAGGAGTGGAGTGGCTCGAAGGTCGCAGAGCCCGCCAAGCCCCACGAGGAAATTCGGTGACGCCCTGTGGAGATTCACGCTCTCCGCTGCATCGAGACAGCGCAGAACGTCAGGCAATCAACGATCGGCCCGACCAGGAAAGGTGCCCTTCGATCTAGCCAACGAATGGTTCGGAGTCTTGAGAGAAGGGCTCTCCCTTGAGATAGTAAGCCCTTTCAACTCGTCAGGGGGCGAGAACTTTCGCCGCGCACTCCAAGATATTCTATCCCAGAGACAGACTGCATTGAACAGGCAGGAGCTTATCGATCGGCGGAAGAAACCTTCATGGCGGTATCCGTGGATTTTGAAGGTATAGCGCCTTCCGCGGCAGGATGTCCGGCGGCTAGGGAGCCGCGATGTTGTCGCTGATGGCGCCGAGTAACTGCGGCCGGCAGGGTGCCTGGGCGTGAGACCTCGAGCAGTCTCGCCGAGACCACTTCTCAAATAGGTGAGGGGATTGAGGACGAATTTCGCCGAGCAGGGGACCGCTTCGGCGGCCGCATTGTTGCAGCTTCTTTGAATTGCGATGCATGCAGAGCTCGGCCCTTGCACGACTGGTTCGTTAGCCTAAGCCGAGGCGTCCCGCCTTAATGTCTCGTTAACCCTTTCTTCATTGCCGAACGGTAGAGAATCGGAGTTACTAACGCCAAATGTAGAGTTTTCGGCAAAATGTCGTAACCACGAGATGCCGCCGTGTCTTTGACGGAACAAACTGTCGCCGAGCATTCGGCGTTAAATGAGCCTCGCGCGATCCATGAACTGATCGCCGCGGATGCTCGCGAGCTGTCGGCGAAGCTTGTCGCCCATAGACTGAAACTCTTCCCGCCGAAAGCCGCCAAAACCTTACGTCGATTCTCGTCCGGCGAAGCGGCCAAGTTGATCGGCGTGAACGACTCCTATTTGCGGCAGTTGTCGCTTGAGAAGAAGGGACCCGAGCCCGAGATCGGCCCGGCCGGGCGACGTCTCTATTCCTTGGGCGACATCCAGGCCCTTCGGACGTATCTCGACGAGACCGGAAAGGCCTCGCGCCGATATCTGCCGACGCGCAGGGAAGGCGAGCATCTGCAGGTCATAGCCGTCGTCAACTTCAAAGGCGGCAGCGGCAAGACCACGAGCGCGGCGCACTTGGCCCAGCACCTCGCCTTGCAGGGACATCGCGTTCTTGCCGTCGACCTCGATCCTCAGGCGTCCTTGTCGGCTCTGCATGGATACCAGCCCGAATTCGACGTCGAAGAGAACGGCACCTTGTATGGTGCCATCCGCTACGACGACAGCCGCCGCGAGCTGAGCGACATCATTCGACGGACCTACTTCCCGCTTCTGGATATCGTGCCAGCGAACATCGAACTGATGGAGTTCGAGCACGAGACGCCCAAGGCTCTAGCCCAGCGGCAATCCGGAGATCCACTCTTCTTCGCAAGGGTGGCGACGGTGCTCGGATCGGTGGAGGCGAATTACGACGCCGTGGTCATCGATTGTCCGCCCCAGCTGGGATTCCTTACGCTATCGGCACTATGCGCCGCGACCGCCGTCCTCATCCCCGTGCATCCCCAGATGCTCGACGTGATGTCGATGTCGCAGTTTCTCCTGATGACCTCGGACTTGCTCGAAGTCGTCGCGAAAGCCGGCGGCAACATGAACTACGATTGGATGAGATATCTCGTAACCCGCTACGAACCCGGCGACGGTCCGCAGGCGCAGATGGTCGGCTTCATGAGATCGCTTTTCGGCGATCGCATGATCACCAACATGATGCTGAAAAGCACCGCAATCAGCGACGCCGGCATCACCAAGCAAACCCTCTACGAGGTGCCTCGCGAACAGTTCACGCGATCGACCTACGACCGCGCGATGGAGTCGCTCGACGGCGTCAATGGGGAGATCCAGAATCTCATGCAAGTGGCTTGGGGGAGAACCTGATGGGACGCAAGAACCTACTCAGCGATCTGCTCAGCGATCCTCCGCAGGCCGCTCCGAGCGCGCCGCTGGCGGAGGAGGGGAGGGCACCCCAGCCGACCCTCGGCGGGCGCGGCGTTGTCGGAGCCATGAGCCGATCGCTTGAGCGACTGACGGCCGAGAGCGAAGCGGCGAGAGCGCTGGCCGATCAATTCGCCAATGGCGAGACAGTGCTCGAAATCGATCCCTCGGTGATCGACGCATCGATCGTGCCCGACCGGATGCCTGGTACGGACGAGGAGCACGAGGCTCTGGTCCAATCGATCTCCGCCAACGGCCAGCTCGTTCCCGTTCTACTGCGTCCTCATCCGAGCCAGCCGGCCCGCTACCAGACGGCTTACGGTCATCGCCGGGTGAGGGCGCTGAAGGCACTCGGAAGGCCGGTCCGTGCGGTCATCAGGAAGATGACCGACGAAGAGCTCGTGGTGGCGCAAGGCAAGGAGAACGGCGAACGGAAGGATCTTTCGTTCATCGAGAGGGCAATATACGCCGTCACTCTCGAGGACCGCGAGTTCAAGCGTGACACGATCGGCTCCGCCCTCAGCGTCGACAAGACCGAACTCTCCCGCCTGATCTCGGTCGGCCGCGCCATTCCGCGTGCGCTGATCGAGGCAATCGGCCCAGCGCCGAAAACTGGCCGGAGACGTTGGATGGAGCTCGAATCCCTGCTTCAAGGCAAGGATGCAATCGGCGACTTGGCGCCGCTGATCTCGAGCCAGGCCTTTCGCAGTAAAAATTCCGATGCGCGCTTCCTTGCCGTATGCGCAGCGCTTGCCCCTAGGCCGCAGCGAACGGAACCCGAGTCTTGGACATCGGTCGACGGCAAGGCGGTCGCCTCGATCGAACGCAAAACAGAAAAGACAACACTCGCGGTAAACGAGAAGGTCGCCCCCGGGTTCGGTGAATTCGTCGTGGGGCGACTAGGTGAACTCTACGTGGAGTACCTCAAGGGAACTGCGTAGGCGCTTTCCCGAGGCTCGTGCAGAACATGGCGCAGCCAGCAACGAAGGCTGGCCGCGCGATCAGTAGGAGTATCGATTTTAACAGAGGAGTAGAATGCAAAGAAAAAGGCCCCCGAAACGTCTCCGCCCCGGAAGCCTTCTCTAACGTGTAAGCAGCCTTAGAGAATCACGGACGCGAATCCCAGTCAAGCGTATTTGCTGCGGTATCGATTCGCCGAGCGCTTTTTCTTTGCCTGGAAAGGCGAAGAACATGACCGACAGTCACCCAACGACGCCCTTCGGGCGGCGGACGTTGACGCTTGCCATGGTGGCGAGCCAGGCGGCCGCGAAGACATGCCCTGAAGACAGGGTAGTTCACAAGTGGAAGATCTTCCGCGCGATCACCGATGCGAGGGATCGGCTCGATATCTCGGATCGTGCGCTGACCGTGCTCAACGCATTGCTGACGTGTCTACCCGAGACGGCTCTCACCCCTGGCAACCTCGTTGTCTTCCCCTCGAATGCGTCGCTGAGCGAACGCACGCACGGCATGGCAGGGACCACGCTCCGCCGGCATCTGTTCGCGTTGGTCAACGCGGGGCTCATCATCCGCCGCGATAGCCCCAACGGAAAGCGATACGCTCGGCGATCTGGCGATGGCACAATCGAGCAGGCGTTCGGGTTCGATCTGACGCCGATCGTTGCGCGGGCCGAGGAGTTCGATCGCCTGGCCGACGAGGTGAGGATCGAGCGCCGCACCATCGCCCTGGCGCGGGAGCGTGTCTCGATACTCCGGCGGGATATCGCCAAGATGATTGCCGTTGCGGCGGAGGAGGGGGCCCCGGGCGACTGGGGGGATATCCGGAGGCGCTTTGCCGGTCTCAGTGGCCGCTTGCCGCGCGCCGTCGGACTAGGCCTCCTCGAGCCTCTGGCCGAGAGCTTGGAGCGCCTCGCCGCAGACGCAGGCAAACTGTTGGATTCTCATCTCTCTGCACAGAAAATGGACGGCAATGACAGCCATTCCGGCGCGCACTATCAGAATTCAAATCCAGAACCCTTTGTTGAACTTGAACCAGCCTCCCAAAAAGGCGGGGGGCCGATCGGTGAAACCCAACCGGTGCCGGAGAGGAGGAGCCAACAGACGACGGGATTCCCGTTGGGGCTGATCCTCAAGGCTTGCCCTGACATCACGATGTACTCGCGGACAGGAATCGGAAGCTGGCCCGAATTCATCGCGACGGCCGCGGTTGTTCGATCGGCGCTGGGGGTCAGCCCGAGCGCCTGGGAAGACGCCGTGGACGCGATGGGGGAGGGCGATGCAGCGGTTACGGTCGCCGCGATCCTGCAACGCTCGGCGGAAGTCAAAAGCCCGGGCGGATACCTGCGGGGTCTTACGGCGAAAGCTAGGGCCGGCAATTATTCCATCGGACCGCAGATCATGGCGCTCTGGAAGAAGCAAAAGACGGCGAATGATAAACAGGTTTCCTAGCGGCGAGCGGGCGTTCCGACGCCCTGCGACTGCGTCTCCGGAACCGCGGGACGCGAACAGCACTGCGGGCGCGATTGAAGTGTTCGATGGTTCGATAGAAGCGATGCCGCCGGAGGGCGCGGGCGGCACCGTGACGCGATGTGAAGGAAGGAGATGGGGAGCGGCAGAACATCGACTAACAGCGCGCGCACGATCTGCACTGCGAGCTTTTCGTCAGGCCTCGCCGGAGCCGGAGAACAGCACGGTCGGTGGCGTTGCGCGCGGGGGCGGGATGGATCGTCCGCCGGGTGATCCTGGTCTGCTCTTCAGGTCGTATCGTTGGGCCAGGTCGAGTAGCCGCCGCTTAGTGAATGGGTCCGCATTCTCGGCTAGATCGCGAGCCCGCTGCGCGAAGCTCCTGTAAAATTCTTCCACGACGCCACCCCCGCAACATCACTGAAAGCCGGATTTCAATGCTGGATGCGCTCCACGTCAAGCGGTCTGGTGCATACGGACAAGTTTCGGCGATCTACTTGTGCTCGCGGCGCACCGACAACAGAGCTGGTCCCGGCAGGAAAAGCCATGACTCCGCTCTACCTGAGCCGGAAGCTGTGCCCGAAGTGCGGGAAGCCGATGACGGCTGTGCCCGACGACGTCGTCGCCGGGCCGACCGCGCTACGTCTGCGTGGCCTGCGAAGACGATCCGCTGCTCGATCCCGCCGCCCGGAAATGGGCGGAAAGTCCGCTGCGGCCCCCGGCCAAGTAACGTTCGAACAGAAATCGAGCCCGGCAGCCGGATCGCTGTTGACGTCGATCGTGCTCACAACCCGCACCAATGTTGTGGCGTTGCAACCGCACGCCGAGCTTCGTTCCGTCGCGCGTGCCGGCGGAATCCTCCCGGACTCGGCGGCCGGCACGTCCACCGACGCTAGCATCTGTTTCACGCTTCGCAGGGCGTGTCGGTCGCATGGATGCGGAGGACCGGGGTTGCATCCGCATGGCGAGAACGTCGGCAGCCTCGTTATCGATCTTGCGATGGCCACTTCGACAGGTACGCCGATGTTGCTGACAGCGACAGGGCCCTTTGTAAGGGATGACGCGGCGCTTAGGTGGCCTGCTGAGGTGAACTACGTTTCGCTGCGACGGCCGTTGCGTTGAGACCCGAACCGCTGATCGGGCCGCTGTCTTCATTCCATGTGTTTTCGCGATGGGCGCACCCATCTGCGTCCTCGATAGAGGCTGGTCTGACCGAAGGCCGATCCCGCTTCGCGGGCTCTCGATCTTGTCCCTGCAACGCCCGTCCTCGACTTTCTTCCCCTGGCGCTGCGCGCCATTCCTCGCGGTGCAAGAAAGTCGCTGCCGGCCGCCCTCCATTTCATTTCGGCCCTTTGGGTGCAGGTCGATCGCCTCCGGTCTCACGACCGCCATCGAGGTCGCGATAGGCGCGGCCCGAGAAAACACAGGGAATGAGACAATGGCTACCATCGGCACCTTCACCTCCACGGGCAACGGCTTCTCCGGCGCGATCAAGACGCTCAACCTCAACGTCAAGGCCAAGCTGATCCGCGTCGAGAACCCTTCCGACAAGGGACCGCACTTCCGCATCTACTCGGGCAACGTCGAGTTGGGCGCGGCCTGGCAGAAGACCGCCAAGGACACTGAGCGCGACTACCTCTCCGTCAAGCTGGACGATCCGAGCTTCCCCGCCCCGATCTACGCCACCCTGACCGAGGTCGAAGGTGCGGAAGGTCTCCAGCTGATCTGGTCCCGGCCCAACCGGGACTGAGGCTCAGCCAGTGGGCTCCGCCGCGAGGCGGGGCCCGCTCCCTTCGACTGGAGATGCGATCATGACCATCGACACCATTGAAGAGTTGCGCGCCGAGCTGCGCGACTGCGCATTCACGCCGGCAGAGCGCAAGGTGCTTGAACTCGAACTGGCGGAGCTCATCCGCCAACGGGACGAAGCGCTCGCGGCCGAGGAGGGGGCATAAGCCCCCTCGTCTTGCGACTTAAGATGCTTCGTCGGTAGGGGCCGCTCCTCCGTTCAGAACATCTTTCATGGCTTTGGCAGGTGTAAACGTCAGCTTTTTCGAAGCTGCGATCGCAATCGCTGCGCCGGTCGAGGGATTGCGGCCCTCACGGGCAGGGCTATCCTTGACCTTGAACTTTCCGAACCCAGGAAGGCTGGTCTCGGCTCCGCTTACGGCTGCATCAGCGATGGCCTTGAACACGCTATCGACAATGGACTTCGCCTGAGCCTTTGTCAGGTCGTTCTCGGCTGCAATCTTTTCAGCGATCTCATTGGCAGTCGTCATTGGACGCGCTCCGTGTTGTTTCGATTTTGCTCGTCTGACATCAAGGCCGTGGAACAGATAGAGCCGGCATCACAAGCAGTGCCGCAATCCCCGAAAAATTGTCAGACTATGGCAGCCTTCCGTCCATTGCAGCGTAACCGCGCCTCCGCTTGGCGCGTTACAGCCGTTCGAACGCTTCGACTGTCTCCGCACTGCCGTCGAAGGTCTGCACCATGGTCTGGCCATTCGTGGCGATCGGTCCCAATTGCGGATCAGCGACATTTCTCTGAACAGGGTCGGCTTCGTAGACGGCGTCGATGCGGCGATGCTGAATCGAAGATCAGCGATCCGCAGCGCTACCCTGCAAGGATTGGCAAGTTTTCCGGAGCGCTTGCAGAATAGGGCTTCCCCCACGATTGCTTGGTCTGTCGCCGGGTCTAGAGCCTTGGCGCCCGAGGCCGTTCCCTTTCGAGTGCACGAAGGGCGCCCAATTCCGTGGTTATTGCGGGCTCAATCCAATCCTTACGAGGATCTGGCAACAACAGAGAGGACATGACGGCCTGAGCTATGAGTACGACAGCTAGAACTCGGTAGACTACAACTGCTCTCCAGATGCCTATAATGTCAGCGAGCAAAAGCATAACACTCAGAACGCCTAAGCCCCAAGACGCGACTTTCATCCAGTACATGCGAAACCGCCGAATATGCCGAATTGAATAGGCGCCAATGCTTAAGGAGAGTGGGCTCCCGATCAATAAGGCCAGCCTACGGGTGATACTGCGGTAATCGTTTGGGCGAGCCCCTCCGGGGACAGCTCTACTCGCGCCGCCCGGCGGCGCTCCCGGAGCCCGCAAGCGGTCTCCGCGCATTCGCGTGACGATCCTCTCGCGACCATGTCGACAGCAGTGGTCGAGCAACGAGCACGGTCCCAGCCGCGCTTGCCAGAATTTGTTCCTTCCGGTGGCGATGTACTGACCTGACTCTTCTGGCAGGGGATTCGCCGGGTGAATTTCGGGATCGTTCTGGTGATCGGATTCGCAATCGCTGTTGGTTCAAACCAACACCTCCACGAAACGATGGACGAGGACATGCACCCGGCGCCGCCAGACCCATTCCGGATTTTAAGATGAAGACCATTGTCATCAACAATCAAAAGGGCGGGGTCGGCAAGACGACGCTTGCTGTGCATTTGGCTTGGTTCATGGCGGAAGCGAATCTCCGCGTTCTCGTGATCGACGTGGATGCGCAGAGCAATGCGTCGGATACGTTGAGGCACTATGCCGGTTCAACGTTAGCCGCGGATTTGTTCAAGCCGGGGACGCGGATTGCACCTCGAGAAGACGAAGGCCTAACGCTCGCACCAGCCGACAGCTCGCTGACGGATCTCGATCGCAGCACTGCAGCCGCCATAACGACACTGCAAGAGAACCTCGCTATCGCGTCGGATCAGTTCGATGCCTGCGTCATCGATACGCCGCCATCACTTGGAGTTCGCAGTGTCGGCTGCTTGGTGGCGGCGTCGCACGTGCTGGCGCCCATCTATCTGGAGGACTATTCGATCAAGGGCGTCAAAGGTCTGATGCAGACCGTGATCGGCGTGCAGAGGCGTTATCGCCGCCAGGATACGAAGTTCCTCGGATTGCTGCCTTCGAACTTCAATACGAAATCGCCCCGTCAAAGGACGCATCTTGAACAGCTCTTGCGCGAGGCCGGCAAATATGTGTTCCCCGGCCAGATCGTTGCAAGGGATGGCTACGCTGAGGCCGTTGCGGAACGCCTGCCGGTTTGGAAGCTCAAGCGCCGCTCTGCGCAGGAGGCCGGTCGCGAAATCCGTGATGTTCTCGCCAAGATTGTCGCTCAGATGAACGAGACGCCACATGGCGCTTGATCTCAGCTTTAAGCAGCTTATCGACGCCGCGGAAGATGGTGTCGCCGCAACCGGGCGACCGACTTCCATCTCCATCGATCGCATTGACGAAGATCCAGGCCAGCCCCGTCGCAGCTTCGACGAACAGAAACTCGTTGAGCTTACGGAATCGGTCCTTCAGCATGGCGTGCTGCAACCGATCGTACTGCGGCAGGGGACCGACGAAGGCCGGTATGTGATCGTCATGGGTGCGAGGCGGTACCGCGCTGCCAAGCGCGCCGGGCTCCGTGACATCCCGGCTTTCGTTCATGCCGCTGGTTCTGCGGATCGCTATGTTCAGATGATTGAAAACATCCAGCGGGATGACCTCAACGCCCCCGAAATTGCGGCATTCGTCGCGGACCGCTTGGAGCAGGGTGATAACCAGGCTGACATCTCGCGCAAGCTCGGCAAGTCCAGGGACTGGGTGTCTCGCTACGCGTCGGTCCAAAGTATGCCGGAATTTCTCCGGTCGAAGCTTGCCGGCTCGTCAATCCGTGCTGTGTATGAGCTCTACCAGGCTTGGCGTGAGCAGCCCAACGCCGTCGAGACCGTATGTGCAGCACAGAAGAGCTTCACCGACGCCCACGCCCGCCAGCTGGCTCGCAAAATTCGCAGCGAAGTTGGCGGCTCTCACGCGGGTAGGGAAGGCGCCGCTGGACCTCAATCGGCACGAGGGCCGATCGCACCGCAAGTCGCATTGCGACCCATAGAGAGACACCGTGTAAAGGCGGCCGCGGAGAAACGTTCCAAGTCTTCGGTCCATCGAAATGAGCGAATGAGTTCATCAGTGACGATCAGAGTGCGCCACCAAGATCGCGCCGGCTGTCTTCTTGTCGATCGGCTCGCGTCTCAAGGATCACGCCATGCCATGCTATTGGTCGATGGCGCAGAGGAAGCGGAAGAGGTTCCGGTATCGACCATCAAGATCGAAGAGATCATTTTCGCATGAGTCAGGCCTTAGACTGTCTCCTCAGAAACGCTGCTGCGCTTGGCACGCCGGCGGAGCGGATTTCCCATCCGAAGGATGGCGCGTTAGCGCAGCAGCCGGAGGCCGAACGCGCCCCCCACAGCGCCGTAGAGAGGCCGGAGGCTGCTGGAAAGCCGCGGTCCACATGCTCGGTGCCAGTGTTGCCGATCCGCACGCGCAGCGTTCGAGCAATGCAAAGGGTAGGGGTGATGGCTGCACCATTCCGTGAGGAATGCTCCGCATCGATCGTCGCCTGGGTTGGATCTCACCTGCAGCAAATGCCGAGCTTTGATTGCCGAGCTGGTTGGTTTGAACCAACATGGAGAGGGTGGAGGGATTCGTTCTTTCTAGTGCAGGATAGGCTTCGCGCCAGCGATGTATTACATCGCGATTGGGATTGGACTGCATGGCTCTGATCTCGCTTCGCGTCTCCGACGAAGTCGCGGTGCAGTTCTCCGCTCTTGCGGCGACACAGGGCGGAAAATCCGCGCTGCTGCGGCGCCTCATTGCTGATGCACTGGCTGCGCCAGCGCCGCGCATGTTGGCGTTGCCGGTCGGACGACCGGAGAAGGTGACGGTGCGATTTCGGGAGAGCGAGATGCGGCAGCTCGCGGAAGTGTCACATCAGCGCGGCATGACCCGAACCGGCTGGATCGTCGCATTGGTGCGCTCGCGGTTGGCATCACCGGTGCAGCATTCGCCGAGCGAGCACGAGGCGCTTCGCGCGATCGTTCGCGAGCTGAACCGGGTCGGCGGCAACATCAACCAGATCGCGCGTGCCGCAAACACCAGCGTTCTGCAGGGCAGGGCGGTCGAGCCCGATCCGTCCGCAATTCAAGAGGCCAAATTGGTCATCGAAAGAGAGCTCGCGCAGTTGCGCAATGCCCTACACGGCAATGCAGATTATTGGGATGGACGGCGATGAGCCGGCGCTCGCCGCGGCCGAACGACTTGGCGTCCGAACTTCCGCCGATCTCGTACGTCTGGGAAACGCCTAATCGGCGCCCGCGGCGGGCCGAGTGGGATATCCCCGATCCGGCTACTCCTGGTCGCCTCACGCCGGCGATGCGGGCAAAGCTCGAGCGTATCGTGCGCCGAGCACCGGAGGTGATGGTCAAGATCACCGGCCGCACCAAGGACGTCGCGCATCTCAAGTCACACCTTGCATACATCACGCGAAACGGTGAGCTCGATGCGGAAACAGAACAGGGCGCGGCGCTGACTGGTCGTTCCGGATTGAAAGACTTGCAGCAACACTGGGAGGATGACGCTGGTGTTGATAACAAGCGGCGCCGCGATGGATCGCTTTCGATCAACATCATTCTGTCGATGCCTGCTGGCACCGATGCCGCCGCTGTCAAGGATTCAGCCCGGGCGTTTGCCATCGAGACGTTCGGGCACAATCACGACTACGTCTTCGTCCAGCACCTCGACGACAAGCATCCCCACGTTCACTTGACCGTCCGATCCCTGGGCCATAACGGCAAGCGCCTCAATCCCCGCAAGGCGGACCTTCAGGCCTGGCGGGAACGGTTTGCTGGCGAACTCCGGCTTCGCGGGATCGCGGCGGAGGCAACGCCGCGGCGCACCCGAGGACGGGTTCGAAAGGCCGATCGCGGGACGGTTCGTGCGATGCGCAAGCGTAAGATCACGCCCGAGGTTGATCGGATCGCCCGTAAGGAGGTGCTATCGGAGGTCAGGGGTGGCAGGACCGCCAAAAACCCTTGGGACGAACAGATTAAGTCGCGTCAGGAGGCGATCCGAGGGCGATATCTTCAGTATGCCGTCGAGCTAGAGCGGTCTCGAGTGGCAGACGATCGTGAGTTGGCTCGCGAAGTTCGGCAATTTGTTAAGGATATGCCCACTATCGAAACCCGCCGGCATGCGTTGAAGAACGAGCTTTCGGAGCTTGCCAATACCCAGCGCCGCGATGCAGAGCAGGGCATCGATGCAGAGGGGCGCGACAAAACACGAGGCAATGAGCGAACCAGATAACCGGAGCGCAGGAACCATACGTCGAGTGACGACATGACTCTTATTTTATCGCCGGAAGAGGAGAGCTATTGTTTATAGGAGCCTGCTAGCTTTTTATGACGTCTCCTTCGGCCGGCCACCCATATCGCAGTTTCTGAAAGCATTGGGTGAAACTGCGGCGTCAGAGACACGATCGAATTGTCTGGCTGAAGGAACTGGTGACAGGCACCCGGAATAAGACCTGGATCGAGCGGAATCCTTGCGCCCGGATTGTGAAAGACGGTCATGCCTTCAACCCAAGTCTCGGAATATCGCGGCGCGTGAACGACTTGAACAAACGGCATTCCATGCTGTTCATCTTGCGCAACGCCTCTGCGCACCATCCGTACATGCTTGCTGCCAAAGCCGGCGAGATAACCGAGCCGGTTGAATTTTGGTAGCGTGCCTTGAGCATTAACGATCACGGCCGAGACATTCTCCGCATTCGGGAATGAGAAGAAGCCGGACTGCTCGCGAAGCTCACCCCAAACATGCTCGTCGATGAGTTCGGGGCTGCCATCGTCCAGATTGTGCCGAACGCCGAATACATAGTCGCTCATGGCCGCCGAGATGAACCTCATCGCGCCGGGACTATGGAAGTCTTGCACCGCGATCACGAACGGAATTCCGTCCATTTCGGCTCTTTCCCAATACGGCGTCGGGTGCTCGAGCTTTCGGCGCAAAACTCGGCCAAGTCGGATCGGCACGTAGTTTTCGATGTAAGCCATCAACTCCTGAGGACTGGCGGGCAGGGGGACTACCGCGCCTGGGTTCACAGACGTTGCTTCGATTCCGATCGCGCCATCCGGGCCCCAGAAAATGAAGTCGGGAATAGCAAGTTCCGGCGCAGGTGCGTAACCGAGCTCTGCAAAGGTCGCAAACAGATATAGTTCCCAAAGTCGCGCGTCGAACGCCGTCGTCTGGAATTGCTCGACAAAATTGCCATCCATGTCCACGTAGAATCGCATCATAGCTTCGATGATCTCGCGGGCCGGCGAGTAGCGGGCCTCCGAACGCACGATACGGAAACCTGGATTTAGTCGATCCAGTGAAACGACAGGCGTGAGGAAATCCATGGCCGCGCCCAGTGCGTCACCTTGGTGGAAGGCTTTGTCGGGCTCACCGTTATAAAGTTCCATTTCTTCCATGAGGTCGCGCCGCGCGTCCGCGATGGAAGCCATGGAACTGTTCGCGTCGATTGCGCGAAAGCGCAGCCGTTCGTCGCGGCCCAGAATGATCCAGCCCCAGTCATCGTCTTCGAGGTCTCGCACGACCATGCCGATGACCCGTTCATCTCCGGTGATGTACCATTCCGCTTCTTCGAAAACGGTAACCGTCGCTGGATTGCGCGCATAGCCTGCGAGTGCGTTGAAGCGGCGGGAGGAGAGCCCACTGATTTCGACAAGGATCTTTAGCATGTGCCTGACCTTGTCGATCATCCCGTGAACGCAACGGGTGTTCTCCAAGGTTCGCATGCGTCCAATTTTGTTCAGTCCCAGACCTATGAGCGTGCGCCGCTGACACGCTGGCCGTCGGATCGAGCTACCAGTCTGCACGACCCTAATGATGCCTCGTGCCATCCATGCCTCTTACATCCTGAGGAGCCGACAAAGTTGGGCGGTCACACAACTATAGCGGGCGCCGTTCGAAGGGCAAAGGGTAACGATGACGAGGGCGGGGGCGGGGAGAGTGAAGTTTCGCGAAACAGGGTGCCGTTTCATTTCGCGCCAGCTTCCTCGTTCCGGCGGGAGCGTTCGAGAGCCCCGCTTCGGAAAAGTCGCGCCATTTCCGCGGCATTATCTAGCTTGAGCTGGCGTAGGTCCTTTTCCAACCTATTCTTGCGGTTGCGATCAATCCAACGGCGATTGACCGCCTTGAACAGCCGGATCTGGCAATCGTAAACGCTCGCCGCGATGTCTTTCTGCATGGCGCAGTCGTCGCCGGTTACTTCATTGAACTCGATCATATCTGACGGCTTGCGATAAATTCGCACCCCGTTCGGGTCCTGGCGGAAGAGGGCACCGAGTCGATCGTTCCCTTCGAGTGTTAAAGCGGCGGTGCGGGAATCGAAAGCATTGGTATGGCCCACGAACCCTCCCTGGAACGTAGGGTCCAGGGACGGCAACTTGATGGGCTGATATAGCCAGACCACGGGCTTGTACAATTTAAGCCTGGTCACGGGACTGCTGACTGCCGTTGGGTACCTGAAGTCCTGCAGCATCAGGCGCCCGTCGTCCGGTCCTCCGATCTGTAGCGTCATGGTGTCAGGGAACGGAAGGCCGCACCCTTTCGAGCAAAAGAAGTCGGCCGAGACGTTCAAGAGAAGCGTGTCGTTGGCCCGAAGACCAAAGCAGCTCGGCATCTCGTTAAAGATCAAGCTGTCGGCGCCGAAGAGATTAATGCCCTTGCTCTGGCCATTGAATGCATAGACCGACAGCATGCGATCCTTCTTCCCAATGCGCGTATCGATGTGGAAGTTTGGGGTTATCTCGATAGGATGTTTCTCGATCTGGTGCTGAAGCAGCCAGACTCCAATACGGACCTTGTCCAGCCAATCGAGCAGCTCAATATAGGCTAAGACTGGCAGAGCCTCACGACGGCCGAGTGCTTCAACAATTGGCTTAATTCGACCTTCCATCTTCGAATATGTATTGTTGCAGTCATCGCAGGCTGGCGCGACGAAGTTCGACCACGAATACTCGATCGGCTTCTTTCCCTTGGCATAGTTGATTCCGAAAGGGACGACGCGAGCCGGATCACCGGTCATCTCCAGCAGCCAATAGGGTACGACATGCTCTTTGGTCTTGCCGTCAGGAGGCTTCCCGCAAAAGACACAAAACCGACCGCCAGTGATTGTCATCTGTTACTCGCGTGAAGTTAGAACGGCAGGCTCCGTCAAAATGCAATGGCGATGCTGCATAATTAGGGCAATTGGTGGCGTGCGCGGGCAGCGATGATGTGGACCGTCTGACGAATTTGCTAGCAAGTCAGAATTACCGTTGTTTGATCAGATCCTAGACCGCGCGCTGCGATTACCCTTCCGTCGAACTCGCGCCGCGCTTGGGATGCCAATGGACTCCGTTTTCACTTCCATCTTCCGGCGAGACCAGCATGTGCCCGGGCAGTGGCCAGCGCGTTCGATGGTGCCCGATCTTGTAGGGCACCATCGTCTCAGTAATCGCCCACGTCTCGTTCTCTCGTGTGGTTGCTTCGGGAACAAAATAATTTGCGTAGACCCACTTGAGTCGTGAGGTAGCAGGCGCAAATGTTCCGGCTTGAATCGTGTTGAAGAAGTGGCGAGTGAAATCAACCTCGGAGCCCGCCGCGGTTTCAATGCCGACGTGAATCACCCCAGGACGATCGCTTGGAAGCTGCCGCTCTGCGTTCGCGATGGTGCTGCGGAAGTGACGCGCCTTTTGACGCACCGCGGCTTCAGATTCGCTGACCCAGCTGACCACGCTGGCCTGGTAGACAGCGTCGGCATATGTGGGCCTCAAAGGCGCCGGACGCCACTTGGCTGCCATGCTGTGATCGGCCGTATGAATGTATCGTCCGGCCAGAAGTTCAATCATCCGACTTCCATCGAAATAGACGTAGTCTTTGGCGAGAATTCGCCGGAGCAGCGTCCAGTCGATGCGGCGCACTCGTCCGGTCGCCACCTCATCCTTCCAAGGCGTCAGCGACCGCCGTTCAATAGCCGATCTCACATGCCGCAAGAGATAGTCGTCCTCGACCTCGTCCAGTTCGACTCGATACTTCACTTCGACAATGAAGGATTCGCCAAGCTCCAGGCACAGCTGATGGACCGGCTGCGCGAGCGCTGTACCCCGAGACTTCTCGCGCGCGGCATAGGTTGAGGGCACCAGGCGCTTGCACTCTGCCGCCCAACGGCTTCCTGCGCGGAAGACATACATGTCCGGAGTTTGTCCGCGCCCGGGTGTCTCCGGCACGAACTCGACTCGGCTCCATCCTCTTCGGCGGTAGGCGAGGGCAACGAGCATCTCGAAAATGCTGCTGTCCGGTTGGCGCCTCTCCTGCAGCATCATGCGAGCTGCTCGCTCTTCAACCCCCTTCACGCTGAGAAGACGTTTTAGCTCCTTTCCGATACGTGATAGGAAGGGCACAACTCGCATTGTGCCCTCAGGCGTCCACAGGGCCCTATCGGTGGCAAAGGTCTCGGCCTGTAGTATGTACCAAGCTGCCGTATCCGCAGGGTCAAACAGCGGGCCCACAGCGCCGGCGCGCATGCGCTCCTGGGCGGCAAGAAGGTTGGCCTTCGCGACCTCTAGCCTTTTCTCCATCTCCCTGCGAGGAACAAACGATTTCAGCCAAACAACTGCGAGCATCAATTCGTCGTCGCGCCAATCCTGGTTGCCGCGCGGCGCGGTCCAATCTGGGTTGTTCGCCTTCATGCTGCGATGCTAGACATTGCCACGAGACTACAGTCGGCCATGTATCCGGGAGGAGCTGCCAAGGTTGTGAGCGGAAGCGACGCCGCTTCGGCTCGGATAATGTACAAATACTAAGCGAGCACGCCTCGATCGGTTGGGATGGACCGTCATTTGGCGTCCGCACCGACAAGCGCTTGCTGCACCTCTTCGCTCTGCTTTTTGTGCGCAGCGACGCTATAGCATTCACCCGCGACCCAGGCGGAAATGAGCTGATACTTCGGATTCGATTGTATCTTGGCCGCTTCATATCGCCGGGATTCGACATGCGCCATGCCGACGCGGACGGCTGCGCGATTGCCGGTCGCCCGCTTCTCAAAGGCCGCCAGCAAGCATCCAATCGACAGGCCTTTGCTCGACAGGGGCGACAGGACAAATTTTGCGCCGCCGGCGAGCTTGAGACTGTCTTCGTAGCGCGCCATCGTCTGCATCAGCGAGCGATAAAGCTGGAACGGGTTCCATTCGGTCGCCCGCAAGATGTCGCGGATATCGACGTCGTAGCGGTCAAACAGAAACTCGCCCAACGCATTTATGATGTTGTCGCCGCGACGAGCATCCGCGGACTGAATGGGCAATACCGGGCAGATCTCATCGGGATTGGTGCGTTCGCCGATGCGGGTGAGCTGTTCGAGCACGTCCTCCGCGAGCACCGGAAACCAAACGACCGGCCAGCCCAATGAAGCCTCTTCGTCGAGCCGGATCCCCAAGCTCTGGATAGGTGCAAGATCCGTATCGATCTCAAATTTGGCGATGGCATTATCAATCACCGCGGATTCCGCATAAACGACGTGAAGGTTGATCGCGGAACCAAGTGGTGTTTCGGAGCCAGGCTTCACGAGATGGGTAAGCAACGTGTTGAGCAGAGTGAGATAGACGAGGCGAGGGAGCGCGCTGATGTCGACAATGATGTCGGTATAATCGGATATCCAGGTCTCAAAATCGGCAAATAGAACTGCGGCACTCCGCGAAACGTCTCGAATTCCGTCCGTGTCGGTTGTGACCAGTTCTCTGACCTCGAGACGACCGTCAGGAAACAGTGTCTTCAGGCCGGTGAGGTTTTTCTTGCCAAGTTTGGAGGCCGCGGCGTCCGTGCCATATCCCTCCGACATGTCGATTGCCAGGCACTTACGCGCGGCGTCGGGCCCGCAGGCAATGATCTCCTTCGCCGGGCCCATCACGCGCGGATCAAATCCCGCTCCGACGATGAACAGCAGGCGTCGCTCTCGATCTTCCAGGTGTTTGCGCCAAAAGGCACTGAACTGGTCGGATCGATATAGATTGTAGGGGTCCCACCACATGCTATCAGACCAATGTTATCTTTTCATTCGCGCGCGGTACCACCCCGCGCGACCAATCCTGAAGCCGTCGAAGAGAGACGCGTTGCCAACCACCAACGTGATAGACAAGATCAAATTGCGCACAAAAAAGCCGGTTTAGATACAGAACGACCCACGTCTTGTTGTCCTGCTTGTGATTGTCGCGCACCTCGAACAGATTTTGCGCTACGCAAGAACTGATTGTGGATGCGAGTTCGAAATACGGGTTGCCGGGACCATCCCGCCCGGCTTGCACCAGTGCCTCGCGATCTTGCGTGGAAAGGGCAATACCCGTCACGCCAGGTGCATAAGGAGCGTTTGGCTCGTAGGTTTTCTCACGGCACATGAGCCCGATTGCTTCGATGAGGCGTTGCGCCTGGGGGCCGAGCGCGAACAGGCGTGGCAGCTCCTTAAATCTCTTCTCGGCAAGTTTGGTCAGGGCGTCGTTCTGAATTTTTGCGCTGACCGATACCGGACCGCTGCCACGTGAGCGCGTGATCTTCTGCGCATAAATATGGTCATATAGGACCGCGCAGATCTGGAGAAATTCCTCGACATTGTAGGAACTGAGCCGCACCACGCGATCAATTCCGTAGAAATAGGGTACGTCGTGCCTGCGACAAACAAACCGCTCCGCAGCGGCGGGCACGCCAGAGCCCGTCCGCGCTTCCAGATCGTCGTCCGACAGGGGCGCTAGATCCAGGGATGCTTGAACCTTCTGCTTCTCTCGCGTGATGAGAATGCCAATTCGGGTCCATTCGATCGCCTTGTCGAAAGGTTCTGCTGTGGAGGAAGCCGCGCTGGAGATCCACTCGTCGAAGAGGCCGCTACCACTTGCAAGGTCGCGAACGCTCTGCTCCATCTCCGGCAAGGCCTTTGCGATTTTGTCTTGGGTCGCGTAGTCCGTGACGGTGTTCGAAAGATAGTCGCCGAAGCTCTCCAGATCGGTGCGCATCTGCGCCATGCGTCGGTTCGCGATGGACGTCACAAAGTTCAGATACTGCTTGGATTTGGCCGTGCTCCAGGCTTGCTCCATGCGCACCTCTTCGTAGTCGCGCCGCGGGATCGCGCCTGTCAAAAGTTCGGAAGGGTTGATCACATAGGTTCGTTCCGCGAACCAGACGGATGCTCCCTGTCTGTGATCGAGCAGTTCGCTGTACAGCAGAGTTCTTTGCCAGGGGCGGAGCCGATGGACATCGTCGAACATGACGATTGGCTTTGCTGCGACGGTCCTGCCATGAATGACGAATGACACCTGCGACAGCCACAGCACAGCATCAAATTGCATGTGAAGCGGCAGATCTACGGATGTGTTTCCGACGGCGTCGAGTTGAGCGAAGCAGCGAGACTCGACGTCCTCGGCCCATGCGCGCAGGGCGCCGAGGTCGGCGTTTCGCGGAATGGGCCCTTCGTCGAACAGCGAGGCGGCGTACTCGCAGGTGATCGTGCCCAAGCCATTGGGATAATCAAGGTCATGGAGCGTGCACAGTGCTCGCAGCGACCTGAGGATGATGCGAGCATTCACCAGAGCGCGAAACAGCGCGCGAGAGGTGCGTTCTTCGAGTTGAGGGCCGATTTCGGCGTATCCACTAGCGCAGGGTACGAGGATTCCAAATGCGAGCGCCGTCGCCTCGTCGACCACGCCCAGCTGAGCCAGGCTTCGATGAATTTCGTCGTGCGGAGAGAGATGACGGTTACGAATGACCTGGATCAGAGGACCGGGGGTAAATATTCGCAGAAGCGATGTTTTGCCCCCGCCAGGGGCGCTTCGCAGCACCAGCGCACTTGTGGCGAACAGATCCTGCGGGAGAATACTGAGCACCTCGGGCGCAAAGTACCGCGAGAAGACGTCGTCGGGGGACGATGTCTCCGAGGTCCGGATGGCAAAGGCATTTCGAGCCACTATGAGACCTCGCGGTGACGCACAATGCGCGGGAAGAGGCCACGCGCGCTGCCGACTTCGAGAGGATCGGCCCAGAGCAGGTAGATGCTATTGTTAGGGCAGTTGTGGGCCAGGACCAACGGCAAGCCACAGGCCGCGAAGCCGCGCTTGATAGTGTCTGTTCCTCCCTTTGCCTCGTGCTCATCAAGGGGGCGCGTACGATAGTAGGAATTGGAATCGACCAGCGCGAGAAACTCCTTGTCGCGAGGGGAGGCGAGGGCCATGTCGGGCGCAAGCTCGTAGACGGCGGTGATGCTTGGGACGGGGATCGATTGCTCTTTGCAGTACGTCGCCAACTTGTCACCGATGTAATCGACAGCCGCCTTGGTCGCCACATACAGAACGATGTGCATCTTGATCGCAGAATACTTGATCAAGCAGGACGCGTCTTCGTTAGGCTGAAACTGCTTCAATGCCTTGACCAACTTGCCCTTCCACTGATCCTCCTCTTTGCGGATATAGGAAATGCCGCTCGCCGAAAAATCGTCGATCAGCACGATTCTGGCGAACTGGGCATTCGTATCGCCGAGGGCTGATTGCAGGTCTTTGAGCATCCCCGCCGATTTCGGTTTACCGATTTCGTACGCCTGCCAGACTTGCTCGTTGTCGAGGGAAGCTGCCCGCCGAAAGATATCCATTCTCGAGCCGTCGCTCAGCCCCAGGAAGAGCGTCTGACGCAGCGAACGTTGATAGTCGGGATGACGGACCACTTCAGTGATGCAATGGGGGGCGATTCCGATGGAATTGGCGACATCGGCGATCAAGGAAGGGCGGATAACGTCGGGGAAACTGGACTCGACGAGATGGCGCATGTCGGCCGCTGAAACGAAGACGACGCGATCGCGCACGAAGGCGTAGGCAATCTCACGTTCGGCTTTGGTGGCGAACTGCTTCAACCAGAGGCAAAGGGCTTCGAGAAACTTTTGACCGGGACCGAACTGCTGATACTCGTCGTACTTGAACCGGGCCATCCGATCCAATCGCGGAAGTTCCTGGGCAAGTCGATTCTCGTCCCACTCCATGACCAGAGCGAGCAGGCGCTGCGCAAGTTCTTCCTTCATTCCTCCTCCGGGATGGAGCTCTCACGCGACGCAAGCGGGGCAGGCGAGGCTCTCCGCTTCAAGGGTCACCTTAGTGGATGCTGGGAGAGCTGGGGTACCGCCCTCCAGCAGCTTTGCAATCTGCTTCTGAAATACGTTCTTGGTCGAGGCGTACATGCCGCCTCGAGCTCCTTCAAAGCCACAATTCCAGGCAGCGAGCGCTTGGCCATAATGAAGCGCTTGTGTCAGTTGGGCAGCCTTCAATTTTGACAGCCCCTCAGGTTGCAGCCTGAATATCTCGGTGAGAAAGCCGGCGCTGAACCAATCTCCGGAGCCGCAGGTGTCAACCAGCCGGGGCGCACTTATCGCCGGTATACTCAGCCAGTTGCTTCGCTTGCTGCCAAGCTTGTGCCGGTAGCGCAGCCCACGGTCACCCATCGTCTGGATCTCGATCGCAGTTGCCGCGCGCTCAGTCCAGGCCTTCTCGATTTCGGAAAGGCGCGCGTCCGCGTATTTCAAAACGTGAGCGAGTTCGATCGCCTCCCGGAGCAGCCGCGGTTCGGCGACGCCGGATGGCTCGTACATGATGAGAGCGCCATTCTTGGCAGCCAAGGCAGCCAGGTCGAGAATGCCTCTCGACAAGCGATCCATGAAGAAGACCTTCGCCGACGCAAGGTGAGGCGCAATCGAATCCACCACGGTTCGGGTGATCGGCTGGAAGCTGGGCAATCGCTTGCCACAGCGAGGGCACGCCCAAGAAAACGAATGAGTGGGTGTGCCGTCGCGTTTGCGGCGAATTTGCTGGACGATGATCGGCGTGTGCGCACTGGGGGTGCAGCGGGCATGATCGAGATGCACGCCCCATCGGCTCATGTCGGCCTGCAAGACCTGGGAGGCGGCATCATCGCCGAGCCGCGCAACCGGATAGGAGCTCCACCCCAGATAGGCGAGCACGGTGAGCACATTGCCGCAAGTCCCGCCAGCATGGGCTTGAAATGACGAGGACGAATCGGCGCTGACGATGAGATCGAGCGCAATCAAACCGGATCCGAACGCGGTGAGGCGTTTGGTTCCGGCTTGTTTCGTGCTGCGCGCCTTCGATGACCTAACGGCCGGCCTTGGCTCGGCATCGTGCTGGGATCTGACGGGCATTTACTCTGCTCCCTTCAGGGGCGAATTGAACAGCCAAGTTACAACTTACGTGTGCATAGGGCGACCCGATTGTCGATTTCTCGGATCATTCCCACAGGAAACGACCGTCCTGTGGTCGAAGTCTTCTCAAATATTCGAGCAGAACCGACGGCCCACGCGATCCTTCGGACCCCAGATGCCAACACGTCGCAGGATCGAGATTGACCTCGTCAACGCTGAGCGAAAGAGGTTCAGCCAGCAATTCGTGATCGTTTCCGGGCCAGCGTCCCCGGTCGCCTACGCACAGTATGGCGCCGCTCCCAACCCGGTTTCGCATTGCATCAACCACTGCTCCCTTGGCGCGCCTGGCGTCGACAATGTCGATCGAGTGACTGGATCTCACGACATGAACGCCGCTAGCCCGCTCCGACAGAATAGCCTGCTGCGCAAGGAGCCAAAGGTGGTCTTCTCGCAAGGAATGCTTGGGCTCCAGGGTAATCTGGTGAGCGCGATCCGTCTGCTCCGCACAAAGAGAGACCTCCGGTTGGGCCCGCAGACGAGCGGCAATCGCGGCCAGAGCCTCTGTCGGCCGGGTCGTGTCGTTCGGTGATCGATCGTCACTCAATGGCGCGATCTCGAGGCCATTGTAATAGCCGATCGTCACACTGGGCCACAGTCCCTTCGGCAGGACTTCGCGCAAGGACAGGCGTACCGATTTTCCGCGCCCCGTCGCGATGGCCAAGATCAAGCCATTCTCAATGAGGTGGACAAGAGCTCGCGCAATGTCTTCATCCGGAGGCAAAGTGCGCGCGCGCGCGTCCACGATTGTGCCGTCATAATCGAGCACGGCACCGGCAAACGAGGCCGCACGCAGTCGTTCGTTAAAGTCGCTGTAGGCGCTGTGCCAGAACGTAAACTGCCCGCGTTCGACAAGCAGCTTGTGTGACGCGAAAGCCTTTCGTTCTATCGCTGCGATTTCCGCGCCGCTACGGGATTTTACCGATTTTTTGAGGGGGAGACCGTAAAGCTTTCGACCAAATTCCGGTACCCCCGGCCGACCGGGATCTATACCTCGGGCCTCGCCGGCCCATCCCGTCAGCAGCAGTGACGCTGCGAGCGCGCCAAGGGAGACCGCTTCAGGTCGTCCAGGCAATCGGAGGCGAGAGACCGGGATGTCATCCGGTATCAGGCTGAGTGTCCGCTCCGCCAACTTTTCGTCGTCGTCGCCGATGAGTGCAATGATCGCGCTCTCTTCTCCACGCTTGGCCAACCAGTGATGACGCCCGTGCGCGAAGTTTCGCCAATCGGCGTAATGAAGGTTCCCTATTGCGGCTTCGGTGAATTTCGATTCCAGATCTATCGCACCCACGCGGGCATTCGGACCGTGCAGCACGACTGTGGTCGATCGGGCCCACACTTGTGCGGTGGAGTTGCGCCACGTCGTTCGATTTTCTGCTGAGAGCAGGCGAGAAATTTGCTGCTCAATGTCGTCCCAGTCGGCACACGCTTGGGTCGCTTCCAGGTAGGATCGCAAGATGAGAGCGGAAAAGCCGAAGAGGGAATTGGTCGCCAGAAAACCATCCTTGCCGGCCGGCGGCTCGTAGAGCAGCAGATCGCAATAAGGATGCTGCTGAGCTGTGTCCGACAGTCGGCTTTGCGCGCGTCCGCACAGAACCGCGAGCTGACGAGGTTCGCGCGCCACCGCGTCTTCGAAGGCACCATTGATGTCAACGTTGGTCCCACCAGCGCTCAAGAGCCAAACCGCGGCCGAGCGGGGCGCAGGCTCGCTAAGCAATCCAGAAGGGGTCGCTGTCAGTCCGAGCTGGCCTGATAGGCTCTGATGGGTCTGCGCAAGGAAATGTGCGGCGCTAAGTGAGCCGCCCGAACCCACTGCTACCAGAGGGCCAAGCGAGGCAGTTTGCGCTGCGCGAGCCAAATCGTCGACAGACGCCGATCCGGCCCAGGCTAGCGTTTCGCTAAGCTTTTCAATCTCTTGCGCGTATGGACGAGCCACTTGTCTTCTTTACCTTACGTATGGGGTCTACGTTCTTATCATATATAGAACAAATCAGGAACGTTCCTTTTTAGGACGGTTGTTGCCGCTTTCAACAATCCTCTCGACTGAGGGAGACGGCGGTATTTTCGCCTGCGCCAGTTCCCCCGCTCGGGAAGCCCGACAATCGTGCGAAGTGGCGCCTTAATACCGTCCGAGCGGGCGGACTGCGGAGAAGACGCCAGGCTTCAGCATCGCCGGCGAGTCTAGGACCTGGTGCCGCCGAGGGGGCTAGGAGGTTCGTTTCACAATCTACGCGGCTTATGCAGCGACCTTGACGAGGAACAATCCCAAGAAAGGGTGTAGGACAGGTGGGACCTAAACTAGGCCACGTTGTGCTCGACACGCGCCGGCATTCGTCGAGCGATCTCCTTGATAATGCGGTCGGCCAGTCTGTACGCGAAGCGGCGCCGTCGATCCTGCTCTTCGCCCATCCCCCCGTAGGACGCTTTGCGCAGAAGCTGCAATGCGGTCACGCACGGATACTCGAATGGTGTGAGCTGAACGCTGAACGCCATTTGACGAACATATTGAATGGCGTCGAGCAAGTTAGCGCTTGGATCCTCTGGGCGCGGCGGAATGGCCGGTGCCATCAACGCCTCCACCCTGTAGGCTTCCTCGGCGACCTTGATCCAATCGTTTCCATTGACGATCCGTGTGTCGATCATCAAGGAGACATCCAGGGCTGCCGGGTCGACGGTGAGCGGCCCGTCCGCGATAGAGGCGAAATCGAGCATGATTGCCTCTTGGCTGGCGACCCGGACGTTTTGTCCGTGTAAGTCACCGTGGGTTAAGCCAAGCCGATGCTTTATTGCCGGCAGGGCGGCCAGGAGCGATTCGAGTTCGCTGTACTCCGCACAGTGCGGACCACTTTGAGCGCATCGCTTGCGCAGCCGGGCCTTTCGAAACGGTGAATATGTACTTGGCCGCGACAGGCGCATCGTCTGCAGGATGTTAGCATCGAAAACATAGTGCGGCGCGTAGAATGCCTGGCGTCGCCAACCTCGAAGAGCTCCCTCGAACAACGAATGCAGCGGCGCTCGGCCTGCTCCGCGGTCGACCACGTCCTGGAGAGATTCTGATTGTTCGATAAAGTTGCCCGCGATGACCCCCGTCGTGGGGCCGACAAGGCAGCGATCGTGATCGAGGTTTGGCCGTTGGTTAAACGGCACGTGCAAAGTGGTGCATTCCCGATAGTTTGTCAGCTCGCGAATAATCTTTGGAGCTTTGTCGAACTTGACAAAGAACGGCAGAGGGATGGGCCCCACGCGTGAGTTCAGCAAGCTCGCGAATGCGCAATAGACCTTCGCGGAACCAGTCGTTTGTTTCACCAGTTTGACGGAAGAGCAATCACCGAATGCGCGCTTGAGGAGAATGAGCTCTTCGTCGGACAGCAAGTCAGCGCCCGTGATGGCGAGCGTTTCGCTCGCCGGTGGCTCGTGCTTGATTCTCGCGACCGTCTCGATGATGGGGCCTTCTTGCCCCCGCAGTTTAACGTCGACGATGTCGCGCATCCGCCAAGCTTTGAGAACCCCCGCGACTTTTGGTGACTCCGAATATGAGCAGGTGATATAGCCCTTGATGCCGTGGCACGCCGCGTCATTCAGCAGGACGCGCAGGTCATCGTTTAGTCGTGCTTCAGCCGTGCCGTCATCGAGTGCTATGATGACCGCTCGCCCTTGTGTCCGATGAATCATCGAAAGCGGAGCATCGAGAAGATCAAGTTTGAGCTCTCTGCTGGCACATTCTGCCTCACAGAGAGACCCGGGTTCCCCGCCGATCCAGAGCAGCCGGCTTCTACGAGCAGGAATCATCGATCAGGCTACCAAACGCTGTCGGTGGTTTCGCGAATACGTGCCTGGTGGGGCCGGAGAGATCGAGCACATCGGTGTCGGTCAAGACGTGGTCCGGGTCATTTCCCCGTCCCTCTGCGATCAGTTCGTAACCGGCCGGAATTGCGCCGAGAAGACGAAGCTGGATACCGGTCACTTTCGCTGATGGCACCTCGAGCTTTTGACCATTGAGAACCACGGCATGCTTATCGTCGTTGCTCACCTAGGCTCTCCTGTCGACGATCGAAGACTTCGTCGGCGGGGCATCGGGAGCCAAGCCGAAGCGGGAGCCCTTGACCGATGAACTCGCTACCCCGTCTGCAACAAGCGAATTGCAGGCCCAAAGGACCTCCCACGGAATACCATCGATTTGGACTGCCAGCTCTTCGAAATGCTTATGCGCGGCGCCTCTCGGGGGAAGAATACTCCTTACCCGTCGCTTCAGCTCATCATCCTTCCAGCGCGGAGATTCGAGCCCGTCGCACCAAATGAGATCGTCCCTCCAAAGAATGAAGTGAGCCTCGCAGCCGGTCTCGCGCCAGACAGATGGATAGAGGGTTACGGCGCCAGCCCGTTCGAAAAGCCGCCAAGCCGGACCGGTTCGGGGATCGAGATTGACGCTGATGATCTCGCCGCACCCGTCGGGACACCTGATAGCCATCGACCTCAGGCCACCTCTATAGACGATCGCGGCGTCGCCAGCGTTGGGGATAAGGTCGACGGCGTCGGAATGCCGCTCGGCCCTTCCGCGCATGGTTATGGTTTTGGCTCTAGCCATTGCGTCTCACAGGCAGCGGTTGCGCGTCGCCGGCGCCGGCCGCGGAATCCGGACCGCAAAATACGCAGTTCGGGTCCTTTTGGGCGACTACAGAGGCCAGACGTTGGCGATTGCCGTCGTAGACTAAGTAACGGGCAGGGGCGTCCAGGCCAGTGACAATCGATAGGAACATGGTCACCGCAGCCGATGCCACCGTCGAATTGATGCTTATCACGGCAGGCTGCACGACGCCTGGGCGACCCAGGAAATAGGGGTCGGCTTTTTCTTGCTCAGGGGTCATCATTTCTTCGCGGACCTGCCGGGAATCCAGCTGTCCTAGACACCACAAGCATGGCTCTTCAGCGCTCAGGCCCTTTACGTGCCCAGCGAAACGCACAGCAGATCCGGTTGCATCGATCGCAACGCCCATATCGATCGCGGGAATGCCGTATTGGTAGCTCACCTGGTTTATCAAGTGACGGCTCGCGTGGGAATCCGTGCAGCAGAAAATGAAATCGACGGAGGTCAACTCTTTGGCGGTCGCTTCTTCCACGACATCGGCAACTAGGCTTCGCACTGGGGCGTCGGGCCGCAATGAGTGGATGAGACGCTCCGCCACCGCGACCTTGGCGTTGCCGATATCGTCCGGAGTGGCCCCCACGGTCCGGTTTAGATTTGTGCGCTCCACGGTATCGGGATCGATCAGCAGGAAGTTCCTTACACCAAGATAGGCGAGCTGTTGGGTGACGACCGAACCAGTGCCGCCGGCACCCACCACAGCAATGCGAAGACGCTCCAGTTTGGCCTGCCCCTCCGAGCCGAAGGCCCGGATTTGCCTGTCGTATTCGGTGCCAGCGTCGTCTTTAACCACGGTTACCATCTCCTGCGAACCCAATACGCGTGCGGCGTGCGATTCCTTTGCGAACAGCAATGCGCAATGGGGGACCGACGGGCTGCGTCTATTCGCGTACTCCGCCAACGCCACCTCAGCATTGTCGTCGATCGGCGAGAAGGTCGCAGAGCCAGTCTGATGCGGATGCGTGTGGCAGTATACCAGCGACCAGCCGTTCAGGCTCGCCTTCTTCTCGATCGGGAGGCCGAAAGTCGGGCTCAGTCGAATTGCGACCGCCGTCCTCACCTCGTATTGATCTTCCGGGACGACGTGCATTTCGCGAACTGCCAAATGCCAGTCACCGTTTCGACTCGCAGGCTCGCAGAGGAGGATCGCTGCCGATTCCAGGGTCGAGTGCCAGATGTCATGACGCAAGCGTTCGAATTCGCCCTGGCCGAAGACCAATTGGATCATTGAGGCTGCCTGAAACGGTCCAGGACGATCTTCACAAAAGTCATCAGGTCATCCCGGTTGGGATTCCAGTTGTTGTGTGCATCGACGACGTGCCACGAGAACCAGCGGCCGACGATCGATGTTTCCGGAATATTGGTCACGTTACTCGCCTGCGGCGGGACTCCCGAGGAGAGGAGCAACCCCTGATCCGCCCAGAAACAATCGGGAGTGGGGCCGGGGTAGCCGATCGGCACCAGGAAGTGGATCGCGGTGCGCGCCGCCGACCAGCCCGCGGGCAGCGGCACCTCCGGAATACTCAATAGTCCAGCGCCCGACGGCAGGGATTGCAGGGATGCCGAGGGATAGCGCTCCCGGAGGCGCTCGAACTGACGTTGCGTGACCTGCGAGAGCATTAGCCGGCCCCGAAGGTCGTCGGCGGCTTCGAAAAGAAATGCTTCGCGGGATGCGTCGCATCGACTTCCAAGGATACGGTCTGGTTGTCGTTGATGGCCTGGTCCTCGTGGCCGCCCTGACCCTCTTCGATCAGGACATGGGTGAGATCGAACGACGGATCGACTGCCTTGATCATCGCCTTGATCTGGGCCCCGGTGGCGCTTGCCGTCGGCGAGACGATCTTGTGCTTCATATAGTAGAAGAAATGGCGCTCCCGCTCCAGCTCCAACTTGATATGGCCGGTGTCGCCGGCGACGGAGCCGGTCGTCACGCCGGGATCGACCAGCGGCACGCGCCCGTGGAAGAGAACAAAAGTGAGCAGCTGCCCTTTGTCGTCCACCCCTTCCTTCAGGCTGAAGGCCGTGAGCACCCTGGTCTTCAAAGCGCCGACCGTTTCGTTTCGGTCCGCGGCATGGTCTTCCAACTTGTCTCCGGTCGGCGGGTACTCGACCGAGATGTTGATCTTAGCACCGTGGCTCATCAGCCTGGTCTCCTGTGTCTAGCGCGGTTCGGCGCCGATAACGGGGAACATGGCAGGTTTTTCGACGAAGTCAAATAAATCCGTTACCAAATACGTAACGCTTTTCATTTCAAATGGTTGTGGCCGGTGCGCCGACCCCGATTGCGCCCGTCTTAAAAAAGTGTTTCCTATTGCTAAACGAATCATTGGGCCTATCTTGTTGATATTGTTTGGAAGCGCTGCCGAGCAGCGTCTCTTCTCTACCGCCGAGCTGCTCGATCGGCGCTTCGGGCTCAATCTTTCAAAAAAAATCAAGTCGCGGCTGCTTCTACTCAGGGCCGCGCCGAACCTGGCAATGGTCCCGACATGCCAGCCCTACCGCCTGAACAAGATTTCGCGCGGCGAGTACACGTTGGATCTGCTGCCCCCTAAAGTGCTGCGCTTCGCAGCCGAGGGCGGCCGGACCCAGCAATCCATGATCAAAGCCGTGAAAATCCTTGCCGTCGAATGACGCGCGGGGAAAAGCAAACGGAGAAGAATGATGCCGCAGGAGCAGCACATATTCGAGCCGGACTACGCGCTAAGTCCAGGCACATTCCTCGAGGAAAGTCTCGACGCGATGGGAATTTCGGCGAGAGAGCTCGCTCGCCGTTGCGGACGCTCCGCGAAACTGATCGTCGAAATACTTTCCGGCAAGGCCCCCGTTGAACCCGAAACAGCGTTGCAGTTTGAAAAAGTGACGAACGTGAACGCGACGGTCTGGCTCAATCTTGAGTCAGAGTACCGGCTCCATCTCGCCAGGCAGCTCGAAGAGGTCAAACTGTCCGATAGCTTTTCTTGGGCTCGTGAATTTCCCCTCCGCGAATTGCAGGAACGAGGGATAATTGCCCAACCAAAGGATAACGCGGATTGCGTACGCAAGCTGCTTCAGTTCTTTGGCGTCGCAGGTATAGACGCGTGCGAAGCTTCTTTTGCGTCGTACTCAATTGCATATCGTCACTCACCTTCCTTCCAAACTGATAAGAAGTCCCTGTACGCTTGGCTTCGCCTTGGCGAGGTCGAGGCTGACGCCATCGATTGCAAAGAGTTCGATCGTGCGACGTTCTTGAAATCGCTTACCCGCCTCAGAGCGTTGACGGTAGAAAGTGTCGACGAGGTTCTTCCTCAAATCGAGAGCATTTGCTCTCGCGCGGGAGTCGCATTTGTGCTTGCGCGCCCACTCGGAAAGATGGCTCTAAGTGGGATCTCTCGTTGGTTGACGCCGCGGAAGGCTCTAATTCAACAAACTATGAGGCATAAAGCTAACGACCACTTTTGGTTCACGTTCTTCCATGAAGCGGCGCATCTCCTGCTTCATAGCCGGAAAACAGTCTTCGTCGTCGATCCTGGGGCCAATACGACTGAGGAAGAGGAGGCTAATCGATGGGCTACCGAGTTCTTGATTCCCGCAGCAGAACTGGCCCGTTTCGTTCGTTCAGGAGATTTTTCTGAAGAAGCAGTCATCGAGTTTGCAAGCGAGCAAGGAATTGCTCCTGGCATCGTCGTGGGACAGCTGCAGAAGAGAGACCAAATCACGTATAGGCAGTTGAATAATCTTAAGCAGCGGTTTGCTTGGGAATAGTGACGGCCGCTGCGTTGACTGCAAGAGCGGTCCTTAGCCCTCTATTCGCTCAGCTTGGATAGAAAGTCCAATTAGCGAGCGTTTTCGTCTCTAGATGCCAAGTATCGTACCAATCCATTGGGGCGCTGTCTGATTCAAATCCCTCAGGGAGGGGAGGGCGAACGCCTCACCAATTCATCGAGGCCAATTAGCTGAATCCGGCTATCGGCGTTCGCTGCTTCGTATCCGTTCGGCGTAGGCCGCAGCGTCACCGCCTGAGCAGTTCAGGGTGTTCTTTGTAGAACTTGCTGAGCTCGATCAGATTATCGATGCCGAAGTCGGTGAACGCCTGGACGCCGTCTTCTCCGACGCCATAGACCCAGATGAGGCCATCCTCGATCTCCATCTCGTTGGCGATGTCGCACAGCCAATCCTCATCTTCGCCGAGGTCTTTGGCGATTTTTGCGAGGGTGGTGACGTGATGGACCTTGTTGACGTGCGTGCTCATGCTGCTTGAGCGGAGAGCGTTGATGCCAGCGTCCAATTCCAGGGCAGAAGCTCGTCCAGGCGATGAGCCGGGTGGGTTGCGATGCGGGCAAGGACATCGGCCAGCCACACCTGCGGATCGATGCCGTTCATTTTTGCCGTGACGATCAGGCTGTACATGGCCGCCGCACGCCGTCCGCCGCGATCGGAGCCGCAGAACAGCCAGGACTTTCGGCCAAGAGCAATGCCCCTCAGCCCTCGCTCGGCGGCATTGTTGGAGAGACATACGCGCCCGTCCTCGAGGAACAAGGTGAAGCTCGTCCAGCGCTTCAGGATATAGTTGAACGCCTTGGCCAGATCGTGTCCCCGAGACAGCTTTGCAAGCTGCTCCCGCATATAGACCTGGAGGTCCTCGACTAGGGGCTGGCTCAGCGTCTGCCGCACCTGAAGGCGCTCCTCGGCACTCTTGCCGTTGATGGATCGCTCGATCTCGAACAGTGCATCAATCCTCCGCACGACCTCGATCGCGATCGGAGAGAGCGGGATTTCCTTCTTGCCGGTGGCTTTGCGCCGGGCATTCTCTTCGATGTCGGCCATGGCAAAGAACGGGCGCCGTCCATGCGACCAGCAGGCAGCCTCCCGGACTGGGCCTGGCTGGCGTCCCGCCAGATAGAGCTGGTTGTACCCGTCATAGGCGTCGGCCTGCAGGATGCCGGCATACCCCGCCAGATGCCCCTGAGGATGCTCGCCCTTTCGGTCGCGTGAGTAATAGAACATCGCCGCCGGCGGGTCCGTGCCTCCAAACGGCCGGTCGTCCCGGACGTAGATCCAGCATCGTCCCGTATCGGTTTTGCCCTTGGCCAGCACCGGCACGGTCGTATCGTCGGCATGAAGGCGCTCGGCCCTCATAACATGGGCTTCCAGCAGGCGCAGCAGGGGATCCAGCGAGGCACAGACTGCGCCTACGGCATCTGCCATGGTCGACAGTGCGATCGGCACGCCTTCCAGCACGTAGCGCTCGGCCTGGCGGTTCAAGGGCTGATGCTGACCGAACTTCTCGAACATGATCATGGCCAGGAGGCTCGGGCCAGCCCATCCCCGGGGGACGGCATGGAACGGTGCCGGCGCCTGGCTGATCTTCTCGCAGTCGCGACAGGAGAACTTCTCCCGGACCGTCTCGATCACCTTCCACTGGCGCGGTACCACTTCCAGCGTCAGCGTCACGTCCTCGCCGAGCTTGCGCAGGCGGCTACTGCCGCAACATTCACAAGCCGTAGGTCCATCGATTACCACCCGTTCCCGGGGAAGGTACTCGGGGAAGGTCTGGCGCTCGGCACGCTTGCGGGTAAATCCCCGCACCGTCGTCGTCCTGGCCACCGCCCGTTCCGCCGCAAGCTCGTCCTCGGTGGCGTCGGCTTCCAGCTCCTCGAACGTCAGCGCCAACTGCTCGATCAGGCGCGACGAACGCTCCGACCGCTGGCCGTAGATTTGATGCCTTAGCTTGGCAATCTGCAGCTTCTGTTGCGCGATCAGCGCTTCATCTTCTGACGCTTTCGCGCGGGCGACCGCGAGTTCGGCGGCGATCTCGACGCCCTTCGCGCGCTCGACTGCCAGCGCCTTCTTCAGGGCGGCAAGCTCATCCGGAGCAGCGTCGCGGTCGGCATCCATGAGACGCAGTGAATCACAGATTGGACGCGATGGGACTCCCCAAAATGCAAAAAGCTGCGGATTCTACGCTTAGCCCGCGCTTTGCGGCCGCCAGCTCAATTGCGGATTCCGCCAGTCGATCCCTTCCAGCATGTAGGCCATCTGCGCCGCCGAGATTGATACCGCGCCGTCGGACGCCGACGGCCAGATGAACTTGCCGCGATCCAGGCGCTTGGCGTAGAGCGACATGCCAAGCCCGTCATGCCAGAGGATCTTGACCAAATCGCCGCGGCGACCCCGGAAGATGTAGAGATCGCCAGCATGAGGATCGCGCTTCAGGCTCTCCTGAACCGCAAGCGCCAGGCTTTCCATTCCGCGGCGCATGTCGGTGTGGCCGGTGGCGATCCAGACCCTGACGTTGCTCGGGATCGGGATCATCGCCGTCTCAGAATCTCAAGAACCCGCTGCAGCGCCTCACCGTCGACGTCGCGATCAACGCGAACACGACAGCCGCCGCCAAGCTCGATCTCGATAATACCGGCCCTTGCACGGTGCGCAGGCGGTGAAGACACCGGTTGTGGCGCGCCACTCGAGATCGGAGCCGCCGCAGGCGTGATCTCAACCGGAATAAGCACCGGCGCAGCATCGCCGCTCAACTTGCCTTCGCGCGCCAACCGGCGCCACGTGAACAATTGGCTTGTCGACAGCCCGTTACGACGCGCAGTCACCGACACCAGACGCGACCCGCCATAGCTCTCGGTGACGATCCGCTGCTTTTCTTCCAATGTCCAACGGCGCCGTGCGCCCGTCGAAACGACTTCAAGTCGGGAAACCTTCGGCATAGGCATATGGTCAGTCATACGCCTATGTCTTCATCCTCCATCAAACCGCGCAAGGCGGTCTTCGCCGGAGCGATACGCTGCTTCCCGCAATTCGTCGGAAAAGCCCCTGCGGGCGAAGAAGACCAGATGATTTGTTCTCGCCACTTAATAATAGGAGGGGGCTTTCGGGAGTCTACGCCGAGGAGATGGAGGTCGCGATCTGACCCGTCACAAGCCGTCCGAGTGACTTCGCCGGCGCCTCGGAAAGCGGGGGATTGCCAAAGCAAAATGCGTGAAACCGCTGCTTCTGGCTTGACCCTCTAAATGAGCCCGTTCTAATTTTGTTCTCGCGGCGGGCGGAGGCCGATTCCGCTGGTCCGTAGCCATTTTTGAACGACAACAGCAGCTGCCCCGATTCGGACAGGAAGCATGAACGAAATCATCTGTCCCCACTGCGACAAGGCCTTCAAGGTCGATGAGTCCGGTTACGCGGAGATCCTGAAGCAGGTCCGCGACAGCGACTTCGAGAGACAATTGCACGAACGGCTGGAATTGGCCGAGCGCGAGAAGCAGAACGCTGTGGAATTAGCCAAGGCCAAAATCAGCAGCGATTTGCAGAGGAGCGCGGCTGCCAAGGACGCCGAAATCCAGGTGCTAAAGTCCAAGCTTGAGGCGAGTGAGGTCACGCAGAAGCTCGCTGTCACCGAAGCGCTCAATATCATGGAGAAAGAGCGCGACACGCTCGCGAACGCTCTCGCGCAAGCTGAGCGCGAGAAGAAGTCTGCCTCCGAGCTTGCTGATGCCCTCTTGGCCAGCGAGCTCCACAAAGTGTCTGCTGCCAAGGAAGACGAAATCCGAGAGCTGAAGGCCAAGCTCCAGGCCGTCGAGCTTGAGAAAAAGCTCGCCCTGACCGAGGCAGTCGGCGCGATCGAAAAAGAGCGCGATGAGCTGAAAAGCGGCATCAAGCAGGTACAGCTTGAGAAGCAGCTTGCTGAAAAGGCTCTCAAGGACAAGTATGAAACGCAGCTCAAGGATCGCGATGACGCGATCGAACGGCTGAAGGACATGAAAAGTCGTTTGTCGACCAAGATGGTCGGCGAAACCCTCGAACAGCACTGCGAAACCGAGTTCAACAAGGTGCGCTCGATGGCCTTTCCGCGGGCATACTTCGAGAAAGACAACGACGCGCGCACCGGCAGCAAAGGTGATTATATCTTTCGCGAGTCGGACGAGGCCGGCACCGAATTCATCTCGATTATGTTCGAGATGAAGAACGAAAGCGATAGGACCGCAACGCGGGGCAAAAACGAGGACTTCCTCAAGGAACTCGACCGGGATCGCACCGAGAAGGGCTGCGAGTATGCCATCCTGGTCTCACTGCTCGAACCGGACAACGAACTCTACAATGCGGGCATCGTCGACGTCTTCCACCGTTATCCGAAGATGTACGTCATCCGGCCGCAATTCTTCCTGCCGATGATTACGCTTTTGCGGAACGCCTCTCTGAACTCATTGAAGTACAGGACGGAGCTGGCGCTTGTTAAGGCGCAGAATATAGACATCACACAGTTTGAAAACCAGTTGGAGACATTCAAGAACGGGTTCGCCAAGAATTACGATCTTGCCTCCAGGCATTTCCAGACGGCGATCACTGAGATTGATAAGTCTATCGATCATCTTCAGAAAACAAAGGATGCGCTGATTGGTGCGGACCGTAATCTGCGCCTCGCAAACGACAAGGCCCAGGATGTGACGATCAAGAAGTTGACCCGGTCCAATCCGACGATGGCGGCGAAATTCGCGGAGCTTAAAAGCCAAATCGAGGCCGCCGAGTAATGATGCCTTGGTCGGACGATGCATGATTGTGTAAGCTGGCGCACCCCAAGTTTATTATTAGAGACTAGGCGTTCGCCATTTTGCGTCACTACACATGTGGTCGGAACAGTTGCGGAGCCAGAGGCTGGGCCGACCACGCAGAAACTGTTCTTCTACAAACCATGTCGATTCCGCCTCAGCTCTGGTCCTTCACAGAAAAACACCAGCGCTTCTTCAATTTCAAAGAGTGCCTCGCTGCGAGCGATCAGTCGCCGTGCGAAGGCCAGATCATTCGCGCTCACATCATTCCTCGCTCCCAGCTGAAGCAGATCGCCCAGAATGGGCACATTGTCGCCGTCCCCACCTCGTTGCTCGCCATAATGAAGATGCAGCGGACGGAGTTCGAGGCAAAAGAAATTGGCGTCGGTGAATTCTCGACCATGAACTGTTTCTGTGCGGGTCATGACAAGCTTCTCTTCGCGCCAGTCGAAGATGCGCCGCTGGTTTTCTCGCCCGAGCAGCTCGCGCTGCTGCACTATCGGGCAATTGCTGCCGAGTTCTATCAGCGCAACAGCCAGCTTGAGTCGGCGGAATCCGAGTTGGACCACCAATCAACCGACCCGCGGAACCTCAGATTCTCTTGGATTGCCATGTGTAACGACCGGGCTTCCGAGGAGGCGCATCAGGCCTTAGTCCGTACCGAAAGATTGATCACGGCCCGACGCTTCGAGGATCTTCGTAGCCTCGTCGTGTGGTTTGACGCGGCACCTGCTGTGATGGCCGCTGGCGCCTTCCGGCCAATGTACGATTTCGCCGCCCGATGCGTCCAAAAGCCAGTCGATCTGTGTTGCTATGTGGCGATGCACTTGCTAGCCCTCAACGGCGGAGCAGTTTTGGCTTTCACTTGGCTTGGTCGCGACCAAGCCGCGGAGCAGTTCGCCCGCTCCTTCGCCGCCCTGCCGAGAGAGCAGATGGCGTCGCTTGCCGTTCAATGCGCTTTTGAGCACATAGAGTTTACGTGCATGTCTGACTTGTGGTGGAGCGGCCTGAAACGCCCGATGCGGGCTGCGCTCCTCGATCGCGTTAGGCGGGCGAACTCTTTATCTTACCGTCGCTCGCCCCGGTGCCTAACTTACCGCATTCGCTATGCCGATTGGCCCGTCGCACACGTCCGCTAATCTCAAGTATTTCTGCGACTGGGGTATTTCGTACGAAAGGCTCCAACTCTTGGGAGGGGCTGGCTCGAGTCTTCAGGTATTGTCATGCCGAACGAGGAGCTTTGCGCTGCGCACTTCCAACGAAAACCAGCGAATGTAAGATGTAGAGGATGCAAGTTCGCGGAGGCCGGATACGGGTGGGGCAGTGAACTTCCAGGTGACGGTTCTCAAGGTGTTGGTCAGCTATCCAGATGGGTTCGCCTCTATAGTGGACCTCAAGCGCGATATGGCGATTCTGGCGACCAGCGGACGGGACTGGGCCGAACGCACGAAGCGATTGGCAGCTCGCGTGCCCGACTTGGATATCTTTTCCCAAGGTCTCATCGAGCGGATGAACGGCGGCTGGCGTGTCACCGATAAGGGACGTGCAGTTCTTGAGATCATGGAGGCGCGGCCCGCACCCGGCCAAGCAACGGAGCCGCCTGCTGTCCGCGCGGTCGAGGAGCCGACCCCAGCCACGACTTTGTTACCAACGCCTCCGATAGCGCCAGTTCGACGCATGCCGGAACGCAAGCGACACCAACGCGACGTTGTTCGGCGAAGACAAGCGAGTGCGTCGTAACAAAGCTCGATTAGGGGCTAACCTGTCATTCGGCCCTTTAATTGCGGTTTGTTGTCAAGCTCACATTTTTGAACTCTCCAACAGCAAGGTGGTAGCGCTCGTGCCGTCGCAGCTGGTCAGGGTTGCGGAGACGGCTCGGGCGCGGGTGATACATGGTTTGCTGGCCAGGCATGGGATCGCTCGGACCGGTTGACGTCGTCGCTGGGGTCATGGTCCTTTCCGAGGTCGCGTAGCGCCTCATGATGATGTCCGGGTCGGGTGCCTCAACGTCTGCAGCGGAGTACGGTCAAGCCGCCACCAGCCGAATGAACGAGGTCGCCACAACACCGTCCCAGCGGGACATCGCCAGTCCGGCGGACCGGACCAGGAACTTCACAAAATCGTATCAGGCTTCCTTCGCCTGGCCCCAGTCGAACGATGTGCCGTCTACCCAGATACAGTGAAGAACTAGGGCGATCTTCCGCGCGATAGCAACCTTTGCCTTTCTCATGCCAATCCGCTTGGCAAGCTTAATTCCCCAAGCCTTGAGAGAAGACCATTTCTTCGTCCGATAAAGCAGAACTGTCGCCGCTTCGAACAGGTAAGTTCGGAGAAGACGGTCGCCCCATCGGGATATCTTTCCATTGATATCCGTTTCGCCAGACTGACTGCGCCGCGGTGTAAGACCCAGATAGGCGCCGACGCTCGATGCTGATCGGAATCGCGATGGGTCATCGATCGTATGTCGGAACGTCAAGGCAGTCACCACACCAACCCCAGGAACCGTCATTAAGCGACGCGTCGTCTCATCCGACCTCGCAAGCTGTCGGACTTCATCGTCGAACTTGCTTTGCTGCTTGCAGATCTGCTCGTGGATCGACAGAAGCGGCGCGATCACACCGAGGAGCTGATGACCGTCAGCCAACAGGTCACGGACCAGATTGCGGAATTGCAGGCCTATCGCGCGTGGAAACAGCAGCCCGGATTCTTTGATCAGGCTACGGACCTGGTTTTCGATATCTCGACGAATGGCCACGAGCCGGGATCTCGCGACGAGTATCGCGCGAATCTTCTGACTTTCCTGGCTCTTGACTTTGACTTCTCGATACCAGCCAACTCGCACCAGTTCGGCCAGACCTCGAGCATCATTCTGATCGCTCTTGTTCATGCGTACCGACAAGGCCGCGTGGGCATGCCGAGCGTCGATGCAAACCACCGGAAGATCGACCCTGCGAAGTTCATGCCACAGCCAACTCGCCATCGCGCCGGTCTCAAAGCCGATGCGTTCCGCCTGTGGCGCCCGCTTGCAAAGCAGTGCCGCGAGCGCCCCCGGGTCGGACTTGGCCTTCCCTTCGAACAAGACCTCGCCCGCTTCATTGACCACGCACACCGAAGTTTCTTTTTGCGAGACATCGAGTCCGACATATTGCTTCATGACAGGTTCTCCGAATCGGTTGATTGCGAGAGCTCGATTCTAATGGAGCTTTTCGTGCCACGAGCGCTGACCGCAATTACGTCATCGTCTGCAATATTGACCCCCTAAGCCGGGGGATCGGCGTCCAAAATTGACCCCCGCATTGCCTCACCCAGAATGTTACTGGACAACTTCTCGCCGATGACTGGGTCGGCGCCACCGAATCGGTTCGGTGGCCTTCATGGCGAGAAAGATCAGCATGGGCGCGCGGCGGGAGCTCGTGTCGGCCGTAACGGAGCGTTACCGGTCGGCCAAACGAGCAGAGAAGGGACGGATCCTCGACGAGCTGTGCGCGACGACGGGCTGGCATCGCAAGCATGCGGTGCGCGCGCTCCGGCGACGCGAGACGGTTGGACCGGGCGAGGTCGAGGCAACAAGCAAGCGAAGACGTAGATATGGCGCGACGATCAAGGACGCGCTGACGGCGCTGTGGGAGGCTTCGGATCGGGTATGCGGCAAGCGGCTCAAGGTGATGATCCCGACCTTGCTGCCTGCCCTTGAGCAACATGGCCGATTGCAGCTTGGCCAGTCGGACCGTGATCGTGTTCTGGCCATCAGCGCCGCCACCATCGATCGCCTGCTCGTCGATGTGAAGATCGCAGCGAGCGGCGGCAGGCGGCGCCGTGCCGGATTCTATTCGGCAATCCGGCGCGAGGTCCCGATCCGCACGTTCAATGACTGGAACAGCCCGGTGCCCGGCTTCTGCGAGGTCGATATGGTCGCCCACGGCGGCACGTCGGTGGCTGGCTCGTTCATCCAAACCCTAACGATGGTCGATGTCGCCACCGGTTGGACGGAGTGTCTGCCGCTGCTGACGCGGGAAGGTTCGCTGGTCGTCGAGGCGATCAACCGCGCACAGAGCCTGTTCCCGTGGCTGTTGCGCGGCGTGGACTTCGACAACGACAGCGCCTTCATGAACGATGTCGTCGTGCCATGGTGTCGCGAACAGAAGCTCGAAGTTACACGCTCGCGCGCCTATAAGAAGAACGACCAGGCGTTTGTCGAGCAGAAGAATGGTGCCGTCGTCCGCCGCCTCATGGGCTATGGCCGCTTCGATGGCGTCGAGACGGCGCTTATGATGGGCCGCCTCTATGCGGCGGCACGGCTCTACGTCAACTTCTTCCAACCGTCGTTCAAGCTGAAGGAGAAGCGGCGCGAAGGGGCTAAAGTGATCAAGCGCTATTATCTCCCATCGACGCCCTATGAGCGTGCATTGGCGCATCCCAAGGTGACCGCGGCCGTGAAGAAACGGCTCCGCGATCAGTATCGCTCGCTCGATCCGGTCGCGCTGTTGGCGGAGATTCGCGCAACCCAAGAGGAACTAGGCAATCGCGTCGATCGTCGTGCCGGAAAGGCGCTCGGCCTGCAACCCGCTCACACTCGCGCCCCGACAGCGAGCGCGGCGACGTTCGCGAAGACGCTCGGCAAGACGGTGACGGTCGGCGAGCCACGTGCCACGCACCGGCGAACCCGTCGGCCCTATAAGACCAGAGTTCGCATGCCGTCCAAGCTCGACCCGCATCTTGCTGCGATCGAAGCCTGGCTCGCAGAGCAGCCGCAGCTGACGGCGCTCGCAATTGTCGGTCGGCTGAGCGAGAAATACCCCGAGGAGTTCGGGAAGAGACAGCATTCGATTGTGCAACGTCTGCTGAGGGCGCTCAGACGGAGGGCTGCCGAACGGTTGGCCGCCCAAGGCCCGCTCGGCGACGCCACGACCGCTGCCCCATTGCCCGGGGTTGTGGACGGCTCGGGCTATGTAGGGCCCGACCCGCCCACAGCCCCTCTCGTCGAGCAAGCCGGGAAAGCCATCTGGCGCGGCCGATCAATCGACATCGGATCGTCATCGGCAATGGCGCCATCAGGGTAACATTCGTAGATGCGGCAATACGAGGGGTCAAATTTGCAAGCCGATTGACAGCTAACCAGCGAGTCTCGGCTTTCGGAAAGGGGTCCCGAGGCCTCGGAACGAAGGTTTCCGGGCGGTTTATGCTTAAGTAATTTTGCTTAGTGGAACTACGTAAAATGGTCAGATTTGAAACCTTGAGGTTGGTTCGAAAAAATGCTAATTTACTTAGTATGGCTGAGCAAAACGACCGAAAGCTAAACAAGCTCGAAAGAACCCTCCCGCAGGGACTTCTGGTCGATGCTGTCTGGATGGAACGGCACGGATATTCCACCAGCCTGCGCAGCCAATACGTATCGGCCGGTTGGCTGGTCCAGCCGGCGCGGGGAACCTTCAAGCGCCCGCTCGGCGAACTCTCCTGGCAGGGCGTCGTCGTTTCACTCCAGCGACTGCTCGGCTCCGATCTTGTCGTCGGCGGACGTACCGCCATCGAAGCGCAAGGCTTCGGTCACTACTTGAGCCAGACGGGTCCTTCGACCGTACATCTGTACGGAACGAGGCCTGCTCCCGGCTGGCTCGGTAAACTCCCGCTCAAACAGAAATTCCGCGTTCACCGCGCGCAAAGTCTATTCAAAACGCACGGAAGCCTGCCCGGATCAAAATCGGAAACGACGCGGGAAATACCGGGTCCGTTCGACTGGCCTCTCATCGTATCGACGCCCGAGCGTGCGTTCCTCGAACTGCTCGACGAATTGCCCCGCCACGAAAGCTTCCATCAGGTCGATGCATTGGCGGAAGGCTTGAGGAGCCTGAGTCCCCGGCGGCTGCAAACCCTTCTGGACGATTGCAAAAGCGTCAAGGTCAAACGACTATTCTTCTGGTTCGCGGAGCGGCATCAGCACGCCTGGCTCAAACAGATCGACAAGTCGAAAGTCAATCTCGGCACGGGAAAGCGCATGCTCGTCAAGGGCGGCAAACTCGACACCAAATACCTCATAACCATCCCAGACGACCTCAATGCCCCTGTCTGAAAAATATCGGCATCAAGTGGCCTTGTTGATCGAGACGATCCCGTTCGTCGCCGCGGAGCCTGATTTCGCGCTCAAGGGTGGCACCGCCATCAATCTCTTCCACCGCGACATGCCGCGCCTGTCGGTCGATATCGATCTGACATATCTGCCGGTGGCTCCGCGCCCCCAATCTCTCGGCGCAATCGATGCGGCAATGAAGCGCATGGCGGCGGCCATTGGGAAAGGATTGCCGGGCGCGCGGGTGACGGAAATCGTCAACGCCCGTGAAAAGATCGCCACCAAGTTGACCATCCAGAAAGGCGACGCGCAAATCAAGATCGAGGTGACGCCGGTGATCAGGGGCTGCGTCTTCGAGCCGGAGTTGCGCGACGTGTCGGCGAGCGTCGAAGAAACGTTCGGCTTCGCACAGATGAAAGTCATTTCGTTCGCCGATCTATACGCCGGCAAGATCGTCGCGGCGCTCGACCGGCAGCATCCGCGCGACCTCTTCGATGTCCGCGATCTGCTCGCCAACGAAGGCATCACGGATGATCTCCGCAAGGCGTTCATCGTCTACCTTATCAGCCATGACAGGCCGATTTCCGAGGTCGTGGTTCCTCGTCGCAAGGACATCCAGCACGAATTCACGCACGGCTTCGAGGGCATGACCGTCGATGAAGTAACCCTGGACGAGTTGCTCGAAGCCCGGGAAACGCTGATCGCCGAACTCGCGGGAAAAATGCCGCAAGCTCACAAGGATTTCCTCATGGGGTTCAAGCGCGGCGAGCCGGATTGGAGCCTTTTGGGCGTCCCTGGCGCGGCGGACCTGCCGGCGGTGAGCTGGAAGTAGATCAATCTGGACAAGTTCCCTGCCGAGCATAGGGCGAAGCTCGTTGCGCAGCTTGAGGAAGTCATCGATAGGGATGAAAGAAGATCAAAGAAGAGCCGCTCGGCAAGAGGCGACCTTGTGCCACGGCTGCCGCGCTGCATTGGTGAAGGAGCTGGTTCCCTTCGCGAACAGTCCGTCCTCAGCGCCTTCGGGCGTCTGATTCGACTCCACAAACAGGTCCTTGTGGCCGGCGTCGGCGCCATCAACATGGAGAGCGCCCATATACGCGCCCTGGAAGGGGTCGTATCGAAGCTGTCGAGCACGAACTGTAGCTTGTCGGCTTGATCGCCGGAATTGTGAGTCGAGAGGATGTTACGCAGTAATAGCATTGATGTAGGTCAGCGCTCCAATCCTCGCCAACCTCTTCGACGAGGAGTAAGGCGATGGCCACAGCTTCATTTGGCCTCGCCCCGACGATCGGCGCAGCGACTGACACGCCTATAATGTCCCGCCCGGTTGGTCAGAGCGGGCATCACCATCCACGAGGAGCGTGGTGCAGGCTTTCGATCAATGGTGGGCCTGTGTGAAAACAGGCGTTACCGTTTGGTGAGCCACAACGCACTGCAAGCTCTTCTCCGATGCAGGTGCTCGATGCTCATTAATCAAAAGTGATCAGTGACTTCGGTCCCGAGCTCCGCAAAGTAAGTTTGCACGGACGGCAAGCCTGAGATTGCAAACTGAGTTTGCATCTTTGCTAGACGAGCACACGGAGTATGAGAAATCATTGACATCCTCTTATCGCTTCGTTCAGCCTGCGAGATATGTGTGTGGGCTTGGGCGGGCGAGTAGCTTCTGCACGCCATGTAGCGCTGCTTATCGGCCCGACTTCTCTATTCAAGTGTGTTGAGTAAATTCATGTATCAGAGTCCAGATTTCGCTCATCGAGAGATGACGCGGCGTGTGGTGCAGCCGCGCTTTCGATTCCGTCGGATCGTCTGTGCATGCGGGTGCTGTACTCCGATGTTATTGGGTACGTTCATCACGCTGGCAAATGTGGATAGAGCGGTCGCCGAGCGGGATCAGGCTGTCCACGAACTGCCACCCGTCGAGGTGACGCGCGACGAGGCGGTTCGGCAGCGGAAGTATTCGTTGTCTCATCGCGCAAGGAAGCGACCTATTGGCAACACCCGCGTAGCCGCGCATCCTGCGCCTGCTTCCGAGCCGGCTGCCCATGGAGCTGCCTCCGGACCTGCAGCGCCACCGAGCATGGCGAGCGAGATGACCTTCTCGGGCGAGGCGCTCAACGCGCGCACCTTCACGCGGCCGGGAGAGGCGCTCGAGGCCGTGCCAGGGCTGATCGTCACCCAGCATTCCGGTGAGGGCAAAGCCAACCAGTATTTCCTGCGCGGCTATAATCTCGATCACGGCACCGATCTCGCCATTTACGTCGACGATGTCCCCGTCAACATGCGGACCCACGCGCACGGCCAGGGCTATGCCGACCTGAATTGGCTGATCCCCGAGACCATCGGCGCGATGGATGTGCGCAAGGGGCCGTATTTCGCCGACGAGGGCGATTTCGCCTCCGTCGGCAGCATCCATATCGGCCTGATCGACAGCACCGCCAAGCGGTTGGCGCAAGTCACCGTCGGCAGCTTCGGCTATCGCCGCCTGCTCGGCATGGATTCCGCGAAAGTCGGTGACGGCTCGCTGCTCGTCGCCGGCGAACTCGGCACCTATAACGGCCCTTGGGTCAATCCGGACGACGTGAAGAAGCTCAATGGCCTCGTCCGCTACAGCCAGGGCACCGCGACCGATGGTGTCTCCGTCACCGGCATGGCCTATGCGAACAGATGGAATTCCACCGACCAGGTGCCGCAGCGCGCGATCACGTCGGGCTTCCTCAATCGCTTCGGCGCGGAGGATCCCAGCGACGGCGGCAACACCAACCGTTTCGCGCTCTCGGGCCGTGTCGCGCAGAGCGACGACGCGGGCTCGTGGAAGGCCAACGCCTATGTCGTGAAGAGCCAGCTCGACCTCTTCAACAACTTCACCTACTTCCTCAGCGATCCGGTGCTCGGCGACCAGTTTCACCAGCACGACGATCGCCTGATGGCCGGCGCCAACTTCTCGCGCACGCTGGATAGCTCGTTCGCAGGCCTGCCGATGCAGACGACCTTCGGCCTGCAATCGCGCTATGACGCGATCGATCTGGCGCTGAGCAACACGTTCCAGCGCAGCTTCCTGTCCAATATCCGCAGCGACAAGGTCGGCGAGGGCAGCGTCGGCATCTATGCCGAGAACACCGTCCGCTGGACCGACTGGCTGCGGACCACGGTCGGCTGGCGCGGCGATTACTACAACGCCGACGTCACCTCGCTGTTCAATTCCAACAATTCAGGTTATGTTGATGCGTCGCTCGGCAGTCCGAAGTTCAGGATGGTGCTGGGCCCGTTCAACCAGACCGAATTCTTTCTCGGCGCCGGCTACGGCATGCATTCGAACGATGCGCGCGGGGCGACCACGACGGAAGATCCGAGCGATCCCACGACAAAACTCTTGCCATCGCCGCTGCTGGTGCGCACGCGCGGCGCGGAGGTTGGGGTCCGCAGCCGAATCATTCCCGGCCTTGATAGCTCATTTAGCCTCTTCATCCTCGATCAGGATTCCGAGATCCTGTTCTCGGGTGACGCCGGCGATACCGAAGCGACGCGCGCCAGCCGACGCTACGGTTTCGAATGGACCAACCACTACCGCCCGCGTTCCTGGATCGACATCGATGCCGATCTTGCAATGACTTACGCGCGCTTCCGCGGCTATGATTTCGACCAGGCGGACGTCTATGCCTCGTTGGCCGGATACCCCCAGGCGCAGATCGGCAACGCGCCCGGAAATTACATTCCCAATGCGCCGCCGATGGTGGCCTCCGCCGGCATCACGCTCGGCGAGAAGACTGGCTGGTTCGGCGGGTTACGCTGGCGCTATCTGGCGTCGAGCCCGCTCACCGAAGACTACGCATTCCGCTCGTCGGCGACCAGCATCTTCAATGGCCGCCTCGGCTACCGCGCGGACAATGGCTGGCGCATCCAGCTCGACGTGCTCAATCTCTTAAATGCCAGGGCGAACCAGATCACGTACGCTTATGGCTCCATGCTAAAGACCGACACGCTCTACAATCTCTGCTATCCCGTGCAGGTCGCTCCAAGCGCTGTCTGCCGGAACGGCGTGACGGATTACGTACTGCATCCGGTCGAACCGCTGGCCTTCCGGGTGACGATTGCGGGCCAGTTCTGATTAGCAGGATGGGAGGCGTCGGTCACGCGGCCACGGTGGTTGCCTCGAGCAGGCGCGTCAGCCCTGCTGCCGGCTGAGGCCGGGCAATGAAATAGCCTTGCGCCTCGGTGCACTGCTGGTCGCCCAGTATCCTAAGCTGCTCGGACGTTTCGACCCCTTCCGCGACCACCGTCATGTCCAACGCGTGACCGAGTTCCGAGATCGCCCTGACGATGGCAGCGGCATTTTTCTTGTCGCTAAGGTCGCGAACGAATGATTGATCGATCTTGATCTTGTCCAGCGGGAATGTCCGCAAATAGTTCAGCGCGGAAAAGCCGGTTCCGAAGTCGTCGATGGCAATCTGAACTCCCAATACACGCAATCTGTTGAGGATATCGCGCGTCATCTCCTCGTCGTGCAACAGGATGCTCTCGGTAATTTCAAGCTCCAGTCGGGATCCGTGCAGGCTGGCCGCAGCGAGAGCGCGCGTGACCGACAATTCCAAGGAACCATGCCTGAACTGGACCGGCGACAGGTTTACCCCGACCCGCACATCGTTCGACCAGGACGATGCATCGGAGCAGGCTTGCCGCAAGACCCAGTCGCCAATGGGCACGATGAGCCCGGTCTCTTCGGCGAGCGGAATGAATGTCGCAGGCGATATCATGCCCTTCAGGGGATGATGCCAACGGAGCAGAGCCTCAAAGGCTACGACACGCTTCGACGCGATATTCATGATGGGCTGGTAGTAGAGTTCGAACTGGCCGAGTTCCAGGGCCGATCGCAGGTCCCCTTCGAGGGCCCGGCGCTCCTGCAGGCGCGTGTTCATCTGGCTGTGGAAGACACGATAGGTGCCGCGTCCATCAGCTTTTGACTGGTAGAGGGCGACGTCGGCATTCTTGATCACCTCGTGCGTTTTTGCGTCCGAAGGGGATGCGATGGTGATGCCTATGCTGGTGCCGATGATCACGCGGTGGTCGTCTAAAAGGTAGGGCTCGCCGATCGAGGCGAGGATGCTTTGGGCCAATCGGCGCGCGTCGTCAGGATCTGCCGGGTCGACGCGCAACACTGCGAACTCATCACCACCAAGGCGAGCAACGATATCTGTTTCGTTCGCACAGGCTCTCAACCGATCGGCGACCGCGAGCAGCAGCACGTCTCCGACGCCGTGACCGAGAGTATCGTTGACGTTCTTGAAGCCGTCGAGGTCGAGGCACAGGACGGCGATACGACCGTGGCGGCCAAGCGTAGCGATAGCGCGCTCGGTCAGTTCGTGAAAGCGGCGCCGATTGGCAAGTTTCGTCAGCGGATCATGGTTGGCCAGAAAAGCGATTTGGGCCTCATGACGTTTGCGCTGGGTGACGTTACGGCACGTCCCGCGATAGCCCGTAAATCGTCCTCTCGCAAATGTCGGATTGCCGTTGATTTCGAGCCAAACCTCGCCTTCATCGGGTTTTCGTACACAAATCTCGAAACCTCGGAACGGACGTCGATTTGCAAGAGTCTGCAGATACGCCAGCCAGGATTCGCTCGCGAGTGGATTAACCCGCAGCGCTTCAGCGAGCTTGATCCCGATATGGTCAGCCGGCAGGGCGAGCTCGGACTTGCCGCTCGTGATCATCAGTTGCTCGTCCGTTTCCCAGACGATTTCCGAAGAGGTGTCGAGAAAATCACTTAAGCGCTTGAGTTCGCGCCGCAACCGATCGTTATCATGTTGGAGTCGTTCCTGACGGCTCGGATCACTCGGAGAAACACCCGAGCCGAGACCATCCCGAGTGCCGGTCCACCATGTCTGCGCGTTGTCCAAGCGCCGGGTGATGGCCGTTGCGATGAGATTGAGCCGAGAACCCATATGCACTGCCCCAACAGTGAGGATGCAAGGCTAAGGTCGCAAACCTTTAAACAGGTTGCGGGTCCAGCCCGAATTGTTGCCGAGGTTAATCGGCGGTTGACCCGCCGGATTGCATCGGATGCGGAGCAGGAAACCGCGTTGATTTATTTTGCAGTCATAGCTAACCTACTTTTCAATTTGAAAAGTATGTTGCATGGGCGAACTGGGAACCGTATTGATCGTCGTGCGAAGCGGCTCCGAGTGGGCCGCCATCGCAGAGACGTTGTCTGACGAATACGACTACCGGGTCCTGACAGCCGACTCAGTCGAGAGCGCCTCGGCCGCTCTTGCCGACGCCCACGTGGATATTGCTCTCGTCGAGTATGGTGCCGAGGGGAAGGGCCTCAAGTTCCTCGTAGATCTACGGATTTCGCATCCCGACGTCATTCGGATTCTCGCGCTTGAGGCGAGAACGGATGTCGGTCACCGCGAGATGGCGCCAGCCGGCATCTACCAGCTCATCCGAAAGCCGCTCGATGCCAAGCAGATCGGTCTCATGGTCGAGCGCGGTCTGGAAGCGCGCGAACTCGCTCGGCGACACCGCCTGTTGACGCGCGAGTTCAAGTTTCCAGCCGACGCTGCCGGTGTCCAACCGCGCCAGACCTTGCCACTGCATCCTGAGAGCCGTCGGTTCGAGAAGCTGGTTTATGTCAGCGAGAAGCTGCACGATCTATGCGAGGTCGCGCGAAAAGCGGCAAAGACGGAGCTGCCGATCCTGATCCAGGGGACGACGGGCACAGGCAAGGAACTGCTCGCACGCGCCATTCATTACAACTCGATGCGCCGCGACAGTCCCTTGTTGGTTCAAAACTGCGGCGGCATGTCCGATGAGCTCTTGCAGTCCGAACTGTTTGGCCACAAGCGCGGCGCCTTTACAGGAGCGGTCTCTGATCGGCTCGGCCTGTTCCGCGCCGCCGACAGAGGGACCGTCTTTCTTGACGAAATATCCGAAGTCTCGCCGTCCTTCCAGGTGAGTCTGCTTCGCTTCCTGCAGGAAGGAGAAGTGAAGCCGCTTGGTTCGGACAAGGTCGTGACCAGCAACGTTCGCGTCATCGCCGCCTCCAACCGCCCGCTCCGGGCACTCGTCGCCTCTGGCGAGTTTCGGCAAGATCTCTATTTCCGCCTGCGCGGATTTGAACTGGAGGTACCGTCCCTCTGCGATCGGCCTGACGATATTCCAGTGCTCGCCGAGTTCTTCGCCGCCAAACACAGCGACGCGATGGGACGAAAGATCCTCGGCATTTCCGCTGCCGTGCTGGAGAAGCTGGTCGCCTACGAGTTTCCAGGGAATGTGCGGGAGCTAGAGAACGAGATCCGCCGCATGGTCTCGCTCACGGATGAGGGCGAGTACCTTACGACCAAGCACATGTCGCCTGCGATCCTGGCTGCCTCGCCACGCGTTCGCTTCAATTCTGCGGGTGGTTACGTCTTGCAGGGAAGCACCCTGAAGGACAAGGTCGAATGCTTGGAAAAGCAGGTCGTTGGTGAGGTTCTTTCGCGACATCGCTGGAATCAAAGTAAGGCTGCGAACGAGTTGGGCCTCTCGCGCGTTGGACTTGCGAACAAGATCAAGAGATACAGTCTCGATGAGGCGGATTGAGAGGCGATGATGGCCGATAGCCGGGATTCGACAGATTTGGGCTCTTCGATGAACCTCGTGCGATTCCCCCAATCACGGGTTTCACCGCCTGGCAGCAGAACGCCCTTTAGGGATCTCGGAGTGAGTCAGTTATCGACCAGTCTGGGCTTGCCGGAGCGCCAGATGACCGGACATTGGTGCAGCCGTTGCGAGGGCATCTGGTACGGCTATCTCTTGGAGGTCGGCTGTCCTGTCTGCGGAAATCGCCACGGCTGATTTCTCACGCATGTTGCGATGCGAGAGTCTGCCGGTGGCATTTGTCGTGCCCCAGTATCGGCGTGACTTGATCGAGGCGCCGACGTCTCCCCGTCGATGTTAGATTTGAAAAGCATCTATGCATAGCAAAGCTAGTATGCACGGCCGGCCGACCTGAAAACTGCTCGCTGCAAGAGGTCTTATCCAAGAATCGCGGAATCCCAGCGTATTTCAGCCCATCAGTCCTTCGGCACGGGAATTGCTCCTCCTTCACCAAGATGCCGCGCTAGTGCGTCTTTTTTGGTGGAGGAAATGATGGCTAATCTTCTTTGGCTCCAGGGGGGAGCATGCTCCGGCAACACGATGTCGTTTCTCAACGCCGAGGAGCCAAGCGCCTGTGATCTCGTAACCGATTTTGGCATTAACGTCTTATGGCATCCTTCGCTGGGCCTTGAGCTTGGCGAAAATCTGCAGAGGCTCCTGAAGGCCCTGACGTCAGGGCAAATGCCGCTCGACATTTTTGTCTTTGAGGGCACGGTGGTCAACGCACCGAATGGCACGGGCGAGTGGAATCGTTTCGCAGGCCGGCCCATGAAGGACTGGGTGAGCGATCTTGCGAAAGTCGCCGGCTATACGGTCGCGATCGGCGATTGCGCGACGTGGGGCGGCATTCCCGCGACTGTGCCAAATCCGTCCGAGAGCCAGGGATTGCAATTCCTCAAGCGCCAGCACGGCGGATTTCTTGGCGCAAACTACAAATCGAAGGCGGGGCTGCCCGTGATCAACGTGCCGGGATGCCCGGCGCATCCGGACTGGATCACGCAAATTGTCGTTGCGGTGGCAACTGGCCGCGGCGCGGACCTCTCGCTCGATGAGTTTCAGCGCCCGAAGACATTCTTCACGAGCTTCACCCAGACCGGCTGTACCCGTAACATGCACTTTGCCTACAAGGTGTCGGCCACGGAATACGGGCAACGCAAGGGGTGCCTGTTCTACGATCTCGGTTGCCGCGGGCCGATGACTCATTCGCCCTGTAACCGCATCCTGTGGAATCGTCAGTCGTCAAAGACCCGAGCCGGCATGCCCTGCATGGGCTGCACCGAGCCGGAGTTTCCCTTCTTTGAGCTGGCGCCGGGAACGGTGTTCAAGACCCAAACCCTGATGGGCGTGCCGAAGGACCTGCCATCGGGCGTCGACAAGTCCGGCTACATCAAGCTGACCGCCGCCGCGAAGGCGGCCTCTCCAGCGTGGGCTGAAGAGGACATCTTCGTCGTCTAACGAGGATGCCTCCAGCTTGCTCGCGCACCCATTGCTCTCGCTATTAGTGATTAGGGACTTAACCTCATGCCATCAGCAGTACAAACACTCGACATCTCGCCGGTCGGCCGGGTCGAAGGCGACCTTGACGTCCGAGTCAATATCCAGGACGGCGTCGTGGTCGATGCCTGGACACAAGCCGAATTGTTCCGCGGGTTCGAAATCATCCTGCGGGACAAGGATCCTCAAGCTGGTCTGGTGGTAACGCCACGAGCTTGCGGCATCTGCGGCGCCTCGCACCTGACCTGTGCCGCCTGGGCGCTCGACACGGCGTGGCAGACTGAAGTGCCGCGCAACGCGATCCTGGCACGAAATCTCGGCCAGCTGGTGGAAAGCCTGCAGAGCCTCCCGCGCCATCATTATGGGCTCTTCATGATCGACTACACCCACAAGAACTACTCGGGCTCGAAATACTACGAGGAGGCGGTCAAGCGCTACGCGCCGTTCACCGGGACGAATTACGAAATTGGAGTGACCATCTCTGGCAAGCCGGTCGAGATCTATGCGCTGCTGGGCGGCCAGTGGCCGCACTCGAGCTACATGGTCCCGGGCGGCGTGATGTGTGCGCCGACGCTCACCGACGTGACGCGAGCCTGGTCGATCCTCGAGTACTTCCGTCGCGAATGGATGGAGAAGGTCTGGCTCGGCTGCTCGCTCGAGCGTTACGAGGAGATCAAGAGCTACGACGACTTCATGGCCTGGCTCGATGAGAAGCCGCAACATGCCAACTCAGACCTTGGCATGTTCTGGCGGATGAGTCTCGACTGCGGCATGGACAAATATGGCCATGGTCACGGGCGCTTCGTGTCATGGGGATATCTGCCGCACGAAGACAAGTACCAGAAGCCGACGATCGACGGCCGCAATGCCGCCCTGATTATGAAGAGCGGCGTCTATGACGGTCATACCGATGCCTTCAAGCTGATGGACCAGAAGTTCACGCGGGAAGACACCGCGCACGCGTGGTACGACGAGCCCGGCGGCCTGCATCCGTTCGACCGCAAGACCGTGCCGACCCAGAAGAACGCCGTTGATATGGGTGGCAAATATTCCTGGTCAACCGCGGTCCGGCATGACGAAAACGGACGCCTTGAGGCAGGACCGCTATCGCGGCAGCTGATCGCCGGGGGCAAGCATGGCGAGTCCTGGCAGCATTACGATCCGCTGGTGCTCGATATGTACAAGAAGCTCGGCGGCGCCAGCGTGATGTTAAGGCATTTTGCCCGCATGCATGAAGGTGTGAAGCTCTATCGGCAGGCTGAACATGCGCTTCGTGAATTCCGCCTGAACGATCCCTGGTACATCAAGCCGAGCGAGCGGGATGGACGCGGCTGGGGCGCGACTGAGGCGATCCGCGGGGCTCTCTGCCACTGGATCGAGGTCAAGGACGGCAAGATCAAGAACTACCAGATCATTGCTCCGACGACCTGGAACGTTGGGCCACGGGCAGCTGATGGCACGCGAGGACCGATGGAGCAGGCCCTGATCGGATCTCCCATCAAGGATCCGACCGATCCTGTCGAGGTAGGCCATGTTTGCCGCTCCTATGATTCTTGCCTCGTCTGCACCGTTCACGCCCACGATGCAAAAACCGGAGAGGAGCTCGCGCGCTTCAGAACGGCTTGATCCCAATCGCGTAAGTCACCGGATTGCATCAATGGACTTCGTTCGGTCACTATCATGGACCGAACGAAGCAGGTTGAATCACTACGTCGAATGACGGGGCACGCAATGGCGTCCGAAAACGGGGCTATCCTGAAAACGATCGCGGATATGCTCGCAGGTGGGCTCGAGACTCAAGTCGAGCCGTTCCCTGAGACGGATAAGGAGTTTGCGGCAATTTTGCTGCAACTGCGTCAGCTCGACCCGAAGGATCTCGAGGCCAAACTGGTGATCTCCGGCTTCCTCGATCACCCCTACGGGCCGGACAGGCAACGTTGCCTGGAGTGCATGTATTATCTCGTCCATCGGAAATGGTGCGACTTGCCCGAACTCTCGGTGCCGGTCGACCCGGACTGGTGGTGCCGATTGTGGCGCATTTGAGCGAACGCGAGGCGCGCGTGATGACAACCGCCGACAACGACGAAGGGCTGCGCAGCGAAATCGCCGGCGTGCTGGCTTCCGGGTTTGCGACGAACGTCTTTCCCCGGGCGGATAGCCATGAACAGGTCCAGCAACTTGTGTCGGACCTGCGGGAGGCCGGAAACGATCTGAAGTCAAAGCTCAGGATCTCGGGATTTACGCTCCACCCGGTCGAGCATGGAGGCATCAGCCAACTTTGCGAGACTTGCATGTATTACAAGGTGCATCGGCGGTTCTGCGAATTGCCAGAACTGAACGTGCCGGTCGAGCCGGACTGGTCCTGCAGCCTTTGGCGGATTTGAGGACCAACAGTATCGCGCCCGCCCGGAAAAGCTGTCATGCTCTATCGAATGCGCCGAGGATCGTCCTTTGGCGGAGCAGGGCTAGCATCGCTTTGTAAGGCCGTATCATGATTGCGGTCGTCGCGTGTGGAAATCCCAATCGCTCGGACGATGGAGCGGGACTTGCCGTTCTCCAATTGCTCAAGACGCGACGTCTGGGGCAGGACCCTGACGTTCGCCTGCTGGATGCGGGGACGGATGGAATGGCGGCGATGTTTGCCGCGCGCGGCTGTCGAACGCTGATCATCATCGATGCGTGCCGGTCCGGATCGGCGCCAGGTGCGATCTTCGAGGTGCCCGGAAGTGAATTGACTCAAAGGTATGAGCCTGGGCTCAACCTTCACGACTTCCGCTGGGATCATGCGCTGTTCGCCGGCAAGTCGATCTTCCGTGAAGCATTTCCCGACGACATCGTTGTTTTCCTGATTGAAGCAAAGCAGTTCGATCTTGGTCTCTCGCTCTCTGACGCCGTATCCGGGGCAGTATCGAAGGCTACTGACCGGATTGAAGGCATCGTTCAGATCCGCCTGTCGTGCATGTCGAGGGGCTGATGTCTGACTGCACGATTCTTATCAAGGATGGCTCGCTCTATCTTTCCAGCGACGTCTGCGACCGTTTTTTCGACGGTCTTCATGCCGTCGTTCTGCTGCGGCGCGATGAGGATCTCTGCATCCTTCCGGTCCGCCACGCGGCCGCCGGTGGATACATGCTCAAGGTTCGCAACATCGCGGGGGACCGTGTCGTGCACGCGCCGGACTTCTTTCGAGACAACAGCTGTCGTGCGCGCGAGAGCGAATTCTCTGCAGCATGGTCGAGCGCGGAGGGAGCGCTGATCGTCGCTGGCGCGCTTCGGTCTGCAAACTAAGTTTACAATTCGCTTATTGAGTAGACAGATTGCAAATTTGGTCGCATGATTGACCCGGATCAATGACGCGCGTGACTTCAACCAGCGCGCTGGACCCGGGAGAAGACGGTGGGGGCAGCTCTCGCAAGCGATCAATTCCGTGCAGCCTTGCAGGCGGCTGAAGCTGAATCGGCTACGCCAATCGAGCGGGCCGAGATGCTCATGGAGATCGCAATGGGGCTGCAGGCGCGCCCCCAGTCTGCGGATGAAATCAATTCGGCCATCGAGCTCTACGACAAAGCCTTGACGATCTGTCCGCCGCAGGAGGCACGCCTGCTGCGCGGCCGCATTCTCGCCCGCAAGGCGACTGCGTTGCAGGCAATCCCGGAGCAGGGAACGAAATCACTCGAGAGCGCGCGCTTCATTTTCGAGGAGGTCATTCCCTTACTCGGCGAAATAGGCATGCCCGAGGAGGTCGCGGAAGCCGAGATGAATCTCGGCCTTTGCCTGCAGAGCCTCGCAGGCGCCGGCCGGGCGAAGATCACGGATGCGATCGCCGCCTATCAGCGTGCGCTTCGCACTTTCGCGCGCGGCACTCACCCGAAGGAGTACGCGATCCTTCAGAATAATCTGGCGACCGCCTTTCTCTCGATGCCGATGACGGACGAGCGCGGGAAGATGCGGGAGGCGCTGGCCGTGCAGGCGTTCGAAGAAGCGCTCAAAGTGGTCACGCTGGTCGACGATCCCGTCGAGTACGCCATGCTGCAGAACAACCTCGGCAACGCGTTGCAATACGTCTCGTCCAGTCACGTGATCGAGAACAATCTTCGGGCGATCGAGGCTTATGACGAAGCACTCAAGGTCCGTACGCGCGAGACCATGCCGATCGAATACGCGAACACGATCTCCAACAAGGCGAACTGCCTTTGGAATCTGCCTGGTGATGCGGAGGACTCGCAAGTCGGCAATGGCATGAACCTCTCGATGGCGCTGATGTATTACCGGGAAGCGCGCGAGATATTTGCTGTCCATGGAGACCTGGGACGAGCCCAGATCGTCGGCGAGGCGTTGATGCAAGTCGAGCGCGAGCTGATGGAGCTGTCAGCTGTCCTCGATCGCCCTTCCACCCTGCTTTCGTAACCATTCAACCGAAGGATCCTTTGCAAATGAGCGTGTCTCTTTCTCCGGCGATCTTCGCCTTAAGTCTCTGCCTCGGCGTAATCGCCTCCGTCGCCGGAGGAATGGTCGGTGGCGTGATCGTCGGTGGCAAAGTGCTTGGCAAAGAGCTGGCAGCGCTGCTCGGCGGCTTCTACGGCCCGCTGGCCGGAGTCGCCGGCGTATTCGCCGGGCTCCTTGTTCTTTCCATGATCGGCTGAGGAAGCGAACCATGTGGGCAATGACACAGAACTCCATTTCCCTGTTCTTTCGGGGAAAGCTGTTTGCTGAACCGGGCAAGGCCTATGGGCAAATCGCGATCGGGGTGGTGGTGACGGCGGTGCTGCTCGTCCTTCTTGCCGTCGCCGGTGCACCGGTGTGGGCTGCCGCGGCCCTGGCTGCTGCAGTCGGCGGAGGCTTGCAGCCCTATCTGTTCCGAAACCTTCGCTACCGCTAACGAGGCGCTCGCTCGCGAGATTCCATGAACGCGCATGAATTGACACCAACGCTGAGGGACGATCTCGCCGGCTTCATCGGCGATATCGAACGGCTTGAGTCAATCGTTGCGACCTGGGAGGAGGAGCCGCGGTCCGTGGTTGCCGCCCACAAGCTGGCAATTGAGGCGCTCAACTCGGAAGCGTTCCGGCGTCTGATACGGGCCCTGAAGGCCGATCCTGCCGCACTTGCGGCCATGAAGAGCGCTGCGTCAGACGAGTTGGTCTATGCGGTGCTCCGCCGCTACAATCTGCTCAAGGCGAGCCTCCACGAGCGTGTCGAACAGGCGCTCGACAGCGTCCGTCCGATGCTGAAGTCGCACGGAGGTGACGTGGAGCTCGTCGGCGTACGCCCGCCCAAAGTAGAGGTTCGCTTCAAGGGGGCATGCGACGGCTGTCCCGCCTCGACACTGACGTTCCATGCAGGCGTGAAGAAGGCCCTCCAGGACGTCTGCCCAGAGATCACCGAAGTCGTTCAGATCAAGGGGTTGAGTGCAGACGCCGAGAGCGGGGTCCGGTTCATCAGCCCGTTTGCGCTGAACGCCGAAGGAAACTGGATACCGGCAGGCATGTTGTCGGAGTTTCCGGACCGCATCGTCCGTTCGATGTCATTGGAAAACCGCAAGGTCATCCTCTATCGCGACGGTGCGTCAATCACCTGTTTTGAAAACGCCTGCGCGCATCTGGGATTTCCGATCCATGACGGTGAGGTGGAGGGCGGGATCATCATCTGTCCTCATCACGGATTCCGATACGACCTTGCGAGCGGGGAGTGCTTGACGGCGCCGGAGGTTCAGTTGCAGCCGCACGCGGTCAGGATCGTCGGAGCAAAGGTCGAGGTGAGGATAACGGCATAGCCATGATCACGTCAGCCGCTACGATCCGCTTGCATAGGCCGCGCGCGAAGATGCGCGACAATCATGTGCCACGTCATTTTCTGTCGGCGAACGGCGCTCGCGTGATCCTCGGTGGAGAAGCGACGGCGGAAGGGCTTGCGCAATCGATCGTTCCGTCTGCGCATACGCTGTTTGGCCCGCGCGGGGTGTGCCTCGACGACAACGGGCGTCTGTTCGTCTGCGACAGCGGCCATCATCGGCTCCTCATCTGGAGCCACTGTCCGTCCGACGATCAGGCGCCGGCCGACCTTTTGATCGGTCAAGCCGACTTCTCGCGCGAAGGGCGGAACGCGAAACGCGAGATCGGCCCGGACACCCTCAATTTCCCGACGGGCGTCGCCGCAGCCGACGGTATCCTGGCTGTAGCCGATGCATGGAATCACCGCGTCCTGATCTGGAACGGCTATCCGTCGCACTCAAACCAGCCCGCCAACGTGGTTCTCGGCCAGGCCGACTTCACCTCCGGTCTCGCCAATCGCGGAAGCGCCGTGCCGGGGCGCGATACGCTGAACTGGTGTTACGGGATCGCCATCTGCGATGGAAGGCTGATCGTCTGCGACACCGGAAATCGCCGCGTTCTGATTTGGAACGATATTCCAAAGGCCAGTGGAGCGCCGGCCGACCTGGTCCTCGGCCAGAGCGACTTCGTGACCCGTGACGACAATGCCGGCAGTGATGTTTGCGCAATCGGCATGCGATGGCCGCACGGCATTGCCTGCCACGATAGGATGCTCGCGATCTCGGATGCCGGCAACAATCGCGTCATGATGTGGCGAAATTTCCCTGAGCTTAGTGGGACGCCATGTGATTTCGTGCTGGGTCAAGACGATTTCGCTCGCGCTGACCACAATCGGAGCATGTACGATCCCTCATCGAGTGCGATGAGCATGCCGTATGGTCTTGTCGTTTGGGACGACCAACTTGTGGTCTGCGATACCGCCAATTCCCGGCTGCTTGGTTTTGATCTTCAGGAACTGGCGATGGATGCTCCGGCCACCGGGCTGGCAGCTCAGCATAGCTTTGCCGACAAGGGTGACAATCGCTGGCGGGCAGCCTGCCGCGACAGCCTTTGCTGGCCGTATGCTGCCTCGGCTTGCGGCAAAACGCTTGCGATCGCCGACACCGGCAACAATCGAATCTTGCTCTGGGAGAAAGCGCCATGAGCAGGCTCAACCCCGTCGTGGCGCAGACATTCGTCGAGAGCTTCGAAATCCGATTTCGGGGGCGCGTCCAGGGCGTCGGTTTCCGGCCAGCGGTCTGGCGCCATGCCCGCGAGCTGGGTCTGGGCGGCGAGGTGCTCAATGACGGTGAGGGTGTGCTGGTTCGTGCGCGCGGGGAACGGACCATCATTAACATGCTCGTCGACCGTATCGTCGGGAACCCGCCCCCCCTGAGCAGGATCGATGGAATCGAAATACAATTATGCGCGGGCGTGTCGCGTGACGACTTTGCGATCGTCGACAGCCTGCACGGCGGCGCGCATACCGAGATCGCCCCGGACGCAGCACTCTGCGCCGATTGCGCGCGCGAAACGACAGATCCCTTCGCGCGCAGGTTCCGTTATCCCTTCACCAATTGCACCAATTGCGGGCCGCGCCTGAGTATCGTTGAGGGCATCCCCTATGACCGCGTGAAGACGGCGATGGCAGCGTTTGCCATGTGCGCCGATTGTACCCGTGAGTATCGCGACCCCTCTGACCGGCGGTTTCACGCCGAGCCGGTTGCCTGTCATGCCTGCGGGCCAAGGGCGAAGCTGGTTCGGCTGGATGGGCGATCTTTCACGTTCGAGCAATTCTCCATGCTCGACGATGTGGATGCAGCGTGCAGCCTGATCCAGAAGGGCGAAATTGTCGCCATCAAGGGGCTCGGCGGATACCAGATCGCGTGCGACGCCACACGAGCGGACACGGTCAGGCTGCTACGTAAGCTGAAGCAGCGAGACGGCAAGCCGTTTGCCCTGATGGCCAGGGACATCGAGATGATCCGCCGGTTTTGCACTCTCGACGAACGCGAGACCGCCGAATTGACCAGCCCGGCAGCGCCGATTCTTCTCTTGCGCGCGAATGGGTCGGAGCGCCTTCCGGACGACATCGCGCCAGGACTGGGAACGCTTGGGTTCATGCTGCCAGCGACGCCACTGCACGTGCTGCTGCTACGGCGGATGGATCGGCCGGTCGTGATGACCAGCGGCAATCTATCCAGCGAGCCGCAGGTGATCCGGGACGCAGAGATGAAGGAGCGCCTCGCCGGAATTGCGACCTTCGCGCTCACTCACGATCGGCGCATCGCCAATCGGGTCGACGATTCCGTGGTTCGAGTCGTGGCCGGCCGGCCGCGGTCGCTGCGGCGCGCCAGAGGATATGCGCCGGCGCCGCTGGCCTTACCCAAGGGTTTCGGGGCCGCGCCCGATCTGCTCGCAATGGGCGGAGAACTGAAGGCAACGTTTTGTTTGCTCAAGGATGGAGCTGCGATCCTGTCACAGCACCAGGGCGACTTGGAGGATGTCGCAACATTCGACGATTACCAGAAGAACCTTGCGCTCTACGCCTCGCTCTTCGAACACAAGCCTGCGGCGCTGATTGCCGACATGCATCCAGAATATCTGTCCTCGAAGCTTGCCCGCGGGCGCATGTCAGGTACCAGGCTGCCTCTGATCGAGGTACAGCACCATCACGCCCATGTGGCGGCCTGTCTTGCTGAGAACGGATATCCGCTTCATGCCCCCCCGGTCCTCGGGATCGTTTTTGATGGCTTGGGGTGGGGCGCAGATGGGACGTTCTGGGGCAGCGAGTTCCTGCTCGCCGACTACGCCGGCTACCAGCGAGGGGGCACCCTCAAGCCGATTCCGATGCTGGGTGGCGCGCAGGCCGTGCGCGAGCCCTGGCGCAATCTCTATGCGCATCTCATGGCGGAGATGAGCTGGCCCGAGCTGACGATGAATTTCAGGGAGCTTGAGCTCTATTCGTATCTGGAGGCAAAACCTCGCGCGATGCTGGACGCGATGGCGCGCAACCGCATCAACGCTCCGCCGGCAACGTCCTGCGGGCGATTGTTCGACGCAATGGCCGCGGCCCTCGGTATCTGCCGGGATATGCAAACTTATGAGGGAGAGGCGGCGGCGCGGCTGGAAGCCATGGTCGATGAGAATCTCCTTGTCGACGAAGACGAGGCGCTGGCCTATCCGCTCACGGTGCCAAACCTCGCCGGGACAGGACTGCCCTATATCGAGCCGCTTGCGATGTGGCATGCGGTGCTCGGCGACCTGATCCTGAAGACGCCAGCTCCGGTGATGGCCACACGGTTCCATAAGGGACTGGCCAAAGCCGTTGTTGCGATGGCACGCAAGCTTGCGGCGCCTTCCGAGGAGGGCAAACGACGTTTCTCCACGATCGCGCTAACGGGCGGCTGCTTCCAGAACCGCATTCTGTTCGAGGAGGTCGCGCGCCGGCTGGAGCGAGAGCAGTTCGCCGTGCTCTCGCATGCGCGCGTCCCCTCCAATGATGGTGGCCTTGCTCTCGGCCAGGCGGTCATTGGAGCGGCGCATCTGATGAAAACAAACGAAAACTCGAGGGAAGGAAATCCAGCATGTGTCTCGGTATTCCCGGGCGGATCGTGAGGATCGACGACGAGACGCGCAAGCTTGCAACCGTCGACATCAGCGGCGTCAAACGGCAGGTCAACATCGCCTGCATCGTGAGCGAGGATCATCCTGTCGCGGCTTGCATTGGCGATTGGGTACTCGTGCACGTGGGTTTCGCGATGAGCCGTATCGACGAGGAAGAAGCCGCGCAAACGCTGAAGATTCTCACCGAGCTTGGCGAAGCCCAGGCCGAGATCGAAGCCATGAAGCGTTCGGCAGCCCAAGCAGGAGGGTAGCGTCATGTCAGGTAACAGCGATCTCAAGGGCCTCTATCCGTTTCTGCACGGCCAACAGCAGGAACCGGCACGGCTCGACGCCGCACTGATGCTCTCGGTCGAGGAGAAAGCCCGCGATTCGCGTGAGACCAACGCACGCTTCTTTGCCGAGAACGCGGCGGTGCTGGTCGCGGCGGCGAAGGCAATTGCGGATGTCTACCGCAATGGAGGGCGGCTGTTTTCCATGGGCAATGGCGGGTCGAGCTGCGATGCCTCGCACGTCGCCGTCGAGTTCGTCCATCCGATCACGGCGGGAAGGCCCGCGCTGGCCGCCACAAACCTCGTCGCCGATCTCGCCATGATCTCCGCCGTCGGAAACGACCTTGGGTTCGAGCACGTCTTCGTCCGCCAGATCGTGGCGCAGGGGCGGAAAGGTGATGCGCTCATCGGGATTTCCACCAGCGGCAATTCCTCGAACCTGATGGCGGCCTTTGCCAAGGCAAGCGAGATGGGCATCGTGACCATAGGGCTTGCGGGCGGCGATGGCGGAAAGATGAAAAGTGCGGGCATGTTGGACCATTGCCTGGTCGTTCCGACAACGTCGATCCACCGCACGCAGGAATGCCATGTGACCGCCTACCATATCCTCTGGGATCTCGTTCACACGCTGCTGGCTGACGACCGGGGCTCGGCGCGAACCAAGGGAGCGGCCGCATGAAATACGTCGACGAATTCCGCGACGGCGAAAAGGCGCGCGTGCTGATCGGCGAGATCGAGGCGCTCGTTTCCAGCATAAGACTTCCGGAAGGACGGCCGCTGTACCTGATGGAGGTCTGCGGCGGGCACACCCATTCGATCTTCCGTTACGGCCTCGAAGGAATGTTGCCGAAGGAGATCGAATTGGTGCACGGCCCCGGCTGTCCGGTCTGCGTCCTGCCGATGGGGAGGGTCGATGACTGCGTCGCGATTGCCGAGAATCCAAAGGTGATTTTCACCACATTCGGGGATGCAATGCGGGTTCCCGGCTCGAGGAAGAGCCTCTTGCAGGCCAAGGCAGACGGTGCGGACGTTCGCATGGTCTATTCGCCGATGGACGCACTTGAACTCGCGCGGCGCAATCCCGATCGGGAGGTCGTCTTCTTCGGCCTCGGTTTTGAGACCACCATGCCGTCGACGGCGTTGACGATCCTGCAGGCTGAGAGCGAGGGCATTTCGAACTTCTCGGTCTTCTGCAATCACATCACGATCGTTCCGACCATCAAGGCGATCCTTGATAGTCCCGGCCTGCAACTCGACGGTTTTCTGGGGCCGGGCCATGTGTCGATGGTGATCGGCACCGCGCCATACGAGTTCATCGCCAACTATTATCGAAAGCCGATGGTGGTCGCCGGATTTGAGCCGCTCGACATCCTCCAATCCATCTGGATGCTCTTGAAGCAGATCGGGGAAGGCCGGACCGAGGTCGAGAACCAGTATGCCCGCGTCGTGCCGGATGAGGGCAACAACGCGGCGCTCCGCGCGGTGGCCGAGGTCTACGAATTGCGCGAGTTCTTTGAATGGCGCGGTCTCGGATCGATCGATCACTCCGGTGTCCGTCTGCGTGAGACTTACGCGCATTTCGATGCCGAGCGCAAATTTGCGATTCCGAACGTCAGGATCGCCGATCCCAAGTCGTGCCAGTGTGGAGAGGTGCTGAAAGGCGCGCTCAAGCCGTGGCAGTGCAAGGTGTTCGGCACCTCCTGCACGCCCGAAACGCCTCTCGGCGCGCTGATGGTGTCCTCCGAAGGCGCCTGCGCGGCCTACTACCAGTATGGCGGTCAGAAGCGGCAAGCGGAGGTCGTATGAATATCGTCCCCTTCGTCAAGGCTCGCACGCTCGGCAAGGTCAATGTCAGTTCCGTGACGCTCGCTCATGGCGGCGGCGGCAAGGCCATGAAGGATTTGATCGACGACGTGTTTCTGGCGGCATTCGGCGAGCAAGCGTGCGAGCCGCTCGAGGACCAGGCACGATTCGAGCTTGTCGCCTTCGAAGCGCATGGCGACAGGCTCGCCTTCACGACCGATTCCTTCGTCGTCGATCCCCTGTTCTTTCCCGGCGGAGATATCGGAAAGCTTGCGGTCTGCGGGACCGTGAACGATCTCGCCGTGGGCGGCGCTGTGCCGATGTATCTCTCCTGCGCTGTCATCATCGAGGAGGGCGTGTCGATCGACCTGTTGCGTCAGGTCGCGCATTCCATGGCGCGGACAGCCGCGCAGGCCGGAGTTCGAATTGTCACCGGCGATACGAAGGTCGTACCCCGGGGTGCCTGCGACAAGATATTCATCACGACGACGGGAATTGGGACCATTCCCGCTTCGCTTGCTCTCGGTGTGGAAAAGGCCCGTGCGGGCGACACGGTCCTCGTGAACGGGCTCCTCGGCGACCACGGCGCCGCCATCCTCTGTGCCCGCGGCGACATGGCGCTAGATACGCCGATCGAAAGCGATTGCGCGTGCTTGCATGAGCTGATCGGCTCTATCCTCGCTGCAGCACCGAGTACGCGCTTCATTCGCGACGCGACGCGTGGTGGGATCGCAACGGTACTGAACGAGATTGCGGACGGCTCAGGCGTGTCCATCGAGATCGAAGAATGCATGACGCCCATCCGTGAGGAGGTGAAGGCGTTTTGTGAGGTTCTTGGGCTCGATCCGTTGTATCTCGCCAATGAAGGCAAGATTGTCGTTGTCGTTCCGGACGATGAAGCCGAAGCGGCGCTGGCGGCAATGCGGGAACATCCGCTTGGCGAAAGCTCCGCTCGTATCGGTCGCGTCGTCTCGGAGCAGGAACGTCGCGTCACGATGCACACGATATTCGGCGGCCGTCGAATGGTCGACATGCTGGTCGGCGAGCAGTTGCCTCGGATCTGCTGAGAGGACCCATGCACGAACTCGGCATTACCCGTAACATCGTGGCGATCGTCAGCGATGCTGCCAAGGGTCGCAAGGTTCGCCGCATTACCGTCGATATTGGAGACCTCTCCGGTGTGATGGGGGAGGCGGTCGCGTTCTGTTTCGAGACTGTCGCCAAAGGGACGCCGCTTGACGGCGCCGCGCTTGAGATCAGGCGGGTCGGCGGACGGGCGCTTTGTGCGGCATGCCGGTCGGAATTCGAGCAGGCAAGTCTGTTCGCGCCGTGTCCTTGCGGGTCGCGGCAGTTTACGCGCCTGCAAGGTGAGGAATTGAGCATCAAAAGCATGGAAATCGAAGAGGAGGCTGCTTGATGTGCGGACATTGTGGTTGCGGCGCCAAGGCGGGTGCCACGGTTCTCAATCTCCAGACGGGAGACAAGACGGCTCTTGACCGGTCCGGCCCGGACGAACATCCGCATGATCACTTCCATGTTCATGCCGACGGCGTTGCTCACACCCATTCGCACGAACACCATCACGGGCATTCGCATTCTCACGATGACGGCCACGAACATCACGATCACCATCATCATGATCATGGTGCCGATGGTCATGATCACGACCACCTCCGTGCGCACCACCAGCACGCGCACAGCGCGAGCACCGTGGTTGACCTGGAAGCCCGAATCCTCGCGAAGAATGACACTCTGGCAGCCAAAAACAGGGCATGGTTTGCTGGCCGCGAGATCCTGGCCCTGAATCTGGTGAGCTCGCCAGGCGCAGGAAAAACGGCGCTGCTGGAGCGATCGATCCGTGACTTGCACCACGAGGCCGATCTTTTTGTGATCGAGGGGGATCAAGCGACCGCGAACGACGGGGAACGAATTCGGCGCGCCGGCGCTCCTGCGGTGCAGGTGAATACGGGAACGGGTTGTCACCTCGAGGCCGACATGATCGCCCGCGGTATTTCGGAACTCCGTCCTCCGTCCGGATCGATCGTGATGATCGAGAACGTCGGTAATCTCGTCTGTCCGGCAATGTTCGATCTCGGCGAACATGCGCGGATCGTCATCCTCTCCGTGACCGAGGGCGAAGACAAGCCGATCAAATATCCGCACATGTTCCAGTCGGCGAACCTCATGATCTTGAACAAGATCGATCTGCTGCCGCATGTGGACTTCGACGTCGATCGTGCGGTCGGCTACGCCAGGGAGGTCAATCCGAATATCGAGGTCATTCAGCTTTCGGCAAGGAGCGGTACAGGATTCGAGGGGTGGTACGATTGGATTCGACGGGAAGGTCAACGGGTAAGAGACGCAGTCTTCGCTTCATAACGAGTGGGAGCTGCCATGTTCGGGGTATTGGGGCTGGGATTGTTGCTGGGCATGCAGCACGCGCTCGAAGCTGATCACATCGCCGCGGTGTCGAGCATTGCAGCACGCCGCACGAACGTCGTCGAGATCGTCAAGCATGGTGCGACCTGGGGCCTGGGTCATACGATCACCCTGTTCTTCTTCTCTGGCGCGGCTTTGATCTTTGGATATGCAATCCCGCCAAGTCTTACGCAGCCGCTTGAGACAGCCGTGGGTGTTATGTTGATCTTGTTGGGAAGCGACGTTCTGTGGCGACTATGGCGCGATCGGATTCACTTCCATCGTCATCAACACGGCAGCGGTGTTGATCACTTCCATCTTCATAGCCACGCCGGGGAGACCACGATGCATGGCGTGAGCTCTCATGACCACAAGCACAATATCCGGTGGCGGACGCTGGCTGTCGGACTTATGCATGGGATGGCGGGGTCGGCGGCATTGCTGGTTCTTACCGTGTCCCAGGCGCCCAACAGTCGCGACGCGTTGCTCTACATGCTTCTATTCGGGATCGGCTCGATGATCGGGATGGCGGCCCTCTCGTCGGTCATTGCGATTCCTTTGGTGATCTCGGCACGCATGCTCTCGTGGGCTAATCGTGTTCTACGGCTAGCTGTTGGATGCGTGGCAGTGGGTATCGGTATTATGACCATATATTCGACTGCCGTCCTGCCTGGTTAGTCCATTTCCCGACTCGCCCGCACACCCAACATGTTCTTCAGCCCTCAGTCGCTCATCTTCTCTACAGCAGCGCTCGCTGCTGTCCTGATTGCACCGCGACACATGGGATCGCCCTGATGGTAATGGTGATATGTTCACCGGTCTGGCGGATGACAGTTGCTGTCGTGAGCGCCATGGCGACGGTGAGCTTCGCACGCGTATTGTTCATCGGAATTCAAGGCCGTTTTTGTTCGCTACAGATGACTTTTCTGGAAAGATCGCGAGATCGACGCGGCGATGAAGCGCATGAGCGGCGGCCATCAAGAAGGGATTGCCGTGCGCGTGGGTGACGGTAGTTGGTGAAAGATCGTCACCAACTGACCGTGCGGAAAGGTGACGCGCAGATCAACGTCGAGGTAACGCCGGTGATCAGGAGCCGCGTCGTCGAGTCGGAGCTGCGCGACGTCTCGCTGAGCGTCGACTAACCGTTAGGCTTCGCACAGATGTGTTAACGGAGACATCGCGGGCCATCTCTGCAAGGCGTTCATTGTCTACCTCATCAGCCATGACAAGGTCGATTTCCGAGGTCGTGGTTCCTCGTCGCAAGATCTTGAACGAATTTACGCACGGCTCCCCGATCGCGACCGCCGGCGGCCGCACGTAGGGGCTGAGCAAACAGGCGGAGCTGATGCTGTTGCACGTCTCAAAAAGGGCCGGCTCCGGACCCAAATGGACTGGTCAGGCCGTTGTCAAGTAAACCAATTAGTCATATATGATGTAATAGATCATATTATTAGCCAGATATGGTGAGATCATGAGTTCGCCCAAATCCAAAACCGCGCTTAAACGCCTTGGTCACGACCTTCGATCGGCTCGCCTGAGCCGTCGTGTGGCCGTGGCCGACCTGGCTGCGCGCGCGGGTACGTCGCCTAGCACTATCGCGCGCCTGGAAAGAGGCGATCCGGGAGTCGCCGTAGGCACGCTCGCGGACGTGCTCGTCTCTCTCGGGCTTATCGAGAAACTGGCCGATCTCGTCGATATACGAAAAGACGATCTGGGTTTGGCGCTGACCTCGGAGCGGTTGCCGCAGCGCGGTCGATCGTATGCTGCGACGCTGCGCAGGCAGGAGAGGCAGGACGACAAGGCCGGGAAAGACGAAACGGACGATGTTGATCCGAGCGGCGTGGCCTTCTGATGACTGAATACTACGCCCAAGTCGCCCTTGGCGAAGGTTTGACGCGAGTCGGTGAACTACGCTTCACGCAGACCGGACCTCGTCAATTTTCGATCTTCACCTATGACCCGGCCTGGGCGAAGGATCCTCGTGCCTTCGCATTGCAGCCGAATATGCCCTTTGAGGGCGGGCCGTTTCATGCGTCGGCGCAATCTGGCAATTCGCGTGACGCGCTTGCTGGCGTCTTCTCCGATGCTGCGCCCGATAGCTGGGGACGCAGACTGCTTGAACGTGCCTATGGCAATGGTCTTTCCGAATTCGAATACCTCACGCTGTCCGATACATGCCGGCAAGGTGCTCTGCGTTTCATCAATGAACAGGGCAACATCATCGCCGGCAAGGCCGACGAGGCGGTACCGCGTCTTCTTGATCTAGAGGCGATCACGACGATCGCCCGCGCCTACGAACAAGGCAAGGAGATTTCCCCTGCAGACATGCAAGCTCTTGCCGGAGCGGGCGGCTCGGGTGGGGCTCGGCCCAAAGCCAACGTCCGTGACGGCGACGTTCTCTGGCTTGCCAAATTCACTTCCGTCCATGATCAGCACCCGATCGAACAGGTCGAGGTCGCGACGCTGAACCTCGCCAGGATGTGCGGCATCCGCATTCCCGAGGTAAGACTGGAACTCGCCGACACGAAATTTCCGGTCGCGCTGATCCAGCGCTTCGATCGACGCGGCCGCGCCCGCATTCCCTACATCTCAGCCCGAACGGCGCTCGGGAAGACAGGCGTCGCGCTCGGTTCGTATACGGAAATCGTCGATTTCATGCGGACGGCAGCTCCGGATCCGCAAGTCGATTTTGAAGAGCTCTATCGGCGGATGGTCTTCACCATCCTTGTCTCGAACAAGGATGATCATCTGAAGAACCATGGCTTTCTTTATGTCGGTTCGGGACGCTGGCGTCTGTCGCCGATGTTCGATGTGAACCCGGCGCCCGATCGCAATCCGCATCTCGAGACGGCGATCATGGAGGGCGGCACGCACGACCGATCGATCAAGCTCGCCCTGGAGGCCTGCGAGTTTTTCGAAATCGCCGACGCCGACGCGCGAAAGATCATCCGAGATACGGCCCAACGCGTGTCCGATGGATGGCGGGAGACTTTCCGACGGGCAGGGGTCAGCGGAGCCCAATCGCGTGACTACGAAGCCGCCTTCGTGCACCATCAGAGCGAAATAGCGCTTGCTCTCTAATTCATTATATATGACCGATTTCTTAGCGTAATTAGTCATATTTGACCGATAGTGCGCCGGTCCCTGAAGCTTACGAAGGCGCGCGACGGTTCCCTCAACCCTATCTATTTAGGCAGGCCAGCCGCTATGGAATTTCGAAGATGATCGACGATTTGCATCGGATCGGATGGAAGGCATTCCAGGATTTGTGCCTCGCGATCGCGGCCGAAGTTTTGAAGCGCCCGATGCAGAACTTTCTGGCCTCCAACGATGGTGGCCGGGACGGAGCCTTTCTCGGCGCTTGGGAAGAAGGCGAGGGCGCCCCCGCCGCAAAGTCCACGATCCAGAGCAAGCATTTCGGAAATACTGCCGCCCGTCTATCTCTGTCCAAGGAGCTGGACAAGGCCAAGGAGTTCGCTGCCAGGGGAACGAATGCTGTGCGCATGCCGAAGCGGCGCGCCGCTCTCAGATCATATTTGTGGCATGCGACCATCCAAATTTGATGCGGCGGATAGCCCAGAAAATCGACGGCGAGCTGATACACCGCCGGCGCCGGCTTGTAGGTCCCGGGCCAGGGGTCAAGCCTGGTCCAGACCGCGCTTAGTTCGTCGCGCTCCGGCTCGGTGAAAGAGCCGGCGAGGCCGCGCCACTCCAAGAGCACATCCAGCGCCTCGCGATAGATACGGTCGACACGTATCCAGGGCCGCCTGCTTGCGATGACGGCATCCATGGCATTGCGATAGAGATCGCGCCATTCGGTCGAAAACTCCGCCCATGCGATCGACAATCCTTTGGCGCGATTGAGCTCGGCGCCGGCGCGCAGGACCGGCTGATAGAAGTCGACGCAGGTGCCCTGCACGTCGAATGCGATAGCCTTTATGCTCTGAAGTGCGCGACGCTGCAGGTCTGTCACGTCGAATTATCCGGTCGTAGTTCAGGGTTGATGCCCAGCCCACTTAAGACGATGAATGCTCTGTCGTCAGGTGAAAGAATGCGGCATTGTCATGGATGTCTTGGCGCATTCTGTCGGCTTGTCACAAAGCACACAGGCCGAGCGCGACGTGGGACGCGAGCGTCGCGGCGAATTGACCGTTGAGCCGACTTTACATGCACAGCTGACTCTTGTTCGAAAAACTCTTCTGTTAGGCAGGGAGCGCAGAGGCCTTTGTTGTCGACGGTTCGTTCAGATCGCTGCGAAAATACGGACCTTGCTGCAGATGCCTGTATCCCGATCCGCGCTGGTTTGGATCTGACGGGAGGTTCGTTCTGACGCCACAGCCGCTCGCTTACCGCATAACATTTCTGAATCCTTGGCCCTGATGGATTCATTTATTTAATTGGACGGTCGATTCGGGAATTGCGATTCTGGCGCATGTCCGCACTCACCGTGCAATATCTCGTGCTCGAGCGTCGCGATCCGGCCCGTAACATGGCGCGGTTCTATGTGCTCACGATCGAGCCGACGCTGTTCGGCGATACGGCATTGGTGCGCGAATGGGGTCGTCTCGGTGGGCGCGGTCGACGGCGGCTCGATCTGTTCGATGGGCACGTGCAAGCCGTCGAGGCTCTTGAGTTCTGGCTCAGGCGCAAAGCCCGTCGTGGTTACGTCCAGCGGCACTTTCCGGGCTCGGAGCCGGCGTGCGACACGCCACAAGTCGGCTGATCTGGACAAAATCTCCGCGCAAGTATATCAAAGTACTCCGAAGTCATTTTGGATCATATTTCAAGAATTGTAAAAGTATTCCATAATCAATATTATGCGAATCCAAATATTCCTACGAGCTATTTGCCAGCGCAGCAATTCAGCTCGACTTGCCCTGCCCCAGCGCGCTGTCGTGCTGATCAATCAAGTGACGAGTAAGCGAGCTGACTAATTTATCTTCGGTATTCGCAGCCGTTTGAAGCAAACGTTCTCAAGCCGTGAAGTCGACCTTGCCCGTCCTTCCCAAGGCCGAACGTAAACGGAAGTGGCTTCTCAGCTTGCCAGTTCCCTCCTCGGCCACCCGCTTGCGAGCGAGGGTCCGACAGGCCTCCAGAACGTCCCAAGGGATCTCTCCGAGGTCATCGGCGACCTCGACAAATGACCGCCAAGCGGCGGACGACAATCGTTTCGACACCGGCTCGAGCAAATCATCCAATGCAATACCAGCGTCTGTTTCCGCATCATTGTCTGATCCGAACAGATAAATACGTCCGCGCCAGATGATGTAGTGACTTTGACAGCCGGTATCGCGCCAAACAGAAGGAAACACACTCATTTTTCCTCCTTCCGCATTGTAGATACGCCAGGCGGGCCCGCTTCTTGGATCGAGGTTGACTGGAAATCGTTCGCCGCAACCGCATGGACAGGACAACACGAGCCAACGTGGACCACCGCGGTTGACCAGGACAGCATCGCCGGGTTTCGACAGGTGCTGGTCCGCCTCGCCTCGTGAAGAGACCTTCGCCCGAAAGTTGAGAATGACGATGCCCATGAATTCGCCTCACTGCGGTGCGAAGTTGTTGTTGAGAATGCGCTCTGCTAGCACGTACGCAGCGGCGCGACGCTCATCCTCAGGACCTTTCAGGTTTGGATCTTTGGCCGCCTTGTTCAGAAGGGCCAGTGCAAGAGCCGCTCCGTATTGATCTGCTGACGCGACACGCGCGGCATAGTGCCGGATCTGTCGCACGGCTTCGTGAAACCAGCGATGCGGATCGCGCGGATCACCGTGCCCGAGCAGCATGTCGAGCGGCTTACCACCATACGGTTGCTCAATCGACCTCCACCACTCATCGAAGGACCAGAGCTCATGATTATCGAAGGCATCGACCAATAGGCTGGCCTCCAAGGTCGCTATGTCCCACACCAGCGGTCCATCCTGATTGGCATAGAAGTCGATGACGAGCGCCTCGTGCCCCCTCACCTGAACATTGTCGACGTGGAGATCGCCATGAATCTTTGCGAATAACACCGGAGAACTTGCGCAGTATTCGAACAATGTAAATAGTCGATCGCGGTCGCATCTCGAGCCGATCGATCGCGCCCTTTGCATCCGGCGCCGGTCAAATTGCTTTGGAAAGCGCGGACCCAGGGTCTGCGAAAGTGGCGTATCTCGGCGTTCGATATTTCGATACCACGCTTGCAGCGTTCGATCGAATAGGCACGATATTGCCGGCCCGGCCCGGCCGCTCCGTGCGGCAAGCCTCAGACTCTCACAGGATTCGATGAGATCGCCGACCAGCACACCGCGTGTCGATCCGAGACAGCATAGATCGTAGTTCAATCGTGGCCCGAGATTGAAAGGCACGTATTTCTCGACATTCAATTGGTAATTCTGAAATTCTTGAAAGATCTTGCTGCGATCACCGAGTTTGACAAAGCGCGGCATAGTGTGAAAGGCGCCGAAGACCGGGTAGGCACGGTATACGGCAGCCCCAGATCGGCCTTCGGTCATTGGACTGAAATGCACGGCCGTGTAACCTCTGAACGCGCGCTTCAGAAGGACTTGGCCAACACCAGCGTCGTTCTCTCCAAACTCGCATTCGGGAGCGAAGCTGAAACTGACGGACTCTTGCACGGCCTCGCCGGGGAGATGCCGAACCAAGAAGTTGGCCGCTTCCGACCAATTGGCAATGGGCGACAAGATGGTGACGTGCGGCAGCGGGGGGAGAGGCATCGGATCGCCCAATGATCTCTGCCACGTGAACTGATTGCGCAGGACGTCGCTCGGAAGGTTGCTGGCAAACACACGCGCCTCTTCCAGACATCTATACACTTGCGGAAGACCAGCAACGCCGAACGGCACGACAAAGACGCGGCATTCGTAATCAAGCAGGTGCTTAAGGCAGCTTCGAACGATTCGCTGGAACCTTGATGGGTAATCTTGTTGCTGGACGATTACGACGGCGGCAAGGCTCGCCAACAGAGCAGGCTCCATCGGCTGAAAAGCGGTAATCTGCTGTTGTCTGATCGTGAGGCCGCGGTCTTGAAACGGCGCCTTAGCCTCAGCCGGGGGATCGGCGCCGATCCAGCCAACCTCCGACCGACCAAAAGCTGTAACGTCAACGATTGACATTTTGAGCGAGACGGCCTTGGAGAGCCAATCCATCGCCCCTTGCCAAAACACCTGCCCGCGAGCAGACGATGCAGTCCTCGACGGGCTCACCCTTGACCGACCGGAGGCGACTTCTCAGACCATCATACAGAAGATGCCGCGCCGGCGATGGCACGCCGACAACAGCGGACAAGAACATAGTGATGGCGAGCGAGGTAATAGTGCTGTTGATCGAGATCACCGCGGGCGCAGGTTCACGAGCGCCGACGAGATAAGGATCCTGCTTGCGCTCGGCCTCCGACATCATGTCGCGGCGGACCTCGTTACCATCCAAGAGACCACCGCAGGTGAGGCAAGCCAATCCAGGCGACAGCATCTGGGCGCGGCCGGTAATGTGAGTGATCTTGCCCCCCTTAACGGCGATAACGGTCCCGATATCGATGCAAGGAATGAGATATTGATAAGCTAATTGCTGAAGGACGGCTCGACTACCGTGTGAATCGGTGCAGCAAAACAGCACATCAACGTCTCGCAATTTCTTTGCGGTTTCGACGAAGACCACGTTCTCTTGAAAAGAGGTGACTACGGCACGAGGTTGAACTGCGCGAATATATCGCTCGGCCACCGCGACTTTGGCCTGCCCCGTATCGGCAGATGCGGACCCTGCCAAGCGGTTCAAATTAGTCAGCTCGACGACATCTGGATCAACCAGAACGAACTCCTTGACGCCGAGGTGAGCCAATTGCTGCACAGCCAGCGATCCCGTGCCACCAAGTCCCACGATCCCCACCCTGAGGCTTTGCAGGATGCTCTGCCCGGCACGACCGAAGGCCCGAACCTGCCGATCGTAAAGATCGGAAGGGTTGTGTGATCGACTGGGATCAAACAGGACTCGTCGATCATCCCCTACCGCAATCAGACGAAGATGTCGGTCGCTTCCAAGGTAGCGACATGCATACCCTCCGTCGCTTACAACAAGGGCCAGATGCTGCAAATCAGGGGTTCGATGCCGAAAGAAGTGTGCGAGAACCTCCTCACCCGCATCGTCAATGCGCGAAAACTCGGGCGCGGCACTCCCGGGATGGCTATGCACAAACACCAGGCTACTTTTGGTCCGCGCAGCAATCTTTGCCCACCTGGCGACGAACGCAGGCCGCAGCTCTGCTTCGAGTTGGCTGCGCCGAGTGTAGTCGTCTTCAGCGGGCACGACGACCTCTCGCACCAACACCCTTGCACGACCGTCGGCCCGAGACGTTCGGCCGCACATCAAGACCAAGCATAACTCGGTTCGACCGCCCAGCACGGAGCGCCGGACGAAGTCGAGATCAGCAAAGGTGATGAGAAGATCGTCCACTATCGTGCGGGGTTTAGACGTTGCGCGATGACGTTGACATAGGTCAGCATGTTGTCGCGATTTGGATTCCAAGATTGCAAGTGCCACGAAAACCAAGTGCCTCGCGGCTCACCCCCCGGGACCGGATTGGCATCGTTCGAGGCGGTCGGAGCGCCGCCGTCCACCAAGCGAACAGGCCCCGGTTCCAACCAGAAGCAATCCGGTTGTGCCGAAGGATATCCCGGCGGCAGCAGAAAGATGACGGTCCCTTTAGCGATGCTCCAACCTTCTGGAAGATCGAATTCCGGAATCTCAACCAATACAGCTCCGTTAGACATCGGGGTTCGACGCGCCAAGGGAAAATGCTGTTGGAGCGCCGCAAACTGCTTATCAATGATTTCCATGTCCAAATGTCGCCGGCGGCACTGCAAAAAAATGCTTGATCCGATCGTTCAGGGGCACTGTATCTGGGTCAGCGATCGGACGATCCGGCGTGTCTCCCTGCTCTTCCAAAAAAAGCTGATAATTCGCTTCGATCTTGGCGATCCGCTTAATGTCGGCCCCGGAGAGATAAGAATGCTCGGTCTCGTATTTCACCCCATCAACGAAAAAGTGGAATTCCTTTTCTTTTTTGTCGTTCATGATCTCCTACCTGCTCCGATGCGGCCTCCCGACGAAGACCGATGCGCGTGCTATCAGCTAGAACAAATAAAGAACAGTGTCAAGGTCTTCTCCCCTCGGATCTTGCAGTTAGGTGCCTGTCAGTTGCGCCGAGTTCGTGCGGCTCAACGTGACCGGCGCCTAGCAGGGAGTGGCGAATCGCCGCTGCTTCGCGCGGGCCTAGCTGCGTCCTGGATCGCGGAAGCAATCTAAGCGGCTGCTTGCGGCGCCGCGCGGTTGAATTCTTCAAGCTTGCACGTCAACTATCGTCAATCCCGACGCGGGCATCACCGTTCCGTGCTGGGGTGCTACACCATCACCACGCCCGCACCTCCAAGACAAATGAGCCAATGAATGGCGTGAGTCGATAGGAGGTCTCGAGTGCCTCTAAAGATGTAGGGAAGTAAGTTCGTAGAAGCCGCGTACGGGTGGGGCAGTGAACTTCCAGTTGACGGTTCTCAAGGTGCTGGTCAGCTAACCGGACGGGTTCGCCGTCATGGAGGACATCAAGCGCGATATGGCGATTCTGGCTACCAGCGGACGGGACTGGGCCGAACGCACGAAGCGATTGGCGGCCCGCGTGCCTGACCTGGATATCTTCTCCCAAGGTCTCATCCAGCGGAGGAACGGCGGCTGGCGCATCACTGATAAGGGACGCGAGGTTCTCGCGGTCATGGAGGCGCGGCCCGCACCAGCTCAGCCAATGGAGCTGCCTGATGCCCGCGCGGTCGAGGAGCCGGCGTCAGCCACGACACTGTCGCCGATGCCGTCGATCACGCCGGTTCGACGCCTGCGCAAACGAACCCGACGCCAAGCGTTGCGGCAGTTGCAACGGGCGAGAGTTCGCTCGTGAGAAAGGGACGGGTTTTGGCTCCAGCATCGAAGATGATTGATTCGCATAACCTTCATTTTGGAATATCCGAAGTGGAGCTTGCATCATTGGCTAGAGCGATTCGACGTGTGGCCTTAGCACGTCAACCGTCTCAATCAGTCCCGCAGCCTCCATCACTAGCAATAGCTCCGCTGGCGTCATTTCCGGTTTTTTGAAGCGTTCACGCATACGCCGGATAGCTGCAACGGCGCGAGCTTCGTCGAGGGCGATAGTATCCGCAATGGTCGTGTCCCAAGAAGTGGTGTAGCTGATGAGCAAAGTCGCCCGCCCGCGCGCCCTCCGATAGCGCCGTAGCGGGCGGGCGGCTTTGCGGGTGGTCACCGATGATTCGTCGGTAAGGTTTGGATTGCGACAGCCAACCTGATTCGAGGAACCACCGATGACCGACGACATGATGAACTTGCGCGCGCTCGTAGAGAAGACCCCTGATGCCGATCTGTTGCGCGAGATGATCGGCTTTGCCGCCCACCGGCTGATGGAGCTGGAGGTCGAAGGCCTGACCGGAGCCGCTTACGGCGAGAAGAGCCAGGAGCGTCAGGTCCAGCGCAACGGCTACCGCGATCGGAGCTGGGAGACCCGCGCCGGCACGGTCGAGCTGCGTATTCCCAAGCTGCGCAAGGGCTCCTACTTCCCGGGTTTCCTCGAGCCGCGGCGGATGGCCGAGAAGGCACTCACCGCCGTGGTGCAGGAAGCCTACGTGCAGGGCGTCTCAACCCGCTCCGTCGACGATCTGGTGCAGGCGATGGGCATGAGCGGCATCTCCAAGAGCCAGGTGTCGCGGCTGTGCACCGAGATCGACGACAAGGTGAAGGCCTTCCTCAACCGCCCAATCGAGGGCGACTGGCCGTATTTGTGGATCGATGCCACCTACGTAAAGGTGCGCCAGAACGGGCGCATCGTCTCGGTCGCGGTGATCATTGCGGTGGGTGTCAACAGCGACGGCCGGCGCGAGGTGCTCGGCATGGATATCGGCCCGTCCGAGGCCGAGACGTTCTGGACCG
>NZ_DF820425.1:5214740-7114464 GCF_000617845.2 Bradyrhizobium sp. DOA9 | reverse complement strand
TGCCGAGAAGCTCAGCTTCAAAAAAAAGCGTGGCGGCTGGCGAACGCGATCGACCCGACGTGGCGCGGCGGCGAGCTCAGTGGGCAAAGTATCAAGGTCAGGTCGAAGCTGAGCGGCTGGTCTTCATCGACGAGACCTGGACCAGGACCGATATGGCTCCGCTGCGCGGATGGGCACCGCGCGGGCACAGACTTCACGCCAGGGTTCCCCACGGCCGCTGGAAAACCATGACCTTCCTGGCGGCCCTGCGCCATGACCGGATCGATGCGCCATGGTTCATCGAGGGGCCGATCGATGGCGCGAGCTTTCGCGCCTATGTCGAGAAGGTTCTTTTGCCCGTCCTTCGACCCGGCGATATCGTCGTCTTGGATAACCTCGGCAGCCACAGGAGCAAGGCAGTTCGTCAGCTTATCCGTTCGGTCGGCGCCAAGCTCTTTTTCCTGCCAAAATACTCGCCCGACCTGAACCCGATCGAACAGGTCTTTGCAAAGCTCAAGCACCTGCTCCGCAAAGCTGCCGCGCGAACCGTCGAGGCCGTCTGCACCGCAATCGGCCACGCACTCGATGCCTTCACCTCAGAGGAATGCGCCAACTACCTCAAAAACTCAGGCTATCGAACTTAATGCCATCACGCTTTAGGGGGCGGCTTTCAGTTCGGTCCCAGGATGGCGTCGACCTGACGACTGTCACGCCTCACGACGAGGATGGCGCCGTTGCGAATCGTGAATCGCGCGCCCAGCAGTTTGGGCACCTTCTCCGTGACGGGGGATGGGAACGGGATGGTCGGCCATGCGACGGGATCCCCCACGCTCGGCAACGCCGTGGCAGGACCGCCGGCCGGGGCCGGCTTGATGTATTCGCGAATGAGCTGAACCTCCTCGCGGGACAGGCTGAGCGGCGCCTGCTGAGGAACGGCTGCCGTCCGTCGGTCGGCGTCCTCGCGCGCCTTTGCATCCTTTGCGTCCTTGGCCTCTCTGGCCTTCTCGGCCTGATCCATGCGGGCGAGCCGCTCCTTCAGCGGTGACAGCTCGCGCTGCAGCGAGGACACTTCCGTCTTCAGCGATCTGATCTGCGCCAGCGCGATGACCGCTCCGGCGCAGATGATGAGCGCCAGCAAGCTGACCAGCGCAACGAGTCCGCCGTTGAGGCCCGCATTCCGGCCGGTCGGTCGTGCTTGCGGCAGATCCTGCTCCAGGTGCCGGCGCCACAACAGGCCCAGGCGACGAAGCGTGCCGCGTACCGTGGGGCCGGCAGGATCTCGCGATGTGCGCTCTCGCGGAGCCGTTCGACCCTGGGGCGGCAGCTCGATCGGCGCGGGAGTGGATGACCTCGCCTGGCCATCCGGAGATCGAGCGGCGTCTGGCAAGGATCGTTGCGCCGTGACGGGCGACGGAGTCGGGAGCGGCCGCTCCTTGCCTTCTTCGCCGGATCGTTCGGCTGAACTTTCGTCCGCACCCCGCATCTCGAGATCGAAAATCCTCGATCTCACGTCCGGCCCGACAAGCCGGTCGATGAGCCCCAATGCCTCGGTGCGAGGCGGCTCGGAGGTGAGGGCAGGGTGAGCGCGATACTGCCTGATGACCTCAGCGACCTCACGACCCGCATCGGTGATCTGCAGCTCTTCGCCGTCGGATACGACGAGGCCCGCTTCGATCAGATCGATGCCCTCGAGGAGCTTGTCCACGACCGGGTCTTCACGTCCGTAAGCCGCAGCGCTGGCCCGGAGCTGGTCGTCGAGGCCGGTCAAGGCGATCCGCCCATCCGAACGGATCGCGAGGAGCGCAAGGATGGCCGATTTGCTGGCCTGCATGTCGATCACGCTGTCAGCCGGAATCATGGACGATATTCACCCGACAGTATGCCGTCAGCAATATGCTCAATCCGCCGGCGCTGTTACTGAAAAGCCTCAGCTTGCAAAATAGTGGGCCATCTTCCTGTTTTTCCCGGTTTGGCCCGCCCCTCCCGTACTCTTCCGTATCCGCGTGCGGTTGACCGGCCGCGAGTCGCCGTGACAACTTGCCGCTTGGGGTTTGCGGGGTGGCACAAGGCGATTCGACGACGGCTGATCGGGCGTGCGGTTGACGTTCGGGTTCGGAAGGCGGGCGCCGCCTTAACCCTTACTTAGCAACAATTCCCGAAACTTGGTTGGTCGATTTCGACGATAGGCAGCCATGGCGCCGCGTGGGCAGACAAGCGGGTATGAAGAATGACGACTGGCCGGTGCTCAATCCTGACGACCTATTTGCTTCGCGGTTTCTTTCTGGCGCTCCTCGTTCTCCCGTTCGGCGATCAAGCCAAGGCTGAGGGATTTGAAGGACCGACCTTCCGGAAGGGCCTTTGGCACTTCGTGCGAACGTTGGACATGGTCGCTCATCGCAAGACCAGGCAGAGGCTCCTCGAGCGGGAAATGACCGCTTGCGTCGATCCGACATTGTCGATGAAGGCGACGTTCTCTTCTCCCTCGGTTGGGAGGTGTGTATCCGCCAGACCCGAACGGCGGGACAACCAGTACACCTTTGCAAATCGGTGCGACTACATGGGGCCCGTCAGTACCGTAATCACGGTGCACAGCGACGAGGCCTACACCGAGAAGAACGAGGTGAATGAAGGCCAGATGCCGAGGGTCGAGTTGGTCGTGGCGCACCGGATCGGCGATTGCGACGGGGGCGCGGAACAGGGACCGGCAGCCAAGACGCTTGCGCACTGAATATCGCAAGCCCGAAGCGCAGAGCCAGCCCTGCCTGTCGGGCCTTGCGCCTTCCAGAAAGACGCGGAAAGATGATGCGTCTGGTGTACGAGGCGGCTTTGCGGTTCCTGATTGGCATTGCATGCTCGGCGAGTCTGTATGCGCTGACCGGCATGGCCGCAGCGCAAGGTCCGCCGCTGACAGGCCAGCAATCCAGCCAGCCGGATCAGGTCAAAGTCGAGGCATTGCAGGCGATCAGGCGTTCCGACGGTTACGGGATCGCCAGCTTCGTCCTGTTCAACGGCACCGATAGCAACATCGATTCGGTCGAGCTGACATGCTGGATAGAGAACGACAGGGAGCGCCGGACGACCGTTCTGGTGTGGGCGAACGAGCCGATTTCCGCGCAGACGAGCCAGCAATTCAGGAACGTCAACATCGGCATGGTCGGGCTGAACTCCCGAAGCGAGTGTGAAGTGACGCGGGTGAACTGAGGTCGGCCGAAGCGCCGGAGTTCGGTCCCGATCGGATCAGTCCGAAGAGCGACGGGTCAGATCTTCTGCTGGCTGCCTGGCCCAGCCACGTTCACCGTGATCTTCTGAATTTCGGTCCGGCCTTCCGAGTATTTGATCTCGATGGTCAGAGCATCGCTGCCCACGAAATCCGGCGGCGATTTGTAGAATGCGACGTAGGCGGGCACCTCGAGCGCCAGGCACGCCTTGTAGTTGGTCGCCTTGACCTTGCCTGTCTTGACGACGACCTTCCCGGAGGCCGGAGGGGTCGCCAGGCGGATTGTCGGCAAGGGGCCGGAGGTGCAATCGGGTTTGACGTTGATGTACAGCCCGATCTGCGTGTCCTTGTTCGGCACCGCCTTGAATGTCCGTTCGACGGTCTGGGGCGGTGCGTCCCGGTCTTGAGCCGCAGCGGCCTGCGTGCCGATCGGGCCCGCGAGCAGGGCGGCCACCAACAAACGTCTCATCCTGTGCTCCATCCGCCGTCTGCCGGATTGGGGCGACGTGCCAAATCGGGAAAAATCCGACCATTTCGCAGCACGTCACGGCCGTGTTGCCCTCTTTACCACATCCTGATCGAAAGTATTGATTAACCAAAGAGTTTTCTTGACCCTCCCCAAGGTTAACAATAGCCTAAAGTTAGACTTTGCGGCAAATTTGCCTGCTTTTTTACTTTCACGTTCTTTGGCGGAGTAATTTCCATGAACGAGCAGTTTCGGGTTGCCCAGGCTGGCGGCGCGGGGGCTTCAAGCAAGGCTTCGCCACCCCGCATCTTCAAGCTCACCAAGCCGTTCGCAGACCAGGCGGTGGTGCTGAACCTTGGCTACGACCAGAAGGTGCAGGTCGATTTCTCGGCCATTGCCAACGAGAAGATCACGCTCGTTCACATCGGCGAAAAGCTGATCATTCTTTTCGACAACCGTTCGACCGTCACCGTCGAGCCGTTCTTCGATTCCCGGCATGATCAGCTTGGCAATCTGACGATCGAGGTTGCGCCCGGCCGCGTGCTCACCGTCGCCGAGTTCGCCAGCGCGTTTCCGATCATCAACGATCCCACTGCCGCTTCGTCCGTTTTGCCGGCCGCAGGTGATACGCTCGGCCAGAACAATGCGCAGGGCAGCGGTGCGAATTTCAGCCCCTTCTCGATCGATCCCCTTCCTCCCATTCCCAGCAACAACCTGGCGCCTCAGGAAGAGCTGCCCGGATTCCAGATCCAGGTGCCGACCGGTTTCGTGCCGCAGACGCCGGTGCCTCCAGCGCCCACGATTGCGCTTGGCACGCTGCCTGGCCTGATTGTCGACGAGAGCTTCCTGACCGCCGCGACCAATGGCGTCGATGGCACCACGCCGAGCCTTGCAAGCACCACGGTGAGCGGACTGTTGCCCGTGACGCTCAACGTACCGGGTGGCGTTCAGTCGTTGACCTTCGCGCTGTCGGTGAGCTCACCGGGCGTGGATTCCGGTCTCATCGACTCGGCAACGGGTCAGCACGTTCTGCTGTCGGTCGGCGCCGGCGGTGTCGTGGAAGGTCGCACTGCCGGTGGCGGCGCCCTGGTGTTCACGGTCTCCGTGGATGCAGCGGGCAATGTGACACTGACGGAATTGCGCGCTGTGCACGAGCTGACGCCGGGCGATTCCAACGAAGGGATTTCGCTGCCGGCCGGGTTGGTGACCCTCACGGTAACGGTGACTGACAACAGCAACCAGAGCTCGAGCGCGAGCGTAGATGTCGGTCCGCATCTGACAATTTTGGACGACGGCCCGGTTGCGGCGATCGCGGCGACGGAAGTGACCGTGACGGTGGACGAGTCTGCGGGCGTGCAGGGCAACGAGGTTGCCGGCCCGCTGGTGTTTGCGGGCGTCGCGAACCCCGGGACGGACCTGCCGGCGGCGCAGTATGCGCAGAGCGTCGGTGCGGTGGTGAGCTCGGCCGGCTCTGCGGTTGGTGCGGACCAGGAGGGCGCGACGACGCTGTTCTCGCTGGCGATCGCCAATGCGAACTCCGGGCTGACGACGACGGACGGTCATGCGATCCAGCTGTTCCTGGAGAACGGGATCGTGGTCGGCCGCTACGACTCGAACGGGTCCGGGACGATCACGGCTGCGGACAATGCGGCGTTTGCGGTTGCGATCGATGCGAGCACGGGCGTGCTGAGCGTCGTGCAATATGTGTCGCTGCACCACAACTCGCCGGATACGCCGGCCGACATCAGCGAGGCGCTGAACCTCGGCAGCACGATCAATGCGGTCGTGACGGTGACGGACGGCGACGGCGACGTGGCGACGTCATCGACCGCGATCGGAAGCGCGGTGCGTCTCCTCGACGACGGCCCGTTTGCGGCGATCGCGGTGACGGAAGTGACCGTGACGGTGGACGAGTCTGCGGGCGTGCAGGGCAACGAGGTTGCCGGCCCGCTGGTGTTCGCGGGCGTCGCGAACCCCGGGACGGACCTGCCGGCGGCGCAGTATGCGCAGAGCGTCGGTGCGGTGGTGAGCTCGGCCGGCTCTGCGGTTGGTGCGGACCAGGAGGGCGCGACGACGCTGTTCTCGCTGGCGATCGCCAATGCGAACTCCGGGCTGACGACGACGGACGGTCATGCGATCCAGCTGTTCCTGGAGAACGGGATCGTGGTCGGCCGCTACGACTCGAACGGGTCCGGGACGATCACGGCTGCGGACAATGCGGCGTTTGCGGTTGCGATCGATGCGAGCACGGGCGTGCTGAGCGTCGTGCAATATGTGTCGCTGCACCACAACTCGCCGGATACGCCGGCCGACATCAGCGAGGCGCTGAACCTCGGCAGCACGATCAATGCGGTCGTGACGGTGACGGACGGCGACGGCGACGTGGCGACGTCATCGACCGCGATCGGAAGCGCGGTGCGTCTCCTCGATGACGGCCCGAAATTCATTTCATCGACGAATCTTATTTTCGCCAACTCGACAGGTGTCGGAACTGGAATCTATCAGTACAACATTGGTGCCGACAACTATACAGCCTACGATTTGACCCACTCGGACTTTGGACCGATCACACTCTCCGGCAGTGTCGCTGCGAATGCGATTACCAACAGTACTGTGACGTGGTCGTCTGAAACCGCATCAAGTGCCGTTTTCACGGTTGCTTTTGACTACCTGTCGGGTGGGGCGACCATACACGAAACGGGAACGTTGACCTTCGATAAGGTAGCTGGGACCTACACGGTCGTGCTGGATTCGCCGATCGAGAGCATTACGATCGTGACCACCAGTCAGCAGGGCGTGACGTTCCAGGGTTACAACGCCAATAGCAATACGCAGGACAACAGTGGTCCTGCGGCCTTCTCGGTCGCCCAACTCGATACAAATTTCTTCGTTCAGTTCTCGGGCTACCACGAAACAAATGGAGGCGGTGCCGTCAGCTTGTCGGCCGGCACGACTAACCCCGGCGACACGACTTACGCCAATGGAGAGCTTTTCTTTGCGGCGAGCACGGACGTAACGGTCTCGAGTACTGCGCTCGGTGTGTCGAGCAACACGTTGCAGTCCGGCGAGGTTCTGAACATCAACTTCTCGACGACGGATACTAAAGGTTTCATACCCACCAATGCGCAGGCAGCTGGCGCGGATGGAATTTTCCTGATTTTCGACAACGTTGGCAACTCGGAAGATTTGGTCATCAACCTGAAGCTTCGAGCCGCTGGCGTCGACGGAGTGTTTGGTACCGCGGACGATACGTTCACGACGAGAGCCATCGTCGTGGACAATACGGACATCTACAAGACCGGGAACGCGGCCCTTACAGCGTACGGTATCTCATTGGGCAACAAGCAAGGCGCAGTCATTATCGAGAGCAACGACTACAATGCTGCGAACGAGCACTATCAGATCATCGGTGCTCAGGTTCTGACTTCCACCGAGGGTATCAGTGGCACCGGGATCGACCTAAATCCCGCAACCGGCGCCGGAGGTGGAAGTACGACGACCGAATCGTTCGGAGCCGTCACGACCGACACGGACGTGTTCAAGATCACCACGGCTGGATTCATCACCACAACCACTACCACCCAGGACGCCAATCTCCAGTTCAACGTCACGAACGTGGATGGAGATGGAGATACGACGTCGACGCAGACGCTCAACGTTACTGTCGAAGGAAGCACCACATTTGTTGGAACCGCGTCGGCCGATGTCATCCAAGGTACGACTGGTAATGACACCATGAGCGGCAATGGCGGCAACGATATCTTCGTTCTGCAGGCCTCGGGTGGAGGCCATGACACGATCCTGGACTTCAACGCCGGCGACAGCATCGTGGTCGACGTCGCCAACCTCAACCTCAGCATCGCCAATGCGCAGGGTGTCACGTTCACCCAGGTGACGGATGCAACGCAGGCGGCGGCCTGGAATGGGAGCACGAACCAGTTCCTGTTCAACACCCAGCATAACGAGCTCTGGTACTCCGCGAACGGAACGGCGGCGGCTGCCGTCGATCTTGCGCAGATGAGCACGGGTGTGCCCGCACCGACTGCGATCCACGTCGCCTAGCGCGACCTGTACGAACCACAAACCGCCGGCGAGTGTCTCGCCGGCGGTTTTGTTATGGGCTCAAAGCAACAATGGCAGGGGCCCGAACGCTCCCGCGCCACCCACCTTCATGGACTCGCCGCCCAGCCATTGCGATTCCGTCGTTGTCGTCGCAGGCGTGGGCACTACTTCCGCCCCGCTCGGCTGCGCCTTCGCATAGGGCCTCGCGAACAGCTGCACCCCGTCATGATTGATGGCGAACAATGGCGTAAAATTCAGCTCGCCATTGTCTTCCCGCAGGTTCGACCAGCGATTGTCCAGGATCAGCCAGCGGCCGTCGAGACGCGCTGCCAGCACCGCATGGTCCTGCCGGACCGTGCGGTCGCGGACGAGGAGCAGGCGCATGTCGGCTTCGGGGAAACCGGCTTCACGCAGTGCGGCATATTTGGCGATCGCATAATCCTCGCAATCGCCTTTCGCGCTCGCCAAGGACGAAAGCGGCGTGCTCCAGCGGTCGAGCTCCCTGAACTGAACGACGTCGTTCACGTAGCGGATCGCGGTGTTGACGCCGAGATTGACCTCCTCCAGCTGCGCGCGTCCGGATTTGGCCTTGGTGGCGGCGATGAGCCGAAGAAACTGCGCTGCATGGGGTGGGCAGGAGACGGCGTCCGAGCGGCAGCGCTCGAGCACGATCTTCTCCTGGGCAAGGTCCGCTTCCACGCCGCGCCATTTGCGCCACAGCAGGCTTTCCGGTGCGCGGAACGTGGAGAGCCCGAACGGCTCGTTGCCGACGGACGGTCCGTCGGCGGGAGGTGTGCCGTCCGTCGCTGCGTCGGTGAGCGTCGTCGCGGGGGGCGTCAGGGTCGCCAGGCGAAGTGCATTGGGTCCCCGGCCGCGCTCGCGATCGAGCTTCGCAAGGACTGTGTTGATGGTGAAGAATGTCGCCGGAGCCTGCATGGCCTCGGGGGCGGGCAGGCTGACTTCGGCCGCGGATTCGTGCCGGGTCCCGACCTCTGCGGCGGACGCGGTCTGGGCCGCGACGCCATTGAGGGAAATCAGCATGCTTGCCGCAAACGCGACCGCGCGCTGCCGCCGTCCATGACGCGACTTCATTGACCATCCCCGTGTTCCGGGACGTCAGCCAGCGTCTTTGCGCGCTTGGTCCTTCATCCCGACCTGTTGTGGGACGGAGCATGCGCGGTCGGGCGCTTAAGGGGGGTTAAGCTGGAGGCAGAGGCGCGGACAATGAGCTGGCGCGCTAAACAGCGCCTATCGGGGGAAGCTAAATCCCGAAGCTGCGAATTAACGATTGATTAAGCACGGGCGTCGCCAGTCAGTGCTCGCGCAGGGCCTCGTCCCGCAGGGTACGGGCCGGCTTCAGGATGTAGTCCAGCACGCTCTTCTTGCCCGTCAGAATTTCCACCGTCGTGATCATGCCGGGAATGATGGGGAGCGGATTCTGCTCCGTGCCGAGGTGATTGGTGGCCGTGCGCACCATGACGCGATAGTAGGTCTCGGGGCGCTGAGCCGCCTCGCCCTTGTCGTCGAGGATGGTGTCCGCGCTGATCCGCTCGACCTTGCCATCCAGATGGCCGTAGACCGAGGAATCGTAGGCGGAGATCTTGACGACGGCATCCTGGCCCGGCCGGATGAAGGCGATATCCTGCGGTCTTATCTTGCCTTCGACGAGCAAGGTGTCGTCGAGCGGAACGATGTCCATGAGGTTCGCGCCGGGTTGAACCACCGCGCCGATCGTCGTGACGTTCAGCTTGTTGACGATGCCGCGAACCGGGGAGCGCAGATCGGTTCTGCGCACTCGGTCCTGAGCAGATTTGATGTTTTCGTCGAGGACGGCGAGATCGGTCCTCGATTTGGCGAGGTCCTCGTCCGCCTGAGCCCGAAAGGTCGATCCGATGTTCGCGATCTTCGACCTCGCTTCGGCGATCTGGCCCTTGGCCTCAGCCGATTGACGCTCCAGCCGAAGCATTTCGATCTCGGGGACGACCTTCTGGTCATAGAGCCTGCGCGTCAACGTCAACTCGCGATCAAGCAGCGCCGTCGTCTGGGTCAACCGGCCAATTTGCTGGTTGAGAACGTCAATGTCTTGGGCGACCTTTTGCGCGCGTGTCTTGAACACGCTCCTCTCGGTGGCGGCCGACGCCGGTGCGACTTCCTCGATCTGATCGGGAAAAACAAGCTCCGTGCGTCCCCTGGCTTCGGCATCCAGACGCGCCACGCGGGCAGCCACGGCGGCCCGACGCTCCCGTATCTCGCCGAACTCCGACGCAAACTTGGTGTCGTCGATTCGCATCAGGGATTGGCCCTGCTGCACCACTGCGCCTTCCTGGACGAGAAGTTCGCCGACGATCCCGCCTTCGAGCGACTGCACCACCTGGATTTGTCGCGACGGAACCACTTTGCCGTTGCCCCGCTTGACCTCTTCAAGCACCGCAAAATGCGCCCACACGATGAACGTGAGGAATAGACCGAGAAAAGCCCACAGCAGCATCCGCGACGTCTTGGGCGTCTTCAACCGGACCGCCGCGCGGATATCATTGGCGTAGGCAAAATCAGTTGACATTGGTTCTCTGCACAACTGGGGTGGTTTGCACGGGTTTCGGCGCTGCGGCCACCGGCTCGGCCGCGGGCGGCCTGCCCTGCAGCAGGCTCAACACTTTGTCGCGCGGTCCGTCTGCGACCAAGCGGCCGTTGTCGAACAACAACAGGCGATCAACCATTCCGAGCAGCGACAGACGGTGCGTCGAAATGATGATGGTCATCCCCTCTTCGAGCGCCTTCAGTCGCTCGAGAAACTCGCTTTCGCTTCGTACGTCGAAATGCGCGGTGGGCTCGTCCAGAAAAAGGATCCTGGGCTTGCGGATCAGCACGCGTGCCAGTCCAATGGCTTGCTTCTGCCCGCCTGACAGGCTGCGACCACCTTCGGAGATCGGCATGTCGTAACCCATCGGGTGTCCGGCGATGAAGCTTTCCACCCCGGCAAGGCGTGCTGCGGCCAGCACTTCCTCATCTGTCGCGGCCGGAAATCCCAGAGTGATGTTGTCGCGCAGCTTGCCAAAGAACAGGTCGGTATCTTGCATGGCAAAACCGATCCCGGAGCGCAGATCGGCCGGGTCGTATTGGCGGGAATCGACACCGTCGACCAGAATGCGGCCTTCCTGGGCCTCGTAGAAGTTGAGCAGCAGGCGCCCGACGGTGGTCTTGCCTGAGCCAACCCGGCCGATGATCCCAACCCGTTCGCCGCGACCGATTCTAAAGGTGACCTTGTCGAGCGCCTTGCCGGGAGCATTGGGATAAGTGAACGAGACATTCTCGAAGTCGACGGTGCCGTTTTCTATCCTTCGGGTGACATAGGCCCGTTCCGGAGAGCGCTCTCGTTCGAGTGTCATGATTCGGTCGATCGATTTGAGCGCCGCGAACGTCTGCGTGCCACGCGTAATCACCGATGCGATGCCCGCAATCGGCGAAAGGACCCGGCCAGCGAGCATGTTTGCCGCGACCAGCGCGCCAACCGTCAGGCTGCCGTTCATGATCAGAAAGACGCCAATCACGATCAGCAGCAGGCTGGTCAGCATCTGGATTGAATTGGCGGCGGTCAGCGCCAGCGACGACCAGAAGTGCACAGCTTCACCGGACCGGGCCGTCGCGGCCACCGAACGCTCCCAGGCGGTTTGCATGCGGGCCTCGCCGCCTGTTGCGCGGACGGTCTCCAGGCCCGCAAGGGACTCGACGAGCACACCGTGTCGTGCCGCCGATTCCGCCTGCAACCGCTTCATCGCGCGGTTGAGCGGGCGCTGCAGTCCAATGCCGATTCCGATCATCACGGGCAACATGAGCAGCGGCACCCAGGCCAGCGGGCCGGCGACCACGAACAGCACGCCGATGAAGAGCACCGCAAACAGCAAGTCGGTGGCTGAAACCACGCTTCCCGACGTGAAGAATTCGCGAACCGAGTCGAAATCGCGAAGCTGATTGGCAATGATGCCGACCGAAGATGGGCGCTGCGACATCTTCACGGCCATGACATGCTCGAAGATGTTGGCGGCAAGGACGACGTCGATGGTCTTGCCGGTCACATCGATCATCTTGCTCCTGACCATTCGCAGGATCAGGTCGAAGAGGATTGCCAAGCCCATGCCGATGGAAAGTGCGACGAGCGAGGGGATTGCCCCGTTCGGAATGACCCGGTCATAGACGCTCATCGTGAAGAGCGGCATGGCCAGCGCCAAGATGTTGATCAGCAGCGCCGACAGAGCGATGTGGCCATAATTGCGCCAATGAGCCCTTACGACCGACCAGAACCAGTGATGCCGGGGCAGGTCACCTGCCGCAATGGCCCGAGGGTCCGACTCGGCGGCAGCCCGAACGAGAAAGGCGTAGCCGGTATACCCGGCGGCAATCTCATTGAGGGAAACGAGTTTGGGGGCATAGGGGCGATCGGCAGGGTCGAGCACCCTCATGCGTTGATTGGCTTCGTCGAGGCTCAGCAATATCAGCGCCGTGCCGTTCTTCATGATGAGGACGGCTGGAAGCACGAGCGGCGGGATATCAAGCACGTCGCGCTGCACGGCTTCGCTTTCCAAGCCGGCGCGGCGCGCGGCACGCTCGAACAGCGAGACCGTCAGGCGGCCGTCCACGATCGGCAGTCCGCCGAGCAGCGCATCGCGGGTAACCGCCCGGCCATGGTGCGCCGCCAGGAACATCAGCGAGTCCGAAAGTGGATCGCTATTTCGTGCCTGAGAACCGACCGAGTGATCTGACGAGGCTGGTCCTTCGGGCGCGTGAGCAGGGCGCGCGTGCTTGGAAATCGGCTTCTCTGTCTGATCGAACAAGCTGATATGCCTTAAATAAAGCGGCGGAATACGCCCTAGCAAAACACAGCGATAGTACGACAATTTGCCGAGCAATTCATTCGCGCATTTTGACTTGGAAGATTAACGATTAATGGCGGCGGGCCTTGAATGATACCCGTGAGATAACGGTGGCCATCGGGACCAGCTGGCAAATGAAAAAGCCGCCCAAGGGCGGCTTTCCGACTCGATCGCTCTGGGGCGCTATTTCGGCCGAGGCGAAAATGCGGTGAGCAGCCAGTGGGGCTTCGCCGCCTCCGCGTATGCGGAGCGCTGGTCGCTTTCCAGCACGATCGGGCCGCCTTTTCGCTCTCGTTGCGCCAACCACTCCGATGCGCCGGGAACCCTGGCCGCCGATGCCGTCTTGGTGGCATCGCCCGACCAGCGGTCACTGAAAGCCTGGGACACGGGAGCCTGGGCTGCCGCAGACAGGCGGACAGGGGCTGCTGCAGGGGGCTGGACCGGGACATGAAGGGGTTCGGATCCAGTCTGGGGAAGCGTCCAACGGAAGTTCGGTGCGCTGTAGTTCGGCGTGCCAAACAGATTCAAATCAGTGGGCGCAGCGTCAACCGGGGGAGGCGCCTTGAGATACTCAATGAGCGTTCCCATGGCCGCCAGCAATTGATAATCGGCGAAAACGACCACCGCCCGTGCCGACGTCAGCGACACCGAGGCGTTGAAGAACTGGTTCTGCGCATTCAGGAGGTCGATCAGGGAGCGCTGACCCAGTTCATATTCCTTCTGGAAGGCCGCAATGGTCTTCCTGTCCGCCTGCAGCTGGTTGGTCAGAGCGGTAATGCGCGTCTGCGTCACGGTGCGGGCGTTCCACGCCTTGTCGATCGATTCATAGGCGTCGCGCTGCAGCCGGGCATGCCGCATAGTCGCCTCGGTGAAGCGTTCTGCCTTCTCGGTTCGATTCCATGCATCCTGGCCACCGCGGAAGATGTCCCAAGACATCACCACCTTGCCGCTGTAATCCTCATGCGTGACGGAGGGCGTCCCCGGATTGCTGACGTACGGAAACGAATTGTCGTAGTGGGTTGCCCTTCCTTCCAGATAGAATTTGGGGGCGAAAAGACCGTCCGTGCCCTTGAATGCATGCTTGGCGGCATCGACATCGGACTGGGCCGCGGTAATCGTCGAATTGAAGCGCAATGCAGCGGCGAGCGACTCGTCGCGGCTTCCCGGCATTCCGCGCAGAGGCCCAGGGAAACGCAAATTGTAGGGCTCGAGGCCCACGACCTTGCGGTACTTCGCGCGCGCATCTTCCAGGCTGCGGCGGAATTCCGCCAGCGCGGCACGGGCGTTTTCGACGCGCTCCCTGGATTGTTCGAGATCACCTTCGCCGGCGCGACCGCCGGAAAAGCGGGAGTTCACATTCGCGAAGATCTTGTCGTGGTTTGCAACGTTCTGCTCACCCAGACTCACCAGGCGCATGTAGCGTACGACGTCGACATAGGCCTCGGCGGCATCGAGCGCGATGAGTTCGGTTCGTTCCTTGACACGGGCGGCGGCGGCATTGACGCGAGCCGTCTGGCGCCACACTTCGTGAATCGAGGTGAATCCATCAAAGAGGAGCTGGCGGACGACGACCGATTCTTGGCTGCCATTTCGCCACGGCCCGGAGCCCGTCGTTGGAACGGCCAGGTTCGGAGCTACGAAACCTGGCGACTGGTCGAACTTCTCCGGTCCATAGCTGGCGTCGATGCGCACCTGAGGGAGCAGGGTGCTTTGCGTCTGCCGGAGCTCACTCTCCGTTGCACGACGGTTCGCCGACGCTTCTCCCACGCCCGGGTTCGTCTGCATCGCCTGCCGCAAGGCATCATTGATCGAAAATTGCTCCGCCAGGACGGGGCTTGCGGTCAAGAACAGACCTGCGAGGGCCAAATGTACCGGCTTCATAGTATCCCCAACCCAAATTGCCAGAAGTTCCCGTATAATGCCTGAAGCTAACAAGTCCTCTTGGATTCACATATGACATTTCAGTCACAGGTTGCCGGAAACGTGCCGGCAAAAAGCCATACGGCTTCCGAGGAATGAGGTAATTTGATACCATAAATAAATGGGCGGTTCGGCCGAACCGCAAGGATCGGCGAAATACCGCTCCAGCTTTCATGGCTGGAGCGGCGGGGAGCAAAATCGTCGGCCGCTTCGAGGGCATCAAGACGGATCGGATCGGCAGGGTTGACCTCCAGCCATCGCCATGGTCGAGAGATATCAGGAACTTCTTGAAGTGCGATCTGCATGAGCGCGCATCTCGGATGACGTGCTCAGGAGAGCAGCTATTTTGATATGACCAAGCAGATCGCTCTCATCACGGGTGTTACCGGCCAGGATGGTGCCTATCTGGCCGAGTATCTGCTTTCGCTCGGCTATATCGTGCACGGCATCAAGCGGCGCTCGTCGTCGTTCAACACGGCGCGCGTCGATCATCTGTATCAGGACCCCCATGTCGGCGAGGTTCCGTTCCTGATGCACTATGGCGACATGACGGATTCAACCAATCTGATCCGCCTGGTGCAGCAGATCCGGCCGACCGAGATCTACAATCTCGCCGCCCAAAGCCATGTGGCGGTCAGCTTCGAGAGCCCGGAATACACCGCCAACGCCGATGCGGTCGGCGTGCTTCGGCTGCTGGAAGCGATCCGCATTCTCGGCATGGAAAAGGAGACGCGGTTCTACCAGGCTTCCACGTCCGAGCTCTACGGCCTGGTGCAGGAGATCCCGCAAAAGGAAACTACGCCTTTCTATCCGCGCTCGCCCTACGGCGTCGCCAAGCTCTATGGCTACTGGATCACGGTGAACTACCGCGAAGCCTACGGCATGTTCGCTGCCAACGGCATCCTGTTCAACCATGAGAGCCCGATCCGCGGTGAGACGTTCGTGACCCGCAAGATCACCCGCGGCGTCGCGCGCATCGAGGTCGGTATCGAGGATACGCTCTATCTCGGCAATCTCTCGGCCAAGCGCGACTGGGGGCACGCGCGTGACTATGTCGAGGGCATGCACATGATCCTTCAAGCCGACAAGCCTGACGATTTCGTGCTCGCCACCGGCGAGACGCGCTCGGTACGGGAGATGGTCGAGCTGGCGTTCGCGCAGGTCGGCCGCCGCATCGAATGGCGGGGCGAGGGAGTCGAGGAGACCGGCGTCGACGCGGCGAGCGGCAAGATTGTCGTCAGGGTCGATCCGACCTACTTCCGACCGACCGAGGTCGATCTCCTCATCGGCGACGCCGGCAAGGCGCGTCAGGTGCTCGGCTGGAAGCCGAAGCGGAGTTTCGCCCAGCTCGTCGAGGAGATGATGGCGAGCGACCTTGCCGAGGCGAAACGGGATGCAGCCCATGGCAAGCGTGCCATTTGAGCTGAAGGGCAAAAGTGTTTACGTCGCCGGCCATCGCGGCATGGTCGGCAGTGCGCTCGTGCGCCGGCTCCAACGCGAGGACGTAAGGCTCGTCACAGTGGACAGGCGCGAGGTCGACCTCCGCAACCAGGCGGCCGTGTTCGGCTGGTTCGCGCAGATGCGGCCACAGGTGATCTTCCTCGCCGCCGCCAAGGTCGGCGGCATCGTCGCCAACGATACGCTGCGGGCCGAGTTCATCTACGACAACCTTGCGATCGCCGCGAACGTGATTCACGCCGCGCATCAAAATGGTGCGGAGAAGCTGATGTTTCTCGGCTCGTCCTGCATCTATCCGAAGCTGGCGCCCCAACCGCTCCGCGAAGACTACGTGCTCTCGGGGCCGCTGGAGCCGACCAACGAACCCTATGCGATCGCGAAGATCGCCGGCATCAAGATGGTGGAGGCCTATCGCAGGCAATACGGTTGCGATTTCATCAGCGTGATGCCGACCAATCTCTACGGTCCTGGCGACAATTATCACCCTGAAATGAGTCACGTGGTCGCCGCGTTGATCCGGCGCTTCCACGAGGCGAAGCTCTCGGGCGCGACGAACGTCGTGGTGTGGGGCACCGGCACGCCGCGGCGCGAGTTCCTCTATGTCGACGACATGGCGGATGCCTGTGTGCACTTGATGAAGACGTATTCCGGCGCCGAACTGGTCAACATCGGCACCGGCGAGGACATCACGATCGCCGACTTCGCGCGCGTCGTTGCCGATACGGTCGGATACAGCGGCGGGATCAGTTTCGACACTTCGCGTCCCGACGGTATGCCGCGCAAGCTGCTGGACGTCAGTCGTCTTGCAAGGCTCGGCTGGTGCGCGCAGACGACGCTCGAAGACGGGATACGGCAAGCCTATCAGGCATTCCTGTCGGTTGCCGAGATCAAGGCGACGGAAACGCGGAGGAACGTGTCTAAGGACTAGGCTGAGTCCGCGCCGAATGAGCGGCTGGAGGCTCGTCCGACTTCTTGCTCTCGCTCGCGAATGCGTAAGGAAGCACGAGAGCTGTGCAGACGTAGCCGAGTTGGATGGGAAGCGAAATGGCCAGCAACCACATGACCGCTTGCGTGGCTTCGTCCCCACTCAGAAGGGCGACGGTCACCACAACGACTGCCACGACAAGAATGACGGGAAGAAGGATGATGAAGCGGAATCGGATCCCCAGGATCATCCCGATCACCATTCCTCCAAGAGCCAGCAACGTCACAGAGTTACTCCATTGGACCGCGCCCTGTTCTACATCTCCGTGATCTAACAATGGTTTAAGTCTGACTGAAAATTTGTCGAAATCATTCGCGTCATTGCCGAAAGCTGTATCGAGCTTCTACGAAGCAGAGGACTTGTGCGCACCCGTTAGGCAGGGAGCGCCGCAAGCGCCGTTGACCATGGGTCTGCCGACGGGGGGCAACAGGCGCGGCCGGCTGAGCGAAGAGCCCTTAGCTTCTGGCACAGGAGTCATACGGTTGCTCCGGGGATCCCAGGCCCGACCCGGATCGTCGGATCGGCATCCCGCTTGGCGCCGTGCCTGCTCCGCGATGGTTCTGGAGACAATTGCAAATGAGCCCCGAGTGTTGGTCGGGCAGTGCAGTCGCTCGTCCGACGGAAGCGTTGGCGAGTCCTATTCCGGTATCGAGATCTGCGGCACAGCTTGATCGGCAAGATCTATTTTGTCGCGCGCTCAAGGGAGACCGGCCCTTGAACATTTTTTCAGCGCCGGTGAATCCTCGAGAACCATGATGTCGACACACTGCTCACTCTTGATAGGTGAGGCACGATCCAGGACGCTCCTATGACTGCAACGTTTGTCTCCGCTTCCATTTTTGGCGCTGGCCTCATTCTGGGATTCGCGCTGGGCGCGTGGCGCGTCCAACGGAGAGCTGTGAATTCGTCCAGCCGCACCTCCGGCCGGGCGCCGCGGCCCGCTCCGACCTCGACGTTCGGCCACGCCCGGCGAGCCTTCTAGGCATCGTTCCATTCGCTCTGGGCATCCAGCTTCACACGGAACCCATGGGACATGACGACATGAGTGAGCCCAAGAAGGATGCGCCGCGACGCTATATCGTGGACGGTGGCGGACAGCGCGTGCTGGTCGGTCTGACGATCTCGGAAACGATCGAGTTCGAGGCGCTGGACAAGCCGGACACCCGCCCCGGCGCCGACATGCTCGGCGAGGCGGCGCGTATCCGTCAGGCAAGGCATGGCGAACGTTGGATGGAGCTCTACGTCAAGCACGAGCGCGCCTGGAGTGACTGGATGGCCCAGACGCGTGCGCGGCCGGAGCAGCCGCCGTTGCTCAACTAGACATCGCGGACGTCCATTTCATCCTTCAGACCGTCTCGCGCGTCGGTGGCAACAGGCTGAAAACTCATCACAGCGCAAGCATGCGGCTTCCCTGGATGCTCATCAGGGTGAGGTTGCCGGTTGCATAGGCGCCGGTGTCGATATTGGCGCGGTTGGCCAGCAATTCGGCGCTGCGGACCGGCGTATGACCATGGACGATGTATTTGCCGAACTGCTCCTCGCTGCGCAGGAATTCCTCGCGAATCCAGAGCAGGTCGCGCTCGGTCTGCTCGGCCAGCGGAACGCCGGGACGAACGCCGGCGTGGACGAAAAAGAAGTCTCCGCAACTGAAGCTCAACCGCAGATTGTCCAGGAATTCCAGATGCTCGGTCGGCATCGCGCGAATCAAGTCGCGCAGGATCGATGCCGGCTCGTCGCGCTTGAGATTGGGCGGAGCAAGCCCGTAGGACATCAATGTCTGGGTCCCGCCGAAAGCAATCCAGTCCTCGAACAGTGAAGGATCTTCGAACACCCTCACCAGAAAGGCCTCGTGGTTGCCCTTGAGGAAGACCACATTCCCCCGCCGGCCCCGCTCGACCAGGATGTCGAGGGTGGAACGCGTATCCGGACCGCGATCGATGTAATCGCCCATGAAGACTTCGATGGCATGACGCGGCCGGCTGCGCGCGACGTCGGCGTCGATCACCCGCAGCATGGGCTGGAGCAAATGGGCGCAGCCGTGGATATCCGAGATCGCATAGATGCGGACGCCGTCCGGCAATCGCGGTTTGGGAAGCGACGGCTTGGATCGCGCGAAAGATTTCATGGCGCTCATCGATCGGGTGGTCGGAACATCCCCAAGTCGCCGGCACCGGGAAGCGTCCATCCAACGCGAACAAAGCAAGTTCCGTGGGGCCGCAGGCTCGTTGTCTGTCCCGATCACGCCAAAAGAAGGGCACGGCATTTTTTTGCCGACTTGTTCTTGATGCACTTCAGGAACGAACTTGGTCAACGCGAATTGCATCGCTGGCTCGGAATGTGCGGCAAGTTTGCATCGCTCGTCGCAGATTTTCTCGTACACCCGCAGATAGAAATTCCAAGGAAATTCTCGCGAGTAATCCGCTTGTTGCGCTCGGCAGCAGCAAAGCGGCGCCTCAAAGTTGAGCGGAGAGCGGCTCGCACAACGACGAGCGTGCATTGGATGCGGAACTTGATTCAAAATAGGGCACTCCGTCCGCTCATATGTCAGCACTGTGACGACATTTTCAGCGCGTCGAATTTCGCGACGTCTTTCAACTCGACGCATCATCCGTGCGTCGCAAAAGTTTTCGCGTGCAGCGCCACAATGTCGCTGCGATCGAACAACACTTTCCATGCGGGGGATTGACGGGTCTTCAGCATCACGATGAGCGTCAGACACTCTCTCGATACGCAGAGGTTCGAATGGCTGTTGCAACTTACGGTTCTGAAAGCGCGCATGCGCTGTCATCTGCACGCGGCAGTGCGCTTCAGAGGCCCTTTCAGATCGTCGTCATCGCTGCTGACTTTCTGTTGATCCTGCTGAGTTACGCGGCGGGGGCGTCGCTGTATGGTGCGGCGGTCGCGTCGCCGCCCGAGGGTGCATCGGTGGGCGCCGGATTGTTTGTCGGTGTGGCGTTCGTCGGCATCGCCTATTTCCGGGACGTCTATTCCACGCACCGCCTGCTCAATCTGGTTTGGCAGCTTCGAATGGCGGCGTTTATCTGGCTGACGTCGCTCACGATCCTCGCCGTTGCGGCCTTCCTGCTGAAATCGACCGACAATCTGTCGCGCGGCACCGTCATCGTCTTCGCCCTGATCGGTGGGCTCGGCTTGACCAGCCTGCGCTTCGGCTGGCAGGCCGTGTTCGGCACGAGCTTTGCGAGAAGCCGCTTGGTCGATCGCAAGGTGATCCTGCTCAGCCTGAAACCGCTCGACTTTACCTCGAGCCGCTTCAAGGATTTGCGCAGGAACGGCTTCGACGTCACGCGCCATTTCGTGCTCGGAGAGGACCGGGATGACGGCCAATGGGAGCGGCAGATTCGCGACGTGATCCGTCAGTCGCGCGCGGCCGACGTCGATGAATATCTGCTCGCGATCGACTGGAACGAATTGCCGATGTTGCGCAAGCTCGGGCCATACTTGCGCGCCGTCCCGCAGCCCATTCGCCTGCTGCCGGACGATTCCGTCGCCGACCTGGTGACCCGTCCCTTCCTGCCGGTCAGCGGAACCGTTGCGGTCGAGATCCAGCGGCCGCCGCTCACCATTCTCGAGCGGCTGCAGAAGCGCTGTCTCGACGTCGGCGTCGCTCTGTTCGCGCTCGTGCTGCTGACGCCGCTGCTGCTGACCGTTGCCGTGTTGATCAAGCTGGATTCGCCAGGAACGGTCATATTCCGGCAGTCGCGCCGCGGCTTCAACGGCAGGCCGTTCGAGATCTGGAAGTTTCGGACCATGACGGTCTCCGAGAACGGCGAGACGGTGACTCAGGCGACCAAGAGGGACGCTCGGGTGACCAAGATCGGCCGCTTCCTGCGCATGACCAGCATTGACGAGCTGCCGCAGCTCTGGAACGTGCTGCGTGGAGACATGTCGCTGGTGGGACCGCGCCCGCACGCGCTCGCCCACGACAATTACTACGACGAGCTCATCAGCAAGTATGTCTACCGCCATCACATGAAGCCGGGCCTGACGGGCTGGGCTCAGGTGAACGGATTCAGGGGCGAAACGCCGACGATCGATCTGATGGAAAAGCGGGTCGAGTACGACGTCTGGTACGTCAGCAACTGGAGCATCTGGCTCGACCTGAAGATCATGGTCCGCACGGCTTCGGCGGTGATGTTTCAGGAAGCCTATTAGGCGCTCGATCGCTCAACCTGCCCTGGAGCTTCGGCTCGCGGCCTCAAGTTCCATTTCGCGGGGGTCTGCCGAAGAGCCGCATGATCGCATCGCGCAATGCGAGGAGCGGCGGCACGAGCACGAAGAAGGCGCCCATCGCGACGGAGACGATGACGTGGCGGATCGAGAAGGGCTCGTCCTGCTCGATCCGGCGCTGGCTCGGGTCGATGGGGGCGGCAGAGAGCGTCGTCGCCATGGGCCGGCGGAGCGGCTTGCGTGGCGGAACCACGATCAACACGAACAGAATGTTGAGCAGAACCCAAACAGTTAAAATCGTCAGGATGATCAGCATCCGAGCCTACCGGAAAATAACTGCAAGTATGAGCCGAGATTAGTCTCGGCGAACCGAGAAAGAAAGATGCCTAAAGTTTCGGCATTTTCAGGCAGCAAGGCTCGATTGTCTCGCCTGTTTGCTGGAAGATGGCCCATAAGCGCACTCACTTGGGCGACTACCGTATCCGTCAATCCTTGCTTTTGGCTAGAGCAATAACTGCAAGTTGTGGATTCCGGGTGAATACGGACGCGCGAGCAGTTCCGCCGCGCCGAGCATGATCCGGAGAGGTGCTTTGGCGCGATCTCCGGTCTCGTGCGCCAAGGTGCACGCGATGCCGTTCGGGCGGCAATTCCGCCAGGCAAGAATTAAGGCCCGCTGCCAGATGACAGCGGGCCTCGAGGTCGCTTCAGTCGGCTGGACTTCGCTCTAGAGCATGATCCGGAAAAGCGTGAAGCGGTTTTCCAAGAAGATCATGCTCAAACAAAGAGCTAACGCGCGATGACGATTCAACCCCATCTCATCGCGCTTTAGGCGTGCTCGACGTAATAGCTGTTGTGGTGCTTGCCCTTGTAGGCCTCGATGCGCTTGAGCATCTTCGGATTGGCACGGTTGAGCACGGCACCGAGCAGCTTCTTCTGGAGGATCTCCGACCCGGAAACCGACTCCTGGAGCGCGCTTCGCGTCGTCTGCCCCCATTCGATGACGTAGACCATGGCGTCGATCAGGAGGCTGACGGCCTTGGAGTCCGCCACCGGCATCACCGGAGCGAGATCGATTACGATGTACTCGTAGTGCTCCCTCAGCACCTTGAGCAGCTCGGCCATCGCCTTCGACCCGATGACGTCGGCCGAATTCACCATGCGGGACGCCACGACGGAGGGGAGGAAGTCCAGTCCCGTCTCCTTGCTCCGCTGCACGTGGTAGCCGAGGCTCGCGGGGTCGTTGAGTGCCTCCACGAGCCCGCTCTTGGCGTTGGGCGCAAGCTCCCGCGTCAGCGAGCGCGTGTGCAGGTCGCCGTCGATCAGAACCGTGCGATGGCCCGTGAGCGCGATCAATTGCGCGAAATTCGCGGCGACCGTCGTCTTTCCCTCCTTGGGAAGGGAAGAGACGATGCCGATCACCTTGATCTCGCGGGTCAGGCGCGCAACGTCGATCGAAACCTTGATGTTGCGCAACGTCTCGGCGAACCGCGAGAACGGATGATCGACCACGTAGCGCGATATGTCGGATGCGCCGGTCTTCGCCGCCGGACCGATATCGGGCAGGACGCCGAGGCACTTCACGCCGAGCTCGTCCTCGACCTCGGCGGGGGTCCGCAGCACGTCGCTCAGCAGCTCGCGCGCAAAGGCGACGCCGAAGCCGAGACAGAGGCCGCCGACGAGGCCCCCCACCAGTGCGAGGACCGTGCGCGGCGAGCTCTTGCGATCCGGCTTGGTGGCGGTGCTGATCAGGCGCGCTTCGCTGAGCGGGAAGCTCTGATTCTGCGTCGCGCTCTGCAGCTTCTCGAGGAAGTTGTTGTAGAGATTGCGATAGGTGTCGGCGGCGCTTTCGAGATCGCGCAGCTTGACCTCGGCCTGGCCGGTGTGACCGGCCTGGGCGACGAGCTCCTTCACGTTCTTCTCGAGCGAGGCCTCGCGGCTCTTTGCGATCTCGTAGTCGCTCCGATAGGCGTCGCCGATCCGACGCAGCTCGTCGGCGATGTTCTTGCGCAGCTCCTCCATCTTGTTGGCGAGGTTGACCGTCGCAAGGTGGGTCTTGCCGTAGCGCCTGGACCAGTCGGCGTATTGGGCCTGGATGTCGAGATACTGGGCGCGCAGGCGGGTGATGACCGAGTTGTTGAGCGCGTCCGTCACCGTCGGCTGCGCGAGATCCTGGTCGGAGATCGCCTCGATGCGGTCGAGCCGCGCCTTGGCCTCGGCCGTGGCGGCCCGCGCTTGAACCAGCTGCGTATTCAGATCGGATAGTTGCTGCTCGGACATCAGGCCGCGGCTGGTTCCGACGATGTTGTTCTCGGCCTTGAAGGTCTGCACGGCGCGGTCGCTGGCCGACGCCTGCTCGCTCAGCTCGAGGCTGCGCTGCTGAAGCCACTCGGTGGCCCGCTTGGTGGATTGATATTTGGCTTCGAGCGCGCCGACCAGGTAGGCATTGGCGATGGCGTTGGCGATCTTGGCCGCCTTGTCGGGGGTCCGCGCGCGATAGTTCAGCGACAGCACATAGGTCGTCAGCACGCGCTCCGTCCGCAGGTTCTTCTGGACCTGCTGGACCACCGCATGTTCGATTCGTTCCTGGTTCGGCGGTTCACCAGAGCCGAACAGCGAGGTCACCTTGCCGATGATCAGGGAGAGAAGGCCCGGATTGGAGCCGTTGAACTCCGGATCCTCCGTCAGCTTCAGGCGACGGACGACGGAGAGGATCAGGTCGTCCGAGTTGATGACTTCGACCTGGCTGTCGACGTAACCGGTGTCGATCAGGGCGCTGCTGGCGTTGCTGTCCTTGTCGAGCACCTGCGCCTGACGCGTGTCCATCATGATGCGGGCATTCGCCGTATACATGGGTTGCGCCGTGACCAGATACAGCATTACCAGGGCCAGCGAAGCTCCGACACACGCCGCGACGATCGGCCACTGGCGGCGGAGCACATCGGCCACACGCTCGAAGCTGAGGACTGCCCCGCCGAATTCGATGCCGAATCGGTGCCCCGACTGGAAATGTTCTCTAGGCTGATACATGTGCTAATTCGCTGCCTTTGGGGATCATCGATCAGTTCGGAAGGGGGACAGGCTTGAAGGGATTGGCCAGCTTGGTCTTCCACTCGCCCTCGAGCAGGGCTCTGCCTCGGGGCGGCTGTGCCGGGCCCTTGCTTTGCGATTGCGCCTGGACGCCGGAATTGTCTTCGCCCGCGGCGGCATAACCGGACTGCACGTTGAGATCGCCGATCCGCTGAGCGAAATCCCTGATCTTCCGCGCCGCGTCCGGCTTCGTCGTCGTGCACCGTCCCTCGGCGATCCGCAACGCGGCGCCGATGGCCGAACGATCGCTCGCAGCCGATGCCGAAATGAGCGTCTGAACCGACGGCAGCAAGGACGGATTGGTCGCGATGAGCGTCGCGAGCCGAAACCGCAGCTTTTCCTTGTCGTTGCGCATTCGCTCCAGGAGCGAGGACGGCGATTTCACGAAAGTGTCGAGCTCCAGTTGCGAGGCACGGTCCGAGAATTCGACGCACTGGGCGCGGCAAGCAGCGGCGCTCGAGACGACCAGCGCTAAACCTATCAAGACAGCCGGTAGCCATCGCGGTTGTGCATGACGAAGTTTTAGTCCGCGGCCCATCCGTGTTCCTTGCTTCTGTTGCAATAGGAGAACAGGTGAAACTTGGCAGGTAACTGTGTCATCTTTTTGTGCGGCGCAAAAGCTGAAGCGCGATCGTCGACGACGCAAACGCTGCTCGACATTGCGGCGGTTGCAGAAGCACGATTTGCAATGCCTGCGAGATCGGCAGATCGCGCTCACGAATGTTGCAACTTGAAAACATATCGGGCACTCGCAGGCCGCCGCGTCGCAAAACCGACACAAGTCGCGATGCACGTCGTTGTTCCCTTGCATAGAAAGAAATTTTTGCCGTGGCCTTCACGCGCAGAGATCAATGTCGTGCGCGCCGGACTTCATCGCAACAGCGCCGAATTTCGCGCACACTTTCCACGCAAATACTCGCAATCATCACGGCTGATGAAATTTGCGCCCGAAGCACGCGGTGCCTCAAACAAAAAATGGCGTGAAGTTGGCGCTCGCATGTCCGAATGATCTGCGAGCATTGAAAGTATCGTCGATCGTCATGCATCGCGCGCGAGTCCTGGGATCGCGGAGATTGAACATGCGCGAGACCTGATACACACTGCTGCGGTGCAACAGCTATGGAATGTTGATGTGACGGAGTTGGTTCATCGTGAGAAGGCGCACGTCCTGCCGCTCGACAGCATTCGGGGAATCGCCGCGACATCCGTGGTGATTCACCACCTGCTGCTGATGCCGACGTTCCTCGCGGCGTTCCCGCACAATGCCTGGATCAATTGCTCGTTCTTCAGAAGCGCCTGGCTGCTGGTCGACTTGTTCTTTGTTCTCAGCGGGATCGTCATGTCGCTCAGCTACGTCGAGAGCGACTTCGGACGCTTCTCGCTGCGCGAATTCATGGTGCGGCGCCTGGCGCGGGTCTATCCGCTGCATATCGTCATGCTGGTCGCCAATCTGCTGTTTCGCCTCCTGCGCATCAGCCTGGTCATGGCAGGCGTCATCGTCGCCGCGCCGGCGGCCTTCGAGGTGAACAACGCCTATTCCTTCGTGCTCAACGTTTTTCTGCTGCACTCGGTGGGCTTCATCGACTATCTCAGCTGGAATGCGCCGAGCTGGAGCATCAGCGTCGAATTCTACACGTATCTGGTGTTCGGCCTGATCGTCCTGTTTGCCCAGCGCATGCGCTCGCTGTTGTGGTTCTACGTTCTCTGCGGCATGCTGGCGGTGGCAAGCCTCGTCGTCATCATCTTCGTGCTCGACAAGAGAAGCCTCGGGCTTCAGACCGATTTCGGCATTCTGCGCTGCTTCGTGAGCTTCTTCCTCGGCGTGCTGACGGTGCGGATCGTCGATCGCCTGCCGGCCAGGCCGGGCCCGGCGGTCCAGGGCCTGGTGCAGTTCGCCGCCATGATCGCCAGCGTTGTCCTGGTGAGCCTGGCGGAGACCAATCCTGCTGCGACCTTCCTCGCGCCGGTGACGTTTGCGATCTTCCTCGGCAGCCTGCTCGCCTTTCCCGATGCTACGCTGGTGCCGCGGATGCTGGTGGCGGGGCCGCTGGTCTGGCTCGGACGCCGCTCCTACTCGATCTACATGGTGCACGCGCTCGTGGTGCTGCTGGCCGAGTATTTCGTGCGGGCGGTCGGGACCGGGCGGATCGCCGCCCTCGATTCGGTCTGGGCGGGCCTGCCGGCCACGCTGAATCTCGTGGTCTCGCTTGCCGCCGTGCTCGTGGTTTCGCACTTCACCTATCGCTACATCGAGCTTCCCGGCGGCAGGTGGATGCGGAACGCTCTGGGCAGCCGGACCGACTTCTCCGCTTCTCCGGCGCCATCGGCGCGGCCGACCAACTGAGCCGGACATGACCGTCCTCGCGCTGAACCGGCCGAAAATCACGCTGATCAGCCTCAACATCGAGGCGATCGCCCTCGGTGTCTATCTGATCCGTGACGCCTTCGGCGGCATGATCCGCTACTACACCAGCATCTATCACCTGAATTCGCTGTGGTATCTGCCCGACTTCATTGCGGTCCTGTGCCTCGCCCAGTTCTTCGTGCATTGCGTCCTGCGCAATCGCAGCACCCTCGCCCTGCTGGTGCTCGTGCAGATCATGCTGTCGCTCGTGCTCGGCTATTTCATGCTGGGGACGATGAACGCAGCGATCTCCTCGTTCAAGATGATGTTGCCGGTCTTCGTCGGGTTCTGCTTCTGCGATTCGAGCCTGGGCTCATACCGCAAGCTGCTCTCGGTGATCGCCGTGACCTTCTACCTGTCCGTGATCGGCGTCTTCCTGACGAAATTCTATCTGATGCCCTGGGTCGGCTACAAATACGAGTCCTTCGGCGCCGTACGCGAGGCCGGCCGGCTGTGGTGGGCCTATGGCGGCGACGATCAGCGCCTCATGGGCTTTGCTGCCGACAATACCATGGCCGCCTTCTTCATCCTGGTGTCTTTCGCAATCACCTCCATTCGCAAGAGCACGACGTGGTGCCTCCTGTTCGGCTCCATCGCGATCTATGCCACCAAGCTGACCACGAGCAAGACCACCATGATCGTCCTCGTGCTCTATTTGCTCCTGCTCGTGTTCGTGCGGATGCTGCCGGAAAGGTCGCGCTTCCCCGCCATTCGGGGCATCGCGCAATGGTCTTTCGCTGCGATCTTCGTGCCGTTCTTCATGATCGTGTTCGCTTCCGGCACCGCGGCCGTGCCGCATTCAACCCTCTTCAGCATCGTCGATCGCATCAACAACAGCTGGCAAAAGCCGTTCATCTACATGAGTCAGCTCATGCCGGTCGGCCTCGTGACCGGCTGTGGCGCGGGCTGCTTCAACTATCCGCAGCAGCTGTTCTCGCCGCTCGCGCCGTTCTGGGTGCCGGTCGACAATTTCTACATAGGGACGTACCTGATGTTCGGTCTTCCCTTCGTCGCGTTCATGGTGATGGTGTTCCGGGCGACATTCGGTGCGACCGACGTGTACAAGCTGACGCTGCTCTTCGTCGTCAACCTGTTCACCATCACGGTCTTGAACTACGGCCCGGCCTCCGGCCTGCTGATCATCGCATTGAGCTTCAGCGAAGTGTTCTCGCGGCGTGCGACTTCGACACGGGGGATCGACGCCGTGCCAATCGTGATGCGGCCGCCAGTGCCGCCATTGGAAGGCTTCCGCCCGGATCTGCCGGCGGCGAGCGGAAGCAGGTGAGAACGAATGATGCATAAGCGGCTCGCATTCATCGACACGTTGCGCGGCATTGCCGTGCTGGCGGTCCTGGTCCAGCATGTCTTCGAGGTGATCGTCGAGAAGCATCCGACGGGCGCCTATTACTGGCCGATCCACGACGTGTTCGGCTATTACATGAACTTCGGCCGGTTCGGCGTCGTCCTGTTCTTCTTCGTCAGCGGCTTCGTCATTCCGTTCAGCTTCCCGGACAGCGCCACGCCCGTGCGGGATTTCACGATCAGCCGCTTCTTCCGGCTCTATCCGGCCTATTGGACTTCGCTCGTCGTCGGGCTGGTGGTGATGCAGCTCCTGGATTCAAGGACTTATCCGCTGGGGCAGGTCGCCGCCAACGTGACGATGTTGCAGACCTTCGTGAACGTCCCGAACCTCTGGGTGTTCTACTGGACGCTGGCGATCGAGCTGCTGTTCTATTTCGGATGCACAATTCTCTTTGCGATGGGGCTATTGAACCGGCGCTTCACGGCGGTGACCATCGTCGTTGCCGCTGCGCTGGTCGGAACCACCGCGGCACTCTTCGTCGAGAACAGGGCGGTCTCCTCGGTGATGGAGGTCGGGTTGAACCTGTCGGCGATGTTCCTGGGCAAGATCATCCGCGACACCGTCATTGGCGGCAAGCTGCGGTGGACCCACGTGGCCGTCTGCACGCTTCTGTATGCGATCTTCGCCGCCACCCTGTCCGACCGCCGGTTCGGCGGCGTGTATCACGAGAATTTCTTCTACAGCTATTCGATCGGATCGGCCTACATCTGCGCGGCGCTGGCCTTCATCGGCTTTGCCGTGTTCGGCGAGCGAATGGCCTGGCGCCCGATGGCGTTCGTCGGGGTGATCAGCTATTCGGTCTACCTGATGTCGCCGTTCGTGATCGTCGTCATCCATCGCCTCGCCTGGTTCGGCGACGGCCCGCTGGGATGGTCGATCTTCCTGGTCGTGATCCTGGCGTTGTCGATTCTCGTCAGCTGGATGACCTACGCCTTCATCGAGAAGCCCAGCATTTCCTTCGGGCAGAGGTTCCGCTCGGCGCGAAGAAAGCCGGTCGTTCTCGAGCCGGCCCTCAGCACCCCGGGTGCCGCAGAGTGATCAAGGCACCCCACCAGCCGGGAGCCGCCTATGACGGATCGTTCGTTCCTTCGGTCCAGGGCCTTCGCGCCATCGCGGCGCTGAGCGTGCTGATGGACCATTTCTACGACATGCCGAAGGCAGGCATGTACGACATCCCGAATCCCGGCTTCCTGCCGCCGATCTGGCCCTGGCTGCAATCGGTGATCAATGTCGGCGGGCACGGCGTCGAGCTGTTCTTCATGATCAGCGGATTCCTGATCCCGGCGAGCCTCGTGCGGCACGGTTCGCTGTCGCGGTTTTTCTTCGACCGCGTCCTGCGCATCATGCCGGTGTTCGTCGTCCTGCATCTTGCGCTGTTCGCGATCGGGCCGATCGTGGCCTACAAATTCTTCCGTGGGATCGATCTGACCGGCTATCTCGGGATCTTTGCCGCCAACCTTTTCTTCGTGCAGGACGCGCTCGGCCTGCCCATTGCTCAGCAGAATGCCTGGACATTGACCTATGAGTGGGCGTTCTACATCTGGTTTGCGCTGACATTCTCGATGTGGCGCGCCGGGGGCCGGCTGCTGGCGGCGCCCCTGATCCTGCTCGGCGTGGCTTGCCTGATGCGGTGGCCGATCACCGCGTTCTTCTGCATCGGCATGCTGTTCAGCGCGACCGGATTTCGCATTTCCATTCCCGGACGCCTTGGGCTGCTTGCAGGCCTTCTCTGCGGGGCCGCCCTGTATGCGAGCCTCGTGCTGTTTCACCCGTTCGTGGGGCTCATTCCCGGATTTCTGCTGTTCGGCATGGTGCTCGCCCCGGAATCAGGCCTCGGCAAGGCCCTGAGCACGCCGGCGCTGCAGTATATCGGCAAGATCAGCTACAGCCTCTATCTCGTGCATCCCTTCGTGCTCTTCCCCTTGCAGGTGATCGGCCTGAAGCTGGTCGCCGCCGGCGTCGACCGCTGGCTGCTATGGGCTGCCTTCATCGGGCTCGGGCTGGTGATGTCATTGGTCGCAAGCGCGATTACTTATGAACTGATCGAGGTGAGGTTGAGGCGATTGCTGGACGGCGCGATCCGCGGCATGTTCTTTCGGCCGCAGATCGAGCAATCGGTTTGAGAGATCGCGCTGACGCTCAGCTCACGGTACGCGCGGCGAGCCTCCGATAGGAGCCGAGGAGCTGCTCGGCAATACGATCCCAGTTCAGCAGGCCGGCCGCGGTCTGCCGTGCGCCCTCGGTCAATGTCGCGGCGAGAGTCTTCGAGGTCAGCACGCGTTCGAGTGCGTCGGCCAGTGCCGTGGCATCGCCGGGCGGCACCAGCAGCCCATTGACGCCGTCCGTCACGACATCGGGGATGCCGCCGGTGGCGCTGGCAACGACGGGCCGGGAATTGCCATAGGCGGAGGCAAGCACGCCGCTTTGCGTTGCGTCCTTGTAGGGCAGGGCAACGACGGTGGCGGATTGAAACAGTCGTCCGGTATCAGCGGGCGAGATATAGGCGTTGATGGTCTTGACCGTCGGCATCGCCGCCATTCGCGCGCCGAGCCGGGTCATCTCGGGGCCGCGGCCGGCGACGATCGCTTCATGCGCCACGCCGCGCTGGGCCAACATGTCGATCGCGTCGATGAAGACGTCGAGGCCCTTATAGGCCCACATCCGTCCAAAAAACAGGATGCGCGCGGCTTCCGGCGCGGCGAGAACGCCCTTGGCTGGCGGAACCATGAGCACGCCGTGCATGCTGGAGACCGTTTCGCCCTTGAAGCCGGGTGAAGCCCGGCGAAAATCGGCGATGCAGCTCTCGCCATGCGTCGTGACGACAGAAGCGGCCGCCCGCATGCGGTCGCGCCATGCATCCTCACGTGGCGATGTACCCGAGCCGCCTTCCGAATGCGGAATCGCATCGTGAACCGTCAGCACCAGGGGAATACCGAGCGGACGGAGCAGCTGGATCAGCTTGGAGGTGTAGATCTCCGGAACTTCGTGACAATGAATCACGTCCGGACGAAACGATATTATGTCGTAGAAGGAGGCGGGGATGCCGATCGCGCCGCCACGGCGCAGGCTGAGGTCGCGGATCCGCGTCTCGAAGGGCGCCGCCACGGCGATATCCGCAAGTTCCCATTGCTGATTGGCGTCCTTGCGGTTGAGCACCAGGCGAACGTCGCAATGGTGCGCCAATCCCGCTGCGAGACGATAGGAATATTCCGCAAAATGCGGTGCGTAGATGGCCACACGCAAGCGCCTGGAGCTGCGGAGAGAACGCCGGGGCGGATTCATCAAGGCATCCATTTTGCATCACTTCGCAAAGGTTGATCGGAGTGTAGTCCACGATTTGAACTCACTTCCACTCTAAATCGGAATCGTGACGGCACTCATCTGATTGCCATCACTCCGTCGTAATGTAGCGAGCATGCAGTGCTCCGCCGTGGTCGGAGATGGGCGACGTCGCGGCAGCATCGCATGCCACGCGTCTAGCCTACGATTGTGGTCGGATCTGTCGGAATTGGGTCGAATTGTTGATGAAGGTCACGGGCAAGCAGCATCAGGTCGTGATTGCCTTGTTCTGGTCGCTTGCCCAGAATTGGGGCGGCCGGGCGCTGTCGTTCGTGCTGTTCCTGGTGCTGGCCCGGCTGCTCAGCCCTTCGGATTTCGGCCTTGCCGCGCTCGTCGCCTTCATCCTGCTGCTCTTGAGCTCGATCGCCGAGTTCGGCTTCGGCGATGCGTTGATCCAGCGGCCAACGCTTGAACCTGCCGACGTGACGCTGCCGTTCTTCTGCTCCTTTGCAGCGTCGACGATCCTTGCGGTTCTGATTGCCGTCCTGGCGACGGATATCGAGCGCTGGTTCGACGTGAAGGGGCTCGCGCCGCTGCTCACCGCCGCCAGTCTCTCGCTTCCGATCGGCACCGCGACCCTGTTCCAGGAGGCGCTCTACAAGCGCCAGATGGATTTTCGCGTGCTCGCGGTCAGGACCATGGTCGCGACGGCCATCTCCGGCATCGTGGGCATCGGCTGCGCCTATGCCGGCTTCGGCGCTCTCAGCCTCGTGATCCAGGTGGTCGTCCAGAGCGCCATCAGCGGCTTGTGGCTCTGGAGCCAGCCGCGATGGCTGCCGATGCGTGCCTACGATACCAGGAGCTTTCGCGAGCTCTCCGGCTATAGCGTCCATGTCGTGTCGAACCGGCTGCTGGATTTCGCCATCGTTCGCACCATCGACATGATCATCCTGTCGCTCTACGGCGTCGCTGCCCTCGGCATCTACACGGTCGGGGCCCGGGTCTACATCATCCTGATGCAGCTGCTCACCCAGGCGGTGATGGACGTGGCCTTGAGCGCGTTGTCCAGGATCGCGCACGAGCGCGACCGGATCGCCGGCGCCTACCTGCGCAGCGTCAGTCTCGGAGCGCTGGTCGGATCGCCCGTGTTCGTGCTGCTTGCGGCCATCGCGCCGGAGGTGTCCCTGCTGCTGTTCGGCGCCAAGTGGAGCGGCAGCGAAGCGGTGATGCGGCCGCTGATGCTCGTCGGTGCGATCCAGACCGTGCAATTCGTCAACAGCGCCTATTTCGGCGCGCTGGGCAAGCCGAACTACGTCTTTGCGCTGAACATCATCAAGTTCTGCACGGTCGTGCCCGCGATGTTCCTGCTGCCCTCGCGCGACATCGGCCAGCTGGCGACGATCTTCGCGTTTGCGCAGCTCGTGGTGACCCCCGTGACCTTCGCGCTGGCGCTCCGGCTCCTGGGCCTGAGCTGGAGCCAGTTCCTGCGTCCGATTGCGGGCTGCCTGTGCGCCATCGTCCTCGCCTACGGCGCGGTCGTGCTGTGCCGCGCGGCGACGCCGGACATCAACCCGTATTTGCGGATGGGGCTGCTGTCGTCATGTTTCGGCGCGACCTATCTGATGAGCATCCTGCTGTTGTGGCGGAAGCAGCTCTTCTCCCTGATCGATTTTGTCGTGAAGCGCGGTGCGACCGCCTGAGGAAGACGAGGAGGACGACGTGAAGCAATTGATCCCCGTACCCGTGCGCAGGCAGCTTCGAGGCTGGCTCAACAGCGCGAAGAACACGCCCTTCGCGGTCGATCTGCTCGAATTGCGCAGATGGCAGATCGCCCGCAAGGACGTCGGCGTCAACGCCGCACCGCGCAACAATCCGCGCCGCCTCGTGGTGCTGCCCTCCGATCCCTGGAGCGTTCATCAGTCGCGCGGCGACGAGGCCATGATCGAGGCGGCCGCCGGAGAGATGACGCGGGCCTATCCGGACCTCGAGATCTACATCGTCACCGCCACCCCGGCGGCCAGCGCCGACGTCCGCGCCATGGGCTTCAAGCCGCTCGAGCTCTGGAAGCAGCCGTTTTCCTATGAGACGGTGGCGCAGGAGCTCTCGATCATCCGTCCCGATTTCGGCGTCATCCTGGGCGCCGACGTGCTCGACGGCTATTATTCACCGGTGGACGCCGCGCGCATGCTGCTCGTCGCCGACCTGATGGCGGCGTTCGGCGCCAAGGTCAGCGTGCTCGGCTTCAGCTTCAATTCCCGTCCCGCGAAAGCGCTGAGCGAGGTGTTCCGGCTGATCGATCCGGGCGTGGTCCTCAATCTGCGCGATGCGATATCGCTCCGGCGTTTCGATGACTTCGCCCGGAAGCGTGCCCGGCTCGTCGCCGATGCCGCGTTCATGCTGACGCCGCGAGCGGACACCGGCGCAGTGAAGGCAATCGCGGCCACGATCGCCCGGCAGCGCGCGCAGGGTCGCAAGGTCTTCGTCTTCAACATCCACCCGATGCTGTTCAAGAAGCCGGAGCCGGCCAAGCTGCGGAAGATGATAGAGCTCGCGGCAGCCGCCATGGAGCGTCTGTCGCGGCAGCACAGTGTGAGCTGGGTGCTGCTTGCACATGACTACCGACCCGAGATCGCCGACGACAATTGCCTGCGGCCGCTGGCCGGCCGGCTCGAGCCGACGCTCGGCGAGCGCGTGCACCATGTCGAGCAGACGCTGTCGGCGGGCGAGATCAAGGCCGTCGTCGGGCTGGTCGACGGGGTGATCACCGGCCGCATGCACCTCGCCATTGCGGCGCTCGGACAGGGAACGCCCGTCGCGGCGATCACCTATCAGGACAAGTTCCAGGGCCTGTTCGCGCATTTCGGCATCAGCGAGCAGCTGTTGCTGTCGCCGGCCCAGTTCCTCGACGGCGACAGGTTCGAGCAGTTCGTGGGGCACTTCCTCGGTGCCTACGAGGCCGCCGCCGACCGGGTCCGACAGGCGCTGCCTGATGTCATGGAGCTGTCGCGTGCCAACATCGCACCGTTACTCGGCGACAGCGCGATCCGCATGACGGCGGAGGCCGGCGGCAAGGTGGCCTGAACGCCTTACCAAAGCGCGATGCGATTGGGATGAAGCGTCATCGCGCTTTCAGGCGTCAGTTGACCGCCCGTTCGGTGGTGTCGAAGCGCAGGGCCGGTTCGGTCGTGGCCGCCTGAGTCTTGGGCGGAGACGCGACGCCGATGTCGGCCCAGCGATTGATCAGGCGCCGCGCAGGGTTCTCGAAATAGGCGTAGGTCCGGTCCGCGACAACGGTGAGGACCACGCAGCACGCCAGGGCGAACAGGCCGAACTGATCCGGGCGCAGCGCGAGCCAGGTCCACAGCGGCTTGAACACGGCGATGAGGATGGCGTCGTGCAGCATGTAGATGGCGTATGAGGTGTTGCCGAGCCGTCCGAGCAGCCGCGCGCCCGGAAATTCCTTGAAGGCGCTCTCGCCGACCGCCGTGAGCAGGATGGCGCAGGAGAACAGCAGAATGGCCAGATCCGGCTTGGCGAAGACGTTGAGCACGAGCACGGAGAGGGCGAACATGGCGATGCCGGCAAACACGACCGATTTCTGCCGGTAGGGTCCAGACTTCCGGAACAGGATGGCGAGCAGGATACCGTTCAGGAAGCTCGGCAACGCGCGGAGCATGCCGTAATCGTAATTGGCGCCGTACATCTGCGACCGTTCCTGCCAGATCGGCAGATGGCCGTGGGCAAGGACCAGATAGAGCGCCGCCACGATGACGCCGAGCACGACCGGCTGGACCTTGCGCGCAAGCAGCATCAGGAGCGGAAAGATCAGATAGCAGAAGAATTCGGCGCTGATCGACCATGACGGCGAGTTGAAGCTGAGATGGTCGGTGACGCCCCAGGCCTGGACCAGCAGGAGGTTGTAGAGGAAGTCCAGCGAGGTCGAGCGCGCCGTGCGCTCCATGCCGACGCCGATCAGCACCACGAAGACGAGCAGGCTCAGCAGGTGCAGCGGATAGATCCGCGCGATGCGCCGGATCATGAACCGGGAATAGGCCCCGACGCCACGTGCATCGGACGGGTAGGAATAGGAGATCACGAAACCGGACAGGATGAAGAACATGTCCACGAACAGGCCAAAGGACCCGTTCCAGGCCGGCGAGATGCCCGGGTCGATCATCTTGAGATGAAAGATGAAGACGCCGAGCGCGGCGACGAAGCGATAAAAGTCGAGGACGACGAAACGTCTTGCTTCACTGGCTTCCATCGGGCCTCGGAGTCCTTGCACGGGTCATCCGTCTTCTAGAGACGAATTGTGACGCAAGTTCGGGAAGCGCGACGCGTCGCGGTCATCCGTCCGGATTCATGCGGCCCATCCAGTTGCGGATGGCTGGCGGCTCTCTGCTCATCATTGAGGCAGGCGCCCGACAAACGAACAGGGGCCGGGACATGGTCCCGGCCCCCGCGATGTTGATGCCCGTTTGGGCAAACGCCGCCCTGCTCAGACGAACACGAAATCGTGGCTCGTCAGGTTCGAGACATAGACGTTCTTCAGCAGGATCGAGTCGGTGGCCGAGAACGTGATGATCGCGTTCGTGCCGGACTGCGTCATCTGCAGGTGGCTGTAGTCTTCGGCGAGGAGCTTCGAGATCTGGATCACGTCGTGGGTCGTGCCGTCGCCGGCCTGGAAGTTGAGGATCTGGTCCTGGCCGTGATCGTAGGCGATCGTGGTCGAATTCGGCGCGGCCGAGAACACGTCGTTGCCGGACCCGCCCTGGATCGTCACGCCGCTTGCGACGGCCGTGACGTTGTGGGTGCCGTCGGTCTTGGTCTGATCGATGAACTGGAGCGCCTTGGCGGTGTCGTAGCTCTCGTGCTGCGTCGTCCCGGCCTGTCCGTTGAAGTTGAACAGGAAGACGTCCTTCGAGCCGTCGGCGTTGTTGGCGATCTCCTGGGTCTTGTTGCCGGCGCTGTCGTAGATGTCGGTCAGCTTGCTGCCGTCGTCGTGGATGACCTGGGTATAGTCCAGCGTGCCGTCGGCATGGGTCCGGGTGAGCTCGACCAGCTTGCCCGAGGCATCCAAGTGCTGGTGCTGGGTGGTGTAGGACTGCCCGGTGACGTTGTAGTTCCAGTTGTCGGACGTGCCGTCGGCATTCTTGATGTAGGCGGCGGTCTTCACGCCGGCGCTGTAGACCGTCGTGGAGCTGTAGCCGTCGCTCTTGGTCGTGACCTCGCTGGTGATGACCCCGTTGGCATCGTACCAGTCCGACGTCTTGGTGCCGTCCGCGCTCTGCACCAGCGTGAAGGCCATGCTGTTGTCGGCGTGGGTGCGCACGATGTTGGTGAGGAAGCCGGTCGTATCGTAGGTATCGTGCTCGTTCGTGTAGGTCTGACCGACGATGTTGAACTGGTACACGTCCTTGGAGCCGTCGGCGTGGTACTCGGTTTGCAGCTTCTTGACGCCGGCCGCATCGTAGTTGGCGACCACGCTGCTGCCGTCGTCGTTGACGACCTGGGTGTAGTCGAGCGAGCCGTCGGCGTGCCAGCGCGTCACCTCGGTCGTCTTGCCGGTCGGATCGAGGTGCTGGTGCTGCGTCGCGTAGCTCTGGCCCGCGATGTTGTAGCTGTAATTGTCGTGGCTCATGTCGGCGTTGGTGATGTAGACCGCGGTCTTCACGCCGTTGGTGTACACCGTGTTCGAGCTGTAGCCGCTCGCCTTCTCCAGCACCTCGCTGGTGAGAACGCCGTTGGCGTCGTGCCAATCCGTCGTCTTGGTCCCGTCCTTGCCCTGCACCAGCTTGAACGCCATGCTGCCGTCGGCGTGCTTGCGGATCAGCGTCGTGAGGAAGCCGCTCGCATCGTAGACGTCGTGCTCGGTCGTGTAGTTCTGGCCGGTGATGTTGAACAGGAAGACGTCCTTGCTGCCGTCGGCGTGCAGGTCGGCTTCCTTGATCCGTATTCCCGCGGCATCGTAGTTGGTGATGACGCTGCTGCCGTCGGCGTTGATGACCTGCGTGAAGTCGAGCGTGCCGTCGGCATGCTCGCGCGTCACGGCCGTGATCTTGCCGGACGGATCGACGTGCTGGATCTGCGTGGTGTAGCTCTTGCCGGCGATGCCGAAGGCGTAATTGTCCTGGCTGCCGTCGGCATACTTGATATAGGCGTTGGTCTTCACGCCGTTGCTGTAGGTCGTCGTCGAAACGGTGCCGCTCGCCTTCTGCACGACCTCGCTGGTGAGGACGCCGGCGGCATCGTACCAATCGGTCGTCTTGGTGCCGTCGGTGGTCTGGACCAGCTTGAAGGCGAGACTGCCGTCGCCGTGCAGGCGCGTCAGGCCGGTGAGGAACCCGTTCGCGTCGTAGTCGTAGTGCTCGGTCGTGTAGTTCTGGCCCGTGATGTTGTAGGTCCAGACGTCCTTGCTGCGGTCGGCATGATAGGCGGTCTCCACCAGCTTGACCCCGGTGGCGCTGTAGGTGGTGATCACGCTGCTGCCGTCGCTGTTGTAGACCTGGGTCGAATCCAGCGAGCCGTCGGCATGGCTGCGGATCACCGACGTGACCTTCCCCGAGGCGTCGAGATGCTGCACCTGGGTGGTGAAGCTCTTGCCCGTGATGTTGTAGGTGTAGTTGTCCTGCGAGCGGTCCGCGTTCTTGACGTAGGCGGCGGTCTTCACCCCGTTCGTGTAGAGCGTGGTGGAGTAATAGCCGTCGGCCTTCTGGACGACTTCGCTCAGCAGGTTTCCGGCCGTGTTGTAGGTGTCCGTGGTCCGCGTTGCGTCGGTATCGATATGAACGAATTTCGTCTTCACGCCGCCGGTGTAGCTGATCAGGTCCTTCGAACCGTCGGTGTAAGCTACCGTAGTCGAGGTCGGCTGCCCGCTCGAATTGAGGCCGGTGTCGGATTTCGAGAGCAGCTTTCCGGACGAATCGTAAGTCTTGGTGTTGGTCCAGGTCGCCGCCGAGTTCGTCACCGAGAACGAATATCCGCCCTGGATCTTCGACAGCGCGTTGCCGTAATGGGCGATCATGTAGTCCATGGTCGCCTTCGAGGCGACCTCGAGGACGTGGGAGTCGCTCAGCGTGATGGTCTGCAGCGCCGTCGATTCGCTCAGATCCGACAATTGCGGCACGATCTCTGCAGCCGTGCCGCTGACGCTGGTCCTCGTGTCCGGCGCGGGCGGCGTGGTCGGGGGCGCGTCGATCTCGATGATCAGGGGGTGATCGCTGACCGGAATGGTGATGCTGCTGACGTCGGTGTAGCTGGCGATCGCCGTGGTTCCGGTCAGCGTGTCGTATACCTTCACGGTATGGTGGACGGCGCCGAGGTTCACCGTGACCGTCTGGGCCGCGTTGGTCAGCTCGGTATCGGTGGAATCGTTCCAGAGCTTCGGTTCCGCCCAGACCACGAGCTCGTAGGCGCCGTTGCTCTTGCCCAGCACCATGCTGTTGCCCGTCGCCGGCATGTTGCTAAGCGTGTAGTTCAGCGGATCAGTCGGCTGCTGGCCGCCCGTGCCGTCATCGGCCAGGATGGTCGTGAGGTTGTGAATCGCCGTCGCGGCGAGCTTGGGGGTTCCGTCGGAGTTGAACAGGCCGAAATTGGCTTCGGGATTGGTGTTGCCTGCGGACGAGTCGCGGTCGAACAGCTCGTAGAGGTAAGTCGCGCTCACGCCGGCCTTGTAGGCATCAACCAGGGTGTTGAGGACCGACTTGGCCTGCACCGTCTCGTTGACGCCGAGATATTGGGTGTTGGCCTGCGTGGTGTAGCCGGTCTCCGTGATGACGACGGGCTTTCCCGGTGCCGCAGTCATGACGGCGCTCAGCGTCGCCGAGATGGAGCTGCCGGTGGTCAGGCTGGTGCTGACATAGGCGTGGGCGTTGGCATAGTCGACCGAGCCAGACATGTTGCCGAGCTCGCTGTAACCTTGCGGATCGTTGTAGGCCAATGACAGATTGTAGACGGGGATGCTGGCGAGCGTGGCGTTGGAATTGACGGCCTGATAGAGCGCGCTCTGGAACTGAGCCGCGGCCGAAAGGCTGGAGCTGCCATTGTAGCTGAAGGGCTGGTGATTGGCCTCGTTGAGACCCTCGATGGCGCTGATGCTGCCAGCGTAGGTCGTCGCGAACTTCTCGAGCGAGGCGATGTATTTCTCAAGTCCGACCGTTCCCGTCTGAGGCAGCGCGGACGACACCAGGAAGTCGAACTTGTAGCCGGCGGCGGCGAGACCCTCGACCACCGGTTGCGCGGCCGGGCTGGTGCCCATCGCGTCGCGGAGATGGGTGACGCCGATATATTCGAGGCTATCGGCCATCAGCGCGAGATTGTTGTAGCCGGTCCACCCGAAGCCGGCATGCGTGTTGACGCCGATGGAGTTGATGAAGCCGCTGGCAGACAGGATGGTTTGATCGGACATTGCACACTCGAATTTCAACGCGAACGAAATTGCTCGCAGGGATTGCGTTCAACCTTCTCTGTCGAGTGTGAATTTCAGATAAAAATCGAAGCTACAAATCGCGAGTGAAACGCGGTTCCTTTTGCAGGAACAGATCGACCCGTGTTGCAGCAGAATGCTTGATGCGATGCCCGTGCAGCGTGGCGTCAGGAAGGCGCTTTCAAGATTTTCGCGATCTGCGTTGCTGAATATATGCGCATGAGACGCGAGATCGCCGGATTGCACAGCGAGCCGGCAGCGATGCCGATTTCATGGGCGAGCAAATTAATTGATTTGATCGCGATGGTTGTGTACGTATTTTCACGGAGATGCCGGGCTTCGCGTGAAAGGCCGAGGGTTCCACGCCGGGACGGGATCGCCTTGTGTGGCGCGCGGGTTTACCCATCCACTGGCCGGAAAGGCGCGATGCGTGCGGCGAACTAATTGCGGCGGGCCAGCATCAGAAAGTCTCCGCGCCATCCGACGATCGCGGTTGCGATCGCGGCGATCATGATCTTTCCGGCGAGCCATGTTGCAGGCTCGGTCGGCATTGCGCCGAGCGATCCGATCAGGACCGCGGCCGCCAGCGCCTGCACGACCAGCGACCAGCGCGGGAACGCCTCGAACCGCAGCGTCGGGCCGAGCGCGATCAGGATCGTCGCGAGCGTGGCGAGGCAAGCGAGGCCCACCGCCTGTCGCGGCGACAGGCCGGCCCACGCCGCGACCAGCGCGACGGCGGCGACCATCGCGAGCTGGCCGGCCGCAACGACCACGAGCCTGGTTGCGAGCTTCTCCAGGTGCGGGACGACAGCGACGGTCGCCTGGAGGTGCGTGTGCAGGAAATAGAAGACGGCGACGACGGGTGCCGTCGTCAGGAAGCCATCGAGGCTCTCCCGGGGAACCAGGATACGGGCTGCATCGGGAATGAAGCCGACCAGGCCGCCGAGCAGCACGAGGGTCGTGCAGACCATGAACTCGAACATGCGCCGCGCCGATTGAACCGACTTCATGACGGTTCCGTGTTCGAAGTCCTTCACCACATCGGGATAGCTCACGGTGTGGATCGCTGCATTGAGGACCCAGAACGGGCGTTGCAGCAGGTCGAGCGCGATCGAAAATCCGGCTCCGGCTCCCGTCGCGCCCAGCCGTCCGATGATGATGAAGCGGAGCAGCACCGGTACCGACAGATGGATGACGGACGCACCTGCCGCGAGCATGCCGTAGCGGGAGAAATCCTTCCAGTCGGCGAGCACAGTCCGCAGCGGAACGCGCTCCAGGGGTGTGCGATAGGCCACCAGCCCGGCGAGCAGGCCCAGCGCGTGGCCTGCGCTGACGCCGAGCAGCGCCGCTTCGGCCGTTCCCCAAATCGCTGCTCCCGCGGCGGCCCCGGTCAGGAGAGCGGTGGCGCGAAACGCCAGAAGGGAGGACGCGACGCCCAGCCGGTCGGACAGACGGACCGACAGGAAATAGAGATCGGTCAGGCCCTGAAGCACGGAGATGCCGAGGCCGAGCGCGATGATCCCGGCCGGGAGCACGCTGGCCAGAGAGGCGCAGCTGCCGACCACGACGAGCGCGCCCGCGCTCGACAGGCCTGCGGCAAAGAGCGACCACCTGAGCCGCGCCGCCTCGTTCTCCCCGGCTGCCGCCAGAAAACGCAATCCGGCGAGCTGCAGCCACTCGAACATCAGGACGCAGAGCAATTGGCTCGAGGCCAGCGCCAGCGAGAAATTGGTGTAGTCGGCGGCGGGCAACAGATGGCTGATCGCGAAGATCAGGACGATCGCCGCGGCACTCTGGTAGAGGTAGCCCGCCATCGCGAAGAGGCGTGTCATCTCGGAATGAGGCGCTCCTTGCCGACGGCCCGCGGCGCTTCGGTCGTTGCCGCGCGCACGCGCGACATTCGCTGCTCGCGCAATTGCTCGTACAGATTCTTGTAGGATGACAGCACGTCGGCAAATACCCATTTGTTGGTATCCGCGATCAGGCGCCGGCTGATCTCGTCGATCTTGTGCGGATCGGAGGCGACTGCGAGCATGCTGTCGGCCAGGGATTGCGGATCGGCTCCCGTCAGCCAGCCCGTCACGCCGTGCTCGATCACCTCGGGCATGCCGCCGAAGCGCGTTCCGAGCAGCGGCCTGCCGGCCGCCTTGGCATCCGCGACGACGAGTGGACCGGGGTCGTGCCAGATCGATGGCGCGACCACCACGTCGACCTGCCGGTAGAAATCGTCCGGCACCACGAAGCCCATGAACTCGATGCGCGCATGCGGCGCGAGCGCCCTGAGGCGGCGTTGCTCCTCCTCGCTGACCCGCCCTGCGATCATCATCCGGATGCGGTCGGGTGGCAGCTTGGCGAGAGCATGCATCAAATTGTCGATGCCCTTCTCCTCGGTGAGCCGGCCGATGAACCCGAACGTCACTTCGGTGGTGCAGACCGGGCGGGGATAAGGCTCGCGCGGCGGCTCGGTCGAGGCGTTGCGGATCACGGTGCGGATCGGCGTCTCCGCGAACATGCCCATGTCGGTGTGGATGGACAGCACGCGCTCGCTCACGCCGACCACGGCGCTCAGCCAATGCGTGGCCCGCTTGCGATGAAAGGTCAGGATCCCGCAGCTCGTGCAGGTGTGCTCGCAGGAGCGTCCCTTGTCGAAGCGCGAGCAGCGCGGACAGGTCAGATAATAGTCGTGAAGCGTATGGAGCACCGGCACGCCGAGCTGGGCGGCAACGCGCCAGATCGCGGTGGTGAGACCCGACAGATTGTTGGAGTGCAGCACGTCCGGCTTGAAGGCCCGGATGCGTTCGGCGATCAGCGGCGCCTGCATCTGCCAGTCGTCGACCGCATGCCAGATGCTGCGCAGGACCGCGTTCTTCTGCTCCGTGAAGGGCCGATAGATGTTCTGGACCGGCGCGGAATAGACGTCGATGCCGTTGCAGCTTTCGCGCTCCTGCCCGCGGGACGATGCGGCCCGGATCACCTCGACCTCGTCTCCGCGCTGCACCAGGCCTTCGGCGAAGCGCCGCGCGAAGATCTCTGCACCGCCGACGATCTTGGAGGCCTCGGGCGTCGGATAAAGCGTGGACGTCAAAAGAACTTTCATCACTGAACCTCATGTCCTGCAAAAATCGCGCTTACCGCGCCGGCCTTATTTCCAGGGCGGGCATGGCAGCGTTGCTCGATGCGATGAGAACCGGCGTCGTCGAAACCGGAATCCAGGCTCCGGACACAGGTCTTGCGGCCGGTTCGCACGGCATCGCAAACGTTGCGCCGTCCTGATCGCCCTTGATCCGGACCTCGTAACGCCGGTCGGGAGTCTCGGACCAGACCGCAACTCTGGCGCCGGACGTCGTCGTTGCGTTGATCGACACGACGCCGCTGGCGAGCTCGCGTCGCTCGGCACTCAGGCTGGAGCGGATGAACGCCCAGGCGCCCTGGACCGCGCAGGCGACCGGCTTCGGCGAATTGTCGAAACGGTAGAGCCCGAAATTGTGCTCCAGCTCCGATGGATTCTGGCCGCTGTCCTTGAGCTCGTAGAGCCACATGCCCTTGAGCCAGCGCGCCGCGGTCGCCGCCCACAGGATGAGCTGCGCACTATTGTCGGCCTGGGCCTGCTCGCTGACGCCGCATTTGTTGCTGGCCGTGGTCCAGCCGGTCTCGGTGACATAGACCGGGAAGTCGGGGTTTCCGCTCGCCTGGCCGACGAGCCGGTGAAACGCCGTGAGCCGCTCGATGATCTCGGCCGAGGTCCGTTTGCTCGGACCCATGCAGAAATTGTAGAGATGGATCGAAGCGCCGTCGGCATACTGCAGAATGCCGGTCCGCAGCATCTTCTCCGTCCATGTCCAGCCCAGATCGTCGCCGAGGGCGCCGACCAGGAACGGCGCATTCGGCGCGGCCCGCTTGACCGCAGGTCGCGCGACTTGGGCCAGCGCCAGATAATTTTCCGGCGAGAACGCGGCATCTTTCTTTGCCGCCAGATTCCACTCGTTCCAGAGCTCGAACAGGGGGTGCTGCGCCGCGACGGATTGCGCCGCCGCCGCCGCATAGTCGGCGAACCGCTGCCGCGCCTCATCGGTCGTCGGCGGCGAGGAATTCGGAACGAGATGGTGGCCAAAGGCGAGGATCAGCAGCGGACGCGCAATGCCGGACCTGACCTGCGCCTCGAGCCGGCCCAGCCTGGGCGTGAAGCCCATCCGGCGTCCCCCCGTTTCGAAATCGGACCAGGGGAAATCGTCGCGGAAGGCGTTGAGGCCGAGCTGCTTGATCTGGGCGATGTTCTCCGCAGGCACGTATCCCCGCGCGCTCACCGGCCCGCCCAGCCCCTGATGGGTGCCGACACCGAGCAGGAATCGCGCGTCGAGCGGTTGCGTGTGCTGGGCGCAGGCAGCGGCCGGCAGGAGAATCGATGCGATGAGGCTCGCCAGGCGGATGCTGCCGCGAACCACGGTACGTGAGAGCCGTGGAGCCATCAGAAATTCTTGGAGAGATCCGACTGCAACCTCGCCTTGGCTGCGTCGGGCGTCTGGTCGTCCTGAAGCAGCTCGACATAGACCTGTTGCAATTGCGCATGCGTCTTCTCGACGTCATAGAGCTGCTTGAAGCGGTCGTAGCCGCGCTGCCCCAGCACCTTGAGGTCGAGATCGAGCGCTCGCCGGAAGCCGTCGACCAGCGGCTGCACCGCGACGGGCTCGCAAAGCAGGCCGGTGACGCCGTCGACGACGATCTCGGGCAAGGCGCCGCTGCGGAATGCCAGGATCGGCTTGGCCGCGCGCATCGCTTCCAGCGCAACGAGGCCGAAGGCTTCCCATCGTGACGGGATCACGACGAGGTCGGCGGCTTCGAGCTGGGTCTCGATGGCCGGCCGGTCCAGCCAGCCCAGCAGCGACACGTTGGACGGCACCGCCGGGCCTTCATACTTGTTGACGACGGAGGCGCCGATCATGCGGATGTCGACGACGTCCTCGAGCGCGCGCGCCGCTTCGATCAGGAGATCGAAGCCCTTCTGCCGATCCAGCCGTCCGATGAACAGCACCTTGACCTTCTTGGAGGGCCAGTCCGCAGCGATGGGCTGCGGCGTGCGGCTCTTCGAGATGCCGTTGTGGACCAGCGTGAGGCGTTCGGCAGGAATTCCCGCGCGCACCGCCTCGCTATACTCGTCGCCCGAGATGCAGATGATTCGGTCCGACGCGCGCGCAAGCAGGTGCTCCGCGGCCTTCGTCAGCAGATGGCTGAAGCGGCCGGTCTCGCGCGAGAACGCCCAGCCGTGCGGACAATAGACGACGCGCGGCCCACCCGAGCGGGCTGCCAGCGCGGGCCGGAGCACGAGCCCGGCAAAGGAGGAATGCAGGTGCACCACGTCGGGTCTGAAGGCATCCAGCGCTTGCATGCTTGCACGTAGCATTTGGAACAGGCCGGCGATGCCGCGGCCGGATCGCTCGAATGTCGTAATCTGGTTGTCATCGATCGCGCGGAGGTCGCCGCGATGATCGGACGGCACGACATAATGCACGTTCTCGGCACCGAAGCTGGCCTGCTGCTGAGGATGCAACTCGTTCAGATAGCTCGCGATCCCGCCACGGATCGTTTCGGCGATGTGCAGCACTTTCATCGTTTGCCTCGCGTAGGGCCGCGTTGGAGAGCCGGACATCGTCTATCCCTGTTCTACGTTCGCTAGTGCGAAACACAGTTCCTCGAATACGTAGCGATATTGGGGCAGCGATGTGGTGATGTTGGGCCAAGGCGCTCGTGCTCGCGATCGTCGCAAGAACGAAGGAGGAGTGTCAGGGAACCGTGCGAAGAGCTGCGTGCTGCAAATCGTTTGTGCAACAACCGCTGCGCGCGATAGGCGAACCGCGTCGCGTTTCACGCAGCGCTGGCGACATTCGCAGGCGCTGCGAGGTGATCGAGCAGCGCCTTCGCCGATTTCTTCCACGAATAGAAGGCAAGGCGATCCTGTTGCCGCCGGCGTTCCTGATCCGAGATCGCGCCGATTGCCAGTCTTTCGAGCATGAGTTGCTTCAGCGCTTCGGCATCATTGGCGTCAAAATACGCAGCCGCGTCGCCGCACGTCTCCACGACTGCCTCGGCCGTCGAGGCGATCACCGGGCAACCGAAGATCATGGCTTCGAGCGGCGGCACGCCGAATCCCTCGTAGAGCGAGGGAAACACGAAGGCCGATGCGTGCGCATAGAGCGCGGCGATCTCGCTGTCGGTCAGACGGCCGGCCAGCAGCAGGGCGGAAGCCCCTTCGCCCGAATTATCCTGAAAGACCTTGCTGTTATCGCCGCCGACGATGACCAGGGGAACGTCGGCCCGGCCGAGCAGCTGGATCGCACGGATCGCGACGGACAGATTCTTGTTCTTGGTTTTCGAGCCCACGAAGAGGAAGAACTTCTGCGGCCGAACGCCAAGTCGGGCCAGAATGCCGGGATCTTGCTTCGTGGCCGCAAAGTGTTCGGCGCTGTTGGGGAAGATCGGAATGCGCGATGCCCTGAGATTCAGCACGTCCGCAAGCTCCTTGCGCGAAAATCCCGACACCGTCGCGATGCTCGCGTGCCGGGCGAGCATCCGGCCCATCGTGCGATGGACGGTCAGATAGCGCCAGTTGAAGAAGTCGGGCCTGCGAAAGACCTGGGCGTCGTGAATCACGACGACGTGGTCGCGATGGAGGACCGGCCCGGAATTGGCCAGGCTGATCAAGCGGCCTCCGGCGGCGGCGCGGGCGAGATCAATTTGATCCCACGCGTGCCCTTGCAACCGGCCGACGGCGCGAATCTTGATCCGGTCGAGATGAAGTTCCTCGCTTGTATCCGCAGGCTTCAACAATTGCCACTCGGCGTTGCGCAGCGACACGGGAATCTGCTCCGACGCGAGCAGTACGTCGATCGCCTTGACCATTTCAGCGGCATAACGCTGCACGCCCGTGAGCTTTTGCGACAGAAAGCGGCCGTTGATGAAGAATTTCAATTGCGGACCACGATGGTTCATGGAGTCCCGGCCGGGTTCGCGGGGAGCTCGCGGTGGAGGAGCCACACGTGAGCAATTCTTAGGTACGGAAATATGACGCAGCTCGGCATGGCTCGGAGGCGCCGTCTGCATGGCCGGCGTCGCCTTGCTGCATGGGAGGCCGCGGTGTAGAGGTCGGCGATGACCGACGACACCCACTCCTTTCGCAGCGGATCGCTCACCGCGACCGTCAAGGCGCACGGCGCCGAGCTCTGCTCGCTCAGGAGCGGCGACGCCGAATTCCTTTGGCAGGCGGGGCCGGAATGGCCGCGTCACGCGCCGCTGCTGTTTCCGATCGTGGGGCGCCTTGCCAATGACGAATTGCGGCACGAGGGCAAGACGTATCGGATGACACAGCACGGCTTCGCCCGCGACAGCCGCTTCGCGTGGGCAGAACGCGGCGAGAGTCGCTGCACCCTGGTGCTTGAGGACAATGAGACGACGCGCGCGCTCTATCCGTTCCCGTTCCGGCTGACGGCGGCCTACGCGATCGATGAGTCCGGCCTCGATCTGACGCTCACGATCGCCAACACCGGCAAGGAGACGTTGCCGGCGTCGATCGGCGGTCATCCCGCGTTCAATTGGCCGCTGCAGCCCGGCGTCGCCAAGGAGAGCCATGCGCTGACCTTCGCGACGGCGGAGCCGGCTCCGATCCGCCGTCTCGAGGCTGGATTGCTGCGGCCGGAGGCGGAGCCGAGCCCGGTCAAGGGCACGTCGCTATCCTTGACGGACTCCCTCTTCGTCGACGACGCCATCATCTTCGACCGCATCGAGAGCGGTTCGGTCCGCTACGCCGCGGCGCGCGGTGCATCGACCGGTCCATGGCTGAAGATGTCCTGGCGCGGATTTCGCGAGCTCGGCGTCTGGTCGAAACCGTCAGGCGCGCCGTTCCTCTGCATCGAGCCCTGGCGTGGCTACGCCAGTCCCTCGGGCTTTCAAGGCGAGTTCACCGACAAGCCGGGACTGATGCACATCGCAGCCGGCGCCGAGGAGCAATTGTCGTTCCGCATCGAGGTCGGATCGTCCTGAGGCCGGCGCGCATCGCTACTCAAACCTCGATGCGCGTGAGATCCTTGCCGAGCACGACCGGTCCTGCATAGTCCCGTCTGACGTCATCGAGCAATGCGGTCAGCATGGCATCGTCGGTGCGCGGACGGTGATGGGTCAGCGCGAGCTTCTTGACGCCGGCTTTGGCCGCGATCTTCCCGACGGTGTCGCCGCAGGCGAGCGTGTGTTTCGCAAGCCGGCGGAAGTGCTCGTTGTTGATCTCGGGCGTTGCGAGAAAGCAGACCTGGACCAGCAGGTCGGCGCCTTCGGCCAGGCGCTCCAACCCCTCGCAAGGGACCGTGTCCCCGGAAATCGCAATGACCTTGCCCTCGGCCTCGAAGCGATAGCCGAGACACATCCAGCGCGCCAGGAAGGCCGGCGACATGTCGAGGCCGTCGCCATGCGAGACCAGCTCTGCGCTGATCTTCCAGCGGCCGGTGTCGAGCACGGGACCTGGAACGATGTCCGTCGCGGCCACAGGCTTCCAGCCGCCGAAGGTCGGCTCGCCCTGGTCGCGCCAGGCAATGTCCTTGTCGTAGACCTGCGTGACCAGCGTGTTGACGAGCCGTTCGGTGTCCGGCGGGCCATAGATGCGCAACTCGTCCTTGCGCCCGTGCATCCACGAATTCAGCATCACGTCGTAGAGGTCGCCGATGTGGTCGAAATGATGATGGGTGAGAAACACCGTGTTGATGGCGCCGAGCGGCACGCCCGCCTTGTGAAGCTGCACCATGACGCCGCGGCCGGCGTCGAACAGGATGTTCTCCTCGCCGAGCCTGATCAGCGTGGTCGTCGCCATGCGACGCGGGTCCGGGCGTGGGCCGCCGGTGCCGAGCAGGATGACTTCCATCGCGCCTACTCCAGCGTGAAGCCTGTCGACCTGATCACGCCGCCCCAGCGGTCGTAATCGGCCTTGATGATAGCGGAGAACTCCGCGCGCGTATCGGCGACGACGCCGACATCGAGCGCGGACAGCAACCGGCGCACGGCGGGATCAGCCAGCACGCTGCGCAGATTGCCGTTGAGCTTGTCGAGGATCGGCTCGGGCGTCTTGCCTGCTGCGAAGAATCCGTACCAGAAGTCGGCGGATTCGATGGCGCCGAGACCAAGCTTGAGCTCGGCGAAAGTCGGCACGTCGGGCAGGCGCGGCGAGCGGCTCGCGCCGGTGATCGCAAGCAGCCGGATCGTGCCGGCCTTGTACTGCTCCATAAGGCTGGCGGTCGTGTCGAACGTCGCCTGGATCGTGCCGCCCAGCAGATCGGTGAGGGCAGGCGCCGAGCCGCGATACGGCACGTGGGCCATTTCGATGCCGGCAGCCTGGTTCAGCATGACGCCGAGGAAGTGCGAGGGCGTGCCCGCGCCGAGCGAGCCGAAATTCATCCGCTCCTTGTTGGCGCGCGCGTAGGCGAGGAAGTCCGCGAGACTGGCCGTGGGCAGCTTCGTGTTGACGGCCAGCGCGAACTGGAACGTGCAGAACCTGCTGATGGGCGCGAGATCGACCAGCGGATCGAACGGCAAGGACTTGAAGATGAACGGGTAGAACGCGGTCGCGACGATCGGCGCAGACAACAATGTCGAACCGTCCGGCTCGGACCGGACCACCGCTTCGGCGGCGATGCGGCCTGCCGCGCCCGGCTTGTTCTCGACGATGGCGGGTTGCCCGGTCTGCTCCCGCAGCTTGTCGGCGATGATGCGACTCATCGCATCGAGCCCGCCGCCTGCCGGAAAGCCGACGACGATCTTCGTGGTCCTTTCCGAGGTCTGTGCGCCGGCCCGGGTGGCGAGCGCGGCGGCGGCTCCGCCGACGGTCCAGAGAATTGCGCGCCGCGTTGCGCGTTGCGTGCCGATGGTCATCATGCCCCCGAGATCGTGTCGGGCCGTACAGTAGAGTCCGGGGTGGCGGCGAAGCAAGCCGCGCGATGATGCGCGGGGTGAGAATTGTCGGCCAGTTCATACTTTATGCGCCAAATCCATGACTAAGATTGTTTACGCGGCACAACGCGCCTAGTGTTGCGGCAGGCAATTTCGGGGGCTCGAACAGGCTGTGAATGTCCGATCACATGACAGCGCGTCGCGCGGCGACTTGAATTCGCAGGTCGGATCGCAGGTCCACGGGACGGCCAGGACCGGGATGGTTTCCGGCCGCGAGCGGCTGATCGTCGTCGAGGACGATCCGGTGACGCGGACCATGCTGGTCGACTATTTCAGCGACAACGATTTCGACGTGGTCGGCGCCGGCTCCTGCACGGAGTGCCGCCGGGCGCTGCGCGGGCGCACCGATCTCGTCTTCCTCGACGTGCAACTGCCCGACGGCGACGGCTTCGAGCTCGCCAAGGAGGTCCAGGCCACCAGCAACGCGGGCATCATCTTCGTGACGCGGCGCGACACCGACGTCGACCGCATTCTCGGCCTCGAGGTCGCCGGCGACCATTACGTCACCAAGCCGATCAATCTGCGCGATCTGCTCGCGCGTGCGCGCAGCGTGCTGCGGCGGCGCTCGATCGACCGCAAGGCGGCGCGCAGCCACAATTCGATCGCCTTCGGCGATTGGATCATCGACCTGACCCGGCGCGAATTGCTAGGCAACGACGGCAAGCCGGTGGCGCTGACGCGCGCCGAATTCGACCTGCTCGCGGCGCTGGTCGGCGCCGACGGCAGGCCGCTCAGCCGCGACTATCTGATCGAGGTCGTCAGCAACCGCCAGGCCGACGTCGATATCCGCACCGTCGATGCGCTGGTGGCGCGGCTGCGCCGCAAGCTGGTCGGCAGCGGCACGCCCGTGATCGCGACCGTCACCGGCGTCGGCTACAGGCTTGCGCTCAGCGAGCGGCTGTAGAGCTGGCGCGCGCCGGCGACCGCCGCGACAGATCACTTCAGCGTCTGAAGAAACGCGATGACGTTGGCCCGGTCTGCGGGGTTCGGCAGCCCCTTGAAGAACATCCTGACGCCGTGGATGTCGCCGCGGGGATCGGCGAGGTAGGTGTCCAGCGCCGCCGCCGTCCAGGGCTCCTTGTTGGCCTTCATGGCATCGGAATAGGCGAAGTCGGGAACGGTCGCCGGCTTGCGGCCCGCGACATTCCAGAGGCTTGGGCCGACCTTGTTCACCCCGATGACCGCCGCGTGGCAATTCTCGCAGGTTCGCTCGAAGATGGCCTTGCCGGCGGCCGGATCGCCATCGGCGGCGGAGGCGGGCGGCGCGCTCAAGCACGCCGGCAGGGCCAGCAAGAGCGTGAAGATCAGACGTCCGGTCATCTTGAATCTACTCCCCGCCGGGCCAGGGATGCCCGGCCTTCTTGACCAATCGGCAAACAGCGTGCCCCACGCCGCGCGGCGACGTCTTTGTCCTGCATCAACCGAAATCCGGCACCAAAGTACGATAGCGCCATGGATCATCCGGTGCGGATCGGCGTTCATTCATGACCGGAGCGTGACATTGCCCCGGTCCGGCAATCGGCTTGGCGGCGGGCTGGCCGATGGTATGGTGCTCCAGGCAATCGTTGCAGGTCATAGGGGAATTGCAGTGGCAGAAGTCGATCCCGCGGCGGGCAAGCAGGCCTCGCCGGACGTGCTCACCAATGTTCCGCGGCTGGTGACGGCCTATTTCGCCGGCAAGCCGGATGCGTCCGATCCGGCACAGCGCGTGGCGTTCGGCACGTCGGGCCATCGCGGCAGCTCGTTCAAGAACACCTTCAACGAAGGCCACATCCTCGCGACCACGCAGGCGATTTGCGACTACCGCAAGGAGAAGGGCCTGACCGGCCCGCTCTTCATCGGCATCGACACCCATGCGCTGGCCGAGCCGGCGCTGACAAGCGCCGTCGAGGTGTTCGCCGCCAACGGCGTCGAGGTCATGATCGACAAGGACGGCGGCTACACGCCGACGCCCGTCATCTCGCACGCGATCCTGACCTACAACAAGGGCCGCAGCAGCGGCCTCGCCGACGGCGTCGTCATCACCCCCTCGCACAATCCCCCCGAGGACGGCGGCTACAAATACAATCCGCCCCATGGCGGCCCGGCCGATACGGACGTGACCGCGGCCGTCGAGAAGCGCGCCAACGCCTATCTCGCAGGCGATCTCGAGGACGTGAAGCGCATCGACTATGCCAGGGCGCGCAAGGCCGCCAATGTCCACGCCTACGACTTCGTCACGCCTTACGTCGCCGATCTCGGCAATGTCGTCGATCTCGACCTCGTCAAATCCGCCGGAATCAAGATCGGCATCGATCCGCTCGGCGGCGCCGCGGTGCATTACTGGCATCCGATCATCGAGCGCTACGGCCTCAACGCCGATGTCGTGAACGAGGCGATCGACCCGACTTTTCGCTTCATGACGGTGGACTGGGACGGCAAGATCCGCATGGACTGCTCCTCGCCTTACGCGATGGCGAGCCTGATTGCCATGCGCGACCGCTTCGACGTCGCCTTTGCCAACGACACCGACGCCGATCGCCACGGCATCGTCACCCGCACCGGCGGCCTGATGAATCCGAACCATTATCTGGCGACCGCGATCTCCTATCTGTTCGCGCATCGTCCTGACTGGGGCAAGGATGCCGCGATCGGCAAGACCGTGGTGTCGAGCTCGATCATCGACCGCGTCGCGAACAAACTCGGCCGCAAGCTGGTGGAGACGCCGGTCGGCTTCAAATGGTTCGTCGACGGCCTCCTCACCGGCGGCTTCGGTTTCGGCGGCGAGGAGAGTGCAGGGGCCTCGTTCCTGCGCCGCGACGGCACGGTGTGGACCACCGACAAGGACGGCATCATCCTCGGCCTGCTCGCTGCCGAGATCATGGCCAGGACCGGCCGCGACCCCAGCCAGATCTTCAATGAGCTCACCGCCGAGTTCGGCATGCCGCATTACGCGCGCATCGATGTCGCCGCCACCGGGCCGCAAAAGAACATCCTGAAATCCGTGACGCCGGAGCAGCTCGGCCTCAAGGCCCTCGCCGGCGATCCGGTTCGCGCGACGCTGAGCAAGGCCCCCGGCAACGGCCAGCCCTTCGGCGGCATCAAGGTCGAAACCGATTTCGGCTGGTTCGCCGCGCGCCCCTCAGGCACCGAGGACGTCTACAAGATCTACGCCGAAAGCTTCCGCAGCCCCGAGCACCTGAAGCGGATTCAGGAGGAAGCGCAGACAGGGTTGGCGAAGGTGTTCGCGGCGTAGGGAGTTCCGAGAGGCCGCCGCTTTCTGACCCCGCGGGAGCACCTTCCAGGGGCCGCATACCGCTCGGCATTTATGTATACAGATACAAGCATAATGGTATTATTGTAGCGCATTTCAGACCTTGAACAATTCTGCTCGCCCGCTATTGTATACATAACGTATTCATAAGCCGTGGGAGTGAGACAATGACAAAACCCTTCCCCATGAACGCCTGGTACGCCGCGGCGTGGGATGCCGACGTCAGGGCGGCGCTGTTGCCGCGGACGATCTGCGGCAAGCATGTCGTGATGTATCGCAAGGCCGACGGCTCGGTCGCCGCGCTGGAGGATGCCTGCTGGCATCGCCTGGTGCCGCTGTCCAAGGGCCGGCTCGAAGGCGACACCGTCGTCTGCGGCTATCACGGCTTGAAGTTCAACGCGCAGGGGCGCTGCACCTTCATGCCTTCGCAGGAGACCATCAACCCGTCGGCCTGCGTGCGTGCCTATCCCGTGGTCGAGCGTCACCGCTACATCTGGCTCTGGATGGGCGATCCCGCGCTGGCCGATCCCGCGCTCGTCCCCGACATGCACTGGAATCATGACCCCGCCTGGGCCGGCGACGGCAAGACCATCCACGTCAATTGCGACTACCGCCTCGTGCTCGACAACCTCATGGACCTCACCCACGAGACCTTCGTGCACGGCTCCTCGATCGGCAACGACGCCGTCGCCGAAGCGCCGTTCGACGTCACCCATGGCGACAAGACGGTCACGGTGACGCGCTGGATGCGCGGCATCGAGGCGCCGCCGTTCTGGGCGAAACAACTCGGCAAGCCCGGCCTCGTCGACCGCTGGCAGATCATCCGTTTCGAAGCCCCGTGCACCATCGCCATCGACGTCGGCGTCGCCCCCGCCGGCACCGGTGCGCCGGAAGGCGACCGCTCGCAGGGCGTCAACGGCTTCGTGCTCAACACCATCACGCCGGAAACCGAGAAGACCTGCCATTATTTCTGGTCCTTCGTCCGCAACTATCGTCTCGGTGAGCAGCGCCTCACCACCGAGATCCGCGAGGGCGTCTCCGGCATCTTCCGCGAGGACGAGCTGATCCTGGAAGCGCAGCAGCGCGCGATGGACGAGAACCCCGACCGCATCTTCTACAACCTCAACATCGACGCCGGCGCGATGTGGTCGCGCAAGCTGATCGACCGGATGGTGGCGAAGGAAAACGCCCCAAAGCACCTTCAGGCCGCGGAGTAGAGCATGGCCGAGCGTGAGGTCGACCGCTCCATCTCGCAGACCGTGAAGGCGCAGCTCGCGTTGCGCGACCAGATCCTGTCGGGCGCGTTGCGCCCGGGCGAGCGCATCTCCGAGCTTCAGGCGGTGGAGACGACAGGCGCCTCGCGCACCCCGGTGCGCATGGCGCTGGTGCGGCTGGAGGAGGAGGGCCTTCTGGAGGCGATCCCCTCCGGCGGCTTCATGGTGAAGGCGTTTTCCGAGCGCGACATCTCCGATTCCATCGAGCTGCGCGGCACGCTGGAAGGGCTGGCGGCGCGCTTTGCCGCCGAGCGCGGCGTCTCCGCGCGCGAGCTCGAGCCGCTCAAGGAGTGCCTGGCGGCAATCGACGAGCTGCTGCGGCAGGTGCCGATCTCGGTCGATGCTTTCTCGTCCTACGTCACGCTGAACGCGCGCTTCCATGCCCAGCTCACGGAGCTGTCGCGCAGCCCGCCGCTGATCCGGCAGATCGACCGCGCCTCGGCGCTGCCGTTTGCATCCCCAAGCGGCTTCGTGATGGCGCAATCGGCGTTGCCGGAGGCGCAGCAGATCCTGATCATCGCCCAGGAGCATCATCGCGTCGTGATCGACGCCATCGAGAACCGCGAAGGCGCCCGCGCCGAGGCCGTCATGCGCGAGCATGCCCGGCTCGCGGTGCGAAACCTGAGGCTCGCGCTGCGCAACCGGACCCATCTCGACCTCTTGCCGGCGCTTGCGCTGATCAAGACCACAACCGATTGAGGGCAGTCACCATGCGCTTCATCGAGACCTGGACCCCCGCAACGCTCGTCGCGACCCGCGATCTCACCCCGAACGTCCGCGAATTCCTGATCAGGCCGGATCAGTTCGAGGCCGCGGCCTATCCGGTCGGCAGCCACATCAACGTCAGCGTCGCCATCGACGGCCTGCCGGAGACGCGGTCCTATTCGCTGGTCGGCGAGGCCTCCCTGCAAGGCTTCAAGATCGCGGTGCGCCGTGCGGAGGATTCCCGCGGCGGCTCGCGCTACATGTGGTCCTTGCAGCCGGGCGCGCGGCTCGACATCACCCAGCCGGCCTCGCTGCTCGCGGTCGATTGGAGCCGCGACAATTATTGCCTGATCGCCGGCGGCATCGGCATCACCCCGATCCTCGGCGCCGCGCAGGCGCTGGCCCGGCGCGGGGCGAGCGTCACCCTGCATTATGCCGTGCGCTCGCGCGGCGAGGCCGCCTATCTCGACGATCTCGCCGCGATGCTCGGCGATCGGCTCATCGTTCATGCCAGCGACGAAGACCGGCGGCTCGATCTTGACGCGCTGTTCGCCTCGTTGCCGCGAGGTTCGCTGGCCCTGTTCTGCGGCCCGATGCGGATGCTGGACGCGGCGCGCCATGCCTGGATCGGCGCCGGCCATCCGCTCCCCGATCTCCGCTACGAGACCTTCGGCTCCAGCGGCACGCTGCCGACCGAGACGTTCCGGGTTCGGCTGAAGGACTCCGGCGTCGAGCTCGAGATCCCGCGCGAGCGCTCGATGCTGGACGTGCTCAATGCCAGCGGCTTCGAGGTGATATCCGATTGCAAGCGCGGCGAATGCGGCCTCTGTGCCATCGACGTGGTCGACGTCGAAGGCGAGATCGACCATCGCGACGTCTTCTTCAGCGACCACCAGAAGCAGGCCAACCAGAAGATCTGCGCCTGCGTCTCCCGCGCGCGCGGCACCATCACGGTCGATACGCTGCTGCGCGCGGATGCGGTCTGAGGCGACCGAGCCGCGGAGCCTGTTGAGAGGATTGGACAGCGGCCGCGGTCTCCACCTCTCCCGCTTGCGAGAGCTTTGCATAAGAGGAGGATTTGCGATTCTCTAGGGCCTGTGGTGGAGGCGGATTCGGATGGCATATCGAGAGGTTGGGCAACCGAGCTTCGCGGACGCGCTGGTATCGCGGCGGGGGAAGGGTAATGCGGTGCTGAAGCGGATTGGCGAACTGGTCGACTGGGCGGCTGTGGAAAGAGTGCTGGGTGGTCTTCCGGAGCCGGAGCGCGGCCCTCCGCCCTATCCGCGACTGGTGCTGTTCAAGGCGCTGCTGCTGCAGCAATGGTATGGGCTTTCCGATCCGGCGCTCGAGGAAGCGCTCGACGACCGGGCCTCGTTCCGCGCCTTCTGCGGCTTTGTGCTGAGCGACGAGACGCCTGACCACACGACGATCTGGCGATTCCGCGAGGCTTTGCAGCGAGCCGGTCTGGACGAGAAGCTGTTCGCCGAGATCCTGCATCAGATCGACGCACGCGGGCTGGTGCTGCGCCGGGGCACATTGATCGATGCGAGCCTGATCTCGGCAGCAGTAAAGCCGCCGAAGCCGCCAGAGGACCCGCAGCCGCCCGGCCCGGACGGCCGTGAACCGAGCAAGCTGGTCAACAGCAAGCGCGATCCAGATGCACGCTGGACCAAGAAGGGCGGCAAGCGGTACTTCGGCTACAAAGCCCATATCGGCATGGATCAGAGTTCGGCCATCGTCCGCCGCAGCAAGCTGACCGACGCTGCGGTCAACGACACAGTGCCCGCCGACGAACTGGTCTGTGGTGATGAGAAGGCGGTCTATGCCGATCAAGCCTATGACAAGCACGAGCGCCGCAGCGGGCTCGCCGCGCGGGGAATCAAGCCGAGGCTGATGTTCCGGCCCAACAAGCATCATCCGCTCACCGAGCGGCAGAAGCGCTTCAACGATGCCGTGGGAAAGCGCCGCGCACCGGTCGAGCAGGTCTTCGCGCGCCTCAAGGGCAGCTATCGCTGGGCGCGCGCTCGCTATCTGGGTTTGGCGCGCAATCAGACACATCTGCGCCTGATCTGCCTCGCCATGAACCTCAAACGATGGGCGGTGCTGTGCCCGATAGGAGCCGCAGCGTGACCACCACCCGCCGCTACCCCGCGGCCACGAAAACCAGACGCCCCACCCCTCTGGGGCTACGTGAGGCCGTTCAAAAAAAGCTCCAGATCGAACTTCACTCCAGCACAACTCATTACGCAAAGCTCTCGCTTGCGGGAGAGGTCGCGCCGAAGGCGCGGGTGAGGGCTCTCTCCTCTGGGGGAGTCCCTACGTGGAAACACCCTCTCCCCAACCCTCTCCCGCAAGCGGGCGAGGGGGCTCACCGCCGCTGGGTCGGCACTTCGGACCAATCACCTACGCCGCGTAAATCGCCCGATACTTCTTCGTCTCCAGCAGCGCCATCACCCCGTCCGCGGCCACCGGCCGGCTGATCAGATAACCCTGCACCTCGTCGCAACTGATCTGCCTGAGATATTCGAGCTGGCCCGCGGTCTCGACGCCCTCTGCCACCACGCCGATCCGCAGATCGCGCGCGAGCGAGATCACCGATTTCACGATCGCGGCGCAATCCGGCTGCACCAGCATGTCGCGGATGAAGGATTGGTCGATCTTGATGCGGCTGAACGGCACCTTGCGCAGGTAGGTCAGCGAGGAGAAGCCGGTTCCGAAATCGTCGAGCGCCACGGTGACGCCGAGCTGCAGCAGCGCGGTCAGGACCGTCGCGGCCGAACCGTATTTCGACAGCAGCATCGATTCCGTGATCTCGATCTCGAGCCGATGCGGGGCGATCCGGGCGTCGGCGAGCGCCTGCACGATGGTCTGGAGGATGGCCGTGTTGTGAAACTGCGCGGCCGAGAAATTCACGGCGACCCTGATCTCTTCCGGCCACTCCGCAACCGTCGCGCAGGCGCTGCGGATGACCCATTCGCCGATCTCGTGGATCAGCCCGGTCTCCTCCGCGACGGGTATGAATTCGCTCGGCGGCACCAGCCCGCGCGTGGGATGCTGCCAGCGCAGCAGCGCCTCGAAGCCGGTGATGCGGTTGCTGCCGAGGTCGAGGAACGGCTGGAACACCAGGAACAGCTCGTTGCGCGCGATCGCGCCTGCGAGGTCCGCTTGCAGCGCCTTGCGGTCGCGGGACGACCTGTCGTCGGCTTCCTCGAAGAAGCAGACCGTCCCGGGTCCGGCCTTCTTGGCACGGTAGAGCGCGGCATCGGCATTCTTCATGAGGTCGAGCGGCGTGCTGCCGTCGCGCGGGGCCAGCACGATGCCGACGCTGGTTGCGCCGACGATCTGGCGGCCCTCGATCTGGAACGGCTCGGCGAAGGCGGCGACGAAGCGTTCGGCGATCTGGAGCGCATCCTCCGGCCGCGTCAGATTGGCCATCACCAGCGCGAACTCGTCGCCGCCGATGCGCGCGACGTGCTCGGCGGCGCGCGTGCAGCGTTGCAGGCGGTTTGCGACCTGGACCAGGAATTCGTCGCCGGCGGGATGACCGAACTGGTCGTTGACCTCCTTGAAGCGGTCGAGATCGAGCAGGAGCACCGCGAAGTCCTCGCCCGACAGCGCCAGCCGCTTGAGTGCGGCATCGAGCGATTCATTGAAGGCGACGCGGTTGGGCAGGTGGGTCAGGGGATCCAGCCGCACCGTGCGCTCGGCCTCGATCTGCCGTATCACGCGCCGGGCGAACGAGAACGAATTGACGAACACGCTGCGCAGCAGGACGCTGCCGTAGACCACGACGAGAAAAGCGATGAGGAGAAAGGCGAGATCGCCGCTCCGGCCGAGGCAGATCGCGATGCCGACGAAGATCGGCGCCGTGAAGGCGATGGCCGCGATCGGGATCGTGGCGAAGGCCAGCGCGCCGCCGGCCAGCATGCCCGAGCACAGGCAGGTGATGACGAGCTGTCCGCCGGTCGAGGCGTCGGCGAAGAAGGCAACCGGGACGATGCCCCAGGCGGCGCCGAGGATGAAGGCGTTGCGCACCAGCCGGTGCATGGCACGACGCGAGACGAATTGCGGCTTGGTGATGCGGCGCGAAGCGCGCGATTGCAGGCCGAATCCGATTGCGGCGGCGGCGACGGCGCCCGCCCAGATCAGGGCAAGGGTTCTGTCCGGCGACGGCCACAGCGCGATCGCGAGCACGATGGCGTTGCAGGCGTTGGCCAGCATGATGCCGACCGAATAGCCCAGCACCAGCGACATCTGCTCGGCGCGGATATGGCCGGCCATGGCCTCGTCGGTTGCGGGACCGCCAAAGGCCGACAGATCGCCGGCGAACAGCCGCGCGATAGAGTTGGTCGTTTGAGTCCGCATTCCAGAGCCTAGCAGCGTGGGCCGTTTGTCCAATGCGATCTGGAGAATTCGCCGCAAACCTTTGACGAACTATGAATTATCCCGCTTGCCGCGCTGGCTGCGACCACTTCTGCGTGTTCGTCACGGAATATCGATAACAAATCGATACAAATGCGGGAGGGCGGAGCAAGCAATCGTATCCGAGGCAATCACAACAGATCCGTCATGCCCGAGCTTGTCCCGGGCATCCACGTTCCTCGTGCCGTGCAAGAGATCGTCATGGCCGGGACATGCCCGGCCATGACGACGTGATGGCTCAATGCCCTAAACGCCTACCCGGACAATCACCGCCCCAACCGCTTCGGCTCGTAATAGAACCGCGCCTCGATCAGCTGATCGCCGCACCTGGGCGGATCGAGACGCCCCCCTCGATCGCGTGATACGCTCCGTGGACCGACAGGCCACGGTGGGCCGCGTCGGCGCTGGATCCATTCGAAATCCCGAGGGCCTGTCCATGAGCGAGCCTTCAGCCGACGTGTCGGCAACGGTCGAATACACGATGGACAAATGGCGGATGGACCGCCTTCCCTGGGCCATGTGGGCTTGCGTCGCCGGCCTTGCGATCGCGCTTCATGCCGAGAGCCGCGGCCAGAATGGAGCGGTTCTGGCCACGGTCTATTTGGCCCTGCTGGGTCTGGCGTTCGCAGGCTATGCGCTGACGACCCTGATTGGACGGTCCGGCCTGCCACTGCTTGTTGAACTGTTGGTCGGTGTCCTTGTCCTGATCATCGTCTCCGGCGTGATCGGTGTGATCAGCGTGTTGGTCGGCGGGCCAAGCGGCCGCTCCAGCTATGTCGGCACCATGCCCAGTCTCTATTGGAGCCATCTCGTGAATCCATCGCTGAATGTTTTCGGCTGGATGTTGCTCTATCTGGGCTGCGGATGGATCGCGTTTTCAGCTTACCGGCACTTCTATTCGGATCGGGCGGTCGTCTCCATGTCTGCCGCGGGCATCCACTTTCACAGGCCCTGGCTAAAGGGTCTCTTCATTCCCTGGCAGGAGGTGCGGGGGGTGGGCCATCTCGTCGTTCCCGGCATCTCGGGGGTGCCGTATGTCAGTCCATACGCTGCGGCCGTCACGGTCGATCAGGATTTCTATGAGCAGCATATCGCCCCCAAGCGCAGCTTCCTCTCGCCACCCGGGGCCGAGGCCATGTTCCAGCCGAAAGGCGAGTCGATGCAGGTGGTGCTGAGCAGCGCCGACATGGCGGTCAAACCGGAAGATTTTCTCGGGCCTGCCGAGGCGCGGTGGAAGGCTTTTCGGGATCAACCGGCGTCGCCATCCCATCGCGGCGGCACCGTCTTCTACGGACGCTGGTCGATCGATGGCTCGCGGTGGCAGGCCGTTCAGTTTCTTGCGCCTCTCGTCGGTCTGGCCCTGGTCATGCTGTACCGATAGGGCAATCCTGCTCAGCGTCCGAGTTGCTTCGGATCGTAGAAGAAGCGCTCCTCGATGATCTCATTGCCGCGCCAGGTCTGCCACGCGATCTCCTCCAATGTCCGCGTCGCGCCGTCGGCGCCTGTGAAGGAGAATTTCCAGCGGCTGGCGACAATGTCGCCATCGATCAGGCTCGGGCCGAGGCGCACGGCCGTGACCTCCTTGAACGCCGCCAGCACGCCGCGTTCCTTGTCCGCGAGCTTGTCGCGCCCGGACACGGGCTCGGCGAGGTTCTCGTAGGTCGCGGTATCAGGGGTGTAGTAGTCGAGGATCGCGCCGACGAAGTCGCCATCCTCCAGCCGCTTCGCAAAGGCTTCGACGATCTCTCGGCTCGGCATGGCGACCTCACATTTAAAACCGACTGATAGTCGGTAATTACCGACCCATGGTCGAAAAGTCAACTGGTGGCATCCCGCGAACTGGACTAAAGCGGGATAGGTTGCATCGATGCGAGCCAAGACCTCGGAACACCTCTCCCGTAGGGAGAGGTCGGATCGCATCGCAAGATGCGATCCGGGTGAGGGGTTAAGGTCCCACTGCATGCTGCAGCCCCTCACCCGGATTGCTCGGGCGCGCAATGCGCGCCACGGCAATCCGACCTCTCCCCGTCGGGGAGAGGTGGACGCAAGACGAGACCCATGGCCAAACAGGCGGAGCGGCGGGCGGCGACATCGGAGGCGATCCTCAACGCGGCGCGGCGCCTGTTCGGGACGCACGGCTTTGCCGCCACCACCATGGACGATATTGCCGAAGCCGCTTCGGTCGCCAAGGGCGCGGTCTATCATCACTTCAAGACCAAGGAGGCGGTGTTCGAGGCCGTGTTCGACCAGGTCTCACGCGATCTCGTGGCCGAGATCGACCGCGCGGCACGCACTGAAAAGGACGTGCTCACCGCCATGGTCGCCGGCACCCAGCATTATTTTGCCGCGACCGCCAAGGGCCCGACCGGCCGGATCATCCTGCGCGATGGCCCGGCCGTGCTCGGTTGGGAACGCTGGCGCGAGATCGACGCGCAGCATTTTGGCGGCAAGATGCCGCGCGCTCTCTCCGCCGCGATGGAGGCCGGCCTGATCGCACGGCAGCCGGTCGAGCCGCTTGCGCGGCTGCTGCTCGGCGCGGTGACGGAGGCCGCGGTCGCCTGCGCCGGCCGCGCCGATATCGCAAGGGCTGGCGCGGAATATGCCCGTGCGTTCAAGTCGCTGGTCGAGGCGCTGCGCGTCGCCGCATGATTGTGCTAATGCGGACTGACTGACGTGGGCGGTATCGACGCGGTCCTCAGATCACCTCTCCCGTAGGGAGAGGTCGGATCGCATCGAAGATGCGATCCGGGTGAGGGGTTACGGTCTCGCTTGCCGTTGCGGCCCCTCACCCGGATTGCTACGCAATCCGACCTCTCCCCGCTGGGGAGAGGTGAAGTGACGAACCGGAAACGCCCACGCCAACAAGAAGAACAGTAGCGCATGAACGCAACTTCCTCGCTCGCACCCACCGATCCCGAATTCGACTACATCATCGTCGGCGCCGGCTCCGCCGGCTGCGTGCTCGCCAATAGGCTCTCGGCGAACGGCAAGCACAGCGTGCTGCTGCTCGAGGCCGGCCCGAAGGATTCCAACATCTGGATCCACGTCCCGCTCGGCTACGGCAAGCTGTTCAAGGAGAAGAGCGTCAACTGGATGTACCAGACCGAGCCGGAGCCCGAGCTGAAGGGCCGCCAGGTGTTCCAGCCGCGCGGCAAGACGCTGGGCGGATCGAGCTCGATCAACGGCCTGCTCTATGTCCGCGGCCAGCATGAGGACTATGACCGCTGGCGCCAGCTCGGCAACACCGGTTGGGGCTATGACGACGTGCTGCCTTATTTCAAGAAGGCCGAGAACCAGTCGCGCGGCGCCGATCAGTATCACGGCACGGGCGGGCCGCTGCCGGTGTCCAACATGATCGTGACCGATCCGTTGTCGAAAGCCTTCATCGATGCCGCGGTCGAGACCGGTCTGCCGTACAACCCCGACTTCAACGGCGCGACGCAGGAAGGCGTCGGCCTGTTTCAGACCACGACGCGCAACGGCCGGCGCGCCTCGACGTCGGTCGCCTATCTCGGGCCTGCCAAGTCCCGCAGCAATCTGAAGATCGAGACCTCCGCACACGCTCAGCGCATCCTGTTCGAAGGACGCCGCGCCGTCGGCATCGAATACCGGCAAGGCGCAGCCTTGCGCCGAGCGCGTGCACGGCGGGAAGTCGTCGTGTCGAGCGGCGCCTACAACTCGCCGCAGCTGCTTCAGCTCTCAGGCGTCGGGCCCGGCGATCTCCTGCGCAAGCATGGCATCGAGGTGGTGCTCGATGCTGCCGGCGTGGGCCATGATCTACAGGATCACATGCAGGTCCGCATCGTGATGCGCTGCTCGCAGCAGATCACGCTGAACGACACCGTCAACCATCCGCTGCGGCGCACGATGGCCGGTGCGCGTTACGCCCTGTTCCGCAAGGGATGGCTGACGATTGCTGCTGGCACAGCGGGTGCCTTCTTCAAGACCAGTCCGCGCCTGGCCTCGCCCGACATCCAGGTCCACTTCCTGCCGTTCTCGACCGACAAGATGGGCGAGAAGCTGCACGACTTCTCCGGATTCACCGCCTCGGTGTGCCAGCTTCGTCCCGAGAGCCGCGGCACCTTGCGCATCAAGAGCGCCGACCCCTCAGTGCCGCCGGAAATCCGCATCAACTACATGTCGACCGAGACCGACCGCACCACCAACGTCGAAGGCATCAAGATCCTGCGCAAGATATTGAACGCGCCGGCGCTGAAGCCGTTCGTGATCGACGAGTACGATCCCGGGTCGAAGGTATCGACGGATGCCGAGATCCTGGATTATTGCCGCGAGCGCGGCAGCACCATCTACCATCCGACCTCGACCTGTCGTATGGGCAACGACGCGCTCGCGGTGGTCGATCAGCGGCTGAAAGTGAGGGGGTTAGAGGCCTTGCGCGTCGTCGACGGCTCGATCATGCCCGATCTGGTGTCGGGGAACACCAATGCGCCGATCATCATGATCGCCGAAAAGGCCTCCGACATGATATTGGAGGATGCGCGGTAAGCTCGCGCTATGAAAGGATCTGGACTTGGCTACGCGACTGAAGATCGGCACACGCAAGAGCGCCATGGCGCTGGCGCAGACGGAAGAGATTGCGCGCCGCCTCACCGCCGCCGTGCCAGGTCTCGACGTCGAGATCGTCAAGTTCGACACCACGGGCGATCTCGACCAGACCAGCAAGCTGCTGCCGCATGGCGGCAAGGGCGGCGCCTTCGTGGCGCAGATCCGCGCTGCCGTGCTGTCGGGTGAGCTGCAGGCGGCGATGCATTCGCTCAAGGACATGCCGGGCAACGAGGACACGCCCGGCCTCGTCATCGGTGCCACGCTGTCGCGCGATCCGCCCGGTGACGCGTTGGTGCTTCGAAATGGCGTGACGCTGGAAGCGTTGCGCCAGTCGCGCGGCAAGGGGTTCAAGATCGGCACCAACGCCGTGCGTCGGGCGGCCTATGCGCGGCGCCTGTTTCCGGAGGTGGAGGTGATCCACTTCCGCGGCGCAGCTGACACGCGCGTGCGAAAGCTCGACAACGGCGAGAAACAGCGCCTGCCGGATGGTGGCGCTGTGGGGCCTGCGGATGCGCTGATCATGGCGCGCTCGGGTCTTGATCGCGTCGGTCTTGCCCATCGCATCGCCTACGAATTCACAGCAGTGGAGATGTTGCCGGCGGCAGGGCAGGGCATCGTCGCGGTCGAATGCGCCGCGCAGGACTGGCAGACGCGACAGATCCTGTCGTCGATCGACGACGCCTCTGCGCACGCTTCCGCCGACGCCGAGCGCGAGGTGCTGTGGGTCCTCAACGGCCACTGCAATTCGCCGGTGGCGGGCTTCTCGACCATCGCGGGCGACCAGATGTCGCTCACCGCCTCCGTGCTCGACCTCTCCGGAAACACCATCATCGAAGCCTCGCATACCGGGCCCGCCAATCGCCCGCGCGAGCTCGGCCGCGCGGTGGGATTGGACCTGCTGACGAAGGGTGCGGCGGAGATCATCGAGCGCAGCCGGCCGCGCTGAAGCATGCCGAAATCGCGATCTGCAATGATGTCATTTTGCGCCTGTTTTGCCCGACAAGTCAAAACGCACAGGCGATTCATGCCAGTCCAAGGTTTTCAATGACTTGGCTACTGTGCATGGGGTTGTTTTTCGCACTTTTTGTTTTGCCGCGCCCGAAGCGGCGAAACCCTCAGCCCCGCACACGCCTGATCATCTGCTCGACATGGGCGATCGGCGTCTCGGGCTGGATGCCGTGGCCGAGATTGAAGATGAAGCGCCCTTGCGCAAAATTGGCCAGCACGTTGTCGACCGCGCGGTCGAGCGCGGTGCCGCCCGTGATCAGCACCAGCGGATCGAGATTGCCCTGCACCGCGACCTTGCTCTGCACCCGCTCGCGGATGAAGGCCGGCTCCGCGGTCCAGTCGATGCTAACGGCGTTGACGCCGGTTGCCGCGACGTAAGCAGGCAGCAGCGCGCCGGCGCCGCGCGGGAAGCCGATGATCTTCGCGTCGGGCACCTTGGCCCTTACGCCCTCCACGATGCGCCGCGTCGGCTCGACCGACCAGCGCGCGAACTCGGTCGGCGGCAGCACGCCGGCCCAGGTGTCGAAGATCTGCAACGCGTCGGCGCCGGCGGCGAGCTGCGCCAGCAGATACTGAATTGAGTTCTCGACCAGCACGTCGATGATCTCTGAAAAAGCTTCCGGATGCCGGTAGGCCATCATCCGGGCCGGCGCCTGGTCCGGCGTGCCGTGGCCCGCGACCATGTAGGTCGCCACCGTCCACGGCGCGCCGCAGAAGCCGATCAGTGCGACCTTGGGATCGAGCGTGCCGCGCACGATTCTGAGCGCCTCGAACACCGGCGCGAGCTTGCCGAAATCGGCGCGCGTCGCCAGCGTCGCCACCTTGGCCGGATCGTCCAGCGGTTCGAGCCGCGGACCTTCGCCGGCCTCGAACCGCACCTCACGTCCGAGCGCATAGGGGATGACGAGGATGTCGGAGAAGATGATCGCCGCGTCGAAGCCGAACCTGCGGATCGGCTGCAGCGTCACCTCGGCGGCGAGCTCCGGGTTGAAGCAGAGATCGAGGAAGCCGCCCGCCTTGGCGCGCACCTCGCGATATTCCGGCAAATAGCGGCCGGCCTGGCGCATCATCCACAGAGGCGGGACGGTCTGGCGTTGGCCGGAGAGAACGTCGAGGAAGGGTTTCGTCGAAGACTGGGGCACGAATGGTCCTGAAGCAGGTTGTGCCTCCTGATACACCGCCGCGGCCCTCAGCGGAACAGGGGAACCTGGACGATCGGGCCGCGTTGACCAGCCAATGGAGGAGATCATGGCTGAGACATTCAACCCCGCGCCGCACGACAAGCACGCCGAAGACCTGCGCGAGGCGCTCGCTGCCGATCGGCAATCCAAGCTCGACGACGGGCTGAGGGACACGTTCCCGGCTTCCGATCCCGTGAGCGCGGCGCAGCCGACGCCCTCGAAGGCCGATGCCGACGCCGAGCATCCCTCGCTCTGGGCCAGGGTTAAGGCCATCTTCAGCTAGCGGCGTCGGGCGCGCCGGATTCCGATAGGCCCGCTAATGCCTTGTTAGCGATGCGCCGATCGCCGCGTCCGTAGGACTACTGGAAAGGGCGGAGACCGCCGCGTATTCCGGTAGGGATTTCAGGATTAAATAACAGAAGCGGCAGAGGTTTCCGAACGATCGGAGGACCCTGCCGCATGAGTGCTACCCAACGAGCCGGATGGAGCCGCCTGCCGCTGCGCGCGGCGGCTTTCGTCGCGCTGACCTGCGCGACCATCCTCGGCGTCAGCGGTTGGCGTGAATGGGCGGCACGCGATGCGGTGCTCAAGGGCGCCGAGGCGGAGATGGCGAACGTTGCGCGTTCGCTGACCCAGCATGCCGAGGACAGCCTCGATCTCCTGGATTCCGGCGTCGTCGGCGTGGTCAGCCGGTTGGAGATGGACGGTACCGCGCCAGAGACGATCGCGAAGCTGCGCACCTTGCTGGACGCGCGCAAGAAGGCGATCGCGCGCATTCACAGCCTCGCCATCATCGACGATCAGGGCAACTGGCTGACCTCACCCGGTACGATCGGCACGACCTTCAGCGACGATGCCTTCTTCCGACATCACCAGCTTTCGCCGAAGCGCGAGGCCCATGTCGGCCGTCCCGTGAAGAGCCTGCTGGACGGCGAATGGGTCGTCACCCTGTCACGCCGCTTCAGCAAGCAGGACGGCGGCTTCGGCGGCGTGGTGCTCGCGACCATCAGCTCGAAATATCTGTCGCATTTCTACGAGCAGTTCGAGATCGGCCGCAACAGCTCCGTGGCGCTGACGCATGGCGACGGCTTGATCCTCGCGCGCAATCCCGGCAACGAGACGTTCGTCGGGCGCAGCGTCGCCGACAGGCCGTTGTTCCGCGAGCCGAGCCTGCAACGGCCTAGCGGCGCCCATCATTTCAGCTCGCCGCTGGACGGTGCCGAACGCGTCAGCTTCTTCAATCGCAGCAGCCGATTCCCGCTCCTCCTGCTCGCCACCGTCGACAAGGAAGAGCTGCTCGCGCCTTGGCGCGCGGCGGCAATCTCCCGCATGCTCCATGTGCTCGCACTGGTGATGCTGATCGCGGTCATCGGCGGCGTGCTGGTGCGGCAGTTGCAGCGCGGCCAGCGCATGGCCGTCGCGCTGGCCGAGACGGAGGCGCATTTCCGCCTGCTCGCCGAAGGCTCCAGCGACATGGTGACCCGCATCGGCCTCGATGAGCGGCTGCGCTATGTCTCGCCCTCGTCGGTCAGCGTTCTCGGCTGGCGTCCCAATCAGCTGATCGGTTCGCCGGCCCTCGCGGGTGTCAATCCGGAGGATCTGCCGGAGGTCCAGGCGACCGTCGACGCCATGAAGCGCGGCGAGAAGGAGGAGGCGCGTCTCGTCTACCGCAACCGGCACCGGCAGAACGGCGAGATCTGGCTCGAATCGACCATGCGGGTGACGCGCAAGGATGATGGCCGCGTCGACGGCGTGGTCGCGATCTCCCGCGACGTCACCGAGCACAAGAAGCTGAAAACCAGGCTCGAGACGCTGGCGATCGAAGACAGCCTCACCGGCCTTGCCAATCGCCGCCGCTTCGACGAGTGCCTGAAGGAGGAATGGGCGCGCGCCTATCGCGACCGCTCCAGCCTTGCTCTGCTGATGATCGACGTGGATCACTTCAAGGCCTACAACGATCAATACGGCCATCCCGCGGGCGATGCGTGCCTGCGCCTGATTGCAAAGATCATCGCCGCCGAAGCGCAGCGCGCCGGCGATCTGGCGGCGCGCTATGGCGGTGAGGAATTCGTCATGCTTCTGCCGAACATCGACGCCGCCGGCTGCGCACGGGTCGGCGAACGGATCCGCACTGCCATTCACGAGGCCGGCCTCGCGCATGGGAGCAATTCCGCGGCTGGATGCGTCACTGCCTCACTCGGCGGCGCAGCCTGCCGGCCGGCGTTCGAACGAACCGCGGGGGTCGCTGCGCTGGTCGAAGCTGCCGACCAAGCGCTCTATGCCGCCAAGGCCGCGGGCCGCGACCGCGTGGTGATGTCGGGCGAGGTCATGGACCTGCTGCCCAAGGCGTCCGGCCAGTAACACCGCTCAATAATGCGGCGGACGCTCGTTGGCAGGCCCCGGCGCATTTGCCTCGGCCTCCTGCAGCCGAGCACTGAGCTCGGTGATCTGCCGCGTCAGCCTGTCGATCTGCTTCCATTGCGCGGTGATGGTCTGGTTCAACGTCTCGATCGTGTCGTCCTGATAGGCGAGACGCGTCTCCAGCGTGTCGATGCGCTCGCTCAGCGTCTTGATCTCATTCGTCACGCGTCACGTCCTTGTTTCGCTCGCGCAAGCCGTGGCCGAGCGCCACGCGCTCGTCGAACACGAAGCATTCGCCGCGCCAGCGGCTCTCCGCCTCCGGCACCTCTTCCAGATATCTCAGGATGCCGCCCTTGAGGTGAAAGACCTCGGCAAAGCCGCGCGCGAGCAGATGCGCGCTCGCCTTCTCGCAGCGGATGCCGCCGGTGCAGAACATCGCGATCCTGCGGTGCCGTGCCGGATCGAGCCGCTCGCCGGCAAAGTCCTTGAACTGGCCGAAGCTCGTGATACCGGGATCGACCGCGCCCTCGAACGTCCCCATCGCGACCTCGAATGCGTTGCGGGTGTCGAGCACGAGCGTGTCGGGTGCGGCGATCAGCGCGTTCCATTCGCGCCAATCGACATAGGTGCCGACCTGGCGCGTCGGATCGGCGGCCGCATCGCCCAGCGTGACGATCTCCTTCTTCAGCCGCACCTTCAGCCGTCCGAACGGCATCGCCTCCGCGGCGGAGAATTTCAATTCGAGATTGTCGAGCCTGCCGCCGAACATGTCGCCGTGTGCGAGCTCGTGAGCGAAGGCGTCGATCGCCTCAGGCGCACCGGCGACCGTGCCGTTGATGCCCTCCTGCGCCAGCAACACGCTGCCCTTCAGCCCAAGGCCGGCGCAGCAGGCGCGCAGCGGCTCCCGCAGCTCGCGGTAATCGGGGAGGGCGACGAATTGATAGAAGGCGCAGACCTTGTAAGCCGTGTTCATGGCCGCTCGTTTAGCAGGCGGCCGGCGCCCGGAAAACCCGCATCGCGAAAGCCGGGCAAAAGGTCTATACGCCCAGCGGATGGCTGCCATTTTCCTGGTATGCCAGCATTGCCCCGTTGGGCTTGAATGTGTCATGTAGACGCGCGGTTTCGAGATGGCGCGCCAATCGCGCCGACGGCCAAGAGAGCAAGACATTCGATGAGAAACTTCCATTTCCCCGGCAGGTCCACGGTCCATGCCACCAACGCGATGGTGGCAACCTCGCATCCGCAGGCCTCGCTCGCCGCGATCGAGGTGCTGCGTGAGGGCGGCACGGCAGTGGACGCGGCGGTCGCCGGCTCGGCCCTGCTCGGCGTGATCGAACCGCAATCGACCGGGATCGGCGGCGACTGTTTTGCGCTGATCCAGCCGCGCGGCGAGGGCAGGATCGTCGCCTATAACGGCTCCGGCCGCGCGCCGAAGGCGGCGAATGCCGACTGGTATCTCGAGCGCAAGATCAATTCCGTGCCGCTGACCTCGGCGCATGCGGTCTCGATCCCCGGTGTGATCGACGCCTTCGCGACCGTCTTGCGCGATCACGGCAAGTTCGGTTTCGACCGGCTGCTCCAGCCCGCGATCAAGGCGGCCGAGGAAGGCTATGTCGTTGCGCCGCGCATCGCCTTCGACTGGAAGAACCAGTTCGAGAAGCTGAAGAACGGCACCAACACCGTGAGCTATTTGTTGCCGGGCGGCCGGCCGCCGGTCGCCGGCGACGTCATCCGCCAGGCCGAGCTCGGCAAGACGCTGCGCGCCATCGCCAAGGACGGCCGCGACGCCTTCTACAAGGGCGAGATCGCCGAGGACATGGTCGAGACTCTCAGGGGCATCGGCGGCCTGCACACGCTCGACGATTTCGCCGCGCACACGACCGAAGTGACCACGCCGATCGGCACCATGTACAAGGGCTACGACGTCTGGCAGTGCCCGCCGAACGGCCCGGGCGTCACGGCGCTCTTGATGCTCAACATCCTGTCGCGCTTCGACCTGACCAAGTATGCACCCGTCAGCGTCGAGCGCTTCCACCTCGAAGCGGAAGCCGCGCGCATCGCCTATATGAACCGCGAGATGCATGTCGCCTCGCCCGAGCACATGAAGATCAACGTCGCCGAGATGCTCGAGAAGGGCTTTGCCGACGAGCACATCGGCAAGATCCGCATGGACGGCATGCTCGACCTGCCGAACGTCGCGCCGCCGATGAATCCCTCGACCATCTACATCACGGTCGTGGACAAGGACCGCAACGTCTGCTCGTTCATCAACTCGGTTGCGCATTCCTTTGGCTCTGCGATCGTCTCGAACAAGACCGGTGTCCTGTTCCAGAATCGCGCCGGCGGCTTCCGCATCCAGCCGGGCCATCCCAACTGCATCGAAGGCGGCAAGCGCCCGCTGCACACGATCATGCCGGGCCTGCTCACCAAGGGCGGCCGTTCCACGATGTCGTATGCGGTGATGGGCGGCCAGTACCAGCCGACCGGCCAGACTCACCTCCTGACCAACATCCTCGACTACGGCTGCGACGTGCAGGAGGCGATCGACATGCCGCGCGGCCTGCACTACGAGGGCCAGTATCAGCTCGAGGACAGCGTTCCGGCGGCCGTCGTCGAGGGCCTGAAGAAGCTCGGTCACAAGACCACCAGCGTGGTCGGCCCGCTCGGCGGCGCCCAGGCGATCTGGATCGACTGGGACAAGGGCACGCTGACCGGCGGCTCCGATCCGCGCAAGGACGGCTGCGCGCTGGGCTATTGATCGCCCGCGCAGTTCCCCACGCGAGATCAGGAAAAGTTGACGAAGGGCGGCGCGGCATTTGCTGCGCCGCCTTCTCTCATCCGGAACTGCACTCATTGCTCCAGGTTAAGGGGCGATGAGCGGTGCAGGCGTGCGCTGCTTTGCAGATCAGCGGCGGAGGCCTGCCATGCCCGACAAACCAGGTTCCAGATCATCCGGATTCGACCGACGCGCCTTCATGGCCGGTGCGGCTGGCAGCGCGCTGATCCCGATCGCAGCGCGCGCGGCGTCGGAGGACGCGCGGGCGCCGGCGGCGCAGGATCCGTCGCTTCCCGTCGAGGTCACGCTGAACGTCAACGGCAAGGACAAGCGTCTGAGCATCGATGCGCGCACCACGGTGCTTGATGCCTTGCGCGAACATCTCAAGCTCACCGGCAGCAAGAAGGGCTGTGACCACGGCCAGTGCGGCGCCTGCTCGGTGCTCATCGACGATCGCCGCGTGCTATCGTGCCTGACGCTGGCGCTTGCCGCCGAGGGGCAGGAGATCACGACCATCGAGGGCCTCGCCACCGATGACCACCTGCATCCGATGCAGCAGGCCTTCATCGACAACGATGCGTTCCAGTGCGGCTATTGCACGCCCGGTCAGATCATGTCGGCGATCGCTTGCGTGAAGGAGGGCCATGCCGGCAGCGAGGCCGACATCCGCGAATACATGAGCGGCAATATCTGCCGCTGCGCCGCCTATCCCAACATCGTCGCTGCCGTGAAGCAGGCTGCGCCCGAGATCATGAAAGGCTAGGCGTATGCGACCGTTTTTGTACCAGAGAGCATCGGACCCCGACATGGCCGTGCAGGCGCTCGGCGCCGCTGCGGCCGCTAACGAATCGCTGACGAAGGCGGCGGCGCAGCCGCTTGCCGGCGGCACCACGCTGATCGATCTGATGAAGCTCGACGTGATGCGGCCCACCGCGATCGTCGACATCAATCCGCTGGCCCGTGCCTGGTCTGCGATCGCGCCCGGCGGCGACGGCTTGCGCCTTGGCGCGCTGGCGAGGATGTCCGACGTGGCCGCCAACACCGAGATCCAGCGCAGCTATCCGGTGATCGCGGATTCGCTGAAGCTCGCAGCCAGCGCTCAGCTGCGCAACATGGCAACGCTCGGCGGAAATGTGATGCAGCGGACGCGCTGCAACTACTTCCGCGATGTCTCCTATGAGAACTGCAACAAGCGCAATCCCGGCTCGGGCTGCGCCGCAATGGATGGCGTCAACCGCATGCATGCGGTGCTCGGGACCTCCGACCAGTGCATCGCGACCTATCCCGGTGATTTCGCGCAGGCGCTGATCGCGCTCGATGCGATGGTCGAGATCACCGGCAAGGCCGGTACGCGCAGCATGCCGTTCGCGCAGCTTCACAAGGCGCCGGGCACTACGCCTGACATCGAGACCGCGCTTCAGCCCGGCGAGTTGATCTCGGCGTTCTCGATTCAGGGCCGCTGGCCGCGCTCGGTGTATCTGAAGACCCGCGATCGGCAATCCTACGAATTCGCGCTGTCGTCAGCTGCGATCGCGCTCGACGTTCAGGACGGCACGATCCGGGACGCGCGCGTCGCGCTCGGCGGTGTCGCCACCGTGCCGTGGCGGGCGCGTGAGGCCGAGGCGCTGTTGAAGGGACAGAGGTTCGATGACGGGCTCGCGCAGCGTGTTGGCGAGGCCGCCTTCGCAGACGCCCGCGGCCGCCGGCACAACAGCTTCAAGATCGCGCTCGGCAAGCGTGTCGTGGCACGTGCGCTTCAGCAGGCCGCAATGATGGAGATCTGATCATGACCGCTGCAGCTCCCGGACCCAAGACGAATATGGGGCAGCCCGTGCCGCGCTATGATGCGGCCGCAAAGGTCACGGGGCGGGCGACCTACGCCTCCGACATGCCGCTGGACAATCCGGCCTATGCGTTCCTGGTCACCAGCGCCATCGCCAAGGGCCGCATCGATCGCTTCGACCTCGACGATGCCAGGCGCGTCCGCGGCGTGATCGAGATCGTCACGCACGAGAACGCCCCGAAGCTGAAGGAGTCGAAGCTGTTCAGCAATGGCGGCTATGCCGGCACCACGATCCAGCCGCTGAAATCGGCCGAGATCGCCCATGACGGCCAAATCATCGCCGTGGTGGTCGCGGAGAGTTACGAGGCCGCGCGCGAGGCGGCCAACCGCGTCAAGGTCAGCTATAGCGCTGCTGCGCCCAGCGCAACCTTCGATTCGCCGGGGACGACGACAGCCGCCGCGAAAGGACAAAGTTCGCAGTTCAAGGAAGACCCGAAGGTCGGTGATTTCGCCAAGGCGTTCGATGCGGCCGAGGTCAAGCTCGTTGCCTCCTACGAGACGCCGACGCAGCATCACAATCCGATGGAGCTGTTCACGACTAGCTGCGCCTGGATGGGCGATAATCTCGTCATCTACGAGGGCAGCCAGTATGTCTATGGCCTGAAGAATGGCGTGGCCGAGCAGCTCGGCATCGACGCCGACAAGGTGCGCGTGGTCAATCCCTATGTCGGTGGCGGGTTTGGTTCGCGCGGCTCGATGACGCCGCGCACTGCCATCATCGCCGCCATTGCCAAGCACGTGAACCGGCCCATCAAGCTGGTCCCGACCCGCGACCAGGGCTTTACCATCACGACCCATCGCGCCGAGACCCGCCACGAAATCAAGCTTGGCGCGAGCCGCGACGGCAAGCTGGTGGCACTGAGGCACGAGGGGGCCGAAGTCTCCTCGCGCTCCGATGCCTATTGCGTCGGCGGCACCAAGACGACGACGCGGCTCTATGCCTGTCCGAACGTCGACAGCCTGGTCTCGATCGTGCGTGCCGATCGCAATACGCCCGGCTTCATGCGTTCGCCTCCGGAGGTGCCGTATCTGTTCGCGCTGGAGAGCGCGCTGGACGAGCTTGCCGTCAAATTGAACATGGATCCGGTCGAGCTACGCCGTATCAACGACGCCACCAGGGATCCGATCGATGGCAAGCCCTACACGTCGCGATCGCTCATGGCGTGCTTCGACGAGGCTGCCAAGGCGTTCGGCTGGTCGCAGCGCTCGCCCCAGTCGAAATCGATGTCGGACGGCGACTGGCTGATCGGCTACGGCTGCGCCGCCACGTGCTATCCGACGCTGATGGCGCCGTCAGCCGCGCGCGTGCGGCTGCACCGTGACGGCCGCACCCGCGTCGAGATCGCCGGCCATGAGATCGGGACCGGCGCCTACACCGTGATAGCCCAGACTGCTGCCGAGCGGCTCGGCGTGCCCCTGGAGAAGGTTGCGGTCTTCATGGGCGACAGCGACCTGCCGCCCGCCCCGGTTGCCGGCGGCTCCAATTCCACAGCCAGCACCTGCTCGGCCGTGATGATGGTGTGCGATCAGATCAGGCAGCGCCTGCTCAAGGCCGTGATGCCGAGCGACAGCCTCGCCGACAAGGCGAAGGAGACGGTCGGCATCAGCCCGGCACCGTCGACCCAGGCGGGGAAGGGCGATCGTCCGCTCGAGATCGAGAAGGCGTTCGATGCGCTCGGCGTCGGCGTGGTCGAAGAATATGGCGAGTGGAAGCCGGACGGCGCGCCGATGGATTCCTTCCGCGCCATGCACAATGGGCAGGTCCGGCTGGTCGGCGGCCATCAAATGAAGGACCAGATCGCCTATGCCTTCGGCGCCGAGTTCGTCGAGGTCCGCATCAATCGCTTCACGCACGAGATCCGCTGCCCCCGCCTGGTCGGCGCGTTCGCGGCAGGCAGGATCATGAATCCGCGCACCGCGCGCAGCCAGCTCATGGGTGGCCTGATCTGGGGCATGTCCTCGGCACTGCTCGAGGCCACCGAGATCGACGAGCGCAATGCGCGCTACGTCAACGACAATCTTGCCGATTACCTCGTCCCCGTGAATGCCGATGTGCCCGGCGTCGAGGTGATCATGCTGTCCGAACAGGACGATCACATCAACCCGGTGGGCGCAAAGGGCCTCGGCGAGCTTGGCAATGTCGGCACCAACGCGGCGATCTGCAACGCGATCTATCACGCCACCGGCCAGCGCATCCGCAAGCTGCCGGTCCGGCTGGAGAATATCGAGCTCTAAAGGGGGGTGGAAACGGCGACGGCGTTGGGTTAGACACCTCCCGCCTCAAACGGAAGGTGTTTTATGCAGCGTTTCCAGCGCGCGCTCCTCGCCCTGATGTCGGCACTCGCGATCACATTGATCGCCAGCGTGTCGCATTTCGTTTCCACCACGGCCTCGGCCCAGACCGCAGGAAAGACCATGACCACAGCTTCAGGCTTGCAGATCATCGATTCCACCGTCGGCACCGGCGCCTCGCCGCAGCCCGGCCAGATCTGCGTAATGCACTATACCGGCTGGCTTTATGAGAACGGCCAGAAGGGCAAGAAATTCGATAGCTCGGTCGATCGCAAGGAGCCGTTCGAGTTCCCGATCGGCAAGGGCCGTGTCATCGCCGGCTGGGACGAAGGCGTCGCCTCGATGAAGGTCGGCGGCAAGCGCACGCTGATCATCCCGCCGCAGCTCGGCTACGGTGCCCGCGGTGCCGGCGGCGTGATCCCGCCGAACGCGACGCTGATGTTCGACGTGGAATTGCTCGCAGTGAAGTGACGGCACAGCAAAAAGACCGGCCTCGCGGCCGGTCTTTCATGTCGATCTGACGCGTGTCACTCCGTTGCGCGCTTTGCGGATGCGGCGGCGCGATCGATCGCATCCTTTGCGGCGTCCTTGGCATCGCCCATGGCCTGCTGGCCCTTGCCCTTCACTTCCTGCACCACGCCTTCGCCCTTCATGCGCTCGGATCCGGTGGCTTCACCGACGCCCTGCTTGGCCTTGCCGATCGCCTCGTTGGCGGTGCCCTTGATCTTGTCGGTCGTGCTGCCCATGAAAATCTCCTTTCGATTGGCTTGGAATGACAACGCTGGGCGGCTACGAGGGTTCCGATTTTGCTATGGCTGACGGGCGCCGCTTTGGGTTAGTTTGCCGCGCACGGAACCAACAGAAAGCAAGTCCAATGACCGGCCATGACCATTCGCATTCCCACCATGACCATGGTCATGATCACGATCGCTGGAAACATGACGGCGTTCGCGTCATTCCCGGCAATCAGCTCGATACCAACGTGCCGTCGACGGCGGGCATGGACCGTGCGGCCGCGATCAATTTCGCACGCGTCGGCGCGCAGAAACTGTGGGCGGGCACCGTCAGCATCAAGCCGGACGCCAAGACCGGCGCGCATCACCACGGCCATCTCGAAAGCGTCATCTATGTCGTGAAGGGCAAGGCGCGGATGCGCTGGGGCGAGAGCCTGCAGTTCACCGCAGAAGCCGGCCCGGGTGACTTCATCTTCGTCCCGCCTTACGTGCCCCATCAGGAAATCAACGCCAGCCCGGACGAGGTGCTGGAATGCGTGCTGGTGCGCAGCGACGGCGAGGCGGTGGCGATCAACCTCGACATCGAGCCGGTCGAGAAACCCGAGACCGTGCTGTGGATCGACCCGGTGCACCGCGATCCCAACGAGAAGAAGTAAGACGGGGACGGCGGGACAGTGTCCTGCGGGGTCTAAGAAAAATATCGGAAGCGGTGTCGGATGGCGGCCTGGCCGTCCGTCCTTGGGCAGAACCCCGCCAAGGAGCTTCCGATGCCCAAGATGATCTTCGTCAACCTGCCGGTGACTGACCTCGAGCGCGCGACCGCGTTCTATGAGGCGGTCGGCGCGGTCAAGAACCCGCAATTCAGCGACGAGACCGCGAGCTGCATGGTCTTTTCCGAGACCATTTTCGCCATGCTGCTGACCCACGACAAATTCCGCCAATTCACGCCGAAGCCGATCGCGGACGCCAGGACCTCGAACCAGGTGCTGTTTTGCCTGTCGGCGGACAGCCGCGGCGATGTCGACGATATCGTCGCCAGGGCCGCAGCTGCAGGCGGGGTGGCCGATCCCGGTCCCAAGGACGAATACAGCTTCATGTACGGCCGCAGCTTCGAGGATCCGGATGGCCACATGTGGGGCGTGAACTGGATGGATCTTTCGGCCGCCCCGCTGCAGCCCGACCTGGCGAACGCCTGAGCCGACACCAATAGACCTCAAGAGGAGCATTCATCATGTCCAAGCTCGTGCCCTGCATGTGGTTCGACGGCGATGCCGAGGACGCTGCAAAATTCTACGTCTCGCTGGTCCCGAATTCGGCGATCACGCACGTTCAGCGCAACGTCGCGGACGGCCCGTCCGGCAAGGAAGGCTCCGTGCTCGTCGTCGAGTTCACCGTGGCCGGACAGAAGCTGGTCGCGCTCAATGGCGGCATGAAGATGGAATACACCCACGCGATCTCGCTGATGATCCATTGCGACGACCAGGCAGAGGTCGACAGCGTCTGGAACGCGTTCCTCGCCCATGGCGGCAAGGCGGAGCAGTGCGGCTGGCTGAGGGATCGCTGGGGCGTGGCCTGGCAGGTGGTGCCGAAGGTGATGTTCGAGTTCCTGTCGAGCCCGGACAAGGCGGCGGCCGCACGTGCGATGCAGGCGATGATGAAGATGGTGAAGCTTGACGTCGAGGTGCTGCGGCGCGCGTTCGAGGGCAAGTCGGCGGCGTGACCGCGACGAAGGTGCCGTCGGGTGGGCAAAGGCGCGTAGCGCCGTGCCCACCATCTGTTTCCGTTTGAGAGAGGCGGTGGGCACGCTGCGCTATGCCCACCCTACGGTACCGTGCTCGCCGCTAATAATTAATCCGCAGCCCCACGCCGCCATGGATCGTGTTGCCGACCGGCTGCGGGCCGAGCGTGCCGTTGGCGAAGAGGTCCACGATCCAGCCCTTCTGGACGCGGAAGCCGAGGCGGCCGCCATATTCGAACCAGCCCTGGTTGCCCATGGTCGGCACCACCGTGCCCTGGCCGGTCACGGTGGCGACGATGCCGCTGTGGCTGGCGAAGGACTGCACCCAGCCGCCATTGATGTTGGTCTCGATGTTGCTGCCGAACAGATGCGTCCACTGGCCGCCGATCTTGACGAGGCTGGTGCGGTCGGTGCCATCAGCGATGCTGGCGTCGAACGGATTGAACGCCACGGTACTGTCGCTATAGCCGGAGACGCGTTGCCAGAGCTGCCAGACCTCGATCGAGGCCGCGACTTCGTCGCGCGGCGAGAGGCGGCTGATCCAGCCGGCGCGACCGTAAACGGCGTAGTTGGACGCGTTGGTCGAGCTCGTCACGCTCACCGGGCCGAGGCTGGTGTCGTAGCTTCGCGTGTAGCGCGCCTTCTCCCACGGCGTCAGGATCGCGCCGACGTCGAAGAACGGGCGCGACGAGCCCCAGTCGGTGAAGTCGTAGCGCAGTGCGAAGGCGCCGATCGGTGCGCTCGTGATCTTGTAGCCGCCCTCGTTGTAATGCGTGTAGGCGATGCCGGCGAGCAGCGACAGATTGTTGGTCAGCTCCTTGCGGCCGTGGATGCCGGCCGAGAACGAGCCGGCCGAGCCGAACGCGCTGATGCAGTCGCCGCAATTGATCTGCTCGTTGACGCCGAGCAGCACCGTCCCGAGCACCCGGTTGGTGATCATCTGGTTGAAGCGCTGGTTGGCAAGGCCGCCGATCGAATTGCCGCTCGAGTCCGCACCGGTCGGTGTCGGGCTCGGCGACGGATACGGGCTGGGCGAGGGAGAAGGAGACGGCGAGGGGCTTGGCGAGGGCGACGGCGACTGAGCTGCGGCTGAACCGATGCCGAGCGCGGCCGAGCAGAATGCAAAGGCGACGAGGAACGCCGCCCGCATCGCAAACTGTCTTGTCCGGTTCAACATCGTCACCGCCCGCACAGCATGGCGTCGTCTTCGACGGCAGGCGTGATGGTCGGCGAGGCGCCGGCGTACTGGTTGACCGCGCACAGCCCGGCGCTCGCGGCGCAATTGGCGGCGAAGGTCCAGGGCGGCGTGTTGGTCTTGGTGATGCTCACCTTGCCGCCGGTCGAGGTGATGATGGCGGTGTCGCCGGGCTGGGTGAGTTGCACGCACTGGCCGCTCTTCGTGCAGACGCTGGCCGCGCCGTCCTGAAGCACGACGACGGAGCGCCCGCGCTGCGAGAGAATGTCGAGCGTGGTGCCGCGCACGCCGATGGTGGCGAGCGGCGTCGTGATCTTGTAGGCGGCCTTGTCGGAGTGTCCGGTGACGAAGCGGAAGGCGCCGGTGGTCATGCGGATCGCGACGTCACGATAGCTGTGCTCGTCGTTGAACACGGTGCGGTCGAGCTTCAGCGTGGCGCTCGGGCCGAGCGACAGGTTGGTGCTGTCGGCCATCACGAAGCGCGCCGCGCTGTCGGCGCCGGTCCGCACGGTCTCGTCGCGCAGCATGCTGTCGCCGACATTGATCGGCGTCGTGGTCGCGGCGACCCGCACCACTTCGTTCTGAATGACGACAGCCTGGCCGACGCGCGACTGCGCTTCGGCGCCGGATGCCGCGCAGATTGCGGCCGTAAGCAGTGTGGGTAAAAGCCAAAAGCGCAAATTCATTTCGCAACCGATCGATGTGTCCCTGATCGTACCGGATCGCGCGCGCTTCTGATGTGGCGGAATTATCACAAGCGGCGCCGGACGTGCGTCATGCTTGGTGACAGTTGCGGCAGAATGCGTTCAATGACGAGAAGCAGTTTATTTTTCTCCGCGGTGCAGCCGATTTGTCACGCAAGACAGCTCCACAAAAGACGCTCGAATTGCCTGCGGTTCCGAAGGTGTCGCGGAGCGCAGCGATTGCTGTCGCGATTTTCCTGATCGCGCATCTGGCGCTGCTGATCGGCGTCACCACGCCGGACAAATTCGTCTTCGACGAGGTGCATTACGTGCCGGCGGCGCGCCAGATGCTGGCGCCCGCGATGTCGCAGCCGATGCTCAATCCGATGCATCCGCCGCTCGCCAAGGAGCTGATCGCGGCATCGATCGCAACGTTCGGCGACAACGCGCTGGGCTGGCGCTATCCTGCGACCTTGTTCGGCGCGCTCGCGATCGCCGCGATCTATCTGTGCGGACTCGCGCTGTTCGGCGCGCAGTCGCCGGCGATCGCCGCCGCACTGATCGCGGCCTTCAACCAGATGCTGTACGTGCAGGCGCGCATCGCGATGCTCGATATCTTCGCGCTCGGCTTCGGCCTGCTCGCCACCGCCGCCTTCATGCATGGGTTTCGCAGAGAGCGGCCGCAAGCGCTGTTCGCGGTGGCGGGCAGCCTGTTCGGCCTTGCGGCCGCGTGCAAATGGAGTGGCCTGTTCCCGCTCGGCGTCTGCATCGTCATTGTTGCATTGATCCGCCTGATGCAGGGCTGGCACACGCTGTTCGCCGATGCGAGGCCGGACGACTGGTATCGGCCGGAACTTTGGCCCGGCCTGAAGCTGCATCATGTCGCGCTCTGCTTCGCCGTCCTGCCGGGCATGACTTATCTTGCGGCCTTCGTTCCGCTCTACGGATTGTCGCTGCCGGACTTGATCGAGGCGCAGCGGCGGATCTTTGCCGACAACACCACGACGGCGATCGCCGGCCACACCTATATGAGCGCATGGCCGTCCTGGCCGCTGCTCGCGCGCCCGGTCTGGTTCCTGTTCGACAAGACCGCGGAGGACCACGTCGCCGCGATCGTCTTCCTTGGCAATCCCCTCGTGCTGTGGGCGTCACTGCCCGCACTCGCCATCGTGCTGCGCGATTTCATCGTGGCGCGGCGCTGGGATGCATTCCTGATCGCGGCATTCTACTTCGGTCCCTGGCTCGCCTGGGCATTGCTGCCGCGCACGCTGGGCTTCATCTATTACTACCTGCCGGCTGCGACCGCGGCGTCCCTGGCACTGGTCTATGTGCTGCGCCGCGAGGGGCTGCCGCGCTGGCTGTTGTGGGCCTTTGTCGGCGTCGCGGCGGCCGGCTTTGCGGTGATGCTGCCGATTTCCGCGGCCTTCGTCGGCACCACGATGGGGAGCTTCAACCGGCTGATGCTGTTCCAAAGCTGGATATGACTTCGCCGCCCGCCGGGCTGCGGCAGGCGGCGTGTCTTAACCCAGGAGCCGAGAGCTACTTCGCCGCGGTCTTGGTGTCCATGTTCACGACTTGGACCCGGCGGTTGATGGCGTCAGCGCCGTTGGCGGCATCCTTCAGCTTGGTCTCGCCGTAGCCGACGGTGACCAGATCGTTGCCGTTGAGGCCGTAATTCTGCATCAGGTACTTCTTGATGGTGTCGGCGCGCCGTTCGGAGAGACCTTGATTGTAATCTTCGCCACCGGTCGCGTCGGTGTGGCCGGCGACGACGAAGGTCGAACCCTTCAGCGCCGGATCGGACAAGGCCTTGCCGAGCGCCTGCACCGAGGCCATCGAGGTCTTGGCGATGTCGGCCGAGTTGTAGTCGAACTGGATCTCCAGATCGATCTTCGGCTTGGTCGCTGCCAACTCGGCGATCTGCTCGCGCTCGCCCGTCGACAGCGACCGGGTCGAGCGGTTGCGCACCGTGTTCAGGAAGCTCGCTTCCTTGGCCTGCACGGCGGTGTCGGTCTGCGGGCCGACGGACAGGCCGCGGGTCGCCGGCTTCGGCTTCAGCGCATCGACGATCTGGTCGGCGGAGAAGTTCTTGTCGCCAGCCAGCGCAAGGCTCGCCGTCATCGAAAGAACGGCTGTCAGGGTGATCGCCGTCAGTCCAAAAGACTTATTGAAATGGGTCATCGTGGTATCCTCGTTGTAACGCCTGATGGCGATTTGATGCTGCGAGCCTAGGGCAGGTTCAACGGCTCTTATGTGATTTTGGTCACATTCAAAGCGGCGCGGCCGTCTGCGAGCCGGAGGTTGCCACCGGCAGCGTCGGGGAGCGCCCAAAAGCCGCACGCTGAAAGGGGGGTACCACTGCGGCGCAGCAACGAAATTGTCTTTTCCCTGCAAACTTGTGGCTGAAGAATGGCTGTCGCGTGGGCCGGCATCAAGCCGGCTTCCTACTCGAGGAGAGAACTTGATGAAGACCCTGTTGCTCGCGACGGCATTCGCCGCACTTGCTCTGTCCCCCGCATCTGCCGCCAAGATGGCGTGCACCAGTGCAAACATGGCAAAGCTCGTTGCCGGCATGGGCGGCGAAGACACGCCCGCCAAGATGGCGGCGAGGAAGTCGATGGCCGCGGCCAATTCCGACATGAGCAAGGGCAACATGCGCGGAGCGTGCAAGCACTATATGAGCGCCGAAAAGTCGATGGCGATGAAGAAGTAGGCTTCCGCCTGATCCCACAGGTCATGGCCGCGCTGGCAGCAGATGGCAGCGCGGCTTTTTCGTGTCCCTGCTTCTTTGCCTCGCGGCGAATCCCGCTACATTGCACGCTGCAATGCCCCGCACGTCCAAACCGCTTCCGCTCTCGACGACACAGGCCCGGCAGATCTGGCTGCATGCCCAGCGGCTGACCGACCGCGCTCCGTTCGGCGAAGGCGCACAGGCCGTCTCGGCCGCTGTCGCCCATCTCGGCTATGTGCAGATCGACACCATCAACGTCATCGAGCGTTGCCATCACCACATCCTGTTCAGCCGGATCCCGTCCTACCGCCGCGCCGATCTGCGCCATGCCCAGAGCATCGACAAGACCGTGTTCGAGTACTGGACCCACGCGCTCTCCTACGTGCCGGCGAACGACTTCCGCTTCTTCCTGCCGGCGATGCGCGAGCACCGCCGCGAGGGGCACAAATGGTTCGCCGCGGTGAAGCCGGCCGACACGCGCAAGGTGATGCGGCTGCTGCGCGCCGGTCCGCTGACGATCCGCGACATCGACGACGACGTGCTCGTCGAGAAGGAGCATCTGTGGCAGAGCCGCAAGCCCTCGAAGCGGGCGCTGCAGCTCGCCTTCTATACCGGCGCCGTCACCATCAGCGAGCGCCAGGGCATGCTCAAGACCTATGAGCTGACGACGCGCCATTTCGGCTGGGACAGGCTGCCGAAGGCGGCGGCGGCAAGCGAGATCACGGCCTATCTGCTCGACCGCGCGCTGCGTTCGCAGGGCGTGGTCAGCCTCGATTCGATCTGCCATCTCGATGCGCCGAGCAAGAAGCCAATCGCGCGCCTGATCGCCTCGCGCGTCCGCCGCGGCGAGCTCGTGCCCGTCGCGATCGAGGGCGCCGGCAAGCAGGAGCACTGGGCTTCGCCTGCAGCGCTCGAGCCGCATGAGGTCTCGCCCGAACTCGTCCACATCCTCTCGCCATTCGATCCCCTGATCATCCAGCGCAAGCGCACCAACCTCATCTTCGGCTACAACCACCTGTTCGAGGCCTATGTGCCGAAAGCCAAGCGCAAGCTCGGCTATTTCGCGCTGCCCGTGCTGGTCGGCGACGAGATCGTCGCCGCGCTCGATCTCAAGACCGATCGGCAGAACAAGAAGCTGTTGATGCAGAAATGGACCTGGGTCGGGCAGGGCAGGAAGACGGCGGGACGCAAGGAGCTGAAACGCGTGATCGAAGAGGAGCTCGACCGCTTCGAGCGGTTTCAGCTGGCGGAGTGAGCCTCGTCGTCGTCCGGTCTACGGCCTGTCTTCGAGCCCCGCCGAGGCTCCGGACACGACATGAGCGTATCGGTCCAGCACCTCGTCGGCCGAGTAGCCGGAGCGTTCCAAAAATTCCTCCCGCAGGCCCAGGCGCGCGGAGACCTTCAAGCGCGCCGCAGTGGCCGTCGTCATGACGGGATCAAAGCCCAATTCGCGCAGGCCCGCTGCCACGCCGTCCATTTCCACGGCACGGCGTTCGGCATGCAGCACGTCTGAGCGGACGCACATGTCCAGGAACTTGCTGAACGTGGTGGCATCCATCGAGGCGCATAGCCCGCGCATGGTTTCGTCGCGCACGCCGGCGAGCGTCGCGGCGGTCAGCGCCTCGACCAGCAGCGCTTCCATGCCTTTGGTCACCACGCTCCGCAGCATCTTCACCGCGGCCGCCGTTCCGGCGTCTGCACCGGCCACCTCGATGCGGAAGCCCAATGGCCCGAAAGTCTCCGCGAATCGCGCCGCGCCGCTGCCGGATGTGTAGAGCGGGACCGCAGCGCCGTAGAGGTCGACCGATCCCATCAGATTCGCGTCCGCGAACAGGCCGCCGCGCGCCTCCACGGCTGCGGCGACTTGCTTTTTTGTGCGCGGGGTCGCCGCGTTGATGTCAACCACGAGAGAGCCGGGACGAATGATCCTGGAAATCGCCTCACCTGTCTCAGCCGCGACGGCAACGACGACGGCGGAAAAGATCACGTCCGCGTCCGACAGGTCCTCGAGCCGGTCGACCAGCATGACGCCACAACTGGCCGCCATCGCACGAAAGGCCGCGGAGTAGGGCGGCGCGTTGGTCTTGCCCTGACAGAACGCGACCATCGGTGCATCGGTCTGCGCCGCAAGATGCGATGCAAAGCATCGCGCGGCCTCGCCAAATCCGACAAAGGCGATCCTGGGCTGCGGCATCACTGGGGTCTCCTGGCGCGGCGTTTCACCGCCGACGGCCATTGTGCCGGGTTCTGCTGCGGAGTCAATGAACCGGTTCATCATAATTCTGATCTTGAGGACCGGGATGCTGCTGATTGGCTAATTTCAGTGCAAACCAGTGTGGTCCTGCCTTGCTCAAGGAGGTGAACCGGTTCATAAGGTGGCATGCCGTCGCACGCGCCACGATCGCAAACCGTGAAGGTCAAGGACGTCGCCCGGGAGGCTGGTGTCGCGGTCGGCACGGTATCCCGTGTGCTCAACGATCATCCCGCGGTGACCAGGGAGCTGCGCGAGCGCGTCGAAAGGGCGATGGCGCAGCTCGGCTACGAGGTCGATGTCACGGCCCAGAGCATGCGCGCGGGCCGGTCGCGGCTGGTGGCCTGCGCCATCCGTGATTTCGACATCCCGCGCTTTGCCCTGTTCATCAAGGAGGCCGAGGCGGTCCTGCGCGAAGCCGGGTACACCTTGCTGCTGGCGAGCACGACCAACCGGCCCGAAATCGAGATCGCCTTGCTGCGTGGCTTCCGCAGGCGCCGCGTGGACGGCGTGATGATGACGCTGAGCGACGAGCAGCACCGGGACGTCCGCGAGGCGCTATCGGAGGCGCCGATGCCGGTGCTGCTCATCGACCGCGATCGCATCGAGGCGCTCGATCGCGTCACCGCCGATCATCGCGCGGGCGCCCGTCTGGCGATCAGCCATCTGCTCGGTCTCGGGCACCGGCGGATCGCCATGCTGGTCGGCGACCTCAAGGCCTTTCCGTCGCGAAGCCGCCTCGAGGGCTTTCGTGCGGCGTACGCGGAGGCGGGCATCGCGCCGGATCCGAGGCTGTTGCGAGACGATGTGCTTTCGAGTGAGGACGCCTATCGGGCGACGGCCTCGCTCATGAGCCTTGCGGAGCCTCCGACGGCGCTCTTCGTCGCTGCGATGGACACGCTCAGTGGCTGCCTGCGCGCGCTGCGGACGATGGGCGTTGCCGTTGGGGACGGGATTTCGGTCGTGGCCGGCAGCGATTCCGACCTCGCCGAATTGTACACGCCGCCGATCACGGCGATCGCGTGGGATCTGTCAGCCATGGGCCGCCACGCTGCGACCATGCTGCTGGAGCGGATGCGCGGCGACGAGATCGAGCGCGGCCGTGGTCTCACCGTGCCGACGGAACTGATCATTCGCGGGTCGAGCCGGCCGTTTGCGGGTTGAGCGTGCGCAATGGTGCGGCGCAGCCGTCGAGCCAGACGCCGACGACAATACCGATGAGATAAGCGACCAAATTCCATAGCGAAAAGATGCGCCCGAGCAGCAGCGCGCCGGCGGTGGTCAGCCGGAACGCATCGAGCCATGGCGTGTGCACCAGCCGGGAGAATTCCACGACGACCGCGATCACAGCCGCGATCGCCGCAATCTGCGTCCGCGTGAGTCGCGGCAGCACGGCTCCGGCCAGCAGAAACACCATCGTGGCCCACAGCAGCGAGCCGCCATACTTCACGACGAAGGCTGGAAACCCGAGCGGGAATCCGTACCAGCGCAGTGACAGCCCGCAGACGATCACCGCGAGGGCGAGGCCGGCGCGGATCAGCGAGATCCGCATCGGCGCCACAGGTTGATCCGGCTGCGCTCCGTGCATTGCTCGCTCCATTGACTCTTTGCCCGCGATGCTCAAAACCGCCTCACGCCCAAGAAAAGCAACAACCCGGGGGAAGCCATGAGCCAGACCACCTATGCCGGTTCCGCCGGCGGTGCCGAGAGCGCCAGCAAGAGCGACATCGAAACCTCGACCATCCGCGCCATTTCCTGGCGCCTGATTCCGTTCCTGGTGCTGGCCTACTTCTTCTCCTATCTCGACCGCGTCAATCTCGGCTTCGCCGCGCTGACCATGAACGCCGACCTGAAATTCACGCCGCTGATCTTCTCCTGGGGCGCCGGCATCTTCTTCATCGGCTATTTCATCTTCGAGGTGCCGAGCAACCTGGCGCTGGAGAAATTCGGCGCCAGCCGCTGGATCGCCCGCATCATGGTGACCTGGGGCATCATCTCCGCCCTAATGGCGCTCGTCAGCGGCGTCACGAGCTTCTACGTCCTGCGCTTCCTGCTCGGCGTCGCCGAGGCCGGCTTCTTCCCGGGCATTATCCTCTATCTCACCTATTGGTATCCGGCCGAATATCGCGCCCGCTTCCTCGCCGCGTTTGCCATCGCCGTGCCGGTCTCGACCGTGATCGGCGCGCCGATCTCGGGCCTGTTGCTCGGGCTCGATGGCATGATGGGGCTGAAAGGCTGGCAGTGGCTGTTCATCATCGAGGGCATCCCGTCGGTGCTGCTCGGCATCGTCACCTGGTTCTACCTCACCGACAAGCCGGAGAAGGCGGACTGGCTCTCGGCCGAGCAGAAGGCCTGGCTGAAGGCGAAGCTCGATTCGGAAGTAGCGGCCAAGCAGGCGGTGAAGCATTTCTCGCTCGGGGAGGCGCTGTCTTCACCGAAGGTGATCGCGCTCAGCCTGATCTATTTCGGCTTCGTCGGCGCGCTCTATGGCATGCAGTTCTGGCTGCCGCAGATCGTCAAGGCGTTCGGCCTCACCAACGCCCAGACCGGCTTCGTCACCGCGATCCCGTATCTGTTCGGCACCATCGCTATGATCCTGTGGGCGCGGCATTCGGATGCGAGCCGCGAGCGCGTCATGCATGTCGGCGCGCCGCTGCTGCTCACCGCGGTCGCCCTCGCCGTGTCCTCCCATCTGACTGATCCGACTCTCACGATGGCGGCGCTGACGATCGCCGCGATGGGCGTGTTCTGCTGCTTCGGCGTGTTCTGGACGCTGCCGACCGCCTGGCTCTCCGGCACTGCGGCCGCAGGCGCGATCGCCTTGATCAACTCGATCGGCAACCTCGCCGGCTTCGGCGGGCCCTACCTGATCGGCTGGGTCAAGGAAGCGACGGGGCAGACCTCGACCGGTCTACTCGTCCTTGCCGTGTTGCCTCTGATCGCGGGCATTCTCGTTTTTTTCGGCGGCCACGACAGCAAGCACGAATTCGCCGGCCAGGGGCGATAGCGCGGTCCTGGTGTCGCCGGGAGGGAGTGCAATGAAATCCGGGCAACGGGCTAATCGGTACTTCTTTGCGGACCAGCCAATCCAAGAAAAACGAGCATCGCGCGGTTGAGACGCAAGAGGTCTTCGTCGTCGAGGCGTCCCACCAACTTTCCGATCTTGGACCTGGGCACAGTCGTGATCTTGTCGACCATCAGGCGGGACAGAACCCTTAGACCATTGTTTTCCGTCGGGTCGACCGCCAAGCGAAACAGAGGTGCTTCAGTATCGTTGGTCGTGAAGGCGCAAACCGTGACGGAGTTCGCCGCGTCGAAGCTGTCATCCTGGACGATGACCGCAGGTCGCGGCTTTCCCGCGTAGTCTTTGCCTCCAGCGAGTGTCCAGATCTCGCCGCGCTTCATTCTTCGTTCAACATGGAAACGGAGTCGATGAAGGCTTGATCGTCATATTCCTGAGTACTCTTCGCGACGGCGAGCGATTGACGATGGGCTTCCGCCTTGAAGGATGCCGAACGCACATCCGGCACCCAAATCTGGATCGGTCGCAGTCCCTGCGCCCGCAATCGATCGCGGTGAGCTTGGACCTTCAGACGAGACGGCTTGGGCTTCGAAGTGCTCACGCGCATTTTTCCTTGGTTACATGTAACCTAACAGGAGACCCCGCAAATTTCCAGCGGTGCGTAGAGGCTGCTCCTTACCACCCCTTAACGATCACGCATTCCTGATGACTGACGATTATTGACTTTTATCAGTGAACAGTCAACATTCCTCTCAATCGAGATGCAGGAGTGTCCTACGATGTTCGTCCGGTCGATTTTGTCGAGCTATTCCAAGCTTTTGGCAGGAGCCGCGCTCGCCCTGATGGCCGTTTCGCTGGCAGGGTGCAATGACACCGTCGCCGAGAAGGCCGAGCCGCCGCGGCCGGTTCTGGTGGCAACCGCCCATTACGCTTCCGAGACCCCGGAGCGCAGCTTCGTCGGCACCATCCGTCCCAGGATCGAGAGCGATCTCGGCTTCCGCGTCGCCGGCAAGGTTGCCAAGCGCCTCGTCGAAGTCGGCCAGACGGTCGAAGTCGGCCAGCCGCTTGCGACCCTCGACGAGGTCGACCTGAAGCTCCAGGCCGAGCAGGCCGTTGCCGAGCAGACCGCCGCAACCGGCGTGCTGGCCCAGGCCGCCGCTGCCGAGCAGCGCGCCAAGGATCTGAAGGCCAAGGGCTGGACCACCGATGCGCAGCTGGATTCGAGTCGCGCCGCTGCGGACGAGGCCCGTGCACGCCTAAACCGGGCCGAGCGCTCGGTCGAGCTGACCAAGAATTCCCTTTCCTACGCGACGCTTGTTGCCGACGCCCGTGGCGTCGTCACCGCAACGCTGATCGAGCCCGGCCAGGTGGTCTCCGCGGGCCAGGCTTCGATCCGTGTCGCCCGCTTTGCCGAGAAGGAAGCGGTCGTCGCGATCCCTGAGACGCTGGTTGGACGCGCCAAGTCGGGCGTCGCCAGCGTCACTCTTTGGTCCGAGCCGAACAAGAAGTACGCGGCCAAGCTGCGCGAGATCGCACCGGCGGCCGATCCGGCTACGCGCACTTATCTGGCAAAGTTCTCGCTGCCCGAAGCCGACGACAAGGTCGCGCTCGGCATGACGGCGACGCTGACGCTGTCGGATGCCGCCAGCGAGCGCGTCGCGCGGCTGCCGCTGTCGGCTCTGTTCAACGAAGGCGGCAAGCCGTCCTTCTACGTCGTCGACGACAACGGCTCCGTCGCGCTGAAGCCGGTGACGGTGAAGTCCTACGAGAGCAAGGACGTCGTCATCACCGGCGGCGTGGAAGAGGGCGCCAAGATCGTCGCCCTCGGCGTGCAGAAGCTCGATCCCGGTCAGCGGGTGCGGATCGTGTCGTCACTGTCGTTCTAGGAAATTCTTACGAGTTTCGTCGTGTGAGGTGAGTTTCGGCCCTTGTCCCTAAGCAGAGGCTGAAGCGGCGAAGCGATCCAGAACCTGCCCAGCCCCCTGGATTGCTTCGCTGCCTCGCGACGACGGTTTAAGCAGAGCGGCTGTCGTTGTTTGCAACTGGATCGTCTTTCGGAGAGTGCGATGAAGCGCTTCAACCTTTCGGCCTGGGCCGTCAGCCATCCGACGCTGGTGCTCTTCCTGATGATCATCCTCGGCGTCGCCGGCTTCTTCTCCTATGAGAAGCTCGGTCGCGCGGAGGACCCGTTCTTCACGGTCAAGACGGTGAACGTTTCCGTCATGTGGCCGGGTGCGACGTCGCAGGAGATGCAGGCGCAGGTCGCCGATCCCATCGAGAAGAAGATCCAGGAGCTGCCCTATTTCGAGAAGGTGCAGACCTATTCCAAGCCCGGCTTCGCGGCACTCCAGGTCACCTTCCGCGACAACACGCCGCCGAAGGACGTGCCCTACCTTTTCTATCTCCTGCGCAAGAAGCTGGTCGACGTGCAGGGCCAGCTGCCGTCCGGCATTCTCGGGCCCGTCGTCAACGACGAGTTCTCCGACGTCGATTCCATCCTCTACATGATGACCGGCGACGGCGCCGATTATGCCCAGCTCAAGAAGGTCTCCGAAGGATTCCGCCAGCGCCTGCTGAAGGTGCCCGGCGTCACCAAGGTCGACGTCTACGGCAACCAGGATGAGCGCATCTTCGTCGAGTTCAGCCATGCCAAGCTTGCCACGCTCGGCATCACGCCGCAGGCCCTGTTCGATTCGCTCGCCAAGCAGAACAACGTGACGCCGGCCGGCACGGTCGAGACCTCCTCGCAGCGCGTGCCGCTGCGCGTCACCGGCGCGCTCGACGGTGCCAAGGCCGTCGCCGAAACGCCGGTCGAGAGCAACGGCCGGGTGTTCCGTCTCGGCGACATCGCCACCGTCACCCACGGCTATGTCGATCCGCCGAGCTTCGTCGTGCGCCAGGAGGGCAAGCCCGCCATCGGCATCGGTGTCGTCACCGCCAAGGGCGCCAACATCCTCGAGCTCGGCAAGGAGGTCGAGAAGGCGACGGCCGACTTCATGAAGGCGGTGCCGCAGGGCGTCGACGTCAAGCTGATCGCCGACCAGCCCAAGGTGGTCGAGCACGCCGTCGGCGAGTTCGTGCATTCCTTCATGGAAGCGCTCGTCATCGTCCTGTTCGTCTCGTTCCTGGCGCTCGGCTGGCGCACCGGCATCGTGGTCGCGCTGTCGGTGCCCCTAGTGCTCGGCATCGTCTTCATTGTCATGAACACGATGTCGCTCGACCTGCACCGCATCACGCTCGGCGCGCTGATCATCGCGCTCGGGCTCTTGGTCGATGATGCCATCATCGCGGTCGAGATGATGGTGGTGAAGATGGAGCAGGGTTGGGATCGCATGCGTGCGGCGTCCTTTGCCTGGGAATCCACTGCGTTTCCGATGCTCACGGGAACGCTGGTCACGGCCGCTGGCTTCCTCCCCATCGGCTTTGCCAATTCAGCGGTCGGCGAATATGCCGGCAGCATCTTCTGGATCGTGGCGATCGCGCTGGTCGCCTCCTGGTTCGTGGCGGTGATCTTCACGCCCTATATCGGCGTCAAGCTGCTGCCTGAGATGAAGGCGCATCACAATCATGATCCGCATGCGGTCTACGAGACCCGCATGTACCGCGGCTTGCGCGCCATCGTGACATGGTGCGTCAACCATCGCATCACCGTGGTGGCCGCGACCGTCGGCGTCTTCGTCGCCTCGATCGTCGGCTTCGGCCATGTCCAGCAGCAGTTCTTTCCGCTCTCGGAGCGGCCCGAGCTGTTCCTGCAGCTGCGCCTGCCGGAAGGCACCGCCTTCAACGTCACCGAGAAGGCGGTGAAGAAGGCCGAGACGCTGCTCAAGGACGACAAGGACATCGAGACCTATACTGCCTATGTCGGCCAGGGCTCGCCGCGCTTCTGGCTCGGCCTCAATCCGCAGCTTCCGAACGAGGCCTTTGCCGAGATCGTCATCGTCGCCAAGGGCGTCGAGGCGCGCGAGCGCATCAAGGCCAAGATCGAGACCGCGGCCGCCGAGGGCTTCCTGACCGAGGCACGCGTGCGCGTCGACCGCTTCAATTTCGGTCCGCCGGTGGGCTTTCCCGTCCAGTTCCGCGTGATCGGCCCCGACGCCAACAAGGTGCGTGAGATCGCCTATCAGGTCCGCGACGTCATGCGGGAGAACAAGAGCGTCAAGGACGTGCAGCTCGACTGGAACGAGCAGTCGCCCTACCTCAAGCTCGTCGTCGACCAGGATCGCGCCCGCGCCATGGGCCTGACCCCGCAGGACGTCTCGCAGGCGCTGGCGATGCTGATCTCGGGCTCGCAGGTCACCACCGTGCGCGACGGCATCGAGAAGGTCGGCGTGGTTGCCCGCGCGATCCCGTCCGAACGCCTCGACCTCGGCGGCGTCGGCGACCTCACCATCACCTCGAAGAACGGCGTCGCCGTGCCGCTGCAGCAGATTGCCAAGATCGAGTACGCCCACGAGGAGCCGATCATGTGGCGGCGCAACCGCGACATGGCGATCACCGTGCGCTCCGACGTCGTCGACGGCGTGCAGGCGCCCGACGTGACCAACCAGATCACGCCGAAGCTGAAGCCGATCAAGGATCATCTCGAGCCGGCCTACCGCATCGAGGCGGGCGGCGCGTTCGAGGAATCCGCCAAGGGCAATGCCTCGATCTTCATCCTCTTCCCGGTGATGGTCATGGTGATGCTGACGCTGCTGATGATCCAGCTGCAGAGCTTCTCGCGCCTGATCCTGGTGTTCCTGACCGCGCCGCTCGGCATCGTCGGTGCCTCGCTCGGGCTCAACGTCGCCAATGCCCCGTTCGGCTTCGTGGCGCTGCTCGGCCTGATCGCGCTCGCCGGCATGATCATGCGCAACACGGTCATCCTGGTCGACCAGATCGAGACCGACGTCAGCCACGGCCTGACCCGGCGCGAGGCGATCGTCGAGGCGACCGTCCGCCGCGCCCGGCCGGTGGTGCTGACGGCGCTCGCCGCGATCCTCGCCATGATACCGTTGTCGCGCTCGGCCTTCTGGGGCCCGATGGCGATCACCATCATGGGCGGCCTGTTCGTCGCGACCTTCCTGACGCTGCTGTACCTGCCGGGCCTGTACGCCCTCTGGTTCCGCAAGAGCCTGGACGAGGCAGGCACGCCCGAACAGCCTGCCGCGCCGCAGCATGGGAGCGATGACCCGCACGCAATTCCGCTTGCCGAAGCGGCTGAATAGATGAGAAGACTGCTGACCAGCGAGTCCTGACTGATGGCCCTTGTTTCGGAACATATCGAAGTCGACACCCGGGATCGCATCCTCGAGGTGGCCGAGCGGCTGTTCCGCCAGATCGGCTACCAGAAGACGACCGTCGGCGACATCGCCAAGGAGCTCAGGATGAGCCCCGCCAACGTGTATCGCTTCTTCGAATCGAAGAAGGCGATCCATCAGGCGGTGGCCCGCTCGCTGATGGGCGAGGTCGAGCTGGAGGCGCAGCGGATCGTGGCAAAGCCCGGTCCGGTGAAGGAGCGCTTCCGCGAGTTGCTCACCACCATCCATCGTATGAACACCGAGCGCTATGTTGGCGACAACAAGCTGCACGAGATGGTCGCGATCGCGATGGAGGAGGACTGGGACGTCTGCGTTGCCCATATGGAGTGCATCGCCGGCGTCATCGGCCAGATGATCGCGCAAGGCGTCGCCTCCGGCGAGTTCGAGGCGCCGGACCTGCAGCAGGCTGCGCTGTGCTCATGCACCGCGATGATCCGCTTCTTCCACCCCCAGATGATCGCCCAGTGCGCCACCAAGCCGGGCCCGACCATCGACCAGATGATCGATTTCGTCATCGCCGGTCTGTCGCCGCGCCACTGACGGGCGGGGGCGTTTCCTCCTATAAGCAGGCCTACCGCCTCCTGGCCAACCGGCTGGTGGTGGACTGGGACGGATCAACATACTCCGTCATTGCGAGCGCAGCGAAGCAATCCAGAATCCCTCCGCGGAGACAGTCTGGATTGCTTCGCTGCGCTCGCAATGACGAAAAGGAAGCAGCGTGACCGATAAAGACCTGTACTTCTACGAGCCCTCCAAGGGCCACGGCCTCAAGCACGATCCCTTCAACGCCATCATCGCGCCGCGGCCGATCGGCTGGATCTCCTCGCGCGACGCCAGGGGCCACGTCAATCTCGCGCCCTACAGCTTCTTCAATGCGTTCTGCTACGTGCCGCCGATCATCGGCTTCTCCTCGACCAACTGGAAGGACACGGTCGAGAACATGCAGCAGACCGGCGAGTTCGTCTGGAATCTCACCACGATGGATCTCGCCAAGCACATGAACGCGACCGCCGCGCATGTCGCCCCCGAGGTCGACGAGTTCGAGGTCGCGGGCCTCACTGCCGTGCCCGGCAAGCTCGTCAATGTCCCGCGCGTCGGCGAGAGCCCGGTCGCCTTCGAGTGCAAGGTGTCCGACATCGTCCGCCTCAAGGGCGCCGACGGCAGGGAGGCCGATGCCTGGCTGACGCTCGGCGAGGTCGTCGCCGTCCACATCGACAAGGCCCTGATCAAGGACGGCGTCTACCAGACCGCCGCCGCCCGCCCCATCGTCCGCGCCGGCCGTCGCGGCGATTATTTCGAGATCAAGCCGGAAAACATGTTCGAGATGGTCCGGCCGGATTAGGCCACTCCGTCATTCCGGGGCGCGCCGTTAGGCGCGAGCCCGGAATGACGCTGAGAGACACTGCCCCAAATCTCCTCCCGGAACTGCACCCACGCCCCAGCCGTTATCGCCTCGGGCGGCTGCCCGGCCGCGTCAATGTTGCAGGCGAGATGTTCGCCTCCGCCAGCCGATTTCCGCTAAAATGACCTGTCTCCGCGCCGATGCATGAGGTCTGCCATGAGCTTCCGCCGCGACACCATCACAAAGCCGATCTTCTCGTGGGCGCGCGGCGTGCTGCCGGCGATGTCCGACACCGAGCGCGAGGCGCTGGAGGCGGGTGACGTCTGGTGGGATGCCGATCTCTTCACCGGCAACCCCGACTGGTCGAAGCTGCTGAAGGTCCCGCAGGCGACGCTGACGGAAGAGGAACGGGCGTTCCTGAGCGGCCCCGTCGACGAGCTCTGCGCCATGCTCGACGAGTGGAAGATTTTCTGGGAAACGCGCGACCTGCCGCAGGACGTCTGGCACTTCGTCAAGCGCGAAAAATTCTTCGGCATGATCATTCCGAAGGAGTTCGGCGGCCTCGGCTTCTCGGCCTACGCGCATTCGGAAGTGGTGCGCAAGATCTCGACCCGCTCGATTGCGGCCGCGGTCACCGTGATGGTGCCGAACTCGCTCGGCCCCGGCGAGCTCCTGATGCGCTTCGGCACCAAGGAGCAGCAGCAGCGCTGGCTGCCGCGGCTCGCCGACGGGCGCGAGATTCCCTGCTTCGGCCTCACCAGCCCGGAAGCCGGCTCGGATGCCGCCTCGATGGTCGACACCGGCATTATCTGCAAGGGCGAATTCGAGGGTCGCGAGGTCGTCGGCCTCCGTCTCAACTGGCACAAGCGCTACATCACGCTCGGTCCGGTCGCGACGCTGCTCGGCCTTGCCTTCAAGGCCTATGATCCCGATCATCTCGTCGGGAGCCAGGAAGAGCTCGGCATCACCGTGGCGCTGATCCCGACCAATTTGCCCGGCGTCGAGATCGGTCAGCGCCATCTGCCCTCGATGCAGGTCTTTCAGAACGGTCCGAATTGGGGCCGCGACGTCTTCATCCCGCTCGACTACGTCATCGGCGGCAAGGAGCGCCTCGGGCAGGGCTGGAAGATGCTGATGACCGCGCTCGCCGCCGGCCGCGGCATCTCGCTGCCGTCACTGTCGGCCGCCGGGGCCGCCTATGCGGCGCGCACCACCGGCGCCTATGCCCGCATCCGCGAGCAGTTCGGCATCTCCATCTCCAAGTTCGAAGGCGTCGAGGAGCCGCTCGCCCGGATCGTCGCCACCGCCTACCAGCTCGATGCCGCACGCCGGCTGACCTGCGCAGCGCTGAATGCCGGCGTCCATCCCGCCGTCATCTCGGGCATCATGAAGCTGCATGCGACCGAGCGGATGCGCACCGCGATCGACGACGCCATGGACATCCATGGCGGCAAGGCCGTGATCGACGGTCCGCAAAATTATCTCGGCAATCTCCACCGCGCCGTGCCGGTCGGCATCACGGTGGAGGGCGCCAACATTCTGAGCCGCAATCTCATCGTGTTCGGGCAGGGCGCCATCCGCGCCCATCCCTATCTGCTCGACGAGATGAATGCGCTCGCCGACACCGATCGCGAGCGCGGCCTCACCGCGTTCGACAAGGCGTTCTGGAAACATGTCGGCCACAGCTTCCGCACCCTGTTTCGCGCCATCGGCCGCAGCTGGACCCTTGGTGCCTTTGCAATGGCGCCCGATGCGGGCGATGCCACGCCCTTCTATCGCCAGCTCTCGCGCTACTCCGCGGCCTTCGCGCTCTGTGCCGACATGGCGCTGCTGACGCTCGGCGGCGCGCTCAAGCGCAAAGAGATGCTGTCGGCCCGCTTCGGCGACATCCTGTCCGAGCTCTATCTGCTCTCGGCCGCGCTGAAGCGCTGGCACGACGAGGGGCGGCAGAAGGAGGATTTTGCCGCGCTGGAATGGTGCATGGCGACGGGCTTCAAGACCATCGAGAACCGGCTTGCCGAAATCCTGGCCAACCTGCCGAACCGCTTCGTTGCCGGCTTCCTCAAGCTCGTGGTCCAGCCGTTGGGCGCTCGGGTGCTCGGCCCGTCCGATCGAATCGTGCACCAATGTGCTGCCATCGTGCTCGAGCCGTCGGCGGCCCGCGAGCGCCTCACGCCGGATCTGGCCCATGTCGACGACGACGGCGGCTTTGCCCGGCTCGAGCGCGCGTTCAAGCTGGTCGCGGCGACGGATGCGATCGCCAGGCGCATGCGCGCTGCGCAGTTGCGCGACTGGAAGGAGGCCGTCAGCAAGGGCGTGGTGACCCAGGCCGAGGGCGAGCAACTCGCCGCTGCCCGCGAAGCCGTCACAAAAGTGATCGAGGTCGACGATTTCGCGCCCGAGGCGCTGTCGCCGATTTACAGGAAAACCGTCAATGTGCATCAGTTCTTCCAGGAACTCGGTGAGCAGAGGGCGGCGAGCTGATGGCACGACCGGTATTCATCGTCGACGGCAGCCGGACGCCGTTCCTGAAGGCGCGCTCGGGGCCCGGGCCGTTCACGCCGGTCGATCTCGCCGTGCAATGCGGCCGCCCGCTGCTGGCGCGCCAGCCGTTTGCGCCCGATAGCTTCGACCAGGTCATTCTCGGTTGCGTCAACGTGATCGCGGACGAGATGAATCCGGCCCGCGTCGCCGCGCTCCGGCTCGGCATGGGCGAGGACATGGTCGCCTTCACCGTGCAGATCAATTGCGGCTCGGGCATGCAGTCGATCGACACCGCCTACCGCTATATCCGCGAAGGCCATGCCGACATGATCTTGGCTGGAGGCACCGAGGCGCTCAGCCACGCGCCGCTGGTCTGGCCGAACTCCGGCGTGCGCTGGTTCGCCGGCCTTGCCACCGCCAAGGGTGTGGCCGCGAAGCTCGCCTCGGCGCTCAAGCTGAGGCCTCGCGATCTCAAGCCGATCATCGGCCTCGAGCGCGGTCTGACCGATCCCGTCACCGAGCTGAACATGGGCCAGACCGCGGAGGTCGTCGGCCATCTCTTCGGCATCACGCGCGCGCAGTCGGATGCCTACGCCGCCGAAAGCCATCGCCGGCTCGCGCATGCGCAAAGCGCGGGTTATCTGAAGGGCGAGGTCGAGACTGCGTTCTCCCGCGACGGCAAGTTCTTCGACCACGACGACGGCGTTCGTCCGGACTCCACCGCCGAGACACTGGCAAAACTCCGGCCGGTGTTCGAGCGCCCCTGGGGCCAGGTCACCGCCGGCAATTCCTCGCAGATCACCGACGGTGCGTCCTGGGTGATCCTCGCCTCCGACGCTGCCGTTGCAAGGCACAAGCTGACGCCGAAAGCTGCGATCGTCGACAGCCATTGGGCCGCGCTCGATCCCGGCATCATGGGGCTCGGCCCGGTGATGTCGGTGACGCCGCTGCTGAAGCGCAACGACCTCACCCTCAAGGACGTCGAGACCTGGGAGCTGAACGAGGCCTTCGCGACGCAAGTGCTCGGCTGTCTCGCCGCCTGGAACGACGACAAATTCTGCCGCGAGATTCTCGGCCTCGATGGTGCCGCCGGCGAGATCGACCGTGAAAAGCTCAACGTCGATGGCGGCGCGATTTCGCTCGGCCACCCCGTCGGCAGCTCCGGCAATCGCATCGTGCTGCATCTCGTCAACGCGATGAAGCGGCTCGGCACGCGGCGCGGAATTGCCACCGAATGCATCGGCGGCGGGCTCGGCGGCGCCATGCTGATCGAGGCGGTGTGACCATGGATTCCAGGATCATGACCGCGCTCGGCGATCGCGTGCTGGCACTCGGGCCGCAGCCGGCGCAAGACAGTCTCTACAAGCACTTCAAGCCGACGCGCGATGCCGATGGCGTCGCCTGGCTGCTGTTCGACCGCGCTGACGCCAGCGCCAACACGCTCTCCTCCGACGTGATGGAGGAGTTCGACGCGGTGCTCGCGGCGATCGAGACCGAGCGCCCCGCCGGTCTCGTCATCCGCTCGGCCAAGCCGTCCGGCTTCATCGCCGGCGCCGACGTCAATGAATTCCGCGGGGCCAGCGATGCCGGCATGGTGGAGACCCGCATCCGCGCCGCGCATGCGGTGGTCGATCATCTGGAAGCGCTCAAGCTGCCGACGGTCGCGGTCATTCACGGCTTCTGCCTCGGCGGCGGGCTCGAGGTCGCGCTGGCCTGCCAGGCGCGCATCGCCGTCGAGGGCGCGCGTTTCGGCTTCCCGGAGGTGATGCTCGGCCTGCATCCGGGTCTCGGCGGCACCGCCCGGTTCACCGCTTTGGTCAATCCGACCCAGTCGATGGCGCTGATGTTGACCGGCCGCACCATTGACGCCCGCCGCGCCAAGGCGCTCGGCCTCGTCGACGCCGTGACGCAGGAGCGGCATGTCCAGGGCGCGGTGAGGGATGCGCTGTTCGGCCGCCTGAAGCGGGCCAAGCCGGGTCTGCTGACGCGCGCCGCCAATCTCGGGCCGGTGCGCGGCCTGCTGGCCAAGCGCATGCGCGCGGAGGCCGCGAAGGCTGCATCGCGCGAGCACTATCCAGCGCCCTTTGCGCTGATCGATCTCTGGGAAGCGCATGGCGGCAGCAAATCCGCGATGCTGAAGGCCGAGCAGGCCTCGTTCGCCAAGCTGATGGTGACGCCGACCGCGCAGAATCTGATCCGCGTGTTCTTCCTGCGCGAGCTGATGAAGAAGGCGGCAGGCTCCGGCAGCACGGTGAAACATGTCCACGTCATCGGCGCCGGCGCCATGGGCGGCGACATCGCGGCATGGGTAGCCGGGCAGGGCTTGCGCGTCTCGCTCGCCGACATGAAGGCGGAGCCGATCGCGGGCGCGGTGAAGCGCGCGGCCGAGCTCTACGGCAAGATCATCCGCAAGCCCACCGACGTGCGCGACGCGCTCGATCGCCTGATTCCGGATATGGACGGCGAGGGCGTTCGCAATGCCGACCTCGTCATCGAGGCGGTGCCGGAGAAGCTGGAGCTGAAGCAGAAGGTCTATGCCGGCATCGAGCCGCGCATGAAGCCCAGCGCGATCCTCGCGACCAATACGTCGAGCATTCCGCTGCAGGACCTGCGCACCACGCTGGCGCGGCCGGACCGGCTGGTCGGCCTGCATTTCTTCAATCCGGTGTCGCGGCTGCAGCTGGTCGAGGTCGTCAGTCACGACGGCAACGATGCGCAAGTGCTGAAAGAGGCGCTCGCCTTCGTCGGCGCCATCGACCGCCTGCCGTTGTCTGTGCAGAGCTCGCCCGGCTTCCTCGTCAACCGTGCGCTGACGCTGTACATGCTGGAAGCCATGGTGATGCTGGACGAGAAGATCGACCAGCGCCTGATCGACGCCGCGGCCGAGCAGTTCGGCATGCCGATGGGGCCGATCGAGCTGGCCGATCAGGTCGGCCTCGACATCTGCCTCGACGTCGGCGACATGCTGCGCACCAAGTTCGGCGATCTCCTGCCGCCGCCGCCGGCCTGGCTACGCGAGAAGGTCGCCAGGGGCGAGCTCGGCCGCAAGACCGGGAAGGGCTTTTACAGCTGGAAGGACGGCAAGGCGCAGAAAGCGCCGTTGCCGGAGACCGGGCCGCGCGTCACCGACCAGATGATCGACCGCCTGGTGCTGCCGATGTCCAATGTCTGCGTCGCGGCGCTTCGCGAGGGCATCGTCGACGATGCCGATGCGGTCGATGGCGCCATGATCTTCGGCACCGGTTATGCGCCGTTCCGCGGCGGTCCGCTCAATTATGCGCGCACGCGCGGTGTCGAAAACATTGTATCCACCCTGCGCGCGCTGGCGGAACGATTCGGCGCGCGTTTCGCGCCCGATCCGGGCTGGGACAATTTCAAGTGAGAGCCATATGAGCGAACAAGCGACCGGGCCGAGCGGCGATCTCTGCATCCGCACGCTGGCGATGCCGGCCGACACCAATGCCAACGGCGACATCTTCGGCGGCTGGCTGCTCAGCCAGATGGACGTCGGCGGCGGCGTGTTCGCCTCGAAGGTCGCGCGGTCGCGCACCGTGACCGTCGCGATCGAGGCGATGAATTTTCGCAAGGCGGTCTATGTCGGCGATCTCGTCTCGGTCTATGCCAATCTCGTGCGCGTCGGGCGCACCTCGCTGACCGTGCATCTCGAGGCCTGGGCATTGCGGCGCAAGGAGCTGCATCCGTTCCTCGTCACCGACGGTCATTTCACCTACGTCTCGATCGACGACCACGGCCGACCCCAGGCGATCCAGCGCAACGATCCGCCGATCGCGACGTAATCGCGCGTGACGCTCTGCCCCATCTTGTGATGGCGCTTGTAGCGCCGCAGAACGCGGCACGAGTCACCCGCGTCGCGGCTTCGCCAAGAACCAGTCAAGAACCAGTCATAAAACGGATGAGGTCCCGGCGTACTCAGATGCACGTCGATTCGGGGTGGAAATCGGCTGATTTGCCTGAGGAACTTTCAGGCAGGAATCCGGTTGTTTGCCCGCACTGAGGAATCCACGGACCATGCCGGACAGCTACATCATCGAAGTCAACTCGCAGACCGCAGGTATCGTCGTTCGTTCCCAGGGAGGCTATTGTTTCTTCGCGTCATCCCACCGCTTCAACCGCCTCGAAGGCCAGCTCTTCCGCAACGCCCGCGAAGCCGAGCGCGCCGCGCGCAAGCTGATCAACGGCGATGTGAAGGAGGCGGCGTAGTCCTTTCTTCCTTCTCCCCTTGCGGGAGAAGGTGGCATAGGCCGCCTCCGGCGGCCGTGCCTTAAGAGAACGCCGAAGCAAAGCTTCGGCTATGGCGCCGGATGAGGGGCTCTATCGGCGCGTTCACAAGCTAGAGATTACTTGGCAGAGGCAACCCCTCACCCGTCTCGCCGCTGCGAAGCGGGCCACCCTCTCCCGCAGGGGGAGAGGGTTAACACGCGTCACAACTTCGTCGCCGCCCGCGACAACAGCTTCCACTCGTCGCCTTGCTTCTGCCAGTTCATCAGGATGTGAAGGTTGGTCGATACTTTTTTCCCATCGGCCGCCATCTCCTGCTCGCCCAGCCAGTGGAAACGCACGATCGCTGCGGGGCCGACGACCTTGATGGTGGGTTCCTTGTACTCGATCGACAGGAACTTGGACTTGCCGTCGGTCGCGTTGGCGATGAAGGTCGCCTTGTCCTCGACCTTGCCGCTGGAATGGCTGTAGCTCAGCTCCTCCGCGCACAGCGCGCCGAGCGCCTTGGGATCGGCCGCGATCTGGGCGAGGCGGAAGGCCTCGACCCTCTTCGCCACGGCGTCCTCGTCGGCCGAGGCGGCGAGGGCCGGCGTCGCGAACGCAAGCGCGGAGACGGCCAGAGTCGAGAGAGCCAGATCGCGTCGGTTGATCGTCATCGTTTCCTCCTTTTTGATCTTGCAACCAGTGTTGCAGTGACGCGCGGCGTTGTCGAGTGTCAGCTGTCTTCATGTGGATGCGTCGTTGCGCGATCGAGGCTGTATTGATACGCCTTCCGCATCGATGCGTCGGCCATTTGGGAAAGTACGGAAATGATCGAGACCAGACACGATGGAACGGGCCGGGCGTTGTTGTTCGACATCGACGGCACGCTTGCCGACACCGACCCGTTGCACCTGAAGGCTTTCAACCAGGTGCTTGGCCCGCACGGACATGTCTTCGATCACGCACGTTTCTCCCGCGAGCTGCAGGGCTTCGCCAATGTCGCCATCGGCGATCGCTTTCTGCCGCACGAGGCGCCGGAGCGGCGCGCCCTGATTCTCGAAGAGAAGGAGGAGGTCTTCCGCACGCTGGTGGCCGGGCAGATCGCACCGCTGCCGGGCCTGATGGCGCTGCTCGACCGCGCCGATGGCGCCGGCATTCCCATGGTCGCAGTGACCAACGCGCCGCGTCTCAACGCCGAGCTGCTGCTCTCCGGCCTCGGCATCACGCATCGTTTCAAGGCGCTCGTGATCGGCGCCGAGCTGCCGCACGGCAAGCCGCATCCGCTGCCCTATCAGAAAGGGCTGCGTTTCGTCGGCGCGAGGCCGGAAACCTCGATCGCATTCGAGGATTCCCGCACCGGCGTGCAGTCTGCGACGGCCGCCGGCATTCCGACCGTGGGTATCCGCACCAGCCTCAGCCATGCTGACCTGGTTGGAGCAGGCGCGGTCGCCTCCGCGAGCGCCTTCGACGACCCGACGCTGCTCGCGCGCCTTGCGAGCGTCATGGCGTGGTGACAAATGGCGTGGTGAGGACCTTCACCCGTTAACCGTGATCGTCGTGCGCATTGACCGCAGGCGCGAACCGCCCCACCATGCACCATTCTGATGTGAGGCCGTTGCCGTGACCGGACTGACCCATCGCCAAGCCGAAATCCTCAACATCGCGCGGGCCTCCGGCCGTGTCATGGTCGAGGAGCTCGCGCGCCGCTTCGAGGTGTCCGCGCAGACCATCCGCAAGGATCTCAACGATCTCTGCGAGCGGAGATCGCTGACCCGCATCCATGGCGGCGCCATCATCGCCTCGGGCGTCGAAAATCTCGCCTATGAGGCGCGCCGCTTCGTCGCCGCCGACGAGAAGAAGGCCATTGGCGCCGCCGCCGCATCGCTGATCCCGAACGGCTGCTCGCTCTTCATCAACATCGGCACTACGACGGAAGAGGTCGCGAGCGCGCTGACCTCGCACGAGGACCTCCTCGTCATCACCAACAACCTCAATGTCGCCATGCTGCTCTACCGCCATCCGCGCATCGAGGTGGTGGTCGCCGGCGGCACGGTGCGGCGCGCCGACGGCGCGGTGGTCGGCTCGACCGCGACGCAGCTGATCGGCCAGTTCAAGGTCGACTACGCCATCATCGGCGCGTCCGCGATCGACGAGGAGGGCGCGCTGCTCGACTTCGACTATCGCGAGGTGCAGGTGGCGCAGGCCATCATCGCCAACGCCCGCAGCGTCATGCTGGTCGCCGATTCTACCAAGCTGCGCCGCAGCGCGCCGGTGCGCATTGCCCACATCACCCAGATCCAGACCTTCGTCACCGACCAGGAACTCCCCGAGCGCCTCGCCACCATCTGCCACAGCAAGGGCATCGAGGTGGTCGAGGCGATGCCGAAGGGCGCCGATATCGACGATGCGCCGGCCGACACCCAGGATGCCGCGCCGGAAGCTGCGCCAGTGGTGCGGCTGAGATAGGGACTAAGCGTCGTCCCACGGGTTGAGCAGCGGAACGCCTGTCGGCTCGAAATCCTCCATGTTGCGCGTCACGACCGTCAAGCCGTGAACGAGCGCGGTCGCCGCAATGAGGGCGTCGCGTTCGGCCCGTGGGTTGGGAACGTGAAGTTGGGCACAATGCTGGGCCACGGCAGTATCGATCGGCAGTATTCGCCCCTTGAAGCGGGCCAGGATGTGATGGTCGATCCAGGCGCGCAGGACAGCGCCTTGCGCCGCGTCCCCGCGCTCGATCAGGCGTGCGCCCAGCTCGATTTCGAGGATCGAGATGGCGGAGATGAAGAAGCTTGCCGCGGGCACTGTGTTGGCCCAGGCGAGGACGTTGCGATCCGCTCGATCCGGTCGCCTCAGCTCGGAAACGACATTGGTATCCAGCAGAAACATCAGTCGAGATCGGCGGGCCTGGAGATGCCGCCCTCAATGCGAGGCGGATCGAAATCGAAGTCCGCGTCCGCCTGCGCCAGAGCTTCCGCAAGGCTCATGTGCCCGCCGGTCAGGCGCAAATAATCCTCGATGGTCAGCAGGACATGGGCCGGGCGACCGCGGTCCGTAATGAAGACGGGTCCCTGCGAGGCCGCTTTTTTGGCGCCGCTCGTGTCCTGGTTGAATTCGCGGCTGGTCAGGGTGGTTACCATCGTTTCTGCGCCCTCGACGTCGCAATCCCTTGGTAGTGAGAATGATATGTAGATATGTTGCTACATTCAAGGTCTCCGGCGCGTCACAAGCTTGTCCTGTGCTGAGCAATCGCGCCGTTTGCCTCCAAACCGGACCGTTCTCCCGCCGATTTCTCCGCCGTATTGCCCACCAAAAAAGTTCCTCTTTCGCTTCCTTTCGCCTCTCTTTCATCTTGCTTTCGTTTTTCGGTGTGATCTAATCAAAAACGAAAGTAGCCGCTCGAACGAACGGGCGGTCGCCGGGGGATGCGTCTGTTGGAGCGTATTTTCGATCTCGCCATCATTGGAGGCGGTGTTAACGGCTGCGGCATCGCGCGCGACGCGGTGGGCCGCGGCAACACGGTTTTCCTGTGCGAAATGAACGATCTGGCGAGCGGGACATCGTCCTGGTCGACCAAGCTCGTGCATGGCGGCCTGCGCTATCTCGAATATTACGAGTTCCGGCTGGTCCGCGAGGCGCTGATCGAGCGCGAGATCCTGTGGGGCATCGCGCCCCACATCATCCGACCCCTGCGTTTCGTTTTGCCGCATCACGCCGGCCTGCGCCCGGCCTGGCTGCTGCGCCTCGGCCTCTTCCTCTATGATCACATCGGCGGCCGTCACCTGCTGCCGGCGACCCGCTCGGTCGATCTCAAGCGCGATGAGGTCGGCAAGCCGCTGATCCCGAATCGCTACAGCCGCGCCTTCGAATATTCGGACTGCTTCGTCGATGACGCCCGGCTCGTCGTGCTCAACGCGCGCGACGCCGCCGACAAGGGCGCCGAGATCCGCACCCGCACCCGCGCCACCGAGATTCGCCAGTCGGACGGCCTCTGGACCGTCAGCATGGTCGACACGCTGACGGGTGCGCGCTCGCAGATCCGGGCCAAGGCGCTGATCAATGCCGGCGGGCCCTGGGTCGAGGACGTGCTCGGCCGCGGGGCCGGCGTCAATGCGAAAGCCAAGGTGCGCCTGGTGCAGGGCTCGCACATCGTCGTGAAGAAGCTCTACGACCACGACCGCGCCTACATGTTCCAGAATGCCGACGGCCGCATCATCTTCGTGATCCCGTACCAGGACGACTTCACGCTGATCGGTACCACCGATCGCGACTATGACGGCGATCCCGCCAAGGTGAAGGCGACGACCGAAGAGATCGAATATCTCTGCAAGGCGGCGAGCGAATATCTGGCCAAGCCCGTCGCGCCCGATGACGTGGTCTGGACCTATTCCGGCGTGCGTCCGCTCTATGACGACGGCGCCAGCGAGGCCAAGGCCGCGACGCGCGACTACGTGTTCGAGCTCGACACGCCCGGCGGCGTGCCGCTGTTGTCGATCTATGGCGGCAAGATCACGACCTATCGCAGGCTCGCCGAGGAGGCCTTGGAGCGCCTTGCGCCCTTCTTACGCAGTGCGAAAGCGCGCGAGGGCTGGACCGGCAAATGGCCGCTGCCGGGCGGCGACATGAACGTATCGGACATCGACGGCCTGATCGCCGAGCTGCAGCGCGGCTATCCCTTCCTCAGCCATGAGCATGCGCGGCGCCTGTCGCGCGCCTATGGCACCCGTGCCATCAAGCTGCTCGGCGATGCGAAATCGGCCGCCGACCTCGGCCAGGCCTTTGGCGCCACGCTGACCGAGCGCGAGGTGCGCTATCTCATGGCCAATGAATGGGCCGTCACCGCCGAGGACGTGGTCTGGCGCCGTTCCAAGCTCGGCCTGCGACTATCTGCCGACGAGATCGCGGCCCTCGACGACTGGATCAGGAGCCACGCCGTGGCGCAAAGTCCCCTGCTGGAAGCGGGAGGACGCTCATGACCGTGACACTCGATCACGTGACCCGGACCGTGGAAGGCGTGCCACACATCCGCGACGTCTCGCTGACGCTCGAAAGTGGAACCCTCAACGTGCTGCTCGGGCCGACGCTGTCAGGCAAGACCTCGATCATGCGGTTGCTCGCCGGCCTCGACAAGCCGACCACGGGCAAGGTGTTCGTCAACGGCAAAGACGTCACCGGCGCCGACGTGCGCCAGCGCTCGGTCGCCATGGTCTATCAGCAATTCATCAACTACCCCTCGCTCACGGTCTACGAGAACATCGCTTCGCCCCTGCGCGTGCAGGGCAAGCCGCGCGACGAGATCGAGGCGCGCGTCGCCGAGGCGGCAAAGCTGCTGCGACTCGAGCCGTTCCTGAAGCGCACGCCGCTCCAGCTCTCCGGCGGCCAGCAGCAGCGCACCGCGATCGCGCGCGCGCTGGTCAAGGGCGCCGACCTCGTCCTGCTCGACGAGCCACTCGCCAATCTCGACTACAAACTGCGCGAGGAGCTGCGGGCGGAGCTGCCGCGCATCTTCGAGGCCTCGGGCGCGATCTTCGTCTATGCCACCACCGAGCCGACCGAGGCGCTGCTGCTCGGCGGCAACACGGTGTGCATGTGGGAGGGCCAGGCGCTGCAGATGGGCGAGACCACCAACGTCTACCGCCGGCCGCAGACGCTTCGCGTCGCCCAGGTGTTTTCGGATCCGCCGCTCAACCTTGTCGGCATCGAGAAGAAGAATGGGCACGTCGCATATGCCGGCGGCACGTCCTCGCCGGCCTCGGGCCTCTATGCCTCGCTCGCCGACGGCACTTATCGTGTCGGCTTCCGCGCCCATCAGCTCGGGCTTGCCAACGGCGAGGCCGATCGCCATGCCTTCCACGCCACAGTCACGGTGACCGAGATCACCGGTTCGGAGAGCTTCGTGCATCTGACCCGCGACGGATCGAACTGGGTGGCGGTGCTGCACGGCGTGCACGAGTTCGAGCCCGGCCAGACGCTGGATGCCGTGCTCGATCCCAATGATGTTTTCGTCTTCGACGCGGCGGACCGGCTGGTCGCCGCGCCGGGCATAGCGTTTTCAAGCGAAGTGCGTAGCGGTTCGCGTGAAGAAAACGCGTCAAACAGACAAAGCTCTTGAGGGAGATGCGCCATGGCCCGCATTGACCTAGTCGATCTCGCCCATTCCTACGGCGGCAACGATGCGCCGCAGGAGAGCTTTGCGCTCAAGCCGGTGACCATGACCTGGCGGCAGGGCGGCGCCTATGCGCTGCTTGGCCCGTCCGGCTGCGGCAAGACCACGCTGCTCAACGTCATCTCCGGCATCATCACGCCGTCGCGCGGAAAAATTCTGTTCGACGGCAAGGACATCACACCGCTGTCAACCCAGAAGCGCAACATCGCGCAGGTGTTCCAGTTTCCGGTGATCTACGACACCATGACGGTGGGGGAGAACCTGGCTTTTCCGCTGAAGAACCGCGGCGTGCCGAAGGCCGACATCGACAGGCGCGTCGCCGAGATCGGCCGCCTGCTCGACCTCGAGCCCTATTTGAACCGCAAGGCCACGCGCCTCACCGCCGACGCCAAGCAGAAGATCTCGCTCGGCCGCGGTCTCGTGCGCAACGACGTTGCCGCCGTGCTGTTCGACGAGCCGCTGACGGTGATCGATCCCGAGCTGAAATGGCAGCTCCGCTCCAAGCTGAAGGCGCTGCATCGCGATCTCGATCTCACGATGATCTACGTCACCCACGACCAGACCGAGGCGCTGACCTTCGCCGACACCGTGGTCGTCATGCATGACGGCCGCGTGGTGCAGAGCGGCACGCCGGCCGAGCTGTTCGACAAGCCGGCGCATACCTTCGTCGGTTATTTCATCGGCTCGCCCGGCATGAACATCCTGCCGGCCGAGGTGAGGGGGCGCGAGGCCAGGATCGACGGCCACGTCATCGCGCTGAACCGCAGCTACGACAACCTGCCTGCGGGGGCCAAGATCGAGATCGGCGTCCGTCCTGAGTTCGTCGAGGTGGTCGCGCCCGCGCCCGGCCTGCTCACCGCCAGGATCGAGCGCATCGACGATCTCGGCCGCATCCGCTTCGCGCGCGTGCGCGTCGGCGACGCCAAGCTCGCCGCGCGCGCCCCCGGCGGCTTCGCCAGCTCGGACGGCAATGCCGGGCTGAAATTCGATCCGTCGCACGTCCACGTCTATGCCGACAGCCTTCTGGTGGAGGGAGCCGCCTGATGGACAAGACCGTCAACCAAAAAGCCTGGTTCCTGGTGCTGCCGGTGTTCCTGGTCGTCGCCTTCTCGGCGGTGCTGCCGCTGATGACGGTGGTGAACTATTCGATGCAGGACACCTTCGGCAACAACCAGTTCTTCTGGAACGGCGTCGGCTGGTTCAAGGAGCTGCTCGATCCCTCCACCGATCTCGGCGGCCGCTTCCTCGCCTCGCTCGGCCGCAACCTGTTCTTCTCGCTCGTCATCCTCGCCATCGAGGTGCCGCTCGGCATCGTCGTCGCCTTGTCGATGCCGCGCGAGGGCTGGACCGTCGCGGCCTGCCTCGTGATTCTCGCGCTGCCGCTGCTGATCCCCTGGAACGTGGTCGGCACCATCTGGCAGATCTTCGGGCGTCCCGACATCGGCCTGCTCGGCTACGTCCTCAACGCCATCGGCTTCGATTACAACTACGTCTCAAACGACGTGGACGCCTGGGTCACAGTCATCGTGATGGACGTCTGGCATTGGACCAGCCTCGTCGCGCTGCTGTGCTACGCCGGCCTGAAGTCGATTCCCGAAGCCTATTACCAGGCCGCGCAGATCGACGGTGCCTCGCGCTGGGCCGTGTTCAAGGCGATCCAGCTGCCGAAGATGAACCGCGTGCTGTTGATCGCGGTGCTGCTGCGCTTCATGGACAGCTTCATGATCTACACCGAGCCGTTCGTCGTCACCGGCGGCGGGCCGGGCAATTCGACGACCTTCGTGTCGATCGAGCTGGTCAAGATCGCGCTCGGCCAGTTCGACCTCGGCAAGGCCGCCGCGCTGTCGCTGGTCTACAACCTCATCATCCTGATCGTCTGCTGGATCTTCTACACCGTCATGACCAATGCCGGCGTCGAACGCAAAGTCCAGGCGGAAGCCGAGCCGGCGGCGGAGCCCAAGCCTTCGGAGCCCAAGCCCGCGGCCGCGCTCAAGCCCGTGCCCGCACTCAAGCCTAGGGAAGGAGTGGCCTGATGCATTCGATTCCCGGCCGCCGCCTCATCATGGGGCTGTTCCTGATCTTCCTGCTGCTGCCCATCTACTGGCTCGTCAACATGAGCTTCAAGACCAACAGCGAGATCGTCTCGACGATGACGCTTTGGCCGCACACCCCGACGCTGCAGCACTACCAGCGCATCTTCACCGACGAGAGCTGGTATTCCGGCTACATCAATTCGCTGGAATACGTCGTCCTCAACACCATCATCTCGATCGCCGTGGCGCTGCCGGCGGCTTACGCCTTCTCGCGCTACCGTTTCCTCGGCGACAAGCATCTGTTCTTCTGGCTGCTGTCGAACCGCATGGCGCCGGCGGCGGTCTATGCGCTGCCGTTCTTCAATCTCTATTCGGCGATCGGGCTGTTCGACACCCCCTGGGCGGTCGCGCTCGCGCACTGCATCTTCAACGTTCCGCTGGCGGTGTGGATCCTCGAAGGCTTCGTCTCCGGCGTGCCGCGCGAGATCGACGAGACCGCGTTCCTCGACGGCTATTCCTTCCCGCGCTTCTTCATCAAGATCCTGGTGCCGCTGATCGCGAGCGGCATCGGCGTCGCCGCCTTCTTCTGCTTCATGTTCTCCTGGGTCGAGCTCTTGCTGGCGCGCACGCTGACCTCGGTGCACGCAAAGCCCATTGCCGCGATCATGACGCGCACGGTTTCGGCCGCCGGCATGGACTGGGGCCTGCTGGCCGCCGCCGGCGTGCTCACCATCATTCCGGGCGCGCTCGTGATCTGGTTCGTCCGCAACTACATCGCGCGCGGTTTCGCGCTCGGCCGCGTGTAAGGAGGCAACCATGGAGTCAATCGCATGGATGGCCTGGACGCTGCCGACCGCGATCTTCTTCGTCGCGCTCGCCTGCACGCTTCTGGTGATGACCTGGCTCGCCGCGGTCTATCCCGAGGCCGAGCGCGTCGGCGTGCTGCGCATCCCGACCACGCGCGGCGACCGCCTGTTCATCTCGCTGATCGCGGCCGCCGTCATCCACCTTGCCTGGATCGGCCTCGTCGGCACCGACGCGATCGCCACGCTGCCTATCGGCGAGGAGGGGTTTGAAATCTCGAGCCTGTGGCTCGCATCAGGAATTTCGCTGGTCACGGCCGCGCTCATTTTCCGCACGGTCTGAAGCTTGCGAAGGGACGGCCAGATCCGGGACCAACCCGGGCCTGTATAAAAGTTTGTCGCTGCAACGGAGGAACAACATGCGACAGTTTAGGAGAAGGAAAGGTCCATTGACCAAGAATAGCTTTCTGACCATGTCCAGCGCCGCTGCGATCATCGCAGTGTCGTTCGCCGTCTCGGCGCCGGTTCGCGCCGCCGACGAGGCCGTGATCCAGAAATGGATTGCGGAATTCACGCCTTCGACGCTGTCGAAGGAAGACCAGAAGAAGGAGCTGGAGTGGTTCGCCAAGGCCGCCGAGCCGTTCAAGGGCATGGAGATCAACGTCGTCTCCGAGACGATCACGACTCATGAATATGAGGCGCAGACGCTCGCCAAGGCGTTCTCCGAGCTCACCGGCATCAAGCTCAAGCACGATCTCATCCAGGAAGGTGACGTCGTCGAGAAGCTCCAGACCCAGATGCAGTCGGGCAAGAACGTCTATGACGGCTGGATCAACGATTCCGACCTGATCGGCACGCATTTCCGCTACGGCCAGACCATTGCGCTGTCGGACTACATGACCGGCGAGGGCAAGGACGTCACCAACCCCATGCTCGACGTCAACGACTTCATCGGCAAGTCGTTCGGCACCGGGCCGGACGGCAAGCTCTACCAGCTGCCCGACCAGCAGTTCGCGAACCTCTACTGGTTCCGCTACGACTGGTTCACCAATCCCGACTACAAGGCCAAGTTCAAGGCCAAGTATGGCTACGAGCTCGGCGTGCCCGTGAACTGGTCCGCCTATGAGGACATCGCCGAGTTCTTCACCAACGACATCAAGGAGATCAACGGCGTCAAGGTCTACGGCCATATGGACTATGGCAAGAAGGACCCCTCGCTCGGATGGCGCTTCACCGACGCCTGGCTGTCGATGGCCGGCAACGGTGACAAGGGCATTCCGAACGGTCTGCCGGTCGACGAATGGGGCATCCGGATGGAGGGCTGCCGCCCGGTCGGCTCTTCGGTGGAGCGTGGCGGCGACACCAATGGTCCGGCCGCAGTCTACTCGATCACGAAGTATCTCGACTGGATGAAGAAGTATGCGCCGCCGCAGGCGCAGGGCATGACTTTCTCCGAGTCCGGCCCCGTGCCGTCGCAGGGCAACATCGCCCAGCAGATGTTCTGGTACACCGCCTTCACTGCCGACATGGTGAAGCCGGGACTGCCGGTGGTGAATGCGGACGGTACGCCGAAATGGCGTATGGCTCCGTCGCCGCACGGCTCCTACTGGAAGGAAGGCATGAAGCTCGGCTACCAGGACGCCGGCTCCGCCACGCTGCTGAAGTCGACTCCGCCGGATCGCCGCAAGGCAGCCTGGCTCTATCTCCAGTTCATCGTCTCCAAGTCGGTGAGCCTGAAGAAGAGCCATGTCGGTCTCACCTTCATCCGTGAATCCGACATCTGGGACAAGTCGTTCACCGAGCGTGCGCCGAAGCTCGGCGGCCTGATCGAGTTCTACCGCTCGCCCGCGCGCGTGCAGTGGACCCCGACCGGCAACAACGTGCCCGACTATCCGAAGCTCGCGCAGCTGTGGTGGCAGAACATCGGCGATGCCTCGTCCGGTGCGAAGACGCCGCAGCAGGCGATGGATGCTCTCGCGGCGGCCCAGGACTCCGTGCTGGAGCGTCTGGAGAAGTCCGGCGTGCAGGGCGCCTGCGGTCCGAAGCTGCACAAGAAGGAAACCGCCGAGTACTGGTTCGCCAAGGCCCAGAAGGACGGCACCATCGCGCCGCAGCGCAAGCTCGCCAACGAGAAGCCGAAGGGCGAGACGGTGGACTACGACACCCTGATCAAGTCGTGGCCCGCCACGCCGCCCAAGCGCGCCTCGTTGCAGTAAGCGACGCCTCATAACGACGAAAGGCCGGGAGCGATCCCGGCCTTTCTTGCTTGGGGCACAGCTGTCACCACACCGTCATTGCGAGCCAACGGGTCCGCGCGAAGCGCGGCCCGATGACAGGCTCCGCGAAGCAATCCAGAATTTTTCCACGGAGGCAGTCTGGATTGCTTCGTCGCAAGGGCTCCTCGCAATGACGAGGAGAGAGCGACGACCCGCCGCTACTCCGCCGGCTCGGCCGCGAGCGTCGGGTAATCCGTGTAGCCCTTGGCGCCGCCGCCGTAGAAGGTGTTCTTGTCCCAGTCGTTCAGCGCCGCACCCGCCTTCAAGCGTTCGACGAGGTCGGGGTTGGAGATGAAGGGCTTGCCGAAGGCGATGAGGTCGGCCGCATTCGTCTCCAGCACCTTGCTGGCGAGGTCGAAATCGTAGCCGTTGTTGGCGACGTAGGCGCCGCCAAAGCGCTTGCGCAATGAGGCATAGTCGAACGGCGCGATGTCGCGCGGCCCGCCGGTGGCGCCTTCGACCACGTGAAGATAGACCAGCTTCAGCGCGCTGAGGCCGTCGACGATGTGATCGTAGAGGGCCTGCGGATTTGAATCCGAGATGTCGTTGGCCGGCGTCACCGGCGAGATGCGGATGCCGGTGCGCTCGGCGCCGGCCTCGGCGACGACGGCCCTGGAGACCTCCAGCATCAGCTTCGCGCGGTTCTCGATCGAGCCGCCATAGGCATCGTTGCGCTTGTTGGCGCCGTCCTTGGCGAACTGCTCGAGCAGATAGCCGTTGGCGCCGTGGATCTCGATGCCGTCGAAGCCGGCTTCCAGCGCGTTCTTCGTCGCACGCTTGAAGTCGTCGATGATCCCGGGAATTTCGGAGAGTTCGAGCGCGCGCGGCTCGGAGACGTCGGCGAAGCCGCCGTTGACGAAGGTCTTGCCCTTGGCGCGGATCGCGCTCGGTGCCACCGGAGCTGCGCCATTCGCCTGCAGGTCGACATGCGAGATGCGGCCGACGTGCCAGAGCTGGATGAAGATCTTGCCGCCGCGTTCATGCACCTTGTCGGTGACTTTGCGCCAGCCGGCGACCTGCTCCTTGCTATAGATGCCGGGCGTGTCCTGGTAGCCCTGACCTTGTTGCGAGACCTGGCTGGCCTCGGTGATCAGGAGGCCTGCGGAGGCGCGCTGGGCGTAATAATCGGCGGCGAGCGGACCGGGTACGAAGCTGCCGGGTACGGCGCGGTTGCGCGTCAGCGGCGCCATGACGAGGCGGTTGGCCAGGGTGATCGGGCCGAGCTTGTAGGTCTCAAACAATTTGGTCGAACGGCTCATGGGAATGCTTCCAGGCGATGAGAGGTCTCGAACAATTGTGCATCGCGACATCAGGCGCAAGGGACGAGCCATACGGAAAGTGCAGGCGAGCTACGCGGCAGCGCCCGCGTAGCATAATTCATGTGCAATTGCGGCGGCGGCAGCAGATTTCCGCTGCCGGCCGCCGTGCGATTCGACGAGGTTAGTTCGTGCCCATGAAATCACGTTTTCCGATCTCGACGCCGTTGTGGCGCAGGATGCCGTGCGCGGTCGCGGCGTGGAAGTAGAAGTTCGGCAGCGAAAACGAGCTCAGGAATTGCTGGCCCTTTATGGTGATGGATTTGTCCGGGCCGGCCGGGAAGGTGACGTCCCTGACATCGGCGCCTTCGAACTGCTCGGGCTTGAACGATTTGACGTAATCGATGGTCCTGGACAGCCGCTGCTTCAATTCCGCGAAGCTGGTCTCGGTGTCTGGCGTCGTGGGCACTTCGCTGTGAGTGAGCCGGGCGCAGCCCTTGGCGGCGAAATCGCTGACGAGCTGGACCTGCCGCGACAACGGCAGCATGTCCGGGAACAGGCGCGAGCCGAGCAGGACGCCGGGATCGATCTTTTTAGCCGCGCAATGCGCCTCAGCCTTGGTGAGCAGCCCGGTCACGCTGTTCAGCATTTGCAGATAGGCAGGGACGACGGCGTCGTAGAAGGACATGTGATGCTCGCTTCAATAGTGGGAAATCTCAGGAGAAAACCTGAGCCACTCACATGGGAGCCTCATGGAAGAATACAATCGCGGGGAAGGCTTGTGCGATGCGAAAATTCTGCCTCGTCACTCTCCGCCGTCATCGTCTGCCTTGTGCGCACTTGCGCACTGGGGCGGGCGATCCAGTACGCCGAGACGGCAGTGATTGAATCGAGAAGCTGCGGCGTACTGGATTCCCCGCTTTCGCGGGGAATGCTGCGGAGAGATTGTCTATCTGATCGTCGCCTGTGGCTGCGCCTGCGCCGTGCCGCCGCGCATGCGTGCCAGCAGCTCGGCGGTCGGCCAGGAATCCGCCGGGAGGCCGTACTTGACCTGCATCGCCTTCACCGCGGCGCGGCTCTGCTGCCCCAGCACACCGTCGACCTTGCCGACGTTGAAGCCGGCGCGCACCAGCAGCTGCTGCAATTCCTTGAGCTCGTTGAACGGCAATTGCGCGACCGGCGCAGCCGGCTTGCGCATCGGCGCCGCGCCGGCGATGCGCGAGGCGAGATAGCCCGCGGTGGTCGCGTAGATCAGCGAGTTGTTCCACTCGGTGTAGGCTGCGAAGTTCGGATAGGCCATGAAGGCCGGCCCGAAGCGCCCCATCGGCAACAGCACGGACGCTGCGAGATTGTCGTTCGGCAAGGGGCGGCCGTCGGGATAGGTGACGCCGAGTTGCGCCCATGTCGAGCGCGGCTCGCGCACGGTGAGATCGGTCTTCTCCCACGGCAGGTTCGGCGGCACCTTGATCTCCTCCAGCCACGGCTCGCCGCGCCGCCATTTCAGTCCGTTTGCGATGTAGTTCGCGGTCGAGCCGATCACGTCGGCCGGCGAGCGCAACAGGTCGCGTCGTCCGTCGCCGTCGTAGTCGACGGCGTAGTTGGCGTAGTGCACCGGCAGGAATTGGGTCTGGCCGAGCTCGCCGGCCCAGGAGCCGATCATCTCGTCGGGATGCAGATCGCCGCGGTCGATGATCTTCAGCGCCGCGATGGTCTCGTTCACGAACATCTCGGAGCGGCGACAATCATAGGCCAGCGACACCAGCGATTTCAGCGTCGGCAGATTGCCCATGTTGGCGCCGAAATCGCTCTCGAGGCCCCAGAACGCGGCGATCACGGCGGGCGGCACGCCATATTCCTTTTCCGCGCGCGCGAACGCCGCAACGTATTGCTTGATGTGCTGCTGCCCGTTCTGCATGCGATAAGGCGCGGCCATGCGGCCGGCGAATTCGGTGAAGAGCTGGCCGAACACGCGCTGGCCGCGGTCGCGGTTGACGATGCCCTGGTCGTAGACGAGATAGGGCGAGGCCTCCGCGATCGTGCGCTGCGACACGCCGGCGGCCACCGCCTGCTGCTTCACGTCGGCGAGGAAGCGATCGAAGCTCGCGCCGTTATGGCATGAGGCCGCGCGCGGCGACGGCGCGCCGGCCTTGGGCGCCGCGGGTCTTGCGGGCGGCGGAGCGAACTGGGCAGAGGCTGTGGCGGAGCATGCGAGGAGCGCGACGGCCGCGATCGCAAATCGGGTCTGGAGCATAGGGGTTCCGGCGGGAGGGCGGGCGTGGATTCGCCGGAAGTCTAAAGCATGATCCGGAAAAGTGCGAAGCGGTTTTCCGAAAAGATCAGGCCTACCCAAACAGCCGCATGAGCAGCGCCTTGCCGACCGGGAGCGCCTTGACGCTCTGATAGGCGCGGACATACTCGCCGGCATAGAACGCCCTGATCGCGTGCACGCGCGCGTCCATGCCCTCCTCGAACCGCACCGCGAATCCGTCCGTGGTCCGCCGCACCACGATCGCAGCGATCGAGCGGCCATAGATCCTGCATTCGATCGTGCTGCCGGGCCTCGGCGGATCGGGGTCGATCAGCCGGGCGCCGGTTATGGAGATGTCGGCGAGCCGCGCCAGATGCGACCTGCCGTCCTGACGCAGCAGCACCGGCTCGTTGCGATGAAAGCGCTCCGCCTTGCGCTTGCGTGGCTGCTCGATGCAGACGAAGCAGACCACGGTGAGGATGAGTGCGTTGTAGAGGCTCCAGGCCAGCGCCAGGCCGCCATAGGCGATGTTTTCGCCGCGCAGATGCAGAATGAAGGCATAGCCGATGGCGGCGAGCGTGATGATGAGGGTGGTGCCATAGAGCCGCAGCAGCGGCCATTCGACGAACCGCCTGTCACGGTCGCCGCCTTTCGCAGTGACCTTGAACTTGTGTCCTTTCGGCTTCAACAGGCCGGTCGCAACCGCCTTGAGCACGGCGGGCGCGGCGATGAGCTGCGAGACGTCCGTCATCATGGCGAGCGAACGGCCGTGCGACAGCCAGGCCATGGTGAGGCCGTTCCAGACATAGAACGGCAGAAAGACGCGCAATAATTCGGTGAGATCGGCACGGACCGCCTTGATGCCGAACAGCAGGAACAGCCAGGGCACCACCAGGCCCGCCACCTTCGATGTGTAGACTGCGGCCCAGCTCATGAAGGCGTCGATCAGCGAGAGCCGGTCGATGAAGGCAAGCTTTGACTCCCGCGAGAGCGGTCCGCTGCGGCCGCGGACGATCTGCATCAAGCCGAGGCACCAGCGCGCGCGCTGGGTGATGTATTCCTTCAGGCCTTCGGGCGCGAGCCCGATCGTCAGGCGCTCGTTGAGATAGATCGTGGTGAGGCCGCGCTCCTTGAGGCGCAGGGTGACGAGGTAGTCCTCGGTCACCGAGTCGGTCGGAAACCCGCCGATCTGCACCAGCCCGGCATAGCGAATGAGGGACGACGTGCCGCAGCAGAACGCGACGCCCCAGGCGTCCTTCGCCGGCATGAGGATGTCGAAGAAGAAGCGTTGCTCGTCGGGCCAGACGTCGGTCGCGGCAAGGTTGGTCTGAATCGGGTCAGGGTTGATGAAATGCTGCGGCGTCTGCACCACGCCGACCGACGCATCGTCCATAAGCGGGATGGTCCGCGCCAGGAAGTCGGGCCGCGGCACGAAGTCGGCATCGAGAACGGCGACGAATTCCGGTGGCTGCGGCAGCGCGCCGACATGCTTGAGCGCGTGATTGATGTTGCCGGCCTTGGCGTGGCGGTTGTCGGGCCGCGTGAGATAATGGCAGCCGAGCTCGGCCGACAGGCGGCGCAGCCAGGGCCGCCTTCCGTCGTCGAGCACCCAGACGCGATAATTGCCGTAATCCATGCCCGTCGCGCCGATGATCGTGCGCTCCAGGATCGATCGCTCCTCGTTGTAGGTGCAGATGAAAACGTCGATTAGCGGCGCGGCGGGATCGGTGGCGCGGACGTCGACACTGCCCGATCCGGTGCGGTCGCGCGTCCGGCTCAGGAACAGCAGCGACAACGCGACCGCGACCAGCGAGGCCGCCTCCAGCACCATGAAGGGGTAGCCAATCGCGGCATCGACGGTCAGATGCGGCGGCGGAAGCGTCGCCGTGGCCCGCCAATGCAGATAGCGCAGCAGCAAGGCCACCGACACGGCGGCCAGCAACGAGCGGGCCATCGTGCTGTCGCGCCGCAGCAGCGGCACGATCGCGATGAAGGCCCCGAGCGCAATCAGGCCGGGTGTCAGCGCGGTCGTCACGGCGCGGTCTCGAGCCTTGCAAACACGACGCGGCCAGTGCGCCCCACCGTGCAGCCATGGGCGGCCGCATCGGCTAGCGCAACGGTCACGCGATACGGCTCCTTGCTGAGCGCGTCGGGATTGATGGCGAGATTGGCGGGTGCACCGGCGGCTCCGGTCAGATTGACCACGGTGCCGGAGATCGGCGCACCGCCGTCGTTCGGCTCGAATGTCGCGTGGTCGCCGAGCTGCAGGCGGTTGTAGACACCTTCGGTGACGTTCGCGGTGATGACGGCGCTGCTGCAATCGAGCACCTTGAGTAGGGGCTGGCCGGCCTGCACGTCCTCGCCCGGCGAGGTCATCATCTCCCAGACGCGCCCTGCGACAGGCGTCGTGATGTTGGCCTCGGAGAGATCGGCGAAGCGAACCTCCTCGATAATGATCTCGTTGGCGAGCCAGGCGATCTCGGTGTCGATGCGTGCGAGATCGGCCTCGAGATCGCTGGCACGCTGCCGCATCTCCTCCTCGCGCTGCACCGAGCTGGGCCGGTCGTTGTAGCTGTCGCCGAGGAACGAGCCGTTCTGTGCGGCGGCGAGTTCGATCTTGGCCGCGTCCAGCCGCTTGCGCGCACCGAGCTCGGTCTGCTGCGACACCGAGAGCTCGCGCGTCAGCCGTGCCAATTCGACGGTCGAGACGTTGCCGGATTTCGCCAGCGAGGAGGCGCGCTCGACGGCGGCGCTGGCCTCGTCCCGCCGCGCTGCGGCCGCTTCGATCGATGTCTGGATCTCGGCGATGCGGGCCTCGAGCTGGAGCACACGCCCATCGCGGAATTGGGCGGCCTGCCGCGCCATGTCCTTTTGCGCTGCTTGCGCCGAGGTGAGCTTCGCCGCAAGGCTCGGCCGCTCGTGCTCCAGGCGCGATTTCTGCCGCCGGAGATCGTCAAGACGGGTGCGGTCGCCGCGCGAGTTGACGACGCGCAAGGCGACGGCGCCGGCGTCCAATTTGGCCTGGTCGGTCAGGCGCTGGGCGGCGACCACGCGCCCGCCGATCGGGGTGCGCAAGGTGACGAGGCGGGAATTCAGCACGGCCTCCACGCTCGAATATTCCCAGATCGCGCGCAGCGGTAGCCAGCCGAACACGGCGAGGATGGCAAGGCCGATGGCGATCTTGGCGCCGCGCCGCAGATACGGCCAGCGCCGCTGCGGTTCCGCTGCGGTCCGCGCCTCTTGCGAATGACCGTGGTCGTCGTTGGCGAACAGCTGCTCGTGCAGCGCCTCCTGCAATCCCTTGGCGTCGGTCTTTGTGTCTTGGGAGGACGGAGCGGCGGGATCGGCGGAAGCGGCGCGCGAGCGGTCTGCCATGACGGTCACCTTGCTGACGGGAGGTCAACGGAACCGGTCAATGCGCAAAGGCCGTGCAGTGTGCCCGGTTACCGCAGATTAAGCCCAGGGTGCACTTTCCAGGTTGCTAAGCCTCCGCGTGTGTTTTTGTGCAAATCTCGGTCAAGCTTTACCGGCGGCGGAAAGGCTGATCTCCGGCCATTGGATCTGCGGCCCCGCGACGCACGAACCTTGCAGGAGGCCGCCGCATTTATACCTCGAAGGTGCCGGCCAGAGGTTTTGCCCGCGGCCGGCCAGGAGAGACGGCCATGAACTATTTTCGTACCGCAATGCTGCTTGCAGGCCTGACCGCCCTGTTCATGGGCGTCGGCTATCTGATCGGCGGAGCCTCGGGCGCGATGATCGCGCTCGTCATTGCCGCCGCAACCAACCTCTTCACCTACTGGAACTCCGACCGCATGGTGCTGTCGATGTACGGCGCCCATGAGGTCGATCGTTCGACTGCGCCGGAGCTGGTCGGCCTCGTCGCCGAGCTTGCGGGCCGCGCCGGCCTGCCGATGCCGCGCGTGTTCGTGATGGACGAGATCCAGCCCAATGCGTTCGCCACCGGCCGCAATCCGGAAAACGCCGCGGTCGCGGTCACCACCGGTCTGATGAACCAGCTCAGCCGCGAGGAGCTCGCCGGCGTCATCGCGCACGAGCTCGCGCACATCAAGCATCACGACACGCTGCTCATGACGATTACCGCGACCATCGCCGGCGCGATCTCGATGCTGGCGCAGTTCGGCATGTTCTTCGGGGGCAATCGCGAGAACAACAATGGTCTCGGCATCGTCGGCTCGATCCTGATGATGATCCTCGCGCCGCTCGGCGCCATGCTGGTGCAGATGGCGATCAGCCGGACCCGCGAATATGCCGCCGACAATCTCGGCGCGCGCATCGTCGGACAGCCGATGTGGCTGGCGTCCGCGCTGGTGAAGATCGAGGGCGCGGCGCACCAGGTCCCGAACTACGAGGCCGAGCGCAACCCTGCGACCGCGCACATGTTCATCATCAATCCGCTGTCGGGCCACGGCGTGGACAATCTGTTCGCCACCCATCCCTCGACGCAGAACCGCATTGCCGCGCTCCAGCAACTCGCGGCCGAGCTCGGCGGGCGCGCGGCGCCGTCGGTCGGCGCCAACGAGAACTATCCGCCGCGCGGACCGTGGGGCCGCTCCTCCTCGCGTCGTGGTCCCTGGGGTTGACGGAGCCGGCAAGGATTGCGTCCGGCTTTGTGATCTGGCGCACACAGGGGCGTCCCCGACCGGTGTTAACACCTCGGTGTGACCATTTCTTCGAAAGGGGATGCGTGGCCGGCGCGCTGCCGGCCACCGTCGAAGATGACCAGAATTGCCGTACCATTGCTGATCGTCCTTTGCGTGCTCGTCGGCTTGTCCACGCACATGGTCGTCAATTGCGGCGACGAGGACGATCCCGACATCTGCTCGGCCGTGATCGGCTTTTCGCCGCTACGCGGCTCGCTGATCGCCTTTGCCTATGCAGGACGCGGACGGATCGCACTGCGCCATGGCGACTTCAGGCGGGCGATCGCCGATTTCGACGAGGCCATCCACCTCAATCCCAACCGCGCTTCGCTCTATCGCGACCGGGCGCTGGCGCGCCGGCAGAACGGTGACCTCGAGCTTGCCGTTGCGGATTACGACGAGGCGATCGCGCATGATCCCAAGCGCGCGGCACCTTATCACCAGCGCGGTCTCGCGCTCGCCGCAATGGGCGATCTCGACCGCGCCATCCTGAGCTACAGCACGGCGGTCCGCCTCGACCCCTCCGATGCGCAGGTCCGTCTCGACCGCGGCCTTGCGTTCCTCGCCCGCGGCCAGGCGGACGACGCCCGCGCCGATTTCGAGGCCGCGCTGGCGCTGCCCGCCGGCAAGGACGCTCATGCGCGAGAGGCCGCGCGCGCCAAGCTCGCGGAACTCGCCAGCGCCGAGCCGACATTGGTAGCCGCGCCGCGAAGATGAGGATCTGGCGCGGCCTTCGCGGCGGCAGCCTCTCGCGGCTTAGGGCAGGTGGCTTGCCGCATCGCGGCGAGTTCGGTGAGAGATGCGAAAAGCGAGACCGTCGCGGCCGCCTGCTGCGCGTATGAACCAATTCAACTAATATTGAGTTGGATCAAGACTGGCCGGGGCCAGAGTGCATCCATGTCGTCACCCCTGGAGGAGCTTCCAATGTGCAAATGGGCTTTGACGATCTTGACCGTGAGTATCGCCCTGACAGCGGGGCAGGCTCGGGCCCAAAAATATGACCCGGCTTATCCCGTCTGCTTGAACGTCGTTTCTCGCGGAATGACCCCTTACTACCGATGCAGCTTCACGACGATGGACCAATGCAGGGCGTCGGCAAACGGCCAGATGTGCGTCCTCAATCCCTATTACGCCGGTCCTGCCGCGAAAGGAAACGCCCGGCGTCAGCATCGCCAGAGCTACGCGCCCCCGAGGCCGCCGATCCACTACCGGGCTGCACCCTACAATCAGTTCAATGAACCCTACTATGGAGCGTCCCAAGGTTACGCGCCTGGCGAGAAAGAGCGATTTCTCCAAAGTGTGAGGCAATACATGTGAGGGATGTCGCTCGACAATGTTCGCGCAGCGCATGCCGAAAGCCTGATGAGATCAGGTTGATTGCTACAACGGAAGTGTACTCCCTCTCCCGCTTGCGAGAGCTTTGCGTAATGAGTTGTGCTGGAGTGAAGTTCGATATGGGGCTTTTTTTGAACGGCCTCGCGTAGCCCCAGAGGGGTGGGGCGTCTGTTTTTCGTGGCCGCGGGGTAGCGGCGGGTGGTGGTCACGCTGCGGCTCCTATCGGGCACAGCACCGCCCATCGTTTGAGGTTCATGGCGAGGCAGATCAGGCGCAGATGCGTCTGATTGCGCGCCAAACCCAGATAGCGAGCGCGCGCCCAGCGGTAGCTGCCCTTGAGGCGCGCGAAGACCTGCTCGACCGGTGCGCGGCGCTTTCCCACGGCATTGTTGAAGCGCTTCTGCCGCTCGGTGAGCGGATGATGCTTGTTCGGCCGGAACATCAGCCTCGGCTTGATTCCTCGCGCGGCGAGCCCGCTGCGGCGCTTGTGCTTGTCATAGGCTTGGTCGGCATAGACCGCCTTCTCATCACCACAGACCAACTCGTCGGCGGGCACCGTGTCGTTGACCGCAGCGTCGGTCAGCTTGCTGCGGCGGACGATGGCCGAACTCTGATCCATGCCGATATGGGCTTTGTAGCCGAAGTACCGCTTGCCGCCCTTCTTGGTCCAGCGTGCATCTGGATCGCGCTTGCTGTTGACCAGCTTGCTCGGTTCACGGCCGTCCGGGCCGGGCGGCTGCGGGTCCTTTGGCGGCTTCGGCGGCTTTACTGCTGCCGAGATCAGGCTCGCATCGATCAATGTGCCCCGGCGCAGCACCAGCCCGCGTGCGTCGATCTGATGCAGGATCTCGGCGAACAGCTTCTCGTCCAGACCGGCTCGCTGCAAAGCCTCGCGGAATCGCCAGATCGTCGTGTGATCAGGCGTCTCGTCGCTCAGCACAAAGCCGCAGAAGGCGCGGAACGAGGCCCGGTCGTCGAGCGCTTCCTCCAGCGCCGGATCGGAAAGCCCATACCATTGCTGCAGCAGCAGCGCCTTGAACAGCACCAGTCGCGGATAGGGCGGAGGGCCGCGCTCCGGCTCCGGAAGACCATTCAGCACTCTCTCCACTGCCGCCCAGTCGACCAGTTCGCCAATCCGCTTCAGCACCGGGCTACCCTTCCCCGCCGCGATACCAGCGCATCCGCGAAGCTCAGTTGCCCAACCTCTCGATATGCCATCCGAATCCGCCTCCACCACAGGCCCTAGAGAATCGCAAATCCTCCTCTTGTGCAAAGCTCTCGCTTGCGGGAGAGGGCCGGGGAGAGGGTGTATCCGCGACGGGATAACCCCCGAGAGGAGAAAGCCCTCCACCGCGCCGAGCCCTTGGCAGTCGATCCAACCTGAAGCCAATCCCGCGGCGGCAATCAGCGAGGAGCAACGGCTACGTCTTCTTTTTCGCTTTGGCCTTCTTTGCGGCCTTCTTCGCCGGCTTCTCGTCCTTTGCCTTCTTCTCCGCCTTCACCGGAACAGGCGTGCTGGCGGCCAGGCGCATCGACCGCGCGTAGCTGTCGGCGACGTTGTCGGCGGACATCTGCAGGCGCTTGGCGGCCGCAGTTGCCTGCTCCATGGTGGCCTTGGCCATCATCTTGAAGCGCTCGCCGGTCTCCTTGCCCTTGGCCTTGGCCGCAAGGCTGTTGAAGCGATCCCGCCGCTCCTTGGCACGGGTCATCAGGCCCGTATGCAGCTGTCTGGCCAGTTGCCGGATCACGACATCCAGGTCGGCGTCCGCCATGTTCTCTCATCCCCTTCGAAAAACGGTATCGATGCGGGCGGGACTATGCAGATCGGACCCCGCCTTGGCAATTGCCGCCTGTGCGTCATCCGCAGCTTACCGAGCGAGCGAAACGAAAAAGCCGCGCTGTACGCGCGGCTCTTTGGCTTGGCTTGCCGCCTTCGGCTTACTTGAGCGAGGCGACCGGGCCGTTCGAGGCTGCCGGCTCGGGGTCGAAACCGAACACGCCGACCAAATATTTGTAATAGTCCGGCATCTTCTCCTTGAGTGCCTCGCGCGACTTCGGATCGTGGAATTCGCTTTTGCCGGCCAGGAAGATGCTGGCGGTCACCGCGAAGAATTCCATGGGATTCTTCATCGCATAGGATTCCTTGGGCAAGAGATCCTTGGACTTGGCGAGGGCGTAATAGGCGATCACGCCCTTGTTGGCGTAGCCGTCCGGCAAGAGCCGCGCGTGGAAGGCGTGCAGCATCTCGTGCAGCAGCACGGCCTCCTTCTCGTAGCGCATCATGTCCGGCCGCAGCATGATCACGCCGAGGCCCGAATCGACCGCGAGGTCGACGGCGTTCGGATTGGTCCAGCGCTGCTTGTTCGGATCCCATACCGTCAGCGTTCGCGGCGCGCTGCGGCGGATGTCCGGCGTGACCCGGCCGTAGCACGCGGTTGCGGCGCCTTCGTCGAGGCAGGCGAGCTCGCTCGCGACGATCGGCACCGTATGGAAGAAGCGCAGCACACGTGGCGACAGGCCGGCGCCTTCGACGAGGTCGATCTGCTGCTTCAGATTGTCGGTGAGCTTGTCGACGTCCTTGCGGTCGGAGTTCTCCGACAGGTCGAACATGTAGCCGCGATAGCCCTGGAAGCCCGGTGGCAACGGCTGCGCCGGATCGGCGTCGAGCGAGCCGGCGATGGTTGGACTGGCGAACAGCGCGCCGACGATGGTTGCGGTCAGCAGCAACGTAATGCGCATGATGAACCCCCTGATGTCACTTCGCCCGGCAGATTAGGCCGCCGTTGTTTGCGAAAAGTGAGTGCGGCGAGACTAAGGCACCGATGTTGAGGCGTGCTTAACCGTTGGTTGCAGATCGCGCAGGCGGATTAGGAACGGGTTAACCAAGCGTGGATCGGCGGCGCGCTTCGGCGTAACATCCGTCTCCGGGCAACGAGCCCGGAAGTCGAGACAGCCGGAAGGGGAGGATGCCATGTATGCCGCCATCCGTCAGGCCAAGGCGAAAAGCGGGAGCGCGGAAGAGCTGACGCGCCGCATCAAGGACGGCGCCGTTCCCATCATCAGCGACGTCGACGGTTTCCGCGCCTATTACGTCGTCTATGCCGGCGACGACACCGTCACTGCGATCTCGATCTTCGACAAGTTCGAGCAGGCGGAGGAAGCCAACAGGCGCGCCATCGCCTGGATCGAGAAGGATCTCGGCCCGCTGCTCGCCGGCGACGCCCGCGCCGTGGCGGGGCCGGTGATCGTGCATACGCTGGCGTGACTTCGCGTCATTGCGAGGAGCCCGCGACAAAATTGCGAAGCAATTTTGCGCAGGCGACGAAGCAATCCAGGCTGTCACCGCGGGAAGACTCTGGATTGCTTCGCTTCGCTCGCAATGACGAGGAGGCAGCTGCGCCGGCCCTCACAACTCCCTTGCATTCGAGAACGCAAAGCTCGACACCCGCCGCGTCGTCTCATCCAGGATCAGCGTGCGCGTGATCGGCGGCTCGGCGCGCTGGGCGCAGTTCTCGCGCTCGCAGAGGCGGCAGTTGACGCCGATCGGGGTGCCCTCGGCCTTCTCCAGGTCCATGCCCGAAGCGTAGGTCAGGCGGGCGGCATGGCGGATCTCGCAGCCGAGGCCGATGGCAAAGCGCGGCTGCGGCAGCGGATGCGGCGCCACGGGGCGGCGCACCATCTGCGCGATCGAGAAATAGCGCGTGCCGTCGGACAGCTCGATCACCTGCTTGAGCAGGCGATCGGGCGTGTCGAAGGTCGAGTGCACGTTCCACAGCGGACAGGTGCCGCCGAATTTCGAGAATGGAAAGGTGCCGGAGGAAAAGCGCTTCGAGACGTTGCCGGCATTGTCGACGCGCAGGAGGAAGAACGGAATGCCGCGCGCGTTCGGCCGCTGCAGCGTGGTGAGGCGGTGGCAGACCTGCTCGAAGCCCGAACTGAAGCGCTGCGCCAGCACGTGGATGTCGTAGTTCAGCGCTTCGGCGGCCGCGAGGAACGCCGGGTAGGGCATCATCACGGCGGCCGCGAAATAATTGCCGAGGGTGATCCGGAACAGCCGGCGCGGCGCATCGTCCAGCGGGCCGGCCCGGCCGATGATGGTCTCCAGCGCCTGCGCGCATTCCCCTAAGCCCAGCTGGAAGGCGAGCTGGAATGCGCGGCCGGGCGGATCGACCAGCTCCGAGATCAAGAGCTGCCGGCGGTGGCGGTCGAAGCGGCGGAGCGTCTCGCGCATCACGTCGACCGGCATGATGCGGGTCTGGATCGAGTGCTTCTCGCGCAGGCGCGCCACCAGCGCCCCGTACAGCCCCTCGGCGGGCACGTTCAGCTCGTCGCGCAGGTTTTCCGCGGCCTGCTCCAGCTCCGGAAAATAATTGCGGTTGGCCTCGATCAGCTCGCGCACGCGCTCGACCGGATTGGCTTCAAAGCGCGTGCCGACGTCGCGGTCGGCCATCTGTGCCGCCGCCAGCGTCTCGCCCTGGCGCGCCTCGGTATAGGCCGCGTAGAGCCGTTGCAGCGCATGGGTGACGCCGGGGCAGAGCTCGGCGAGGTCGCGCAGCTCCTGCTTGGGCACGTCGATCTGCCGGAACAAGGGATCGGAGAAGATCTCGTTCAGCTCGGCGAAGAAGCGGTCCTCGTCGGCGGTGGCAAGGTCGCGCAAGTCGAGGTCGTAGGTCTCGGCCAGCCGCAGCAGGATCTGCGCCGTGACCGGGCGCTGGTTCCGCTCGATCAGGTTGACATAGCTCGGCGAGATCCCGAGCCCCTCGGCGATCTGGGTCTGCGACAGCCCCAATTGCTGCCGGATCCGCCGGAAGCGCGGGCCGACGAAGAGTTTCTTGCCGGACTCTGCGGCCATGGCTCGAGATCTCCATCTTGCATCAAGGACAGTCTTACTGACCTAATATTTACAAGCTTCACAAAATAACATCTATTACACGTTCAGATGTTACATGACATCACCAATAAAAAACAAGCCATCTATACGAACTTTGTCTTTTCGCGTTTAGCTCCTGATACGCATCTCGCAATGCATTGTCACGAATGTCGATGGTACCCATCGCCATCGTCAACGAAAGGATCAGGCACATGAATTACCAGCCCCGCGGCATCAGCACCCTCCAGGGCCCGTCTTCATATCTCGACGAGGTCAAGGCGGCTCAGGCGCTGCTCGAGACCCAGCCGACCTGGAACGGCGTCTCGGCCGAGGCCGTCGCGCGCATGCGCCTGCAGAACCGTTTCAAGACCGGCCTCGACATCGCCCGCTACACCGCTTCCGTGATGCGCGCCGACATGGCCGCCTATGACAAGGATCCTACCAAGTACACCCAGTCGCTGGGCTGCTGGCATGGCTTCATCGCCCAGCAGAAGCTGATCTCGGTGAAGAAGCACTTCGGCGGCAAGACCGACCGCACCTACCTCTATCTCTCCGGCTGGATGATCGCGGCGCTGCGCTCCGAATTCGGTCCGCTGCCCGACCAGTCCATGCACGAGAAGACCGCGGTGCCGGCGCTGATCGAGGAGCTCTACACCTTCCTGCGCCAGGCGGATTCCCGTGAGCTCAACGACATCTTCCGGCTGCTCGACAAGGCGCGCAAGGAAGGCGACAAGACCCGCGAGCAGGAACTGATCGCCAAGATCGACAACTTCCAGACCCACGTCGTTCCCGTCATCGCCGACATCGATGCCGGCTTCGGCAACGCGGAGGCGACCTATCTGCTCGCCAAAAAGATGATCGAGGCGGGTGCCTGCGCGCTGCAGATCGAGAACCAGGTCTCCGACGAGAAGCAGTGCGGCCACCAGGACGGCAAGGTCACGGTGCCCCATGACGTCTTCCTGGCGAAGATCCGCGCCTGCCGCCACGCCTTCCTCGAGCTCGGCGTCGAAGACGGCATCGTCGTGACCCGCACCGATTCGCTCGGCGCCGGCCTGACGCAGCAGATCGCCGTCAGCCACAAGCCCGGCGATATCGGCGACCAGTACAACAGCTTCCTCGATTGCGAGGAAGTGACGGCGGAGAACGCCAGGAACGGCGACGTCATCATCAACCGCAACGGCAAGATGATGCGTCCGAAGCGGCTGCCGTCGAACCTCTACCAGTTCCGCCCCGGCACCGGTGCGGACCGCTGCGTGCTCGACTGCATCACCTCGCTGCAGAACGGTGCCGACCTGCTCTGGATCGAGACCGAGAAGCCGCATATCGAGCAGATCGCCAGCATGGTCGACCGCATCCGCAAGGTCGTGCCGAACGCCAAGCTCGCCTACAACAACTCGCCGTCGTTCAACTGGACCCTCAACTTCCGTTGGCAGGTCTACGACGCGATGAAGGAAGCGGGCCAGGACGTCAGCAAGTACAACCGTGCCGAGCTGATGAAGGCGGAGTACGACGACACGCCGCTGGCGAAGGAAGCCGACGAGCGCATCCGTACCTTCCAGGCGGATTCGGCCAAGCGCGCCGGCATCTTCCACCACCTGATCACGCTGCCGACCTATCACACGGCGGCGCTCTCGACCGACAATCTCGCCCGCGAGTATTTCGGCGAGCAGGGCATGTTGGGCTACGTCAAGAACGTCCAGCGCGCGGAGATCCGTCAGGGCATCGCCTGCGTGAAGCACCAGAACATGGCCGGCTCCGACATCGGCGACGACCACAAGGAGTACTTCGCGGGCGAGGCTGCCCTCAAGGCGGGCGGCGCCCACAACACGATGAACCAGTTCGGCTAACGGCGGATCGGACCGGTCTGGAAGCCAGGTTGGAGTCCAGGCCGGTCACGCACCTCAAACAGGAGACTGACAATGACCAAAGGCAGCAATTTCTGGGTGATCGGCGGCGAGTTCGGCTCGATGAACTTCCACAAGCTCGTGGAAGGCTCGGCCCAGGTCAAAGGTCCGTTCAAGACCCGCAAGGAAGCCGAGGACTGCTGGCGCGAGGTGTCGGAAGAGAGCCGTCACAAGGCCGGCGTTCGCTTCTCGATCGTGGAAGAGCCGCAGCGCGCCCCGGCAGCCTGATCGGCCGCTGCCGAGCTGAAACAAGAAGACGTCCAAGGACGGATGGTCCCATCCAGGCGCTGCCTGGGTGGGATCGTCTGCTTTTGGCACAGGTGAAACGGCTGTGGGCGTCGTAAGTCTCTGGAATTGTGGGCCTTTGCGGAGGGTTTGGTTGCTGATAGGTTAACGAGGATAAGTCGAGGACGAGGCCGACAATGTCAGAGCCCGAGACCAGCGGGACCCATCCCGGCCAACCGCGCCCGGTGCGGCTGCGCGATGCGCTGCTGCGTGCGCGGATCGAGGCGGCCGACCGCACCGGCGTCGTCGTCGATTTGCGCGACGCCGAGGTGGCGCGGCTCGAGATCCTCAACGACGCGCTCGATCCCCTGTTCGCGCAGGTCCCTGATCAGATCGACCTGTTCGACCGCGGCATCAGCCAGGGCGATACGCCGCGGCTGTGGATCGACGTCGTCGCCCACATCGTGATGGGGCGCGACAAGCGGATGTACCGCTTCGTCCAGGACACCCGCTTCGGCCGCATCGTGCTCGCCGAATCGCACGACACCGCAATGATCGTCGAGGCCGTCACCGACTATGTCGCCCGCCGCATGATCGAGCGCGAGCGTGCGATGGTGATCGCGCCCGAGCCGCAGGTCCCGGCCGCCGCGCCGCCGCGCCGCTCGCGCCTCTGGCCGTTCGTGTTCGGCTTCGTGCTCGGCGCTGCCGCGTTGTTCGGGCTCGCGGTGCTTGCGGTCCTGCGGAACTGGTGAGGCTCTCTCCGTAGTCATTGCGAGGAGCCCTTGCGACGAAGCAATCCAGACTGCCTCCGCGGAGGGATTCTGGATTGCTTCGCTCCGCTCGCAATGACGGAGAGCTAAATCAACCGCACATGCTTGATCTGCCCGATTTGAAATCCCGCCCCGAGGCTTCGCACCGTCTGCTCGCAGCGCCAGCCGGCATTGTCCTTCTCGATGGTGAACAGATTATACGCCGCTGCCGGATAGCGTCCGTGCGCGAGCGCGGAGGCCGAGGGCACGCCGAGCGCGGGAATGTTGCCGTTGGGTCCCTCGACCCACATCGTCGAATGAATGTGATCGTGTCCGTGCAGGATCAGCTCGACGCCGTGGCGCTTGAGCAGCGCCAGCAGATCGGCAGCGTCCGTCATCCGCTTCGCCCGCGCGCTGGATTTCAGCGGATGATGCACCAGCAGCACGCGGAAGACGTCTTCCGCCGCGAGCCGCTCGAGCACCTCCGCAAGCGCAGCGAGCTGATCGCGCCCGAGCGTGCCGGTCGCCATCAGCGGCAGGGTCGGCACCGCCGTGGACAGGCTGATCAACGCCAGCGGCCCGCGCCGGCGCACCGCGGGGAAAGCTGCACCGCCAGGTGTGTCCGCGGCGATGTAGTGCAGGAACGTCTCGCCGAAGAGGTGACTCGTCGCACCGACATAGGCGTCGTGATTGCCGGGGATTGCGGTCACGCGGTCGGGCGGGCCGACGCTTTCGAGCCAGGCCAGCGCCGGCGCGAACTCCGCCTCCAGCGCCAGGTTGACGAGATCGCCCGTCACTGCGATGTGGTCGGGCGCCTGCGCCTTCATGTCGGCGACCAGCGCATCGAGCACCTCGCGGCGCTGGTACTTGTGGCGGTTGCGGGTCCAGTTGACATAGCCGAGCGCGCGCTTGCCCGCGAGCTCGATCAGCCGCGGCTTCGGCAAAGGTGCCAGATGCGGATCGGACAGGTGGGCCAGCGTGAAGGGAGTCATGGCGCGCGAATGCCTCGCTATTGCTCCGCTGTAATGGCAAGGTCGCGCGCGCCGCGCAAGCAGGGCCTGAAACGGGGGACGTCGAGGAGCCTGATGGGAGAACGTCTGAACCGAGCCCGACGGAAAGCCGAGCCGCTGCTGCGGCGGTTATTCCACGCCTATTTCCTGCTCGTCCGCGGCATGACGCTGGGCGTCCGCGCCGTGGTGCTGGACGCCGACAATCGCGTCTTCCTGGTCAGGCACAGCTACGTCAGCGGCTGGTATTTGCCCGGCGGCGGCGTCGATCTCGGCGAGACCATGGAAGAGGCGATGCGGCGCGAGCTCAAGGAGGAGGGCGACATCGATCTGACCGGCGAGGCGATCCTGCACGGCGTCTTTCTCAACAGCCACGTCTCCCGCCGCGATCACGTCGCGGTCTACGTGGTCAGGCAGTTCAGGCAGGACCGAATCCCCGAGCCCAACCGCGAGATCGTGGAATGCGGGTTCTTCGACAATGCCGATTTGCCCGATGGCACAACGCCCGGCACGCGGCTGCGGATCGCCGAGGTGCTCGGCGGCAAGCCCTCGATTGCGACGTGGCGCTGAGGGCGGCCTGTGCTAGTAACCCGCCTGATGCGCCCCACGGAAGACCGGATGAAGATTGCCAAGCTCGCCTTCGGCCTGATCTGTCTTGCGATCCTCGCCAGCAACATCGTCACGATGTCGCGCTGGAGCGAGGCGCGCGGGGTCTATGACGACATCTGCTATCTTCGCCAGGCGCATCTGTTCCAGCGCCTCGGCATCGGAGGGCTCAACACCAATGCCCAGCTGGACTACGACCATTATTTCGAAGGCAAGCTGAAGCAGATCGCGTTCGCCGAGTGGCAGGACCCGCTGCGCTGGCCGTGTCACAACCCGATGCCGAGCGGCAAGGTCGTGATGCAATATCCGCCGGGCACCGGCTTCCTGCTGGCGCTGTTTCCGGAAGGCAACCAGGTGGTGCCGCTGTACATCGTCGCGAGCCTGATCGTCTGCAGCCTTGCGCTGGCGGCGATTGCCATGGCGCGCACGCCGCCTGCGATCCTCGGTGCCGGCCTGTTCGGCGCGCTTGCCGTCTATCTCATGATCAACCCCGCCAAGGCGAGCTATTCGATCGCGCCGACCATGGCGCTCTGTGCGGTCGCGGGATTCCTGACCGCGTTGTGGCTGACCGGGGGCAAACGCAGCGTGCTGCTGATTGCGCTGGTCGGCCTCCTGCTCGGCGCCTCCGTCAATTTCAGATTGCCGAATGCGCTGCTCGCGGCCGGCCATGCCATCTATCTGGCCCTTGCGTTCCTGCGGACGCGGACGCTGTCGGGCTTCGCGCAGGGGCTCGGCTTCGGCGCCGCAGTCCTCGTCGGCATGGCCCCGACCCTGGTTGCGCAGGCCATCAATGCCGGCAGCCCGCTGGCCACGACCTATGGCAGTGCCGATGTGGTTGCGCCGGCCTTCGATCTCGCCGTGCTCGGCCGTTATCTGCGCGACATGCAATTCGTGCTGATCGTGCTGGCGGCCGGCAGCACGGCCTGGTCGTTGCGGGTGGGCGAGGGCAGCGTGCGCCAGGTGGCCCTCGTCGTCGCCGGCAATCTCGTCGTCAACCTCGGCTTCTTCCTCAGCCATCCGGTCTTCACGCCCTACTACGTCGTGCCGATTGCGATGCTCTCGCTGTGGAGCGTCGCGTTCGCCTGGCTGATGCAGCCGGAGCAGGTCGTCGCGCTCGGGCGCGCAACGACAAGCCTCGGAGTACCGTCGCGATGACCTCAGCGCAGCTTCGCATCGCGGTGCTGGTGCCCTGCTACAACGAGGAGGCGGCGGTCGCCACGGTCGTCGCCGATTTCCGCAAGGCGCTGCCCTCGGCGCAGATCTACGTCTACGACAACAATTCGCGCGACCGGACCGCCGCGGTCGCGCGCGAAGCCGGCGCGATCGTGCGCAGCGAGCGCCGGCAGGGCAAGGGCCACGTCGTGCGCCGCATGTTCGCGGACGTCGAGGCCGACGTCTATGTGCTGGTCGACGGCGATGCCACCTACGATGCGCCGAGCGCGCCGCGCATGATCGACAGGCTGCTCGACGATCGTCTCGACATGGTGGTCGGCCTTCGCGTCGATCAGGTCCAGGCCGCCTATCGGCTCGGCCACCGCACCGGCAACCGCATGCTGACCGGCTTTTTGTCCTCGACCTTCGGCCACGCTTTCAAGGACATCCTGTCCGGCTACCGGGTGTTCTCGCGCCGCTTCGTCAAATCCTTCCCCGTCCTGTCCGACGGTTTCGAGATCGAGACCGAGCTTGCGGTCTATGCGCTGGAATTGTCGCTGCCGGTCGCCGAAATCGAGACGCCCTATTTTGCGCGTCCAGAAGGCTCGTTCTCCAAGCTCAACACCTGGCGCGACGGCTTTCGCATCCTCGGCACCATGCTCAAGCTCTACCGTTCCGAGCGGCCGCTGCGTTTCTTCTCGGTCATCGGAATCCTGCTGGCGCTGGCCTCGATCGTCCTCGCGATCCCGATCGTGATCACCTTCATCGAGACCGGGCTCGTGCCGCGCCTGCCCACCGCCGTGCTGTCGATGGGCCTGATGATCATGGCCCTGCTGTCGGTGTCGTCGGGGCTGGTGCTCGATACCGTGACGCGAGGACGGCGGGAGATGAAGATGCTGGCCTACCTGTCCCAGCCGGCCTCGAAACGGGACGCGGGTTGAGCCGGGACTGCGCTTCACCCCGCTGGGCAGCGGCGAGGCTCGGCACCGCCCATGGACCTTCGCAGGCGCAAGTGCTACTCCGCGAATTGACATGAACGATCTCTCAGTGACCATCCTTCCCGAAGCCGCCGGCGACGCCCAGGCGATCGAGCGGCTGCACGAACGCACCTTCGGCCCCGGCCGCTTCGTGCTGAGCGCCTACCGGATCCGCGAGCACGTCGATCATCTGCTCGAACTGTCCTTCACGGCCCGCATCGGCACGCTCCTGGTCGGCTCCGTCAGGCAATTGCCGATCCTGATCGGCGCCACGCCGGCGCTGCTGCTCGGGCCGCTCACCGTCGAGCCGCCGTTCCGCGATCGCGGCATCGGCCGCCAGTTGATGGAGCGCGCGGTGAAGGACGCCAAGGCGAAAGGTCACCGCCTGGTGCTGCTGGTCGGCGACGAACCCTATTACAGCCGCGTCGGCTTCAAGCAGGTCCCCAAGGGCCGCGTCACCATGCCGGGCCCAGTCGATGCCGCCCGCATCCTGGTCTTCGAGCTCGTCGACGGCGCCTTCGAGGGCGTGTCGGGCCAGGTGGGCCCCGACTGGAGCAAGGCACGGAGTTAGATACTCGCAACGACGGAGTGTGCCGGGGCCCTCAAAGCGCGATGAGATCAGGATGAATCATCATCGCGCTTTAGGTTGTCGTTTGCGCATGATCTTTCCGGAAAACCGCTTCGCACTTTTCCGGATCATGCTTTAGGCCCCGACACAAGCGACGCTCAGAACTTGAAGTTCGCGAACGCCCTGACGCCGATGCCGGGCAACAGCACCTGGTCCTTGTTGAAGGAGACGGCATTGCGGATGTTCTCGTTGAGCAGGTTGTTGCCGACGAGCCCGACATGCATCTCGCGCGCGCCGAACCAGCTTCGATCGAGCTTGGTCTTGTAGCTGACCTCGGCCCTCAGCAGGTTGTAGCCGGGCGTCGGCGTCTCCGCGATCGGTGCGATGTCGTTTTGCGCGAATGCGTGCAGCAGGTTGATTCGGGCAAACCAGTCGGCGTCGCGATAATACACACCTCCGCCCAGCCGCTGGGGCGGAATGCGTGGCACGTTGGTGCCGTCGTCGAAGGTCGCGCGCACGATGTCGTATTGACCCTCGATGCCCCAGATCCCGTTCCAGACCGGCATCACGTCGTACTGGAACTGGAATTCGCCGCCACGAAATGTCGCGTCGCGCTGCGAATAGACCGCCTGATTCAGTTCGAGGCCCGCGCCAAGCTGGCAAACGCCGTCCTCACACGTGTTGCCGGTCAGGCGCCGGTAGATGAATCCGTTGAACTTGGTGTAGTAGCCGGTGATTTCGAAACGAAGCGGCCCGACCGCCCGTCGCAGTCCCGCCTCGACCGACTTGGCGGTCTCGATGCCGAGATTGGGATTGCCTATGTCGAAAGTGGTGGTGGCATCGTGGCCGCCGCGCGAAAACAATTCCGCCGGTTTCGGCGCACGCTCGACATATTGCCCGGTGATGCTCGCGACCAGATCCCAGGGAAGATTGTGGATCAGGCCGATGCTCCCGCTCACCGGCGTGAAGTTGCGGTTGACCGCCGTTGCGGGGCCGATCGCGGCCGGATCGACGGCAAGGTCGAACACATCGGGGACGAAGGCCGGCGCCGTGCCGCTCAACCTTGCGTTCTCGACCCTCCCGGCGATCTGAGCCTTGGTGGCTTCGCTGAACTTGAACTCGTTGAAGATGTACCCGGCGACCTTCGTGTTCTTGTTGGGGTCGAACAGTCCGTTGATCGGGCTGCCTGGATCGTCCGGACTCGGCGCGGTCAGCTTCTGGTGCGACGCCTGAACGCCCACGGCGGTGGTCAGCGCAGCAAAGCGGACGTCGAACGGCGCAAGCTGCACCTCGACGCGGCCTTCCTGTTCCTTGTTGGTGAAGGTCTGTCTCACGCCGAGGGAGCCGAGGTCGGCAGAGTCGGCGAGCCCGACCTCGTCGTGCTTGTAGTCGGTGGCGCTGGCCCAGAACCGGATCGCATCGATCGCCGCCGCGTCCGGCCGATATTCGCCTTTTGTCGTGAATTTGGTTTGTCGTCCGTCGATCCGCGTCAGGAACTCGCTGCCCTCGATACCGGGAATGTGGTAGAGCGCGTTGTGCTGCGTGATCGCCGCGCCGACGTAGCCGCCAGCGAAGATGTAGGAGCCGCCGACAGATCCGCCGTAGGCCTGCGATGCCGAATTCGGCTGGCGTCCGTTGAACGGCAGCGTCGGGTCGGTCAGGAACGGGTAGCTCGGGATGTTGTAGTCGCCGGCCTTGCGGCCAAAGGCATCGGCGTGGACGGCAAAGTTGCCGCCGCCGGCATCGAGCAGCACGGCACCTTCGGTCCCGCGATCGACCGAGGTCACGGCCGTTCGTGTTTCCGCGGTGATGCAGCCCGGCGATCCCACGTTTGCCAGCGGCGCCTTGGTCGGGAGTCCGTAAGTCGGAAAGGGCGCCGTGCAGGACGGCAAGGCATCCGGAATTCGATTGTTGGTTGCGCTGACCACGCCGCCGATCGCGGTGGAGCCGTAGCGCAGCGTCGCCGGTCCGCGGATGACCTCGACCTGGGTGGCTGCCAGCGGATCAATCGGCACGAAGTGATCCTCGCCGAGATCGGACGCGCCGTTGCTGCCCGTTCCGTTCTCGATGATGCCGACCCGGTTGGTGTCGAGCCCGCGAATGATCGGGCGGCTGGATGCGCCCGGTGCGTATTCAGAGCCGGTGATGCCGGGCTTGGAGAACAGGAGATCGCCGAGCGTGCCGCCGCCGTTGCGCCGAATCTCCTCGTTCGGCACCACGGTGACGGTCGCGAACTGGTCGGTGACAACGGGCAGTACGCCCTGCTGGGGCGCGGCGGCGGGGGCTGCCGCTGCCGGCGCTGCTTCCGCGGGGGGCTGCTGGCCGCGAACGCGTGCGGTGCGCGTGGGGCGGGCCGGACTGCGCGTCGGCACCACCGCTCTGCGCACGATGGGGCTCGGCGCCGTTACCGTGATGGCCGGAAGTTCGGTCGATGAGGCGCTTTGCGCGAACGCCGATGTGGTGGCGGCGCCGAACAGGAGCAGGCTTGCTCCGCCAAGGCGCTGCGCGCGTCGCGATTGAAATGACATGGTCCTGATTCCACTTGAGGCGCCGTCCGGATGAGGCTCTGCTGATCGGAGGCGGCCTGCCGCCGCAATGCGACGGAATTCGACTTCAACTTGTCCCAGGCACTTGCCGATGCGCGGCGAGGCTGGGCGTGATCTAGCGTTGGAGTCAGGACGCAGGAGGGGCGCGCGGCTGGAACGCCGTGCCGGCCGATGTCAGATGGGCGAACTCGGCGTCGAGGCTGCGCCGGAGCAGCTCGATCGCCTGCGGCAGCAGCAGCACGGGCGGCGTTGCCGACAGGACGGTGCCCGCCATCGCAATGATGGCGCAGATGGCGCAATTGTCTTCGCCCGAATGCTCGCGGTCAGGGCTCCCGGGCGATTGCTTCTGCACCGCGGCGCGGTCGCTCGCGGCAACGCCGTCGGTGCTGTCCCTGGCGCTGTCGTTCTGCTGGACTGAGGATTGAGCAAGGGGCGCGGCCTGCGCGAACCAATGGCTGTGGCCGAACGTCAGCACGAGCTGCACCAGCATCGCGAACAACGCGAGCCGGGCGCCGTGCCTGGTATTCGACCGGAACCACTTCATCTGGAAACGCCACCCCCACACCGGGGCGTCAATCCCAGGACGCCGCGATGTTATAGTATAACATCGCCCGATCGGTTCACGGATGTCAACGGCAGGCGGGATCGGCGCATGCAAGCCGTCCGGCCGATGTGTCGTTCGGGCAACTAGCGCCCCTCGCGCACCCAGGTCGCGGCGAAGGCGCCGAGCAGCAGCAACAGGCCGATCACGCCGGAGAAGATCGGCAGCACGCCGACGCCCTTGACCACGCTGGCGTCGCGCATCCGCACGCCCATCCAGCCGTCGCCGTGGAACATGCCGACCGAGCGCACCGGCAGGATGCGCGGCAGCTCGACGCTCGAGCCAGAGGCCACACGCACGGCGTCGCCGCCGGTTGCCTGTGTCAGCGGCTTCAACGTATCGACGGTGGAGGTGACTTCCGAAAATTCCTTCGGATTGGTCGGGCCGACATTGATCAGCGCCTTCAGCGTGCCGTCGGTGGCCTGCCACAGGCCGAGCTCGCTCGCCGGCAGGCTGGCGCGCCACTCGCCGGGATCGCCGGGCGAGAGCGTCAGATCCTGCGATACGCCCGACGGCGAGGTCACGCTGACGGGCTGGACGCTGTCCGCCATGGTCTGACGCACCACGACGAGGTCCTTGCCCTGCACCTGGAGGCGCAGCGCTTCCTCGTCGAGATCGGGCTGCTTCATCAGCCAGTGCGACATCCGCCGGAGCAGGTCGAGATGCGGACCGCCGCCCTCATAGCCGCGCGCCCACAGCCAGATGTGGTCGGACAGCAGCAGCGCGACGCGGCCCTCGCCGAAGCGCGACAGGAACAGCAGCGGCTTGCCGTCGACGCCGGTCATGACGGGCGGGTTGACTGCATTGCGGGTATCGACGGTGCGGAAAAACCGGCTCCAGCGCGGCGGCTCGCTGGCGGAGCCTTCGAGCCCGCGCGTGACCGGATGACGTTTGCCGATGTCGGACAGATGCGCATAGAACGGCTTCTCGGTGACGCCGACGGGCTCGGCCGGCAGCACCGAATCGAGCGGCGTGCGCCAGATGCTGCTATTCGAGGCATAGTCGGGACCGGCCGAGACCAGCACGGCGCCGCCTGCGCGCACGTAACGCGCCATGTTCTCGAAATAGGGGATCGGCAGCACGCCCTGGCGGGCATAGCGGTCGAAGATGATCAGCTGGAATTCGTTGATCTTCTGCTGGAACAATTCGCGGGTCGGAAACGCGATCAGCGACAATTCGTTGATCGGCGTGCCGTCCTGCTTCTCCGGCGGGCGCAGAATGGTGAAATGCACGAGGTCGACGCTGGCGTCGGACTTGAGCAGATTGCGCCAGGTGCGCTCGCCCGAATGCGGCTCGCCCGAGACCAGCAGCACGCGCAGCTTGTCGCGCACGCCGTCGATGGCGACCACGGCGCGGTTGTTCACCGGCGTCAATTCGCGCTCGAGCGGCGAGGCCTCGATCTCGACGATGTTCGGCCCGGCATGCTTGATGTCGACGTCGACGCTCGCGGCCTGGCCGCTCGCCAGCGTGCGCTCGTTGATGACCTCGCCGTCGCGCCGGACCGTGACCCTGGCGCGCTCGCCGGAAACGCCCTGGTCGTCGAGGCGGTAGGAGATGGTCTGGCTCTGCCCAACGATGCCGAAGCGCGGCGCGGCGGTGATGGCGATGCGGCGGTCGCGCTCGTCCTTTTGGCCCGTGACCAGCGCGTGCACCGGCGCCTGGAAGCCGAGCGCTGCGGCGTTCGCCGGAATGTCGTGGACGCGGCCGTCGGTGATCAGGAACGCGCCGGCGACGCGGTCGACCGGCACGTCCGCCAGGGCCGATGCCAGCGCGCCGAACAATTTGGTGCCGTCGGTCTCGCCGTCGGCCTGGCCGGCCTCGACGAGGCGAACCTCGAGACCCTTGATCTTCTTCAGGCTGTCGACCAGCGCCTCCTGCGCTTGTGCAGCTTCGCGATTGCGGCTGCCGAAGTTCTGGCTCGGGCTCTTGTCGACGACGATTGCGGCGACCGAGGTCAGGGGATCGCGATCCTCGCGTGTGAAGGAGGGATTGGCGAGCGCCAGCAGGAACAGCGCCAGCGCCGCCACGCGCACCGCGGCGCCGCGCGCACGCGCCAATAGCAGCACAAGCGCAATGACCACGATCGCGGCGAGCGCGAGCCACAGCACGATGGAGGGAACAAGCGGCGTGAACGCGATGCCGTAATTCATGACGAGCTTCTATTCGTTGTGAGCATGATCCTGCCGGAAAACCGGCTTCCACTTTTCCGGATCATGCTCATTGCCCTAGCCGTTCGATCAGCGCCGGAGCGTGCACCTGGTCGGCCTTGTAGTTGCCGGTCAGCGTGTACATCACGATGTTGGCGCCGGCACGGTAGGCGAATTCGCGCTGCCGGGCGTCGCCGCCGGTCACTGGCAGCATGGCCTGTCCGTCGGGCCGCACCGCCCAGGCGCCGGCCAGGTCGTTCGAGGTGATGATGATCGGCGAGACGCCGTCGCCGCCGCGCGCGGGCCGCTGCGCGCTCTCGTCGTCGTCTTCGCGCGGCAAGGTCTCGACCCAGGTCTGGCCGGCGGTGAAGCGGCCGGGGAAGTCGCGCAGCAGGTAGAAGGTCTTGGTCAGCACGTGCTCGCGCGGCACCGGCTCGAGCTCGGGCACGTCGAGCGAGGACAGAATCTCGCGCAGCGTCTGCATGGCTGGGGTCTGCGCCGCGCCGTTGGCGCCGGGCGGCGCCTCGATCGCGTCGCGGGTGTCGAACAGCACCGTGCCGCCCTGCTTCATGTAGGCGTCGATCTTGTTGATGGCGTCCTGCGGCGGCTTCGGCGCACCCGGCACGATCGGCCAGTAGATCAGCGGGAAGAAGGCGAGCTCGTCGCGCGCGGGATCGACGCCGACGGGATCGCCGGCCTCGAGCGCCGTGCGCTGGGCCAGGAACAGCGTCAGCCCGTTCATCCCGGCCTTGACGATGGAATCGACGTCCGCATTCCCCGTCACGACATACGCGAGGCGGGTCTGCGACACCGACTTCATCGCGAACTCGTCCGTGACGCCGTCGGCACGCGACGGCGCCGGCGAGAGCGCCGCGAATCCCGCGAGCAAGGCGAGCGCGATCATCGCGGGCGCGGCGCGGCGGCGCAGCAGCGCGGCAATGCCGCCGCCGAGCACCGCGATGATGATGGCGTCGATCAGGAACAGCGCGAGCGCCGTCGACAGCAGCCAGCCGCGCAAATCGCGCGGCTCGGCATTGGTGTAGGTGGCGTGCCGGGCGCGCAGGCTTGCGGTGTTCAGTGCGGCGATGCGGTCGGCGCTGGCAAGCGTGTTCACGGCGAGCGGTCCTTCTGCCGGACCATAGAAGCCGGGCGGATGATCTGATGTGGCGCGGTCGCGATAATCCGCAGGAAGCGGCTTGGCGGTCGCGGGCGGCGGACCGAACGCGCCGAAGCCGTCGAGGATGTGCAGCGGCGCCACCGTCTCACTGCTTGCTTCGCCGGCAACGCCGGCGCCGGGCTTTGCCGTGTAGCCGGACATGTCGACCACCCGCCGCAGCATTTCGACGAAGGTGCCCGACATCGGCAGGTCAGACCAGCGCATGTCGGCGCTGACGTGGAACAGGCTGACGAGGCCCTTGCCGCGATGCTCGCCGGTGACGAGCGGCGTGCCGTCTTCCAGCGAGGCCCAGCTCTTGGTGGCGAGCACGGCGTCGGGTTCGGCCAGCACCTGCCGGCTCACGGTGACGTCCTTCGGAACCGCGACGCCGGCGAACGGACCATCGGCGGCGAAGGAGGCGAGATGCTGCGGCTTCTCCCAGGTCAGGCTGCCGCCGAGCGTGCGGCCGCCCTTGCGGAGCTTGACCGGCACGAGGTCGTCCTCCGCCTGTGCCAGCCGGGGCCCGGCGAACCGCACCAGCACGCCGCCCTGGTCAACCCAGGCATTGAGGCGCTCGCGCAGCTCGGGCGCGATGGTGCCGACATCGGCGAGGATGATCATCGGCAGCTTCTGGTCCAGAAACTGCGTGATGCCCTGCTGCGGCGAGCCCTTGTCGGCGAGCCTGACGTCGGCGAACGGCGCCAGCGCGCGGGTGAGATAGAAGGTCGGCGCCAGCAGCGGCTGCGCGGTCTCGCTGGTCGCGCCCGAGATGATGCCGATGGCACGGCGGCGCCAGCGCTTGTCGAGCAGCTGCACCGCGCCGGCGGAGCGCTCGCCGGAGATCTCGAGCCTCGTGATGTCGTTGCGCAGCTCGACCGGCAGGTCGAACGCCGCTTCGGTTTCCCTGTCCTGCGGACCGAACGAATAGCGCGCTTCGCCGATGGGCGAGGCCTTCTGGTCCAGCGCGCGCACGGTCCCGACCGCGATCCCGCCGTCGGTGCGCAGCACTTTCACCGTCATCTTTGCCGCGGCGTTCTCGGCGGCGACCAGGGCCAGCGGCGAGGAGGTGCCGCCATCGAACACGGTCAGGCTGCGGTCGCCGATGGTCTTGCCGAGGCCGGCCACGAAGTCCTCGCCGCGGCCGGTGTCGACGCCGTCGGAGAGCCAGGCGATCTCGCAGTCGCCGGTGACCTTGAGGAAACGATCGACCGCGGCCAGCGTCTCGACGCGGTCGATGGAATAGGGCTTTGGCGCCAGCTGCCGCAGCGCGACGCGCGCCGCACCTGCCGGCATCAGGGTGATGTCGCGGTTCGGCTCGGACAGCGGCACCAGGGCGATACCGCGGCCGTCATTGTCGGCATTGGCGATCAGTTCGTCCGCGGTCCTGATCCTGACGTCCCAGTGCGATGCGGCGCTCCAGCCGTCGTCGAACATGATCATCAGCGGCGCCTTGCTGCCGGCGAGCCCCGTTTGCGGATTCCAGATCGGGCCGGCGGCGGCGAAGATCACCAGCGCGGCGGCGAGCAGGCGGAGCGCGGTCAGCCACCACGGCGTCCGCGAGGGCGTCTCTTCCCTTGGCGTGATGTCGAACAACAGCCGCGTCGGCGGAAACTCGATGCGGCGCGGCCGCGGCGGCATCACGCGCAGGAGCCACCACAGCACGGGCAGGCTGAGGAGGCCGATCAGGAGCAGCGGTTGCGTGAAAGCGAGCGGCAATCCCATCATGCGGCCGGCCCCGCCTTGATGGTCGTGGTGCGGGCGCCGGACTTGCTCACCTGCATGCCGGCATGCAGGAACAGCAGGAGCTCGGCGGCGGAGCGGTCGGTGGCATGCGTCGTGAACAGCCAGTCGAGCTTGTTGGTCTCGGCACGGATCTGGTCGCGGTGCAGCGCGAGGCGCGCGGTGTAGTCCTGCGCCCAGCTCTCGGCGCGGCCGGCGGTGATCACGCCGAAGCCTTCCGGCTCGACGAACTCGACGCGGCCGGAATAGGGAAAGGATTCCTCGGCGGGATCGACCACCTGCACCATCGTGCCGTGCGCCCCCGAGCCGGAGAGCCCGGCGAGCGTCGTCCTGATCTCGGAGATCGGCGACCAGAAATCCGACAGCACGATGATTTCGGCGAGCGCGGCCGGAACGAAGGACGGCGGCAGGCTGAGGCGGTCGGCATCGTCATGCAGCATCGCCTGCGCCATCCTGTCGATCACGCTGCGGCTCGCGGTCGGCGCCATCAACCCGGGAATGCCGACGCGCTCGCCGCCGGCGACGAGCAGTTCGGCCAGCGCGAAGGCGACGATCAGCGTCCGCTCGAGCTTGGACTCGCGCGCGGTCTTCGAGGCGAACGCCATCGAGGGCGAGCGGTCCGGCCAGATCCAGACCGTGTGCGAGGCTTCCCATTCCAGCTCGCGCACGTAAAGATGGTCGTCGCGCGCCGAGCGGCGCCAGTCGACGTTCTGCGACGGTTCGCCGGAGACGAAGCGGCGGTACTGCCAGAAGTTTTCGCCCGAACCGGCGCGGCGGCGGCCGTGCAGGCCGTGGATGACGTTGGCGGCGATGCGGCGGGCCTCGAGCACCAGGCGCGGCAACGAAGCGGCGAGCGTGCGGCTTTCGCCATCGGCACGTCGGATCGCCAGTATCTCCTTCGCTCCCCGCCCGTTCTCCGCTGCCATCAACCGATCCGTGTCTTCAATTGCCGGATCACGTCCGGAATCGTGCGGCCTTCGGCACGCGCCTGGAACGTAAGCGCCATGCGGTGCTTCAGCACGGGCTCGGCAAGGTCGAGCACGTCGTCGATCGAGGGCGCCAGGCGCCCGTCGATCAGCGCACGCGCGCGCACCGCCAGCATCAGGGATTGGCTGGCGCGCGGGCCGGGGCCCCAGGCGATGAACTTGCCGGCTTCGCCGGCGTCCGGACCCGGGCGGGCCGAGCGCACCAGCGACAGGATCGCCTCCACCACGGAATCGCCGACCGGCAGGCGCCGGATCAGCCGCTGCGCGGTGATCAGCGCATCGGGCGTCATCGCGCCCTTGGCCAGCGTCTCCTCCGCGCCCGTGGTCTCGAACAGGATGCGGCGCTCGGCATCGCGGTCGGGATAGTCGACGTCGATCTCCATCAGGAAGCGGTCGAGCTGGGCTTCCGGCAGCGGATAGGTGCCTTCCTGCTCCAGCGGGTTCTGCGTCGCGAGCACGTGGAAGGGCTTCGGCAGATCATGGCGCGCGCCGGCGACGGTGATGTGCTGCTCCTGCATCGCCTGCAGCAGCGCCGATTGCGTGCGCGGTGAGGCGCGGTTGATCTCGTCGGCCATCAGGAGCTGTGCGAAAACGGGACCGGCAATGAAGCGGAAGGCGCGCCTTCCCGCGGTGCTCTCGTCCAGCACTTCGGCGCCGAGAATGTCCGAGGGCATCAGATCGGGCGTGAACTGGATGCGCTTGGCGTCGAGACCGAGCGTGACGCCGAGCGTCTCGACCAGCTTGGTCTTGGCAAGGCCCGGCACGCCGATCAGCAGCGCATGGCCGCCGGAGAGGATGGTGACCAGCGTGTTCTCGATCACGCGATCCTGGCCGAAGATGACGGAGGCGATCGCGTCCTTGGCCGCGCGAACCTGGCTCGACACCTGCTCGGCCGAACGGACGATCCCGTCCTCGAGTTTCTCGACACTCTCCGCCATTCGCTTGCTCCTTCAGCCTGCCACGCGGCTTGCTTGCATCGTGAGCCTGTCACGTCAGGTCATCACGTCAGGTCATTACGCCAGATCATCACGCCTGATCATGGGCCCCATGCTAGACTTGCAGGAAGACCATGTATTCGTTGAATTAACCTATCCCCACCTTATCGGCTTCGGGGTATGTACGGCATCACGAAGTGGCGACCTCCACACCGGACTATTCCGGATGGAACCGCGCACCCGAGTACAACGTAGACCTGCACCAATCGTGCCAAATCACAAAGTCAGGGCAAACCATGGCGAACCAAGGGCAGAGCGCGGATCGCGGTCTCGAGGGACTGACGGCCGCCGCCAAAAGTGCTGCCAATGCCGAAGGTGCCAAAAAGGGCCTGCCTCCGGTACATCTGTGGAATCCGCCGTTCTGCGGCGATCTCGACATCCGAATCGCCTCCGATGGTACTTGGTTCTACATGGGGACGCCAATCGGGCGTCCGGCGCTGGTGCGGCTGTTTTCGACCATCCTCAAGCGCGAGGGCGACAAGCATTTCCTGGTCACGCCGGTGGAGAAGGTGGGCATTCGCGTCGACGATGCGCCTTTCATGGCGGTCGAGATGTCGAAGAGCGACGAGGACAACCATCGCGTGCTGCGCTTCCGCACCAATGTCGACGACTGGGTGATTTGCGATGCGGCACACCGGCTGCGTTTCGAGCAGGCGCAGGATGGCGGGCTGACGCCCTACCTGCACGTCCGCGCCGACCTCTGGGCCAAGGTGACGCGCGCGCTCTATTACGATCTGGTTGACATGGGCGAGGAGCGGGTGGTCGATGGCCAGCCGATGTTCGGTGTCGAGTCGGCCGGCGAGTTCTTCGCCATGGCCGATGCGGAGCAGGTGAGGGCGGCGCTTTGAACTTGAACAAGCCTATCGTGACGAACGAGCCGGTCGCGCTTGGCGCTGCGGATTTCTTCGCCCGCTCCAGAGCGAGGCTCGGCTTCGACGTGCCGCCCGGCCTCTATGATCCCAACATCATTCCCGCCTCGGGCGATGCCGGCACCGACAAGATGCTCGAGATCATCGCGCGCGAGCAGCCGGTGCGCCCGGCGGCGGTCCTGATCGCGGTGGTCGATCATCCCGAGCCCACCATTCTCCTGACGCAGCGCTCGGCGCATCTCAACGACCATGCCGGCCAGATCGCGTTTCCCGGCGGCAAGATCGACGCGACCGACGCCTCGCCGCTGGATGCGGCGCTGCGCGAGGCCGAAGAGGAGGTCGGGTTGTCACGCGACTTCGTCGAGCCGCTCGGCTATCTCGATCTCTACGGCACCGCCTTCGGCTTCCGCATCCTGCCGACGGTGGCGAAGGTCAGGCCCGGGTTTTCCCTCACCATCAACCATTCCGAGGTTGATGATGCGTTCGAGGTGCCGCTATCCTTCCTGATGAATCCGGGGAACCACCAGGTGCACAGCAAGGAATTCCGCGGCACGCCGCGGTCCTATTACGCGATGCCGTTCGCGGAACGCTACATCTGGGGTGCGACAGCCGGAATGCTGCGCGTGCTGTATGAGCGGATCTATTCATCATGATCCGGGCGGTTCTGACCGAGATCGGAATCTTCCTCGTCCCGTTTGCCGTCTATGCACTGTTCCTGGCCGCCACGCGCTCCGGCCTGTTCGCGCGCTCGTCCTGGCCGGTCGCGATCGTCGCGCGTCTTGCGCTGGCGGCGATCGTGCTGGTCATCGCCGGCCTGATCGGCTTGGCGCATTTCTCCGGCGCGCCGCCGGATTCGACCTACGTCCCCGCCCATATCGAGAACGGCAAGCTCGTGCCGGGCGCGGACAGATAGGGGCCGGCCGATGAGCGCGGAGACTTTACTCGCCAATGCGCCCTGGCTGACCGCAGGCGGGACAGCGCGCGTCCTGGCGCTGCTCGGCACCGATGGCGAGGAGGCGCGAGTGGTCGGCGGCGCCGTGCGCAACGCGCTGCTCGGTCTTGCGCCCGGCGACATCGACATCGCGACCACCGCGCTGCCGGACGAGGTGATACGGCGTGCCAAGGCCGCCGGCATCAAGAGCGTGCCGACCGGCATCGACCACGGCACCGTCACGCTGGTGATCGATTCTCATCCCTATGAAGTCACGACGCTGCGCGAGGACACCGAGACCTTCGGCCGCAAGGCCAGGGTCGCGTTCGGCCGCGACTGGGCCAAGGATGCCGAGCGGCGCGACTTCACCATGAACGGCCTGTCAGTCGACGCGCGCGGAATCGTCTATGATCATGTCGGCGGCATCGCTGATGCCAAAGCGCGGCGCGTGCGCTTCATCGGCGATCCCGACCAGCGCATCGCCGAGGATTATTTGCGCATCCTGCGCTTCTTCCGCATCCACGCCGCCTTCGGCGCCGGCGATCCCGACCGCGACGGCTATCTCGCCTGCATCCGCGGACGCGCGGGGCTCGCCAGCCTGTCGGCCGAGCGCGTGCGCATGGAGATGCTGAAGCTGCTGGTGGCCGGCGGTGCTGGCGCGGCAGCGCTCGCCATGGCCGATGGCGGATTGCTGCAAACGCTGATCGGCGGCGTCGTCTATACGGGCCCCCTGGAGGCGATGATCGCGATCGAGCGCGAGCTCGGCCTCGGCCCCAGCAGCACGCGCCGCCTCGCCGCGCTCTCGGTTGCCGTCACCGAAGACGCCAAGCGCGTTGCTGCCCGCCTGCGGCTCTCCAATGCCGAGGCCAAGGCGCTGGATTCGATGGGGCACCGCTGGTGGCGCTTCGCCACCAAGGACGAAGCCAGGGCGCGGCGCTTGCTGTACCGGCTCGGGCCCGAGCGCTATCACGACCGCGTGTTGCTGGGCTGGGCCCGCGCCGCCGCCGACGTGCATTCGCCGCGCTGGCGTGCGCTCGCCGAGCTGCCGCAGCGCTGGAGCGCGCCGAAATTTCCGCTCAAGGCCGCCGACTTCATCGCCCGCGGCCTCGCCGAAGGACCTGCGCTCGGCCATGTTTTGACGCTCGCCGAGGACGCTTGGCTCGCGGCGGATTTCCCGTTAGAGCAAGCCGCGCTCGCCGCCATCGCCGATCAAGCCGTCGCCCGCATCAAGGGCGACCAGAAAGATTGACCATCGTCTCGGGCTTCGCCGATATCTCGCTTCTGCAGCTTCTGCTGGTCGCAGCGATGGCGTTGTTTGCTTCGATCATCGGCGGTCTCGCCGGCTACGGCACCGGCGCCTTGATGCCTCTGGTGCTGGTGCCGCTGGTCGGTGCCGAACCGGTCGTGCCGATCATCGCGATCTCCGCGATGCTGACCAATGCGAGCCGCGCGCTCGCCTATGTCCGTCATGCCGACCGCCGCCGCGCCGCGATCGTGCTGGCCTGCGCCGCGCTGACCACCGCCCTCGGCGCCTATGGCTACACCCGCCTCACCAGTGCCGGCGCCGCGCTCGTGATCGGCAGCATGCTGATCCTGAGCGTGCCGCTGCGCCGCGTGCTCCGCCGCCGCGCTGTGAGGATCGGCGACACCGGCCTTGCCGCCGGCTCGGTCGGCTACGGCGTCCTGGTCGGCGGCACCTCGGGCTCCGGCGTGATCCTGCTCTCGCTGCTGATGGCCGCAGGGCTCGAAGGCGCCGCCGTGATCGCGACAGATGCGATGATCTCGCTCGGCACCGGCCTCATCAAGATCGCGGTGTTCGGCCTCGCCGGCGCCGTCACCGCGCAGGTGCTCGCCTTGGCGCTATTGATCGGCGGCATGGCCGTGCCCGGCGCCTTCCTCGCCAAAGCTTTCGTCGAACGGATGCCGGTGCGGATTCACACGGCGATCCTCGATGCCGCCGTGATCACCGGCGGGCTGGTGATGATCTCGGCGGCGGCGAGGCAGCTCGTGGCGTAGACGACGGGCGGCTGAAATGGCGTTCTTGGCGTCCGAGGAGCACCCGAAGTCGCGACAATCTCGGTTACGTCGCGTCAGGCGAACTTCGCGCGCATAAACCCTGTTCGACAGCTCTAAGCTGTGCTGCCGATGCTACAGCAGCAACGCGAGATCACCTCTATAAATTGGCCGAAGCGGACGGCCGGTCATTGGCCGTTCGACGAGTGCTCACGCGGCAAGGCGCCGCCTTGTCACGCGCACGGCGTTCGAGGGAAGTCATGAAATCCATTATCTCCGGTACTCTCCTGGTCTCGGCTCTCTGTCTCTCCCACGCCGCCTTCGCGGCCGATCTCGGCAGGGCTTACACCAAGGCGCCGCCCGTGCCGGTCGCATTCAGCTGGACCGGTTTTTATGCCGGCGTGCATGGCGGTTATGGCTGGAGCGATCCGACCGCGACCTTCGATCCGGGCGCGCTCGCAACCGGGACGGTCCCCGGCTATGTCGTCACGGGTGGCACCGGGCCGTTCTCCCTGGATGTGAGTCCCAAGGGTGGATTCGGCGGCGGCCAGATCGGCTATAACTGGCAGTCCGGCACGTTCGTGTACGGTCTGGAAGCGGATGTCAGCGGCGCGGCCATCAAGGAGACGGCGAGCCGCCCCTTCAGCGTCACCGGAACGATCGGCGGCGACAATGGCGCCTTCACCGGCGTCTTCAACCTGAAGCAGGAAATCGATGTCTTCGGCACGGTCCGCGGACGTCTCGGCTACGCGGCGAACAATGTGCTGATCTACGGTACCGGCGGCTTCGCCTGGGGCCACGTCAAGAACAGCATCTTCACCTCCAATCTCGCCACGCCGAATATTGCCAATTTCAACGGCTTCTTCCCGGCCCTGACGCGAAGCGCGTCCTCGTCGGAGTTCCAGGTGGGCTTCTCCGCGGGTGGCGGCCTTGAATGGGCTTTTGACCCGCGCTGGACGTTCAAGGCCGAGTACATCTACATCAATCTCGGAAAGTCGAACGGCAATGCTCTTGCATTCCCCGGAGCGTCCTTCACGGACACCGAGGTTCAGCTTCATACGGCCAAGGGCGGCATCAACTATCGGTTCTGATCCGACCGACATCGGCTCGCAGGATGGGTTGAGCCGTTGCGAAACCCATCCTCGTGCCGCTCCCGGCCATCCCGGCGTCGCTGCAGTCTCGTATTGTGATTCAGCTCGTGCTAACCCGCACAGCCCGTCTTGCAAACGTGGACCAGACTGCTCGTCCAGGAAACGCCATGAAAGCCCCCGCAAATCTTGCCGAGAAGCTCGCAACGTTCACCGATCGCTTCTCCCCGCGCACCGTCGCGACCTATAACGACAACGACATCATGGTGGCCAAGCTCGAGGGGCCATTTCATTGGCACAAGCACGAGGACACGGACGACTTCTTTCTCGTGCTCAGCGGGACGCTCGACATCGAGCTGCGGGACCGCACGGTCACCCTCAACCCCGGCGAGGTTTTTGTCGTGCCGAAGGGCGTTGAGCACCGGCCGGTGGCGCACGGCGAAGTGCACATCCTCCTGATCGAACCGACGGGGACACCGAATTCGGGCGACAAAGCCACGGCGGCGCCTCGCATCCTCGTCTGATCAACCGGCGCAGGGCTATCGCTTATGACTTGTGGCGACCGCCGGTGCGCACGCCTCGTCCTTCGAGGCGGCGCTGACGCGCCTCCTCAGGATGAGGCTCATCAGATTCAGTGCCCGTTGAAACTGCAGCCGCAAACTCCGTCCCTGAGGAGCCCGCCTCAAGCGGGCGTCTCGAAGGATGGCGGCAGGGAACAGCTCTCAAATGCCAGAGCCCTGGCCATCAAGGGAAGCGCCCGGTTGTCACGGGAATGCGGTCCGAGAAGTGCCTACTCCTCGTCATCATCCTCGTCTTCATCGTCCTCGTCGTCTTCTTCCACCTGCACCAGGACGGCGAGCGGCAGCGTCTGCCGGAACAGCTCGCCTTCCATGCCCATCCACAGGCACAGCACCTCGTTGTCCTTCACCTCCGCGACGGTCAGCGGCTGACCGCCGGATTTCAGCATCACGACATCGCCGGCCTTCAGATCCATGGATTGTCCTTTCGGGTTGATCGACAGGGCCAACGCTAACAGGCCGTCATGACAGGTCGATCACGCCGGCCGCCGGTACTAAAAAGGATCCGCTGGTGTCGTGCGGCACGCTTCAGCCGCGCGCGCTCGTGACCGGCTGGTTCGGCAGGCACTGGTTGCTGAAATAGCCGATGGCATCGCGCGCGAGCGGAACATGGCAGAAGAAGCCGGTGGGGCGGTATCGCACCCTGATGCGGTCGAGCTGCGCCATGGTCAGCGTCATGAACGCGTCCAGCCGTCGCGCCTGAAGCTGCAGCCGGTGCTCGTTGCTGTCGCGCGGCTTATCGAGCTTGTGCTCGTTCGGCATGTCGTTGCTGGAGGCCGGAGCTTGCAGAGCATTCGGTCCGCCGCGGAGCACCTCGAAGCAATGATGCATCGCCAGGACGTGGTGCTTGGCGCTCCACCAGTTGATGGTCACGACCTTCTGCAACGCATCGATCTCGCCATTCGCGCGTCTGGCACAGAGGTTCACGTAGGATTTGGGCCCATTGGCCGCGGGGTCGTTGCACAATTCGTCGCTGGGGCGTCCGGGATCGGCGCCATTGTAGATCGCGCCTCTGAACTGCGGAAGATTGTCTTCGGAATCGCAATCGAAATTGTACTTGGTGAGCAGCGTTGCCGTCAGGGGATCCTGGTCGAGCGAGTGCTCCGCGGCCGGATCGCGGCCGAGGTCGCTGGGCCAGTCGATGTAGATCTCCGCCTTGCGGGCGAAGATGGCGCCGTTCCGCCGCAGCGACGTGCGCGCCTTCCAATAGTCCGAGAGCGAGTCGAATGTCTTGGAGTCCACCGGGATGAAAGCGGGCGTTGCCTGCGCTTTCAGCGAGCCGAACTGCTCGCGCAGCATGGTCTCCTGCTGCATCTGCACGTCGGCGAAGGCATCCGATATCTCGAGGAAGGTGTCGGTCGCCTTCTGCATGTCCGCCTTGGCCTGCTCGCCGACCTTCTGCTCATAGGAGCTCAGGTACTGGAAATATCCGCCCAGGAAGCCGGTCAGCAGGGTCACGGCCGTCAGTCCCTTGGTGACCGAGAGGCGGCTGTCCCATGATTGAATTCGCTGCCAGATGCCCGCCGCCTTCACCGGGGATCGCGTGCGCGCTGCCTGCTTCGGAAGGTCCTGCTCCATTGTCGCCTCCAACTCACCACGCCCCATGTCACGAGGCTACCGCAATCCCGGATTGCGGCTTGTGAAGCATTTCACTTCAAGTGAGGCAGGCGGGTTGTCGGATGCAGGCGCCGGCGCGGCGGTTTCGCTGCGACAAAACGCTGATGATAAAGAGTGGATCAATCAATCCAATCTGAGCATCAATCGGGATGGCATGAGCCCGTAAAATAGGCCCTCAGAAAACGTCGCAACGGAGGATCGGCAATGGGCAATGCAACTCTCTTATCGAAGATTCGATTTTGTGCCGCTGGCATCATACTTCTTGCCGCGACCTCGATGGCATACGCGGCCTGGCCGGAAAGGAATATCACCTTCATCGTTCCATTCCCGGCGGGAGGCTCGTCCGACATGGTCGCGCGAGCAATCGGACAGAAGGTTTCCGATACGCTGGGGCAGCCGGTGGTCGTCGAAAACCGCTCCGGCGCAACGGGCGCTCTTGGAGCAACAGCGGTGGCCCGGGCGGCAGCGGATGGATACACCATCCTCGTCGGCTCGATCGGTGTCTATGCGACAAATCCATTTCTTCAGCCCAATCTGAAGTATGATCCTCTGAAGGACTTCGACCTCTTGACGGTCGCTGTACGCGCACCGAACGTCCTGGTCGCCAACTTGAACTTTCCGGCAAACACGGTCGCCGAACTGGTGGACCAACTGAAGAAGGCGCCCGGCAAGATCACTTTTGCAAGCTCGGGTGCCGGTTCGTCCGATCATCTCACGGCGGCGCTGTTCTGGCAGCGCACTGGGACGACCGGTCTCCACGTGCCGTATCGCGGCGGGGCGCCTGCCGTGAGTGATCTCATCGCGGGGCATGTCAACGTATCGTTTCAAAACGTCAACGCCGTCATCGGGCAAATTCAATCCAGGCAGCTCAAGGTGCTCGCCATCACCGGTGACGCCAGATCCCCTCTTTTGCCCGACGTGCTGACCTTGAAGGAACTTGGGGTTGATGGTGTCGACGTTTTTTCGTGGCAGGCGGTGGCTGCTCCGAAGGGCCTTCCTGCCGACGTGAAAGCAAAACTGCATGGCGAGATCGTCGCGGCGCTGAAGGCGCCGGACGTCCGCAAACGAATGGAGGATATCGGCCTCGAAATCGTGGCCAACACCCCGGAGCAATTCCAGGAGTTTCTGGTCTCCGAGTTGGCCCGCTGGAAGCGGGTCATCGAGACCGGCAATATCACCGCGGAATAGGCTGCCTTCGGCGTGATCGAACCTGTCGCAGGAGCGCGAGCAGAGCGGAATGGCTTTAGTGCGAACCGATTGCCGCGGCTCGTTCACCTCTCCCGCTTGCGGGAGAGGTCGGCGCGAAGCGCCGGGTGAGGGCTTTCTCCTCTTGGGGGTTGTCCCATTGTGGAAACACCCTCTCCCCAACCCTCTCCCGCAGGCGGGAGAGGGAGCGCACCTTCCTCCTTGCAGTGACCGAGCCTCATTTCATCATGCTCTAGGCTCGATCGCACCCCTCGCGACCATGCCATAATACCCCTGTTTTGCCCGACGGGTCAGGAAGTATTTCGTAAAATCCGTAAGCCCTTGATTTTGCAGCAGCCGGCTACTGTGCATGGGGTTGTTTTCGCAGTTTTGTTTTTGGGCCCTCGATCATGCCCGATCGGGCAGCAGCTCGCCGAGCGAGCGGATGATGCGGTCGGGCTTGATCGTCGATCCCTCGGGCAGGCCCTCGCCATGCACGTCCATCCAGATCGCGTAGATGCCGAGGCGCTGCGGCGTCACGACTTCCCATTCCAGATTGTCGCCGATCATCCAGGTGTCCTTGGCGGTGACGCCGAGCGCCTGCATCGCGTGCAGATAGGCGCGCTCCTCGGGCTTGCCGAAGCCGTGTTCGCCTTCGATCTGGATGTGGTCGAAGCGATGCGCCAGCTCGAAGCGTTCGACCTTGGCGCGCTGCATGTCGGCGGCGCCGTTGGTGACCAGCGCGAGCTTGATGCCGAGCGCCTTGAACCGGTCGATCGCCTCATGCGCGCCGGGAAAGACGAACATCTCCTCCTCGCGATAGGCGGTGAAGCGGTCGGCGAGGCGAATGGCGAGGTCGTCGGGCAGGGCGCGGTGGCCTGCGGCCGCGAGCGCGGCGAAGCCGCCCTTCACCGTCAGGTGCCGGGCCTCGGCGAGCTTCATCCGCCACGCCGCTTCCGCATTGGCCCAGAAGTTTCGCGCGAAGGCCAGCACTGCGGTTGCGACCATCGGCGGCGGCAGCGGGGCGAGCTCTTCGGCGAATTCGGCGGTGATCGTGTTCCAGGCGATCTCGGGCCTTCCATAGGCCGACAGGATGGTGTCGTCCATGTCGATCAGCATGGCGCGGGGGAGCGGCGGCGGCACGGCGTTCATGGCCACTTCACCTCCGGCGGCAGCGACGACAGGATGGAGTCCACGTTGCCGCCGGTCTTCAGTCCGAAGATGGTGCCGCGGTCGTAGAGCAGGTTGAACTCGACGTAGCGGCCGCGGCGGATCAATTGCTCCTCGCGGTCCGCAGCCGTCCAGGCGCTCGCGAAGTTGCGCCGGACGATCTCGGGATAGATCTTCAGGAAGGCGCGGCCGACGTCCTGGGTGAAGGCGAGGTCGGCGTTCCAGTCGCCGCTGTCGTGCCAGTCGTAGAAGATGCCGCCGATGCCGCGCGCCTCCTTCCGGTGCGGCAGGTAGAAATACTCGTCGCACCACTTCTTGTACTTGTCGTAGTCGGCAACGCCGCTCGGCTGCGTGCAGGCCTCTCGCATTGCGGCGTGGAAGGCGACGCTGTCGGGATCGTCCTGCGTCCGCCTTCGCTCCAGCACCGGCGTCAGGTCGGCGCCGCCGCCGAACCAGGCCTTCGTGGTGACGACGAAGCGCGTGTTCATGTGCACGGCGGGAACGTTCGGATTGCGCATATGCGCGATCAGCGAGATGCCGGAGGCCCAGAATTTTGGATCCTCTGCAGCGCCCGGGATCTGGGCCCGGAATTCGGGGGCGAACTCGCCATGCACCGTCGAGCAGTGCACGCCGACCTTCTCGAACAGCCGGCCCGACATCATCGACATCACGCCGCCGCCGCCGGCCGCGCCGGAATGGTCGGTGCGCTGCCAGGGCGTGCGCCTGAAGCGGCCGGCCTCGCCCGGATGGAGGTTTTGCGGCGCGTCGTCCTCGAGCCGCTCGAAGCTCGCGCAGATGTCGTCGCGCAAGCGCTCGAACCAGCCGCGGGCGCGGGCCTTGCGCTCTTCGATCCTCGTGTCGTCCATCTGCATTCGAAGGTCGGGTCCTATCTGATGCCGAGCGATTTGTGGGTCTGCACGCTGAGCCGCCATTGCGGATGGCGCAGGCAATAGTCGATCGCGCGCGCGGTGTTCTCGATGACCTCAGGGCCGTCCATCGGCTGCAGCGAGAAGCGCTCGAAGGCGAGATCCTCGAATGCGTCGGGCATCGCCAGCGCCTGCGGATAGACCAGCTTCAGCTCGTGGCCGCGCCGCAGCACCAGCTCGCTGCCGCCCTTGGGACTGACGCAGATCCAGTCGAGCCCGTCGGGAGCCGCGATCGTGCCGTTGGTCTCGATGCCGATCTCGAAGCCTCTTTCGTGCAGCGCCTCGATCAACGCAGTGTCGACCTGGAGCAGCGGCTCGCCGCCGGTCAGCACCACGTAGCGATTGGCGGCAGCCGCAGTCCATTGCGCGGCGATGGTATCGGCGAGTTCCGCAGCCGAGCCATAGCGCCCGCCGAGCGTGCCGTCGGTGCCGACGAAGTCCGTGTCGCAGAACTTGCAGGTTGCATCCCCGCGGTCGGCCTCCCGGCCGCTCCAGAGGTTGCAGCCGGCAAAGCGGCAGAACACCGAGGCGCGCCCGGCATGGGCGCCTTCGCCTTGCAGGGTCAGGAAGATTTCCTTGACGGCGTAACTCAAGCCTCTCTCCTCAACCTGTCACACTTTTCGGGTTCCGGGTCTGCCGCAGCGCCTCGCCGGCGGCCATGGCCACGCTCATGGCCACATTGAGCGACCGCAGCCCCGGCCTTGATCGGGATCACCAGGCGCGCATCGGCGGCCTCGACCACCGCGTCGGTGACGCCGGCGCTCTCGCGCCCGAATAGCAGGATGTCGGAGCTCTGGTAATGAAAATCGCGGTAGTCGGTGGCGGCCTTGGTGGTGAACAGCAGCAGCCGGTGGCCCTGGCCTGTGCGCCAGTCCTCGAATGCCGCCCAGGAGACGTGGCGGGTCAGCCTGACATGGTCGAGGTAATCCATTCCCGCCCGGCGGAACAGGCGGTCCGAGATGGGGAAGCCCGCCGGTTCGATGATATGGGCGTCGAGCCCCAGGCAGGCGCAGAGGCGAAGAATCGTGCCGGTGTTCTGGGGGATGTCAGGCTGGAAAAGCGCGATCTGCATGGGTGGCGGCGAGTTGGCTTGCGGGCGCAAAATGTCTCAATAAAACATCGCCCGCCCGGGAATTCGTGCATTGCACGCTCCCACGCCGTTAGCGGGCTTGCGCTCGCCCGGCAAGGGTGCCAATAGAACGATTCTGGACTGCTGTTTCACCCGTTTAGAGGTGAACAAGCCAAGTTCTGCCGCCGCGGGGGGCCGCGGGCGCCGGCAGCCTTTCCGGGGACCTCTTGGGCGCCCCTCGGAGCGGTTCCACCGGTAGCGCAAGAAGAAAGGGTTGGAATCGTGACGACAGCGTCTTCGGCGGACCATCCGACACGCCGTGATTTCTTATTCGTTGCAACAGGGGCATTTGCAGCAGTAGGGGGCGCGGCTGCGCTCTGGCCCTTCATCTCCCAAATGAATCCGGATGCCTCGACCATCGCCGCCGGTGCGCCGATCGAGGTCGATCTCAGCCCGATCGCGGAAGGCCAGGACATCAAGGTATTCTGGCGCGGCAAGCCGATCTACATCAGCCACCGCACCAAGAAGCAGATCGACGAAGCGCGCGCCGTCAACGTGGCGAGCCTGCCGGATCCGCAAAGCGACGAGGCCCGGGTCAAGTCCGGCCACGAGCAGTGGCTGGTCGTCATCGGCATCTGCACCCATCTCGGTTGCATCCCGATCGCTCATGAAGGCAGCTACGACGGCTTCTTCTGCCCCTGCCATGGTTCGGTGTACGATACGTCCGGTCGCATCCGCCAGGGCCCTGCGCCCTCGAACCTGCCCGTGCCGCCGTACCAGTTCGTTTCCGACACCAAAATCCAGATCGGCTGAGCTTCGGGCCTTAGTCCGAAGCTTCGCGCCGTCTCGTCGTACTATTTCCTCAGGATCGCATCATGAGCGGACCATCCGACTACCAGCCGAGTAATCCGGCCCTGCAATGGATCGAGCGGCGCCTGCCGATCTTTGGTCTCATCCATTCCTCCTTCGTCGCCTATCCCACCCCGCGCAACCTGAATTATTGGTGGACCTTTGGCGCCATCCTGTCCTTCATGCTGGGGATGCAGATCCTGACCGGCGTGATCCTGGCGATGCACTACACGCCGAACGCCGATCTCGCCTTCAAGTCGGTCGAGCTGATCGTCCGCGACGTGAACTACGGCTGGCTGCTGCGCAACATGCACGCGGTCGGCGCCTCGATGTTCTTCGTCGCCGTCTACGTCCACATGTTCCGCGGGCTCTACTACGGGTCGTACAAGGAGCCGCGCGAGGTGCTGTGGATCCTCGGCGTCATCATCTACCTCCTGATGATGGCGACCGGCTTCATGGGCTACGTGCTGCCGTGGGGCCAGATGAGCTTCTGGGGCGCTACCGTCATCACCAATTTGTTCTCGGCCGTGCCCTATGTCGGCGAGAGCATCGTGACGCTGCTGTGGGGCGGCTATGCGGTCGGCAACCCGACACTGAACCGCTTCTTCTCGCTGCACTATCTGTTGCCGTTCGTGATCGCGGGCGTCGTCGTGCTCCACGTCTGGGCGCTGCACGTCGCCGGTCAGAACAATCCTGACGGCGTCGAGCCGAAGACGGAAAAGGACACCGTGCCGTTCACGCCGCATGCGACCATCAAGGACATGTTCGGCGTCGCCTGCTTCATGCTGCTGTACGCCTGGTTCATCTTCTACATGCCGAACTATCTCGGCGACGCCGACAATTACATTCCGGCGAACCCGGGTGTGACGCCGCCTCACATCGTGCCGGAATGGTATTACCTGCCGTTCTACGCGATCCTGCGCTCGATCCCGGACAAGCTCGCGGGCGTCGTCGCGATGTTCGGTGCGATCATCATCCTGTGCTTCCTGCCCTGGCTCGACAGCGCCAAGACCAGGTCGTCGAAGTATCGCCCGCTCGCCAAGCAGTTCTTCTGGATCTTCGTCGCGGTCTGCATCCTGCTCGGCTATCTCGGCGCACAGCCGCCGGAAGGCATCTACGTCATTGCCGGCCGGATCCTGACGTTCTGCTACTTCGCCTACTTCCTGATCGTCCTGCCCCTGCTCGCGCGCATCGAGAAGCCGCGGCCGGTGCCGAACTCGATCTCGGATGCCGTGCTGGCCAAGACCGGCAGCCGGTCGACGCCGATGGTCTCGACCGCGATCGTGCTGGCGCTCGCCGCTTCGCTGTTCGCCAGCTCGGTCGACACCGCGAAGGCGGCCGAAGGCGGTGACAAGCCGCCGGGCAACAAGTGGTCGTTCGCTGGGCCGTTCGGCACGTTCGATCGCGGCGCGCTGCAGCGCGGCCTGAAGGTCTACAAGGAGGTTTGCGCCAGCTGCCACGGCCTCTCCTATGTCGCCTTCCGCAACCTCGCCGAGCCCGGCGGGCCCGGCTATTCGGTGGCGCAAGCCGCGGCGTTCGCGTCCGAGTACAAGGTCAAGGACGGCCCGAACGATGCGGGTGACATGTTCGAGCGGGCCGGCCGGCCGGCGGACTATTTCCCCTCACCATTCCCGAACGAGCAGGCCGCGCGTGCCGCGAACGGCGGCGCCGCGCCACCGGACCTGTCCCTGATCACCAAGGCGCGCTCCTACAAGCGCGGCTTCCCCTGGTTCATCTTCGACGTCTTCACCCAGTACCAGGAGCAGGGGCCTGACTACGTCGCCGCGGTGCTCCAGGGCTATGAGGAGAAGGTGCCCGAGGGCGTCACCATCCCAGAGGGCTCGTACTACAACAAGTACTTCCCCGGTCACGCCATCAAGATGCCGAAGCCGATCAGCGACGGCCAGGTGACCTATGACGACGGCGCGCCGGCCACGGTCGCGCAGTACGCCAAGGACGTCACCACCTTCCTGATGTGGACCGCCGAGCCGCACATGGAGGCACGCAAGCGCCTCGGCTTCCAGGTGTTCGTGTTCCTGATCATCTTCGCGGGCCTGATGTACTTCACCAAGAAGAAGGTCTGGGCCGCCTCGCACTGAGCGGCGCAAGATGTGAATGAAAAAGCCCCCGCAAGGGGGCTTTTTGCTTTGTCATTCCGGGGCGCGCGATTGCGCGAACCCGGAATCCATTGCGCGGCGGAGATGGTGATAAATGGATTCCGGGCTCGATGCTGACGCATCGCGCCGGAATGACGAGAGTGTGGATTGCGCCGACCGCTCCCACCCGCCAAAATGCCGCCAACCGATCCCCCAGAAACTCACCGGAGGACACCATGGGAACCAGCATCACCTTCAAGCGCCCGGACGGCAAGGACGCCTCCGGCTATCTCGCCAACGCCGCGCGCGGCAATGCGCCAGGCGTCGTCGTGATCCAGGAATGGTGGGGCCTGTCGGACCAGATCAAGGGCCTGTGCGACCGCTTCGCACTGGCCGGCTTCGATGCGCTGGCGCCCGATCTCTACAAGGGCAAGGTGGTGCCGTATCACGACACGGACAGCGCCAACAAGGAGATGAACTCGCTCGACTTCATGGACGCCACCACGCAGACCGTGCGCGGCGCCGCGCAATATCTGTCACGCAACGGCGCCAAGGTCGGGCTGACCGGCTTCTGCCTCGGCGGCGCCGTGACCATCATCGGCGCGACCAAGATCCCGGAGCTCGCGGCCGGCGTCGTGTTCTACGGCATCCCGCCCGAGCAGGCGGCCAAGCCCGCCGACGTCAAGATCCCGCTCCAGGCCCATTTCGCCAACAAGGACGATTGGTGCACGCCGGAGCTGGTCAACGGTTTCGAGAAGGCCATGAAGGCGGCCGGCAAGTCGCTCGAGCTGTTCCGCTATGACGCCGAGCACGCCTTCGTCAACGAGCAGCGCCAGGCCGTGCACGACCGTGAAGCCGCCGAGCTCGCCTGGGGTCGGGCGACGGAGTTTTTCAGGAAGCATCTGGGGTAGCGGATGCCAGACCGATCCGAGGACAAGAGGCGCCGGGAACGCGAGGTCTTCGCGATCCCGGAGGAGCAAAGGGCGGCCGTTCGCGACGGTCTCGATCAAGCCGACCGCGGAGAGTTTGCCAGCGATGCCGAGATGGCAGCCCTCTGGAAGAAGTGCGGCCTCTGACCCGCAGCCCAGCCGCCCTTGACGCCGCCCCCGCGCCATGGTGAGTATCCCCCCATGAGCACCGCCGTCCGCCCAGCCCGTCTTTGGTGGCGCACCTCCTGACGAGGTGGCCGGTGCGATTTCTTTTCCCAAAATCGTCGAAGGTCGCCCACGCAGTGCGGCGGCCTGATCGTTTGTCCTGTGTGGCGTTCCCTCGGCAAGTTTCGTAAGAGGACGACATGAACAGGACAGTCTTTGCCCTCCCGGCCAGAAGTGACTATGCGACCCGCGCGGGTCTGGCGATCACGCGCGTGGCAGAGCAATTCACCGGCGGTGCCAACCGGCTCGACGACCTGATCAACCTGCTCGACCGCCGCCGCGGCGTGGTGCTGTCCTCGGGCACGACCGTGCCCGGCCGCTACGAGAGCTTCGATCTCGGCTTTTCCGATCCGCCGCTCAAGCTCGAGACGGTTGGCGTCAATTTCAAGCTGGAAGCGCTGAACGCGCGCGGAGAGGTGCTGATCGCCTTCCTCGGCGACGTGCTGCGCGAGCCCTGCGTCGTCATCTCCGAGAAGACGGCAACGCGCTTGGCCGGCCACATTATCCGCGGCGATGCGCCGGTCGAGGAGGACCAGCGCACGCGGCGTGCCAGCGTGATGTCGCTGGTGCGCGACATCATTGCCGCCTTCTCCGCTGGCGATGACGGGTTGCTCGGCCTGTTCGGCGCCTTCGCCTACGACCTCGTCTTCCAGATCGAGGACCTCGTGCAGAAGCGCCCCCGCGAGGCCGACCAGCGCGATATCGTGCTCTATATTCCCGATCGTCTGCTCGCCTACGACCGCGCCACCGGCCGCGGCGTCGTGCTCTCTTACGATTTCACCTGGAAGGGCAAATCGACCGAGGGCCTGCCGCGCGAGACCGCCGACAGCCCCTATCTGAAGACGCCGCGTCAGGGCTTTGCCGATCACGCGCCGGGCGAATATCAGGCCACCGTCGAGACCGCGCGCGCCGCCTTTGCCCGCGGCGATCTGTTCGAGGCCGTGCCGGGCCAGCTTTTCGCCGAGCCCTGCGACCGCTCGCCGGCCGAAGTGTTCCAGCGCCTCTGCGTCATCAACCCGTCGCCCTATGGCGCGCTGATGAATCTCGGCGAGGGCGAATTCCTGGTCTCGGCATCGCCCGAAATGTTCGTGCGCTCGGACGGCCGCCGCGTCGAGACCTGCCCGATCTCGGGCACGATCGCGCGCGGCCTTGATGCGATCGGCGATGCCGAGCAAATCCGCCAGCTGCTGAACTCGGAGAAGGACGAGTTCGAGCTCAACATGTGCACCGACGTCGATCGCAACGACAAGGCACGCGTCTGCGTGCCCGGCACCATCAAGGTGCTGGCACGCCGCCAGATCGAGACCTACTCGAAACTGTTTCACACCGTCGATCACGTCGAGGGCATGCTGCGCCCCGGCTTCGACGCGCTCGATGCCTTCCTCACCCATGCCTGGGCAGTCACCGTCACCGGTGCGCCAAAGCTCTGGGCGATGCAGTTCGTCGAGGATCACGAGCGCTCGCCGCGGCGCTGGTATGCCGGCGCGATCGGCGCGGTGAATTTCGACGGCAGCATCAACACCGGCCTCACCATCCGCACCATCCGCATGAAGGATGGTCTCGCCGAGGTGCGCGTCGGCGCCACCTGCCTGTTCGATTCCGATCCGGCCGCCGAAGACCGCGAATGCCAGGTCAAGGCCGCTGCGCTATTCCAGGCGCTGCGCGGCGATCCCCCGAAGCCACTCTCGACATTTGCGCCGGATGCCACCGGCTCGGGCAAGCAGGTGCTGCTGATCGACCATGACGACAGCTTCGTGCACATGCTCGCCGATTATTTCCGCCAGGTCGGCGCCAGCGTCACCGTGGTCCGCTATGTGCATGCGCTCGACATGCTCAAGCAGAAGAGGTGGGATTTGCTGGTGTTGTCGCCCGGCCCCGGGCGCCCTGAGGATTTCGGGATTAAGAAGACCATCGACGCGGCGCTGGAGAAGAAGCTGCCGGTGTTCGGCGTCTGCCTCGGCGTGCAGGCGATCGGTGAATATTTCGGCGGCGAGCTCGGCCAGCTCACCCATCCGGCCCACGGCCGGCCCTCGCGGGTCCAGGTGCGCGGCGGCCGCCTGATGCGCAATCTGCCGAACGAGATCGTCATCGGCCGCTATCACTCGCTCTATGTCGAGCGCGACAGCATGCCGGAGGTGCTCAGCGTCACCGCCAGCACCGAGGACGGCGTCGCCATGGCGCTGGAGCACAAGACCCTGCCGGTCGCCGGCGTGCAATTCCATCCGGAATCGCTGATGTCGCTCGGCGGCGAGGTGGGGCTACGTATTGTCGAAAACGCGTTCCGGCTGGATGCGCCGGTCAATTGAGAGGCACGAATGACCTTTGACCACGACATCAAGGCGAGCGTCCGCACCATCCCGGATTATCCCAAGCCCGGGATCATGTTCCGCGACATCACCACCTTGCTCGCGGATGCGCGCGCATTCCGCCGCGCCGTGGACGAGCTCGTCAACCCCTGGGCCGGCAACAAGATCGACAAGGTCGCCGGCATGGAGGCGCGCGGCTTCATCATCGGCGGCGCGGTGGCGCATCAGCTCTCGGCCGGCTTCGTGCCGATCCGCAAGAAGGGCAAGCTGCCGCATACCACCGTGCGCATCGCCTATTCGCTCGAATACGGCATCGACGAGATGGAGATGCATGTCGACGCAATTCACCCCGGCGAGCGCGTCATCCTGGTCGACGACCTCATCGCCACCGGCGGCACCGCGGAAGGCGCGGTGAAGCTGCTGCGCCAGATCGGTGCCAACGTCGTCGCCGCCTGCTTCATCATCGACCTGCCCGAGCTCGGCGGCGCCGCCAAGCTGCGCGCCATGGACGTGCCAGTACGCACGCTGATGACATTCGAGGGGCACTGAGCTTCGTCGTTCGTCCTTCGCGGGGACGTTGGTCAAGAGTTCTGCAGCATCACGCTGATCTCGAAAATCGCGGAACGTCGTGTGATGCCGTCGGCTCCGCTGATGGAGCTCGGTTGCGGTGAGATTTCGTCATGGAAGATCATCCTCTCCTGACCGCGCTGGCAAACTGGCCAGGACGTGTTTCGACACAACTCGCCTTTGAGGCGCGCGGCTTTGCGTTGCACAGGGCATGGCAGAATCGCATGATCGAATTCTGCGGCGAGAACCAGGCGGACTTGCTCAATCGATACTGGGATGAGGTCGCGTTGGAGACAATGCGATGCGCGGGAAGGGTCCTTTCCGAGACGCGGTATTTTGGCATCGAACCACAATACCGTTCTGCATTTTTGGACGAGCTCTTTGCGGTCAGGGATTTTGTCGAACCTCCATTTCAATCTCCTCCCCTCGTCAGAGGCTTGTATGAGCATTTGAAGAAAACCTGGTTTGACAGGGAGTTTGCGAACAGCGAATTGGCCCCCATCAGGATGCAGAAGAGGCGGGAGGGCGAGCGTCTGGGAATCCAGACAACCGGTTGGACAGGAAAGAAACGAGACGTCCTTCCTTTCATCGATGAGTTCAGCTCGGCGCTCGCATTCAAGCGCCGTCGCAATCGCTGGCATAAGAATCTGGACTGCGGTCTCGTCTTCGAGGTCAGCACCGATCTTGGCGGGAGTCCTTATTGTACCCAGATGCCATTGATGTTTTGGATCTCTCACGCCGACGATCCCGCATTCGTATTTGAGTTGGGAGGGAATGAGCCCTTCAATCAGCTTGTCGACGGGAGTCGATTATATGGCGGAGGAGGGGATGCCAGGGATTTTGTACTCGGAATTCGGGCCAACATTGAGCTGTTTGATGTAATCGCCGTGTCCTTGGAATCTTCTCAGTAAGCTTAGGATCTGAAGTCGTCCTGCCTTCTTGGGTCTCGGCCTTCGCCGGAAGGACGGTCAAGACCGCTGCAATATCAGGCTGAGCTCGAGCTCCCGGAAAGCGATGTAATTGCGCCGCGTCCACTGGTGCAGCTCGGTCGAGGAGTCCTTTTCCTGGCGCAGATAGCCGGTGAAGGAGAAATTCAACCGGTCGATATAGGTCTTCAGGAAACCCGGCAGCGCGGGCAGGCGGAACAGCCGGCCGCCTCCCATCGCAGGCGGCAGCTCGCCGCGGACGACATATTCGTTGTCCACCGTGACCAGGTTCATCCGCGGGATCTGCCCGCGCAGCATCTCGTGGGCGCGGGCCGAGACGCGGTCGGTGTCGGCGAGGAACAGGATCATCGGCGCAACGTGGCGCCGCGCCGCCTCCTTCAAGAGGCCGATCTCGTCGGTCATCTTGAAGAACTCGTCGAAGGCGTGGAAGCCGAGGTCGATGACCTTGGCAACACCGTCATCGACGATGACGCGGTCCATCAGTTGCATCTTGCCGTAGGTGTCGATCACGTCGGCGGTCTCGGTCACCTTTGGCAGGTAATCGAGCAGCGACGGCTCCTTCAGGTTGACGTCGAAGGCCGCGACGTTGCCGTTCTTGAGCAACAGGAATTCGCTCAAGAGCCGCGCCAGCAGGGTCTTGCCGACCTGCGGGCGAGGCGAGCAGATGATGTAGACGGGCGTTGCGGGCATCGACAGTTATTATCTGGGCCAACTCACCGCCCAATCCAGCCGTATCCGCCCGGGGTCCGCAACTATTTTTCGCTGTTGCGGGTGACGGATTTCGAGCCAACGATGTCGGTGAGGCGGATGCGGTCGAACTCGCTCCAGACATTGGCTAGCCAGTGCCGGACATAGCCGCGCAGCACGAAGGAATAGTTCGCGGCCTCGTCGTTGATGCCCTTGTTGGCGACGAATTTCAGGAACGGGACGGAGGACACCTCGACCTGCTCATAGGCCATCTCGTTGAGCTTGGGGATGGTCAGCTCGGTCGCGTCCTTGATGCGGTGGAAGTAGGAATTATAGGTCGCCTGGTCCCACTGGAAGAACTGGGTGTCGTTGATGAAGTTCTTCACCAGGAAATATTTCGCGCCGCCCATGAAACCTGCGGTCTCCGCGATTTCCTCCAGCGAGGCGATCGAAGGGCCGAGGATGTGGAACACGGCGAAGGTGATCTGGCCGGCCTTGGCGGCGTCGAGGAAGCCGATGTCGCGGAGCGAGGCCAGCGCCGGCGAGAGCAGGCCGGCGCGGACGTCGATCACGGTGACCGAAGGGCTGACAGCGTTGAGCGTGTCGAAGATCTTCATCTGGTCCGAGGTCGTCGTCATGTCGACGATCTCGGTGATGTCGGGATGGAAGCGCTTCAGGGTTCCGCGCGGCGACTCCGTGTCGAAGGCGCGCGTCGGCACGTTGTTGGCCGAGAAATAATCGAGCAGGGTGCGCGATACCGTGGTCTTGCCGACCCCGCCCTTGTCCGCGCCCACCACAACCACTGCCGGCTTTGCCATTTCTGTCCCCTAACGCGCGCCCCCGATCGCGAGGTCGCAATCGGCCGGGCCCCAAATCGATGTCCCAAAAGACGTCCCGAGTCTGCTGTTGGGCGCGAACATGGCAGAAACAAGGGAGAATTCAATTCCTTGTGCTCCCCTTGCGGTAATTCCCGAGGATTTTCCCGATTGCCGCGAAACCCGCCGCATGGAGCGGCAAATCACGCCGTCAGTGACGGCCCCACGGTCCCATCGGATTGGCTGCAGGGGCTGCTGAGGGGCTGGGCGCGGGAACGGACGGCAGGTTGGCAGGACCGGCGCCATCGCTCCACGGCCCTTGCGAGAGCGGCGGCGGCCCATCCTGCGCGCCGACCTGTTCGGCCTCGGGCTGTTCCGTCTCTTCGGTGGGGTCCGGCAGCGGACCGGGGTCGCGGCCGCCTGCGAACTTGACCAGGGCCTCGACCCGGGACTGCACGGAAGGGTGGGTCGCGAACAAATCGGCAAAGCCCTCGCGCGGATTGTCGACGCAGAGCTCCATCACCGCCGAGGTCGCGCCCGGCAGCTCGCCGCGGCCCTCGATCTTGCGCAACGCCGAGATCATCGCATCGGGATCCTTCGTCAGCTCGACCGAGCCGGCATCGGCGAGATATTCGCGTGACCGTGACAGCGCGAGCTTCACCACCTGCGACAGCAGCCAGGCCAGCACGATCAGCACGATCGCGATGATGATGACGATGATCGCACCGCCCCCGGAGCTCTTGCTGTCGCTCGAGGACGAAGACGACCGCGACGACGAGCCTGAGGACCACGAGCCGCCGGAGCCCGAGCTCCAGTTCAGATTCGTGAACAGGCGGAAGAACAATTCGCCGAAGAAGCCGACCACACCGGCGATGATGACGGCGACCACCATCAGCTGCACGTCGCCGTTCTTGATGTGGGTCAGCTCGTGCCCCAGCACCGCCTCGATCTCCTTGTCGTCGAGCGCATCGAGGAGGCCGGTGGTCACGGTGATGGAATATTGCCGCGGATTGAGGCCGGTCGCGAACGCGTTCAGCGCCGGACTCTCCATGATCTTCAGCTTCGGCATGGTGATGCCGCGCGAGATGCAGAGATTTTCGAGCAGGTTGTAGAGCCGCGGCTCTTCCTGCCGGGTGACGCCGTGGCCGCCGGTCACGGCGTCGATCATCGACTGGTGGAAGAAATAGGCGATCGCGATCCAGGCGAGCGCCGCGATGGTGGCGAAGGGCGCGGCCTTGAGCAGGTCGGCAAAGGCGCGGCTCAGGTAGTAGCCGACGGTCCCATTGCCGTTGATGACGACCTCGGCCACCAGCGCGCCGGCATAGACCAGCACATAGACCAGCGCGAACAGACCGGCGAGCAGCAGCATCGAACGAAACTTGTTCGAGGCGATGTGCGTGTAGAGACCATACGCGGCCATGACGCGGGTGCCCTGCCGGCCTATCGGCTCAAATCAGAACTTCACCTGCGGCACGGTCTCGACCTCGGTGCGGCTGGCGCCGAGATCGAAGAAGTCCTTCTTGGTGAAGCCGAACATGCCGGCAAACAAGGCAGCGGGCAGCTGCTGGATGCCGGTATTGTATTCCTGCACCGCGTTGTTGAAGAAGCGGCGGCTCGCCGCGATCTTGTTCTCGAGGTCGGAAAGCTCGGATGCGAGCTGCTGGAAGTTGGCGTTGGCCTTGAGGTCGGGATAGGCTTCCGACAGCGCGATCAGCCGGCCGAGCGCGCCGGAGAGCTGGGTCTCGGCGGCGGACACTTGCGCAGGTCCTTGGGCCGACATCGCCGAATTGCGCGCCTTGATGACGTCGTCGAGCGTGCCGCGCTCGTGCGAGGCATAGCCCTTCACGGTCTCGACCAGGTTCGGGATCAGGTCGTGACGCTGCTTGAGCTGCACGTCGATATCGGCAAAGGCCTGGCCGACCCGCTGGCTCAGCGCCACCAGGCGGTTGTAGGCGCTGAAGGCGAACAGCGCGAGGACGACGATGACGCCGAGAACGATCCAGCCGGTCGACATGAAAAACTCCTGAAGAGGGAAGAAGGCGGGCGTCAGGGTAGACCAAATTGGCGCGGAGCGAGAGCCCGCCGCGGAGGGGAGGTAGGATTTGGTCGGATGAGGCGCCAACGGAGTTCAAGGCGAAAGCCCTGAACGAGGTTAACTTTCAGCAACAACCGCGTCGCCCCAGCGCCAGCGCCGGGCACTCGCATAGGCGGCTTTATCGCGCCGTGGGACCTTCGTCAGCGCGACACCGTTCCCGGTGCAGAGCTTCACCGTGATCTCGGCCTTGCCGACCTCCGGCGGTGCCAGCACGCGCGCGGCGCGGCTCGCGGGCGGGGTGCGGGTCAGGGCGACGTAGATGAAGCGCTCGTCCTCGAACGGCACCTCGGCGCCCTTGATCTGCCGGTGCGCCTGCGAGCGCGGCAGGCGCTGGCTGAAATGGCACCAGTCGGGTGCGATGAGCGGGCAGGGCCGCTCGTGCGGGCAGGGCGCGGCGACGTAGGCGCCGGCTGCGATCAGCTGCTGGCGCAGGGCGAGGATGCGGGCGTAGCCGGCCGGTGTGCCGGGCTCGATCACCACCAGCGCGTGGCGCGCCTTGGCCCACATGGCTTCCGCGAGCTTGCGCTGATCGGCCTCGCCGAGCTCGCCGATGATGTAGCTGGCGATGACGAGATCGGCTTGAGAGACTTCAGCGAGATTGCCGCCGGCATCGCCCGGTAGATAGCGGCAGTCAGCGAGGCGGGTGCTGTCGCGTGCGAGTTCGAGCGCGAGCCGGCTCAGCGTGGCATTGGCGTCGAGCAGCGTGAAATCCTGCAGCGACGGAAACGCCTCGGCGGCCGCCCAGCTGGCGGTGCCCGGGCCGGCGCCAACGTCGAGCAATGTTTCGGGGGCGAGATCGGGCGCGATCTCGGTCAGTGCATTGAGGCTGCCCGCCACCGCCGCATAGGTCGCGGGCATGCGCGCCAGCGCATAAGCGAGCGCATCGGCTGCCGACTTGATCGTGCTGGAGGTGCCGCCGGCGCGATACGTGGTCGAGATCTTCTGTGAGCGCTGTGCCGCGTCGCTGCGGGAGAAGCCCTGCAGCTTGCCGTCGAGAGCGGCTTTGAGTTCGGCGGGAAGGGTGGGGGAGATCATGTTGGCCCACCGTCATTCCGGGGCGCGACGAAGTCACGAACTCTGATGCGCAATTGCGCATCAGAGAATCCAGAGATTGTCGCGCGAGATTCGGGTTCGATGCTGCGCATCGCCCCGGAATGACGGAAGATCACGCCACGTTCTGGTCGAGGATGTCCACCGCCTCTTGCAGGCTCACCGACACCAGCTGCGAGACGCCGCGCTCGGCCATGGTGACGCCGAACAGGCGGTTCATCCGCGCCATCGTGATCGGGTTGTGCGTGATGATGATGAAGCGCGTGTCGGTCGAGCCGGTCATCTCGTGCAGCAGGTTGCAGTAGCGTTCGACGTTGTGGTCGTCGAGCGGTGCGTCGACTTCGTCCAGCACGCAGATCGGCGAGGGGTTGGTCAAGAACACCGCGAAGATCAGCGCCATCGCGGTCAGCGCCTGCTCGCCGCCCGAGAGCAGCGACAGCGTTTGCGGCTTCTTGCCCGGCGGCTTGGCGATGATCTCGAGGCCGGCTTCCAGCGGGTCGTCGCTCTCGATCAGGTGCAGCGCGGCCTCGCCGCCGCCGAACAGCTCGACGAACAGGCGCTTGAAGTGGTTGTTGACGACCTCGAACGAGGTCAGGAGCCGCTCGCGGGCTTCCTTGTTGAGGCTCTGGATGCCCTGGCGCAGCCGCTTGATGGCTTCGACCAGGTCGTCGCGCTCGGTGACGAGGCCGGTGTGCTGGGTCTCGACCTCGCGCAGCTCTTCCTCGGCGCGCAGATTGACGGCGCCGAGGCGCTCGCGGTCGCGGCGCATCTTCTCGAGGTCTTCCTCGATCTCGTGCAGCGGCGGCAGCTCCGCGCCGGGCTCGATCTCGGCAAGGCCGGCGACGGCCTGCGGCTCGACTTCCAGCATGTCCCGGATCTCGCGCTCGATGTCTTCCAGACGGCGGCGCGCGCCTTCCATGCGCTCCTCGGCGCGGGCGGTGGCCTCGCGGGCGCTGGACAGCGCCTCGAGCGTCAGCTTGGCGACGCGGTCGGTCTCGGCCATCGCGGTCTCCGCGGTGGCGAGGGCGTCGGCGGCCATGCGGCGGTCGTTCTCGGCATATTCGATCTCGGTGATCAGCGCGCTGCGCTTCTCGGCGAACACGGCCGGTGCGTTTTCGAGCTCGCTGCGCTCGATCGTGAGCTCGGCGATACGGGCCTGGATGGTGTCGATGTGGGAGGCCGCGCTCTCCTTGCGGTTCTGCCACTCGGTGCGTTCGGCGAGGATCGCCTGCACGCGGCGGTCGGCGAGCTCGGCCTCGCGTGCCAGCGCCTGCGCCTCGGCGCGGACCTGGGCGGCCATGCGGCGGCGGCCTTCGATGTCGCTGCGGACGGCGGCGAGCTGGGTCTCGGTGTCCTCGCTCGACGGCAGCTCGCCGATGCCGGCCTGGGCGTATTCGTAGGCGGCCTCGGCTTCGGCGCGGTCGGCGGCGAGGCGGCTGTGCGCTTCCGACAGCGTCGCCTTGCGCGCGGCGTGGCGGCTGATCTCGCGCTCGGCATTGGCGTGGCGCTCGCGCGCGACGTTCAGCTCGCGCTGGGCCGCACGCCAGGCTTCGCGGCTGGCGCCTTCGGTGCTCGCCGCCATCTGCAGCTCGGATTCGGCGTTCTCCAGCGCCTGGCGCTTGATCTGCGCGTCGATGCGGGCCTGCTCCAGCTCGTTCTCGATGTCGACGAGACGGGCGCGCTCGGCCAGGCGCCGCGCGGCGCCGGTCGGCGCATGCGCCGCGGCGACAAAGCCGTCCCAGCGCCAGACGTCGCCCTCGGGCGAGACCAGCCGCTGGCCGGTCTTGAGCTGCGACACCAGCTCGGCGCCGCGCTCGCGCGGCACCACGCCGATCTGCGCCAGGCGGCGGGCCAGCTCGGCCGGCGCCTGCACGTGATTGGCGAGCGGAACGGCGCCTTCGGGCAGCTCCGGATCGCCCTCGGTTTGTCCGACATTGGTCCAGCGCATCGGCGCCGACGGATCGATCGGCGCGTCGAGATCGTCGCCGAGCGCGGCGCCGATCGCCTTTTCAAAACCCTTGTCGACGGTGATGCCGTCGATGATCGGCGGCCAAAGGTTCTTGGTCTCGCCGTTGACGATCTTGGAGATCGTGCGCGCCTCGGTCTCGAGCCGCTGCACGCGCTTGTCGGCCTCGACCAGCGGCGAGCGCGAGGATTCCAGCGTCTGGCGGGCGGCGACGTGAGCGGCTTCGCTCGCCTGCGCCGCGGCTTCGGACGCGGCCAGCGTCTCTTCCGCGGTCTCGACCAGCGCGGTCAGCTCGTCGAGATCGCCGAAGCCGCCGGTGGCCTCGGTGAGCTTCTGTTCTTCCGCCGTGACGTTCGCGATCTCCTGGTCGAGACGGGCGAGCTTGTCGCGATGGGTGCGGACGTTGGCCTCGAGCTGGTTGCGCTTGGCGGTGAGGTCGGCGAGCGCGGTGGTGAGCTCGGCGAAGCGCTGCTCGGTCTCGGTCAGCACCGCCTCGGCCTCGGCGACGCGCTCGTCGACGCCGGAGCGCTTCTCGACGCGCGACTTGATCTCTTCCTTCAGCTCGGCATCTTCGGCATCGAGCCGCTGCAGCGCGACGTCGGCGTCCATGGTCTGCTGCTGGGCGCGGGAGATGTCGCCCTCGAACTGGGCGAGGCGGCGCTCGAGCTCGGCGACGCGCTCCTTGGCGCGCTCTTCCTCACGGTCGAGCTGCTCGCGGGCATTGGTCAGGCGCTGCAGGCCGGCCGCAGCGCGCGCTTCGGCATCGCGCAGCGCCGGCATCTCCGCGGCGCGGATCGCCTGGATGCGGGCGGCTTCGGCCTGGTGCTGGGTGCGCTCGGCCATCTCGCGCACGGCGAGGTCGTGGGCCTGGCCGGATTCATTGACATCGGCATGGGCGCCGATCCAGCGCAGATGGAACAGCGTGGCTTCGGCCTTGCGGACCTTGGCCGCGACCTCGCGGTAGCGCACGGCCTGGCGGGCCTGCTTCTTCAACCCTTCCATCTGGCCTGCGAGCTGGCCGATCACGTCCTCGACCCGGGTGAGGTTGGTTTCGGCCGCCTTCAGCCGCAGCTCGGCCTCGTGGCGGCGGGCATGCAGGCCGGCGACGCCGGCGGCGTCCTCCAGCACGCGGCGGCGCTGCTCGGGTTTGGCCTGGATGATCTCGCCGATCTTGCCTTGGTGGACGAGGGCGGGCGAGCGCGCGCCGGTGGCGGCGTCGGCGAACAGGATCTGCACGTCGCGGGCGCGCACGTCGCGGCCGTTGATGCGGTAGACCGAGCCGGCCTCGCGCTCGATGCGGCGGGAGATTTCGAGCAACTGGCTGTCGTTCATCGCCGCCGGCGCGGTGCGATCGGCATTGTCGATCGTCATCGTCACTTCGGCATGGTTGCGCGCCGGACGGTTGCCGGAGCCGGCGAAGATCACCGCGTCCATGTCGGCGGCGCGCAGCGACTTGTAGGAGGTCTCACCCATCGCCCAGCGCAGCGCTTCGACGAGATTCGACTTGCCGCAACCGTTCGGTCCGACCACGCCGGTCAGGCCGGGCTCGATGACGAAGTCCGTGGGCTCAACGAAGGACTTGAAGCCGTGAAGTCGCAGGCGGGTGATTTTCATAAGCACGCATCTCTGTTGGCAGGCGCGAATCCCCCTGCCGGGACACTACCATGGAAGGCAATGCCGCTATCCGGGCGAGTCGCGCGAGGCGCCTCATGCGGCTGGACAATGGCCGCGGTGCGCCGCGAGGGCAACCGGCGAAAGCCGCTTTTCCCAAGGGATTTATGCCGGGAAAGCTACGGCTTTCGAGATGCGAATCAGGATCTTGACGAGCGAATCAGCTCTTCAGAAGCGGATTGATCTTCTTGGCGAACTCCTCGAACGAGGCCTCGCCCTTGATCTTCTCGCCGTTGATGAAGAAGGTCGGCGTCGAATCCACCTTGAGCACGTCGCTGGCGTATTTCTGGTCGGCGGCGATCTTGTCGAGCAGCGCCTGGTCCTTCAGGCACGCCTCGACCTGGCTCTGCGTGAGGCCGGCCTGCTTGCCGATCCGGGTCAGGGTCTCGGTGGTGTTCTTCATCACCCAGTCGTTCTGCTGGCGAAACAGCATGTCGGTGACCGCGAAATATTTCGGCGCGTCGTCCTTGGCGATGCAGCGCGACAGCATCGAGCCGGCGGCGGCCTTGATGTCCAGCGGGAACTCGCGGAAGACGTAACGCACCTTGCCGGTGTCGATGTATTCTGTCTTGATCTTCGGGAACACCTGCTCGTTGAAGGCGGCGCAGTGCGGGCAGGTCATCGAGGCGTATTCGGTGATGGTCACGGCGGCGTCCTTCGGGCCGAGCGCCATGTCGGGCAGCGACACCGGCTTGGCCACGTCGGCGGCCGCCTGCGCCATCGCCTCCGAGATGAACCGCAGCGGCGAGAGCCCGGCGAACGCGGCAAGCCCGGTCAGCGACAGCATCGTGGTGAAGGCGCGGCGGGTGATGATCAAGGTCGGCTCCCGGGATTGGCAAGGTTCGCCCAAAGGACGGGTCAAGGTTCCCCCTCGGACGGCCTGTCGCTAGCTTGAAACGTCCTTTGAGGCAATGGCGGGCGCTGCGGACAGGTCCAGATTGAGCGCGAAATGAGGCTCAATTTCGCTTGATGGCGGCTCCGAGGCGCGCCAGCGCCGTCTTCAGGTCTTCATCTTCGATGTCGGTCAGGTTCTCCGCTACCTTGGCGACGGCCTTGGGGTCCGGCGGGCCGGGCCGCTTCGGGTCCCTCGGCCGCGACAGGGGGGCCTGGCGGAAGGCCAGCTTGCCGACCGCGCTCCAGCCGAAAAAGCGGTTGACCCGTTCCAGGATCACGTCGGCCGAGTGCTGGATTTCCAGCGCCATCGGCCCCTCGACCCGCAGCACCAGGGTTGCCGGCTCCTGCGGCTGCCCTTCCACCGGCCGCGGCCATTGCATCTTGAGCGGCTCGGCATGGGCCGCGATCTCCGGCCCGGCGATCTGCGCCCAGCGTGTCACCAGCTCGCGCGCCGCAAAGCCCTGCTTGGCATAGGCCTCGGCAAAGACGTCGTCGAGCAGGATGCCCAGCGGCTTGGCGCTGACGGGGCCGAGCTTGAAGATGGGGCCGGATTTGGACATGAGCCGTCCGTTATGCCGCGGCGCGAGGCCGGATGGCCTTGAGATCGCGATCGATCTCGCGCCGCCGTTGCATCAGATCATAGTCCATCTGCAGGCCCAGGAAAAACCCCTCCGACAGACCGAAATAGCGGGCGAGCCGCAGGTCAGTGTCGGCGGTGATGTCGCGCTTGCCGAGGACGATCTCGTTGATCCGCCGCGGCGGCACGTGAACCGCCCGCGCCAGCGCGTTCTGGCTGAGCTCCATCGGCTTCAAGAACTCCTCCAGCAGGATTTCGCCGGGATGGGGATTGCGAAGGAGCCCGCTTCTAGTGGTAGTCGACGATTTCGACATCTCTCGGTCCCCCGTCATCCCACACAAAACAGATGCGCCACTGATCATTGATTCGGATCGAATGCTGACCTTCGCGGTCGGCTTTCAGGGCTTCCAGCCGGTTGCCCGGAGGAACCTTGAGGTCGGCCAACGCTCGCGCCTGGTTCAGCAGGCGCAGCTTTCGCAAAGCCACATTTTGAATGTCAGGCGGCAGTTTTCGACTTCGCCGACCGGACCAGATCAACTCTGTCTCGGCGTTGGCGAAGCTCTGGATCATGTCTGTGTATAACGCAAGGCGTTATAGCGTGCAACGGTCCGGTCGCGCTGGCCACAGGCAGAATCCTCCTCTAGTAAAGGTGCATGATCTCCACGACCGCGCGCAAGAAGGAACAGAGTACGGCGTCGGCTCGCCCGCTCGCGCTCCTGCAATGGTACGACCGCCACCGGCGCCGGCTGCCCTGGCGCGCCGCGCCGGGCGAGGCGTCCGATCCCTACCGCGTCTGGCTCTCCGAGATCATGCTCCAGCAGACCACGGTGAAGGCGGTCGGCCCTTACTTCGAAAAGTTCGTCGCGCGCTGGCCGGATGTCACGGCGCTGGGGCGCGCCTCGCAGGAGGACGTGCTGCGGATGTGGGCCGGGCTCGGCTATTACTCGCGCGCACGCAACCTCCATGCCTGCGCGGTCGCGGTGACGCGCGAGCATGGCGGCGTGTTTCCGGATACCAAAGAGGGGCTGCGCGCGCTGCCGGGGATCGGGCCCTACACGGCGGCGGCGATTGCGGCAATCGCGTTCGACCGCCGCACCATGCCGGTCGACGGCAACATCGAACGCGTGGTGTCGCGGCTCTTTGCAGTCGAGCAAGAACTTCCGCAAGCCAAGCCGCTCATCCAGCAACTCGCCGCGACGCTGCTGGCGGAGTCTCGCGCCGGCGACGAGAAGTCTCGCGCCGGCGACAGTGCGCAGGCGCTGATGGATCTCGGCGCCTCGATCTGCACGCCGAAGAAGCCGGCCTGCTCGCTGTGTCCGTTCACAGCGGACTGCACAGCGCGCGCGCAAGGCACCCAGGAGACGTTCCCGCGCAAGGCACCGAAGAAGAGCGGCACGCTCAGGCGCGGCGCCGCCTTCGTGGTCACGCGCGGCGACGAGTTGCTCGTCCGCTCGAGGCCCGAAAAGGGCCTGCTCGGTGGCATGACGGAGGTGCCGGGCTCGGACTGGCTCGCCGATCAGGACGACGCGAGGGCAAAGCAGCAGGCGCCGGAGCTGAAGGGGCTGTCGCGCTGGCAGCGCAAGGTGGGCGTGGTCACCCACGTCTTCACGCATTTTCCGCTTGAGCTGGTGGTCTATACGGCGACGGCGGCAGCCCGCACCCCTGCGCCTGAGGGCATGCGCTGGGTGCCCATCGCAACCCTGGCCGGTGAAGCGCTGCCCAACGTCATGCGCAAGGTCATCGCGCATGGATTGGGTCTCTAGGATCCAAGGCTGCTGACAGCAGGCTGTCAGCAGCCTTGCGCTAGCACGGGAGTGAAGGAGATCTCGCATGGTCAAGACCGCGCTCGATAACTTCCGACGGCCCCCCTGCGCCGAGCTGCTCGGCTGGCGCCTGCTCGATGCCCGCCCGCAGGAGGGCTGGATCAAGCTCGGCTTCGACGGCAAGCCGGAGTTCTGCAACCCCGCGGGCTTCATCCAGGGCGGCATGCTCTCGGCCATGCTCGACGACACCATGGGCCCGGCGGTGCTGGTGATGAGCGAGGGCCGGCTCTACACCACCACGATCAGCATGACCGTGAATTTCCTCAGCCCGGCAAAGCCCGGACCGATCATCGCCGAAGCGAGGGTGACGCAGCTCGGCAAGACCATCGCCTTCGTCGAAGCCAAGCTGATGGCGGAGGACGGCACGTTGCTGGCGACGGCAAGCGCCAGCGAGCGGTTGCTGGAGGCGTCGAGGGTGGTGAAGTGAGGCGGGCGCTGCGCTCTCGCTCCCTCGCCCCGTTCTTACGGGGAGAGGTGAAGACGCGCGTCGCGAGATGATTGACCAGACCCTCACCGCCTCGCCCGCGCGTCCCTGCTCACGATCGGCGGCTTCGCATTCAGCGCCTCGACCTGGAATCCCGCAACGCGCTTGTAATTGGCGGCGATGTCTTCCAGTTCCTTTTGCGACAAGACGTCGGTGACCACCTTGTAGCCGTCAGGCGCGCGCTCCTCGACCAGCTGCATCACCTGCTCGGGGCCGTTCTTGCGGTTGAGCAGGACGAGGTCGGTGGTCGCGGGCCGCCGCTCGGCCTCGTAGGCGAGCAGTGCCGCCTGCGTCGGGCCGTGCGCCAGGATCTCGCGGGTGATGACGCGGGCATCGAGGATCGCCTGCGAGGCGCCGTTCGAGCCGATCGGGTACATCGGATGCGCGGCATCGCCCATCAGCGTGACGCGGCCGAAGGTCCATTGCGACACCGGATCGCGGTCGACCAGCGGATATTCGTAAGCGTGCGGGCAATTCCTGATCAGGGCAGGCACGTCGAGCCAGTCGAACGTCCAGCTTTCGAACCAGGGCAGGAACTCCTCCAGGCGCGCGGTGCGGTTATAGTCCTCGCGCCGCCACTGATAGGTCGGCGGCATGTGCCGCTCGGCGACCCAGTTGATCTGATGGTTGCCGTTGGCGTCCGGTTCTTTCGAGATCGGATAGCAGACGAATTTCAGGATCTCATGGCCGGCCATGATCATGGTGCGGCCGGTCAGGAAGGCCTTTGCCGGCGTGACGCCGCGCCAGAGGATGCGGCCGTTCCAGATCGGCGGGCCTTCGTTGGGATAGAGCTTTTCGCGCGCGGCGGAATGGATGCCGTCGGCGGCGATCAGGATCGCGCCCTCGTACGTGCCGGCGGCCTTGCCGGTCGCCTTGTCGACGAAGTCGGCGCGCACGCCGCCGGCCGTCTCGCTCCAGCCGGTCAGATGATGGCTGGTGAGGATGTTGTCACGGCCGAGCCGATCGACCGCGGTGTCGAGCAGGATCTGCTGCAGGGTGCCGCGATGGATCGAGAATTGCGGCCATTTGTAGCCGGCCTCCAGGCCGCGCGGCTCGCTCCAGATCGGCTTGCCATGCTTGGAGAAATAGGCGAGCTCGCGCGTCCGCACGCCGCTGGCGTCCAGCTTGTCCAGCAGGCCGAGCTCGATCAGCTCGCGCACCGCATGCGGCAGCACGTTAATGCCGACACCGAGCGGCTTCAGTTCCGCGACGCTCTCGAACACTTTCACGGCAACGCCGATCTGGTGCAGGCTGAGCGCAAGCGTCAGGCCGCCGATGCCGCCACCGGCGATGAGTACAGTCATGACAAATCCCCCTCCAATTGACGGCGTCTTCGCACAGCCGGGCGGGCGTGGGCAACTGCGAACAGGCCGCCTATGGACGGCGCGGCGGAGGACCGTTAACCTCCGGTTTTCCCCATGAGGTCCGACATGCTCAAGCTCTATTACGCCACCGGCACCTGCGCGCTCGCCACCTACATCACCCTGGAAGAGGCCGGTGCCGACTACACCGCCGAGCGGCTGAGCTTCAAGGACAACCAGCAGAACAGCCCGGACTATCTCGCCATCAACCCGAAGGGCCGGGTGCCGGCGCTGGTGACCGACCGAGGCGTCCTGACCGAGACGCCGGCGATGCTGGCTTATCTCGCGCAGACCTTCCCCAAGGCCAAGCTGGCGCCGCTCGACGATCCCTTCGACTTCGCGCAGGTGCAGTCGTTCAACTCCTATCTCTGCTCGACCGTGCACATCAACCACGCCCACAAGATGCGCGGCGCGCGCTGGGCGACGGAGGAGAGCTCGTTCGCCGACATGAAGGCGATGGTGCCGAAGACCATGGCCGCCTGCTTCAAGCTGATCGAGCAGAAGATGTTTGGGGGACCGTGGGTGATGGGCGATCAGTACACGGTCTGCGATCCCTACCTCTACACGCTCTCGACCTGGCTCGAAGGCGACAGCGTCGACATCAATGCGACGCCAAAGATCGCCGATCATTTCAAGCGCATGTCGGATCGCCCGGCGGTGAGCAAGGTGATGGCGGCGCAGAAGGCGTAAAGTCTCGTAAGGTGGGTTAGCCGTGCGGATGCGCGAAGCGTATCCGCACGGCGTAACCCACCTCTTTTGTTTCAGCGGAGACAGAAGTGGTGGGTTAGGCCCAACGGACTGCGCTTTGCGCAGCCGCAGGTCTAACCCACCCTGCGATAGCTACCCAGCCCTCCGCTTCTCCAGCTCCCGCCCCGTCTCCAGCATCAGCCGCCGCAGCCAGATCGAGCCGGGGTCCATCTGCGCGCGGGTCGGATGAAACATGAACTGCTCGTCGATCCCGGGATCGAACGGCGGCGTCACCGCGACGAGGCCGAGCTGCTTCGACAGTGCGGCGATCAGCCGGCGCGGCACGAAGGCGACGAGGTCGGTGCGTGCGGCGACGTGCAAGGCTTCGAGATAACCCGGCACGACCAGCGAGACATGTCGCTCGATGCCTTTGCCGTGCAGCCAGGTGTCGATGAGATCCTCCGGCTGGCCGCGGATGATCACGCCGACATGGCGGGCGGCCAGGAACGCCTCGCGCCGCTTCAGCTTGGCTCCGACAGGATGGCCGCGCCGCACCGCCAGCGCGTCGCTGTCGGTGTAGAGCAGCTGGCGATGAAAGCCCTTGAAGGCATTGCCGATCGAGATCACGAGGTCGATGGTGCGGGCGAACTCGGCGTGGAAGATCGCAGGTCCCCGCCACGGCACCACGTCGATGCGGACGTTGGGGGCGAGCCGCGTGACTTTCGCCATCAAGGGCGGCATCAACAGCTCGACCGCGAGATCCGGCATCATCACGCGGAATTGCCGCTCGCTGCGCGCGGCATCGAAGTCGTCAGGCACGAACAGCCCGCGCACCTGGTCGAGCGCCTGCGCCAATGGTGCGCGCAGAGCCTGGGCGCGCGGCGTCAGCTCCATCCGTGCGCCCGTGCGCACCAGGAGCGGGTCACTGAGGATGTCGCGCAGGCGCTGCAAGGCGTGGCTCGTCGCCGGCTGTGACAGGCCGATCCTCATCGCCGCGCGGCTGACATTGGCCTCGCGCAGCAATGCGTCGAGCGCGGTCAACAGGTTGAGGTCGAGCGAATTCAAATTCATGAGGTGAATAGATATCATATTCCCTATCGATTTGAAGAATGCTGCCGGCCCGGCGATCATCTCCGCGTTGTCAACACGAGGAGATGCCGCCATGAGTACGAGCGCCAACAAGAAACTGCTGCAGGATATCTTTGCCGCAGCCGCCGACCCCGATCCGGCCGCGCGCGACCGCGCCCTGTTCACCGCAAGCCTTGCCGAAGATGCCAAATGGGTCGTCACCGGCCAGTATTCCTGGTCTCGCACCTTTTCGGGCAAGCAGTCGATCCTGAACGACCTGCACGGCTATGTCCGCACCCGCCTGCGCGACCGCACGCGCACGATCGCGCACCGCTTCATCGCCGACGGCGACATCGTGGTGGTCGAAGCCAAGGGCGACAACGTCACGCCCGAGGGGGTGCGTTACGACAACGATTACTGCCTGGTGTTTCGACTCGCCGACGGCAAGATCAAGGAGATCAGGGAATATTGCGACTCGGTCCTGACCGAGAAGGCGCTCGGCCCGTTTCCGCGAGCTCCCGCGAGGGCAGCGAGCTGACCGGCTTGAACGAGGTCGCGTCCACCGGCCGCTCCTGTTCGTCACGGCCCGCGATGTTTGTGCGGGCCTGTCGGACGCTGCTGGAACTCATGCAGGCCCGGCGCGAGCGGTCTAGGGTCCACTGCCAGCTCGCGGCCATGACCGAACGCGAGCTTCAGGATTTCGGGATGTCCCGGAGCGAGATCGAACACGAGCTCAGAAAGCCGGTTTGGCGGAAGTGAACGGAGTGGACCCCCGATGTCTCGCCTCTCGCAGTGCCAAGGCCGGCGGAACCTTTGCCCACCCCCGGCGTTCCCTCGGTTGCCGGGCGCGCCGCGCCCGCCGCAACCTGCGTTCTCGGGAATTTCATGCTGGCTGGGGCTTCGGACGTTTCAACGCAGGTAGGCCGCAGCTTCTCCGGACTCCGCGAACGACTAAGGGACGCGACGTCGGCCGCGCATCGCGACCTCGACGCGCAGCTCTCGGCATTCGTGCTGACCGAGCTCTCCGGCTATCGGCGCTTTCTGCAAGCGAGTGCCGGCGCCTTGCTGCCGCTCGAGACGGCACTCGTCGAAGCCGGCGTCAGCAGGGCTTTCCCGGACTGGCCGGAGCGGTCGCGAAGCGCGGCAATTCTGGCTGATCTCGAGTGCCTGGGCTGCGCGGTGCCGCGGCTGGTGTCCGTGCCCCCGCTGACGCGCAGCGGCGTTGTGGGCACGATGTACGTGCTCGAAGGCTCCCGTCTGGGGGCAAAGTTCCTGCTGAAGATGGTCGCGGATTCCGCCGATCCGCGCCTTCGCGAAGCTGTCGCCTATCTCAGTCACGGCACCGGCAGGCGGCTATGGCAGAGTTTCCTGGCGAAGCTTGCTAACGACGAGCGCTGGGACGAAGACGAGGCGATCGCGGCGGCCCGCATTGCCTTCGCCGCATTCGAGCAGGCGGCGGACCGGGCATGAACCAGGCCGTCAATCTCACCAATTGCGATCGCGAGCCGATCCACATTCCCGGCAGCGTGCAGCCATTTGGCTTCCTGCTGGCCGTGCTCTCGGATTTCACGATCTGCATGGCATCGGACAACGTCGAGAGCTTCCTTGGAGCCGATGTTGCCGACCTGCTGCAGCGGCCGCTGTCGGGCGTGATCTCCGAGGCGGCGGTTGAAACGATCCGCAGCCGGGTCGATCATCTCGGCGGTCCGGATGCGACCGAACGCCTGTTCGGCGTCGCGCTGCAGCCGGGCAAGCCACCCTTCGATCTTTCGATTCATCTCTCCGGCGTCTATCTGATCATCGAGGCGGAGCCGAGCGTCCACGAGCCCGGTGTCAATTCCGGCGAGCTCGTGCGCTTGATGCTCGAACGGATCCGCAAGACACGCGGAATGGCCGATCTGGCGCGCGAGGCGGCGCGTCAGCTCAAGGTGCTGACCGGCTTCGACCGCGTCATGGTTTATCAGTTTCACCCGGACGGATCCGGCGAGGTGATCGCCGAGACCGCGGAATCCGGGCTCGAATCCTTTTTCGGCCTGCGATACCCTGCGTCCGACATCCCAAGGCAAGCGCGCGCGCTCTATCAGCGCAACTGGCTGCGCATCATCGCCGACGTCGAAGCGCGGCCTGCCGCGCTGATGTCCACGGCCACGCACAATGCGGGACTGCTCGACCTGTCAATGAGCGTGCTGCGCTCGGTGTCGCCGATCCACATCGAATACCTGCGCAACATGGGCGTTGCCGCCTCCATGTCGGTGTCGATCCTGCGTGACGGCAAGCTGTGGGGTCTGTTTGCTTGTCACCATTATTCGCCGCGTTACATTTCGTTCGACAAACGCACGGCCTCCGAGCTGTTCGGTCAGATGTTCTCGTGGATCGTGGAAGGCCGCGAGCGCGAGGGCGATGTCGCCTATGAGGCCCGCGCACATCAGGTCCAGGAGCGGTTGATCGAGATCGCGGCCTCGCATGACCACAGCCGGCGGGCGATCGTCGATTTCCTGGGCGACTACCGCAAGATGATCGAGTGCGACGGCGTCGCAGTCTGGTCCGATAACACCATCGCGCTCGAGGGTGAGACCCCGACCGAAGACGAGGTGAAGGATCTCGTCGCCTTCATCAACAGGACCTCGCCGGGCCGGATTTTCGCCAGCGCCGAGATCGCCAAGGTCTACGCCGCCGGCCAGGCCTTCCGTGACCGCGCGGCGGGCTTTCTCGCCATCCCGATTTCGCGCACTCCGCGCGATTGTCTGATCTTCTTCCGCCGCGAGGTCACGCGCTCGGTGAATTGGGCCGGCGACCCCAACAAGGTCTACGACGAAGGTCCGAACGGGCCGCGCCTCACCCCGCGCAAGAGCTTCGAGCTCTGGCAGGAAACGGTGGCAGGGCAGTCGAAGCCGTGGTCGGCGGCCGATATCCGCATCGCCGAGAGCCTGCGCGTCACGCTGCTCGAGGTGATCCTGCAGCTGTCCGATCTCGCCGCGCGCGAGCGCCGGGGAGCGCAGGAGCGGCAGGAATTGATGATCGCCGAGCTCAATCATCGCGTTCGCAACATCCTGAGCCTCGTGCGCGCCCTGGTGGCGCAGAGCAAGGACACCGCGACCGGTATCGAGGAGTTCGCCAGCGTGCTCGGCGGCCGCATCCAGGCCCTCGCGCGCGCCCACGACCAGATCACGAACCTGAACTGGGCACCCGTCGCGCTCCGCACCCTGGTCGAGTCCGAGGCCGGCGCCTATCTCGGTGCGCGCGCGGACCGGGTGAAGATGGGCGGGCCGGACGTCGCGCTCGACCCGAAGGCGTTCGCGACGCTGGCGCTCGTCGTCCATGAGATGATGACCAATTCCGCCAAGTACGGCGCGCTTGCCGATTCCACCGGGAGTGTCGAGGTGGTCTGGCGGCTCGACCCGTCGTCCAGCCTCGTCATCGAGTGGAAGGAGAGCGGCGGTCCGCCCGTGCAGCCGCCGTCGCGGCGCGGCTTCGGCACCACCATCATCGAGCGGTCGGTGCCGTTCGATCTCAAGGGCGATGCCGAGATCCGTTTCGACCTCCTCGGCGTCCAGGCGACGTTCGTCATTCCGCCCAACTTCGTCCAGTTCGTCCCATCCATTGCGGGAGCCGCCATGCGTATCGAGGAGCAGCAATCTGCCCGTCCGAGGATTTCCGACACGGCCCTGATCGTGGAGGACAACCTGATCATCGCGATGGCGGCGGAGGTCATCCTGCTCGACCTCGGCGCCCGCCACGTCGACACCGCCGCAACCGTCGACCAGGCGCTGCGCTCGATCGAGCGTTCGCGGCCGAGCTTCGCCCTGCTCGATCTCAACCTCGGCAGCGAGAGCAGCATCAAGGTGGCGCAGAAGCTGACTGAGATCGGAGTGCCCTTCATCTTCGCCACCGGCTATGGCGAGCGCGCGCCGATCCCCGAGCCATTGGCCGCCGCGCCGGTGGTCCAGAAGCCCTACACGCTGGAAGTGGTCGAGAATGCACTCGGCAAATTGCAGCAGGCCGGCGCCCGATAGGCATGCCTGACGAGCAGCATGCATCGGCCTGCATGGCCGAGCGCATTCGCATGCGGCTTTGCATAGCTGCCGCCAAAATCAGCAGATTTGGCCCGGCCGAGATCGGGCGCGCGAGGAATTTGAAGGTTCAATTAATAAGTGTCCCCCATTGTGTCGCGGTGCAGCGTAGGCCGCCAGGGCGCGGCGTGCGGCTGTCGGAGTGGCCGTGACGATCGCCGGAGTCGTTCGGCCCCTCGAATTCACATGCATCTGGGTGGACAGTGGGAATGCCGAAATTTCGTTTGCGGATCAGGGGACGCCTGTACGCAGGCTTCATGGCCCTGGTGGCGGTCGGTCTCGTGATGGCGGTGGTTGCCGTCTGGAATTTGCGGGACGTGCAGGATCAGGTCGCAAGACAATCAGCCCTCTCGGACAGCACGGCGCGGGTGCTGGAAATATCGGCCCATCTGCAGGCGATTCAGCGGGCCAATCTGCGCTACGTCTATGACGCGAGCGAGTCCGCCATGAAGGAGGCGCAGGAGCGCGAGACCGCGGCGACCGGGCTGCTGCGGGTCGGCGCGCAGGGGACGCTCTCGGAGGAGCGGCGTGCGCTCTACAACGGCCTGATCGACGACATCGCCAAAATGCGACGCCTGCGTGACAATCTCGGCGACGCCGTCGACGAGACGAGAACGGGCAAGGCGACGCTGCTGCCGAGTGGCGAGGACCTGGCCACCAAGACGAACAAGCTCGTCGATGTGGCGCGCGCCGCCGTCGATGAAGATACGGCGTCCCTCGTCGCCGATCTCGAATCGCGAATCCTGCTCGTGCGGATCGCAAACTGGCGTTTTCTGGCCCTTCGCGATGCGCAGGGTCCTGCGACCTTCAGGACGGGCGTCGACAGGGCATTACAACGGCTCGGGGCACTCGAAAAGAGCCCGCAGGCGGCGGTGTTGCGCGCCACGCTGGCGCCGGTGAAGACCTCGCTCGAAACCTACAAGACGGCGTTCGAGACGACCTCCGCAGCGATGCTCAAGGCAGACGAGATCTACCACAGCCTCGCGCCCCTCATCGTCGACAGCATCGGGAAGCTCAAGACCGCGGAAACGACCTTGAAGAAGGACTACCAGGACTCGCGGAAGAATGCCGAAGCCGTGCTTGCGGGAACGACGACCGTTCAGGAGGTCGCGGGCGGCCTCGCCATCCTGTTCGGCGGCATCGTCGCGTTCCTGATCGCCCGCAGCATCGTCGGTCCGCTGACCGCGATGACGCAGGCGATGGGGCGGCTTGCCGGCGGCAATCTCGAGGTCGAGATTCCCGGCCGCGGCAGGGCCGACGAGATCGGCGACATGGCCAAGGCGATCCAGGTCTTCAAGGACAACATGATCGAGACCGAGAGCATGCGTGCCGAGCAGGCCGAGCTCGAGGCGCGGCAGGCCGAGAACCGCAGGAAAGACATGGCCAGGCTCGCCGATCAGTTCGAGCAGGCCGTGGGCGAGATCGTCAATACGGTGTCTTCGGCATCGGGCGAGCTCGAAGCCTCCGCAGGCACCTTGACCACGACGGCCGCGCGGGCCCAGGACCTCTCGACGGAGGTCGCCAGCGCCTCGCAGGAGGCTTCGGCCAATGTGCAGGCGGTCGCCTCTGCGACCGAGGAGCTCTCCTCCTCGGTCTCCGAGATCGCCCGCCAGGTGCAGGAATCGGCCCGCATCGCCACCGAGGCCGTCGGTCAGGCGAGCCGGACCAACGAGCGCGTCGGCGCCCTCTCCAAGGCCGCCGCGCGGATCGGCGACGTGGTCGAGCTGATCAGCACCATTGCCGGCCAGACCAACCTCTTGGCGCTGAACGCCACGATCGAGGCGGCGCGTGCGGGCGAAGCCGGCCGCGGCTTTGCGGTGGTCGCGACCGAGGTCAAGGCGCTCGCCGAGCAGACGGCCAGGGCCACCGGCGAGATCGCCCAGCAGGTTTCCGGCATCCAGGCCGCGACCGAGGAGTCGGTCGGCTCGATCCGGGAGATCAGCGGCACCATCGAGCGGTTGTCGGAGATCTCGTCGACGGTCGCCGCGGCCGTGGAGCAGCAGGGCGCTGCGACGCAGGAGATCTCCCGCAACGTCCAGCAGGCGGCCCAGGGTACGCAGCTCGTCTCGTCCAACATCGGCGACGTGCAGCGCGGCGCCTCCGAGACCGGCTCGGCCTCCTCGCAGGTATTGTCGGCGGCGCGCTCGCTCTCGGCCGACAGCAACCGGTTGAAGCAGGAAGTCGCCAAGTTCCTGAGCTCGGTCCACGCCGCCTGAAGTCGCGAAAAGCAAGAGGCCACGCGCATGCGCGTGGCCTCGAAGAACGGCGGCGCGATCAGGCCACCTTGGTCGTCATGTGCTTGAACATGTTGGCCCTGGCTTCGTCGTCCATCTCGGCCTTGAACGTGAACTTGTCCTTCAGCGCGATGGCGCGCGCCGCCGCCGGACGCGCCGAGATCTCGTCGACCAGCCGCTTCACGTTCGGATATCGCGCAAAGGCGTCGTCGCCGAGCTTGAACGGCACCATCCGCGCCCAGCCCCACAGCGCCATGTCGACGATCGAATAGCTGTCGCCGACCATGTAGCGGCGGTCCTTCAGGCGAGCGTCGAGAATCTTGTAGTGCCGGTCGGTCTCGTACTGGTAGCGGTTATGGGCGTAGTCGTGATTCTGGTCCTTCGGCGCAAAATGCTTGAAGTGCACGGCCTGACCCGAAAAGGGCCCGACGCCGCTCGCGACGAACATCAGCCACGACAGCAATTCGGCGCGGTTGGAGGGGAGGAATTTGCCGGTCTTCTCGGCGAGATAGAGCAGGATGGCGTTCGAATCGAACACGATGGTGCCGCCATCGTCGATCGCCGGCACCTTGCCGTTCGGATTGATCTTGAGGAATTCCGGCGTGAACTGCTCGCCTTTGCGGGTGTCGATCTTGACCGGCTCGAAAGGCAGCCCGGATTCTTCGAGATAGAGCGCGACCTTGGTCGGGTTCGGTGATCCGTTGAAATAGAACTTGAGCATCGATCTCCCCAATTCATGTGTTCGAGGCGCGTGCGCAGGCTTCACCTCTGCGGGGTCTCTGTCTGCGTCGGTTCCACCTGGTCCGCAAGAGGAGACTTCGTGAACGCGGCATGATGGAAACGCAAGGGTACCATCAAGCAAGAATTTACCGTGCCCGGATCAACAGCAGGTAGTGTCTTGTCGTGAATGCACCTACATCGTATCTCCTCGGTGTCATTGCGGAGACGTGCAGGATGTTTCAGGCGAAGATTAGTTCCAGGATTGCGCCGGTCTGCTTGCTTGCGGCGGCATTGGCGCATGTCGGCCTGGCGCGTGCGCAGCAGCCGTCGTCCCAGGGAGAGCGGCTCCTGCTGGGGCGCATGTATGCGGGAGGTGACCTGAACAGATATATGACGCAGCTGCGCGACGAGTTCTTCCAGCTCGATGCCGACCGCGATGGCAAGCTGACCGAGCGCGATGCGGCGCTCCACGCGCTGATGGAGGGGCCGCAGGCCAGGGTCTCTCCCTTGATGCTCGTCATGCGCTACGATCTCGACGGCGATGCCGCAGTGACCGAAGACGAGGTCAGGCAAGTGGCGCGATACGAGCAGAGATCCCTGTTCGCGCAGCCGGCGGAAAACAGGCCGCCGATCGGCCGGCTGGAAGAGGAACTCGCGCGGATCGTCAAGACGATCATGGCGTTCGATGCCGACAAGGACGGCAAGGTCAGCCTGATGGAAGCTTACAAGCCGGCTCAGACTTCCGCGCGTCCCTCCAGCCACGGCTATCCGCAACGCGTGCGAGATGCTCTGACACTCGATGCTGCGACATCCGGCGAACTGCCGCTAGCGAACTATCAAGCGGCCGGCGAAGTATTGTTTCGTACCATCGATGCCGATGCCGACGGTAAGATATCCCAGCAGGAGTTGACGGATTTCCGTCGCAAGGCCGTAGACGCGGAGAACTCAGCAGTGCGGCAGAAAAAGCTTCGCGATGAAGCCGAAATCGCCCGCAAGAAGCAGGAGGCGATCGACGCCGAACGAGCCGCCTGCGCCATACCGAAGGCCTCCGATGCGAGCAAGGTCGTGCTCCTGGGTGCGTACGAGACGGATGCATTGTCGAGCGTCACCATCGGTTCGCAGGACAACGAAGTGCGGGCCGGCCGTATCGTGGTCGAGCCCGGCAGCGAGCCGCTCTACGTCGTGATCGCAAGCTACGCCCCGACGATCTGGCAGTTCAGCGGCGCCGTCGAGCGGGTCGAGCGGCTGGTGATGACGAGTTCGCTCACCGGTCCGAACGCGGGCGATCCGCGACAGCCCTCTCTGGTGGGCGCCACGGGTATCCCGCACGATCGCATCACGCTTCTGTCGCGATCGAACTGCTTCGGCTATTTCAGCGAAGCTCCGTCCAGTGCATCGCTGCAGACCGCGGCTTTCATCACCAATTCAGCAGGCAAGCCGCCGGACGTGATCGCCACCAGATATTCGATCGCGAGCTTTAGCATCCCGTCGGGGACGATCGAGTCCGCCGTGGAGCAGCGTCAGAAGCTCGTCATCCGCAAGGACGAGGGCACCCTCAACATCATCGGAAATCTCGCCAACATTCTCATCCAGTCTGGGCCGAGCCGGGCCAAGGAGGAGATGGACCGCTTCTTTCCGGGAGGCGTAACCGAGATCGACCCGAATGCCGTGATCGCCAGCGCCGCGGTGACGCCCTACGATGTGCTGCCCTCGCAGGCCGGGTTGGTTCAGCTGCTGGCCAAGGGCCGGATCAGCCAGAACCGCGCGGGTGAATTCGTCGTGCGCCAGAAAATCAGGTTTCCGGCGCGGCTGACCGGAGCGCACGCGGTCACGTTCCTGATCATGAAGGGCGTGCCCTATCCCGACGGGGACCCCGGCCATTCCTGCGTCATCGTCGAGGGAAGCGGAGAGAGCAAGGGTGCAGGTTGCCCCTCGCGGTGATCGGCGGCTCGCTCCTGCTGGATGCCTGAGGCCTCCTCCGCGCCAGACCGGCGCGGAGCGCCGTCAGCCGATATATGCAAAGCCGATTGCCGCCGCGACGACCATGGCCGCGCCCACGGCCTCCAGCCGCAGGCCGAGCCGCGCGGCGAGATGCATGTCGGAGGCCCGCGCTGCGCGCTCGGAACCGCGCGCATAGCCGTGGACGATGACGTCGTGGTTGAAAGTGTCGTGCGCCTCGTTGCTGCTGGCGAGCCCGACGCAGATCACGAGTACGCCGAACAAAGCGAGGCCAAAAAATCCAAGCAGCGCGATCAGGAACATCGGAAACATGCCGATCAGGAAGATCGGCAGCAGCGGCACCAGCAGCAATGTCTCGGACTGTCGTCGCATGGAAGCCCAACCGGTCTGGACGGGGCTGATCGGGCGAATCTAGTGCTGGCGGCGGCGGCATTCAAGCACCACCGCTGTCCTTCCGGGCTCGCGCGACGCGCGCCCCGAAAATGACGGAGGGAGAGCCTATTCCGCCGCCATGCCGGCGCGGATCTCGGCGCGGAGCTCGTCGATTAGCTTGAGGCCCTTCTTGGTCTCGACGTGCCAGAAGGTCCAGCCGTTGCACGCCTGCGCGCCTTGCGCCACCGCGCCGATGCGGTGGATCGAGCCGACCTTGTCGCCGAACATGATGGCGCCGTCGGCGCGCACCAGTGCCCCTAACTTCTTCTTGGCGTCGAACAGCTTGGTGCCGGGCATGATCATGCCGCGCTCGATCAGCTCGGAGAACGCAACGCGCGGTGCCTCGCGCGCGGTCATGAACGGGGCGAGGCTCTCTTCCGGCAGCGGCTCGACCCTGGCGATGCGCGCCTCGGCCGCCTTGGCGTAGGTCTTGTCGCGCTCGAAGCCGATATAGGAGCGGCCGAGGCGCTTGGCGACGGCGCCGGTGGTGCCGGTGCCGTTGAAGGGATCGATCACGAGGTCGCCGGGCTTCGACGACGACAGCAGCACGCGCGCGAGCAGGCCTTCCGGCTTCTGCGTCGGATGCACTTTCTTGCCGTCGGCGCCCTTGAGACGCTCCTCGCCGGTGCAGAGCGGGATCAGCCAGTCCGAGCGCGCCTGCACGTCCTCGTTCGCCGCTTTCAGCGCTTCGTAATTGAACGTGTAGCCCTTGGCCTTCTCGTCGCGCGCGGCCCAGATCATGGTCTCGTGCGCGTTGGTGAAGCGGCGGCCGCGGAAGTTCGGCATCGGGTTGGTCTTGCGCCAGACGATGTCGTTCAGCAGCCAGAAGCCGAGATCCTGCATGATGGCGCCGACGCGGAAGATGTTGTGATAGGAGCCGATCACCCAGATCGTCGCCGACGGCTTCATGGCGCGGCGGGCGGCGAGCAGCCAGGCGCGGGTGAAATCGTCGTAGGCGGCAAACGAATCGAACTTGTCCCAGTCGTCGTCGACGGCGTCGACGTGGGATTCGTCGGGGCGCTTGAGATCGCCCTTGAGCTGCAGATTGTAGGGCGGATCGGCGAACACGAGATCGACCGAACCAGCCTGGAGCTTCGACATCTCGGCGACGCAATCGCCGAGAATGATGCGATGCGAGGCGGACTCAAAATTTGTGCGGGGCGCCCTTGCAGACGCCCCGCGACGCGACTCTACCATGACTCAAGAACTCTGACTCAGGCGACGCTGTCGGCGACGCGGGACCAAACAACCGACTGGCCGTTACATTGCAGCGGCAAAGTAAAAATCGACTTAACCCGCCGCTTTCGTGAGCACGCCTCGCATCATCGTTCGCGCGCAAATTGTTGCGCGATCGCCTTGTTTTGCAGTGTATTTCGCCATGGCGCGGCTCGCGGGATCGATCGTGGCGGCAAAAAGGCTGCAAATTTCTCTCGGAAAAAACTGCTCGGCCCTCGGAAAAATTTGCTGGCATCGACAGGCTGTCGCACTAGGCAATTTTTGCCGGCCACGTTATTGATAAAGGCAACGGAAATTTTACCTATGTGGCGCGTTGAGCTTTCGCGTTTCCGTGCGCCGTCGAAACTTGAATCAGGGACCCCAGAGGAAAGGCCGCCATGCGCTACGATGACTTCCGCCGCAGCGACGACATCGAGGATCGTCGCGATGAAGGTGGCGGCTTTGGCGGCGGCGGAGGCGGCGGGTTCGGCCTGCCGATCGGCGGCGGCGGGCTCGGCATCGGCACCATCATCATCCTCGGTCTCGTCGGCTACGCCTTCGGCATCGATCCCCGCATCCTGATCGGCGGTGCCGAGATCCTCACAGGCGGCGGCCATGCGCCGACCTATCAGACCGATCGTCAGGCGTCCTCGGGCAAGCGCGGCGCGCCGACCGACGAGATGGGCAGCATGATCTCCGGCATCCTGGGCGAGATCGACGATCGCTGGACCGAGATCTTCCAGGCCAATGGTCAGACCTACACCGGTCCGAAGATCGTGCTGTTCCGCAACGCCACCAATGGCGGCCGCTGCGGCATGGCGCAGTCGGCCATGGGACCGTTCTATTGTCCGCCCGACCGGACCATCTTCCTCGATACGGCGTTCTTCCGCGAGGTCGAGACGCGCTTTCGCGGCTGCTCCGGCAAGTCGGCGTGCAATTTCACCACCGCCTACATCATCGCGCATGAAGTCGGCCATCACATCCAGAACCTGCTCGGCATCATTCCGCGCGTGACGCGGCTGCAGCAGCAGGTCGGCTCCAAGGCCGAGGCCAATGCGCTCCAGGTCAAGGTGGAGCTGCAGGCCGACTGCCTGTCCGGCGTCTGGGTCAACCGTGAGGCGAAGAAGCGTCCGAACTTCCTCGAGCCCGGCGACATCGAGGCCGCGCTGACCACGGCGAGCGCGATCGGCGACGACACGCTGCAGCGCCAGGCCACCGGCCGCGTCGTGCCCGACTCCTTCACCCACGGCTCGGCGGCGCAACGCAAGCAATGGTTCATGACCGGCTACCAGCAGGGCACGGTCCAGGCCTGCAACACGTTCGGTAGCGGGTCGTAGTAGCGAAGATCGCGTGCCCCGGACGCAGCGCAGCGCTTCCCTGGCGATGCGAAGCATCGTGCAGCGAGCGGTGCGCTGCAGAGCCGGGGCCCATATTGCCGGTTGCCCAAGCCTGTGAAATGGGTCCCGGCTCTGCGACGCGGCGCTGATGCGCCGCACCTTGTCCGGGACACGAAAGACGCAACATGGCCTCCATCGACGAATCCAAGCAGTTCATCCCGCTCAACATCGCGGTGCTCACGGTGTCCGACACGCGCGCGGTTGCGGACGACAAGTCCGGCCAGACGCTCGCGGATCGTCTCACCGCCGCGGGCCATCATCTCGCCGCGCGCGAGATCGTCACCGACGATGTCGAGGCGATCCGCGCCGTCATCCGCCGCTGGATTGCCGATCCCGGCATCGACGTCGTCATCACCACCGGCGGCACCGGCTTTACCGGGCGCGACGTCACGCCCGAGGCGATCGAGCCGCTGTTCGAGAAGCGCATGGACGGCTTCTCGATTGCCTTCCACATGCTGAGCCACGCCAAGATCGGGACCTCGACGATCCAGAGCCGCGCGACCGCGGGCGTTGCCGGCGCGACCTACATCTTCTGCCTGCCGGGCTCGCCCGGCGCCTGCCGCGACGGCTGGGACGGCATCCTCGCAGCCCAGCTCGACTATCGCACCCGCCCCTGCAACTTCGTCGAGATCATGCCGCGGCTGGACGAGCATCTGCGCAGGCCGAAGGCGCAGGGCGCGACGGTGTAAGCGCGTTGTTGCGGATGATGTCTATTTGATTGAGGCACGGACCACACTCCCCTGGAGGGGGAGGGTCGCTGCGCATGTAGCGAAGCGGAATGCGTAGCGGGGTGGGGTGACGGTCTCTCCACGGAGAAACTGCCCGCGCGGAGAGATCACCCCACCCCGCTCGCGCTTCGCGCGACCGACCCTCCGCCTCTGTTCAGACCGGGGACATGGTGGACGGGTGTTCGGAGACATCGTGGACACTTTCTGTGCTTCCGTCGAGAGGCCGGATGTCGACGGTAGCAATTGTCTGGGTTCTGAAGACGACGCTGAAGACGCCGTCCTGAGCCGTTGGCCGAAACGCGAGGGCCTTCCCGTAGAAGGCCTTCGGGACTTTGATTTTGCGACCGCGGAAGCTGACGTGACCGCCTTGCTGGATCCGGCGCACCTCGTCGCCCGGAGCGTATTCGAAGGGAGCGATGGTCTCGACATAGTCACGCGGGCTGGGTTGATAGCGGCTGGCAGGGACAGCGAGTTCGAGCGCCTCGTGCGGCCGTTGGGTGTTGTAGATGGTGCGCCAGCGCTCGAAGGCATGTTCGGCAGCAGCGAGATCGGCGAAGGGCGGGCCGGACAGGACTTCGGCCTTCAGGCTGCGGTGGAAGCGTTCGTCCTTGCCCATGGTTTGCGGATGATAGGGCCGCGAATGGCTGATCTTGATGCCATGCTCGATCAGCCAGACCCCGAGCGGGGTGAACGGGCTGCCCGGTCCGTCGCCCCAGGGCGAGCCGTTGTCGGTGATCATCCTCTCGGGCAAGCCGTAGCGGCGGAAAGCCGCGATGAGATGCTCCTGAACCGTCTCGGTGCGTTCGTTGGTGCACGCCGCAAGTGCAACCGAGAAGCGCGAGTGATCGTCGAGCACGGTCAGTGGATGAAGTCGGCCAGTGTGCATGGCCACGTGGCCCTTGAAGTCCATTTGCCACAACTCGTTTGGTCGCGATCGTTCGAAACGGATCAAGGCAGGCGAACCGCCGCCGAATTTGCCAAGTTCCACCCCATGTCGCCTCAGGATCGCCGTGACCGTCGAAGGCGCCGGAACGGCTTCCTGTCCCAGATCCTTCAGCCGCCTGGCAATCTTCCGTCCGCCCCAAGCCGGATGCTCGGCTCTCACCGAAAGCACGGCCGCCTCGATCGCCGCGGCGCTGCGCGCGGGCGACGTCTGTGGGCGCCGCGGCTGCTCCACAAGTCCAGCCGCCCCGTCCAGCCGCCAACGCTCCAGCCACTTGTAGCCCGTCGTCGGGCTGATCCCGAAGCGACGGCACAGCTGCCGAACATTGCTGCCCTCTTCCGAGGCCAACATCACAAACTCCAACCTCGCGTCCATCCGAGACACCTCGCGGAACGGCATCCGACAGCCTCCTTGCTTTGCTGTCGAAAGTGTCCACGATGTCTCCGAACACCCGTCCACCATGTCCCCGGTCTGAACAGCCTCCAGGGGAGGGTAAGACGTCACGGCGCGCGTTGCCTGCCAAGACCGTCAGAGATCCAGCTCCCAGGTTTCGCCGATCAGGTCGGCACCGAAGCTGCGATGCGGCTGGGTCGCGACCAGCTTGAATCCCGCACTCTTGTAGATCCCGCGTGCGGCGACCAGGATGCTCTGCGTCCACAGCGTCATCTTATTGTAGCCGCGCTCGCGGGCGCCCTGGATGCATTGCTCGACGAGGGCGCGGCCGACGCCGAGGCCCCGTGCCTTCTTCTCCACCTGCAACAGGCGGAGCTTTGCGATCTCGTCCGTGGCCTTGACCAGAAACACCGAGCCGACCGGCTCGCCGCCGGCTTCCGCGATCCAGCAGTGCTCGCGGGCGGCGTCGTAGTTCCGGATGAATTGCGCGCAGATCTCGGCGACCAGCGCCTCGTAGCTGATGTCCCAATTGTAGTCCGCGGCGTAGGCGGCAGCCTGCCGGGAGACGACCCAGCCCATGTCGCCGACGCGGTGGCTGCGCAGCATGAAAGACGCGGGCCGGCTTCGGCGCTGCTCCAGCACGGCCTCGATGGTCGCCATGGCCTGCGTGAGCCGCGTCGCATCGCCGGGCGAGAGCTGAGCCAGCATCGCGGCGACCTCGTTCTGCGAGCTCAGGTTCAGCTTGGCGAAAGCCTGCCGGCCCTTGGGGGTGAGGCTGAGCTGGTATTGCCTGCGGTCCGCGGGCAGGGGCTTTCGCGTGATCAGCCCCTTTTCGTCGAAGCTCTGGACGATGCGGCTGAGATAGCCGGGATCGAGACCGAGCTCGCTTCCGATCTCTTTTGCCGCCAGCTCGTCGCGATGGGCGAGCTCGTAGAGCACCCGCGCCTCGCTCAGCGAGAACGGGCTGTTGCCGAGGTGCTGGTCGAGCACACCGAGCTTGCGGGTGTAGAAGCGGTTGAAGGCGCGAACCGCTGCGACGTGGTCGTCGGCGGCCTGTTCGGCCACGGCGCCTGGCAGCGAAGCTTTCGATAGCATGGGATCACCTCGATATTTGCCATTGTCAATTAATTGATTGACGTTGGCAAGTATCTCGGCGCATCACGCCACCATGACGATTCGGCTGCGCAGCATGGTCCGCGACGACCGGCCGAGCCGCCGGAGCAGCCGCGCCTCGGAATGTCGGGCGTGGGGCGGGTAGCCGCCGAGCCGGTCGTAATGATCACGCGCGATCAAAAGTCCCTGATCGCCGAGCGGACCAACGAGCTTGCGCGCCACAGCCCAGAGGACGTCGCGCATCGCGGTATTTCCGTAAGGTGAGCGCGCGTAGCGGAACACCGCCGCACGATCGCGGCCGCTGGTGGCGACGGCCTGGATGAACTGGGTAGTCTCCTCGATCCAGCCGGTTTCCAGCACGGCACCGGCGGGCAGGAACATCAGCCATGGCGATCGGGCCTGCAGCGCGCCGGCGGCGAGCGCGGCGCCTTGCGAATGTCCCTCGAAGCCGATGAAACGGCAGCCTGCGACGTCGGCAACGCGCTCGATGACGCCGTTGCGCGTGCCGTCGACGAGAAGCACTTCCCGGATCACGCCGGCGGCGGCGCCGGGGACCAGCGCGGCGAGGGTTGCGACCGCCGTCTGCTCGACGCCTTCGGTCGGAATGATGACGCTCAGCATGATTGAGGCTTCAGGGTCCGCACTTCGGGAGAAGCGTAGCGTTGCATGATGTTGTCATAGACCCGTCGCGCTGCCGAGTGCAACTTTCGGACGGTGCTTCGGCGTGCGATGGTAAACTGCGGCCAGTTCATCGCATCCAAATGCGTCAGGCGCGGGCCGGGAATATTGCCGAATGTTTCGGCACAAGCCCATCCTGACGGTATTAACCCGAATGCTTCGTGGCGACGTTTCGCTGCGCGGGCCTAAATGCGTGATCTCGGTGCCGGGAGAGACCTTCTATGAACGCCGATCAACTCGCCGTTAACACCGCGCCAACATCGCCGAAGCAGGAGCCCGCGCCGACCTTGCGGATCCGGGCGCTGATGCTGGGCGACCGTATCAATGCATCCAACCTCGAGATCGGCACGCTGGTGTCCTCGACACCGGCCGCCTTCCGCGTTCATGCCGGCCTCGCCGTGATCTTTCGCTACGGCGTCGTCGTGCTGATCGGGCTGCTTCCGTCGGAGGAGAAGGTTCTCGTCGACAACCTGAAATCGCGCGTGACCGGAGAGCTCAGCCCGTACGAGGAGGAGATCGCGCAGGCGCAGCTCTGCAGCGAGGAAGCCGGCGAGACGATCCAGCCGGGCGGGCCGATCTGCCTCGCCAAATTCTCCGACGATCGGCTGCTGCTGGTCGCGGACGCGCTCGCCAAGAGCACGTCGCTGGCGCGCGACGAGCGGCGCGTCGCCGCGGTGTTCGACGTCATCGAGCCGTTTGCGCGGGAGCTTGCCGAACACGGCCGCACGCCGCAACGGCGCAAGGGCATCCTGCAATTGATCGGCAATGCGCTGCTGGTGCAGCAGCGCGTCGCCGGCCGCGTCGCCATCGCCGAGAAGCCCGACGTGCTCTGGGAGAAGCCCGAGCTCGACCGGCTCTATTCCCGCCTGGAGGACGAGTACGAGCTGAAGGAGCGCCTCGACACGCTCGAGCGCAAGCTCGCCGCGGTGTCGGAGACCGCCAACGCGCTGACCGACATCATCGACACCCAGCGCTCGCTGCGCCTCGAGATCGCCGTGGTGGTGCTGATCCTGATCGAGGTCGCGATGGGGACTTTTCAGCTCCTGACCGGCCGCGGTCACTGAGCGTGATCGGGAAAAGTGCGAAGCGGTTTTCCGGAAAGATCATGCGTAAACGAAGAACCTGAGGCGCGACGACGATCCATCCGAATCTCATCGCGCTTTAAGGCGCGGCAGCGCGCCTCTCATGCAGGCCGGATTGCGCCTGCCAGGCCGCGATCTCGGCAAGCTCGGCTTCGGGCCGGGTCCGGATCGTCTCGCAGCGTCCGAGATAGAGCTCTCCCGCATCGCCCTCGATCGTGATCCACTCGCCTTCGGCAAGCGCGAGATTGCCGAGCTGGGCCTGCTTTGCGGCAGGATCGATCTTCAGCTCATTGCAGCCGACCACGCAGGGCTTGCCCATCTGCCGCGCCACCAGGGCCGCATGCGAGGTGCGCGCGCCGACCGACGTGACGATGCCGGCGGCCAGCGCGAAGCCGGCAACGTCGGCGGTGCTGGTATCGGGACGCAGCAGGATGACCGGCTCGCCCGCCGCGGAGAGGCGCTGGGCGCTTTCGGACGAGAACGCCGCCCGTCCGATGCCGATGCCGCCGGAGGCACCGATGCCGGTCGTCGCGGGCTTGCCGGTGGACACCAATCTGGTTTCGGTGAGCGAGGCGAGGTCGATCTCAGCCAGCCGCCTCAATGCCTCGTCTTTCGAGATCAGGCCTTCATGCACGAGGTCGATCGCGATCCTGGCGGCGGCCCGCGGCGTGCGCTTGGCCGTCCGGGTCTGGAGGATCCAGAGCCTGCCGTTCTCGACCGTGAATTCGACGTCCTGAACGTCGGCGAAGGCGTGCTCGAGCTGCTTCAGGACGTCGCCAAGCTCGGATTCGAGCTTCGGCAGCTCGCGCGCGATCGCCTCGGCTGTATCCGGCGCGCGTCGTCCTGAAACCACGTCCTCGCCCTGCGCATCGAGGACGAGATCGATCATCGGGCGCGGCGCGCCTGTGGAGGGATCGCGCGAGAAGGCCACGCCCGCGCCGGAGGCGAGACCGCCATTGCCGAACACCATCGCCTGCACGGTGACCGCGGTGCCCTCCAGTGTTTCGAGATGCTGGAGGCTGCGATACGTCATCGCGCGCTCGCTCATCCAGGAGCGATAGACCGCCTGGGCTGCCGCCTCCAGCTGCGCGAAGGCGTCCTCCAGCACGCCATCGGCGCGATCCTCGGTCAGCGCCTGCTCGCGGCCGGCGAGCCGCTCGAGCGCTTCGCTGTCGAGCTCGCGGTCGCTGCCGGCGCATTCAGCTGCGACGCGCTCCGCGATACATCCGGCAAACGCGGCCTGGTCGAGCTCGAGCACGGTCTCGCCGAAGCTTTCGAGGAAACGACGCCGGCAATCCCAGGCGAGCCGCGGCCGGCCGGTCGCACGGATCAGGCCGTGCACGGCGTCCATCGTGCAGCCGACATTGAGGACGGTTTCGAGCATGCCCGGCATCGATCGCGCCGCGCCCGAGCGCACCGAGACCAGCAGCGGCCGGCGGCGGTCCCCGAAACGCTTGCCGGTGGCGCTCTCCAGGAACGCGATCCCCTCCTTCAAGCCGTCGCGCAGGCGCCGCGTTGCATGCCCATGGCCGGCGATGATTTCGGCGCAGAGCTTGACCGGGAGCACGAAGGCGGGCGGCACCGGCAAGCCCAGCGCCGCCATGCGGGCCAGATTGGCGGCCTTGGCGCCGATCTCTTCGGCGGGCCGCAATTCGTCGGCGTCACCGCCGATACGCACGATATGCATGGTGGCTTCCTCAAGCTGCGAGATCGATCATGATGTGACGGCGGAGCAGATGGCCGAACGCGGCGAAGCGGTCGGTGGCGCGCTCGACGGCGCGGGCGAGCTCGATCACCGACAGCGAGGTCGCGACGTCGAAGCCGCCGCAGAAGACCAGTGCGGTCGTGGCGCGTTCGCGGCGGTCGGCGGCGTGTTCGGCGTCGATCAGCCGGGTCACGGCGGACAGCGCGTCCTCTGAATCGGCGCGCCGTCCTTCCGGCACGTCGATTGCGGCGGCGACGCCGCTCGCGGCCACTTCGGTCGCGGTCTCGGCCACGGCGCAAAGCTCGACCAGCGCCGCCAGCAAGGACGGATCGGTCCTCTCAGGCATCAGCGAGGCGATGAAGGCGGCCTGCTCCAGCTCATCGACTGCCTCCTCGGCGCGATCGATCAATTGGCCGATCAGCGGGCGGGCGTTGAGGCGGTCGACCTCGTTGCGGCTCTCGAGCGCTATGCGGTCGGCCTTCTGCTCGATCGTGCCGCAGCGTTGTGTCAGCAACTTGCCGTCGGCGGGCTGACCCGCCCGCAACGCGGCGATATGGCGCGAGATCGCCGCGACCAGATCGTGGGCGAGGCCGATCTGACGCAGCACGGCTGCGAGCAGCGCCCCGTCGACACGGTCGAGGTGGCGCATCAGGTCGGCTTCGATCTGGTCGCGCACCGTCCTGACCGAGCGGCCCGCAAGCAGTGCCTCGGTGGAGGCGCGCAGGGACGCCTTCAGGAAGTCGATCGCGGCGTTGCGGCCGAGCGCCTGGTCGAGCCGCTCGCCGAAGCCGATCCGCGTCGGTGCGGCGTTCCGGACCGCCGAGCCCAGCAGCTCGTTGCCGCCGAGCTCGAGGAAGCCGCGATGGCCGATCCGCTGGCGCGCGGCCCATTCCAGGATGCGGGCCGCGTCGTCCTTGGCAACCCAGGTCCTGAGCAGCTTGCGCGCCTTGTTCCAGTCGATCAGAAACACCAATGCGGCCCCGAGTGCCGCGAGGAATTCGTTGCGACCGGCGGCGTGATCGCCCTGATACTGCCCGGTGACGAGATAGAAGGAATTGTCCTCGCCGAGGCCGGCGGCGGTGTGACGATCGAGCCCGCTCCAGCTCGCCTCGAAGGCGTCGAACAGCAAGATGAAGAATTTCGCCCGGGCCAGATGCACATCGGTGTAGGTGACGGTGACCGCGTTCTTCTTCACCGCGATCACCACGACATGGGCGTCCGTGGTGCCGATATCGTTCTGGATCAGCAGCCGGCCGCCGGCACGCGTGGCCATGGTGTCGAGGCCGGGATGATTGAACTTCAGGCCCCGCGTCGCGTTCAGGCCCTTCATGAAGGCCGCGACGGCCGGCCGGTCCTCGCTGTGCAGCCCGAAGACATGGGCACCGTCGAGCGCTTCTTCCGAGCAGCTCGCCGCAAGCCTGTTGAGCCGCTTGTGCAGATCCATGACGAGGCGATGCAGGCTGTCGCCGCCTGCGTCGGCGACGCCGGTCAGGCGCGCGATGCGGGACAGCTCGATCTCGCCGGCGGCATCGAGCAGGCCGGCTGCGCGGATCGCCTCGAGCCGCGCCCGCGCCCGCTCGCCCTCGTCTCCCGCACCGGCGCCGACGGCCCGCACCATGGTCGCTGCATCGTCCGCAATCTCCTGCATCAGCTTCGCAAGATCGGGCGCCGCAAGCCGGCTCTGTCCGATCAGATGCGCGCCGCCGATCAGCGCCGCGATCCCCGCGGGAGCGATGCCGGCCGTCTGGCTTTCGACGCCGAGGTCATTGGCGGGCCGGCTGGGCTCCTGCGCATGTTGTGCGGCCGCCTGCAATGCGCTCATCCGCACCTTGATGCGGTCGTTGGCGGCGAGCCCATCGGCCACCAGCGCGGGCAGCAGGATGTTGCCTTGTCCGAGCTCTTCGATGATCTGGGTTTTCATGATCTGTCCGCAACCGGGATTGATGCCGCCTCTATGCCGGGAAGACGCGGCGGCAGCATTGCGGCAGATCATTCATAAAAATGTCACGTGCCGTGGCGTCCGCGGATCAGAGCAGCGCAATGGCGCGCGATCATCATCTCTTCATTGGTGTGAACGACGAAGACCTCGACCATGCTGTCGTTGCCGTTGATGCGCCCGCGTGCTGCATCGTTGCTCGCGGCATCGATGCGCACGCCCATCCAGGCGAGACGCTCGCCGATCGCGCCGCGGATCTCCTTGGCGTGCTCGCCGATGCCGCCGGTGAAGATCAGGCAGTCCAGGCCGCCGAGCGTGGTTGCCATCATCGCGATCTCTTGCGCGGCACGGAGAACGAAGAGATCCACGGCCTCGCGCGCCGCAGGCTCGCGGCTCGCGAGCAGCGTGCGCATGTCCGCAGAGATGCCGGAGACGCCGAACAGGCCGGACTCGTGATAGAGCAGGTGCTGGACCTGCTCGATCGACATGTACTCGTGCTGTTGCAAATAAAGCAGCACGCCCGGATCGATCGCACCGCAACGCGTGCCCATCACGAGGCCGTCGAGCGGCGTCAGTCCCATCGTGGTGTCGATGCTGCGGCCATCGCGCAGGGCGCAGAGGCTGGCGCCATTGCCGAGATGCGCGATGATTGTGCGCTTGGCGACGAGCTCCGGCGCGATCTCGGCCAGGCGTCCTGCGACATATTCGAACGAGAGGCCGTGAAAGCCGTAGCGTCTGACGCCGCGCGCCTCGAATCGCCGGGGAATGGCAAAGCGGCTCGCCGGCGGTGCGAGGCCGTGGTGGAAGCCGGTGTCGAAACACGCGATCTGCGTCATCCCGGGCCGGAGCGCCGTGAGCGTGCGCACCGGCGCGAGGCAGCGCGGCTGGTGCAGCGGCGCGAGCGGCGTCAACGCCTCCAGCTTCGCTATGATGTCGTCGGTCAGGACCACGGGGTCTGAATGATCCGGCCCGCCATGAACGATGCGGTGGCCGACGGCCCGCAGGCTGCGTCCACCGAAGCGGTCCTCGATGAAGGCGAGCACGTCGGCGAACAGATGGCCGCCGGCTGCCTCCGGCGCCTGCTTGCTTGACTCGAACAGGTCTTCGCCCGCGGGGCCCTTCACCACCAGCCGGGGTTTGGCCTCGTGCTCGTCCAGCAGGCCCTTGCAGAGCAGCGCAGGCTCGGTCGCCGCGACGTCGAACAGGCCGAACTTGATGCTCGACGATCCCGAGTTGAGGACGAGGACCGCGTCCGACATCGCTAGTCGCCAGCCTCGGTCGGCGTGCTGCCCCCGGCGCTGTTCTGCCAGACCCAGTCACGAATCTCGGGCATGTCCTCGCCGTGCTCGCGGACATAGCGCGAGTGTTCGATCAGCTTGTCGCGGAGCTGCTGCTTGACCTGCGCAGCCCTGGCCGCAAGGCCCGGCACCCGCTCGATGGCCTCGATCGCGAGATGGTAACGGTCGAGCTCGTTGAGCACGACCATGTCGAAGGGCGTCGTCGTGGTGCCTTCCTCGGCAAAGCCGCGCACATGCATGCCGGCATGGTTGGTGCGGCTATAGGTCAGCCGGTGGATCAGATAGGGATAGCCGTGATAGGCAAAGATCACAGGCTTGTCGCGCGTGAACAGGCTGTCGAAGTCGCGGTCGGAGAGGCCGTGCGGATGCTGCTCGCGCGGCTGCAGCGTCATGAGGTCGACGACGTTGACGACGCGGATCTTCAAATCCGGCAGCGCCTTGCGCAGGAGGTCGACGGCGGCGAGCGTCTCCAGCGTCGGCACGTCGCCGGCGCAGGCCATCACGACGTCGGGCTCGCCCTTGCCGTCCTCCGTTCCCGCCCAGCTCCAGATGCCGATGCCGGCATCGCAATGCGTCGCGGCGTCCCGCATCGAGAGCCATTGCGGCGCCGGCTGCTTGCCGGCGACGATGACGTTGATGCGGTTATAGGTGCGCAAGGCATGGTCGGCGATCCAGAGCAGCGTGTTGGCATCCGGCGGGAAGTAGATGCGGACGATGTCGGCCTTCTTGTTGGCGACGAGATCGACGAAACCGGGATCCTGATGGCTGAAGCCGTTGTGGTCCTGGCGCCAGACATGCGAGGTCAGGAGATAATTGAGCGAGGCGATCGGACGCCGCCACGGCAGCTCCCGCGTCACCTTCAGCCATTTGGCGTGCTGGTTGAACATGGAATCGACAATGTGGATGAAGGCCTCGTAGCAGGAGAAGAAGCCGTGCCGTCCCGTGAGCAGATAGCCCTCCAGCCAGCCCTGGCAGAGATGCTCGCTCAACACCTCCATCACGCGGCCGTCCTGAGCGAGATGCACGTCGTAAGGCTCGGTCGGCTCCATCCAGACGCGCTCGGTGGCTTCGAACACGGCATCTAACCGGTTCGATGCCGTTTCGTCGGGACCCATGATGCGGAAGTTGCGCGCTTCCGCGTTGAGGCGAATGACGTCGCGCAGGAATTTGCCGAGCTCGCGCGTCGCTTCCGCCACGACCTCGCCGGGTTGCGGCACCTCGATCGCGAAGCTGCGGAAGTCCGGCAGCTTCAGCTCCTTCTTCAACACGCCGCCATTGGCATGTCGATTGGCGCCCATCCGCCTGATGCCTTCGGGCGCGAGCGCCTGAAGCTCGGCAATGAGCGCGCCGTTCGCATCGAACAGCTTTTCGGGCTCGTAACTGCGCATCCAGTCTTCGAGAATCTTCAGATGCGCCGGGTTCTCGCGGCAGCCTGCGACGGGCACCTGATGCGCGCGCCAAAAACCCTCGACCTTCTTGCCATCGACTTCCTTCGGGCCGGTCCAGCCCTTCGGGCTGCGCAGCACGATCATCGGCCAGCGCGGCCGCTCGACGCTGGTGCGGACGTCGCGGGCATGTTGCTGGATCGATCGGATGCTGGCGAAGGCGACGTCCAGCGCATCGGCCATGGCTTGGTGCATCAATTTGGGATCATCGCCCGTAACGAACAGCGGCTCGTGGCCGAAGCCGCGGAAGAGGTCGCGGATCTCGGCGTCTGGCATCCGCCCGAGCACGGTGGGATTCGCGATCTTGTAGCCGTTGAGATGCAGGATCGGCAGCACCGCGCCGTCATGGGCGGGGTTCAGGAACTTGTTGGAGTGCCAGGACGCAGTCAGCGGCCCGGTCTCGGCCTCGCCGTCGCCGACCACGCAGGCGACGACCAAGTCCGGGTTGTCGAATGCGGCGCCATAGGCGTGCACCAGCGCGTAGCCGAGCTCGCCGCCTTCATGGATGGAGCCCGGCGTTTCCGGCGCGGCGTGGCTCGGGATGCCGCCGGGGAAGGAGAACTGCCGAAACAGCTTGCGCAATCCGTCCGCATCGCGCGCGATGCCGGGATAGATCTCGCTGTAGCTGCCTTCGAGATAGGTGTTGGCGACCATGCCCGGACCGCCATGACCGGGGCCGCAGACATAGATCACGCTGACATCGAGCGCGCGGATGACGCGGTTGAGATGGGCATAGATGAAGTTCAGGCCCGGCGTCGTTCCCCAATGTCCCAGCAGACGCGGCTTGATGTGCTCGGGCCGCAGCTTCTCGCGCAGCAGCGGATTGTCGAGCAGGTAGATTTGCCCGACGGAGAGGTAGTTGGCGGCGCGCCAATAGCGATCGAGCAGATCGAGGTCGCTGCTCGCTTCGGCCGTTTTTTGTTGATTTGTCATGTTCCTGCCGACCTTCACTTCGCGATCGTCATCAACCCGGTTCCAGCGCGATCGATCCGCCCGCCATGAAACGGGAAGGTCGTGACGGCCATGTTGCGTGAGGTCAAAGGCGCGCGCGCGAAGTTTGGGCAGCTCTACTATGCATGGGTTTGTTTTCACGTTTTTGGTTTGTGTTCTTGATTTGTTCATGTGTCGTGTTATCTTGGCTGCATGAGTCCAGCATCCTCTCATGCTCTCAAGCACCCGCCGGTCACGGCGCCCTCCGAGCCGGCGGGTGCGCCTGCAGATTTCCCCGAGCTTGGCGCCGCCATCGACCGCGCGCGAAGGCGAGGGCGGGGCGCGCAATCCAATGCCAGCGGTCGCTTTGAGGCCGAGGCGCGCGTCGCTTTCGATGACGGCTGGCAGAGCCTGGACGAGCTGCCGCCGTTCAAGACCACAGTCGCCATCGACACCTCGCGCAAGGTGATCACCCGCAACGATTCCCCCGACATCGGCTTCGACCGCTCGATCAATCCGTATCGCGGCTGCGAGCACGGCTGCGTCTATTGCTTCGCGCGGCCGACCCACGCCTATCTCGGCTTGTCGCCCGGGCTCGACTTCGAGTCGAAGCTGTTCGCCAAGCCGGACGCGCCTTCGCTGCTGGAGAAGGAGCTTGCCGCCCCGGGCTACGAGCCGCGGATGATCGCGATCGGCACCAACACCGATCCCTACCAGCCGATCGAGCGCGAGCGAAAGATCATGCGCGGCATTTTGGAGGTGCTGGAGCGCACCTCGCATCCCGTCGGCATCGTCACCAAGTCGGCGCTGGTGCTCCGCGACATCGACATTCTCCAGCGAATGGCCAAGCGCAACCTCGCCAAGGTCGCGATCTCGGTCACCTCGCTCGATCCGAAGCTGGCGCGCAGCATGGAGCCGCGGGCCTCGACGCCGCCGAAGCGGCTGGAGGCGCTGAAGCAGCTCTCGGAGGCCGGCATTCCGACCACGGTGATGGTCGCGCCCGTGATCCCGGCACTGAACGATTCCGAGATCGAGCGCATCCTCGATGCCGCCGCCCATGCCGGTGTCAAGGAAGCCGCCTATGTGCTGCTGCGGCTGCCGCTGGAGGTCCGCGATCTCTTCCGCGAATGGCTGATGGCGAACTATCCGGACCGCTATCGCCACGTCTTTACCCTGATCCGCGACATGCGCGGCGGGCGCGACTACGATGCCAAATGGGGCGAACGGATGAAGGGCACGGGCCCGATGGCCTGGACCATCGGCCGCCGTTTCGAGATCGCCTGCGACAGGCTCGGCCTCAACAAGCGGCGCTCCAAGCTGACGACGGACCACTTTGCCCGGCCGAAGCGAAGCGGCGATCAGCTCAGCCTGTTCTGATTGGGGGCGGGCAGGCGCCCGGCCTGAATAACGGGAATATCCCGGGTTCCCGGTTGCGCCGGCGAAGCCCCCTGGCGCACGATCCCGGCCATGATTCGGGACAAGTCCGCCAAGACCCCAGCCAAAGACGCGCCGAAGAAGAAGGCCGCGAACAAGGCTGTGCCTGCCAAGGCGGCCAAGATCTCTGCGGCTGACGCTGCGAAGGTTCCTGCCGGCAAGAAGGGCATCATCGCCGTTGCTGCCCCCAGCTTCCGCCGCGAGCGTGCGCTGATCAAGCGCGGCGTCTGGCCGGTCGCGGGCTGCGACGAGGCCGGCCGCGGCCCGCTGGCAGGTCCCGTGGTGGCTGCCGCGGTGATTCTCGATCCCGACCGCATTCCGCGCGGCATCGACGATTCCAAGCGCCTGACCGCCGAGGCGCGCGAGAAGCTGTTCGACAAGATCTGCGCCACCGCGCAGGTCTCGGTTGCCGTCGCATCGCCTTCGCGAATCGACCGCGACAACATCCTGCGCGCCTCGCTGTGGGCGCTGAAGCGCGCCGTGGTGGCCCTGCCCGAGGCGCCCCGCCACGTCTTCGTCGACGGCCGCGACCGGCTCGACACGAATTGCGATTGCGAGGCGGTGATCGGCGGCGACGGTATCGTGCTGTCGATCGCCGCGGCCTCCATCGTCGCCAAGGTCACCCGGGACCGGCTGATGTGCGCGCTGGCGCAGGACTGCCCCGGCTACGGCTTCGAGCAGCACAAGGGTTACGCCGTCCCCGAGCATCTCGACGCGCTCGATCGCCTCGGCCCCTCCATCCACCATCGCAGCTTCTTCGCCCCCGTCGCCGCCGCCCGCGCCAAGCACATGCCCTGGACCGTCGAGCCGGTGCAGGACCTGTTCTCTGTGACCGCGGTCAAGGTGCAGATCGAAGCGGCCGTCGAAATCGATGCCTCAGCGAATCTCTAGCTGATCCTTCCACAGCATCCATCTGTCATGGCCCGGGCATGACGGTCTGCGGCGGTTGCCACAACCCGTGACGCCCTTTATCAAAACAGACGTGAGCGAATAGGGCCGGCTGGACGGGTTGGCTGCACCTTCGGACGTTGCATGCGGTTTACCTCCCTGGTCATCGAGCTCATTCGCGCCCGGCCGCGGCTGATCGTGTGGATTGCCGTGCTGCTGCAGGCCGTGATGTGGCTGTTCGTGGCGCTGGTGTTCTACCGCAGCCCGCCCGGCACCCTCGCGACCCTCCTGGCCTTCGGCAGGGAATACCAGATCGGGACCGATCTCGGCCCGCCGCTGCCGGTCTGGCTTGCCGACATCGCCTATCGCGCCGCCGGCGGCCACATGCTCGGCGTCTACGTGCTCGCCGAGCTCTGCGAGATCGCGACCTTCATCGCGCTCTATCATCTGTCCCGCGCCGTGGTCGGCTCGCAGCAGGCGGTGCTCGCCGTGCTCCTGACCATGACGGTGCTGGCGTTCTCCTCCCCGGCGCTGGACTTCGGGCCGCTGATCCTGGCGCGGCCGCTCTGGGCGCTCTTGCTGCTGCACTCCTGGCAGATCATCGGCCAGCGCCGCGGCAATGCCTGGTTCGCCTGGTCGATCGAAGCCGGCCTCCTGCTGCTGACGACGCCCGCCGCGATCTTCCTGTTGCTGCTGATCGTCGTCTTCGCGGTCTCGACCGCCGCCGGCCGAAGGACGCTGCGCGGGCTCGATCCGCTGTTCGCGCTGATCGTCGTCGCCGTGCTGGCGCTGCCCTATGCGGTCTGGCTGATGAGAGCCGAGACGTTGACGCTGCCGGCCTTGCCGCAAGTCGCCGAGTTCAACGCGCGGGCGCTGCATGCAGCCTGGCTGCTCGGCGGGCTCGTGCTCGGGGCGGCGGCGATCCCTGCGCTGACCTTTCTGAACTCCGGAATGTTCGCCGGCAAGGGCGAGGAGCCGCCGATCATCTACCGCCCGCCGGTTGAGCCGCTCGCGCGCAGCTTCGTCTATTTCTTCGCATTCGCCCTGCCGCTCGGCGCGGTGCTGATCTCCGGCCTGCTCGGCCTCGATTCCGTGATCGGCGGCCCCGGCGTCGTGCTGATCATGTGGGGGCTTGCCGTGGTCGTCGCGGCCGGCGATCTCATCGCGATGCGCCGCGCGCGCATGCTGCGCATGGTCTGGGCCGCCGCAATCGCCGCGCCCGCCGCCGGCGTGGTGCTCGCAGTCCTGTTCCTGCCCTGGACGGGCACTGGCGAAATTGCGACCTCGATGCCGGCGCGCGCGATCTCTGACTTCTTCGACGAGAGCTTCGCCCGCCGCACCAACCATCGCCTGCGGGCCGTCGCCGGCGAGACCCAGCTCGCCAGCCTGATCGCGCTGCATTCCGGCCGGCCGCATCTGTTCATCGACGCCGACCCCGCGCGGACGCCGTGGATGAGCCAGACCAGATTCAGCGAGACCGGTGGCGTCGTGGTCTGGCGCGCCTCCGATACCGCCGGCACGCCGCCGCCGGAGATCCTCAAGCGCTTTCCCGGCATCGTGCCGGAAGTCCCACGCGCCTTCGAATGGCTGGTGACCGGCCGCCAGCAGCTGTTGCGCATCGGCTGGGCCATCGTGCGGCCGAAGGGGACGTGACTTGCGGGCGTGCTCTCTCCGGCGTCATTGCGAGGAGCCGTTGCGACGAAGCAATCCAGAATCCCTCCGTGGAAAACCTCTGGATTGCTTCGCTGCGCTCGCAATGACGGGGAGGGAGCGGCCGCCCCTCGCTAACCCGCCAGCGCCTTCGCGATCGATCGCAGGTCTTGCCAGGCCAGCCGCTTGTAGGCCGGCGAGCGCAGCAGATAGGCCGGATGGAACGTCGGCAGCGCGCGGATCACCCGCTGGCCGGTATCGTAGTCGAACCAGCGTCCGCGCGTGCGCATGATGCCCTCGCGCGTCGACAGAAGCGTCTGCGTCGACGGATTGCCGAGCGTCACCAGCACGTCCGGATTCACCAGCTCGATCTGGCGCTGGATGAAGGGCAGGCAGATTTGCGTCTCCTGCGGCGTCGGCGTGCGGTTGCCCGGCGGCCGCCAGGGAATGACGTTGGCGATGTAGGCGGTGGTGCGGTTGAGGCCGATCGCGCCGATCATCAGATCGAGCAGCTTGCCGCTGCGTCCGACGAAGGGCAGTCCCTCGATATCCTCGTCGCGGCCGGGCGCCTCGCCGACGAACATGATGCGCGCCTGCGGGTTACCGTCGGCGAACACCAGCCGCGTCGCCGTGTGCTTCAACGCGCAGCCCTCGAAATTCTGCATCAGCTCGCGCAGCGCCTCCAGGGAGGGCGCGGTGCGCGCGGCCTCGCGCGCCGAGGCGATAGCGACGTCGGGTGCAGGGGCGGCCTCGCCGCGCATCACTGCCGGCGCCGCAACCGGCCGCGGTGCCTCGACCGGCGCCGCGCGCGGGGCGGGCGGCGGCGCATCGATTTCCGCCAGGCGGTCTATCGGTTCCTCCGCAAGCGCACAGTCGACACCAGCCTCCAGATAGAAGGCGAGCAGCTCTCGGACGGTGGGTGCGGGTTCGGGGATCATGGGAAAGTCTGACTTTTATATCACCTTGAGCGGCCTTGCATCCCGGCGGAACGCGATTCCGAGGTTGTCCTACCCGGAAAAATCGGAAACAAGGGGGCGCAAACGACCGAGGACCGTCTCGAGGGCTGAGATCAGATGAGCACCGAAGAACTTCCCCCGCGCGAATCCATGGAATTCGACGTCGTCATCGTCGGCGCCGGCCCCTCGGGTCTGGCAGCCGCGATCCGGCTGAAGCAGCTCAACGCCGATCTCAACGTCGTCGTGGTGGAGAAGGGCTCCGAGGTTGGCGCGCACATCCTCTCCGGCGCTGTGATCGATCCCGCGGGCCTCGACAAGCTGATACCCGACTGGCGCGAGGATGCCGACTGCCCGCTGAAGACGCAGGTCAAGGACGACCGCTTCTACTGGATGACGGGCGGTGGCGCGATCAAGCTGCCGGGTTTCATCATGCCGCCGCTGATGCACAATCATCACTGCTATATCGGCTCGCTCGGCAATGTCTGCCGCTGGCTGGCGCGCAGGGCCGAGGCGCTCGGCGTCGAGATCTACCCGGGCTTTGCGGCGGCCGAGGTTCTGTATGACGAGGCGGGCAAGGTCAAGGGCATCGCCACCGGCGACATGGGCATCGGCCGCGACGGCAAGCCGAAGGATTCGTTCACCCGCGGCATGGAATTGCTCGGCAAGTACACGCTGTTCGCCGAAGGCGCCCGAGGCAGCCTGACCAAGCAGCTCATCAACAAGTTCGCGCTCGACGCCAAGAGCGAGCCGCCGAAGTTCGGCATCGGCCTCAAGGAGGTCTGGCAGATCGATCCCGCCAAGCACCAGAAGGGCTTGATCCAGCATTCATTCGGCTGGCCGCTTGACCTCAAGACCGGTGGCGGCTCGTTCCTTTATCACTACGACGACAATCTCGTCGCCGTCGGCTTCGTCGTGCATTTGAACTACGACGATCCCTATCTGTCCCCGTTCGACGAATTCCAGCGCTTCAAGACCCATCCCTCGATCCGCGGCACCTTCGAAGGCGCCAAGCGGCTCGCCTACGGCGCACGCGCGATCACCGAGGGCGGCTATCAGTCGGTGCCGAAGCTGAGCTTCCCCGGCGGCGCGCTGATCGGCTGCGCGGCCGGCTTCGTCAACGTGCCGCGCATCAAGGGCGTGCACAATGCGATGGGCACCGGCATGCTGGCTGCCGAACATGTTGCGGCCGCGCTCGCCGCCGACCGCGCCAATGACGAGCTCGTTGAATACGAGAACGCCTGGCGCTCCTCGTCGGTCGGCAAGGACCTGTTCCTGGTCCGCAACGTCAAGCCGTTGTGGTCGAAGTTCGGCACCGTGCTCGGCGTCGCGCTGGGCGGCTTCGACATGTGGTGCAACACGCTGTTCGGCGCCTCGCTGTTTGGCACGCAGTCGCACGTCAAGCCCGACCGCGCCACGCTCGATCCGGCCAAGAGCCACGTGCCCAGGAACTACCCGAAGCCCGACGGCAAGATCACGTTCGACAAGCTGTCCTCGGTGTTTTTGTCCAACACCAATCATGAAGAGGATCAGCCGATCCATCTGAAGGTCACCGACATGAACCTTCAGAAGAGCTCCGAGCATGACGTCTACGCCGGCCCCTCGAATCGCTATTGCCCGGCTGGCGTCTACGAATGGATCGAGGAGGGCTCCGGTCCGCGCTTCCAGATCAACGCGCAGAACTGCGTCCACTGCAAGACCTGCGACGTGAAGGATCCCAACGGCAACATCACCTGGGTTCCCCCGGAGGGTGGCGGCGGCCCGAACTACGAGGCGATGTGAAGGCGCCGCGCACGGGTGACCTGGCGCACATTCCCGTGAGGACGAGGCTGCGGCGACCCGCCGCGGCCACGATAAGGCCATAGTGGCGGCGTCTTGGGGCTGCTCCTGATCGAACTTGGCCGATTTGGGGGCGTTCGGAGGGGAGCGGCCGGTCCGAATCCTTGCGGCGAAGCGCCAAAAGCGGCATTGTCGGCCCGACGGTTCCGGGTCCGGATGTCACCGGCTGCGTTCGCTTGCGTACGGCCTTCTGCTGCAAGCCCAGGCACCACCAACTCAAGGCGAGCCCTGATGTTTTCAAATCGTTTCAACCGCTGGACTGCTGCCGCCATCGCCCTCATGGGCACTGCGATTGCGACGGTCCCCGGCGCGGTCCTGGCGCAGACGCCGGATCATCCGGAGAACACGGCGGCGCAGTTTCCGACGCGAAACGATCTGAAGTCGCTCACCGGCGCCGGCAGCTATCTCGCCGCCCGCCACGCCAGCGTCGAGCGCGACGCGGCCTCGGCCGCCGCATTCTACCGTTCGGCGCTCCGCACCGATCCCAAGAACAACGAGCTGCTCGACCGCGCCTTCATCTCATCCGTCGCCGACGGCGACATCGAGGAGGCGGTCAAGCTCGCCGAGCGCATCCTCACCATCGACAAGACCAACCGCGTCGCGCGTCTCGTCGTCGGCGTGCACGATCTCAAGCTGAAGAAGTACGTCGCGGCGCAGACCAACATCAACCAGTCGATCCGCGGTCCGATCACCGACCTCGTTGCCACGCTGCTGTCGGGCTGGGCAGCCTATGGCGCCGGCGATGCCAAGGGCGGTGTCGCCACCATCGACAAGCTGGCAGGTCCGGAATGGTATCCGCTGTTCAAGGACCTCCACACCGGCATGATCCTGGAGCTCTCCGGCAAGGAGAAGGACGCCGGCACCCGCTTCGAGCGCGCCTACAAGCTCGACGATTCCATGCTGCGCGTCACCGAGGCCTACGCGCGCTGGCTGTCGCGCAACAAGGATTCCGCCGCGGCGACCAATGTCTACTTGGCCTTCGACAAGAAGCTCGCGCGCCATCCGCTGATCCAGGAAGGCCTGCGGGACACCAAGGCCGGCAAGAAGATGCCGCCGCTGGTCGATTCCGCGCAGGCCGGCGCGGCCGAAGCGCTCTACGGCATCGGCGCGACACTGACCCGCCGCGGCGGCGAGGATCTGGCGCTGGTCTATCTCCAGCTCTCGCTGTACCTGCAGCCGAGCCATCCGCTGGCGCTGCTCTCGCTTGCCGACCTCTATGAATCGGTGAAGCGGCCGAAAATGGCGATCAAGGTCTATGAGCGCGTGCCCGCGTCCTCGCCGCTCAAGCGCAACGCGCAGATCCAGCTCGCCATCGATCTCGATTCCGCCGATCGCACCGATGACGCGATCAAGATCCTCAAGAGCGTCACCGCGGAGGATCCCAAGGACCTTGAAGCCATCATGGCGCTCGGCAACATCGAGCGCGGCCGGAAGCGGTTCGGCGATTGCGGCGCGACCTATTCGCGAGGCATCGACGTGCTGCCGCCCGGCAACGACAAGGCCAACAGCGTCTGGTACTATTATCGCGGCATCTGCCAGGAGCGCTCCAAGCAATGGGCCAAGGCCGAGGCCGACATGAAGAAGGCGCTGGAGCTGCAGCCCGACCAGCCCCACGTCCTCAACTATCTCGGCTATTCCTGGATCGACCAGGGCGTGAATCTCGACGAAGGCATGAAGATGATCAAGCGTGCCGTCGAGCAGCGTCCCGACGACGGCTACATCGTCGATTCCCTCGGCTGGGCCTACTATCGCATCGGCAATTACGAGGAGGCAGTGAAGAACCTCGAGCGCGCGATCGATCTCAAGCCCGAGGATCCCACCATCAATGACCACCTTGGCGATGCCTATTGGCGCGTCGGCCGCACGCTGGAGGCAAAATTCCAGTGGTCGCATGCGCGCGATCTCAAGCCCGAGCCGGAAGAGCTGCCGAAGATCGAGGCCAAGATCGCCAATGGTCTCCCGGACGACAATTCGAACTCTTCGGCCGCGCAGGCGGAAAAGAAGAAGGACGACGGCAAGGGCGGTTAGTGAGTTCTGGGGGCTGATCGCCAATGTCGGCGTTGATTGAAGAAGGGCGCGCGAAGGTCAATCTCAGCCTTCGCGTCATCGGCCGTCGTGCCGATGGCTATCATGATCTCGAAAGCGTGGTCGCGTTTGCCGACTGCGCCGACCGGCTTACGCTGGAGCCGGGCGATGAGCTGAAACTGACCACGACCGGGCCGCTGGCTGCCGCCTGCGGCGATGCCGCCGACAATCTCGTGCTCAAGGCCGCCAGCCTGCTGGCCGATGCCGTCCCTGGCCTGAAGCTGGGCGCCTTCGCGCTCGACAAGGTGCTCCCCGTTGCAGCCGGCATCGGTGGCGGCTCGGCGGATGCCGCGGCGGCGCTGCGGCTGCTGGCGCGTCTCAACAATTTGTCGCTCGATGATCCCCGCATTCAGAAGATCGCGCTCGCGACCGGCGCCGACGTGCCGGTGTGCCTGCTCTCGCGCGCCTGCGACATGACCGGCGTCGGCGAGCAGTTGCTGCCTCTGGCGCTGCCGAGCATGCCCTGCGTCATGGTCAATCCGCGCGTGCCCGTCGCCACCAAGGACGTATTCCAGGCGCTGGGCTTGCGCAATGGCGAGCTCCTGGTCGGTGTCACCGACGTCATTCGCGCACCGGCCTGGCCGGAAGAGGGCGGCTCGATTTCCGACTGGGTCGAGGTTCTCGACACCGTCGCCAATGACCTGGAGGCGCCTGCGCTGCGGATCGAGCCTGTGATCGGCGAGGTGCTGGACGCCTTGCGCTCCTCCGCCGGCGTCAAGCTCGCCCGGATGTCCGGCTCGGGGGCGACGTGCTTTGCGATCTACGGCGCGCCTGCGGAGGCACATGCCGCCGCCGAAAAGATCCGCCGCGATCACCCCGGCTGGTGGGTGCATGCGGGCACGTTGAGCTAGCTGCTGCCGTCCTCGTCGAGCCCGAGAAACCGCCGGATCTCGCCCAGCACCTCCTGCGGCTTGTCGTGCTGCAGCCAGTGTCCCGCTCCGGCGATGGTCTCGATGCGCGCGTTCTGGAAATAGCGCTCCAGGCCTGCCGCCTTCGCGCCCGCCAGAAAACTTTCGCCGGCATTGAGCAGCAGCGTCGGGCAGGCGATACGTGACCACAGCGCGACGTGATCGTCCGGCCAGAGCCGGTGCGGGGCGCTGGCGCGCTGATAGGGATCGAACTTCCAGCTATAGGTGCCGTCTTCGTTCCGCCGCGTGCCATGCGTGGCGAGATGCAGCGCGAGGTCACGAGACAGCCGCTTGTTGTGAAGCACCATCTGCGCGGCCGCGTCCTCGAGGCTCGGATAGCGGCGCGGGGTGCGGTCGTGCAGTTTGTCGAGCTGGGCCACCCATTTGCCGATGCGCTCATGGACCGGCGCTTTTGGTGCATCCGGCGACATGGTCACGCCGTCGAGCACGACCAGCTTGGTGACCAAGTCGGGGAATGCGCCCGAAAAGATCAGGCTCACCATGCCGCCCATCGAATGGCCGATCAGGGTGACCTGAGGCGTGGCTAAGGTGCGAACCAGCTGCGCGAGATCGTAGACATATTCTGTCAGCGCGTAGCTGCCGCCTCTCGTCCAGTCGGAATCGCCGTGACCACGCAGGTCGGGCGCGACGACGCGAAAATGAGGTCGCAGCGAGCGCGCGATGTGATCCCAGCTGCGGCAATGATCACGGCCGCCATGCACCAGGATGGCGACGGGTGCGCCCTCGTTGCCCCAGTCGGCATAATGCAGCCGCAGGCCGTGCGACTCGTAGAAGCGGCTTTGCGGGGCGCTAGCCATTGGCCGGCCGCCGCGCCAGCGCGAGCGAGAGGCCGAGGCCCGCAATGAAGACGCCGGAGCCCTGCGTGAGGCGTCGCATCAGAAGCGGCCGTCCGATCAGCTGCGCGCGCGTCGCCGAGGCCATCAGCACCACCACGACATCGGCGAGCGTGTTCAGCGCCACCGAGATTGCACCCAGCAGGATGAATTGCAGAGTCGGGTTCGATTCCGTGGGATCGAGGAACTGCGGAATGAAGGCGAGGAAGAACGCCGCGGTCTTCGGATTGAGCGCCTCGACCAGCACGCCGTCGCGGAACGCGCGCTTGTCGCCGATCGGCTTGCTCCCAAGCGACAGCGCGACGCCGGCGCTGCGAAACGTCTTGATGCCGAGCCAGACCAGATAGAGCGCGCCGACGAATTTCACGGCGGCAAACAGCTCCGCGCTGGCCAGGATGATGGCGGAGATGCCGAGGCTGCCCGCGATCACATGAACCAGTCCGCCCAGCGCCGTGCCCGCGGTCGAGGCAAAGCCGCTGCCACGCCCCTCCGACAAGGTTCGCGCCGCGACGTAAAAAATGCCCGGGCCCGGAACGGCGGCAATGAGGAGAGCTGCGGCCAGGAACAGCCAGAAATTCGTTTCGATCATCCCGTTTTGGTAGCGGAGCGCGCGGCGATTGCAAAGCCTCTCGTTCAAAGACCTCTCGTTCAGCCCATCCGGCGGAAGATCACGCTGGCATTCACCCCGCCGAAGCCGAATCCGTTGGAGATGGCATGCTGCATCGGCATCGGCCGCGCGCTGCCTGCGACGATGTCGATACCGCCCGCGCCGGAATCGGGGTTTTCGAGATTGAGCGTCGGCGGTGCGATCTGGTCGCGCAGCGCGAGCACGGTGAAGATCGCTTCCAGCCCGCCGGCGGCGCCGAGCAGATGGCCTGTGGCCGATTTGGTCGCGCTGACAGCAATGTCGCGGTTGCGGCCGAACAGCGCGCCGATCGCACCGAGCTCGCTCTCGTCGCCGGCCGGCGTCGAGGTCGCATGCGCGTTGAGGTGCTGCACATCCGCGGGCGCAAGCTTGGCCTGCCGGAGCGCGATCTCCATCGCGCGGCGGGCACCATCGCCATCGGGCGGGCCCGACGTCATGTGATAGGCATCCGCACTCGTGCCGTAGCCGACGATCTCGGCGATCGGCGTCGCGCCGCGCGCCTGCGCATGCTCCAGCGCCTCGATCACCAGGATGCCGGCGCCTTCGCCCATGACGAAACCGTCGCGGTTGCGATCGAACGGACGCGAGGCGCGCGCGGGCTCGTCGTTGAAGCCGCTCGACAGGGCACGCGCCGCCGCAAACCCGCCGAGGCTGACGATGTCGATGCAGGCCTCCGCGCCGCCGCAGATCGCAACGTCAGCTTCGCCTGATCGGATCATGCGCGCGGCATCGCCGATCGCCTGCACGCCGGCCGCGCAGGCCGTGACCGGCGTGCCCAGTGCGCCCCTGTAGCCGTATTTGATCGAGACGTGGCCGGCGGCGAGATTGGCGAGGAACGAGGGGATCGTGAACGGCGACAGCCGGCGCGCGCCGCGATGTTCGGTGATGCGCACCGCCTCCGCCATGGCCGGAAAGCCGCCGACGCCGGAAGCGATGATCGTCGCGGTGCGCTCCAGCGCGCTCGCATCCTGCGGCGTCCATTTGGCCTGCGCGACGGCTTCCGCCGTGGCGAGCAGTGCGAACAGGATGAAGCGGTCCATCTTGCGCTGGTCTTTTGGCGCGGCAGCTTGCGCAGGATCGAAACCGCCTTCGGCATCATCGGCCTTGTCGGGGACAAGACCTGCGATGCGCGCCGGCAGCGCCTGTGCCCATTCCGGCAATTGGCGTAGCCCGCTTTGCCCGGCGAGCAGCCGCCGCCACGTCAGTTCGACGCCGCAGCCGAGCGGCGACACCGCGCCCATTCCGGTCACGACGATACGACGCATGTCAGTCTCCAGCCGGCGCGACGGCCGGGTTCATGGCCTTGAGCGAAGCGAGCCGTGCGCGCATGCCGCGGCTGGCGCGGGGACCTGCGATGACGACCGCATTGGCGAGCGTGATCGGGCGCTTGTCGGCGGCATCGACCACGATGGGATCGAGCGGACGAACGCCGTCGCGGCTCGCCAGCAGGATGGATTCGCCCTTCGGTGCGAGATGCTTGTTGCCCCAGGCCAGCAGCGCCGCGATCACGGGGAAGAAATCCCGCGCCTTGTCCGTCAGCACATATTCATAGCGCGGCGGCCGCTCCTGATAGCGGCGGCGGACGAACATGCCGCTTGCGGTGAGATGCGCAAGCCGCCGCGACAGGATGTTTGGCGCGATCCCGAGGCTCTGCGAGAACTCGTCGAACTTCGTCGCACCCTGAAACGCATCGCGCAGGATCAGGATGCTCCACCATTCGCCGACCGTCTCCACCGCGCGGCCGACCGGGCATTCCAGGATGGAGGGGGATTTGGGCTGCATGCGAGGAAGGTAGGGTATTAACTTGCAAAATGCAAGTGACTGGGTCGACGCAAGCATGCGAAGCGAATGAGGCTGGCTCTGCTGGTGTGACGAAGCGCAGTTGCTGAACAGTCGCACTCGTGTCCCGGACGCAGCGCAGCGCCTCCTTGCGGTGCGCTGCAGAGCCGGGGTCCATGTTGCTACTGTCGCGCGTGTCGCAGGGGCCCCGCTCTGCGCAGCAGCGTTGCACGCTGCAGCGCGGCCGGGACACGAGAGCGAGCGGTGGCTTGGCGCCATACTCCGTCATTGCGAGCGCAGCGAAGCAATCCAGACTGTCTCCGCGGAGGGATTCTGGATTGCTTCGCTGCGCTCGCAATGACGGCTGCTGATGCAGTCGAGCGTTGTCTCAACCGGCTTCACCTTTGATGATGCCGGCTGGGGCGTCGGTCGCCTAATGCGACCGTGCCAGGCAAAACGCCACGACCTGCTCCAGCGCGCTCTTCATCGGCGAGGGCGGGAAGAGCGCCAGCGCATCGACGGCCATGGCGCCGTAGTGCTGGGCGCGGCTCAGCGTATCCTCGAGCGCGCGGTGCTTGTTCATCAGGCCGATGGCATGATCGAGATCGGAATCGCCGATCTCGCCGCGCTCGAGCGCACGGATCCAGAAGGCGCGCTCGGTGTCGTTGCCGCGGCGGAAGGCGAGCACGACGGGCAGCGTGATCTTGCCTTCGCGGAAATCGTCGCCGGTGTTCTTGCCGAGCTTGGCGCTCTTGCCGCCGTAGTCGAGCACGTCGTCGACGAGCTGGAAGGCGATGCCGAGATTCATGCCGACCGAGCGGCAGGCGGTCTGCTCCGCCTTGGGTCGGTTGGCGATGACAGGGCCGACCTCGCAGGCGGCGGCGAACAATTCGGCGGTCTTGCCGCGGATCACGGCGAGATATTCGTCCTCGGTGGTTGCGGTGTTCTTGGCGGCGGCGAGCTGCATCACCTCGCCCTCGGCGATGGTGGCGGCGGCTGCGGAGAGGATGTCGAGCGCGCGCAGCGAGCCGACCTCGACCATCATGCGGAAGGCTTGTCCGAGCAGGAAGTCGCCGACCAGCACGCTCGCCTCGTTGCCCCAAAGCATGCGCGCCGACAGCTTGCCGCGGCGCATCTCGCTCTCGTCGACGACGTCGTCGTGCAGGAGCGTCGCCGTGTGCATGAATTCGACCGAGGCAGCCAACTTGATGTGGCCGTCCCCGGTGTAGCCGGCGAGGTTGGCCATGGCGAGCGTCAGCATGGGGCGCAGGCGCTTGCCGCCTGAGGAGATCAGGTGGTTGGCCACTTCCGGGATCATGGTCACGTCGGAGCCGGTCCGCGACAGGATCGTGGTATTGACCCGCTCCATGTCGGGGGCGACAAGGGCAACCAGCTCTTCGATCGACGCGCCGGGAGTTTCGAAAGGTACGATGACGGCCACGCCGGTCTCCAATATTTGCCCCGGAAGGGCTATTCTGATGGAAATACAATAGAAACTGGCGGCGGATGCGGCAAGGCCCGCGGAACCATTGACATTTGCCGCGTTAGCCACTTTCAAGCAGGAGATCTGCGTTTTGCGCGAACTGGTTCGGACCAACGATATGGTGCTGGTGTCGGCGATCGGCGCGCTGCTCGATGGCGCCAACATCCATCATCTGGTGCTCGACCAGAACATGAGCATCATCGAGGGCTCGCTCGGCATCCTGCCGCGGCGGATCCTGGTTCATGAGGACGACGCCGAGGAGGCGAGGGCGCTCCTCACCGAGGCCGGCCTCAGCCACGAACTGCGCGGCGATGATTGAGGCCGCGGATCTTACCGAGGACGCCTTTCTCGGCGGGCAATTGCGCTTGATGCAGAAGCGGTCCGGCCATCGCGCCGGGCACGACGCCGTCCTGCTCGCAGCGGCGACCTGCGCAGAGGCGGGGGACCGCGTGGTCGATTTCGGCGCCGGCATCGGCACGGCGGGGCTCGCGCTGGCGCGTCGCGTCGCGGGGATCAGGCTCTGCCTGGTCGAGATCGATCCGGAGCTGGCTGAGCTCGCGCGTGCCAACGCCGCCGCGAACGCGATTCCCGCCGAAGCCATCGTGCTCGACGTCACCACTGACGCGCAGGCGTTTGCAGCGAACGGGCTTCTGCCCGACAGTGCCGACGCCGTGCTGATGAACCCGCCCTTCAACGATCCCGCACGCCATCGTGGCTCGCCGGATCCGGCGCGCCACACCGCGCATGTGGCGACGGACGAGACGCTGCATGCGTGGGTGCATGCAGCCCGGCGTATTCTCCGATCGAGCGGCGTGCTGACCTTGATCTGGCGCGCGGACGGACTTGGCGACGTCATGGCAGCGCTGTCACGCGGCTTCGGCAGCCTCGCGATCCTGCCGGTTCATGGCGAGGCGGGAAAGCCCGCGATCCGCGTGCTGGTGCGCGCAGTCAAAGGCGGAAGGGCTCCGACGCGATTGCTGCCGGGCCTCATGCTTAACGAAGAGTCAAACGTGCCTAAAAAAGAGGTGAGGGATATTCTGGAGGGGAGGGCGGCGTTGCCGCTGGCGGGGCCGTGACGGCTTACTGCGGAAGAGATTCCGTCTGCTGCTCTTGCGGGGACGTCAAGCGAAGCGCCGCAAAAAGCGCACCGATCAGCAGCAACAGCAGATAGATCTTCATGGCGTTTCCTCCGCTGCCTATTGCAGCTTCCCAACGGGAATTCTGCAAAACACGTTCCAGGCACTTTCAATGACACTCGCGTGATAAGAAATGGTTAATCAGAGGTAAGGCGATGGCCGAACAATTGAACGATCGTGAGAGTTCCGGCCTGGCCGACAAGCTCATGCAATACCTGCCGGCGCGCTTTCGTCCCGGCACGGCGGTCGTGCCGGTGGTGCGGCTGTCGGGTGTGATCGGTGCGGTGACGCCGCTGCGTCCGGGCCTGACGCTTGCCGGCATCGCGCGGGTGCTCGAGCGGGCGTTTTCCTATCGGCACGCCAAGGCGGTGGCGCTGGTGATCAACTCGCCCGGCGGCTCGCCGGTGCAGTCGCGCCAGATCTACTTGCGCATCAAGCAGCTCGCCGCGGAGAAGAAGCTGCCCGTGCTCGTGTTCGTCGAGGACGTCGCGGCCTCCGGCGGCTACATGATCGCCTGCGCGGGCGACGAGATCATCTGCGATCCCTCCTCGATCCTCGGCTCGATCGGGGTGGTCGGCGGCAGCTTCGGTTTCCAGGAGGCGATCCGGCGGCTCGGCATCGAGCGGCGCCTCTACACCTCAGGCGAGCACAAGGCGATGCTCGACCCGTTCCTTCCGGAAAACCCGGATGACGTGGCCAGGCTGAAGGCGATCCAGCGCGAGATCCACCAGATCTTCATTGCGCTGGTCAAGGAAAGCCGCGGTATCAGGCTGAAGGGAGCGGACGACACGCTGTTCACGGGCGAATACTGGGCGGGGGACAGCGCGGTCGCATTGGGGCTCGCCGACAGTATCGGCGATCTCCGCTCAACTCTTCGTGCCCGCTACGGCGAGAAGGTTCTCACCCCCGTGATCGCCCAGCCGACCGGTCTGCTTTCCGGCTTTTTGGGCCGGAAATCGCCCGGTGCGGGGCAGCTTTCCGCCCTGGAATCAATGGCCGGCCTGCCGGACGAGCTGATCTCGGCGGTCGAGACGCGGGCGATTTGGGCGAAATTCGGGTTCTAGGTCTCGCGCTCCCGCGCCATTTCGCCCGGGCCGCGCCAATTGCGGCGCAGGTCCATCTGCGCAACAATGCGCGTGGGGGCTGAGCATGAGACGAGGATCGACCGATGCCGCCGTTCGTCGCTTTCGCGGGCGTTCTGGGCGGGCTTGCCGTGGTCCGCTGGGCCTACAAGACCGCACTCAGGATCAACCAGGAGCTGGAGGAGATGCGCCTGTCGCGCGTCACTGAAGCCGCCCGCATGGGGGATATCCAGACGCTGAAGCGTGACCCCGTGACCGGAGCTTACCGGCCGGGTTAGCCGCGCTGCTCGTCATGCCCGGGCTTGTCCCGGGCATCCACGTTTCTCGTGCCTAGAGCAAGCTCGTGGATGGCCGGGACAAGCTCCGGCCATGACGGAGAACTGGGCCCGAATCCGCCCCCTTCGCCTTGATTCCCATCCCCGCCGTCGATACGGTCCCGCGCGATTCAAAACCCCCCGCGAGAGCCCGATCTGACGATGGACGCCTCATTGCCCGCCCATATGCGCCCGGAACGCTCGTTCCAGGGCTTCATCCTCGCGCTCCAGCGGTTCTGGGCCGAGCAGGGCTGCGTGATCCTGCAGCCCTACGACATGGAGATGGGCGCGGGCACCTTCCATCCGGCGACCACGTTGCGCGCGCTCGGGCCAAAGCCTTGGAACGCCGCCTATGTGCAGCCCTCGCGCCGGCCCAAGGATGGCCGCTACGGCGAGAACCCGAACCGGATGCAGCACTATTACCAGTTCCAGGTGATCATGAAGCCGTCGCCGCCGAACCTTCAGGAGCTGTACCTGAAGTCGCTCGCGGCGATCGGCATCGATTCGGCCGTGCACGATATCCGCTTCGTCGAGGACGATTGGGAAAGCCCGACCCTGGGCGCCTGGGGTTTGGGGTGGGAATGCTGGTGCGACGGCATGGAAGTCAGCCAGTTCACTTACTTTCAGCAGGTCGCGGGCTTCGAATGCGCGCCGGTCGCGGGCGAGCTGACCTACGGGCTCGAGCGCCTCGCGATGTATGTGCAGGGCGTCGACCGCGTCTACGACCTCAACTTCAACGGCCGCGAGGGTGATGCCAAGGTCACCTATGGCGACGTCTTCCTGCAGGCCGAGCAGGAATATTCGCGGCACAATTTTGAGTATGCCGACACTGCGATGCTGTTCGAGCAGTTCAAGATGGCCGAGCTTGCGTGCAGAAAGTACCTCGACGCCGGCTGGCGCGACGGCGGCAACCGGAAGCAGCATCTGATGGCGCTGCCGGCCTATGACCAGTGCATCAAGGCGAGCCACGTCTTCAACCTGCTCGACGCCCGCGGCGTGATCTCGGTGACCGAGCGGCAGAGCTACATCCTGCGTGTGCGCGAGCTGGCAAAAGCTTGCGGCGAGGCCTGGATCCACACTGAAGCGGGCGGAGCGGCCTGATGCCCGATCTTTTGCTTGAACTGTTCTCGGAAGAAATCCCCGCACGCATGCAGGCAAAGGCGGCCGACGATCTGCGCCGCATGGTCACCGACAAGCTGGTTGCCGAAGGCCTGGTCTACGAGGGCGCGAAGGCATTCGCGACGCCGCGCCGCCTTGCGCTGACCGTGCACGGCATCCCTGCGCGCCAGCCTGACCTGAAGACCGAGCGCCGCGGCCCGAAAGTCGGCGCGCCCGACGCGGCGGTGCAGGGCTTTCTCAAGGCGACCGGTCTGAAGTCGCTGGACGAAGCAAAAATCCAGCGCGACCCCAAGGGTGATTTCTACATCGGCTTGATCGAGAAGCCCGGCCGCGACGCGATCGACGTGCTCGCGGAAATCCTGCCCGTCATCATCCGCACCTTCCCCTGGCCGAAATCGATGCGCTGGGGCGCGCGTTCCGGCAAGCCCGGCGCGCTGAACTGGGTGCGTCCGCTGCACGCGATCACCGCGACGTTCGGGCTGGAGACCGAAGAGCCCGATGTCGTGAAGTTCGAGGTCGACGGCATCGCGAGCGGCCAGACCACCTACGGCCACCGCTTCCTCGCGCCGGCGCCGATCTCTGTGCGCCGGTTCGAGGACTACGAAGCAAAGCTGCTCGACGCCAAGGTCGTGCTCGATCCTGACAGGCGCAAGGACGCCATCCTCACCGACGCCAAGCAGCTCGCCTTCGCGCAAGGCTTCGAGCTGGTCGAGGACCAGAACCTGCTCGACGAGGTCGCCGGCCTCGTCGAATGGCCAATCGTGCTGATGGGCTCGTTCGAGCCGGAGTTCTTGAAGACACCGGATGAAGTCATCCGCGCCACCATCCGCAACAACCAGAAGTGTTTCGTGGTGCGAGATCCCAAGACGGGCAAGCTCGCGAGCAAGTTCATCCTGGTCGCCAACATCGAGGCGACCGACGGCGGCAAAACCATCATCGCCGGCAACGAGCGCGTGATCCGCGCACGTCTGAGCGATGCGAAGTTCTTCTATGAGACGGACCTCAAGACCAAGCTCGAGGATCGGCTGCCCAAGTTCGAGCAGATCGTGTTCCACGAGAAGCTCGGCACGCAGGCGGAGCGGATTGAGCGCATCGAGCGCCTTGCTGCCGAGATCGCGCCGCTGGTCGGCGCCGATGTTGGCAAGGCGACACGGGCCGCGCATCTCGCCAAGGCGGATTTGTTGACCGAAGTCGTCGGCGAATTCCCGGAAGTGCAGGGCCTGATGGGCAAGTACTACGCGCTGGCGCAGGGCGAGGACGTCTCCGTCGCCGCCGCGTGCGAGGAGCACTACAAGCCGCAGGGGCCCGCAGATCGCGTGCCGACCAATCCGGTCAGCGTTGCCGTGGCGCTCGCCGACAAGATCGATACGCTCGTCGGCTTCTGGGCAATCGACGAAAAGCCGACAGGCAGCAAGGACCCGTATGCGCTGCGCCGTGCGGCGCTGGGCGTGATTAGGATTGTCCTGGAGCAGAGCGATCGCCTTTCCCTGACGCCGATTTTCCAGGCTGCAATTGCGCTTCACATTATGCGCGGCACCGACGCTACTTTCGAAGGCATAGTGGCTGCTGTTCGCAATCCGGCCCCCAATCCGACGTTCCTTCAAAAAAGAAAGTCAATCGCAGCCGACAATCTTGTCTCACTGATCGGAGACCTGCTCGCCTTCTTCGCCGACCGCCTCAAAGTCCAGCTCCGCGAGCAGGGTGCGCGTCACGATCTCGTCGATGCCGTATTCGCGCTCGGTGGTCAGGACGATCTCCTGATGATTGTCCGCCGCGTCGAGGCGCTCGGGAAATTCCTCGACTCTGACGACGGCAAGAACCTGCTCGCCGGCACCAAGCGCGCCAGCAATATCCTCAGCATCGAGGAGAAGAAGGACAAGCGCAGCTTCGACGGCGCGCCCGATGCCGCGCTCTACAGCCTCGCGGAGGAGAAGGCGCTGGCCGAGGCGATCGGTGAGGTCAAGGCGGAAGCCAGCGCTGCGGTGGCCAAGGAAGACTTCGCCTCCGCGATGAGCGCGATGGCAAAGCTGCGTCCGCCGGTCGATGCGTTCTTCGACAAGGTTCGCGTCAACGACGACGATGCGAAGGTGCGCGAGAATCGTCTGAAGCTCCTCAACGAGATCCGCAGCGCCACGCGCGCGGTGGCGGACTTCTCGAAGATCCAGGATTGAGGCGCGCGGTATAGCGGCAAACACCGCTGTCATTCCGGGGCGCGCGCAGCGCGAGCCCGGAATCCATCGTGCCGCGCGTTATGTTGAGAAATGGATTCCGGGCTCGCGCCAAGTGGCGCGCCCCGGAATGACAGAACAAAAAAGCCCCGCCCGGCGGGGGGAGGACCGGGCGGGGCCTGATGTCCGATTTAACACTGCTCGCGCCAGCCTGATGTGACGCGCCGGACATCGAATGAAGCGGCGTTTAGTCGAGCACCTCGACGATGCGGCGCGAGCGCGGCTCGACCAGCACGGTTTCGCCGTTCACGACGGTGTAGCGATAGGTCGTGGGGCCGAAACGTTGCGGCACGTCATAATAAGTGACGCCTGCCTCGGGTAAGGTGGTGCCGACCACCACGCGATCCGGAATGCGGAAGGCCGGCACACGTTGTTCGACGACATATTCGCGGAAGGCGGGCCGCTGTTCGACGGCGATCGTCGGTGCGCCATCGACCATTGCGGGCGCGCGTCCGATCGTGACATCGCTTTGCGCCTGCGCGGCAAGGGGCGCGCCGGTCGCGGCCGCGAGCGCTGCGAGAGCAAGAATCCTGTTCCGCATGGACAACTCCTTCGACGTGATTCTTCGGACGCGCCAGCGGCGCGACCGGTTGCCAATGCGTGCCTCAAGTCAATGTTCCGGGAAAAGGCATGCCGTAATCGCGGCAATTTCGGGCTGTTTTCGTGAGGGCGGGAACTCTGATCAGCTCTTGCGCATCTCTACTCCCGGAACTCGTCCGGTTATGATCCGCGCGATTCGCCTCAACTCACAGAAAGATAGTTCATGCACATCACCGTCGCCCACATTTCGCCGATCCTGTCGTTGATTGCGGGCGTGCTCATCCTGATCATGCCGCGGCTTCTCAACCTCATCGTCGCGATCTTCCTCATCGTCAACGGCGCGATCGGGCTCGGGCTCCTGAAGTGGCTCCGCTTCTAGGCGGCGGTTTCACTTTTCGGAACTGTCGTCTTGCGCGGGCCCGCCCAAAATGGTGTAAGGCCCGCGAATTCCCATTCCTCTCGCAGGTTGTGTGCAAGCTATGGCCAAAGCCGCCTCGAAGCCCAAGAAAATGCCAGCGAAATCAAAGCCCTCTGCAGCCGCAAAGGCCGCACCGCCAGCCCGCAAGGCGCTGGCCAAGAGCGCGCCGAAGCCGCTTGCCAAACCTGCTGCAAAGCCGGCGGCAAAGGTGACCAAGGCGGCTCCGCCGAAGGTTGCCGCGAAGCCCGCGCCGAAGAAGGCTGCGCCCGCCAAGTCGGTGCCGGCAGCGGCCAAGGCCGGGAAATGGGTCTACACGTTCGGTGACGGCAAGGCCGAGGGCCGGACGGAAATGCGCGACCTGCTCGGCGGCAAGGGCGCCAATCTCGCCGAGATGGCCAATCTCGGTCTGCCGGTGCCTCCGGGCTTCACCATCCCGACCTCGGTCTGCACCTATTTCTACGCACACGACAAGACCTACCCGAAGGAGTTGCAGTCGCAGGTCGAGAAGGCGCTGGAGCATGTCGGCAAGTTGACCGGCAAGGTATTCGGCGACACCAAGAACCCGCTGCTGGTCTCGGTGCGCTCCGGCGCGCGCGCCTCGATGCCGGGCATGATGGACACAGTGCTCAATCTCGGCCTCAACGACCAGACCGTGGAAGCGCTGGCCGAATTGTCGGGCGACCGCCGCTTCGCCTATGATAGCTATCGCCGCTTCATCACCATGTATTCCGACGTGGTGCTCGGCTTCGAGCATCATCACTTCGAGGAAATCCTCGACACCTTCAAGGACAGCCAGGGCTACACGCTGGACACCGACCTGTCGGCCGATGACTGGGTCGAGCTGGTCGGCAAGTACAAGGATGCGGTCGCACGCGAGACCGGCAAGGATTTCCCGCAGGATCCGCACGACCAGCTCTGGGGCGCGATCGGCGCGGTGTTCTCATCCTGGATGAACGCGCGCGCGGTGACCTACCGCAAGCTGCACGACATTCCGGAATCCTGGGGCACCGCGGTCAACGTGCAGGCCATGGTGTTCGGCAACATGGGCGAGACCTCGGCCACCGGCGTTGCCTTCACGCGCAATCCCTCGACCGGCGAGAGCAAGCTCTACGGCGAGTTCCTGATCAACGCGCAAGGCGAGGACGTGGTCGCGGGCATCCGCACACCGCAGGACATCACCGAGGAAGCGCGGAAGGAGTCGGGCTCCGACAAGGCCTCGATGGAAGCGGCGATGCCGGAAGCCTTCAAGGAGCTGACGCGGATCTACACGCTGCTCGAGAAGCACTACCGCGACATGCAGGACATGGAGTTCACGGTCGAGCAGGGCAAGCTCTGGATGCTTCAGACCCGCGGCGGCAAGCGCACCGCCAAGGCGGCGCTGCGCATCGCGGTCGAGCTCGCCAATGAGGGCCTGATCTCGAAGAAGGAAGCGGTGACGCGGATCGATCCGGCCTCGCTCGATCAGCTGCTGCATCCGACCATCGATCCCAACGCCAAGCGCGACGTGATCGCGACCGGCCTGCCGGCATCGCCGGGCGCGGCGTCCGGCGAGATCGTGTTCTCCTCGGACGAGGCGGCCAAGCTTCAGGGCGACGGACGTAAAGTGATCCTGGTCCGCATCGAGACCAGCCCGGAAGACATCCACGGCATGCACGCCGCCGAAGGCATTTTGACCACGCGCGGAGGCATGACCTCGCATGCGGCGGTGGTCGCGCGCGGCATGGGCAAGCCCTGCGTCTCCGGTTGCGGCACCATCCGCGTCGATTACGGCCGCGGCACCATGAGCATCGGATCGCGCACCTTCAAGACCGGCGACGTCATCACCATCGACGGCTCGCTCGGCCAGGTGCTGGCCGGCCGCATGCCCATGATCGAGCCGGAGCTGTCCGGCGAGTTCGGCACGCTGATGACCTGGGCCGACCAGGTCCGCAAGATCGGCGTTCGCGTCAACGGCGACACGCCGGACGACGCGCGCACCGCGATCAAGTTCGGCGCCGAGGGCATCGGCCTCTGCCGCACCGAGCACATGTTCTTCGAGGAGACGCGCATCCGCACGGTGCGCGAGATGATCCTCTCGGAGGACGAGCAGTCGCGCCGCGCCGCGCTGGCAAAACTGCTGCCCATGCAGCGCGCCGACTTCGTCGAGCTGTTCGAGATCATGAAGGGTCTGCCCGTCACGATCCGGCTTCTGGATCCTCCCCTCCATGAGTTCCTGCCGCACACCCATGCCGAGGTCGAGGAGGTGGCGCGCGCCATGAACACCGACCCGCGGCGCCTCGCCGACCGCGCCCGCGAGCTCTCGGAGTTCAATCCGATGCTCGGCTTCCGCGGCTGCCGCATCGCGATCGCCTATCCCGAGATCGCCGAGATGCAGGCCCGCGCGATCTTCGAGGCGGCGGTCGAGGCACAGAAGCGCACCGGCAAGGCCATCGGCCTCGAGGTGATGGTGCCGCTGATCGCAACCAAGGCCGAGCTCGATCTGGTCAAGGCGCGGATCGACGCGACCGCACAGGCCGTGATGCGCGAGACCAACACCAAGCTGGCCTATCAGGTCGGCACCATGATCGAGCTGCCGCGCGCCTGCCTGCTCGCGGGCGAGATCGCGCAGTCGGCCGAGTTCTTCTCGTTCGGCACCAACGACCTGACGCAGACGACCTACGGGATCAGCCGCGACGACGCGGCGAGCTTCCTCGGTCCCTACGTCGCCAAGGGCATCCTCTCGGTCGATCCGTTCATCGCGCTCGACCAGGAAGGCGTCGGCGAGCTGGTCAAGATCGGTGTCGCGCGCGGCCGCAAGACACGCCCGCAGCTCAAGGTCGGCATCTGCGGCGAGCACGGCGGCGATCCTGCCTCTGTCGCCTTCTGCCATCATATCGGTCTCGACTACGTCTCCTGCTCGCCCTATCGCGTGCCGATCGCGCGGCTTGCGGCGGCGCAGGCCGCGCTCGGCAAGGCGATCGCGAGCCAGGCGTAAGCCAAAGCGCAGATGTGAGCTTGAGAGAGGCGGGGCCTGGCACCGCCTCTTTCGTTTCAGGCTCTTCGCAAGGACGGGTTGGGGCGGGCGCAGCGCCCCTCACATCATCCCCGTCTCGTCCTCCTCGGCCTGCCCGATCAGCGCCGCGCTTGCTACCGCCTCGCGGCGGGGCACGACGAACATCATCACGCAGGCGCAGAGCACGGAGATCGCGAGCACCGCTGCTGTAAGCGGCAGCGTCGTTGCGGAATGGCCGCCGAGATAGGCGCCGAATTGCGACATCAGCGCGCCAATGCCTTGCTGCAGGAAGCCCATCGCGCCCGAGGCGGTGCCGGCCGCTTCCGGGCGGATGCTGATGGCGCCGGCGGCGGAATTCGCCATCACGAAGGCGTTGCCGACCATCACGATCATCTGGGTCCCGAACAGCCAGGCGGGCGCCTCGTTCCAGCCGGTGAAGCTCCAGAGCAGGTTCGCGAAACTGCCGCAGAGCTGCAGGGCGAGCCCGAACCAGATCAGCTTCTCCAGCGAGTGGCGCGGCGCAAAGCGCACGCAGAGCAGATTGCCGACCAGAAACGCAAAACCCGTGGTCGCGAACCAGGCGCCGTATTCGGCGCTGCTGCGGCCCATCTGCGTCACCACGATGTAGGGCCCGCCGCCTGCGAAGGTGAAGATGATCTGGGACGCCAGCACCTGGCACATCACATAGCCGACGAAGGCGCGGTTGCGGACCAGCATGCCGATATCGCCGCGGAAGCCGCTGCCGGCGGCGCGGCTGCGGCGGGTCTCGGGCAGCGCCAAGGCGATGCCGACGGCCACGACGATGGCGGCGATGGTGATGGCGTAGAAGATCGCGCGCCAGCCGAACGCGGTCTCGATCAGGCCGCCGGTGAGCGGCGACACCATCTGCCCGATCATCAGCGCCGCGACCACCAGGCTGATCATCGAGGCGACGCGGTCGCGATCGTAGATGTCGCGGATGATGGCCCGGCTGATCACCATGCCGGATGCGCCGCCGAGCGCCTGGAAGAAGCGTGCGGCAATCAATTGCGGAAGCGTCTCGGCGAAAATGCAGCCGATGCTGGCAACTACCATCAGCGCCAGCCCGCCCAGCAGCACCGGACGACGGCCGAACCGGTCCGACAGCGGCCCCATGATCAGCTGCGACAGCGCGATGCCGACCATGTAGAGCGACACCGTCATCTGCGCGATCGAGATGTCGCTGCCGAAATTCGTCGCCAGCACCGGCAGTGCCGGAACCAGGATGTAGAGCGAGATCGGCGCGACCCCGGTCATCACGACCAGCAGCAGCAACACCACGCGCGAGGTCGCGAGGTTTTTCGTCGCCGCGTCCGGCGGCCTGCTGATCATGCCGTGCATATCTAGTCCGTCGCTCGAATTCGAATCGACTGTAGCGTGCCCGCGCAAGACCGATATCGGCGATTCGGAATGCGGCTATTCGGATTTCGGGACGGTTATGATGAGGGCACGATGGCGACCGATTGGGCGCGATACCCTTGCCACATGACACCTGTGGTGGGGAAAGCAGCGTTGCGCAAATCGCGTAGCGCCATGCGCAACGACGCGCCTATGCCCTCAGCTCCGCCGTGGCCTGATCGAGCCAGGCCTTCGTCGCCTCGTCCAGCGCCGGGCCCACGTCGTTCCTCACGCGGGCATGATAGGCGTTCAGCCAATCGAGCTCGTCGCGGCTCAGCATCGCGACATCGATCAGGCGGCGGTCGATCGGGGCCAGGGTCAACGTCTCGAACGCGTTCATCGGCTTCTCGGCGCCCTTGACGTCGGCGGCGACGACCAGCTCGAGGTTCTCGATGCGGATGCCGAAACCGTCGGTCTTGTAGTAGCCGGGCTCGTTGGACAGGATCATGCCCCGCTTCAGCGGCGTGGTGCCGAGCTTCGAAATTCGCGCCGGTCCTTCGTGCACCGAGAGATAGCTGCCGACGCCGTGGCCGGTGCCGTGCTCGAAATCGAGCCCGGCGGCCCAGAGATATTGCCGCGCCAGCGTGTCGAGTTGCGCGCCCGTGGTGCCGTCCGGAAACACGGCGCGCGCGATCGCGATGTGGCCGCGCAGCACGCGGGTGAAGCGGTCGCGCATCTCGTCCGTCGGCTCGCCCACCGCCATGGTGCGCGTGACGTCGGTGGTGCCGTCCTCATATTGCGCGCCGGAATCGATCAGCAGGAGATCGCCGGGCGCGATCCGCCGGTTGCTCTTGCGGGTGACGCGGTAATGCACGATGGCGCCGTTCGGGCCGGTGCCGGAAATGGTCGGGAACGAGACGTCCTTGAGCGCGCCGGTGTCGCGGCGGAAGGTTTCCAGCGCCTCGACCGCGTCGATCTCGGTGAGCTTGCCGCTTGGCGCCTCGCGATCGATCCATGCGAGGAAGCGCGCCAGTGCCACGGCGTCGCGTACATGAGCCGTCCTGGTGCCCTTGATCTCGGTCGCGTTCTTGACTGCCTTGAGCAGCGCAACCGGATCGCTGCCGCGCACCGGCTTGCCGCCGGCGCCCGTGATCAGCCGGCTGAGTGCGTCGGCGGCGGTGGCGTTGTCGAGCGCGATCGATCCACCGCTCTTGGCCAGCGCCATCAGCGTCGGCGCCATGGCGGCCGGTTCGCGCACGTCGGCGGACTGCTCGAGATGGTCGCGCGTGAGGTTGGAGAGCTTGCGGTGGTCGATGAAGATGGTGGGACGGCCATCCTTCGGCACCAGCGCATAGGACAGTGGCAGCGGCGTATGGGCGACGTCGGCGCCGCGGATGTTGAAGGTCCAGGCCACTGCGTGGCTGTCCGACAGCACCAAGGCATCGGTGCCGAGCTTGGCGATCTCGGCCCTGATCTGCGTCAGCTTCTCGGCTTCAGCGACACCGGCATGCTGGAGGCTGTGCACCGCGACGGGGGCGAGCGGCGGCTGCGGCCGGTCCTGCCAGATCGCGTCGATCGGGTTGCTGTCGACGGCGACCAACTCGGCCCCGGCCTTGGCGCAGGCGGCGGACAATCGTTCGGCTGCCGAAAAAGTGTGCAGCCAGGGATCAAATCCGAGGCGGTCGCCGGCTTTCAGATGCGCCGCCACCCAGCTCTCCGGCGGCGGGTCGATCAGCGATTCCACCGTCCATGCCTTGGCGTCGACCTGCTTGGCGGCTTGCAGCGTGTAGCGGCCGTCGACGAACAGCGCTGCCTCATGCGGCAGAACCATGGCTAGTCCCGCAGAGCCGGTAAAGCCGGTCAGCCAGGCGAGCCGCTCTTCCGATGGCGGTACATATTCGTTCTGCTGCTGATCGGCACGTGGCACGACGAAGCCGGTCAGCTTGCGACGGGCAATTTCTTCGCGAAGTGCGGCCAGCCGTGCCGCCAACGCGACGCCGGCCTCGGGCTCCTCGAATGTCTGGAAGTGTGCTTCGAACATGGTGGATCACTTTAGGATCATGGGGATCAGTCCGCAATGTAGACGCATTTGCGTCGCATCTGGCATGGACTGTGCTTGAATAATTCCATTCGAATTGAGTGGAGTAAAGGATGCGGCAGTTGCGCTTCGTCCGAATGACAGGGAAGTTCGAGCAGGTGGTTCATCTCAACGGCGAGGGGACACACGATGCCAGCGTTCACCTTTGAGAAGATTTCGCCGCCGGCGCGCCGCGCCCCGACAACTCCGACACCGAAGAAGCCGCGCGGCCTCATCAGCCAGATGATCGACCGTTTCGCCGAGCGCCGCGCCAAGCGTAACTTGCGGGGGCAGCGCGCGTCACGCCGCGACGAGAAGCCGGCGGAGTAGCGGGGCGGGCGCACCGCCGTCGCGGATGCGGATAGTTTACCCCATCTTCCTCAGCAACAGACTGCTCCACCCCTCGATGCGCAGGTGCTTCACCGGCACCAGTCCGCGCGCCCGGTAGGCGGCGATCACGGCGGGCGCCTGGTGCGTCAACAGGCCGGAGAGGATGACGCGGGCGCGAGGGGCAAGGTGCTGCGTCATCGGGCTCGCCAATTGCCGCAACGGATTGGCAAGGATATTGGCGAGCACCAGATCGAACGGGCCTGCACGCGCAAAGTCCGGCGCGGCAAAGCCGGTGGCGCGGATCACCCGCACATGGTTGCGAACTTCATTCAGCGCGGCGTTCTCGGCGGCCACCCGCACCGATGGCGGATCGATGTCGGAAGCCAGCACCGCGCGATGCAGCGCCTTTGCGGCTGCGATCGCCAGCACGCCTGTGCCGGTGCCGAGGTCGAGCAGGTTCCTTGGGCGGGAACTCTTCAGGACATGGTCAAGCAGCAGTAAACAGCCGCGCGTGGTGCCATGGTGGCCGGTGCCGAAGGCGAGCGCCGCCTCGATCTCGATGGCGAGCTTGTTCGGCGCCACACGGTCGCGATCGTGGCTGCCGTGCACGACGAAGCGCCCGGCCGGCACCGGGACGAGATCTTCAAGGCTGGCCTTGACCCAATCCTTGGCCTCGACGGTATCGAAAGCGAGCGTCGCGGCAATCTCATTTCCCGCTGAAGTAACAACGAGTTCGCGCAGCCATGCCTGATCGGGCGCATCGGCGAAATGCAGCGTGACGTCCCATTTTCCGTTCGGCCGCTCGAACGCGGCAACCGCCGCATCGCCGTCAAAAAACACCTCGGTGAGGACGTCGACCACGTGCCTCGCATCGGCCTCGCTGCCGATCGAAAAGCTGGCGCGATGGGTGGGGGAAGGCTGCATTCAGGGTTCCGTTGAGTTCAATTTTTGGAACTTTTAGGGGTGAATTTCCGGACAAGTTGCCGTTCGCAGGTTAACCCGCCCGAAGCCTGTGTCCCGTATCTTTCCGGATGTCGAAGCAATCCAATGCAGCTTGGAATTGAAACGGAGGCGAGTCTTGAAGAGCATGGTTCAGAAGTTCTGGTTGGACGAGTCCGGCGCAACTGCGATCGAATACGGCCTGATCGCCGCGGGTATCGCCCTGGCGATCATCACCGTGGTGAACGGTCTGGGCACGTCCCTGAACGAGAAGTTCAGTTCGATTAGCACCTCCCTGAAGTAATTTCCGCCTCCATTTCCCAGCGGGGGCTATTTTTCTTCAGAGGCTATTCCTGATCACCGCCCGCGAGGGGACCCCCCCTGGCCGGCGGTGATTTTGTCTGGATGTGTTCTCCCAGGATATTCACAGATTATCCGCTTGGTTGTCGGCAACCTGCCCACCGGTTCTTCCCGCAATTATTCCCGCGGTTTCCACAGGCTTTCCCACGGATGGACCCCGCCGATTTGCGCCAGGCATCACCTGACCGGCCACAGACCTTTCGACAGCCTGTCCACAATTCATCCACAGCCCTATCCACGGCTTCCGAACAGGGAGCGGTGATCCCTCAGGATCGCCTGCGCTGCATTATGGCCGGGGGCGCCGGTGACGCCGCCGCCGGGATGGGCGCCGGAGCCGCAATGGTAGAGGCCCCTCAATGGCCCGCGATAGTCGGCGTGGCCCAGCATCGGCCGGGCCGAGAACAGCTGGTTCAGCGTCAGCGCGCCATGGAAGATATCGCCGCCGAGCAGCCCGAACTGGCGCTCGAGATCGAGCGGAGACAGGATCTGGCGGCCGAGCACGCTCGCCGCAAAACCGGGAGCGTACTTGTCCACCGTCGCGATCATGAGATCGGCGACCTCTTCGCGATGGTCGTCCCAGGACCTGCCCTCAGGAAGCTCCGGGGCGACATGCTGGCAGAACAGGCTCGCGACATGCTTGCCCGCCGGGGCCAGCGTGTCGTCGAGCGTCGAGGGAATCAGCATCTCCACCACGGGCTCGCGGCTCCAGCCCTTGGCGCGCGCGTCGAGCCAGGCGCGGTCCATATAACCGAGGCTCGGCGCCAGGATGATGCCGGAGGTGAGGTGATCGCCCGCGCCCGATAGCGCCGTGAAGGAGGGCAGGCGGTCCAGCGCCACGTTCATGCGGAACGTGCCGGAGCCGTTCTTCCAGTGCCGGATGCGGGCGAGGAAGTCTGCAGGCAGAGCGTCGGCCGCGATCAGGCGCGTGTAGAGCAGCTTCGGATTGACGTTGGCCGCGACGTATTTCGCGCGGATGGCGGAGCCGTTCTCCAGCACGATTCCGACGGCGCGGTCGCGCTCGACGATGACCTCGCGGACGCTCGCCTCGGTGTCGATCACGACGCCGCGCTCGCGTGCCGCGCGCGCCATGGCCTGCGTGATCGCGCCCATGCCGCCGATAGCGTGGCCCCAGACGCCCTTCTTGCCGTTCACCTCGCCGAACGCATGATGCAGCATCACATAGGCCGAGCCGGCGGCGTAGGGGCTGGCATAATTGCCGACGATGGCGTCGAAGCCGAACAGCGCCTTGACCAGATCGTGCTCGAAACGTTCGTCGAGCATCTCGCCGGCCGAGCGCGTGAACAGATCTAGCAGGCTGCGGCTTTGTTCCAGCGTCAGGCCGCGCAGAATGTTGGCGCTCTGCAAAGCGTTCACGGCCTCGCGGATAGCGTCGGTGCCGAAGCCGTCGAGCAGGTTCGGCGGCGCGCGCAGCACGAACCGCCTGAGCACGTCGGCAATGTCTTCGAGCTCTTGCGCGAAGCCGTCGAGCGCTTCCGCATCACGCGTGCTGAGCCGCGCCACCGAGGCTTTCGTTCGCCCCTCGCCGGTGAGGAGATAGCTGCCATCCGGCGCGGGCAGAAAATTCTGCGCGCGCCGCTCGACGATGCGCAGGCCTTGCTCGGCTAGCCTGAGGTCACGGACCACCTGCGGATTGAGCAGGCTCACGGTGTAGGCGGCGACCGAATTGCGAAAGCCGGGATGAAACTCCTCCGTCACCGCCGCACCGCCGACCACCGTGCGCCGCTCGACCACGCGCACGCGCAGACCCGCCTTCGCGAGGTAGGCCGCGCAGGTGAGGCCGTTATGGCCAGCGCCGATGATGACGACGTCGGTTTCGGTCATAAGAGGTTCAAGTTGTTCCACCGTGATCCGGGTTCGCCTCTCCGAGGCGCCCCGGAACGACATCTCTATATCAGGCATTCCTTGCTGCAACATCACGCCACACTTTATTGCCCGTGCAGGCGCCTTGTGCTCCATTGCGCGCGGTCCGGCGCCCGCCGGGGTTTGAGCCGGAGCATTCATGGATTCGATCGTGCAACCCGCCGCCACGGAGCAGCAATCGTCGTCGCGCAACCGGCTGCTGCTGACGGTCTACACCGCCGCGATCTTCGTCAGCGCGCTGCTGTTGTTCTCGGTGCAGCCGCTGTTCACCAAGATGGTGCTGCCGCGGCTCGGCGGCTCGCCGGCGGTGTGGTCGGTGGCCATGGTGTTCTTCCAGTCGCTGCTGCTGGCCGGCTACGCCTACGCGCATTTGTTGATGCAGGCGCGGGGCCGGATCGTCCCCGTCGCGGTGCATCTGGTGCTGCTGATTGCGGCCTTCGCCACGCTGCCGCTCGGCATCGCCGCCGCCTATGGCGAGCCGCCGGCCTCGGGCTACGCAATCTGGCTGCTCGGCCTGTTCGCGGTCTCGATCGGGCTGCCGTTCTTCGCGCTGGCCGCCAACAATCCGCTGCTGCAGGCCTGGTTCGTCCGCACCGGCCATCCGGCCGGGCACGACCCCTATTTCCTCTACGCCTCCTCCAATATCGGCAGCTTCCTCGCACTTCTGTCTTATCCGTTCCTGCTGGAGCCGATGTTCACGCTGCAGATGCAGAACCGGTTCTGGACCGGCGGTTACGCGCTCCTGATCCTGCTGATCGGTGCTTGCGGCCTGCTGTTGTTGCGCTCCCCGAGGCTGGCGGTGGTTGATGCGCAAACCGAGGAGGTGAATGCGCCGGCGCCCAATCTGCTGATGCGGCTGCGCTGGATCTTCCTCGCCGCGGTGCCGTCCGGCCTGCTCATCGCCGTGACCGCGCATATCTCGACCGACGTTGCGGCGGCGCCGCTGTTGTGGGTGCTGCCGCTCTCGCTGTACCTCTTGACCTGGGTCATCGTGTTCCAGTCGCGGCCGCTGCTGCCGCACAAATGGATGCTGATGCTCCAGCCCGTCGCGATCGCGGGCGTCGTCGTCCTGCTGGCTTTCGGCGGCGAGCAGAACCTGCTGCTGACGCTCGGCGGACATCAACTCTGCTTCTTCGTCATCGCCATGGCCTGCCACGGCGAGCTGGCGCGGACGCGGCCTGCGGCCAGATATCTCACCGGCTTCTATGTCGCGCTGTCGTTCGGCGGCATGGTCGGCGGCCTGTTCGCAGGGCTGGTTGCGCCCTACGCCTTCTCGTGGATCGCCGAATATCCGATCCTGATCGCGCTTGCCGCGCTGTGCCGTCCGTACGCGAACGAGCGGCTGGCCGGAATCGTCAAATGGTACTGGTTGGCGCTCGCCGCACTCGCACTGGCGCTCGTCGCGCCGTCAACCACGACGGGCGGCCTCTCGACCTGGTTCGAGGATCACCGCGTCTGGGTCGCCGGCGCCGTCGGCGTGCTCGCCGCGCTGCTCGCGCTGATCCTCAATGCCGGGCGCTGGAAGATCTTTGCCACGGTCGCGTTGGCGCTGGCGTTGATCCGCGTTTATCCCGCAGACGAGGGCCGCGTCACCACGGTGCGCAGCTTCTTCGGCGTGCACAAGATCGTGGTGACGCCGGGCGGCTATTTCCACGTGCTGATGCACGGCACCACCATTCATGGCGCCGAGCGCTTCCGCAACAATGACGGCACGCCTGTTGCCGGCCGGCCCGAGCCGATCACCTATTATCACAAGGACGGCGGCATCGGTCAGGCCGTCAGCGCGATCCGCGAGCGTAAGGGCGCGCCGCTGAAGGTCGCCGCGATCGGCGTCGGCTCCGGCACGCTCGCCTGCGCCGCCGAGCCGGGGGAGAACTGGAAATTCTTCGAGATCGATCAGTCCATGGTCGATGCGGCGCGCGACCCCAGGAATTTCCGCTACATCTCGAGCTGCATGCCGGACATGAAGCCCGTCATCGGCGATGCGCGTCTCACCTTCGCCAAGGAGCCCGACGGCGCCTATGATCTCGTCATCGTCGATGCCTATTCGTCCGATGCGATCCCGATCCATCTTGCGACCGAAGAGGCGATGAAAATCTACAAGGACAAGCTCGCGCCGCACGGTGCCGTGGTGATGCACGTCTCCAACCGGCATCTTGATCTCGAGACCGTCGTGGTCGGCATTGCGGATGCCAACGATCTCAAGAGCTGGGTCTTCAACGAGGATTCCGGGCGCGATGGTGATTACATTTTCTCCACCGACGTCGTCATCTCCGCGCGCGAGGAGGCCGATATCGGCAGGCTCGCATCCTCCAAGCAATGGGAGCAGACCGAAGCCGACGACAGGGCGCGGGTCTGGACCGACGATTATTCCAACATCCTGGGCGCGCTGTATCGGCGTTGGAAGGACGGGGAATAGGGCTCTCTTCGTAGCCCGGATTTCGCTGCGCTCCATCCGGGGCTACGAGGCATCGCGCCTACGGCACCACCGGCGTTCCCGCCGGCAGCGCGATCCCCTTCTCGCCGGCGACCTGCCGCAGCAGGTCCGGCCTGTCCGAGATGATTCCGTCGACGCCGATCTCGATCATCCGCGCCATGTCCTCACGCTTGTTCACCGTCCAGACCACGACGCGCAGTCCCTGAACATGGGCGTCGGAAACCAGCGCTGCGGTCACGTCGCCGAAATAGGGCGACCAGATCGCGCCGCCCGCGGCCTTGATCGTCCGCGGCAGAGAGCCGCCGTGATCGGCCGGGCTGAGACCCGCCGTCCAGCTCGTCGCCTTGTCGAGCGCCACCGTCGGAGCCGAGCCGCGCTGGATCGTCAGGTACACGGTCGGGATCTTCGGCGCCTGCTGCTGGACGAGCAGCAGGGTCCGCCAGTCGAACGACTGGATCATGACGCGGTCGGAGAAACCTTCGGTCTCGATCACGCCGAGCAGCTTCGTGACGAAGGCTCGCGGATCAAGCGTCTCGTCCGGATGATTCGGATCGATCTTGGTCTCGATGTTGAAGCGGACCTTTGTGTTGCCGGACTTGCGCACCAGCGCGAACAGCTCGCGCAAGGTCGGAATGCGCGTCCCCGGCAGCGCACGCTGGTCGGGGAATTGTCGTGAGTAGGCGCTGTCGGGGCGGATCCGGCCGACGTCATAGGTCCTGACCTCGTCGAGCCGCAGCTTGACGAAAGGCAGGCCAGGCGGAGCGATGTAGGCTCCGTCGGGCCGCCGTGCGAGATCGGGATTGAGCCCGCGCTCATGGGAGACGATCACTTCGCCGTCCGCGGTGACGCCGACGTCGAGCTCCAGCGTGTCCACGCCCATCGTCAGCGAATGGGCGAAAGCGGGCAGGGTGTTTTCAGGCAACAGCGCCCGCCCGCCGCGATGCGCCTCGAGGTCGAAGGCCAAATCAGATCCCATGGCTTGTCCGGCAGTAAGGAGCGAGAGCAGCACCGGGATTGTCGTGGCACGGGATGGCATGGTGCCTCGACGGTTCAAGGAGGTCGCCGCGTCAGTTCTGATAGTAATATCCGCGCGGCTGATAATATTGCCGGGGCTGCGGCTGATGATAATAGCCCTGCTGGCCGTAGCCCTGGTCGTAATACGGCTGCTGTTGCTGATAGACCTGTGCGTCGTAGAGCGGACGGGTGGCCGAGCGCGGCGCCGGATAGCGCGCGCCGGTGTCGCTGCCGTCGGCCGGGTAGATGTAGTTGTCGTCCTGCGGCATGTAGCGCCGCGCGGGCTGCGTCGGCGGCATCAGGTTCACCGGGGCGCCGGTGGTGGCGTATTGCTCTTCAGGCGGCTGCGCGGCGCGGGCCACCGCATTGCGGCCGCGTGGATTGCGCGCCAGCGCCACCTGTGCTGAGCCGGTCAGCGTCACCGTGGTGTTGAGCACGCCCTGCTGCTGCACCAGTGCATAGAGCGTCGAGGCGTTCTGGCGCGACAGGCGCACGCAGCCATGGGATGCCGGCGAGCCGAGCCGGCCAACCGAGTCCGTGCCGTGGATGGCGTGCCCGACCTTGGTGAAGAAGATCGCGTGCGGCATCGGCGCGTCGTCGAATTCCTTGGAATAATGGTCCTCTTCCATGCGGAAGGCCCGGAAAGCGCCGTTCGGCGTCTCGCGGGAGGGGATGCCGGTCGACACCGGCCAGCGGTAGCGTGCGACCCCGTCGACGGCGACGCTCATCTGCTGATTGTCCTTGTCGACGATGATTTCGACCTTGGCCTGCGCGGTGCCCGCGCTCAAAAGCATCAGGGACGTGAAAGCAACCAAAAAAGAACGCATCTGACTTCTGGCCTCCGGCCTGTTCATGCTGGCGCCGCGGCTCTCCGTCCCCCGGCGTGCATTATGCCTGCAGCCAGGTGTTGGTTCCAGCGGCCTGCCTGTCCATCGTTAACGTGATGCCGGGCGTAAGCAAGGCCGCTTTGCGCCGCGCCGGCCGGCGGCGCTGACATTTTCGCGAGCGCCGCGCGGTCAGTTCTTGAGGCGGTATCCGGTTCGGAAAATCCACCAGATCACGACCAGGCAGATCACCAGGAACGCCAGCGTCATGCCGATGCTGACGGACACGCTGACGTCGGCGATCTCGTAAAAGCTCCAGCGGAAGCCGGAGATCAGATAGACGACCGGATTGAGCAGCGCGACCGTGCGCCAGGTCGGCGGCAGCATGTCGATGGAGTAGAAGCTGCCGCCGAGAAAGGTCAGCGGCGTCACCACCAGCATCGGGATCATCTGCAGCTTCTCGAAGCCGTCGGCCCAGATGCCGATGATGAAGCCGAACAGGCTGAACGTCACCGCCGTCAGCACCAGGAAGGTCAGCATCCAGATGGGATGCTGGATGTGCAGCGGCACGAACAGGCCCGCAGTCGCCAGAATGATCAGGCCCAGGATGATCGACTTGGTCGCGGCGGCGCCGACATAGCCGAGCACGATCTCGAAATAGGAGATCGGCGCCGACAGGATCTCGTAGATCGTACCTGAGAATTTGGGGAAGTAGATGCCGAACGAGGCGTTGGCGATGCTCTGGGTCAGCACCGAGAGCATGATCAGGCCCGGCACGATGAAGGTGCCGTAGCTGACGCCCTCGACCTCGGTGATGCGCGAGCCGATCGCCGCGCCGAACACCACGAAATACAGCGAGGTCGAAACCACCGGCGAGACGATGCTTTGCAGCAGCGTGCGCCAGGTGCGTGCCATTTCGAACAGATAAATGGCGCGGATGGCGTGGTGGTTCATGACGTCCTCACGAGGTCGACGAAGATGTCCTCGAGCGACGATTGCGTCGTGTCGAGGTCGTTGAAGCGGATGCCGGCGGTGCGGAGATCGCCGAGCAGGCTGGTGATGCCGGTGCGCTCGCCCTTCGTGTCGTAGTCGTAGACCAGCGTCGCGCCGCCGTCGCAGAGCTCGAGCTCGTAATGGCTGAGGCTTTCCGGCAGCGACGTCACCTTGTTCTGCAAATGCAGCGTCAGCCGCTTCTTGCCGAGCTTCTGCATCAAGGTCGCCTTGTCCTCGACCAGCACGATCTCGCCCTTGTTGATGACGCCGATGCGGTCGGCCATCTCCTCGGCTTCCTCGATGTAGTGCGTGGTGAGAATGATGGTGACGCCGGATTGCTGAAGTCCGCGCACCACCTCCCACATGCCCTTGCGCAGCTCGACATCGACGCCGGCGGTGGGCTCGTCCAGGAACAGGATCTGCGGCTCGTGCGACAGCGCTTTCGCAATCATCACGCGGCGCTTCATGCCGCCCGAGAGCGTGATGATCTTGTTGTCCTTCTTGTCCCAGAGCGAGAGGGCCTTCAGCACCTTCTCGATGTGATCGGGGTTCTTCGGCTTGCCGAACAGACCGCGCGAGAAGCTCACGGTCGCCCACACGCTTTCGAAGGCGTCGGTGTGCAATTCCTGCGGCACGAGGCCGATCAGCGAGCGCGCCTTGCGGTAGGAGGCCTGGATGTCCTCGCCGCCGACCAGGACGCGGCCCTCGCTCGGATTGGCGATGCCGCAGATGATCGAGATCAGCGTGGTCTTGCCGGCGCCGTTTGGGCCGAGCAGCGCGAAGATCTCGCCGCGCTTGATGTCGAGATTGACGTTCTTGAGCGCCTTGAAGCCGGACCCATAGGTTTTCGACAGATTGGCGACGGAGATGATGGAAGACATGATGGCCGCAAGGCTGAGGAGCAAAGGCTGGGGGAAGGAGCCGGACCATCCAGGAGGGCAGGTCGGCGGAGCCCTGAAATAGGAGCGCCATTGTCTCTCCGCAATTCCCCGGAGAAAAATGGTCTCAAAACAGGCGCTTCGGTGGCATGTTCCGGGCAAGTGTTGCGCGATGGTCACGGCTTACTGCTAAGATTGGCGTTCACGCGGCTCTTTGTTGCGTCTGCGAGCGCGCCGTGGCTACGATTCCGGCCAATCGCGAAGCGTATTGTCTCCAGGGAAAAGATCGATGAGACCGAACGGCCGTCACACCGCCGGCGCCAGCCAGTTGTCCGCCCTCCGTGCGTGGGCGATGGGTCTGCTCCTGCTGTCAGCTGTTGCCATCAGCCCGACCACCGCCAAAGCCGCGCCGAGCCAGGCCGCGGCGGCGACCACACACGTCTATCTGCTGCGCGGCGTGCTCAACATCTTCTCGCTCGGTCTCGACACGATCGGCGCCCGCCTCCAGGCGCAGGGCATTCCGGTGACCGTCGCCAATTTCGTGTCCTGGTCCTCGCTCGCCGATGAAGCGGCGACCGCCTACAAGGCCGGCCGGCTCAAGACCATCATCCTGGTCGGCCATTCCTCCGGTGCGACCGCATTGCCAGACATGATCGCCAAGCTCAATCAGCTCGGCGTGCCCGTGAAGCTCGCGATCGGCCTCGATTCCGTGTTCAAGACCAAGCTCTCGACCGGCGCGGATCGCTACATCAACATCTATATCGGCGACGGACCCGGCGAGCCGGTGCGGGCGGCGGCCGGGCTTCGCGGCAAGCTCGACAATGTCGATGTCCGCGGCACCGGCGTCGGCCACATCTCGATCGACAAGAACGAGGCGATCCAGCGCCGCGTCATCGCCGAGATCGACGCCGCGATCATGCGCTCGCGCGCCCCGGCGGCCCCCGTTGCCGAGCCCGCCACACCGCGGCCCGCGCGCGCGGCGGCGGCGGCTCCGGCGAGGAACTGAGCTTCCCTGCGCGAGGCTACGTCAAGAACGCGCGGATGCTCGCTGCGATCTCCCGCGCATGCGTCTCCAGCGCGAAATGGCCGGTGTCGAAGAACTGCACGACCGCATTGGGATTATCGCGCTTGAACGCTTCGGCGCCGGGCGGAATGAAGAACGGATCGTTCTTGCCCCAGACCGCCAGGAACGGCGGCTTGTGCTTGCGGAAATACTCCTGGAATGACGGATAGAGCGCGACGTTGCTCCTGTAGTCGCCGAACAGGTCGAGCTGCACGTCGTCGGAGCCTGGACGCGCCAGATAGAAATTGTCGAGGTTCTGTCCGTCCGGCGACACGGTCGCCGGATCGGGGACGCCATGAGTGTACTGCCAGCGCGTCGCCTCCGGCGTGAGGAAGGCGCGCAGCGCCTCGCGGTTGGCGGGCGAGGGATCGTGCCAATAGGCCTTGATCGGAGTCCAGCCGTCGCTGAGGCCGTCCTCATAGGCGTTGCCATTCTGCGAGATGATCGCGGTGATCCGTTCGGGGTGACGCAGCGCGAGCCGGAAGCCGGTCGGCGCGCCGTAGTCGAAGACATAGATCGCGAAGCGATCGAAGCCGATCACTTCGATGAATCGTTCGATCACCTGCGCGACGTTAGCGAAGGTGTAGCGGAAGCTTTCGCGCGGCGGCATATCCGACTGACCGAAGCCGGGCAGGTCCGGCGCGACGATGTGGAATTTGTCGGCAAGCAACGGGATCAGATCGCGGAACATGTGGCCGGCGCTGGGGAAGCCGTGCAGCAGCAACAGCTTCGGCGCACCCCTGGGACCGGCCTCGCGATAGAACACCTTGAATCCATCGACGTCTGCGGTGCGGTAGTTGGTCGGGGTCATGGCCTTCTCCAGGTGAAATAACCGTTTAATTGTCAATTAAGAGGTTACGAGCGCGTTTAGTAACTTGTCAATAGGCATTTTAATGGTTACTCTTGGTTTGCCTTTTCCAGGCAGGCCAAGGACCCGCTATGGTCAGACCGCCCGCGATGTTCATCGCCGACTCGCTCGGCCTCGATTTCCTCAACTCGGTCGCCACACCGGTCGATACGCCTGTCGACTGGATCGACGATGGCGATGGCCTGATCGATTGGCTGGCGCAGGCGAAGCTGGTGCCGGCGGAGGAGCTGAATGCGCTGAAGGCGCGCGCAAGGCCGGGTGAGCTCGACAAGGTCGCCGATCAGGCCCGCGACTTGCGTGAGTGGTTCAGGGGATTTGTTCTGGAGCATGCGGGCCGGCCGCTGACAGCAAAGGCGCTCCACGAGCTCGGTCCGTTGAACGGCTTGCTGGAGCGCGACGAAGCGTTCAGCCGGATCGAGCCCAGGCAGGACGAGGGCGGCGTCTTCGCGCTACGAAGGAAACGGCGATGGCGATCACCGGAGGCTCTGTTGCTGCCGGTCGGCGAAGCCATGGCGAAGTTCGTCTGCGAGGAGGACTTCTCCGACGTGAAGGCGTGCGAGGGCCATAACTGCACGATGCTGTTTGCCGATCACACCCGAAGGCGCGCGCGGCGATGGTGCACCATGGCGATCTGCGGCAACCGCGCCAAGCAGGCCGCGCATCGTAGCCGGCTCAAGAGCAGACAATGACGGTCCGACAGCGGTCCCACCTGGTCGGGGAGCCTTGATGCGCGCGGCGGTGCGTCGCGCCTCGGTTCCAATGCCCCAAAATCCACCCAATCGGTGGTCACTAAGCCGGTCAGAGGAGGCCCCTGCCTCCGTGGTGGGACTGCTGGACTGATGATTCATTCGAGGCGACTAGTTGCGCTGGCAGCAATCGTGCTGCTGGCCTGGAGCAGCGGCGTGGCCGCGGCTTCCCCGCCGAAGTCCAAGTCCACCACCGCCGCACCCGCAACCCCCGTTGCGCCGCCGCCTCCGCCGTTCGAGCCATTGCCGCCGCCGAAGGTCTACCTGTTTCGCGGCGCCATGGGGCCGATCTTCTCGACCGGCATGGATCGGCTCGCCGAGAAGCTGACGCAGGCCGGCTTATCGGCTGATGTCTATGAATTCACCATCTGCCGGCTGATCGGCAACCGCGCCATAGCCAGCTACAAGGAGAAGGCGGCGCCGATCGTGCTGATCGGCCATTCCATGGGCGGACTGTGCTCGATCGTCATCTCCGAGATGGCCGCCAAGGAGAACATCCCGATCAGCCTCGTCATCGCCATCGATCCCGCGCATGCGACCGGCGATGTCCCCCTCAACGTCGAGCGCTTCATCAACATCTTCCTGTCCGACAGCGTGCTCGGCGGCGGCGACGTCGTCGCCGTGCCCGGCTATCGCGGCCATTATGCGAGCTACGACCTCAAGGAAAACGCGCGCGTCACCCACATCAACATCGAGAAGTCCGACGATATCCATCGTCAGATCGTCGAGATGGTGACGCTGCTGCCACGCATTCCGCCGCAGACCCAGGCCGATGCCGTGCCGCTGCGCTATCTGGTGCCGGCGGATACGCTGGTCGAATTGTGGGACAGTGGGGTGCGGGTGCCGGTGCGCCGCGGCGACACCATGGAGAGTATCGCCGCAGCCAACCGCGTGCCGCTGTGGACACTCGCGCAGAGCAACTCGCTGCCCGAGAACGCGCAACTGACGCCGGGCCAGACCATCATCGTCCCCCGCCATCTGACACCGCCAGAACCGACGGCCGCGATGGCGACGCCGCCGCCGGCGGGGCGGAAGTAAGGCGACGGCGGTCTGATGGGTCGCTGAGAAGGAACGCCCGGCCTGCTTGCAGGCGCTTCATGTAAAGACGATCCGCGATGGTCCGCGGTTCGCTTCTTTCAGCAGGTCAGGTCACACCAAGAGCTCGTGCATCGCGTGCGGGCCGCCTGAAGCCCCCACGATCGGAGCATCGTCGTTCAATTGCCAAACGTCGGCGGGCGGCGCGGCGCGGCCATGTTCGCTGGCCATTGGCCCGTGCTCGCTATGATCGCGCGGCTCGGGGAGGTCGATCGAGAATGTGGCGTGTGATTTCTCGATCGCGGGGTTCACGAAATGGAAGGAATCGTTCAGCTCGTGCGGATTTGCCGGTGATTTCCCGTGTGAGCCGGTTGCGGTATCTGCCGCAGATTGCGGTTGAGAATGAGGCTTGTCGGCGACCTCGGACGAAGCATGATTGACTTGGCTGGCCTGAACGGGAAGCGACGGAGCGCCGCCGTGATTCTCGACAGCTTTCTGCGGGCCAGCATCAAGCGCCTTGTTCGTGCTTGAATGGCCATGAGCCTCCACGGCCTTGCCCTCATCAAGATGTTGGTTGGTCACGAGTGCATCCGGCATCTTCGAAGGGATGTGCAGGGTGGCATGGCTCTCCTGCGCCGTGCCGCCCGCGCTGATACCGGTCGGGTGAATGCTGTCGCTGGTCACAGTCTGTTCGAAGACAAATCGGAAGCCGTCCATCGACCGCACGGCCGCCAGCGGCTCCTGGAGCGTGGATTGCGTTGCAATGTCGCTCGGTGTGGAAGAGGCAGTCGTATCGCCGTGCTTGCTCCAGTCTCGATCATTGAATGAAAAGCTTGCATAGGTTGCGGTCGAACCTTCGTCGGTCCAAAGAAGGCCGGTGCTATCCCCCATTTCGGCGGAGCCGTCGGTGCTGCTGGCTGCGACGAGAACCGTGTCATCCGGCATCGCTGCGGCCGGATTGATAGCCTCGCTCGCGGTTAAAACCGATGCTGCGGTCTGGTCGACGATGAAATCGGACGCCTCGACGGTTGCGACACCCTGGAGATGAACTTCCAAAAGGCGGGAATCGCCGATCTGGAGCGTTTCGTCCGTCGGATTGACATACACGATGGTTTCGTTGGCCGAACCGTCGTAAATCCAGGCGATGGTGTAGGGCGGCACGGACGTGCTTGCCGAGCTCAATGCCAAGATCACGAATCCGAGCGCGCCGAGAGCCGTCAAATCGATCCGGTCGGTACCCGAATTGAAATCGTTGATCGTATCGGACCGGCCGAAACTGGAATCCGCAGTTGACAGATAAACGAACACATCATCGCCATTGCCGCCGGTGAGCTGATCCGCACCCAGGCCACCGATGATGGTATCGTCGTCGTTGCTGCCGTCGATGTCGTCGCGGCCGGAGCCGCCGTAGATGACGTCCGCTCCATTATTGCCCTTGATCGTATCGTTGCCAGATCCGCCGTAGATGGTGTCGTTCACGCCGGTGCCGTTCAGGGTGTCCTCGCCGGCGCCCCCGTAGACGGTTTGGGGAACGGCGCCGCCGCCGGCAATGCTGTCGTGTCCGGGAGTGCCGTAGACAAACGGAGGATCGGATACGACAGTGGCTCCTGTTGCCAGATTGTCGAAGTCGTTGGGGTCAGCGTCGCTGGCGCCGTGGATGACGATCGTCACCTCTTGTGTGGTGCCATCGATGGTCGTCACCGTGAAGTGGTCGGAGAGGGATTCGCCGACATCGAGCGCGTCCACGACGCTGTTGTTGTTGTCGAGCGTATACGTCCACACTCCGGCTGCGGTCATCGTGAAGGTGCCATAGCCGCCGTCGCTCGCCGTGGGCGAGGTCACTGCCGTGAAGGTATTGGCCGGGTTGTCGACGTCGGTATCGGCGAGCGTGCCGGTCGCGACCGGCGTGCCGGAGGTAATGCCACCGGCTTCGAGCACCGAACCCGATTTTGTTCCGGAAATGACGGCGGCGTCGTTGCTGCCGTTGATTGTAATTGTCACCACCTGCGGCGTACCGTCGACGGTCGTTACGGTGAATTGATCGATCAGGGTATCGCCGACATTGAGAGCCTGCACGGTGCCGTTGCTGTCATCGAGCGTGTAGGTCCAGGTGCCCAGCGCCGTCATCGTGAAGCTGCCGAAGCCGCCCGCGCTCGTCGTCGGCGTGCTCACCGCCGTGAATGCATTTGGAGTATTGTCAGGATCGAGATCGGTGAGCGTGCCGCTCGCAGTTTGCGTGCCCGGCGTGCCATTGGCCACGCCTCCGGCCTCGGTCACCGAGCCGGCCGTCGTTCCGGAGATGGTCGCTGCGTCATTGCTGCCGGCGATGGTGATCGTCACCAGCTGCGCCGTGCCGTCGGCCGTGCGCACCGTGAAGCTGTCGGTCAGCGTGTCGCCCTCATTGAGCGCGTTGACCGAGGTATTGCCGTTGTCGAGCGCATAGGTCCACACGCCGGCCGAAGTTACCGTGAAGCTGCCGTAACCTTGGGTGCTTGCAACCGGCGAGACGACCGCCATGAAGGTGTTGGCCGGGTTGTCGACGTCGGTATCGGCGAGCGTGCCGGTCGCGACCGGCGTGCCGGAGGAGATGTTACCGGCTTCGAGCACCGAACCCGATTTTGTTCCGGAAATGACGGCGGCGTCGTTGCTGCCGTTGATTGTAATTGTCACCACCTGCGGCGTACCGTCGATGGTCGTTACGGTGAACTGATCGATCAGGGTATCGCCGACATTGAGGGCCTGCACGGTGCCGTTGCTGTCATCGAGCGTGTAGGTCCAGGTGCCCAGCGCCGTCATCGTGAAACTGCCGAAGCCGCCCGCGCTCGTCGTCGGCGTGCCGACAGCCGTGAATGCATTTGACGTATTGTCAGGATCGACATCGGTGAGCGTGCCGCTCGCAGTTTGCGCGCCCGGCGTGCCATTGGCCACGCCTCCGGCCTCGGTCACCGAGCCGGCCGTCGTTCCGGAGATGATCGCTGCATCATTGCTGCCGGCGATGGTGATCGTCACCACCTGCACCGTACCGTCGACCGTGCTCACCGTGAAACTGTCAGTCAGCGTGTCGCCTTCATTGAGCGCCTTGACTGAAGTATTGCTGTTGTCGAGCGTATAGATCCACACGCCGGCCGAAGTTACCGTGAAGCTGCCGTAGCCTTGCGCACTTGCAACCGGCGAGACGACAGCCAGGAAAGTGTTGGCTGGACTATCCGCATCTGCGGCGGCAAGCGTTCCCGTCGCGTTCGGCGTGCCGGGCGACGTGCTGCCCGCCTCGACGACCGAACCGATCGTGGTGCCGGAGATGATGGCTGCGTCGTTGCTGCCCTGGATCGTGATGGTAATGACCTTGGGAGTGCCGTCGATGCTGGTCACGGTCAGGGTATCGGTGAGGGTCTCGCCGACGTTCAAGGCCTGTACCGCGGCGTTGCTGTCATCGAGCGTGTAGGTCCAGACGCCGCCGGTGGTCATCGTGAAGTGGCCGTAGCCGCCCGTGCTTCGGGTCGGCGAGCTGACCGCCGTGAAGGTATTGGGCGGGTTGTCGACATCCACACTGGTGAGCGTGCCGCTCGCTGTCGGCGAGCCCGGAGCTGCATTGGCGACGCCGCCAGCCTCCGTCACCGTGCCGCTGGCGTCGCCCGAGATAGCAGCCGTGTCGTTGACGCCGAGGATGGCGATGTTGAAGGCTTGGCTGGCCGAAGATCCGCCGCCCGAAACCGTGACGATGAAGCTCGTGATCGTCGGCGACGACAGAGCATTGATGGCGGCGCCGTCGGGAACGAACGTGTAAGCGCCGGATGCACTGTTGAGATAGAGGGTGCCATAGGGGCCAGCCTGAGAAATGTCATATGTCAATCCGTTCAGGATCGTGCTTCCTGCCGTCCCGCCACTGAGCCCGTAAGTCAGCGCCGCATTGATTGGACTTGTGGCGGAGAAGGTGCCGCTGGACGCCGTGAACTCATCGAACGTGAGGGTGTCGATTTCGACAGGGGCGGCCGGGAGATTCAGGGTTGGCGGCGGCAGGACGATCAGGGGGAGGTCGAACACCGGCAGCGGTGCCAGCTGATTGAAGGGCGTAGTCGAGCTATTCGTCGTGAAGTTGATGTGCTGAAATGAAAGCGGATTGCTGAAGAAGGGCGTGCTGGATCCCGTCGGACCTCGCGTGAGATTGGCGAGCACGTCCTGCTGGGCGTCTCGCAACTCATCCATGCGAGCGGCACTGTTCGCAACCTGGCTGACGCTGATCGACGAGCCGATCCTCTTCAGGACGATGGTCTCGCCGGGATCTTCGACGACAATATGCCGCGGCACAGGCTCCTTGGTGATCAGCTCGAAAGCCCCGTGCTGCAGGTCCTTGTAGGTGATCGTGTCATCATCCACGAGGGGGGCATCCGGGTCTGCGGCTTTCGCGTCCTCCACCATCGAAAAGGTCAACGCCGCAACCGTCAGGATTCCGAAACCCCTCGAGTGGGCGTGGCCACGAACGCTGCCGAAGGGGGTGTCGACCGTGAGGGCTCCGCCATTCGCCTGCCGTCCAGCCATGAACGCAAAGCGTCCGCTAGTGACTGCGACGGCGGTCGAACGCGAGCAAGCGGGGGACTCCGAAGCGAGTTCGCGGAGCTCGACGCGGGCCTGGCTGAAGATATTGAACAGGGTGTCGTCGAGAAGACGGATTCCGGCCCGTGAATCCGCCGCGGTTTCTATCACGTCATGACGACAGACAAGGTCGCCGGCATTGACCTTGATCGCCCGGTCGCCATCGCGGGTGAGGGTGACGCAACCAACCGCCGTTTCGACCAAGCCAATGATCTGAATAGGAAAATTCGTGACGCCCCCGTCTTGGGGGCCAACCTGGTACGCAACTGACATGACTATGGCCTCGCATCCCGAATTCTTCGGGTTCGGCGCGATGCTGCAGTCTTCTTGTTCGGTCTTGCCTACGCCATTGAAACAGGTTTTGGCGTTGGCAAATCCAGGCCTGCACGCCGAAGACGACGGATAAAAAAGGCGATCTCTATAGGTATTTCCAAGGCACCGAAAGGTTCACACGAGACACCGGCGTCCCGACATGACCGCAATTTGCTTCTCAATAAGTTGACCGTTAGGCTGCACGAACTCTAGCTTACTTTGGTGGCGACGCAAGGGGCCTGGAGCTACAGTCGAAGTCCCAAAAGCGTCTCGCCGGAGAGTTGGCCTCAGGACCGATCGCACCGTCGATGCTTGACGATGTGCGGCTTGCGGGCTCGGGTGGGACCCATACGGGTCCTGGTCGAGCGATCAGCATAAAAGATCTTCTCGGAAGGAGCGGGTCATGTGCAGGCATACGATCGCAGCTTTGATGACTGTTTTCGTTTGTGCATCCGCGAGTCTTGTCGCGCCCGCGCAAGCTCAGATGAATCCCGTGAAACCAGTCCTTCAGGACGCGGCGCCAAGTGCGATCGGGAAAGTGGTCACGGTGACGGGCACGGTTACGATCGAGCACCCGGGTGCGGCCCTCGTGCAGGTGAACCTTCCCGATCGTGCCGCTCAAGCCAAGGTCGGCGACGTCGTTTATCTCCGCGACATCGTGCGAACCGAAGCAGACAGCCGGGTCAGCATCAATTTCAACGACGGGTCGTCGTTCAATTTGTCGAGCAATGCTCGCATGACCATGGACGAGTATGTCTATGAACCCGCCGGCAAGTCCAACGCGGCGTTTTTCAGCCTGGCGAGAGGAACCGCAACATTCGTAGCCGGCCAGGTCGCCAAGACCGGCGACATGAAGGTCGATACTCCCGTGGCAACAATGGGAATCCGTGGCACCACGCCGCACGTCGAAGTTCTGGAGGACGGTTCGGTGAAGTTCGCGACCCTCATCGAGGAGGGCAAGGCCAAGGTGCTCAAGAAGCATCCGGACGCCACGGTGCGTCCGCAGGGACGGGAGAGCGCTCCGAGATTGAACATCTGCCGAGGATGCTGAAGCCCGGACACGGAGACGACCATGAGGGCCGTGTTCATCGGCCGCGTAGCACCCATTCTCGCCCTGCTGGCGGCCGGTTCGCCGGCGGCCGCCCAGCAACTGCAGAACAGCAGCCAGCTCAAGACCATCGAGCAATGCAACGGCGCAGAGCGCACCCCGCCCAAGGTCCGGATCGCCGGCTGTACGGCGCTGATCGATTCGGGTGATGCCAAGCCGAGCGCGCTGGCCGTGGCTTACAACAATCGCGGCAACGCTTACATGACGACCGCGGAGTACGATCGCGCCATCAGCGACTTCGATCGCGCCATTGGAATCACGCCCGACTATGTCAAGCCGGTGAATAATCGCGGCGTTGCCTATTTGAAGATGGGCGCCTACGACCGAGCGATCGAAGCCTTCGGGGAGGCAATTCGGCTCAACCCAGGCTACGCCAACGCCTTCGCCAATCGCGCGATCACCCACCTGAAGCTGAAGCAGTACGATCGTGCCTTGCAGGATTTCGACGAGGCAATCCGCCTCGATCCGAATTTGAGGTTGGCGAGAAGCGGCCGGTGCTGGGCCCGAGCGGTCGTCGGCGATCTGCAAGCCGGGCTGGGCGATTGCGACATTGCGCTTCAGCTCGGAGCGGCTGATGCCGCGACCCACGATTCACGCGCGCTGATCCATCTGAAGATGGGGCAATTCGCCGCGGCCATCGATGACTACGACTCGGCGTTGCGCTTGAAGCCAAATCTGGCCAGCGCGCTCTATGGGCGAGGACTGGCCAAGCTTGGTCAGGGCGACAAGGCCGGCGACCGCGACGTCTCGGCTGCAAGACTCATCGAAGCCAAGGTCGGCGACGAGTTCGCAGGTTACGGCGTGCGGTGAGGTCGGGGCTGGTCCACGACAGTCCTTCTGGCACGGACAGGCCGAAGCGTTCGGGGCCCGAGGAATATTCCAATGTCGACGCTCCTGTCGCCGTGGTGTCCGTCTGATCGGCCACGCCTCACGCGGCGTGCTACACGTTCGATCCGTGGATCGCGTCGATCACGGCGTCCGTGACTTCCTTCGTCGTCGCCTTGCCCCCGACATCCGGCGTCAGCACGCCCGCGGCGCAGACGCGCTCGACGGCGGCCATCAGCCTCGAGGCGGCATCCTTCTCGCCGAGATGCTCGAGCATCTGCGCGCCGGTCCAGAACGTCGCGACCGGGTTGGCGATGCCCTTGCCGGTGATATCGAAAGCCGAGCCGTGGATCGGCTCGAACATCGAGGGGAAGCGGCGCTGCGGATCGATGTTGCCGGTCGGCGCGACGCCGAGGCTTCCCGCCAGCGCGCCGGCGAGGTCGGAGAGGATGTCGGCGTGGAGATTGGTCGCGACGATGGTGTCGAGGCTCTTCGGATGCAGCGTCATCCGCACCGTCATGGCATCGACCAGCATCTTGTCCCAGGTCACGCCGGGGAATTCGCCGGCGACCTCGGCCGCGATCTCGTCCCACATCACCATGCCGTGGCGCTGCGCGTTCGACTTGGTCACCACGGTCAGGAATTTGCGCGGGCGCGACTGCGCGAGCTGGAATGCATAGCGCATGATGCGGGTGACGCCGACACGGGTGAACACCGCCACTTCGGTGCCGACCTCCTCCGGCAGGCCTCTGTGGGCGCGGCCGCCCATGCCGGCATACTCGCCTTCCGAATTCTCGCGCACGATCACCCAGTCGAGATCGCCGACCCCGACATTGCGCAGCGGCGAGGCGACGCCCGGCAGAATCTTGGTCGGCCGCACATTGGCGTATTGGTCAAACCCCTGGCAGATCGGCAGGCGCAGGCCCCACAGCGTGATGTGGTCGGGCACATCGGGGGCGCCGACCGCGCCGAAATAGATCGCGTCGAACTTCTTCAGCTCGCTGAGGCCGTCCGCCGGCATCATCACGCCGTGCTTCTTGTAGTAATCCGAGCCCCAGTCGAACGTCTTGACGTTGAAGGCGAGGTCGCCGCTGCGCTTGGCCAGCGCCTCCAGCACGCGGACACCGGCCGAGATTACCTCGGGGCCGATACCGTCGGCAGGAATGGCTGCGATCGAATGGGTGCGCATGGGAAAGCTCCGTCGGAGGAAATCGGCGAATTGCGTCGGTAGAACAGGCCCGGCCCGAAACGCGTCCCGCGACCTGGCCAACCGGACCAATTCAGGCTGGCTTATACAGAAAACGATGCGGTATGACATCGGTCCAGCGAGAAAGTAGGGTGCGATGACGGATCAGAAGGCTTCGGGCGAATTGCGGGTGGCCATTGCCGGGCTGGGCTCGATCGGCACCAAGATTGCAACCGCGCTCGATCAGGGCATCGAGGGTCTGTCGCTCGCCGCCGTGGCCGTGCGGGATCCCGCCAAGCATCAAGCCTTCATCGACGGCTTGCGCCGCCCGCCGAAGATCCTGCCGCTCGACCAGCTTGGCGATGCTGCCGACATCGTGGTCGAGTGCGCGCCGAGCAGCCAGCTGCGTGCGATCGTCGAGCCGGCGGTGAGGCGCGGCAAGGCCGCGGTCGTGGTCAGCGTCGGCGGCCTGCTCGACAATTTCGATCTCGTCGATCTCGCCCGCGCCAATGGCGGCCGCATCCTGGTGCCGACCGGCGCCCTGATCGGCCTCGATGCCGTCAACGCCGCCGCAATCGGCACCATCCATTCGGTGAAGATGGTGACGCGCAAGCCGATCGACGGCTTGAAGGGTGCGCCGTTCATCGTCCAGAACAACATCGACATCGACAATCTGCGCGAGCCGCTGAAACTGTTCGAGGGCAGCGCGCGCGAAGCCGCAAAGGGCTTTCCGGCCAACGTCAACGTCGCCGTTGCGTTGTCGCTGGCGGGCATCGGACCCGATCGCACCCGGATTCAGGTCTGGGCCGATCCGACCGTGACGCGCAACGTTCACCGCATCGAGGTCGAGGCGGATTCGGCACGGTTCTCGATGGGCATCGAGAACATCCCGTCCGAAAATCCCAAGACTGGCCTGATCACGGCACTGTCGGTGATCGCACTGCTGCGCAAGCAGCGCGCCACGCTCTGCGTCGGGACGTGATCCCCTACGCCCCCGTCACGCGCCAGATCACGTTGCCGACGTCGTCGGCCATCAGCAGCGATTTCTTGTCGGGACCGATCGCGACGCCGACCGGACGGCCGTAGGATTCCTTCTCGTCCGGCGACAGGAAGCCCGACAGGATGTCGCGCGAGGGGCCGGAGGGCTTGCCGTTCGCGAACGGGATGAACACCAGCTTGTAGCCGGACAGCTTGCTGCGATTCCACGAACCGTGCTGGCCGATCACCATGCCGTCGCCGAAGCCGGGCAGGGTGCCTACGGGCATCCAGCACAGGCCGAGCGAGGCGGTGTGGCCGCCAAGCGCGTAGTCCGGTTGAATCGCCTTGGCGACCATCGCCGGGTCCTGCGGCACGCGGTCGTCCACCGTCTTGCCCCAGTAGCAATAGGGCCAGCCGTAGAAGCCGCCGTCGCGCACCGAGGTGAGGTAGTCCGGCGGCGTCTCGTCGCCGAGGCCGTCGCGCTCGTTGACGACGGTCCAGAGCACGCCTGTCGTCGGCTCCCAGGCAAGGCCGACCGGATTGCGCAGGCCGGCGCCGAAAATGCGATGCGTGCCGGCAGCGAGATCGAGCTCGTAGACCGCGGCGCGGCCTTGCTCGACCTCCATGCCCATCTCGGCGATGTTGCTGAGCGAGCCGACGCCGGCATAGAGCTTCTTGCCGTCGGGGCTGGCGAGCAGGCTGCGCGTCCAGTGGCCGGCGGGCTTGAACGTCGTGAGCCGCTGGCCCGGCGCGGTGATGCGATCGGCGTCGGCAACGTAAGGAAAGGCCATCACGCCGTCGGTGTTGCCGACGTAGAAAGTGTTGCCGACCAGCGCCATGCCGAACGGCTGGTTGAGGTTCTCCATGAAGGCGCCGCGAACCTCCGCAACGCCGTCGCCGTTCTTGTCGCGCAGCAGCGTGATGCGGTTGGCGGAGACGCCGAGCGCCGCGGCGCGTCGCATCGTCGCCTGCATCGCATAGTGGAACACGCTGCGCGGCGCGCCCGCGATCTGCGTCGCTTCCGCGATCAGCACGTCGCCGTTGGGCAGCACCTCGATCCAGCGCGGATGGTCGAGGCCGGTCGCGAACGCATTGACCTCGAGCCCGGGCGCAGCGATCGGCTTCTCGCCGTCGCGCCAGCCGCGCGCGGTCGGCATCTTCAAGGTCGGGATCGCGCCTTGCGGCTTGGCCTCGGGAATGGCGGGCTTCTCGCCCCAGGCCGGCGCGGGCTCGGTGCCCGTCATCTTGCGCCATTGCAGCGCGATGCCGCCGATGAACGCGACGAACTGCGCGAAGATGCTGGAAAACGTCATGAGAGGCCCCCGGTTGCGCGCGCATCCAACTGGCTGACGGGGCAGACGTCAACCTGTGCGGCGCACCGCAGGGGCCTATTCCCGTGGAATGGCAGCCGATCGAATTTGCATGGGACAATCGCGGCGCTGGCCCCGGAGATCAACGACCGATCTGCCGCTCCAGCCGCCGTGCCGCGCGAAAATCGTCCAGGTGCCGGATGTTCGGCGCCAGCGCCGCTTCCCGGGACAAGAGATGATAGACCCGCGCCACCGTGCGCTGCTTCTGCTTCGTCCGCCCGGGCGGCAGCGCCCGCGCCTTGCGGACGGCGGCGATCGCGTGTGCGCGAAAATAATCGTAGGCGTCCGACATGGCTCGATGCTCTGCAGCTTGTGGAGATGTCGAGGGCTAACGGACCAGCGGTGCGGTGGTTCCTTGGGGAGTCAGATCGTGCACTCGTGCCCCGGACGCAGCGCAGCGCGTCCGTGACACGAAAGTGACGCCCTCACCGCGGCGACGTGAACGGAATGATCATCGGAACGCGGCGGCAATAGGCGCCATAAGCGTCCTCACCGAGCTCCTTCGAGAGGAACACCTCTTCCATCCGGCCCTTCTGCCACATCCCGAGCGAGATCAGGATCGCGCCGAGGATCGTCGTCACCAGGCCGATCGCAACGCCGGTCACCAGCATGCCGAAGATCAGGCCGGTGTAGATCGGGTGACGGACGATGCCGTAGGGACCGGTGTCGACGACGCGGTGGTCTTCCTTGTGGGTGATGGTGTTGGACCAGAATTTTCCGAGATGCAGCCGCCCCCACCATGCGAAAGCGATGCCGGCGATGGAGAGGATCGCGGCGATGATGATGCCGGTGTTGCCGAGCACCCAAAGCGGCTTCCAGCCCATGGCTTCCGCAATGAACGGCGTGTACAGGATGCCGCCGACCAGGATCGGCAAGCGATAGCGCTGCGACTCCAGCGTCATCACCTGCTTCTTGGTCTGCCCCTGCCAGAACGAGGCGCCGACCCAGCTGGCCAGAAAAGCGAGCCAGATCAGGGCGAGCAGTTGCGTCGGCCAGGTCGTGGTCCAGCCACCCCAGGCGACAGAGAGAAGCTTGCTGAAATCGAAAGACATGAAGGTTCTTTGCGTTGGGCGGGGGCTTCAGCTCGCGCGCGAGGACAGCGCGTGGTGCTTGAGAGCGCCGGAGGGCTGCTGGCCGTTGCGGGCGAGCAGGTGGGTGATCGTTTCGCGCAAGACCGGCTCGATCGGACGCGGCGAATAGCCGAGCTCGTTACGGGCCTTGCCGATCGAAAGGTCGCTCGCGGCGAGCGCGATCCGCACGCCCTCGGCGGTGCCGTTGGGCGGCCGGCGCGTGATGTGGTCGGCGATGTATTCGAGCATGATCGCGGAGAGCTCGGCGATCTTGCCGGGTACGACGACGGGAAATTGCCGACGACCGCTCATCGCCGACATCATGCGCAGGATGTCGCCGAGCGGAACGCAGTCGCCGCCGAGGATGTAGCGCTGCCCGAGGCGGCCGCGTTCCATGGTCAGCACGAGGCCCATGGCGACGTCGCGGACGTCGACCAGGTTGACCAGGAAGTTGAGATGCGGCTGTACCTTCTTCTGCAGGAAGTACCAGAGCATCGCGGTCGGCGGTGTCAGATTGTGGTCGGCGGCGCCGATCGGCATGGTCGGCGTGCCGATCACCAGCGGAAAGCCCTCGGCCGCGGCCTTGGCGGCATGATGCTCGGCGAGCGATTTCGACCGCGTATAGGCGCCGGGCATCGCCTCTGCCGGCTGCAGCGCCTCTTCGGCGGGAACGCCCTTCAGATCTGAATAGGGGAACAGGATCGATTCGGTCGAGCAGTGCAGGAAGCGCGAGACGCCGCGCTTCATCGCCGCCGCGAGCACGATTTCGGTGCCGCGGCAATTGACCTCGTGGAAGTCCTGCTTGTTGGCCACCCACATGCCGGGCAGGCCGGCGAGGTGATAGACCTGATCGACGCCGGCGATCGCCGCATCGACCGCGGCACAGTCCAGCACCGAGCCGAGGACGTGCTCGACGTCCGCGTTCGCCGAGGCCGGCGCACGGACATCGAGAACGCGGACCCGCTGCCCACGGGCGCGGAGCGCTTCTACGAGGTGATGTCCGATGAAGCCACTGCCACCGGTAACCAGGACGAGAGCCATGCAGAAGGTTGCTGTTTGCTTCGAGCGTTATCGGGTTGAAAGAGAATTGGCCGGAAGAGGCGCCAGAATCGCGGCAAGGTCGCGACGGAAGCCCAAGGCAATGAATAATTTTGCCATGACGAACATGGGTCCAAGCAAAAGATGCGAGGGAAACGTGAACAACGAGGCCTCGCGCCCCTCAAAAACCTTGTGGCCGATGGTCTGTGCGGCGAGGCCGAGCACCACCAGCGCGGCGAAAATCGCCCACATCGTCGCGGTGCTGACTTGCGCCGCAATGGTCGTCGCAACCGAAAACAGCACGGCGGAGACGGCCAGAATGCCGAGCCCGAGCGCCGCATCGAGCAGCAGCCAGTAAATCAAGACCGGCAGGGCCAGGATCACCGCCAGGCTGACGTTGAAACCGAACAGCGGAAGCTTGACCAGCGTCAGCGGCAGCACGGCGCCGGTGAACAGCAGCAGGATGCCGACCACATGCATCGCCGTGTTCCGGGGATCGCGATGGTACTCGACATAAACGGCAAGTTGGCGCTGGAAAAAGCCACCCATTTCGGTCTCATGCAGCACGGGGTCGGGAAGGGCGAACAGAGGCTATAGCACTGGACCGAGCGGTGCACAAACCGGCACTTTTGTCGCGTGAAACCGTCTGAGCGCGCCTGGGACAGGCTGCAAAATAGTCCGCACTTCAAGGGGTTCCGTCAGTCGCGGAGCCGCCCTCGTTCAGCGCTTCTTGGCGGGCTTTTTCGCCGCAGGCGCTGGCGTCGCCGGACGCGGCTCCTCCGGCAGCTTGGCATAAGTCAGGATCTGCAATTGGCCGTTGACGGCCGAGGTCGGCTTGGCCCGGTCGAGGAATTGCTCCTCGCCGAGGCCGATCGGATGCAGCCGCTTGGTCGAGATCTTGAAGGTGTTCACCAGCACGTCGCGGATCGCATCGGCCCGGCGCTGGCTCAGGATCGCATTGGCCTCGCGCGTCTTCGAATTGGATTCGACGTGGCCGACGATCAGGAAGGTGTAGGGCAGCAGCGAGGCATGAACCAGCGCGTCCGCAATGCGGCCGACAGTCTGGTAGGAGGACGGCTGGATGATCGGCGTGTCGGCGTCGAACTGGATCTGCGCATTGAAGGCCGGCAGCCTGGCGAGATCAGGCGCGATCAGCGGCCGGTTCACCGGGCCCGGATCGTTCTTGATCCTGGTCTTGGCACGCTCCATCACCTGCTGCTTCAGCGCGGGCAGGTCGAGCTCGGCGGCCTCTTCGAAATGGTTCAGCTTGCCGACGATGTCGTCACGGGTCGGCGCCGCCGTCTGCGCGCCGGCGGGGCCCGCGAGCAAAGCGAGGCCCAGCGCGAAGCCCAGTCCTGCGGTGGCGAGCCCGTTCGCGCGCATCAGCGGTACCCCGCGTCGTCGACCGCCTTCAGGCAGTTGTTGCTGATGCCCTTCGACGTCGAGACCAGGCACGGGACCGACTTGCTGGTTTCCTTGGTCGAGCCGCCGCAGACCTTGACGATCTCGCGCTGGCAGGCGTTCGCCACCGTGACACGCGCGGCGACGCGCTTCTGGATGGCGTCGAACACGCCGAGATAGTCGTTCGCGCATTGCGGCGAGAGCACGTCGCGATTGCGCGACAGGCATTCCTTCAGCCGGTTCGAATCCGGGTTGACGCCGCGGCAATTGGCGACGATTTCCGCCCCGCAGCTCGCCGCCAGCTTGCCGATCGAATCGCCAAAGCTCATGGTCTCCGCCGCCGCAAGCGACGGCATCCCCAATGCAAGCACGATCAATGTGATGGAGCCCCGGACCATGGGTTTATCTGATACGGGGAAGTTCGCACTGGTCAAGGGGCGTTCGGGCGAGAACTGTCGAGAGTTGCGCCAGTGCGGCGAACAGTCCTCACTCCATAGCCTCGTCAACGGGAGGCCATTCGATCAGGACGGCCGTGTGTTTCCCGAGATCCTCAGCAAACTCCGGATCGGCCTTGAGCTCGTCCAGCGTCCGCGGCGGGGGAAGCTGGCGGCCGTCCGCGCTCAGTTCCTCCGCAAAGAACGCCACCGCCTCGGGCGCATTCTCCAGCGCCTCCTCGAGATCGTCGCCGCCGGAAATGCAACCGGGCAGGTCGGGAAACCACAAGCTGACAGAGTCCGGGTCGGCGTTCTCGATGATGGCAACGTACTGAGCCATATCGGGCCTCACGCCCTTTGTACGAAACTGTCCACGACCTTCTTCTCGCCGGCCTTTTCGAAGGCGATGGTGAGCTTGTTGCCGTCGATCTTGGTGACGCGGCCATAGCCGAATTTCTGGTGGAAGACGCGGTCTTCCAGCGAGAATTCCGACGTCGTTCCGGTCGATTTGGCGACCAGCTCGCCTTCGATGGTCAGCGGTCCGCGGCGGCGCGAGGAGAAGCTGCCGAAATCGGGGCCGGATGACGAGGCGGTCGAGAATGTCGCGGCCTCTTCCTCGAAGCCGCCGCTTCTGCCGCCGCCGCGATTGCGGTTCGCCTGCGCGCGCTGCCAGCCCGGGGTCGAATAGCTGGAGCCGAACGCCTCCATGTCGTCGAAGCGCGAGGCGCCGTAGCCGCCGGTACCGCCCCAGGCCGATCCGCCCTTGGATTCCGTGATCTCGACATTGGCCGCCGGCAATTCGTCCAGGAAGCGCGACGGGATCGTGGTCGACCAGGTGCCGTGGATCCGCCGGTTGGTCGCGAAATAGATCTTTGCGCGGCGGCGGGCGCGGGTCAGGCCGACATGGCCGAGCCGGCGCTCTTCTTCCAACCCGGCGCGGCCCTGTTCGTCCAGGGTGCGCTGGCTCGGGAACAGGCCTTCCTCCCAGCCAGGCAGGAACACGTTGTCGAACTCGAGGCCCTTGGCCGAATGCAGCGTCATCAGCGACACCGCGTCGTCCTCGGCGCCACCCTCGCGGTCCATCACCAGCGAGATGTGCTCCAAGAACCCCTGCAGGTTCTCGAACTCCTCCATCGAGCGCACCAGCTCTTTCAGGTTCTCCAGCCGGCCCGCGGCGTCCGCCGAGCGGTCCTTCTGCCACATCTCGGTATAGCCGCTCTCGTCGAGCACGATCTGGGCGAGATCGGTGTGCGCGGTGACCTCGCGCTGGGCGCGCCAGCGGTCGAACTGGGCGACGAGATCGCGCAGCGAGCCGCGCGCCTTCGGCTTCAGCTCGTCGGTCTCGACCACGGCGCGGGCCGCCTCGAACAGGGGGATGCGGCGCTTGCGGGCGTGGTCGTGCAGCATCTGCACGGTGGCGTCGCCAAGCCCGCGCTTCGGCGTATTGACGATACGCTCGAAGGCGAGATCGTCGGCCGGCGAATTGATGACGCGCAAATAGGCCAGCGCGTCGCGGATTTCGGCGCGCTCGTAGAAGCGCGGGCCGCCGATGACGCGATAGGGTAGGCCGAGCGTGACGAAGCGGTCTTCGAACTCGCGCATCTGGTAGGAGGCGCGCACGAGAATGGCGATCTCGTTGAGCTTCTCGCCCTGGCGCTGCAGCTGCTCGATCTCCTCGCCAATGCCGCGCGCTTCCTCTTCCGAATCCCAGGAGCCGGTGACGGTGACCTTCTCGCCGTCCTGATCCTCGGTGCGCAACGTCTTGCCGAGCCGGCCTTCATTGTGCGCGATCAGGTGCGAGGCGGCGGCGAGGATGTGGCCGGTCGAGCGGTAGTTGCGCTCGAGGCGGATGACCTTGGCGCCGGGGAAATCGTGCTCGAAGCGCAGGATGTTATCGACCTCGGCGCCGCGCCAGCCATAGATCGACTGGTCGTCGTCACCGACGCAGCAGATGTTTTTGACGTGGGGCTTCTCGTTCGCGGCGGGCAGCGCAACATCATTATTGTCGTCATCACCGGGCCGACGCGAAGCGTCGAGACCCGGTGATCCATCTTCCGAAGAATCGATGGATTGCCGGGTCAAGCCCGGCAATGACGAGTTGGAAGACGGCGCCTGCGACAACAGCCGCAGCCACAGATATTGCGCGACGTTCGTGTCCTGGTACTCGTCGACCAGGATGAACTTGAAGCGCTGCTGGTATTGCCTGAGGATGTCAGGGTGCTCGCGGAAGATGCGGATGTTCTCCAGCAAGAGATCGCCGAAATCGGCCGCGTTCAGGATCTTCAGCCGCTCCTGGTAGCTCGCATAGAGCTTGCCGCCCTTGCCGTTGGCGAACATCGCGGCCTCGCCCGACGGCACCTGCGCGGGGCTCAGGCCGCGGTTCTTCCAGCCGTCGATCAAGCCCGCCAGCATGCGCGCCGGCCAGCGCTTCTCGTCGATGTTCTCGGCCTGGAGCAACTGCTTGAGCAGCCGGACCTGATCGTCGACGTCGAGCACGGTGAAGTTCGACTTGAGCTGCGCCAGTTCGGCATGGATGCGCAGGATGCGGCCGCCGATGGAGTGGAAGGTGCCGAGCCACGGCATGCCCTCGACGGCGTGGCCGAGCATCTGGCCGAGCCGGTGCTTCATCTCGCGCGCGGCCTTGTTGGTGAAGGTCACCGACAGGATCTCGGCGGGGCGGGCGCGGCCCTGGCTCAGGATGTGGGCGATCCGCGTGGTCAGGACGCGGGTCTTGCCGGTGCCGGCGCCGGCCAGCACGAGGACCGGGCCGTCCAGCGTCTCCACCGCCTCGCGCTGCTCCGGATTGAGCCCGGCGAGGTATTTCGGGCCCACCGAGGCGCGCGCACGCGCGGCGATGCCGCCGGCTGCGGGCTGGTGGTCGGGTACGGATGTGATCTTGCTCGGCTCGGTCATGCGAATCATCGGCCCCACGATGGCACCGCGGGGTGGTGGAAGGGAGCCTTCTTAACAGGGATTGGTGCCTATATGGGGCGCCGGGTGAGGGTTTTCCACGTGCGCGGCAGGCCGATTTGTTCCAGCTGACCCAGCGAATTTCGCTGCCGCCAGGGCCGGAACTATCGTTCCCGCGTCGAGATTGTCAGGACAGGTGGCGCGGCCAGCCGCGTCGATCGCAGACAACATCAAGACGAGGGTTTGACCATGCTAGGCTGGGTTGTGACGTTTCTGGTTATCGCACTGATCGCCGGCATCCTGGGCTTCGGCGGCGTCGCCGGCGCTTCGATCGAGATCGCCAAGATCATCTTCTTCATCGCAGTCGTTCTGTTCCTGGTCTCGGCCGTCGTCGGCCTCGCCCGCGGCCGCAGCACCAGGATATAGCGCAGCGTGTCCACCTCTCCCGTAGGGAGAGGTCGGATCGCATCGACAGATGCGATCCGGGTGAGGGGTTACAGGTCTCAGTGAGTGCTGCGGCCCCTCACCCGGATTGCTGCGCAATCCAACCTCTCCCCGACGGGGAGAGGTGAACACAAGCGTCCGCCGCATCCGGACTGCTATTTCTTCGAGGGCATCGCCACGCTCCGGCCGATGCCCTCGGGCCGCGTCAAGGCGCTGTGGGACTTGGCGACGCCGGCAATGCGCTGCTGGATATCAGGCGCAAACGGCGCGACGCGCCGCGCCTTCATGTCCATGTGCAGCGACATGTTCTCGGACGTCGCCGACAGCCAGCCCTCGGTGCCGTGCCGCATCTCCTCGAATGTGTGCAGCCGCTTGTCGTCGGCGTCCAGCAGCCACACCAGGATCTGCACGGGATCGCCGAGATGGATCTCGCGCAGATACCGGACGTGGCACTCGGCGGTGAAGGTCGAGCCGTGGCGCTCTTTCTTGTAGACCGGGCCAATCCCGAGCTCGAGCCAGAACTCGTCGATCGCCCGGTCGAACATCACGTTGTAATAGGCCATGTTGAGATGGCCGTTATAGTCGATCCATTGCGGCTCGATCTGCATGATCGAGGAGCGGAACGGCTCCGCATCGGGCGCTGTGGCGGCGGTCTCCGGCATGTGTCCTTCCCAAGCTATGCGTCCGGTCGCTTGACTTGACCGGTTTAATGTCCTTTGCCACGGTTCTTCTGTCGGGAGGAATGTCCGTGGGCACCACCATCACCAATAATCCGCCGCGGCCGGAGCCGAAAGCCCTCGCAAGCGCGCTGGAGCAGCTTGCCGCACGCTTCGGCAACCGCCTCATCACCTCGCAGGCGGTGCGCGAGCAGCACGGCCATACCACCACCTGGCTTCCCAACCAGCCGCCGGACGGCGTGGTGATGGCGCAGGAGACCGCCGACATCCAGGACGTGGTGCGGATCTGCGCGAAACATCGCGTCCCCGTCATTGCCTTCGGCACCGGCACCTCGCTGGAGGGCCAGGTCAATGCGCCCGCCGGCGGTATCTCGATCGACCTGCGCGACATGAACAAGGTGCTCGCGGTGCATGCCGAGGACCTCGACTGCGTGATCCAGCCCGGCGTCACCCGCAAGGCGCTGAACGAGCATCTGCGCGACCAGGGCCTGTTCTTCCCGATCGATCCCGGCGCGGATGCCTCGCTCGGCGGCATGGCCTCGACCCGCGCTTCCGGCACCAATGCGGTGCGCTACGGCACCATGCGCGACAGCGTGCTGGCGCTGAAAGTGGTGCGCGGCGACGGCGAGATCATCACCACGGGCACGCGCGCCAAGAAATCGTCGGCGGGCTACGACCTCACGCATCTGTTCGTCGGCGCCGAAGGCACGCTCGGCATCATCTCGGAATTGACCATCCGCCTGCGTGGCATCCCCGAGACGATCGCGGCCGGCGCGGTGTCGTTCGAGACCGTCCACGGCGCCTGTCAGGCCGTGATCCTGGCGATCCAGACCGGCATTCCCGTGGCGCGCATCGAGCTGCTCAATGCCGCGCAGGTGAAGGCCTGCAACGCCTATTCCAAGCTGACGCTGCCGGAGACGCCGCTGCTTCTGATGGAATTCCACGGCAGCGAGATCGAGGTCGCCGAGCAGTCCAAGGCCTTTGGCGAGATCGCAAAAGAGTGCGGTGGCGGCGATTTCTCCTGGACCACCAAGCCGGAGGACCGCACCAAGCTGTGGCAGGCGCGGCACGACGCCTATTGGTCGGTGAAGGCGCTGCGGCCCGGCGACAGCATCGGCGTGGTCGCGACCGACGTCTGCGTGCCGATCTCGCGGCTCGCCGACTGCGTCGGCGAGACCGAGGAGGATCTCAAGCGTCTCAATCTGCTGTCGCCGATCGTCGGCCATGTCGGCGACGGCAATTTCCACTGCTCGCTGGTGTGCGACACCAACGACGCCGACGAGATGGCGCGCGGCGAGGAGTTCATGCACCGCTTGGTCGAGCGCGCGCAGGCGATGGACGGCACCTGCACCGGCGAGCACGGCATCGGCCAGGGCAAGCAGAAATATCTCGAGGCCGAGCTCGGCCCCGAGGCGCTCGATGCGATGCGCGCGCTGAAGCAGGCGCTCGACCCGCTCAACATCTTCAATCCCGGCAAGATCGTGCCGGAGGCGTAAGGCCGCGCGCTCCGAATTGGGAACTTTCGGCAATCCTGTCGGTTCCAATTCCCGCCAAGTTCCGATGCCTCAATGGCAGGGCTGCGCGCGGGAGGGTGCGATGGTGCGACCGGTCGTTGGAATTGCCGCAATCGCCTTTGCCTGCATGCTGGCGGGTGCGGCGGTGGCGAAGGGCGGACATGGAGGTGGCCATGGAGGTGGGCATGGCGGCGGGCGCGGCGGCGGTCACGGCGGCCATGTCCGTGGACACGGCGGCGGGCATGCGCATGGCGGGCATCATCGCGCCATCCGGTTCACCACCGCTGCCCGGCGCGGCGGCCCCAATTTCGGTCAGATCCGCAATGCCGCGATACGGCCGGCGAACTTCCGCAACGCCTGGAACGCCGGCGCATTCCGCAACGGCCGGCTGATCAGCAATCCGGCCGCCCGCGCGCAGATCGCCGCGGCGGCCGCGCTCGCCGGCTGGAGCGGTGCAAGCAGCGGATGGTGGCAACACCCGGGTGGCGGCTATGGCTGGGTCGGGCCGCTGTTCTGGCCGTTCGCCTACAACGACCTCTACGATTACACGATCTGGGGCGACGGGCTCGGCTTCTGGGGCTACGGCTATCCGGACATCTATGCCGGCATTTTCGGCCCCTACGGCTATGATCGCCTGTCGGCCTATGTGCCGCAGCAGCCGCAAGGACGGCGGCGGGCGCGCAGCGCGCCGCTCGATCAGCTTTGCGGCAGCGACCGCCGCGCCATCGTCAGCCTGCCGATCGATCAGATCGCAGCCGCGGTGCAGCCGACGGATGCACAAGGCGCCGCTCTCGATGCGCTCGGCAACGCCTCGGTCGACGCGGCAGCCCTGATCCGCACCTCCTGTCCGACGCAGGCCGCAGCGACGGCGCCCGGCCGGCTCGCCGCCATGCAGCAGCGTGTCGAGGCGATGCAGAAGGCCGTCGACCTGGTCCAGCCGACGCTCGAGACGTTCTATGGTTCGCTCAACGACGAGCAGAAGGCGCGCTTCAACGCGCTTGCCGACGATCAGCGTCGGGCCGCGGCATCGAACAATGCGGGCGGATCCTCGGTGCAGACTTGCAGCCCGTCCGCCGCGTTCGAGTGGCCCGGCGCCACGATCGAGGACAGACTTCGACCCAACGACACCCAGCGCGCGGCGCTCCAGGTGCTCCAGGACACCAGCGCCAAAGTCAGCGCTTCGCTCAAGGCGTCCTGCGAGCCCAATGAGGTGATGACGCCGCCGGCCCGCATGGCCGCGATCCGCAAGCGCCTCGAAACGATGCTGGACGGGATCAAGTCGGTGCGGGCGGCGCTCGAGGATTTCTACGCCACGCTGAACGACGAGCAGAAGGCGCAGTTCGAGGCGATCGGCCCGCGCCGGATGTCCTGAACGGCGCGAGCAATCGAAGACCATTGGTGGAGCAAATGAACTGGTTCGCGAGGCGAAAGCCGGCAGACATCTGGGACGAGCCGATCGGGGCGCCGCTCGGCGACATCGAAGCCGCCGACCGGATTCGCAACATCTGCCAGGCTGCGCGGGCGATCGCCGAAGCCGCCGACGCTTCGGCGCCGACGCGCGAGCGTTATGAGCGCGCAGCCCGCACTGCCATGGAGATCGCGATGAAGATCTCCGACGATCTGATGCGCGACGACGCCGTGCGCCGCATCGTCGATCTCTGCATGAAGGCCGAGGACATCAAGACGGCGCAGATCCTGTCGCGTGCAATCCAGGCAGGCTGGATTCGAGAAGCCGTGCTCCAGGACTACCCGGTGCTGTCGCAATGAGTTCGGCTCGCGCGATGGGCGCGAGCCGAATGCTGCGTGTGCCGGACCGGCTCAATATCTGCGGTAGCCACCGCTGTTATGGTCGCCGCCGCGGCCACCCATTCCCATGCCGAGGCCGATCCCTACGCCGATGCCGATGCCTTGCATCACGGCCTCCGGCGGCGGGCCGCGATCCGGCGGCGGCGCACGCTCGTAGACCACTTGCTCGGACGGCGGCCGTCGCTTGGGCGGCGTCTCGACCACCTTGCGCTTCGGCGGGGTCTCGTCGACGCGCTTCTTGATCACGGGCGGGACCGACGGGTTGACCGGCGTTGCCGGCGTCGCGGGCGTCGAACACGGGCAGGTCGGCGCCATCGCGACCGCGACGGGCGTCGTTGCGGCGGCGACGGGCACGGCGTAGTTGCGGTTCTGCACGCGCAGCAGCAGCCGGCGCGCGGTTGCCGCGAGATCGCTGTTGTCCCAGTTCGCCAGATAGGCTTCGAACGAGGCGCGGGTGTTGATGGCGGTGGCACGCTCCCACGCCAGCATCTGGCGACGCCGCTCCAGCACCGTGCGAAGGCGCGGGGTGCGGGTGTCCTGGGCGTACAGCTCGATATAGGCCTGGTACGCCTCCACCGTGTCCTCGGTGATCACGAGCTCATAGGCGACCATGGCCGGCTTGCCCTGCAACGTCTTGCGCCAGTCTTCGACGCTGCGCGTCCCCCCGGCGAGCGCCATCGCGTTCGCGCCGGGAAGCGCGGGCGTGTTGCCGCTGCTCTCGCCGAAGAACCTGAAATCGGTGGTCAGCGAGGAGCTTTCCCAGGGGATCTGCCGCCCGTCGGTCGATTGCGCCACGGCGACGCGGATGCGCTTGAACACTTCCTCGATCGGCAGGTTCGGCTGCTTGGCAATGGTCAGCGCAGCCGTGGTGTAGGGACTGTCGATGCCGCTGCCGTCCTCGGCCTCGGCGCCGGGCGAGGTCGAATAGGAGATGAAGGAGCCGGGCGCGCCGGCCTTGGTGTCGACGATCGCAAGGCCGTGGCCGGCGCCGCTGAGCGCGGGGAACGGGTTGTTGCGGCAGGCATCGAGCATGAAGATGCGCGCCCGCGTCGGCAGCGCGCCGAGCGTGTTGAGCATGTCGTTCAGCCGCACGCCCTGCAGCGGGATGTCGGCCTCGCGCTTGGGGTCGAGATCGACGGGCACCAGATAGTTCTCGCCGTCGATCTGCAGGCCGTGGCCGGCATAGAACACCAGCGCGACGGTGTCGGCACCGCTGGCACTGACCTTGCCGGCGAAGTCGGAGATCGCCGCGCGCATCTCGGTCTGCGCCAGATTGGCCGCCGTGGTGACGGTGAAGCCGGCACTGCCGAGCAGCTCCGTCATGCCCTTGGCGTCGTTGGCGGCGTTGGGCAGCTCCGGCACGGTGCGATAGGCCGATTGGCCGATCACCAGCGCAAGCCGCGCTTCGGCGGCCGCCTCCGTCGGCGTCATCAATTGGGTGAGCGCGAGAAGACCGGACGCAAGAAGCAAATTCGAAAAGACTGGACGGCGCATGATGTCACCTCCACGGCAATGCGCACGATGATGTCACTTTTTCTAGGTCTGTGCCATGACACTGTCTGTGCGCTGGCTCACGTTGGGCGTGCGACAAAATCGGGCAGTGGCTCTGCCGGAGCTGGCGCGTCCAGCCGTGCCCAGTCACGGCAGTCCGCGGTCCCATGGAGCCACTGGCGCAAAGCGCGCGGCGAGAAAGTCGATGAAGGCGCGCACCTTGGCCGGTGGGCGGCGATCGGGCAGGTAGACCGCATGCACCGCCGACGTCTGGATCTCCGGCTGGTCGAGCGGGAGCGTGACGAGCGCGCCCGAGCGAAGATCGTCGGCGATGATGAAGGTGGGCTGCCGCGCAAGGCCAAGGCCGGAAAGCGTCGCCGCGCGCAACGCATCGCCGTTGTTGGCCCGCAAGGTGCCGTTGACCTGGACGCGGATCTCGCCCTCGGCGCCGAACAGCCATTCCGCCGCGCTCGCCTGCTGCGAGAGCGTGTAGCCGAGGCAATTATGCCCGGCGAGGTCGGCGACGCTGCGCGGCGTCCCGTGCCTGGCAAGATAGGAAGGTGCGGCACAGACCACGAGGCGGTTCGGTGCGAGCTTCCGCGCCACCATGCTGGAGTCGCGCAGGCTGCCGATGCGGATCGCAAGATCCCAGCCTTCCTCGGCGAGGTCGACGAGGCGATCGTTGAGGCCGAGCTCGACGGTGACCTCGGGATGGGCTGCCGAAAACTCCGCGATCGCAGGCGCAATCTGCCTCGTGCCGAACACGACGGGGACGTTGACGCGCAGCAGCCCGCGCGGCTCGATGCGTTCGCGCGCGATGGCGGCATCGGCAGCCTCCATGTCGGCGAGAATGCGTTCGGCGGATTCAAGATAGCTACGTCCAGCCTCGGTGATGGAGAGCCGTCGGGTCGTGCGGTGGAACAATTTTGTGCCGAGCCGCGCCTCCAGCGAGGCGACGTGCTTGGTGACCATCGTCTGCGACAGGTTCATGGCCCGGGCCGCACCGGAGAGGCTGCCGGCCGCGGCAACCTTCGCGAAAACCTCCAGGCTGGTCAGGCGGTCGAGCAAAGCCCGTCTCACTCCATTGGTGTGAGGTATATTTCGAAAATAGCAGATTATCATCGATTTGAGAATAGATCATGGTGCGTCGCAAAGGAGACCCGCCATGATCGATTCCCGGACCGCCCCCTACGCCGCGCTGGTGCTGCGCGTGACCCTGGGCGCGCTGTTCCTCGCCCATGCCAGCCTGAAGCTGTTCGTGTTCACACCCGCCGGTACAGCAAAGTTCTTCGGCAGCCTCGGTTTCCCGCCCGAGCTCGCCTATCTCATCATGACCGTGGAAGTGCTCAGCGGCGTCGCTCTGATCCTCGGCGTCTGGACCCGCTATGCGGCGCTCGCGGGCATTCCGATCCTGCTCGGCGCGATCTTCTCGGTGCACGGCGCGGCCGGCTTCTTCTTCAGCAATCCGAAGGGTGGCTGGGAATTCCCCGCCTTCTGGGCGATCGCACTCGCGGCGCAAGCCCTGCTCGGCGACGGCGCCTATGCGCTGCGTCCCTCGCGTGATGTCGCTGCGGCGAGCGGCCAACTCAGCGGCGCGCACTCGCGCTGAGATCACTGCATTCGCTGAAGCCTTGCGGGCCGCGGGGTCACGATCCCGCGGCTTTCGGCATTCCATTTCGTTCCAGTCGATCAATCTGCGTTCGGCATTGATCCATACCTGAATTGGATCGATCCCTCTCAATCCTGCATGGCAGGACCTGTCGCTGCCCGCGGCATGCGCGAAAACACCGCTAAATAAAGGCATTCCGTCGCGGTTACCGCAGAGCGCCTGTCGCTCGTGCCGTCGCGACGCCATCGGCCGCATCGCTTGCCTGTGTCGTCGCTTTGGCCATACAGTCGAACCAACACGCCGCGACAACGATCGCGGCTGCAAAAAGAATAATTTGGGAGAAGCCGCACCATGACCATCGTGTCCGTGAACCGTCGCGCGTTCATCAAGTCATCGGCGGCGGTCACCGCCGGCATTGTGCTCTCTCCCGCCATCATCGGCCGCGCTGAAGCTGCGACGCTGAAGCTGAAATGCTCCTCCTCGTTGCCGAACGATCCCAAATACGCCAATGGCCGCGTCTACTACGACAATTTGGTCAAGAACCTCAGGGGTAACGGCCTCGGCGAGCAGGTCGAGGTCGCTTTCTTTCCCGACAACCAGCTCGGTCAGGAGATCGACGTCATCAATTCGGTGAAGCTCGGCGTTATCGATCTCATGGTGTCGGGCTCGTCGATCTCGGCCAATCTGGTGCCGCTGGTCGGCACCTTCGATCTCGGCTTCCTGTTCTCGAGCTTCCCGCAGCAGACCAAGGCGTTCGAGGCGGGCGCTGCCAAGCCGATCGAGGACGCGCTGCTCAAGGGCGGCAACATCCGCATCATCGCCTGGGCCTATAATTTCGGCTCGCGCAGCGTGCTGGCGAAGAAGCCGGTGAAGACGCCGGAGGATCTCGCCGGCCTCAAGATCAGGACGCTGCCCAATCCAGTCATCACCGAATGCCTGCGCCTGATGGGCGCCGCCGCGACGCCGCTGGCGTTCGGCGAGATCTACACGGCCTTGCAGGCCGGCGTGCTGGACGGCCTGGAGCACGATCCGCCGACGATCCTCGCCAGCAAGTTCTTCGAAACGTCGAAGTTCTACGGGCTGACCCAGCACAATTTCTCGCCGCTCGCGATCTATTTCAGCGACATGACGTACAACCGCATGGATCCGAAGCTGCGCGAGGGTTTCCTCGATGCGGCCAGGAAGGCCGCGGCCGACACCCGTGCCCATGGCCTCGCAGTCGAGAAGGAGGCGCTGGCGGCCTTGACCGAGAAGGGCGTGACGGTGGCCGAATGCGACCGCGAAGCGTTCAAGAAGCGCGTCGCGCCGCAACACGAGAACTTCATCAAGGCGCGGCCGGAGTCCAAGGCCGTCATCGACGTCGTCCGCGCGACGCAAGCTTGATATGACCAAATCTGACGTGGCCATGTCAGCTGCCGTGCCCCTGTTGGGCGGCCGCCACGGCAGCATCAGCTTGCTGCTTCGCGTCAGCGACGCGATCGCGGCCGCTTTGCTCGCGGCCGATCTCGTGGTCGTCTGCGCCTCCGTGCTGCTGCGCTTCTTCTTCAACGCGCCGGTCGAATGGTCCGACGACGTCGCCCGCGGCTTGATGGTCGGCTCGGCCTTCTTCGGCGCGGCGAGCGCACTCGCGCGCGGCGAGAATGTCGGCGTCTCCTTCTTCCGCGATCTCCTGCCGGTGCGGCTGCGCGCGCTGGTCGATGCCGCCGGCGCGCTGCTGATCGTGCTGATCTCCGGCTACGTCGCCTACAACGCGATCAAGCTGGGCTCGCTCACATCAGGCCAAACCACCGGCTCCGGCCTGCCGCTGGAACTGACCTTCTATCCCATGGGCGTCGGCGCGCTGTTCATGACGTTGTTCGCAATCGATCATCTCTGCGCGAGGCCGCTGCCCGATATCGTCAGGGGATTCGTTGCCATCCTCGTCGTGACGGGCCTCTACTTCGGCTGGGATCATCTGTCGCCGTCCTCGGTGCCGTCGGCGGGCACCCTGATGATAGTCGGCTTCTTCGCCACCCTGTTCGGCGGGCTGCCGATCGGCTTTGCGCTGGCGCTGGCCGCACTGATCTTCATCTGGGTCGAGGGCGCACTGCCCGGCGTCATCTTCGCCCAGCAGATGGCACGCGGCATCGACAATTTCGTGCTGCTGGCGATCCCCTTCTTCATCCTCGTCGGCTATCTCATGGAAGCCAACGGCATGTCGGTGCGGCTGATCGAGCTGTTGCAGCGCGCCGTGGGCCGCATGCGCGGCGGTCTCAATGTCGTGATGGTGGCCTCGATGGTGCTGTTCTCCGGTATCTCCGGCTCGAAGATGGCCGACGTCGCCGCGGTCGGCTCGGTGCTGATCCCGGCCGCGCGCCGCTCCAAGCAGAACCCGGGCGGCGCGGTGGCGCTGCTGGCGGCCTCTGCGGTGATGGCGGAGACGATCCCGCCCTGCATCAACCTGATCATTCTCGGCTTCGTTGCCAATCTGTCGATCGGCGGCCTGTTCGTCGCAGGGCTGCTGCCGTCGGCGCTGATGGCGCTGGTCCTGATCGCGGTGTCCATCATCTTCGGCAAGCGGCCGGACAAGGTCGAGGACGTCGAGCCGCAGATGCCGGTGTCGGGGCTGTGGAGCGGCGCGATCGCATCCTTCGGCCTGATCTTCATGATCTTCTTCGGCTTCAAGAGCGGCTTTGCCACGGCCACGGAGATCTCGGCCTTCGCGGTGGCCTATGCGCTGGTCGTCGGCAGCGTGGTGTTCCGCGAGCTCGGCTTCAAAACGGCCGCGCACAGCTTCGTGCAGGCGGCGACGCGCGCGGGGCTGGTGCTGTTCATCGTCGCAGCCGCGCAGTCGCTGGCGTTCACGCTGACCTTGCAGCAGGTGCCGCATGCGGTCGGCGACTTCATGCTGGGCCTCTCCAAGACCTCCGGCGTCTGGCTGTTCATCCTCTTGGCGATCGCCGTCTTGATCGTGATGGGCTCGGTGCTGGAGGGCGCGGCCGCGCTGATCATCTTCGGACCGCTGCTGCTGCCGGTTGCGGTGCAGCTCGGCGTCGATCCCCTGCATTTCGGCGTCGTGCTCGTCATCGCGATGGGTATCGGCCTGTTCGCGCCGCCGCTCGGGCTCGGCCTCTACGGCGCCTGCCTGATCGGCAACGTGCCGATCGAGCAGACGGTGAAGCCGATCATGGGCTATCTTGGCTTGCTGTTTCTCTGCCTGCTCGTCATCGCCTTCGTGCCATGGCTCTCGACCGCGCTGCCGCGGGCATTCGGCTATTGAAGGAGTCCTGTCGTGAAGGTCCTGCTCGCGCACACCCCGGAGATGCGGCGCAATTACTACGGCGATCGCAGCCTGAACGGCCTGCGCGCGGCCGCCGAGGTGATCCTGCACGAGAGCGACGAGACTCTGGACGCCGCCGGCCTCGTGCGCGCCGCCAAGGATGCCGACATCATCGTCGCCGACCGCATGACGGAAGGGCGCGGCGAGACATTCGCGCAATTGCCGCGTCTGCGAGCCTTCGTCCGCTGCGCCGTCGACATCCGCAACGTCGACGTGGATGCGGCCTCGCAAGCCGGCGTGCTGGTGACCCGCGCTGGGCCCGGCTTCGTGCAGGCCGTGGCCGAGCTCGCGCTCGGCTTCATGGTCGATCTCTCCCGTGGCGTGTCGCGAACGACCGCAGATTACCAGGCCGGCCGCAAGCCGGAAGCACGGATGGGCCGCCAACTCGCCGGCAGCCGGATCGGCATCATCGGCTACGGCAGCATCGGCCGCTACCTCGCCGAGATCGCCAAGGTGATGCGCATGGAGGTGCTGGTTGCCGATCCCTTTGCGACCGTCAGCGATGCCGCGATCCGGCAGGTCGGGCTCGACGAGCTCCTCGGCGCCTCGGACTATGTCGTCTGCCTCGCCATCGCCAATGAGCAGACCGAGAACCTGATCGGGGAGGCGGCGCTGGCGCGCATGCAGAAGCATGCCGTCTTCATCAATCTCTCGCGCGGCAATCTGGTCGACGAGGCCGCGCTGGCCCGCGCGCTGCGTGAGGGCCGCATCGCCGGCGCCGCCATGGATGTCGGCCGCGCACCGGACCAGATGCCGACGCCCGAGCTTGCCAAGCTGCCGAACGTCATCGCGACGCCGCATGTCGGCGGCCTGACGCCGCAAGCCATCGAGTACCAGTCGCTGGAGACCGTGCGGCAGGTCGAGGCCATCGCGAGGGGGGAAATCCCGCAAGGCGCCGTCAACGCCGATCGCTGGACTCGGCGGCGGTGAAGAGCCCTAAAGCCGGTCCACGGCCTTGAACGTCCCGTCCTTCTGGATCACCGTCAGGAACACCTTCGGCGGCGCGTCGAGCATGCGTGTGCCGACGGTGAAGATGCTCCCGCTGATGTCGAAGCGGCCGGTATCGTTGATGGCGCGCAGCAGGCTCGCGCGGGTCGGGTTGGGGCCGGCCTTTTCCAGCGCGGCGGCCGCAAGGCGCCCTGACAGATAGCCTTCCAGCGACACGAAGTCCGGCGTCAGCGTCGGGTCGAACGCCTTCTGCGCCGCCTGGTAGTCGGCGACCAGCTTGAGCGAGCGGTCCCAGGGAAACGGCACCACCTGCGAGACGATGACGCCTTCGCCCTCCGGGCCGAGTTCGGCGGCGAGCGCATTGGCGCCGACGAAGGAGATGTTGACGAAGGTTGGACGAGCGCCGCTGCGGCGGACGAGCTTGATGAACTCCGCGCACGGTCCATAGGTCCCGACCATGACGATGGCTTCGGGGTCGGCGCGCCTGATCATGCGCCAGGCCTGGCCGACCGCGCGGGTGTTGCGCTCGAAAGTGCCTTCGGCGGCGAGCTCGAGCCCGCGCCTGGCGAGCGCCCGCTTCACGCCGACAAGCCCGTCGCGGCCGAAGGAATCGTCCTGGTAGAAAATGCCGATGCGGGTGAGCTTGCGATCCTCGGTGAGATGCTTGATCCAGGCCTCCGCCTCGGCGCTGTAGCTCGCGCGGATGTTGACGACGTTCGGAAGTTCGAGATCGCGCAGGAACTCGGCGCCGGTGAACGGGCCGATGAAGGGCACGTTCCTGGAGCCGGTGATCGGTATCGTCGCCATGGCGGTCGGCGTGCCCACCGCGCCGATCAGCGCGAACACCTTGTCGTCGTCGATCAGGCGCAGGGTCTGCGCCACCGAACGGTCGGGATCGTAGCCATCGTCGCGGCTGATGAGCTGGAGCTTGCGGCCATGAATGCCGCCCTTGGCGTTGACCTCTGCGAAGGCGGCGACGATGCCTTGCCGCATGCGCTGCCCCAGCGCGGAGGAGGGGCCTTCCAGCGCCGCGGCCTGGCCGAACAGGATCGCATCCTCGCTGATGCCGGCCTCGTTGCCCCTCGCCGCCAGCGTGGTCGCGATTAGAAGCGCGATGGTCAGGACGACGGATCTCGCTGATCGAAATCGATGCATCGGGAGGCCTTGCCGGATCATTTGGAAGAAACCTTGCGCAACATAGCGTTACGAGCCTGAATAGCTCGCTAAGCGGCACGGCGCAGAACGTCCGTAGTATTCCGGGCAAAACCGGTAACATATTTCCAGAATGCGGGGATCGTTCGGGCACTTCGTTAACTAGTTTCCGCATTGCGGAACGACTGCTGTCCAAAATTGTGCAGTTCTTAACCGCGGTCTTGTTCCGATAGCAGGGCCGGCACCTCAACCAGAGGTTCGGTTCGTCGCGGACAAGGGACGGCGGCTTCAAGATGGACGGTCGCGATCAGAATGATCAGGATCGGAGGCGCAGCGGCGGATGGTGGCGCGCCGCGCCGCTGCTCGGGCTCTACCGGCCTGCGCTCGTCGCGGTCGGCATCGGTCTGCTGTTCTCGGTCCTGGGCGCTGCCGCGGTGGCGCGGTGGGAAGATCGCGTCAACAGAATCGAGTTCGAGAACGCGGCCGAGACCCAGGCGATCGTCATGCAGAACGGCATGAACGAGTACATATCGAGGCTTCTCGCGCTGCGAACCCTGTTCGAATCCACCAACGAAGAAGTCACCCGCAGCGAATTCGAGACCTTCAGCGCCCGCCTGTTCGAGCGTCACCCCGGTATGCTGCGTATTGCCTGGCTGCCGCGCGTCAGCCGCAAGGAGCGTGCGGAATACGAAGCCGCCGCGATCAGGGACGGCTTGTCGGGCTATCGCATCAAGTCGCTCCATGGCGAGAGCTTTGCCACCGCGCCGCAGGGCGACGAATATTTTCCGGTGTTCTACTCGACGCGGCCGAAGACCTCGTCGGTTTACGGCATGGACTACACCACCGTTCCGGAGCGTCGGGCGGTGCTGGAGCGCGCGCGCGACAACGACCGCGTCGCGGCCCTCCGCACGCGCCTGTTCGAGCCAAAAGAGGGCGGCGGCTCGGTGCCCGACGTCCTCGTCGCCGTTCCCGTCTACGCCAAGGGAACCTCGCGCGAGGAGATCGCCGATCGGCGCCGAAATCTCGCCGGCTTCGTGATCGGCATCTTCGACCTGCCCATGCTGATCCAGTCCATTCGGGTGACCACCGGAGCAAGCCCCGCAGTCAGCATGAACGTTTACCCGCCCTTCACGGCGCAGATCGTCAGCCTGGAGCATATGCTGCCGGATTATGCGTCCGCCGCTTCGGCGCCGCAGTCGATGCGGGACGTCGCGAGCTCGCGGCACTGGTCGGGCAACCTCAGGATCGGCGACACCGACTGGCAGGTGAGAGCGGTTCCAACCGCCGGCGGTCCGCTGGCGACGACTTACGACCGGGCGGTCGCGGTCCTCGTCGTCGGCATGCTGCTGACGCTGTCGCTGTCGACCTACCTGATGCTCGCCAGCCGCAATTCGCGGCGGCTGTCGCTGGCGAACCGGCGGGTGCTCGAGCTTGCCCAGACCGACATCCTCACTGGATTGCCGAACCGCGCCTTCTTCCTCACCAGGCTCGACGAGATGAACAGACGGTTGAGCGTGAGGGGCCGGCCCTTCACGATCCTGATGCTCGACCTCGACCGCTTCAAGAACGTCAACGATTCCCTCGGCCACGCGGCCGGCGACGCGCTGCTGCGCCAGGTGGCGCAGCGGCTGAAATCCGCACTGCGCGCCAACGACGTGCTGGCGCGGCTCGGCGGTGACGAATTCGCCATCATCCAGGAGGCCGGCGAGGACCAGCGCACCTGCTCGACCGAACTGGCGGCGCGGATCGCCAAGCTCGTGAGCAAGCCGTTCCTGCTGCCCGGCCACCGCGTCGAGATCGGCACCAGCGTCGGCATCGCGATTGCGCCGGATCATGGCAGCGATCAGGAGCAGCTGCTGAAGAAGGCGGATCTGGCGCTCTATCGATCGAAATCGGCCGGTCGCAACTGCTTCACGATCTATGATGAAGCGATGTCGGCCGAGCTGGAGGCGCGCAACACCCTCGAAGGAGATCTGCGCGACGCCATCGCCCGCTGCCAGCTGGAAGTACACTACCAGCCGTTCGTCGATGCCCTCAGCGGCGCACGACGCGGCTTCGAGGCGCTGGTGCGCTGGCGGCATCCGACGCGCGGCCTGATTCCGCCGGACCAGTTCATTGCGCTTGCCGAGGAGACCGGGCTGATCGTGCCGCTCGGCGAATTCGTGCTGCGGCGCGCCTGCGCGGATGCGGCCGGCTGGCCCGCCGATCTCATGGTCGCCGTCAACCTGTCGCCGATCCAGTTCAAGGAAGCCGAGTTGTTCGACATGATCTGCGCGGCGCTCGCCGATTCCGGCCTGCCGCCGCAGCGGCTCGAGATCGAGATCACGGAATCCGTGCTGCTGGAGCGCGGCAGCGAGAACCACGCCTTCATGGAAAGGCTGAAGCAGCTCGGCGTCGAGCTCGCGCTCGACGATTTCGGCACCGGCTATTCCTCGCTCAGCTACCTGACCGCGTTCCCGTTCGACAAGATCAAGATCGACAAGTCGTTCATTCGCAACCTGACCCAGCAGCCGCGCTCATCCGCCATTATCTCCTCGATCGTGACGCTGGCGCGCGGACTGGACATGTCGGTCACGGCCGAAGGCGTCGAGACGCGCGAGGAGTTCGACCGGCTGAAGGCGCTCGGCGTCAATTTTGCGCAGGGCTACCTGTTCGGCCGGCCGCATCCGATCGAGCGGGTCCTGTTCGACGCGCCGGTCAAATCCTCACGGCTCGACGCCGCCTGAGCGCGCGCCTCGTCCTTCGAGACGACCGCTTCGCGGTCTCCTCAGGATGAGGCTAAGAGGCATCGGTGTCCGTTGAAACTGCCGCTGCGCACTCCGGCCTCATCCTGAGGAGCCCGCCAAAGGCGGGCGTCTCGAAGGATGGCCGCGAGAAAACCGCTTGACCCCGCCGTCCCCAGATGGTCCGAAGGATCGTCCAGGGATGAAACAAAAAAATGCGGCTTCCGTTCTTCTACGGCTGGGTCGTCGTCGCCGTGACCTTTGTCACCATGGCGATCGGCGTCAACGCGCGCACCGCCTTTTCGCTATTCTTTCCGCCCATCATCGCCGAGTTCGGCTGGGAGCGCGGCGTCACCGCCGGCGCCTTCTCCTTCGGTTTCGTAGTGTCGGGCGTGGTCAGCCCGCTGATCGGCCGCCTGATGGATCGCGCCGGTCCGCGCGCGGTGATGGAGCTCGGGGTCGTGCTGATGGGCGGCGGTCTGCTGCTGGCGCCGCTGACCAGCGCGCCGTGGCACCTCTATGTCACCATCGGCGTCATGGTCGGCGCCGGCAGCGTCTGTCTCGGCTATTCCGGCCAATCGCTGTTCCTGCCGAACTGGTTCATCCGCAAGCGCGGCTTTGCCATCGGAATCGCTTTTGCCGGCGTCGGTATCGGCTCGGTGACGCTGCTGCCATGGGCGCAGCACCTGATCGAGCAGACCGGCTGGCGCACCGCCTGCACCGCGATGGGCCTGCTCGTCCTGATCGCGCTGGCGCCGATCAACCTGCTGCTGCACAAGCGTCCCGAGGACATCGGCCTCCAGCCGGACGGCGATGCCGCCCCGGCCGCGGGCGCGGCAAAGCCGGTCTCGAACGTGGTCGATCCGGTCTGGGTCAACACCGAGTGGACGCTACGGCGCGCCGTCGCGACCGCGCGGTTCTGGTGGATCGCGCTCGGCTATTTCTGCGGCCTGTACATCTGGTACGCGGTGCAGGTGCACCAGACCAAATTCCTGCTCGACGTCGGCTTCAGCTCCGGCGTTGCAGTGTGGGCGCTCGGCATGGTCAGCCTGCTCGGCATTCCCGGCCAGATCGTGCTGGGGCACGTCTCCGACCGCATCGGCAGGGAGTGGGTGTGGGCGATCAGCTGTGCGGGTTTCGTCGTCTGCTTCGCCGCGCTGATCGCGCTGAAGTATCAGGCTTCGCTCTGGCTGGTTTATCTGATGGTGTTCACGCAAGGCGCGCTCGGCTACGGCCTCACCTCGATCATGGGCGCGGTGGTGTTCGAGATCTTCCAGGGCAGGCACCAGGGCAGCATCTTCGGCACGATCATGCTCGCTGCGCTGGCGGGCGGTGCGGCCGGACCGTGGCTGACCGGCGTTCTTTATGATCGCGCCGGCGACTACACGCTGGCTTTCGCGCTCGCCATGGTCGTGAGCGGGGTGTCGGCGCTCGCGATCTGGCGGGCGGCGCCGGGCAAGGTGAGGGCCGTGGCCGGCCGGCTGCACAAGCTCGAAACGGGGTCCGAATAGGTCCAGGACGCTTCAAGATACCTTCGGCGTTTTCGCGAAGCGTTAATCATGCCGCCTCTTGGCGCGGCGCGGCGGAATTGCAAAAACGTCTTGGACACCATCGGAGCGTTAACCTCTCGCCGATTGCCGCATTTCCCGATGCCGCCGGTTCAGACCATGCTCGCCTCCGATCACCATGCGACAGAAATTCCTGACGTGCTGCGCGCCGCGCTCGAGCGCGCCGACGACGGCATCGTCATCGTCGATGAGGCGCATCGCATTACCCATTTCAACCCCGCCGCGGAGCGGATCTGGAAGCTCGCCGCCGCCGAGGTGCTCGGCCGCGACGCCGCCGTCCTTACCCTCGAATGTCTCAAGGCCGGCGCGACCGCGGATCTCCGCGAGGAGATCAGCCTTGTACGGCGCGACGGCAGCCGCATCAAGGCGCAGGTCGCGATGTGGTCGGCGACGGTCGACGGAGCGACCCATCGCATCGTGTTCGCGCGCGACGTTACCCTCGATGCCGAACGCCGCGCCAGGATCGGACTTCTCCACGCGGTCTCCGACCAGACCAATCGCGCGGTCATCATCACAGACGTGGAAGAGAAGATCGTCTACGTCAACTCCGCGTTCACGGCGCTGTTCGGCTATGGCAGCGAGGAGGCCGAAGGCCGCCGCGCCGGCGAGCTCATTGCCGGCCGCCACACCGATCGCAAGGCGGTTGCGTTGCTCGTCAAGCGGCTGATGCGTGGCGGGCATCGCGCCGAGGTCGAGGTGCTCGCCTACGACAAGGATGGTGAGGAGATCTGGGTCTCCGCCCGGATCGACGCCTTCCGCGACAAGAAAGGCCGGGTCAAGCACCTCTTCGCGCTGGTCGAGGATATCACCGAATCCCGGCAGCTGCGCTCGCTGCAGCAGCTGATCATGGCGGCGCTCGCCGACGAGGCGCCGATCACCGAGATTGCCGATCGGCTGTGCCGCCGCGTCGAGCAGATCGCGCCCGGCGTCGTCTGTTCGCTGCTGCACGTCGATGCCGCCGGCCTGCTCCATCCGCTGGGCGGTCCGAGCTTGCCCGAGGACTATTCCCGCTCGCTCGACGGCATCGCGATCGGTCCCGAGGTCGGGACGTGCGGAACCGGAGCCTTCTACGGAATTCCGATTCTGGTCGCCGACATCGATGCCGATCCGCGCTGGCAGCCCTACAAGGCGCGGCCGCTCGAAGTGGGCTTGCGCGCCTGCTGGTCGACGCCGATCAAGGCCAAGGACGGCCGGGTCATCGGCACCTTCGGGTTCTATTATCGCGAACCGCGGGCGCCGAGCAGATGGCACCGCCAGATCGTCGATGCCTGCGTCAACCTCGGCGCGTTCGCGATCGAGCGCAAGGAGGCGCGCGCCGAAATCGCGCGGCTCGCCTATCACGACATGCTCACCGGCCTGCCGAACCGCGCGCGGCTGCGCCACCTGATCGCGACCGCGATCGATGCCTGTCCGACCGGAGGCCATGTCGCGCTCGCCTTCCTCGACGTCGATCATTTCAAGGACGTCAACGACACGCTCGGCCACGCCGCCGGCGACGAGCTCTTGATCCTGCTCGCGCAGCGCCTGCGCGAGCAGATCGGTCCCGACGACATGCTGGGACGGCTCGGCGGCGACGAATTCGTCATCCTGCTGCCGCAACGCAATGCGCAAGACGCCGAGCGCATCGCGGCCGGGATCACCGAGGCCCTGTCCGCACCGTTGCGGCTCGGATCGAAGCTGATGCCGATGTCCGCCAGCATCGGCATCAGCCTCTATCCCGATCACGCCACCGACATCGACACATTGATGCAGCAGGCGGATGCCGCGATGTACATGGCCAAGCAGGCCGGACGCTCGACGCATCGCATCTTCAGTGCCGAGATGAGCGTGCTCGCCGAGCAGCGGCTGGCGCTGATCGCGGCGCTGCGCCGCGCCGTCGCGGAGGGCGCGCTGAGCCTCAGCTACCAGCCGCAGATCCGCAGCTGCGACGGCGCGATCCACGGCGTCGAGGCGCTGGCGCGCTGGCGCGATGCCGTGCTCGGCGACGTCTCGCCGGCAAAGTTCATCCCGCTCGCCGAGGAATGCGGCCTGATCGAGCAGATCGGCCTGTGGTCCGTGCGCGAGGCCTGCCGCCAGATGGCGAGCTGGCGTCGCGCCGGGCTCGACATTCCCTGCGTCTCGGTGAACCTGTCCCCGATCAATTTCCGCAACGTCACGCTGGCCGCGCGGCTCAAGGACATCCTGGCCGAGCACGATCTGCCGCCCGACGCGCTGATGCTGGAGATCACCGAGGGCGCGTTCATGCAGGACGGCGCCGCGGCGCTGGAGACGATGAACGCGATCCGCGAGCTCGGCGTCGGTCTCTCGGTGGACGATTTCGGCACCGGCTATTCCAGCCTCAGCCGGCTCGCGCATCTGCCGATCCGCGAGCTCAAGATCGACCGCAGCTTCATGCGCGACATCGAGCGTGACGCTGGCGCGCTCGCGATCGCCACCGCCGTGATCCGCGTCGGCCAGGGCCTCGGCATGAGCGTGGTCGCCGAGGGGGTCGAGACCGAGGGGCAGCGCAACACGCTGGCCGAGCTCGGCTGCGACATCGTCCAGGGCTTCCTCTACGCACCGGCGCTGCCGCCGGTCGCCTTCGAGCACTGGCTGATCGAGCACTGCGCCGAGCAGGCGAGGGCGATGCTGGGGCGGCTGGATGTTGCGGTGGACAAGGCTGCTGTGAAGCAGTCGGCCTAGCGGCTTTGAGCGATACTGCACGATCGCGGCATGGATGGCTCGCCAGAACGACAGGCTCAGCCTGCCCGAGGCAATCGGCCGCTTGGTCGGGCACGATCTGCACTCCCCGCAACGACTAAACCCGCTCAATCCCGGGATCGAGCGGGCAAGGCGACCGTTCCAGTACATCCGTGAAACGGCGCAGCGATCTCAAGCCAGCGATCTGCGAGCAAGGGATTATCGATTGACAGTGCAGCACGACGGTGGTCACGTGACGCCACCAAGATGCTCGCTGTGACAAGCAGATCGGCTCGTCCGAAGCCGCGACGAATGTCGCGGCCACTATCCTCACACATCGCAATGAAGCTCCTGCGCAATCGGCTGCCCTGCAGGACATATCGCATTCGCAGCCCGAGCCAGGAGGATCAATTGCACGTACTCGTCAGAGACAACAATGTTGAGCAGGCGCTCCGCGTTCTCAAGAAGAAGATGCAGCGCGAAGGCGTCTTCCGGGAAATGAAGCAGCGACGGTCCTACGAAAAGCCGTCGGAGAGAAAGACCCGCGAGAAGTCCGAGGCCATTCGCCGCGCCCGCAAGCTCGCTCGCAAGCAGGCGATCAGGGAAGGATTGCTGCCCGCACCACCGAAGAAGAAGCCTTTCGAGCGCAAGCCGCCCTTGCCGGAAATCAAGGCGAGGCCGGAGTAGCAACGATCTGCTTTCCGGACCTCGCCGCGCGCGTCAGCCGTGACGCCGCAGAAAAGCCCGACCAAGCGTCGCGGCTGTGTTCCTTGGGCCGAGATCCTATCGCCTGAAGTCGATGCCTCGCAGCACGATGCCCGGCGGGGTGCCTTCGAATTCCGTGGCGCGATACTTGCTCGCAGCGCATGCTTCGATGCGATCCCGTAGACGGGCGAATTGGGCTTCCCGCTGCTCGGGCCTGACTTGCGGCCCTGCTCGAGATCGTCCATTGCGGAGGTCGAAATTGCGCAAGGAATCTCCCTGGCGCCGTCAAGCATCGAGAACCGTACGATCATCCGGTCGTATTCATGGCCGATAAAGCGGCCGCTGGTCAGTGTCATGGCTTGCTCCATTACACGTCGGTTTCCTGGCGCGTTCGCGCCAGCATGCGCGTAGAATGCAGGCAGCCGTCGCTCGGCTCAGCCGTCTCCGGATAGCCGTGCGAAATCGTCGAACAGCGCCGACACGAGCGCGCGGTGGCGCGTGTCCTCGGCGGGCAGGCTTGCAGCATAGAGGTTGAGCAGATGGCGCGCCTTCACTGCGGCCTCCGGCCAGGATGCCGCGGGCACCGTCATCATGCGGTGCTCGAGGTCGGCCTCGCGCTCGCGCAGCTCTCTGACATGAGCCTCGACCTCGGCCAGCGCGCGGCGCAGGTCGGTGGCCTTCTGCGCGGCCATGCCACGGTGCTTGTCGAGATCGACCGGCCGGTCATCCATTGACGATCCTCGCATCTGCAGCTTGCGCATCGGCGAGATCGACGGTGGGCACGAGGAGCGAATGCCTGAACGAGACGGCTTTTTGCCGCGAGCGGATGGTCATGCGCGCCTGCCTTTCGCAAGTGAAGCCCCAACCGGTGCCGGCTGCTGTGAGCATGCGCCTTTGGCGTTGCAATAGCCAGTACTATCGTCTGCGCACCGGCCAACGACGGGCAATGCTCTCGATGCGTCGACCAGGGACGCCGGCGTGGTCGCGCTGACCGCTGCAGGCATCCGCTAGGCGGAGGCCAACCCCGTCCTGCGTCGCAAATCCGTGAGCGCGCGCAGAAAGCTGTCGGCCGGCGTCGTCTCGGGATCGATCAGCCGGTGCAGGCGAAAGCCGTCTTCCAGCGCGAGCACGATCGCGGCCATCCAGGGCGGGTCCAGATTGTGGTTGCGGCCGTTGCTCTTCAGCGTCGCCTCGATGATGTCCGCGACCAGCTTGCGCCGCGCGCGCAGGCGTTTGGCGAGCTCGGGCCGGCGCTTTTCGGCGCGCGCCACGAACAGGATCATCTCCATGTGCAGCAGCGGCGAGCGGCCGAGCGGATCCTGCCGGCTGCGGTCCATCGTCTTCAGCGCCGCGATGAAATCGTCGAGATTGTGGTGCTGGGCGAGGATGTCCATGTTGCGCCGGATCGACTGCGCGACATGGTCCTCGAGCATAGCGATGATCAATTCGTCCTTGCTCGCAAAGTTCGAATAGAACGCGCCGCGGGTGAAGCCCGCCGCCGCCGCGATCGCCTCGATGCTGGCGCCGCCGATGCCGTCCGCCTCGAACAGGCGCGCCGCCGCCTCGAACAGCGCCTCGCGCGTGTCGTCCCTGGTCGGCCTGGTTCTCACCCTTGACATCGGCGCAGCTTAGGGCAGAATGCAACTCGATACAACAATGTATCGAGTTGATAATCTTTCAGGGATGGTTACGCCGGGCGATGGGGCAGCCTTGCGTATTCGTGTCATGCGCCAACCGATTCGAGGTCACCATGAACGAGCAAGTGCAACCCGCCGGCGGACCGTTGTTCAATCCGCTCTCGCCCGATTTCATCCGCGATCCCTATCCGCACTATGAACGGCTGCGCACGCTCGACCCGATCCACGTGACGCCGTTCGGCCAGTACGTCGCCAGCCGTCACGCCGAGGTCAGTCTCGTGCTGCGTGACAAGCGCTTCGGCAAGGATTTCGTCGAGCGCACCACGCGCCGCTACGGCCCCGAGATCATGAAGGAGCCGGTGTTTCGCAGCATGAGCTACTGGATGCTGCAAGCCGATCCGCCGGACCACACCCGCCTGCGCGGCCTCGTCGTGAAGGCCTTTACCGCCCGCCGCGTCGAAGACATGCGGCCGCGGATCCAGGAGATCGTCGACCAGACAATCGATGCCGTGACCGAGCGCGGCCACATGGACCTGATCGAGGACTTCGCCTTTCGCCTGCCCGTCACCATCATCTGCGACATGCTCGGCATTCCCGAGGAGCATCGCGAGACCTTCTACAAGAGCTCGCGCGACGGCGGGCGGCTGCTCGATCCCGTGCCTCTGTCTCCAGAGGAGATCAAGCAGGGCAACGCCGGCAACCTGATGGCGCAAATGTACTTCCAGCAGCTGTTCGAGCTGCGCCGCAAGAATCCCGGGGACGACCTCATCACCCAGCTGGTGCAGGCCGAGGAGGACGGCAACAAGCTCACCAACGAGGAATTGACCGCCAACATCATCCTGTTGTTCGGCGCCGGCCACGAGACCACGGTCAACCTGATCGGCAACGGCCTGCTCGCGCTTCATCGCAATCCGGACCAGCTCGCGCTGCTCAAGGCGCGGCCCGATTTGATGGTGGGCGCGATCGAGGAGTTCCTGCGCTACGATTCCTCGGTCCAGATGACCGGACGCGTGGCGCTGGAGGATATCGACAATCTCGGCGGCGCGAGGATTCCCAAGGGCGAGACCGTGCTCTGCCTGCTCGGCTCGGCCAACCGCGATCCCGCCGTCTATCCGGACCGGCCCGACCGGCTGGACGTCACCCGGGCGAACGTCAAGCCGCTGTCGTTCGGCGGCGGCATCCATTTCTGCCTGGGCGCCCAATTGGCGCGCATCGAGGCCGAGATCGCCATTGCCACGCTGCTGCGGCGACTGCCGGATCTGCGCATCGACGACGTCGAGACCCCGGAATGGCGGCCGACCTTCGTGCTGCGCGGGCTGAAGCGGCTGCCGGCGAGCTGGTGAGGGGGCTTGCGCGTTAACCTCCGCGCGCAACAGTCGCTGTGACTTCGCCACACTTCCCCCTATATAAGGGGCTGTTCCGGCGCGCCTGAGGCCCTCAGCTTCGGCCCGGGCCGGTTTGGCCGAGGGGAGACCCGTGCAGACGACGCTGCTCGGATTGGCGATTGCCTTCATCATTGCGCTGCTGGCCGCGCTGATCGGGCCGTACTACATCGACTGGAACCAGTTCAGGCCCCAGTTCGAGGCGGAGGCCGGCAAGATCATCGGCGTGCCGGTGCGGGTGGCGGGCGAGCTCGACGCGCGGCTGTTGCCGGCGCCGACGCTGCGGCTGCGCGGCGTCACCTTCGGGGGCAACAACGATCTCGGCCGCCTGCGCGCCGACAAGCTCGATGTCGAGTTCAGCCTCGGCTCCCTGATGCGCGGCGAATGGCGTGCCACCGAGCTTTCGGTCGGCGGCATGGCGGTCGATCTTGGCCTGGATTCGCGCGGGCGGGTCGATTTGCCGTCCACCGCGAGCGGCACCTTCAACCTGGCCTCCCTCGCCATCGAGCGGCTGAACCTCACCGGCCGCATCGCTCTGCACGATGCCGCCAGCCGCTCGACGCTGGAATTGAACGACATCGCCTTCTCCGGCGACGTGCGCTCGCTCGCGGGCTCGGTGCGGGGCGACGGCAGTTTCACCGCGCGCGGCGTGCGCTACCCGTTCCGCGTCTCCTCCGGCCCCAGCGCCGACGGCAGCGCGACCCGTCTCCACCTCAACATCGATCCCGGTGAGCGCGCCATCCTCGCCGATCTCGAAGGCGTGCTCGCCTTCGAGAATCGCCAGCCGAAATTCGAGGGCGCGCTGACGCTTGCCGTGCCCGCGGCCAGGAAGGCGGGCGAGGCGGGGCCGACACCCTGGAAGCTCGCGACCCGGCTCAAGGCCGATCCGGCCGGCGCGAAATTCGACCAGATCGACGCGAGCTTCGGCACCGAGGACAACGCGCTGAAGCTCGGCGGCGTCGGCGATCTCAGGTTTGGCGCCTCGCCCTTGCTGCGCACGGTGCTGTCGGCGCGGCAGGTCGATGCCGACAGGCTGACCGCCAGAGACGATGCCGATCCGCAGCGTGTCCTGCCGGCGCTGCGCGCTGGCCTTGCGGCGATCCCGCAGGTGCCGATCCCGGCGCAGATCGAGTTCAATGCCGATCAGATCATGCTCGGCGGCCGTCCGCTGCAGAACATCGCAACCGAGCTTGCGACCGATGGCCGGTCCTGGACCTTCCGGCGGCTGGAGCTGCGCGCGCCCGGCATGACGCAGGTCTCGCTCAATGGCGCGGCTCCCGGCGCCGACAGTTTCAGCGGCCGGCTCAGCGTCGAGTCCTCGGATCCCGACGCGCTGGTGGCCTGGCTGCAGGGCCGCAGCGAGATCACCCGCCGCAGCACGCGGCCGCTGCGCCTTTCCGGCGACGTCACCATCGCCGCCAATCATCTCGCCATCGACAGGCTGAAGGCCGACATCGACGGCGGCGCCGTCGAAGGCCGCATCGCCTTCGTGCAAACCGGCGCAAGCAAGGGCTCGCGGATCGACGCGGACCTCAGGGCCGACCGGCTCGACCTCGACGCCGCCGCGAGCTTCGTGCGCGCCCTGGCGGGGCCGCAAGGCGAATGGCCGGACGAGGCCAAGCTCGCGCTCGATGTCGGCCGCGCCGTCTCGGCCGGCCAGGAGCTGCGGCCGTTCGCGGCCATGCTCGCCTATAGCCCGGCGTCGCTGTCGCTCGAGCAGCTGCGCTTCGGCCAGGGCGGCGGCGTGACCACGGAGGCGAGCGGCAGCTTCGACCGCACCAGGACGACCGGCAAGCTCGCGCTGAAATCCTCGGCCAATTCGCTGCGCGAGCTCACCGCGCTGGTCGAGCCGTTTGCGCCCGCTCTGCGCGCGCGCCTCGATGCGCTTCCGTCTTTGCCCGGCGCGACCCGTCTCAAGCTCGATCTCAGCCTCGACAAGAACGCCGATCATGCCGATCGCAGCAATGCCCGCCTCGTGCTCGACCTCGACGCGCCCCAGCTCAAGGCCTCGGCGACCCTGGCCGCACAGACGCCGGCGGCCGCCATCGGCGGCATCGACCTCGAACGCCTGCGCAACAGCGACTTCACGCTCGACACGAAAGTCGCGGCGCCGCAGGCCGGCTCGCTATTGGCGCTGCTGGGGCTCGATCGCATCGTGGCCGCGGGCGAGGGCGCCTCGCAATTCGAAGGCCGCTTGAGCGGGACCTGGCGCCGTCCCCTGCAATTGACCGCAAGGCTCAACGGCGGCGGGCTCGATGCCGACGCGCAAGGTAGCCTCGAATTGTCGGAGCCCAAACCGTCCGAGCCCAAAGCTTTGGAAACGAAGGCGAGCGTGAACCTGCGTGTGCGCAACGCCAATCTGGCGCCGCTGCTCGGGACCAGCGCGGCCGACAAGTCGGCGCAGAATGTCAGCCTGTCCTCCCGCCTCACGCTATCAGGCAATCGCCTGACCTTCGGCGATCTCGACGGCAATGCCGCCGGCTCGCATCTGCGCGGCCATGTTGCGGTGACGCTCGATCAGGACAGATCGATCGACGGCGAGATCGGGCTCGACTCGCTCGATCTGGTGCCGGCGCTTGCAATCGCCGTCGGCGCGACCGGTCGTGAGTCCGGCGAGCCGCTCAGCGCAGGATTGGTCAGCGGCTGGCGCGGCCGCATCGCCTTTCAGGCCTTGCGCGGAACGTTGCCCGGCGGCATCGAGCTGCGTCCCTTCGGCGGCACGATCCGGAGCGACGGCCAGTCGTTCGCACTCGATGCGCTCAAAGGCGGCGTCGGCGGCGGCGAAATGTCCGCAAGCCTCGACGCGCGCAACGGCCCGGGTGGCCTTGCGCTGAACGCGCGCATCGAGCTCGGCAATGTCGATGCGTCGGCGCTGCGCTATCGCGACCTCGCGCTGCCCAAGGGGCGCGCCTCGGCGCAAATGGCGCTGACCAGCCAGGGCCGGAGCGTCGCGGCCCTCACCGGTGCGCTCGCCGGCAACGGCACGGTGACGCTCGAATCCGCCGAGATCGCCGGCCTCAATCCGCGTGCGTTCGAGATCGCCATCCGCGCCAGCGACGGCGGCCAGGTCAACGACGACAACCGGCTGCGGCAGCTCGTCGAGCCCGCGCTGTCGGGTCGCATCGCGGTGCCCTCGGCGCAGGTTCCGTTCACGATCCGCGACGGCCGCCTGCGGGTCGGCGCAACGCCGCTGGAAGCGAAGAATGCTCGCGCCATCGTCTCCGGCGGCTACGACATTCCCGCCGACCAGGCCGATATCCGCGCCAGCCTGACGCCGATCATGACCGGGCTCTCCGGCGCTCCGCCGGAGATTCAGCTGTTCGCGGCAGGCCCGCCCGACAGGCTGAGCCGCACCATCGACCTCGCGCCGCTGTCGTCGTGGCTTGCGGTGCGCACGATCGATCGCGAGACGCGGCGCCTCGACGCCATCGAGCGCGGCGAGCCGCCGCCGGCCACCGCGGCGCTGCCGACACTGATCTCTCCGGATGGCGCGCCCGAGCAGGCGCCGGCCAATGTGCCGGTGCCGGGCCAGGATTCGCGCCGCATACCGGCAAAGCCCAAGTTGGAATCGAGGCCGGCGCCGACCCCGAAGGCTCCACAGGCCGCGCCCGCCGCGCCGAGCCCGCCTCTTGCCAGCCAGCAGGTCGCGCCCCTCCCGCCGCCGATCGACGTGAAGCCGGCCCCGGGCCCGCCGCCCGCCAAGCCGAGGCCGAAGCCGCCGCTGGTGCTGACGCCGCAGAATCCGTAGGCGCTCTTGGGTTGCCCGGACCGAGCCGCGGGCTTTTCTTGCCTCTCCCGTGCGCGGGAGAGGCCGGCGCGCTCGCAGAGCGCGGCGGGCGAGGGCTCTATCCTCTGGGGGAGTGTCCCATTGCGGAGACACCCTCTCCCCAACCCTCTCCCGCACGCGAGAGCTTTGCACAAGAGGAGGATTTGCGATTCTCTAGGGCCTGTGGTGGAGGCGGATTCGGATGGCATATCGAGAGGTTGGGCAACCGAGCTTCGCGGACGCGCTGGTATCGCGGCGAGGGAAGGGTAGCCCGGTGCTGAAGCGGATTGGCGAACTGGTCGACTGGGCGGCAGTGGAGAGAGTGCTGAATGGTCTTCCGGAGCCGGAGCGCGGCCCTCCGCCCTATCCGCGACTGGTGCTGTTCAAGGCGCTGCTGCTGCAGCAATGGTATGGGCTTTCCGATCCGGCGCTGGAGGAAGCGCTCGACGACCGGGCCTCGTTCCGCGCCTTCTGCGGCTTTGTGCTGAGCGACGAGACGCCTGATCACACGACGATCTGGCGATTCCGCGAGGCTTTGCAGCGAGCCGGTCTGGACGAGAAGCTGTTCGCCGAGATCCTGCATCAGATCGACGCACGCGGGCTGGTGCTGCGCCGGGGCACATTGATCGATGCGAGCCTGATCTCGGCAGCAGTAAAGCCGCCGAAGCCGCCAGAGGACCCGCAGCCGCCCGGCCCGGACGGCCGTGAACCGAGCAAGCTGGTCAACAGCAAGCGCGATCCAGATGCACGCTGGACCAAGAAGGGCGGCAAGCGGTACTTCGGCTACAAAGCCCATATCGGCATGGATCAGAGTTCGGCCATCGTCCGCCGCAGCAAGCTGACCGACGCTGCGGTCAACGACACGGTGCCCGCCGACGAGTTGGTCTGTGGTGATGAGAAGGCGGTCTATGCCGACCAAGCCTATGACAAGCACGAGCGCCGCAGCGGGCTCGCCGCGCGAGGAATCAAGCCGAGGCTGATGTTCCGGCCGAACAAGCATCATCCGCTCACCGAGCGGCAGAAGCGCTTCAACAATGCCGTGGGAAAGCGCCGCGCACCGGTCGAGCAGGTCTTCGCGCGCCTCAAGGGCAGCTACCGCTGGGCGCGCGCTCGCTATCTGGGTTTGGCGCGCAATCAGACGCATCTGCGCCTGATCTGCCTCGCCATGAACCTCAAACGATGGGCGGTGCTGTGCCCGATAGGAGCCGCAGCGTGACCACCACCCGCCGCTACCCCGCGGCCACGAAAAACAGACGCCCCACCCCTCTGGGGCTACGCGAGGCCGTTCAAAAAAAGCCCCATATCGAACTTCACTCCAGCACAACTCATTACGCAAAGCTCTCGCAAGCGGGAGAGGGAGCGCACCTCCCGCGCAGCATCTTCCCCGCCTCTTAACTCATTCCCTCGCATTTGAACGAATTTTCGTCGGCAAAACTGATTTGCCGGTTTTACTGAATTCTCGCGTTTCATCTCTAGCGTTGGTTTCCAGAGGAATTCGGCGTGGCGCCGCGAGCGGCGGGACGGCTCGCCAAGGGGCTGCCAAGAACTGGGGCTGCCAAGAATTGGGGTTATCGAGATGAACGGGGCGAAATCGCTTCTGCAGGATCTGGACGACGCGATCGCGCGCGGCACCGACGAAAGCCGGGCGCGCGCATTGTGGCACGCGACCGACATCCTGATCACCGGCCGCTACAGCGACGACGAGATCAGCACGTTCGGCGAGGTGATCGGCCGGCTCGCCGACGAGATCGAGGTCGCCGCGCGGGCGCAGCTCTCGGAGGTGATGTCGGCCTGCGATCACGCCCCGCTCAACGTCATCGAGAAGCTCGCGCTCGACGATGAGATCGCGGTTGCCGGCCCCGTGCTGCGCGATTCCACTCGTATCGACGAGAAGATGCTGGTCGAGAGCGCCCTGACCAAGAGCCAGTCGCATCTGCTCGCGATCTCCCAGCGCAAGTCGATCGGCGAAGCCGTGACCGACGTGCTGGTCAAGCGTGGCAACCAGGAGGTCGTGACGTCGGTCGCCAGGAACGAAGGCGCGCGTTTCTCCGGCTCGGGCCTCTTGCACATGGTCCGCCGCGCCGAGGGCGATTCGATCCTTGCCGAGCAGCTCGGCCTGCGCAAGGACGTGCCGCGCCACATCTTCCAGCAGCTGATCGCCAAGGCCTCCGAAGACGTCCGCCGCCGCCTCGAGATCGAGCGGCCCGAGATGATGTCGCAGATCCAGAGCTCGGTGACCGAGGTCACCGGCGATCTCCAGTCCAAGTTCGGCCCGTCCTCGCGCAGCTATTTCGTCGCCAAGCGCGTGGTCACGACGCAGTATCGCCAGGGCAATCTCAACCAGGATTCGATCTCGAACTATGCCCGCCAACACCGCTTCGACGAGGTGCAGATCGGCCTGTCGCTGCTGTCGGCGCTGCCGGTCGACGTGATCGAGCGCGCCTTGATGGACCGCAATCGCGAGATGATGCTGGTGCTGTGCAAGGCGCTCGACTTCTCCTGGGACACGACCATGTCGCTTTTGTTCCTCGGTGCCAAGGATCATCTGATCACGGCGCGCGACCTCCGCGACAACGAGCGCGAGTTCGGCCGGCTCAACATCGAGACTTCGCGCAGCATTCTGAAGTTCTACCAGTCGCGCAAGACCGGCGCGGGTGCCGATGCGGGCCGTCAGCCCGAGCTCCAAGTCCACTGACAAAGTCCACTGACAGGTCCACTAGGAGAGGGGAGTACCTGCAATGTTGCCTCAATTCGGCACCGCCGTTCGCAAGAAGAATCTCGTCAATGCCGCCAGCGCCGATCTCGGCGGCGCAGCTCCGGACAAGGCCTCGGTTGACGCCGCCTGGCTCGTGCTCGAAGCCGCCAACGATCTCGGCGACCACGCCGCGATCGATGCCTGTCGCCGCGTCATCGACGCCGAGCTGAACGGCGCCGCGGCCCGCAGCGCGGACGTCGATCTCGTGCTGGGATATTTCCGGTAAGGCTTGGTATGGTGGCGCGCTGAGACGGTGCCACGTACCCGGTCCTCATCCTGAGGTCCCGCCAACGGCGGGCGCTCGAAGCATGGCCACAGATACAACGCGAGCGAAATCCGGAGCGGCTCTCAACGGGAATTCGAGCGTTGGGATCCCGCATCGCGCCGTAGGCTGGACTTCGCCGCGGCCAAGGCCGTAGCCAGATCGTCGATGTGATAGGGTTTCGGCAAGATCTCGATACCCGCGCTCTCCGCTTCACGGACCGAGGCTTCGGCGTATCCGCTGGTCAGCAATATCGGGATGTCGCTTCGTCGCTTCTTGATCTCGTGCGCAAGCTCGACTCCATTCATGCCGCCCGGCATCATGATGTCCGAGAAAACGACATCGACCGAGCGGCCATCGGCCAGGGCGCCGAGCGCCGCGGCAGCGCTGGCGGCGCGCGTGACCTCGTAACCGAGCTGGCCGAGCATCTCGCTGACGAGTGCCGCAACCTCGTCATCGTCCTCCACCAGCAGGATCTGCCCCTGATTGCTCTTTTTCGGGCGCGCCCTGGTGATGTCGATGAGATGTCGTTCGCCGGACGGAGTCTCGAAGGATCGCGGCAGGTACAGCTCGATGCTCGTGCCCCGGCCGACCTCAGATTGAATCCGCACGGTGCCCTGCGACTGCGTCGCAAATCCATGGACCTGCGCGAGCCCAAGTCCCGACCCCTTGCCGACGTCCTTGGTCGTGAAGAACGGCTCGAACACGCGCGACAGAATCTCCTTGGGCATGCCGACGCCGGTGTCGATGACGGACAGGCGGACATAGTCGCCGGCGATCTCGCCCTCGCTCAGGTCGGGCAGGTTTTCCCCGCGCACGACGATGGTGCCGCCGTTGGGCATGGCGTCGCGGGCGTTGACGGCCAGGTTGAGAATGACGAGCTCGAGCTCTCCGGGATCGACCTCCACCGGCCACAGCTGCTCCGGAAAGTCGAACTCGACATGGACGTCGCCCCTCAGGCTGCGATCGAGCAGCTCGCGCATACCGCCGATCTGCGCGGCGACGTCGACCGGCTCCGGCCGGAGCTTCTGCCGCCGCGAGAATGCCAGGAGTTGCCTCGTCAGGCTCGCCCCGCGCTGCGCCGCCTGGATCATTCCGTCCATCAGGCGGCGGCGGCGGTTCGGATCGGCCTGGCGGTCGAGCATGTCGAGGCCGCCGGAAATCACCATCAACAGATTGTTGAAGTCGTGCGCCACGCCGCCGGTGAGCTGGCCGATGGCTTCGATCTTCTGGGCCTGGCGAAGCGTTTCCTCGACGCGCGCGCGCTCCTCCATTTCGAGGCGAAGCTGCTTGTTGGCTTCCTCCAGCGCTTTGGTCCGCTCGATCACCAGTTTCTCGAGCTCCTGCGCGGTCTGCTCGCGCGCCTTTAGCAGCGCGCGGAGTTCGTATTGACGCCGGCGTGCCCGCATCGCCGATTGGATGGCGCTGGTTAGCGTGATCGGCTGCACCGGCCTTTCGAGCAGCGAAACGTTGCGGAGAAGCTCGACGATGCTGCGCCGCCAGGCGACGACCGCAGGCTGCTCGCGATGGCTGGTGAGGACGACGAAAGGAAGGTCGGACCATGGCGGTTGGCCCGCTATCCATTGTGCCAGCGGCGCCGTGTCTTTCCCGAACAATCCTTCCTCGGCCAAGAACACGGCGCCGACCCCGGCGGTCATCTCGCTGACGAGTTCGGGCAGGCTTGTGCAGTTGATGGCCGCAAGGTTCGCGCCGCGCAAAAGCTCGGCCGATGCGGGGCCGTCGCGACCGATCGGAGCGAATATGAGGACCCGGTGATCCCGGTCGGCGCTCATTCGGCCGGTCCTTCCGGGATGTCGGTGCCGGCATAATGCGGGTTGCCGGAAAAGATCCCGCTGAAGTGCTGGAGGGGCGGTCCCAGCCGGATGCCGGTTCTGCCGAGCCGAAACTCGCGGATGGTATGCTCGTGACAGCCGCTGCGTTTCTTGACCACGGACAAGGCGCGGCGCACCGTTCCGCCGAACTCGAAATAACGCAGCATCAGCACCGCATCGCTCAAATAGCTCATGTCGAGCGGCGTCTCCATCGGCCCCACCAAGCCATGCTGAGCCAGGATCAGGATGGTGACCACGCCCTGCTGAGCCAGATAGCTCAGGAGCTCATGCATTTGCAGGATGAGAAAGCGCTCGTCCGGCATCGCGTTCAGATAGCCGTTGAGGCTGTCGATGATGACGATGCGGGCATTGTCGACCTCGACGCTCCTGCGCACGTTCGCCGCGAACTCGCCCGGCGAAAGCTCGGCAGGATCGATCTGTTGAAACCGGATTTGTCCCGATTCAAGGTGCTCTTGCAGAGACAGGCCGAGTGTTCGGGCGCGGGCTTCCACGGTGCCGCGGCCTTCGTCGAAGGCGAAGAACACGGCATGCTCGCCACGCTCGGCAGCCGCGATCGCATAGGTCAGCGCGACCGAAGACTTGCCGACGCCGGCAGCGCCTAACAGAAGGGCGTTGGTGCCGCGCTCGAGGCCGCCTCCCAGCAGCTGATCGAGCTCGGCGTTGCCGCTGGGAGTGAACTCTCCGGAAAAGCTCTTGTGATGTTCGGCCGCGACGAGCCGGGGGAAGATCCGCAGTCCTCCTTCGGCGATCGTAAAATCGTGGAAACCGCCCCGAAAGCGGATGCCGCGCATCTTGATCACGCGAAGCCGCCGCCGTTCGGCGCCATAACCGAGAGCAAGCTGTTCCAGCATCACCACGCCATGCGCGATGGAGTGCAGTTGCAGGTCGTCCTGGGACGACGACAGGTCGTCGAGCAGGACGACGGTGCAGTTGCGGTTGGTGAAGAAATGCTTCAAGGCCAGAACCTGGCGCCTGTAGCGCAGCGGATTCTGGGCAAGCAGCCGCAGCTCGGACAGGCTGTCGAGCACCACCCGGGTGGGATTGATGCGTTCGACCTCCCTGAAGATCAGATTGGTTGTCTCGCTCAGCTCCATCTCGGCGGGATGGAACACCGTGAGCTCCCGGTCCGGATCGAGCGTTGTCTCGGGCGGGACCAGCTCGAAAATGTCGACCCCTTGCAGCGACCATCCGTGCCGTCGCGCGACCAGGTCGAGCTCCCGCTTGGTTTCGGACAGGGAAATGTAGAGCACGCGTTCGCCGTCGCGCACGCCCCTGAGCAGGAATTGCAGCGCGATCGTCGTCTTGCCGGTGCCCGGCCGTCCCTCGTAGAGATACATCCGGTTGGCATCCAGGCCGCCGCCGAGGATGTCGTCCAGCCCTTCGCTGCCGGTCGAAATTCTCGGAAAATCCTTGTCGCTGCCTGGAGCAGCCGCGGATTGACCGGTCATGAACCCCCCTTACGCGTATCTTCCGAAAGCTCTCCATGCGCTCCAGGCGCACGCCGGGAGACGGATTTGGCAACAGAGCCGACTAAGGAACTCTCGGGCCGGGCTAGAGTTCCCGTCCCGAAATGCCCCGGACGATCCGGACGATCAGGGCCGCATCGTTGCCGCCCCAATGCGAAGGCGCCGTCAATCAATCGCGCGAATTGGCGTATTCACCGGGTCGAGGCCTTGGGACGGGGCCGACCACCGGATCGTGTCGGTTCAAAAATGAACACAAGCGAGCCGCCTGAGCTCCGGTCCCTTGTGGCGCTCACCGCCGGATGCGGTAGATCACGACGTCTTCGCCGTGACGGTTCGTGCTGCGCTCGAGGAGATAGTTCGATTTCTCCAGCACGCGGCGGGATGCAGTGTTGCCGACATAGACGATGCCGATGAGGGACGGCAGCGCAAGCCGTGACAGTCCGATGTCCGTCAGCGCGGTCGCGATCTCGCTGGCAAATCCCTGGCCCCAGAATTCGCGCTTGAACGCGTAGGCGATTTCGATCTCGTCGACATCGTCCACGAGAATGTGCCGAATGCCCGCTCGTCCGGCGAAGGCCCCGTCTTTCGTTCGCACCGACCAGAGTCCGAAGCCGTGCTGATCCCAATGGGCCATGTTGGTCGCAAGATAAGCTTGCGTGACCTCGGGCGTCCGCACCCCGCCGAGAAAACGGGAGACCTCGGCGTCGCGATGCAGCGCGACAAGGTCGGCGAGGTGGTCCTCGCGCAACCGCTCGGCGGTCAGGCGATCGGTGGTGAAATGGTCCATGCTGGCTCTGCTTCGGCATTCCGGGCGCGTCGGGGTGGCCCGTCGACGCATGATGGCCTGGCCGCGGCTATCAGCGCAATGACCGCCGATTTGTGCAGTCGCGACCAATGTAACTGCAACGCAAGAGTGTGTCGCAGCCGCGCGCTCCTGCTGAACAGCCGACGAGCGCCACCGGCCGACGAGCAATGCTCATCTACGCTCCGTACTCTGGCTGGCGTACCGGCTGATCGCAAATCCGAGCAGGCCAGCAGCTTGATCTGAATCAAACGCGCGCCCGGTGTCCCCACCACAAGGAGCGAGGAGCTGGTGGCATTCGAGCTTTGATCATGGTTGCGACTTGGTACGTCACCTTCGAAGTCCGGAAGCGGGGCTTGCTTCTGCGGCAGCGAACCCCCCGTGAGACGAAGACGTTTGCCACAGAGGCCGAGGCTAAGCTGTTCGCGCGTGCAAAACTTGATGAAGGACTCGCGGTCTTCGCGGGCACCCTCAATCCCCAACTTCCCCGGCGGCTCATACCCTCGTCCGATATCGCCGCTTGGCTTGCCGAGGAGCAGGACAGCGACGAAGCGTCCCAAATTCCAACGGGCGACTAAGCACGTTGCTGTGCATAGCGATCGTCTTTGACTGTTGCCATTTTGATACGCCCGAAAAGGGCCCTCACGCATACGCTTCACGGTGTTCGCAGTTCGTGTGCATGCCAGCCTGCACAACGGCGCGCGTCCGAAAGAAGACTACGAGCAAAAGGGGATGAGACCATGAGGAAGTTTGTAATCGCTGCGGTCGGCTTCACGGCGCTGGGTTTGACGGCTCCGGCCATGGCGGCCGACATGGCCGTCAAGACGACACCGCCGCCTGCGCCCTTGGTGGCGATCTATAATTGGAGCGGCTTCTATATTGGCGCCAATGGAGGCTGGGGACGGAGCCATGGCTGCGCGGATTTCGTGACGCCCGCAGGAACGGTTGCAGCTGGCTGCGCCGATCGCTCCGGCGGTCTCGTGGGTGGCCAGATCGGCTATCGCTGGCAAACCAACCAGTTTGTGTTTGGCCTGGAGGCGCAGGGCGATTGGGCCGAAATCAAGAACACGCGCGTCAGCCTGATCGATCCGACGATTTCGACCACGGGCAAGATCGACGGTATCGGGCTGTTAACGGCTCAACTTGGCTGGGCATGGAACGCCTCGCTGCTCTACGTCAAGGGCGGCGCCGCCGTGACGCGAAATCGCTTCGACATCTTCAACAATGTCACCGGGGTCGGCTTGGCCTCGGCCGGGCACACGCGCTGGGGCGGCGCTCTGGGCGTCGGCTGGGAATACGGCTTCGCGCCGAACTGGTCGTTCGGCATCGAGTATGACCATCTTTGGATGGGACGTGACAACTTTGGATTCGCTGGGGTGGTCACGCCCGGTGGTTTCACCCTCACCGGCAGCGGGGTTAGCCAGGACGTCGACATGGTCACGCTTCGGTTGAATTACCGTTTCGGCGGCTACGGGGCGCCGGTCACGGCTCGCTATTGACCTTTGCGACTTCCCGATGAACGAGAGGCCCCGGAAGCGACCGGGGCCTTTTTCATGGGGCTCGCATGAATGCGGACGCCGGTTCGGCGTCACCTCTGCTGGTCGAATGCGGCAAGGCTCCGTCGGTCCATGATGACGACGTGACGCTGGTTGTTGTCGAGAAAGCGAAGGTGCCTCCGCTGGCAGTGAAGCGAATGCATCAAATACGAATAGATCGTGCGCATCAGCGTACACATCAGTTTTGGACCATATGCGCTGAGCTGGCTGAGAGCAGAGCTGGCTAGGTCACCAGTAGCGGTAACCAAACCAGCCGAGCTGTGGCTGCCGTGCTGCCACGACCTGTTGCAGCGTCGGGTGGCGTTTCGATCGCGCCGCAACGTGTTGCGACCTTCGCGGCAACCTGCGCTCGATGGCTTGGCGCGACAGCGATTCCGCACCGGTCATCGCGAGTGCATTGGCAGTTGCAGGGGTCTCCGCCCGTATGGTCGCGGACTCTGGAAGGGGTGAAGCAGGCTCTGCGATCGCCGGCGCACGGGCGGCCGTCATCAACATTGACAAGCTCGAGTCGAGGACCACGCGTTCGGGCCATTTGCGATCCGAGTGGATGCGGATGGCCGGTTGATCGTCTACCGTCCTCTCGGTAACCGGAACCTTGGGCAGACAAAAGTCCGCAAGGAAGAGGAGCGCGAGCAACGCTGCGCCGACCTTCCAGAAGTACGCCAGTAACGGCATCTCGGTCGCTCCGTGCCCCCCACAATGGGCCCAGCTTGCGACGATGTCGTGCCAGTTTCGGAGTTGTCGTGAGAGCCAGCTTGATTCAGATCAAGCGCGAAGGAATTCCCAGTCCGGTTCTGGCAATCAACCAATGATGCCATCATGCTCCTGTTTTGCCCGACGGAGCAACGGGTGCAGCGCATCGGATTGGCCATCGGAGGACGATTTTCATGCCCTGCGCGTAAGCCATTGATTTCACGATCCCCGTCTACTGTGCATGGGGTTGTTTTCGTACTTTTTGTTTTGGGGGGCTAAATTAGCTACCCCGCGCCCAGCGCGACCGCGACGTTGTACGTCACGAAGCTCGCCGCATAGGCCAGCACCAGCATGTAGGCGAAGGTGACGCCCATCCAGGTCCAGCTGCCGGTCTCGCGCCGGATCACGGCGAGCGTGGAGGCGCATTGCGGGGCGAAGATGTACCAGGCCAGCATCGACAGCGCGGTCGCGAGCGACCATTTCGTCGCCAGCACCTGGCCGATCTGCTCGGCCGCTTCCTTGCCGCCCTCGATCGCATAGACGGTACCGAGCGCGGCGACCGCGACCTCGCGCGCCGCCATGCCCGGGATCAGCGCCACAGCGATCTGCCAGTTGAAGCCGACCGGGGCGAGCAGGGGCTCGAGCGCCTTGCCGATCATCGCCGCCAGGCTGAACTCGATCGCAGGCTCGGTGGCGCCCGCGGGTGGCTGCGGGAACGAGGCCAGGAACCAGATCAGCACCATCATCGAGAAGATCGTGGTGCCCGCGCGCTGCAAGAACATCCTGGCGCGGGTGTAGATGCCGATCGCGATGGATTTCAGGCGCGGCATCTTGTAGTCCGGCAGCTCCAGCATGAACGGCGCCGGTGCGAAGTCGCGGATCATGAAGAACTTGATTACGAACGAGACGACGAGCGCACTGACGATGCCGGCGGCATAGAGCCCGAACATCACGAGGCCCTGCAGGTTGATGAAACCCCAGACGTCCTTGGCCGGGATGAACGCGGAGATGATCAGCGTATAGACCGGAATGCGCGCCGAGCAGGTCATCAGCGGCGCGATCAGGATCGTGGTCAGCCGGTCGCGCTTGTCGTCGATGACGCGCGTCGCCATGATGCCGGGAATGGCGCAGGCAAAGCTCGACAGCAGCGGGATGAAGGCGCGGCCGTGCAGCCCGGCGCCGCCCATGATGCGGTCCATCAGGAACGCCGCCCGCGCCATGTAGCCGAAATCTTCCAGCAGCAGGATGAGCAGGAAGATGATGATGATCTGCGGCAGGAACACGATGACGCTGCCGACGCCCGAGATCACGCCGTTCTGAAGGAAGCTCTGCAGCAGGCCGGCGGGCAGGGTGGCTTGGACCAGCTCGCCCAGCGCTTCGAAGCCTGAATTGAGCAGCTCCATCAGCGGCTGCGCCCAGGCGAACACCGCCTGGAACATCACGAACAGGATCAGCGCGAGCACGATCAGCCCGCCGACCGGATGCAGCACGATGGCGTCGATCCGTGCGGTCCAGGTGTCGGGGCGGGCAGGCAGGCTGACGCAGTCGGCGATGATGCGGTCGGCCTCGCGCTGGGTTGCGCGCAATTCGCTGACGCTGAGCGCGCGCCAGCTGTTGTCCTGCGGCACGGCGGCGAGCTTGGCCGAGATCTCGTCGGTCAGCTTGAGCAGGTCGGCCGTGCCGCCCTTGCGCACCGCGATCGAGGTGACCACGGGCACGTCGAGCTCCTTGGCGAGCCGCTCGACGTCGACATCGATGCCGCGGCGGCTTGCGATGTCGAACATGTTGAGCACGAGGATCATCGGCCGCCCGGTGCGCTTCAGCTCCAGCAGCAGGCGGATGGTCAGGCGCAGATTGGTGGAATCGGCGATGCACAGCACGAGATCGGGCAGGGTCTCGCCGGAGGCCTTGCCGAGCACGAAGTCGCGGGTGATCTCCTCGTCCGGGCTGCGGCCGCGCAGCGAATAGGTGCCGGGCAGGTCGACCACGGAGACCTGGCGTCCCAGGGGTGTAACGAAGAAGCCTTCCTTGCGCTCGACCGTGACACCGGGATAGTTCGCGACCTTCTGGCGGCTGCCGGTCAGCGCGTTGAACAGCGAGGTCTTGCCGCTGTTGGGCGTGCCGACCAAAGCGAGATGCAGCAGGGGTGCTTCCATGGGATCAACGGCCTGGGGGCAAAATTCCGGTCGCGCGTCAGGCGACGATGATGGCCATGGCTTCGCGACGGCGGACCGCGATCGTGATGCTGTCGACCCGTACCGCGATCGGATCGCGCCCGACCAGCCCCTCATGCAGGATCTCGACCCGGGCGCCCTCGACGAAGCCGAGTTCGATCAGGCGGCTCTCGAGCTCGACGTCCGAAAGCGCCGAGTCCGCCTGCTTGGCGGCGAGGTGCTGGATGACGCCGGTATAGCCGCGCTGGGCCAGACCCAGCGGCATGCGCGAACGCGTTTCAGTGGTGTCGGTCATGCCCTGTATTTTCAACGCCGGGCATTGAGGTCAAGCGCGCCCGCCCGCCGAAGCTGCACCTTAGAGCGATTTTAAAGTGCAGAGGCCGGGGCGCCGTCACGGGCGCCCCCGATGGCTACTGGGCCGGGACCTTGTCCGGCTGGGCGGCCATGGCGCGGCTCTTGAAGTAGTCCAGGACGAACAGACGGATCGCCGACGACAGATTGCCCTGCTGGCGGTTGTTGTCGATCTCGCCGACCAGCTCGGACAACGTCATGTTGCGCAGGCCGGAGATCTCTTTCATGCCGTTCCAGAACGCCTCTTCCAGGCTGACGCTGGTCTTGTGGCCGGCGACGACGATCGACCGTTTCACGACCGGCGATTTCATGGCTGCTCCTCGCGATCGATCCGGTGCTGGTCCAGATGCTCCTTGGCCTGGTCCGCCTGCTTCGCTTCGGACGACCGTTCCGCCTTCGTGCGCCCGAATTTCGCCCGGTTGGCGTCCGCCTGCTTCGCCGAGGCTTCCCGCTCGACGCGCTTCCTGAAACGATTCAGGTTGATGACGTTCCCCATGCCGCGTCTCCATCATCCGATCCTCGTCAGGAGGGATGAAACATTCAGAAACAGGGCGCCGCATTGCGCCCCAGAAGACTTGATCGCCATTCGCTCGTCCTCGTCAATCGGCCCTTGGGGCCATCAAAGGATGAATTTCGCCCCGTCGAGGGCAGTAGGGCTGCGTAACACGCCACCCTGCCGCAACATTGACGGTAATCAAATCCCACCCCCAAAACCGCATATTTTTGGGCGCCGAGGGTCCGTATCATTACGGATGGCTATCGGAATTCGGAATTATCCCGGGCTGGTCATCTTCTCGGGGCGGACCAGCCGGTCGAACTCGTCGGCCGAGACGAAGCCGAGCCGCATCGCCTCCTCCTTCAGCGTGGTGCCGTTGGCGTGCGCCGTCTTGGCCACCTTGGCGGCGTTGTCGTAGCCGATCTTCGGCGCCAGCGCCGTCACCAGCATCAGCGAGCGCTGCATCAGCTCGCTGATGCGCGTCTCGTCGGCGCGGATGCCGCTGACGCAATGCTCGGTGAAGGAGCGCGCCGCATCCGCCATCAGTCGGATCGAGTGCAGCATGTTGTAGGCCAGCACCGGCTTGTAGACGTTGAGCTCGAAATGGCCCTGGCTGCCGGCGACAGTGATCGCGGTGTGATTGCCGAACACCTGGCAGCACACCATGGTCATCGCCTCGCACTGCGTCGGGTTGACCTTGCCCGGCATGATCGAGGAGCCTGGCTCGTTCTCCGGCAGGATCAATTCGCCGAGGCCCGAGCGCGGGCCGGAGCCGAGCAGGCGGATGTCGTTGGCGATCTTGAACAGGCCGGTCGCCACCGAATTGATGGCGCCGTGCGCCAGCACATAGGCATCGTTCGAGGCCAGCGCCTCGAATTTGTTGGCGGCGCTGGTGAAGGGCAGCTTGGTGATCCCGGCGACGCGCTTGGCGAACAGCTTTGCAAAGCGCGGCTTGGAGTTGAGGCCGGTGCCGACGGCGGTGCCGCCCTGCGCCAGCGGATAGAGGTCCTTCACCGCGACCTTGAGCCGGGCGATGCCGCTTTCGACCTGCGCGGCATAGCCGGAGAATTCCTGACCGAGCGTCAGCGGCGTCGCATCCTGGGTATGGGTGCGGCCGATCTTCACGATCTTCGAAAATTCCTTCTCCTTCTTGCGCAGTGCGCGCAGCAACTCACCGAGGGCAGGGACGAGATCGGCATTGATGCGGCTCGCCGCCGCGATGTGCATCGCTGTCGGGAAGGAGTCGTTCGACGACTGGCTCATGTTGACGTGATCGTTGGGATGCACCGGCTTCTTGGCGCCGAGCTCGCCGCCGAGCAGCTCGTTGGCGCGGTTGGCGATCACCTCGTTGAGGTTCATGTTGCTCTGCGTCCCCGAACCGGTCTGCCACACGACAAGCGGGAAATGGTCGTCCAGCTTGCCTTCGACCACCTCGCGCGCGGCGCGGATGATGGCATTGGCGCGGCGCCGGTCGAGCAGGCCGAGCGCGAGATTGGACTGCGCGGCGGCGAGCTTGACCATGCCGAGCGCATGCACGAGCGAGATCGGCATGCGGTCGGTGCCGATGCGAAAGTTCTGGCGCGAGCGCTCGGTCTGCGCGCCCCAATAGCGGTCGGCGGGCACCTCGATGGGACCGAAGCTGTCGGTCTCGGTGCGGGTCGCGGGGCGGGCGGTCGTCGAGCGGGAAGCTTTGGCCATGAGCACATCCATTTCGCCGCGCGAGACGCCGCGCAGCCTCTTGAGATGCACTTCTATATATGGAGTTTGGCCGGGTACGACGGGTGCGGACCCAACCTAGATCATTTCTTACGGAAACGATCGAGTCGTACGACCTCGGCGCCGCCCTGGTTCGGTGGAGTCGGCTCGTCGGCGGCTTCCGCCTTCTCCATGGCAGGTGCCGGCACCGACACGGCCGATGGCGCGGGAGCGGCCGGCAGATTTTCGGGGGTGACCTCGGCGACGTCGGAGGTGTCGAACTGGAGGCCGAACTTCACGGACGGATCGAGGAAGCTCTTGATGGCACTGAATGGCACCACCAGCCGCTCCGGAATGCCGCCGAAGGACAGGCCGACCTCGAAGCGGTCTTCGAGCACGGTCAGGTCCCAGAACTGATGCTGGAGGATGATGGTCATCTCTTCCGGATATTGCGCGAGCAGCCGCGGCGACAGCTTCACGCCCTCGGCCTTGGACACGAAGGTGATGAAGAAGTGGTGCTCGCCCGGCAGACCATGAGCCGCGGCATCGGTCAGCACCTTCCGCAGCACGCCGCGCAGCGCGTCGCGGGCCAGCACATCGTATCGGATATGATCGGTCGCCATGGTGGTCCTGTTGCATCCTCGACGCCGGACCCTGCCGATCCGACTCGCCAAGCCGCAATAGTACCGCGCCTGACGGGTGAGCAGGAGTCCCCGCCGGAGAAGAAATCAAAGAGTAAAGTGGAGGCTTCTGTTGCCAGGTGCCTCCGAACCCCGCCTAGCGGAGCTTAACCCGCTAGGACTTTAGAGTGGTCTTTCAAACTGCGTTACGCAGCCTGAGCAACCGGAGCAAAGTTGTCGTTGGCAACTATTGCAGTAGCCCGATAACGGCGGAACAATACCGGGAAAAAGCACGCCCTTTACGCCCTCGTCGATCCTATTTCGCCCCCGCCAAAGCCCAGCTTCAGGCTCACCCGATGGTGGGCTTTGGTGGAGGCGCCGGGTACCGCCCCCGGGTCCGAATGGTTTATTACGACGACCGTTTATTTCCATAGCCGGCGAACCGGCACCCCCAATATAGGGGGCAAAGCTCCCGAAAAACAGAGGGTTGGAGGCGCAATCCCGTAGTTCCCTTTGGATAGGTCTGGACTGCCTCGGCCCGCTCTCCTGCTCGCCGGCCTGGCTCTTGACGCGGCTGCTGGTCGCGATCCCCGTCAGCGTGGGCGTCACTTATTTCCTGCGGCGGAAAGTAGCATGACGGGCCAAAGCCCGGTCTGGTCCTTGATCTCCACTTTCGGTCTCGCCGTTCGCGGTGGGTATGCCGCCCGCGGGACGCGCGCTGGCTGGCGACGATGGCGATGTACCTGCCTGCGTCGCTACTTGCCCATCATGGCATCCGGCTCCCGAACCGGCCGAGCCAAATCGCGTCGACCGCCTGATCCAGGCTGCACTGATTGTGCGGTTGATCGGATTGAGGGCAGCGAGCGCCCTGATCCTGGCCCGCTCGACCGATCGCACAATTGCTGCACTGCTTCTGACCGCGATGGTTGCGGCGGGCGCGACCATCTCGCGCATTATTCCGCTCTGGCTTCTGCTTGCCGGCGGCGTGTTGAGTTTTGCTGGCATTGTCTGATGAAAATCGCTAGGCAGTGATCCGGGCGGGGTATCCAGTTCCAGCCGATTTAGAACAACAGTGCTCGTGACTTACGGGTCGCGGAGGAGACAGGCATGGCCGACACGATGGGCCACTCAGCGACAGCCACCCGAAACACCCGGCTGGCGCTCGGCTTTTGTCTGCTGGCGATTGCGCCGCAGATTTTCGAATTGATCTGGTCGATCGGGACGATCTTCGGCTGGGGGACCGGCCGCGGTCCGGCGGCGGTCGTCACCGGGCATGCGACGGCTCTGCTCGCCGGCGCGCCCAGCGCCGTGTTCGGTTCTTTCGGCGGCGGCACCAAGAAGATGTCGTCCGACGTGCTGCTGGCGCTGATCTATTCCTATCCGCTATTCGCGGTGGCGATCCTCACGCTGTTCATGACGATCCGGTCGGCGCAGGATTATGTCGGCGGCGTCGTCCTGATGGCCGTTGCCCTGTTCGCGCTGTATGCATCGAGCGATTTGCAGGGGATGCGGGGCTTCTCCTTCGGCGCAGGGACCGCGCCGCGCATGTTCGGCGGTCTGCTGGTCGCCTTGTCCGCCGGCATCGCCTTGACCGGTCTGCTGACCGATGGGCCGGCGATGGCTCATTATTCATGGCGGGGGCCGCTGTTCGTGGTGGCCGCGATCCTCTTCTTCGCCCTGTCGATCCGGTCCCTCGGTCTCATTGTCACGGCCTTCGGGAGCTTCATGATCGCGGCGATGGGCTCGCACGAGACACGGTGGCTGGAGGCGGCGATCGTCGGCGCCTGCCTGACACTCGGCTGCGCAATCCTGTTCCCCTACGTGCTCGGGCTGCCGATGCCGATGTACCCGCGTTTCCTGATGCAGTGAGGGCGTGATGGATATTTTTGCCAACCTCGCTCACGGCTTTGCCGTCGCGTTTACTCCGATCAACCTTCTGATGTGTCTGATCGGCGCCCTGGTCGGCACGCTGGTCGGCGTGCTCCCTGGTATTGGCACCATCGCGACCGTCGCGATGCTGCTGCCGATCACCTTCGGACTGCCGCCGGTGGGCGCGCTGATCATGCTCGCCGGCATCTATTACGGCGCGCAATATGGCGGCTCGACCACGTCGATCCTGGTCAACATACCCGGCGAGGCGACATCGGTGGTGACCGCCATCGACGGCCACCAGATGGCGAAGCAAGGGCGTGCCGGCCCCGCGCTGGCGATCGCCGCGATCGGCTCGTTCTTCGCCGGCTGCGTCGCGACCGTCCTGATCGCACTGCTCGGCGCACCCCTGACGAAGCTCGCACTGGCGTTCGGCCCGGCCGAATATTTCTCGCTGATGGTGCTTGGCCTGATCTTCGCGGTGGTGCTGGCCAAGGGGTCGGTGCTGAAGGCGATTGCGATGATCGTGTTCGGCCTGTTGCTTTCGATGGTCGGTTCGGACATCGAGACCGGCGCCTCGCGCATGGCCTTCAACATTCCGGAGCTTGCCGACGGCCTCGGCTTTGCGACGGTGGCGATGGGCGTGTTCGGCTTTGCCGAGATCATTCGCAATCTCGACCATGGCGCCGAGATGAACCGCGATCTCGTTCAGCAGAAGATCACCGGCCTGATGCCGACCAGGAAGGATCTGGCCGATGCGACGCCGCCGATCCTGCGCGGCACCGTGCTCGGTTCCATTCTCGGTATTCTCCCCGGCGGCGGCGCGGTGATCGCCTCGTTCGCGGCCTATACGCTCGAGAAGAAGCTCGCCAAGAACCCGTTGCGGTTCGGCCGAGGGGCCATCGAGGGCGTGGCGGGGCCGGAGAGTGCCAACAATGCTGCGGCGCAAACCTCGTTCATCCCGCTGCTCACCCTCGGCATCCCGCCGAACGCGGTGATGGCGCTGATGGTGGGTGCGATGACCATTCACGGCATCGTGCCGGGGCCGCAGGTGATGCAGAAGCAGCCGGATCTCGTCTGGGGCATGATCGCCTCGATGTGGATCGGCAATCTGATGCTGATCATCATCAACCTGCCGCTGGTCGGAATCTGGGTGCGGCTCTTGCGCGTGCCGTACCGGCTGATGTTTCCCTCGATCGTGATCTTCTGCGCGATCGGCATCTATTCGGTGAACAACGCGCCGGTCGACGTCATCCTGGCCGGCGTGTTCGGGCTCGTCGGCTACTGGCTGATCAAGCACGATTTCGAGCCGGCGCCGTTGCTGCTCGGCATGGTGCTGGGACCGCTGATGGAAGAGAACCTGCGCCGGGCGCTGCTGATCTCGCGTGGCGACTGGAGCGTGTTCTTGACGCGCCCGTTGTCGGCGGTGCTGCTTGTGGTCGCGGCGGGCCTGCTTGTGCTTACGGTGCTACCGGTGTTGCGCGCCAAGCGTGACGAGGTGTTCACCGAGTCCGAGAACTGAGGTCGTTCGCACCCTGGTCGGCTCGGTCCTGCGTCGGCGCGCCGCATTCGGAAGTCGAATCGACTTGTGTTACGGCTTCGTGAAATGGAGATGCCGGCCTTTGGGCCGGCATTTTATTGTGTCCAAAGGGAGGATCGCCATGACGTTCATTCGCGCGCTCACAGGCGCATGTGCAGCAGCGATAGCATCGCTGGGCGCCTTCATCGCAACGGCCGAGGCGCAGACCTATCCGACGCGCAACATTACCGTGATCGTGCCGTTCGCAGCCGGCGGGCCGACTGACGTGATCTCACGCATCGTCACCGGGCACATGGCGCAAACGCTGGGGCAGAGCATCATCATCGAGAACGTGGTCGGCGCCGGGGGCACCACCGCCACGACGCGTGCCGCGCGTGCGGCCAATGATGGCTATACGCTGATCACCGGGCATATGGGCACGCATGCCGCCTCCGTGCCGCTCTATCCGAAGCTGGCCTATCACCCCGAGAAGGACTTCGAGCCGATCGCATTGCTGGCCGGCACGCCGATCCTGATCCTGGCGCGGAAGGACTTTCCGCCGAAGGACCTCAAGGAGTTCGTCACCTATGTGAAGGCGAATGCCGAGAAGGTGAACGCCGCGCATGCCGGCGTCGGCTCGGTTTCGCACGTCTCGTGCGAGCTCCTCCACTCCATCCTCGACATCAAGCCGGTCGGCGTGCCCTTCAACGGCACGGGACCTGCGATGAACGCGCTGGTGGCGGGGCAGGTCGATTACATGTGCGACCAGATCGTCAACGCCGTCCCGCAGATCAATGCCGGCACCATCAAGGCCTATGCGATCGCCACGGCCGAGCGCAACCCGTCGCTGCCGAACGTGCCGACCACGGCGGAAGCCGGCCTGCCGGCGTTCCAGGCTCAGGCCTGGAACGCGATGTTCGCGCCCAAGGGAACCTCGCCCGCGATCGTGGCGAGCGTGAACGCCGCCGCCGTCAAGGCGCTCGACGACGAGACGGTGAAGAAGCGCCTGCTCGAGCTCGGCAGCGTGATCCCCGCACCGAAGGACCGCACCCCGGAGGCGCTGGCGACCCTCGTCAAGAGCGAGATCGCGAAGTGGAGCCCGGTGCTCAAGCCGGCAAATTAAGCGAAGGCGATCAAGGCGCTAGGCGAGGGGCGGAACGCTGGGTTTCGCCCCTTGTCGTTTGTGCCGGGAGCACTCACTTTTCCGGGTATAATCGACGGGGACAGCGAATCGCCGCTGTCGCAGCGCCGGGGGTGTCGCTAAGTTCGCCGCCTCCCCAAAGGCTCAGTCGCAACATGCACCAGTATCAGGACCTGCTCGAGCGGATTCTTTCAGACGGCGTCGAGAAGACCGACCGGACGGGTACCGGCACGCTGTCGGTGTTCGGCCATCAGATGCGCTTCAATTTGTCGACCGGTTTCCCGATGCTGACCACCAAGCGGCTGCCGCTGAAGGCGATCGTCCATGAGCTGCTCTGGTTCCTGAAGGGCGACACCAACATCAAATATCTGCGCGACAACGGCGTCACGATCTGGGACGAGTGGGCGGACGCCAATGGCGATCTCGGTCCGGTCTACGGCCATCAATGGCGCTCCTGGCCCACGGCCGACGGGCGCAGCATCGACCAGATCGCCAATGTCATCGACATGATCAAGCGCACTCCTGATTCCCGCCGGCTGATCGTCACCGCCTGGAATCCGGCCGACGTCGAGAAGATGGCGCTGCCGCCCTGCCACCTGCTGTTCCAGTTCTATGTCGCGAACGGCAAGCTGTCCTGCCAGCTCTATCAGCGGTCGGCCGACGTCTTTCTCGGCGTGCCCTTCAACATCGCCTCTTACGCGCTGCTCACCATGATGGTCGCGCAGGTCACCGGCCTGAAGCCCGGCGATTTCGTGCATTCGTTCGGCGATGCGCATCTTTATTCAAACCATCTGGAGCAGGCCCGGCTCCAGCTCAGCCGCGCACCGCGTGCGCTGCCGGTGATGCGGATCAACCCTGATGTGAAGGACATCTTTTCCTTCCGCTACGAAGACTTCGAGCTCGTCGGCTACGATCCGCATCCGCACATCAAGGCGGAAGTCGCGGTCTGACACGGATGTCGTCGACCATCCGCCGTGCGCAGCCCGGAGAGGCCGGACTCGTCCTGTCCTTTGTCCGCGAGCTCGCCGAGTACGAAAAGCTGATCCACGAGGTGGAGGCGACCGAGGCCGACATCGCCGCGGCGCTGTTCGGCGAGAGGCCGCAGCTCTATTGCGCGATCGCGGAGTGGAACGGCGAGCCGGTCGGCTTCGCGGTGTGGTTCCTCAATTTCTCCACCTTCAGCGGCCGCCACGGCATCTATCTCGAAGACCTCTATGTGCGGCCGTCGCATCGGGGCAAGGGCCTCGGCAAGGCGCTGCTGGCCTATCTCGCCAGGGAATGCGTCGACAACGGCTGGTCGCGCCTGCAATGGGCGGTCCTCGACTGGAACGCACCCTCGATCGCTTTCTACAAATCAATCGGCGCGGTCATGATGGACGACTGGACGCTGTGCCGCGTCACCGGGCCTGCGCTGACCCAGCTTGCCGGGAGCTCCGCCTGATGGAGATCGTCTTCGTCGTCGCGATCGCGGAGAACGGCGTCATCGGCGCGGGCAACGCGATGCCGTGGCGATTGAAGTCCGACATGGCGCGCTTCAAGGCGCTGACGATCGGCAAGCCCGTGATCATGGGCCGCAAGACCTTCGAGACCCTGCGCCGGCCGCTGCCGGGCCGCACCAACATCGTGGTCACGCGCGATGCAGCCTATCGCGCCAATGGCGCCATCGTCACGACATCCGCGGCGGATGCCGGCGCGGTCGCGCTTGGCGATGCCCTGCGGCGTTCGGTCACTGAGATCGCGGTGATCGGCGGAGCCGAGATCTTCCGGCAATGGCTTGATCGGGCCGATCGTCTCGAGATCACCGAGGTGCACGCGCGCCCGGAAGGCGACACGCATTTCGACATCGACAAGGCGGAATGGGACGAGGTTGAACGCGTCCGCCATCCTGCCGGCCCCGACGACAGCGCCGACGTCTCCTATGTGACATATCGTCGGCGGCGCGGCCATTAACCGCTTTTGCCAATGTTTACATTGACTTTTTCGTGCCCGAGCATAGCTCGGAAGACGGTCAGGGCTGCGTTGTAAGGGACTTGCCTGTCCCCTATAAAGCCGGACCGGACAAAGCGGGCGGTGGCAATTCCACCCTGCCGAGGAGAACGTCGAATGCCGTGGAAGAATCAGGGCGGTGGCCCGTGGGGCTCGGGTCCAAAGGGACCATGGGGCTCAGGCCCGCAACCGGTCGGGCCGAGGCCTCCGGATCTGGAAGACCTTCTGCGACGCGGCCAGGACCGCCTCCAGCAGATCATGCCGGGCGGTTATTTCTCCGGCATCGGCATCACGTTGATCATCCTGCTGATCGTCGCATTCTGGCTGTTGTCGGGCTTCTTCCGCGTGCAGTCCGAAGAGCTCGGAGTCGTGCTGCGCTTCGGCAAGCATGTCCGCACCGTGCAGCCGGGCCTGAACTATCACCTGCCTTATCCGATCGAGACCGTGCTGCTGCCGAAGGCGCTGCGCGTCAACACCACCTCGATCGGCATGACGCTGATCGAGGATCCGGCGCGGCGCGGCCGCTCCATTCGCGACGTGCCGGAAGAGAGCCTGATGCTGACCGGCGACGAGAACATCGTCGACGTCGACTTCACCGTGCTCTGGCGCATCAAGCCGGACGGTGTCGGTGACTTCCTCTTCAACATCCAGAACCCCGAGGGCACCGTGAAGGCGGTCGCCGAGAGCGCGATGCGCGAGGTGATCGGCCGATCCCAGATCCAGCCGATCCTGACCGGAGCGCGCAACGTCACCGAGCAAGGCGTACACGAGCTGATCCAGAAGACTTTGGACAGCTACGGCGCCGGCATTCAGATCACCCAGGTGCAAATGCAGAAGGTCGACCCGCCCGCGCAGGTGATCGACGCCTTCCGCGACGTGCAGGCGGCCCGCGCCAACCAGGAGCAGCTGCAGAACGAAGCGCAGACCTATGCCAACCAGGTTGTCCCGCAGGCGCGCGGACGCTCGGCCAAGATTCTGCAGGACGCCGAAGGCTACAAGGAGCAGGCGGTCGCCGAGGCCAAGGGCCAGAGCGCGCGCTTCCTGAAGGTTTACGAGGAATACAAGAAGGCGCCCGACGTGACGCGAGAACGGATTTATCTGGAGACGATGGAGCGCGTGCTCGGCGGCGCCGACAAGCTCGTCTATGACGGCGGGTCTTCGGGCCAGGGCATCGTGCCTTATCTGCCCCTTGGCGAATTGACGAGCAGGCGGCCGCCTACCACCGGTCAGCCCTCGAGCGGAGGCAACCGATGAGGTCTCCTGTTGCAGGTTTCGTCACGCTGCTCGGGCTGCTCCTGGTCCTGATCGTGGCCTACATGTCGCTGTTCACGGTGCAGCAGACCGAGCAGACGATCGTGCTCCAGTTCGGCAGGCCCGTCGACGTCGTTACCGCGCCCGGCCTGCACTTCAAGGCGCCGTGGAATTCGGTGATCAACATCGACAAGCGGATCCTCGATCTTGAGAACCCGTCGCAGGAGGCGATTGCCTCCGACCAGAAGCGGCTCGTGGTCGATGCCTTCGCGCGCTACCGCATCAAGGACGCGCTGCGCTTCTATCAGAGCGTCGGCTCGATCCAGGCCGCCAACATCCAGCTCACCACGCTCCTGAACGCGGCGCTGCGCCGCGTGCTCGGCGAGGTCACGTTCATCAACGTGGTGCGCGACGACCGCGAGAAGCTGATGCTGCGCATCCGCGACCAGCTCGACCGCGAGGCTGATGGCTACGGCATTCAGGTCGTCGACGTCCGGATCCGCCGCGCCGACCTGCCGGAGCAGAACAGCCAGGCGGTCTATCTGCGCATGAAGACGGAGCGTGAGCGCGAGGCCGCCGAGTTCCGGGCACAGGGTGGTCAGAAGGCCCAGGAGATCAAGTCCAGGGCCGACCGCGAGGCGACCGTGATCATCGCGGAGGCCAATTCGCAGGCTGAGCAGACCCGCGGTGCAGGCGATGCCGAGCGCAACCGACTCTTTGCGGAGGCCTACGGCAAGGACGCCGACTTCTTCGCCTTCTACCGGTCGATGACGGCCTATGAGAACGGGCTGCGTTCGAACGACACCCGCTTCCTGCTGCGGCCGGACTCGGATTTCTTCCGGTACTTCAGTAACCCGTCCGGCAAGATGGCAACCGAGACGCCGGCGAAGCCGTGAGCTGACAGGGGCGGCGGATTTTCGCCGCCCTTCGTCCAGACAAGAACAGCATAGCGGGAGTTCCATTCCGATGAGGTCCATTGCGTTCGCCGACTTCCTCATCGGCCTAGGCATCCTGTTCGTCCTCGAAGGCTTGATGTTCGCGGCCAGTCCAAACTGGATGCGCAAAGCCATGAAAAGCGCCATCGCCACGCCGGACAACATCCTGCGGGCGGTCGGGATCGGCTCGGCCGTGGCCGGGCTGGTCCTGATTTGGGTTATGCGGCGGCCGATTTAGGGCTTCGGCCAACGCCAAAGTGAAGGCGCCAGACTGGTTTTGGCCGTATTGTCGGGCTCTTGAGGCCCGTGAAGCTCCGCGCTTGCGCCGTGCCCCTGTTCGAGCGCAGTCTGGCGCCGAATCCCTTTGTCTGGAGATCACAATGACCGCTGCCACCATTGCCCCGTCCCGATCGCGCTGCCGCGTGCGACTTGGTGTGCGAGTTGGGCTGGCCGCGCTCGCCGTCGGTGCTTTCAGCGCGTTCGGCACGCCGGCCCATGCACGCGGACCGGATGGCATCGCCGACGTCGCCGAGAAGGTGATCGACGCGGTCGTCAACATCTCGACTTCGCAGACGGTCGAGGCCAAGGGGGGCGGCAGCAACTCCATGCCGCAACTGCCGCCAGGATCGCCGTTCGAGGAGTTCTTCGACGACTTCTTCAAGAACCGCCGGGGTCCCGGTGGCGGCAGCAAGGGCGGCGACAATAACCCGCCGCGCAAGACCAACTCGCTCGGAAGCGGCTTCATCATCGACACGTCGGGCGTCGTCGTCACAAACAACCACGTCATTGCGGATGCCGACGAGATCCACGTCATCCTCAACGACGGCACCAAGATCAAGGCCGAGCTGGTCGGCGTCGACAAGAAGACCGATCTCGCCGTGCTCAAGATCAAGCCGCCGAAGCCGCTGGTCGCGGTGAAGTTCGGCGATAGCGACAAGCTGCGCCTCGGCGACTGGGTGGTCGCGATCGGCAATCCCTTCAGTCTCGGTGGCACGGTGACCGCCGGCATCGTCTCGGCCAAGAACCGCGACATCTCCTCGGGGCCGTACGACAGCTACATCCAGACCGACGCCTCCATCAACCGCGGCAATTCCGGCGGTCCGCTGTTCAACCTCGACGGCGACGTCATCGGCGTCAACACGCTGATCATCTCGCCGTCCGGCGGCTCCATCGGCATCGGCTTCGCCGTGCCGTCGAAGACGGTGGTGGGCGTCGTCGACCAGCTCCGCCAGTTCGGCGAGCTTCGCCGCGGCTGGCTCGGCGTGCGCATCCAGAGCGTCACCGACGAGATCGCCGAGAGCCTCAACATCAAGCCCGCGCGCGGTGCGCTGGTTGCCGGCGTCGACGACAAGGGCCCGGCCAAGCCCGCCGGCATCGAGCCCGGCGACGTCGTCGTCAAGTTCGACGGCAAGGACGTCAAGGACCCGAAGGATCTGTCCCGCGTCGTCGCCGACACCGCGGTCGGCAAGGAGGTCGATGTCGTCATCATCCGCAAGGGCCAGGAGGAGAGCAAGAAGGTCACGCTCGGCCGCCTCCAGGATCCGGAAAAGGTGCAGGCCGCGGTGAAGACCGACGAGCCGGCGCCGGAGAAGCCGGTGACGCAGAAGGCGCTCGGCCTCGATCTCGCAGCGCTGAGCAAGGATCTGCGCACGCGCTACAAGATCAAGGACAGCGTCAAGGGCGTGGTCGTCACCAATGTCGACGCCAATTCGGACGCCGCCGAGAAGCGTCTGTCCGCCGGCGACGTCATCGTCGAGGTGGCGCAGGAGGCGGTGTCGAGCGGCGCCGACATCCAGAAGCGGGTCGACCAGCTCAAGAAGGACGGCAAGAAATCGGTGCTGCTGCTGGTCTCGAACGGCGAGGGCGAGCTGCGGTTCGTCGCGCTGAGCGTGCAGTAAGGGGACGCCATTCGCCCCATACTCGCTGTCATCACCCGCTAGTGCGCAATTGCGCACAGGGGCGGGTGATTCAGTATTCCAGGGACGGCGCGGGGATACCGAGAAGCCGCGGCGTACTGGATGCCCCGCCTTCGCGGGGCAGGACAGGGGAGGCTTTAGCCCTCCACGAACTCGTCCCGCCGATAACCCTGCGCATAGAGCAGCGCGGTGAGATCGCCGTGGTCGATCCGCGCCGCCGCGGCGGCAGCCACCGCCGGCTTGGCGTGATACGCCACACCGAGCCCCGCCGCCTGGATCATCGCCAGATCGTTGGCGCCGTCGCCGACCACGACCGAGTCGATGTCGTCGAGATCGAACGATTCCATCAGGTCCACCAAGGTCGCGAGCTTCGCGGCGCGGCCGAGGATCGGCTCCTTCACTTCGCCGGTGAACTTGCCGTCGCGCACGACGAGCTCGTTGGCACGGTTCTCCTGGAAGCCGATCCTGGCGGCGACCGCGCGCGTGAACAGCGTAAAGCCGCCGGAGACCAGGCAGGTATAGGCGCCGTGCGCGCGCATGGTGGCGACCAGCTCGCGGCCGCCCGGCGTCAGCGTGATGCGCTTGGCCAGCACCTCGTCGACCGCACTGGCGGGCAGGTCCTTGAGCAGCGCGACGCGCTCGCGCAGCGCCGGTTCGAACTCGATCTCGCCGCGCATGGCACGTTCGGTGATGCCTGCGACATGCGCCTTGACCCCGACGAAATCGGCGAGCTCGTCGATGCATTCCTGGCCGATCATGGTGGAATCCATGTCGGCGAGAAAAAGCTTCTTGCGCCTGAAGCCAACAGGCTGCACGACGATGTCGATGGGCAGATCGCCGCGGAGCTCGCGGAGCCGCTGCTCGATGGCGTGGCGGTCGCCTTCGAGGTTACTGTCGGCGCCGAAGGGAATGTCGACCGCAACCCCGTCGAACAGCCAGTGCGCGGGCGCCGCCTGCGGCAGCACGGCGCGGGCGCCGTCGACGATGGTCGAGTCGAGCGCGGGATTGTCGGGGTTGCAGATCAGCGTGGCGACGAGGGACATTTGAGGTTTTCGTGAGCGAGGGGCATCCGAGCAAGGCCGTGCTTATCGCAGGCCCGACCGCCAGCGGCAAGTCGGCGCTGGCGCTCGAGCTTGCGCTCGCCGCCGGTGGCGTCGTCATCAATGCCGATTCCATGCAGGTCTATCGGGATCTGCGCATCATCACGGCGCGGCCGACGGCGGCGGACGAGGCGCTCGTGCCGCATCGTCTCTATGGTCACGTCGATGCCGCCGTGAATTTCTCGGCTGGTGCCTGGGTAGGCGATGCGGCAAAGGCCCTCCATGAGGCGAGGGCGCAGCGACGTCTGCCGATCTTCATCGGCGGCACCGGCCTCTATTTCAAGGCACTGACCACGGGCCTCTCCGTGGTGCCGCCGATTCCCGCCGAGCTGCGCGAGGATGTGCGCGCGCGGCTGGAACGGAACGGCGTCGAAGCGCTGCATGCGGAACTCGCAGCCCGCGATCCCCGGGCGGCCGAGCGATTGAACCTGCGCGACCGCACCCGCATCGCCCGCGCGCTGGAGGTGATCGAGGCAACCGGCCGTTCACTGCTCGACTGGCACCGGGAGGGACAGCCGCCGCTGCTGCCCAAGGACAGTTTTCGCGCGGTCTTCCTCGCGCCCGAGCGTGACGAGCTCTATGCCCGCATTGATGCCCGTTTCGATGCCATGCTGGGTGCCGGTGCACTCCAGGAGGTCGAGCGGCTCGCCGCCAGACGTCTCGATCCGCTGCTGCCGGCCATGAAGGCGCACGGCGTGCCGTCCTTGATCCGGCATCTGCACGGCGAGCTCAGCCTGGAGGACGCCGCCAGCATCGGCCGCGCCGATACCCGCCATTACGCCAAGCGGCAATTCACCTGGTTCCGGCACCAGCTGCCGGACTTCGAATGGGTGAGGCCGGAGGAGGCGAGGGGATGGCTGGCCGCGATCGTGACGGCGGAGCGGGACCCCGAATGACGCGCATTTGTGCCGGGTTCCCGAATTTACCTCTCGCCGAACCCGGGGAACACCGCTACACTGCCTAAATCGCGCGGGAACGGCCACATTGCCTTGACATCCAGGCTTTGGCCGCTATGTTTCGCGCAACCTTTGGGAAGCCGAGCGCCTGCCATGCGTAACATTATTACCAAACTCCTTATCGCCGTCGTACCCAGGCACACCGCCGGGGATGGCTAGCTGCCATCCACATGACAGGCGGTGTGCATGGGCCCTCTTCGGGGCCTTTTTTATTTCCCGAACCCGACACGAACGAAGCCGCTGACAACAGCGCATCCGGAGCAAGCCAATGAGCGACAAGAGCCACGATCCGAACCAGATGACCGGCGCCGCGATGATCGTCCGCGCACTCATCGATCACGGCGTGACCGACATTTTCGGCTATCCCGGCGGCGCGGTGCTTCCGATTTACGACGAGATCTTCCAGCAGAGCGAGGTCCAGCACATCCTGGTCCGCCACGAGCAGGGCGCCGGCCATGCCGCCGAAGGCTATGCGCGCTCCACCGGCAAGCCGGGCGTTGCGCTGGTGACCTCCGGCCCCGGCGCCACCAACATGGTGACGCCGCTCACCGACGCGCTGATGGACTCGATCCCGCTGGTCTGCATCTCCGGCCAGGTGCCGACGCATCTGATCGGCAACGACGCGTTCCAGGAATGCGACACCGTCGGCATTACGCGCCCCTGCACCAAGCACAATTGGCTGGTGCGCGACGTCAACGATCTCGCAAAAGTGCTGCATGAGGCCTTCTACGTCGCGACCTCGGGCCGTCCGGGCCCGGTGCTGGTCGACGTGCCCAAGGACGTGCAGTTCGCCACCGGCACCTATCATCCGCCGCGCAAGTCCGACGTGCACCGCTCCTACGCGCCGCGCGTCAAGGGCGACGCGACGCAGATCCGTAAGGCGGTTGCGCTGCTCGCGGGCGCCAAGCGTCCCGTGATCTACAGCGGCGGCGGCGTCATCAACTCCGGCCCCGAGGCGACCAAGCTGCTGCGCGAGCTGGTCGAGGTCACCGGTTTTCCGATCACCTCGACGCTGATGGGCCTTGGCGCCTATCCGGCGTCGGGCAAGAACTGGCTCGGCATGCTCGGCATGCACGGCACCTATGAGGCCAACATGACGATGCATGATTGCGACGTCATGCTGTGCGTCGGCGCGCGCTTCGACGACCGCATCACCGGCCGCGTCGATGCGTTCTCGCCCGGCTCGAAGAAGATCCACATCGACATCGATCCGTCCTCGATCAACAAGAACATCCGGGTCGACGTGCCGATCATCGGCGATTGCGCCAACGTCCTCGGCGACATCCTCCAGGTGTTCAAGGCGGAGGCGAAGAAGCCCGACATCAAGTCGTGGTGGCAGCAGATCGCGCAATGGCGCGCCCGCAACTCGCTCTACTACAAGAAGAGCAACGACGTCATCCTGCCGCAGCACGCGATCCAGAGCCTGTTCGAAGCGACGCGCGGCAAGGATACCTACATCACGACCGAGGTCGGCCAGCATCAGATGTGGGCGGCGCAGTTCTACGGCTTCGAGGAGCCGCATCGCTGGATGACATCGGGCGGTCTCGGCACCATGGGCTACGGCCTGCCGGCGGCGGTGGGTGTGCAGGTCGCCCATCCCGACAGCCTCGTCATCGACATTGCGGGCGATGCCTCGGTGCAGATGACGATGCAGGAGATGTCGACGGCGGTTCAGTACGAGCTTCCGATCAAGATCTTCATCCTGAACAACCAGTACATGGGCATGGTGCGCCAGTGGCAGCAGCTGCTGCACGGCAACCGGCTGTCGCATTCCTATTCGGAGGCGCTGCCGGATTTCGTCAAGCTCGCGGAGGCCTACGGCGCCGTGGGCCTGCAGGTGCACAAGCCGGCCGATCTCGATGGTGCGATCAAGGAGATGATCTCGGTCAAGCGCCCGGTGCTGTTCGACTGCCGCGTCGCGGCGCTGGAAAACTGCTTCCCGATGATCCCCTCCGGCAAGGCCCACAACGAGATGCTGCTGCCGGAGCAGGCCAACGACGAGGCCACCGCGAAGGCGTTCGCCGGCGGCAAGGCGCTGGTGTGACGTCATGTTCGACCTGAAGGAGCTCGAACGCGCACATGCGATCGTGGGGCAGGCGGTGCCGGCGACGCCGGCGCATGCCTGGCCGTTGCTCGCAGCTCGGCTCGGCACCGAGGTCGTGGTCAAGCACGAGAACCACACGCCGATCGGCGCCTTCAAGGTGCGCGGCGGCCTCGTCTATCTCGAACGGCTGAAGCGCGAACGGCCGAAGACGCCGGGCATCATCTCGGCGACGCGCGGCAATCATGGTCAGAGCCTCGCCTTTGCCGCGAGCCGCCACGGCGTGCCCGCGGTAATCTATGTGCCGCGCGGCAACTCGGTCGAGAAGAACGGCGCGATGAAGGCCCTTGGCGCCGAGCTGGTCGAACACGGCGAGGACTTTCAGGCGGCACGCGAGGAAGCCGAGCGCCGCGCGCAGTTCGCCGGGCTCCACATGGTGCCCTCGTTCCACCCGGATCTCGTTCTTGGCGTTGCGACCTACGCTCTCGAACTGTTCCGGGCAGCGCCCGACCTCGATATCCTCTATGTGCCGATCGGGCAGGGCTCCGGCATCTGCGGCTGCATCATGGCGCGCGACCTGCTCGGCCTGAAGACCGAGATCGTCGGCGTGCAGTCGACGGAAGCGCCGTCCTATGCGCTGTCGTTCGCAGCCGGAAAAATCCTGACGACCGAGACGGCGAACACCCGCGCCGACGGCATGGCGACGCGCATCCCCGACGAGGATGCGTTCGCGCTGATCCGCAAGGGCGCCTCGCGCATCTTAGAGGTCACCGACGACGAGGTCGCCGCCGCGATCCGCGCCTACTGGACCGATACGCATAATCTCGCCGAAGGCGCCGGCGCAGCCGCGCTGGCCGCGGCGCTGCAGGAAAAGAGCAAGCTGAAGGGCAAGCGCGTCGGTCTCGTGCTGTCCGGCGGCAATATCGATTTCGATCTGTTCCGCCGTTGGGTCGGGACGGAGGCGCCAGCCAAAGAATCGGCCAAGGCGTGACGGAGAGACAAGAGGGGACGACAATGAACCAGCCCGCATCCGCCTATTTCATCGAGGACCGTCACGACCCCAACGAGACGCATACGCTTGCGGTGCTCGTGCAGAACGAGCCGGGCGTGCTCGCGCGCGTCATCGGCCTGTTCTCGGGGCGCGGCTACAACATCGAGAGCCTCACGGTCTCGGAGACCGAGGCCCAGAAGCATCTGTCGCGCATCACCATCGTCACCACGGGCACGCCGATGGTGATCGCGCAGATCAAGAACCAGCTCGACCGCATGATTCCGGTGTATCAGGTCGTCGACATGACGCAGACCAAGCGCTCGATCGAGCGCGAGCTGGCGATGGTGAAGGTGCGCGGGCAGGGCGAGCACCGCGTCGAGGCGCTCAGGCTGGCGGATGCGTTCCGCGCCCGGGTGATCGACGCCACCACCGAGAGTTTTGTGTTCGAGATCACAGGCAATACCGACAAGATCAATCAATATATCGACCTGATGCGCCCGCTCGGCCTCGTCGAGGTGTCGCGCACCGGTGTTGCCGCGATCGGCCGCGGGCCTGAAGGGATGTGAGCCATGTTGGCGCGCGACTGGTACTACAACGAGCGGAACCGGATGGGGATCGAGCCCGCTGTGGCCTCGATCTACGACAACCATGACGATGCCGATCTGCGGGCGCGCGCCGCGCTGAAAATGCTCGGGGTCCAGCGTGGCTGGCGCATCGCCGATATCGGCTGCGGCAACGGCGTGCTCGCCACCGAAGCGGCGTTGTTGGGGGCCGACGTCGACGCCATCGACATTTCGCCGGCGATGCTGGCGCTGGCCGAGATCTATGCCCGCGACCGCAAGGCGCCGGTGCGCACCCAATCCGCCGGTCTGCTCAGCTTCGCCTACCGGCCGGAATCCTACGATCTCATCGTCAGCGAGTTCACGCTGCACCACCTGCCGGATTTCTGGAAGGCGGTGGCGATGTCGCGGATTTTTCGCGCGCTCAAGCCCGGAGCGACGTTTTACCTCCGTGACATTGTTTATTCATCGATGCCCGACGCGGTCGAGCGTGACGTCGAGCAATGGGCTGATTTCCAGATCAAGAACCACGATTTCTCCCGCGAGGGCGTGGTGACCCACATGCGTGACGAGTATTCCACCTTCGGCTGGGTGATGGAGCGGATGCTGACCGACGTCGGCTTCACGCTGATCTCGGCCGACTACCACGCACCGATGCACGGCACGTATTTGCTGCGGAAACCGAAAGCCGGCGAGCAAGGCTAAACAAGAACAACAAACAGGGCTGCACGACAAAGCAGAACCGGAAACAACAATGAAGCCGGCCGATATCCTCATCGCCGTCATGGTGGCGATCATCTGGGGGCTTGCCTTCGTGGCGAGCCGGATCGCGCTCGACGAGCTTTCGCCGGAGCTGATGACGGCGTTGCGCTTCACCGTTGCGGCGGTGCCGTGCCTGTTCATTCCCAAGCCGAAAGTCGCCTGGTCGCTGCTGATCGGGATCAGCTTCACGTTGTTCCTCGGTCAGTTCCTGTCGCAAGCCTACGGCATCGCCCACGGCGTCCCGGTGGGCCTCACCTCCGTCGTCGTGCAGAGCCAGGCGCTGTTCACGATCGGCTTTGCCGCGATCCTGTTCGGCGAACGTCCGACGCCGGTGCAGACGCTCGGCGTCGCCATCGCCGCGGTGGGCTTGCTGATGATTTGCGGGACTGTCGGTTACGATTTCAGCGTCGGCGCATTCGCGGTTCTGATGATCTCGCCGCTCAGCTTCGCCATCGGCAATCTGCTGTTGCGCGGTGCGCGCGGCGTGCCGATGTTCGACCTGTTCGCGTGGCTCTGCCTCGCCTCTGCCGTGCCGCTATTCGTGCTGGCGCTGATCGCCAATGGCCCGGCATCGACATGGATGTCGCTGACGCACATGTCGCTGACGTCGGCGCTTTGCATGCTGATGCTCGGCGGCGTCTCCACCAGCATCGCCTATTGGCTGTGGGGCCGCCTCTTGCATGATTATCCGGCTGCGCAAGTGGTGCCGTTCGCACTGCTGGTGCCGTTCGTCGGCTCCGCCGCCTCCAGCATCGTGTTCGGCGAACGGTTCGGCCCGCTTCGCCTCGCCGGCATGCTGACCGTGATCTTTGGGATCGCCGTGATGGTGCTGGCGAAGCGCCCGCAAGTTCTGCCGAAGACGGCGTGAGGCGATGATGACCTACTCGCTCTTCTACGCCTTCCTCGTCTTCATGGTCGTGATGTACTTCACGCCCGGGCCGAACAACATCATGCTGCTGTCCTCCGGCCTGACCTACGGCTTCCGCCGCACCATCCCGCACATCGTCGGAATCGTGCTCGGCTTCGCCTTCATGGTCGCCGCGGTCGGCCTCGGGCTCGGCACTGTGTTCCTGGCCTATCCGATCCTCCAGACCATGCTGAAATATGCCGGCGCCGCCTACCTGATTTACCTCGCCGCCGTGATCGCCATGGCCGGTCCGGCCAAGCCGGGCGAGGAGAATGGCCGCGGCCCGATGACCTTCTGGGGCGCGGCGATGTTCCAGTGGATCAACGCCAAGGGCTGGGTGATCGTAATCGGCACCATCACCGCCTATGCGGCGATCGCCCAATTTCCGATCAACATCGCGATCCAGACCGTGATCAGCCTCGTCGTCGGCACCGTCTCGACCGTGGTCTGGGCGCTGTTCGGCACCGCATTGCGGCCGGTCCTGACCTCCGAGCGGCTGGTCCGCGCCTTCAACATCCTGATGGCGATCCTGCTGCTGGCCTCCCTCTACCCCGTTTTCATGGATGCATGATGTCGCGGATTTCCATGCAGAAACGGGTTTCCCTCTGGGGCCGAAATGCTCTAGACAGCCCCCGAAATCCGCCAATTTCACCCTTCGGACACTGACCATCGGCCGATTTCGGCCCTGAACGAGGAAACGACCCATGCGTGTTTATTACGATCGCGACGCCGACCTGAACCTGATCAAGGGCAAGAAGGTCGCCATCGTCGGCTATGGCAGCCAGGGCCATGCCCATGCGCTCAACCTGAAGGATTCCGGCGTCAAGGACGTCGCCATTGCGCTGCGCAAGGGTTCGGCTTCGGCCAAGAAGGCGGAAGCCGCCGGCTTCAAGGTGCTCGAGGTTGCGGAAGCCGCCAAATGGGCCGACCTCGTCATGATGCTGACCCCGGATGAGCTTCAGGGCGACATCTATCGCGAGCACCTGCACGACAACATGAAGAAGGGCGCCGCCCTCGTGTTCGCGCACGGTCTCAACGTCCACTTCAATCTGCTCGATCCGCGCGCCGACCTCGACGTGCTGATGATCGCGCCGAAGGGCCCCGGCCACACCGTGCGCTCGGAGTATCAGCGCGGCGGCGGCGTGCCCTGCCTGATCGCGATCGCCAAGGACGTCTCGGGCAATGCCCATGACCTCGGCCTGTCCTACGCCTCCGCCATCGGCGGCGGCCGTGCCGGCATCATCGAGACCACCTTCAAGGAAGAGTGCGAGACCGACCTGTTCGGCGAGCAGGTTGTGCTCTGCGGCGGCTTGGTCGAATTGATCAAGGGCGGTTACGAGACCCTGGTCGAAGCCGGCTACGCGCCCGAGATGGCCTATTTCGAGTGCTTGCACGAAGTGAAGCTGATCGTCGACCTGATTTATGAAGGCGGCATCGCCAACATGAACTACTCGATCTCCAACACCGCCGAATACGGCGAGTACGTCACCGGTCCGCGCATCATCACCGACGAGACCAAGAAGGAGATGCGCAAGGTTCTGGCCGACATCCAGGGCGGCAAGTTCGCCCGCGATTGGATGCTCGAGAACAAGGTCAACCAGACCTCGTTCAAGGCGACCCGCGCCAAGCTCGCTCAGCACCCGATCGAGGAAGTCGGCGCCAAGCTGCGCGACATGATGCCCTGGATCAAGAAGGGCGCGCTGGTCGACAAGACGAAGAACTGACGTCTGCGCCGGGATTCCGGGTTCGCGCTTAACGCGCGCCCCGGAACGACGGGCGAAATTCAAGCTTCGCTCGCCAATCCAGATCTTGGACCTTGGCGACTATGGTCGAGCGAGATCGCAAACAGCGGTCTCGCTCTTTTCATCAGCCTGCCGGGACGGTCTGCCCACGCGGATGGCGGGCCATCGCGATCATGCGCAGCGCCATCACGATCAGCAGCGGAAGCAGGAAGGCGGCATAGAGCGGCATCGTCGGCACGCGCTTGCCGAACGAGACCATGAACTGGAACCAGAGGTAATAGCCGCCCACAAGGTGCAGGGCCCGCCAGGCGCGCGGGCCGATCAGTGCGGCGGTGCGGTCGAACGACGTCGTGCTCATGGCGATGATGAAGCCGTAGCCGATGCCGCCGAAGATGTACGAGGCCGCCGAGGTGGCCTCGGCAAATCCGGCCGGATCCATCCTGGCAAACGTCATGATTTCAGCCGCGTGGATGGCGTGGGAGGCCGCGAAGCTGAGGCCCAGATAGCGGCGGTTGCGCTTCTGCCAGCGCGTCCACGCATTGGGCCAGAGCCGCGCCAGCGCCGCGGCGCTGAAGGCGAGGCAGAATAACAGGAGCGAGCTTCGCGCCGTGAAGCGGACCACCATGCGAACGCCCTCGACCTCGAACTGCCGCATCGAGGCGATCCACAGGCTGAGTGCGATCAAGCTCAAGCAGAGGGCGGCCAGTAGGCGCCAGCCTTCGAACCAGCTCTGACGTTCGGACATGGGCGATCTCCCTCTCTATGTAATCGATGATTACATTTGGAGTTGAGGGTGGCGTCAATGGTGTAATCATTGCTTACATTCACGTTCGGGTGAGGCTAGAAAGATTCATGCCTGTCCGCCAGCCATCCAAGCCGCGCGCCCGTCGTCCCGCCGCCGAAGCCCGGCCGTACCATCACGGCGACCTCCGCCGCGTGTTAATCGATGCTGCGCTGCAACTCGCAGCGGAAGGCGCCGAAGTCTCGGTGCGGGAGGCGGCACGCCGGGCCGCGGTGTCGCCGGGGGCGCCGTTCCGGCACTTTCCCAACCGCGATGCGCTGATGGCGGCCGCGGCCGAGGAGGCGCAGCGGCGCTTCCGCGCCGAGATCGAGACGGCGCTGGCTGAGGCTCCGGCCGCCGACCCGCTCGGCCGCTTCCGTGCCTTTGGTCTCGCCTACTTGCGTTGGGCGATGCGCAATCCCGCGCATTTCGAGATCATCTCGACTGGGCGCTATTTTGCCCATGGCAGTTCGCCCGAGTTGACGCGAGACAACGCCGAGCTGATCGCGCTGACGGAACAGATGCTGGCTGATGCGGCAGCGCAAGGCCTGCTGCGGTCCCCCGACCTCACGCGCATCCAGATCGCCGGGCGCGCCCTCGTCTACGGTATCGCCCGAATGAATCTCGACGGCCATTTCCCGCGCTGGGGCGTCGGGGAGGACGAGATCGAGCAGATGGGGGAGGGGGTGATCGATCTTTTCATTGCCGGGATCTCTCGGGGTCAGTAGCGGGCGCCGGGACTTGCGTTTACACTCGCGCGCATATTCCAAATCAATATTTGAGTCCTACGACAAGAATGGATCGACGCACATTTGTTCTCGCCGGTGGCATCGCCCCGCTTTGGATTTCTCCGGCTCTGGCGCAAAGCTCGCGTCCTGTGGTCGGACTGCTCGCCAGCGGCTCGCCGGACACCTTCGCGACGGTGGTCACCGGGTTTCGAGAGGGCCTCGTTGCAGCCGGCCTGACTGAGGGACGCGACGTCGCCATCGAGTATCGCTGGGCGCAGGGTCAATTCGACCGGCTGCCTTCGCTCGCCGCGGAGCTCGTCCAGCAGCCTGTCGGCGTGATCGTCACGATGGGCGGCAACGTGGCTGCACTGGCGGCCAAGCGGACGACATCGACCATTCCGATCGTATTCCTGACGGCCGACGATCCGGTGTCCTCAGGTCTGGTGGATAGCCTGAGCAGGCCGGGTGGCAACGTCACCGGCGTGACCTGGCTCGCTGCCGAACTGGGCGCGAAGAACCTGGAGCTGGCGAGCGAATTGTTGCCGGAGGCTGCGACCGTCGGCGTCCTGATCAACCCGAACCGGCCGACCGCAGCGGCCCAGCTCGCAAACGCTGAGGCCGCGGCCAAGGCCATCGGCAAGACATTGCTCGCGTTCAAGGCCGGCAACCGGGACGATATCGAGAAGGCGTTTGCAGACATGGTGCCGGCGCGCGTCGATGTGCTGTTCGTCACGGTCGATCCGGTCTTCATCGTCAATCGCGTCCAGATCATCCAGGCGGCAGCGAGGCTGCGGCTGCCGACGCTGTATTTTCAACGCGAGTTCGTCGATCTCGGCGGCCTGCTGAGCTATGGAGCCAGCGCGCAGGATGCCTCGCGCCTCGTCGGAGGCTATGCGGCGCGGATCGTGAAGGGGGCCAAGCCGGCCGATCTCCCCGTCCAGCGCTCGACCAGGGTTGAGACGATCGTCAATCTCAGGACGGCGAGAGCGCTCGGCATCGCGGTTCCGCCAACCCTGCTCGCGCGTGCCGACGAGGTCATCGAATAGGCGATCGCGCGGCCGGCGCGAAGCCGGCAGGTCCGTTGTTGACTAGGGGGCAGATTGAAATGGCAGCTTACGTGATTTTCGACGTCGAGATCAGGGATCCCCAGCAGTACCAGAGCTTCATGCGGGGCGTGAAACCCGCATTGGAGGCGGCGGGCGCCAAATATCTGGCGCGCGGCGGAGCTCATAAAGTCTATGAGGGCGATTGGGAGCCCCGCCGGATCGTCATCCTGGAATTCCCGTCGGTCGCTGCTTGGGAGGAGTTCTACAGCGGCGCCACCTACCAGGGCCTCAAAGCGATCCGGGATGCCTGTAGTTCAGCCCGGTTGGTCAGCGTGGAAGGCGTTTAGCGCAACGGGGGCATGGTCGAGGATGGCGGCGGCCGCGAGCGTCCGATTAGCCATGAGCCACCATTGAGCGAAGGTCGGACGGCGTTGCGCGTTGCCTGTCCTTGACCGTTCCGTTACAGTTTTATGACACGGTGCAGGCTTCCGGCTGCTCCGGACGCCTTGGCCGTTTTTCGGGCCGGCCAGGCTTGGCATCACCGCGCCGGACCAGAAGTTGCGTGTCGTCGATGGCGTCCGCGCCCAATCCAGGTCCTTCTGCCACGACCGCCGTACTGGCGAGCGTCGCCGCGCTCGGCATCTGGCGACTGCTCGCGGTTGCAGTGCCGCATCTGGCCGCGCTCGCGCTGATGTACGAAACCGAGACCGATTTCGGCTCGCGCCTCTCCTTCGCGCTGGCCTGGGGCATCCTCAACTTCTTCTGGATCACGCTGCTGCGCCGGCCGGCGCTGTCGGGCGCGCTGTCGCTGACAATGGTCGTCGTGTTGGTGCTGCTGTCGCAGCTCAAGCACGACGTCGTGCAGATGACGGTCAACTTCATCGACCTGATGATGATCGACCGCGACACCGTCGCGTTCCTGTTCACGATCTTTCCGAATTTGCGCTGGTCGGTGATCCTGGCCGGCCTCGTCACGCTGCCGCTGATGTACGCGCTGTGGTGGCTCGATCCGTTTCGCATCCGGCGCCTGCCGGCGCTCGCCTGCAAGCTCGCCTGCCTTGCCGCCCTGGTCGGCTATTCGATCTATCACCCGGACGAGGCCTGGCGCGGCTATTACGACGACGGCTATCTCTCGAAATTCTTCCGCTCGGGCGTCACGGCCGTCTCCGACTTTGCGCGGCACGGCTTCATGGAAGCGGCTGCCTCGACCGGCGAGCGGCTCAACATGCCGCTGGTCGATGCCTGCCACCCCGCCGGCCGCCGACCCAACATCATCATGATCCATGATGAATCGAGCTTCGACATCCGCGCCGCCCAGGGCATCAAGGTGCCGCCGCGCTATGGCGACCATTTCAAATCGTGGGACGGCAAGCAACGCGCGTTCCTCGCCGAGAGCAATGGCGGGCCGAGCTGGTTCACCGAATACAACGTGCTCGCTGGGCTCTCCTCGCGCTCGTTCGGCCGTTTCGCCTATTTCGTCACGCGCATCGCCTCGAGCCGGGTCGAGCGCGGCCTGCCGCTGGCGCTGCGCCGCTGCGGCTATGACACGCTGTCGCTCTATCCCGCCCATGGCGGCTTCATGGGCGCGCGCAGCTTCCAGATGACGACGGGAATCGAGCGTTTCCTCGATTCCAAGGATCTCGGCGCCAAGGATGTCGAGCCCGACAGCTTCTTCTACGACAAGGCGCTTCAGCTGATGGGTCAGCAGCCGCCGAACAAGCCGCTGTTCACCTTCATCTATCTCGGCGCCAATCATTTCCCCTGGGAGACGCGCTTCCGACCGGACTTGCTGCCGAACTGGCGCGCGCCGGGCAATGTGCCGTCCATCGACGAATATCTGCGCCGCCAAACCATGAGCGCCGAGCAGTACAAGGCGTTCGTTGCCGGTTTGAAGAAGACCTTTCCCGGCGAGCCCTTCCTGATCGTGCGCTACGGCGATCATCAGCCGGAATTCGCGCCTGCCATCCTCGAGCCGGGGCTCGACGAGGGCACGATCGGCAAGAAGCTCGACGCCTACGATCCGCGCCTCTACGCGACCTATTACGCCATCGACGCCGTCAATTTCGAGCCGGTGAGGAGCGAGGCCGTGATGGACACGATCGACGGCCCCTATCTGCCGCTGGTGGTTCAGGAAGCCGCCGGCATCCCGCTCGACCCCTCCTTTGCCGAGCAGAAGGAGATCATGCTCCGCTGCAAGGGCATCTTCTACGGCTGCAAGGATGGCGCCGAGGCGCGGCGGCTGAACCGGCTGCTGATCGATGCGGGGATGATCCGGGGATTGTAGCCTCTCTTGGCCGCGAACCTACGGCTTGATCTTCTCCCACAACCACTTCGCCACAGCATCGGGCGATGAATTCGCATCATTGCCGCTGGCGCGCAGGTTCGCCTCGCGCATGGTGGCGATGTCGATCTTGCCGAGCATTGGCTTGAGCGCCGCGTGCAGTTGATCGTCACCGGCGCGCTTTGGCGCGAGCAGCAAGATCGCGTCGTAGGGCGGGATCGCGTGTTTGGGATCGTCGAGCGCTGCGAGCTCGTACTTGGCGATCAAGCCGTCGCTGGTGTAGCCGGCGATGACGTCGACCTCGCCGCTGGCGACCGCCGCATACATGAAGTCCGGCTGCATCTGGCGCTGGGCGCGGAACTGCAGCGCATAGGCCTTCTGCAAGGCCGCCCATTCGGGCCGCGAGAAGAATTCGTAGTCGCCGGCAATCGACAGCGTCGCCGCATGTGCCGCGAGATCGGCGACGGTTCGGATGCCGAGCGCCTCGGCGCGCCGTCTTGGCATCACCAGCGCATACGCGTTCTCGAAGCCGAGCTCTCCGAGCAGGGTAATGTTGTCCCTGGCGAGCGCCGTCTTCAATTCCGCCACCAGCTCGGCGCGCGGCTTGATGTCGGTACGATGCAGCTGGTTGGCCCAGAGCGTGCCGGAATAATCGACATAGAGGTCGATGTCGCCGGCCTTCAGGGCCTGGAAGATCACGCTGGAGCCGAGGCCTGAGCGCGCCGTCGCGGACAGACCGGCGGCCTGGAGGCGGTCCCTCATCAACGCCGACAGCACATATTGCTCCGCGAAGGTCTTGGCACCGACCACATAGCCCGACGACGAGCGCCCCATGGTCGGCACCAGCGTTGCTGCGACCAGCGCCGCGATTCCGAGTGCGCCGAGGCCGCTGCGCACGCGATTGCGGCGGCGCAGGCCGTTCTCGATCAGCCCAAGCAGCTGGTCGACCGCGAGCGCGAGCAGGGCGGAGGCCGCGCAGCCGAACAGCACGAATACCCAGTTCTGGGTCTGGAGGCCCGCGAAAATGTAATTGCCGAGGCTGGTCTGCCCGATCGGCGTCGACAGCGTCGCGGTGCCGATCACCCACACCGCCGCGGTGCGGATGCCGGCCATCATCACCGGCAGCGCCAGCGGCAGCTCGACGATGACGAGCGATTGCCGCGCGGTCATGCCGACGCCCTTGGCAGCCTCGATCAGCGCGGGATCGATGCCGTTGAGGCCGGTGATGCCGTTGCGCAGCACCGGCAGCATCGAATACAGCGCCAGCGCGAGCATCGCCGGCAGGAAGCCGAACGCCGAGAAGGATATTCCGAACCAGGCCAGCGTGACGGAAGCGGCCAGCAGCAGCAGCGGATAGAACAGCGCGAGCAGTGCCAGCCCGGGTACGGTCTGTACGATGCTGGCGAACGCGAGCAGGATGCTGCGCGGTGCCGGACGGTTGCGCGTCAGGATCGCCAGCGGCAGGCTGACGGCGAGGCCGAGCGCGAGCGCGGCGAGACTCACCCGCACATGGTTGCCGAGGTAGTCAGGCAGATGCGACAGCGCCTCGGCCCAGCGTGGATCGGCGAAGAGGCTCATGCCGCACCGCCCACCGGCAGCAGCACATTCAGTCGTTCGACTTGGCGCCGCGGAGTCCGCAACAGCTCGAGCACGTAATCGCTGCTGCTGCTAGAGAGCTCCGCAGCCGTACCCTGCGCGAGCAATCGTCCGCCGCGCATCACCGCGATGCGGTCGGCGAGCAGGATCGCCTCGGTCATGTCATGGGTGATCATCACGGTGGTCAGGCCGAGCTTGCGGTGCAGCGAACGATAATCGTCGCCGAGCGCATCGCGCGTGAGCGGATCGAGCGCGCCGAACGGCTCGTCCATCAGCACGATGCGGGGTCTTGCCGCGAGCGCCCGCGCCACGCCGACGCGCTGGCGCTGGCCGCCGGAGAGGGCCTCGGGCAGCCGGCCGCGATGCGACGCGCGGTCGAGCCGCACGAGCTCCAGCAGCTCGTCGACGCGCCCTGCGATTGTCGCAGCCGCCTCGCCGAGCAGCTTTGGCGTGATGCCGATATTGTCGGCGACGCTTAAGTGCGGAAACAGCCCGCCGCTCTGGAAGACGTAGCCGATCCGCCGACGCAGCGCGACCGGATCGACATTCCGCACGTCCTCGCCTTCGACCGTGATGGTGCCGCTATCGGGCTCGATCAGCCGGTTGGCAAGCCGCAGCAGCGTGGTCTTGCCCGAGCCCGAGCCGCCGACGATCGCCACAAACTCGCCGTCGGCGACGTCGAACGACACATCGTCCACGGCCTTGAGCGAGCCGAAGCTCTTGCTGACCTTTTGATAGCTGATCGCCGGTTTGGCAGACATCGTGCATGGCCTCGCTCTTACCCTCCCCTGGAGGGGGAGGGTCGACTCACATTGAGCGCAGCGAAATGTGAGACGGGGTGGGGTGATCTCTCAACACGGGCAGTGCTGGATGTCGAGAGACCGTCACCCCACCCCGGTTCGCATTCCGCTTCGCTTCATGCGTACCGACCCTCCCCCTCCAGGGGAGGGTGAGAGCACGGCAAGTCGTCATGCGTAGCACGCCCGGCGCCTCGATTGAACTTGGCCGCGTGAGCGGGTAAGGCATCGCCTGAGTTCGGAGGAAGCACATGACGCCCACGGCAGTGGCGCTGGAAGACACCAAGGTTGCGTTCCGTCTGGGAGACGGGCGGGTCTACACGGCCGTGGAGAAGGCCCATCTCGCGGTGGCGCAGGGCGAGTTCGTCGCCATTGTCGGGCCCACGGGGTGCGGAAAATCGACGCTGCTCAACGTTGCGGCGGGCCTGCTCAAGCCGGCCGCGGGCAGCGTCAGGATTTTCGACCAGCCGTTGGCCGGACTGAATCGGGATGCCGGCTATTTGTTCCAGGCTGATGCGCTGTTCCCCTGGAAGACCGCGCTCGACAATGTCGCGATCGGGCTCGAGATCAAGGGTACGCCGCGCACGGAGGCCTTGTCGCAGGCGCAGAAATGGCTGACCGCCGTCGGCCTCGGCGCCTTCGCGAACCGCTATCCGCACATGCTTTCGGGCGGCCAGCGCAAGCGCGTGGCGCTGGCGCAGGTGCTGATCCGCGATCCGAAGATCCTGTTGATGGACGAGCCGTTCGGGCCGCTTGATGCGCAGACGCGCCAGGTCATGGGCAATCTGCTGCTCGACTTGTGGAACGCCGACCGCAAGGCCGTGCTGTTCGTCACCCACGATCTCGAAGAGGCCATCGCGCTCGCCGACCGCGTGGTGATCATGTCGGCGGGGCCGTCCTCGCGCATCATCGGCGACTGGCGCGTTGGCCTGGCCCGCCCGCGCGACATCTTCGAGGTGCGCCTCGACAAGGAATTCCATGCACTCCATCGCGAGATCTGGAGCGTGCTGAAGGACGAGGTGATGAAGGGTTACGCGCAGTCCACCCGGGCGGCGGAGGCGGTCTGATGTCGCGCACGACGCTGTTTGCGCTGCAGGTCCTGGTCGCGGTCGTCGGCCTGGTGCTGTGGCAGGTGCTGTCGACCGTCCCCGTGTTCGGCAAGATCCTGTTGCCGCCGTTCTTCTTCTCCAACCCGCTCGATGTGTTCAGCCAGATCGTGAAATGGTTCGCCTCCGGCGTGATCTGGAAGCACCTCGGCATCACGCTCGCGGAATCGATTCTCGCCTTCGTGATCGGATCGCTCGGCGGGGTGCTGGTCGGCTTCTGGTTCGCGCGCCAGCCGCTGGTCGCCGCGGTGTTCGACCCCTATGTGAAGATGGTCAACGCACTGCCGCGCGTCGTGCTGGCGCCGATCTTCGCGCTGTGGCTCGGGCTCGGCATCTGGTCCAAGGTCGCGCTCGGCGTCACCCTGGTGTTCTTCATCGTCTTCTTCAACGTCTATCAGGGCGTGAAGGAAGTCAGCCGGACCGTGCTCGACAACGGTCGCATGCTCGGCATGAGCGAGCGGCAGTTGATGCAGCACGTCTATTGGCCGTCGGCGCTGTCCTGGATGTTCTCGTCGCTTCATACCTCCGTCGGCTTCGCGGTGGTCGGCGCGGTGGTCGGCGAATATCTGGGATCTGCGGCCGGGCTCGGCTACCTGATCCAGCAGGCCGAGGGCGTGTTCGACGTCGCCGGCGTGTTCGCCGGCATGTTCGTGCTGTCGGCCTTCGTCATCCTGATCGACTTCGGCGTCACGCTGGTGGAGCGGCGTCTCCTGGTGTGGCGGCCAACGGCGTCGGATGGGCGGGGGTAGGGAGCAAGCCAATTTGATCGCGTCGATGCGATGCGGGTCTTGTGTTGGGCATGCTATTGCGCCGAAGGGCCGATAGCCAGCCCGCTCAGCAGTGCTTCTCAAGCCGGCCCCGCTGCTCTATGGTGCCGCCGGCCGAACGGAGGAAACCAATGAAGAACACGATTGCCAGGCTCGCGGGCGCGCTGCTCGCGCTGACGCTCACCAGCTCGCTTGCCGCGGCGCAAAGCAAAGTCACCATCGCGGTCGGCGGCGGCTCCTGCCTGTGCTATCTGCCCACGGTGCTGGCCAAGCAGCTTGGCGAATACGAGAAGGCCGGCCTCAGTGTCGAGCTGGTCGACCTCAAGGGTGGCTCGGACGCGCTCAAAGCCGTGCTCGGCGGCAGCGCCGACGTCGTCTCAGGCTATTTCGACCATTGCGTCAATCTCGCCGCCAAGAAGCAGGAACTGCAATCCTTCGTGGTCTATGACCGCTACCCCGGCCTCGTGCTGGTGGTCGCGCCCTCGCGCACCAACGAGATCAAGTCGGTCAAGGATCTCGCCGGCAAGAAGGTCGGCGTCAGTGCGCCCGGCTCCTCCACCGACTTCTTTCTGAAATACATGCTCAAGAAGAACGGGCTCGATCCCACCAGCGTCGCCGTGATCGGCGTCGGCCTCGGCGCCACCGCGGTGGCCGCGATGCAGCAGGGCCAGATCGACGCGGCCGTGATGCTCGATCCGTCCGTGACCGTGCTGCAGGGCAGCCACAAGGATCTGCGCATCCTCTCGGACACCCGCACCCAGAAGGATACGCTGGAGACCTTCGGCGGCGAATATCCGGGCGGCGCACTGTATTCGACCGTGGCCTGGATCAATGGTCACGAGAAGGAGGCGCAGGCGCTCACCAACGCGATCCTCGCCACGCTCGCCTGGATCCATTCCCACAGCCCCGAGGAGATCATGGCGAAGATGCCGGAGGAGACCGTGGGCAAGAACAAGGACCTCTATCTTGCCGCACTGAAGAACACGATCCCGATGTACTCCGAGACCGGCAAGATGGACCCGAAGGGGGCGGACGCCGTGCTCGCGGTGTTCAGTGTCGGCTCGCCCGAGGTGGCGAACGCCAAGATCGACGTCAGCAAGACCTTCACCAACAAATTCGTCGAGCAGGCCAAGAAGACCACCGGGAGCGCCAAATAGCCGACGCGAAGGCGTGGTATCGGGCGTCATGACGTCACCAATCATTCATCGCGTCACGACGCTCGATCTTGCGGTGCGGCCGATCGTGTGGCCGTTCGCCGAGGAGCGCCGCGCCGAGATCGCGGCGCATTTCGCCGAGAAGCAGCGCGAGCGGCCGAAGATCTGGAACGGCCGCGTCCTGATCGGGCGCGATGCCGTGTTCAGCGACGGTCACCTGACGGCGACCTATTTCGAGACCGATTTCGCAAGCTTCCTCGCCTGGCGCGACTGGGGCTTTCCCGACAAGGCCGTGTTCAACGGCTTTGGCATGGGGGCGTTGCGCGCCTCCGACGGCGCCTTCATCATGGGCGAGATGGCGCCCCACACCGCCAATGCCGGCCGCATCTACTTCCCCTCGGGAACGCCGGATCTCGACGACGTCAGGGACGGCGCGCTCGACATTCCCGGCAGCGTCGTCCGCGAGCTCGGCGAGGAGACCGGCCTGACCGCGGCCGACTACCGGATCGAGCCCGGCTGGCACTGCGTGGTCACCGGCCCCACGATCGCGATGTTGCAGGTCATCAACCTGGACATGCCGGGCGATGTGGCCCGCGCCCGGATCGAAGCCAACCTTGCGCGCGAGACCGAGCCGGAGCTGTCGGCCATTCATCTGGTGCGCGGGACCGGCGATCTCAGGCCGTCGATGCCGCGATTTGTCACGGCCTTCGTCGAGCAGCAGTTCGCGGTGCGCTGATGCGCGAGGCTTGACATCGCCGCGCGTAGCCCATGTGATGGGCAGAAGAAATTGCACCAAGAATGCAATGCACAATCGTCCAGGGAGGTTTTGATGCGCCTGCGCATGGCTGCCCGTTTGGTACGTGGGCTGTTGGTCGTGATATCAGCGACGGGCTTGGCGGCGTCTGCCGCGGCCCAAGACAAGGCTCAAGAGAAGAAGCTCAAGATCGGGGTCATCTACGATCTGACCGGCCCGCTCGCCGGCGGCGGCTCGGAGCTGCAATACACCGGCGCAAGGATCATGCTGGATCAGTACAGCGCGAAGGACGTCGAAGGCTACAAGATCGAGGCGATCTATGCCGATGCCCAGAGCAAGCCGGATATCGCCATCAATGAAGCGATCCGTTTGATCGAGCAGGAAAAGGTCGACATGCTGCTCGGCTTCTTCTCCTCGGCGCAATGCGTGCCGGTGGCCGCGCGCGTCGAGCAGCTGAAGAAGTTCATGTGGATCACGACCTGCATTTCGTCGGCGGTGCTGGAAAACAAGAACTACAAATACGTGTTTCGCCCGCAGGCCTCCGGCGATCAGTTCGGCATGATGACGATGGACTTCATTGCGCAGAACACCAAGGAAAAGCTGGGCAAGGACCCGAAGGACCTGCGGGTCGCGATCATCCACGAGGACGGCGCCTACGGCGTCGACGTCGCCAAAGGCAACGAGGCCGGTGCCAAGAAGGCCGGTTTCAACATCGTGCTCAGAGAAGGCTATTCGGCGACGGCCCCGGATCTGTCTGCGCTGGTCACCAAGCTGAAGCGGGCCAAGCCGGACGTGGTCTTCCATACCGGCTATAATCCCGACATCACCCTGTTGCTCCGGCAAGCCCGCGAACAGGGGCTGAAGTTCGGCGCACTGGTTGGACATGGCGCCGGCTACGGGGTCTATGAGAAGCTGAAGGAAGGCCTGGGCGCCGACGTCAACTACGTCTTCAACACCGATCCGATCTCGATCTGGCTCGCCAACCAGAAGAGTATGGATCCGAAGCTGCCGCCGATCATCAAGGCGGTTGGCGAGGAGTTCGACAAGCGCAAGCCGGGCGTGGCCATCCGTTCGGCCCATGTCGGCATGGCTGCGTCCAACACCTACTTGTTCCTGACCGACGTGCTGCCGCGAGCAATCAAGAAATATGGCGGCGTCGATCCCGACTCCCTGCGCAAGGCCGCACTGGACACCGACATACCCGAAGGCGGCACCATGCTCGGCTTCGGTGTCAAATTCCACGGTGAAGGCTCGCCAATGGCCGGCCAGAACGAGCGCTCGTTCCCGGTCGTGATCCAATACGTCGACGACAAGTCCTATGTGGTGTGGCCCAAGAGCCAGGCGCAGCGCGAGGCCGTGCTGCCGCTGCCCAAGGGCACCACCTACAGCAACCAATAACGGGGTGCTGCGGTGTTGGAAGTCAGCGGATTGGTGAAGCGGTTTGGCGGCTTCACCGCCGTGAACAACGTCTCGTTCCAGGTCGATCAGGGCGAGATCCTCGGCCTGATCGGCCCCAACGGCTCGGGCAAGAGCACGATCTTCAACATGCTCTCCGGCACGCTGGCGCCGACCTCCGGATCGATCATGTTCTCCGGGCACGAAATCGCGGGCCTCGCGCCGCACCGGATCATCAACAGCGGCATCGGGCGGACCTTCCAGATCCCGCGGCCCTTCCGCCGCCTGAGCATTTTCGAGAACGTCGCGCTTGCCGGCTTCTACGGCCAGGGCCGCCACAGCCGCGCCAAGGCCGAGGAGGCGGCCGAACGGTCGCTGGCGATGGTCGGCCTGCCGACCGACCGCCATGCCAGCGTCGATGGGCTGGGCGCAGCAGGGCTGAAGAAGCTCGAGCTGGCGAAGGCGCTCGCCACCGCGCCGAAGCTGTTGCTCGCCGACGAGAGCCTCGGCGGCCTCGACGAGGCCGAGATGGACCAGGCCGCGGACATGCTGCGCAACATCCGCGACGAGCTCGGCATCACCATCATCTGGGTCGAGCACATCATGGGCGTGTTGATGCGCGTCGTCGACCGCGTCATGGTGCTCGATCACGGCGAGAAGATCTCGGAAGGCCTGCCGAGCGCGGTGGCGGGCGATCCGCGCGTCATCGAGGTCTATCTCGGCACCGATGCCGAGACCACGCAGGCCGCGGCCGCCGAAGCGCGCCGCCGCGCAGGGGGCTAGCCGATGCTGGAGCTTCGCGGCGTCAATGCCGGCTATGGCACCTTCCAGGCGCTGTTCGACGTCAATCTCGACGTGAAGGCCGGCGAAGCCGTCGGCGTGATCGGCCCCAACGGCGCCGGCAAGACCACCTTGATGCGCGTCATCTCCGGCCTGATCCGCCCCTCGCGCGGATCGATCAGGATGGAGGGCGTCGACGTCGTCGCGACACCGCCGCACAAGATCGTCAGCCTCGGCATCGCGCATGTGCCGGAGAACCGGCGGCTGTTTCCACAGCTCACGGTCGACGACAATCTCAAGATGGGCGCCTTCATGAAGGAGGCGCGGGACCATTACGCCGAGCGGCTAGAGGTGGTGTTCGACCTGTTTCCGCGCCTGAAGGAGCGCCGTCACCAGATGGCCGGCACCATGTCCGGTGGCGAGCAGCAGATGTGCGCCATCGGCCGGGCGATGATGTCCAATCCGAAACTGTTGCTGCTCGACGAGCCCTCGGCGGGGCTGGCGCCGGTCGTGGTGCAGCAGGTGTTCGAGCTGGTGAAGCGGATCCGCGCCAGCGGGTTGACGGTGCTGATCGTCGAGCAGAACGTGCAGCAGGTGCTGAAGGTGGTCGACCGCGCCTATTTGATCGAGGCGGGCACGATCCGCGCGTCCGGCAGTGCGGCCGAGATGTTGGCGAGCGACACGGTCAAGGAAGCTTATCTCGGGGTTTGATCGGCATGCAGGCGTTGCTGGACGTATTCGACATCTACCTGCTGGAGGCCGTCATCAACGGCATCCTGCTCGGCGGCGTGCTGGCGCTGCTTGCGCTCGGGCTCAACCTGATCTTCGGCGTCATCGACGTGACCTGGATCTGCTACGCCGAGCTCGTCATGATCGGCATGTACGGCATGTATTTCATGGTGCAGTATTACGGCATCAGCTATTTCGTTGCCGCCCCGCTCACGATCCTGCTGGTGGCCGTGCTCGGCGCGGCGCTGCACTATCTGGTCATCGCGCCGCTGCTGACCGCACCACCGATCAACCAGCTGCTCGCGACCGGCGGGGTGCTGTTCGTGCTGCAGAGCTTTGCCACCGTCGCCTTCGGCATCGACTTCCGCAATCTCGGCATCCGCCTGCCGGTGCTCGCTTTCGGCGACATGAACTTCAGTTACGCACGACTTCTGTCCTTCGTGGCCGCGCTGGTCGGCATGGTCGCGGTCTATCTGTTCATGACGCGCACCTTCACCGGCACGGCGATCCGCGCCATTTCGCAGGACCGGCAGATCATGGCGCTGATGGGCGTCGACACCAAGCGGATCTACCTGATCACGTCCGCGCTCGGCGGCGCGCTCGCCGGGCTCGCCGCCTGCCTCCTGGTGCTGCAATACGACGTGCATCCCTTCGTCGGCCTGTCGTTCGGGCCGATCACCTTCCTGATCTGCGTGCTCGGCGGCCTCGGCAATTTCATCGGCGGCTTCATCGCCGCCTTCGTGTTCGCCGAGATCATCTCGCTCGGCGGCCTGTTCTCCGACCTCGAATGGGGCTACGTGCTCGCCTTCGCCTTCTTCATCGTCATGATGTTCATCCGGCCCGCGGGCCTGCTTGCGAGGCGCCGATGACGGGGCAGGGGCGGCTTGCTGCATGGGGCGTGGGGCTGGCGGCGCTGGTCGCGCTGCCTTTCGTCTACCGCGACCCCTATCATCTGCACATCCTGGTGCTGATCCTGATCTGGTCGTTCGCCTATACGTCGTGGTCGATGATGGGGCGGTTCGGCCTCGTCTCGCTCGGCCATGGCGGCTTCATGGGGATCGGCGCCTACGTCACCGCGCTGTTGTGGAATCACGCAGGTTTGTCGCCGTGGATCGGCATTCCCATCAGCATGGCGGCGGCCGGCGCGCTGGCGCTGATCGTCGGCTATCCCTGCTTCCGCTTTCGCATCACCGGGCACTACTTCGTGCTGGTGACGCTGGCGCTGTCGGGCATCGTGCTTCAGGTCATCACCGCGACGCGCGACTATACCGGCGGCTCGCTCGGCTACACCCCGAACCGCGCCTCCGGTAACAAGCTCCTGGCGCTGCAATTCGACGACAAGACCACCTGGTACCTGATCGCGCTCGGGGTCTGGCTGTTCGGCATCGTGGTCTGGCACTGGGTCGACCGCAGCATGGCGCGCTACGCGCTGGAGGCGATTTCGGAGGACGAGGACGCCGCGGCCGCGGCCGGCGTCGACGTCACCGCCGAGAAGCTGAAGATCACGCTGCTCAGCGCGCTGATGACGGCTTTGGCGGGCGCGATCTACTGCCAGTACCAGATGTTCATCACCCCCGACACGGTCAGCGGCATCGCGGTCTCGCTGCAGATGGTGTTCGCCGCGATCGTCGGCGGGCTGTTCGTCTCGCTCGGCCCGACCGTCGGCGCCATCATCACCATCCTGCTGGCGGAAACGCTGCGCATCGGTTTCGGCACCAAGGCGGTCGGCTGGGACAATCTCGTCTACGGCGTGCTGCTCGTGCTCTTCATCATATTCCTTCCCAAGGGCATCCTTGGTAGCTTGCTCGACCGATTGAAGTTGCAACGCAAGGTGCCCCGCGCTCATGAGCAAAAAGCCGTCCAAGTCGCTCGCCCAGGAACTTGACCGTTACATCAGGCCGTTCCGCTACGACGGCTCCGGCAAGTTTCACCTCAAGGACCACAAGACCGACGAGAAGGGCGGTCTCGACAAGGAGAAGGCGCTCGCGATTCTCGATGCCAACAAGAAGCGGCTGGTCGGATTTCAGGAGAAGCTTTACGCGCAGGACCGCTGGTCGCTGCTGATCGTGTTCCAGGCCATGGACGCCGGTGGCAAGGACAGTGCGATCAAGGCGATCTTCGAGGGCATCAATCCGCAGGGCTGCGAGGTCCATGCCTTCAAGGCGCCGAGCAGCAAGGAGCTCGACCACGACTTCCTCTGGCGTCATGCGGTCGCGCTTCCGGAGCGCGGCCATATCGGCATCTTCAACCGCTCGCATTACGAGGAATGCCTGGTGACGCGCGTGCATCCCGAGATTCTCGCCAAGGAGAAGCTGCCGCCGAAGCTGGTCACCAAGAACATCTGGAAGGAGCGGGTCGAGGACATCTCCGCCTTCGAGCGCTATCTCTGCCGCAACGGCACCGTGGTGCTGAAGTTCTTCCTCAACGTCTCCAAGGAAGAGCAGCGCGAGCGCTTTCTCGAACGGCTGGAGGATCCGGCCAAGCAGTGGAAGTTCTCCATGGACGACATCAAGGAGCGCGCGCTGTGGCCGCGCTATCAGGCGGTCTACCAGGACATCGTCCGGCACACGGCAACTGCCCATGCGCCCTGGTACGTCGTGCCCGCCGACCACAAATGGTTCGCCCGCGTCGTGATCGGCTCGGTGATCAATGCCGAGCTGGAGAAGCTCGACCTGCGCTTCCCCCGTGCCGACAAGGCCTCGCTGGAGGAGTTCGAGCAGGTGCGCAAGGCGCTGGAGAAAGAGGGGACGGGAGGCAAGAAGCAAGCAAAGTGACAGCCAGCGGGACCACCAACTGCAAGAACGTCAACTTCGCGCTCCAGGGCGGCGGCGCGCACGGCGCCTTCGTCTGGGGCGTGCTCGACCAGGTGCTCGAGGACGGCAGGCTCGCGATCGAGGCGATCAGCGCCACCAGTGCCGGCGCCATGAATGCGGTGGCGATGGCCTCCGGCATGGCGCATGGAGGCGCGGAGGCCGCGCGGGAGAGCCTGCACGCATTCTGGTACGAAGTGTCGCGCATGGACATGGCGTACGATCTGATGTCGCCGCTGAACCAGTGGATCCAGGCCCTGAAGCTGCCGCCGGAATATCATCCGGTTCACGCCTTCATCCACACGCTGACGCACACGCTGCCGCCGAACCTGCTCAATCCCTTTCATTTCAATCCGCTCCGCGCGCTGCTGCAGCGCGTGGTCGATTTCGACCGGCTCAATTCCTCGCCGGATGCGCCGCAGCTGTTTCTCAACGCCACCAACGTCCGTACCGGCAAGATCAAGGTGTTCCAGAGCCCGCTGCTCACGGCTGAAACCGTGCTCGCGTCGGCCTGCCTGCCGCCCTATTTCCAGGCTGTCGAGATCGATGGCGAGCATTACTGGGACGGCGGCTATCTCGGCAATCCCGCGATCTATCCGTTGATCTACCGCAAGGGCAGTCACGACGTCATCATCGTGCAAGTGACGGCGATCCGGCGCGACGAGCTGCCGGCCAGCGCCGCCGATGTCCTGCACCGCATCAACGAGATCAGCTTCAATTCGTCCCTGATGCGCGAGATGCGCGCGATCGCCTTTGCCACCCGGTTGATCGACGACGGCGAACTCGACAGCAGCAAGCATAGCCGCATGTTCATGCACTGGATCGGCAACGACGTGTTGATGTCGCAGCTCGGCACGGCCACGCAATTCCACCCCGAATGGAGCCTGTTGTGCCGGCTGCGCGACGAGGGCCGCGAGGCGGCGCGAAGCTGGCTGGCGCGAAACTTCGACCAGATCGGAAGAGCCTCGACGGTCGACCTGGCGGAGATGTTTCTCTAGGCGACCGGCCCGTCGCGCGACAAAAAAGTGCGAAAACAACCCCATGCACAGTAGCCGGGCATAGCAGAATCAATGGCTTGTAGGACGGGGTCATTTTAATGCGGATTTTACGAAGCGGATTTGACCCGTCGGGCAAAACAGGGGCATGATGTCACCATCCCGCGACCTTCTGAAATTCCTCACTTCGCGCGGAAACGATTTACACATCCGGCCGTGCCGGGAACTCAAGTCGTCAAATGTGATCGCCAGATCATTGATCTTGCTTGACAGTTTTGTGTCCCAGGAGGAGCATCATCGTGGTCGCAAACAAGCGACGCGCAACGTCCATCTCATGAGCAAGGGGAGGTCTATGACACCACCTCCGCAAATCCAGCCGCGTTAATTGCGATGGAGCTCGTTCGGACTATCGCATAGCGGCGGAAACCGCGAACGGCACGCCGGGACAAGGTTTAGCGGGCTGCATCAGTGAGGCAGAGCCCCTACCTTCCCGGCGCTGTATTTTGATCGCGTCGATTGTGTTGGATGGCCGTGAAGGCTGCCGCACCAAAGTTCTTCGACATCCCGCTCTTCTTGATCCTCCTGGTTGATCCGCAAACGGGTCTTAGCGCGCTGACGGGACATCAGCTCCCGATCCTGCATTGCGGCAAATGCCAAGAGAATGTCGTCCCACTGGCCAACTTCCGACACAGGCTGGAGGCGAATAACGCCAATCCGACATGACGGATGTGCTTCGGCGGTGACGGCCACGCCGCCCGCGGGCGCATTCATTTTTTCCAGGGAATCTGCGTGTCGCAAAAGCTTCTCCCGGCGCTTCTCGCCGCTCTTTTTCTCGCGATCTCGTCTCTCTCCTGCGCCCGCGCCGACGCGCCGGCCGCGAGCAGTGCCGCGGCGCTATCGCCCGACGAAGCCAGGCGTGCGTTGGATACGCTGCAGGACGACAAGAAGCGCGCGCAAATGATCGATACGCTGCGGACAATCGCCAACGCATCGGGTCCGCAGCAGCCGGCAGCCGCCCCGTCCGAGCAGAAATCGCCGATCCCGCTGGCGACCGACGGCCTTGTCGCACAACTCCTGCTCACGGTATCGGAGGAGATCCAGGAGATATCGGGCGAGATCGCCAGCATCGCGCGGACGCTCACGCATTTTCCGGCGTTCTATTACTGGTTTCTGCGCACCGCGAACGATCCCACCGCCTACAACCTCCTGATCGAGATCGCCTGGAAGCTGGCGCTGGTGCTCGGTTGCGCCCTTGCGGCCGAGTGGGTGATCTTTCGTCTGATCCGCCGCCCGGTCGCATTCCTGGAAGGACGCGTGCCGCAGACGGCGCGCCTGCCCGCGCAGGTGCTGCCCAGCGCCGACCCGCCGTCGTCGGTGGCCGACGTCACTCCGGCGCCCGAGTTGAACAGGCGCCGCCACAGCCTCGCGCGCGTGTGGCAGGTCTTGTCGCGGCTGCCCTTCGTGCTGGGACGCTTCGTGCTCGAGCTGCTGCCGGTGGTCGTCTTCGTCGGCATCGCCACCGCGCTCCTCGGCACGGAGATCGGCCAGCCCACCACCGTTCGCCTCGTGATCCTGGCCGTGGTCAACGCCTATGCGTTCTCGCGCGGGCTGATCTGCATGGTCCGGGCGCTGGCCGGACCGTTCGGCCTGTTTCCGGTGCGCGCGGAGACCGCCGCCTATATCGAGATCTGGGCGCGCCGCATCGTCGGCGTCGGCGTCTCCGGCATCGCCCTTGCCAATGTGGCGCTGCTGCTCGGCCTGCACCGCGCCGGCTATGCCGCGCTGCTGCGCATGGTGATGCTGGTCGTGCACCTCTTCATCGCCGTCATCATCCTGCAATGCCGCCGTCAGGTCGCCGATGCCATCCGCGCGCCGGCCGAGCGGCAGGGGATCGCGGCCCGCTTGCGCAATCGCATCGCCGGCGGCTGGCACTATCTTGCCATCGCGCTCGACCTCGCGCTGTGGGCGGTGTGGGCGCTGAACATCCGCAACGGCTATTCGCTGCTGCTGCAATATTTCGTCGGCACCATCGCAGTGGCGCTGATCACGCGTGTCGTCATCATGCTGACGCTGAGCCTGATCGACCGCGGCTTCCGCATCAAGCCGGAGATCCTCCAGCGCTTTCCCGGCCTCGAGATTCGTGCCAACCGTTATCTGCCGCTGCTGCGCAGGATCGTATCCGGCGTGATCGCCTTCATCGGCTTCGTGGCGGTGCTCGAAGTCTGGGGCGTGGACGCGATCGTCTGGTTTTACGGCGGCCAGATCGGCAGCCGGCTGATCTCGGCCGTGGTGACCATCGGCCTCGCCGTGTTCATCGCAGCGGCGATCTGGGAAGCCAGCAATGCGCTCCTGGACCGCCAGATCAATACGTTGTCGCAGGACGGGCACTATGCCCGCGCCGCGCGGTTGCGCACCTTCCAGCCGATGCTGCGCACCGCGCTGCTCTGCCTGATCGCGACAATCGTCGGCCTCACGGCCTTGAGCGAGATCGGCGTCAATGTGGCCCCGCTGCTGGCGGGCGCCGGCATCGTCGGCATCGCGATCGGCTTCGGCTCGCAGAAGCTGGTGCAGGATCTCATTACCGGCCTGTTCCTGCTGCTGGAGAATACGGTGCAGGTCGGCGATACCGTCAGCGTGTCGGGGCTGTCGGGCGTCGTCGAGAACGTCTCGATCCGCACCATCCGCCTGCGCGCCGGCGACGGTGCCGTGCACATCGTGCCGTTCAGCGCGGTCACGACCATCACCAATGCCAGCCGCGGCGCCGGCAACGCCTCGGTCAGCGTCAACGTCGCCTACAAGGAAGACACCGACCGCGCCGGCCAGATCCTCAAGGACATCGTCGACGAGATGCGCCGCGAGCCGGAATTCCGCGCGCTCATCCGCGGCGACCTCGATCTGTGGGGCGTCGACAAGGTGGACGGTGCGATGGTGTCCATCGTCGGCCAGATCCGCTGCACCGAAGCCGGGCGCTGGCCGGTTCAGCGCGAATTCAACCGCCGCATGAAGCTGCGCTTCCAGCAGAACGGCATCGAGGTCGCATCCGCCGCTCAGACCATTTTGATGCAAATCGCGCCGCCGGCGGACAGCGCTGCCAATCTGACACCCCGGCGGGCGACTGGATAGAAGCGCCGCATGACGCGTCCTCATTTGAAGGCTTTCGAAGGCAATCGTCATCCCGGGTCGCGACGGGTCGCCAAGAATCCATCCGGCTGCGGAGATCGTTGCTCGATGGATTCCGGGTTCGCGCTGTCGCGCGCCCCGGAATGACGAGAGGGAAGGAGGCGCGGCTCCCAGTACCTCTCAATGAGGAGAAGTTGCCGCGTTAACCTTTTCATGCGCAACTGCCGGTCGTTCGCAAAGCTCTCGCTGCGGTGCGAGATCACAATCGACCCCCGAGTCTCTCCGTCCTTGATCTCACTGGAGCGCTGGCCGACAATGCCTGCGGTTCAATAAGACTTCTTGGGGGAATTCGTGAACAGGCCTGCCCGCGTAGCTGCCCAACCGCCATCATCCGAGACTGCGCACGGCATGACGCTGCTGCGCGATCCCCTGCTCAACAAGGGCACCGCCTTCACGGAAGCGGAGCGCGAGATGCTCGGCCTGCGCGGCCTGTTGCCGCCCTGCGTGCTGACGATGGAGACGCAGGCTCAGCGCGTGCTCACCAATCTGCGCGCGCTGCCGACGGATCTGGAAAAATACGTCGCCCTGAACGCGCTCCATGACCGCAACGAGGCGCTGTTCTTCCGTGTCGTCGTCGACAATATCGACGAGATCCAGCCGATCATCTACACGCCGACGGTCGGGCTTGCCTGCCAGAAGTACGGCCTGATCTTCCAGCGGCCGCGCGGCATGTTCATCTCCTCGCGCGACCGCGGCCAGGTCGCGGAGATCCTGAAGAACTGGCCCTACCAGGCCAGGCTGATCGTCGTCACCGACGGCGAGCGCATTTTGGGATTGGGCGATCTCGGTGCCAACGGCATGGGTATCCCCGTCGGCAAGCTGTCGCTCTATTCCGCCTGCGCCGGCGTGCACCCGGAAGCGTGCCTGCCGATCGTGCTCGATGTCGGCACCAACAACGAAGAGCTGTTGAACGATCCCTATTATCTCGGCCTGCGCGAGCGGCGGCTGACCGGCGAGGCCTATGACAGCTTCGTCGACGAGTTCATGCAAGCCGCGCGCAAGACGTTTCCGGGCGTGCTGATCCAATTCGAGGACTTCGCCAATCATTCGGCGTTCAAGCTGCTGCACAAATACCGGGACGAAGCCTGCGTCTTCAACGACGACATCCAGGGCACCGCGGCGGTGGCGCTCGCCGGCCTGTTCTCAGGCCTGCGAATCTCCGGCGGCAAGCTGAAGGATCAGAAGATCCTGTTCCTCGGCGCGGGCGAGGCGGCGACCGGCATCGCCGACCTCGTGGTCTCCGCCATGATGGCGGAGGGAGCGTCCGAGGCGGACGCGCTTCGCCGCAACTGGCTGGTGGATTCCCGCGGCCTCGTCGTTGCGGGGCGCGAGGGTCTGCATGGCCACAAGCTGCGCTATGCGCACGCTGACCAGGCGCCGATCGCCGACTTCCTCACCGCGATCAAGACGCTGAAGCCGACCGCGATCATCGGCGTCGCCGCGGTCGGCGGCGCCTTCACGCCCGAGGTGCTCAAGGCGATGGCCGAGCTCAACGAGCAGCCGATCGTGTTCGCGCTCTCCAATCCGACCTCGAAGGCCGAGTGCTCGGCGGAGGATGCCTATCGCTACACCGAAGGGCGCGCGCTGTTCGCCTGCGGCAGCCCATATGATCCGGTCAAGCTCAACGGCCGCAGCTTCGTGCCGCGCCAGGGCAACAATTCCTACATCTTCCCGGGCGTCGGCCTCGGCGTCATCGCCAGCCGCTCGCGCCTCGTAACCGACGAGATGTTCATGGCGGCGGCCCATGCGCTCGCCGATTGCGTCGGCAAGGAGGACCTCGCCCAGGGCAGCCTCTATCCGGCGCTGCCGCGCATCCGCGAGGTCTCCATCCGCATCGCGGCGGCGGTCGCCGACGTGGCCTACCAGCGCGGGCTCGCGGACGGACCTGCGCCCAACGATGTGAAGGCGCTGGTCCAGTCGCAGATGTACGAGCCGAAGTACTGACGGATCAGGCCGATAGTTGATCTGGTTAGGCGCTCGCCAGGCTTCTGGTGTTGCCGCGGTTCGTTCACCTCTCCCGCTTGCTTGCGGGAGAGGCATAGGCCGCCATCGGCGGCCGTGCTCAAGCAACGCCGAGGCGAAGCCTCGGCTATGGCGAAGCGCCGGGAGAGGGCTTTCTCCTCTTGGGGAGATTGTCCCATTGCGGAAGCACCCTCTCCCCAACCCTCTCCCGCAAGCGAGAGGGAGCGAATCTCCATCGTTGCGGGATCAGCCTCATTTCATCGCGCCTTAAGGGGGCCGATCTGTCCCGATTCTGAACAGGCCCCTGTGGTAGAATCGCCACAACGCGGAGCGAAACGGCCGCGGCCCCAGGGCCGCTTTTGTTCCGACAAGGTTCTGCCCTCATTGCCCACCGAAAATTGCGGTTGTTCGGAGGGCGCATCATGTCTCGCATTGCAAGTGCCGAAACTGCCCGGATGTCGCTGGCAAGCTCGAGCCGGTTATTGCTCGCCGTCCTGGGGGCTGCATCGCTCGCTGCCTGCTCGCAATCGCCCGTCGGCCGCCAGAAAGCTGATCTGGCCGGAACGACCCGGCAGGCCGCCGTGGAGCGCCCGCACCGGGTGGCCGCGCTGCATCCACGCCCGATGAGCCGGGTGCGTATCCCTGACCGTGACGCAAGGCAGACCGCTTCGCACGGCCTCGCCAGCTTCTATTCGGATACGGAGACCGCGAGCGGAGAGAAGTTCGACAAGAACGAATTGACCGCGGCGCATCCCACCCTGCCGTTCGGCACCAAGCTGCGCGTCACCGAGACCTCCTCGGGGCGTTTCGTCACGGTCAGGGTCAACGATCGCGGGCCCTTCGTGCGCGGACGTGTGGTCGACATCTCGCCGTCCGCCGCCGAGGCGCTCGGCATGGTCGACAAGGGCATCACCAATGTCAGGCTCGAGGTCGTGCAATAGGGCGCCCTGCGTCGCGACCGATGCGGCGCGCTTAACCGGCTGTTAGCGGCTTCTCACGCACCATGGCCGTCCGCACAATTCGGGGCTTTGGGGGAGGCTACGCTTGAACACGATCCAGCATCTCGAAGATCAGGCTGCGCGCGCCGAGCGGCTCGCCAAACGGATCACGGATTCGCTGACGATCGAAAAGCTCCTCACCTTCGCCGGCGAACGCCGCCGCGAGATCGAAGTCATCGCCGGCAGGCAGCGCCGCAACTAGCCGTCCCTTCGGCAAATCGAGCCTCATTTCATCGTGCTTTGGGAATGGCTTTCGACGAAATCGCTGAGATAATCGGGGAGCTCTATTCCGTAGATGTCGCAGCGCGCACGGATCTCGCCGACGACGTCGCTCGAGATGTCCTTCATCCAATGCTCGAGCGTGTTGAACGAGATCACCTTGACAGGATCGTTGAAGCAGCCGGCGACGAGCTCGCTGATGGTGGCGTCGAGGTCGCCGCGCTCGATGCGGATTTCGGTCGCCTCGTCACGGCGATCGACCACCACGAACAAGGTCTGGTCCGCTCCGTAAGGCACGATCGGTGTTGATACGCCGGCGTCAAGCATCTTGAGGCGCTCACGTCCTTGCTTCCGATCCCTGACAACGGGAAGAACCGGAAGAAGGTTCCTGCTCGCGCGCTTGTGAACGCCGTCAGAGAAATTCCCTCAAGCGCGACAGCTCGAGGACGTGCTCGGGGGAGAGTTTTTCGGTGACGAGCGGCGGCTGCGCGAGGGTGCGGATCTCATAGAGGTGCCGGGTCGTCGCCGGCTTCTGCATGAAAGCCGAGATGCAATCGTCGAGCGTGCCTTCGATGACCTGATAGGGCTCCCGGTCAGGCTGGCGCTGATTGGCAAGTGACGGCCATTTATGCAGCACCGCACGCGCGCCGAAATCGACTTTTGATTCCCCGACCACGTCCCCCATCACCCTGCCTCACGCAAAAGACGACCCCAGCACACCTGCGCGCGTGCCGGGGCCCATACACCTGTCGCTGCATCTCAATGCCACGCCCCCAACGCGCCAGCCGGGAAAGGGTTCCCGGCCGCGCCGTTTCCGCTCAGCTCGCGGCGGCCGCGATCCTTTGCCCCGGATTGTCATGTGCCTGATCGGCCTCGCGACCGACCTCCGGCGGCAGCCCGGCGAAGCGCCGCAAGCCCTCCGCCATCTGCACCCGGCCCGACACGCCTGTGATCACCACGTCCACCATCGCAAAGGACGAGTGGAAGTGGCCGCGGGCCTTGAGCTGCTCGACCGGGACGCCGGCGGCCGCCATGGCCTCGGCATAGGCGATGCCCTCGTCGCGCAGCGGATCGAACTCGCAGGTGACCACGACCGCCGGCGGCAGGCCGGCGACCTTGCCGCGCAGCGGCGAGACCCGCGGATCGGTGCGGTCCGCCGGCGAGCAATAGAGGTCCCAGAACCAGTACATCAGCGAGCGCGTCAGGAAATAGGCGGTCCCATTTTCGTTATAGGAGGGCCGATCGAAGCTGCAGTCGGTGACCGGGCAGACCAGAAGCTGGCCGGCGATGGCGGGCCCGCCGCGGTCGCGCGCGAGCTGGCAGGTAACGGCGGCGATGTTGCCGCCGGCGCTCCAGCCGGCAACCAGCACCGGGCCGGGCCTGCCGCCCAGTTCGGCGGCGTGCTCGGCGATCCAGCGCGTGGCCGCATAGCCGTCTTCGGCGGCCGTCGGGAAGCGATGCTCCGGGGCGTGGCGATAGCCGACGCTGACGAACATCATCCCGGTCCGCCGCACCATGTCGCGGCAGAACGGCTCGTCCGATTGCTCGTCGCCGAGCACCCAGCCGCCGCCATGGAAATAGACCACGACCGGATGAGGTCCCGGCGTTGCCGGCTTGTAGACGCGATAGGGCAACGCAGCGTCGGCGACGGGCAGGGTGCCGTCGACGATCTCGCCGATGGGCCGCCCCGCAGGCCGGCCCTTGTTGAACTCGTTGACGAAGGCACGGGCGCCTTCCGCGCCCATCGACTCGATCGGCGGCAGGTTGAGCGAGCCGAGCAGGTTCAGCACCAGCCGCACGTCCGGCTGCAGGCGCACCACTTCGCCGTCATTGCATTGGGTGGCACCATTGGGGCCGGTGAGCTTGAAGCCGAGCATGCCGCGGCTGACCACCTCGTCGCAGATGCCGCGGTAGGGGCCGACGCCGCCGGTATAGGGCATCAGCCCCTGCACCTTCCCTGGCACGTTGGCGCCCGTGTACCAGGTGTTGGCAAGCCGGTGCAGCGTCACCATCGAGCAGTCGGCCATGTGCCTGTTCCAGCCGGCCTGTGCCGTCTCGGTCGGCTCGATCGTGGTGAAGCCGGCATCGCGCAGCGCGGCAAGGCGATCGACCACCCAGTCGACATGCTGCTCGATCGACACCGCCATGTTCGACAGCACCGACGGGCTGCCGGGCCCGGTGATCATGAAGAAGTTCGGGAAGCCCTCGACGGTGAGGCCGAGATAGGTCTGCGGCCCCTGCGCCCAGACGTCGGACAGCGACTTGCCGCCGCGCCCGGTGATCGGATGCACGGCACGGATCGCGCCGGTCATGGCATCGAAGCCGGTCGCGAAGACGATCACGTCGAGCTCGAAGCTGCGGCCGCTCGTGGAGATGCCGCTCGCGGTGATCGCCTTGATCGGCTCCTTGCGCAGATTGACCAGCGTGACGTTCGCCCGGTTGTAGGTTGCGTAATAATTGGTGTCGAGGCAGGGTCGTTTCGCGCCGAACGGATGGTCGTCCGGCATCAGTGCCGCGGCGGTCTCGGGATCCTTGACGGCGGCGCGGATCTTCTCGCGGATCAGGTCCTGGACGATCTTGTTGCCGTCGAGGTCCACGGCCTGGTCGGCCCAGAGCTGCGTCAGGATGTGGACGAGGTCGCCGGCCGCCCAGGCGCGTTCGAACCGCTCGCGGCGCTCGGCATCACTGAGCTGCCAGCTCACGACCGTCTGCTGCGGGTAGGGCACGCCGGCCATCGACTGCCGTGCCTGCTCGCGGTAGGCCGCGCGGTCGCTTTGCAGCAGGCTCATGCGGTCGGCGGGGGCCGGGCCGTTATGTGCCGGCAATGCAAAATTCGGTGTGCGCTGGAAAACGGTCAGGTGCGTGGCCTGCTCGGCGATCAGCGGGATCGACTGGATCGCCGACGAGCCCGTGCCGATCACGGCGACGCGTTTTCCTGTGAGATTGACGCCGTCATGCGGCCAGCGTCCGGTGAAATAGACCTCGCCCTTGAAGTCCTTGACGCCGTCGATCTCCGGCGGCTTGGGCGCGGAGAGGCAACCGGTGGCCATGATGTAATGGCGGCAGGAGACCGGCGGGCCATTGTCGGTGGCGATGAGCCAGCGCTCCGCCGCTTCGTCCCATCTGGCTTCGTTGACCTTGGTGTTGAAACGGATATCGCGGCGCAGATCGTAGCGATCGGCGACGAAGCCGAGGTAGCGCAGGATCTCGGGCTGGGTCGCGTATTTCTCCGACCAGGTCCAGGCGGTTTCGAGCTCCGGATCGAACGTGTAGCTGTAGTCGATGGTCTGGATGTCGCAGCGTGCGCCCGGATAGCGGTTCCAATACCAGGTGCCGCCGACGTCGCCGGCCTCGTCGAGCCCGACCGCCGAAAACCCCGCCTTGCGCAGGCGATGAAGAAGGTAGAGGCCGGAAAATCCGGCGCCGACCACGGCGACATCGACCTTCTGAGCGGTTCCGCGCTCATCGGAGGCTCGTGTTGCAACCATTGCGTCAGGCATGGTGTTCCTCCCGGATGTTTTGCCTTGGTTGTTTCGTCTTGGCGGCAGGCTATCGCCGCAGGCTCAGCTTGTCATGAGAGCAAATGCAATCCTAGGCTGATCGTTTGCGGCGGCTTTGTGACCGCGCGAATGTTGCGGCACCACACGCACCGCGATGCACAATGGCCGTGATAACCCGGGGTAATCAGACATCATCCATCTGTGTATGCTTGCGCTAACAAGCCACGCGTACCGCCCGGGCGTCATGACAGAGTTGAGTGAGCGAACCAAAGCGAACATGGACGTCGTTCTCGAGGAGACGTGCCGGCAATTGCCGCATGGCGGCGATCACGACAGCCGCAGGTTCATCGCCCATCGCCTGATCGAGGCGGCGCAGTCCGGCCACTCCACGCTGGGTGAGCTCGGCATCGTCGCGCGCCGCGCACTCGCAGAGCTGTTGAGCAAAGGCGGTTAGGGCAGGTGCGAGGCTTGCCTCTCCGACGGCTCTGGACATAACCTTACAAAATCCTTCATCGAGATCGTTTCGAAGATGCGGGCCCTGCTTGCATTCGTTGCGGCTATTGCTGCCCTGGATGGCGCCGGCTCTGCCGCCGCCCAGGCGGTCGGGCAGTTTCCATTCGCGCTGACCCGTGAGGGGCAGATGCTCGGCGCCGTGGAAGGCGAGGTGGCCGCGTTCAAAGGGCTGCCTTACGCAGCGCCGCCGGTGGGGGCGCTGCGCTGGCAACCGCCGCAGCCGACGACCGAAAGCTCGGAGATGCGCACCGCCTACGATTACGGCGCGCCGTGCCTTCAGCCGGCATTGCCGGCGGCGAGCGAGGATTGCCTGACCCTGAACGTGTTCCGTCCCTTCGGGGTCGATGGCCCGTTGCCGGTGATGGTGTTCATCCATGGCGGCGCGTTCGTCACGGGGACCGCGAACGGTTCGCTGTTCGATGGCGCCAAGCTGGTGCAGGCGGGCCTCATCGTCGTCACCGTGAATTATCGGCTCGGCGCGCCCGGCTGGCTCGCACATCCCGCGCTGCCTCATGCCGGCTCCGGCAATTTCGGCCTGATGGACCAGGTGGCCGCGCTGCAATGGGTGCAGGACAACATCGCGGCCTTCGGCGGCGACCCGAATAACGTCACTTTGTTCGGCAGCGATGCAGGCGCGACATCGATCGCGCTGCTGATGCTCTCTGCGCCGGCGCGCGATCTCTTCCACAAGGCCATTCTGCAATCGGTGCCCGGCCGCGCGCACCTGCGTTCGGCGGAAGACGCTGAGGCCATTGGCCGGCTCTTCGTGGCCGCGCTCGGGCCGAAGACGGATCTACGTGCCGTCGAGCCGCGGCGCCTGCTGGCTGCGGAAGCACAATTGCTGGAGACATCGCCGCGCAGCTTTGCACCGATGATCGATGGGCATCTCGTGACCGAGGACCTCGCCGCGGGTTTTGCGGCCGGACGCCAAAGCCGCATTCCCTTGATCATCGGCTCGAACGAGGACGAGACCGATCCGGAGAACGAGGCCGCGATCAAGGAGGAGCTAGCACCGGGCACGAGCAGCGACGAACTGCGCAGGCACTATCCCGATCTCGCCAGACCTTCTGATCTCGCGGCAAGAATCTACACCGACAAGGTCTTCTCCGAGCCGGTGCGGCTGCTGGCCCGCCTGCACGCGGCAAGCGGCGCGCCGACCTTTCGCTATCGCTTCGCCTATGTGCCGGAAGCGCGCCGCGGCAATCCGGACGCCGGCCACGGGCGCGAGCTGCAGTTCATCTTCGGTGCGGAAGGCGTGCCCGGTGCGGGCATCCTGTCGCGGCGCGACCGCGAGGTCGCTCGCCGCATGCGCGCCTACTGGACCAACTTCGCCAGAAGCGGAGATCCCAATGGTCTAGACCTCAATGGTCCCGACCTGCCGCGCTGGGATGCCGCCGCAGGCGGCGATCGCCTGCTGCTGATCACGAACGACGGCGTCGCGAGCGGCGAGGATCCGTTCGCGGAGCGTCTCGACGGGCTCGCAAATGAGAGCAGGAGATGAAGCGGAGTTAAGCCGCGAGCTCGACGCGCGGCGCCAGGCTGAGCCGGTCTTCCTCCAGGTAATCCATCGCGCCGTCCTTCTCGACGGCGTAGAATTGCTGGCCATCCCGCGACTTGAAGGCGGCGCGGACGATACCGCGGCGGCCCTTGTCACTGTTGACGACGTCCCCCAGCGCAAACTTCCTCATCGCAACGTCTCACTTGTCTTTAAGCCGACTGCTTCGGCCCAGCGCGGATTCTGAGCGGCAAATCGTTAACGGCTTGCTAACCATGCCGCTTTGCCTATGCTGGCCGCCGCCGTGCCGACCGCTCGCACGCGCCTGTTGTCAAAGAGACGTTGCCCGATGACGCGATTTCCGACCCTGTTCCTGTCGCATGGCGGCGGTCCCTGGCCCTTCATGGAGGACAGGCGGGTGCAATATGCCAAGACCGCCGAGGCGTTCGCGAACCTTCCACAGCTCTTGCCCGAGCGGCCGAAGGCCGTGCTGGTCATCACCGGTCACTGGGAAGCCGACGCGTTCACGGTGTCGACCTCGCCGCACCCGCCGATGGTCTACGATTATTACGGTTTCCCCGAGCATACCTACCACCTCAAATATCCCGCGCCGGGCAAGCCTGAGCTTGCCGTGCAAGTGAAGGCGCTGCTCACCCAGGCCGGGCTCGATTGCCGCGAAGATCCCGATCAGGGCTTTGATCACGGCACGTTCGTTCCGCTCGGGCTGATGTATCCGAACGCGGACATGCCGATCGTGCTGCTGTCGCTGAAGTCCAGCTATGACGCCGCCGAGCACGTCAAGGTGGGGCAGGCGATCGCATCCTTGCGCGACGAAGGCATCCTGATCGTCGGCAGCGGCCTGACCTATCACAACATGCGCGGCTTCAACCGGCCGGAGTCCAAGCCCGTCTCGTATGATTTCGAGGCCTACCTGAACGAGGCGATCAGCAACCCCGATGCGGCGCGGCGCAACGCGATGCTGGTCGATTGGGAGAACGCGCCGAGCGCACGCCTTGCGCATCCCCGCGAGGATCATCTGCTGCCGCTGATGGTGGCGGCTGGCGCCGCGGGCCGCGACGTCGGCCGCCGCGTCTTCGTCGACGAGGTCGCGCATGTGGCGATGGCGTCGTACGTGTTTGGGTGATCTTCTCCCTTGCCCCGCTTGTGGGGAGAGGCGAAGAAGCATCACCCATATCTCAGCTTCATCACCAAAATGCCGCCGGCGAGCAGCATGGTGACGGCGTTCGAGGCGATCAGGGGGCCATCGCCCGAGAGCAGGCCGTAGATCAGCCAGAGGGCGAGGCCCAGCACCATCACCAGGAACATGCCGAGCGAGATGTCGCCGGTGGAGCGGGTCTTCCATACCTTGATGGCTTGTGGCGCGTAGGCGACGGTGGTGCAGGTGGCGGCGGCAAAGCCGATCAGCTTGATCATGAGCGGGTCCATGCGCGCTCTATAGCATGGATTCGAAGACGGTCACGCCCGGAGCTTCGTTCCGATTTCATCGGAATGAAGCTCCTATTCTTGTGTTGACGCGTTTTCTTGACGCGAACCGATGCCCACTTCGCTCGAAAACGCTACGCCCTGCGCTCCGCCACCAGGCTGCGATACAGCGCGGCATAGTCGCCGGCGCGGTTGCGCCAGGAGACGTCGGTCGCAAGACCGCTGCGTTGCAGGCGGCGCCAGGTCAGCTTGTCGTGGAAGGCAATGTTGGCCTTGCGCAGCGTGCCGGCGAGGGCATCCGCCGTCACGGGAGCGAACTTGAAGCCGGTGGCATCGCGGCCGGACGCGTCGGCCTCGCCGATATCAACGATGGTGTCTTCGAGGCCGCCGACACGCGAGACGATCGGCACCGCGCCATAGCGCAGCGCGCAGAGCTGGGTCAGGCCGCACGGCTCGAACCGCGAGGGCACGATCAGCGCGTCCGAGCCGGCCTGGATCAGGTGCGCGAGAATCTCGTCATAGCCGATCACGACGCCGATCCGGCCGGGATTGGCGCGGGCCGCGGCCTGATAGCGATCCTGCAGATCGCGGTCGCCGCTGCCGAGCAGCGCGAGCTGCATGCCCTCGCGCAGGATGGTGGGGATGGCCTCGAGCAGGAGATCGAGCCCCTTCTGCCAGGACAGCCGGCTGATGACGCCGAGCAGCGGCGCTTCGTCGGAGGAATCGAGATTGAACTGCTGCTGCAGCACCGCCTTGTTCGCGGCCCGGAATGTCAGGTCCTCCGCGCCGAAGCGATAGGCGATGTGCGGATCGGTTTGCGGATTCCACACCTCGGTGTCGATGCCGTTGAGGATGCCGCTCAGCACGCTCGATCGTCCACGAAGCAGGCCGCCGAGCCCCATGCCGCCTTCGTCGCTCTGGATTTCCTGCGCGTAGGTCGGTGATACCGTGGTGATCCGATCGGCAAGGCGCAAGCCGGCCTTCAAGAAGCTGATGCCGCCGAAATATTCCAGTTCGTCGACGTTGAAGGCGTGCCAGGGCAGGCCGATCGATCCGATCAGCTCGGGGGCGAACTTGCCCTGATAGGCCATGTTGTGAATGGTCATCACGGTGCCGGGCCGCGGACGATTGTCGTAGTGCAGATAGGCCGGCGCGAGCCCCGCCTGCCAGTCGTGGGCGTGCACGACGTCGGGCACGAAGGCCGGCACGAGGCCGTGGCCGATATCGGCCGCCACGCGCGACAGCGCGGCGAAGCGCACGCCGTTGTCCGCCCAGTCGACTCCCTCGGCGGTGACATAGGGGTTGCCCGGCCGCGCATAGAGATGCGGCACGTCCAGCACGAGCAGATCTAGCCCGGCATGCGAGCCCGCCAGCAGCCGCCCCCCGCCGCCGAAATAATCCGGCCAGCGCCGCAGCTCCTCAGCGCCGGACACCAGCCGCAGCACGTCGGGATAGCCCGGCAGCAAGGTGCGCATCTCGACGCCATGCGCCTTCAGCGCAACCGGCAGCGCGCCGGCGACGTCTGCGAGGCCGCCGGTCTTGACGAGGGGATAGACTTCAGAGGCGACCGCGAGGACGCGAACAGGCGTCATGTATTGAGCCTGTCGATCATCGGCTGGGTGATCAGCGAGATGCCCTGCTCGGTGGTGCGGAAGCGCTTTCCGTCGATTTCGGGATCCTCGCCGACGACGAGACCTTCGGGGATCTCGACGCCGCGGTCGATCACGACGTTCCTCAAGCGGGCGCCGCGGCCGACATTCACGTAAGGCATGATCACGGCATTCTCGACATTGGCGTAGGAGTTGATGCGCACGCCGGTGAACAGCAGCGAGCGGCGCAGCGAGGCGCCGGAGATGATGCAGCCGCCGGAGACCAGCGAGCTCACCGCCTGGCCGCGCCGGCTTTCCTCGTCGTGGACGAATTTCGCCGGCGGGGTGATCTCGGCGTAAGACCAGATCGGCCAGGCGCGGTCGAACAGGTCGAGTTCGGGCACCACGTCGGTGAGGTCGATATTGGCGGCCCAATAGGCGTCGACCGTGCCGACGTCGCGCCAATAGGCGCGGGTGTCGCTGCCGGAGCGAACACAGGACGTCGAGTATTGGTGCGCCATCGCGCGGCCGTTCTTGACGAGGTAGGGAATGATGTCCTTGCCGAAATCGTGGTTCGAGTTCGGGTCCTCGGCATCGCGCTTGAGCTGATCGAACAGGAATTTCGCGTCGAACACGTAGATGCCCATGCTGGCGAGCGAGACGTCCGGCTTGCCCGGCATCGGCGGCGGATCTTTCGGCTTTTCCAGGAACTCCTGAATCCAGCCGTTCTCGTCGATATGCATGATGCCGAAACCGGAGGATTCCGATCGCGGCATCTCGAGGCAGCCGACGGTGACGTCGGCGCCGCTCTCGACGTGCTGGCGCAGCATCACCTCGTAGTCCATTTTGTAGATGTGATCCCCAGCCAGCACCACGATGAAGCGGCAGGCGTGGGATTCGATGATGTCGATGTTCTGGTACACCGCGTCCGCCGTGCCGACATACCACATGGTCTCGGAGACGCGCTGGCTGGCGGGGAGGATGTCGAAACTCTCGTTGCGTTCGGGACGGAAGAAGTTCCAGCCCATCTGAAGGTGCCGGATCAGACTGTGCGCCTTGTATTGGGTCGCCACCGCGATACGGCGGATGCCGGAGTTCACCGCGTTCGACAGCGCGAAATCGATGATGCGGGACTTGCCGCCGAAATAGACCGCCGGCTTGGCGCGCCGGTCGGTCAGCTCCAGCAGACGGCTGCCGCGTCCTCCGGCCAGGACGAATGCCAGCGCCTGACGGGCAAGCGGCTCGGGTCTGGCGGCACTCATGTGATCCTCCCACAACTCTGGCGCTCGCCAGAAGCCTCCCCGGCCGCGCACCTTGGAACCGATAGTAATGGTACGAATAGTAAATCGTGAAGGTGGTTGTTGGTTGCGAATGCACGGGAAGCTTAATGCCTTTGCCGGGTGATCGGGCCTCAGGCGCCGTCGTGCGGGTGTCACAGGCGACGGTGCCGCCGGGCACCTGTTGATCAGAATGGAGGCAAGCGTCTTGTGCGGTGCACGCAAGCTTCAGGCTTTGAAATTCAATGCTTTGAAATTCAATGCTTTGACTTGGCGCAAAGATGCCCGATCATGGCGCTGCGATCCTTTTTCAAGCGAAAGGTCAGACAGGGAGTAGGACGATGAGGATCTGGAAGACGGCAATTGCCTGTTCGCTGGCCGGCGCGGTCATGGCGGCCCAGATCGGGCAGGCCACGGCGGCCCCGATGCCGACCAACGTCGCGACGATGAAGGCTGCGGCCGGCGACAACGTCACGCCGGTGCATTGGCGTGGCGGCGGATGGGGCTGGGGTCTTGGCGGTCTCGCGGCCGGCGCGATCATCGGCGGCGCCATCGCGGCGGGATCTCCTTACGGCTATTACGGCTACGGCGGCCCCTATTACGGTGGCTATGGCTACGGATATCCGGGCTACGGCTATGGTTACGCCCCCGCTTATTACGGCGGCTACGGCTACGCCCCGGTGTATCCGCGATATTATCGGCCCTATCGTCCGTACTACAGCTATGGCTACTACCGGCCTTACCGCGTCTATCACCGTCACTATTACCGCAGATATTGGTGAGACCGCGCGGCTAGATCGAGAGCCAGACGATCAGGCTCATGCATGCGACATGCATGAGCACGATCGCGGCGAGATGCAATGGGCCGGGCTTGAGGCGAAGCCGGTGCATCCCGCCGCCTCCGCCTAGTTCGATCCCGCGGCCGCAGCCGTGAAGCTGCGGTCGACGGCTTTGCTGACGTCGAGCTTCTTCGGCAGGATGCCGTAACGCGTCGAGCGATCGGAGGCTTCCTGCACCTCCTTGATCACGCGCTCGTCGATCGCGATTGGGCTGGTGCGCTGTGCGGTGTAGGCCGACAGCAGCACGTCCTCCGGCAGTTTTGTCAGTTCGGCCGTGTTCCTGGCGTATTCGGCAGCATGGTCCAGCGACCACAGTCGCGCCTTGTTCAAGCGCTGCACCAGGTCCTGCACCGCCGCGCGCTTGGTGGCGATGGCGTTGTCGGAGGCGACGATGAAGGTGATGGTCGGCGTCAGGCCTTCGCCGTCGGCGATCACGCGCGCCTTGTCCTTCAACGTCGCGAACGAGACATAGGGCTCCCACACCGCCCAGGCGTCGATCGAGCCTGCGAGCAGCGCGATCTTGGCATCGACCGGGCCGAGCGGCGCGAAGGTCGCGTCCTCCAGCTTGATCTCTGCCTTCTCCAGCGTCGCATCGATCAGGAACTGGCCCCAGCCGCCGCGCGTGCCGGCGAGGCGCTTGCCCTTGAGATCGGCCGCCGATCTGATCGGCGAATCCTGGCGCACCAGGATGGCCTGCGTCTTCGCATCCGAGCGCGTGCCGCCGATCGCCTTGATCGGCGCGCCCGCGGCATAGACCGAGAGGAACGAGAGATCGCCGGTGTAGCCGACGTCGAGCGCGCCGGCATTGAGCGCTTCCAGGATCGGCGCGGCCGCGGGGAATTCCGACCATTCGATTCTGTAGGGCAAGTCCTTCGCATAGCCCGAGATTTCGAGCAGCGAGCGGTTGCCGCCCTTCTGGTCGCCGACGCGCAGCACGACAGTATCGGCGGCGAGCGATGCGGCAGCGGTGGATAGCATGATGGCCGCGGCGAGCAGCGATGTGGCGAGCCGGCGTGCGATGGAATGGTCGTGAGAGTTGATGCTCATCTGGCCTGTCTTGTTGCTTTGCTCACGACGTGTGAGCGAACGATGCAGCTAGGCGTTCGAGTCTATGATTGGGCGATGCGCAGTCAATGAAATGGCTATCCGTATTGCGCTCCCGCCCGACAAGGACGTTTCAGCGCAGCGGCCCTTTCGAGAACGTGCAGCGCGTGTGACCGGCGATGCGCGGGGATGATGCAGACGAGGCAGTCGCAAGGGTCCTTTGCAGGATGATGCATCAACGAAAATCCTTTCATCGTTCCCGCACGCGCCGATGGAGAGAATGACTTCGCTGCGCGCCACATTCGAAATTCCATTTCATTGACGATGCCGTGACCGCGCCGCATGATTTGCGCATCGCATCAAAGCGGCGCGCGAGGCGTCGGCGAAAGATATTCTCTCAACGCGGCTCCGCACGGAACATGCGCAACACTGGATGCTGCGCGAATGGCGGAGCTGTGCCAACTCAAGGAGCGGGGCTGATGGACAACGACAACAAGCGCAACGGATCGGGGCTCGACCGGCGTCATCTGCTCCAGGCAGGGCTGGCTGCGGCGTTCGCGGCGCCGCTTGGCGCCTTTGGCGCGGCGCAGGCCTTTGCGCCGCAGGCGATCGCACCCGGCGTCGATCTCTCGCAATTCCCGCTGTGCCGCACGGCCTCCGACGCACCGGCGCTCACCGGCGCGCCGCGCAAGCTGAAGCTGTCCTGGAATGCCGGCGCCGTCTGTCTCGCGCCGGTGCCTGTCGCGATCGAGCATGGCTTCTTCCAGAAGCACAATCTCGACATCGAGCTCATCAACTATTCCGGCTCGACCGACCAGCTGCTCGAGGCCATCGCGACCGGAAAGAGCGATGCCGGCCTCGGCATGGCGCTGCGCTGGTTGAAGCCGCTGGAGCAGGGCTTTGACGTCAAGATCGCCGCCGGCACCCATGGCGGCTGCATGCGCGTCCTCACGCGGACGGATTCCGGCGTGAACAAGCTTGCCGACCTCAAGGGCAAGATCGTCGCGGTCGGCGACCTCGGCGGCCCCGACAAGAACTTCTTCTCGGTCCAGCTCGCCAAGCTCGGGATCGACCCCAACAAGGACGTCGACTGGCGGCCCTATCCCGGCAACCTGCTCAACGTCGCCGTCGAGAAGGGCGAGGTGCAGGCCTTCCTGTCGTCCGATCCGCTGGGCTATCTCTGGCTCAAGGATACCCAGTACAAGGAGGTCGCCTCCAATCTCGACGGCGAATATCGCGACAAGAGCTGCTGCATCCTCGGCCTGCGCGGCTCGCTTGTGCGTGAAGAACCTCTAGTCGCGCGCGCCCTCACCCAGGCGCTGCTCGACGCCGCGATGTTCACCGCCCAGAACCCGGCCGTGACGGCAAAGTCGTTTCAGCCTTATGCGCCGAAGACTGCGTCGCTCGCCGATATCGAGGGCATGGTGCGCTACCACACCCACCATCATCATCCCGTGGGTGAAGTGCTCAAGCGCGAGCTGAAGGCCTATGCCGACGACCTCAAGAGCGTGCAGGTCTTCAAGCAGAGCACCGACACCGCCAAGTTCGCGGAGCGCATCTATGTCGACGTATTCGCTGTCTGACGGCCTCGCCTCCGGGGCGCCGCGCACCTCGCGCGCGCCGCTGCTTTCGAGCTGGGTTCGCGAATCCGGCATCGGCGTTCTCGCCAGCATCGCATGGATCACTTTCGGCTTCTCCTGCCTGTGGTGGGAAGACGTCGGTGACTGGTCGCGCACCCATTCGCTCGGCATTGCCGCTTTCATCATCGCCGCCATTGCGCTGATCGGCACGGTCGGCGCCGATTATCTCGGTTCGGCCGGTCGCGGCTTGCGACAGCGTGCAGCCTGGCTGGTCGCGCTCGGCGCGTTCCTGACGGTGTGGGAGGTCGCGACGGCAAAGTTCGCCTGGCTGCCGCTGCCGTTCTTTCCGCCGCCACAGTCGATCATCGAGGTTTATACCGACGATCTGCCGAAGCTGCTCGATAGCGTACTTGCGTCGGTCAAGCTGCAACTCGGCGGCTACCTGATCGGTGCGACGATCGGCTTCCTGACGGGCGTCTCGATCGGCTGGTCGCGCGCGGTCGGCTATTGGGTGCATCCGGTGCTGCGCTTCATCGGCCCGCTGCCGGCGACCGCGTGGCTGCCGATCGCGTTCTTCACCTTTCCATCGAGCTGGAGCGCCTCGACTTTCCTGATCGCGCTGGCGACCGGCTTCCCCGTCACCGTGCTGACCTGGTCGGGTGTCGCGAGCGTCAGCAACGCCTATTACGACGTTGCACGCACGCTAGGGGCAAAGCCGTCCTTCCTGGTGCTGAAGGTCGCGATCCCCGCCGCGCTGCCGCACGTCTTTGTCGGCCTGTTCATGGGGCTCGGCGCGTCCTTTGCCGTGCTCGTCGTCGCCGAGATGATCGGCGTCAAGGCCGGGCTCGGCTGGTACCTGCAATGGGCGCAGGGCTGGGCCGCCTACGCCAACATGTACGCGGCGCTGATCGTGATGTCGCTGCTCTGCTCAGGCGCGATCACGCTGCTGTTTGCGATCCGCGATCGCCTCCTGGTCTGGCAAAAGGGGACCGTCAAATGGTAGCCACAGCCATCGCCGAAGCGGTCACGCAGCCGGCCGCGGGCGCCGCGCTCGACATCGAGCAGGTCAGCCACGCCTTCGACATCGACGGGACCGAGCTGCCGGTGCTGAGCGACGTCAGCATCTCGGTCGAGCCCGGCGAGTTCGTCGCACTGCTAGGGCCCTCCGGCTGCGGCAAGTCGACCTTGCTTCGGCTCGTGGCCGGGCTCGACAAGCCGAAGGCAGGAAGGCTGCGGGAAGACGAGGCGCGCATCAGGAGCCCGCATCCGTCTCGCGTCGTCGTGTTCCAGGATCCGACCCTGTTTCCCTGGCGGTCGGTCTGGGACAACGTCGCCCTGGGCCTCGAGGCCCAGGGCATTTTGAGGAGCCAGCGCCAGCGCGTCGATGCCGCGCTCGACCTGGTCGGGCTTTCGTCGTTCCGCAATGCCTATCCACACCAGCTCTCCGGCGGCATGGCGCAGCGCGTCGCGCTGGCACGGGCGTTGGTCAACGATCCCAAGATCCTGATCCTTGACGAGCCGCTGGGAAAACTGGACTCGCTGACCCGCATCACCATGCAGGCCGAGCTCGTCGCGCTCTGGCAGCGCAAGGGGTTTACCACGCTGCTGGTGACGCATGATGCGGAGGAGGCATTGGTGCTGGCCAACCGCGTCATCGTCTTCAGCGACCGCCCCGCCCGGGTGAAGGCCGACATTCGCGTCGACCGTCCCTATCCGCGTCATCGCGGCGATCCCTATCTGGCCGAACTGCGCCGCCAGATCCTTGGTCTGCTGGGGTTGGACGCGACATGGTAATTTCCGTAGTCAAGGGGCGTACGGGTCATGGCGAACCCGACTACATCGCCCGTGCCGAGGCGCTTGCAGCGAGCTTTGCCGCGCGTGCCGCCGAGCACGACCGTGTCGGCAGCTTTCCTTTCGAGAACTTTCGCGAGCTGTCCGAGGCGGGACTGCTGTCTTTGACGGTTCCAGCGGCGCATGGCGGGGCGGGGGCCGGTGCCCGCTACGCCGCGCGCGTCCTCGGCATTCTCGGCAAGGCCGATCCTTCGACCGCGCTGGTGCTGTCGATGCATTACATCAATCACCTCGCGATGGCGCGCAGCCCGAATTGGCCGGCGCGGCTGGCGCGCAAACTCGCGCGCGAGAGTGTCGAAGGCCTTGCGCTCGTCAATGCGCTGCGCGTGGAGCCGGAGCTTGGCTCGCCGGCGCGCGGCGGCCTGCCCGCGACGATCGCGCGGCGGACAGAGACCGGCTGGCGGCTCACCGGCCACAAGATCTACTCGACGGGATCGCCGATCCTGAAATGGTACCTGGTCTGGGCGCGGACCGACGAGGCGGAGCCGCGCGTCGGCCAGTTCCTGGTGCCCGCGGGCCTGCCCGGCACGCGCATCGTCGAGACCTGGGACCATCATGGGCTGCGCGCCAGCGGCAGCCACGACGTCATCTTCGACGACGTCGTGATCCCGCTCGATGCCGAGGTCGACGTGCGCAAGCCGGCAGACTGGCGCACGCTCGACGTCACGCAGGCGACCGTCCACACCGTCTTCGTCGCGGCGATCTATGACGGCGTCGCCCGTGCCGCGCGCGACTGGTTGGTGACGTTCCTGAAGCAGCGCGTCCCCGCCAGCCTCGGCGCGCCGCTGGCGACCTTGCCGCGCGCGCAGGAGATCCTCGGCGGCATCGAGGCGCGACTCGCGGTCAACGCGCGGCTGATCGACACGTTTGCGCGTGATTTCGATGACGGCGTCGATCTCTCCGCCGGTGAATCCAACGTCATCAAGCTGACGGTCACCAACAACGCCGTCGCCGTCGTCGAGGATGCCCTGTCGCTGTCGGGCAACCACGGGCTCAGCCGCGCCAATCCGCTGGAGCGGCATTATCGCGACGTGCTGTGCGGCCGCGTGCACACGCCGCAGGACGATTCCACGCGCGTCGGCCTCGGCCGTGCCACGCTCGGCCTCTAGAGATCAACAAGGAGACGATCATGTCGATCGAGTTCATCGGCTTCATCAGCAACAACAATTCGTCCGAGACCATCGTCCGGGAAGGGCCGGTGCTCAACCCGACCCACATCGAGACGGTGGCGAAGGCACACGAGAATGCCGGCTTCGACCGGGCGCTGCTGGCTTTCCATTCGACCTCACCCGACTCGCTTCAGGTCGCCCAGCACGTCCTCAATGTGACGTCCCGCCTCAACGTGCTGATCGCGCAGCGGCCCGGTTTCACCGCGCCGACATTGCTGGCGCGGCAGTTCGCCGTGCTCGACCAGTTTTCCCGCGGCCGCGTCGCGCTCCACGTCATCACCGGCGGCAACGCCACCGAGCTCCGGCAGGACGGCAACACGCTCGACGACAAGGACGAGCGCTATGCTCGCACCTCCGAGTTCCTCGACGTGCTCAAGCTGGAATGGAGCAGCGAGAAGCCGTTCAGCTACAAGGGCAGGTACTATCAGGTCGAGAACGCCTTCGCGCAGGTGAAGCCGTATCGTCCCGAAGGCATCCGTGTCTATTTCGGCGGCGCCTCGGATGCGGCGATCGACGTCGCGGGCAAGCACGCCGACACCTTTGCGCTGTGGGGCGAATCCTATGCGCAGGTGCGCGATATCACCTCGCGCGTCCACAACGCGGCGGTGCGGCAGGGACGGCCGACGCCGCGCTTCAGCCTGTCGGTGCGGCCGATCGTTGCGCCGACCGAAAAGCAGGCTTGGGAGAAAGCCGAGGAGATTTTGGCCCGCGCCACCGCGCTGCAGGACAAGACCGGCTATCGCAAGCCCGCCGACGGCCATGCCACCGCGGGCGCGCGCCGGCTGCTCGCGCTCGCCGACCAGGGCAGCCGCATCGACAAGCGGCTGTGGACCGAGATCGCCAAGCTCACCGGCGCCAACAGCAACACCACGGCGCTGGTCGGTACGCCCGAGCAGGTCGCGGAGGTCTTCGGCGACTATTACGATCTCGGCATCAGCCATTTCCTGATCCGTGGCTTCGATCCGCTGATCGACGCCATCGAATACGGCCGCGAGCTGATCCCGCTGACGCGCGAGCTGATTGCCAAGCGCCAGGCCGTTCGCGGCGAGGCCGCGGAATGATCCGCCTCATGCTGGCCGGCGCGCTGCTGTTCGCTTCGCTTGAAGTCGCAGCCGCGCAAACCACCTTGCGCGTCGGGGACCAGAAGGGCAACGCGCAGGCCGTGATGGAAGCGGCCGGCGTGCTCAAGGACGTCCCCTACAAGATCGAGTGGAGGGAGTTTCCCGCGGCAGCTCCCTTGCTGGAGGCGCTTAGCGCCGGCGCGATCGAGACCGGTCTCGTTGGCGACGCGCCCTTCACCTTCGCCGCCGCCTCCGGTGCGCCGGTGAAGGCGATCGCGGCCATCCGGCAGACGCGCGAGGGGCTTGCCATCCTCGTGCCCGAGAACTCGCCGATCAAGAGCTTTGCCGATCTCCGGGCTAAGAAGATCGCGACCGGCCGCGGCTCGATCGGCCATCAGCTGATCCTCGCCGCGCTGGAGAAGAACGGCTGGAGCGCGAGCGACGTGCAGATCGCGTTCCTGGCGCCCTCGGATGCCAAGGTCGCCTACACGCAAGGTTCGGTCGATGCGTGGTCGACCTGGGAGCCGTATGTCAGCCAGGAGGAGGTGCTTTTCAAATCGCGCCGCATCATCACCGCGGAAGGCCTGACGCCGGGACTGAGTTTCCAGGTGGCGCGGCCCGACGCGATCAGGGACAAGCGCGCAGAGCTGACGGACTTCATCCGCCGCCTCACCGCGGCGCGGGCGTGGTCGCTGAACAATACAGACAGTTACGCCGCGACCTGGGGCAAGCTGATGAACATCCCCACGGCCGTGCCGCAGAACTGGCTGTCACGCGCAAAAATCCGGATCGCGCCGATCGATGACGGCGTGGTCACGGACGAGCAGGCGACGATCGACCTCTATTTCCGCTGGGGCCTGATCAAGCAGAAGCTCGATGCCGCGGAGATCGTCGACCGCTCCTTCACGGACGCGATTGTCAAGGCGGGGTTGTAGCCGCCGAGCACTCCCGTGTCCCGGACAAGCGAAGCGCAGAGCCGGGACCCATGCCGCGCAGATTGCTCTCGGTTAGATGGGCCCCGGCTCAGCAGCGCACCACTTCGTGATGCGCTGCGTCCGGGGCACGAGACCTCTCAAGCGCTCAAGTATCCGTGAAGCAGGCAGACAACTTCCAACTCGATCGCGCTCCTCGAAACAATCCTCCTGCTTATAGCGCTCGTGACAACACGCCCATTGCTATTTGCGCCGCCTCCCTTGCGACACGGCGGGCTCCCGCAAAGATCAATCCGACGACCACATCGGGAGACCGGCCATGGGCCTGCAAGAAACAAAAATCGAATCGCTTCCCTTCGTCACTGCCGAACTCAATTATCTCGCGCCAATCGACGGCAAGCCGCGCACCTACGCGTTCGATCCGCCGCCGGGTGAGCCGAAGAGCACCTCGCTGCCGGAGCCGCACCAGGTCCCGATCTTCGACGGGCGGCTGATCGCGAGCAGCTTCTCGCTCGATCGCGAGGGCTTTGCCCTGGTGCGTCACCCGACGCAGGTGAAGGATTTTTACAACGACGAGGAGATCCGCAGCGTCTACTATCCAGCGGTCGAGGCGTTCCTGCGCGCGACGCTGAAGGCCGACCGCGTCTTCATCTTCGATCACACCGTGCGCAAGCGTGTCGAAGGCGCGCCTGATATCCGTGACGGCGGCCCGCGTCAGCCGGCCACGCGCGTCCATGTCGACCAGACCGCAATCTCCGGCGCCAATCGCGTGCGCGAGCATCTGCCTGATGAAGCCGAGCAGCTGCTGAAAGGTCGCGTGCAGGTGATCAATCTGTGGCGGCCGATCCGCGGCCCCTTGCGCGATTCACCGCTCGCCATGGCCGACGGCACCACGGTTAAGCCGGAGGACCTCATCGCTTCCGACCTGATCTATCCCAACCGCCGGGGCGAGACTTATTCGGTCAAATTTAATCCGAACCACCGCTGGTTCTATTTCCCGGAGATGACGCCGGACGAGGCGCTGCTGCTGAAGTGCTACGATTCCGCAACCGACGGCCGCACCCGTTTCGGGCCGCACACCGCCTTCGTCGATCCGACCACGCCGGCCGATGCGGCGCCCCGCGAAAGCATCGAAGTCCGCACGCTGGTGTTCCACCGGCAGTAACAAAGTGTGATGGCATTGCCGGGCGTCGCCCGGCAATGTTCCTGGAACTTTGGGGAACAAAGCCACGTTGCAGCGCCGGGCAGGGTAACCGGGAGGGTGCCGTGCAAGCGCAGACGACGCTATTGGTAGCTCTGGCCAGCTTTTTGTTTTTCGCCTTTTCTGCCGCCCACGCTGAAACCGGGCTTGCTTCGTACTACAGTTACGCGAAAGCCGGCAAAGGCGGCGAGCTGACCTGCGCCCACCGCACGCGCCCATTCGGCACCGTGCTCAGGGTGTCCTATAGCGGGCGCATGATCCAGTGCCGCGTCAATGATCGCGGCCCCTTCATCCGCGGCCGCATCGTCGATCTCTCGGTGCCCGCCGCCCGCGCGCTTGGCATGATGAGCGCGGGCGTGGTGCGCGTCTCCGTGGATTAGGCGTCGAGGCGCGCTATAGTGCCGCCCAACGCAAAAAGGGGGCGCTATGGCCAAGATCAAGGTGGGACTCGTCGGCTGCGGTTTCGTGTCGGAGCTGCACATGTATGCGTTCCGGCGCGTCTATGGCGTTGACGTCGAGGTCGCGGCGGTCGCCGCCCGCGGCGACAAGGTTGTCGCGTTCGCCCGGCATCACAATATCCCGCGAGTTTACCGGAGCTTCGCCGAGCTGATCGCCGACCGCGATCTCGATGTCCTCGATATCTGCACTCCGCCCAATCTTCACGCCGAGATGATCGTCGCCGCCATGCAGGCCGGCAAGCATGTCATCTGCGAAAAGCCGTTTGCCGGCTATTTCGGCCGCGAAGGCGATCAGCAGCCGATCGGCAAGCACGTGCCGAAGGCGCTGATGTATGAGCGCGTGATCGAGGAGATGGACAGGACGCGCGCCGCGATCGAGCGCACGGGCAAGCTCTTCATGTATGCCGAGGACTGGATCTACGCGCCGGCGGTGACCAAGACCGCCGAGATCATCAAGGCGACCAAGGACAAGATCCTGTTCATGAAGGGCGAGGAGAGCCATTCCGGCTCGCACGCCGCGCATGCCGCGCAGTGGGCGATGACCGGCGGCGGCGCGCTGATCCGCATGGGCTGCCATCCGCTCTCGGCGGTGCTGTATCTGAAGCAGGTCGAAGCCAAGGCACGCGGGGAGCGCATCCGCGTCGCCAGCGTCACGGGCGACGTCGGCAACGTCACCGCCGCGCTCCAGCCTGAGGAGCGCAGCTACATCAAGGCCAGTCCCGTCGATGTCGAGGACTGGGGCACGCTCACCGCCACTTTCTCGGACGGCACCAAGGCAACGGTGTTCTCCGGCGACATGATCATGGGCGGCGTGCGCAATCTGATCGAGACCTATACGAGCGGCGGCTCGCTGTTCGCCAACATCACGCCGAACAATCATCTGATGAGCTATCAGACCAGCGAGGAAAAGCTCGCGGGCGTCTACATCACCGAGAAGGTCGACCGCAAGACCGGCTGGCAATATGTCTGCCTCGAGGAGGAATGGACGCGCGGTTATTTGCAGGAGATCCAGGACTTCATGGAATGCGTCGCGACCGGCCGCCAGCCGCTGTCGGACCTCGCGCTGGCCTATGAGACGATCAAGGTGAACTATGCCGGGTATTGGGCCGCGGAAGAGGGGCGGCGGGTGGCGTTGTAGTGGGGCTCATTGCCGCGACGGGATTGCGCTCCCTCTCCCCGCAAGCGGGGAGAGGCGAAGAACCCCCATCACGCCCCGTAGGTCGAGCCCTTCGGCAGCGGGAAGACCGGGTCCTGCGTGCGGATGTTGGTCGGCCACACCACCGAGATGTGCTCGCCGGCGTTCTGCATCACGACCGGCGTCGAGCGTTCGTTCTGGCCGGAAAGCGGCGTGCCCGGCGGGAAGAACTTCACGCCATAGCCCTGGATGGTGCCGCCGGCAGGGATGTCGACGTCGAGTGCCGCTTTCCGGATCGCCTCGGGCTCGAAGCTGCCGTATTTCTCCTTGGCGACCGGCAGCACGTGGTTGAGCAGCACCCAGGTCTGGTTGAAGCCCATCGAGCAGTGCGGCGGCACGTCGGTGGCGCCGGTCTTGCCTTGGTAGCGCGAGACCATGGTCTTGATCAGATCGCCCATTCCGGGCGCGAGCTTGGCGGGGTCGAGCAGCTGCGCCGGCACCGGGTCGATGTTGCAGAAATGGTCGATGTCGGCGCCGAAAGTGGCGCGCAGCTTGTCGAGCTGGCTGTAGCCCGCACCGTTGCCGAACAGCATCTTGAAGCGCAATCCGCTCTCGCGCGCCTGGCGCAGGAACAGGGTGATGTCGGGGTTGTAGCCCGCATGCGAGATCACATCGGCCTTGGCCCGCTTGATCTTCGTCACCAGCACCGAGAGGTCGGGCGCCGAGGCCGAATAGCCCTCGCGCAATACGATCTGCAGTCCAGCCTCCTTGGCATAGGCCTCGTCGGCGGCGGCAACGCCGACGCCGTAAGGGCCGTCCTCGTGGATCAGCGCGATCTTGACGTCCTTCGGCTCCATGCCGAGCTTCGCCTTGGCGTGCTCGCTCATGAAGCCGGCAAAGGCCTGGCCGTATTGATCCGAATGGATCTGCGCGCGAAACACGTATTGCAGGTTCTTGTCCTTGAACACGGCGGTCGAGACCGCGGTCGTGATCCAGAGGATCTTCTTCTGCTGCTCGACCTTGGCCGCGAGCGGCACCGCATGCGCGCTCGCATAGACGCCGTTGAGGATGTCGATCTTCTCCTGATTGATCAGGCGTTCGGCCTCGTTGATCGCAACGTCGGGCTTGCTCTGCGAATCCGCGGCGACCGGAGCGACCTTGTACTTGCCGCCGACACCGCCTTTCTCGTTGACGAGATCGATGGCGATCTGCGCCCCGATCGAGGAGGCGACCGAGCCGCCGGCGGCGAAGGGGCCGGTGAGGTCGTAGATCAGGCCGATGCGTATATTCTCGGCCTGTGCCTGGGCGCGTGTCCAATCGAGGCTGAGTGCGGCGGCGGCAGCCGCCGAGGTCTTCAGCAGCTGCCTGCGTGAAGTCGGCATCCTATCCTCCCTCAAAACCGTCGTTCGATCTTGTTGTTGTTCGCAAAGTATGGGGAGCGGGACGGCGGAAAGTCAACATCGCGAAAGTCGAGGTCCGCCGCTCGCGGCGTAGAACGCAATTGCGAGATGACCGCGAGGCGACCGCGCCGACGATCGCTGCGCGCGCTATTGCGCCAGGCGCCGCGCCAGATAGGGCGCGGTCTTCCCGCCGGCCTTGGCGACCTGCTCGGGCGTCCCCGATGCAACGACACGGCCGCCCTCGTCGCCGGCGCCGGGCCCGAGATCGATGATCCAGTCGCTGTGCGCCACCACGTCCATGTCATGCTCGACCACGATCACGCTGTTGCCGCCGGCCACGATGCGCTCGAGTTGCGCGATCAGGCGCTCGACGTCGCGCGGGTGAAGGCCGGTGGTCGGCTCGTCCAGGACATAGAGCGTGTGGCCGCGTTGCGGGCGCATCAGCTCGGTCGCGAGCTTGATGCGCTGGGCTTCGCCGCCCGACAGCTCGGTCGCGGACTGGCCGAGACGGATATAGCCGAGCCCGACCTCGCGCACGACCGACAGCGACCGATTCAGTGCGGAATCGTTCTCGAAGAACTCGAAGGCCTCTTCGACGCGCATCGCCAGCACGTCTGCGATGGATTTGCCGCGGATCTTCACCTCGAGCGTCTTGTCGTTGTAGCGCGCGCCCTTGCAGGTCGGGCAGGGCGCATAGACGCTGGGCAGGAACAGGAGCTCGACGCAGACGAAGCCCTCGCCCTCGCAGGTCGCACAGCGCCCCTTCGCAACATTGAACGAGAAGCGTCCGGCATCGTAACGGCGCGACTTTGCCTGCGGCGTCGCCGCGAACAGTTTTCGCACGTGATCGAACAGGCCGGTATAAGTCGCAAGGTTGGAGCGCGGCGTGCGGCCGATCGGTTTTTGATCGACCACGACCAGACGATCGACGAGGTCGAGGCCGGCAACGATCTTGCCGCCCAACGTCTCGACCGCGGGAGCCAGACCGTCGTTGTCGGAATCGGCGGCAAGCGTGTGGCCGAGATGCGCAGCCACGGTGTCGACCAGGAACTGGCTGATCAGGCTCGATTTGCCCGAACCCGACACGCCGGTCACGCTGGCAATCACGCCGAGCGGGATGTCAACGTCGAGACCGCGGAGATTATTGCGGGTCACACCTCTGACCTCGAGATGCTCTTTCGCCTCACGACGGGTCGTCGGCAGCGGCCGCCGGGGATGTAAGAGATAGCTGGCGGTGCGCGATTGCTCGACGTCACCGAGCCCTGCCGGCGGCCCACTGTAGAGGACGAGGCCGCCGTTTTCGCCGGCTTCGGGCCCGACATCCACCAGCCAGTCAGCATGCTTGATGACCTCGATCTCGTGCTCGACCACGAAGATCGAATTGCCTGCGTGCTTCAACCGATCGAGCGCCCGCAGCAGGGCTTCGGTGTCGGCGGGATGCAGACCTGCCGATGGCTCGTCGAGCACATAGACCACGCCGAACAGGTTCGAACGGACTTGCGTCGCAAGACGCAGTCGTTGCAGCTCGCCCGGTGACAGCGTTGGCGTGCTGCGCTCGCAGGCGAGGTAGCCGAGGCCAAGGTCGAGCAGGACGGCGAGCCGGGCCGACAGATCCTCGCAAATGCGCCGGGCGACGACGGCCTTCTCCGACCTGTCGGTCGATCCTTTTGCATACGGCTTGATCAGTTCCTGCAGCTCCTTGAGCGGCAGATGCGATATCTCCGCGATGTTGAGGCCGGCGAATTTGACCTTGAGCGCCTCCGGTTTCAGCCTTGTGCCATGGCAGGTCGGACAATCCCGCGTGATCATGAATTGCGCGACGCGGCGCTTCATCATCGCGCTCTCGGATTTGGCATAGGTCTGCATCACGTAGCGCTTGGCGCCGGTGAACGTGCCCTGGTAGCTCGGCTCCTCCTTGCGGCGCAGGGCCCGCTTGACCTCGGCTGAGTCGTAACCGGCATAGACCGGAACGGTCGGCTGCTCCTCGGTGAACAGAATCCAGTCGCGGTCCTTCTTCGGCAGCTCGCGCCAGGGCTTGTCGACGTCGTAGCCGAGCGTGGTCAGGATGTCGCGGAGGTTCTGGCCTTGCCAGGCGCTCGGCCAGGCCGCAACGGCGCGCTCCCGGATCGTCTTGGTGTCGTCGGGCACCATGGACTTCTCGGTAACGTCGAGCATCCTGCCGATGCCGTGACAGGTCGGGCAGGCTCCTTCCGGCGTGTTCGGCGAGAACGACTCCGCATAGAGCATCGATTGCCCCCGCGGATAGTCGCCGGCACGGGAATAGAGCATCCTGAGCAGGTTCGAGATGGTCGTCACGCTGCCGACCGAGGACCGCGTCGTCGGCGCCCCGCGCTGCTGCTGGAGCGCGACGGCGGGCGGCAGGCCTTCGATGTCGTCGACCTCCGGGATCTGCATCTGGTGGAACAGGCGCCGTGCATAGGGTGATACCGACTCCAGGTAGCGCCGCTGTGCCTCGGCGTAGATGGTTCCAAAGGCGAGCGAGGATTTTCCCGAGCCCGACACGCCCGTAAAAGCGACGAGGGCGTTGCGAGGAATGCGGACGTCGACGTTTCCGAGATTGTGCTCGCGCGCGCCGCGCACCTTGACGAAGCCGTCGTCCTGCATCAGGTCGGGTTGTCTGGGTCGATCGTCCATCTCGCCTCCTTTGGGGATCAACGGCAAGATCGCAGGATGGGTCCTTTGCTGCCAGGGGCCGGTTGCGTTCTGCACAAAGCGAAGGCCCCGTCGCGGTGACAACGAAGGGCCTTGCAGCGAATGGATTGCCGGTGGTGGGTCGGCACCAGGCCGCGCCTCAGACCACGAAGTCCCTGGCGTTGAGATCGGCGGCATGGATGCCGGTCAGAGTGATCGTGTCGTCGGACGTCAGCTGGATCACCGCATTGCCGGCGCCGTCGTCGCTGATCAGGCTCTTCAGGTCGGCCCAGCCTGCAAAGCCGTAGGCGTGGACGTCGATCACATCGTGCTCACGTGCCGTGCTGCCGACGGCCTTGTTGCCCTGATCGAAATCGTCGATCACGTCCTGGCCCGAGCCGGTATTGAACACGAACAGATCGTTGTTCGGTCCGCCCCAGAGCTGATCGTTGCCGCCACCGCCGTTGAGGAGATCGCGGCCGCCCGTGATAGAGCCGGGCGCGGTTGGGGCATAGATGCGTGCATCGCCATACAGCCAGTCGCCGCGCTCGCCACCGAGAAGGATATCGTTTCCGCCGTGCGTATTGCCCGACATGTTCGAGGCATCTCCGGTGAGTGCGATGGACGTCGAGTCGGGATTGCCATCGACGGTCGCGATCAGGATGTCGTCGCCGCCACGGGCGTTGTCGCTCATGTAATACGTATCCCCCTCGAGAGAGGCCCCTCCCGAACGGGCTTCGGCGCCGACGGTGTAAATGAGGATGTCGTTGCCGCCACGTGTGTTGCCGCTCATGGCGTAGAGCGCGTCCCCCGACATCGTCGCTCCGCCATAGATGCCGGCCTGGGTCACGTGGAGGATATCGTTGCCGCCATGGGCATTGTCGCTCATGATGTAGCCGGTGTCGCCGCCGAAGGAGCCAGACGCTCTGTTCCCCATCACTGCGACGATATCGTCATTGCCTCCCCTAGCATCGCCCGACATCGTGTTTCCGGCGTCTCCCAGCACAGAGAGGCTCGAATATGTCGTGTGCGAGGCATCGGCGTAGATCGTGTCGTTGCCGCCACGGGAGTGACCGGACATCGTCTGCGCATCGCCGTCGATATACGCATAGACGCCGTAGCCCTCGATGTCCGCGACGAGGAGGTCGTTTCCTCCGCGCGAACGCCCCTGGAGGTCTGCGTCGTCACCGAGCAAGGTCAGGACACCGTGGCCCGCACTGACCGTGGCTATCATGATATCGTTCCCGCCGTGGGCGTCGATCGGCAGGCCCGGATCTCCAAAAGCGGTCACAATTTGCAGGTCTCCGACGCTGACGATGATCGTGTCGTTCGGCATGCGGCGCATCGCGCAACTCCATTTGATGTTCGAGCGCCCTCGGAGAGAGCATCACGCTTCCCCCGCCACGCCACGGTCTGCTGCGCGACCTATCTTCGTTAAATTAATGGCGGAGATTTGCCCGAGGTGAGGGGAACTGCGTCAGCGTGTCGTCGTGCTGTCACAAAACGCAAATTCAAACGCGCCGGCGCTTCACGCCGGCGCGCTTGCTCTGCACGGTGCCGCTCAGCCCGGCCCGGCGCCTTGCGTTGCCGTGTACACGGCGTAGAGCGATTGGCTCGCGGCCATGAACAGGCGGTTGCGCTTGGGGCCGCCGAAGCAAACGTTGCCGCACACTTCCGGCAGGCGGATGCGGCCGAGCAGCTTGCCCTCCGGCGACCACACCGTGACGCCGCTATAGCCGACGGCGCGTCCGGCATTGCTGGAGGCCCAGAGATTGCCGTTGACGTCGCAACGCAGGCCATCCGGTCCGCACTTCACGCCGTCGATCACGCAATCGGTGAACTTTTTCAGGTTCGAGAGCTTGTTGTCGCTGCCGACGTCGAACACGAAGATCTCGCCCTTGCCGCCGGGGCCGGTGTCGCCCGGTCCCTTGCCGGTCGAGGCGATGTAGAGCTTCTTGTAGTCGGGCGAGAAGCAGAGCCCGTTCGGATCGGGCACCTGGTCCTCGGTGACGACCAGGTCGATGCGGCCGGAGGGATCGATGCGATAGCAATTGGTCGGCAACTCGCGCTTGCCCGGCACGAAGCCGGCCGGCTGTCCGATCCGCGGATTGAGCTTGCCGCCGGCATTGCTCGGGCCGCCCGCGACGTCGGGCTCGCCTTCGTAGAGCTGGCCGCCATAGGGCGGATCGGTGAACCAATAGCTGCCGTCGGGATGCGCGGCCACGTCGTTCGGCGAGTTCAGCTTCTTGCCCTGGTAGGAATCGGCGAGCACGGTGGCGGTGCCGTCATGCTCGTAACGCGTCACCCGCCGCGTCAGGTGCTCGCAGGAGAGCTGGCGGCCCTGGAAGTCGAACGAGTTGCCGTTGGAATTGTTGGAAGGCGAGCGGAACACGCTGACGCGGCCGTCGTCCTCGGTCCAGCGCATTTGCCGGTTGTTGGGAATGTCGCTCCACAAGAGATAGCGGCCCTGCGCACTCCACGCCGGGCCTTCGGCCCATAGCAGGCCCGTATAGAGACGCTTGATCGCGGTGTTGGGCTGGGCGAGATCGTTGAAGGACGGATCGACCGCGATGATGTCGGGGTCCCAGAAATAGGTCGTCGGCGCGCCGCCCGGTCCGAAATCGCGCGGCGGCGTCGTGATCGTCGTCGGCGGTGCGGCGGGCCCGGTCTGGGCCAGCGCCGGGCCTGCCATCGTGGCCGCGGCGCCGAGCGCCAGCCCCCCGACCAGCGTTCGTCGTGAAAGCGCAGCATTCTGCGCACGCTGCTCCTGCTCAGGAGCCTCCTGGCGTGTCATCGTATCCTCCCGGTCATCTTCGGCCGGCCGGTTGATCCGGCCGAGCGAGGCGAAGGTTAGTCCGGTCCGCGTCCGGTTGCGAGGGGCAGACTTGAAACCGATGCGTGATCGCGGGTCGCAATTTCGTCACCTTCGGGTGCGTTTGGATTGCCGGGCGCTAGCGGGGATAAAGCCGGAGCTCATTGTGCAAGTCGTCGTCCTAGTCATCCTTCTCTCGTTTGCCTTTGCGGCTGGCTATTTCACGCGGGATTACGTCTCCCGAAAAAGGCGCGCGGAGGCACGTCGCTGGCGCGAGTACACGGAGCCGGACTGGCTCTCGGCCAATACAGCGGCGAACACCAACGAGATCGCGAAGACCGACACCGCTGCGCCAACCGGCGAGCTCGGCCAAATGCTGAACCGTTGGGAGAACAGGGCCCGCGCCCGCCGCACCGGCACGGGATAGGCCCATCCTCGAACTTAGGTCACCGATGTTGACCATCTTTTGGCGTTGCAGTTGCGGCCATTTCTCGTCTAGAAACGGCCGCATCGGGCCTCCCGGCAACCAACCGTCAATGGTTTTGACCGAGGATTTGAGGCTCTACAGGGTCTGGCAATGCTGATTCGCGGCCATATCGAGGGGATTTCGGGGGAGGTGGCTCTGGCCGCCGCCACGATCCCGGCTGCACTGATGCCCACCCTCCTTATTGGCGGCCTTCTTCTTACTTGCCCCTGAGGGCCGGCTGGGCGCCATGCGCCTGGGCGCTCAGGGGTTGGTCGAGATCACCGGACACCTCAAGCGCCAAGGAATGAACGGCGCTAACGCTCAAAAGGAAATCTAGGAATGGCCACCGTGAACAAGTCCGAGAAGGACCGCGTCATCATTTTCGACACCACGCTGCGCGACGGCGAGCAGTGCCCCGGCGCCACCATGACCTTCGAGGAAAAGCTCGAGGTCGCCGAGCTGCTGGACGATATGGGCGTCGACGTCATCGAGGCAGGCTTTCCGATCACCTCCGAAGGCGACTTCCAGGCCGTCAGCGAGATCGCCCGCCGCTCCAAGAATGCGGTGATCGCGGGCCTGTCGCGCGCCCATCCCGCCGACATCGACCGCTGCGCCGAGGCGGTGAAGTTCGCCAAGCGCGGACGCGTCCACACCGTGATCGCGACCTCGCCGCTGCACATGCGGGTGAAGCTGAACAAGACGCCGGAGCAGGTGATCGAGACCTCGGTCGCCATGGTCGCGCGCGCCCGCAACCAGATCGACGACGTCGAATGGTCGGCCGAGGACGGCACCCGCAGCGAGATGGACTTCTTGTGCCGCATCGTCGAGGCCGTGATCAAGGCCGGCGCCACCACGGTGAACATCCCCGACACCGTCGGCTATACGGTGCCGGAGGAATACACCCACTTCATGAGGACGCTGATCGAGCGCGTGCCGAACTCGGACAAGGCGGTGTTCTCCGTGCACTGCCATAACGATCTCGGCATGGCGGTGGCCAACTCGCTGGCCGGCATCACCGGCGGCGCGCGCCAGGTCGAGTGCACCATCAACGGCATCGGCGAGCGCGCCGGCAACGCCGCGCTCGAAGAGATCGTGATGGCGATCAACGTGCGCAACGACAAATTCCCCTACTGGAACAAGATCGACACCACGCAGCTGACCCGCGCCTCCAAGCTGGTGTCGGCGGCGACCTCGTTTCCGGTCCAGTACAACAAGGCCATCGTCGGCCGGAATGCCTTCGCGCATGAGAGCGGCATTCACCAGGACGGCGTGCTGAAGGACGCTTCGACCTACGAGATCATGCGGCCCGAGATGGTCGGCCTGAAGCAGTCCTCGCTGGTGCTCGGCAAGCATTCCGGCCGCCACGCCTTCGTGCACAAGCTGGAGGAGATGGGCTACAAGCTCGGTCCGAACCAGCTGGAAGATGCGTTCACGCGGATGAAGGCGCTCGCCGACCGCAAGAAGGACATCTACGACGAGGACATCGAGGCGCTGGTCGACGAGGAAATGGCGGCCTCGCACGACCGCATCAAGCTGACCTCGCTGACCGTGATCGCCGGCACCCATGGCCCGCAACGCGCGACCATGAAGCTCGACGTCGACGGCCAGATCAAGATCGAGGAAGCCGAGGGCAACGGCCCGGTGGACGCGGTGTTCAACTGCATCAAGCGCCTGGTGCCGCACGAGGCCAAGCTGGAGCTGTACCAGGTCCATGCCGTCACCGAAGGCACCGACGCGCAGGCGGAAGTCTCGGTGCGGCTGGCGCAGGACGGCCGCTCGATGACGGCGCGCGCGGCGGACCCGGATACCCTGGTCGCTTCGGCCAAGGCCTATCTCGGCGCGCTCAACAAGATCGTCATGAAGCGCCAGCGCGACAATGTGACGACGGCCGCGGCGGGTTGATGAGCGAAGCCGCAAGTTGTTACACCTCTCCCGCTAGCTAGCGGGAGAGGAAGCGCAGTGGTGCGGGCGGCGTTCACCATGAATGCCTGCCCTGCTAAGGGCCAATAGCGACTGTGCAGGCGAGGCGCTATTGATGCAGCCGGCATAAGACTAGCCACCCGGCGCCGCCGGGCGGCCAAACAAACAGCAGGGAGAGACTATGCGCACCTTGGCGATCGCTGCGTCCATCGCGGCTCTGGCATTCGGCTTGACCGGGCCGGCACTGGCCCAATCACCCGTTATCATCAAATTCAGCCACGTCGTCGCCACCGACACGCCGAAGGGCAAGGGCGCGGAGAAGTTCAAGGAACTCGCCGAGAAGTACACCGGCGGCAAGGTCAAGGTCGAGGTCTATCCGAACTCGACGCTGTACAAGGACAAGGAAGAGCTCGAGGCGCTCCAGCTCGGCAGCGTGCAGATGCTGGCGCCGTCCAACTCCAAGTTCGGCCCGCTCGGCATCCGCGAGTTCGAGGTGTTCGATCTGCCCTACATCCTGCCCGACATCAAGACGCTGCGGAAAGTGACGGATGGGCCGCTCGGCACGAGGCTGCTCAAGCTGCTGGAGCCTAAGGGCATCACCGGCCTTGCCTATTGGGACAACGGCTTCAAGCAGATGAGCGCGAACAAGAAGCTGATCACGCCCGCGGACTACCAGGGCGTCAAATTCCGCATCCAGTCCTCGCGCGTGCTGCAGGCCCAGTTCAAGGCGCTCGGCTCGCTGCCGCAGGTGATGGCATTCTCGGAAGTGTACCAGGCGCTGCAGACCGGCGTGGTGGACGGCCAGGAGAACACCTGGTCGAACATCTATACCCAGAAGATGCACGAGGTGCAGAAGTACATCACCGAGACCAATCACGGCTACATCGGCTACGTCGTGATCGTGAACAAGAAGTTCTGGGACGATCTGCCGGCCGACATCCGCGATCCTTTGTCGAAGGCGATGAAGGAGGCGACCGACTTCAGCAACGCGCAGTCGCAGAAGGAGAACGACGACGCGCTCGCCGAGATCAAGAAGAGCGGCAAGAGCGAGATCATCAAGCTCACAGCCGAGCAGGACGAGGCGATGCGCAAGGCGATGGAGCCGGTCTACAAGGACGCCGCCGGCCGCGTCGGCCAGGCGCTGATCGACGAGTTCCTGAAGGAAGCCAAGAGCACGACGAACTGATCCCGGCGAACCACGAACGAAGGCTTCCGTGCGGTCGGCACGGAAGCCTTTTTGTTGCGAATGATTTCCGATGTGCGGTTGGAGGTAAAATCGGCCGTTACATCTTCGTAACCTCGCGCTCCCTGTCCAAGTTGTAAGTTGCGCGTCCGCCGCGCTGCGCTCATCCTCCGGGCATCCTTCCAGAGGAGGTCCGTATGAAGAAATTCACCGTCGCAGCCATCGCCGTGCTCAGCATCGCCGGCTCGGGCGCGGTCTATGCCCAATATCATCGCCCGTGGATGGAGCACGTCCGCCACATGCGCATGAACCCCGAGGACCGGGCTGCCTTCGTCGATGCGCGGATTGCCGCCGTCCATGCCGGGCTGAAGCTGAACGCCGATCAGGAGAAGCTGTGGCCGCCGGTCGAGGCGGCCGTGCGGGAGTTCGCCAAGCTGCGCATCGACCGCGCCAATGCGCGGATGAATGCCGGGCCGGGCGATGCCGACAAGCCTGAGGATCCGATCGCCCGCCTGCGCCAGCGCGCCGAGGACATGGGCGCCAGCTCCGCCGCCCTGAAGAAGATCGCCGATGCCGCCGATCCGCTCTACAAGACCCTTGACGAGGGCCAGAAGCGGCGCCTCGCCGTGCTGACCCGGCACCGCGGCCCGTTCGGCGGCGGCGAGGACGGCCCGCGGCCCCACCACTTCATGGAGCGCATGGACCGCATGATGGAACGGGGCATGGACCACTTCCACCACGACCGCTTCGACCGTGACCGCGGTCCCGACCGGGACCGGGAAGGCCGGCTCTGAACGGACCGGCCCTCGCGCCGTCAACCCTGGCGAAGCCGCTGGAATCCAGCGGCTTTTCGCATTTCCGGGCCTGTGGACGAGACCTTGGAAAACTTGCGTCCGATCGCTTGCCAGACCCGGATCGCTTTGCTAAACGACCGACCTCGCAAGGCCTTGACCGCCTTTCGGGCGCATAGCTCAGTTGGTAGAGCAGCTGACTCTTAATCAGCGGGTCCCAGGTTCGAGCCCTGGTGCGCCCACCAAGCGATATCAATCGCTTGGAAGGTTTGTTCCTCAGAACGGACCTTTCGGTTGGAAACTTTGGTCGAGCGATCCTCCCTGTGGTCGAGACTAAGTCACACATCCACTTTAGCCCTGTCCCTCCCTTACATTCGCATCATGAGATACAGCGCGAACGCCGCTTGGTACAGGCGGACTACTTGACCGTCGTAGATTGGCGTACTTTCGCGAGGAAAACGGACGTCCGACAGGTCTGTCGTCGATCGACGTGGCGGCTCTGATCGGATCCTTCACCTGGTCCATTAAATTCACTGACCGGGCGGCTGGTCCGAGCAGCCCTGCGCAGTCGCGGGCAAGAGCGCGGTGGCTGCGATGAACGACTCGTCCAACCGAGAAGCCGCGGGACAGCCAAGCAGCGCCAGCGTTCTGTCGATCTCTTCGAAAAGGATACTCAGCGCCTTGGATGCCCCAGCCTCGCCGCTGGCGGCTAATCCGTAGAGGACGGATCGACCGAGCAGCACCGCCTTGGCGCCTAAAGCAACGGCTTTGACGATGTCGGAGCCTCGACGCACTCCGCCGTCGATCAGCACGGGCCCGAGATGGCGGACCTGGGGCAGAATCTCCAAGGACGAAACAGCGTCGTCGAGCTGTCGCCCGCCATGATTCGATATCACCACCGCATCGGCGCCGATCGCAAAGCAGCGTGCGATGTCTTCCGGATTGCAAACGCCTTTAACCAGCAGGCGTCGCGGCCAGAGATCGCGAAGGCGGGCAAGATCGTCCCAGTCGAAGCTTGCGTCCATCTCGCGCCGCAAAAGGGCATTTTGTGCCTGTAGCGTGGTTGCGTTGTCAGCGGCCAAATTTGCGAGCGTTGGCGTGCCATTCATGAGAAGGCTGGCCGTCCATCGCGGATGAGTGAGAGCGTCGAGGATCGTGCGGGCCGAATAGCGGAATGGGATCCGAAACCCATTGCGGAGGTCTCGCTCGCGCTTTCCGTTGACGGGTACGTCGACGGTCAGGACCAGCGCTGCGTAGCCCGCGTTTGCTGCGCGATCGACGAGTCGTTCAGCAAGCTGCCGATGGACGACGTAGAGCTGAAACCAGAGCTCGCCTCCGACTTTTGCGACGGCCTCCAGCCGCTCGTTGGAGGCCGTGGAAAGGGCGAATGGAACGCCGGCTCGCTTGGCGGCCGTTGCGAGCGCTGTATCTCCATTCGGCCAGATGGCGCCGTTCAGACCAGTTGGACCGACCACGAGAGGTGCAGCGATCCTGGTGCCCAGCAGATCGACGTCGGTCGTTCTCTTGCTGACGTCCCGCAGGCGATGCGGCAGCAGCTTGATCTTGCTGAACGCCGCGACGTTCTCCGAAATGGTCCGCTCGTCCTCGGCGCCGCCTTCGACGTAGTCGAACAACATCCTCGGGAGGCGACGCTTGGCGGACCGCCTCAAGTCCCATATGGAAGCGGGGGCTATCGTTGTCAGCATAGCGTGCTCCTCTTGGAAATTTCCGGATGAACCAGCGGCTTTAACGACCTCTCATCTGATGAAATGGCGGGTTTGGAAGCGCCGTGCGCTAGGGTATCGCGGGCCACGGAGGAGATGCTCTTCATGTTTTGCGCGCGGGAATGTGGCGGCCGACGACAGCGAGTGAGAGGGTGAGACCGATCATGGCGACGCCCAGCATCAGGAGATAGCCGTCCTTGCCGCCGACCGTGATCACCGTTGCACCGGCAAAGGCACTGAGGATGGCTCCGAGCCGACCAAAGGCGAGGGCGGAGGCCGTGCCCGTGGCCCGGACTGAGGTCGGGTAGACATAGGCGCACACGGCATACATGGTCGACTGTACCGCATTGGCGAAGAAGCCCTGCACACCGAACCCTGCTATCAGAATGCCTGCCTCCAGCGCGATGTTCACGCGGGTCAGATACAGCGCGGTGGCGGCGCCGAGCAAGCTGCACAGCAGGAGTGGCCAACGGGAACCGTACCGGGTGATGGCCATGGCGCATGTCAATGCGCCGAGCACGCCACCAAAGTTGTAGGCCGTCAAACCGGACCCCGCGATCGCAACGTCCAGCCCTTCGGACGTCAGCATCGTCGGCAGCCACGTGAACGCGCTATAGACGGCAAGCAGGTTGAGAAAGAAGGCGCACCAGAGCGCGATCGTGTCGCGGGCTCGGCCCTTCTCGAACAATGCAAGAAAACCCTCGCGCTTCTCGATTCTCTGCTCGCCCAAGTCCGTGAAGACGACGTCGGCCGCGACCGGTCGCGACATTCGTCCGACGAGCCGGCGCAGCTCGGCCCAACGCGCGGGCCGGCGCACGAGAAAGCGCGGGGTTTCCGGGAGAATGAAGAGCAGGGCGAAGCCCAGGAGGACGGCCAGAGCTCCACCAAGGAAGAACAGGGCCCTCCAACCGAGGTTCGGCAGGACGACGCTGGCGAACAGGCCGGCGAGCATGCCTCCAAGGGGGACACAGACGATGGTCGCCGTAATGGCGAGCGTCCGCCGCCGTGCCGGTGTAAATTCCGCCGCAACGGTGGTGGAGCTCGGCAAGGCTCCGCCAATGCCGAGTCCCGCAATAAATCGCAACGTGCCGATCTGCCAGAGGTTAGCTGCAACGCCGATGCAGAAGGTTGCCAGCCCGAAAACCATCACGCTCACGATCACGGCGCCGCGTCGTCCGAACCGGTCAGCGAGGAGGCCGGCGAAGGCGCTCCCAATTCCCATTCCGACCAGGCCGGCGGCAAGCGCGGGAGCAAAGTCGCCGCGGGTGACGCCCCACTCCTTCATCAGAACTGGGACAGCGAAGCCAATCAGCTGTCCATCGAACCCGTCCATGATGATCGACAGGGCGGCGATGAAGACGACGATCTTCTGCAGGACGGTCCAGGGGCCATCATCAAGGAGCCGCCCGATGTCCAGCGACGGATGTGCGCTGTCGCCGCTGCTGCTCACCTCACCAGGAAGGCGAGTTGGACCGGAGCCGGTTGCCGCGATGTGTGGAGTGGACAAGTGGCCCATTGGGTACGTCTCTGTCACAACTTCCCTCCCTGTTGTTTTGCGTCGATGTGTCGGATCACCGCGACGTCCGATCGGCCTTCAAGGGACCGAAACAAGAGTCCGTTCGCGCCGGAGCCGAGAATGGCGGTCCCATGACGCTGTAGCTGTTGACCTGACATCCTTCGCTCCTCTGGACGAGCTTCGCCGAGCCTCCCCAGCAATGCTGAGGGAGGCGACGTCACTTCATTGGAGATTGAGATCGGACTCGCGCCTGATCAGAACGGATAGTGTCGTTCGCTTGTCTGAATGGTCATCCAGCGGGTGTCCGTGAACTCGGCGATTCCGGCCTTGCCGCCAAATCGCCCGTATCCGCTGTCCTTGACGCCTCCGAAGGGCATCTGAGCCTCGTCATGAACGGTGGGGCCGTTGATGTGGCAGATGCCGGATTGAATGCGCGACGCGACGCGCATTCCTCTCGATGTATCCCTGGTGAACACGGCGGACGACAAGCCGTAGGCATTGTCGTTTGCGCAGGCGATCGCTGCGTCCTCGCCCTTGACCCGAACGATGGGCTTGATCGGTCCGAAGGACTCCTCGCTGTAGATCTTCATGTTCGATGTGACACCGTCGATCAGCGTGGCCGGCATCAGCGTGGACTCAGCTTTCCCGCCGCAAAGCAGTTTCGCGCCTTTCGAGAGTGCGTCGTCGATGAGGTCGTTGCAGCGCTTTACGGTGGTCATGTCAACGACCGAGCCGAGAACGACGGGGCCCTTTCTCGGATCGCCAAGCGGCAGCTTGCACGCCTTGTCGGCAAGGCGACGCACGAATTCGTCGGCGATGGCCTCGTCAACGATGATTCGCTCGGTCGACATGCAGATCTGGCCCGAATTCGCAAAGGCACCAAACGCGGCTGCGTTCACAGCGGCGCCGATGTCGGCATCGTCAAGAACGACGAGCGGCGCCTTGCCCCCGAGTTCGAGGACCGCCGGCTTGAGGTACTTCGCGCATGCGGCGGCAATGATCTTTCCGACGCGGGTCGATCCCGTGAAATTGACCCGGCGCACGGCGGGATGCGCGATCATTGCTTCGACGACAGGTCCTGCGTCCGATGGAGCATTGGTGACGTAGTTGACGACGCCCTTGGGAAAACCGGCTTCCTTGAACGCCTCGACGATCAGCCCGTGGGTTGCGGGGCACAGCTCGGAGCCCTTCAGAACGACGGTGTTGCCGCAAGCCAGGGGCAATGCAATGGCTCGCACGCCGAGGATCACAGGCGCATTCCACGGCGCCATGCCCAGGACCACCCCGGCGGGTTGCCGCACCGCCATCGCGAAGCTGCCGGGCACATCAGAGGGAATGATCTCGCCGCTGATCTGCGTTGTCATCGCCGCGGCTTCAAGCAGCATGCCGGCCGCGAGATGGACGTTGAACCCAGCCCAGATCCCCGAGCCGCCGGTCTCTGCAGCGATGGACGCGGCAAATGCAGGGGCCTTGGCTTCCAGCGCGTGCGCTGCCTTGGTCAGAAGGGCGCGGCGCTCCGAGGGACCTGTCGCAGACCAGCTCGGGAAGGCAGCAGCAGCTGCTTCCACGGCTGCAACCGCATCGTGCGCTGTAGCTGCCGGTGCTCGCGTTGCAATCTGGCCATCGAGCGGATTGAGGCGCTCGAACATGGCGTTACCGGTGGCCGCTCGTTGCTCGCCCGCGATCAACATCGAAATCGTGTTCATGTTCACTCCCTAGGTTCTGTTCGATTTCTGCAGGTCTCTGTCTTCGACCTCGACTTCGATCAGCATTGGTCGCTCAGACGAAAATGCCTTGGCCAGAGCGTCGTGGAGGCCCTTGGCGTTCCCGACATGGACTGCAGAGCAGCCCAGGCCCCTCGCAATCGAGACGAAATCGAGCCCGGGAAGGTCGGTGCCTTGCACATGCTCTTGCGAACTGAAGCCGAACACGGGTGCGAAGTCCTGCAATGCGGCGTAACGCCCGTTCTTGAGAATGACGAAGGTGACGGGCAGACCAAGTTGTGCCGCGCTCCAGATCGCCTGGATTGAGTAGAGGCTGGAGCCATCGCCCATCAGAGCAATGACACGGCGGCCGGGCTTTCCGAGGGCCACGCCGACAGCCGCCGGCATGCCATAACCGAGGCCGCCGCTGTCCATCGTGTAGAAGGCTTCGCTCTGCGTGATGGGCAAGTGCGCCTGCATCACAGGCCTGGCGCCTGGCGCTTCCTCGACGATGATGCCGTCGGCAGGCTTCATGTCCGCAATGGTCTGCGTCACGAAAGCCGTTGAGAGCGGTGCCGTCGGCTCCACTCGCCGAGCGGTGGTGCGAGCGGGAGGATTGGCGCGGGTCGGTGGCGTCGCACGTGCAAGAAGATCCAGCAGGCCGAGCCGCACGCTGCCGGTCGCAGCGATTCCCTCCGGCGTCCATGCGGCGGTCTGGGGATCGTCGGTCAACTGGAAGAGCTCGGCTCCATCTGGCAGATGCGGACCGAACCCCTCGACATGATACGAGAACGCCGGCGCGCCGATCGCGAAGACGAGATCGTGTCCCTCGAGCAGGTGGACGATCTTCTCGCGGATCGCCGGCAGGAACCCGGCGAACAATCGGTGGTCCTCGGGGAAGCTGCAGCGGCCGGACATCGGCGCAGTGAAGACTCGCGCATTATGCGCTTCGGCGAGCCGCCGAACTTCGTTGAAGGCGCCGTCGCGATCAACGGCCGCTCCGACGACGAAAGCCGGCCGCTTCGAACGATCGAGGGCGCTTCCGATCTGCTCGAGAATGGCTGGATCGGGGCGGACCTGCTGGCTGACCGTGCGTGTCGGCAAATACTCGGCGGGACGATCCCAATCGTCCACGGGCACCGAGACCAGGACGGGCCCGCAAGGTTGCGTCATGGCGATGTAGTAGGCGCGCGCAATGGCATGCGGCACGTCCTCGGCACGTGCCGGCTCGATGCTCCATTTCACATAGGGCTTTGGAAGCTCGGTGGCCTCACGGGAGGCGAGGAACGGATCGAAAGGGAGGATGGAGCGGGCTTGCTGTCCGGCCGTGATGACGAGGGGCGTCCGGTTCTTGAACGCGGTGAAGATGTTGCCCATGGCGTTGCCGACGCCGGCCGCCGAATGCAGGTTGACGAAGGCCGCGTTGCGCGTTGCCTGCGCAAAGCCGTCGGCCATGCCGACGACAACAGCCTCCTGGAGTCCGAGAACGTAGCGGAAATCGTCGGGGAAGTGCCGGAATAACGGCAATTCCGTCGATCCCGGGTTGGCAAAGACGGACGTCATGTCGAGGCGACGCAGCAGATCGACGACGACATCGCGCACGGTCGGCGCAGTCACGCGTCGTTGCTCGAACGTATCCGTCCCAGTGGCCATGTCCGTTCCCATCCCGGTTTTTTTTGTCGTTCGGACACTAGGGGAGGGACGCCGTTGCAAAGAATTGAAAAAAAGGGGAAAAGCCATTACACTTGGTTATGGCCCTAAGTATCGAACAGCTGACGACCTTCACCACGATCGTCAAGGCGGGGAGCCTTGGTCGGGCGGCGGCCCTGCTGCATATGACACAGCCTGCGCTGAGCCGGGCAATCAAACGGCTGGAGCAGCAACTCGGCGCCGAACTGTTCGAGCGCCACTCCAAGGGCATGCAACTGACCGATATTGGTCGGGCCTTCTTACCGCACGCGACCTCGTTGCATGTCGAGGCCACGCAAGCGTTGGAGGAAATTCAGGCGCTGCGTGGCGCGGCGAAGGGGACTGTCCGGGTCGGAGCGGTGGCGAGCATCGCGAGTTCGATCCTGCCGCCCGCGATCGAGCGTACCTTGACCAAATGGCCCGGCCTTCATTTCGAAGTCTTTGAAGGCGTCTGGGACTTATTGGCAGCGAGTTTGTCGAAGCACGAGATCGATCTCGCCTTGGGCGCGGACGCGCCGGACACGGACGAAATCGTTGCAATTCGTGATTGCTGCTGGGAGGACACGAGCCACGTGATCGTTTCGTCCGGGCACCCGCTCAAGCGTCGTCGAAAGTTGACGCTCGCCGAGACGCTTCACGAGAAATGGACGATCCCGCCGCCCGGCACCGGGCCGCATCAACACGTCGAGCGTATGTTCGCCGAGCAAGGGCTCGGCATGCCCGATGTGATCGTCAGAACACGCTCGATCACCGTGCTCAAGAGTCTTGTCGTCGATTCCGGCTTTCTGAGCTGGATGGCGGAGCCGATGTTCGAGCCAGAGCGGCGCGCCGGCCTCATTGCTCCGCTTTCGATCGCCGGGGTCGATGGGCGGCGAAGGCTGGTGGCGTTTCGCCGCCGGCGGGGTCTCCTGGCCGTTCCGGCGGTGAAGCTGCTGGACGAGTTGAGACGGCTGACGTCGGCGGGAAGCCGCAAACGCTGATCGCAAGTTCGGCCATGGGCATGCCTGAGCACAACGTACGAGTTGCGGCAGCGGCCAAAACCGATTTGTGCCGCAAGGGTTTAATTGCCGATCCTGGGGCAGCTTCGAGCCTCGAACGTACTTGGGTTAGGTAGGCTGGCCTGAATTAATCCCTTTATCGGTGCCGCCGCCTCTGCCTATGATGGCAAGAAAATTGCTTCGGTCGCCGGGAGGAGGGAAAGATCGATGAACCGCGTCCGCGACATTGTTTCGCAAGACCTGAAGTTGTTCGGTGACATCGTCGTGCGCCTTCAGCGCATGGATCCGAGCGCCGACCTGAGGCAATCAATCCTTCCGGACCTGCTGAGGTTGCTGCGCGCCGACTTCGTCGCATCGTATGTCTGGCGGTCGGAGAGCGCGAATTTCCAGCAGGGTGTCTCGCTCAATATGGATCCGCAGAATCTGAAGCGCTACGACGACTGGTTTCAGTTTCGCGACCCCATGACGGCGCAACTTCGCCAGCGCCGTCGCGCCTCGTTCGTTGAAGAGGTATTGCCTCGCCGCGACATGATTCGTACCGAGTTTTACAACGACTTCCTGGCACGAGATGGCCTGCATCACGGCATCAACATGTATGTCTTCGACGGTGACCGTGATCTCGGCGACTTCCGGATTTGGCGCGCGGCCGGGCGCCCGGATTTCGAAAGTCGCGAGATCGACCTTCTTACCGGTCTTGAGCCTTTCCTGCGCGGCGCGATGTTGCGGGGCATGCACAGGTACGAGGACTTGACCGCGCGGGAAAGCGACGTCGCGAGCCTGGTCGCGAGAGGCTGCACGGATCGAGATATTTCGCGGTTGCTCAATATCGGCTTTGCGACCGTGCGCACGCATATCAACAACGCGATGCGAAAGCGCTGCTGCGCCAACCGTGCCGAACTTGCGGCCCTGGTGGCACGCGAGAAGCCGATCAGCTGAACCGTAGTCGTCTCTGACCGCTTCGAATCGGGGTCGCGCCGAGCCCATGCGGCAGCGCGGCTCCACATTTGTGTTGATACCGCTGCGGGCGGGAGCATTCTATCGATCGCGTCCTGGAACAAATTTCTGGGACGAGCCATGAAAAATCTGCACGAACTGGGCGTGGTGGAGGCCGCTGCCGCAATCCGCTCGGCCGAGATCACCGCAGAGGCGCTTGCTTCGGCGCTGCTGGAGCGCGCGAGGACATTCAGCGGGCTGAACGCATTTGTCACGCTCGATGCCGACCAGGTCATGGCGGCGGCTCGGCGGGCCGATCAACAGCGACAGGCCGGTCAGGCGCTTGGATCGCTCCATGGCGTGCCGATCGCATTCAAGGACAACATCAATACCGCCGGTCTGCCTACGATGGCCGGCACGCCCGCATTGCGCGCGCACCGGCCGAAAGCGGACGCACCGGTCGTCAAAGCCCTGAAGAACGCCGGCGCAATCCCGTTCGGCAAAGCCGGAATGCACGAGTTGGCGTTCGGCATAAGCTCGAACAATCAGGCGTTCGGAGCCGTCAGGAATCCCTTCGGAGATCGCCACATACCGGGAGGCTCGAGCGGTGGTTCTGGTGCGGCCGTGGGGGCACGGCTGGTCCCGGCCAGCATCGGCTCCGACACCGGCGGATCAGTCCGCGTCCCCGCTGCATTCTGCGGTGTGATGGGTTTCCGGCCGACGGTGTTGCGGTGGCCGCAGGCGGGCATCGTTCCGATCTCGTCAACGCGCGACACGGCGGGACCCCTGGCGCGCCATGCCCTCGATCTCGCGGCCCTCGACGCTGCGGCCACGGGCGATGCCAGCGCCGTTCCGGTGAAGCGCCTTTCGGATCTCCGGATTGGCGTGCCCAGGTCATTCTTCTGGGATGATCTGGAGCGGGAGACTGCCCGTATCTGCGAAGCCGCTCTGGACATGCTTAAGCGCGCAGGCGTCACCTTGATCGAAGTCGATCTGCACGAGGTTGCCGTGCCGAACGAGGCAGTTTCGTTCACGGTCGCGCTTTATGAAGTCAAGCGTGACCTCGATGCGTATCTAAGAGACGAAGGGATCGCTCCGCGCTTTGCCGAGATCGTTGCAGAGATAGCCAGCCCCGACGTCAAAGCCGTTCTCGCTCCTTTGCTGAACCCCGCATCGGCAGTTCCAGCAGAGGCCTATCGGGAGGCCATGGAAATCCATCGGCCGAAACTGATCTCGCTCTATCGCGCATGTTTTGCCGAAAATCAGATCGATGCTGTCGTCTTTCCCACGACACCGCTGCCGCCGCCACTCATTGGTGAAGACGATAACGTAACGCTCAATGGCCGCGTCGTTCCGACCTTTGCAACTGTCATCCGTAACACTGACCCGGGAAGCAATGCCGGCCTTCCCGGCATTAGCCTCCCCGCTGGCCTGACCTCGGCAGGCCTACCGGTCGGTCTCGAATTCGACGCTCCCGCCGGCAGGGATCGAGAACTGATCTCGCTTGCTATCGCCCTGGAGGAGTTGCTTCCGGCGCCGCCGACGCCGTGACCCGATTGCAAATATCGTCATGCCATCATTGGAGGGAAAAGTGCCTACATCAATCAAGATGACTCGTCGCGATCTCGTCCGTGCCGCCGGTGCGGCAGCCCTTGCGGTAGGTGCGCCCACGATCATTCGCCCTGCGCGCGCGGCGGACGCGCTCAAGATCGGCGTTCTTGTCGCCGATTCCGGGCCTGCTGCCTTGTTCGGTCCTGCGCAGCGCGCAGCAGCAGAACTGGGCGCCGCGACGATCAATGCCAAGGGCGGAATTCTCGGACGCCAAGTCGAAATCATCTTTGCCGACGCTGGAGCTTCGCCTGCCGAAGTGGCCAAGAGCGCCGTCAAATTGATGTTGAGCGACAAGGTCGAGATGATCTTCGGCTCGCACGACAGTGCCGTTCGGCAGGGCGTGGAGAACGTGGTCAAAGGCAAGATCCCGTACGTTTACACGCCCCTGTTCGAGGGGGACGACTGCTCGTCCAACGTCTACTTCCTCGGTGAAGTGCCCGAGCAGGAGTTGCAAAAAACGCTTCCCAAGATGGTCGAACTTGCCAAGGGCAAGACTTTCTACCTTGTCGGCAACGATTACGTCTGGCCACGCACCACCAATGACAAGGCGAAGAAATACATCGCTGATCTCGGCGGCACGGTCGTGGCGGAGGATTACTACCCGCTTGGTGCGCCGAACAAGTTCGAGAATACGGTAGCCAAGATCAAGTCTGCGAAGCCCGCCATCGTGCTGCAAACCTTGGTCGGCGGCGACAATGTCAACTTCAACCGCACCTTCGCCGACTTCAATTTGTCCGACGATATCCTTCGCCTGTCGTGCCTGCTCGAGGAGAATACGCTGATCGGAATCGGGAAGGATGCCAGCAAAAACCTCTATTCGAGCCTCGGCTATTTCGCGGATCTCGATCTTCCGGAAAACAAGGCCTTCATTGGCGAACTGACCAAGAAGCATGGCGACAAGGCGCCGCAGCAGTGCACCATATCCAAAGGCCTCTACGATGCGTTTGTGTTCGCGGCTGCTGTGACGACCAAGTCTAAATCGCTCGCCGCCAAGGACTTCGCTGCGGCGGCCGAGGGTGTGCAGTTCGACACCCCGAGCGGGTCGATGACCATGACGCACCGCCACACCTCGAAGAACATCTTCCTGGCTCGTTGCGAGGGAACGAAATTCGCTGTGATCGACACCTTTGCAGCTGTACCGACACAGCAGTCCTGCACCTGACGAGGTCAATGGTATGGAGGCTTTGCTCTTCACGCAGGGGCTCAACGTCGTGTTCGAAGCCCTGATCCTTGCGATGTTGGTCCTCGGCCTCGCCGTCGTGATGGGCTTATTGAACGTCCTGAACATCGCGCATGGCGAGTTCATCATGATAGGCGCGTATGCCGCCTATATCGTGCAAAGGGCAGGGCTTCCATATTTGCTCGCGATACCGGCCGCTGCGCTGGTCTGTGGGGTTATCGGCCTTGTCGTGGAGCGATGCCTGATAAGACCATTGCACTACGAACCGTTCGAGACGCTGCTGGCGACCTGGGGGCTGGGGCTGCTGCTTCGCAAGTGTGTCGAGCTTGGGTTCGGCCGGGGTTACCGCAGCGTGGACATACCGATCGGCGGCTCAGTGAGCCTCTTTGGCGAGTCCTATCCCACATACCGACTGGTGCTGATGCTGGTTGCCGTTTTGGTGCTTGCCAGCCTGTTTGTCTGGTACAGGCGCGCTCCGACCGGGGCCCGGATCCGGGCCATGGTCGGCAATCCCGTGCTCGCGGAGGCCGTCGGCATCCGAACGCGTGAACTGGCGCGTAACACCTTCATCACAGGCACCGCATTGGCAGGTGTTGCCGGCGTCATGGTTGCGCCGCTGACGCCGGTCGAACCATTCATGGGACTGACCTTCATCGTGAACTCATTCTTCGCGCTGGTGGTCGGTGGAATGGGAACGGTATCGGGCCTGTTCGCTGGCGCGACCATCATCGGTGGACTGCAAAGCGTTTTGTCTGCCGCCGTCAGCCCGACCTCGGCCTACATTGCCATGCTCCTTATCTCCATCCTCTTCCTCTGGCAGCGACCCCGTGGCTTATTTCCTCGTCCGTAGCATCCTGATACTTGCGTTCCTGATCCTCATTCCACCCCTGCTGGGTGAGTTCTGGGCCTATCAGCTCGGGCTCTATTTCATCTATGGCCTGGCCGCGTTGGGGGTTGGTCTGACCTGGGGACAGGCCGGGATTCTGCCGCTCGGGCAGGGAATGTTTGTCGCGATCGCCGCCTACCTGACCGCACATGGGCTGCTCGCTTTCGGCTCGTCGCCGATCGCCTATCTCGCGCTGCCTGCCGCCAGCGTTATCGTCGCCGTTCTTGCCTTTGCGTTTGCTGCTCTGGTGTTTCGAGGGCGGTTTGAGCAGGGCCCGTCATTCTCGCTGATGACGCTCGCGTTGACGCTGGCGGCATTTCAGGTGGCGAACGGATGGAGTAGCGTCACCGGAGGATTCAATGGACTTCGTAATATTCCAGGCCTGCCCGGCTTGGATGGTTTCCTGGACCTCTACTATCTCATTGCCATTCTCCTGGGGCTGAGCATCGCCGCCGTGGATTACCTCGTGCATGCGCCAATTGGCGTGTTGTGGCGGGCGATTGCCGACAACGAACGACGGCTGGCTTTTCTCGGTTATGACGTTGCGGTCATCAAGGCCGTCGCGTTTGCAGTAGCGTCCGGTCTCGCCGGACTGGCGGGAGCTCTTTATGCTCCGCAGCAAAACCTCGTAACGCCCGACCTTGCAGGCTTCGCCTTCTCCGGCGATCTGGTGATTTTTGCTGCCGTCGGCGGACGCGCCACCGTGCTCGGGCCCGTGATTGGCGCCGTCGTCGTCGGTGTTCTGTCGGCCGAGTTGCGTGATCGCTTCCCTTGGTGGGAGATCGGTATCGCCTTGTTCTTCATCGTCGTCGTGCTTCGCCTTCCCGGCGGACTCATGACCCTCTTTGCGCCATTGCAAAGATTCTCCTTCGCGAGAACGACCATCCGCGCGCGATCAGCAGCTCCCGGCAAGCCGCGCATTGCAACGTCGCTCTCTGTGGCATTTGAGGATGTACGTGTGCGCGTTGGCGACGTGACGATTCTCGATGGCCTGTCGGTGCGCACCGGCGAGGAAGCCGTGCTCTGCGTTATCGGCCCGAACGGAGCCGGCAAGACCTCGACGCTCAACGTCATGACTGGCATGTTGCCGAGGCGAGGCGGCAGGATTGTCATTGATGGAGCGGACGTGCTTCGGCCAGAGCCGGCGATCGTTGCAAACAAGGGAGTGGCCCGTAAATTCCAGACGCCATCAGTGTTTCCGAAGTTGACGATCGACGAAAACCTGGCGGTAGCACTCTGGGCCGGGCGTTGGCGTGGGTTCGACCTGCTCCGGCTCGGTCTGTTTGGATGGACCTCGCCGCTGCTCGAAGAGATGAGGGGGCGCTTCCAATTCCTGCATGACGGAACAAGGCCGGCATCTGCTCTCTCCCATGGCGAGCGTCAAATTCTCGAGCTCACCATGGCGCTGATCACCGAGCCGCGCATGTTGCTGCTGGACGAGCCCTGCGCAGGGCTGTCGCACGAAGAGACCGCAGCAGTGATCGATGCGATCCAGTGGGCGCGGGGCGAGCTGAACCTGCGCATCATCATCATCGAGCACGACATGGAACTCGTGCGCCGCCTCGCCGACCGTGTGGTCGTGCTGCATCAGGGCCGCTTTCTCGCGGACGGCAGCGTCGAGGAGGTGCAGTGCAATCCGGAGGTTCGCGCGGTCTATGTCGGAGGCTCCCGGTGACATCAGGCTATTTCGAGATCCAGAACATCTCCGGCGGCTATGGGTCGGGACGCGTCGTCCGCGATGTCAGTATTTCGATCGGTCGGGGAGAGGTGGTGTGCCTGCTTGGTCGCAATGGCGTTGGAAAATCGACCCTTGCGAAGCTTGCGTGCGGATTCCTGCAGCCCATGAGCGGAGCAGTGCGGCTCGCAGGAGTTGAGATCACAGGCAAGCGGCCGTCGGAGAACCTGACGCTCGGTTTGACCTATTGCCCGCAGGAGAGGGTGGTATTCGATGATCTCACCGTCGCGGAAAATCTGTCGCTGATGCGCACTGATCGCCGGCTCGACGAGTTCGAGCCCTATTTTCGCGCCTTTCCGCGGCTCTGCGAACGCCGCGGCCAGCACGCCGGAACACTCTCGGGCGGCGAGAAGAAGTTGTTATCCTTTGTGCGGGGCCTCTCGGAAGGATCGGCCATGATGGTCATCGACGAACCCACTGAGGGAGTTCAGTTCGAGAACGTCGTTCGCATGGCTGAACTCATGCTCGCGCAGAAGGAAGCCGGGGCGTCGTTCCTGGTCGTCGAGCAAAACCTGACCTTGGTTGACCGAGTGGCCGACCGGATTATGATCATGGACCACGGAGAAATCGTCCTGAGCGCGCCTGCGTCCGAACTCGATCGGCAACAGATCCTCGCCCACCTCACGGTATGAACTGGCCCAAGCAGTTGCCTTGGCTCAAAGTGATGCCAGAGAGGCAGCGCGGCGACATCAGGATTGCATCGCGAGACCATTTCGATAGTCGCGCGGCGCCACTCCGAACTTGATCCGGAAGGCCTTGCTGAAGTGGCTGAGATCGTTGAACCCGTTATCCATCGCGATCTGGGACACGCCGCGCGCGCGCAACGCCGGGTCCTTGAGCTGTTCGGCGCAGCGATCAAGCCGCCTTGACCATATGTACCGCGACAACGAGGTCCCCTCGGCTTCGAGCAGCTGGTTGATGTATCTTGCCGATAGCTTGAGTTCGGCTGCGATCGTCGCCGGTGTCAGGTCGGCATCGTGAACGTTGCGCTCGACCGTCTCCTTGATCCTCATCAGCGCCAGGCTCCGATACTCGGTAAGCGAGGGGGCGCACGAGTCGGCTAATTCCGCCAGCAGGGCGAGCAGAAGGTCCTTGAAGTTCTGCGATATCTTGAGGCCGGCGGCAGGGCTCGTGAGATGGGGCGCACGATCGACGAGATGTGACAAGTAGCCAAAGACCATTGGTGCGAGCTCGGATCGTTCGCCCAAATTGCACGCCGAGAGACGATTGAGGTGCGGGATCCTGCCGACGCACTGCTCGCGGGGGACCCGAATGGAGGCAAGCTCGAAGGCCTCGTGCGAGGAAAGCTTGTACGGTCGCGTTGCGTCACAGAGCGCGCCGTCGCCGAGCTTGAGATGGGCCGTGCGCCCGTCCTGCTCAGCAATCAACGAGCCCGAGAGAACGAAGTTGAAGACCAGCATCGAGTGGTCTGCGCGGGAGATGCCTTCACTGCTTCGCTGGGCCACATGGGGAGAAGCCTTGATGCGGCACAGGTCGAGACCATTGATCGGTGTGGAGTGGAAGCTCGCATCGAACTGAGCTTCGCCGACCAGCTGGTAGTCCAGGTCGACGAGATTGCGGCTCACAACGTCGTGCCAATAGTCGAAGCGCTCTCGCGGCGGAAGGCTCGCCGTCGAGGCGAAGCACGGCTGCATCGCAGCAGCCTTTGTGGCTTCCAGAAGCATCTCTTGATTCCCCTCGATCCATTGCGATGGGGTTCTTGGGTGCCCCTTCGGCCGTCGATCACAGACAGGATCATCCGCCCGCGTGAAGTTTATTGCTCAATTTCGGAGCCGATCAAGCACGAAATATGCCAATTTCCCGGGTTGGCCCGGATTGCTTTCCCGTGGCGCGGGGACCTTCTCCAGCCGTCTCAGACAAGTTTCTGTTCCGTTCGAACCAAGCCGCCTTCGACAAAGCTGACCAATGTGGGCCCGTCAATTCGGTCAGCATCTTTGCATCGGAGAGCATTCATGGTTTCGAAGATTAACCCCAATCGTGTCCCCGAGACCGGTATTGCCGACCCCGCGCGACGCGACTTTCTCAAGGTCGCCGCGGCCCTGACGGCTGGGGCGACGCTCGGCTCGACTGGCCGCGCGTGGGCTGCCGCCGACAAGAAGATTCGCATCGGTTACATCAGTCCGAAGACCGGGCCGTTCGCGCCGTTTGCCGAGGCGGACGACTTCATTCTCGATCAGGTCAGAAAGTCGCTCGCCGGCGGATTGTCGGTGGGAGGGTCGAAATATGAGGTCGAGATCATCGCGCGCGACGATCAGAGCAGCCCGGACCGTCAGTCCAATCTCGCCGCCGAGCTGATCAACAAGGAGAATATCGACCTGATGCTCGCGCAGGTCTCGATCGGCCCGGGCGTCTCGCAGCAATGTGAGCTCAATGGCGTCCCCTGCATCTCGACGATGGGCCCGTGGCAGGCGTGGATGTTCCCGATGAAGGGCGACCCGGCCAAGGGATTCAAGAACGTGTTTCATTTCTTCTGGGGGATCGAGGACATCGCCGCCGTCTATCTCGACATCTGGAAGGACGCGAACACCAACAAGGTGGTCGGCTCCGTCTTTTCGAATGACGTTCCCGGCAACGCGATGGGTGATTTGAAGCTCGGCATGCCGGGCGCCTTCGCCAAGGCCGGCTACAAGATCGTCGACATCGGGCGCTTCCCGGTCGGAGCGGACGATTTTTCGACCCACATCCAGGCCTTCAAAAAGGAAGGTGTCGAGATCGTCACCGGCCTGTTCAATCCGCCTGAGTGGGCGACCTTCCTCAATCAATCTGCCCAGATGGGATTCAAGCCGAAGGTTTGCACCATCGCGAAAGCCTTGCTCTTCCCGGGCGGTGTGGCGGCTCTCGGACCGCGCGCGGAAGGCATGTCCACCGAGATCTGGTGGTTGCCGAGTTATCCGTTCCGCTCGAGCCTGACCGGGCAAACCGCAACCGAGCTTGCTGCCGCCTACCAGGCGGCCACGAAGCGGGAGTGGACGCAGCCAATCGGCGTCGCGCATGCCTTGTTCGAGGCCGGCGTTCAAGCCTTGAAGACAAGCGGCGATCCGAAATCGCCCAACAAAGTCGTCGAGAGCCTCCGCAAGCTCAAGACCGATACGGTGATCGGAAATCTCGACTTCGGCGCAAGCGGAATCGCCAATGTCTCGAAGATCCGCGTGGTTGGCGGGCAGTGGCATGTCGAGGACGGCGGAAAGCCGCACCTCTACATCACGAGCAACAGCACGGCGCCCGAGATCAAGGCCGAGCGCAAACTAGAACTCCTGAAGAGCTGACGGCAATGACGGCGTTGCTTGAACTGCGGGACGTCAGCAAGCGCTATCGCGACATGGTCGTGATTCCCGGCCTGACGCTTCAGGTTCGGGCGGGCGAATTCGTCGGCGTCATCGGGCCGAATGGAGCGGGCAAGACGACTCTGTTCGGCCTGATCTCCGGCAACCTGCGGTGCGATTCCGGAACGGTCTTGTTTGACGGAGAAGATGTCACCGAGCTCGGAGCCGACACGCGTTGCCGCGCCGGCATCGGCAGGACGTTCCAGATCCCGCAGCCGTTCCAGGGCATGACCGTGTTCGAGAACGCGCTGGTGGCGGCGACCTTCGGAGCCGCCCTGCACGGCAGGCAGGCAGAGCAAAAGGCGCGGGAAGCGCTTCATCGCTGCGGCATCGAGCATCTCGGTGACACGCCGGCCGGCCGGCTGACATTGCTCCAGCGCAAGAGACTCGAGCTGTCTCGCGCGCTTGCGACCGAACCCCGGCTGCTGCTGCTCGACGAAGTCGCAGGTGGGTTGACGGACGCCGAAGTCGGCGAGCTCCTCGAGCTTGTGACCGCGATCCATAGAGCCGGCGTGACCGTGATCTGGATCGAACATCTCGTTCATGCGCTGGTCTCGTCCGCCGATCGCCTGCTCGTGCTGTCGGAGGGAAGATTGCTCGGAGACGGGGCGCCCAGCGCGGTCATGAGCAGCCGCGAAGTTCGCGACGTGTATCTCGGATCCGATCTCGACGAGCAGGCGTCCCATGCTGCGCACTGAGCATCTCAACGCCAACTACGGCATGTTCCAGGCCCTGTTCGGCATCAACTTCTCAATCGAACGCGGCGAGGTTGTTTCACTGATCGGCGCGAACGGCGCCGGAAAATCGACGCTGCTTCGCGCCATCGTCGGCTCTGTCCCGGTTGCCGCTCCGAGCGTGCTGCTTGACGGAGAGCCGGTCGGCGGCTCCGCCGAGATAGACCAGCTGAGTCGTGGAATTGCGCTGGTGCCGGAAGGTCGCCGGCTGTTTCCGAGCCTGACGGTCGAGGAGAATCTGCTCCTCGCCGCGAAAAACGGCCGTCGAGGTCCGTGGACGCCAGGCCGTCTCTATAGGGAACTGCCGGCTCACCAGAAATTGCGTGCTCGTCCCGCCACGGCGCTTTCGGGCGGTCAGCAGCAACTCGTGGCGGTCGGCCGGGCGCTCGTCACGAATCCCGACTTCCTGCTCTGTGACGAGATATCGCTCGGCCTTTCGCCGGTCGCGGTCGAGACGGTCTACGAGCTGCTCGGCACCGTTATCGGGGAAGGCATGGCGGTGGTCCTTGTCGAGCAGAACGTGCGTCGCGCGCTCTCCAAATCGTCCAGGTACTACTGCATGTTGAAGGGAAACGTCGTGCTCGAGGGCATCTCGAAGACGGCCGACTACGCGCGCGTATCGGCTGCGTATTTCGGAGATTGATGATGCAGATCGCCGCGGAAACGTTGTTGAACGGGTTGATGCTGGGAGCGCTCTACGCACTGTTCGGGCTCGGCCTGAGTCTGAGCGTCGGGGTCATGCGCATGATCAACATCGCTCACGGCGATCTGATCGTGGTCGGGGCCTATCTGACCAGTGTCGTCATGAGCGGAGCGGGCGTCGGTGCCTTTACCGCGTTGCTCGTGGTCATTCCGGTGATGTTCGCGCTCGGTTGGATCCTGCAGATCATCCTGTTCAATCGTGTCGTCGGAAAGGATGCCTTGGCTCCGCTTCTTCTGACGTTCGGCCTCTCCATCGTCTTGCAGAACGTCCTCCAGGAGATTTTCACCGCCGACACGCGGAGCCTGCAGGCCGGTGAACTCGCCGGTCTTGGGTTCAACGTTCTCGGCGTCTCCATTGGAGTTCTTCCGCTTGTCTCTGCGCTCGCGAGCATCGCACTGATGGGTGCGGCGCATTGGCTGGTCGGTCACACCCATTTCGGGCGTCAGGCGCGCGCCGTATCGGATGATCCCGGTACCGCAAGGCTGGTCGGCGTGAATGATCGCCGCCTGTTCGGGATCGTGACCGGGGTCATCTTTTCGATGATCGGCGTGGCAGCCGTGCTCTACGCTCTCAGGACGCCATTTTCGCCAACGGCGGGACCCGAGCGGCTTCTCTATTCGTTCGAAGCAGTCGTGCTTGGAGGGCTGGGTAATATCTGGGGCACGTTGTTTGGCGGACTCGTGATCGGCGTTGCGCAGCTTTTCGGCGCGAAGATCGCCTCCGGTCTCGGTCCCTTCTTCGGTCATCTCGCATTCCTCGTGGCCTTGCTCGCTCGTCCCCAGGGTTTGTTTGGAAAGGCATCGTCATGAGCGCGATCACCGTGTCGAGTGCGCATTCCAGGACTACGTTGGCGCGGATGTCCCTAAGTGCTGGTCTCCTCTTTGTCGCTGCACTCGCGGTTTCGATTCCCTGGCTGTCGACGTTTGCCGTGCAGCGGCTGCTCGTCGAAGTCTTCACGCTCTTCGCTGTCGCGCTCGCCTGGAATCTGCTGGCAGGCTATGGCGGCCTGGTCGCCATCGGCTTGCACGTCTTTGTCGGCGTAGGCGCATATTCACTCTTCGCGCTCTCGAACCAGCTGCACGTCAATCCGTTTTTGCTGTTGCCTGCCGCAGCCGTCTTCGCGGCCGTTTTCGCGGCCGTTTCAGCTTGGCCGATGTTCCGTCTGAGCGGCGCTTACTTCGCGGTGGGCACGTGGGTCCTCGCTGAGATGATGCGGATACTGACCTTGAATTCGCCATGGCTGGGCGCTGGAGGCGGCATGCCGCTGGAAGCGATGAGCGACATCGATCGGTGGATGCGCAATGCGGGGGTCTATTGGGCGGCGCTGTTCGTCGGTGTCGGGTCGCTGGTCGTTAGCCGGCAGGTGCTGCGCGGCTCGCTGGGCCTTGCGTTGATGAGCGTGCGTGACTCCGAACCCGCCGCGTTGGCGAGCGGCGTTCCGGTGGCCCGCGCCAAGGTCGCGCTTTGGGTGCTCTGCGCCGTCATCTCCGGGCTTGCCGGCGCGGTCTCGTACATGAATACGCTTCAGGTCACGCCGGATGCCTCTTTCTCGCTGAACTGGACCGCCGCGGCGATCTTCATTGCCGTTCTCGGGGGCATCGGAACGCTGGAGGGGCCGATCGTCGGCACGATCGTCTATTTCCTGCTCCGTGAGACCTTTGCAGGCTACGGCGCCTGGTACTTCATCGGGGTCGGGCTGCTTGCGATCTTGACCATGGTGGCAGCCCCAGGCGGCGCAGTTTCTCTCATTCCGGAAAAGTGGCGCCTTGATCCGTTCCGGATACGCCGACGCATGGCCGAGCCCGATCCGGACCGATCCGCGTCATTCCCCACAACCTGAAACCTGGTTCGGAGAACTCGCATGCAGGACACAAAATTCAAAGTCGCAGTCGTTCAGGCCGCGCCGGTTTTCATGGATGCGCAAGCTTCCGTGGCCAAGGCGATCGGTTTCATGGCGGAGGCGGGTGCAGCAGGGGCCAAGCTGCTGGCGTTCCCGGAGGTCTGGATTCCGGGCTATCCCTGGTGGCTATGGCTTGGGACGCCGGCTTGGGGAATGCAGTTTGTACCCCGCTATCACGCCAATTCGCTGCGTGCTGATGGGCCCGAAATCCTCGCTCTTTGTGCGGCCGCTGCCGAAGCGAAAATCAATGTCGTGATGGGCTTCTCCGAAATCGACGGAGGAACGCTCTACCTAAGCCAGGTTTTCATCAGCGATGCGGGAAAGATCATCTTCAAGCGCCGAAAGCTCAAGCCGACCCACGTCGAACGTACGCTATACGGCGAAGGAGATGGGTCTGATTTCCGCGTCGTCGAAAGCAGCGTCGGACGCCTCGGGGCCTTGTGCTGTGCCGAGCACATTCAGCCGCTCTCGAAATACGCGATGTACGCGATGAACGAGCAAGTTCACGTGGCGTCGTGGCCATCTTTCACGCTGTATCGCGGCAAAGCCTACGCTTTGGGCCATGAGGTGAATCTCGCCGCCAGTCAGATCTACGCGCTGGAGGGAGGTTGCTTCGTCCTGCATGCCACGGCAATTACCGGTCAGGATATGTTCGAGATGCTTTGCGACACTCCGGAAAGGGCGGATTTGCTGAACGCGGAGGGAGCCAAGCCAGGTGGAGGCTATTCGATGATTTTTGGTCCCGATGGCCAGCCGATGTGCGAGCATCTGCCGCAGGACAAGGAAGGCATCCTTTATGCTGACGTAGACTTGTCGATGATTGCGATCGCCAAGGCGGCCTACGACCCCACGGGGCACTACGCCCGCGGTGACGTCGTCCGGCTCATGGTCAACCGCAGTCCTCGTCGCACCAGCGTCAGCTTCAGCGAAGACGAGAACGCGGCGGTCACTTTCACCGAGACTTGAATGGTCTGCGCGATACTGGTCGAAGGCAGGCATAGGTGCGTACTCAATCCGTGTAGCGACGTAGCGGACCGGAGACTCGTACCCTCGACGGTTCTGATCGCCGCCCGCGTGTTTGCCGATGGGGGGCAGACCTTGGCGCTTATTCACAGTTACCTGCCGCGTGCGTAAGATTGAATAAGATATCGTAGGTTTGGCTGGTGTGGGCAAAGGCGGTAGCCCTCCAGTGACTCGAACCCCCGACGCACCGATATCGATCTGCGCCGATTCCGACGCGCGCTTGCAGTTGGATGTTTCGCTGTAAGCCATTGATCTCTAATGATCGGATCTTGGCTTAGTTGGAAAAATTCTCTTGTAAAATCAATGTCCGTAGCGTGTCTCTTAATCAGCGGGTCCCAGGTTCGAGCCCTGGTGCGCCCACCATATAAATCAAGACCTTAACGAGAGAAACCGTTTGAGAAGGCCGAGCTTTAGAATGGTTTTTCAAACGGTGTTTTTGGCGGTTGGCCGGCGAGTACACTCTCGGCATTGTAATCTGCGCTAGTCGTCTCGGCGGAGCCAAGGCGACTTGAACGTCGCGCGACAGAACTACTTCCTCAATATGTCATACTCAATGTCATACTCAATGTCATATCTGGGTCAGAGCCGTCCGAGATAGCCGGCATTTTCTCACCGCGTCGTTTGAGTGCGTCCCCGACGGTCATCAGGCTGCTGGATAGAGCACGGACTTGCTGCGTGCGGTCGGTCTTCGGACTATTTAGCGAGGGACAAGGGACAAACTCGCGGCGGCGCCTTTACGTCATTGATCGTTCCTATGCTGAGGATCTTCAGCCGATCCGCCGGCCAGCCGAGCATCCCGATCTGCTTCGATCGAGGCGACGCCGATCGGATTGTTCGCCCAAACACCGTCGTCAACGAGATCGATGGAATCCGCGGTCGTGTGTGGGCTCAGGAAGGTCGGGGCTGGCGCAGTTGCATCGCAGCGTCGACCGCTGAAACCTTGTAATCGGTTTCAAGGCGCGGATGGTGGGTGGTCTTGTAGATGTAGACGCGTTCGAGCATCGGGTGCCATGCCGGCACGACCAGTCGGGTCCGGCCTTCGCCGAGTCTCCGATCGCCGAGCACTCCGACGAGCGCGTCGTGTAGCGGCTTGGAGGAGTATTTCGAGGCGAACAGGTGACGCCCCCCGCCGGCGCTGCAATGCGAAGCTCAAGATGGCGCCGTGCTCCTGCCCGAAGATGGCGGGACCCTGTTCTTCGTAGAGCTTAAGGATGTCCATCGCCGACAAGCCGAGCCGAGCCCGACGGCGATGATCCCGCCGGTGGACGTTCCTGCAATCAGGTCGAAATACGATGATCCTCGAGCTTCGCCAGGAAAGCGGAGGGGAAGACGCCGCGGATACCACCCGCGTCAACGGACAGGATTCGGTAGGTTGTCGGCATGTCGTCGTGGCTCATGTAAGCCCTCCAGTTTGATCCGAAAACGAGGCCTTGGCCGGCGGCCGAGCCCTAGATCGTGTCCCGAAGGATGGGCGCTCCGCCCTTCCATTCCCCGCATGCCAACCAGTCTTCGAAATACCAAAGCCAAAGCACACTCCACGGCACGACAGCCAATGATGGATTGAAACGAGAATTCAAGTCTTTCAATCGGTTATTGGGCGGCGTGTGCACGTCTTGTGCAGCGGGAGATTAGAAGAATCTGGTGAGGATAGCCGGCGTTACGGAATGGCGCGAAACCGATGGCTGCTCAGATGTCGGTCCACTTCCTGCTGATGTCGTCTCGTGACTGCATAGGGACTTACTGAAACCTCAATTTACAGCGAATGCCTGCGGGAAGCTGGTAGTCCGCGTTCGGCAACGTCAGCCGTACGCGGAAGGTGCCACTTGCCGCATCCAGCACGCTATCGATAACCGCGACAGTCGCTTTGTATACACCCCCGATTGGTTCATCAGGGCGGACTTCTGCAACTGCGCCGACTTTGATCTGTCGATAAAATGAGACCGGCAGAAACGCTTCGACGTTCAGACGATCGATCTGTGCAATCGTCATCAACGCATTTGAGTCATGACGGTATTCGCCGGAGTACATCAGTCGCTCGGTAACGACACCGTCGATGGGACTCTTGATGATCCGCAAGTTGAGGGCCGCTTCGTCCCGCTCAAGCTCCGATTGCGCCTGCTTCCAACTCAACTGCGCCTCTTTTGCGCCGTGCTCGGCGATGAACGCTTCCGTCTGAGCCTCGTCGACTGACACCTGTGACGTTGCCTCTGTCTTGCGTAGGCTCTGCAGTCGGTCGACCTTCCTGTTCAGGAATTCGGCGCGCTTCTGAAGTCCAAGCATCTGGAAATTGTTCGTCGCCCGGATGCGCGCGATCGCGACAATTGCCGACTGGACATCCGACTCCATTTCCGCAACGACTTGACCCTCCTTGACGATGTCACCTCGGTCGACCAGCACTTTCTTGACGAGCCCGGTCACCGCTGCGCCAAGCTTGACCGTCACGCGCGCCTCCATCAGGCAGTCGAAATCGCGTCCGGCCAAAGTTGAAACCTCCGCTGACGCGGCGGTTGAAGCGCAGACGCTGAGGCACAGGAGCCAGCCCGCAGCCACCGAATCCAGATTCATCCAGTGCTTTCGGCACTCATGCGTGTCGTCTGGCACGTTCGTAGTCCCCCCGATGGCCTTGTTCAATCAAAGCTATCGTCGTTTTACAACCGGGAATTGTCTGCAACTTAAATTCAGACATTTCTATCTGCATCAGCATCAATTTTTTCCTTCTGTCCAACTACTTGCCGCTGATTCTGCAGGCCTTCTAGAAAATTCGATGATCACGCGAATAATGATTGATGCTCCGTCAATCGTCTGTCAAATTGATTACGTAAGATTGCGGGAAGAATTGGCAATCGAGGTCAGCTTCCAAAGGGGCTGTCGTCTTAAGACTAGTTTATTTTCTTCGTTCGGATGGCGTGACCCCGCTGTGTGTTGGCGGGGGCGCTGACGTAGATCATACGCTTCTATTTAATTCGATCTGTGGAGGCTGCCATGCTTCACTCCGCTTTCGCTCGCAGGACGTCGAAAGAAATTAAAGCGTGGCGACGAAGTTATTTCCAGAGTTCGACGTCGCTAACGCGACGCGATGCTAGAGCGCTAAGCAAAATAACCGGCGGACGGTTCTCGGGGCTACGACTCGAGGCGCTTGAGCCGCGCTACCTGCTATCAGCCGACCTGATGCCGTTCGCCGTGAATATGGACGGACCAGACGGCAACCACCTTACCCTGCGCTATGACGCCGATACCGAGACGTTCAACGTCCATGATACGCTGAGTGGCATGCTGCTCGATCAGCGCGGCCTCCAGCAGATCTCCGAAATTCAAGTGCGCGGTACCGATGCGGATGACGCCCTTCGCATCGATTTGGGGTCTGCTTCTATCTTCCCTGTTGATATCCAATTCGAAGGCGGCTTGGGCCTCGACCGGCTTGAGATCATCGGCGGACAGCTCGACAGCTCGTCGTTCAGGGTGAATGCCGACGGTAGCCAAAGCGTCAGCCTTGCGCGCGCCGGTGAAGACAGCTCTGTCGATATCTCCGACGTGGAGACGGTGCTGGACGCCTCGCAGGTCGCGAATCGCTTCCTCGTCAACGAGACGGGTCTTTCGCTCACGCTGCGCCTCTCCGACGCCGCGGATCCCGGCGACGGTCTCTCGCAACTCGACGCGATCGGCGGCGAAAGCGTGGCGTCATTCCTCTTTTCGGCGCCGACCGACACGCTGGATATCCTGACCGGCGCGGCCGGCGACCGCATCCAGTTGGAGGGCGCGGATGCCGCTCTGCTCGGGCGCGTGCGGGTGACCGGCTCGACCGGCGAGGACACGCTCGCCGGACCGACCGCCGACACCGTCTGGCATCTGACCGGGCACGGCTCGGGTTCGGTCGCGGGCGCAACGTTCACCGGCATCGAGCAATTGTCGGGCGCGGCGGACAATGAAGACACCTTTATTGTGTCGGCAGTCGGCGGTCTCGACGGCACCGTCGATGGCGGCGCCGGCGGCTTCGACAGCATGGTGCTCGACGGCGGCGTGTTCGGCTCCGTCACCTATGTGGCGCATTCGGCAAACGCGGGCACGATCACCCGCGACGGCCAGGTGCTGACCTATGACGGCCTCGAGCCGATCACCGACAATCTGAACGTTACCAATCGAATCATCGACCTCACCGATTTTTCTGATGAGGCGACGCTTACCGGCGACATCGACTCGATAACCATCGGAAGCACTGGCGATCTGCCGGCGACATTTGAATCGATCACTTTCGCCAAGTCGTCCGACAGCCTGACAATTCGCATGGGCGACGACACCGGAGTTCCGTTTGTCTCCAGCGACAAGCTGACCATCGGGGATATCGATCTCGGGACGGCCGACTTCATCATTCTGGGCCAGGATGGGACGGACGAGGTCATCTTCACCGGCGCGGTCAAGGTCGGCAACCTCACGGTAGAGGCCGAGGAAATTTCGGTCAGCGGCTCGATCGAGGCCGGGACGGTCACACTGACCGCCGTTGCCGAGGAGGACGGGGTGCTCGGCGTGCCCGACGGCTTCCTGGGCTTGCCCGACGATCTCACGGACTTCGACCTCGACGGCATCATTATCGCGCTTCCCACGGCGGTCATCGACCTCACGGACGGCGAAATCATCGCGACCGGCGCGGTGACTCTGTCGGCTTCTGCGACCGCAAACGTCACGACCACGAGCCTCACGCTCGGACCGGTCACGGGGTCGATCATGGTGATCGTGCCCGAGGCCCGGATCACCATGGACAACACGACGCTGTCCGCCGCGAGCTTGCAGGCGAGCAGCCATGTAACCGTGACGATCGCGGCGGAGGATGAAGCGGCCGCGAGCGACAGCGATACCTCGAGCGACGCCGCAATCGCGGTCACCGTGGTGGTCAGCGACTCCATCACCGAAGTGACGGGCGGGAGCGTGCTTACCGTTTCCGGCGACGTCTCGCTGACGGCAGAAACCGATCTCACCGTGGTCACGACGGCCGACGGTTCGCCCGGCATGGCCGGCGCGAGCGTCGCGGTGACAGAGGTCAATGCGACCACGCAGGCTTATGTGGCGGGCGCGTCTTTGATTACGGCGGATCCCGGCGACACGCCCGACAGCATCACGCTCGGTGCGGCGTTGACCAGCTCGGTCACCACCACCGCGATATCGACCGCGGGCGGCGCCAGCGACAACGGCGGCGGCAATGAGTCGGAAAAGCGCCTCGCCGATCCGAACAAGGACGGGACTACGACGGACAAGGCGACCACCAGCGGCGGCGACATCTCGTTTGCCGGCGCGGTTGCGGTGTCGGACTACAGGCCGACGACCGAGGCCTATATCGACAGTTCGATCCTGAGTTCCGCCGGTGGGATCACGCTCTCGGCAAGCTCCACCGATGAGGTCATCCTCAATGCAGACGGTTCGGCTACCAGCAGCGGTGGCACGGGCGTCGGCGTTGCGGTCGCGCTCGGTATTGTCGACGCCACGACGCGCGCGGCCATCGAAGGCGCGTCCGATCTCACGGCCGACTCGGTCGATCTCACGGCTAATATGTCTGCCGGCGACAGCTTCGTCGTCACGGCGACGGCGGGCGCGGGCGGCGGCGGCACCAACGTGGCCGGCGCTCTGGCGATCAGCATCATCTCGACCAACGTCGAGGCCGTCATCGATGCCAATGCATCGGTCGACCTGAACGGCGCCGACCTCAGCCTCACCGCGTCGTCGACGACGCATGCCGTCACGCATGCCGTGCCGAACGAGGACGACCTCGGCGATCCCGGCGAAACCGGCATCGGCGGCTCGGTTGCGCTGGCCGTGATCGAGAACACGACGACCGCGGCGCTTGAGAACGGCGCCACCGTCACGGGGGCCGACGACATCACGCTGTCGGCCACCGGCAGCCATGAATCCGATACCAAGGCCGAAGCGGGTGCCGAGGGCAGCGGTACAGGCGTCGGCGGCGCGGTTGCGATCGACGTGATCGACAACGTGACGTCGGCCTCGATTGGAACGGACGACGTCGAGCTCGACATCACCGGAAATCTGAACGCGACCGCGACCCATCACGGGCTCTCTTCGGCGCTTGCCGACGGCACCGCGGTCGGATCGACCGCGATCGGCGCGGCGATTTCGCTCGCTTTCGTGGACAACCGCGCGTTTGCCACCATCGGCCGCAACACGCGCGCCGACGGCTCCGTCAGCCTTTCGGCGCTCGGCGACGGGTCGAGCAAGGCGCACTCCAAGGCCAGCGCCAAGGGCGCGGACAAGGACGAGGAAGCGGCCGACAACAACAACACCAAGGCCGACGACCAGAAGCAGAAGCAGGTTGCTTTCGCCAACAGCAAATCCGGCAAGGCCGACAGCGCCAACAGCCAGACGGCCAATTCGGGCAGCGGCGGCGGTGGCAGCGATGTCGGCGTCGCGGCGGCGCTGGCGATCAATTTCTCGGACAGCGAGGCGGTCGCCAGCATCGGCAATTCGCTCAGCGTGACGGCCGGCGACGGCGACGGCACCGGCAGCCTCACTCTGGCGTCCTCGAACAACATGGATTCGTCCGCGATCGCCGACAGCTCGTCGACGCTCGCAGCCGAATCGACCGGCACGTCCGTCGGCATCGCGGTGGCGATCAACGCCGCCGAACTGACCAATCGTGCGGCCATCGGTACCGGCGCGACCGTCAACGCCGACGACGGCGTGACGCTGTCTGCGACGATGAAGGCCATCGGCCTCGACCAGAAGAGCGTCTTCGAGGCGAAGGCGACGTCCGGCGCGAGCGGCGGCGACACCGGCGTCGCAGGCTCCTTCGCTCTCAACTTTGTGGATAACGACACCCAGGCTCTGCTCAGCGGCAACGTGACGGCGAACGGCAGCGACATCGCCTTGACGGCGGCGGCGGCCACCACCGACACCGTCGAGGCTATCGCCGCGCAGTCCGGTGCGAACGCCACGGGCGTCGGTGCCGCCATCGCGATCAGCGTCGCCAATCATTTGACAGAAGCCGTGGCGAACGGCGCCATCACTGGCGCAAACGACTTCAGCGCCACAGCGAGCGGCAATTACAGCGCCACTACGACGGGCGAGGCCGGCGGTGCCGCCGGCGACGGAACGGGTGTCGGCGGCGGACTTGTCATCGACGTGCATGATCGCGTCACGCGCGCGCGGATCGGCACCGGCGCGGCGATGACGCTGACCGGTGACGTCGCGTTGACGGCGACGCATGTCGGCTCGAGCCATGCGAAGATGGACAGCGACGCCTCCGGCAACACGGCGGTCGGCGCGTCGCTCGCATTGTCCTTCGTCGACGATACGGCCGAAGCCGATCTCGATCGCGATCTGACCGCGACAACGCTCGCCATGACGGCGAGCGGCACCGGCGCGTCCAAGGCCGAGGCGATCGCCTCCGCGGAAGGCACGAGCAAGTCGAAGGAAAGCTCAAAGGGCAACACTACGGCCGACAACCAGGTCGGCAGCGGTGTGACCTCGGCCGGCGCGAAGTCGGGCCAGGCGCAAAATCCGAATGCCGGCGGCAAGAACACCTCGGCCAGCGGGTCGAGCGGCTCGGTCGCGGTCGGCGCGGCGGTCGCTCTCAACGTCTCGACACTGAACGTCACCGCGGTTCTGGAGAGCCGTATAGTGAACGCCGACGTGTCTCTCGATTCCCGTGCGGATATGGACGCAGAGGCTATTGCCGACGGCTCGGCGACCTCGGGCGAGGGCGGTGCGATTGAGGGCGATCGCGTCGGCATCGGCGTCGCGATCAACGTCGCGACGATGAAGAACCGGGCCGAGATCATCGGCGGTTCGGTGACGGGCGGCGTCTCGGCCGAGGCATTGATGGCAACCTCGGGCGACAATATGCATGTGATCGGTGCCACGGCGACATCCGGCGCCTCCGGCGGCGATCTGAGCGTCGCGGGCTCCTTTGCGCTCTCGATAGCGGAGACTGACACGCGCGCCGCTATCGGCGGCAACGTGACCGCGGGCGGCGAGGACGTCGTTCTCGCGGCTGCCTCAACGCAGACGACCAACGCGGAGGCCATGGCCGGAGCGAAGGCGGGCAAGACCGGTGTCGGCGCCGCCATCGCCATCGGCGTATCGAACATGCAGGTCGAAGCGGAGATCGTCGATTCGATCGCGGTGACCGGAGCGGACGACGTCACGCTGTCGGCGACGGGCAGCGGCGAGAACACCATCGCGGGCGCGGGCGGTGCCGAAAGCAAGACCGCCGGCTCGACCGCCGTGGGCGGCGCCATCATTGTTTCGGTCATCGACCAGACGACCCTGGCGCGGATCGGCACGGGCGCGATCATGACCACGACCGGCGCGATGTCGGTCTCGGCGGATCACCATGGCACGACCACGACCACGGCTACCGGCAACGCCACCGGCAGCACCGCCATCGGTGCGTCGATTGCCATCGGCCTTGTCGACGACACGGCGCGCGCCGAAGTGGCCCGTAGTGTGTCTGCCGACAGCGTGACGCTGAGCGCGCTTGGCGACGGCTCGTCCGTGACAGAAGCCACTGCTTCGGCGAAGGGCGTCAAGAAGACCGGCGGTGCGACAGCCAACCAGCAGAAGGACGCCGCTACTACTCAAGGCAACACCAAGGCCCAGGGTACCGGCACCGGCACCAAGGGAACGACCTCCAACGCCAGCCAGAACGGCAGCGACATCAGCGTCGCGGCGGCGATTGCCGTCAACGTTTCGTCCTCGATCGCGGAGGCGACGCTCTCGGGCGCGTCGGTGACGGCGACCTCGGGCAACGTGTCGCTCACGACCAAGAACAACATCGACGCCTCGGCGCTCGGCAAGGGCGAAGCGGCGACTTCCGCAGGGAACGACGCCGTCGGCATTGGCATCGCGATCAACGTCGCGACCATGGAGAACTCGGCGAGCGTGGCGGTGGGCACGGACGTGTCCGCGCAGGGCCTCATCCTCTCCTCGACGATGCGCACCGTGGATGGCGACGCGACGCACGATTACAGCGCCAAGGCGTCCTCGGCGGCGAGCGGCGGAGATACCGGCGTGGCGGGCTCGTTCGCGCTGAGCTATGTCACGTCCGATACCAATCCGCTCGCCGGCGGCACCGGCAGCACATTGACGCTCTCGGGCGGACCCATCGACATCGATGCGGTGAGCGACTCGCGGCACTATGTGCTCGCGTCGTCCAAGGGCGTCTCGAAGGGTTCGGGCTCGACGGGCGTCGGCGCATCGATTGCGCTCTCGATCCTGTTCGACACGACCGACGCGGGCATCCGAGACAACACCGTGATGAACGGCACGGCGAACGGCGTGTCGGTAGATGCAGTGTCGAAGCTGCTTTCGGCCCAGCCCGGCACGGACGAGATCACCGAGGCGCTCGGTGGTGCTGCGGGCGCCGGCACGGCGGTCGGCGGCGCGGTTGCCGTCACCTATGTCGAGAACACCACGAACGCGCGGATCGGCATCGGTACGGGCGACTTCACCATGACCGGTGGCGCTCTCTCCGTCACGGCCGACCACGCGGCCGACATCATATCCAAGGCCGATGCCGAGGTCGCCGGTGCGAGCACCGGCGTCGGTGCGTCGGTTGCCGTGAACATCGGGCTGGACGACAGCGAGGCCTATGTGGGCCGTTCGATGACGAGCGGCGTGAACGAGATCGCGAGCGCGACGGTCACGACGGATTCGATCCTGAGATCCATCGCGACGACCAAAGCCAGCGCCAAGGGCGCCGACAAGACGACGACGCAGAGCTCTGACCAGCAGACGACCAACGCCGGAAACTTCGCCAGCAATCAGTCCGGCGGCCAGGCGACGAATACGCCGACCCAGTCCGGTGACGGCATGTTCAACAGCGCCAACAGCAGCTCGACCACCAACTCCGGCTCCGGCCTGAAGACCGGCGCGGGCGGCACCAGCGGCAACTCAAGCGGCGGCACGACGGTTGCCGCAACGGTGGCGGTCAACTATCTCGAAGGCGGCGCGACCGCTGAGATCGACGACAACGCCGATGTCAATGCCTCGGGTGCGGTGAAGGTCGAGACGACCTCCCAAATCACCGCCAAGGCGCTCGCCCTTGCGACCGCCATGGACATCCAGAATACCAATAGCAATACCGCGGCGGCTGCGGTTGGCCTGGACATCGTCCTGTTCGACGGTCTTGCCCGGATCGGCGATGCGACGGTTTCCGGCAGCTCCGTTTCCGTCAAGGCAGTGCAGCCGACTGGCCAGTCGAACGTGTTCCAGGTGCGTGCGCTGTCGGGCGCCGCGGGGGGCGCCGATGCGATCGCAGGCTCGATCGCGATCAACTACATGGACATCTCCAACGAGGCGGAGATCGGCGCCAACGCGACGGTGACCGCCGACGCCGGCGACGTCACGGTCGAAGCCGCAAGTCTGGTGAAGGTTCAGAACCTCTCGGGCGGCGCCGCGCTGTCCACGACAAGCGGAACCGGCGCCGGCATCGCCGTTTCGATCAACATTGTCAATTCCATGGACACCAGGGCCGAGGTCGGCTCCGGCGCCGATGTGACCGCGAATGGCGGCACGGTGACGGTCAAGGCGACCGGCAGCTTCACGCCGCTGTCGGAAACGCTCGGCCTGAACACCGGGGTGGGCGGAATCGACAACCAGGAACTGGCGCTGACGAACTTCGCCGCCGGCGCTGCGGCTTCGGGCGGCGGCAAGGCGATCGGCGGCTCCGCGGCCATCAACGTCATCACCATCAACACGGAGGCGACCATCTTTGCGGACGCCGACGTCGAAGGTGATACGGGTGTCCTGGTCAGTGCCGGCGACACCATGACTCTGTTCACTGGCGCGGGCTCCATCGGTCTTTCGGCGGGCGGTGCAGGCGTCGGCATCGGCATCAATGTCGATGTCGTCACGCGGACCACCCGGGCCAAGGTCGAGGCCGGTGCGAGCCTGACCTCGGACAATGGCGACGTATCGGTGACGGCCACTGCGGTCGACGACATGACGTCGGTGGCCGCGACCTTCGGTGCGGCGTCGAGCGACGTCGCGGTGGCGGCCTCGATCGCCGTCGCGGTTCTCCTGACGACGACGGAGGCGGATGTCCAGAGCGGCAGCGGCGCCGATACCACGGAGCTGACTGCCGGCGGCAACGTCAACGTCATCGCCTCCAGTACGCTCGACCTGACATTCGTGGCGGGCGGCGTCGCCGCCTCGGGTAGCTCGTCGTCGATCGGCATCGCGACGAACGTGCTTGTGCACGATGACACCGTCCAGGCGCTGGTCGGAGACTACGCCGACATAGAGACCCACGGTCCGATCGGCCTGACCGTCGATGCTTTCAGCTCCGAAGACATCCTCGACATCGTCGTCGCCGCCGGTGTCTCCGGAAGCGGTCCCGTTTCGATTGGCGGATCGGTGCTCGTGTCGATCATGACCGAAGACACCCGCGCGGTGATCGGCGGTCATGTCGAAATCGATGCATGGAACGCCGCGGCCGGAGTCAATCCGGGCGTGATTGTTGACGCGGACAGCGAGACCACTGTTCTGTCCGTTGCCGGCGGCCTGGCCGTTTCGGCCGGCGGCTCGGGCGTGGGCGCCGGCATCAGCGTCCACAAACTCGACAAGACGACCGAGGCGCTGATCGGCAGCAATGTCGACATCGGCGGCAATCCGGCTGCGGTCGGCTCCATGGCCGAAGGAAACATCGAGGTCGACGCGCGCTCGGTCGAGACTGTCAAGACATTTGGTGTGGCCGGCGGCGTCGGCAGCTCGGTCGGCGTCGGCATCGGTGCCGAGGTCCTGTTGCTGACTCCGATCACGCGCGCGCAGATCGGCGACAATGCCATCGCCAAGACACGCGGCAGCGTGAAGGTTCAGGCGTCCGACGAGTCGGAGATCGACATTATCGTGGTCGGTGCCGCCGCTGGCGGTACGGGCGGCGCCGGTGCCGGCGCGGCGGTGGCCGTGATCGACAAGACCGTCGATGCCGATATCGGCGCCAACGGCGATGTGGTCGGCCTCGGCTTCATCACCACCCAGGCCAAGACGGGACAGTACGCCATCGGTTCCGAGGGCTCGAACACCGGCGTGAACACCGGTTCGTTCGAGTTCACGAGCGCGGATTCGAAGAACAATCTCAACGAGGATTCCTTCGAGGTTGGTCTCCTGGATACGAGCGACGAACAGGTCCCGACCGATCTGGTCGCGGAGGGCGATCCGACGCAGGACGACGGCTCCGGCCAGGCGCAAGAGGTTAATCAACAGGATGAGATCTCTAATCCCAATCTCACGAGCCAGCGCACCGCGACCCTGAACGACACGCCGACCAGCGGCGTCGTGGTGTCGGCGTCCGGCAAGGACGATTTTGAATCCTATGCAATCGGCTTCGGTGCCGGCGGTACCTTCGGCGTCGGCATCGGCGCGGCGGTGAGCGTGCTCACCTCGCACACCACTGCCGACATCGGCACGGGAACCGACATCAACAAATCCACCGAGGCTGCTGCGGCCGGTCAGTCCGTGTACGTGGTCGCGGCGACCGACTTCCATCATGTCGGCATCGGCGCCGGCGGCGCGATCGGCGGCACCGTCGGTGTCGCGCCGGGTGTCGACGTCTCCGTCGTCAATCAAACGACGACGGCAACGATCGGTGCCAACGCAGAAGTTCACGCAGCCAACGATGTCTCGGTCACCGCCATCGCACGCGAAGATTTCTTCGTGGTTGGCTTCGGCGTTGCCGGCAGCGGCGTGGCCTCGGTCGGCGGCGGCGTGTCCGTCGTCTCGGTGACCAACACCACCTCGGCGACGATCGGCGCCGGCGCGACAGTCAAGGCCGGCGGCGACGTTGCGGTGATCGCCGAGGACTTCACCCATTTCACGCAGCTGAGCCTCGGCGTCGGCGTCTCCGGCGTTGCAGGCGTCGGTGCCGGTGTCGGCGTTCTCGTCGTTACCAAGGACACGACCGCCCTGATCGGCAACGGGGCGCATGTCGACGCGCAGGCGCTCGGAAGCGGCGGCGTGGGCAACATCCTCACCGGCGGCTGGCAGGACGGCAGCGATTTCGGGCTCGACACCGCGCGCGGTGTGATCGTGCAGGCACAATCGTCCGAAGACATTCTGAACCTCACTGTGTCCGCCGGCGGCGGCATTGCGGGTATCGCAGGCAGCGTGACGGTGACCGTCATCGACAGCGACACGCTCGCGACCATCGACGCGGATGCCCAAATCAATATGGACACTGCGAATTTCGACGAGGGTGACACGGTCGGCAGCCAGCAGGGCGTCTGGGTCACTGCTTCGAACGACTACAAGCTCATCAACGCGGCGATCAGCATCGCCGGCGGCCTGGTCGGTGTCGGCGCTTCCATCAGCTTCGGCAGCGTGCGTAACAACGTTGCGGCGCTGATCGGCGCGGGCTCCGACCTGCGGGCGAAGAACCGCGTCGAGGCGACTGCGCTCGGCAACAAGGACGTGCGCGGCTACGTGGCCTCCGGCGCCGGCGGCCTGGTCGGCGTGGCGGCCGCAGTCAACGTTTTCGCCATCAACGACGATTTCGGCGGCGGATACGTGGACGAAGACGGCAATTCCGGCGACGCGACCCAGCTCAAGAAGGACGGCGGCGGCTCGACCGATATGAAGAGCTACGCCAACGACGAAGGCGGCGAGGGCACCACGAGTGTCAACAATGCCTTTGGTGAAATGTCCTCGGGAGGATCGGGCTCGGCCTCCGGCAGCGCGGACAAGCGCATTTCGAACATCATGGGGCCGAAGTCGGTCAATAGCGTCGATGTGGCCGCGCCGCTCAATACGCCGGCAACCCCGAAGGGGGTGACGGCCATCGTGCAGGGCGGCTCCGGCGGCAACAAGACGACGATCAAGACCGGCGATGTGGAGGTGACGGCCGAAGAGCGGATCTCCTTCGACTTCATCACGGGCGCCGCGGCAGGCGGTTTCGTCGGCGCCGGCGCCGGCGTGACGGTCATCAACGTCAACAGCAATGTCGAGGCAAGGCTCGGTGGCGTGATTGAGGCGAGCGGCGTCGTGAACGTGACGGCCGCGAGCGAGCGTGGCGGCGACGGCGTCTCGGTGGGTGTCGCGGCAGGAGCCGTGGCGCTTGGCGCAACGGTCACGATCATTAACGACGAAGGCAGGCAGCTTGCCGAAATCAGCGACGACGCCGCGATCGACGGAGCTTCCGCGATCACGGTGACGGCCGAGAACGACCAGGACTATACCAGCAACGTGTATTCGGTCACGATCGGTGCCGCCGGCATCGGCGTCAATTTCGCCCGCATCGACCTCGCCGACGACAACAACGCGACGGCGGAAACCGCTGCACGCATCGGCGACAATGTGCAGATCGGCAAGATAGACCGGGTCGGCAGCGTGACGGTCCAGGCGGATTCCAACGTCTACGTGGAATCCAACGTCTATGGCGTCGGGGCAGGCCTGGTCGGCGCCAGCATCAATTTCAGTTTTGTCGAGTCCGATCAGAATGTTCTGGCGGTGATCGGCGGTTCGGCCGATATCGACGCGTCGGGCGCGGTCAATGTCACGTCGTTGCTCGACGTCGAGGCTCACGCCGAGGTCTTGTCTATCACGATTGGTGCGATCGGCCTGGGTGCCAGCATCGCGAAGGCGGACGCACAGGGCAGCTCGAAGGCGATCTCGAATGGCGAGATCGACGGCAGCGGTTCGGTGCTCGTCCAGGCGAAGGCCATCGTCGTCACCGACGCCTATGCCGAAGCTTCGGGCGGCGGCATCGTTTCGGGTAACGGGCATGACGCGACGGCAACCTCCTCGCCGACAGTCGAGGCCCGGATCAGCGGCTCCACCACCTCCGCCGGCAACGTCGAGGTCAAGGCGATCTCCGAAGGCAGGGCCGACGCGATCACCGAGAGCAAGGCCGGCGGCATCGTCGGCGTCGGCGTCGGCTTCGCGCGCGCGACCGTCAGCCCTGTGGTCACGGCCATCATAGATGCCGGCACGATCACCGCAGGCAACGTGCTGGTTCGCGCGACTCACAACTTCGGTCTGGCTGCCAACATATGGCGGGCCAACGCCAAGACCGAAGCGGCGAGCGCCGCCCTGGTCGGCGCAAAGGTCAATCGCACCGAAGCCAAGGCCAACGCCCAGGTGCGGGCGCAGATCGACGGCGACGTCAACATCGACACGCAGGACGCGCTCGGCGCCGGTTTCGTGAAGATCGAGGCGCTCGGCGTCAACAACGCGCGGGCCTACACTGACGGCCTCAATGTCGGCATACTCGCCGCTGTCGGCTCGACGCAGGCCGATGCACAGGCGAACGGCATCACGATCGCGGAAATCCTCGATCAGGCCAGCGTCTCGGGCACTCCGGATTACACGATCGGTGCACTCGACGTGACGGCGACGGGCCAGGATACGGCCTCCGCCCAGGTGAACGCCGCCGGCGGCGGCGTGCTCTCGATCGATCACAACAAGGCGAACGCCTCGGTTATCGGCGAGGTCCGCGCCGAGATCGGCAAGAACATCGGCATCCTGGCCGCGGGTGCGGTCGCGGTCGTCGCGACAGCGCGGCCCGAGGTCGATGCCAATGTGAAGGGCGTCAGTGGCGGCGGCATCACGGTCGGCATCTCGGAGGCCGAGGGCACGATGGAGCCCAAAGTCACCGCGATGATCGACACCGGGACCTCGCTTGCCGCGGACGGCAACGTTGAGGTCAAGGCCATTGCAGCGCCGCAGCAGGGCTTCGTACCCAACTATAAGGTGGAATCCGTCAATACGAACTCGCACACGATCCAGGTGCTGAGCCACGGCCTGTCGACGGGCGACATCGTCGAGGTCGGAAACAATCCGAACGTGGACGAGCGAGACTACAACGTGATCGTGGTCGGGCAAAACAATGATCTGATCGCTTTCGGCAACTTCTTCTCCGGTGCATCGAACACGATCCTCGACAACCGCGACGAGATCCGGTTCCCCGGCGCGCATAATTACCAGACCGGCGACAAGGTCATTCTCACCAAGATTACGGGCGACGACGGCAGCGTGCCGGGCGACGTCGAGCATGAATCCAGCAACACCTTCTGGGTGATCGTCATCGATGCACAGACGATCAAGCTCGTGGACAGCGTCGCCAAGACTGCGCCGGGCTGGTTCACGTCGAACGCCGAAACGTTCCTGCCGTCCAACGTCCTCAACAACTGGATCGATCTCGGACCCAACAGCTTCAATGTCGACGATGCGTTGACCTACCAGGCGCCGGGCGGCGGACAGAAGTTCGGTGTCGGCACTGTCGACGTCGCGAAATCGACCATCGACGGCGCGCTCGGCAACGGGTCGACCAACCTGGCGCTGGCGAGCAACTCCACCAACAACAACCGCATCTACTTCGTCGACCTTGTCGAGGGCAGCCCGACGGAGGGCCAGTACATCGACAGCGGCTTCGCGGTCGGCAACGCCGTGGTCTACACCTCGACGAACGCCGCTGGCACGGCTGTCGGCGCCGATCTGGGCGGATTGGTTCAGGGCAGGGTGTACTACATCGCGGAAAAGGGTTCGGCCGCGGAGGGGTATTACATCAAGCTGAAGAGCGCCGCGGGCGTGAACGAAAACGTCTATTACGAGCGCGAGGACGTCAATACATACAAGGTCGTGCTGACGGACGGCTCGACCTGGTCGTCACTCGGTTACGACGACGGCGAGGCCTTCAATATCACGAACTCGAACGGCAACGACGGCAGCTACACGATCGACTCCATCAGCGGCGCCACGCTGACGATCACCGGTACGCTGAGCCACGTCACGCGGATCGATCAATCGATGACGGTGGATGATCGCGATGTCGATGGCGGCCCCGGCACGGATTTGCGCTACACGCTGACGCTCTCGTCCGGAAATTGGGGTTCGGCGTTCACCGCGGGTGGATCGATTACGCTCAGTGGCCTCGGCGGACTTAACGGGACGCAGACCATCCATAGTGTGAGCGGCAACCAGCTCACGCTCCAGCTTGCCTCGCCGAATGTCGGCGCGACTGTGTCCGCTGGCGCGCAGGTGCAGCTCCTGAATCCCGAGAACGACACGTTCGACGCGCCGTTCATCGATCTGCAGCCGGACAAGGATACCGACGGCATCATCGAAGCCGATCCCGATGGCGACGGCGTTCTTGCCCCGGACGACAAGGCCGATCCGAGCATCCACCAGCTTACGCTTGCCCAGAACGCGCCGATTGGCGGGTTGAAGAGCGGTCAGGTCTATTATGTCGTTGAGGAGAGCGGCAATCAGGTTCGTCTGTCCGAGACAAAGGGCGGCTCGGTCCTCGCGCTGACGCCGCCGGCGACGAACGGCAACGTTCACTACCTCGGCAAGTTCGGCATCGAGCTGAACACGACCACGGACAAGGACACTTACGAGCTCCGTATCGACCTCACCTCGTCGGCCGGTCTGGCAGGCCAGACGATGACGGGTCCGGACGGTGTTTCGCTTGCCACGATCGCGCCGCCTTCGGGTGACGGAACGTCGGCAGTGACGGCGCGCGGCTCGGGCGGCTCGCTGCTGGCCGACATCCGCGTCAACAAGGCGGAACTCAACGTCGAGCCGGTGCTGGAGGCCAACATCTCCGCAGCGCTCGTCTCCTCCGGTGGCAATATCACCATCGAGGCAGACGGCCAGATGGAAGGCACGGCGCTTGGACGCAACGGCAGCGGCGGTTTCGTCGCGGTCGGCCGCGCCGACGCCAAGATCAACCAGTCGGCAGATCGCATGTCGGTCGACGTGAAGATCGGTTCGGGCACGCAACTCGTCGCCGACGGCAACCTCGTCATGCACGCGGAAGGCACGGGCCATTTCGATGCAGACAGCGAGACCTCGACGGGCGGGTTTGTCGGCCTCGCCGACGCCAAGGCGCTTGTCGCCGCCGACTGGAAGTCGCGGATCGAGGTGGGCGCGAACGCAGTGGTGCTCGTCGCCGGTCTGGTTGACGGGCGCGTCAATGGCGGCATGACAGGCCGCGCCCGGGCCTATGCCAACGGTATTGGTCTCGGCGGCGACGGCGATGCCACCGCCAACTACGTCATGGACGATTCCGATCTCGAGATCGAAGTCCGGCATGGTGCTCTGCTCGAGGGCAACGAAGTCAGCCTGCACGCTGATGGCACCGGCACGAACGTGTTCGTCACCGCCGATGGCCGCGGCGCCGGCTTCTACGCCGAAGGCCAGGGCGACGCGCGCGCTCAATTGGCCCTCACATCCAGCATCCGGATCCTCGACAACGATGCTGTCAACACCGGCGCCAAGATCACCGGCTGGGAAGGCGTGGATTTCGTGGTCGAGAACCACGACAATCTGCTCAAGACCCGGGCAAACGCACGCTCGACCGGTCTGTTCGGCTACATCGACGCCGACACCCACACGTCCTACGACCTCGACGCGAACGTGTTTGGCGACACCGGTGGCGGCAACGGCGGCAACAACACGCTGGTGACTGCCGGTCCTCGCGATTTGACCAGCGGTCATCTCGACGATTTCAATTACAGCCCGCTTGCTGGCGGTGATAAGCGTCTCGCCTTCTACGTGCTGGCGGAGAACCGCGCCAACGAGATTGACCACGACGCCACTCACCAGCGGCGTGCGCTCGCTGCGGGCGGCAGCGCCGAACACACCGACGGCGACTCCAGGGAAGACGAGATCGAGTTCTCCAGCAACGTGCTGATCCTGTCCGGCCAGTCGCCGGAGCTCGTGACCAAGACGCTGGTGATCAGCGGCGACGCGACCATCCAGCGCGCGGTCAACATTACGGTCAACGATTCGCAGGGCGGCGGCGGCAGCGAGATCGACTCCGGCCAAATCCTTTCGGACAAGATTTACGTCAACGACATCGAGAATCCGGGCCCTGGCGACGTCGCCTTCAAGTCGACCGATATCTCAGGCTCGGGCGGCACCTGGACGTTCAGCGAGACCCTGCAGCGGGTCGAGATCCTGAACCTGTCGGACAAGGACATCCAGATCAACGACATCGACGTGACCGCCGACCGGCAGCCACTGGTCATGCTGACTCCGACCGGCACGTCGGACACGATGACGCTGACCTTCAACATCGCGTCCGAAGTGTCGCCGACCTATGTCGAGATCACCAACACCGGCAACGCCGATATCCTGCTGAATGGAGAGATCAACAATCCGATCGGCGTCACCACCATCGTGGCGCAGCATGGATCGGTGCTGGGCGATCAGTCGGGCGGCGACTCGGTCGTGCGTACCGAGACGCTGAACATCGACGCGTCCGTGAATGCCGGCGCGGGTGACAGCACGCGCGTCATCGTTGAGATCGTCGAATCCGCGGGCGTGCCCGAGGCGTTCGAATTCCGCACCAGCCAGGTGAACGGGCTGACCGACACCATCTTCCTCGGTCTCGGCAACCGGTTCTACGAAGGTCAGATGGTGCGTTACGACGCAACGTCGACGCCCATTTCCGGCCTCGTCGACGGCGGCTACTACTACGTGTCGTTCGGCAGCGATGCATTCAATCCCGACACCGGCATGATCGGCGTCCAGCTCTTCACCGACGCGGCGCTGACCCAGAAGGTGAACATCGACGTCGCCGGTGCGCTCACCAACACCCATACCCTGAAGGGCGTGGAAAGCTTTACCGTCGATGCCGGCAACGACATCTTCCTCGACGTGCGTGCGCTGATGCGCGACGGCCAGGCTTCCGACTTCGGCAGCAATCCGTACTACGTCGTCAATGTCGACCGGATTGCGGCGGGCGACGATGCCGACGTGCTTCTGCGGCCATCATATCTGCAGTCCGGCGAAGGCGACTCGGGCGGGGTGGTGGTTCGCCACCGGGGCGTCAGCCCGACCGGCGAGAAGGAGTTCACCTACTACACGAACTTCGTAAAGGCGAACCCGCCTCCGGATCAGGACCCTGTCGGCGTCAGCCGCGGCGCCTATGGCGCAGGCACGACCAAGATCGGAACGACCTATGACTTCCGTGGCCTCGACACCTCGGGCAACCGCACCATCGCGGGCCTGCAATCCGGCGACATCTCGCACGCCGGCAATGTGAACGTCGTTGCCGCCGAAAGCCTGCCAAGCGACACGGTGATCAACGTCCTCAGCCTCGTCGAGGTGGACACGACGGGGGTCGTCCAGGGCGACGGTCACACGTCGGTTCTGACCAACGGCTGGATCGGATTGACCGAGATCAGTGGCGATTTCCGCGTCGGCACCATCAAGTCGACGGCGAGCGACGTTCTGCTCTATTCGCCGCAAAGCATCGTCGATGCCGAGTGGGATACGAACCAGGCGGCGGCGGACGTGTCGGCCCGCAACATCACGATGGTTGCGGACGCAGCGTTCGCGAACCCGAATCCGAACCAGGTACTGAACCAGGTTTCGGCTCCGAATCTGACCGGCGGCCCAAGCGCGTTCGGCGGTATCGGCCGGATGGACAACTTCCTCGAGATCGACGTTGACAATCGCAATCTGTCGACGGGCGTACTGCGTGCTTTCGATACGACCGCGAGCATCAGCCAGGGCATCTTCCTCGACGAGATCGCCGGCAACATGCGCGTCCATACCGTCAGCACGGTCAACGATGTGTCGTTGCGCACGCTCAACGGCTCGATCATCGACCGCAACGGATCGTCCGCTCCGAACGTGATCGGTCTGTCGGTCGATCTCGACGCGAATGGAGACGGCGCCAGCATCGGCGAGGCGGGTGACGATCTCGAGATCAACAGCCGCAACGGACTGGTGAAGAACACCGACCTCACAGCCGATGTGGACGATGTCGCGCTCGAGGCGAATAACAACATCTGGCTGACGGAGACGGAGGGCGAGCTGCGCCTCGTTCTCGCCCATACCTATCTCGGAAACATAACGCTGACGGTGCAGGAGTCCGCCTCGGCAACTTCCACCGCCGAGGATCTGCAGCTCATCGAAAACGGCAGCGCGCGCTTTGCCGAGAACAACGTGACGGCGCCAGGCTTGCACGTCGATGCATCGCGCCCGCTGCCGCACGGTCTCATCCTTGCGGAGCAGGGAGCAGTCCTGCTCCGTGTCGGCGATGACATCGAAACCCACCAGAACTCGGCGATCGTGGCCGGAAAGCAGATCGACATCTTCGGCGACTTCGTGAACAGCGACGTCGGTTACGGCACGACCATCCTGCTGCGCGGCCAGATAATCGCTGGCGCCGTCATGGTCGTGGCGGGCAACCGTTCGCCGAACGTGCCGAGTGGCACCTCGACGTCGCGGCCGATCGGCACCTGGCGTCCGAACGACAGCGCGCTGAACGTCACCGCGGCCGACCGCGTTACGCGCATCTTCGGTAATTCCGACAGCGACTTCTTCCAGTTCGGAGATACGAGCGGCGACACCGGCGGCACCAGCTGGGGTGATGACGGCTATGTCTTCATCGGCTCGAAGACCAAGGTTTACGGCAGCAACACGGCCGTGACCGGCGCCTACGCGACGCCGGATGCGCGCAACGACGGCGAAGACGACTTCAAGGTCTACTTCCTGCAGGATGCGGCCGCGCAGACGTCGCCGGCGATCTCAACGGTCGGATTCACGGTGAATCCGTACACCACCGGCACCCCGCTCACGCCGTTCAACTACGACATGAACGTGCTGGCCGAGCACACGCTGACCCTCGACGGCCAGTCGGATACCGACACCTACGAGGTCTATACGCTTGGGTCGCAGGGCGACGAGCGCAACTACATCATCAACGTCCTCGACACGGGCGAGGAGGATGACGGCGTCGATACGCTCGACATCTTCGGCCACGATGGCGACAACGACATCTTCCTGCTCCGCGCAGCGGCTTACCTGCCGCATGAAACGGCCGACCGGCCGGGCTACGTCGCGCTGCTGCACGGCACGCTCGACCCGTACCAGGACGTCATCACCGGCAACGAGGATTCCGCCGAGGTTCAGCGCATCAGCTACGATACCGGGCTAAACGGCCGGCTCACGGTCGAAGGCCGTGGCGGCAACGACTCCTTCTTCGTCGACGACGTGACCGTCATTTCCACCCTCGACGGCGGCGCCGGCGACGACACCTTCCAGATCGGACAGATCTTCGGGGCCAACCGCAACGAGGACGACGGCAATCTGCTGCCGCAGGACGAGTTCCCAGATCTGAGGCCGACCACCCGCGGCTGGCTGAGCCGCGGCTCCTCGGCGCCGATGATCGCACAGGGCGGTACCGGCAACGACGAGTTCCGGGTGTATTCGAATCAGTCCGAGCTGCGACTCGAAGGCGACGACAACAACGATCTGTTCATCGTCCGCGCCTTTGCCATCTCGGCGACCACCGACTTCGACTGGAATGACAACGGCATCATCGATGTCGACGATCTGCAGGCCGGCGTCGATCTCCTAACAATCGGCTTCAAGAACGGTGCGGCGGCATTCGACCAAGCTATCGCGGGCCATTCGCAAAAGGTGGTGCTGCAGACGGCGTTGAAGACGAACGGAAGCTACGTCTTCGATCGCAATATCGTCGACAACGTCGTCGGCGACGGCGGGATCAACTTCCTCGACGTCTATCTGACGGTCAACGACACCACCGACGACGTCATCGTGCTCGACGAGGACGGTGTCGCGACGCCGCAAATCGGACTCGGATTCTCGGTGGCGCAGGCTCCCGACATCCGCGCCGGCGGCGGCCAGGACGAGGTGCGCTACAACGTCAACGCTCCGGTCTCGGTCGACGGCGGCACCGGGTTCGACAAGCTCGTCATCCTCGGTACCGAATTCGCCGACGACATCGCCATCACGGCGCAGGGCATCTTTGGCGCGGGCCTCAATGTCCGCTACACCACCATCGAGGTGGTCGAGGTCGACGGCCTCGAGGGCGACGACCAGTTCTTCGTCCAGTCCACCGCTTTCGGCGTGGCCTATCGCGTGATCGGCGGCCTCGGCTCCGACATGATCAACGTTGCCGGCGACGTGACCGCGGACATCGTCACCCGCGAGCTCGAAGGCGTCTCGGGCGCAGTCGATCATCTCGTGACGTCGGACGACGTCCTCTATGACGGAATTGTCATAGACGGCATCGACTACAACGTGACGACCGACGGCGAGGGCCTTGTGGTCATCGACGAAGGCCTCAATGGCTTCACGGCCGTGCGCGAGGGCTCGAGCCCGACCGACAGCTATTCCGTGCGCCTGGCCCGTCCGCTTGAGGACGGAGAGGTGGTCTATGTCACCGTGTCGGCGGCACGGTCGCCGCAGGAGGAGCGCGATGACGCGTTCGCCAATCCGGTGCCGCTCCCGAACGGCCCGGGCGACACGCTGTGGGTGACGAGGTCCCCGCTGACCGGCTCGCTCATCGATTTCGACGGGCTCGAGAGCCAGGTGAATGACGATTTCCTGCGCGAAGTCGTCATCGACGGGCAGACGATCCTCGTACCGAACCGTGCCGTGGTGCTGCGCTTCGACCACAACAGCTGGGACACCCCCCAGGAGGTCTTCCTCTACGCAGTCGATGACGAGCGCGCAGAGGGCGATCGCGTCGTGGTGGTCCAGCATTCGGTGATCTCCACCACCTCGCCGGACTACGACGCGATCGATGTGCGCAATGTCGAAGTGCAGCTGCGCGACAACGACACGCCGGGCGTGCTCGTCACCGAGCTCGATCCGTTCCTCGACGTCGAGGACGGCCGCACGCTAGTGGTCGAAGACGACGGCACCGGCCTCACGGGGCTCAAGGACCGCATCTCGGTCCAGCTCACGCTCGAGCCCGATGCCACCGACCAGATCGTCGTCAAGCTCAACTTCGGCGGTCTCACCGGGGATGCGCTGCTGGCGGACCTGGTCGACAAGGGTATCAAGATCACGTCGAGCGATAATCGCTTCGACGAGACCAACCTCACGCTGACGTTCGACTCATCGGATTGGGACGACGACGTCATTCTCACTATCGAGGCGCGTAGCGACGACGTGCGCGAGGATCCCGAAACCGCAGTGATCGGCTTCGGCCTCAACGTCGCGAGCGTCACGCAGTCCATGACGGTGGGAACCTGGGACGACAACGGCACGGACAGGCTGTCGCTTTCGCTCCAGACCACGGCCTGGGCTTCGAAGGGATTCGATATCGGCCAGACCGTTGTGCTGACCGGCATTGCCGGCATCACGGACGGCACCATCGCGACGATCTCGGGCTTCGCGACCGGCGGCGTGGTGGCAAAGCTCAACATCCTGGCCGCGGGCGCGACCCTGGGGCTGGATGCTTCGGTGACGGTCACCAAGAACGTGCTGAACGGCGACCAGACCATCGATGACGACGGCGACTTCGCATTCCCCAACCTTCGGTCGGGCACCGGCCTCCTCGACATCGAGGTGATCGATGACGACACCGCCGGCTCGGTGGTGCTGGAGACGGGCCGCGATACGATTCTGATCCCCGACGACCTGTCTACCAACCCCGATAATGAGTCCGTCTCCGACAGCTATCGCCTGCGGTTGACCAAGGCGCCTAAGTTTGATGTTGACGTGGCGATCCTGACGGACGGCCTCGCGAACGTCACCGGTGTCGGCTACGACCTGAACAACGATGGCGACATCAACGACGCCGGAGAAGCAATCTCCTGGTCCTACGAGGAAGTCGGTGGCCTGCGTCCCGTCCAGGTCTTCAATGGCACGATCAACTTCAACGGAAACACGCTGACGCGTGGTTCGGGCAGCGATCTCGGCAGCTTCCTCGCCGAGGGCTGGCAGGAGGGCGACCTTCTGCGGCTCAGCAACCTGGGCACCGATTTCGAGGTCGCCTCCGTGACCGAGGATACGCTGACGTTGAAGACATCGACCGGCCTCCTCAACACGTCCGTCAAGGATGTCATCGTTTCGCGGCTGCTCGAACTCGAGACGTGGTCCGGTGGCGTGCGCCTGGAGCAGGTGGATGGCGCCTGGCGGTTGGTCCGGCTCGAGGCCGAGGTCACCAACATCGCCGACCCCGAAAGCGATCCGAACTTCGACGTCGATGGTTGGCTCAAGGAAGGCTTCCTCGAAGGCCAGTGGGTGCGCATCAGCGATGGCACCAACTTCATCGACGCCAAGATCGCGATCATCCGCGGCTTCAACGGTACGCAGGATCATTCCCTGCAGTTCACCCTCGATCCGGCCGCGGATTTCGCTGCCGCGGATCTTAGCTGGCTGGCCGGAAACGTCGACGTCACGGTCACTCGCATCGCCGCGGTGACGACGTTCTCGACGACCAACTACTACCAGCTGCAGACGATCGAGCTGACGGCCGATCCGTACTACGAGGTACCGACGACTCGCGAAGGCGTGAAGATCTTCCCGGTCAAGAACCACCGGCTGTCCGAAATCCGCGGACCTCTCGCGGTCGAGGGCGGGCCGGCTGGTGCCGACCGTTCGCTGACCAATGGCGTCAAGCTGCCGGGTGAGACGGACGCGTTCCTGATCGCAATCGGCGCGCAGCCGCCGGAGAGCCAGCAGATCGACGTTCTGAACATCTACAATGACGGCTCCAAGGCCGACACGACCGGCGTCCTGACCGACACCACGCTGAAGGGCTTCGCAATGGGCCCGGATCTGGTCTTCCCGAACGTCGAGGGCCCGCTCTACGGCGAAGGCCCGGAGGGCCAGGGACCGCAAACGCTGATCTTCCCGGGCGGCATCAGCTTTGGCAAGGTCAACTTCGGCGCCAACGGCGTGACGAACAACTCCACGGTCTCCACCGTCGAGGTCGTGAACGTCATGCTCGGCGAGGGCAACGATGACCTGCGCGTGGAAGGCACGCTCAATCCGGCGGACCACGTTTCGGCCGAGAACATTTTCCAGGCGGTGCAGAACTCGAACAACTACGAGCAGCTCAACAATCTGAATCCGGCATACGCGAACAAGCTCGTCATCACTCGCGACGGCTTCAACTGGAAGGGCGAGGGCTTCCTCGTCGGCCAGGATCTGTTCTACGTGAACAGCAGCGGCGTCCGTATTGCGCTCGGAAAGATCATCGGCATCGAGGACGCGATTGCCTATTTCGACGGCCAAGGCAATCCGATCATCGACCCGGCGACTGGCAAGCCCTATCGCGATCCGAGCGACAACTCGCTTCTGATCGTTGACCGGTCGAGTCTGCCGGCTGGCGTTTCGTTCAGCGGCTCGAGCAAGCTCGTGGCCGTGGACAAGGATGTCTCCCAGCTGCTCAACACCACGGTCACAAACGTGGGTGGCGGCCTGTCCACGATCAAGTGGGTTTCGCGCCTCGACGGCGCTGTACCGGCGATAAACTGGGAGGAGGCGGGCTTCCTCGCAGGCCATCTCATCCACGTGGATCTCGCAAACGGCACGCGGATCGATTTGCGGATCGTCGAGATCTCGGACGACGGCAAGAGCATCGTTGTCAAGGGTCTCTCGCAGGCCCAGGGGTCGTCGCTCAACGGCCTGTTCTGGGTGCAGGGAGCCCATGGCGGGCTTACCGTGCTGCATGGCGGCGGCAACCTCCAGATCAACACGGATGGCACGTTCGACTTCCACACGGATGAGAACCTGCTGGTCCGTCGCGACGGCCGCAGCTTCTCCGAGGTCGGCTTCGAGGTCGGCCAGGTGATCCAGCTCGAAGGCGAGACCTACACGCGCACGATCGTCGCGATCGACGACACTGCGGATCACGGCATCGCGACGCCTGCGGGCGAATTCAAGACCTGGGGCACTGGATCGGTTCTCGTGCTGAGCGATCCGCTCCGCACGGGTGGCACGGTGCTGGGCGATCTGCAGGAGGAGAAATTCCTCGTGCATGTGGCCGATGCCTTCGAGACGACCATCACTGAAACGGTGAAGATCGAGATCAAGGCCCAGACTCCGGGCAACGATGCGACCCTCGAGACGGTCGTGCGCCTGATGAACGGCCAGAACTGGAGCACGCTCGGCTTCGAGGTCGGCGGCACGCTGTTCGTCGAAGGCCGCGCTGGAGCCTTCAAGATCAAGTCGATCTCGGGCTCCACCCTCGTGCTGCTTGACGCGGCGCTGCGCGATTGCGCCGGCTCCGACGGCATCGCTACGCTGAAGATCACCACCTACGACATCACCCGCTCTGGCGGACAGCGCGTGGGCGGCGACCACTTCGTGGTGGTTGGCGGCGGCGGGCCGAACAGCCCGCTCGTCATCTATGGCGACACCAGCCAGGACGGCATCTGGTATTCGGGCCACAGCTACGATCGGCTAGGCCTCGAGTTCGGCGACAAGCCGTACGATCCGTTCCCGCATCTGCCGGATAACCAGAACGAGGACGACGAGTGGGTGTTCTCGCTCGCCAATCCGTTCGACTTCCACGGCAACGACATCATCGACGCCTCAGCGCTGTTTGTGGATAAGGCCGACTCCAATATCTTCCCGTCGGTCGGCATTACCGCCTATGGCGGCATGGGCGACGATCTGATCATCGGCTCGCAGACCGGCGACCATCTAGCCGGCGGTTCGGGCAATGACACGATCATCGGCCAGCGCGGCACGGATCACATCTACGGCGACAGCGGCATCAACGTGAACATTCTCACGCGCGCGCTGACGATCGATACGCTCGACAAGAGCCCCGCACCCAGCATCAATCCGGCCACCAAGAAGGCGGACAACACCTTCGCGCCGGTGCCGAGCGAAGTGCGCGATCCGATGGGCAATCGTCGTGCCGACGCGACCGGCAACACCAATATTGCCGGCGCCGGCTCCGACCACATCGAGGGCAACGGCTCGGGCAAGACCGACGGCACGCCGGACATCATCTTCGCCGATCACGGCGAGGTGATTCAGCTGGTCATCGATCCGAACCGGCCATTCGTGCTCGATCAGAAGATCCAGACCACGCTGCTCTCGACGGTGCTCGCGATCAACTCGAAGGAACCCCAGACCGGCGGCGACGACGTGGTGCTCGGCTCCGAGATTGACGACATCATCATCGGCGGCGCCGGCAATGATGCGCTCGACGGCCGCGAGGGCGACGACCTGATCTTCGGCGACAACGTCAATCTCTCGCGCATGGGCGGCGCCGACGGCAACCTGTACGACGATATCAAGAGCCTGCGCTTCCAGACGCTGGCCGGCACGCTGATGTATTCGCGCAGCGACCGTGCGGCTCCGACGGGCTACGACATCAATCAGGTGTCGGGCGACAACAGCGGCGTGCTGCTGGTTTCGCTCGCGATTGACCCGCTGCACCCGGAATTGGGCCTCCAACCGATCGCGCGCGACTTCCGCGATCCGAACGGACCGTCCTGGTGGTCGGAGTACAAGATCGACTACGCGCAGTATCACAACTTCGATGTCGAGGCCGGGATCACCGGCGCCGGCTCCTTCGGCAACGACTACATCGCCGGCGGCGCGGGCAACGACCAGATCTTCGGCCAGCTCGGCAACGACGTCATTCAGGGTGACGGCACCATCGCCGGCGCAATCACCGGCCGCGGCGACGGCACGTCAGACGGCTTCACGCCGCTCACGCGCTATGTCAGCGCGGGACGCGAGATGCCGGAGCTCACGGATCCAACTGGCGCGCTCAAGGTGGTCGCCTCCATAGGGCTCGCGTCCGACGGCAGCGACTACATCGAGGGCGGCGGCGGTTGCGACACGATCTTCGGCGGCCTCGGCCAGGACGATATCGTCGGTGGCTCCTCGAGCTTCTTCAGCCTCGTCGATCCGGAAAACCGTCCGGACGGCGGAGACATGATTTTCGGCGGCTCGGGCCAGGAAATCGACCGTAACGATGCCGATCAGGCTGTCGGCACGCAGGTCCTCAACCGCCACACCCGCGACGCGGATACGATCGCCGGCGACAACGGCGACATCATCCGTCTCGTCGGCATCAACGGCACGGATCTGCTGGCGGGCAAGACCAACATCAACTACCAGCAGCTCTACAACACCAGGAACGGCATGTTCCTGTCCTATACCTACGACGCCAACATTGTGGTCAATGGTCAGACGGTTGCGGATTACGCGGTCGAGACCGGCGAACGCATCGTGGTTCGCGGCGTCACGCAGCTCGACTACACACCGGGCGGCCCGGACTATCAGTCGGCTCTCTTCGACCTCGAGACCCCGACCGACATCGATCGGGGCGCCGGCTGGCACAGCACCTTCGGCTTCTGGTCGCAGGTCGACATCGGCCGCGATGACGAAGTACATGGCGAGACCGGCGACGACACCATCTATCTCGGTGGCGGCAACGACATCGCCTTCGGCGATGCGGAGAACGACGACATCATCGGCGGCTGGGGCAACGACTGGATCTCCGGCGGCACCGGCAGCGACGGCATCCTCGGCGATGACGGCCGCATCTTCACGAGCCGCAACGCCAAGATGACCGGCACCGGTCTCTACGGCAGCGAGTTGGCCGAGAGCCTGTTCGGCATCTATCGCCTTCTGAAAGCCGATCCCGACGATCGCACCAGCCAGGGCAATGTGATCAACGAGTTGATCTACACCCCTGGTCACGTGCAGGTGGAATTGATCAACGTCGAATATGCGATCGTGAAGTCGGTCGACCTCACGCCGTTCGATAGCGTCGAGGATGCAGTGCTTGTGCCGGATGCCTCGGCAGATCCGAAGAACCACAATCCGCTGTTCGCCGACGACGTGATCTTCGGCGGCCTCGGCGACGACTTCCTGCATGGCGGCTCGGGCGACGACGCGATCGGCGGCCATGAGGTGATTTCCGAGGGCTACATCCAGCTGTTCACGCCCGTGAACGGCACGCCCGTCGAAAGCACAGACGGCATCAACCTCGTCACGCCGACCGGCCTGGTGCGGACCGACTTCACGCGTCCGTGGAATCCGGGCAACATCCTGCTGTTCAACACGGGCGACCCACACTGGAACGAGCCGACGCCGGTTCGCGCGCGCACGGGCGAGTTCTATCTCTACGACGAGTATGACCCACGCCGCGTGATCCTGTTCAACGACGACGGCTCGGTCTGGGAAACCGGCTCGTTCGTCGGCAAGAAGAGCTACTTCCTAAACGCGCCGGACAACGAAGGCGTGCCGGTCCTCAGCTATGTGGAGTTCGCACCGAACGGCACTCCGATCGGCTCGCAGATTGCGGTCCAGAGCGATGGCAATGATCGCATCTTCGGCGACATGGGCAACGACTGGATCGTGGGCGGCACCGGCCGGGACCACATCTATGGCGGCTTCGGCAATGACCTCATGAACGCCGACGACGTGATGGGTGGCCCCGTGTCGGTCTACGACAACGGCAACTTCGGGTCTGCGGACGATCCGGATGGCGGTCTCAATAACACGCCGGAAACCCATCTCTCATGGGAAGACCGGGTGTTCGGCGGAGCCGGACTCGACATCCTGATCGGTAACACAGGCGGCGATCGGCTGATCGATCACCTGGGCGAGTTCAACTCCTACATCGTGCCGTTCGCGCCGTTTGGCATCGCGACGGTCAGCCGCCAGGTGCCGCCGCAGCTCTGGGACTTCCTCGCGGCGCAGGCATTCTCGGACGGCGTCGACATGACGCGGACCGCGGACGTCGGACCGAACCACCAGTCACGCTACTCCAACGTGATCCAGCAGCAAGGCGACCCGTACGGCGAGATCGGCCTTGTGACGCAGCAGGATCATGGCTTCTGGCAGGATCAGGCCGGACCTCCGACCGATCCGCAAGCCGGCAACATCCCCGGCGGACGCCGCGACATCCTGCGGACGGCGGACTTCAACGACCGCACGCTCAACGGCTTCTCGGCCGACGTCGGCAACTTCACGGCGACAAACGGCGTGATGAATGTCGCGTCGACAAGCGGTACCGCGACCAGCTCGGCCGTATTCCTGCTTGATAGCTACCTGCCGACCTACTACGAGGTCGCCGCGACCATCAACGTCGACAAGCCGGTCAACGGCTGGAAGGCGAACGGCTACATCATCTTCGACTACTACAGCGACGTCGACTTCAAGTTTGCCGGCATCAACGTGTCGACCAACAAGATCGAGATGGGCTACAAGGACGCGTCCGGCTGGCACTACGTGGTCCAGTCGAACAAGCCAGTCCAGATCAAGCCGAACGAGAACTACGACGTGCTGGTTGCCGTGAACGGCAACAACGTGACCGTCCAGGTCGCGGGCGTGAACTGGTTCTCCTACAACTTCAAGCCGCGCCTCGATGCCTATGGCCAGCCTGTTCCGCTCAATGGCGGAATGGTCGGGTTCGGCATGGACGGCTCGAAGGGGCGGGCGGACAACTTCCGCGTCCAGGTCCTCCCGCCGGACTTCACGCTGGAGGTCAAGGACGACTTCGGCGGCGCGCAAGCGGCCAAGGTCTACACGCCTGAGACGGGCACATGGCAGGTCACCGGCGGCCGTTATATCGGCACGGCAACGGCGGCCGGACCTGCGATCAGCCTCGCGAACATCGGTGCTGAACTGTCGGTCAGTTCGGTGCTCGAGCTTGAGGCCAAGATCGATCCGGTCAGCAGCGTCAGCGGTCTGGTCTTCGATTATTACGGACCGAATGACTACAAGTTCGTTCTGATCGACGTCGTCGGCGACAAGGTCCAAGTCGGCCATGTCGATCCGGATGACGGGCTCTCGATCGACATGACTTACGCGAAGACGCTGGACAATGCGGCCAGCCACCGCGTCAAGCTGTCCTTCATCGGCGCCGCGGCGACGATCACGGTCGACGGAGCGGTGGTCGGCACCTACGGCTTCAACTCTGCGCTGGTCGATGGAAACTTCGGTCTCGTGGCGATGAATGGAACAGTGTATTTCGACGAAATCGTCATCCGAACGAACGACCCTGCCTTCAAGGCCGCCAGCCCGCTGATGGCCGCGACCGAGGCGAGCAACCCGGTCACGGTCCAGGCCCTCGACCTGTCGGAGGTCGAGCCGCTGCTGGCCGCTGCCCGCGAAGACTGGTTGGAAAGCGGTCTTGCAACGAGCGAGCAGCTTGCCGCGCTGTCAGCGGTCAGGATCAAGGTCATCGATCTGCCCGGCCGGATACTGGGCGAGGCCGAGGGGAACACCCTTTATCTCGACACTGACGGGGCCGGGTACGGCTGGTTTGTTGATCTCACTCCGGACAATGACAACGAGTTTGTCCGCGACGAGGACGGCAATCTGGTTGCGATCGACGGCGGACCTGCGGACGGACGGATGGATCTGCTCAGCGTCGTGACGCATGAGCTGGGACACCTGATGGGCCTCGAGCATGTCGATGGCTCAGAGGGGTATGTGCTGAGCCCGAACCTCAACCAGGGTGAGCGGCTGTCCTTCGATGCGGGTACAGCCGATAGCAAGCATGCAAATCCGCCCGGACCGAAAGTGCCGCAAGCCGAGATGCATGTCTTCATCGAGCAACTCGGCGCATTCGTGCCAGCGCCCTTCGCCGTGCTCTTCAACCAGGCGGATACGGGCATACCGGCGGCGGCGAATTTCGGTCAGCCGGAATTCGTTACGATCGAGACGACAAATCCGGCTGGTACCAATGGCGAGGACACGGGGCCTTCAGGTTTGATCGATTGGTCGGCCCGCGCGAATAAACTATTGAAGCAGGGGGGGCGTCGCTGATGCGTGAGGGGCCGTGAGACCCAGCTCCTGATACGTTGTGGTTGACCTGAACTGACAAGGGAGGAGCTAAAGGTAAGAATGCTTGAGTGTTCATGCAGTAGAGGTGGCTTGGGAAGTACGTGCGGACGTTCTGCGACTGAGTCATGAGCGTTGAGGCCGACGTGACCGATCGCATTGCGGCTCTTCCGGGAGCGGCGGGTTTTGCCGTGCTCGATCAAGCGCTGTGGAATCAGCTCCGAACGGCCGAAAATGCCGAGGCCTTTTCTGTTGCTTGGCTTGCTCTGCAATGCCGTCTGATCGAGGGAGCGACCGGCGGCGTTGTCGTGCTCGGCGAGCCGGAGGTGGGACCCTTCGCACCCGCGGCCGTGTGGCCGGATGAGAATGTCACCAGGCCCGAACTCACGAATGCCGCAGAGCAGGCGATCAAGCAGCGCCAAGGGATTGTCGCGTCTCACGCGAGCGGAGCTGGCCGTTGCTTTGCCGTGCCGCTGATGATCGATGAGCGGTTGCATGGCGTCTGCGCTATTGTCGTTTCAAATTCGACCTTGCCGGCGCAGCTTGTCATGCGTCAGCTCCAGTGGGGGGCGGCCTGGATCGAGCTATTGCTCATACGGAAGGAGAATACCTCCCAGGCGGAACAGCGCGAGCGCACCGGCACTGCGTTGGACCTGCTCGCGACGCTCCTGGAACACGGCCGGCTCGAGGAGGCTGCCACCGCCTTCGTCACCGAGTTCGCTCTTAGACTACAATGCGATCCGGTCAGCATCGGTTTTGTCCGCCGCGAGCGTTGCCGGGTTTTCGCAATCTCGCACTCCGCCGCTTTCGGCAACCGGATGGACCTGATCCAGGACATCGGCGCGGCCATGGACGAGGCGGTCGACCAAAAGGCCATTGTGCTCTACCCGCCGAACGAGGAATGGGAATATCGCGTCACGCGCGCTCACGCCGACCTGGCCGTCGCTCACAAGACGGGAGCAATCCTGACCATCCCGCTGCAGGCAGGAGGCGAGATCATCGGAGCCGTTACGTTAGAGCGCCTGCGGGGGTGTGGCTTCGATGAGGCGACCGTCGATCTCTGCGATGCTGTTGCGGCCGTGGTCGGACCTGTATTTGCGGAGAAGCGGGCAAATGACCGCCTGCTTATCGTGAAGGCAGCCGAGAGCATCGCTACCCAAACGCGGCGATTGTTCGGGCCCGACTACTTCGGACGCAAGCTCGCGATCGTCCTGAGCGTCGTGTTGGTCGGTATTTTCAGCGTCGTCAAAAGCGACTATGCCGTGACATCGCCCGCGATCGTTGAAGGACGGATCCAGCGGACTTTGGTGGCGCCGTTCAACGGATATCTTGGCGCCGAATATGTCCGTGCCGGTGCCATCGTCCACGCAAGTCAACTGCTCGCCACGCTCGATGACCAGGATCTTTCACTGGAGCGCCTGCGCTGGAGCACGACCCGGCGTCAGCGGTTGACCGAATATGATCGTGCGCTTGCCAAGGGCGAGCGCGCAGAGGCAAATATCGCGCGCAGTCAAGTTGATCAGGCCGACGCGCAACTTGCTCTGCTCGACGAACAATTGGCCCGTACCAAGATCACCGCTCCCTTCGACGGCGTCGTTGTAAGCGGCGATCTCAGTCAGAAGATCGGCGGCTCAGTCGAGCGCGGTCAGGAACTGTTCAAGATAGCGCCGCTGAACGCGTACCGTGTGGTCCTCGAGATCCACGAGAGCGATATCCAGTATGTGCGTGAAGGTCAAGGCGGCACGCTCCTGCTTGCCTCGCTGCCAGATCTCGCGCTTCGCTATCAGATCGAACGGATTACCCCGACGGCCGAGCAGGCTGAAGGCCGTAATTTCTTCCGTGCGGAAGCGCTGGTGGACGGTGCGAACGAACGTCTTCGGCCGAGCATGGCTGGAATCGCCAAAACCGATATCGACCGGCGGCTGCTGATTCGCATCTGGACGGACAAGCTCGTCGACTGGGTGCGACTTGCAATATGGCGGTGGCTGCCGTGAGTAAATCTCGTTCCCCAGGGCCGCGGCAAGAAACCAGGGCGGGTTAGGGCTTAGTATGGACAAGTCGTATCACAGCTCATCTTGGTATCGGGTTGCCAATGTGCGGCCTCGGCTTCGTTCCCATGCGCGTATTCATCGCCATCATTTTCGCGGGCAGCTCTGGTACATCCTACAGGATCGCACTTCGGGCCGTTTGCATCGCTTCTCCCCGGAGGCCTACCTCATCATCAGCCTTATGACGGGCGAGCGCACGGTCCAGCAGATCTGGGACATCGCCTGTGCGCGGCTGCAGGATGACGTTCTGACCCAGGACGAGGTCATTCGTCTGCTCGGCCAGCTACACGCCGCAGACGTGCTGTACGGCGATACGCCGCCATATTTTGAAGAATTGTCCGAACGTGGCCGCCGTCAGCGCCATCGGAAGCTGATGATGAGTTTCATGAACCCGCTTGCGCTGCGGATTCCGCTGCTGGATCCGGACAATTTTCTGCGGGTGACCATGCCGCTCGTGAGACCGTTCTTCTCGGTGGTCGGCGCGACGATCTATGTCGCGTTCATCGCTTATGGCTGTATTCTTTGGGGGCAGCATTGGCCGGAACTCACAGCCAACATTGCCGATCGCGTTTTGGCGACTGAATCGCTGTTTCTCCTCGCGATTTCCTATCCGGTCGTCAAGGCCCTGCACGAGCTCGGCCATGCCTACGCAATCAAGCGATATGGGGGGCACGTCCACGAAATCGGCGTGATGCTCCTGGTCTTCATGCCGGTACCCTATGTGGACGGCTCGGACAGTGCGGCCTTCCAGGACAAGTGGCAGCGCGCGCTGGTCGGCGCGGCAGGCATCCTCGTTGAGCTTTTTCTAGCGACACTTGCAATGGTGCTGTGGGTCAATTCGGAGGAGGGCGTCTTCCGGGCGTTGATGTTCAGCGTCATGTTGATCGGTGGCGTGTCGACCGTGCTGTTCAACGGCAACCCCTTGTTGCGTTTCGATGGCTACTACGTGCTGTCGGATATTCTTGAGATTCCAAATTTGGGCAGCCGGTCTAACCAGTATTTGGGCTATTTGATCAAACGCTACGCATTCGGTATCGCTGACGCGCAGTCGCCGGAGACGGCGACGGGGGAGCGCTTTTGGCTGTTCAGCTACTCGCTTGCGTCGTTTGCCTATCGTCTCGTTGTGACTTTCGCCATCGTGGTTCTGGTTGCTAACCAGTTTTTTATCATCGGCATTATCATTGCCATCTGGTCGGTGATCTTGATGCTCGGCCTTCCCGCACTGAAGCAGCTGCGGTTTTTGTTTACGAGCCCTCTTCTCAATCGCAGGCGCAGTCGCGCTCTGGTCGTTTCCGGAGCCTTCCTGGCGACCTGCGCCGCAATCTTGTTCCTGGTGCCATTGCCGCACTCGACTTTAGCCGAGGGGATCGTGTGGGTTCGCGGTGAAGGCATCGTGCACGCGGGCGCCGACGGAATCGTCGAGGAAGTTTCGACGCCTCCGAACACGAGCATCGCCGCGGGGACATTGCTCATAAACCTCTCTGATCCGGGCGTTGTTGCGCGCGTGCGGCTGCTCGAAGCGCGCGTGGCCGAGCTAGATTCCCGTCGTGCGATGCTGGAGGTCACCAATCAGGCCGAGATGAAGATCGCACGCGAGGAGCTACGGCAGGCTCAGGCCGACCTTGCGTTGGCGCGGCAGCGCCAAGCCGATCTAAGCATTCGAAGTCGTACGGATGGACAGTTTATTCTGCCGCGTGCGGCGGACCTGGTCGGTCGGTTCGTCAAGAAAGGCGAGGTGCTCGGTTACGTCGTTCGTTTCGAGAGTCCGGTCATCCTGGCGGTCGTTCCTGAGGACAGCGCAGATCTGGTGCGCCAGCAGACCAGGGAACTCGCTGTACGATTCGTGGGAATACGGGAAGCGACATACGCCGCTCGGGTCGCTCGCGAGGTACCTGCTTTGGCCGCAGACCTTCCGAACCGGGCGCTGAGCACGCATGGTGGCGGCCAAATCGCCCTTGACCCTACTGATACCCGAAAGGAGAAAGCTCTCACGAAACTTCTGCATGTTGAGATACAGCTTCTCAGTGCGTTCGAATCCGGTCGCATTGGCGAGCGTGCATATGTCCGCTTCTTCCACGGAAATGAACCTGTTGCGGGAAGGATTTATCGCGCGTCGCGACAGGTATTCCTCAAGCACTTCAAAGTGTGAAACGCCTTCAATACCCTAGTGAAAGTTCACAGACGCGTTCAGTAACCACGACAATGAAGGGATGACACAATGGCCATTCAACAGCTCTTCTACGAGACCGCAGTTCCCGTCAGTTTTCAGCGCCACAAGGATTGGTCCGTAAAGACCGGTGATAGCTATTCCTTCGCCAACAAGGTGAACTCAGTTCCGGTCACGGCCATCGAGTTTGCGATGGCGGCGGCGGAGTATCCGATCGTTTTCGCGGGTTCTGAGGGCAATGCCATGCCGGCGATCGTGCTTGGTGTGCGCGACGGCGAAAATCTGTATGTCGGCTCGGATGGTAGCTGGCAGGGAAAATTTATCCCTGCTTTCGTGCGCCGCTATCCGTTCGTGTTCGCGCAGGACAAGGAAGGCAAGAATCTCATCCTTTATGTCGATGAAAAGTTTGAAGGAATGAACCAAGCCGGACGAGGCGAGCGGCTGTTCGACTCCGACGGTGCGCAGACCCAATATCTGAGGAGCATTCTTAATTTCCTTCAGGACTATCAAGCGCGCTTCCAGCGCACGAAGGTGTTTTGCCGGAAGCTGGAAGAACTCAAATTGCTTCAGCCGATGCAGGCGCAGTTCAACCTCAATACTGGCGAGCAGCGCACGTTGTCCGGCTTCATGACGATTGACCGCGAGAAACTCAAAGCGTTGCCCGGCGACGTGCTCGCCGATCTCGCCCAAAAGGACGAACTGGAATGCGCGTATCTGCATCTTGCATCCCTCCGCCATTTCCGCGGCATGCTCGAGCGTTTTGCACCGAAGCAGCAGACGATTGGGGCAGAAGCCGACAGCGATGCGGCGCCGAGCGGCGAGGGCGGCGCGTCACCGAAGGCCGAGGGCAAAGGGAAGGCAAGCCGCGTTGCCGCGGAAGCGAACGGCGGAGCTCCCGTCGAGTAAGGACTTTGGAGGCCGACTGTGGCCATCGCCAGCGGCTGGTCGCTGCAGATTCTAGATCCGTATCCGGAGCGGGCTGATCCAACGCAGCATTGGCTCGATGCCGTTGAAACCGCGACGCTGGCCCTCCCGCGGAAGCTGGGGGTCTGGTTCAGGCGTCGGCGGTGGCGGCGTCTGGTCCGTGAAATTGCCGCCCGCGAGAGAGAGTTCGTTCAGCTCGATGATGAAGGGCTGTCGCGGGCGGCCGTTCGCGTGCGGGCGGAACTGCGGCGCGGCGGCTTGAAGGATCCGGCCATTGTCCGCAGCTTTGCCGTCATTCGCGAAGTGACGCGGCGTCGGGTCGGCAAGCGCCATCACGATGTCCAGCTATTCGGCGGCTTGGCCCTTCTCGAAGGCTGCGTCGCGGAGATGGACACCGGCGAGGGAAAGACGATCACGGCAGTTCTGGCCGTTGCGACCGCGGCCTTCGCCGGGATGCCGGTCCATGTGGTGACGGTCAACGATTACCTTGCCGCGCGAGATGCGTTTGAGCTTGAGCCGATCTACAGCGCGTTGGGCCTAAGCGTCGGTACGATCGTACACGGGCTATCGCCGGAGGAGCGGCGCAGCGCCTATGGCCGCGACATTACCTACGCCAGCAACAAGGAGATCGCTTTCGATTACCTCCGTGATAGGCTCGCGATGGGTTTCCGGCCTCGGGCAGTTCGGCTCAAGCTGCGGCGGTTGCAGCAAGCATCGGCGGCAGACGACCGGCGCGTCATGCGCGGCCTTCCTTTTGCGATCGTTGACGAGGCCGACAGTGTCCTCATCGATGAGGCCAGAACGCCGCTGATCATCTCGCAGCAGACCGACGCAGCCGAAGAACGCCGTTGGGCCGAAGACGCATTCGGCATGGTCAGTAAGCTCAACCCCGAGCGCGACTATCGACTGTTGCGCGAGGACCGGCGGATCGAGCTGACGGCAGCCGGGCGTGAATCTCTCGCGGCGCTGGGCATGGAGATGGGAGGGATCTGGCTCAACAAAATTCGTCGCGAGGAGGCTGCTCGTCAGGCGCTGAGTGCGCTGCTTCTGTTCCAGCGTGGTGACCACTATATCGTTCGCGAGGGACGGGTCGAGATCGTCGATGAGTATACCGGGCGTATCATGGCCGATCGCTCCTGGAGCGACGGCCTGCACCAACTCGTCGAGGTGAAGGAGGGATGTGAGGTTACCTCGCGCAAGCTGCCCATTGCGCGAATGACCTATCAGCGGTTCTTCCGACGCTATCAGCGGCTTGCAGGGATGACCGGAACCGCGTGGGAGACGACGTCCGAATTCTGGACCGTTTATCGGTTGCGGGTCGTGCGTGTGCCGACGAATGTCCCGTCGCGCCGCCGCAAGCTGCCGATGTCCGTCTGCTCCAGCGAAGAAGAAAAATGGAAGTTGGTCGTGGAGCATACGCAGGCTGTTTTGAAAGAGCAGCGCTCCGTGCTCATCGGGACCCGTTCGGTCGCTGCATCGTTGGGTCTCAGCGCGATGCTGAAGGACGCCGGACTGGAGCATTCGGTGCTGAACGCCGAGAACGACGACGAGGAAGCCGATATCATCGCTGGTGCAGGAGAGGCTGGTCGCGTCACAGTGGCCACCAATATGGCTGGCCGTGGCGTTGATATTCGACTCAATCCGAGGGTCGAAGAGAGAGGCGGCTTGCATGTGATACTGACTGAGCGGCACGACGCGGGGCGCATAGATCGCCAACTCGAGGGCCGCGCGGGGCGGCGTGGCGAGATGGGGAGCACGGAGGCGATCCTCTCCCTCGAAGACTCGCTTCTCGATCTCGTTCTGCGGCATCCCCTCCGCTTGCTGGTGCGCCACCCAGCGGCACCCGGGCGTATTGCGGCCCGTCTTCTTTTCCGGGCGGCGCAGAAACGCGCTGAGCGAGCTCACTTTCGTGCCCGTCATGCTTTGCTCGCTGAGGATCGCCGGCTCGGGACTCTGCTGGCGTTCTCAGGAGGAATGGAGTGAGAGGTTATCGTTACGAAGGGTTTGGATGAGTCGACTGCGCGTAAGCATTTGATTTCTTGGAATCAGAGTGGACCGTTAATCAGCGGTCCAATCGGACTTGGGGGGCTTGCATGACGTTTTTTCGCGATTGGACACGCACAGCTGTGATCGCAGCTGCGCGCCATCGATGGTTTGCTCAGGTTCCGCAAGTTTCGCCATTGGGATGAAGAGCGTCGATGTAGATCCTGTCGAGGCCGACGCTCTTGAGCGTAGTCCGGTGCCTGCTCTCCCTGCGAGGGCAGCTTCCACATTTGGAAACGGTTATCAAGCTCTTGAATTTACAAGGGGTGTTTTCGGCCTTTTTTTCCAAACTCGCTCTGAAATCGTTGAATGATCAAACTGATTTTGATTCCGCCGTTCGGATTCTGATCCGTCGCGCTCAAAAGGACGCTCAAGTCCTTGAGTTCGTTACGTACAGAAGGCCGGTAGGCGCGGGTGGTTGGGGTGCGTTTGGAAACCGCTGCTAACTCTCAGCACAACCGTCCACTGCCACGCTCCTCACGCCGCCAGCCAGTCATGCTGCTTGGTGAATTCGTTGTTGCCCGTCACCGGGAGTGTTTGGCTCTAATCGGACTTGGCTAACGGCTCTTCGGCTAGCCCGGGGACCGAGCCAATTGAACAGAGTTTTATGTTCCTTTAGCGAGTTACCAAGGGCGGAAAACACGACGCTACTGATAGCTTGTTGTTGGTTGCGCAGGTGGTCTTCAACCAGCTTGTGCCGAGTGACATAGCCTGCGTTCACGCCGGGGATAGAATGGTTCATGAGGAGCTTAGCATCGAATTCGGACACGCCGGCAGCGGTGGCAATCGTCCGGAATGTTTGACGAAGCTCATTGCCCCATTTTGACAAAATATCTCGATCTTCCTTTGTTTCCGCTAAGTGTCCGGAAGCGCTCTCAGCTGGGAATAGCCATTTTCGCGCCTGAGACGGATGCATTTGCCTGCCGAACCGAAGCACCCGAATGAGGCTCAGGATCATTTGCCGAGATAGCGGGACGTCGAACGCTCGCTTACGCCACCCTTGGGCTTTGGAATGTGAAGCGTACGCCGCCGAAAATTGATGTGATCGGGTCTGGCCTGCTGCAAGGCGGTGGGCCTGGATCCGCACAGCAATGTTAAAAGGTGGAATTCGCGCCGGATGGGACTCTCTAGATTGGCCAGCTCGAGAAACCATCCTTTCAAATCGCCGGTGCCCATACCAGTATTCCTGCGCTCTTCCTGATTCCAATCGACAGCATCTGCGGGGTTGTCACGCGGCAGTGATCGATTGGTCTTCCGCGCGTGATTGTAGATGGCCCGCAGTGTCCGCATGCTGCCATTCGCGATGTACGGACCGTTTTCTTTAGTAAGCTGATCTTGCTTTTTGGCGACGAGAGCGGAATCATTCGCGAGATCCAGCAAAGGGGTCTTAAGCCATTCCGAAAAGAGACGTTCCACGTGATCGCAATACCCGCTTATTGTTTTCTCGCTACGGCCTTTTCGGATCAAGTGGGCTTCCAGGTAGCGTTGCCAAGCCTGCTCCAGGGTAGCGCCCCCTTCAGCACCATTCCCATCGGTCGCGGCTTGTTCGGAGTTTCCGTTCTCCCTCGCTTTTGGGTGCTGTCCCTTGCTGATCTGAGCGAGATATTCCTTGGCAATCGCGCGGGCTGCCCTGGTGGTTAACTCGCTGGCGTCACCAATCGATACTCTGACGGAGGAGGCCCGCTTTCCACGTTGTCTGAGATCACCTTGAACAGTGAAGGTCCTTTTTCGCTTCCCGACAACCACGAAGAAGCCTTTCAACTCGGTATCGCGAGCCAAATACCAGCCACAGGAGTCGGCAGCTGAGCGATGGCCTTATCGCTGAGAGCAATGCGAATGTCGGTCATGAGGGTCTACGTGAGCTGCTAAAACGGTTTTCAAACGGTTTTGGCGGACTGAGTTGTTTGAAGGTCAGGGTTCGCTGGGCTGCGAAGCTATGCGACAAGTCTCTACAAATAAAAGACCTTTCTCGACTTCATCGTAGTGTGGCGCAGATTCAGAAATCGCAGAGAGGCGCCGGTTTTGAACTCTTAATCAGCGGGTCCCAGGTTCGAGCCCTGGTGCGCCCACCATATCAATGCCTTAGCTGGCAAAACCGTTTGAATAGCTGATTTTTCAAACGGTCATTTGCTGTAATTGAGTTTCACTGCGAAATTGCAGCCGGAGACGGTCGGCGCGTACTGCGATCGATCACGCGATCGTTCCAAGGATGGATTGGAGCAAGAGTTCAAGTTATTCCGATTGGTTGGTTGGTCGCGTGTGCACGATGTGTGCCAGCACTCTATCTTGTAATCTTGTAGCTCAATCTCGCCGAGGTCTTGCCCGCCGGACGTCGGCCACGCGGTGGTCAATTGCGCGGCCTCGAGGCAGCCAACCTATAGGAACTGCCCGCAGGTGCGCCGGTTTACACGTCATGAAGAAACCCTTGGCGCCCCATCCAAAAGCTGCACCCGGGCTGACGCCGGCTCTCGAGCGGAATATCCACGCTCTGGTCGAACGAAGGAAGCGGGAGCAATCTGACGCGTCCATTCAGCAAAAGGTCGCCGACGCAATAACTTCGTTCACCGGCAGCATGCAGTTTGTTTACCTGCACTTGTTTGCTTTTGGATTTTGGATAGCCGCAAACCTCAGATGGCTTCCAGGAATTATGCCCTGGGACCAGAGCTTTGTAGTGCTCGCTATGCTTGCCTCCGTAGAGGCAATCTTTCTTTCGACCTTTGTTCTGATCTCTCAAAATCGTATGGCGGCCGAAGCGGATAGAAGGGCGGAGTTGGATCTGCAGATCAGTCTCCTCACCGAACATGAGATCACGAAGGTGGTCGCGCTTCTGAATGAAATGGCCGGCAAAATGGAGATCAATTCCCGGGAGAACAAAGAGCTTCAGGAAGCCGCCTCAGAGATCGCGCCGGAGCGCGTTCTCGACAAGATCGAAGAGAGCAAGGACTAAGCGGGCGCAACAGCGCTCCTGCCGCAAGACGCCAGAGCCGGAATGAGCGCTTCTGGCTCTTAGCCGGCTATTCGGAGCTGAGCAGGCTGCGCGCCGGACCCCTCTTTCGCCGCGCGAGAGCCGGCACTAGTGTCGGCGACTCACCAGCAATGCGCATTGCGAAATAGGCAATCGTGGCTTGGAGACCGTCCTTCAGCGCGACACGCGGTCGCCATCCCAATACCCGCGAGGCGGTGTCGATGACCGGCTTGCGGCGCTTCGGATCGTCCTTTGGAAGCGCCTCAAAGCGGAGCGGCGAGGCCGACTCGGTATACGTCAGGACCTCTCGGGCGATGGCTTCGATCGTGACCTCGTGAGGATTGCCGAGGTTGCAGGGGCCGGTCACCGATGGAGGGCTTTCCATCAGCAGCTGGAGGCCTCGCACGAGATCGTCGACGAAGCAGAAGCTCCTCGTTTGCGTGCCTCCACCATAGATCGTGATCGGCTCGCCGCGCAGCGCCTGGACGATGAAGTTGGAAACGACACGACCATCGTTCTCCAGCATCCGTGGGCCGTAGGTGTTGAAGATGCGCGCGACCTTGATCTCGGTCCCGTGCGTGCGGTGGTAATCAAACATCAGTGTTTCGGCGGCGCGCTTGCCCTCATCGTAGCAGGCGCGTGGCCCGATCGGGTTGACGTTGCCAAGATAAGATTCAGGTTGGGGGTGCACCTCCGGGTCGCCGTAGACTTCGCTAGTGGAAGCCTGCAGGACGCGGGCGCCCTTGCGGTGCGCGAGCTCGAGCAGGTTGATTGTGCCCAGTACGCAGGTCTTCATCGTGCCGACCGGATCTTTTTGGTAATGCCGCGGCGAAGCCGGGCAGGCGAGGCTATAGATGCGGTCAATTTCCCCTTCGATCTCTATCTCCTCTTGCACGTCATGCTCGATGAAGCAGAAGTTCGGATGGTTCAGGAGAGGCCTGATATTGTGCATGCTGCCCGTAAAGAGATTGTCGAGGCAGATGACGGCGTTGCCTCGTTGCAACAGCGAATCGCAGAGATGGGAGCCGATGAAGCCGGCGCCGCCGGCAATGAGTACGGCTGGCGAGCGGCGAAGGGGAGAGATGCGGGTCTGGAGGGTCATGGCGGGCTCTCTTAGAGTTCGGCGACTTGAACCGGACGGCCAGCGGCAGGCCGGGAGGATTTGCGACGGCGGCGTGCGGCTGCTTCGGCGTAGTAACTCTCCAGCTGGCGGGCGCGGTGGTCGGCGGTGTGATCGGTCAGGACGCGCCGGCGTGCGTTCTCCGCAACGCTACGCCGACGCTCCTCAGGCATATCGCGCAGGATCTCGATGACGTCGCGCGGGCTCGAGGCCAGCAGGATTTCCCGCGACGGCGCGAAGATGGTTTCGATGCCCGGCCAGCGGTCGGAGATCATGGGCGTGCCGCAGGCAGCGGCTTCGAACAGGCGAACGCTTGGCGAGAAGCCCAGCGCCCGCATGTCGGCGCGAGTCGCGTTCAAGGTGAACCGCTGTTCCGCGTAGAACGTCGGGTGCTGTTTTGGCGCAAGGTGCTCGATCCGCAGGACATTGCCAGGCCAGACGATATCAGCGGGATATTGCGCGCCTCCGACCGCGAACAGCTCTGACGACAGTGTGCGGGCCGGGGACAGCAGCAGCTGCTCGAGAATCGGCTGCCGATCCTCGCTATAGGTCCCGAGATAGCCGAGGGCCCATTTCGCCTCCGCTTGCTGCGGGGCATAAACCTCGGTGTCGGCACTGCAATAGAGAACCCGGGCCATCGGGCTGCCGTACCGCTCCTCGATCAGGTCGGGCACGGGACCACCGGCGAACGACAGATAGAGATCGAACCGCGGGATCATGGTGGCTGAGAGATAGTCGAGACCGTGGTCGAGCTTCGCGAGCGTCACGGGCGTGTCGATGTCGTAGAACGCGGTGACTCCCCTCGCCTGACTTGTGACCCACTCGGAGATGGCAATACCGTCGGGCACATAAGAACCGATGATGACGAGGTCGGCGTCCCGGATCAGCTTGCCGAAACGGCGAGGCACGTCCTTCAGGGACTGATAGAGCTCCACCGTCCACGATGTCGGGTTGGTGAGATCGCGATGCTCGCGATACCAGGCGACGTCGCGCTCGAGGAAGGTGACGTGGTGGCCTCGTCGTGCGAGGGCCTCGATCAGGGCGCGATAGGTCGTGGCGTGACCATTGCCCCATGACGATGTGACCGAAAGACCGACGACGACAATTCTCAGGTTCATTCTGCTGCCTCGATGCGCGAGCTGCTTCCGTCGAAGAGATCGTTGAACTGGCGGGCGCGGTGCCGATAGGTGTGTTGGCTCAGGATGCGCGCGCGGGCACGGCTCGCGATCGCGGCGGCACGATCCGGGTTGAGAGCGTCGAGATGACCGGCAATCTCGGTTCCGTTTGCGGCCACCAGCACCTCGCGATCCGGCTCCAGGAAATACTCGATGCCGGGCCATTGATCCGTGATCAGGCAGGCGCCGGCACCGATCGCCTCGAATACCCGTGTCGGCGGCGAGAAGCCGAAACGGGCCATGCTGTCACGATTGACGTTGAGCGTGGCCAGGCCGGAGCCGAAAAACGCGTTGTGCTGGCCGGTGCCGACATGCCCGACCTTGCGGATGTTCTTTGCGGTGTCCTTGGTATCCCAGCCGGAACCGCCGAGAACAAACGTCTTCTCGGGGAGCGTGCGTGCGACGTCGAGAAAGAAATGTTCAACGCGCTGCTCGCGATCTGGCAGGCGATTGGCCAGCAGGCCGAGATCGCAGGCGAACTCCGGTCTTGGCGGCGAAGGAAAATGCGTCTCGGGGTCGAGGGCGTTGTATATCGGGACACAATCCCGCGCGCCCATAGCGCGATAGGCCGATACGACGCCGTCGCCGCCGCCGTAGGTCAGGACGATGTCGTAAGAGGAAATCGCACGGCGCAGATGATGCTCGACATCGTTTGCCATGGCTTCGAGCGTAGCGGGGGCGTCGACATCCCAGTAAATCCGCATGGTCCGAGACGGCAGGGTCGCAACAGCGAGCTCCAGCTCCTGATCGAAGACGCCGACGCCGCTCGCCTTGATCAGCATGTCAGCCGAACGCGCCGCCGCGTCGAGTGAGCCGCGCCAGCCCTCGGCTGTGGCGGGGTAGACGACGACTTTGGCCCAATCGGGATCGGCGATGTCGCGATGGGCCTGTCGCTCGAAGGCATTCGGCTCGAAGAAGGTGATGTCGTGTCCCAGCGCCGCAATCTGCTTGAGCATGCCGCGATAATAGGTGGCGGCACCATTCCAGTACGATGAGACCAGGCTGGATCCGAAGAAGCAGATCTTCATGCGGAGGCTCCGATGTATCGCAACGGCCGTGACGCCCTGTCGGAGGTCCGGATGGCCTCCACGATGTCCACAAGCTGCTGTGCGCGATGACGGCACGTATGGCGCTCTCGGATCGTTCGGAGCCCTGTCGCTACCATGGCGGCTGACAGGTCCCGATCATCGAGAACGGCACGGAGGGAGCGCTTCATCTCGACGCCATTGGCGGCCTGGAGGTAAGCGCCGTCCGGAAACAGGCCTTCCACGTCGGCCCAGGGAGCCGAAATCAGGGGAACGCCGCAGGCGAGCGCTTCGAACACACGAATGGTGGGGATACCCGGAAGCGACCGCACATAAGGGCCGCGGGGGACGTGGACGGTCGCGCGCGCGCCGGCGAAGGCGACCGGCGCCCAGTGCGCCGGCAACCAGCCGCCATAGCGAATGCCCGCGGCCTGGATGCTCTGAAGAGCCTGATCGGAATAACGGACGCCGTAGACGCTTGCACGCAAGCCCAGTTCGGCGACGGGCGCGACCAGAAACTCGTTGAGTTCGCTGCTGCGTTCGCCGTCGCCCCAATTGCCGATCCAGACCAGATCATCCGTGCGTTCGACATGCGGCAAAGGGTGATACATGGCGGCGTCGGCGGCCTCGTGCCAGGTATAGGCACGATCTGCCCAGCCGAGATTCACATAAATCTCGCGCAGAACCTCCCCAAATGCGAGCACGCCGTCGAATGCATCGAGGTCGAATTGTGCCAGTTCATCCGGCGCAGTGACTGCGCGGTGATGGGTGTCATGGAACAGGAGCGTGAAAGTCCCGCCGTGCGCGCGCTTGGAGCCGATCTTCTCGATCACATCAGGCGAATTCCATTCGTGCACAATCACGAGATCGGCGCCATCAAGAGCTTCGTCGAAATCGAGTGAGGTGTCGAAGCGGCGAATTGAAACGCCGGGGAAGAGTTGCCTTATGTCCTGTAGCGCTCCACTGCCGCTTTCGCGGATGGCATTCAACCGACTCCAGCCGTCGACCGGCTCGAACACGATCACCTCATGTCCGAGCGCGTGCAACTCGCGGGCGTATCCGCGCAGGAAATGGGCGTTGCCGTTATTCCAGCAGGAGGTGAATGCGTGATAGAACAGGACGCATCTCATGCGCGCACCTCGATCTGTTCGACTTCACGTGCCGTGCGCCTGGAAGCGAGCAGCCCTTCGTAGAGCTTCTGATAGGCGCTGGTCGTGCGCGCCAGCGAATAGCTCAAGGAATGTTCATAGGCGGCGCGTTGCAGGCGCGTCCTTTCGCGGTCGTCGGCACAGAGCTCGAGGAGGATGCGACGCAACGCCTGACTGTCGCTGGGGTCGAAAAACCGTGCGGCTCCGCTCCATAGTTCCCGGAAGGTGGGAATAACCGACAGCACGAGCGCGCAGCCGGCAGCCGCCGCTTCCAGCACGGAAAGGCCGAACGGTTCGTACAGCGCGGGGCTGACAAAGATCGACGCGTGTTGGAGCCGTCCGCGCAATGCGTCGTGCGGCAAAGAGCCAACCCAGGTGACGCCGGCGGGCAGGTTTCCGTCAGCAGGCCCTGCGATCTGGGCCGGCCAATCCAGGCCCGGCGCAGCCGCGGCAAGAGCTTCGATGTTCTTGGCGCGGTCCCACAGTCGGCCGGCCGCGAAGATCAGCTCCCGCTTTCGATTTGGCAGCGCGCCAGCCGCAATTCCATTCCAGATTACGGTGCCGAGGGAGCGGGGGTGATAGATCTCCACGATATCGTCGTGGAAGGACTGGCTCGGACAAACCCAGGCTTCCGTGCTGTTGAGTGCGGCTGCCACCCGCTCCGTGTATTGCGTCCATCGGGGTTCGCCGAGCCACGTCGTATCCCGACAGGCCAGCGCCCATGAATTGACGCAGGAATGCGCAACGAGAACGGTCGGCGCTCGCCACGGCAGGGTTGCTTCCCGGAAACTATTGAGGTGGACGATGTCCGGCCGCAACCGCGCTTCCAAGCCGGCGAGTGTGCGCTCGGCGTGCGGGAGGTCCCGTCCCTCCGGGTCCTGCCACTCAAGCGCGAGGTCCGTCTCGATCAGCCGGACTCGCGAGCCGCGCAGCATCTCGCGCTGATCGGCATTCGCGGGCGGGCCCATTGTCGCCAAGGTCACCTCGGCGCCCGAAGCGGCGAGGCTGGCGGCGAGCGCGCAGGAATAGGTCCACACACCGCCGACCGTGTCGGTCGTCATCAGGATCCTGATGTCCGCGCCTTTCCTCATGGCGCCACCGGATGTTCGAGGGCATCGAGCGGAATGGGCCGGTCGTTCTGCACGTCGCTGAATTGGTCGAACATTCCCAGATAGTGCTGGTGCGCGCGTTCCCACGCGAAATCGTCGGCTTCGCCCCACAGCTTTCGGTAGTCCGGCGAGCCGGGATAGGGATAGAGCGGGACCGGGTCGTTAGCCCAGATGCCGGCATCCTGCATCTTGCGGCGCCAGCGCTGCACCACGGGATCGTCGTCCTCGGGGACCTCGATCAGATTGGCCTGCACGAACGGAACGTGGCGACGTGCTTCGACCAGCCGGTCGGCGAGCTGGTCGGTGGTCATCTTGCAATTCTTGGCGAGCGCCGCGCGGCCCTCGACGGTGAGGCTCTCGATACCCGCCTCGATCGAGACGCAGCCGGCGCGGCCGAGCAGCGCGAGCATATCAGGTTTCCAGAGATCGATCCGTGTCTGCACGCCGAATTTGAGGCCGCGTGTGCTCAGCCTTTCCAGGAGCTCGGCATTCGGAAGGAATATCTCGTCGATGAAGTAGACATATTCCACGCCGTGGTCACGCAGGCGGTCGATCTCATCGAGGATGATCGCGGGGGGCCGCTTGCGATAGGCGTTGCGAAAATTTTCCTTGGCGCAGAACGTGCAATTGTAGGGGCAGCCCCGTGATGCCTCGACCTCCGCGCCGGGACCCACCGGCTCGGCCTCGAATCGGTGGTGATGGTGATGATGCCGCCGGATCGTCTCATCCGGCCAGTCGAGCGCCGGCTGATCCCTGAACTCGACCGCCTGCGGCCCGCCATTGACCCGGATCGAGGCGGCATCCGCAAAGCAAAGGCCGGGAAAGTCTCGCTCACCGTTTGCAAGGCGCAACAAGGATGCTTCGCACTCGCCCATCACGACGATGTCGACGCCGAGCTTTTTCAGTGCGGCCCGCGGCGTCGTCGAGCCGTGCGGCCCGACGGCAATCAAGGTCGGTGCAAGGTCCCGAACCGCCGCTGCAAGCTCCTGCGGGACGCGCAGCTCCGGTGGCGCGCAGCGCCAGAACAGATAGGTCGGCGCAGTGGTGATGACGATCAGGTCTGGCGCGAACGCGCGTAGCTCAGCTTCCATATCCCACAGCGACAGATCGAACATGTGCGCATCGAGCAGAAGTGTCCGGTGGCCAGCGGCTTTGAGATGATGCTCGGAGATGCCGAGCTCGAGCGGCAGATGAGGGGACCGGCAGCCGAAATAGATGCTGCCGCCAAAATCCCAATTCGGGTTGATGAGGGCGACGCGCGTCATGCGAGCGCCTCGCGATTGCCTTGAGCTGCTCCAAAACGGCTGTCCAGCCAGGTGTGCAGCGAGCGGAGGCCCTCGGTAATCGAGACCTGCGGAGCCCATCCGAGCGCGGCCGACAATGCACGCGTGTCGGTGACGTACCAGGGCTGATCGCCGGGACGCCAATCGGCAAAGCGGCATGTGATCTCTTGGCCCGTCAATTCGGTGATGTGGTCTATGAGCTCACGCAGGCTGATCGCATTGCTCCGGCCACCACCGAGATTATAAACCCGTCCGCGCGCGAGCGCGATGCGGTCGAGCACTGCGAGCCAGGCCGCGGCCGCATCCGACACATGCAGGGCATCGCGGACCTGATAACCGTCACCGTAGATCGTCAACGTTTTGCTTTGGATCGCGCTCAGCAGGAAATGCGCGATCCAGCCCTGATCTTCAGTGCCGAACTGGCGCGGTCCATAGATGCAGCTCATGCGCATCACCACGGTCTGGAGGCCGTAGACTCGGGCATAGTCATGCACGTATTGATCGGCAGTTCCCTTGGAGCAGCCATAGGGACTATAGAAGTCGAGCGGCGCGTTCTCCGAGATGCCGTCAGCCAGCAGGGCGCTGGTGGGCGTGTAGCGGCGGCCCGTGAGAGCGATCTCACTGTCTTCGATCAGACGGCCATAGACCTTGTTGGTCGACGCGAACACGACCGGTGCGGAGCTGTTGTGAAGCCGCACAGCTTCGAGCACGTTCAGGGTGCCGCGGGCGTTGATCTCGAAATCCGCGGCGGGATCGCTCACGCTGTCGGTGACGGCGACCTGGGCCGCCAAATGCAGCACGGCCCGGGCCTCGCGCACGGCATCGATTACCGGGATCGGATCGCGCACGTCGGCTACCGCGATGGTGATGAGGTCACCATGCCTCGATTTCAGCCATTGCGCGTTCTCGCGCACGCCGCTGCGGGCCAGATTGTCCAATACCAATACGCGCTCGCCGCGCTCCGCCAGCCGATCGGCAAGATTGCAGCCTATGAAGCCGCAGCCTCCGGTGATCAGGACAGGCCTGTTGTCTCGCTCGTTCATCACGCAACCAATCCTCGTTGCAGCAGCTCCTGGGTCGCCCGTTCCGCCTGGTCATCGGCGATCTGGTCTGCGAGATAGTCCGCGAGCTCTTCCAGGCCGTCCTTGAATGCGACATGCGGCTCGAAGCCGAGAAGATCACGCGATTTGCCGATGTCGGCGAAGCAATGCCTGATGTCGCCAGCGCGGTATTTCCGGGTGATCTCGGGCGCCATATCGCGCCGTCCCATGACCTCGGCGAGATCTTCTGCAACCGACAGGATGCTTCGGCTTTGGCCCGAGCCGACGTTGAAGACATCCTGCGCATGTTCGGCTTCCAGCGCGATGCGGCAGGCCCGGGCGACATCATGCACGTGAACGAAATCGCGACGTTGTTCGCCATCCTCGAACACGAGCGGCGGACGTTCGTTCAGGAGCCGCGCGGCGAAGATGGCGAGCACACCGGTATAGGGATTTGACAAGGCCTGACGGGGGCCGAACACGTTGAAGAAGCGAAGCGCTACGGTCGGGATGCCATAAGCCTTGCCCGTGATCAGGCACATGCGCTCCTGCGCAAACTTGTTCAGTGCGTAGATCGAGCTCAGTGAAGGCAGCTTGGTCTCCGGTGTCGGCATGGGCTCGAGCAGATGCCCCGTATTGTCGCGCAGCTCCCATTCCCCGCGGCGAAGTTGCTCGATCGCCCGTTCGTCGCAGGCCACGACGCTTTGATCTGGCCTGCGATAGAGGCCTTCTCCGTAGATGCTCATGGAGGAGGCGACGACCAACCGTTCGACCGGCCGCTTCGACAGCGCCTGAAGGAGGACGGCGGTGCCGAGCTCGTTCGTGCGGACATAGGGCTCGATGTCGTACATGCTCTGGCCGACGCCGACGGCGGACGCGAGATGCAGAACCATGTCGGCGCCGCGCAGGGCGTGCTCAACCGCACCGCTGTCGGTCACGTCGCCAACAACGAGTTCGGCGTCGTCGGCGAGATAGGTGGGACGCTGGCGGTTGCCGCCATGGACCTGCGGCGAGAGATTGTCGAGCAGACGGACGTCGTAGCCGGCCGCGAGCAGAATGTCCGTCGCATGGGAGCCAATGAAGCCCGCACCTCCCGTGATCAATACTCGCGTCATTCACCGCTCCGTGCAACCATGTGACCGATCCGTTGGGATCGGTCGCTGATGTCTGGTGAAGCGCACTTTTCTGACTGGTCGGACGACCTGCGCGCCGGTCACGTTTGGAGTCAGAAGCGATGCAAGGAATGTTCGTTCCTCGAAATTGTACAAACGAATATTTCTCTAACCTGGATCAATAACTCAGGTGAATCGGTCCGGCAGCGCTCGCTAAAACCGTGCACCGTGAAGCGGTTCGGGCAGGTCAAGATGCCTTGCCACAGTGGCGCCGATATCGGCAAAGCCGGCACGACGGCCGATGGGAGAAGATGATTGCGTGGTCCGGGCGAGGATTGGCACCTGCTCGCGGGTGTGATCGGTGCCGTTCCAGGTGGGGTCGCAGCCGTGATCGGCGGTGATGATGAGAAGATCATCGCTTCGCAGTCGGGACAGCAGTTCGGGCAGGCGATCGTCGAAGGCCTCGAGTGCCGCGGCATAGCCGATGATGTCGCGGCGATGGCCATACAGCGTGTCGAAGTCGATGAAGTTGGCGAACAGGAATCCTCCATCCGCAAGGTTCGCCAGCCCTTTCAACGTGGCATCGAAGAGCGCCATGTTGCCGTCGCCGCGCAGGTTTCGCCCGGTCGCGCGGTGGGCGAAGATGTCGTCGATCTTGCCGATGGTGACGATGTCGCGGCCGGCAGCTGCTGCGAGGTCGAGGATGGTGTCTTCCGGGGGCGGCACGGAGAAGTCGCGCCGGTGCGCGGTCCGCTTGAAGTCGCTCGCGTTCGTGCCGACGAAAGGCCGGGCGATGACGCGGCCGATGCTGAGCGGGTCGATCAGTCGTCTTGCGATCGCGCAGATGTCGTAAAGACGGTCGAGCCCGAAGGTCTGCTCATGCGCGGCGATCTGGAACACGCTGTCGGCCGAGGTGTAGCAGATCGGCATGCCGGATCGCATGTGGCGCTCGCCGAATTCGGCGATGATGTCTGTGCCCGAGGCGTGACAATCTCCGAGGATGCCGGGCAGTCCGGCCTGCTCGCAGAAGGCGCTCGTCAGATTTGCCGGGAAACAAGGTTTCGTTCGCGGGAAATAGCCCCATTCGAACGGAACCGGCACACCGGCGATTTCCCAATGGCCCGAAGGCGTGTCCTTGCCCTTCGAGATCTCGCTCGCGCATCCGAAACCCTGATGCCGGATCTGACCGTCCAAACCAGGCGGAACGCGACCGGAGGCGAGGCCGCAGGCCTGGCCGAGGCCCAGCGCGACAAGATTGGGCAGCCGGAGCGGACCCTCGCGGGAGGCGCCGTTGGCCCGTCCGGCAGCACAGGCGTCAGCAATGTGGCCGACAGTGTCGGCGCCGTCGTCGCCGTAACGCGCGGCATCCGGCGCGCCGCCGATGCCCACGGAATCCATCACCAGGATCAGGGCGCGCATATGGGCTCCCCGACCGGGGAATCGGCCGATGCTGGCGCGGTACCAAGACCGGTCCTCGCGCAGTAACGATCGACCATCGATGCGCAGAAATCGGCGAACTCATTGACGTCCAGCGGCGGGCTGGTGTGATGAGGCTGGATTCCGCGATGCTCGGGTGTAAAGCAGAACGTCACGGTGACCTGAAATTCCGCCAGTGCCTCCATCTGGCGGTCGAACCAGTCCAGCGCATCGGGACGGAAGCTGTCGGCCCATGACAGGCCAGTCCTGAGATGGGTCACGTTGAGACGACGCATCCAGCGCACGGCGTCGTCGAGACGGTGATCCTCAAAGTGAAACCACTGGCAAAGTCCCAGGGCCGGCGCATAGCCGCCGAACAGATCGGCGGCCGCCTTTGGAGTGCCGTCCTCACGCAGCAGGCCCATGTGGAAATGCCGGTAATAGGACGAGCCTTCGGCTTCCTTGTGCCGCGTCGTGGCTTCCCAGGCGGATGGCAGGTCGTAGAGGCTGTACCAATGGATGCGCGGCGCGCGGCCGATCAGGAGCTCGGCGGTGCGCGACAGGCCCCAGGCTTGCACCTCCTCGGCTCCGAACGAGGAGACGCCGACCTCGGTCACCCAGACGGGGAGGGGGGTGACCGCCTTGATCTCCTCGAGCTTGGCTGGCCATTCCCCGATCTGCCATAGATTCCAGTCGAGCGGAAACCCGTGCACGGCGACCGCATCGAAATGATCGAGCACGCCGCGGCTCTGCATCTTGCGCACGAAGGACGGATCGATCGGTGAGATTCCGCCGAGTACGATTGGGAGTGCCGGCCGTGTGCCGCGAATAGCCTTTCCCGCAGCGGTCGTAAGATCTGCGAACATGACCCAATCCGGATCAATCTGAAGGTCCCAATGCGACTTGTTGTTCGGCTCGTTCCAGATCTTGGCCGCCTCGATCATCAGCTGGTGCTCCGGGATGGATAGACGGGCCCGTCCGCTTGTGGACGCGCGGTCCGCTTGCAGAGGTAAACTTCCTCTTCGGGATGTGCGGTGATCGCAAAGCCTGTGCTGCGCAGCATGGCCTCGACGCAGGCTCGGTTCGGGACCCACCAATTGGTGGGGTCATCCGCGTATTTGTGCTCGATGAAGTGCAGCTTTGGATAGCCGGCGGAATCGAACTGATCGGTGGTCCAGAAATCGTAATTCTTGTCGATCGCATCGACATGGCCGGCGCCGCGCTGCATCGACTGGAACAGCAGGAGATCTCTGGTGACGTGCTCGTGAATGAGATCCAGCGCCAGCAGCGGATGACGCAGGTGATAGAGCACGCCCATGAAGATCACGAGATCGAACTTTTCACGGAGCTGGCCGACATCATAGGCCGACATCTTGCGGAATTCGATCCGCAGGCCATTCACTTCGGCGGCAAACCGCGCCTGCGCCAGGTACTCTTCGTCGGTGTCGAGACCAAGCACGCGCTCGGCCCCCCGGCGCTTCATCTCCATGGCATAGAAGCCGGCGTTGCAGCCGATATCGAGCACGGTCTTGCCTTCAAGGCGGTCCGGGATGATCCCCGAGAAGCGCCGCCATTTCACATTGGGATAGTCGCCGAGAAAGTGGGTTGGTGCGGTCGGCACGCCGTTGAGGTCGAGGTTATGAAACCACGGGCCGAGCGCGTCGACGCGCCTGCGGATTTCCTCACGCGTGAGCAGCGCTCCAGTCATGCCGTCGCTCCATTGTCCATTGCAGGCGCCGGTCGAGCCGCATCGGACGAGGCGCCGGCCCGCAACCGCGACCGGCTGTCGGTGCCGGTGCCCTCGGCCAGAAGCGCCATCGCGGTGCGATAGCCGTCGACGGTCCCGACATCGACATAGGATTCGCCTGCCTTGATCCCGATGCCGAGGCCGCCGGTCTGGAGATAGGCGTTGACCAGCGTTCCAAAATACTCGTCGCGTCGGTCCCTCTCGTTCCAGAGCGCGTGCAATTCGCGAAAGCCGGTGGCTGACATCCGGAATGCACCCCAGATCCACCGCGAGGTCGGGTTCGGCTGCTTGACCTGGATCTCCCGCACGCTCTCGCCCTCAAGCACGACGGCGTCGAAGAATTCCGGGCGCTCGACGGGAAAGAGCAGGAAGGAGAGGTCGGCGTCGGGCAAGGCCTGCAAAGCGGCCTTGGGAAACCAGACCGTGTCGGGCAGGCCGACGACGACGTCTTCATCATGGCCGACGACGGTGCCGGCCCTGAAGACGGCGTCGCACAGGCCGGAGGCGTCCGGCTGGACGACATAGGCGAGCTGGGCGCTGCCATAGTGATCGCCGAAATATTCGAGAATGTCGGACTTGCCCGGCGAAATCACGAAGCAGATCTTGTCCGCGCCGCCGAGGATCAGGCGCTCCAGCAGATACTCGGAGACCGCACACGGACGCTCGGTGCCGTCGTCGCGCCGGCTGCCGACAGGCAGCAGTTCCTTCGAGAAAGCCAGCGGCTGGATACGACTGCCGCGGCCCGCGGCCGGAACGATGCCCCACATGTCAGGCCTCCTCGGATTGCTGACGACGCGTGCCGCTGCCGCTGGATACCGCCTGCTGGAGCAGGGCCACCAGCTCGCGCGCGCGTTTGTCGGATGTATGCTGATCCATCGTCCGCTCATAGGCGCGCCTGGCGATGGACTGCAGGTCGGCGCTCGACATCGCCAAGGCGCCCAAAGTGTCCTGCGCATCGTGGGCGATCAGGATCTCGCTGCCCGGCGTGAAGAACTCCTCGATGCCCGGCCAGTCGTCGCTCAGGAGCGGGACACCGCAGGCCGCCGCCTCGAACAGACGGCCGGAGGGGCACCAGCCCATCTCCGCCATGGCTTTGCGTGTGACGTTGAGGGTCAGGCGGGAGGACGCAAAGAAAGGCGCATGCTCCGACGGCGGCAGATGCCGCACGAAATAGATATTGGGCGACCACGGAAAGTCGTCGGGATATTGCGCTCCGCCGATCAGGAAACGCAGGTCCTGCCGCGCTCGCGCCGGTTCGACGAACAGCGCCTCGAGCCCGCGCTGCCGGTCTTCGGAATAGGTGCCGAGATAGGACAGATCCGCGCGATAGTGAGGCTCTTGCGGCACCGGGCGATGAATATCGCTATCGACGTGGCCGTACAGGGGGCGGACATCGCGGGCGCAGAGCCGTTCGCGAAACTCCTGGACGACACGTGGTCCGCCGGTGAAGCTGAGGACGAGCGCGAAATCGCGCAGACCTCGCGTGCCGATATAGGAAACGGATTCTCCCGCCATGAGCCGCGCGAGCGTGATCGGGGTATCCAGATCATAGAAGACGGGAATGGCGCGACCTTTGGACATGATCAGGTCGGTGGCCGCAATTGCATCGGGACAGTACGACGTCACGATCGCGACATCGGCATCCGCGATGTCATTGCGGGCGAGGGAGCGGATCTCCTCCCAATTCGGAAAAAGCCGCAGCTGCCCACCGGGCAACTCATTGAGGTCCCGGGCACCGGCATAGTAGGGCACGTCGCGCTCGTAGAAGACGACGGTGTGGCCGAGGCGCCTCAGATGCTTGCAGAGGCCGCGCCAGAGCGTCGCGTGGCCATTGCCCCAGGAGGAGGAGATGGTCAGGCCGAAAACGACGATCTTCACGCCGGCACCCGCTGGTTGATCCCGGTGATCCTGAACCCGCGCCGATCCGCGCGGAGGGTGCTGACACTTGAGGGATCGATCTCGATCGAAAGAAAGTCGTCGAGTTTCATGCGCGCGTAATGCAACAGCGCTGCGCGGATGGCTTCGGCGTGGCTGATTGCGATCACCGAGTCCGCAAGAGGGTCAGAGCGCAGCTGCTCCAGATGACGGACAACGCGCGTCTGAAGCAACCGCATGCTCTCGCCTCCGGGTGGGCACGTGCCGCCGCGGCGGCTGTTCCAGCGCGACCATTGCGGATCCTCATTGAGCTCATCGAAAGACCTGCCCGTCCATTCGCCATAGTCGAGCTCGTCGAGAGCAGGAACGATCTCGACGGGCAATCCGAAGCGCGCGGCGAGGATGCTGGCCGATTGCATGCAGCGCCTCTGCGGGCTCGACTGGATTAGCGACGGCCGTGGGGCGAGATTGGCTGCACACCGGGCAATCTCCTCGCAACCGATGTCGTCGAGCGTGACGCCGCTCATCCGGCCGCACAGCGTTCGGCCGAGCAGGGCATGGTGGCCGTGCCGCACGAGATGAATGATCCTGGCCATCAGCTGAAAACCTTGTCGTCGATGAAGGCGCGGGTTCGCCGTCCAGCCTCCTCGTCGGTGAACTGCTGCGGCGGCGATTTCATGAAATAGCTGGAGGGGCCGGTCAGGGCGCCGCCCTGGCCGCGGTCCATGGCAAGTTTTGCGCAGCGGACCGCGTCGATCACGACGCCCGCCGAGTTCGGCGAGTCCCACACTTCGAGCTTGACCTCGGCGCTCAAGGGTACGCCGCCGAACGTCGTGCCTTCGAGCCGGATGAATGCGAGCTTCCGGTCGGTCAACCAGGGCACGTGGTCGCTCGGCCCAACGTGAATATTGTCGGGGTCCATCGGGACGGCGAACTGGCTGGTGACGGCCTGTGTCTTGGAGATCTTCTTCGATGCCAACCGCTCGCGTTCGAGCATGTTCTTGAAATCGGTATTGCCACCGACATTGAGTTGATAGGTGCGATCGAGCCGCACGCCGCGATCACGAAACAGGTTGGCCAGCACCCGGTGCAGGATGGTGGCGCCGACCTGGCTCTTGATGTCGTCCCCGACGATAGGAAGGCCCGCATCTTCGAATCTTCGTCGCCAGTCCGGGTTGGACGCGATGAAGACGGGAATGCAATTGACGTAGCCGCAACCGGCCTCGATGGCGCGCGCAGCATACCATTCACTTGCGCGTTGCGAGCCGACCGGCAGGTAGGACACGAGCACGTCCGTGCGTGACATCGCCAGAACCTCGGAAACGTCGGCTTCGGGTACACCGGCGACCGGGACGTCATCTTGGAGATAGTGCCCGATGCCGTCCATGACCGGGCCGCGCTGGACGATCACCCCGGTTTGGTCCACCTCGGCGAAGCGATGCGTGTTGTTCGGACGGGCAAAGATGGCATCGGCGACGTCGCGCCCAACCTTGTTCGCGTTGACGTCGAATGCCGATGCGATTTGAATATCGCTGATATGATAGCCGCCGAGATCGACGTTCATCAGGCCGGGTACGGGTTCATTCGACTTGGCATTGCGGTAATAGGTAAGCCCCTGGACGAAGGAGCTTGCGCAATTGCCCACGCCGACGATGCCGACGCGCAAGCGACGCCTGTCCTGAAGACGGGAATGCATGGACGAAAAACCTCCGGGAAAACGCGTGGCGACAGTGTAAGTAGATCGGCGAACGTGCCGGAAGGTATGTTCGTTCCTGCGCCGGAGCGGCCGCGCGTGCGTAGGGGAGTGATTCAGGCCAACAAAATGCAGGGCGATTAACCTGGATTAGAATCGCCGCTCGCATCAGCGGAACGAAGATCATTGTTGATGATGATGAAGAAGATGGAGTGGTGGTCACGCGCGTCACGTGGTGCGACGAAGAACAAATCTTGCCGGCTCGCGTTTCACCGCAAATGGCTCCAGCAATGACGGCGTCATTGCCGGATCTGCACACGAGTGAGGTGCCACATGACGTCCATGACGCAAAATAGCGAAGCCGAGCAGACCACCGATCACGCCGCAATCCGCAAATGGGTCGACGAACGTGGCGGGCAGCCGGCGACGGTCAAGGCGACGGAAGAGGACGGGCACGCCGGCATCTTGCGGGTCGATTTCGATCCGCCGGATGAGGGACTCGACCGCATCGGCTGGGACGAGTTTTTCGACAAATTCGATGAGGCCGGTCTTGCGTTTCTGCACCAGGACCGGACCAAGGACGGTCAGGTAAGCCGGTTTCATAAATTCGTCCGACGCTAGTGGGGCTTAGGACGTGAACAGCTGGGTCGAGGCTATGCGAGCGGGTCATTTCGCCCGCGCCTGGTCTATCGCTGACTACGATCTCGCGGTGCTGCAGCATCCGCCCAAACACACCGGCCCGCGTCATGTGCAGCGAATTTGGCGGGGCGAGGCTCTCGGGGGCCGGCATGTGCTGGTCAGATGCTATCACGGACTAGGCGACACGATCCAATTCCTGCGTTTCATGCGGCCTCTTCGGGACGTTGCGCGGAGTGTCACGGTTTGGTGCCAGCCGGAGCTTCTGCCACTGGCCGAGCGCACGGCAGGCGTCGATAGTGCTCTTGCTCTCCACGACGGTACACCCGAAGCGGACTTCGAGGTGGACATCGAAATCATGGAGGTGCCGCATGCGCTCAAAGTCGGGCGTGAGCAGGTCGAGGGCGGGCCTTACTTGACGCTTCCGCCTAGGAGTGCGTCGGTGCCGATCGATGACAACGGTCGGGCTGTCGGCCTGGTCTGGGAGGTTGGCCGGTGGGATAAGCGGCGCGCCGTGGCTCCCTCCTTGTTGTGCCGGCTCGCCGTTCCCGGCGTCGTGCTTTGTTCGCTGCAGAGAGGGACGACAGCCGAAGCGGTCGCGCAGATCGGTGCACGCGACATCAGCACGCCCGATATCGTGGCGCTCGGTCATCTTCTTCGCGAGCTCGATCTGGTCATTTGTGTCGACACGATGGTCGCGCATCTCGCGGGGGCGCTGGGTTGCGAAGCCTGGGTCCTGCTGCATGCCGACTGCGACTGGCGCTGGCCTTCGTCGGGGAACAGTTCTCCTTGGTATCGGAGCCTACGGCTGTTTCATCAAAGGACGCCCGGCGACTGGGATGGTGTCATCGCGGAAGTGAGATTGGCCCTGCAAAGGCGCGCCAAGCTCAGGGAAAAGGTCTGAATTGTCAGGCCACCGGTAGAGTGTCTGGAGATCAGCGATGTCGCCGGGAACGGAGATCGAGGTGATTTGCCCGCTTGCCCCTTCGGCGTCCTGCCAGGACGCATAACCTTGCAGTACCACGCAGCATTGATGGCTGTCGTCGCCGTGGCGCAGGATTGCATGATGGGAATTGAGGTGCGCGATCGTGCTTGGCATGTCTGCCAGCAGGTCGAGGTCGCTCGCGGTCGCGTCACCGAGACTCGCCAAATGATCGGCGAGCTTGGAAAAGACAAATCCAGTCTGCATTGGTCTTCCGATCGCCCGCGCCTCCACCAACTTTGACCTAAATGGAAAACGGCGGACAATAACCCGTGATAGGATCCGTCGATTGCGTCCGGATGCATCAACGGACAAACGCGACCTAGCTGTCTTCAACGTTCCCTCTGCGAGGAGGATTAAAGTGCAGGCCGCTGCAAACCACCCGCATTGTTTAACGGAGATTGCTCGATCTTTAACAATGTCGAATCGTTCGTTCTCGCCGTTGCCTTAGGCTGTGACTGCTGCTGAAACACGAGACTCCTAATCAGCAGGTCCCAGGTTTGAACCCTGGTGCGCCCAGACAAGTTCTTCAAGGACTTACCCTCGCGAACCGTTGAGCCGACCGAACTAAACGGCTTTTCAAACGGTGTTTGTTGCAGCTGGCGGACGATGTAGTCTCTCTTGGCGATATGAGCGACCATCGTCGTATCGCTCCGGGAGATCTGCTCACACCGCTCGCGCACGACCACCTTGCCCGCATCCGATTTTTTTCCACGCTTTGGCTGGCAGGACATCAGCAACAAGTCCAAGCACAGGTACTACCGATCGCCCAGGCGGCTTTGTCCGGTTCGGTCGTGGCGTTTCTCGCTGCAAGCCTGGTGTTGTTCCGACGTTCGATTACGGCAATGCGATAGTTCGCAATTCAACCTTCAGCGACGATTGATCCTGCTCGCGCGGGTTCGACGCGTCCGAAGCGCCGATATCGGCGATAGAAAGCAAATGGGTTGGTTTGCCCGAGCTCCATTGTTCTTGGCTGGTATCGTGGCCGGCATTGTCTGCGACCTCGAACGCATGTTGGAGAATCGGTGATGCCCGGATCGGCAGGTTCAGTCGGGGCTACGGGCCGCATTGGAAAGCAGCAGACGGACGCGAAGACCCTTCGGTTCGTTGTCGAGCAGCAGCAGCGTTCCGCCATGCGCGGTCACGATCGCCTGCGCGATTGCGAGGCCGAGGCCAAATCCCGCCGTTTCGTCCATGGTGCGGGCTTCTTCTCCGCGTACGAAGGGTTCCAGCATCGCCGCCTTCCTCTCATTGGGTATTCCAGGGCCATCATCGACGACGTCGATGACGATCTGGTCTCCGGCGATCAAGAGTTCGATGCGGACTTCGGTTCCGAAGCGCGTGGCGTTCTCGACCAGGTTTGTGACCGCGCGAATGATCTCGTCCGGCCGGACGATGAATGCGGCTCTGTCCGGACCGACATAGTGCACCGCGTGGGCGCTGTCGGAAAACTGGTCGCAAACCATCTGGAGCAGCGCGGCAACGTCGACCAGGGTCGGCTGGGCAGTGCTTTCACTGCGCAGCAGCGAGAGCACCGATTCCAGCATCGACTGCATCTGATCGAGGTCGCGTACGGTCTGGGTGCGCTGTGCTGGATCCTCGATGTATTCCGAGCGTAGCCGCAGGCGTGTAATCGGTGTGCGCAGATCGTGGCTGATGGCGGCCAGCATTCGCCTTCTGTCGTTCATCAGCGCGGTAACGCGTTCACGCATCCGGTTGAGCGCTCTCGCCGCGGATCTGATCTCTTCCGGGCCGTTTTCGGGCAACGGTGCGGACGAGCGATTCAGGCTGAAGTCCTCGGCCGCGCGCGCGAAGGCCGACAGCGGCGAGGACAAGGCGCGGCCGGCCCAGACGCCGAGCAGCGTCACGCTCGCCACCAGAAACAGGAGCGTGCTCGTCCAGAGGCCGCTCACGAAGGCAGGCATCTTGAATGTGCCGATCGTCGCCTCGAGTACGTCGCCATTTGCCAAATAGAACCAGAGGCGATTGTCTTCCGATGTGGAACCACGAATGAGACCGACCGGGCCTTCAATAGCCGATGGGGTGGTCGGGCGCGTCCGCTCTGGCGATGGAGCCGCGGAGGCGGAAGCATCCCTTTTCAACTGCAGCTTCAGCGCCGGAAAGGTTCGGCTGACGTTCTCAAGAACGAGATCTCGCTCTCCTTGCGGTGTATTGGCGACGATCCTCGCAATCAGCTCGAATTGCTCCACGGGACGGTCCATCAGGGCGCTCGGGCGGCTGAGCAGAAAATATCCGGCTATCAGCACATGGATCAGGATCAGCGACACCAGCACAAGGGCCGCGATCTGGCCGCTGATCCGCCTGAAGCTGAACAGCGCGACGATATCGGCGGCGCGGCTCATGCTTCCTCCACCACCGGCGTGAAGATGTAGCCGCCGGTGCGGACGGTCTTGATCACGGATGTGTCCTCGGTGCGGTCGAGCTTGCGGCGGAGCCGGCTGACCAGCACGTCGATGCTGCGGCCAAAGCCGCCGCCGGGCCGGCCGCGCGTCATGCTCAGGAGATTGTCACGGGTGAGGACGCGGCCGGCCCGTTCGCAGAAAGCTTGCAGCAGATCGAACTCGGCGCTGGTCAGCGGCACCTGTGCGCCCTCGGGATCGCGCAACTCCCGCAAACGAAGATCGATGATCCAGCCCATGAATTTCAGTCGCGTCGCCGCGCCGGCGGCATGGCCGCTCGCCCGGCGGCGCAACACGGCGTTGATCCTGGCGAGAAGCTCGCGCGGATTGAACGGCTTCGGCAGATAATCGTCCGCCCCCATCTCGAGACCGAGGATCCGGTCGAGATCCTCGCCCTTCGCGGTGAGCATGATGATCGGCGTGGTGGATTCCATGCGCACGCGGCGGCAGAGGCTCAGACCGTCCTCGCCCGGCAGCATCAGGTCGAGCACGATGAGGTCGACCCGGTTGTGCGACAGATGCCGGTCCATCTCCTTGCCGTTCGTGACCAGGTGGACCGCGAACGAATGCTCGCGCAGATAGCGCGCGACGAGGTCGCGGGTCTGCCGGTCATCCTCGACGATCAGGATGTTCTGCGTGTCCTTCGTCATGTTCGAGATCGCATCGGGGGTGCCGATCATTGATGGATTTGCGGACGATTGTCTCGCCCGAAGAACTACGGTCATGTCTGCAATCCTACGGTCAGTCACGGCTTAAAGCCACCACGGGATCCAGGAAGGCGGCGCGGCGGGCGGGGAAGAAACCGAAGGCCACCCCGATCCCGGTCGAGGTCAGGAATGCCGCGCCGATCGAGAACAGCGAGTAGCTGATTTGGAATCCGGGCATCGCCATATTGGCCGCCGTCCCGAGCAGGATCGCGACGAGGATGCCGGCGATGCCGCCGATGGACGAGATCAGGGTCGCCTCCACCAGGAACTGCTGCAGGATGTCGCTGCGTCTGGCGCCGACTGCCATGCGCACGCCGATCTCGCTGATCCGTTCGGAGACGGACACCAGCATGATGTTCATCACGCCGATGCCGCCGACGACCAGCGAGATCACCGCGATCGCGGCCACGAGGAACGCCAGCGTCTGGGTCGTGCTGGTGATGGTGCGGCGGATGTCGTCGGTGTTGAGGATGACGAAATCCTTGGTATTGTGCCGCTGCGTCAGGAGCGTGGTGACCGCATCCTGCGCCAGCGCGGTCGAAATCTCGTCGCTGATCCGGAGCAGGATGCTGCGAAGCGAGCGGTCGCCCGTGAACTGCGCCTGCACGGTGGTGTAGGGAAGATAGACTGAGAGGTTCTGGTTCGAGCCGAAGCCGCCCTGCTGCTGGGCGATGACGCCGACGATGCGGCAGGGCACCTTGCCGAGCCAGATGACGCGGCCGATCCCCGAGTTCTGGTCGTCGGCGAAGAAGGTCTTGCGGGTGTTGTCGTCGATGACGGCTTGCCGTTCGATGTTGCGCACCGCGGCGGAGTCGAACAGGCGGCCTTTCGCCAGCTTGGCGCCCTTGACCTGGAAATAGCTCTCGCCGACGCCGTTGACCAGCACGTTCGATTCGTTGCCGCGGTAGCGCACCGTCGTGCTGGTCGAGACCGTCGGTGTGACCCCGGCAATGAAGCTCTGCTGGCCGAGCGCGCGGGCATCGCCGAGGACGAGCGTCTTGATCTTGCCGGCACGCGCGTCGCCAAAATCCTTGCCCGGAAACACCTCGATCGTGTTGGTGCCGAGACTCGAAATGTCCGACAGCACCTTGCGCTGTGAGGCGTTGCCGAGCGCAACCACGGACGACACTGCGGCGATGCCGATGATGATGCCGAGCATGGTCAGGAAGGCGCGCAGCCGATGCGCGGCCATCGCCACCATCGCCATCCGCGAGGCTTCCCGCAGGCGCCGCAACGCGCCGGGCCAGTCGGCGCTGCTGTCCCGTGAAGCCCGAGACGCCGCAGCGGCCGGCACCGATGCGCCTGCGGTCTCGGTGCGCCGATCGGAAACGATCCTGCCGTCGCGCAGCTCGATGATGCGCTCGGCCCGCGCGGCGACACCGGCGTCGTGGGTGACGATGATGATCGTCCGTCCCTCGTCGTGCAGCTCCTTCAGGATCTTCAGGACCTCCTCGCCGCTGCGCCGGTCGAGCGCGCCGGTCGGCTCGTCCGCCAGGATGACTTCGGCGCCGTTGATCAGCGCCCGTGCGATCGAGACGCGCTGCTGCTGGCCGCCCGACAGCTGGTTCGGGCGGTGGCCGCGCCGGTCGTCCACACCGAGCCTTGCGAGCAGCCGCTCTGCGCGCGTGCGGCGCTCCCGGGTCTTCATTTCGGCATAGATCGCCGGAATCTCGACGTTCTCGGTGGCGGAGAGGTCGCCGAGCAAATGATAGCGCTGGAAAATGAAGCCGAAATGCTCGCGCCGCAGCGCCGCCAGTTCGTCCGCGTCGAGTTCGGAGACGTTCTTGCCGGCGACACGATATGTGCCCGAGGTCGGGCGGTCGAGGCAGCCAAGGATGTTGAGCAGCGTCGATTTGCCCGATCCGGACGAGCCGATGATCGCCACCATCTCGCCGGGCTGGATGTTCAACGACAAATCGTCGAGCGCAACCACGCGCGTGTCACCGGCGGCAAATTCCCGCCTGACGTTGTCGAGGGCGATGATCGGATCGGCCATCTCAGAGACCTCCCGGCGGGCCGCCGGGCATGCTGCCCGATGCGGTCTGCTCGTTGGCTTCTCCGGTGACGACCCGCTCGCCCTCGTCGAGGCCGGACCTGATCTCGACCGTCGTGCGGTCATTGAGGCCGGTCTTGACCTCGCGCTCGCGCACGTCACCCGACGCATGGAGAACGCGGACGGTGCTGCGGCCGTCGGATTTGCGCATCAGCGCGAGCGCGGGGATGACCTTCACGCGCTTGGCCTCACCGGTGATGATGTGCACCTCTGCGGTCATGTAGGTCCGCAGCGAAAGATCCTTGTTGGGCACGTTGAAAACACCGATGTAGTAGATGGCGGTGCTGGTGGAGCTCGACGAGCTCGAACTCGTGCTCGAACTCGATGTGGTGGTCGAGGAGAAGCTGGCATCGCTCTTGATCGATTCGGGGGCCGGCTCGATCTGCTCCAGCCTGGCCTCGTAGCGATGGTCCTGGTCGCCGAGGATGGTGAAATAGAGCGCCTGGCCCGGTCTGACCTTGACGATGTCGGCCTCGGAGATTTCCGCCCGCACCGTCATGGTTTCGAGCTGGCCGAGCACGACGATGGTCGGAGCGGACTGCACCGCGTTGACCGTCTGTCCCTCCTGCACCACGGTGGCGAGCACCGTGCCGTCGATGGGCGCGGTGATCCTGGTGTAGTCGAGGTTCACCCGCGCCGTCTCGACGCTGGCTTCGGCTCCCACGATCAGGGCTTCGAGCGCGGCGATCTGGGCGCGGGTCTGCCGCACCGTGGAATCCGCGTTGTCGAAATCGCTGCGCGAGGTGGCACGCTGCGCCAGCGTCGCCTGCTGCCGCGTGAGATTGGCTTCCGCCAGCACCAACGCGGCTTCCTTCTCGAGTTTCTGCGCGCGGTAGTTCTTGAGCGAGGCTTCCGAATTGCGCAGATCGTTCTGCTTGGTGACAGGGTCGATCTGGGCGATGACGTCGCCGGCCTTGACCGTGTCGCCGACCCGGACATTGAGCGCGGTGATGCGGCCCGACACCTGCGCGCCGACGGCAGTCAGGCGTGCCGGCTTGAGCGTGCCGCTGGCGAGCACCTCCTCGCGCAGATCGCTGACGGTGACCGGCGCGGTGATGTAGGACTGCCCCTTGCTCGACGTCCCCGGAAAGCGCATGGCGGCGACCACCCCGGTTGCCACGACGGCAACCACCGCGGCGGCAATCTTCACGCGCCTGGCGGTGATGATATCAGTCACTTCGCCGTCTCCCGGAAGTGTGGTCCTGTATTGGTGTCCACGACGATCGGCGTCGATATGTCGACCGGATCGGACCAGCCGCCACCGAGGGCCTTCGCGAGGGAAATGTAGTCCTTAGCCGCGGATACCTTGCTCTGGATCAGCGAATCCTCAGCCGAATAGAGCGAGCGTTCGGCGTCCAGCACGTCGATGAAGCTGGCGCTACCGGTCTCGAACAGCGACCGCGAGAGCCGGGCGGCCTCGCGATAGTTCTTCGCTGCCTCGGCCAGCTTGGACGCGCGAATGCGCTCCTGCGACAGCGACACCAGCGCATTCTCGACATCTTCGAACGCGGTGAGCAGGGTCGAATGGAACGTCGCGAACGCCTGGTCGCGTTGTGCTTCGGCAATTCTGACGGTCGCCAGGCGCTTGCCCGCATCAAAGACCGGCACCGTGACAGAGGGGCCCACCGACCAGCTCATGCTGGAATATTTTGCGAGATCGCCGGCACGCAGGGCAGAAGTGCCGACGGAGCCGGTGAGCGACACCGCTGGATATCGGTCAGCTTCGGCCGCGCCGATCTTGGCGGTGGCCTGGGCGAGCTTGCGCTCGGCGCTGGCGACGTCGGGGCGGCTCATGAGGAGATCGGCGGGCAGGCCCGTGGGCAACGGCATGCGCGGTGCAGGCACGGGCGCGGACCGTGCCATCAGCGAAGCGACGCCGTCGGGCGGCCGTCCGAGCAGGATGCCGAGTCGGTGAATGTCGGCCGCAAGCGCCGCCTGATAGGTCGGAACGTTCGCCTCCGTGCTCGCGGCTTGTGCGGTCGCCTTGGCGAGATCGACGGCATTGCCGCTGCCGGCCTCGTATTTGCTGCGGGTGAGCTTTTCGGTGTCGCGCTGCGAGACCGATGTTCGTCGCGCCAGCGCGATCCGCGCCTGGTAGCCACGCGCCTCCACGTAATAGGCGGCAACGTCGCCGATCAGCGTGACGAGGCTATCGCGCAGATCCTCCTCGGCGGATTCTTGCCCCCGGACCGCCGCCTCGACGTTCCGCTGCGTGCCGCCGAACAGGTCGAGCTCCCAGCTCGCATCGAAGCTCGCCTGGTGCAGCGTGTAGGGCGCTGTGTCGACGGTGGCCGAGGCGGAGCCCGCGCTGGTCTTGTTGTCGGTCACCGAGGCCGAGCCGCTGACGGAGGGAAACAGGCCTGCGCCCGTCTGCTGAACCGTTGCGCGCGCCTCGCGCACGACCGCCTTGGCTTTGGCAACACTGGGATTGGCTTCGACGGCCTGTTCGATCAGCTGGTTGAGCAGGGGATCGCGCAGGCGCATCCACCAGCGATCCAGCGTGCCGGATTGACGCCGGGAAGTCGGTTGTGCGTTCCAGTGCAACGGCATGGCCAGCCCGGGCGGCCCGGCATAGTCCGGCCCGACGGCGCAGCCAGCCAGTGCGGCAGCCAACATCAGCGCGACGCAAGCCGATCCGGCGCGCGACAGGGCAGCGCGCAATGGGGACGGCGTCGGGTGATGGTTCTCTGCGGATGACGCGGGGACTGCGACGAACAAGTGTGACGGCATCAATCGGCTGGGATCCAGGAGCCTTGCCGCAGGACTTGCGGTGGCCCATCGGCCTTCGGAAGGGCGGGATGAACAGGCCCCCAATAGCCGCGCGATCGTGGCCTTTCGGCAGCCGGAATGTTGCTGGATGTAAACAGATGTTGCGGGGCATCTCGCGCCGCCGCACGGTGCCTGCCAGGCAAGACATCGACCCTGTTTCGCCGCTGCGTCAACCCCTCTCTGCAAAAATATTCTTATTTACCGAAATTCGGAATTGACGTATGTCTTGCCCATCCCGGCTCAGTCTCGAGGGGCGACCATGCGGTCGTCATTGTCGCGAGCCGGGCTTGCGGTGGACGCGGCAGCGTCGTGTACGAGATGCCAGGGGCAGGGCGGATTGCTCTCCGTGAGCCTGAAGCTTCGTACGGACGAGCGGCGCTGTCAGGTTCGTCTCGCCTGTAAGTTTCCGGCTCCGTCGACAGGGCCGGGAAAACTGCGGCGAAATGGCGGGCCGTGCGTACGGCAAAACCGTGTGGTCCTGGCCGTCGTTGCTACGGTCAAGCTCCGGCGAATGCGGCCCTGGCGTCAACCGGCGCGGTGCCGGCGACTTTCGCGGGAGTGAGGGAGGCCAGAGGGAACTCGGCTCCCGGGAGAGCGCGGCATAAGCCGTCCGACCATCGCGCAGGGAAGGCCGTGTGTTGGGCTTCACCTGTATGCTGTTGTGCGGTCTTTTTGCGTGTGCTTTTCGCGCAGCAGACCGCGGGTGCCGCCGGCACCCGGCCTTCCCTGCGCCCTCTTGCCGATGAGGGCGGCGAGACGAGGCAAAACTCGGGCAAAATGCGCCGCGAGATCGGGAAGGCGTGTCCCAGTTCGAAACGCGAGAAAAGAGAGCGACGCTGCTACCTCGTACTCCGTCATTGCGAGCGCAGCGAAGCAATCCAGAATCCCACCGCGGAGAGACTCTGTCCGCGACAGCAGGGTATCCAATCACCACGTAATCGGAATTCTCTGCGCAAATCCACCCAGGTCCGAATCCGGGTTCAGGGGTTGACGGTCGAGCGGCCGGTTGCCGTTTTCGCGTGCGAAAGATGCGCCGGGTGGCAAGGCGTAGTCGGTGAATTTGCGCTCCCCCGGAAGCACCTCGGTCCCGCCATCGAGCCACGATCGCTTGCTGACGTAGACGCGCGTATGCGGGCCGGACTGGTAGGAGCGGTTGGGGCCGTGCGGACCATACTCGTAGACGACATCATGGCTCGTTGGCTGTTGAGCGCGCTTGCGGGTGGTCGCGGCATGGACAGTGAGGGTCGAGGAGAGGAGGACGACCAGCATCGTCCTGGTTACAACAAGCGTGTTCATCGGCAAATGCCCTATGCGAATTCTCGATGCCGTCGCCTCTCGCACCGGCTTCGGAGGCTGTAAAGAATTCAGGCGTTGCGCGATGTTGCTGCGCGCGCCTGCTGGCGGTCCCAGCGCGGCCACCTCAATGCCCGATCATGCGCCGCGGAAGGCTCCTGCGCTCGTCTCGACCGAGGCGCTCAAGCGGCCGATCCGCGCATCAATCTCAACGACTGGAAACAATCCAGAAACCTCGAGGCCACATCGCGGCCACAGCCGTCTCGTTTCAGAGCAGGAGGTGCTCTTGAGGTGTGGAATGTCGGTGTTGCGGGCCTTGCTGATTGCGGTGACGACGAGTGGCGTATCGGTTGCGAGCTCAATTCCCCTCGTGCTGTTATCGCTGCCGGCGGTCGCGCAGGCCGCGGAGACGATCGTGGTGGAGGGTAACCGCCGCGTCGAGGCCGAGACGATCCGCTCCTACTTCAAGTCCGGTCCAGGCGGCCGCCTCGATCAAGCCGCCATCGATGACGGACTCAAGGCATTGATCGGGACAGGCCTGTTCCAGGACGTGAAGATCGGTCAGTCCGGCGGCCGTCTCGTCGTGGCCGTGGTGGAAAATGCCGTGATCGGCCGTGTCGCCTTCGAGGGCAACAAGAAGATCAAGGACGAGCAGCTCTCGGCCGAGATCCAGTCCAAGCCGCGCGGGACCTTCTCGCGGGCGCTGGTGCAATCCGACACGCTGCGCATCGCCGAGATCTATCGGCGTTCGGGGCGGTACGACGTGCGTGTCACGCCCGAAATCATCGAGCAGCCGAACAACCGCGTCGATCTCGTCTTCACGGTCGAGGAGGGCGCCAAGACCCCGGTCAAGTCCGTCGAGTTCATCGGCAACAGCGCCTTCTCGGCCTCGCGATTGCGCGACGTCATCAAGACCCGTGAGAGCAATCTGCTCAGCTTTCTCGGCAACAACGACGTCTATGATCCCGACCGCGTCGAGGCCGATCGCGACCTGATCCGCCGCTTCTATCTCAAGAACGGCTTTGCCGACGTGCAGGTCGTCGCGGCGCTCACCGAATACGATCCGGAGAAGAAGGGCTTCCTCGTCAGCTTCAAGATCGAGGAGGGACAGCAATATCGGGTCGGATCGGTGAGCTTCCGCTCCAGCATCGTCAATTTCGACGCGGGCGCGCTGCGCGCGTATTCTCGCGTCAATGTCGGCTCGCTCTACAATGTCGAAGCGGTCGAGAAGTCGACGGAGGAGATGCAGATCGAGGCCTCGCGCCGCGGCTACGCCTTTGCCGTGGTTCGTCCCGCCGGCGACCGCAATTTCGAGGCGCACACCGTCTCCGTCGTGTTCAACGTCGACGAGGGGCCGCGGACCTATATCGAGCGCATCAACCTGCGCGGCAATGCGCGCACACGCGACTACGTGATCCGCCGCGAGTTCGACCTCTCGGAAGGCGACGCCTACAATCGCGCGCTGGTCGACCGTGCCGAGCGGCGCCTCAAGAACCTGGACTACTTCAAGAGCGTCAAGATCGTCACCGAGCCAGGCTCCTCCAGCGATCGCGTGATCCTGATCGTCGATCTCGAGGAAAAGTCGACCGGCGACTTCTCGGTCTCGGGCGGCTATTCGACCACCGACGGCGCGCTGGCCGAAGTCTCGATCTCCGAGCGCAACCTGCTCGGTCGCGGCTTCTACGGCAAGGCCTCGGTCACCTACGGTCAATACTCCCGCGGAATATCGCTGTCCTTCGTCGAGCCCTATCTGCTCGACTACAGGCTGGCTCTGGGCTTGGATACCTATTGGCGTGAGCAGAAATCCAACAGCTACACGAGCTACGGGGTGACAACCCTGGGATTCTCGCCGCGCATCGGTCTTGCCTTGCGCGAGGACCTGTCGCTCCAGCTGCGCTATTCGCTCTATCAGCAGACCATCTCGCTCGCCAGCGCCTACAACAATTGCAACAACAACGCAGCGAATTCCTCACTGGCCTTCAATCCGACGCCGGCCTACATCCAGAACGTGCTGGGCGGTGTGGACCCGACCAATTCCACGGATTCCGGCGTTTACGGATACGGCTGTTATGGCGACGGGGAGTCGACCCTGCCGGTTCGGAAAGAGCTGGCGAACGGCGCGACCTGGACGTCGTCGCTCGGTTATACGCTGACCTACAACACGCTCGACAACACCAAGAATCCGACGGACGGCTTGCTGATCGACTTCAAGCAGGACTTCGCCGGCGTCGGCGGAGACGTCACTTATCTGAAGACGGCGTTCGACACGAAGTATTATACGCCTCTGGTATCCGAGATCGTCAGCGTGATCCATCTGCAGGGTGGCCTGCTGAACAAGATCGGCGACAAGGATCTGCGCATGCTGGATCACTTCCAGATGGGGCCGAACCTCGTGCGCGGCTTCGCTTCCAACGGCATCGGTCCGCGCGACATCAGCTATTGGAGCCTGGGCGCGAGCGGCGATGCGCTCGGCGGCACGAAATATTGGGGCGCGTCGATGGAGGTGCAGATGCCGTTCTGGTTCCTGCCCAAGGAAGTCGGTCTGAAGGGCGCGCTCTACGCCGATGCCGGATCGCTCTGGGGCTACCAGGGTCCGACTTCCTGGTCGGCCACGGGCGAAGTCAATACCAAGGCTTGCCCGACCTGCGGACTGCAATATGACGACAGCAGTACGGTGCGATCGTCGGTCGGCGTCGGCCTGATCTGGGCCTCGCCGTTTGGGCCGTTGCGCTTCGACTACGCCGTGCCGCTGACGAAGGGCAAATACGACACGGTTCAGGAGTTCAGGTTTGGGGGCGGCACTTCGTTCTAGTTGGACGCCCGCCGTGCATGTCGAGAGAGGATCGCGTCAATCGAGGAGAGAGCCGTGCGGGGCCGGACGATCGCGGTCGCGGCGCCGGAGCACCGCCTGGCGCTCCGCGCAGCCTCGTACCGCGCTGGCGGCCCTTAGTTCATCATCGCGAGCGCCGGACGCCGGCCTTCGCTGGACTCGATGATGCCGGGGAGATCGGTGGCCTCGCCGGCGATCATGCCCGACATCTGCCAGAACAGGTACGCGAGGCGAGAGAGCACCATCCGCTCGCGCTCGGCAGCAACGGTGCCGTCAGGAATCGTCACGGTCTCCAGGCCGACCACCTTCTTGAAATCCGGCCAGATCATCATTGATTGCGCGATCACGGAATAGCAGCGTGGATCGTCGTCGCTCTCGTCGGGCGCCGGTGACAAGCCCGGATACTGCACCGGCGCGGTGTAGAACTTGTAGGCGCCATAGCCGAGCTGGAGCAGGAGCTTTTCCGGAACTGCGACATCGGCCGCAAAGGATATCAGCCGTGCCTTGTTCAGCACGCCAGGCTCGATCGCGCTGAGGTCCGATGCGCGGAGCGCCGAGCAGAAGGAGAGATCGCGATTGTGCTCGCGGAGCAGATTGGCCAGCGGCTGCTGTTGGTGCACGGTGTCGGTGAGCAGGATGATGGTCTTGAGCATCGTGAGGTGTCCGTCAGGGGAAGATGTGGCGAGCGGTCGTGAGCGCTTCGTCGGAAGCGTGGGCGGCGAAGAAGTCGTTGGCGATGTGCTGTCCCGGCGCGATCTCCAGGATGCGGCAGGGCGCCTGCGCGGCGGCCTCGCGCGCGGCGCCGACGTCGTCCTGCCAGGCGCAGAGCGACAGCTCGAGCCGGCTGTACCCGCCGCAATCGGCGGCATAGGCGCCGGTCACGGCCTCCACAGTCGCGGCCACCGCGCCGGCGTCGCTGGCCGAGACATTGAGCAGGATCGCGGCGATGCCGTTGCCGGTCCCGGTCTTCGAGGTCATCACCATGAAGGCGTCGCGGGCGCCGGTGCGGCCGGCGCGGCGGGCGGCACGCACCATGCTCGCAAATCCGGGATCGGGACCGAGCTCCAGCGTCGTCGTCTGCTGGTCATGCAGGATCGTGGCGCGCGAGGCGCCGAGGTCGCCTTTCAGTGCGTGATAGGATCGCGGCAGCCATACGGTGTCGAGCGGCACCTGCGACGACGTCAGGCTCCAGGCCTGATCGAGCAGATAGCCCTCCCAGATCGCAGGATAGGATGCGGCGAGTTGCTGCCAGGTGCGCAGCATCATCTCCGCAGCTTTGGTGCGGCCGAGATAGAGCGTGCGCCCCGACATCTCCCAGCGATTCCACTTGTGCAAGGCCACGTCGCAGCCGAGGAAGGACGGCAGCAGCGGCGCCTCGCGCAGCACCGCGCCGGCTTCGACGAACAGCAGCGGCTCGCGATATTTGTTCCACATCCGCATCATGAACTCGGCCTTTTCGAAGCAGAGGATGCGGTCGCCGAGCTGGGCTTCGACCGGCTCGATGTGGCAGGCGAGGTCAAACCGTTCGAGCGAATGCCGGAGCGCTAAGGCCGCGGTTGCCTCGCCGCTGCCGCGCGGATAGCAGGAGACGATCCGCGGACGCAGGGTTGATGAATCGGCGGCGGATAGGAGTTTCGACCAGCCGATGCCGCCCCACCACATCTCGTGCGGTCCGTCCGCGCCGCAGGGGCCGACGGTGCCGAACTCGGTCAACTTGGACTTGAGGAAGTCGAAGCCGGGGTTCTCGCCTCTGGGAATGACGAGGGCGCAGCCGGGATTGAGCGAGCGGTAGAACAGCTCCGCTGCCGCGCCGCTCGGCGGCTCCTTGAGAATGACGACGCCGTTGCGGCGTCCGTCCGGGACACCGTCGAGCGCCGGCGCACCGTACTGGCCCGCCAGCCAGCCCAGGCGGTCGCGCTGGGCCTCGCCAAGCCGGATGCCGCCCGATTGCAAGAGCCGACCAAGAGTCGCGCGCGTCTCGTCCGTCAATTTCGTGCCCCTCACGTCGCCAGCCCTTGACGTCGCCGGCCCCTGGACTTCAACGGCCCGGGCAACGCGATCAGGCGCACTATCTGGGGACGGAGCCGAGCGGCGTGATTGCGACGGAGTAGACCGCGATCTCCTGCGCCATCGGGGCGACCGGGATCAGCAGGCAGCCGTCGCCGTCCTCGGTGCTATAATGTGCGCCGTTCCGCCGCACGCCGGCATAGACCAGGCTGTCGGCGGCGATGCCGATCGCATCCTGGCTCTCGGCAGCATCGCGTACCGTGGCGGCGGACTGGACGGTCACGCCGTGCAGCAGGCCTTCGGCGGCGAATTTCGCCAGCGGCAGCGCGATCGTGGTGATGCCCATGGCGCGCGAGAGCGGAATGCGCAGGCGCAGCTCACCGAGGCCGGTGCGGTAAACGGTCACCGTCTCCAGCGTCGCTTCGCCATTGCCGTGAAACAGGCCGATCTGGACCGGATCGCAAGGGCTCTCCCCGAAGACGTCGGCGGGCAGGCGGTTCGCGCCGAACAGCGCATAGAGATAAGCATGGGACGGCGATAGCCGTGCAAAGCAGCCTGCGAGCCACATCGGTGGCGCCAATGCCGTGCAGGCGGCTGAGAGGCCGCGGGCGGTGATCTGCCGACGGATGAAGTCGCCGTCGATCATTGGCGCCAGCGCACGGGTGCCGAGATTGACGTCGTGCTTCAGTTCGCCCAGCAGCGCCAGCTCGTCATCGTCGGGCAGCAGCAGGAGGCGCGCCAAGGTTGCCGCGCACCAGCGCGCGGCGACGTCGGGTGTCGCATAGGGGCTCAGACCAAAATCGCGGGCGACGACTTCGGCGGCTTCTGCAAAGGCGAGAGCGCCGGCCTGGACCCCGGCGGCCAGCGCGATCTGGCTTTCCGGGCGCGGATTGATCTCGCGCAGCACCTGGTTGCCGTCATAGTCGCGCACCGAGCCGTCGGCGGAGCAGCAGATCTGCTCCAACAGCGCGACGTTGCGGATCAGCATGCGCTTGACGTGAGGGCTGACCACGAGGTCGGAGATGAATCCTTTGGCGCTGTCCTCCTCGGCGAGGTCGTCGAAGGCGTCGTCGAGCGACATCAGATAGGCGCCGTGGAGGCGAACCCCGATGCCTTCGAGGTTGAAGATGCGACGCAGCGCTTTCTGCACGCTGCCGGAATAGCCGAGATCGGCGAGCACGAGATCGGTGCAGTCGTCGAACCCGGGTACGGCTTGACGCAGATAGGCGAGCAGCCGCGCGCGCAAGCCTGCGGCAAGCTCGACGATTTCGGCTGGATTCATCAGTCCCGGAAGCGCCTCGGCGAGTTCCTCGCCGGAAGCGATCCCATCCGGGAAGCCGGCAAAGAACGCGGCGACCCTCGCCGGCATGACCTTGAGCATGTCGCCGAATGTCGGCGCGTCGATCTTGAAGACCTTGCTGAGGAGATCGACGAGCGGCTGCATCGTGTCCGCCGAGGCGATCAGGCTGACGCGGCGGTTGATCTCGACATAGGCCGATGTGGTGCCGTGAAGCTGCTGCCAGATCCGGTGCGACAGAAAGCCGTCGCGGCCGAGGAAGCCGACGACAACCGTCCGCCCTGGGCCGGAAACCTCTTCACGGCGCCTGGCGATGAAAGCGTCGAATGCCGTCATCACCGGGCCGAGCACGGTCGCGCCGAGGTGGAACGCCGGCGACCTCTCGGCGCTGCGTGCGGCCACCATGCGCCGCAAGGTGCGTGCGCCGTGGTCCAGCCGCGACGGCGCGCCTCCGCACAGGAGCTCGAACAGTGCGGTCTCGCGCTGAAAGGTCGACGCCAGTTGTGGCGTGGCCTGCGGATAATAACGGGGGCGGATGCCATGGCGCTTCGCCCCCCTGATGTCGGCCTTCTCGTTGTCGCCGACGTGAAAGGAGGAACCGGCATCGATGCCCTGCTCCGAGAGATATCTGGCGAACAAGGTTTCGCTCTTGCTGCTGCCATGGTCGCAGGACGCATAGAGGAAGTCCCATGTGAGTCCGGGAACGCAGGCCCGCAGCAACCGCGCCAGCCGGTAGGAGTCCCAATAGGTGTCGGAGATGAAACCGACGCGATGGTTCGCGCGCTTCATGTCCAGATATTGCCGAAGCATGTCGGGATTGGCGCGGCAGAGCTCGAGCTCGGCCGCGAATTCTGATTCGACCAGATCGTTCAGGTCGCGTCGCGAAAGGCCGAACAGCCTGAACGGAAAACAGGAATAGATCTCCGCGATGTGCACCTCGCCCGCGCCGCGCGCTTCTTTCGCCGTTCGGCGCGCACGCGCTTCGGCCTGGATGCGATGCTGAACGAAACTCGTGGAAACGTCGGGACAAGAACTCGAAATGCCGGAAAGCTCGTAAGTCCTTTCAAATACGCCATCCGGCGTCGCGCAGGCGCGAAGCAGAAATGTATCGAAAACATCGAATGACCAAGCAGAAACAATTTGCGCGCGGCGCTCCGTGCCGCTCGTTGCGATCTTCATGCTGCAATTCCCCGCCCACCAGGACGATTAACGTGCGCATGTGTCGAGTCAGGCGCCACGAACACGAAAAAAGTTCACCTGCGATTCGAAATCGCGTTCGCCGCGACTGACAGATTCAAAAAAATCGCTAGGTTCGAAAATGGTGATTCGGAAAAAATTGCCGGGTGCGGAAGTCGTCTCGCGTTCATTCACGCTCGGAAACAATTGTCTCTTCATGCACCAAGCGCGTGTCGCGTCTGATCACCGAGTGCTGCGTAATGTCAGCGTTTTTTCTCTCGACGACCTCTGCTCAGGATGGACGATCCGCCATGGCGGGAGACGATGTGATGATTGCTGGTGGGACGCGGGATGATCGCGCAACCGGCAATTATTGCCCGGCACTCGGCAAAAATGACCAGATAACATCTTGAAAAACAACAGAAATTCACCGCCTGGATTGCTTTCGCCCCGCGTTCAACGCGTGGAAGCCGTGTGGCATTGGCGCCGTCGGCATTGCGGGTTGGAGGTTGCGGGATGAGTTACGCTGCTGATGTCTGGACTCCCGCCGAGGCTGAGATTGCGACGACGGTGCCGGCCGAAGCGCCGGTGCCGATGATGCCGCTCGCGCCGGATGGCGCGCCCGATGCCGCCGATGTCGTCTACGACGAGGACAGCGAACTCCTGGACAAGCTCGCCACCGGCGACGAGGTCGCATTCCGCATGCTGGTCGAGCGTCACATCGATCGCGCCTATGCCATTGCGCTGCGTATCGTCGGCAACGCCGCGGATGCCGAGGACGTGGTGCAGGATTCCATGCTCAAGATCTGGAGCCATCGCGGTCGCTGGCAGCACGGCCGCGCCAAATTCTCGACCTGGCTCTACCGTGTCATCTCCAACCGCTGCATCGATCTGCGTCGCAAGCCGCGCACCGAGAACGTCGAGGCCGTGCCGGAAGTCGCTGACAATCAGCCCGGCGCCGTCGAGCTCATCGAGCGCAACGAGCTGAACGACATGCTGGAGCTCGCGATGCAGCGCCTGCCCGAACAACAACGCGTCGCGGTGATCCTGTCCTACCACGAAAACATGAGCAACGGCGAGATTGCCCAGGTGATGGATACAACCGTCGCCGCCGTCGAGTCGCTGCTCAAGCGCGGCCGCCAGCAGCTCCGCCAGCTCCTGCGCAAGCACGAGCGCGACATCCGCACCGCGTTTACCGACTGCTAACCATAAAATTCGCCTCGCGAAGATTTTCGCGCCTGATCTCCTCGCGCTCCGCCGTTTGAGCGAACGGACGGGGCTGCGGTCCGCGTCGTCGTAAGTCGATTCCCACGAAGCGGCACGCCGTGCCCATCAAATAGGAGCTTCAGATGCCCGCAATCAACACCAATACCGCCGCCAACGCAGCGGTCCGCTATCTCAACATCAACGCCGAGCAGGAGAGCAGCTCGCTCTCGAAGCTGTCGAGCGGCTCGCGCATCACCTCGGCATCCGACGACGCCGCGGGCCTTGCGATCTCCACGCGCATCTCCTCGGACGTCACCACGCTTCAGCAGGCTGCGACCAACGCCTCGCAGGCGACCGCGATCCTGCAGACCGCCGATGGCGGCGCCTCGAACATCTCCGACATTCTCGCCCGTATGAAGTCGCTGGCGTCCGAATCCGCGTCGGGCACTGTGACGGACTCCAGTCGCGCCTATATCCAATCGGAATTCTCGCAGCTCAACGCCGAAATCGACTCGATCGCGACCGGCACCCGCTATTCCGGCCAGAGCTTGCTCGACGGATCCAGCGTGTTCTCGTCCGGCGTGTCCGTGCTGGTCGGCTCGGACGGCTCTGACACGATCGACATCCAGTTGACCAGCCTGACAGCGTCCTCTCTCGGTGTCTCCACGCTCGACGTCAGCACTCAGTCCGGCGCGACATCGGCGCTCGATGCCATCGATACTGCGATCGACACCGTTTCTGCCGCGCGCGCCTCGATCGGCGCTCAGGAATCGCGGTTCAACTTCTCGTCGGATTCGATCTCGACCCAGACGCAGAACCTCCAGGCGGCAAACTCCGCGATCGAGGACGTCGACATCGCGGCCGAACAATCCACGCTGTCTTCGGCCGAGGTGAAGACACAGGCTGCCGTGTCGGCGCTCGCCGCCGCCAATCAGATGCCGCAGTACCTCCTCAGCCTCCTGCAATGATAATCAACTGCCGGGCGGGTCGGCATGAGGCCGGCCCGCTCACTACCAGGGACTAGCAACCAAAGTGGCCAGCGTCAGCTCATCCAGCAGCGCAAGCTCGGGTGTCACCGTCACCACGAGCGGGTCGACCAATTCGAGCAGTATCGACTGGTCAGCGCTGATACAGTCCGCCGTGGACGCGAAGACCGCGCAGGCGGATACGATCTCGACCACGATCACGAACAACGAGGCCAAGATCTCGGCCTATCAGACGCTTCAGAGCGATCTGCAGACGCTGTATTCGGGCTTGTCGTCGCTATCCACCGCGGTGGTCAATTCGCTCTCCACCAGCGCATTCGCGACGCGCGCGGCGAGCATCAGCTCGACCGGAGACGTGAGTGCCTCCGCGGCGCTCTCCATGACGATCAAGAACGGGGCGGCGATCGGCGACCATACATTGACGATCAGTCAGATCGCGACCGCACAGAAGGTGGTCGGCACCTCGCAATCGAGTCAGACCGACGAGCTCGGCTATTCCGGCACGTTCTCCATCGGTCTGGACGGCGGGGCTACGTCCGACATCACCATCACCAGCACGATGTCGCTTCAGGACGTTGTCGATGCCATCAATGCGCAGACCTCGACCACCAGCGTCCAGGCCTCCATCGTGCAGGTGTCCAGCACGTCATTCCAGATGGTGCTGACCGGCACCGCGGATGCGGCGGACATCACCTATTCCAGCACATCCGGCGACGACATCATGAACGGGCTCGGCGTGACCGACAGCTCGGGCAGCTTCACCAACGTGATCCAGGAGGCGCAGTCGGCCGAATTCACGTTGGACGGCATCTCGATGACCCGCGACACCAACGACATCACCGACGTTCTCAGCGGGGTCACTTTCAGCCTGCTTCAGGCGACCCCGGACGGAACCTCGCTGAACATCAGTATCGAGACCGATACCAGCCAGATCCAATCGGCCCTGGAGACCTTCGTCACCAACTACAATGCCTTTCGCGACGAGGTCATCGCCCAGCAGACGACCACGACCGACGGCACCGCGGATTCGAGCGCGGTCCTGTTCGGCGACGGAACCATGCGCAACATCATGGATGCGCTCCAGAACGCCCTGAACAGCACCGTGGGCGGCATGACGATGGCCGATCTCGGCCTGTCCTTCAACGAGAAGAACGAGCTCGAGCTCGACACCAGCACGTTGTCGGAGATCCTGAGCACCAACCTGAGCGGCGTGACCAAACTGCTGTCGGCGCAAACCACGACGTCGTCGAGCCAGCTCAGCGTCGTCAACACCGGAACGTCGCCGCAATCCTTCACCCTGGAACTGACCGTCGATTCCGACGGCAACCTGTCCTCGGCCTCGGTCGGCGGCGACTCCTCGCTGTTTACGGTCAGCGGCACCACGATCATCGGCGCGTCCGGTTCGATCTATGCCGGCATGGCCTTCACCTATACCGGCTCGACCTCGCAGTCGATCGCGGTCACCTCGAGCACCGGGATTGCGTCGCAGATCTACCAGCTTGCGAAGGACTATTCGTCATCGACTGGCGCCCTGCAAACCCAGATCACCAGCTTGACGACGCGCGACGACGAGCTCCAGCAAAAGGTCGATGACATCAACAGCGCCGCGGCGACGCTGCAATCGCAGCTGCAGACGCAGTACGCGAAATACCAAGCCGCGATCGAGAGTGCGAACAGCACGCTCGATTATCTCAAGGCCCTGCTCAACAGCTCGAGTGATTGATGATGCATAATCCGATGGCGTACATGGCCAACCAGGCCTATCGGGGGACGGCAACGACCGTGCCGCCGCTCAAGGCGGTCTCGCTGCTGCTCGGCGGTACGATCATCTCTCTCCAGAGATCGCTCGCCGCCCAGGAGGCAGGGCGTTTCGAGGAAGGGCACGAGCACCTGATGAAGGCGACCGCGATCCTGCGTGGGCTCAGCCACAACCTCGATTTCGCCAGAGGCGGCGACGTGGCGGAGCGGCTGTTCCAGACCTACAATGCGTTGATCCTGGCAAGCCTCAAGGCCTATGGCCGTCCGCACGCCCGGCCAAGTTTCGGCCGCATCATCGCCGGGCTGACCGAACTGCGGGAGGCCTGGGAGTTCGTCGACAGGACCGTGCGGGGCGGCAAGCCTGGACCAGTCGATTCGGCCCGCAAGAGCTGAAGACGTCTGCTCCACTGCGACGCAGGGGGGGAGCAGGCGGTCATCCAGCCCGCCGTTTCCGCCGCTTTCCGGAGTGTCGCGGTGCATTTGGCGGCCGAGGCGCCGAAATCCGGTTTCCGCCGCGCCTGCAATGCTTTATGACGGGCCTGACCGAGGCGGGATCGGCGGGCGATGGACGTCACCGAGTTTGAGGAACTGATCGATCGGCTGGGCGAGGACCTCTCCCTCTGGCCCGACGACCGGCGCCTGCCCGCCGAAGAGCTGCTGTCGCGATCGCCCGCCGCGCAAGCCCTGCTGGAAGAGGCCCGCGCCCTGCGCCTCGCGCTCGCGGCACCGCCAGTGCGCGCGCCAGCAGGCCTCGCCGACCGCATTGTCGCTGCGGCCGCGAAAATGAAGGATGACGCCGCCGAGCCCCGCACCGAAGGCGAGACGGCGGGGAGCTGAGCGGCTCTGCTCTGAATCGTCGCTTCCTTCACCTCTCCCCGCGAGCGGGCGAGGGAGTGCACTGCCACCGCCGCGCCAAATCAACTTGAACTCACCGCTCTTCTAAGACGCGCACATGGCAGATTTTGCCGTGTCGAAAGCCATTTCCGCACGCGCGAATCCCCGCCTGAATCCGCACGCCCACCCGTTTCATCAGCACACAGATTTCAAGCGCCGCGAGCCGACACTGGTCGCCGGCAACAAGAGAAGGCCGGAGTCTCCGATGACCGTTTCCGCCGTGAGTTCTGCAACGACCGCGACCACCACGACATCGTCATCGTCGAGCACGTCGTCCAACTCGACGCTGACATCCGACGATTTCCTGAGCATTCTCGTCAGCGAGCTGCAGAACCAGAATCCGCTGGATGCGACTTCGACCACCGACCTCGTCAATCAGCTCACCTCCTACGCCAATTTCACCTCGCAGCAGTCGATCAACTCCAACTTGTCGTCCCTCGCGAGTTCGTTCTCGAGCCTCGTGACGCTGAACTCGGTGAACTACATCGGCCACACTGTCGAGGCGAAGTCCGATACGGCGACCTTGAGCAACGGTTCGGCGACCTATGGCTACTCGCTGTCGTCAACCGCTTCGGACGTCTCGATCAGCATTTCGGATTCCTCCGGCAATGTCGTCTACACCGGCACCGGGACGGGAAACTCGGGTTCGAACACCTTCACCTGGGACGGCAAGGATTCCAGCGGCAATCAGCTCGCCGATGGCGGCCAGTACAGCATCTCGGTGACGGCGACGGACACCGCCGGCAACTCGGTCCTCAATTACACGACCGTCACCGGCACGGTGACCGGCATCGACACTTCGACGTCCACGCCCTCGCTCACGGTGAACGGCGTTGCGGTCAGCGCCGCCAACATCCTCGGCGTCACATCCTGATCTCACATCCTGATTTCCTCGGAGCTTCATCATGAGTCTCACCGGCGCATTGTCATCGGCGATCTCGGCGCTCAGCGCCCAGAGCCAATCCCTGTCGATGATCAGCGACAACATCGCCAACTCCAGCACCACCGGCTACAAGACCACCTCGGCGATGTTCGACTCGCTCGTGACCGCCTCCAGCAATACGACCTCCTACGCTTCTGGCGGCGTCACCGTCTCGGGCCGCGCCAACATCACCCAGCAGGGCCTGCTCGCCGCGACCTCCAACGCCACGGACGTCGCGATCCAGGGCTCGGGCTTCTTCGTGGTGACCGACGCCAAGTCGGGCGGCACGGTCGCCTATACCCGCAACGGCGCCTTCACGACCGACAATGCCGGCTACCTCCAGAACAGCGGCTATTATCTCGAGGGATGGCGTACCGATGCCGATGGCAATGTCGTCGGCAGCGAGTCGGCGAGCAATCTCGAAGCCATCAATACCCAGATCGCCTCGACCAGCGGCAGCGCCACCACCAAGACAACGATCGAAGCGAACCTGCCGTCGGATGCCGCGACCGGCGATACGTATACAAGCTCTATGACGGTCTACGATTCGCTCGGCGCCTCGAACTCGATGCAGGTCACCTGGACCAAGACAGGCACCAACACCTGGAGCGCGAGCTTCGCCAATCCGACCTCGGCGTCGGATACCACGACTGCGACCGGAACGGCCTCGGGCACGATCGACATCACCTTCAACAGCGACGGTTCGCTCGCCAGTACCAGCCCGAATCCGGCCACCGTCTCGATCACCGGCTGGACCGATGGTGCGGCGGACAGCACCATCACCATGAATCTCGGAACCGCCGGCAAGACCGACGGCCTCACGCAATATGCGTCCGGCGAAACCACGCCGTCAGTCAACGTCACCAGCATCGACTCTGACGGCCTGTCCTACGGCAAGCTGTCGAGCGTCTCGATCGGTGACGACGGCCTCGTCAACGCGACCTACTCCAACGGCCAGACCATCGCGATCTACAAGATCGCGGTGGCGACCTTTGCCGATCCGAGCGGACTCGCCGCCTCCAGCAACGGCATCTACTCTGCGACGGTGACGTCGGGCAATGCCACGCTGCAGGGCTCCGGGGAGAACGGCGCAGGCACGATCTACGGCAGCGAGCTGGAACAATCGACCACCGATACCTCCAGCCAGTTCTCGGACATGATCTCGGCGCAGCAGGCCTATTCCGCTGCGTCCCAGATCATCTCCACCGTCAGCGAGATGTACGACACCCTGATTTCGGCGGTGAGGTGAGCGATGCGCGGTGAGCAAGCGAACGCCGTTGGGGAGGCGCTGCTGCGCCGGCTCAAGCGGTTGATGGCACGGGCCGCAACCGTCAAGGGCAGCGACCGCAAGCAGTTGCTCGTGCTGCTCGACGACGTGGAAACGACACGGCGTGGCCTCGTGCGGGAAGCCGCGGAGATCGACGGTGAGATGAGGCAGACGGCTGCCAGGACGGCCGCAATCGGCGCTTACCTGCGCAACTCGCAAGGCGGCCGCGGCAAACGGAACAACTAGAAGAGGGCGATGACCATGACTGTAGGCCAAGCCAAAAGGACGAGTGCCGTGAACGGCGACGCCTGGATCAAATCGCTGATCACGTTGATCGACACTCTGACTGCATTGGTCGCGGAGGAGAACGCGGAGCTTGCAAAGGGCCTGCCGGCCTCGCGCCTGAAGCAGGTCGACGAGAAGAACAAGCTGGCGGAGATCTTCGAGCGAACCGTGGCCGAGTGCGCGGCGGGCACGACCAGCCTGACGGTGCGGGATCGGATCCTGCGCGAGCAGCTCCTGGAGCGAATCCTGAGGCTGCGGGCAGCGATGGACGAGAATCTGGTGCGTCTGCGCGCAGCGATCGAGGCCAGCAACCGCCGGATCGAGGCCGTCATGCAGGCAATCCGCGAGCAGATCGCGGCGGTATCGCCCTATGGCGCGTCCGGTCGCGTTGCCGCCGCCCGCACGGTCTCCAGCGGCACCAGCCGCAGCGCCTGACGGAACGAGGGAAATCGCCGTGTCGCTCGATATCGCTCGATCGGTCGCTTTCAGCGGATTGTCCGCAACGTCCGTGCAGATCAGCGTGACGTCGTCGAATATTTCGAACGCCGACACGACCGGCTATACCAAGAAGTCCGCGACCCAGTCGAGCAGCGTCACCAACGGCGTCGGTACCGGCGTCACGGTGACGGGCATCACTTCGACGGTGGACAAGCTGCTGCTGAAGTCGCTGGTCAGCGTGGATTCCGAGCTCGGCGCGGCCGACACCACCAACACCTATCTGACGTCGCTCCAGCAGCTCTACGGCTCGATCAGCAGCAGCGGCGATTCGTCGTCCGGGACCTCACTCGCCAACAGCATCGCCTCGCTGGAATCGGCGCTGTCGTCGCTGACGAGCACGCCCAGCAGTGCCTCGCTGCAGTCCAACGTCGTCAGCGCGCTCGACGACGTTGCAAGCCAGCTGCGTGAGACCTCGAGCGGAATCCAGAAGCTCCGGTCGGACGCCGACCAGGACATCGCGTCCTCGATCGACGACGTCAACGCGGATCTGCAGCAGATCGCGGATCTGAATACCCAGATCAAGCAGATGGCCGCCTCCGGCCAGTCGACCGCCGACCTCGAGGACCAGCGCAACACCGCGCTTCAGGACCTCGCCTCGAAGATGAACATCAATTACTTCACCGCTTCGAACGGCGACATCCAGATCTACACCAAATCAGGCCAGGCACTGGTCGACAGTTCCGCGCATACGATCAGCTATACGGCTGCGTCCAACGTGACGGCGTCCACGACGTATGCCGCCGGTTCCTCGTCGAGCGGCTTCAGCGCGATCACCGTGAACGGGGTGGACATCACCTCCCAGATCACCGGTGGGGATATCGGCGCACTCATCACGCTCCGTGACGACACGCTGCCGGACGCGCAGTCGCAGCTCGACCAGCTGGCGCAGCAGCTCGCGTCCACCATGAACAGCGTCTCGAACAGCGCGTCTTCGGTGCCGGCGCCGACGACCCTGACCGGAACCACGGCCGTCACCAGCAGCACGGCGCTGTCCGCCAGCGGAACGGTACGGCTTGCCGTCACCGACCAGAGCGGCAACCTGGTCTCCTACGGCGATCTCGATCTCTCGTCCTATTTCACCGTCGGCGATCTCGTCACCGCCATCAACGGCATCTCCGGCTTGTCCGCCTCGGTCGATTCGGATGGCCATCTCTCGATCACGGCGACCGGCTCCGGCAACGGCGTCGCCATCAACGAGATGACGAGCTCGGCCGGAAGCACCAGCGAGGGGTTTTCCGAGTATTTCGGCCTCAACGATCTGGTGACGGGAACGAGCGCTTCGGACATCGCAGTCAACAGCAAGATTCTGTCCGGCACGAACGAACTTCAGCTTGCGACACTGGACTCGTCGTCGAGTTTGACTGTCGGAAGCTCGGTGCTGTCGTCCGGCTCCGCCACCGTGATCAATGCCATCTACGATGCGTTGACGGCCTCGCAGACGTTTGCATCGACGGGCGGGCTCGCCGCCAGCACCGGGTCGCTCGCCGACTACGCCTCGGCCATTGTCTCCGACGTCTCGAGCAAGGCTTCGCAGGCCTCCACGGATTATACCGCCAAGGAGACCGCGCAGTCGACCTATGCGAACTCGCTGTCGTCGCAGTCCGGCGTCAATCTCGACGAGGAATCGGCCAACCTGAGCACGCTCCAGAACAAATATTCGGCGGCGGCGGCGCTGATCGAGGCCATCAATTCCATGTATTCGGCGCTGCTCACCGCCGTGCAGTCGACGTAAGGGGTTACGATTATGGTCGCGATGAGAGTGGCCACCTTCGCCCAGTCGAACAGGATGATCGCCGATGCCATGCGCGTGGAGTCGGTCATGGCCACCAAGCAGATCCAGGAATCGACGGGCGTCGTCTCGACCGATTTCGGCGGCTACGGTGCGGACGCGCAGCAGGTCATCAACCTTCAGGTCTCGGTTACGCGCGCGCAATCCTATATCGACGCGGCTACGCTCGCCGGCAGCAAGGTCCAGGTGATGTATTCGGCGATCGGCTCGGTGACCGACATCCTCACGCAGCTGCGCTCCCAGCTCAGCGCCGCCTCGACGGGGAGCTCGACCGAGGTGAACTCGGCGATCAGCTCAGCCCAGCAGATGCTGGAGCAGATGGGCTCGCTGATGAACACGCAGTATGACGGCCAATACGTGTTTTCCGGCGGCAAGACCGACACGGCCCCGGTCGATCTCACGAGCTTTTCGTCCGGAACCGGCTCGACCACCACGTCGGACACCAGCTACTACAATGGGGACAACGAGATCGCGTCTGTGCGGGTCGCTACCGACCAGACCGTGTCATATGGCATCACCGCCGACAATTCGGCGTTCGAGGAGGTGATGCGCGTGCTGAAGTTCGTGGCCAACAGCACGACGCTGTCGTCCTCGGACATCACCAGCGCGCTGGATCTCGCCAGCACGGCGCTCGACGACACCGCGGCCCTGCAGGCAAAGCTGTCCGGCGCCGCGTCATCGATCGAGACCGCGAGCGCTCGCCAGGCCGACTACAAGGGTTATGCGGAGACCCTGTCGAATGACCTGACCAGCGTGGACGTCGCCGCCATCACGGCGCAGCTTTCGACTTACGAGACGCAACTCACAGCGTCGTATTCCGCCCTCGGGAAGATCCTGAGCCTGAATCTTGCGAGTTATCTGAAATGAAACAAGGCCTCGCCGAAGCCTCGTTCTGAACGGGGAGCGGGAGTCCTGCGAGTGCATTCGTCCGCGGCTCGTGTCAGCATTTCAATTCGGTTCATTGCAGCCGAGCTGGGGGCATGATCGATCTCCCGTCGAATCGGGAAGAGCTCTCGAGGCCGATCAGGAAAGAAGGCTGTCTCGATCGAGAACTGGTCGATCGCACATTGGCGCTGCCATGGACGTCCGCAGCTTCACCGGCATTTGCATTGCGTGCATCCGAAATGCCGGGACCGTCGTCCTCGACGTCGATGGCGAGTCTTGTGCCCGATATCTTGAGACGGATCGTCACCTCTGCGCCGTATCGCATTGCGTTCTCGACGAGGTTGGTGACGCCGCGATGCAAATCGTCGGCCCGTACGAGGACGCTCGCGGAAGCTGGCCCGTCATAATGCACGACATGACCCATGTCGGCGAACTGGTCGGCGACGAGCTGGAGAGTGCTCGCGACATGTCAGCCGCTCAGGACCGCCGCGGTCGCCTCCGTGCCCACTGCTTCGGTTTTGGGCGTAAACAGATAGCCACCGGAGCGCACCGTCTTGATGATGGTCGGATCCTGCGGATTGGGCTCGATCTTGCGCCGGATGCGGCTGACCAGCACGTCGATGGAGCGCTCGAACGAGCCGGCGTTGCGCCCCTGCGTGAGGTCGAGCAGCATGTCGCGCGACAGCACGCGGCCGGGCCGCTCGCAGAACGTGCGCAAGAGATCGAACTCGGCGCTGGTCACCGCGACGCGCGCGCCATCCGGATTACGCAATTCGCGCAGGCGCAGATCGATGCGCCAGCCTTCGAAGGCAAGCGTGCTCGTGCCTTGGACCGTGTTCGCCACTTGCGCGGCGGCCTGGCGGCGAAGCACTGCGTTGATGCGGGCGAGCAGCTCGCGCGGGTTGAAGGGCTTGGGCAGATAGTCGTCCGCGCCCATCTCGAGCCCGACGATGCGGTCGACGTCCTCGCCGCGCGCTGTCAGCATGATGATCGGCGTCTGCGCTTCCGAACGCACCTTGCGGCAGAGGCTGAGACCGTCTTCGCCGGGCAGCATGACATCGAGGATGATGAGATCGACGCGGTGGTCGGCCATGGCGCGCGACATCTCGCGGCCGTCGCTCACGGCCGTGACGTTGCAGGCGTTGTTGCGCAGGTATTGCGCAATCAACGTCCGGGTTTCGCGGTCGTCCTCGACGACAAGGATGTTGGGATTCTGAATGGCCATGCGACTTGTTTGTCCAAGATTCGGGCCAAATGGCGAAGAATGTTGTTTCAGATTGTTTCTGGACACGATCTCGACAGTCCGGCAATGCCGGGCCGTGGAACGGCAAGGTCTCGTTGAGAGGGCTGACCATATCGTGCCGTGGTCGGCCACGAAACGCCGCACACCCCATAGCCGCCATCATGACTTCAATTCCGGCAGCCGCCGCCGGTTTGGGCTGCCTTCACTATTGAAGGCGTCAGCAGGAGCTCATGATGTCCAGCGGATGAAAATGCCGCCGCGGTTCACGGCGCTGCTGCATCACGTTGACGTCGCTGCGTTCGAAAGGGCGTATCTGCCGCGGCAGGCGGCGCCCGGGGTAGACGGGTGACAGTGGACGCCCACGGGCAAGACCTCGACGACAATCTTCGCGATCTAGCCGACAGGGTCCATGGCGGTCGCTATCGGCCGTTCATTTCGCCGACCGGCAGCGGTTGCCATGTGCACGTGTCGCTGTGGAAAGGTGAACGAAATCCGTTCGAGGACGAAGGCGGCGAGCTCGGCGTCTCCGAGCTCGGCTATCATTTCCTCGGCGGCCTGATCAATTCCGCCGACGCTCCTGCGGCCATCCTCAATCCTTCGGTCAACTCTTGCAAACGTATCAACGCGCCGCGAACGGTCTCGGGGCGACACCCTGGACTGTTGATATCCGAACGAAATGCGTCGTGCCCGCGGTCGTTCCGGGCGGTGAACCGGCCGTTGACGTCATCCCCATTATTCATCATAGACTGGAGATGCCGCAAGGGCGCGATATGGCGCCGCGAGAAGAGGGGCAGCGTTGACGGATGCAGCCAACGATCGTGATTTGATGGTGTCAGCCAAAGACCATTCGGACAGTTGGCGGGTCGGCGTGCTGTTCTCGCAGACCGGCGTGACGTCGGCCATCGAGCGCACGCAGCTGAATGCGACCTTGCTCGCGATCGAAGAGATCAATGCCAATGGCGGAGTCCTCGGCCGGCCGGTCGAACCCGTGATCTACGATCCCGCTTCAGATCCGAAGAAATACCGCGCCTTTGCCGAGCGGCTGTTCCAGTTCGATCGCATCAGGATCCTGTTCGGCTGCTACATGTCCAGCACCCGCAAGGCCGTGCTTCCGGTCGTCGAAGGCCACCGTGGCCTGCTGTTCTATCCGACGCAATACGAGGGGTTCGAGTATTCGCGCAATTGTATCTACACAGGCGCAGCGCCCAACCAGAATTCGATCCAGCTTGCACGTTTCCTGCTTTCGACCTACGGCAACCGCTTTCTGCTCGTCGGGTCCAATTACATCTATCCCTATGAATCGAACCGGTTGATGGCGGACTTCGTCGTGCAGAGCAAAGGCAAGGTGCTCGATGAGATCTATGTGCCGCTGCAGGCCAGCCTGGGGGATTTCGACAAGGTCATTGCGCGGATCAAGAAGACCTCGCCGGAGGTGATCTTCTCTACCGTGGTGGGCTCCGGCACGGCGGCATTCTACAGTGCCTATCGGGCGGCAGGCTTCGACCCCGCACGCATGCCGATAGCAAGTCTCGCCACCAACGAGGCGGAAGTTGCCGAAATGGGCGCCGAGGTTGCCGAGGGACACATCACCGCGGCACCGTTCTTCGAGACCCTGTCCTCGGCGGCTGCGCGGCGTTTCGTCTCGAGCTTCAAGCATAAATACGGAGACGACGCGCCCGTGACGGCCGGCGCCGAAGCGTCCTACTTCCAGGTGCATCTGGCGATGCGTGCAGTCGGAAAGTGCGGCTCCGACGATCCGGAACAGGTGCTTGGCAATCTCAGGGATTTCGAATTCGACGCGCCGCAGGGAAGAGTGCGTGTCGATCCCGAAAACAACCACACCTATCTTTGGCCGCGGATCGCGCGGCTGGATCGAAACGGCCGTTTCCAGGTCGTGTGGAATCCAGGTGTGCGCGTGAAACCGGATCCCTATTGTGTCGTGCAGAGACTCGACGATTGGTCCGTCGATGACCAGCAACTCATTCGTCCATGATCCCCATGGTTGCCTAGTTGGACGGAGAACCAGGCGTGGCCATTCAAATTCTCCGCGATCTGCGTGGTCTGCGGGTTCATGTCGTGCATCCGCCGGATTCGGAGCGGACCAAGCTGGTCGAGCATCTGCGTCGCATCGGTTGCATGGTGGAGATGCAATGGCCGGTGCCGGAATGCTGGCAGGAAGGGGCCGACATCGTGCTGCTCGCGATCGAGCACGACATGCGGACCGAGATGCAGCGCCTGTTGAAATCCGACGTCAATCGTCGGCCGACCCTGATTGCCGTCGTGTCCTACGAGGATCCGTCGACGCTGCAACTTGTGCTCGAGTTCGGCGCCGTCGCAGTCATCGAGCGTCCGATCCGGCCCTTCGGCCTGTTGACCAACATCACCATTGCGCGCAGCCTTTGGATGGAGCGTCGCGAAGCTGACAAGCGTGTACGCAAGCTCGAACGCAAGCTCGCGGGCATTCAACGTATCCAGAAGGCCAAGGCGATCCTGATGGACGGTCAGGGATTGAGCGAGGCTGATGCTTATGAAAGCATCCGGCGACAAGCCATGTCGAAGCGCTTGTCGATGGACGATATGGCTTCGGCGATCATTCACGCAAACGAGCTGTTGCAATATCGCGCCAAAGGTGATTAGCTTTCGTCCGTCGTGAAGAGAAAATCTTTCGCGACTTTGCCGAACCATCGATGATGCTGGTTCGGCTCCGGCTGAGCAGCCCGAAGGACCCGCGAGGGTCCGTCGGGCTTTTTTGTTTTCTGGGGCGCGTGGTGTTGTCGTCACCTTCGTGTTGACGACGCCCGCTTGAGTCTTGGCGATTGTCTCACGGTAGCAGCGTGCTTCGGTGCGATCGCAGATCTGTGTCTGGAGCCAACGGGGAGTGTGCGATGGCAGTTGATAGACGTAAATTTCTGAAGGGCGGCGCTTTGGCGGGCGGCGCGTTGATCACATCCCCCTGGGTGTTTTCGACGGGCGCTCATGCTGCGGGCGAGATCAAGGTCGGCGTGCTGTTCTCGCTGACCGGCGGGTTGTCGATCGTGGAGAAATCGCTGCATGACGCCACCATGATGGCGATCAGCGAGATCAACGCGGCGGGCGGCGTCAAGGGCATGAAGATCGCGGCGATCGCGGAGGATGGCGCGTCGGATCCGAAGACCTACAACGAGAAGGCCTCGAAACTCGTTATCCAGGATCGCGTGCCGACCGTATTCGGCTCCTATACGTCGGCCAGCCGCAAGGCCGTGCTGCCGGTGTTCGAGAAGCGCAACAACCTCTATTTCTACCCGACCTACTACGAAGGCTTCGAGTGCTCGAAGAACGTCGTCTATACCGGCGCTGTTCCGAACCAACAGCTCTCGAATTTCATTCCCTGGATCATCAAGACGCTCGGCAAGAAGAAGTTCTTCATCGTCGGATCGAATTACATCTATCCGCGCGAGATGGCCAAGGTCTCCAAGATTCTGATCGAGAAGAACGGCGGCGAATGGATCGCCGATGAATATCTCGAGCTTGGCCATTCCGAATGGGGTTCGATGGTCAACAAGATCAAGAACTCGGGCTGCGACGTCGTGCTGTCCAACGTGGTCGGCGACTCCGTGATCGCCTTCTACCGCGAGTACAAGAACCAGGGTCTCACTCATGACAAGCTTCCGATCTGCGCGACCGTGACCTCCGAGATCGAGATCGCGGCGATGGGTGCCGATTATGCCGTCGGCTCGTACACCTCGTTTCCCTACTTCCAGGCAATCGACACCGACCGCAACAAGGCCTTCGTCGAGCGTTATCGGGCCTTCGTGAAGGATCCGAAGGCGGTGACGCACCACGCGCTGGAATCGTCCTACTTCCAGGTCTTCCTGTGGAAGCAGGCGGTCGAGAAGGCCGCCGAGGTCACCCCGACTGCGATCCGCGAGGCGGTCAAGGGTCAGGAATTCGACGCGCCCAACGGCCACGTCAAGATCGAAGCCGAGAACCTGCACGCCTACCTGACCCCGCGCATCGCGCAGTGGCAACCGGACGGTCAGGGCAAGATCATCGACGCCTACAAGGAGCCGGTGATGCCGCTGCCCTACGTCGCCTATGGCGAGACGCCGACGAACCTCTTCTGCACGTCGAAGGGGCTCGACGCGGCCAAGCTGAAAACCTGACGTCAAGGAAACCTCGTCCATCGCGCGGTCTCCCGTGCGATGGACGATGAGGTATTGTCATGCTCGAAGTTCTGTTCATCGGTCTCAGCCTGGGTTCGATCCTCCTCCTGGTCGCTCTCGGCCTTGCGATCACCTATGGCGCCATGGGCGTCATCAACATGGCGCATGGCGAGATGGTCATGGTCGGCGCCTATGTGACGGTGCTGTCGGGCCTTTGGCTCGGGACGAACATCTTCGTCGCAATCCCGCTCGCTTTCATCGTGACGGCGCTGCTCGGGCTTCTGATCGAGCGCATCGTGGTACGCAAGTTGTACGGACGGCTGCTCGACACCCTGCTGGCGACCTGGGGCGTCGCGATCCTGATCCAGCAGGCCGTGCGGCTGGAATTCGGGCTCACGTTCTTCGGCATGCACATCCAGGGACTTGGCCCCGGTCTGCAGAATGTCGATGTACCCGGGATATTGCAGGGAACCCTTCATATCGCCGGTGTCGATATCAATCGCTACCGGACCTTTATCATCCTCGTTACGGCGGTCCTTACGCTCGCCACGTGGTTCCTGCTCTACCGCACCGTCGCAGGCACCCAGGTCCGCGCCATCATCCGCAATTCGAAGATGGCCGCGGCGTGCGGCATCGATGTCGAGCGCGTCAACGCGCTGACCTTCGCGTTCGGCTCGGGCCTTGCCGGCGTCGCCGGCGTGATGATGTCCGGCTTCAAGACGGTGTTTCCGGACATGGGTACGTCGATGGTGGTCGACGGCTTCCTGGTCGTCGTGATGGGCGGCGTCGGCAGTCTGCTCGGATCGGTGCTGTCGGCGGGGATTCTCGGCGAGATCAACGGTGTAGTTGCCGCCGGGACCAACGATATCCTGGCACGCGCCGTCGTGTTCGGTGTGGTGATCGCGATCATCATTCTCAAGCCAAAGGGCCTGTTCGCCCTCAAGGGGCGCTGAAATGTCGTCGCAGCGCCGCATCGACTGGGCGATCTACGCCGGCTTCGTGATCCTGATCATGCTGGTGCCGCTGGCGATGGACCCGTTCTGGCTGAACCGCATCGCCAAGTATCTGGTGTTCGGCATGCTCGGTATCGCGGTCGCGTTGTCCTGGGGCTATGCGGGCATCCTCAATCTCGGCCAGGGACTGTTCTTCGGTGCTGGAGCCTACATGTTGGCGATGTCGCTGAAGCTGGCCAGCGCCACCAGTCTGCAGCAGGGTTCCGACAAGCCGGTGCCGGATTTCATGCTGTGGAACGCCGAGCCGGGGGCCAAGACCGAGCTCTGCTGCATCACCAAGGCTTCGTTCCTGTGGCTGCCATTTCAGAGCCAATGGTTCGGCTTTGCGATGGGCGTGATCCTGCCGGTCCTGATGGCGGTGGTGGTCGGCCTCATCGTCTTCCGCAAGCGGATCTCCGGCGTGTTCGTCTCCATCATCATGCTGGCGCTGGTGCTGCTGGTCCGGCTGGTGATGATCGATGCGCAGCCGGTCACGAACGGCTTCAACGGCCTGACCGATCTGGGCTGGTTCAAGGTCGGCGAGTTCGAATTCGATCCGTATATCGTGCCGACCTACTACCTGGTTGCGGGTTCGCTGAGCGTGGTGCTGCTCGCAGCGCGGCTGCTGATCGACACCCGTGCTGGCGTGATCCTGCAGGCGGTTCGCAACGACGAGAACCGCGCCCGCTATCTCGGCTTCGACGTGCCGGCCTACCAGACCTTCTTCTTCGCGGTCTCGGCGGCCATCGCGGGCTTCGCCGGCATGCTCTATGTCATCGTTTCGGAGTTCGCATCGCCGACCTTCATGGATCTGAGCTTTTCGATCACCATGGTGGTGTGGGCAGCGGTCGGCGGCCGCGCCTCGATCCTCGGCGCCTGCATCGGCGCAATTGCGATCAACATGATCTCTGCAACCGTCAGCGAAGCCGAGGGGTTCGCAGAGGCCTGGAAAGCCATCATCGGACTGATCTTCGTGCTGGTCGTGCTCTATCTGCCGCGCGGCATTGCAGGGCTTGCTCACGATCTGATTGATCGCGCGGTTACGCGCAAGGCGCCGGCTGGCTCGGTCGCGCTGCGTGTCCACGATGCCAGCTCACAGCTCGCGGAGTAGCCCATGGCGCAGGCAGCATTGACCATCGACGGGCTCGGCGTCGACTTCGAGGGCTTCAAGGCCGTCAACGGCGTGTCGTTGGTCATCGAGGAGGGGGAGTTGCGGGTTCTGCTCGGCGCGAACGGCGCCGGCAAGACCACGCTGATGGATCTAATCTCCGGCAAGACCAAGTCGACCGAAGGCCGCGTCTTCCTGCATGACACCAACATCACCAATTGGGAAGAGCATCGGATCGCGCGCGCCGGCATCGGCCGCAAGTTCCAGATTCCGAGCGTATTCAAGGAGCTCACGGTCCGCCGCAATCTCGAAGTGGCGAGCTGCAGGAATCCCGGCGTATTCGCCAATCTCGGCTTCGGCTTTCCGGCCAAGGCCAAGGTCGACGAGGTGCTGGAACTGATCGGGCTGGCCGACGAAGCCGACCGCGTTGCGGCCTATCTGAGCCACGGCCAGACCCAATGGCTGGAGCTCGGCCTGTTGATCACGCAGGATCCGAAGATCATCCTGCTGGACGAGCCGACCGCCGGCATGACCCAGGCGGAGACCCACAAGACCTCCCTGATCGTCAACAACCTCCGGGGCCGCCACACCATCATCGTGGTCGAGCACGACATGGCCTTTGTGCGCGAGATCGCGGAACGCATCACCGTGCTGCATCTGGGCCAGGTTCTCGCCGAGGGCAGCGTTACGGAGATCGAGACGAATCCGAAGGTGAAGGAAGCCTATCTCGGCTCGAAGGGGATTTCCTGATGCTGGCGTTCTCGCACGTCGATAGTTTCTACGATCGCAGCCACATCCTGCACGACGTCTGCCTCGAGGTGCCGGGCGGCGAGGTGACGGCGGTGCTCGGACGTAACGGCACCGGCAAGACCACGCTGCTGAAGACGCTGATGGGCCTGACCGACCGGATTGACGGGCAGATCAGGCTGGACGAGCGTGAGATCGGCAAGGAGCCGACGTTCCAGCGGGCGCGGGCCGGCATCGCCTATGTACCGCAGGGACGCGAGATCATTCCGGATTTCACGATCCGCGAGAACATCCTTATGGGCTCGTTCGCCCGGCATGACGGCAAGCGCGAGATCCCGGAACTGGTCGCCGAGCTGTTTCCCTATCTGATGAACAATCTGACCCGCAACGGCGGCGTGCTTTCGGGCGGGCAGCAGCAGCAGCTCGCGATCGCTCGTGCGCTTGCCGCCGATCCCAAGGTGATCCTGCTCGATGAACCGAACGAAGGCATCCAGCCGTCGATCGTCGAGGAGATCGAGAAGATCATCATCCGCCTCAATCGGGAGGTGGGCCTTACCGTGATCCTGGTGGAGCAGAACGTCTCGTTCGTGCGTCGCGCTGCGCATCGCTTCGCCATGATGGAGAAGGGACGCGTGGTCGTGGCCGGCGCGATTTCCGAACTGACCGACGAGATGGTGCATCGTCACATGGCGGTGTGAGCTGAAGCTGCAAGAACGTTTTAAAAGGAGAGCGACATGCTGCACGGTGATATTACGTCAAGCAACGACACGATCGGCGTCGCCGTCGTGAACTACAAGATGCCGCGCCTACATACCAAGGCGCAGGTGCTCGACAACGCCCGCAAGATCGCCGACATGGTCGTCGGCATGAAGACCGGTCTGCCCGGCATGGATCTGGTAATCTTCCCGGAGTACTCCACCCACGGCATCATGTACGATTCCAAGGAGATGTACGAGACCGCCTCGGTCATCCCGGGCGATGAAACCGAGATTTTCGCCGAGGCCTGCCGCAAGGCGAAGGTGTGGGGCGTATTCTCGCTCACCGGCGAGCGCCACGAGGAGCATCCGAACAAGGCGCCGTACAACACCCTGATCCTGATGAACGACAAGGGCGAGATCGTGCAGAAGTATCGCAAGATCATGCCCTGGGTGCCGATCGAGGGCTGGTATCCCGGCAATTGCACCTATGTCTCCGAGGGCCCGAAGGGGCTGAAGATCTCGTTGATCATTTGCGACGACGGCAACTATCCCGAGATCTGGCGCGATTGCGCGATGAAGGGCTCCGAGCTGATCGTGCGGTGCCAGGGCTACATGTATCCGGCCAAGGACCAGCAGGTCATCATGGCCAAGGCGATGGCCTGGGCGAACAATGTCTATGTTGCGGTCGCCAACGCCACGGGCTTCGACGGCGTCTACTCGTATTTCGGTCATTCCGCGATCATCGGCTTCGACGGCCGCACGCTCGGCGAATGCGGCGAGGAAGAGTACGGCGTCAACTATGCCCAGCTGTCGAAGTCGCTGATCCGCGACGCCCGCAAAAACGGCCAGTCGCAGAACCATCTCTTCAAGCTGGTGCATCGCGGTTACACGGGGATGATCAACTCCGGCGAGGGTGATCGTGGCGTTGCGGCCTGCCCATATGATTTCTACGCCAAGTGGATCGCCGATCCGGAAGGCACGCGGGAGATGGTCGAGTCCTTCACGCGCACCACGGTGGGAACCGAGGAATGTCCGATCGAGGGCATCCCGAGCAAGAAGGTGGCGCACCGCTAGGACGCATATCGCCGGGGGCGGCGGATTGATATCCGTCGCCCATCTTGCCTGATCATGAAATTCGCGAGGTACCAACGATGCTGCGCATCGAACGCGTGCTGGGGAGCCGGGTCGAGCCCGCTTTGTCCGAGGCGCTTCACCGTCTTGAGCATGCGGGGGCGGTCGATATCGCCAATGTGCCGGCGACCGATCTGGCGCGGCGGCGTCTCTTGATCACTACGCACGGCGGTGAAGAGTTGGCGATCGCCTTGCCTCGTCATGAAAAGCTTTTCGACGGCGCCGTGCTGGTGCTGGAGCCAGACCGTGCGATCGTGGTCCGCGCCGCAACCGAACGCTGGTTGCGGTTGGAGCCGCGCTCGATCGCCGACGCCGTGGAGCTCGGCTACCACGTGGGCAATCTACACTGGCGGGTGCGGTTCGGCGGCGAGGTGCTGCTGGTCGCACTGGAAGGCCGGCCGGAAGACTACACCGCGCGCCTGGAAAACCTGATCAGCGCCCGCCGGGTCGGTGTCACGATACTCGATGAAGAGTCTGCGGAGGCGGTCGAGGCCGTCGAGCCGCCCCAGCCTGGCGGCGCCCGCGGCGGCCATTACCATCATCACGATCATTGAGCCATGCTCCGGGTTTTGCAGGCGATCTGGCAGGCGGACGGCGCGTTTCCGAGCGGGGCCTTTGCGTTTTCCTATGGGATCGAGGGCGCTTTCGCGCTTCGCCGCGACATGACTTTGGGCGACTTCGAGGCATTGGTCGCTGCGATGTTGAAGCAGCGCTGGGCCTGCTACGACAGGGTCGCATTGCTGTGGTCGTATCGTGCCAGGGGCGATCGGGAAGCCATCGCAGCGGTCGATCGCGAGGTCGAGGCCTCCACGCTGATCGAGACATTGCGCACGGGATCGCGCCGCAATGGGGGAGCTTTTCTTGCTTCGCACGCCCGGCTGGGACAGCCCCTGGCCATCGCGCTACGCGATGACGTGCAGGCGGGGAATTGTCTGGGACATATCGCCGTCATGCAGGGCGCGGTGTGGTCGGAACTCGGGCTGGACGAGGCGCTGGCGCAACTCTGCTCCGGCTATACGGCCGCGTCCGGCGTGATCACTGCCGCGATCAGGCTGGGTGCCGTGGGCGCGCTGCAAGGACAGGGGGTGCTGCAGCGATGTCTGCCGCTGATCGAGCAGCTCGCCGCTCAGGAGGTCCCGGATGAGGTCGAACTGTCCAGTTTCGTGCCTTTCCTCGATGTTGCCGCGGCACGGCACGCCCAGGCCGATCTGCGGCTGTTCGCCAATTGAGGGTGATTTCGAATGCTGCTGACGCCAACCGAACTGGAGCGCCTGACCATCTTCAATGCCGCCGAGCTGGCGCGCCGCCGCCGCGCCCGCGGACTGAAGCTGAACTATCCGGAAGCCGTCGCCTTCATCACCGACGAGATCCTGGAGGGCGCGCGTGACGGCCGTTCCGTCGCCGACTTGATCGGCTATGGCTCGACGGTGCTGTCGTCTGCGGACGTCCTGCCCGGCATCGCCGCGATGATGGACATCATCCAGGTGGAATGTGTCTTCCCCGACGGTACCAAACTCGTCACGGTGCACGAGCCGATCCGGCCGTCCCCGGGCACGGAGGCCGACACCGAACGTCCGGGCATCGTGCTGGCGCAGGACGGCGAGATCGCGCTCAATGCCGGCCGCCGCACACTGACCTTGACGGCAGTCAACACCGGCGATCGTCCGATCCAGATCGGGTCGCATTTTCATTTCTTCGAGGTCAACAAGGCGCTCGAGTTCGATCGCGCCAGCGCCATCAACATGCGGCTCGACATTCCGGCCGGGACGGCGGTGCGGTTCGAGCCGGGTGCCTCGAAGGAGGTCAATCTGGTCGAGTTCGGCGGCGAGCAGCATTTGACCGGACTCAACAATCTCACCGATGGCGCGGCGTCCGATCCCGCTGTTCAAGCGGCGGCGCTGGCGCGAGCCCGTGCGCGCGGCTTCAAGGGCGCCTGAAATCTGGAAGGAGACTGCGACGTGGCGATGATCGACCGGCGTGACTACGCCGCCCTTTACGGCCCGACCACGGGCGATGCCGTCAGGCTCGGTGATACCTCGCTGTATGCGGTGGTCGAACACGATCATGCGGTCTATGGCGACGAATGCCTGCATGGCGGCGGCAAGACCCTGCGCGACGGCATCGGCATGGCCGGGATCACCAGCGCCGAGGGCGCGCTCGATTTCCTGCTCTGCAACGTGCTGATGATCGATCCCGTGTTGGGGATCGTCAAGGGCGACCTGGGCATCCGGCATGGCCGCATCGTCGGCTTCGGCAAGGCCGGCAATCCCGCCATCATGGATGGCGTCGATCCGAACCTGATCGTCTCCATCGGCACCACGGTGCGGGATTGCGAGGGGCTGATCGCGACCCCCGGCGCCATCGACGTGCACGTGCATTTCGACAGCGCTGGCCTCGTCGAGCATGCGATCGCGAGCGGCATCACCACCATGATCGGCGGCTCGCTCGGACCGATCACGGTCGGCATCGATTCCGGCGGACCGTTCAACACCGGCAAGATGCTGCAGGCCGCCGAGGCTTGGCCGATGAATTTCGGCTTTCTCGGCCGTGGCAATGCCCATCGCGCGGCGCCGATGATCGAGCAGCTCGAGACCGGGGTGATGGGGCTGAAGCTGCACGAGGATTGGGGTTCGATGCCGGCGGCGATCGACACCTGCCTCGAGGTTGCCGATGACTACGATTTCCAGGTTCAGATCCATACCGATACACTGAATGAATCCGGCTTCGTCGAAAATACGCTGGAGGCGATCGGTGGCCGCACCATTCACATGTACCACACCGAGGGGGCCGGCGGCGGTCATGCGCCCGACATCATCCGCGTCGCCGGCGAAATGCATTGCCTGCCGTCCTCGACCAATCCGACCAATCCCTACACCGTCAACACCTTCGACGAACATCTCGACATGACGATGGTGTGCCACCACCTCAATCCGGCGATTCCCGAGGACGTCGCCTTTGCGGAAAGCCGTATTCGTGCCCAGACCATCGCGGCCGAGGACGTGCTGCACGACATTGGCGCGATCTCGATGCTGGGCTCCGATAGCCAGGGCATGGGCCGTATCCACGAAGTGATCTGCCGGACCTGGCAGCTTGCCTCCAAGATGAAGGACCAGCGTGGTGCGTTGCCGGAGGACAAGCCGGGCTTGGGCGACAATGCGCGCATCAAACGCTACATCGCCAAATACACCATCAATGCCGCCAGGACGTTCGGCATCGCCGACCACGTCGGATCGCTGGAGCCGGGCAAGATCGCCGACATCGTGGTGTGGCGGCCCGCCTTCTTCGGCATCAAGCCGGAACTCGTCATCAAGGGGGGCTTCATCGCCTGGGGCGCGATGGGCGACAGCGCGGCATCGCTGATGACATGCGAACCGATGCTGATGCGGCCGCAATGGGGCGCGTTCGGCAGGGCCGCGTCGGCGCTGTCGGCCTGCTTCGTCCATCCGCTGGCGCTGGCGCGCGACCTGGGCGCCGAGCTGGGATTGGCGAAGAAGCTGCTGCCGGTGCAAGGCACACGCAAGCTGAGCAAGCGAGACATGCTGTGGAACGACACATGTCCGCACATCACCGTCGATCCGGAGACCTTCGATGTGATTGTCGATGGTGTGTTGGCAACTTGCGAGCCGGCGCGAGAACTGCCGCTGGCCCGCCGCTACATGTTGAGGTGAGCCATGTTTCATGCCTTGCGTATATCCGACAGCGAGGCCCGCGGCGGCGCCAGTGCGGCGCGGGTCGGAATCGGCGGCCCGGTCGGCTCGGGCAAGACCGCCCTGATCGAGGCGCTGATCCCGGTGCTTCAGCGGCGCAATATCGACTTTGCCGTCGTCACCAACGATCTCGTGACCAAGGAAGACGCCGAGCGGTTGCGGCGATCCGGACTGATCGATCCTGCCCGCGTTTCGGCGGTCGAGGCGGGCGCCTGCCCGCACACCGTGATCCGGGAAGATCCCACACTGAACATTGCGGCGGGGGACGAGCTCGAGGAACGCTTCCCGGGATTGGAGCTGATCCTGTTCGAATCCGGCGGCGACAATCTCGCCTCGACCTTCTCGCTCGATCTGGTCGACTGGTGGATCTTCGTGATCGACGTCGCCGGCGGCGACGACATTCCGCGCAAGAAAGGCCCCGGCCTGCTGCGTTGCGACCTGCTTGTCGTCAACAAGGTCGATCTCGCGCCCCATGTCGGCGTCGATCTCGATCGCATGCTGGCGGATGCGCGGCAGGTGCGGGGCGCGAAGCCGGTGATACCGACCAATTTGAAGAGCGGCGTCGGCGTGGAGGCGGTCGTCGATGCGATCTCTGCTGCAGTCCTGTTCCGGGTTTGAGACCGGGCGCTCGCTCGATGGCGCGTTGGTCGTCGATCGCGCCGGCGGTCGCAGCGTCTTGCGCCGTCAGCAGATCGGCTATCCCCTGCATATCACCCGCGGCTTCCATCTCGATGCCGCGAGGCCCGATCTGCTCACGCTCTATCTGCAATCCGCCTCGGGCGGCCTGTATGCCGGCGACCGCATCAAGCTGGATGTGCGCGTTGGTGCGCTGGCCGCGTTTCATATGACGACTCAGGCCTCGACCGTCGTGCATGACGGCCGCGCGAGCGGCGCGATCCAGCGACTGGCCGTGACGGTGGAAGAGGGCGCGTTCTGCGCCTTGACCAGCGATCCTTACGTGCTGTTTCCCGGTGCCGATCTCACCTTGGAGACGGATGCCGCGGTTGCCGAGGATGCCGTGCTGTGTCTCGCCGATGGTTTTGCGGTCCATGATCCCGAAGCGAAGGCCCGGCCGTTCGCGCGTTTCGAGAGCCGGTTGAGCGTCTCACGTCCGGGCGGCAGGTTGCTGATGAAGGACATCGGCGCGATCGATGGCGACGACATGCGCAACGGGGCATTGGGCCCGATGGCCGCCGTGGCAAACTTCGTGCTGATTGCGCCGCCGAACCGATTGCCGGCGTTGGCCGACATGGAGCAGGCCGCCGGCCGCTGGGGGGCGCTGGCGGGATGTTCGCTGGCGCCGAACGGCGCAGGCCTCGTGTTGCGCATCCTTGCTCCGGACGGTGGCGTTTTGGCACGCGCGCTCGACACGGCGTTTCATGTCGCGGCCCATGCCGCGCTCGATGCTCCCCTGGCGCGTCGAAGGAAGTGATGCCTGCTTCCCGTCGTTCCCCGCGCAGGCGCGCAGGACGGCACGCCGATTTCTTTTCGTATCTCGGCGATCTCAGGCTCAGCGTCGCGCCAGACGGAAATAGAGCTCCGACAGCCGTGTCGGCAGATCCTCGACCCGATGCACCAGCATGGTGTTGCCGCGTCCGAAGATGCGTGCGGCGGATGCGATGCCGGCCGCGCCGAGCACGACGCCATAGGCGTCGATGCCGCGTCCATGGAGATTGACTGCCGCGCGCCTGGTATCCTCGACGAGATCGAGCGGATCGGACATGTCGATGTCGGATGGCTCCCCGTCGGTGAGAACGATCAGAAGCTTTCGGCTCGCCGAGGTGGTCGCCATCACTGCGCCGGCATGGCGCAATGCCGTGCCGAGCCGGGTCGACAGGCCGGAGCTGAGCCCCGCCAGCCGTGCCCGGCAAGGCCGGTCGTACGCCTCATCGAAGCCCTTGATGCTGGTCATCCTGATATCCTCGCGGCCGTCGGAGGCGAAGGCGAGCAGGCCGAAGGGGTCGCCGAGCTGATCCATGGCCTCGGAGAGGACCGCGACGGCAAGGCGTTCGATGTCGAGAACGGTTGCGCCCGATGGCAGGCGGTCGCATGTCGACTGCGAAATATCGATCAGGAGCAGCGCGGAGAGATCGCGATGCATCGATTTCGATGAGCGGAACACGCGGGGGTCGGGCTCCTGGCCGCTGCGCAACGCGATGCCGGCGTCAAGCATCGCATCGACATCGAGATCGTGCCCATCGTACTGCCGCTTCAAGCGGACGGTGCGGCCGATACGCAGGCCACGCACCAGGCGCGCGACGCGGTTGCGCACGGCTCCCGCGCCGTCGAGCGCGTGTTCGATCGCACGCGGATCGCCAGTCTTGGCCGCGACCTCGCGTACGACGGTCCAGTCGGGCCGTTCGATGCCGTGGACCCGGTCCCATTCCGGATATCGTGCGATCACCATGCCGCGGTCATCGGGCGCGACGGGGCGGCCGCGGCCGATCCCGGCCTCGGCGCTGTCCGGCTCGGTCTGCTGATCACTGCCGTCGGCACGCTCCTGCGACTCCACGCGCATGGCATCGATGAACAGGTCCAGCACGTCGTCCGGGGGCTGCGCGTCTTCGCCGAAATCCCACAGTCCCAGTCCATCGTCGCGATAGATCGGTTCGACCACATAGGTCCTGGCGTTGAACTGCACCCGCATCTGGCCGAGGTCGTTGCCGAGCAGCGTGCCGATCTCGCGGCTGATCGCGGAATCCTCGATGCGCGGCAGCGCGGCTGCGAACAGGGCGCGGCCTTTGGCGACGAAGCCGTCGTCGTCGATATGGGCCGGATCGAACAGCGCACGCGCCAGCCGCGCCAGCAGCACCGGGGCGGTCGCGACGCCGCCCGGCATGGCGACATGGTAGGGCGCCCACAGCCGGCGCAATCCGGGCAGGGCGCGCATGGCCAATGTTTCGACACGCGCGTCCTCGATCAGGTTGACCAGGGCGACCTGCAGCGGCTTCAGCGTCCCGATCGGAAACCGGGCACGACCGAGCACCAGATGCGCCTGTGCATGTGCGGTGGCGGCGCGAAACAGAGCGCGGGCGGCATCGCCCTGTACGCCGCGATAGCTTTCCGGCAGTCGGATGATCGGGCCGGAAATCGTGCTGCGGCGTTGCGGCTTGTCCATGCTGTCGCCAGCCATGCTGCGCAGCAACGGCAGCTCGCCCCACAAAGCCGTGGTGAAGGCCTTCAACTCGGCCTGGATATCGGGAAAGCCGACGCCGCCGGGATCGCGGGCGATCATGCGGCGCGCCAGATCGTCCTGCAGAGAGAAGAAGGCAAGACGGCGGTTGCGGTCGCCGGCAGCCGAGCGCAGGCCGGCGGCGATGAAATCCTCGAAAGCCTCGATCGTGCCGGGCAAGAGGATTTGTCCCATGCGGCCGGCGGCCGGCAGCACGGACTCTGGCGCCTCCCGCGCCAGCACCTCCATCGCGCGCCACCAGCGCGCTAGTGCCGTACCTCCGAAACTACGACGCGCGGCCGCCAGAGCGTTCAACGATGCGGTTGCGGCGGGCGCGCCGGCATGACGGCAGATCTCGGCGCCGATTTGCGCCGCGCCAATTAGTGGTGCAATGTCGCGCGTCGAGGCGGCGTTGCGGCTCGCCTCCCAATAGGCGATCAAGCAGGCAGGGCCGGCATTCACGTTGACGAGTTCGAGCACGCCGCCGGCCCAGGTCTCGAGCTGGGCAGCATCGAATTGCCCGGAGAGTGCCTCCCACGTCGCCAGAAAAAGCGGCCGCAATGCGTCGCGCTGGCGCATCATCGCATGTAGTCGCTGCGCGACGCCTTCCGGCTCGGACGGCACGTGGAGCGCCGCAGACGGCTTCGCGCTCACGGAACGCACGCCGCGATTGCGTCGGTGAGCGCCGCGCGGATGTCGGGATTGTCCGTGATCGGCAGCACGATGCCGGCCTGTACGGCTGCGCTCAGCGGCAGGCCGGCGCGAACCATGCGTCCCGTGTGGATCAGCATCCGGGTCGACGCGCCTTCGTCGAGGCCGTGTCCCTGCAAATTGCGGGAGCGCTCGGCGATCCTGACCAGAAGGGCCGCCAGAGCACTGTCCGCACCGCTTTCGCGGACGATGATGGCGCTCTCGGTCGACGGTGCGGGGTAGCCGAAATCGATCGCGACGAAGCGCTGCTTGGTGGACTCCTTCAGGTCTTTCACCGCGCTCTGGTAGCCGGGATTGTAGGAGATCGTGAGCTGGAATTCGGCGTGCGCCGGTACGATCTCGTTGTGCTTCTCCAGCGGCAGGATGCGCCGCGCGTCGGTCAGCGGATGGATCACCACGGTGGTGTCCTGCCGCGCTTCGACGATTTCGTCGAGATAGCAGATGCCGCCCTGACGGACGGCCTGCGTCAGGGGGCCGTCATGCCAGACCGTGCCAGATGGTTCGAGGAGATAGCGACCGGCGAGATCAGCAGCGGTCATGTCCTCGTGGGCCGCGACCGTGACCAGCGGCTTGCCGAGCCGCCACGCCATGTGCTCGACGAACCGGGTCTTGCCGCAGCCCGTCGGTCCCTTCAGCATTACCGGCAGGCGCTCACTGTAGGCGGCCGTGAAGATGTCGATTTCGGCGGCCTGGGGCTCGTAGTAGGGCTCGCTGTTGATCCGATACGCATCGAGCGGCATGAGGTGCTCCGTTGGGTGAAGGAGCGACGCCTTGAAATTCAAAGCGTTGCCGCCCTTCAAGCATAGGGTGTGGCAGCCTTTGCCGGGGAACACGCTGCGACCCTGGAGCGTGCAAGATGGCGCACAATAGGCGCTCGATCGCGATTAGAGCCGAAATGCCCAATCAAGACAAGCAAGTCCTGCGATTGTCCTGCCACCGGGTTCAGTCCGGTGATGCGTCCCCGCGGAACCGTAAGCGTGACTTTGGACGGCGCTTCAAGCCTCCGAATTGGACGCTGACGTCGGCGCGCTCGACTCCAAGTCACCGGAAGTCATCTCGACGCATTCTCACTCGCCGCCAATCACGAACTGAGTTTTGCGTTGAGGAAACGCTTGTAGAATTCGAAATATCGTTCGTCGATAGCGCGGTGAACCGTTCAGGACGATCTGAGACAGCAATCGACCCTCACCGTCGGCGACCGGGCGAGGTGTGACGACGATATCTTCCGTTATCAGCGACTCGATCCAGGCGAGCTCGGACCTGATCTCGGTGGACGTGTGATAGACGATCCGCTGCACGCGCAGCACCAGCCTCCGTCCAGATGCCGGGGCTCGTGCGAGAAACGTTGTGTTCTCGGAATGGCTACAACGGCCTCGATCCGCTCTAGCTAACCTATTGCGGCTCGATCCCGGCTGCCCTGATGATCCTGCCCCATTTGCCGATCTCGGCCTTGAGAAAGGCTTCAAGGGCTTCCGGCGTCGCGCGTTCGGGTTCAACCGGGGACATGCTGAGCTCACCAAACCGATTGATCAGGGCAGGATCCTTCAGCGCGGTCTGCAGCGCGTCGACGAGTTGGTCGACTACGGGCTTCGGCGTGCCGCGCGGGGCGTAGAGGCCGTACCAGGTCGTCACGTCGAATGCGGGAAGGCCGGCCTCGGTCGAGGTCGGCACGTCCGGCAGGGTTGCAACCCGCTTCTTGCTCGTGATCGCGTACCCCTTGATCGTGTTCGACTGAATATAAGGCGTCGGCCCGGTTGCAGGGTCGCAATAAACGTCGATGTGGCCGGCGATGACGTCGTTCAGCGCCGGGCCGCCGCCCTTGTAGTAGATCGGGGTGAGCTTGGTATCTGTCGCGCTCATGAACATCAAACCGCAGAGCTGCGAGGCCGAGCCGAGTCCGACATTGCCGAAGGTGATCTTGTCGCCGGCCTTGCGGATCTGCGCGATGAGCTCGTTGAGATCCTGGGCTGGAAAGTTCGGCCGCGCCACGAGGATCATCGGGACGTCGGTGACGAGCCCGATCATGGCGAAGTCCCCGACCGGATCGAACGGCAGCTTGGCATAGAGGGCAGGCGCGGTGGCCTGGCCGACATGCATCAGGAGCAGCGTGTAGCCGTCGGGCGCCGCCTTGGCGACACGGTTGGTGCCGAGCGTGCCGCCGGCGCCGACGACATTCTCGATCACGATCGACTGTTTCAGCGTCGCGCTCATCGCGCCGCCGAGGATGCGTGCGATCACGTCGCCGGGACCACCGGCTGAGAACGGCACGATCATCGTGACCGGGCGGGTGGGATAGTCGTCTGCGATGGCCGCACCGCAGGGATAGAGCAGGACAAGCAGGATCAGCGATCGTACGAGATACGGCATCGAACACTCCCTGGCGGCATTGTTTTAGTCGTCGGAAGGCGCCGCCTCCTTGGCCGCCGACGATTTTTCGATCATGTCGAGCGCGGCCACCGCAGCCGCATTGATGTGGTCGACGCAGCAGCGCTCGGCGAGGTCCGCATCGCCATTCTGGATCGCGCGCCAGATCGCGGTGACCTCGCGCAAACTCTTGTTGATCCGCTTCGGCTGCGACATCGAGGTGATCCGCAACAGCTGGATCCGGTCGTGCAGCGGCTTGAGCATGCGCTCGATGAAGGCGTTGCGGCAGCCACCGATCAGAGCGGCGTAAAAGTCGGTCTTGGCTTCCAGGCATCCGACGAGGTCCTGCTTGGCTGCGGCCGCCTTCAGCCGGGTCAGGGCTTCCCCGATCCGGCGAGCCACGTCCGGGTCGTGAAGCCTGGCGCATTCACGGCCGGCGAAGCCTTCGAGCACCGCGCGCGCCGCGTACAGCTGCCGGGCCTCCTCCAGGCTGATCGTGGAGACCACGGGGCCGCGGTGAGGGACCGTATTGACCAGTCCGTCGGCCTCGAGGGCACGCAGCGCCTCGCGGATCGAGGGGCGGCTGACGCCCATCATCTCGCAGAGCTCGCGCTCGACCAGACGCTGGCCCGGTTTCAGCGTGCCGGACATGATCGCCTCGCGCAGCTTTTGCGCCACCATCGCTCGGACGGTCGGTACGTCGTCGATGCGGAGTGTCGATTGCAATTCGCGGCGTCTTTCCATGTCCGGGCCTTGGTTGGAATGATTCAATACCGGTTTACAGGCAGAATCATCATTTCGGCAATTTGAACGTGGGCGGGCTGGTCAAGGGCAAAGACGATCGAACGGGCGATATCGGCCGGCTCGAGCGCCATCCTGAACTGGTCGAAATAGTCCTTTTCCTTCTGCTTGTCGCCGCGGTAGCGGGTCAGGATGATGTTGGTCCTGGTCAGGCCCGGCTGGAGCTCGGTAACCCGGATCGCGGTGTCCGCCAGCTCGCCCCGGAGGGTCTCGGTGAACATGTGCACGCCCGCCTTGCTGGTGCTGTAGGCGGCCATATCCGGGATTATACGGACGGCGTTGATGGAGCTGATGTTGACGATATGGCCGGCGTCGCGCCGGACCATGTCGGGGAGGATCGCGCGGGTGACGCGCATCAGGCCGATCAGGTTGGTCTGGATGATGCTGGACCAGTCATCCGCGGAGCCGACGTCGAAACGCGTCCGCCCGCCGATGTCGTGGCCGGCATTGTTGATGAGAACATCGACCGGCTTGAAATGCGCCGGGAGGGACTCCGGCAGGCGGTCGACGGCCTTTGCATCGCTGACGTCGAGCTGGATCGGAAACACCGCGGTGCCTGCCGTCGCGGCCAGCTCCTGAAGGGCCTTGGCGTCGCGATCGACCAGGACGACGCGGCGGCCGCTGTCCAGCAGCGCCTTGGTGATCGCGCGCCCCATGCCGCCGGCGGCGCCGGTCAGGACGACGGTCCGGCCCGATCCTTCAGTCATCGCAACACTCCCATTTCATGCTCTCATGCGATGGACCAGCCGCCGTCGATCGGCAGGCTGGCGCCGGTGATGTCATTTGCCGCGGGACCGCAGAGAAAGACGGCCATGGCCGCGACGGCATCCATTTCGATGAAACGCTGCGTCGGCTGGCGCTCGCCGAGATATTCGCGGGTCACGTCGTCGACCGGACGGCCGTTATCGGCCGCGATCGCGGCGATCTTGTTGAGAATGGCGGGCGTCGGCAGCGTGCCGGGACAGAGCGTGTTGCAGGTGATGCCGCTGCGCGCCGTCTCGATGGCGACGGCGCGGGTCATGCCCGGGATCGCCGTCTTGGTGGTGACGTAGTCGATGCGGTCCTCGACCGCGCGGCTCGAATAGATCGAACCCATATTGATGATCCGGCCCCAGCCGCGTTGCTTCATCGCCGGCAGGGCAAGGCGGATCAGGTGGAACGGCGCCGAAAGGTTCACCGCCAGCGCCTGCTCCCATTTCTCGGGCGGAAATTGTTCGATCGCAGAGAAATGCCTGACGACGGCGTTGTTGACGAGGATATCGATGGCGCCGCAGCGGCCGAGCAGGTCCGCCATCATCGCCTCGATTGCCTCGCGCTGGAACAGATCGACGCCGGCCGCTATCGTCTCGACGCCGAAGCGGCCGCGGAGCTCATCCGCGCCTTGTCTCGGCGCAACGAGATCGTGGAGGACAATGTTGGCGCCCGCGCCGGCCAGGCCTTCTGCCACGGCGAGGCCAAGGCCTGCCGCCGCACCGGTCACGAGCGCCCATTTGCCCTTCATCGCACCGCGCTCCGTTACTTCTTGTCTAGCTCGGCGAAGACTTCCTTCGCGTTCCGGAATGCATCGACGCCCGCCGGCACGCCGCAATAGATCGCGACCTGCATGAACACCTCGCGGATCTCCTCTTTGGTCGCGCCATTGGCGAGGGCACCGCGGACGTGGGTCTTTAGTTCGTGCGGACGATTGAGCGCACAGAGCATCGCCAGATTGAGGAAGCTGCGGGTCTTGCGCGTCAGCCCTTCGCGGCCCCAGACATAGCCCCAGCAATACTCGGTGGTGAGGTCCTGCATCGGGCGATTGAAATCGTCGGCGGATGCGAGCGCCTTGTCGACGAACTCGCTGCCGAGCACGCTTTTGCGGATTTCGAGACCGCGGTCGTAGGTCGCCTTGTCCATATTGTTCTCCGCTTCTCGTTCGGGCGTTGTCAGGTTTTCGGCCAGAACGGCTTGGCCATCGCGAGCTCGGGCGGGAATACCGTCACCGGCACGCCGGACTGCCACTGCACGATGGTCATGCCGGCGCCGACGCGGCGGCCCTTCTCGTCGAACTTGATCTCACCGAGCGGGTAGTACTTCGAAGGGCCTGCATCCATCGTGCGCAGCGCTTCGCCGACGGCGACGCGGTCGGCCTTGCCGGCTTTCTCAAGCGCGTCCTTGATCACCCACATGTCGCCATAGGTGGAGATCGCGTTCTGCGTCATCCACGGCTCCTTGTAACGGCTCTTCAACTCGGCGATCAGGGCCTCGTGGCCCTTGGCGCCCCAACTGGCGACGCAGGTCAGAACGCCCTGCAGCAGTTCAGGGCTCACGGTCTGAAGCATGTCCGGCTCGGCGATCGCGATGCCGAACGAGATGGTCGGCACCTTGCCCTGGCCCAGGCCGAACTCGTTCATCTTCTCGAGCAGCAGCTTTGCGTCCGAGATCACGGTCGGCAGGAAGAAGAGCAGGTCGGGCTTGGCCGAGCGAATCTTCTGCACCAGCGATGTCGCATCCGCCAGCGGCGGCGTGAAGGTCTCGTCTACGATCAGCTGCAGCTGGTTCTCAGCGAGGAGGCCTTCGCGCATCGACTTCGCCGAGGCGATCGACGCGGCCGTGTTGTCGGTGAGGATCGCGACCGTCTTCGGCCGCTTGCCCGATGCCGTCTCGGCCAGCTTGACGATCTGCGGCAAGGCCTGACGGGCCTGCGAGCCCGCGGTTGCCGAGGTCTGGAACACGTATTTGAAGCCGCGATCCGTGATCAGGTCGGAGTAGGAGAGGGTGAGAAGGGGCAGGTTGGCGCGCTCGGTGACCTCGGTCACCGCGAGCGTGAAGGATGACAGATAGGCGCCGCTGGCCGCGACCAGATCGCTCTCCTGCGCCACCATGCGCTGGGCGGCGTTCTTGGCCTTCTCGGTGGTATCGCCGGAATCGAGCACCACGAGCTTCAGCTTGGCGCCGCCGAGCGCCTTGATGCCGCCTTGCGCGTTGATGTGCTCGACGGCCATCTCGGCGCCATGGCGCATCACGGTGCCCGGACGGGCGTAGATGCCCGAGATCGGCACCAGCAGGCCGACCTTGACCTCCGAGGGTTGCTGGGCCCAGGCGCGGGATGCGATCAGCGTGCCGGTGGCACCGGCGAGCAGCGTTCGTCGGGTGATCGTGATCTTGCTCATGACAATTCTCCTCCCTGAAAAATCGCGCGAGGCTCTATGATGATTTCTTCGGCCAGAACGGCTGCGCCTGCGCGAGCTCGGGCGGATAAACGGTGACTGGCACGCCCGATTGCCATTGTACGATGACGACGCCGGCGCCGATCCTGCGGCCTTTCTCGTCGAATTTGAGCTGGCCGCCCGGATAATATCTCGCCGGGCCGGCATCCATGGTGCGGAAGGCCTGCGCGACCGCATTGCGATCGGGCTTGCCCGCCTTCTCCAGCGCTTCCTTCATCAGCCACATGTCGCCATAGGTCGAGATGACGTTCTGCGTCATCCAGGGCTCCTTGTATTTGGCCTTGAGCTCGGCAATCAGGGCCTCGTGCCCCTTCGATCCCCAATTGGCGACGATGGTCATGATACCCTGCACGGTCTCCGGGCTCACGCTCTGCAGCATGTCCGGCTCGGCGATGGTGATGCTGAAGGACACCGTCGGGATCTTGCCCTGGCCGAGGCCGAACTCGCTGATCTTCTCGAGGCCGAGCTTGGCGTCCGAGACCGCGTTCGGCATGAACAGCAGCAGGTCGGGCTTGGCCGAGCGAACCTTCTGGATCAGCGGCGTCGCATCCGAGAGCGGCGGGGTCCAGACCTCCTCGACGACGAGCTGAAGGCCTTCCTGCGCGAACAGCTTCTCCTTCAGGGCCTTTGCGGTAGCGACTGAGGTGGCGGTGTTGTCCATCAGCATCGCCACGGTCTTCGGCTTCTTGCCCGAGGCATTTTCCGCGAGCTTCATCAGAGTCGGCAAGCCGAGCTCGGACTGGCGGCTCGCGGTCGCGGCGGTCTGGAAGATGTACTTGAAGCCACGGTCGGTCAGAAGGTCCGAATAGGACAGCGTCAGCACCGGCAGTTCGGCACGCTCGGTCACTTCGGTGACCGCTAGCGTGAAGGACGACAGATAGGAGCCGGTGGCAGCGACGAGATCCGGCTCCTGCGCTACCATGCGCTGCGCCGCGTTCTTGGCCTTCTCGGTGGTATCGCCGCAATCTATCACGACGAGCTTCAGCTTGGCGCCGCCGAGCGCCTTGATGCCGCCTTGCGCGTTGATGTGCTCGATGCCCATCTCGGCGCCCATCTTCATCACCTGGCCGGGACGGGTATAGATGCCGGACAGCGGCACGATGAGCCCGACCTTGATCTCGCCAGGCGCCTGCGCGCGCGCCACGCCGGCAAGGCCGACGGCGGCGGCGCCGGACAGCACGGTTCGGCGCGAGAGTCCCTTCGATATCTTGTTCATTTTGTTTGCTCCCTGGTCTTTGCTTTTATGATTGTCACATGCCGAGGTAGGCCTTGCGCACGCGATCGTCGGCGCGCAACGTATCGTTATTGCCCTCGAGCACGACGTGCCCGGCTTCGAGGACGTAACCGTGATCGGCGGATTCCAATGCTTCCGCGACGCGCTGCTCGACCAGCAGCATGGTTAGTCCCGACTGGCGGCGGATCTCGATCAAGCGCTCGAAGATGAAGTCGGCGGTCGATGGGGCCAGCCCCATCGAGGGTTCGTCGAGCATCAACAGCTTCGGAGAGGAGGCGAGACCGCGGCCGATGGCGAGCATCTGCTGCTGGCCGCCTGACATCGTGCCCGCGAACTGGTCGCGGCGCTCCTTCAGCACCGGCAACCATTCGAAGATGCGCTCGATGTTGGTCTGCCAGTCGCGTCGACCACTCTCCGTCATCGCACCCATCTCGAGGTTCTCCATCACGGTCAGTGACGGGAAGACCTGGCGGCCCTCGGGGACGTGGGCGATGCCGAGATGGGCGCGCTGCGGTGGCGGCACTGCGAGGAGGTCGACGCCCTCGAAGGTGATCGCTCCGCCGCTCGGCTTGACGATGCCGGAGATGGTCTTGAACAGCGTGGTCTTGCCGGCGCCATTGGGCCCGACGATGGCGACGAACTCGCCGGCACCGACATTGATCGAGATGTCGTTCAGCACGGGTTTGGCCGAATAGCCCGCGCTCAATCCCTCAATTCGCAGCATGGCCCACCCATTTCTTGCCGAGATAGGCCTCGATCACGCGGTTGTCGCGCGTCACGACTTCCGGCAGGCCTTCGGTGATGACGGCGCCGTGGTCGAGCACGAGGAACCTGTCGACCAGCCGCACCATCGCCTGCATCGTGTGCTCGATGATCGCGATGGTCATGCCGTCGCGCGCGAGCTGCTGGATCACGGCGACGACCTCGTCCGCCTCGCCATGGCCGAGGCCAGCCAGTGTCTCGTCGAGCAGCAGGATGCGCGGCTGGCCGGCGATCGCGCGGGCAAGCTCCATCAGTCGCAATTCCTTGGTCGAGAGCTCGCCGGCGACACGCTCGGCGACGGCGGAAAGGCCGACGCGCGCGACGGCATCCGCGGCGAGCTTGCGCGCCTCCTCGCCGGATCGCGCGCGCACATAGGCGCCGACCACGACATTGTCGAGGATCGACATGCGCAGGAACGGCCGCATAACCTGGAAGGTGCGTCCCACGCCAGCCTCGCAGATCACGTGCGGCCGCTGCCCGGACATGTTGCGGCCGTCGATCAGCACCTCGCCCTGGCTCGGCTTCAGGAAGCCGTTGAGGAGGTTGAACAGCGTTGTCTTGCCGGCGCCGTTTGGCCCGATGATGCCGAGGATTTCGTTCTTGTGCAGCTTGAAGCTGACATCCTGCACGGCCTTGAGCCCGCCGAAGGACCGCGACAGGCTCTTCACTTCCAGCATGACTTCGCCCGTTACGGCACGCTGCCGCGGGGCGGGCTTCAGCGTGGTGACGTTGGCGGCCGAACTTTCGGGGGCGTCGGACGCAGCCGCCTTGGGCGCGATCCGCCTGCGCAGGAGATCGCGCAGCTTCCAGAACAGGCCTTCTGGCGCCAGCAGGATGACGCAGACGATGGCGAAGCCGAAGATCACGCCCTGGATGCCGGGGAAGCGTGCGCCGGCCTCGGCGTGCAGGATCTCGGCGAGCGGGATCAGGATCACAGAACCGATCACCGGACCCCAGACTGTGCCGACGCCGCCGAACATCGCGACCGTCAGCGCCTGCGCGGACACCAGCATGCCGAACACCGATTGCGGCGTCACGACCAGCAACACCTGCGCGTAGAAGCCGCCGATCGCCGCGGCAATGGCCCCGCTCAGCGTGATCGCGCGCAGCTTCCAGGCGAGCGTGTTGATCCCGGCTGCCTCGGCGGCCGCCTCGTTCTGCTTGATCGCGAGCAGTGCCATGCCGAAGCGGGAGCGCTCGATGAATTGCGTCAGCACGATGGTGGCAAGCAGGATTGCGAGCCCCAGCAGTGTGTAGATGTGCGGATCGGCGAATTGCATGTAGGCGATCGGCGCATCGCGCTTGATCGGAAGCGTCACCTCCTGGAAGCCGAGCCACTCGAACACGTAAAGAATGGCGAGTGGGTAGGCGAGCATCGCCAGGGCGAAATAGTGGCCCTGAAGGCGGAAGGTCGGAAATCCAATCAGCAGCCCGGCGGTGCCGCCGAGCACGGCGGCAATGGGGATCAGCAGCCAGGGTGAGATGTCGAAGTAGATCTGGCCAAGCGCGGTCGCATAGGCGCCTATGCCGAAGAACGCGGCGTGGCCGAACGAGATCAGTCCGGTGTAGCCGCTGAGCAGGTTCCAGGACAGTCCGAACACCGCCCACACCGGCACCAGCGTCAGGATGAGCTGGTAATAGGAATTGGTGACGCCGAGCGACAGCGCAGCATAGGCGATGGTAAAGAGCAGGGGAGGCAGAAAGGAGCGCATCCGGAGCATGATCACGTCCTCTCCACCATCCGTCCGAAGAAGCCTTGCGGGCGGAAGAAGATGATGAGGAGGAAGACGGCGAAGATCGCGGCGTTCTGCAGCTGTGTCGGCAGGATCAGCGTCGACATCTGCTGCACGAGCCCGATGGTCATGCCGCCCCAGAACGCGCCGATGATGCTGCCCATGCCGCCGAGCACGACGCCCGCATACATGACAATGACGTATTCGAGGCCGACGAACGGGTGGAACGGATAGTTCGTGGCGAGGAGACCGCCGGCGATCGCCGTGATGCCGCAGCCGAGCGCGAAGGCGGTGCGATGCGCGCGGTCGACGTCGATGCCCATATAGGTCGCGGCGGTCGGATTATCCGCGGCTGCGCGAAGCGACTTGCCGATCCGCGTTCGCGTGATCAGCAGCGAAAGCAGGATCATCATGATCAGCGAAACGATCATGTCGATGCTGCGTGCCTTGTTGAGGAAGATGCTGATGTCGAAGAAGGGGCCGAGCTCCCAGGCCGAGCTCGACAGCGGCGTGCGGATCGAGGCCAGCACCGAGCCGAACACGATGAGGCCGCCGTTCTGCAGGATCAGGGCGATACCCAGCGTGAGGATGAGCTGGGCGTAGTGGCCTTCGCCTTCGAGCGAGGCGGTGCGCGTCCCCGAGACGTGCGAGATCAGTGCCCGGTGGACGAAGTAGCCGAATACGGCGAGCACGGGGCCGGCCAGCAGGATGGAGACGAACGGTCCGACGGCATTGCCGAACAATGATTGAACGCCAGCGGCAGTGAACAGGTAGAAGGCGGTATACATGCCGAGCATCATGAAATCGCCATGGGCGAAGTTGATGACGCGCATGACGCCGAAGATCAGGCCGAGCCCGACGCACATCAGGCCGTAGACGGCGCCGATCAGAAGGCCCGCGGCGAGCGCTTGCAGAAATCCTTCCATCAGCTTCGCCTCCGCGCGGCTGCCGAACCTAAGCGGGCCTCGAAGTCGACCATGTTTCCCCCGTCTTCTTCGGCACTTCTTATGATGCCGATCGCAAAACCCGTTCCGCCGTGTCGACACGACACTGCGCTGCGACGTCGCCGGCATTGCCGAGCTGCTCGCAATCGTCGATGATTTGTTCGAGCCGGTGTGCGCGATCCGTACCGAGAATTCGGGCCGCAGCAGCGCGAAAGCGCACGCGAATTTCTGAAGGCGTTGCCGCGATGACGTCGGGCAGCGCATGCCGGATCGTCCGGCCGCTGCGCAGATGCACGGTCACGTCCGCGCCCTGCTTGCCGGGGAAGGCCGCGGTGAATGCGGGATCGGCCTTCAGATCTGTGATCGCGACGAGGCGATTGATCTCGGCATCGTCGAGCTCGGCGTAATTCTCTTCCTCGACCTCGCCCCGTGCCAGCGTCGCCGCGACGCTGAAGGGAATGCTCATCTTGGCCTGGAGCGCGTTGCGGTAGGGTCCCATGGAATCGCAGCCGGGATAGCGCACGGCTGCATCGGGCGCGCGAACGACGACGCGGTCGATCTCGTCGGTGCCGGCGAGCTCGTGAGCGACACGGAGCGCGGCTTGCGCGGCGGTCTGGGCGAAATTGCAGGCCGGGACCGGCTTGTTGTAGACGGCCATGATCTCGCACTCGCCATTCGGGAATAGCGCGATGCCGTCGGGTGCGGCCTGTCGGCGATAGGCGGCGAACAGGCCGGCCTCGCCTTCCAGGATCGTTTCGGAGCCGAAGGCGCCGGCCGCGGCCAGGCCGACCGCCTTGATCGCGTTGCTGGCGGCGAAACCCGGATGAAAATACATGTCGGAGCCGCCGGCATGCGGCCACTCATTGAGACCGCTGGACGTGTTGGCCGCGATCGCGATGGCGGTGGTCGCTGCGTCTTCGGACAGGTTGAGCGCGAAACTTCCGGCGAGCGCCGCGCCCAGTGGGGCCACGAGTCCGGTCGGACGATAGAGCCGGGCGAGATCGGAGGTCAGCAACGCGCGGCCGATCCGCGCGCCGGTCTCATAGCCGATGATCGCGGCTGCGAGCAGCCTTGAGCCGTGCAGCTGCGACTGTTCGGATAGCGCGAGCAATGTCGGCCAGATCACGACGCCGTGGTGCGCGATGCTGGCCGCATGCATGTCTTCCCGCACGAGGCCGTGTCCCATCACGGCATTGACGAAGGCGGCATCGGCCGGCGAGGAGAGGCGCGTCGTTCCGATGATGGTTGCGCTGCCGCCACCTTGTGCGATCGCGATTGCCTGACGGCTCCAGGGATGTTGGCCGGCCTCGAAGGCACAGGACAGGAAGTCGAGCAGGCAGAGCTTGGCCTTGGCGACGATCTCGGGCCCGAAATCGCCGAGATCAACGGCAAGTGCGCTCCGCGCCATCTGGCGCGCGAGCGATCCCTTGCCTGATCCGGTCGGGCCGTTCGTCATAGCAACTTGCTCTCCCAAAGGTTCTTGCGCTCAGCCGCGCATCTCGACCCCGGCCCACTCCTCGAGCACCTTGGCGATCGAAGTGAAATCGGATGAGGCGCCGTACTTTGCATTGGTGATCGCCAGCATCTGCCGCACCACCGCGCCGCAGACCATCGGCACGCCCATGGCTTCGGCCTCGTCCACGCAGAGACGGACGTCCTTGTAGGAAAGGCCGGTGGTGAAGCCGAAATCGAAGGTGCCTGGCAGCACCGAGCGGGGAAATTTGTCTTCGGAGGCGCTGTTGCGACCGCTGCTGGCGTTGATGATGTCGATCAACACCTTGGCGTTGACGCCGCCCTTGACGCCCATGGCCACCGCTTCCGACGTGATCACCAGCGCCGCCGCCGCCATCAGATTGTTCGCGAGCTTCGCGGTCTGTGCCACGCCGGGCTTGTCTCCGGTGTAGAACAGCTTGCCGAAATTCTTCAGGATCGGCTGCACGGCCTCGTAAGTCGCCTGCGGGCACGACACCATCACGGCCAGAGTGCCGTTGACGGCGCCTTTGATGCCGCCGCTGACGGGGGCATCGACCAGCGTCATGCCCTTGGCTTTGAGGCCTTCAGCGACGAATTTCGCCGCGCCGGGACCCGAGGTCGAGAGATCGATCACGATCTTCGCACGGGTGCCGCTGCTGATGCCGTCCTGCCCGAGCATCACCGCCTTCACGACATCAGGTGTCGGCAGGCTGGCGAGCACGATGTCGGCACGGGAGGCGACGTCCGCCGGTGACTTGCCGGCGAGGGCGCCGCGCTTGACCAGCGGTTGCGTGGCGTCGGTCTGCGTGTCGTAAACGACGAGCGAATAGCCCGCGTCCATCAACCGCCCCGCCATGGGGCTGCCCATGCGGCCCGTTCCGATCACGCCGAGCGTCTCTCCCGCCATCGTTCACTCCCTGTCGCGCGATCCCACTCGGGGTGCGCCGTCTTGATCTTGTCGTTGTCAGTTCACCGGCCGGCCTGGACGACCGCCGTCATTGCGGCGGCGGGATCCCGTGCCAGCGCCCGGATTGTTATGATTGTCTGACAAGCTGTCAAGCATAACATTTGGGGTCGACAGTTTGCCGCGGATCGGCATAAGGTCCGAAAAAACGAGGAAGACGTCCCACGTGCCGCAAGATCCCATTCCAAGCGTGAGCCGGACGCTCGCCGATTTTGTCGCGGCGGCGTCGTGGACGGGCGTGGAGGCGCAGAGCCTCGAGGCCCGGCGATCGATCCTCAATTTCTTCGCAACCGCGCTCGGATCCGCACGCGATCCGGTGGTAATGGCTGCGATGCGCACGCTGTCGCCGTTCAGCGGTGTCGCGACCGCGACGGTCATCGGTCATTCCGAGTCGATGGACGCGATGTGCGCATCGTTTCTCAATGCCGTTTCGGCCAATCTGCTCGATTTCGACGACACCCATCCCGAGACGATCATTCATCCGGCTGCACCGGTGGCCGCTCCCGTCCTGGCGCTCGCCGAGACGCGGAAGTCGTCAGGGCGCGAGGTGCTGACAGCGTTCATCCTCGGCGTGGATGTCGAGTGTCGCATCGGCAATGCGGTTTCGCCCGGGCATTACGCGCGCGGTTGGCACATTACCTCGACCTGCGGAATCTTTGGCGCGGCGGCGGCGTGCGCGAAGCTGCTCGGCCTGCCGGCGGAGGGGATCGCGAATGCGATCGGACTGGCGGCAAGCCAGTCCGCCGGCAATGTCGAGAACCTGCCGAGTGCCGCCAAGAATGTCAGCGTCGGCAACGCAGCGCGCAACGGGCTGCTTGCCGCCCTGCTTGCGCAGCAAGGCTATGAGGCCGCACCGCGCGCCATTGAAGGTCCGCTCGGCTGGGCGCGCACCATGGGCGACGAGCCGGACATCGGTCGCATGCTCGACGGCCTCGGCAAGACCTGGGAAATCGCGAAAAACACCTACAAGCCTTACCCCGCCGGCATCGTCTTTCATGCGGTCATCGATGCCTGCCTGCTGTTGCGGAAGCGGATTGGCCGGCAGGTCGACCAGATCGATTCCGTGACGGTGCAGGGCTCCGCGCTGCTGCTTGCGCGCGGCGATCGCCCGGTCAACAACGAGCGCGACGCGCGAGTCAGCATCCATCATTGCGTGGCGTGCGGCTTGCTGCTCGGCGCCGCCGGCGTCGCCGAATTCCAGCGCGAGACCATCGTCCGGCCGGATACCGCCCAGCTGCGGCAGAAGGTGAGGGCGGAGCGCGACGACGAGATGCCCGATGGCGCGGCGCGCGTGATCCTGCGCCTGATGTCCGGCGATGTGCTCACGGAGACCGTGATCTCGCCGCGCGGCAGCCAGGCGGCTCCGCTTTCGAACAACGACCTCGAGGCCAAGCTGCGCGAAAGCGTGCGGACCGGCCAGAGCAATTGGGACGCGGACCGCGTCATCAACGCGGTCTGGCAGCTCGATGCGGCGGCTGACGTCGCCGAACTGCTGCGATCGCTGCGACCGCCATCCCCGGCCGGCCAAACGATTTCGGACTAGAATTTCTCAAGACCTGAAAGGGACGACCATGAGCAAGACCGAACTGTTCGAGAAGGGCCTCAAGGTTCGCAAGGAGGTGCTCGGGGAGGACTACGTCAACAAGTCGATCGCCGGCGCCGACGAGTTCACGCGCACCATGGCGGAGTGGTCCACCGAATTCTGCTGGGGCGCACTGTGGACGCGGCCCGGCGTCGACCGGCGCACGCGCTCGATCGTCAATCTGGCGATGCTCGGCGCGCTGAACCGGCCGCACGAGTTGAAGCTGCACGTCAAAGGCGCGCTGAAGAACGGGCTGACCAAGGAGGAGATCAAGGAGATCCTGCTCCAGGTCGCCGTCTATTGCGGCGTGCCAGCCGGTATCGACGCCTTCCGCAACGCGCGCGAGGCCTTCAAGGAAGTCGACGCGGAGTCCTGACCGCGTCCCATTTGGCTGGTGGAAGTGATGAGCGAGCCGGAATACGAGCTCTTTGCCATCCGCTACGCGACGCGGGATGCGCGGCGGAGCGAGCACTTCATCGGCGGCGACCCGCACGACGGGCCGATGCCGATGGACTATTTCATGTGGGTGGCGAGGGGAGGCGGGCGCGTCTTCGTCATTGACACCGGCTTCAATGCCGCGATCGCGAAGCAGCGCAAGCGGACGTTCCTGCGCTGCCCGGTTGAAACGCTCCGCGCCTTCGACATCGACGCAGCCGAAGTCAGGGATGTGATCCTCACGCATCTGCACTACGACCACGCCGGCAATTTCGACCGGTTTCCGAACGCGCGTTTTCATCTGCAGGAGCGCGAACTCGCGTATGCCACCGGACGCTACATGCAATATCCGAGGCTGTCGCATTCCTTCGAGGTCGAGGATGTCTGCGGGATCGTGCGCCTCAACTATGCGCGCCGCGTCCTGTTCTACGAGGGCGATGCCGAGATTGCGCCCGGGCTGACGGTCCATGCGGCCGGCGGGCATTCGGCCGGTCTTCAGTTCGTCCGCGTGGGGACCCGGCGGGGCTTCGTCGTGCTCGCCTCCGACGTCAGTCACTTCTACGAGAACATGGCCAGCGAGCGCCCGTACACGACCGCCTTTCATGTCGGCGACATGCTGGCCGGTTTCGACAAGCTGCGGGCAGCCGCGCCGGATGCGGATCACATCGTACCCGGTCATGATCCGCTCGTCATGAAGCTCTATCCGGCACCGAGCCCGGACCTCAGCGGTGTCGCGGTCCGCCTCGACGTCGCACCGTCCGAAACCGCCCCTCAGGACATCCCGAACGGCGCAGAAGGCTGCGAGTCCCAATAGCCATTCTTGAAAAGCAGGTGCTTTAATGGCGAGTTCGGGCGTCGCCGCCGCGACCTCACGGGCATCGCAAACCAGCTGCGCGATGAGCGACACCTCGCTGATGCGCTTGTCACTCTCGTGACCTGCGGCGGAACGCCCTCGATCTATGCGGGCGACGAGCAGGAGATCAGGAATGGCGCTGCGATTTGTATCAAGCTGTGGGCGCCCGCGTCGGCCCCAACTGCATATGGATATGGTTCTGGTGGCTCGGGCGTAACGGTGGAACGTCGACGTCGACGTAATCCGGGTGAATGACAAACCCTCCCGGGTCACCGACATTCTTGACCGGCCATTTGTTGGCAGCGCCGATGCCGTTGCATTCGCACTCGAACGTGCCGAACCGGAATGCAGTGAGAAACAGTTGGTGCGCAAGCGGGTCAGTTGCCGGATTAAGCCGGAGGGCGGAGCCGGTGGACGGCAGGTTGCCCCAGTTGGTGAGAATCCTCTTGTTGAACGGTGTCCCGAGGCTTGTGCCGACGAGGCCTGAAAAGTCGAGCGCCCGTCCCTGATTGTGACAGTCGTTGGCTGGTCCGATGCCGTGGCCGATGCCCAAGTGCTTGATCATGTCGATGGTGGGCTCGGAAGCGTTGACCCAGCGGGCAAAGCGGTAGAGTGCGACAACCATTCTCTGGTCGACATTGTCGATCACAGGCGCGGGGCCAGCATCATCTTGATAGGTAATTCCGTCAATGATCGGCGGCCTGATCACGACATGGGTCGACGGTGAAGGCGAAGTAATTGCGGTCCATGGTCCGCTATAAGGGGTCTGTGTCGCGCTAAGCGCCAGCTTGCCATGGTCAATCAGATATCCCATTGCCTCATTGGCTTGGGCCAGCGTGAGGTCGCGCGCGGCCGTAACCATTCCCGAAGGAACGGGGTCAAGCGTCAGAGCCGACAGGGGCTTGTCGGAGTCGGCCGTGTCAGCATAGACATCATATCTGACGTATCGCTCTTCCTTGAAGAAGTACGCAAAACGGCCTCCTTGATAGAGAACATCGTCTATGCCGTCGCTCCAGATCCCTGGCCAGTTGCCGGCAATTGGGCGCGGATAGCCGGCGTCGACACGTTCCATCGTGATATCGTAGCGAAAGTACGACGGGCCCTTGAAGGCATAGAGCTTGCCATTGCCCCAGTTCATGATGGCATCGAGGTTGATGGGCAGGCCGCCCCAGTTTGGCACTATCTTGGGACGTGGGTTTGGCGGGAGATACTCCGGGTCGACTTTGCCGGAGGGAACGTCGAAGCGCAGGTACTCGTCACCGTAGAAAAAGTAGATCTTGCCGGCCCCCCAAAGCACAGCGGCGTCGGGCGCGTTGCTCGGGAGACCCGGCCAGTTCGCGGCGATATCGAGGTTGGCATCCTCGCTCAGACCGCTTCTGAAATTATGCCGCGAATAATGGGTGTTTGCGAACAGGTAGGCCTTCCCATTGGGATAGGCCAGCGCGCATCTTACGGGCATTGCTGCACCTCCAGCCTGCGAGTCGCAAGCGGTTTCCGTTGGTGGTTTCCTACGGCAAGATCAACCTGCATCGAATGGCATATCGGACGAGTTCGGCCGTGGAGTGCACGCTGAGTTTTCGCATCGACGAGGAGCGATGCGTCTCCACGGTCTTGACGCTAATGTCGAGCAGACGAGCGATATGTTTGTTGCTCTTGCCCTCCGCGATGAGGCGGACGACGTCGCATTCCCGGATCGTCAGCGCGGTCGGATGACTGTCGAATTGGGGCTCGACGGCATTGAACGCATTCGCGATGTGGTCGGCGCGGCTCGAAAAGAACGCGCCGCCTCGGGCCAGCGTCCGGATCGCCTCCACAATCCGGTCGCCGGCTTCGGACTTGAAGACGTAGCCGCGGGCGCCCGCCTCAAGCGCGTCGAAGATTTTGTCCGTCGAGTCGCGCATCGCGAAAATCATGATTTCGGTTCGCCTCGTTTCCTTGCGGATCTGGCGTGTGACTTCAATGCCATCCATGATAGGCAATGCAATATCCAGGATTGCGACGTCCGGCTGATGCTGGAGCGCTAGCTCAACTGCATCGGGGCCGTTGCTCGTTTCCGCGCAAACTTCGAAGTTCTCACGTGCTTCAATAAGGGCACGCAGATCGCGACGCACGACAATCTGCCCGTGGGCCAGGAGGACGCGCATGCACATTGAGGCAAACTCGACAATCGAAAATGCTCGCAAATACTAACTTGCTTCGAAATAGATATTCAACCAGTACTAGATGTGGCAGTTGGGTCTCAGGCATTCACCCGATATGAGTCCTCCGTGTGATGGCCTAAGCTCAAAGTGGATAACGTTCGCGCACTTGCGTTCAAGTCATAAGTTCGTGCAGCAGCGATGTGACAATTTGGCTGTCAGCGTTCGCACAGGAGCGAAATGCCTGTTTTGCCGATCTGTCGCAATAGGTTGATGCGAGAATCCGGCTCGCCTTGGATAGTATACGCCAACTGAGGAGTATGCAACCCAAGGGCGCATAAGAGTAATGGTAGAGCAAGTCACGCTGGTAGAGTAATTCACAAGGAGCAGAACTATGCGGCACTGTCGCTCGGCGAGATCTCCTCTTCCGGTGCAATCAACTCCCGTTGATCGTAACCCTCTGACGAAATGCACGGACTCTGTTTCGACCGGTTGCGTGCGTCCGTCGGGATTTTCTGCGGAAGGCACGTTATGTATTCCATTTACGGATATTTGCGTCAGCGTTGAGGTCGAAGTCTGATCGGCCGGTTCCGCAATCGGGTGCACCAACAGTTGCCATAGCTAACGTATTTGATTTGCGGCGAGGGCGGTTTTCGTCCGGTTTGGCCGAATAGCGATGTTCGGCTCGAAATTGAGCAAACTTCAGAGAGCATCGAGGCCTGCCTGCAATGCAGCCGCGAACAAGTCCGCTTTTGCCGAACTGGGGGCATGCGAGCGTCCGGGTTGCTGTCCTGGACGGCCATGCAGACCTCAGTCATCCATGCTTTCGTGGTTCTAACGTCTCGTTGTTGAGTTCGCTTGTGGCAAGCGACGTATCGGAGGCGAGTGAAAGCGCCGCGCATGGCACTCACGTCGCCAGTGTTCTGTTCGGCCAGCACGACAGCGAAGTACAGGGGATGGTTCCGAATTGCTCCGGATTGATCATTCCGATCTATTCGAACCGATCGCTCAACGCTTCACAACTTGATCTGGCCCGAGCCATCGAGATGGCAGCCGATCATGGCGCGCACGTCATCAATGTTAGTGGCGGCCAGTTGACCGATTTCGGCGAAGCCGACGTTTGGCTCCACAACGCCGTCCGTCTTTGCTGCGAGCGCAACATCCTGGTCGTGGCCGCAGCGGGCAATGACGGATGCGAATGCCTGCATGTACCGGCTGCCCTTCCGAACGTCCTCGCCGTCGGCGCCCTGGATCGACAGGGCAGGCCAATGAACTTCAGCAATTGGGGAGATCGTTACCGGACGAGCGGGGTGATGGCACCAGGAGAGCAGATACTGGGCGCCAAGCCCGGCGGAGGTACGACCCGCGCAAACGGCACAAGCTTCGCGACCCCACTGGTTTCAGGTGCAGCCGCATTTCTGTTGGGTCTTCAGGCAAGCCGAGGAGAAAAGCCGGATCCGCTCGGAATCCGACAGCTGCTGCTGGACACCGCGCTTCCATGCGACGGACTCAGCTCAGAAGATCCAAACCGGTGTTTGGCCGGGAGGCTGAATTTGCCGGGCGCTTTCGATGCGTTAACAGGGAGCAACCAGATGACCCATGCAGCAACGACCAGAGAGAATGCGATAGCGCCTCAATGTGCGTGTGAGGAAATCGAGAAAGTTGAACCGGAAGCTGGAGGGGCCGGGAAAACCGAACCACAGCACGCCGAGAAGACATTCGGAACGAGTCCGTCTTCCGTCGACGCCAGGCAAGTGTCGGCTAAGTCGACAACGCCGACGGGTGGGGCAACGATTATTGCAGGCCGCGCGCGGAGCAGCCGCATGAATGCCATTGTCCCGAGCCAATCGCCCGACGAAGTCGCCGCGGCTGAGGGCATCGTGTACGCGATTGGGGTGCTCGGATTTGATTTCGGGACGGAGGCCCGGCGCGACAGCTTCAAGCAGGCGATGCCAGCGATCGACAGGGAAACCGGGCGTCCGTCTGAGGATCCCGTCCCCGACCCGCTTCGTACATTCCCGGCCAATCCGTACGACGCCCGCCAGATGGTCGACTATCTGACTGCGAATCCGTGGGAAGCCCGCTCCCTGATTTGGACCCTCAACATCGACATGACGCCGGTCTATGTCGTGGAACCCGCAGGCCCCTATGGTGCCGACGTATACGACGAGCTCCGTAAACTGCTCTCCGGCGAAATCCGGGCAGAGACGGCAGAGGAATACATCGAGCGCGTCAGCGTGCCGGGGCTGTTGACCGGGCGCACCGTTCGGCTCTTCTCAGGCCAAGTGGTCCCCGTCATCGAACCCCAGAACAAGCGCGGCCTGTTCGGCTGGCACACAAATGCCTTGGTTGAACTCGCATTGAGAAAGGGCAGCATCCCCGAGGACTCCGATCGGGCCGAAGCGATCCGCAGGGCTCTCAGCGGCTTTCTCAACCGCATCTACTACGACCTGCGAAATCTCGGAAAGACATCGCAGGAACGAGCACTCAATTTCGGCGCGACAAACGCCTTCCAGGCAATGCAGGTGTTCACAGACCCGATCACGGAAGGAAAGCAGCTCGATGAGATTTCGGTAGACAAGAGTCCGTTCTGCCGAATGGACAGCGATTGCTGGGACGTGAAGCTGAAGTTCTTCGATCCTGAGGACAATCGGAAAGCGAAGCTTAACTTCCGATACACGATCGACGTTAGTGACTTGATACCGGTCGCCATGGGCGACGTGAAGTTCTGGACGTCGGCTTTCTAACTGCTGGAGGAAACACGACATGGCCCTTCCAACACTGACCAAGCCAGTAATGCGTTCGGCAAGGCCGCTGACCCCTCCGGACCTCGTCGATCCGTCGTCGTGCGTGAACCTCACGGAAGGAGAGGCCGTGCACATCGGATCGGTCTGGGTCGATCTGGTGTTTGGCGCCAACTACAACGACCCGGCGTCATTCCGATATCGCGGTTACAGGCAGGTCACGTCGTCTGCGTCGAGCAGGCGGCGATTCTGACGCTGTCCTGGCGCGGCTCTTGCGGGCTGATGGCAGCCGGCGGAATCGTAGTGAAGATCCCTCAGCAACGAAAACGTTGGAGAGCGTTCGATGAGCAAGAAGCCAAACACGCCTCGCACCAAATCCCGTCGAGAGACGGGCGAGTCCGATCAACGATCCGAACCGGAGGTTGCTTCAGTTCTTCGATCTAACGCGACGTACTACTTGCGTCCCCTCACTTCTGCGCCCGCGTCGGAAATGCGGGCCACTCGTGCTGCGGCAGCTCCTTTTCGCAGGGGCAGAATATGGGCCTGAGGGCAGGTCGTGGGGTCGTGCCAAATGGTGCGCGTTGGGTCGATAGATCCGAAAGCAAGCCCTTCTCGGTTCGTTGATTTTGCGGAAGACAACATGCCTGGATTGATGCACACCGTCTCGGTTGGTTCGCAAAAGCAAGGCGGAGCGCCTTCCAAGCCCTGCATCAAAGCGAATCTCCGGGTTGAAATCGTTCAGCCGATGCACGTGTATCTGCTGGGGGAGCATGAGTCCCATGTCTTGACCGGCAGGCTCTATTGCGCCGTTGTGCCATTTCTCGACGGTCGACACTCGGTTGCTGAGATTCACAGCCTGTTGTCTGAGACCGTATCCCCCGATCATATTGATCATGTGCTCGAGCGGCTCGGGCGGCTTGATTATCTCCGTGATGCCGTCGATGGCATGCCGGCGGGGCCGGCGGCATTCTGGAGCGAGCTAGGTCTTGAACCCGGTTCAGTGGGACTTTGCCTTCAACGAACCGCAATTACGGTGAGCTCGATTGGCGAGGCCGAAGGCGGGCCGCTGGCTGATATGCTTTCCGACGTCGGTCTTACGGTCGAGTGCAGAGCGTATCCGAGATCGATTGGTGCAACACCCGATGGGCTCCACTTGCAGGTCGTTGTAACTGACGATTATCTGCGGCCCGAACTCGCCGACTTCAACGACGTAGCGGTCAGGACCGGCCGTCCCTGGATGATCGTCAAGCCTGTTGGCAGTGTGGTCTGGCTGGGTCCGATTTTCGTGCCGGGCGAGACCGGTTGCTGGCAGTGTCTCGCGCATCGTCTCAACGGCAATGTTGAGATCAAGAGTTCAATTCTCAGACAACGCAAAATGCCGGCTGGATCGACGGCCTGCTTGCCCACGTCGCGGTCTGCGTTACCGTCGACGGTGGGGCTGGCGCTCAATTGGGCAACCAGTGAAATTGCAAAATGGACCGCGGTGCGGTCTACAGGGCGCCCTGAAGCCCCGACGAGCCGGACCGGTACTCTGGTTGGCAAGATCCTGAGCCTTGACCATGTCACTCAGGAGTACCTGGCGCACAACCTTCCCCGTCGTCCTCAGTGTCCTTGTTGCGGCGATCCCACGCTGCTCAGTCAACGCGGATTTCATCCCATCGACTTGAAACCGTCGCCCAAGCGCTACGTCGACGATAGCGGGCACAGGTCGATGACACCCGAGCAGACACTCGAGCGGTACAGGCATCTCATCAGTCCGATTTCTGGTGTGGTAACCGAACTTGCGAGGATTTCCGATCCCGACAATGCCCTGGTTCACACCTACAAGGCGAGCCACAGTATGGGCAGCGTCGGATCGTTGCGTGGCCTTCGGCAGATCCTGCGCCATAAGAGTTCCGGCAAGGGAAAAACGGATGCTCAATCCCGCGCAAGCGGGCTCTGCGAGGCGATCGAGCGGTACTCCTTCATCTATCAAGGAGACGAGCCGCGCAAACTTGCTACGCTCGCCGAACTGGGTGAATCGGCGATTCATCCGGAACGCTGCCTTCATTTCAGTGAACTCCAGTATGCGAGCCGGGACGAGCTGAATACCGAGTCGATCGGCCATGACTGGATCCCGATGCGTTTCGATTCCACCCGCGCGATCGAGTGGACGCCGCTGTGGTCGCTTACGGATCAGTGCCACAAGTTACTGCCGACGGCCTATTGCTACCTTTGGTACCGGTTGCCCGCGGACCACGATTTCTGTCGCGCCGATTCGAACGGCAACGCGGCAGGAAACACGCTGGAGGAGGCGATACTCCAGGGCCTTCTCGAAGTCGTCGAACGCGACAGCGTTTCGATGTGGTGGTACAACGCTGTCCAACGCCCCGTCGTCGACTTGACCAGCTTTGGCGATGAGTACTTCGACAATCTGCGGCGTTACTATCGCGACATCGGCCGCGAACTCTGGGTGCTGGATTTAACCGCCGATCTCGGCATTCCCGTGATGGCGGCGGTATCGCGCAAAACCGGTACAGGCGCGGAACGGTTGATCATCGGTTACGGTGCCCATCTCGACGCCCGTATCGCGATCACCCGCGCGCTCACGGAGATGAGCCAGGTCGGTCTCGAGCTGGACAAGGTACCGGACGAGAAGCTCGATCCGGAGAGCGCTGCGTGGCTGCTCGGCGCGTCCCTGCAGAACAAGCCCTATCTGGTCCCGGCTTCTGCTTTGCGTACCAGAAAATCGCGCGACTTCGCAGGCAGCTGGACCGGCGACATACGCGACGAGCTATTGGACGCGGTCGGCGTCATGCGGAAACGCGGCCTCGAAGTCCTGGTGCTCGACCTTACGCGTCCGGACATCGGCTTGAGCGTCGTGAAAGTCGTAGTTCCAGGGATGCGCTTCTTTTGGCAACGGTTCGCGCCGGGCCGTCTCTATGACGTTCCAGTGCAACTGGGATGGCTGAACGCACCGACACCTGAATCCGAACTGAACCGAACGCAAATGCCGTTCTGACTTTTCGCCGAAGCGTTCCGGGCAGGTAGGGGTGCTTCGGCGGCCAGGGCTTCTTCCTTAGGGAGGAGGGGTTAAGCGACCCACCCAAAATGGTCGAGCAAGCGTCGTATATTCAAGGAGAATGATTATGAAGCCCAACATGAAGCTCATTCCGCAGCAATCTGCGCCGGTTCGTCGTGTCAAGGTCGGCGAAAAGTCCGATCTGCTCGCTGAACTGTCGGAGGAGACGCTGTCCGGCGTCGTCGCCTCGGCAACGGTCGAATGCATCCGAATCTGCTTCTGCGCAGCCTCGGGCGACGACAAGTAAGTCGACGATCGCAGATCTTCGGTCTGCAATAGTTGACGAACACAAGGCTGGGGGCGTTCTGCTGAGCTTCGGCGAGCGTCCCCCGCGATCTGACACAACCGTCCGGTGGTCAATGGTCGGCAGCAGGAGGATGGTGGCGCAACGATGAGTGGACCCAATCTCGCACAGCTCTTGGGTTTATCGTCCTACGAGGCGCACGGCGCCGGGGAGAATGTCGTCCGACTCTTCGACGAGGTGCGACCCGCGCGCACGCCGGGTGGGGCTGATATCGACCGATCGAACTGGTCAGTTCCGCCGCTGGCCGTAATGGAGGCATTGAATGAACTCGCAGAGTTACGGGAGCCTACGCCTGGACCGTCGCATGAATCGCTTCGTCTGTCGCGTTTCACCTATTTGCGTCCATTCGGAGGAGCGCTTGTTCTGGAATCTCCGCTTTCGCAATTTCGCGTGATCCTGACCGATCCCCGGGCCGGCAAGCTGCTGTCGGAGCTCGTCGTGCCCCGTTCAATCGCAGCTCTCTGCCGTGTTGCGGATTTGTCGACCGACGTAGTCGATGCGTTCATGCGGCTCCTGTGGCGCGGGGGATTCCTGGCTGGAGGAGACGGCGAGTCGATTGAACTTCGCATGTGGGACTTCCACAACCTGATCTTTCACGCGCGCAAACGCTGGCAGGACGTTGCTGCAAAGTCCCAAGCACAGCTCGGGATCGGGGGGCCAGGAAAGGACGAAACGGCCGTTCCCGTCGTCAAGCCGGCGATGGGTCAGCAGGTACTGCGTTTGCCCAAGCCTGGCATGATCAAAGTCACTGGAAATGAACCGACCTTCACGACCGTGATGGAAGCCCGGCGGTCGATCCGGTCGTTTGACGACAAGCACCCGATCACGCTGGAGCAGTTCGGCGAACTGCTCCATCACGCCGCGCGCGTGAAGAGCATCTGCACGTTCCGTGACAAGTTTGGACATTTGGCGAATTCCGGTTCTGCTGATCAGAATGCCCTGCTCAGCGAGCGTGCCTATCCAGGTAGCGGAGCGCGCTACGAGCTCGAGCTCTATCCAGTCGTTCGACACTGCCGCGGTCTCGATGCAGGTCTTTATCACTACGATCCCCTTCACCATCAACTGGAGAAGATCAAGGACGAGAGCGACAGCAACGTTCTTGCGCTGATCGACGAAGCATTTGGCGCGACTGCCCGCGAAAGCAAGCCGCAGATCCTGCTCGTCATCGCTGCGCGATTTGATCGCATGTTGGAGGCTTATCAGTATCTCGGCTACTCGCTGGTGCTCAAGAATGTTGGCGTCTTGCTGCAGAATTTCTATCTGGCGGCCACCGCCATGAACCTGGGAGGTTGCGCAGTGGGCGAGATTGCCCACGAACCGCTCGCCGGCGCGACGGGACTGGAATTCCTCGAGGAGGCGGCTGTCGGAGGGTTCATCCTGGGAACGCCCCGCGATGAGAGCAGGGCATCCCGCAGGGATGGTGAATCCTCCCAGGAAGCCCTGCGCGCCGTGGCGGCGGCACCTGACTACGATCCGCAAGCCGGCGGAGCGACGGCACTGGCCGAGTATGCTCATGATCTGGACGATCGACTCTCCGGACTGAGAACCTTGCGGAAGTCGACGTTAGGGGATCCGCGGATCACCATTGTCATTCTTGACGGCGATCCCGACCTCACGTTGAGCTGCTTTCGCGAGGCTCAAATCTCGAAGCGATATCCCTTCTGGCATAAGAGGGCCGAGCCTGTTACCGCTGAGCAACACGCTTGCTATCGAACCATCATGCAAAGCGAGCTGCAGCCTGATGTACAGCAGGAGCGGCTTGCTGATGCATTTCCACCCCAGGTACTCAATCGAATCCTTGGCGATCGCCACGCGACATACGTCACCAGCACGATTGCAGGGCAGCCCCATTCCCCGACACCCGGCATTGCACCCCACTGCCGGGTAATAGTCGTGCCGCTGAACGAGCCAGGGGATCACGGGGAGTTCATGTCCGCGCTCAATTTGGCCCGAGCGTTCGAACTCGCGCAGGAATTGGGAGCGAACGTCATTCACTGCGCCGCCTGCGTTCCGACCCAAACCGACGAACCGCATGACCTGCTGGCTCGGGCAGTGAGGAATTGCCTCGAGGCCAACATCCTGATTGTTGCACCTGTCGGCAATGACAGCGGCGCCTGCCGCTGCATACCTGCGGTGCTGCCGGGCACGCTAGCGGTCGGCGCGTTGAAAGACGATGGAAGGCCGTTCGACTTCAGTAATTGGGGTGGCAACTATGACAACGACGGCATTATGGCGCCGGGCGAACGGATCCTCTGTGCCCAACCCTGCACCGAAGAGCCGATCCGTGAGAAAGGGACCAGCCTCGCCGCGCCTGTCGTGACCGGCATTGCCGCGCTGCTCATGAGCCGCCAATTGCAGAAAGGACAAGAGGTCGACGCGGGAGCGATCCGAAGTGCATTGCTCGACACCGCGCGAGCCTGCGATCCTGCGATTGTCGACGAGCCGCAGCGGTGCCTTCGAGGCGTTATGGACCTGCCATCGGCCATGGACGCATTGTTCCAAGAACACGCCGGTACCGGTGCGTCGAGCAATATTGCGTGTCTTTTCGAGCGAGGCGTCACGGTTCAATCGAAGCTTTCGAGCGATAGAACGCCTCGCGCGTCGAACGGAGGCATGACCCCTTCGGTTGCCGAGACGGTCGCAATTGGAGTGATGCCGGAGGATCCGGTGGTCCAGGCGCCGAGTGGCTTGCTTTCGCCAAGCGTTGGCGGCGCGTCGGTCACGACGAGCACCGCGCATTCCGGTCTCGTCTACGCTCTCGGCCGGCTGTCCTACGATCTGGGCACCGAGCTTGGTGTCCAGACGCTCGAGCAGCGCATGGCACAGGCCGTGGAGCGCGGTGAGATCAGGGGAGCCAATCCTTACAACGTCAGCGATCTCGTCGACTACCTTGACCTCAATCCGACTGAACGGCGTTGTATCATCTGGACTTTGGAGATGGATGGCTGTCCAATCTATGCGCTTGCACCCAAGGGGCCATATGCGGACCAGATTTACGGCATTCTGCTCGACCTCCTGAATGGGCAGATCCAGCCGGAGGATTCGCCAGGCTTCATTGAGCGCGTGAGCATTCCCGGCATGCGTACCGGCGGGACGGTCGAGATGTTCTCACGAGCGAAGTTGCCGGTGGTCGCTGTGGCGGATATGCGCGGAATCTATGGCTGGCACATTAACGCGCTCGTTCAGGAGGTCGTCAACTCCGCGTTGGGGAAGAACGGCGAGGGCGCCGATTATCAGGCACTTCGTGCCGCGATCGCCGGATTCCTCCGTCGAGTGTATTACGAGTTGCGGAACCACGGTATGACTTCGCGCGACCGCGCGATGAACTTTGCCGCGACCAACTGCTTGCAGGCGGTGACCGCTTTTGCCAAGGCTCTCAGCGAACGACGCGCGCTCAGAAGCATCGCGGTGGAGAAGAGCCAAGTGTGCCGCATGCACAGTGATTGTTGGGAACTGTATCTCACGTTCCACGATCCTGAGGAGTCGAAGCGGGCGGAGACGATTTTTCAGTTCACTGTCGACGTGTCCGACATCATGCCGGTAACGGTCGGCGGGGTGCGGTCATGGGCTAGACGAGGGCAAGATTGAACGACGACTTCCTTTCGTGGCGAGCGGATATTCCTTCGACGCCACAGAAGACGAGGCCCGAGCAACACCAAAGCTCGAGTACGTCGGAAAATCAATGACACTCGAAACTGAGCGACCGCGTTGGTCCTGGAATGGCAATGTCTCCTTGGACGAGAACATCGCGCGAGTGCTTTGCACAAGTCTCTAGAGGTGTCCAATGTACGGGGGTTTCGATCGCGACAGCTATGAGGCGCTCGGGGACGCGGTTGTCGGGGACATTCGCGCGCACACGAACCTGCGCTGGCTCGGATTCTATCTGGCGCATTCGTTCGGCGGTGGCGGATCGACATGGACATCGCGGCGATCGCGATCCCCCCAGGTTTCCACGTGGCGTTTTCTCCGATCCGCGGGATACGGGCTTGCTCCGCTCTTTCTCGGACGGCAGTTCGTCGGAGTTGACGAAGCGGGACAGCCGGTTCCTCCCGGAGCAAGGCCGCACCACTTCATCCCCAACACCAACTGGACCGAGGCGAATGGGGAAGCCGATGGTCGGCACGCAGTTGACCTTGCGAACAAGCATGACGCTGGCAATCTCGTGGACGTCGAGCGCGGCGCCACGATCTACCTCGATCTCGAAGCAGACGGGTTCATGTCCAATGCTGCCGCGAGGAGCTACCTCAAGGGGTGGTTCGACTCGGTCGCGGCCGCCGGTTATCGGCCGGGCGTCTATTGCTCGGATGCCGACCAGACCCCCAGTGCGCCGTTCGTGACCGACGGCAAGCTCATTCGCTCCGCGTTTCCCAACGTGGTCATCTGGTTTTTTCGTATCCCGCTGGTGCAGCCGATCGTGTTCGACGAGGCTGCCGCGCGTCTCATGCTCCCGGCCGTCACCATCTACCAGGACGCCGACGGGACCTTACCCTGGTTCGGCCGGATCGCGTGTCAGTTTGCCTGGTACAACCGAGACCGGGCGGTGCATGGCGCCAGCCTCAAGACCGGTGCATCGAGTGTGCACCGGATGGAGCCGATTGATTTCGATGGCTCGGTCGTGCCCGATCCCTCGCATCCCGAGGACAATCGCGCGCTTGCCTTTTCGGCGTTTCTTCCCGGTCAGCCGGCCGCGTTCAGCCTCCACTCGCGAGGTGCGGCCTGGCAGTATCTTGACACCCCGCAATGGGGCGAATGGGGCGAGGGCGGCTTTGCCATACCCGAGCAAACCCCCATGGCCGATTTCGGCTACGGGCGATTCTATGACACAGCTTCGCTCGCCGCCACCTCGCGCCGCTGGGGCTTGGTGGATCTGTTCGGGGGCGGAATCGATGGCAGCCTGTGGACGACGTGGCGGACGGCAGATGGGCCTGACCATCCCGGACAATGGGCGGCGGCTCCGCAGTTGCTCAATCCAAACATGTCAGCCCGCATCGGTTCAAAGATTGCCGCCGTGTCACGCAAGCTCGATGTCATCGATGTCTTCTTCATCAACCGCAATCACGAACTGGCCACGACTTGGTGGAGCCCGGACGATACCGACTGGCAGGCGCATGTCGGGCCGATTACGCACGGATTTGGATTTGCTCCCGCGACCAATATCGCAGCGCTGACCGCTGCGCATGATCCCGAACGTCTTGACCTGTTCGCCGTTGCCTCGGACAATCAGGTCCGATGGGTACAATGGCGCAGCCCTGGTCCTTGGCAGACCGCAACTGTTTCGGTCACCGCCGATGTCGACCCTGCCTTGGGCGTCCACGGCACTTGGCACGACGGCCAGATCCATATTGTCGTCGGAGGTCGAGATGGATCGCTCGTCCATTTCATTCACCGCGACGGAAATATCGCATCGCCCGACGGCTGGATCGTCGCCGGTTTCTTGCCAGCTCTGAGTTTGGCAAGGCCGATGGGCGTGCGGGTCGCAAGCATCGGCGGCGTCTTGGGCGCGTTTGGTATCAGCACGACGCAAACGTTGTTCTGGTCCGCCTGGAACGGCATCAGCTGGACGCTGCCTGGTCGCGACGATGCGGCGCCGGCCTACAGTTCGTCCGGTCGCATCGCCGTATTTCCGTTCGGCGATGACTCGGTCGATATCATGCTTCCCAACCAGGACAGCGAAATTGTGCTTCGACGTTTGACCCTGAGCGGAAACCCCATTGCGCCATTGATGCTGGCAGCATCATGGACGATGTTGCTCTGAGCCTTGTGATGGCCTGGGACGAAAAGTGAGGAATTTCAGCAACAGCTTGTTCGCGCCGCCTTCTGCGTACATGGTCCGGAAACAAAAGTTGGGGCCGTCGACGGGCGGTGTTGCACATATGTGATATATCATGTATCACCGTCGCCGGTGTTGCATGAACTCTGCCAGGACGCGTGACGAAGCTTATCTTCGGAGTGGTAGCGGACGATCTGACGGGCGGCATGGAAACGGCCGCGATGCTGGTTGCTGCCGGGATCGAATGCGGATTTGTCACCGACCCCGATCTCGTCGGCAGCTGCGGCGACGTGCCTGCCATCGTGATCGCGCAGAAGACGCGGGTCATCGCCGCGAGCGAAGCCGTCAGTATGGCGGCGAACGCGGCGCGGGCGCTGCTTGCGCGGGGCACGCGGCAAATCTTCTTCAAATATTGCGCGACGTTCGATTCCACCGACCAGGGAAATATCGGCCCGGTCTCCGATCTGCTGATGGAGTTGACTGGTGCCGATTACACCGCCTTTTGCCCGGCTTCTCCTGCCCTTCGAAGGACCGTCTATAACGGTCATCTGTTTCTCGGGACCGAGTTGATCTCGGACTCGCCGAAACGCAATGATCCGCTGACACCGATGACCGATCCCGATCTCGTCCGGGTTCTGCAGCGCCAGACGCGGGCCAGGGTCGGGCTTCTGGCGCATTCGCAGATCAACGCCGGCGCGGACTCGGCGGGACACGCGATCGCGGAAGCGGCGGCACAGGGTATCCGCTACTTCATTGCAGATGCGATCTACGATCGGGATCTCGATACGCTTGCCACGCTCACCTGCGATTGGAAGCTGATGACGGGCAATGCGACGATCGTACAGCACTATCCGGACATCTGGAGGGCGCGGGGGCTCATCGCCACGGCCGGCAGACCGCCCGGTTTGCGCGCGGTTGGCGGCGGCGGCGTCGTTCTCGCCGGGAGTTGCGCCGAGCGGACGTTGGAGCAAGTCGCTGAATTCGAGAAGATTCATCCGGTGCTTCGCATCGATCTCCTGAAAGCTGAACATGTGGCGGCGACGGTTCGCGATGCGCTCGACTGGGCGCGGCCGCGGCTGGACCGTGGTCCTGTCGGTTTCGCCACCTCTGGCCCGCCCCACGTGGTCAAAATGGCTCATGAGCGCTATGGCCGTGAAGGTGCGGCGCAACTCGCTGAGACCATTCTCGGCCGGCTCGCCGTCGCTCTTCGCAGCGTCGGCGTGCGGCGTTTCGTGGTGGCCGGTGGCGAGACGTCTGGTGCGATCGTCGAGCAACTCGGCATTCGACGTTTGCGGGTTGGTCCTTACGGCGGACCTGGCATCGGCACTGCGGTGACCGAAGACGAGGACCCGGTGGCCCTTTGTCTGAAGTCCGGCAAGCTGGGCCCCGTCGACCTGTTCGCGACGACGCTCGACGCGATGTTGAATCCGGAGGCAGTCAATTGAACGAGCGCGAACTCAGACAATCCGTGCTGGAGACCGTAGCGCGCCTGGAAGCCAAGGGCTTCAATCACGGCAGCAGCGGAAACGTCAGCTGTCGCATCGGAGAGGACGTTCTCATCACGCCGACCGGCGGCAATAGCGGCAACACGACCATCGACGGTCTCGTCCATTTGAAGCGCAACGGAACGGTGGTTGGAGACGGCTTGCCATCCAGTGAATGGCACATGCACCTGGCGATCCTCAACGCCTATCCGCATGTGAACGCGGTGGTGCACACCCATGCCGATTGCTGCGTTGCGCTGTCCAGCCTCGCAAAGCCAATTCCGGCATTCCACTACATGATCGCCAGTTTTGGCGGCAACGATGTGCCCTGCGCACCCTACGCCACATTCGGCACCCGGGCTCTCGCCGATGGCGCGGTCGCGGCGCTGAAGCAGCGCAAGGCCTGCCTGCTCGCGAACCACGGAATGATTGCCGTCGGCAAAGGGCTGCAGGCGGCCTTCGACCTCACCGTGAAGCTCGAAACCCTGGCCCGGCAATATCTGCTCGCCTGTCAGGCCGGCGCACCCGCGATCCTTGCCGACGACGAAATGGCGCGGGTGGTCGAGCGCTACGGCAGTTACGGCCGCGCCGCTCTGCCGGCCTGAGAAGGACAGCTCCATGGAGATCACCGGCAAGTCCAAGATCATGTTCGTGCTCGCCGACCCGATCGATCATGTGCGGGCGAGTGCGGTCATGAATGCCTATTTCGGATCTATCGGCGAGGATCTGGCGGTATCGCCGATCCATGTCCTGCCCGGCGATCTCGGCCAGGTCGTTGCAAGCATCAGGCTCATGCGCAACGTCTTCGGCTTCGGCGTGACGATCCCGCACAAGACCTGTGTGATCGAGCATCTCGATGAGATTACGCAGACGGCACGGCTGATCGGCGCGGTCAATTTCGTCAAGCGGACGGCCGAGGGGCGACTCGTCGGCGACAATCTGGATGCGAGGGGATTCATCGCCAGCCTCGCTCAGCACGACGTTGCGGTGCGCGACCGGAAGGTGCTTCAGGTCGGTGCAGGTGGGGCGGGACGTGCGACTGCATTCGGTCTGGCGGAGGCCGGCGCGCGCGAACTCACGATTATGAACCGGGATGAGGAGAAGGCTCGTGCGCTTGCGGCTGCCGTGGCGGCGCATTACCCCGCCACCAAGGTCAGCGCCGGCCGCGCGGAGGCGCGCGCATTCGATCTCATCGTCAACACGACGTCGCTCGGCATGAAACCCGATGATCCGCTTCCGCTGGATATCGAAGGCGTCGGTCCCGCCGCCACTGTCAGCGACATTATCGTCAATCCGGCGGTGACCCGGCTTCTTGCAAGGGCGGCTGCGCAGGGCGCAAAGGTGGTCGGCGGAAAGCCCATGCTTGATGCACAGATGACGCTTGTCGCAGGGTTCATCGCGCGATAGCCTGATATATCAAATATTATATCGAAGCCGTGGTGGACGGTTTTGATTGGGTGCAAGGGCTGCCCGAAAGCAGACGGAAGGGAAGCGAGGCTTCGTGAATATTGCATCGGCCAGGCAATCGGCGTCGGGCGCATCGATCCGCATCAGTCGCCTGGAGAAGCGCTTCGGTGCCGTGTCTGCCGTCGATGGCGTCGATATCGATATTGCTGCCGGTGAGTTCATTGCCCTGCTCGGACCCAGTGGCTCCGGAAAGACGACGATCCTGATGAGTGTTGCGGGATTCGAATTCCCGACCAGCGGCACCATTCACGTCGATTCCGAAGACCTGACATACGTCCCTTCGAACAGACGCAATCTGGGAATGGTGTTCCAGAATTATACGCTGTTCCCGCATATGTCGATTCTCGACAATGTCGCCTTTCCCTTGAAGATGCGCGGTCTCAGGACCGCAGAACGTCATGCCCGCGCCGAAGCCGCGCTCGCGACCGTGCGTCTGGCGGGCTATGGCCAGCGTCGTCCGAACGAGCTTTCCGGCGGCCAGCAGCAGCGCGTGGCGCTCGCGCGTGCGATCGTCTATCAGCCGCGCGTCCTCCTGATGGACGAGCCGCTGAGCGCGCTCGACAAGAATCTGCGCGAGGACATGCAGCTCGAGATCAAGCGATTGCACGCCGAGCTTGGCATCACCGTCATCTTCGTCACCCACGACCAAAGCGAGGCGCTGACCATGGCCGACCGGATCGCCGTCCTGAGGGACGGCAAGATCCAGCAGATCGGGCCGGCGCGCCAGCTTTACGAACGGCCCGCGAATCTCTTCACCGCCGGCTTCATCGGCGAGATGAATTTCGTCGACGTTCGGATCGAAAGCGTTGGCGACGACGTCGCGGTGGCGCTGCCATGGGGCGAAACTTGGCGCCTGCCGGCCGCGGCGGCCGTTGAGCCGGTTGCAGCCGGCGAGGCAGCGGTGCTGGCCGTGAGGCCCGAGCGGCTGCAACTCGGCGCCAATCCCGGCGGGCAAGTCATCACCGTGACGCTGAGCGACATCGTCTATGCCGGCGCAGCCCTGCTCCTGATTGGACGTCTGCCTGACGGCACCGAGATGCGTGCGCGCATTCCCGGCGCCTCGCAGCTCAGCTCCTTGGCCCCGGGTAACGTTGCGTCCTTCACTATCCCTACGGAGGCCATGCTGCTCTACCGGGGGAAGCGGCGATGACGGAGGCCACGCGATCGCATTTCTGGCACTCCGACGGCCGCCGGCTGAGCGGCCTGTCGACACTGCTGCTGCTGCTGCCGTTCTTCGCCATCATCGCCTTCGTCTTCGTCTATCCGATCCTGCAGCTCCTGGTGATCAGCATCCTCGAGCCGCATCCGACCTTGGACAACTACGCGCGCGTCGTCGACAATCCCGTTCACATGCGCGTCCTGATGCGCACGCTCTGGACCGCGACGCTGGTGACGGCCTTGTCGGTAATCCTCGGCTTCCCGGTCGCCTATTACATGAGCCGGGCGAAGGGGACAGTCGCCGCCCTTGTCGCGGTCTGTGTCATCCTGCCGCTCTGGTCGAGCGTCCTGGTGCGCACCGCCGCCTGGTCCTTCCTGTTCCAGCGCAACGGGCTGGTCAATTCGGCGTTGATGTCTCTCGGTCTGACGTCGCAGCCGTTCAAGCTGCTTTATACCCAGAGCGCCGTCGTCATATCCATGACCCACGTGCTCTTGCCGTTCATGATCCTGCCGATCTACGGCGCATTGCGCAGCATTCCGAACGATTATGGGCGTGCGGCCGCCGTCCTGGGCGCGACGCCCCTGCGGACTTTTCTGGAGGTCATCCTTCCCTTGAGCCTGCCGGGCATCGTTTCCGGTTCGCTGCTCGTGTTCCTCACGGCGATCGGCTTCTTCATCACGCCCGCTCTGCTCGGCTCGCCGCAGGAGATGATGATCTCGACGCTGGTCTCAAAGCAGATCCGTGAGGTGCTCGATTGGCCCTTCGCCGCGGCGCTGGTCGGGGTGCTGACCGTATTCGTGACGTTGCTGGCGGTCATCTTCAGCAAGACGCTCCGGTTCGACCGGCTGATGGGGAATGCCTCGTGAAACCGCCGACCGACCGCGGATCGCTTGCGCTGGGCGCCTATGTCTATGCCGTGCTGGCCTTCATCATCGTGCCGCTCGTCATCGTCATTCCAATGTCGTTCAGCCAGAACGACTATCTGGCATTTCCGCCGTCCGGCTTCACGCTGAAATGGTATTCGGAATATTTTGACAGCAGGCAATGGCGCGCCGCCACGTGGCTCAGCGTGCAGGTCGCCTTGTTGACTGCTCTTTTCGCTTCGGTCATCGGGACGGCCGCGACCTATGCAATGATCCGTGGCCGCAGCCGGCTCGTCACCGCGTTCCAGATCCTTTTGATCGGGCCGATCATTGTGCCGCATATCGCGCTCGCCGTCGGCCTCTATCTGTTTTTTCAGACGATCGGTCTCTCCGGCACCATTCCGGGCTTCGTGCTGGCGCATACGGTGCTCACCTTGCCGTTCGTCGTTTTCACGATGGCCGCCGCCCTGGGCAAGGTCGATCCCAATCTGGAGGCGGCCGCCATGAGCTGCGGCGCGACACGCTTTCAAGCCTTCCGCCTGATCACGTTGCCACTGGTCCTGCCGAGTCTGGCCAGCAGTGCGCTGTTTGCCTTCATCATCTCCTTCGACGAGCCGGTGGTGTCGTTCTTTCTGTCCGGTGTGCGCCAGAAGACGCTGCCGCGCCGAATGTTCGAGGACATCGAGCAGAACCTGACGCCGGTGATTCCCGCGATCGCGACACTGCTGATCGTCCTATCCATTTTGATTCTGCTGGGGGCTCATGTCCTCAGATCCCGCAGCGTCACCCGGTAGCGAGCCAGATGAGAAGCCAGAGAGGAGATCGTCGATGCTGAAAACAGGTTGGATGTGGAACTCGGTAGCTGTCGTGCTTGCTTCGCTTCTTTGTGGAGCGTCGCCGGCCGCCGCTGAAAAGCTGGAAGACCAATTGGTGATTGCGACGACCGGTGGCCTGATGGGCAACACCCTCGCGAAATATTTCTACGAACCCTTCAACAAGGCCAAGAATGTCGAAATTGTCCCGGTCGCGATCGAGGTCCCCGACCAATGGGCGCGCGCCAAGGCGATGCAGCGAACGGGCAAGGTGGAGTTCGACATCGTCACGGCAACGGGTCCCGACCTGGTCGGACGCACCGACATGCTCGAGAAGATCGACTGTGCGAAACTGCCCAGCGTCCAGAAGTTCGGCGTCTCCGACGCCTGTCAGCCCTACGGCGTGGCTCGCACGACCGGCGGCATGCTGATCACCTACAATACCGAAACGTTCAAGAACAAAGCGCCCAAGACATGGGCCGACTTCTGGGACGTCAAGCAGTTTCCCGGGCCGCGAGGGCTGCCAGACACCGGCGACAGCGATTGGTGGGTGCCGGTGGCCGCGCTGCTTGCCGACGGCGTCAAGCCTGAGCAGCTGTTCCCGTTGGACATCAATCGCGCCTACAAGAAGCTGGACGAGATCCGTCCCAATGTCGCGGTGTGGTGGAAGACCGGCGACCAGGTGCAGCAGATCATGCGCAGCCGCGAGGTCGTCATGGCCATGAGCTATTCAGGCCGCGCACTCGCGGTGGTGAAGGAGGGCGTACCGGTCGCCATGTCCTGGGACCAGGCCATTCGCGATACCGGTTACATGGCGGTTCTCAAGGGTGCGCCCGACCTCAAAGCCGCCATGGCCTATCTCGATTTCTTCTATGCAAGCTCCGATGCGCATGTGCCGTTCATGCGCGCTGTCAACTATGCGACGGCCAGCAAGTCGGCCATCGACCTGTTGAAGCCGGAGGAGCGCAATCTCTACGCGACCTCACCGGAGAACTACGAAAAGTTGGTCAAGCCCGATTTCGCCTGGATCGGTGAACATCGTAACGAGCTACGGGAGAAGTGGATGGCCTGGCTGACCCGCTGATCCGCGGCAATCTCTCCGCCATTCGCGTGTGCAAGATGAGGACGGACCATGGATCACACCAGTGACCCCGGCGCGCTGCGCTACGTGATCGATCCCGGAAGGCTCGATCTCGTCAAGGAGTTCCGCGCAAGTCCGCTCGGCGTGCATAGCCCGGAACTTCGCAAGCTGCTCGCCCGGATGCGATGGGGCAAGCCGGAAGGGCGGCTTGTCCTGATCGTGCTCGAACCCGGCAAGGCCTGGCGGCTGTCGCGCATCCCCAAGCGTCGGGGCGATCCCATGCCTTTCGTCGATGATCGCGTCTTCACCTCTCTCGCTGAAGCGGAGTGGCATGTCTTCAAGCTGCGGTGGCAGGAAATGACGGGAACGACGCTACCTGCGGAGTTTGCCAGTGATCTATAAGACCAACGAGTATCTCGGCTATCCGGATCGCATCAGCGTCCCGGCCGGCGAGACCGTCAGATTCCAGCTCAGCAGCAAGCGGAGAAGCGTGAAGGTCGAGGTGCTCAGGCTGCGCTGCGGCGACGTCGATAGCAACGGCCCTGGCTTCAAATATGAGGTGATGACGAGCCCCATTGACGGTGAGCATGCCTGCCTCGACCAGCCGATCCGCCCGGGATCCAACGCCGTCATTGACCACGACGGTGCACTCGTCCCGACCGGCGGGCACTGGTGTTTCGGAGCCTACGTCTATCCGACGCGGATCGCGGACAATGCCAGGGCCGTGATGGGCAACTGGTGCGAGCGTTCGGCGCGCGGCTATGCGCTCGAGCTCGACGAGGAGGGGAATCTGGTCCTGGTGCTGGGCCAGGCGAGCGGTACGCCAGCCCGCTTTGCCCTCGACGTCAAGCTGCGCCCGCGCGTCTGGGCCTTCGTATCGTGCGCGCTTGACCTTGCACGGGGATCGGCCTCCTTGTCGATGATCGTTCCGGCCGACGGTGTTCGGCCGGCAGCGAGCTGTTCGAAATCGTTCGCCCTGCCGCGAGCGCTGGCGCTCGAGTCCGGCCTGCCGTTCCTGATCGCGGCCCATCATGCGAATGGCGATCGCCAATATAGCTCGCACTTTGACGGCAAGATCGAAGCTCCGCGCGTCTTTTCGTGCTCATTGGACGCCGAGGCGTTGCGGGTCTTCGACGGCCGGCAGCGGACGGGGGCAAGCGATGCCGGGCTTGTCGCCTTCTGGGATTTCTCGAACGGAATCTCGTCCCTGTCGATCAAGGACCTTTCGCCGAACGGCCTGCATGGCTGCCTCCGGCAGTTGCCTCGCCGGGGCGTCACCGGCTTTCACTGGTCTGGCTCCGTCCACGACTGGCGGCTGTCGCCACAGGAATATGCGGCGATTCATTTCCACAGCGACGATATCTACGATTGCGAGTGGCAGACCACCTGCACGCTCGATGTGCCGGCCCACTGGCGATCCGGCGTCTATGCGCTCCGGCTGACCTCGGGAGGCAAAAACCCTGACAGGGACTGCGAAAGCTACGTCACCTTCTTCGTGACGCCGGGCAAGGCGTCCAGACGCGCGGATCTTGTGGTGGTCGCTTCGGTTGCGACCTATCTGGCTTATGCCAACAGCGCGCTGCGCCTCTATCAGGTTCACTTCGAGACGCTGATGGAGCACGTTCTGTGGTTGCCGCAAGATGACGTCTTCATGCAGGAGAACCCGGAGATCGGCCAGTCGACCTACGATTGTCACGTCGACGGCTCGGGGCGGGCGTATAGCTCCTGGCTGCGGCCCATCCTCAACATGCGTCCGCGCGGCTACTGGTTCAATCTGGTCAACGACACCCATATCCTCGACTGGCTCGAGGAGAAGGGGATCGCCTACGATCTGATCACGGATGTCGAGCTTGATCGCGAAGGAGCGCGGGCGCTTGCACCTTACCGCGTCATGATGACGCCGACCCATCCCGAATATTACAGCTTCAACATGATGAACGCGATCATGGCGTATCAGAACGCCGGCGGACGGCACATCTCGATGGGAGGCAATGCATTCTACTGGCGCTGCGGCTTTCATCCGGCCGCGCCTGCCGCGCTGGAGGTTCGCCGCGGCATGGCGGGCACGCGCACCTGGGAATCGGAGCCGGGCGAAGTGCATCTTGCGGGCACCGGCGAGCCGGGCTCGCTGTGGCGGCATTCGGGCTTTGCGCCGCAGAAGCTGGTCGGCGTCGGGTTCTCGGCCATGATCAACGATACCTGCGGCTATTATCTGCGCACCGCCGAAAGCGAGGATGCGCGCGTCGCGTTCATCTTCGAGGGCACGGGCCGTCACGAGAAGTTCGGCGATTTTGGGTTTCGCTACAATGGTGCCGTCGGCAGCGAGATCGACCGGTACGATCTCGAGCTGGGAACGCCGCCGCATGCGTTGCGGATCGCGACGTCGGAAGGACTAGGCGCGGGCGCGCTGCCCACGCCGGAGGAGTTTCGCACCGTGGTCGATGGCCTCGACGGCACGCAGAATGCGCTGGTGCGCGCCGACATGGTGTTCTTCGAGACCGCCCGTGGCGGCGCCGTCTTTGCGACGGGATCGATCACCTACGGCATGTCGCTCGGTCACAACGACTACGACAACAACATCAGCACCATCACGTTGAACGTCGTGAATCGGTTTCTCGATCCAAGGCCGTTCGTCATGCCCGCCGAAACCTAGACTGCAGTCGCGATTTCGGCCCAACATGCAAAGTCGCCATCTCGTCGCCGGAGATGGCTTCTCGAACCAGGGAGGCAGTCATGTCGGACAAGCCTGAGTTTCAAGCCCCGGAATTGGGATCCTTCAACGTCGCCCCCCGCAAGGCGCGCCCGATGCACGCGGACGAGCACTGGGCCAGCCAGCCCTGGTATGAAATTCCGCGCGGCGATCCCGCGGTGGCAGAGGTCTACACCTATACCGATGCGATGTCTTACGCCCCCGGAGACGAAGTCGTGTTTCGCTCCTCCGCAACCGCAAAGACCTGGCGGTTGCAGATCTATCGCGACGGCCTCGAGCCCGAGATGGTGCATGAGGTCGATGCGCTTGACGGCATGTTCGCAGCCACGCCGTCCGATGCCTATCGCAATGGCTGCAACTGGCCCGTCGCTCATCGCTGGAAATTGCCGCCGGACCTGCGTTCAGGCTTCTATCGCGTGGTCTCGTCGTGCGAACGAGCGAATGGCGCCCGCTTCGTCCAGCACCATTTCTTCGTCGTGCGCCCGACCGAGACAACGCGGCGCGCGAAGATCCTGATGGTCCTGCCGACCGGCACCTGGACCGCCTATAACGATTTCGGCGGTGCCAATCATTATTTCGGCATCGAAGGTCCTGACCGCGACGAGCCGTCGCCGGTGCTGTCGCTGCAGCGGCCATGGACGCGCGGCATGGTCTGGCTGCCATCAGGCGCACCGCGCATCTGCGCCGATCCCGCGCCCGAGATGGGTGACGCGCCGCGCTATCAGATGAAGGAGTGGGCGTTCTCCAACGGCTTTGGCCAATATTACGCGGCAGCGGGCTGGGCTCAGTTCGACCGGCATTTCGTGCTCTGGGCGGAGAAAGAAGGCTACGCCCTCGACATGATCACCCAGACCGATCTTCACTATCGGCCCGAGCTGCTCGACGCCTACCCCTGCGTCACCATCATCGGCCATGACGAGTACTGGACATGGGAAATGCGCGAGGCGATCGAGCGCTATGTGGAGGGCGGCGGGCGGCTCGCGCGCTTCGGCGCCAACTTCCTGTGGCAGATCCGGCTCGAGGACGAGGGCAGGCGCCAAGTCTGCTACAAGTTCAAAGCCATCCACAAGGACCCGGTCGTCGGCACGGACCGCGCGCGTCTGATGTCGTCTGCCTGGGAAGATCGCAACGTCCGTTGGCCCGGCGCCTCCACTGTCGGCGTGAACGGTGCGCACGGCCTCTACGCATCCTGGGGCGGCTTTGCGCCGAACGGCCAACGAGGCTTTACCGTCTATCGCCCGGAGCATTGGGCGTTTGCCGGCACAGGACTGCACTATGCCGATATCTTCGGCGACAAGCAGCACATCTTCGCCTACGAGGTCGACGGGCTGGATTACACGTTCCGCGACGGCTTGCCGTTTCCCGTTCCGGTCGATGGGCAGCCCGAGACCATCCAGATTCTGGCGATGGCGCCGGCCGTCCTGGCCGAAGACGAGCCGCAAGGCGAGGGCTTCCGCTACTACATCCGCAGCAGCGACCACGAGGGCTTGGTGGAGTGCATCAACGGCGAGGTCACGCCCGAGGGGCTAGCCCGCTACAAATACGGCTCCGGCATGATGGTGCACATGACCCGCGGCAAGGGCGAGGTGCTGACAGCCGCGACCTGCGAATGGGTGATGGGGCTGAAGCGCGGCGATCCGTTCACGCAGCGGATCACCCGCAACATCCTCGATCGCTTCACGGCGCCCAGGTCCGCGTGAGCAACTTTCAGCGACGCCTGGATTTCGCGCGGGCCGCCTTGGCAGGTGATGCGGCGCGCGTCTTCGTCGCTTCAATCTCGACGTCGTCGTCGATGGCTGTCTCAGGCGTGATGAAGCGCGTACCGCCATGCTTTTCCAGCAACCGGACGAGATTCTGGCCGCCCTCCATCATGTCCGCCTGGATCGACTCGCGAACCTTGTCCGGCCGGCGCTGCCGCAGATTCTTGAGAACGGACAGGTGCTGATGTTCGTTTGGATAGGTCGGGGGGGCGTGCGGGTAATGGAAATTCAACAGGGGTCCGTTGCGCATCCAGATATCGTCGAGGATGGCGAGCACTTCGGGAAGCCCCGATCCATCATAGAGACCGCGGTGGAATTGCCAGTTGGCGCGAACCGCGTCGGACCATCTGCGCTCCTTCTCCGCGCTGATCAGCTCGCGGTGAGTGGCCTCCATCCTGTCGATATCGGCTTCCGAGATGCGCGTGGTTGCGTGCTCGGCGGCGAGTCCCTCGAGAAACAGCCTGACGGTCCTGAGCTCGATATACTGCTTGGCCGTCATGTGGGCGACCATGATCGAGCGACCCGCCTGCATCTCGAGCGCGCGGCCGCGCACGAGCTGCATCAGGGCTTCGCGGATGGGCGTCTCCGACACGTTCATGGTCGCAGCAAGGTCGCGAATCTTGAAGCGATGGCCCGGCCAGAACCGGCCTTCCATCAGCGCCTGGCGCAGATTGTTGTAGACCAGGCTTGTCAGGCTGTCGCGCGCGACCGGGCCCACGCCGCCTTCGCCATGTCTCTGTTCAACGTCCACCATTCTCGGTCCCCGAAGGTCTGGGCCGTTCGGTCATCCGCGCCCTAGCCTTCGATACGAGGTCTACGGGTCCGGGCCAGCAAAGCAACAATTCCCTTGTCGCCGACAACATAATATATGATATATCATAACTGGAGAAGAGAGAACATGCCGGAGATGATCAGGACAAGGGATGCTGCCCTGCGGGCGCGGGCCGAAAAGGTCGTGCCAGGCGGGATGTGGGGACATCTCCACGCGGCCAAGTTGCCGGAGACGTATCCGCAGTTCTTCAGCCGCGGCGAAGGCGGCGTGCTCTGGGATGTCGACGGCAACCGCTACGTCGACTTCATGTGCAGCTGGGGTCCCAACCTGCTCGGCCATCATCATCCCGAAGTGGAGGAAGCGGCCGAGCGTCAGCGGCGCGACGGCGACTGCCTCAATGGTCCGGCCGAGATCATGGTCGAGTTGGCCGAGCTCGTCGTGGATATGGTGGGCCATGCCGATTGGACGCAGTTTCAGAAGAACGGCACCGATGCGACGACGACGTGCGTCACGATCGCAAGGGCTGCGACGGGTCGGCGAAAGATCCTCGTCGCCAAGGGCGCCTATCATGGTGCCGTGCCGTGGTGCTCACCGTCGCTTCTCGGCGTGACCGCGGAGGATCGCGCCCATCTCGCATATTTCACCTTCAACGACGTCGAGAGCCTCGAGGCGGCGGCCGAGGCGGCGGGTGATGACCTTGCCGGGATTCTAGTTTCGGCGTTCCGCCACGATCTTGGGTTCGACCAGGAGCTTCCCACCGTGGAGTTCGCCCGCGCGGCGCGTCGCATCTGTGACAGCAAGGGGGCCGCGCTGCTCATCGACGAAGTTCGCGCCGGCTTCCGCCTGAATGCCGCCGGTAGCTGGGAAGGCCTTGGCGTTCGGCCCGACCTGTCGGCCTGGAGCAAGGCGATCGCCAATGGTCATGCCCTGGCGGCCGTCACCGGAGCCGATTGGCTGCGCCGTGCTGCGTCCCAGGTCTTTGTCACGGGGTCATTCTGGGCCGGCGCCGTCGCCATGGCTGCTGCCGTCGCGACGTTGAAGATCGTGCGCAGGGACGATGTTCCGGCCCGCCTCGCGCAGCTCGGGCAAACACTGCGCGATGGCCTCGAGACGCGTTCCCGTCAGTTCGGTCTTGCGATCCGTCAATCGGGGCCCGTGCAAATGCCGACCCTGTTGTTTGAAGGCGACCCGGACTATCGGAAAGGTTCGGCCTTCTGCAGCGCGATGCTTGCAAGGGGTGTCTACTTCCATCCCAAGCACAATATGTTCCTCTGCGCCGCTCATACCGAGGCCGACATCGCCGCTGCGCTCGAAGCAGCGGAGCACGGCTTTGCAACTGTGGCGGCACTTTGATGCGGTCGTAGAGCAGAGCCGATCCTGCCTCGAAGCGTCCATTGCCGTGATCCAGTCGCGACTGCTCGATCCGGTTGCCGACTCCAGCATTGTTGATGACGCAGTCCAACTTGCCGATCTTCTCGATGGCAGCCGCTATCAAATGGTCGACCTGAGTGCCGTCACTTACATCCGCCCGGACGGCGAACGCACCTCCGCCTGCATCGGCGATTGCTTGGACGATCTGATCCGCTGCCGCTTTGCTGCTGACATAGTTGACAATCACCGGATTGCCGGCGAGCGCGCAATCGAGCGCCAGCTGCCTGCCTATTCCCCGCGAAGATCCGGTGATAATGGTCACCTTTCCACTCGTCTCGAGCTTCCCTGGTGGCACGCTGTTTACGTGCCGGCGGGCACTCCCTCTGTCATCGTCGGGAAACTTTCAGGTGCCTTGCAAGCCGTGATGCAGGACAGTGAAGGGCGAGCGCAGCTGGAAGAAATCGGGCTGGTGGCGCAGTATCGTCCCGCGGAGGAAGCGACTCTGCGGACGTCATCGGATATGGCGAGCTTCAGAAAGATCGCCAAGGAAAGCAACTTCAGCCTGGATTGAAATTGCACCGTTTTCGATCTCGGCAGTCTCGTCGACTCGAGCAGACGAGCTCGCATGACCTGTCGGATGATCACGCACGCGTTACCGAATGCCGCGTGGCCTGCGTCAAAATAATGCACCCAGTGCAGTTTTATTGACACAAAGAACCCGGACTGTTACCGAATTGGCTTCGGCACAAGTGCTGTGAATGCCGGGTGCGGGGACGTAGCAGGAGTAATGGTCATGAGAAGCTGGCTCGCTGCTATGGCATTGGCATGTGCCGTCGCGATGGCATTGCCTGAAGCTGCGAACGCGCAGAATGCTCAGGTGCAACAGGAGCATGCGGCCTTTCGTGCGGTCGACTTCGATTGGGTAGATGCGTCTCGAGGTCGCGAAGTTCCTGCTCGCTTGTATTGGCCCACCGAGGCATCGCCGGGACGGGTGCCACTGATCATCTTCTCGCACGGCATGGGCGGTTCGCGAAACGGCTACACCTACCTCGCCGCCCGGTGGGCCGCGCACGGCATCGCGAGTTTGCATGTCCAGCATATCGGGAGCGATACCTCGCTCTGGCGTGGAAATCCCTTCGAGCTCGTGGGGCGGCTGCAAGCAGCGACCCGGGATGATGAAGCCGCGGCGCGTGTCGGAGATCTCCGTTTTGCGCTCGACCAAATGCTGTTGTTTGCAACCGGTCCGTACGCCCGATTCATCGATATGCGACGTATCGTCGTAGCCGGACATTCCTATGGTGCGAACACCGCGTTGTTGACGGTGGGTGCGCGGGTTGTTCGGGATGGTCGGTGGCTCGATTTTCGCGACCGGCGCATCAAGGCGGCGATCGTGATTTCCGCCCCACCTTTCTACGGCGAGAAGGACTTGTCGAGCGTGCTCGCCAACATCGCCGTGCCGACGCTTCACGTGACGGCCACGCAGGACGTCATCAAGATTCCCGGCTTCTATTCGGCTGCACGCGATCGGGTCGCAATATTCGAGGCGATCGGCAATCGGCGCAAGCTTCTGGTCATGTTCCGAGGCGGATCCCATAGCATGTTTACGGACCGCGCTCTGACCGGCGGGCCAGGACTGAATCCGAAGGTCAAGGAAGCCACCGGAGATTTGACGCTTGCATTCCTGGACTATGCCTTTGCCGGGGATTCCAAAGGTTTGGCGCAATGGAGCGTCGATTGGCAGGACATTCTCGCGGCGCCTACAGCGCGGAATTCCATCCCGATCTCGGGCGCGGTCGTTCGGCCGGATTGGCAAGATAATAGCATGCGTGCGTCCTCGGCCGAGAAAAGCCGCATCCTGACCAGTGAGCGACAGGGGAGTTATCCTCCCCTTGGGGCTGGAGCACGTCAAGCGACGGCAGACATCGACTGGTCGGCATCTGTATTGCATCGGTAAAGTCCGATGCAGCGTTGCCCGCTCATAGCGGCCTTGTGTCTGCTGACCGCCGGCTGCGCGACTGCGCCGCTGAACAGGGCGGGTTCGCTCACCAGTTATGATGGTCTGACGCCATCCGACGGTGTTCTGACGAAGTCGATCGTTCGCGTCGACAAGGAGGACGTTCTCGGCGCCAAGACCGTGCGGCTGGTCGAAACTCGGTTTTCGACCAAAGCGGCGGCGGAGGTCTCCTTCTCACCGGAGCAGCGCAAGATCATCGGCAACGCTATCGACCGTGCTCTGTGCTTCGGGCTGAGCGAGCGGTTCGACATTGCCGGCCCGGCGGATCAGGCCGACCTCACCGTTCAAGCGGTGATCACACATGCGGCGGCGACGGATCCTGCGGCGGCAGGCGCATCCGGTGTCGCACGGGTCGCGAAATCCGTGCTCCTGCCTGGAGTGCCGGTACCTGTTCCGCGCATTCCGTTGGGACTCGGCAGCTTGTCGGTCGAAGGTGAAGCACGGGACCGACACGGGAAGCAGAAGGCGGCGATGGTATGGGGCCGCGGGGCGAATTCCTTCACGAGCTCGCCGCGCGTATCGCCGGACGGCGATGCATACGACCTCTCGACGGCCTTTGCCGCCGACTTCAGCAGACTGCTCGTCACGGGCAGTACCCCATTCGGAGCGGCTCCAGCGCTGCCGTCGCTGGACAGCTTGCACGTGTTGCTGGGCGGCGCGCCGAAGCAATCCGCGTGCGAGGCGTTCGGAAGAGCTCCGGGAATTGCCGGGTTCATCGGCCAGGGACTAGGCGCTCCCCCAAGTTGGACCGACAAAGGCGCGGTATCTCTATCGTCTCCGGCCGCCGCACCACCGGCCGGCGGGCCTTAACCCGCGACATGAAGCGGGCGGCATCGCGATGTTGCGATGCCCGCGGGGGCGATGCACCCCTATCTACCCGGGCTATTCACGAAAATTTGGGGACGGCCGCGGCAGCCGCTTCCTGGATCGTGCGCCACACCGCCTCTATGTCGCTCGCCTCGGTGGATATCGTGCCGATCGAGACGCGAACCATCCAGTGCCCGGCCGCGGTAGCCGGCGTGACATAGGCTTGGCCTGAGGCGTTCACCGCATGGGCCCATGCGCGCGTGAAGTCATCGAGACGATGGGAAGGCACGGATCTCGGGCGATACACAAGACACACGGTTTGCAGAACGACGGGCGCGACGACTTCCCAACCCGGTGTCGCTTCGACTTTCGACCGAAGATGCTGGGCCAGACTGATGTCGCGCCGCAACCTCGCCTGCAACCCGGAAACGCCCTGTTCCCGTATGGCAAACCACAGTTTCAACGCCCTGAATCTCCGTCCGAGCGGAATGCCGGTGTTACGCAGATTGCGCACCTTCTCGTCGGCCTGAGATTGAAGGAAGCTCGGATCGGCCGACATCACCCTGAGCAGGTGAGGCTCGTCCCGAACGAAATAGAGCGAACAATCGAACGGGACGCCGAGCCATTTGTGCGCATTGATCACGACACTGTCCGCGTCCTCGACGCCTTCCCACATCCACCGTAGCTCGGGCAAGATCATCGCATTCCCGGCCATGGCAGCGTCGATGTGGAGCCACAAACCGTGCTTCCTCGCTATGGCCGCGATCTCGGAAACTGGGTCGATGGACGCGGTGGCGGTCCCGCCCACGGCCGCGACGATCGCGCATGGCTTGAACCCGGAGCGGATATCCGCAACGATGGCATCCTCGAGCGCCCCTGGCCGCATCGCGAAATTATCGTCGATATCGACCATGCGGACATTCTCGCGGCCGAAGCCAGCGAGCAGCGCCGCCTTTTCGACGGAAGAATGAGCGCTTGTCGACGTGTAGATCGTCAGTGGCTTGAGTTCCGCTTGCAGACCCTGGCGAACGAGCGAAAAACCCGTCGTCTTCTCCCGGGCACATAGCAGAGCAACCAACGTGCTTGTCGACGCAGTATCGTTGATAACACCGAACCAGGCGGAAGACAGGCCGACCATTTGCCTGAACCAGTCGACCGTGACCTCCTCAATCTCCGTTACCGCGGGCGACGACTGCCAGGACAGCCCCAGAACCCCAAGTCCGCTGCTCACGAGGTCGCCAAGGATACCGGAGCCAAGTGAATTTGAGGGAAAGTAGCCGAAGAACCGCGGGTGTTGCCAATGCGAGATGTTGGGGAGAACCACTGAATCAAGATCAGCGATGACCTCATCAAACCCCTCAGCTTCCAGCGGCGGGGAGGGTAGAAGCATCGCTTTAACGTCACCCGGCTGGGTCGCAGGCTGGACCGGATAGTCGGACATCTTGGCATGATAGTCGGCCAGCCAATCGATGATCTCGTGACCTCGTCGTCGGAATTCCTCGGGCGTCATTTAGACCTCTATGGTTGTTCACTCCGGCTGGGTGTTTCAAGCGGAGCCGGGGGCTGTTTTGGATTCCTTCGCGACGAGTTGCAAACAGCTCCGCACCTTCAGACGATCAACTCATGCGGAGCGCGTGGGGGCGGTGCTCCGCATGATCGCCTGCGGCGACGAACCCGGGCCAGCGCCGACGTAGCCAGCGCGCGAATCTTCGCCATGGTTCCGACGCGAAGCACGCCGAGCGCAGGAAACAAGGCGAAGAGCAAGGTCAATCCGATCCATTTCGTCAGCCGGCCCGTGAGGAACGCCTGGATCGTTGGGGTGACCTCGTCCTGGATGAAATCCACGGTCGCGACCAATATCGGCTTCGCGCCAGGGCAGACGAAGCTGCTTGAAACCATGCCCGCCAGATCGAAAGAGGGATGGAATGAAATCACATAGAGGAGAGCGGCGACGCCGACATTCGTGAGAACCGGAGATCGGATTGCCTTCACAAAGCGTGATGCAAGACGAGAGGAGATTGGAGTTGCGAAGGGCTTTTCGTGGTCCGCGGGCTGGAGGGACTGCAGGGTCTTGGCCGACCCGTAGGCCCCCCGGACCCGAACGATCCGTCCGCGCGCTCGGTGTGCAGCGGCCGCTCCGCGTCTTATGCGCGTCTCGATCGGCAACACGCGCGGGCGCGGTCGGCCAAGGTGATCCGGATTGCCGCTATGGATCGGGGGCACGCCGCCGGGAAGCGCTCCAGCATCACGCTCCCCCCCATGCCGCAGGTTGGTATCGGCCCCATCCGCCATATCAGATGTCATCTAATTCCTCCTTTTTCGTCCCCGCGGACGACGGTAGGGCCCCTAAAGGCAGGCATCTGGAATTTCGCACCAGACGTAAATTATATCGCACTTGGTGTAATATTATCTGGGCGATTTCGTGGCCCGGCCCGTCTGGCCGCGTCGCCTGCTCGAAAGGAAGGCGTGTTCGACCGTACAGGGGCCACGCCGGCGCGCCCTGGAGCGTCTTCTCGCGCGATAAGTAGCCGCCGGTCAGCCTGACGATTGGTGCCGGCCAACAAGTCGGTCGCTGTCGTTCAATCCCTGCTCACGATCGCCGAAGTGAACCAGCGATCCGCCGGTTTGCAATCAACAGGACGATGCCGGTGGCGGCGCTGGCGACCGGGACAATCAGCAATCCAATCGCGAGCCCGTTCGGCATCTGCGCATTGGTCGCGGCGTCGCTGATCGCACCGACGAGCAGCGGCCCGATTGCCGGACCAAAGAGGCCCGAGCCGATCAGAACGAGGCTACTAGCCATCGCCTCTTTGCCATTTCCGGCCACCAGATGTGCAGCGCCGAACCCCCATGGCAAAAGAAATGCGAAGGACAACATGCTCGGCACCAGCAGCAATATCGAGAGCCAGCCGATTGACGCAAACAAGGCCGCAGCGGTCGTCGTGCTGGCGACAAGAAAGAGAACCGCGGGAGGCCCGAGTACCCTTCCTGTGCCGGAGCGCACCGCGCGATCGAACCAACGCCCGCCTATGAGCGTACCGAGAATGCCCATCAGACCTTGGAGAAGCCCGAACGCCAGCCCGGCCTCGCTGGCGCTGTATCCGTGAGCGCGAATGAGAAAGGAAGCTGCGAATGCGTAGAACGGGGCTCCCGCGAAGCTGCCGATGACTGCGCCAATGAACAGCCAACGAAAGTCCTTAGACGATAGAAGACGCAAGCTCGCTTGGAAGAACGGTTCGCTCCCGGTCGCTCGGCTACTTGTTGGCGGAGTCGGGCTGATGATTGCGAGCACCAGCAGGCCAATTGCTGCTCCTAAGGCTCCGGCGCCGATCAGCCCCGTACGCCAACCCAGCATATCGCTGACGGCGCCGCCGCCGGCGAATCCGACCATGGTGCCGAGAGGGATACCCAGGGCGAAAAAAGCAATTGCGAGGCCGCGGAACGCGGGGTTGATCTTCCGGGCGATGATCGCGTGTGCGGCCGGGGTGGCGCCGGCCTCGCCGAACGCAACGCCGAAACGTGTGCATGCCAGGAACAGGAAACTTGTCGCGAAGCCGCCAAGCGCCGTCATCGCACTCCAAAGCAGAGTACATAGGACGATCACAAACCGGGGCGATCCGCGGTCGGACGCTCTGGCAAGTGGCAACGAAAGGAGTGTGTAGCAAATGGCGAATGCAGCCCCGGTCAAAAGGCCGATGCTGGTGTCGCTGAGCGCTAAGTCGGCCTTGATCGCTTCTGCCATGACGAATGGCAGTATCCGATCGATCTGGGAAATCAGGCTCACGAGAAACAATGCGGTGAGCGTGGCCGCAACGCGCCATCCATGGATGTATTCGCGGCCGTCAGCTTCAGGGACAATTGGCAAGAGGTCCGGCCTTTACGTTAAATGCGTGACGCCTTTCGTCATGCCAAAGGATGTTTCTCTTGCCGGATAGTGTCTGCAAAAGAAGGCGGCCGATTGCCGATGCCCGCTAGTAGATACGTCTGCCCGGCGGTACAAGACACCAAGTGTCGCACCGGCTTGGTCGATCGGAGGCTCGCGTGTCGTGCGATCGCTCGGGCGGTGACTGCCGATGCATCCTCTTCGGGGGAGGCGCTCGACCATGGCTCGCTGGAGAAGCGGCCCAGCGACCCTGGTCACTCCGAGGCCGTCCCTTCTAGAGGACGCTCTGCAAATTTGCGAAGGATTCGCGGAGATAGGCTGCCGGCGGTCGCCTGCCGTTGTCGTTGCTCCAGGATTCGATCGCCAGTCGAAGGGCTCCGACGGCGACCATGGCGACATATCGAAGAGATTTCCGCCGCTTGGCCTGCGGCCATTTCACGCAAAGGGCTTCGAAGATCGCCTGTTCCTGAGCAATATATTTGGCGTGACTTGCGGAAATCAGCGCCGGACTCGAGCGGATCACCCGATCGAGGGCAAGGCTCTGCTCCGAATTGTAGTTGCCGGTCAATTTCAGCAAAGCATTCTTGACGGCGTCTATTGGAGATTGATCCGAAGGCTCGGCGATCACCGCAGCCCTGATGAGCTGCGTGAAGTGGCTTTGCCACGCCAGCAAGATCTCTTCTTTCGACTTGAAGTAATAGAAGAACGTCCGCCGCGAAATGCCGGCCGCCTCGGCGATCGCCTCGAGGGTCGTCTCTTCGTAGCCATTCGTCATGAACAGCTTGAGGCCTGCTTCTGCGATCCGCGCCAGCGTCTCACGCCGTTTGCGCTCGCGAAGACCCTCCTCTTTGTCGTTCCCCGTTACTTTTGCCGGCAAGGAAAGCCCCATCCAAAAAATCGCACCCAGTGTAATATATTACACGCTGCGCAAGCAATGTGCAAGAAAAAAGCGATTGTCTGCCGTCACTTAGGCTGCGCTCACGATGCGATCGCGGCCCTCAATTGGTCGCCGCGTCCGCGGCCAGAGGTCGCGCAGCCCGTGTCCGCAATGGTCTTGTAATATCGCACGTAGTGCAATAAAAAATACACTTAGTGTAATAAGTGCCATGTGCCAGCTTAGTGAACGTACAGGGAAGCCATGCCGGATTGGTCCGTCAAAGATATTCCATCTCAATTGGGGCGGTCAGCCGTCGTTACGGGAACGGGGGGAATTGGCTTTGAAGACGCATTGGCATTGGCCCGTGCCCGCTGTGAGATCATCATCGCAGGCCGCAGTCCGGAGAAGGGCTCGAGCGCTATTGCACGGATCCGTGCGGCATTTCCCGACGCCAAGATCCGCTTTGAAGAGCTCGACCTCGCGAGCCTGAAGTCGGTGAAGGATTTTGGCTGTCGGATGCGGGCCCAACGGTCGAGCCTCGACATGCTCATCAACAACGCCGCCGTCATGGCCCCGCCGCTGCGGAAGGTGACGGGCGACGCCTTCGAGCTCCAGTTCGGGACCAACTATCTTGGCCACTTTGCGCTGACGGCGGAACTCCTTCCGCTGTTGCGCAACGGAAAGGAGCCGCGCGTCATCAACGTTTCGAGCCTGGCCGCCTGGAGCGGTGTCATCGACTTCGACGATCTTCAGGCGGAGCGCGAGTACAGACCCATGCGGGTTTACAGTCGATCAAAGCTCGCGTGCCTCATGTTCGCGTTCGCGCTTCAGACGAGAAGCGATGTCTCCGGATGGGGAATCAGGAGCATCGCCGCGCATCCCGGCATCGCCCGCACCGAGCTGATTCCAAACGGCGCCGGAGCTCGCAGCTTGCAGGGCTTCGCTCGGTCCTTCCTCTGGTTCCTGTTCCAATCGCCAGCTCAAGGGGCGCTGCCGACGTTGTTCGCGGCGACGTCTCCGCTCGCCGAACCCGGAGGCTATTACGGTCCGGACAGTCTGGGCGAGACCCGCGGCGCACCAGCCGCCGCTCGAGTACCCCGGCAAGCCACAGACGCGTCCGCGTCCGCGCGGCTCTGGGAGCTTTCCGAAAAGCTCACAGGCGTTCGCTTTTCATGAGACGGGGCGCTTTCTCGATTTGCGCCGTCGTCTCACTGGCTCTGGGCGGGTGCGGCGCGTCCCTGATCGGCGCCGATCCGGTGTCGTCTACAGCGAGCCTCAACCAAGCACAGGATGTCGCCCGGCCGGAGCTTGAGCGCAATGCAGATTTCGAGAAGATCAGCGTCGAGACGGAAATCCAGGCACCCTTGGCTGCCGTGACGACTTGGTTCGCCGACCGCGGCGCCGCGGCGTTCGGCTCATTTCTGACCGGAACGGACAATGTGCCCGGTGTAGTGAGCACCGAGTCGCTGGGTGGTGGCTGGAGCAAGCCAGGCGACCGCCGGCGAGTCGTGTTCTCGGACAACAACAGCGCGCTGGAAGAGATTACGGATCGCAACCCGCAGCTCCTGCAATATCAGATATGGAATCTGACCAACCGTACTGGGCGCTACATCAGGTATGCGGTGAGCGAGCTGGAGTTCATTGGTAACGGCCAGGCGACCCGCGTGCGCTGGACCTATTCGTTCCGGCCCAAGATCTGGCCGGACGGCTATCTCATCCGGCCCTACGTCCAGAACGATTTCCGCAGGTTCATGGAGGTCGGCCTGCAGGCAATGCGGGACAAGGCGGTGGCGGACCTCGCTCAGAAGCGAAGCGCGCGGTCGTCCTGAGCGGGAGTGGATGAGCTTGAGCATCGACCGGAGAAGTGTACGTCGATATCCGATCGCAATCGTGTACACACGCGTTTCACTTGCCTTCTTGCCGCGTGCAGCACTCGTCCTAGGAATGTGTTCGGCCGTGTGCGGCGCCTCGGGCGCGAGCGCCGCCGAGGGTGACGTGCGTGCTTCCTACGCGGTGTCGTTTGCAGGTTTGCCATTGGCCAATGCGACTTTGTCTGTGACGCTCCGCGGCAATGCCTACTCTGCGCAAGTCGATTATCGGGTTTCCGGAGCCATGCGGCTCTTGAGCGATTCTGCAGGTGTCGCGTCCTCTACCGGCACTCACGACGCAGGGCGCTTCGTCCCGACCGAATTCAATCTCGATCATCGAAGCGGTTCGCGCCGGCAGAGGGTGAAGCTCGGCATGAGCGAGGGCGTTGTCAAGACTATGGCGGTCGAACCGCCGCTGGTCCCGGATTCGAGCCAAATTCCGATCGAGCCGAAACATCTTATGGCGATCGTCGATCCCTTGAGCGCTTTCCTGTTGGGGGCCGCTACGATCGAAGGAGGAGCGCGAGGGGCAGTGTGTGATCGGACGTTGTCGATCTTTGACGGTCTGAGACGATATGACGTCAAGTTCGAGCCGCAAGGGACAGGGACCACCGTACAAAACGGTCTTGCCGGAAGCACGACCATCTGCCGAGCGATCGTCAAGCCCGTGGCCGGGCGGATTGGCGAAGGAAGCAGGGCGCGAGGTGCGTCTCCGAACGCCGACGTTGATCGAATCACGATAACATTCGGTCGAGCCGCCAAGATGGACCTCTACATTCCAATCTCGATCCAGGCGCAGACGCGGCTTGGGGCGGCGAGCGTTCTCTTGAGGTCATTCAGCGCCGACTCTGAGAGGTCTGCCGCGTCTCGGTGAAGCGACGGCGTCCGGAAGCCGAACTCTCGTCCATTCCGCACGGGCTTTGCTCGGCAGAGCACCGGTATGACGTCGGTGCCGGCATCAAAGCGAAATCATTCCCCGAGCGACTTGAAATTTACACTCAGTGCGATTATATTCCTGCATGAAGTGCAATTAAGAGGCTCGTCGATGAAGCTCAACGTCAATAGCGAGGATCGGGAATTCGATGGCGATCCGAACATGCCGCTCCTCTGGGTTCTTCGAGACCATCTGAATTTGAGTGGAACGAAATTCGGCTGCGGGATCGCGCAATGTGGAGCGTGCACCGTACACTTGAACGGCAAAGCTGCGCGTTCGTGCTCCGTGCCTGCGGCCGAGGCGCAAGGCATGAAGATCAGAACGATCGAAGGCGTGAGTGCGGGGCATCCATTGCTCGTCGCCTGGGTCAAGCACGACGTTCCCCAATGCGGCTATTGCCAGTCCGGGCAGATCATGCAGGCGGCGGCGCTTCTCGATGAAAAGCCGAAGCCGACGGATACCGACATCGATGCCGCCATGAGCGGCAACATATGCCGCTGTGGGACCTACCGGCGCATCAAAGCGGCGATCAAGGATGCCGCGGGAGTGGCGTGATGTCGGAGCGCAAGTTCGAAGAGGAAGCGCAACGGCCAAAGGTGTTCACCCGCCGCCGCCTGGTCCTGGGTGGCAGCTTGCTGGGCGGAGCTTTGGTGGTCGGCTATGCCGCGACCAACTTTGGCGCCATCGCCGCCGGCGCGCTGAGCATCGGTGCTCGAGCCGCCGATCCAGGCGCGTTCGGGCCGTTCATCAAGATCGACGAAACGGGCTGGGTCACGGTCGTCAACCGCTACCAGGAAATGGGCCAAGGTAGCCATGCCGGCCTGGCCGCGATCGTCGCGGAGGAGTTGGACGCCGACTGGGAGATGGTGAGATTCGAGACCGCGCCCGCGAATGCCGCCGTATATCGGGATGCAACCCTCGGGATTCAGGGGACCGGAGCCTCGCAGGCGATCGCGGGCTCCTGGGACCAGCTTCGTCAGGCCGGTGCTGCAGCGCGGGCGATGTTCGTCCAGGCCTTTGCGCGGAAATGGGTTCTGCCGGTCGAATCGATCGGCGTGCGGAACGGCGTCGTGTATCACTCGGCCTCCCAACGCAGCGAGACCTTCGCCGATCTGCTCGCTGACGCGGCGAAGATCACGCCACCCGAGCATCCCAAGCTCAAGGATCCAAAGGACTACAGGCTGATCGGCACGGAGATCGTGCGCCGTAAGGACAGCCAGTCCAAGAGCAGTGGCACCGAGCTGTATACGCAGGATGTCCGGCTTCCGAACATGCTCGTGGCGATGGTCGCCCATCCTCCTCATTTCGGCGGCAAGGTCGGCCGCGCCGACATGGCGGCGGCGCGAAAGGTGCCCGGCGTCGTCGACGTTTTCGAGATCGCGAGCGGCGTTGCCGTTGTCGCCCAAGATACATGGTCCGCCTGTCTCGGGCGCAACGCCCTCAAGGTCGAGTGGGACGATGCAAAGGCCGAGACGCGATCTTCCGATGCGCTGCGAGCGCTCTATCGTGAAATCGCGAAGGGAAAGACCGATGTGACCGGGTCGGCATTCCAGACAAAAGGCAAGGTCGACGATGCCTTCGACGGCGAGTTGTTCGAAGCGTCGTTCGATTTCCCTTATCTTGCACATGCCCCCATGGAACCGATGAACTGCGTTGCGTCGGTCGACGGACGCAGAGTGAAGCTTACATTCGCCGCGCAGGTTCAGACGGTCGATCAGATCAACTGCGCCTTGGCCGCGATCACGCTTCCGGGCATGGTGGAGATCGAGACGCTTCCGGCAGGTGGATCATTCGGACGTCGGGGCACGTTGACGTCCGACTATATCGTCGAATGCGTCAACATCGCCCGTCATGTCGGCGGTGGTCGCCCTGTCAAGCTCGTCTGGACGCGCGAAGACGATATGAGCAGCGGATATTACCGTCCGATGGCACATCATATGGTCTCCATTAAATGCGGCGAAGGAGGGCTGCCGCTCGCCTGGCGTCACAACATCGTGTCGCAAGCGATTGTTCCTTTCGGCGCCAACGAGCTCCCCACCCACGGCGTGAAGAATTCACCGTATCTGTCGGTGGCCAGCGTGGTTGACGGCAAGATTTTCACCCCGAAGCTCGGTGTGCCTCCAGGCTTATGGCGTTCGGTCGGCAATTCCCAGTCGGCGATGGTCATGGAGCACACGGTCGACCAACTGGCGCGACGCGCGAAGCGGGACCCGGCCGAGTATCGCCGCGCAATCTTTACGAAAGTGGGTGATGTCCGCAAGCTCGCCGTGCTGGATCTTGTCTGCAAGAAGGCGGGGTGGGGGAGTCCATTGGACGCCGGATGGGCGCGGGGGCTCGCCGTGCACGAATGCTTTGGCACCGTCGTGGCCCAGGTCGCCGAAGTCTCGGTGCTCGGAGAGAATCTCAGGGTTCGCCGGGTGGTGTGTGCGGTCGATTGCGGCATCGCCATCGCGCCGAATCAGATCGCTGCACAGATCGAGGGTGGCGTTTGCTTCGGACTTGGTGCGGCCCTTTATGGGCGAATTACGCTTGATAACGGTACCCCGCAAGAGACGAACTTCGACGCTTACAGGGTTCTCCGTATGGACGAGGCGCCGGCGGTAGAAGTCCACATCGTACCGTCGAAGAAGACTCCGACAGGCATAGGCGAGCCCGGGGTCCCGCCGATCGCTCCCGCCGTCGCCAATGCGCTTTTAAGTCTGACCGGGCGACCAACGAGCAGTCTTCCGTTCGTCATATGATTTTGCGCGGCGGCTTTGGAGGCCCCTGATGCGATGGATCGCCGCCTTCGACTTCGGCATTCGTGTTGCTCTCGTGGCCGCTTTGCTCGCGGTCGGCGCGGTCTTCGTTTATTGAACGGCTGAGCGTTGGATCAAAGGAAGGATGCACCTGCAATGGACAGGCATTTCGACAGCGCCGAAGGCCTCGATTTTCCTTGATCAAGGCGAACGCTTGTTTGACCGGACTGCCTTCAAGACAAGTCGACGAAGCCAGGCGTGGTCCGGCTCCGAATGCGTTCGCTCGTGCCATACCATCCGATAATCGAAATTGGGAAGCTCCACGGGAGGTTCGATCAGGCGGAGCCGCGGGTCACCGGAGAAATTTTCCGCGGCACGGCGTGGGATCGTCAAGATGAGATCGGAGGTCGACGCCACAAGAGCTGCCGTGGCGAAATAGGGTAACCGCACCGCGACATGCCTGACATGGCCGAGCATCGCGAGCGCGGTATCGACCGGACCAGCCCTGCCTCCAACCACGGTCACGAGGATGTGGGAGGATGCCACGTAGTCCTCCAGGTGCATCCGCCCTGCTTTGGACCGCCTGAGTGCGGGGTGGCCGGCGCGTAGCAAACAGGCGAAGCGTTCTCGAAAGAGGTCTCGGGTACGAAGGCTGGCCGGGAGCGGGTTATCGCTATAAAGGGCGAGGTCGATGTTCACCTCTCCAAGGCTCCTGAAAGTCTGCGCATCGACGGGCGTAATCTCGAGGCTTGTCCGTGGCGCCTCGGAGGCCATGAGATGTGCAAGCCGGGGAAGGATGACGGTCGCCCCGTAGTCGGTCGTGGCAATGCGAAAGACGCGCTCACTCGAGGTCGGGTCGAACTCGGATCGATTGGCGAGGACGTCGCTGACGCTCGCCAAGGCTTTCTGGATCGGTTCGAGAAGTTCGCCTCCGCGGACTGTGGGCCGCATGGTCGTTCCAGCCTTCACGAGCAGCGCGTCGTCAAAGACCCGGCGCAGCTTTGCCAATGCTCTGCTGACGGCGGGCTGACTCATTTGGCTTCGTTCTGCGGTCTTGGTGACGCTGCGCGTTTCGAGCAACGTCTTCAAGATCACCAACAGGTTGAGATCGACGCGATAGAGGATGTCATCGGTTGACGGACGATTCACGGGCTCCTCATCGAAGGTTGGCTTCTGATGCACGTTTTCCAGTTAGTGAATAACGTTTATCGCGGTAGGCCACTTTCTGCAATTCGTCGCATCCCGTAGGTTCGTGGCGTCGCACCCGCCCGGATAGCGTCTCCGGCGCTCGGCAATTCGAAATGACGGAAGGAGTTTGTCTTGGGCGCCTACTCGATCAACCGCCGCAAGATCATGTTGACCGCTGCTGCGGCGCTCCCCGCGCTGGCAATCGGCAGTGGCACCAAGGCGGCAGCACCGGGCAGTGCGGCGAACAATGCCGGATATTATCGATTTCGCGTCGGGGACATCCAGGCGACCGTGCTCAGCGACGGGCTCCTTTCTGGCCCGCCCAACATTTACGCCGGCGATGCGCCGGAAATGGAGCTTCGGGAGGCGCTGATCCGCGCGTTCCTCCCTACGGACGTGATGACGCTCAATCTCAACACGCTTTTGATCGAGGCGGGCGGCCGTCGCGTTCTCATCGAGGCTGGCGCAGCGCAGACGATGGGACCAAACGGTGGGCGACTGTTCGGCAACCTCGCGGCTGTCGGATTGAAGCCGGAGGACATCGATGTGGTCGTCGTGTCGCACACGCATCCCGACCATGTGGGCAATCTACGAAACGCCCACGGCGGCAAATCATTCCCGCGTGCCACCGTGTATCTGCCCGAAGCCGATTGGAATTACTTCGTCCGCAGCGAACCCGATCTTTCGTACATGCCTGTGAATGCGGAATTTCGCCGGCGTTTCGGCGAGGCCATCAAGCGGAGCGTAGAACCGATTGCGAGCGATGCCGTGCTGTATCGCGCCGGAGTCGAGATCGTTCCCGGATTGACGACGTTGGCCGCAGAGGGGCATACGCCCGGGATGGCGACGTTCCTCGTTCATTCGGGGGCAAACCAGCTCTTGCTGACGGCCGATCTCGCATATCATCCGGTCGTCAATGTGGATCGAAATTGGCGACCAGGCCCCGATCGTGACAAGGAGGCCGCCCTGCAGTCGCGCCGCCGTATTTTCGACCGCGCGGCAACGGACAAGCTTCTCGTTCTGGGCTTCCACTATCCCTTCCCCGGTCTTGGCAGAATACTGAGAACCGACGGTGGCTACGCCTGGGTCCCTGCGAATTGGCAGTTCGACTAAATCTCGGAGTAGCACCTTGGGCTCAGTGCGGATTTGCGCGACCCGCCTCACGCAAGCCGCGGGCGAGCCTTGTGGGCCCACCTCGGAGGGCAGCTACGGCACCGCCACGCGTGCATGGTGCTCGCGGCCGGCCGACCGTTCCTCGAGAATGCGCCGCACGGAATGGGAGCACAGCCCGCACCTGACGGTGCACCCCAGGCAGCCGTAGACCTGCGCGGCGGAGCAAAGCTCGTCGCCGGACGATGCGACATCCCTGATGTCGTGATCGCTGATGACGTTGCAGGAGCAGACGATCATGCCGGATCCCGTTGCGTGATGCGCCGCGCGGTCCGGAACCTGACCGCGGCAGCTGTTGCGCTGGCAATGGCACGTCCGCGCAGATCTGTTCCGGTCCACTGGGCGTCGCGCCCGCGCGGATCGATCTCCAGCAGCTTGACGCCGGCCGGAACCTCGCTGCCGTCGCGGACGATGCCGCGCAGGATTCCGTCGCGCGGCGCGAGCACGGGAACGCCGGAGAGGTGGCCGAGCACGAGGTCTCGGTAGACGCGGGTGCCGATCTCGACCGGCGTGTGCCAGCGCCCCGCGAACGGCGAATAGACGAAGCGTTCCGCGCCGACATCACCCAGCGAACTTGCGACGCCATCGGCGGCGTCGGTCCAGCACGCATCGGTGACGAGCCCGATCTTGCCGGGCCTGGTCTCCACCGCGACGTCGCAATTGGAGTTCGACGAGAAGCCGGGACCCAGTCCGATCGCGAGCCGGGCGAGCCGCCTCAGGTCGGGCGTGATCCGGCGCTTCTGTAGACGGGCATCGATCAGAAGGTCGATGTGGCGGACCGGAAGCAGGTCGAGCAGGCCGAGCCAGGTGACCAGGATTCGGCCCGGCCGGCGGAGCGCCTGGTAGACCTGCACACCGTCGTCGACGCGCTCGGCGACGACGTCCTCGAGCCGCGCCGTGTCGGTGAAGAGCGCGTCGTGAAACGCCATCTTGCGCCGGATTACCGGCGGATCCGGATCGTGTGACATCACCACGCAATAGTTGGCGCGCACGAGCTGGAGGCCGATCGCAGATGCGATCTCGTTGGTGCCGAGGATGACGGCAAAGAGTCGATGGTCGTTCGGCTGGGGCATTTGAAACCACGTTTGCGGAGCAAGTGCAGCAAGGCGCGATCAATTCTGAAACAGGAAGAGCAAGAGCCGGGCCATTTGGAACGATTGAAAAACAGCGCTCAACTGTCGGCCGGCATTTGAGAAAGCGGAGATGCGCCGGGGCGGCACCGCTTGGTTCGAAAGCGCACGAGCCTGTGTTGCAAACCATGCAGCGTGTCGCGAACTCGACATTGGGCCGTGGTAATTGCAGCAATTGCACCGGAGCGCGTGGCCCAATTCCTGCAAAGTTGCCCGCATCGTCATTGTCTGGCGTCCCATGGGACGCGGTGAGGAGGCTTGGTGGCGCTCGATCTCTTGGATCGCGATGGTGTGCCGGGTCGCAATTCGGCACCGGACACCGCGCTCTGTCCGTTTCACGGCGACAAGTCGCGAGCGCAACATGGCGAGCGGAAGACGCTCGTGCTGACCGGCGCGTCGCGAGGTATCGGCCACGCGACGGGACGGTTGTTTTCCGAGGCCGGCTGGCGGATCATCACCTGCTCGCGGCAGCCCTTCGACACCGGCCGGTGTCCCTGGGATTCCGGGGCGGACAACCATGTGCAGGTCGAATTGAGCGACCATCGCGCACTGCCGCGCGCCCTCGCCGAGATCAAGGAGCGGTTAGACGGCGGTCCGCTGCATGCACTGATCAACAATGCCGGCATTTCCCCCAAGGCGGCTGACGGCACCCGGCTGAACTCGCTGACGACGCCGGTCGAAACCTGGATGAGCGTGTTCCACGTCAACCTGCTCGCGCCGGTGATGTTCGCGCAAGGTTTGGTCGATGAATTGAAGCGGGCCGCCGGCTCGATCGTCAACGTCACCTCGATCGTCGGCTCCCGGGTGCATCCCTTCGCCGGCACCGCCTACGCGACGTCGAAGGCCGCACTCGCGTGCCTGACCCGCGAGATGGCGCACGATTACGCGCCGTTCGGAATTCGCGTCAATGCGATCGCACCCGGCGAGATCAAGACCGACATCCTGTCGCCGGAGACCGAAGCCCAGCTTGCGCCGATCATCCCGTTGCATCGCGTGGGCACGCCGGACGAGGTCGCGAAGGTCATCTTCTTCCTGTGCTCGGACGCGGCCAGCTACGTCACGGGTGCGGAAGTACCGATCAACGGAGGGCAGCACGTGTGATCGGGGAGCGGTGGCCCGTCCCGGAAAAAACTTCGCGGATTTGCGCTGGATCAATGCGGCGGTTTCGATTCCGAGCGTGTCGCTCTCCCGGATGGTAAATTTCGCGAATTGGATGACAAAGCGTGCAAGTGCGACGGAATCTTTTTGCAGCAATGCCGACAAGTTGAGCGCGACTCCCGACACGACATGAATGAGAATAAGACAAATTCCAGAGAACTCGGCCGGGAGGATGTAACGGGCAACGGAGATTCCGTCATGCTGAATGCTGCTCCCTCGGTTGAAGGACACAGGGCCGATCAGACGGCGCCGATCGTACCGCTCAATGAGATCGCGCTGACCGGTATCTTCGAGATATCGAAGATATTGGCGGCACCAACCCGGCTGGAGACGACGCTTGCCAACGTCGTCAACCTCCTGCAGTCGTTTCTCCAGATGCGCCATGGCGTGGTTGCGCTGCTCGCTGACGACGGCATTCCGGATCTCACGGTCGGGGCCGGATGGAGCGAGGGCAGTGACGAACGCTATCGCGGTCGGTTGCCGCAAAAGGCGGTCGATCAGATCGTCGCGACCGCGATGCCGCTGGTCGCGGAAAATATTGCGACCCATCCCGCCTTCAGCCCGACTGACGCGGAGACCCTCGGCGCCTCGGAAGCGATTCGCGTGTCGTTCATCGGCGTCCCCATCCGCATCGACGCCAAGGTCGTCGGCACCCTGACGGTCGACAGGGTGTGGGACGAGCGATCGATGTACCGGCTCGATTCAGACGTGCGTCTGCTGACGATGGTCGCCAATCTGGTTGGTCAGACCGTGAAGCTGCACCGGGTCGTCGCGCAGGATCGCGAGCGGTTGATGCACGAGAGCTACCGCCTTCAGAAAGAGCTGTCCGAGCTCAAGCCGGCACGCGACCGCCGCAGGGTTCATGTCGAAGGCATCATCGGCGACAGCGCGGCGCTGCGCGGGCTGCTGGACAAGATCGCGGTGGTGGCGAAGTCGAACTCGACGGTCCTGCTGCGCGGCGAGTCCGGTACGGGCAAGGAGTTGATTGCGAAGGCCATTCACGAGCTCTCGCCGCGGGCCAAGCGTCCCTTCATCAAGATCAATTGCGCCGCCTTGCCGGAATCGGTGCTGGAATCCGAGCTGTTCGGCCATGAGAAGGGCGCCTTTACCGGCGCACTCAATTCCCGGAAGGGCAGGTTCGAGCTGGCCGACAAGGGTACGCTGTTCCTCGACGAGATCGGCGAAATCTCGGCCTCGTTCCAGGCCAAGCTGCTGCGCGTGCTGCAGGAGCAGGAGTTCGAGCGCGTCGGCGGCAACCAGACCATCAAGGTCGACGTGCGCGTCATCGCCGCGACCAACCGCAACCTGGAAGAAGCCGTCGCGCGCAACGAGTTCCGCGCCGATCTCTATTATCGCATCAGCGTCGTGCCGATGATGTTGCCGCCGCTGCGCGAACGGCGCAGCGATATTCCGCTGCTTGCCAACGAATTCCTGAAGAACTTCAACACCGAGAACGGCCGTGCGCTGTCGTTCGACCGCAATGCCATCGAGGTCCTGATGAGCTGCGGCTTTCCGGGCAACGTGCGGGAACTGGAGAACTGCGTGCAGCGCACGGCGACGCTGGCGCCGGGACCGGAGATCGTCAGGAACGATTTCGCCTGCTGCCATAGTCAGTGCCTGTCCGCGATGCTGTGGAACGGCGGATCCGAGGCCGCGCCGCAACGCTCGTTGCCGATCGTGCCGCTCTCCGCCCTCCCGGCCAGGGCTCCACGCGAGGCGGGTGTGGGTGCAGCGCCGGTGGCTGTCGAGCCGGCTGCGCCAGCGTCGGACGCGGCCAATGCGTCTTCGGCCGGTGGCATGGCCGACCGTGACCGCGTCATCGCCGCCATGGAGAAGTCCGGCTGGGTGCAGGCCAAGGCAGCGCGCCTGCTCGGCCTGACGCCGCGGCAGATCGGCTACGCGTTGAAGAAGCACGGCATCGAGGTCAAGCGGCTCTGACGACGACTGTCGCAGATGCGACATGCTGTCGGGGCCACGACAACCGGCTTCGTTCGGAAATACACTTGAATTTCAAGGCTTTCGTGATTGGCACGACGCTTGAAAGAGGATGTCTGACGGCATCGTCTGCTCAAGGAGTCGGAACACATGGCTTACAAGATTGTCGCCTCGCAATGCACGGTGTGCGGCGCGTGTGAGTTCGAGTGCCCGAATGCCGCAATCAGCCTCAAACGCGACATGTATGTGATCGATCCCAAGAAATGCACGGAGTGCGAAGGCAGCTTCGACACGCCGCAATGCGCGGCGGTCTGCCCTGTGCCCGACACCTGCATCCCGGCCTGAGGCGCGTCCAATGACGGGCTCGAGGCCGGCGGCCTGGAAATCACATTCGCGGACGGAGCGATAGATGGCGGCGGTTCAAGAGACCATCGAGCAGGTTCGCGGCATCGACGTCGACCAGTATCGTTATGGGTTTGAGACCCTGATCGACTCCGAGAAGGCCCCCAAGGGGCTGTCGGAAGAGACCGTCAAGTTCATCTCGCAGAAGAAGAACGAGCCCGACTGGATGCTGCAGTGGCGGCTGGAGGCCTATCGGCGCTGGCTGACCATGCAGGAGCCGACCTGGGCCCGGGTCGACTATCCCAGGATCGACTTCCAGGATCTCTATTACTACGCGGCGCCGAAGCCGAAGAAGACGGTCTCATCCCTCGACGAGATCGATCCGGAGATCCTCAAGACCTACGAGAAGCTCGGCATTCCCTTGCGGGAAGTCGCCATGCTCGAAGGCGTCGAGCCGAAGCCCGGCGAGGAGGATCCCGCCCGCCGCAAGATCGCGGTCGATGCCGTCTTCGATTCGGTCTCGGTTGCGACCACGTTCAAGGCCGAGCTGAAGAAGGCCGGCGTGATCTTCATGCCGATCTCGGAGGCGATCCGCGAGCACCCTGAATTGGTGCAGAAATATCTGGGCTCGGTGGTGCCGACCTCGGACAATTTCTACGCCACGCTGAATTCGGCGGTGTTCTCCGACGGCTCGTTCGTCTACGTGCCGCCGGGCGTGCGCTGCCCGATGGAGCTGTCGACCTATTTCCGCATCAACGAGCGCAACACCGGCCAGTTCGAGCGCACGCTGATCATTGCCGACAAGGGCTCCTACGTCTCCTATCTCGAAGGCTGCACCGCGCCGCAGCGCGACGAGAACCAGCTGCATGCCGCCGTGGTCGAGCTCGTCGCCCTGGACGATGCCGAGATCAAGTATTCGACCGTGCAGAACTGGTATCCCGGCAATTCCGAAGGCAAGGGCGGCATCTACAATTTCGTAACCAAGCGTGGCGATTGCCGCGGCGCCAATTCCAAGATCTCCTGGACCCAGGTCGAGACCGGCTCCGCGATCACCTGGAAATACCCGAGCTGCATTCTGCGCGGTGACAATTCCCGCGGCGAGTTCTACTCGATCGCGATCTCGAACGGCTTCCAGCAGGTCGATAGCGGCACCAAGATGATCCATCTCGGCAAGAACACGTCGAGCCGGATCATCTCCAAGGGCATCGCCGCCGGCAAGTCGCAGAACACCTATCGCGGCCTTGTCACGGCGCACCGGAAAGCCACCGGCGCGCGCAACTTCACCGCCTGCGATTCGCTGCTGATTGGCGACAAATGCGGTGCGCACACCGTGCCCTATATCGAGGCGAAAAATTCCTCGGCAACGTTCGAGCACGAGGCGACGACCTCGAAGATCTCCGAGGACGTGCTGTTCTACTGCATCCAGCGCGGGCTCAGCCAGGAAGAGGCGGTCGGCCTGGTCGTCAACGGCTTCGTCAAGGACGTGCTGCAGCAGCTGCCGATGGAATTCGCGGTGGAAGCGCAGAAGCTGATCTCGATCTCGCTCGAAGGGAGCGTCGGATGACCAACAGGCAAGGAGAAGTGTGATGACGGCGCTCCTGGAAATCCGCGGGCTCAAGGCTGAGATCGACGACCGCCAGATTCTCAATGGTCTCGATCTCACCGTGAACAAGGGCGAGATCCACGCCATCATGGGCCCCAACGGCGCCGGCAAGTCGACATTGTCCTATGTGCTGTCGGGCAAGCCGGGCTACGAGATCACCGCCGGCGAGGTGTTCCTCAACGGCGAGGACCTGCTGGCCATGGACCCCGACGAGCGGGCGGCAAAAGGGCTGTTTTTGGCCTTCCAATACCCGCTCGAGATCCCCGGTGTCGCCACGCTGACCTTCCTGCGCACGGCGCTCAATGCCCAGCGCAAGAAGCGCGGCGAGGAGGAACTGTCCTCGCCCGACGTGCTGAAGCGCGTGCGCGAGCTCGCCAAGCAGCTCAGCATCGATCCCGACATGCTGAAGCGGCCGCTCAATGTCGGCTTTTCCGGCGGCGAGAAGAAGCGCAACGAGACGCTGCAGATGGCGCTGCTGGAGCCCAAATTATGCGTGCTGGACGAGACCGATTCCGGTCTCGACATCGACGCGCTGCGTATCGTCGCCGACGGCGTCAATCGTCTGCGCGCAGCCGATCGCGGCATGATCGTGATCACCCATTATCAGCGGCTGCTCGACTATATCGTGCCCGATGTCGTGCATGTGCTGGCGGCGGGCCGCATCGTCAAGACTGGCGGCAAGGAGCTCGCGCTGGAGCTGGAGGCGACGGGCTACGCACAGTATCAGAGCGAGGCGGCGTGATCCCATGAATGCCGAGATCCGTCCCGTCAAGACCGCTGCCGAGATCGGATTGGCCGACCTGTTCGCCTCCGCGCGCGACAGCCTGCCCGGTGGTCGCAACGCCGAGGCGATCCGGCGCGATGCCTTCGATCGTTTCGCGGTCCAAGGCCTGCCGCATTCCCGCATCGAGGCCTGGAAATACACCGACCTTCGCCGCCTCCTGCGCGATGCCAAGCCGCTGGTGCAGAGACCCGATGCGCCGGCCAGGAGCGTCGGCCGCGAAGCGGGTGCGGTCTTCGCCGGCCTTGCGCTGCGCCGCCTCGTGATCGTCGATGGTGCCTTTGCGCCCGAGCTCTCCGATCTCACCGGTCTCGACGCTGGCGTCGCCGTTCGCGCGACGGCCGAGGCGCTGGGGGCCGACGAAATGGTTCTTCCGCTGGAGATGGCAGGAACCGATGCGGTCGCTGCACTCAACACTGCATTCGCCGCTGATGGTGTCGTGATCACGGTGGCCCCCGGCGCCGTCGTGGAGCGGCCGATCCATCTCGTCTTCGTGACCACGGGCACCGCTCCGGCTGCGATGTTCACGCGGTCACGGCTGGAGCTCGGCAGCGGCGCGGCCCTCACGCTGGTCGAGACATACGAGGGGCCGGATCAGTCAGACTATCAGGTCAATGCGGCCTTGCAGGTGGACGTCGGCAACGAAGCTCGTCTGGACCACCTCAAGATCACGGGCGAAGGCGCAGCCGCGCTGCACATCGCAACGTTCGAGGCTTCGATCGGGGCGGGCGCGAGCTACCGCGATATTGGTATCACCACGGGGGGTGCCGTGGTGCGCAATCAGCTTTTCCTGAGGCTGACGGGCGAGGGAGCGGTCGCCAATGTCTATCAGGCGAGCCTCCTGTCGGGCCGCCAGCACGCCGATACGACGCTCGTCGTCGATCATGCCGCCGTGGGCTCGCAGAGCCGGGAGGTGTTCAAGGCGGTCGTCGATGACGAGGCGCGGGCCGTGTTCCAGGGCAGGATCACGGTGCAACCGGGCGCGCAGCAGACCGACGCCCGGATGATGGCGCGGGCCCTGCTCCTGTCGGACGAAGCCGTCGCGAACTGCAAGCCGGAGCTCGAGATCTTCGCCGACGACGTGCAGTGTGGACACGGCACCACGACGGGTGCGCTGGACGAGCAGTTGAAGTTCTACCTGATGGCGCGCGGCATACCCGAAAAGCAGGCCGAGGCGCTGCTGATCCAGGCCTTCGTCGGCGAGGTGATCGACGCCGTCGCGCATGATGAGCTGCGTGAGGCATTGACGCAGGCGATGCTCGATTGGCTCAAGGAGCGGGACTAGCTCATGCATCCGGCGGTGGCCAACGGAAGTTACGACGTCAGCCGCGTCCGCGAGGACTTTCCGATTCTGTCGATGCAGGTGCACGGCAAGAGGCTGGTCTATCTGGACAATGCCGCCTCTGCCCAGAAGCCCAAGGCCGTGCTCGACCGGCTGACCGAGGCCTATACCAGCGAATATGCCAACGTGCATCGTGGCCTCCACTACCTCGCCAATGCCGCCACCGAAGCCTACGAGGGTGCGCGCGACAAAATGGCGAAGTTCCTCAACGCGGAGCGGCGCGAGGAGATCATCTTCACCCGCGGTGCGACGGAGGCGATCAATCTCGTGGCGCAGACGTTCGGCCGCGAGCGGATCGGCGCCGGCGACGAGATCGTGCTCTCGATCATGGAGCATCACGCCAACATCGTGCCTTGGCACTTCCTCAGGGAACGCCAGGGCGCGGTGATCAGATGGGCACCGGTCGACGACGACGGCAACTTCCTGATCGACGAATTCGAGAAGTTGTTGAACGAGCGAACCAGGCTGGTCGCGATCACCCAGATGTCGAATGTGCTGGGCAGCGTCGTGCCGGTCAAGGAGGTGGTTCGGCTGGCGCATGCGCGCGGGATTCCCGTCCTGGTCGACGGCTCGCAAGGCGCGGTCCACATGGATATCGACGTGCGCGACATCGATTGCGACTTTTACGTCGTCACCGGACACAAGCTGTACGGGCCGACCGGCATCGGCGCGCTCTATGGCAAGTACGAGCACCTCAAGGCCATGCCGCCCTTCAACGGCGGCGGCGAGATGATTCGCGAAGTCTCGTGCGACGCCGTCAGCTATGGCGAGCCGCCGCACCGCTTCGAGGCCGGCACGCCGCCGATCGTGCAGGCCATCGGCCTCGGCGCTGCCATCGACTATATCGAGTCGATCGGCAAGGCGCGGATCCGCAGGCATGAAAGCAGTCTGCTGGCCTACGCCCAGGAACGACTGCGCCGAATCAATTCGCTGCGGCTGATCGGAACGGCCGTCGACAAGGGCCCGGTGGTGTCGTTCGAGATGAAGAACGCCCATGCCCACGACTTCGCCACCATCATCGACCGGGCAGGGGTGGCGGTGCGGGCGGGGACCCATTGCGCGATGCCGTTGCTCGACCGCTTCGGCGTCACTGCGACCTGCCGGGCCTCGTTCGCACTCTACAACACGATGGACGAGGTCGACGCGCTGGCCGAGGCCCTGACCCGAGCGGAGGAGTTGTTCTCATGAGCGAGCAGATTGCCGCCAAGCCGCTTCCCGTCAAACCGCTTCCCGCCAAGCCGCGGCCCGTTGCCCGCATCGTTTGCGACGCCCGCCAGCGCCGGACGGTGCGGAACATGGAGCGGCGCTTCAGCGGTGATTTTTCGCCCGGCGAGCCGGTCCGCGCCGCGGCGCTGATCAGGAACGACGGCATGTATCCGCACAAGGACATCGGCGAGCCGCTCGTGCACCCCGGCGACACCGGCTTTGTGCGCGAGAGCTGGCGCTTTCTCGGCGAGGTCTACTACACGGTCGAATTCACGGCGCGGTCGGTGTTCGTCATCATGCGCGGACGCGAGATGGTGAGGATGGGGACGGCGTTCGACGCCGCCTGACAGCGGCGGGTTTCAAACCGCCTCTCGCAGCGCAGCCGTCGCATCTGCGCGCATCCGTGCCACCATCGACCGGAAGCCGTTCGAGCGCTGCGGCGTCAGGTGCTCGCCGAGCCCGAGCCGTTCGAACAACGCAACGGGGTCTTCGCCTGAAATCTCCGCGGCCGGTCGTCCCGACAGCAGCGCGATCAGGATGGCAACCAGGCCGCGGACGATGTGAGCATCGCTGTCGCCGGCAAAGGTGAGGACCGGCCGCCCGTCCCGATGCGCGATGTCAGTCGCAAGCCAGACCTGGCTGACACAGCCCTGCACCTTGTTGACGTCCGTCCGCAACTCGTCCGGGAAGGGCGTCAGCTTGCGACCGAGCTCGATGACGTAGCGATAGCGGTCGTCCCACTCATCGAGAAGCGAGAAGTTCTCGATGATGTCCTCGATCGGCGTCGGCCGGGATTTCGTATCAAGCTGCATGATCATCGCCTCGATGCGTGGGTCGGATGCATCAAGCAAGCTCCATACCGCGGAGCGGATCGGCGCTTTCGTGCAGGAAAATGCATATTCGTCGAGATCCGGCATGGGCGCGCATTGTTTTGTTTCGAACAGCCCTCCGCGCGCGCACATGTCGACATGATGCGATGTCGGGTTTGCAACAATCGAGAGGTTCTAAGCTATCTCTCTCCAATCGCTTCGTTTTTCGTTGTGGCCGGACGCTGGCACACTCGTTGCAAAAGTCCCTGTGCAAGGCGACCTCGCGGAAAGAGATCGCGAGAGCGGCGCGCCGGTTGAGGCGTCCAATCGTTCACACAGGGATAACCGAGGGATATTCGTATGAGCCTAGCAACCACCGAGAGCGTCGCGGAGATCAAGGCGCGCAACAAGCAACTGATCGACGAAGTCTTGAAGGTCTATCCGGAGAAGACCGCCAAGCGTCGCGCCAAGCACCTCAATGTGCACGAGGCCGGCAAGTCCGATTGCGGCGTCAAGTCGAACCTGAAGTCGATTCCCGGCGTGATGACCATTCGCGGCTGCGCCTACGCCGGCTCCAAGGGCGTGGTGTGGGGGCCGATCAAGGACATGATCCACATCAGCCATGGTCCGGTCGGCTGCGGCCAGTATTCCTGGGCGGCCCGGCGCAATTACTACATCGGCACGACCGGCATCGACACTTTCGTCACGATGCAGTTCACCTCCGACTTCCAGGAGAAGGACATCGTGTTCGGCGGCGACAAGAAGCTAGCCAAGATCATCGACGAGATCCAGGAGCTGTTCCCGCTCAACCACGGCATCACCATCCAGTCGGAATGCCCGATCGGCCTGATCGGTGACGACATCGAGGCGGTGTCGAAGGTCAAGTCCAAGGAATACGACGGCAAGACCATCGTGCCGGTGCGCTGCGAAGGTTTTCGCGGGGTCTCGCAGTCGCTCGGCCACCACATTGCCAATGACGCTGTCCGCGACTGGATCTTCGACAAGGTCAACCCGGAGGCCAAGCCGGCGTTCGAGCCGACGCCTTACGACGTCGCGATCATCGGCGACTACAACATCGGCGGCGACGCCTGGTCCTCGCGCATCCTGCTCGAGGAGATGGGCTTGCGCGTGATCGCGCAATGGTCGGGTGACGGCAGCCTCGCCGAGCTGGAGGCGACGCCCAAGGCGAAGCTCAACGTCCTGCACTGCTACCGCTCGATGAACTACATCTCCCGCCACATGGAGGAGAAGTTCGGCATTCCCTGGTGCGAATACAACTTCTTCGGTCCCTCCAAGATCGCGGAATCGCTGCGCAAGATCGCCAGCTTCTTCGACGACAAGATCAAGGAAGGCGCCGAGCGCGTCATCGCGAAGTACCAGCCGCTGATGGATGCGGTGATTGCCAAGTATCGTCCGCGCCTCGAAGGCAAGACCGTGATGCTGTTCGTCGGCGGTCTGCGCCCTCGTCACGTGATCGGCGCCTACGAGGACCTCGGCATGGAGGTGGTCGGCACCGGCTACGAGTTCGGTCACAACGACGACTACCAGCGCACCGCCCAGCACTACGTCAAGGACGGCACGCTGATCTATGACGACGTCACCGGCTACGAGTTCGAGCGCTTCGTCGAGAAGATCCAGCCCGATCTCGTCGGCTCCGGCATCAAGGAGAAGTACGTCTTCCAGAAGATGGGCGTGCCGTTCCGGCAGATGCACTCCTGGGACTATTCCGGTCCCTATCACGGCTATGACGGCTTCGCGATCTTCGCCCGCGACATGGACATGGCGATCAACTCCCCGATCTGGAAGAAGACCAAGGCACCCTGGAAGGATGCCCCGCGGCCGAGCCTGATGGCTGCGGAATAAATGCAAGCTCCGGCTCCTCCCGTTCGGGGAGGAGCCGGGACAGGCGATCGAACACGAATCCAACCAAGGTGCCACGATGACACAGAATGCCGAACACGTGCTCGATCACTTCGAGCTGTTCCGAGGTCCGGAATACCAGCAGATGCTGGCCAACAAGAAAGCGCTGTTCGAGAATCCGCATGATCCCGCGGAAGTCGAGCGGATCCGCGAATGGGCCAAGACCCCCGAATACCGCGAGAAGAACTTTGCTCGCGAAGCCCTGACCGTCAATCCCGCCAAGGCCTGCCAGCCTCTCGGCGCCGTGTTCGTCGCGGTCGGCTTCGAGGGCACGCTGCCCTTCGTGCACGGCTCGCAGGGCTGCGTCGCCTACTATCGCAGCCATCTGTCGCGCCACTTCAAGGAGCCGAGCTCCTGCGTCTCCTCCTCGATGACCGAAGATGCGGCGGTGTTCGGCGGCCTCAACAACATGATCGACGGCCTCGCCAACACCTACAACATGTACAAGCCGAAGATGATCGCCGTCTCCACCACCTGCATGGCGGAAGTGATCGGCGACGACCTCAACGCCTTCATCAAGACGGCGAAGGAGAAAGGCTCCGTTCCCAACGAGTATGACGTTCCCTTCGCCCACACGCCGGCCTTCGTCGGCAGCCATGTCACCGGCTACGACAACGCGCTCAAGGGCATCCTGGAGCACTTCTGGGACGGCAAGGCCGGCACTGCGCCGAAGCTCGAGCGCAAGGAGAACGACAAGATCAACTTCATCGGTGGTTTCGACGGCTACACCGTCGGCAACATCCGCGAGATCAAGCGCATCTTCGAGCTGATGGGGATCGAGTACACGATCCTCGCCGACAATAGCGACGTGTTCGACACCCCGACCGACGGCGAGTTCCGCATGTATGACGGCGGCACCACGCTGGAGGACGCCGCCAACGCGATCCATGCCAAGGCGACCATCTCGATGCAGCAATATTGCACCGAGAAGACGCTGCCCTTCATACAGGGGCACGGTCACGAGGTTGCGGCCTTCAACCACCCGGTCGGCGTCAGCGCCACCGACGACTTCCTGATGACGCTGTCGCGCATCTCCGGCAAGCCGATTGCAAAGGCCCTGGAGCAGGAGCGCGGCCGTCTGGTCGACGCCATGGCCGACTCCAGCGCGCATATCCACGGCAAGAAGTTCGCGATCTACGGCGATCCGGACCTCTGCTACGGACTGGCCTCCTTTCTGCTCGAGCTTGGCGCCGAGCCGACCCACGTGCTCTCCACCAACGGTAACAAGCACTGGGCGGAGAAGATGGAAGCGCTGTTCGCCAGCTCGCCGTTCGGCAAGAACTGCCATGCCTATCCCGGCAAGGATCTCTGGCACATGCGCTCGCTGCTGTTCACCGAGCCGGTCGATTTCCTGATCGGCAACACCTACGGCAAGTATCTGGAGCGCGACACCGGCACGCCGCTGATCCGCATCGGCTTCCCGGTGTTCGATCGTCACCACCATCACCGCTATCCGGTGTGGGGCTATCAGGGCGGCATGAACGTCCTGGTGAAGATCCTCGACAAGATCTTCGACGAGATCGACAAGAACACCAACGTGCCAGCCAAGACCGACTACAGCTTCGACATCATCCGCTGATGTCGATGAGAGTTGCCGCCGCCCGACGGGGCGGCGGCAACGACCAGTCTAGCCGGAACGATCGAGACTGCGGGGCGGCAAGCTCGCGCAGCGGGTCAGGGAATAGGAGAGACGCATGAGCTCGCTGTCGGCCACCATCCAGGACGTCTTCAACGAGCCGGGCTGCGGCAAGAACGCCAACAAGACGGAGGCCGAGCGCAAGAAGGGCTGTACCAAGCAATTGCAGCCGGGAGGGGCCGCCGGCGGCTGCGCCTTCGACGGCGCCAAGATCGCGCTGCAGCCCTTCACCGACGTCGCGCATCTCGTCCATGGACCGATCGCCTGCGAAGGCAATTCCTGGGACAATCGCGGCAGCGCCTCGTCCGGCTCCGACCTCTGGCGGCGCAGCTTCACCACCGACATGAACGAGACCGACATCGTGTTCGGCGGCGAGAAGCGGCTCTACAAGGCGATCAGGGAGGTCATCGAGAAGTACGATCCGCCGGCGATCTTCGTCTACCAGACCTGCGTTCCCGCCATGATCGGCGACGACATCAACGCGGTCTGCAAGGCGGCGGCCACGAAATTCGGCAAGCCGGTCATCCCCGTCAATTCGCCAGGCTTCGTCGGTCCGAAGAACCTCGGCAACAAGTTGGCCGGGGAGGCGCTGCTCGAGCACGTCATCGGCACCGAGGAGCCCGACTACACCACGCCCTACGACATCAACATCATCGGCGAATATAACCTGTCCGGCGAGTTCTGGCAGATCAAGCCGCTGCTCGACGAGCTAGGCATCCGCATCCTCTCCTGCATCTCCGGCGACGGAAAGTATCGCGAACTCGCCTATTCGCATCGCGCGAAAGCCGCGATGATGGTGTGCTCCAAGGCGATGATCAACGTCGCCCGCAAGATGGAGGAGCGCTACGGCATTCCCTACTTCGAGGGCTCGTTCTACGGCATCCAGGATTCCAGCGATTCCTTGCGCGAGATCGCGCGGCTGCTGATCGAGCGCGGCGCGCCGGCCGAGCTGATGGACCGCACCGAGGCGGTGATCGCGCGGGAGGAGGCCAGGGCCTGGGCGGCGATCGCGCGCTTCAAGCCGCGCTTCAAGGACAAGAAGGTGCTGCTGATCACCGGCGGCGTGAAGTCGTGGTCGGTCGTCGCGGCGCTCCAGGAGGCGGGTCTCGAGATCGTCGGCACGTCCGTGAAGAAGTCCACCAAGGAGGACAAGGAGCGGATCAAGGAGCTGATGGGCCAGGACGCCCACATGATCGAGGACATGACCCCGCGCGAAATGTACAAGATGCTGAAGGACGCGCGCGCCGACATCATGCTCTCCGGCGGCAAGTCGCAGTTCGTGGCGCTGAAGGCGGCGATGCCCTGGCTCGACATCAACCAGGAGCGCAGCCACGCCTATATGGGCTATATCGGCATGGTCACGCTGATGGAGCAGATCGAGAAGGCGCTCTACAATCCGATGTGGGCACAGCTCCGCAAGGCGGCGCCATGGGACGATGCCGGTGTCAACTGGCAGACCAAGGCGATGGCGCAGATGGATGCGCAGGCCGCCGAGATTGCAGCCGATCCGGTCCGCGCCGAAGAGACCCGGCGAGCCAGGAAGATCTGCCATTGCAAGACCGTCGATCTCGGCAGCATCGAGGATGCGGTCGCCGCCCACGGCCTCTCGACCGTCGACGGCGTGAAGCAGCACACCAACGCCTCGGGCGGCTGCGGCGCCTGCAAGGGGCGGATCGAGGACATCCTCGCGGCCCAGCCGGCACCAGTCCTGCAGGCGGCGGAGTAGGGCGCGGCCGATGGCGATCGTCACCACGTCCAAAAAGGCCTGCTCGGTCAATCCGCTCAAGATGAGCCAGCCGATCGGCGGCTCCTTTGCCTTCATGGGCCTGCGCGGAGCGATGCCGCTGCTGCACGGCTCGCAGGGCTGCACCTCGTTCGGGCTGACGCTGTTCGTGCGGCATTTCAAGGAAGCCGTGCCGATGCAGACCACCGCGATGAGCGAGGTCGCGACCGTGCTCGGCGGCTCTGAGAACGTCGAGCAGGCCATTCTCAACATCTACAACCGGACCAAGCCGGAGATCATCGGCATCAACTCGACCGGCGTCACCGAGACCAAGGGCGACGACGTCGAGGGTTTCATCCGCCTGATCCGGCAGAAGCATCCGCAGCTCGAGAAATTCCCGCTGGTCTACGTCTCCACGCCCGATTTCAAGGACGCGTTCCAGGACGGCTGGGAGAAGACGGTTGCGCGCATGGTCGAGGTGCTGGTCGATCCGGTCGAGGCGGAGGCAGTGCGCGATCCGGCGCGCGTGAACGTCCTGCCGGGCTGCCATCTCACGCCCGGCGATCTCGACGAGCTGCGCACCATCATCGAGGATTTCGGCCTTAGGCCATCCTTCCTGCCGGACCTTGCCGGCTCGCTCGACGGCCACATCCCGGACGAGTTCACGCCCACCACGATCGGCGGCATCGGCGTCGATGAGATCGCGACCATGGGACAGGCGGCCTGGACCATCGCGATCGGCGCGCAGATGCAGCGCGCGGCGGAGGCCATGCAGCAGAGGACCGGGGTGCCGTTTCGCCTGTTCGAGCGGCTCTGCGGCCTCATCCCCAACGACGAGTTCATCGCCTTCCTCAGCGAGATCAGCGGCCGGCCGGTCCCGGCAAAGTATCGCCGTCAACGCGGCCAGCTCGCAGATGCGATGCTGGACACGCATTTCCACATCGGCGGCCGCAAGCTTGCGATCGGTGCAGAGCCGGATCTGCTGTTCGATCTCTCCAGCATGTTGCACGAGATGGGTGCCGAGGTCGCGGTGGCCGTGACCACCACGGCTTCGCCGGTGCTGGAGCGCGTCAGGACGCAGGAGGTCCTGATCGGCGACCTCGAGGACCTCGAAGAGCTCGCCAAGGCACGCGACTGCGATCTCCTCATCACCCATTCGCACGGCCGCCAGGCGGCCTCCCGGCTGAAGATCCCGTTCTACCGTGCGGGCTTCCCGATGTTCGACCGGCTCGGCGCCGGGCATCAGCTGTCGGTGGGCTACCGCGGCACGCGCGATCTGGTCTTCGATCTCGCCAATCTCGTCGTCGCCGATCGCGAGGCCAATCATCAGCCGACGCCCGAGACCTGGCGGAGCACGGACAGCGGCCTCCAGGTCGTCCCGCCGCAATTGCATTGACGCTAGAAGAGGGACCAGACCGATGAAAGTCGCCTTTGCCACCCAGGACCTGAAGCGCGTCGATGCGCATTTCGGCTGGGCCAAGAACATCGCCATCTACGACGTCAATCCGGACGGCCATCGCTTCGTCGAGGCCATCCAGTTCGACGGCGACCTCAAGGAGGACGGCAACGAGGACAAGCTGGCGCCGAAGATCGAGGCGATCAAGGATTGCGTGATCCTCTATGTCGCCGCGATCGGCGGCTCGGGCGCGGCGCGGGTCGTCGCCAACAACATCCATCCGATGAAGGTGACGCAGCCCGAGGCGATCGACGACCTCTGCGTCAAGCTCGAGGACGTGCTGAAGGGCTCGCCACCGCCCTGGCTGCGCAAGGTGCTGGCCAAGGGCCAGGAACGCAGCTTTGATTTCGAGGACTGAAGGAAACATCATGTCAGAGACGGCTGAACTCGTTCAACCCGACGCCGCGGCCGAAGCGCCGTTCGTCAAGGAGCTCGTCAAGATCTGGCGGGCCCAGGACACCCATGGCGCCTGGGAGGGCAAGAAGGATCTCGACCTGCTCGAGCCCTACATCCTCGACAAGGAGAAGCGCCGTGCGCTGCCGATCGTCGGCGATCCGGACCCGGACACGATCTGGCGCATGGAGCTGTTCTTCAACGCGGTCGCGCTCTCGATCGAGAAGGAAACCGGCGTGATGATCTCGCCGATGCTGAAGATGCACCATGAGGGATTCGGCCGCATGGTCCTGATCGGCGGGCGGCTCATCGTCGTCAACAAGCAGCTGCGCGACGTGCATCGCTTCGGCTTCGACAATCTCGGCAAGCTCGCCGCCGAAGGCGACAAATATGTCGCTGGTGGCGTCGAGATGATCCGCAAATTCCCCGATGTGGCGAACTACTGAGGTTTGAGCATGAGCGACCTTGAAACCCTGAAGGCCGAGATCAAGAAGCTGTCGGCCAAGGCCACGCAGGCCAAGATGGACCTCCACGATCTCTCCGAGGAGCTGCCGATCAACTGGACCTCGATCCTAAGCGTGGCGCAGAAGGCCCATGATGCCTTCTCCGAGCTCGAGCGCAAGCGCGAGGATCTCAAGACGCTGGAAAAGGCGTAACGGGATTTCGACCATGTCCTACGCAACCCGCGACGGCCGCGACTGGAAGCCGGATTATCTGGTCTCGATCGATGCCGGGAAATGCATCGGTTGCGGCCGCTGCTACAAGGTCTGCGGCCGCGAGGTCATGACGCTCAAGGGCATCAACGAGGACGGCGAGATGGTCGACCTCGACGACGACGATGACGAAGTCGAGAAGAAGGTCATGGTGATGAACGACGATGGTGCCTGCATCGGCTGCGGCGCCTGCGCGCGGGTCTGCCCGACCAACTGCCAGACCCACGCCCCCGCAACTGCCTGAGGCATGCGGCAGCAGCGATGATCAAGACGAGGCTCGCCAGGTACAATATCGGTCAGGTGATCCGCCACCGGCTCTACGCGATGCGCGGTGTCATCTTTGACGTCGACACGTCGTTCGCCGGCACGGATGGTGAGCCGGCTCCCGGCGGAACGGCGACAGGCCTGGTTTACCGCTTGTTCGCCGAAGACGACGAAATTCCCTATGTGGCCTGTATTGCCGAGAATGACCTAGAGCCCGACGATTCGGGCGAGCCGGTCAGTCATCCCGCGATCGGGGCGATGTTCGAGGTCGGCGAAGCCGGCGGCTATCGCCGGCGCAGGCACGCGTTGAACTGACGCGCGGGGTGCGCGGCGACCCAGGTTTACTCGATCCCCTGTTCGCGCGCCTTCATCATCGCAGCGATCCGGAACCGTTCGTGGATGGCGACCGGGTTGGCGAGCATGCCGGCCTCGGCCTGCTTGAACGCGGCGAGCACGATCTCCGCCTCCGTCTGCGTCAGGGGCACGCGGCCGGCCATATGGGTCGCCTCCGGCGCGGCCGCATGGATCGCGCGGCGATAGGGGTGATCCTTCACCTCGATCAGCTCGTTCGCTTCGAGCTTGCCGCCCAGCGTGATCGCAAGCCCGACCACCTCGAGCCTGCGGCCGTCCTGCGTGGTCTTGACCAGGATCGCCATCACAGCACCCGCGGCATGGCAAAGCCGGGACGGGGATGGGCGTCGTAATAGTCCGGGCGCTCCGGCCAGCCGCCTTCGGCGATGAAATTGAATGCGGTGATCTTCACCGGCGCGCCCTGCGAGCAGGAGACCTCGGCGAACTTGATCTCGCGCGGGCCGGGCCCGGCTGAAAAGTCCGCTACCACGGTGCCGTCGGCCTTGCAGGCGCGCGCAAAGCCCGGCGTGCCGACGCTGTTCGCCGGCACCGGATTGGCCGCGAGGCTTACTCCGGCGTCGTTGAAGGCCGGGCTCGCAAACTTGAATGAGGCGAGGACGGCGCTGCGGTCCACCGGCCGATCGGCGGTGATCGGGCGCGCCACCGAATAGACGGTCAGCGTGCCGCCATCGAGCAAAGCCTTGATCTCGTCTTCCGAGCAGGCGGCGAATTCAGACGCGACGTTCATGCCAGTCTCCATGCCAAGCGGGCCTGGCTGAACAACATCAATTTCCATGCCACCTCGCGGGAATGGCCCGGGAGCCGTGACGTCGCCAAAACCGGGGGAATCGGCACCGCATTGACCCGGCATGCCGACAGGGCGGATGACACCGCTGTCGCATGTCGGATTCCTGACCTGACGCGGTCGTCACGTCATGTCCTCAAGCCTAGCGCGATTCTTGCACGGTTCGAGCGATCCGCCCGCTCGAACGAGGACAGCATGGACCAGAATACCGCCTATGCGATCTGCGCCTTCAACGACATTCCAAGCCAGCGGGCGATCGGTTTTCATCTCATGATCCTCGGCGAGGACGGCGCGCCGCGGCCCTGGCCGATCGTGATCGTACGCTGGGGCAAGCAGGTCTTCGGCTATCTCAACCGCTGCCCGCACAATGGCGTGAATCTCGACTGGGAACGCAACCAGTTCCTGGACGGCAACGGCACCCGGCTGATGTGTGGCAAGCACGGGGCGACCTTCGAGCTCGGCACCGGCACTTGCGTGGACGGGCCGTGCAAGGGCGAGAGCCTGACGCCGATCGCCCTCGCCGTGCTCGACGGCGATATCTGCGTCACCGGCGTGACGCTGGTCGAGGACGACGAGACGGCCTGCGAGGAGGAAGTCTGACGCCGACGCGTCAGACCGGACGGTTCTCGTTGCGGTTCTTCACCGGCTCCATCTTCGCAACACCCTCCTCGAAGGAGATCTCGGTATAGGAGCCGTCGAGATCCTTGGCAGCGTCGAGCAGGTAATCGAGCTTGCCGGCGGTATCGAGCTTCTTGATGTCGTTCTTGTCGACGCCGGCAAGGTCCATCATCTCCTTCCACACCGTCGATTCGTCGCAGGGAAGCACCCGAAACTCGATATCGCCGATCTTGGTGCGGTATTTCGCCAGGAAGTCGATGTTGTTGCAGAACATGAAATAGCTGCCCTTTGGGCTCAACGCGCCATCCAGCACCTTGGCGACGTCGGCGAGATACGCGTAGGAATGCAAGTAGCCGGCGAGCACCGGGATGGTCGTTTCGCCTTCCTGCGCCACGGTCAGCACCTGCTCGATCGAATAGTCCGGCGGACGTTTTTCGTCGGCGACCTGGGCCTGGAATTTCAGCGCGATGTCGCCGCGGAAGCCGAAGCGGCCGGGCTTGGTGGTGTCGCCCTTCAGCACCGCGTTCAGCAGCCGTCCCTCCTTGTCCAGGCGGCCAAGGGCGGTGTTGTCGATCGACGTCATGGATGTCTCCTTGTTGCATCTGCCGCGCGGCCGTCGGCCGCCGCGAAGGTTTCGATGGCCCTTATGCAAGGAGTTTGCCGCCTGCCCGCGGAGGCGTCGAAAGTGTGAATGCGGCGGGAATCCGAACGGCTCCCGCGACCTCGACTCATCGCCCGGTATCGCGTTGCCACTCAGTGGCCCGCGGGCCGTCAACGACGCCTGTCGCAAACCCGACAAGCGTCGCAAAGACAACAGCCGGGTGGTGGAACGAAAATGCAGCAATTTCAGGCTTGTGAGCTCTGGCACGGGACTTGCGATCCCTCCTTGCAACAGACCCAGACAGCGAGGGCGAGCGATGATCAACCTGACGGATAGCGCGGTGAATGCGGTGAAGACCGCGATCTCCTCGGCGGCGCAGCCGGCGAGCGGCTTGCGCATCATGGTCGAGACCGGCGGCTGCGCCGGCTTCAAGTACATGATGGGCCTCGCCGAGGAGGCCAAGCCCGATGACACCGTGATCGAGCGCGGCGGCGTGAAAGTGTTCGTCGACAATATGAGCCACGAGCATCTCAACGGCACCACGATCGATTTCGTCGTGGCGCTGGAGGGCTCCGGCTTCACCTTCGACAATCCCAACGCGAAGTCGAGCTGCTCCTGCGGCAAGTCGTTCAGCTGAACCGCAATCCTTCGATCGCTCCGCAAGAAAGAGAATGTGAAATGCTCGTCGAATCCGAACACCTCAAGCAGGCGCCGGCCGCCGAACCCAACGAACGCGAGCGCATCATTCGCGCCGTGCTCGACGAGGTCAGACCCAATCTCAAGCGCGACGGCGGCGATTGCGAGTTGCTCGAGATCGACGGCAACAAGATCATGGTCAGGCTGACCGGGGCCTGCGTGTTCTGCAAGCTGGCGAGCGCGACGCTGGAGGGGATCCAGGCCAAGCTGATCGAGCGGCTCGGCGAGTTCGTCCGCCTGATTCCGGTCGCTGGAGCGGCCAAAGCCCGTCATTGAGAAGGGGGCTCCGTGCGGCCGATCTACCTCGATAACAACGCGACGACCCGCACGGACCCTTCCGTCGTCGCGGCGATGCTGCCGTTCTTCTCCGACCAGTTCGGCAATGCCTCGTCGGCCCACGCCTTCGGCAGCGATGTCGCGGCGGCGGTGAAGGAGGCGCGCCGCGGCGTGCAGGCGCTGATCGGCGCCGCCTTCGACCACGAGATCGTCTTCACCTCCGGAGGCACCGAGTCCGACAATGCGGCGATCCTGTCGGCACTCGCCGTGCAGGAGGGACGCGACGAGATCGTCACCACCGCGGTGGAGCATCCCGCCGTGCTGTCGCTGGTCGAGGAGCTCGGCCGCCGCGGCATCAAGAGCCATCTCATTCCCGTGGATGCGCGTGGCCGGCTCGACATCGAGGCTTACAGGCGCGCGCTCAGCCCGCGTACCGCGATCGCGTCCGTGATGTGGGCCAACAACGAGACCGGCACGATATTCCCGGTCGAGTTCCTGGCGAAGATGGCCCGCTCGGCCGGTGCGCTGTTTCACACCGATGCGGTGCAGGCCGCCGGGCGAATTCCGATCGATCTCAAGACGAGCGAGATCGACATGCTCTCGCTGTCCGGCCACAAGCTGCACGGTCCCAAGGGCATCGGCGCGCTTTACCTGCGGAAGGGAACGAAATTCAAGCCGCTGATCCTGGGTGGTCCGCAGGAGCGTCGTCGCCGCGCCGGCACCGAGAACGTTCCCGGCATCGTGGGCCTCGGCAAGGCGGCCGAGCTTGCGGCGGCGCAGCTCGAACGTGAGCGGGCGGAGATCGCCGCGCTGCGCGACCGGTTGGAGCAGGGGATTCTGCGGCTCGGCCACTGCATGGTGCTGGGCGACGTCAAAAGCCGGCTGCCGAACACGTCGAATATCGCTTTCGAGCATGTCGAGGGCGAGGCGATCATCCACCATTTGAACCGGGCCGGTATCGCAGCCTCGCTGGGATCGGCCTGCGCCTCCGGCTCGATGGAGCCTTCGCATGTGTTGCGCGCGATGCATGTGCCGGCCGCGTCCTTGCGTGGCGCGATCCGTTTTTCCCTGTCCCGCGAGACCACGGCCGAAGACATCGACCGGGTCCTGCTGGTGCTGCCCGAGATTCTATCGAAACTGAGAGCATTGTCTCCGTCGTGGCAAGAGCGCGCGAGCGACACCTCTCGTCCTGCGGAGATGAGCCTATGAAAGTCATGATTCGCCGTTCGCCGGAGACCGGCCTGTCGATTTACGTGCCGAAGAAGGATCTCGAGGAGCCGATCGTGGAATCCGAGCACGAGACGCTGTGGGGCGGCTGGATCAAGATTGCCAATGGCTGGGTGCTCGACCTGCCGCAGATGGCCGCCGACACCAACCTGCCGATCACGATCAACGCCAAGAAACGCGGCGGCGAGGGAGACGAGCGATGAACGCGCCGGTCCCACAGATCGATTTCGCTGCGCCGGCCGATGCCGAAGCGATCCTCGGCGAGGTTGTCGCGCAGCTGCGCGGCGGCAACGTCATTCCCTATCTCGGGCCAGGCGTCGCCGAACTCAGCGGCCCGTCCGTGCCGATGACTCCGGAAGCGCTAGCGGCCTTCTTCGGCACCAAGGTTGCCCTGCCGCGACGCGCCCGGGGCAATGCCTGGGCTTCGGCGCAGCACATCGAAAGCAACAAGCACCGTGCCACGGTGACGGCCCTGATGGCGGAAGCCTTTGCCGCGCCGGTCGCGCCGACGGCGCTGCATCTTCATTTTGCCACCCTGCCGCTTCCGCTGATCGTCGACAGCTGGTACGACGGCGCAATGCGCAGTGCGCTCGCCGGACGACATGATTGGGGCGAGATCCAGGGCATCACCCGCGCCGGCATCGGCGAGGACCGCTGGTACCGGTTCTACGATGCCGACGGCCAGGAGGTCGATCGCGCCCAGGCCAAGGCCTGGACCACGATCCTCTACAAGCCGCACGGTAGCGTCGCTCCAGCCAAGAACTTCCTGATCTCCGACGCCGACTATGTCGAAGTGCTGACCGAGATCGACATCCAGACGCCGATCCCGGACGAGGTGAAGGCGCGGCGCATGGGCCGCAGCTTCCTGTTCCTCGGTTGCCGCTTCAACGACCAGCTGCTGCGCACCTACGCGCGGCAGGTCTCGAAGCGTTCGACCGATACCCATTATACCGTCGTTGAGCCCGATGCGCTCTCGAAGAACGAGCTGCGCTTCCTGGTGAGCCAGGGCCTGACCCCGCTCGCCATCCCGCTGGCGCGGGCCGTCGAGATCGTGCTCGCGGGCTGACCTCCATCGCATCGCCGATTCCATGGATCTCCGCACGAGTAATCCTCGCGCGGAGATCCCGCACGCATTGATGCATCTCGCCGGGATGTCGCGTCTGTCACCTTTGCAACATGCGTTGAGAACCCGACATTTCCGCGTGAGCGCGCTAACTCCTTGAAGCAAGCGGAGAAAGTCGCTGGCGCGGCGGTGGCATGCGGGTTGCTAATACCTTTCTAGAACGGCTCTTAGGACGTTTCTCGAAATCCGAGCCGCAGAAATCTGTTCGGCCTGCAAGGAGAACTGAGCACATGGACGTTTCAGCGCAACACGATGCGAGCAGCGGCAATCTTGCCGAGGTCGGCGAGATCATGCAGGCCATTGCCGAGCACAAGGGCTGCGGCACCACCGGCGGCAGCGGCAAGGCGAGCTGCGGATCGCAGGCCGGGCAGGGCGACCTGCCGACCGAGATCTGGGAGAAGGTGAAGAACCACCCCTGCTACAGCGAAGAGGCGCATCATCACTACGCGCGCATGCACGTCGCGGTCGCGCCGGCCTGCAACATCCAGTGCAATTACTGCAACCGCAAATACGACTGCGCCAACGAATCGCGCCCCGGCGTCGTCAGCGAGAAGCTGACGCCCGAGCAGGCCGCCAAGAAGGTGCTGGCCGTCGCCTCCACCATCCCGCAGATGACCGTGCTCGGCATCGCCGGTCCGGGCGATCCCCTGGCCAATCCGGAAAAGACCTTCAAGACCTTCGAGCTGATCTACAATACGGCGCCCGACATCAAGCTCTGCCTGTCGACCAACGGCCTCATGCTGCCCGATCACGTCGACACCATCGCGAAGTACAACGTCGACCACGTCACCATCACCATCAACATGGTCGATCCCGAGATCGGCGCGAAGATCTACCCCTGGATCTTCTACAAGCACAAGCGTTACACCGGCTACGAGGCCGCCAAGATCCTGACCGACCGGCAGCTCCAGGGCCTGGAGATGCTGACCGAGCGCGGCATTCTCTGCAAGGTCAACTCGGTGATGATCCCGGGGATCAACGACCAGCACCTGGTCGAGGTCAACAGGGCCGTGAAGTCGCGCGGCGCCTTCCTGCACAACATCATGCCGCTGATCTCTGCGCCTGAGCACGGCACCGTGTTCGGCCTCAACGGCCAGCGCGGCCCGAGCGCGCAGGAGCTGAAGGCGCTGCAGGATTCCTGCGAGGGCGAGATGAACATGATGCGGCATTGCCGGCAGTGCCGCGCCGACGCGGTCGGTCTGCTCGGCGAGGACCGCAGCGCCGAGTTCACCACCGACAAGATCATGGCCATGGAGGTCAAGTACGACGCCGAGACCCGCAAAGCCTACCAGGAAAAGGTCGAGGAGGAGCGCATCGCCAAGGTCGCGGCCAAGCAGGAGGAGCTCGCCGAGCTCGCCGGCACGTCGAGCGACATCAAGGTGCTGGTGGCCGTCGCGACCAAGGGCTCCGGCCTGATCAACGAGCACTTTGGTCATGCCAAGGAGTTCCAGGTCTACGAGCTCTCCACGGCAGGCGCCAAGTTCGTCGGTCATCGCCGCGTCGACCTCTATTGCCAGGGCGGCTACGGCGAGGAAGACAGCCTGGAGACGATCATCCGCGCCATCAACGATTGCCATGCGGTGTTCGTCGCCAAGATCGGCGGATGCCCGAAGGGCGACCTGATCAAGGCCGGGATCGAGCCGGTCGATCAATATGCCCACGAGTTCATCGAGAAATCCGCGATCGCCTGGTTCAAGGCCTATCTCGACAAGGTCAACAGCGGCGAGATCGAGCATGTGGAGCGCGGCGACGCCGCCATCCGCCAGGGCGCGCTGATTTCGGCGGCGTGAGGAGAGACCGATGCCATTCAAGATCATCGCTTCGCAGTGCACGAGCTGCTCGGCCTGCGAGCCGGAATGCCCGAACGTCGCCATTCGCGAGAAGGGCGGGACGTTCGTGATCGACCCCAAGAAATGCACCGAATGCCTCGGTCATTTCGACGAGCCGCAATGCGTGGCGGTCTGTCCGGTCGACAACACCTGCGTCATCGATACGTCGCTGCCGCGCTACCAGGCGCCTGCTTGAGGGGGATGGGATGAACTTCACGATCACACCGGCGGCGCAAAAGTTCATGCGCATGATGCTCCGCGTCGATGGCGGCGCGGGCAGCGGCTTCCGCCTCGCTGTCAGCCCCGGCGGCTGCTCGGGCCTTGCCGCCGACATCAGCGTGCGGGCCGAGCCGCAGGCCGGCGATGCCGTGGTCGAGCGTGACGGCGTCAAGCTGTTCCTGCCGGCGGAAAGCCGGCTGCTGCTGGACGGCGTCACCATCGACTTCGCAGATACCGCGACCCAGACCGGCCTCGTGTTCCACGATCCGAAGCAGGTCTCCTGCGGACATCATTGAACAGGCGATAGGGATGCCCGACACGTTCGTCAGCCCGCAGGTCGAGATCAACGAGGCGCTCGTCACCGGCGCCTTGCTCGGGCGCGGGCTGCCGAGCGAGGCGGAACATCATCTCTGGGAAGCCGGTCTTTCCTACCACCTGGACGACATCGCCGAAGGCCATTTACGTGAAGCCGAGGCGCTCGCGCCGGGTCACGCGGCCGTGCTGATTGGCCTCTATCGCTTCTACTTCTACAAGGGGCGGCTGGCCGAGGCGCTGGACGTCGCCCGACGCTGCCTCATGAAGGCTGCCGAGGAAAACAATCTCCCTGCCGATTGGCGACAGGTGCGGGCGGGTGATGCCGAGTTCGGCCGCTATGAGAACATCCTGCCGCGGTTCTTCCTGTTCTCGCTGAAGGGCTATGCCTATTTGCAGATGCGCCTCGGCGAGACCGAGGAGGGGCGGCTTGCGGTGCAGAAGCTGCTCGAGCTCGATCCCACCGACAAGATCGGTGCCAAGGTTCTCCTCGGCGTGCTCGAGCGGATGGGGCAGGACGATGAGTGACGACATCGACGAAGCCCTCGACTGGCTGGGACGTTGGGTCGACTGTACGACTTGCACGCATCTGACGCTTAATGGCGCAGGCGGCTGCCGGATCAAGCATGCCTGCGTCAACGATCGCTACGCGCGCCGCATCGATCGCTTCTTCAACTGGAATCCGGGCCTCGCCGACGGTTATCTCGGCCATCCGCATTTCGAGGTACGTGCTATCGCCGCAAAATCCGCCAATCTGTTCCTGCTTCCGCCGCTGCTCGGCGATGCCGACGAAACGGTGCGCTGGAATGCCGTTCGCCGCCTGCCCAGGCGCTATGCGCTGCAATTGCGCAAGGATCCGCATCGCGAGGTGAGAATGCGGGTTGCAACCCTGATCGACGGTGACGACCTGCTGCCGATGGCTTCCGACGAGGACTATTACGTCCGCCTCGTCGTCGCGCGCCGTTTGGCGCCGCTGCTGCTCGGCCGGATGATCGACGACGAGGAGGCGGAGGTCCGCCGCGTGGTCGCCCGGCGCATTCCGGAGGAATGGCTGCTCGGCATGATCAACGACCGCGATGCCGCGGTGCGGCTCGAGGTTGCCCAGCGCATGTCGCCGGAGCTGCTGGCGCTGATGCGCGGCGATCCGGATTGGCGCGTCCGCTACGAGGTCGCGAGCCGTGCCGCCGTCGGCGAGCTCATGGGGCTCGCCGAGGACCAGGACAGCCTGGTGCGCGAAGTCGCGCGGTCGCGGGTCGCCGTGCGGCTGGAACGAGGAACGGGAGCTTCGGTATGAGCAACATCGTCCGCGACAGCGACGTCGTCGAGCTGTCCGCGCCGCCGTTCTTTGGCTTCGGCGAGAAGGTGCGGGCCAAGCGCACCATTCGCAACGACGGCACTTATGCCGGCAAGGAGATCGGCGACATCCTCGCGAAGAAGGGGGAGATCGGCTACGTCGTCTCGATCGGCACCTTCCTCCAGCAATTCTACATCTATGGCGTCGAATTCCTCGAAAGCGGCAATCGCGTCGGGATGAAGCGCAAGGAGCTCGACCCCATCACCCCGCGCGATGCGGTCGAGGACATTCCCCTGCCGGAGACCATGTCATGATGATCGAACCCAGATTGCCGAAATACCAATGGGGCCAGCGCGTGAAGGCGGCGGTGGACCTGCTCAACGACGGCTCGTTTCCGGATGCGCCGGCCGAAGCCCTCCTCGTCGGAGTCGGCGGCACCGGGGAAATCGTCCAGGTCGGCAGGCACACCGACGCCAATCTGCCGATTTACCTTGTCGAGTTCGGCGAGCGGCTGGTGGTCGGCTGCCTCGAAGAAGAAATCAGTCCGCTCTAGGGATGCCACGATGAACGCCGCGGTCCTCAGACAGCCCGCCATAGGCCTGCCCGCGCATCCCAACGAGCTCGATCGCAGGCGGATCGAGCGCGCGCTCGGATCGCGCAAGCGCTATCGCTACGTCTCGCCGATCGTCAGGGGCGTGACCGGCGGCTATCTGGTCGAGAGCCCCTGCTGCTCGCGCAACATCGACGCCGAGGGCGGCGTCATTGATGTCGCGCTGCTGCATCACGATGCGGCGGGCGCGAGCTGGAAGCTCTTCCGCAAGGACCACAAGACGGGCGCCTGGGAGCTGCACGGCGTGCATCAGCGGCTCACGTCGGTGACCGATGTCCTGAACGCTGATCCCGAACGCGTGTTCTGGCAATAGCAGGAGGTTGGGAAGATGGCGGTCGCTGCAACCGAACTGACCGAAATTGAGCGGATGCTCGGCTCGCCCGAAGCGGTGACCCAGGCCTTTCTCGCGCTGCGCCAGAAATTTCCCCACCTTGCCTGGATCCGCTGCGATGCCTCTGATGTGACGGAGACCCCGTACCGCAGCGTCGGCGCGTTCGACCTGCATCTGCTCGACAGCGCCGATCATTGTGCGCAGATCACGGACGATCCCGGACGCGCGACCGGCATCGTGCTCGCCAAGCGGGCGGCCGGGTCATGACGGAGCCCGCCCTCGCTTATGACGACGTGGCCGAAGCGGGCGAGGTGTCCGTCGGGATCGGGCACGACTTCATTCCGCTCTCCGACCCAGATGTCACGCTGGCGGAGATCGCCGCGGTGGACACGGTTTTGCGCTCGCCGCGGCTTTCCAGTGGTCCGCTGGCGGAGGACTTCGAGGCGGCGTTCGCCGCCTATGTCGGCCGCGCCTATGCGGTTGCGGTACCGAGCGGCACCATCGGCCTTCTGCTCGCCCTGAAGGCGTATGGCATTGGTGCCGGCGATGAGGTCGTCGCTTCGTCCTATTCGTTCCGCGAGACTGCCCATGCGATCAGTCTCGCCGGCGCCAGGCCGGTGTTCGCCGATATCGACTATTGGTCCGGAACGCTGGCGCCGCAGAAGGTGGAAGAGCGGATCACGCCGAGGACGCGGGCCATTCTCGCCGGCAACACCAATGGCCATCCGGCGCCCTGGTCGGAGCTGCGCGACATCGCGGAGCGGCGCGGCGTCCTCCTGCTGGAGGATTCCACCGAGGCGATCGGCTCGCGCTACAAGGACAGGCTGGTCGGCAGCTTCGGCGACGTCGCCGTGTTCGATTTCGCGCAGCCCTCGCTCCTGACCTGCGGCGAGGGCGGTATGCTCGTCACCGACGACATAGACCTCGCGGTGACCCTGCGCCGTCACCGCGCGCATCGGCTGAACGAGCGTTCCTCGGTCGTGGTGAGCTCGGCCGCGGCCTATCAGGCCGGGATCAGCGATCTCGCGGCCGCGCTTGGCCTCGCCCAGCTCAAGCGCATCGACGAGATCATCGAGCGGCGCCGGCTGGTCGAGCAGCTTTACGCGACGCACGTGCAATCGTTCGAGGGCATCAAGCCGCCCTATATCGCACCTGACGTGACCGAGGTGAACTGGTTCCTGTATCTCGTGCATCTCGGCACGCGCTTCACCCGCTCGAGCCGCGACGCCATTGCCGAGGATCTCCGGGTCGAGCAGGTCGAGGCTGCCGCCTACAGCCATCCGCTGCATCTGCAGCGGCATTATTTCGATCTCGGCTACCGCCGCGGCGATCTGCTGGTGACGGAGAAGATCGCCGATCGCGCCGTCGCGCTGCCGTTCCATACCCATCTCACCGACAGCCAGATCGAATTCATCGTCGAGACCATGAAGGACGCCTCGATCAACGTGGGCGCAGGCGCGGCGATCTACTGAAGTGCACATCACCAACACCCAGGAGGACGACAATCATGACCACGCTGACCGTAATGCCCGCCGGCAAGACCGTTGAGGTCTCCGAGGGAACGACGCTTCTGGCCGCGCTGCTCGGGGCCGAAATCGCGATCCCGCACAAATGCGAAGGCCAGGCCAAATGCGGCTCCTGCCACATCTTCGTGCACGAAGGGCGAAAGGGGTTGTCGAAGATCGCGCGTCTCGAGAACGAGAAGCTCGACAGCATCGTCGGCGTCGGGTCGAAGTCGCGCCTCGCCTGCCAGGCCACCGTGCTCGGCACCGAGGACGTCAAGATCGAGCTGCTCGGCTTCTCGTCGGGCTTCTGAACGGTGGAGCGGGACGATGGATACGCAGACACTCATTCTTCACGCGCGCTTTACGCCTGATGGCACCGTGGTCGAGATCAGCGAGCGGCCGGACGGCCTCACGCCGCAGGCCTGGTTCAACTTCCTCAGCGACAAGGCCGGCGACGTTTACCAGACGCTTGCGGGCGGCCGTGGCGTGTTCCGCCTGACGCGCGAGGAGCTGGCGGCGCTGAAGCAGGCGGCCGCGCCGGCGGCGGCCTAGCCGGGGAGAGCGCGGATGGCGAGGGAAGAGATCGACGTCTTCGTCGTCTGCGCGAGCGACGAGATCGAGCGCGGCAGCGCGCGGGCCTTCAGCCTGTCGCGGTTCGATGCGTCCGGCGAGAGCCGCCCGTTCCCGATCGTCGTGGTCCGGACCCACGGCAACGATTATGTCGGCTACGTCAATGCCTGTCCGCATGACGGCGTCTGGCTCAACATCGGCAGTGGCGACTTCTTCACGCAGGATCGCGCCTTCCTGAAATGCGGCCGTCACGGCGCCACCTTCGAGATCGACAGCGGGCTCTGCATCGACGGTCCCTGCAACGGCAAGAGCCTCCAGCCCATCGCGCTGGCGGTGGTCGATGGCGAGGTCTGCCTCTGCGGCGAACGGCTGGTCGAGGACGACCGGCCGTTCGGGGCCTTCGACGACCAGGAGGAGACCATGGACATCATGATTCATCCGGATTAGCGGAGGCCTCGGTGACGGTCGCTCAACTGCTCGATCGCCTGAAGGGGCTGCCGGAGGACGCCGTCGTGCTGATGGACAGCGGCGACGGACTGTCGCGCGTCTCCACGCTGGAATTTGTCGCCGATCAAGGCCCTGGTGCGCCGGCGGAGGTTATCCTGTCGCCCAGCATGGACGAGTAGATCTGAGCGGGAGAGTATCGGCATGAGCGATACGTTGGTGACTGTTTCAATGTACGAGCGGATCGGCGGCCCGGTTGTCATCGACCGCCTGGTGGAAAGCTTCTATCGCCGAATGGACGAAGCTCCGGAAGCCGCCGGCATCCGCGCCATGCATGCGGACGATCTGACCTCGACCAAGCAGGTGCTGAAGCGCTACCTCACCGAATGGACCGGCGGCCCAAAGCTCTATTCGCCGGAGAAGGGCCACCCGCGGCTGCGCCAGCGTCACATCGGCTTTCCGATCGGCGGCCCCGAGCGCGACGCCTGGCTGCTCTGCATGCGCGGCGCGCTGGCGGAGACGGTCGCCGACGACGCAGCGCGGGCAGAGCTCGATGCCGCGCTGACCAAGCTCGCCGACTGGATGCGAAACCAGGCCGGCAATCCGCACGATGCGCGCGGTGGCCACGAAGGGGCGTAGCGTCAATCCGACAGCGGCAAACCGAAGAACTCTTCTTCGGCGCCGCCCCAGGCCTTGTGCAAGGCAAGGCCGCTTTGCCACTTGCTCATCTCGCTTTCGGTCGGCACGCGGTGGGTGATCTTGCCTTCGGGCTTTTCGGCCAGCAAGAATCCCTTGCCGTTCCGGATGAAACGATTGAGGTCCTTGGCATCGGTCGGCCGCACGACGCAGCGCGGTGCGTCGTCGATGAGAATGGTCGTCGGCAGCATCTCGCTGGATCCTCAATCCATGGGCGGTCCGAGATCGTCGCTTCCCTTCTTCTTTTTCTTCTCGGTCTTCGCCTGGGCATAGGCGCCGGCGTTCTTCAGCAGGATCGGCTGCTGCCCTTCGACATATTGCGAGATCCAGAACATGGTCCGTTCCAGGGCCGTCGCCGCCGCGTCCTCGCGATAATTGCCGCGCTCGTCGCAGCCAAAACCCTGGGCGGCCTCGGGATATGTGAAGGCGCTGACATCGGGGCGAAAGGCACGGAATTGCGTGATGGCCTCCAGCGGCAGCTCCGGGTCGCTCTCGCCGAAATGCAGCAGCGTCGGCACCCTGCGCTTCTCGCGATAGTCGGCGACGGTCTCGCTGCCGTCATAGCCGATCACGCAGGCGATGCCGTTCACCTTGTTGGCCGCGGTGTAGGCGAGGTCGCCGCCCCAGCAATAGCCCAGCACCGCCACCTTGCCGGCATCCTTCACCGCGTCGACGGTCGCCTGGATGTCGGAGATCGCCTGCGCCTTGTCGATTTGCGCGCCGATCGCGGCGCCCTCGGCCTTGCCGCCGTCGTCGTGACCCAGACTGAGACCCGGCTTGACCCGGTCGAACAGGGAAGGTGCAATCGCGACGTAGCCTTTGGCTGCGAATGCATCGACGGCCTTCCGGATCTCGGCGGTGAGGCCGAAGATATCCTGGAGCACCACGACGGCTCCCTTGGGCGTGTCCGCGGGCTCGGCGCGATAGGCGGAGAAACGTGCTCCGTCGCTGGCGGTCAGTTCGATCATTGTGTCCTCTCCTCTCCGATTGGCGCTTGGTTGTTGCGTTAGAGCAGGCCGAGCTCGAGCTTGACGTCGTCGGTCATGCGCGAGGAATCCCAGGGCGGGTCGAAAACCAGCCGCACCGCGACGGTCGCGACGCCGCCGACCTCGATCACGGCCTTCTCGACCCAGGACAGCATTTCGCCGGCGACCGGGCAGCCGGGCGCGGTCAGCGTCATGTCGATCTCGACCAGCCCGTCGTGCTTCGGCTCGATTCGGTAGATCAGGCCGAGGTCATAGATGTTCACTGGGATTTCCGGATCATGAACCGTCCGCAGCGCGGCGATGATGCCCGCGATAAGAGTCTCGTCGTCGGCAAGCGCTGTGGTGGTCATCGCTACCTCACTGGAGCCCCTCGGCAAGCGCGGCGACCACCGGCCAGCCGACCGCGCCGGTGGGATCGAGCCGGCGCAGCGCGGCGAGCAGCTCCTGGGCCTGTTTCTGCTCGTCCTTGCGCAGATGGATGAAGGCGAGCGCCTTCAACGTGTAGAGCGCGAAGCGGCCGGCGCCGTCAGGCAGTTCGGCTTGTGGCTGCCAGCTTCGCCAGTTGGGACTCCAGCCGGCTTGGTGGGCAGCCTCGCGCAAACCACGCTCGGCGATGCTCTGGGCCTCTTTGAGACGACCGCGATAGGTGTGGGTCTTGTAGAGGCAGAAATAGACCGCGAGCTCCGTCGGCGCGGCCTCCAGGGCCTGCCGGAAGATGCGATCGGCTTCAAGCGGGTCGCGCCGATAGCTGACCACGCCCTGTTGCAGCAGCGAGTCGATTTCGGGCGCGAGCTCGCCGAAATTGATGCCGTCGGAATCGACGAGAACGGCGGTCATGGGCGGCTATCTTTCATCGGGCCTCGGCGTCGACTGGAGTCTGTGTGGGACAATTCGAGTTCCTCGTCTGGCGTATCGGAATACGGGTTCAATCCTCGCAAAGCAAAAGCCGGGCCGATCGAGAAATGCCGCGATGGCGCAGCGATTCGAGGCGATGCGAGCCATCATCGCAATCTCCGGAGCGAGACCATCCGCATTCGTCACGTCATCGACACGGACGCGCGCGGCGTTGTCGCAAGTCGGACATCACGGCGGTGTCGGGCGCGCAAGTCCCTCTGAACACACATGTTCCGAAACTGGTTTGGCGCTTGCATGGAGCGGGCGCAGAGCAGGAGGGTGCGACATGGCGATGGCGGGACCGGAGATCGAGCAGTTGATCAGGGAAGCGTTTCCGGACGCTCATGTGATCGTGACCGATCTCGCCGGCGACGGCGATCATTACGGCGCGCGCGTCGTTTCGCAGGCATTTGCCGGCAAGAGCCGGATCCAGCAACACCAGATGGTCTATGCCGCCTTGAAAGGACAAATGGGCGAGGCGCTGCATGCGCTCGCGCTCGAAACGGCGGTGCCGAAATGAATATGGAAGGATAGAGGAATGAGCGAACCGACCGAACAACGGATCAGGGACATCATCGCAGGCAGCGACGTCGTGCTGTTCATGAAGGGCGTTCCGGCCGCTCCGCAATGCGGCTTCTCCGGCACCGTCGTGCAGATCCTGAATGGTCTCGGCGTGCCCTTCACCGGCATCAACGTGCTCGCCGATCCCGACATCCGCGAGGGCATCAAGTCGTTCTCGACCTGGCCGACCATCCCCCAGCTCTACGTCAAGGGTGAATTTCTCGGCGGCTGCGACATCGTGCGGGAGATGTTCAAGCTGGGCGAGCTGGCTGCCGTGCTGAACGACAAGGGCGTCGCGGTGGCGGCGTCATGAGCGACGGGATGACCGAGGACTTCGAGCTGCCGCAGCTCTACCGCCATCACGTCTTCGCCTGCCATACCCAGCGGCCGCCCAGCCATCCGCGCGGAAGCTGCGGAGCGTCCGGCGGCGGTCCGCTGTGGGAGCGGCTCGGCAAGGCGATCGAGGCGAAGGGGCTGACGGATGTCGGCTTCACCGCATCGGGCTGTCTCGGCTTCTGCGCGGCCGGTCCGTTGATGGTGGTCTATCCCGACGGTGTCTGGTATCGGCCGACGACGCCGGAGGATATCGACGAGATCGTCGAGCAGCACCTGCAGCAGGGCCGGCGTGTCGATCGCCTGGTGATGGTGCTCGCCCGGCGCTGAGCATCACGGCTCAGCGCACCGCGGCATCGCCTCCGGCCGTGTGCAGCCTTGAAGGTCGTTCCGCCCGCCGCCGAGCAGCGACGGAATCGGCTCGCGGTCGAAACCCGCGCATCTGGCGCCGTCGGCATCGATCAGCGGACGCCGGATCAGCAGGGGATCGTCGAGCATCAAGGCGATCGCCTCCGCCGCGTCGATCTCCGCCGGCTTCACCTCGCCGGATTTGATCCGCGGCGCGGCCGGGTTGAACCAGGACGTGACGGGCGTTGCACCGAAGAAGGAGAGCAGACGCCCTGCCGTCCATGGCTCGGTCAAGAGGCTCTTCGCGATCACCTGATGCCCTGCCGCCTCCAGGGCGCGAGCTTGCCGGGCATTGGTGCCGCAACCAGGCTTCTGGTAGAACAGGATGGTCGCCACGCCGGCGTCCTATTTCACCATGCTGAGCTGGACCAGCGGCGCGGCGCCTCCGCGGCCGAGGATGGTGTCGACCTTCTTGCGCACGCCTTCCAGCGTCAGCGGCTTCACCACGGCGCCATGGGCGCCGGCCTTCATGGCCTCGACCGCAATTGTCTCGTCGGACTTGTCGGTCACGATGAGGATGCGCACGCCCGGAAACCTCGCGCCGAGCTCGCCGATCAGCTCCGTTCCGCGCGCTTTCAGGAACGAGACGCCGAGCAGCACCACGTCCGGCTTCAGCCATTCCACGCCCTTTTCGTAGGCCTCCTCCGGCGTCGCGAGCTCGTGCGTCTCGATTTCGTCGTGCAGCATGAATTGCAGCGCCGCGCGGGTGATCTCGTCCTCGTCGACCACGAACACGCGCCGCTGGTCGACCGCCTTGGCCGTCTCGACACCGATCTGCATCTGTCGTTCTCCTCTCATCGCGTCAAAAGGAGAGTTAGCAATTTCCGTTCCGCATCTGCGCTGCGGGAAACTGCGGTGCATTGGCACCGCGAGCGCGGCGATTCTTGTCCGGTTTCTGACAGAGACCGTATCTCTGTAGGGTTCGGCACAGCTGGTGTCGGCAGTGGCGATCGAAATATTTCGCGAGTGTGGTCAGCATCTTAGAGCGCGCGAAGCGAATGGCACGCCAGTTGCTATTTGGATGCAGCAACAACGAGTGAGGGCTGAGAACACGCCGACGCCACTGGCGAGCGATGTTCTCCTTCCCGAACCCCGCGGGCCCACGCTTCTGAGAGAGAAGCAATCTCGCGCGAGCAGCGCGGAGTCATTTGGCAATCGGTTGATGGAGAGCAACATGTCTTCACTGAGGCAAATCGCGTTTTACGGCAAGGGTGGTATCGGCAAATCGACGACGTCGCAGAACACGCTCGCGGCGCTTGCCGAGATGGGTCACAAGATCCTGATCGTCGGCTGCGACCCCAAGGCGGACTCGACCCGCCTGATCCTGCACGCCAAGGCGCAGGACACCATTCTCAGCCTCGCTGCCAACGCCGGCAGCGTCGAGGATCTCGAGATCGAGGACGTCATGAAGGTCGGCTACCAGAACATCCGCTGCGTCGAGTCCGGCGGTCCGGAGCCGGGCGTCGGCTGCGCCGGCCGCGGCGTCATCACCTCGATCAACTTCCTGGAAGAGAATGGCGCCTATGAGGACATCGACTACGTGTCCTACGACGTGCTCGGCGACGTCGTCTGCGGCGGCTTCGCGATGCCGATCCGCGAGAACAAGGCGCAGGAAATCTACATCGTGATGTCCGGCGAGATGATGGCGATGTACGCCGCCAACAACATCTCCAAGGGCATTCTGAAGTACGCCAATTCCGGCGGCGTTCGCCTCGGCGGCCTGGTCTGCAACGAGCGCCAGACCGACAAGGAGCTGGAGCTGGCGGAAGCGCTGGCCAAGAAGCTCGGCACCCAGCTGATCTACTTCGTGCCGCGCGACAACATCGTGCAGCACGCCGAGCTGCGCCGCATGACCGTGCTGGAATATGCGCCGGAGTCCAAGCAGGCGGATCACTATCGCAACCTCGCGACCAAGATCCACAACAACGGCGGCAAGGGCATCATCCCGACCCCGATCAGCATGGACGAGCTCGAGGACATGCTGATGGAGCACGGCATCATGAAGGCGGTTGACGAAAGCCAGATCGGCAAGACCGCCGCCGAGCTCGCGACGGCCTGACGATCCTGCCGGCCTTCCCAACCGGGAAGGCCGGCCTCTGTCGACGACCTCAACGGCATAACCGGCGGAGCCTTCCGTGATTGCGGCGCATGCGAGGACCAGCGAAGCGACGGCGCAGCGACCGGCATGGCCCGTCGGGCCGCATGCCGGAATAGCGTTCTACCGCCTGCTGACCGGCTGCGATCCCGCGGACGCGGATATCCGCGCCGACGATGATTTCGACCGTCACGTGCTGGCCTCGATCCTGGCCGCAGCGGTGATGGACGGCGGCCCTCTCGCCGAACGCGCCGGGCTGTCGGAGCAGGAGCTCAACGACCTCTTCGCCCGCAATTTCCCCGCAGCAACGGTCCGCGCATTCGCGTGGATGCCGAGATCGGTGTCCGAGAGCGACGACGAGACCGCCATGGTGCGCGATCTCCTGCTCGCACAGCGCTCGACCGATGGCGATGTCGGCCGCTGGTTGGCGGCCATGGTGGCGCGGCGGGCGATGGAGCCGAACCACCTCTGGGAAGATCTAGGCTTGCGCGAGCGCCCCGAGCTGTCGCGGCTCCTGACGCGTCATTTCGCGCCTCTCGCGTCGCGCAACACCGCGAACATGCGCTGGAAACGCTTCTTCTACCGCATGCTGTGCGAGGACGACGGCTTCGTGATGTGCACGACGCCGGTCTGCACGGATTGCAACGATTTCGACCTCTGCTTCGGCGAGGAGAGCGGCGAGAGCCGGATGGCCGAGCGCCGGCGGGAATTTTTGCGCGCCGACGACGATCGGGTCGATGCGGCCCGGCCGGCGTGAGGTGATCATGGACGCGTATTCCGGAACTTGCTTGGTCGATGTCATGGACGCAGGGCTGCCGGCGCAGCTCCAGGACGAGCCCGGCCCGATGTTCCGCCGATTGCGCGACGCCGGCCTGCGGCCGACCCGCCAGCGCATGTTGCTGAGCGAATTGCTGTTCGGTCGAGGCGACCGCCACGTCACGGCGGAGATGCTTTTTGCCGAAGCAGCCGAGGCCAACATCCAGCTCTCGCTGGCGACGGTCTACAACACACTGAACCAGTTCACCCAGGCTGGGCTGCTGCGCCGGATCGGCCCGGATGGCTCGCGCTCGTTCTTCGACACCAACACGACGGTGCATCCGCATTTCTACCTTCACGGCGAAGGCATCCTGATCGACGTGCCCGAGACGCTCGTGCTGGCGCAAATGCCCGAGCCTCTGCCGGGCCACGAGATCTCGCGTCTCGACATCATCATCCATATCCGCCCCAAGGCCGCCGACATCTGACACGCCTGTCTGCCCCTGTCGGATTTCCGACAAAGCAAGAAGTGTCGAGAAGTCCATCGATTTCAGATGCTTGGCGGTCGCCCCGACAATGGCACGGGGGTTGCTGAACTGCTGATCGGAATGAATGATTGGAGGACGCGGATGGCGTTTCCCGGCCCAACGACCCGATCGGACGGAGTCCAGCCCCGGTCCGTCGTTCTCAACGACACCACCTTGCGCGACGGCGAACAGGCGCCGGGCGTCGCCTTCACCACCGCGGAAAAGCTCTCGATCGCCCGCGCTCTGGCCTCGGCCGGCGTCACCGAGATCGAAGCCGGCACGCCCGCCATGGGTCACGACGAGGTGAGTGCGATCCGCGCCATCGTCGAGGCCGACCTGCCGGCGACGGCGATCGGCTGGTGCCGCATGCGCACATCCGACGTCGATGCGGCGATCGAGGCGGGCGTCTCCATGGTCAACGTCTCGATCCCGGCCTCCGACGTGCAGATCGCGGCCAAGCTCAGTGGTGGACGGCCGGCAGCGCTGGAGCAGGTGAGGCGGGTGGTCGGCTACGCCCGCGACAGCGGGCTCGACGTCGCGGTCGGCGGCGAGGATTCCTCGCGTGCCGACGTAGATTTCCTGGTCGAGCTGATCGCAACCGCAAAGGCCGCGGGCGCGCGGCGCTTCCGCATTGCCGACACCTTGAGCGTGCTCGATCCCGACGCGGCCTTCGCGTTGCTGACAGCGCTCCGTGCCACGACCGACCTCGAGCTCGAGTTCCACGGCCATGACGATCTCGGTCTTGCGACGGCCAACACGCTGGCCGCGATCAAGGCCGGTGCGACGCACGCCTCGGTCACCGTGATCGGCCTTGGCGAGCGGGCGGGCAATGCGCCGCTTGAGGAGGTCGCCGTCGCGCTCAAGCAGCTCTATGGCCGCGAGACCGGCGTGGTGCTGTCCGAGCTGAAGCACGTTGCATCGGTGGTTGCGGCCGCGGCGGCGCGGGCCATCCCTCTGAACAAGGCGATTGTCGGCGAGCATGTCTTCACCCACGAATCCGGCATTCATGTCGACGGCCTGTTGAAGGACCAGCGCACCTACCAGGCACTGGATCCGCACCTGCTCGGCCGCTCCAACCGCATCGTGATCGGCAAGCATTCGGGGCTCGCAGCAATCACAGCGCTGCTCGCCGAGCTCCAGCTGTCCGCCAGCGCGGACGAAGCAAAGTCGGTGCTCGCCCGTGTCCGCCAGCACGCCGTCGAGCACAAGGGCGCCGTTGGTCGGGAAACGGTGACGTCGATCTGGCGCGAGGTGCGCGAGCGCTCGCTCCTCAACTGCGCGTGAGGGTATCATGGCCTGCATCGTCGACATTCCGCTCGCTGAAGCCTCTCCTTCCGGAGCGGTGAAGCCGTCGCTGCTGAAGCTGATCCGCGAGGACATCGGCTGCGTACGCCAGCGCGATCCCGCCGCGCGGAGCCAGCTCGAGACGGTCCTGACCTATCCCGGCATTCATGCCGTGATCTGGTACCGGATCGCGAACCGGCTGTGGACCTCAGGCTGGCGCTTTCCGGCGCGCCTCTTGTCCTGGTTCGCCCGCTTTGTCAGCAACATCGACATCCATCCCGGCGCGCGTATCGGCCGGCGCTTCTTCATCGACCACGGCGCCTGCGTCGTCATCGGGGAGACCGCGGAGATCGGCGACGACGTCACGCTCTATCACGGCGTCACCCTCGGCGGCACGTCCTGGTTTCCAGGCAAGCGTCATCCGACGCTGGAAGACAGGGTGGTGGTCGGAGCCGGCGCGAAGATCCTCGGGCCGATCACCGTCGGCGCCGGCTCGCGCGTCGGCGCCAATTCGGTGGTGATCGACAGCACCCCGCCGGACGTCACCGTGGTCGGCATTCCCGCGCGCGTCGTCCGCCCGCAGCTCAGCCATCGTCGCGTCGTCGGACGGATCGATCTCGACCATCATCTGATGCCCGACCCCGTCGGCGATGCCATCGCCGTATTGCTCGACCGTGTCGAGTTCCTTGAGGCGCGGCTGAGCCATATGCAGAAGCGTGCAAGGGATGCCGGTGCATCCGCGCCGCAGAACCAGATGGAGACCGACCATGGCTGATGGAATCCTCGCGCAACTCAACGAGGCCTCGGCGGCCGAGGAATTCTTCACGTTGCTCGGCGTCGACTACGATCCGAAGCTCGTCAATGTCGCGCGGCTGCACATTCTCCGGCGGATGGGCCAGTACCTTGCCGGGGAGGACTTGGCCGGCGTGCCGGACGAGATCGTGGCGGAGCGGTGCAAGGCGGTGCTGGAGCGAGCCTATGCGGATTTCGTTGCATCTTCGCCGATCGATCAGCGCGTTTTCAAGGTGCTGAAGGACGCGGTCGCGCCGCAGCCGAAGCAGGGGCCGGCATTGGTGCAGATCGGTGTGCTGAAGTGAGCCCGTGCTCTGTCGCATTTGCGACGCGTGTCGCAGCGGCGTTGTCGGCTCCCCGCCCGAAGCGGATGCAAGCGATACCGTCGCCATTCTAAGTCGCTGTGTCCGCGCCTGATTTTCATCGTTCACGCAGTTGGTACGACACTTGCTGTTCCTGCTCTGAACGAGGTTTTTCGAAGACGAGTCCTGAAGACGAGTTCTGGAGACGCACATGCACATCGTCGTCTGCATCAAGCAGGTCCCCGACTCCGCGCAGATTCGGGTGCATCCCGTAACCAATACCATCATGCGCCAGGGCGTGCCGACCATCATCAACCCCTACGATCTGTTTGCCCTGGAAGCGGCATTGGAGCTGCGCGATCAGTTCGGCGGCGAGGTCACGGTGCTGACCATGGGCCCGCCTTCGGCCGAGGACTCCTTGCGCAAGGCGCTGACCTTCGGCGCCGATCGCGCCGTGCTGCTGACCGACCGCTTTTTCGCCGGCGCCGATACGCTGGCCACCACCTATGCGCTCGCCACCGCGATCCGCAAGATCTCGACCGAGTTCGGGGCGCCCGATCTCGTCTTCACCGGCAAGCAGACTATCGACGGCGATACCGCGCAGGTCGGTCCCGGCATCGCCAAGCGGCTCGGCCTGCTGCAGTTGACCTATGTCGCCAAGATCAGCGCGCTGGACCTGACCGCCCGGACCATCGACGCCGAGCGGCGCTCCGAAGGCGGCGTGCAGCTCCTGCGCACCAAATTGCCCTGTCTCGTCACGATGCTGGAGGCGACCAACCAGATCCGCCGCGGCGCGATGGCCGACGCCTTGCGCGCCGCGCGCGCGCCAATCGTGAAATGGAGCGCGCAGGACGCCGGCGTCGAGGACATCTCCAAATGCGGACTGCGCGGCTCGCCCACCATCGTCAAGCGGGTGTTCGCGCCGGCCGCGCGCAGCGAGAAGGCGGCGCTGATCGAGGTCGGCGAGCAGCCGGCGGAGGCGCTGATCGACGCCATCTTCAAGCGCCAGCCGGCGCTGGAGACCGAGCTTGCGGCGCTGGCGCGCGGCTATTGAGGCGAGGGGAACGAGCACCATGAGCACTGCACCGAAAACCGCCGCACAAGCCGCCGGCCGCGCAGCGACCAAGAAGGAGCTGCCCGAGCACTTCAAGGCCTACAAGCACGTCTGGGTCTTCATCGAGCAGGAGCGCGGCCAGGTTCATCCGGTCTCCTGGGAATTGATGGGCGCCGGCCGCAAGCTCGCCGACAAGCTCAAGGTCGATCTCGCCGCGGTCGTGATCGGCCCCGAAGGCGAGGCGACGCAGAGCGCCGCCGCGGAATCCTTCTGCTACGGCGCCGATCTCGTCTACATGGTTGCCGACGATCTGCTCACCGACTATCGCAACGAGTCCTACACCAAGGCGCTGACCGACGTCGTCAACACCTACAAGCCCGAGATCCTGCTGTTAGGGGCCACCACGCTCGGCCGCGATCTCGCGGGCTCGGTGGCGACGACCCTGCTCACCGGCCTCACCGCCGACTGCACCGAGCTCGACGTCGATGCCGACGGCTCACTCGCCGCGACGCGCCCGACCTTCGGCGGCTCGCTGCTCTGCACGATCTACACGCTGAACTACCGGCCGCAAATGGCAACGGTGCGTCCGCGCGTGATGCCGATGCCGGAACGCCTCGCGCGTCCGGTCGGCCGCATCGTCAGCCACCCGCTCGGTCTCGTCGAGGACGACATCGTGACCAAGGTGCTGTCGTTCCTGCCCGACCGCGATTCCGCCAAGTCCAATCTCGCCTATGCCGACGTTGTCGTCGCCGGCGGCTTGGGGCTCGGATCGCCCGAGAATTTCCAACTGGTGCGCCAGCTCGCCACGGTGCTGGGCGCCGAATACGGCTGCTCGCGGCCGCTGGTGCAGAAGGGCTGGGTCACCTCCGACCGGCAGATCGGCCAGACCGGCAAGACCATCCGGCCGAAGCTCTACATCGCCGCGGGCATCTCCGGCGCGATCCAGCATCGCGTCGGCGTCGAAGGTGCCGATCTGATCGTCGCCATCAACACCGACAGGAACGCGCCGATCTTCGACTTCGCGCATATGGGCATCGTCACCGACGCCATCCGGCTGCTTCCGGCGCTGACGGCGGCGTTCCGGGCCCGGCTGTCACCGCATTCACGCGACCGGATCGCGAGCTAGTGCAAGGAGAAGCGCCATGATCGAGGAGAAGTTCGATGCCATCGTCGTCGGCGCCGGCATGGCCGGCAACGCGGCGGCACTCACGCTGGCACAGCGCGGCCTGAAGGTGCTGCAGCTCGAGCGCGGCGAGTATTCCGGCTCGAAGAACGTGCAGGGCGCGATCCTCTATGCCGACATGCTGGAGAAGCTGATCCCGGATTTCCGCGAGGACGCGCCGCTGGAGCGGCATCTGGTCGAGCAGCGCTTCTGGATGATGGACGACCGCTCGCACACCGGCCTGCACTATCGTTCCGACGACTTCAACGAAGAGAAGCCGAACCGCTACACCATCATCCGCGCGCAATTCGACAAATGGTTCTCGCAGAAGGTCCGCGAGGCCGGCGCCACCGTGCTGTGCGAGACGACGGTGACCGAGCTCGCGCAGGACGCCTATGGCAAGGTGATCGGCGTGCGCACCGACCGCGCGGATGGCGAGATTCATGCCGACGTGGTCGTGCTGGCGGAAGGCGTCAACGGCCTGCTCGGCACGCGGGCCGGCCTGCGCCAGCGGCCGACGCCGGACAAGGTCGCGCTCGCGGTGAAGGAGATGCATTTCCTGCCGCGCGAGACCATCGAGGCCCGCTTCAATCTCCGCGGCGACGAGGGCATGGTGATCGAGGCCGCCGGCACCATCTCCCGCGGCATGACGGGCATGGGCTTCATCTACGCCAACAAGGAGTGCATCTCGCTCGGCATTGGCTGCCTCGTCGCCGACTTCCAGCGCACCGGCGAGACGCCGTACGGCCTGCTCGATCGCTTCAAGCGGCATCCCTCCGTGGCACCGCTGATCGAGGGCTCCGAGGTGAAGGAATATGCCGCGCACCTCATTCCCGAGGGCGGCTTCAAGGCAATCCCGCAGCTCTACGGCGAGGGCTGGGTCGTGGTCGGCGACGCTGCCCAGCTCAACAACGCCATCCATCGTGAAGGCTCGAACCTGGCGATGACGTCGGGCCGCATCGCGGCGGAAGCGATCTTCCAGGTCAAGTCGCGCAAGGATCCGATGACGGCGGAGAACCTGTCGCTCTACAAGAAGATGCTGGACGAGTCCTTCGTCATCAAGGATCTGAAGAAGTACAAGGACATGCCGGCACTGATGCACACCCAGTCGCAGAACTTCTTCCTGACCTATCCGGAGCTGGTCTCCAAGGCGATGCAGAACTTCCTGCGCGTCGACGGCACGCCGAAGGTCGAGAAGGAAAAGACGACGTTCAAATCGTTCATCAAGGCGCGGTCGTGGAGCGGATTGTTCGGCGATGCCTTCCGCCTCGCGCGCGCCTGGCGCTGATCACAAGGAAACGCAACACTGGCGATGGAGACTTAAGGCCATGTCGATCGAGCCATCCGTACGTGTCGAGGACAAGCTGTTCTACAACCGCTATCTGGTCGATGCCGGCCGCGCCCATATCAAGGTGCGGCCGCATACGACGCCGTCGCCCGAGCTGCTCAGCATGCTCAAGGCCTGCCCGGCGCGCTGCTACGAGCTCAACGACAAGGGCCAGGTCGAGATCACCGTCGACGGCTGCATCGAATGCGGGACATGCCGCGTGATCTGCGAGGGGAGCGGCGACATCGAGTGGAGCTATCCCCGCGGCGGTTACGGCGTGCTGTTCAAGTTCGGCTGATCCATGAAGCTCAGCGCCCGCAACATTCTCCCGGGGCGGATCGTTGCTGTCACCAAGGGAACGACGACGGCCCATGTGAAGATCGAGCTCGCGCCAGGATTGGTGGTGTTTTCCGCGATCACCAACGAGGCGGTGGACGACCTTGCCTTGCAAGTCGGCGATACCGTCTCGGCCGTGATCAAGTCATCCGACGTGATGATCGGCAAGTAACGCAGCAGGTGCATCGGCGGGCGGCCGCGCTGCGCGGGCCCGCTTGATGCGCGACGACAGATCCAGCCACCAGCCTTCGATCGCACCTCGCTCGCACAGGAGGGTGGTGCCGATGCCGCCGGTAAAATCGTTCCAGGCGTCCAGGCATTTTTCGGGAACGGCCGTGAGCACGGGGATGCCGGCGGCGATGGCGTCGGCCAGCTCGTCGCGCAGGCCGCCGCCGGCGGCCTCCTGCTTGGAGAACTTGTTGATCACGACGAGATCGACGTCGGCCGCGATTGCGCGCGTGACGGCAACGGCCGCCTCGGCCAGCCCCGCTGCGTCGAGCTTGCAAGCCATCGCACCCGAGCCGAGCGGTTGGCAGATCGAAATCTCGCGGCCCGTCATGAGGTCGATCGCCTCCATGCCGACCTGGCAGCCGGCGCCGTCCTTGAGGTTGCGCTGGACGACGCCGCCGATCCGTTCGCCCGATCGGACCAGCGTCTCGGCGACGGCGGCGAGCAGAGCATCGACGTCGTCCTGCGAGCGGTAAAGAATTGCGGCGACGCGGTTCGGGTCGATGTCGTGGAAGTCGATCGGCATGGAAGTCATCCTCGTCCGGTGTCCTACGCTGTTCCGTCGCGGCGGGCAATCGCCATGCCGATCGCGGCGCCCGGCCAGCGGTATCGGGTGGAGGTTATGCAGCGGGCCGGAGCCAACAACGCGGCCGCGCTCCATCAGCACAAGATGATCGGCGAAGCGCTCGATCTCGGCCATGTCGTGGCTGATATAGAGGACCGGCAGCGACAGCGTCTCGTGCAACCGCTCCAGGAAGGGCAGGATCTCGTCCTTGGTGCTGCGGTCGAGCGCGGCCAGCGGCTCGTCCATCAGCAGAAGTTTCGGCCGCGACAGCAGGGCACGGCCGATCGCGACACGCTGCCGCTCGCCGCCGGAGAGGCGTCGGGGCGAGCGGTCGAGCAGTGCGGCAAGGCCGAGCAGCTCCACGACCTCGTCGAAGGCAATCTGCGCGCGTGCCACCTGCCGCGCGCCGAACAGCAGATTGCGCCGCACCGAAAGATGCGGAAACAGGCTGGCTTCCTGGAAGACGTAGCCGATCGGCCGCTGGTAGACGGGACGAAACGACGAACCGTCCTGCCAGATGTCACCATCCACCGCGCAAAATCCGCCCGTCATGCGCTGCAGGCCGGCGACACAGCGCGCCACACTGGTCTTGCCGCAACCCGAAGGACCAAAGACCGCGGTGACGCCGGTCGCGGGCAGGCTGAGCTCGACGTCCAGCGCAAAATTGCCGAGCCTGCCGCGGAAGGCCGCGTTGATGCGGCCGGGTTCGGCTGTTCTCATGCCGCGGCCCTCGCGGCACGCTTGTCGACCAGCGTCATGGTGAGGATCACGGCGAAGGCGAAGATCACCATGAGGCCTGCGAGCATGCTCGCCTCGCGCCAGCGCGAGGTCTCGACATAGTCGAACAGCGCGACCGACAGTACCTTGGTGCGCCCTGGAATGTTGCCGCCGATCATCAGCACGAGGCCGAACTCGCCGACGGTATGCGCGAAGCCGAGCACCGCACCGGTCAGGAAGCCTGGCCGTGCCAGCGGCACGGCGACGGTCCAGAACGTGCGCAAGGGTGAGGCGCGCAAGGTGGCGGCCACCTCGAGCGGCCGCTCGCCCATCGCGGCAAAGGCGTTCCGGATCGGCTGCACCACGAAGGGCATCGAATACACCACCGAGCCGATGACCAGGCCTTCGAACGTGAAGGCGAGCGTGCGCCCGCCCCATAAGCTTGCGATCCATCCGCCGGGTCCGTCGGGACCGAGCAGCACCAGCAAATAAAAGCCGAGCACGGTCGGCGGCAGCACCAGCGGCAACGCGACCACACTGGCGATGATCTCGGTCCACCAACCCTTCGCGTGGGCCAGCCACCAGGCCAGCGGCGTCGCCAGCACCAGCAGGATCGCGGTCGAGATCGCGGCGAGCTCGATCGTGAGCAGTACCGACTGGCGAATCTCCGCTGACCAGATCTCCATGCGCGTCAGCTCTGCCCGTCCAGCACGTAGCCGTACTTCTCGATGATGGCGCGCGCCTCAGGTCCCCTGAGGAAGGCGATGAAGGCGCGCGCGGCCTCGTTCCCGGCCCCCGTCTTCAGCAGAACCGCGTCCTGCCGGATCGGGTTATAGAGTGCCTGCGGCACCACCCAGCGCGAGCCGGCCTCGCTGCCGGTCAATTGCGACAGCGCGACAAAGCCGATCTCTGCATTCCCCGTCTCGACGAATTGATAGGCCTGGGTGATGGTCGCACCCTCCACCAGCTTCGGCTTCAGCGTATCGTAGAGGCCCAATGACTTCATGGTTTCCACGGCGGCGAGACCGTAGGGCGCGGCGGCGGGATTGCAGATCGAGAGCTTTGCAAAGGTCGCGACCTTCAGCGTCTCCTCGCCCGTCACGAGTCCCGGCGACTTGCTCCACAGCACGAGCTTGCCGATCGCGTAGGTGAAGCGGCTGTCTGCCAGCGCAAGGCCGTCCTCGACGAGCTTCTTCGGCCGTGAATCGTCGGCGGACAGGAGCACCTGGAACGGCGCGCCCTGCGTGATCTGGGTGTAGAACTGTCCGCTCGCCCCGAAGCTCAGCACCGCTTCGTGTCCGGTCTTCAGCTTGAAGGCGGCGGCGATCTCCTTTGCGGCGTCAGTGAAATTGGCGGCGACGGCAACGTTGGTCTGCGCGGCCCGCGCAGATGCGCATGCCAGCAACAAGCCTGCGGCAAGGGCGATCGAGCGAAGCGGCTTCATGATGAACTCCAGCGGACGGCAATGGCTTCCACGCAGCGCGATGCTGCAAGGCGCCGGCGAGAAGGGTCTCAGCAATCGGCGTGCCGGACGAGCCGGCGGCAAGCTGGTGCGCGCCTTGCAGGAACGGCGTCAAAAGCTACGGGCTTCCCGCCGCTCGCGGCGGCGGGGCCGGCGATCCGTGTCGGAAGTCCGACAATGTCGTCGGCAAGCCGACACCAATGAAGGGAAGCACGACATGGCGACCGTCGCATCGCGCGCCGAGCTCGAACGCCTGCTGGAGGACGACGTCCCTTACGGCGATCTCACCACCGAAGCGCTCGGGATCGGCGGGGCCATCGGCGTCATGCAATTCACCGCGCGCGCGCCGATGGTGCTGGCGCTCGCCGAGGATGCCGCCGAGATCATCGCGCTCGCCGGCTGCGAAGTGGAGCTGTTCGCCGCATCCGGTGCGATGCTGGAGCAGGGCGCCCCGATCCTTCAGGCGCGCGGCCCGGCCGCAGGCCTGCTGCGGAGCTGGAAGGTGGCGCAGACCTTGGTCGAGATCTGGTCGGGCGTCGCCAGCGAGACCCGCGCCATCGTCGAGGCGGCGCGGGCGGTCGTGCCTGTTATCCCGGTCGCCTGCACGCGCAAGAACGTGCCGGGCACCAAGCGCTTTGCGGTGGCGGCCGTGAAGGCGGGTGGCGCCGTGATGCACCGGCTCGGCCTGTCCGAGACCGTGCTGGTGTTTCCCGAGCACCGCGCGTTTCTGGGCGAGCTGCCGCTGTTTCAGGCGGTCGAGCGATTGCGCCGGGCGGCGTCGGAGAAGAAGCTCGTGATCGAGGTGAAGACCGCCGATGCCGCGCTTGCCGCGGCCGTCGCCGGCTTCGACGTGATCCAGGCCGAGAAGTTCTCGCCAGCCGAGATCGCTGCGCTGGTCAAGCGCATGGCATCGATGGCCTATACGCGCGCTCGTCCGATCATCGCCGCGGCTGGCGGCGTCAACGCGGCAAATGCCGCGGCCTATGCGGCAGCCGGCGCCGATGTCCTGGTCACGTCCGCGCCCTATCTGGCAAAGCCCAGGGACGTGCAGGTGCAGATTGCGGCGGCCGACGACGGCAGATGTAGCGCGCGGCTTGGTCCGAGGAAGGACGCAATCGCTCCGGCATTGACGTAGCTGGAGCAGATCTCCCGCGCTATTTGGATGGGCTCCTGGTTTCGGACTGGCCTCCGAGGAGCAGAATGAGCCCGGCGGTGACGATCGCGATGCCGATCCACTCGATGGTTGTTGGAACCTCGCCAAGTATCGGTATCGCCAACAGCGTTGCACTTGCAGGCACCGCCGCAGCCAGGCCGGCCGAGGGCGTAGGCCCGAGAATTCTCACGGAAATTGAGAACAGGATGACCGCCAGGAAGCCGGGGCCCAAGCCCTGGAAGGCGGCCTGAAGCAATATCGTCGACCACCGCGCATCCTGCATGGTGGAAGGAAGAAAGAAAAACCAGACCGGCAGGAAAAGCAGCGCGTTCGGCACGCTGACCAGGACCAGCGCCTGGCGCGCCTCGACCTGCCAGTGCTTGACGCCCACAAAGTAGATCGAGAGCACAGCTGACGCTGCGAGGAGGAACCCGATGGCCGATCCCACGCTGTTGCCGCCGGCGCGCATGCCCGGAATAGCAACGAGCACCGCCCCGACGAGCAGGATGAGAACTGCAATGAGCTGCCGCCAGGACGGCACGCGCCGTGCGAAAATCAACCCCAGCAGAATGGTGAAGATCGGCAGCGAGCCGTTGGCGAATGCTCCTCCGTAGGCTGCCGATGACCCCTTCAATCCAAAGTACATCAAAACGTTGTAGACTACGCCGGGCCCAAAAATCGACATCGACAGGATTGCGTGTAGCGGCAGGTGGCGCGGCCACCAGGCCTTGGCGAACGGAAGAACCAGGGCGCCGGTGACCAGGAAGCGAAGTGCGGTCAAATCGAAGGGTGTCAGGCCGGATTGCATGCCGGCCCTCGAGAAGACGAGAAAGCCGGACCAGATGCAGAACACGCCGGCTGCGCTCAGGAGTCCGAAAATCCGCTCGTTCGATTTGCCTGCAGGTGTCAAGCCGGTGTCCGATTGCTTGAGAAATCTTGGCGCACTCAAAACACCTGCGAGTTTCAAGATGCTCTCCGCAACATGGTCCTCAAAGGCGACGCCATGGTGAGCGATCTCCGGGAGTTTTTCCAGCCGAGAGTTCCGCAAGCCGCTGTAATCGGATCTCTGGGGCTGACGGCCACGCTGTGCGATGACGGAATCAACGCCAGGAACACTTTCGGCGGCGCTCCGTTAGCGCAGCAAACGCCGGGAGTTGTCCATGACCGATTATCCAAAGCCGCCTTATCCTGCGCAGCAGCAGCCGATGCCGGGCTCGACGCGGGCGATGCAGCCGCGCCCCGATCACGGCGAGGAGAGCTACAAGGGTGCCGGCCGCCTGGCTGGAAGGAAGGCCATCATCACGGGCGGCGACAGCGGCATCGGCCGCGCGGTGGCGATCGCCTATGCGCGTGAAGGCGCGGACATCGTCATCTCCTATCTGAACGAGGACGAGGATGCGGCCGAGGTCAAGGCACTGGTGGAGCGGGAGGGACGCAAGGCCGTCCTGATCCCGGGCGACATCAGCAATCCCGAGCACTGTCGCGCCATCGTGCGTCGCACCGTCGAGGAGCTCGGCGGCATCGACATCCTCGTCAACAACGCCGCCCATCAGGCGACGTTCAAGGACATCGCCGACATCAGCGACGACGAATGGCGGCGGACGTTCGAGATCAACATCCACGCCATGTTCTATCTGGCCAAGGCTGCCGTTGCCCACATGAAGCCGGGATCCGCGATCATCAACACGGCCTCGGTCAATTCCGACATGCCGAACCCGAGCCTTTTGGCTTACGCCACGACCAAGGGCGCCATCCAGAATTTCACCGGCGGGCTCGCGCAGATGCTGGCCGAGAAGGGCATCCGGGTCAATGCGGTGGCGCCGGGGCCGATCTGGACGCCGCTAATTCCCTCGACCATGTCGGAGGAAAGGGTCAAGAACTTCGGCAAGCAGGTGCCGATGCAGCGCGCGGGCCAGCCGGCTGAGCTCGCGACGGCCTATGTCATGCTGGCCGATCCGCTCTCGAGCTACACCTCGGGGGCGACGGTGCCGGTCACCGGCGGCAAGCCGTTCATCTGATCCGACGTATCTGTTCGCGGCGGAGATGACGATGGCCGCGCCGCGGCGCCGCCATCGTCTTTGCCGCGATCACGCGGCGCTGGACGCCTTGGCGTTGACGCCCTTGCGAAGGGCCACCGTGTTCAACTTGGTATTGGCGGCCTTCTCTTCGTTCAGATTGGTGGTGAGGAAGCGCACGATATCGTCGTGGCCGAGCTCTTCCGCCCAGGCGATCAGCGTGCCGTACCGGCACATTTCATAATGCTCCACCGCCTGTGCGTTGGCGACGATCGCAGCGTCCAGCACGGCCTTGTCCTCGATCTCGCCGGCGGTCTCGTCGGCTTCCTTGATCAGGCCGTCGATCGCCGGACAATGCGTGTCGCTCGGCTCCTTGCCGAGCTTGGCAAAGACCTTGTGGAGGCGCTCGACCTGCTTGTTGGTCTCTTCCAGATGCGCCTTCAGCCCGCCGACGAGATCCCTGTTGGTGGCCTTGTCGATCATCTTCGGCAGCGCCTTCAGGATCTGCTGTTCCGCGTAATAGATGTCCTGCAGCCCGTGCAGCAGCAGGTCTTCCATCGATTTGATGTCCTTGGTGAAGAATCCCATAAAAGACGCCTCCTTTTCACAATGATGGCATTGGAACGCGGAGCGGCCGCCGCTGTTCCATTCGTGTGCAGATCGGGAGAGCCGGATGAACGATGGCGTGGATCATTTTGCGGGCCTGCTCGGACGTGCGGCGATGGAGGTGTGGGGCGACATGCCTCGCGACATCCAGGAGGCGCTGTTCGAGACCGCGATGAAGGGCCGCGACACTGAGCGTGAGGAGTTGGCGCGATTGCTGCATGAGTGGCATCCGCGCACGCTGCATCCGGCCCGGCCGGGCTGACGCAGCGGCCGGGAACGATCATGCGAGCTTCTGATTGGTGAATCGGGTGGCGCGCGACACGAGCTCCAAAGAGGACCGCGCGGCGCGCCTCGCCCGAGCCCGTCAATCTGTGAGTCGACCGACGTGACTGAGATGAATATCGGCAAATGGTACGACCCGATTTCGGAGCGGTGGATCGTGCCTCGCCCACCCCACACCATCGCCGCGTTCGGTCAATCGAACGCCGAGAAGGTGTCGGAGGCGAACAGGAGAGAAGAGACGCAGCGGATCTGGAATCTGCTGGTCGATTGCTGCGCACGCGGATGATGCAGCGTCGGCGCCAGTATGCGCCCGATGACGCTCGGGAGTGTCAACAGCCCTGAGGCTGGCTTTGCGCGGGGCAGGTCAGCGTTCCCGTCAACCCTGATCTCGACGACGTCCGGAGCGGATCGGTATATTACCACCGACACCGACGCCGCCGGAACAAGGATCAGAGATGGACGATACGATTGGCTTCCCCGACCCCGGTCTTGACCTGTCGGACGGCTTCAAGCCGCACACCTCGCATTGGGGCGTGTTCTCCGCGCGTCAGGGCGCGGCCGGGCTGGAGGTCAGGGCCTATGCCGGCGATCCCGATCCGAACGGCATCATCGACAATTTTCCCGGCGCGCTCCGCCATCAGGCGCGCATCGCCCAGCCGGCCATCCGCCGCGGCTGGCTCGAGCGCGGGCCGGGCCCCGATAACAGGCGCGGCCGCGACGAGTTCGTCTCCGTCAGCTGGGAGAAGGCGCTCGATCTCCTCGGCGACGAGCTCGGCCGTATCCGCGACACGCGCGGACCCGGGGCCGTGTTCGGCGGCTCCTATGGCTGGTCGAGCGCCGGGCGCTTCCATCATGCCCAGAGCCAGGTGCATCGCTTCCTCAATATCGCGATGGGCGGCTATGTGCGCTCGGTCAACAGCTATTCCTCGGGTGCGTCCTCGGTGCTGCTGCCGCAGATCCTGGCCGGCTACGAGGATATCACCAAGCGCAACGTCACCTGGGAGCAGATTGCGGCCGAAACGGACATCGTGCTGGCGTTCGGCGGCATGGCATTGAAGAACTCCATGGTGGCGGGCGGCTCGATCAGCAAGCATGTCGAGCGCGGCGCCATGGCGGCGGCGCGGGCGCGCGGCTGCGAGTTCATCCTGGTCGGCCCGCTGCGCGACGATCTGCCGGTCGAGGCCGCCGCCGAATGGATGGCTTGCGTGCCCGGCACCGACACTGCCTTGATGCTCGGCATCGTCCATACGCTGGTCAGTGAGAAGCTGCACGACCAGGCCTTCCTCGACCGCTACACCGAGGGCTGGCCGATCTTCCTGCGCTATCTCACCGGCGAGAGCGACGGGCAAGACAAGCACGCCGAATGGGCCGCCGCGATCTGCGGCATCCCGGCGGATGCGATCCGCAAGCTGGCGCGGCGCCTTGCCGGAAAGCGCGCGCTCATCACCGTCTCCCATTCGCTGCAGCGTGCCGAGCATGGCGAGCAGCCGGTGTGGATGGGCATGGTGCTCGCGGCGGCCCTCGGCCAGATCGGCCTTCCCGGCGGCGGCTACGCCTATTCGCTGGGGGCGATCGGCTATTACGGCCGCCGCGTCAACGACGTGCCGGGACCGACGCTGGGGCAGGGCCGCAACGGCGTCGCCGATTTCATTCCGGTGGCGCGCATCGCCGACATGCTGCTCAATCCCGGCACCACCTATCGCTACAACGGCGAGACGCGCACCTATCCGGACATTCGTCTGGTCTATTGGGCCGGCGGCAATCCCTTCCATCACCATCAGGACATCAATCGCCTGCGCAAGGCCTTCGCGAAGCTGGACACGCTGGTCGTGCACGAGCTCGCCTGGACCGCCACCGCCCGCCACGCCGACATCGTGCTGCCCGCGACGATGACGCTGGAGCGCGAGGATATCGGTTATTCCACCAACGATCCGCTGATGGTCGCGATGCACCGGATCGCCGAGCCGTTCGGGCTGGCGCGCGACGATTACGACATCTTCGCCGATCTCGCCGAACGTCTCGGGGCGCGCGAGCCGTTCACCGAAGGGCGCACGTCGCGGCAATGGCTGGAGCATCTCTACGAGCCGACCCGCGCCTCGCTGGCCAAGCGCGGCCTCGAAGCCCCAAGCTTCGACGAGTTCTGGGCGCGCGGCAGCCTGGTCGTGCCGCAGCAGCCCGACGACGGCGGCCGGCTGCGTCGCTTCCGCGAGGATCCCGTCAATCACGCCTTGCCGACGCCGAGCGGACGGATCGAGATCTTCTCGGCGAAGATCGCAAGCCACGGCGATGCGGATTGTCCGGGCCATCCGGTCTGGCTCGACAAGACCGATATTCCCAGGCCTGGGGCACCATGCTTCCTCGTCGCCAACCAGCCGGTGACGCGCCTGCACAGCCAGCTCGATTTCGGCGGACATTCGCTCTCCGCAAAACATCGCGGACGCGAGGTTGCGCGGATGAATCCGGTCGATGCACAGGCGCGCGGCATCAAGGACGGCGACATCATCCGCCTGTTCAACGCGCGCGGCGCGTGCCTCGCCGCGGTCCACGTCACCGACGGCATCGTATCAGGCGTGGTTCAGCTGCCGACCGGCGCCTGGTACGATCCGATGGATCCAGAAGACGAGGCGCCGCTGTGCGTTCACGGCAATCCGAACGTGCTGACCCGCGACGTCGGCACCTCGTCCCTGGCGCAGGGCTGCACCGGCCAGCTGACAACCGTCGAGGTGGAGAAGTTCAGCGCCAATCTGCCGCCGATCCGCGCGTTCGATCCAGTTTAGGCAAGCAAGGAGACCGTTAGATGATCCGCAAGGCAACAGCAGTCTGGAAGGGCACCGGTCGCGATGGCACGGGCCAGCTCTCGAGCGAATCCGGCGTGCTTGCCGGGACGCCCTATTCGTTCAAGACCCGCTTCGAGAACGAGAAGGGCACCAATCCCGAAGAGTTGATCGCCGCAGCCCATGCCGGCTGTTTCACCATGGCGCTCGCCTTCGGCCTGCAGATGGCGGGCTTCACGCCGGACGAGCTCTCGACCGAAGCCGCCGTCACGCTCGAGCCCGAAGGCAAGGGTTTCAAGATCAGCAAATCCGCCCTGACCCTGCGGGCAAAGGTGCCTGGTCTCGACGATGCCGGCTTCGCCCGGCTCGCCGGCGAAGCCGAAAAGAACTGCCCGGTGTCGAAGGTGCTCAACGCCGCCATCACGCTCGACGCCAAGCTGGTCTAGGGCGATGGAATGAATCCTTCATCGCTGCAACGGCGGAGGTGCGCTCCCTCTCCCGCTTGCGAGAGAGGGTTGGGGAGAGGGTGTTTCCGCAATGGGATAGCCCCCTAGAGGAGAAAGCCCTCACCCGCGCTACGCGCGACCTCTCCCGCAAGCAAGCGGGAGAGGTTGCACCGGGCCCTGGCGACTTGGTGGACCCGCGTCAATGCGTGGCTTTCGGCCGGGCGGCCGAAAGCCTATATGATGCACAAGCTATTTGGCGATCATTGGGAGCACATCACATGACGACGGAACGCGCAGTTTTGGCCGGCGGCTGCTTCTGGGGCATGCAGGACCTGATCCGCAAGCAGCCCGGCGTGATCTCCACCCGCGTCGGCTACACCGGTGGACACGTCAAGAACGCCACCTACCGCAATCACGAAGGTCATGCCGAAGCCATCGAGATCGTGTTCGATCCGGCCAGGACCAGCTTCCGGACCATGCTGGAGTTCTTCTTCCAGATCCATGATCCGACCACGCTCAACCGCCAGGGCAACGATATCGGCACGAGCTACCGTTCGGCGATCTTCTACACCAGCGAGGAGCAGAAGCGGATCGCCGAAGACACCGTCGCCGACGTCGAGGCGTCCGGCCTGTGGCCGGGCAAGGTGGTAACCGAGATCGCGCCCGCGCGCGAGTTCTGGGAAGCCGAGCCCGAGCATCAGGATTATCTCGAACGTTATCCTGACGGCTACACCTGCCATTTCATCCGGCCCGGCTGGAAGCTGCCGCGTCGCGCGGCGGCAGTCGGCGGTTAACGCCTGGAAGGTGGTTCGCCGGGCTGTGGCGATCCACCTCTCCATCGATCACGTCAGCCGCAGATCCGCTCACGCATCGACATGCGAAGCCCGGCGCTGCTCCGCGGTGACGATCCCCGCCGTCAAGGTGACGAGCCCCATCAAGGCCGCCAGCAGCCAGAATGCCAGCGGCAGTCCGCCGAGCTGTGCGACGAAGCCGACGCCGGCGGGGCCGAGCAGGACGCCTGCGTAGCCTGCCGTCGTGATCGCCGCGACCGCGAGTCCCGTGGGCATCACCTTTTGCTGCGCCGCCCGGCGGAACAGCACGGGCACGAGGTTCGAGGCGCCGAGCCCGATCAGCAGGAATCCGCCGATGGCGACCGCTGCAACGGGCGCGGTGAGCAGCACAACGAAGCCGGCGATCGCAATCAGGCTGCCCCAGAGCAATGTCGTGCGATCTCCGATGCGCGCAACGACCGCGTCGCCGCCGAGCCGGCCGATCGTCATCGCGATCGAGAACACGATGTAGCCGATGCCGCCTTGCGCCTCGCTGACGAGGCCGGCGCCGATCACGAGCAGCGCGCCCCAATCGAGCATCGCGCCTTCGACCAGGAAGGTGATGGCGCCGAGCAGCGCCAGCAGCAGCACCGATCCGTGCGGCAGCACGAACAATGGGCCTTCCTGCACCTGCACCGATCGCAGCAGGCGCGGCCAGGTCAGCAGCATCGCGATCAGCATCAGCACGGAGCAGATCAGCGTCGAGGCGAGCGCCCCGAGCTGCAGCGAGAGCAGCGCGGTCATCAGCGCGGAACCGGCGAAGCCGCCGATGCTGAACAGGGCGTGAAAGCCGGACATCAGGGGGCGTCCCGCGGCGCGCTCCACCTCCACGGCATGGATGTTCATGGCGACGTCGATCGAGCCGAGCGCGGCGCCGAACGCAAGCAGCACCAGCGCCAGCGACAGCGGCGAGCTTGCGATCGCGAGCAGCGGCAGCACAACCGTGAGGCCAAGCCCGCCCGCGACGATGACCGGCCTGCTGCCGTAGCGCGCGCTGAGAACGCCGGTCAGCAGCATCGCCACGACCGAGCCGATGCCGAGGCTGAGCAGGAGCAGCCCGAGGACCCCGTCGTCGACAGCAAGCCGCGCCTTCGCGAACGGCACCAGCGGCGCCCAGCACGCGATGCCGAAGCCCGCAACGAGGAAGGCAAGCCGGGTCGCAAGGCGGGTCGCCGGCCGATCGGCAGAAGACATGGGAACTCCGGGAAGGAACAGGGCGGGGCGGTGGAGAAAGCGGAGAAATGCCGCAGCTTTGTGTCGGCACTAGGTTCAGATTGTCGCAGCTCGTGCCACGTCCGAGTGTCGCGATTGCAGGAGGCCCGCAGCCCGGATGGAGCGGCAAAGCTCGGGCGAAGTCAGCCGCGAGAATGCGAAGGTGCGTCTGCGATTCGAAACGCAAGAGAGAAGAGCGACGCTGCTGCCTCGTACTCCGTCATTGCGAGCGCAGCGAAGCAATCCAGAGTCCCTCCGCGGAAAGATTCTGGATTGCTTCGCTGCGCTCGCAATGACGGGTGGAGAGAGCGGCCGCCGAACTCGCGGTCGCGCTCCGGACGCAGCGCTAGCCGCCAAGGATGCGCCGGCACGCCTCGACGAACACCTCTGCGCCCGTCACGATGTCGGCGTCTGCCGTATTCTCGGTCCAGTGATGGCTGATGCCGCCGATCGACGGCACGAACAGCATGCCGGCGGGCATCACGGTCGCCAGCATCTGCGCATCGTGTCCGGCGCCGCTGGGCATGCGGATGGAACGGCCGCCGGCGACGACCTTGCTCGCAGCCTCGATCGCGTCCTGAAAGCCCGCATTCATTATCGCGGGTGCGCCGGTGCGCAGCTTCGTCACGCTGACGGTGCACGGACCATTGGCACTGGCCTCGTCCGCCATGGTCCTCAGCAATTGCTCCAGCCGCGCGATCACAGACGGGTCGTCGTCGCGGATCTGGAACAACATCTCTGCGCCACCGGGGATGATGCTCGGCGCGCCCGGATCGAGCGTGATGCGGCCGGTGGTCCAGACCGTGCGCGGGTCGCAGGCGATCGGGAAACGTTCGTCGATCGCGACGCAGAACTTGGCCAGCGCCAGGCCGGCATCCTTGCGCACCGCCATGCGCGTGGTGCCGGCGTGGTTCTGCTCGCCGGTGAAATTGATCTGGTACTGCCAGATGCCGACGATGGACGTCACGACGCCGATCGCCAGGCGCCCGCTTTCGAGCGTGTCGCCCTGCTCGATATGCGCCTCGAGATAGCCGACGTGCCGTCCCGGCTCGGCGGTGATGCGCGGACGCTCCGAGAGCCCCATGTCGGCAAGGGCATCGCGCATGGTGCGGCCGCTGGTGCGGTCGCGGGCCGCGTCGATGTCGGCCTCGCTCACCTGTCCGACATAGGAGCGCGAGCCGAGGAAATGACCGAAATGTCCCTCCTCGTCGCACCAGGCGGCGACCTCGACCGCGCCGTTCACGGCAGGATCGGCGTTCAGGACGCGCGCGGCCTCGAGCGCATAGACGACGCCGAGCGGGCCGTCGAGCCACCCGGCATAGTTCTGGCTTTCCAGGTGCGAGCCCGCCAGCAGCTTCGGCCCGGGCTTCGTGCTCGTCCCGAACACATTGCCGATGCCGTCGATTGTCGCCGAGAGATTGGCCTCGGGCAGCTTCTGGACGAGCCACTCCAGGGACAGCCTGTGCGGCTCGGAGAAGGTCGGCTTGTGCACGCCGGTCTTGTAGGCGCCGAAGGCGCGCAGCGCATGGAGGTCGGCGAGAACGCGATGTCCGTCGGCACGAGTGTCAGGCATGTTCGGCAACCTTCAGCGCCTCGGTGCGGATCTCCTCGACCAGCCGTTCCTTCAGCTGGACGAATTCCGGCGTGGTCTTGATCTTGTAGGAGCGCGGATGCGGCAGGTCCACATTGATCTCGGCCTTGATGCGGCCGGGACGCGCGCTCATCACGATGACGCGGCTGCCGAGGAAGATCGCTTCCTCGATGTCGTGGGTGACGAACAGCACCGTCTTCTGGTCGCGCTCCCAGATCCCGAGCAGCATCTCCTGCATCAGGGCACGGGTCTGGTTGTCGAGCGCGCCGAACGGCTCGTCGAGCAGCAGGATCTTCGGGTCATTGGCGAGCGCGCGCGCGATCGCGGTGCGCTGCTGCATGCCGCCGGAGAGCTGCTTGGGCCAATGGTTTTCGAAGCCGGACAGCCCGACCTGGCGGATGAAGGCATCCGCGATCTTGTGTCGCTCCGCCTCGGACACGCCGCGCTCGCGCAGGCCGAAGGCGATGTTCTCGCGCACCGTCAGCCAGGGGAACAGCGTGTAGGACTGGAACACCATGCCGCGATCCGCGCCCGGGCCGGTCACCTCGCGTCCGTCGAGCGTGACACGGCCGCTGGTCGGACGATCGAGACCGGCGACGATGCGCAGCAGCGTGGACTTGCCGCAGCCGGAGGGGCCGAGGATGGTGACGAAATCGTTGTTGCCGATGGTGAGGTCGGTCGGCTCCAGCGCCCGCGTCGGCGCGTTGCCGTGGCGCGCGGGGAAGGTGCGCGAGACCTGTTCGATCCTGAGAGTGGTCATGCGAGCTTCCAGGGAAACAGCCAGGCGTTGAACGCCTTGAACAGGAAGTCCGAGATGAGCCCGATCAATCCGATCACGATGATGCCGAAGATGATCTGGCCGGTGTTGAGCAGCGCCTGGCTGTCGGTGATCATATGGCCGATGCCCGAGGACGAGCCGATCAGCTCGGCGACGATGACGTAGGTCCAGGCCCAGCCCAGCACCAGCCGCAGGATCTCTGCGATCTCCGGCGCGGAGGAGGGCAGCAGCACGCGGCGGATGATGCCGCGGTCGCGCGCGCCGAGCGTATAGGCGGCCTCGACCAGATCGCGCCGCGTGGCGCCGACCGTCACCGCGACCATCAGGATCACCTGGAAAACCGAGCCGATGAAGATGACGAGCAGCTTCTGCAATTCGCCGATGCCGGCCCACAGGATCAGCAGCGGGATGAAGGCCGAAGCGGGCAGATAGCGTGCAAATGAGACGAAGGGTTCGAGGAAGGCTTCGACCGGCTTGTAGGCGCCCATCAGCACGCCGAGCGGCACCGCGATGACCGCCGCGAGCGCGAAGCCGCCGACGACGCGCCAGATCGTCATGCCGATGTCGAACAGGAAGCCGTGCTTGGTGAGCAGCTCGACGCCTTCCTGCACCATGGTGAGCGGATTGGCGAGGAAGGTCTTCGACACATGGCCGCCGAACGTCGCCCATGACCAGAGGGCGACGAACAGCACGAAGAACGCCAGGCCATATGCCGCGCGCTGCTTCGTTGTCACGGGATCCAGGGGACGCATCAAACCGTATCCGAATGGTGCGCCGGCTCCGCCCGAGGCGGAACCGGCAGCTCGAGAAGAGTTACTTGATGAAGCTCGCGTCGTAGAGGTCCTCGACCTTCGGCGCGGCCTTGATGATGCCGATCTCGAGCAGCAGCTCGGCAGCCTCCTTGTTGAAGGTCAGGAAGTCGCCGGCGAAGAACTTCTGGTTCGCGGCCTTGTCCTGCCAGCGCAGATATTTCGCCGAGTTGCCGAACTGCTCGCCGGTCTGCTTCACGTCGGCGCCCATGATCTCGTAGGACTTGGCCTGGTCCTTGGCGATCATGTCGATCGCCTCGAAATAGCTGTCGGCGAGGGCCTTGGCGGCCTTGGGATTATCGGTGAGGAATTTCGGCGTGCAGCCGAACGTGTCCATGACCATCGGATAGTCGAGCGTGGTCGCGATGATCTTGCCCTTGTCGGGCGCGGCACGCACGGTCGACAGATAGGGCTCATAAGTCATCGCGGCATCGTTCTGGCCGGAGACGAAGGCCTGCGCGGCCGCAGCCGGCTCGAGGTTGACGATCGTGACGTCCTTGGTGGTGAGGCCGTTCTTCTTCAGCATCCAGGCCAGCGCGAAGTAGGGCGAGGTGCCGGGCGCGGAGGCGGCGACGGTCTTGCCCTTCAGGTCCTTGATCGCGGCGACGTCGTTGCGCACGGCCATGCCGTCGGCGCCGTAGCTCTTGTCGAGCTGGAAGATCTGCTTGGTCGCGACGCCGTTGGCGTTCCAGGAAATCCAGGTCTCGACCGTGGTCGCCGCGCATTGGATGTCGCCGGAGGCGATGGCGAGATGGCGGTCCTTCTGCGGGATCTTCTTGATGGTGACGTCGAGCCCGTTCTTCTTGAAGATGCCGGCCTCCTTGGCCAGCGTCAGCGGCGCGAAGCCGGTCCAGCCGGAGATGCCGACGCCGACCTTGACGTCGTCGGCGAGCACGGGAGTGGCCGCCGCGAGGGCAATGATTGTCGCAAATACTGTCGAACTACGCATGATTTTCGTCCTCTTGCCGATCGATGGTTTGACGTCCTGTTGCTCATTGTCGGCCCACCTGGACCGTTGCCCGATGCGTTGCACGAATTGTGCCGACATGTCCTCTCAGCCTCCCTTGAATCGGGCGACAAGGCGGTGAGAGTCACCGGGATAGAGCAGGCGCACCGCGGTGATGGTGCGGGCGCTGCGCCAGGTGTAGCGGTCGATCACGAGGCAGGGTGCGCCGACGGCGATGTCGAGCGCTTCCGCCGTGCGGTCGTCCGCAACGATGGCACTGATCGTATGCTCGGCCTCGGTCCATGGGACATGGTGAAGCAGCCACGAGCCGGGCGGCTCGCGCGCGAAATCGGCAGTCGCGGCATCAGGCACGGACGACAGATCGATCAGCCTGTCCTCGACCGCGAACGGGACCTTGTCGGCGCTATGCCGGCAGGTGATGGCGACGACCTTGCCGGCCTTCTTGACGCCGAGGCGGTCGCGGTCGGCGGCGGTCGCCGCGCGCAGCTTGCGGCCGATCAGCTCGTAGCCGTAAGCGCGGCCAAGCGCGGTGATCTCGGCGCGGATGTCGGCGATCTTGAGCACCGCCGACTGATGCTGCGGCCGGCGCACGAACGAGCCGGCGCGCCGCCGCCGCTCGATCAGGTCGGCCTGCGCCAGCTCAGACAAGGCCTTGTTCACGGTCATGCGCGAGCAGCCGTAGCGCGCGACCAACTCGTGCTCGAAGGGAATGCGATGGCCGGGCGGCCATTCGCCGGTCAGGATGCGCTTCTCGATGTCGGCGCGGATGCGCTTGTAGAGCGTCGGCTTGTCGGCGTCGGTGACGAGGCTCATGCGACCAGCCTCCGCATCGATGCGTTGAAGCGCTCACGTGCGGCCTGGCGCAATCCATGCCGACCGCCCTCGACCACCTTGCGGCCACCGGCCCAGACGCAATCGATGGCGGCGCCGCCGGCGGCGAAGATCCAGCCGTCGATGACGGCATCATGCGCGCGCCCTGCCAGCGATGGATGCGCCGTGTCGAGCGTGACGATATCGGCGCGTGCGCCTTGCACAAGGCCGCCGGCCGTTTGTGCCAGCGCCCGCGCGCCCCCGCCGAGCGCCCCGTCGAACAGCGCGCGTCCGGTCGAGCGGCCGGCGCCGCCGGAGAGCACGTTGCGCTGGCGGTGCTTGAGCCGCTGGCCGTATTCGAGCTGGCGCAATTCGTCGGCGGCGCCGATCAACACGTTGGAATCGGTACCGACGCCGAAAATGCCGCCGGCGTCGACGAACTCCCGTGCCGAAAAAATGCCGTCGCCGAGGCTCGCTTCCGTGATGGGACAGAGGCCCGCCACGGCGCCGGTCCTGGCGAACGCCGTCACTTCCTCATTCGTCATGTGGGTCGCGTGAATGAGGCACCAGCGCCGATCGAGCGGGGCGTGCTCCAGCAGCCATTGCACCGGACGCTGGCCCGACCAGGCGAGGCAATCCTCGACCTCCTTCACCTGCTCGGCGGCATGAATGTGCACCGGCCCGCCCTCGGCCAGTGGAACGATCGCGGCGAGCTCGTCCGGCGTCACCGCGCGCAAGCTGTGCGGTGCGATGCCGATATTGGCGCCGGGCAAGTGCGCGATAACCTTCCGCGATGCCGTCATCAATGCGGCGAACTGATCGACCGAGCAGATGAAGCGGCGCTGCCCTTCATGCGGCGCTGCGCCTCCAAACGAGCCGTGCGCATAGAAGCTCGGCAGCAGCGTCAGCGCGATGCCCGAGGCTTCAACGGCCTCTGCAATCCGCGCGGCCATCTCGGCGGGGTCCGCGTAGGGCGAGCCGTCGCGGTCGTGGTGCAGATAGTGGAATTCGCCGACGCGGGTAAAACCCTGCTCGAGCATTTCGACATAGAGCAGCGTCGCCACGGAAGCGACGTCGTCGGGCGTCATCGCCAGCGCGAAGCGATACATCGTCTCGCGCCAGGTCCAGAACGTGTCGGTGGAATCGCCGCGCAGCTCCGCCAGACCCGCCATGCCGCGCTGGAACGCGTGGCTGTGCAGGCTTGCAAGTCCCGGAAGCGCGATGGCGTGGCGTTCGTCGCCGGCGGCCGGCGCCACGCCCGCCGTCACCGCCGCGATCGCGCCGGCGGCGATCACCACCTGCACGTCATTGGCCCAGCCCGAAGGCAGGAGCGCGGAAGCGAAATGCAGTCGGGTCATGACCTACACGCCGGCTGGACAGAACCGCCGTACGATTATATGTCTAGACATATAAGTCAAGCATCCCCAGGGCGAACGGATACCCGCATGGCAGAGCGCTTCGACCGGATCTGGCATAATGCCCGCCTCGCGACGATGCGGGTCGATCGTCCCGATCTTGGCGAGATCGAGCATGGTGTCATCGCCGCACGCGGCGGCCGCATCGTCTATGCGGGCGCTAAAGCGGATTTTCCGCTCGACGCCGACGCGATCGAGCGGATTGATTGCGAGGGGCGCTGGATCACGCCCGGTCTCGTCGACTGCCACACCCATCTGGTCTATGGCGGCAACCGCGCGCACGAATTCGAGCTGCGCCTGAAGGGGGCGAGCTACGAGGAGATTGCGCGCGCCGGCGGCGGCATCGTCTCGACCGTGGCGGCAACGCGCCAGGCCAGCGAAGCCGGGCTCGCCGCAGGCGCGCTGCCGCGGCTCGACGCGCTGACGGCTGAGGGCGCGACCACGGTCGAGATCAAGTCCGGCTACGGCCTCGACACCGAAACCGAGATGCGACAGCTTGCGGCGGCGCGGAGCCTCGGCCGCGCGCGGCCGGTTACGATCCGCACGTCGTTCCTGGGCGCGCATGCGCTGCCGGTGGAAGCCGGTGGCGACAAGGACCGCTACATCGATCTCGTCTGCAAGGAGATGCTGCCCGCAGTTGCCAATGCTGGCCTCGCCGATGCCGTCGATGCATTCATGGAAGGCATCGCATTCTCCGCCGAGCAGACCGCGCTTGTGTTCGAAACGGCGAGGGGACTTGGCCTGCCGGTCAAGCTCCATGCCGACCAGCTCTCGAATCTCGGCGGCGCGGCGCTTGCCGCGAAATTCTCGGCACTCTCGGCCGATCATCTCGAGCACACCGATGAGGTCGGCGCCGCCGCCATGGCGAGAGCCGGCACAGTGGCCGTGCTGCTGCCCGGCGCATTCTACTTCATTCGCGAGACGCAGAAGCCGCCGGTCGAGACGTTCCGCAAGCATGGCGTTCCGATGGCGCTGGCGACAGACTGCAATCCCGGCAGCTCGCCGCTGACCTCGCTGCTGCTCGCGATGAACATGGGCGCGACCTTGTTCCGGATGAACGTGGCCGAGTGCCTGGCCGGCGTCACCCGTGAAGGCGCGCGCGCGCTTGGCCTGTTGAATGAGACCGGCATATTGGAAGCCGGCAAATGGTGCGACCTTGCGATCTGGGAGATCGAGCGCCCGGCCGAGCTGGTCTACCGCATCGGCTTCAATCCGCTGCACAAGCGGGTATGGAGGGGACAGTGACGGAGCAGGAGACAGCGATCGTCGTCAAGCCGGGAACGGTGAACCTCGACGATCTCGCGCGCGTGCTCGAAGGCGCCCCCGTCGTGCTCGATCCCTCGTTCTGGCCGCGGGTCGAGGCGGCTGCGCAGATCGTGACGCGGGCCGCGCAGGCGGACGTTCCCGTCTACGGCATCAATACCGGCTTCGGGAAGCTGGCGTCGAAGCGCATCCCGCCGGACCAGACCGCGCTGCTCCAGCGCAACCTGATCGTCTCGCATTGCTGCGGCGTCGGCCAGCCGACACCGGAGCCGATCGTCCGCCTGATGATGGCGCTGAAGATCGTCTCGCTCGGCCGCGGCGCCTCCGGGGTGCGCCGCGCGGTGATCGAGCAGTTACAGGACATGCTGGCCCGTGGCGTCTATCCGCTGGTGCCGCGGCAAGGCTCGGTCGGCGCCTCCGGCGATCTGGCACCGCTCGCGCATATGACGGCCGTGATGATCGGCGAGGGGCAGGCGACCGTCGATGGCAAGATCGTGTCCGGCAGCGAGGCACTCGCCGCCGCCGGCCTCACGCCGCTGACCCTCGGGCCGAAGGAAGGCCTCGCGCTGATCAACGGCACGCAATTCTCGACCGCCTACGCCCTCTCAGGCGTGTTGCGCGCATATCGCCTCGCCCGCGCCGCACTCGTAACCGGCGCGCTGTCGGTGGATGCGGCGATGGCCTCGACGGCACCGTTCCGCCCTGAAATTCAGGCGCTGCGCGGCCACGCCGGCCAGATCGCGGCGGCCGCGACGCTGACTGCATTGCTCGATGGCAGCGACATCCGCCTCTCACACCTCGAAGGCGACGAGCGTGTGCAGGATCCCTATTGCCTGCGCTGCCAGCCGCAGGTCGCAGGCGCGGCCCTCGACCTGATAACCCAAGCCGCGCGCACGCTGATCGTCGAGGCCAACGCCGTCACCGACAATCCGCTGGTGCTGGTCGAGACCGGCGAGATCGTCTCCGGCGGCAATTTCCACGCCGAGCCGGTCGCCTTCGCCGCCGATGCGCTCGCGCTGGCGCTGTCGGAAATCGGCGCGATCAGCGAGCGGCGCATCGCGACGCTGGTCGATCCCGCGCTCAATTTCGGCCTGCCGCCGTTCCTCACGCCCGATCCCGGCATCAACTCCGGCTTCATGATCGCCGAGGTGACGGCGGCCGCGCTCTATGCCGAGAACAAGCAGCGTGCACTCGCATGCTCGATCGATTCGACGCCGACCAGCGCCAACCAGGAAGACCATGTCTCGATGGCTGCGCATGCCGCGCGGCGTCTGTCCGACATGGCCGACAACCTCGCCGCCATTCTCGGCATCGAGCTTCTGGTCGCGGCCCAGGGCATCACGCTGCGCGCGCCGCATGCGACCAGCGCGCCGCTGGTCGCCGTCATCGCCGCGTTGCGTGAGCAGGTGCCTGCGCTCGGGGCCGATCGCTACATGGCCGGCGATCTCGCCAAGGCCGCTGCATTGATCGAAGCCGATGCGCTTCCGGCTGCTGCGCTCGCAAGGCTTCACATCGATCCGTTTCCGCGACTCGCCTGAAGAGGTCCACATGAACCGCCGACTGGACAATGACCGCACCATCCGCGCGCCCCGCGGCAGCGACATCAGCGCCAAGAGCTGGCTCACGGAAGCCCCGCTGCGCATGCTGATGAACAATCTCGATCCCGACGTCGCGGAGCGCCCGAGCGAGCTCGTCGTCTATGGCGGCATCGGCCGGGCGGCACGCGACTGGGAGAGTTTCGACCGGATCGTCGCGGCGCTGCGCAACCTCGAAGCCGACCAGACGCTGCTGGTGCAGTCCGGCAAGCCCGTCGGTGTCTTCCGCACCCATGCCGATGCGCCGCGCGTGCTGATCGCCAACTCCAACATCGTGCCGCATTGGGCGACGCTCGACCATTTCAACGAGCTCGATCGCCAGGGCCTGATGATGTACGGCCAGATGACGGCGGGCTCCTGGATCTATATCGGCAGCCAGGGCATCGTGCAGGGCACCTACGAGACCTTCGTCGAGGTCGGCCGTCGCCACTATGGCGGCAGCCTCGCCGGCAAGTGGATACTGACCGCCGGCCTCGGCGGCATGGGCGGCGCGCAGCCGCTGGCGGCGACCATGGCGGGCGCGTCGATGCTCGCCGTCGAATGTCAGCCGAGCCGCATCGAGATGCGCTTGCGCACCGGCTATCTCGACCGGCAGGCTGCAACGCTCGATGAAGCGCTCGCGATCATGGCGGACGCCGCGAAGACGAACAAGGCGGTCTCAGTCGGCCTGCTCGGCAACGCCGCGGAGATCTTCCCTGAGCTGGTCCGCCGTGGGGTCAAGCCCGATATCGTCACCGACCAGACCAGTGCGCACGATCCCATCAACGGCTACTTGCCGAAGGGCTGGACGCTCGCCGAGTGGGAGGCCAAGCGCGCGTCCGATCCGAAGGGCGTCGAGCGCGCCTCGAAGACCTCGATGGTCGAGCATGTCCAGGCCATGCTCGATTTCCATGCCCAGGGCATTCCGACGCTCGACTACGGCAACAATATCCGCCAGATGGCGCAGGACATGGGCCTGAAGAACGCGTTCGACTTCCCCGGCTTCGTGCCCGCCTATATCCGTCCGCTGTTCTGCCGCGGCGTGGGGCCGTTCCGCTGGGCCGCGCTGTCGGGCGATCCCGAGGACATCTTCAAGACGGATGCCAAGGTCAAGGAGCTGATGCCCGACGACAAGCATCTGCACAATTGGCTCGACATGGCGAAGGCGCGCATCAAGTTCCAGGGCCTGCCGGCACGGATCTGCTGGGTCGGTCTCGGCGATCGCCATCGCCTCGGCCTTGCCTTCAACGAGATGGTGGCGCGCGGCGAGTTGAAGGCGCCAATCGTGATCGGCCGCGATCATCTCGACAGCGGCTCGGTGGCGAGCCCCAACCGCGAGACCGAGGCGATGAAGGACGGATCGGACGCGGTGTCCGACTGGCCGCTGCTCAATGCGCTGCTCAATTGCGCCAGCGGAGCGACCTGGGTGTCGCTGCATCATGGCGGCGGCGTCGGCATCGGCTATTCGCAGCACGCCGGCATGGTGATCGTCGCCGACGGCACGCCCGAGGCTGCGAAGCGGATCGAGCGCGTGCTGTGGAACGATCCCGCCACCGGCGTCATGCGCCACGCCGATGCAGGCTACGACATCGCGATCGATTGCGCCCGCGACAAGGGGCTCGATCTGCCGAGCCTGGCGAAGTAGACGAGGTTTTAGGCCACGACCTTGGCCCCGGTGGCGTCGAGGCGCCGGCTCTCCTTCGCCAGATGGTCGCCGATCGCATCGGCCGGCATGGGCTTGGCGAAATAATAACCCTGGATGAAGTCGCACCCCAAGCGGCGCAGGGTGTCGAGCTGAGCACGCGTCTCGACGCCCTCGACGACGCAGGCGATTTCTATGTCGTCGCAGAGGCCGGTGAGCGACTTGATGATCTTGTGGCTGACGGGATTCTCGTTGACGTCGGAAACGAAGCTGCGGTCGACCTTGATCTTGTCGAGCGGCAGCCGGTGCACGTGGCTCAGCGACGAATAGCCGGTGCCGAAATCGTCCAGCGAAACGCCGCAGCCCATTGCCTTCAGCGTTGCGATCGATTGCTGCGCGCGGACGAAATCGAAGGTGACGGCGGTCTCGGTGATCTCGAAGTCGATCCGGTGTGGCGGCAGACCGCTTCTCTCGATGATGGCGATCAGTGGCAGGATGCCCTCCGCCGCGCAGACGTCGTGGGCGGAGAGGTTGAACGACAGACGGATGTGGTCGGGCCACGTCCGGGCGACGGCGAGTGCGCGTACCAGCAGCGCCTGCGTCAGCGGCCGGATCAGACCGATGCGCTCGGCGGCCGGAATGAAATCGGCCGGAGAGACCAGGCCGAGCCGGGCGCTGCGCCAGCGCGCCAGCACCTCGAAGCCGGCGGTGTGCTCGCTCATGGCATCGACGATCGGCTGGAACACCAGGTCCATCTCGGTGCCGAAATCGGCGGTGCGCAGCAAATTCTCGATGACTCCGCGGCTGCGGATCTCGGCCTCGAGCTCGCTCGAGAAGATCACGGTGCGGCCGCGCAGATGGCGCTTGGCGTGATAGAGCGAATAGTCGGCGCATTCGTAGAGTGCTTCCGCGGTCGTTGCCGATTGCGGAAACGACGCAAAGCCGATCGAGCAGGACAGCCCGGTATGGGCAGTGTCGAGCTGGTAGGGAAGCTTGACCTGGTCGCCGATGCGCTGGCCGAGCCGCAACAGATCCGCATCCTCGGGGTCGCCGCACACGACGAGGCCGAACTCGTCGCCGCCGAGCCGGGCGAATTCGACCCGCTGCGGACCAAAACCCTCGCAGACCTCGCGTATGCGACGGCCGGCTTCGATCAGGACGCGGTCTCCGACCGAGTGGCCATAATTGTCGTTGATCGGCTTGAAACCGTCGAGATCGATGATGCCGACTGCGACCCGAACTTTCCTGCGTTCGGCATCGGCGAAGGCGCTCGACAGCTCGGCGAAGAAGCGGCGGCGGTTCGGCAGCTCGGTGAGGGAATCGAGATTGGCAAGGCGGAAGTTCTCGTCGGAGAGCGCCTGCGTCGCCGCCTGTTGCGCGAGCAGAGACTTGCGGCTGGCGACGAGATCGGCGAAGTCGCGATAGTAGATGAACAGCACCGTCACCATCGCGCCGGACACCAGGAGGTTGTTGACCGCGATCGCCTTCAGCGTCGGCTCGCCCGTGGCGAAGAAGAACAGCACATAGGGCACGTCGACAATCAGCGTCACGATCAGCGCCGCCGAGCGCAGATGCATCAGCGAGAAGATGCAGCCGATCACGGTGACCGCCATGTAGAAGGCGACCTGGCTCTTGGCGAAGGGATCGCCGTAGGGGTAGAGCGCGAAGGACCAGGCGGTGAAGCCGGCACCGATCGGCAGCGTCAGCCAGTTGGTGGCGCGCAGATTGCGCAGGATGTCGGCATCGCTGCGCACGAGCCGGCGCTGGCGCAGCCACCAGAAGGTCCGTAAGGCCGCGAGCACCGTCAGCACGGCCGGCACGATCATCGTCAACCAGTCCGGCGCCACGTTCACATAGGTGTAGGCGACCGCAATCGTGTTGCTGATGAGGATGAAGTAGAGCAGCGGGATCTGCTTGGAGAAGGCGTCGAACTGCGCGCGCGTCAGGTCCGGATTGTCGGCGGGAACGCAAAACAATCGCGTCGCGACGGCAAGACGAGATTTCAAATCCGCAACAGGCATTGCAATACGAGCCCCAGATCCCCTGAAAACACTGGCAATCTTGCACGGCAGGGGTAAAGGGCCCGTTAGATCGGTTCCAGCCGGGCAGGCCAGCACGGGTTGCGCGCTGCCTCAGTCCTTTCCGGTCGCGTGCATTGGTGAGGTCCCGTTAAGGATAACCGGCTGCAACGTGCATGCGCCTCAGGCGCAAATCGCCCGGAATCGCCGCAGCTACCACCCGCTGTCTCCCATGCGGGACATCAGCCCAGCACATGGCCACGGTCGTCGGAGAAGAAAGGATCAGGCGAGAACGGCTTGGCGCTCGCGCGCCGGTTCGCGCATCCGCTCGATGGTCCGCGGCTCGGCGAGCCGCGTGAAGCTCCGATGGCTCGCCTGAACGGGAGCCTCGACGATCACGCCCTCACAGACGATCTGTCCGCCGAGCATCCTGAATTCCAGCTTGTCGTAGCGCGGCATTGTCTCGCCGGGCGCCGGTGGCAGCAGCCCGATGCTTCCCTGGATGTTCAGCGCGGCCTCGCCGGTGCCGTGCAGGCGCGGATTCCACATCCTGATTCCGCTCTCCGCCCAGCGCTGCCGGATCAGCGCGGCGCGGTCGGCGGGCTCCGTGACCCTCGCGCGAACTTTCGGGACGCTGCGTATCTCTGGCAGCGGAGACATGAGAACCGGAGCTGGTTCAGTTTCCCCGGCGGCGCTGGATGACTCGTTGGCTACCGCCGCAATCGCCGTGTCGGGCGGAACATCGCTTGCGGGCGCCGGGTCGATCTCGGCGCTGGCTTCAGGGACGACAGCCGCGACGTTCTCGACATGGACCGGGATTGCTTCAGCGGCGACGGGTGCGGCGTCGACGGATATGTCGGGCGAGGGGGCAGCCTCGATGATGACGGCAGGGCGATCGGCCGAAGCGGTCGCGAGGTCTGCTGACGAAATCACGATCTCTTCTGAGGCGGCAGAGTCGATCTCTGCAGAGATTCCAACAACCGACGCATCATCGTCCACGACTGCGAGATCGGAGGCTGCAACTGGCTCGCTCTCCGCACCGGACGATGCAGCCAACGGCTCTTCGGTGACTGTTTCCGCGACGACCAGCGCCGCCGCATCATTCTCTGCGACCGGAGTTGTGGCGGCGAGATCAGCCTCTTCGCGCACCGGGTCAGCGCTGATCTCGGCCATTGGAGCTTGAGCTGTGCCCGCGACGTCTTCGGTGATGGCAGGTGAAGCGTCTGTGGCGATCTGCGCGACCTCAATATTGCCGCTGTGCGGCACAGGCCGAAGTCGGGAAAACGCCCAGTTCACCGCGGGGATGCGGCGCAGCAACGATATCAGTCTCGAAAGCACTGGGAGTTGTCCAAGAGGTACTCGGCGTGAGGCTATCGCTGATTCGCCAGCAATATGAAAAACTGCCCCGGCCGTCACGCCGATGTCAATGTAGGTGGGACCAATTGCAGAACATGCGTAAGTTCAGTACGCGGGCGGCGACGCAATCGGATCGAGAACGCTCGCATCCGCCCGAGTCGCGAAACCCGCATGGCGCCGATGATGCAATAATACCCCTGTTTTGCCCGACGTCGCAACCGCGTTTTCGGTAAGACCGAAAATCCTCAAGCCTTTCAACCCCATCGCTACTGTGCATGGGGTTGTTTTTTCACTTCTTGTTTTGCAGGCGTGCCTGGCCCGCGCCGGCGCGCTTTTTCTGCCAGACGAGGCGCACCGCGCGCATCAACCTCGTCGCAATCCAAGGTTGGGGTTCCCGTCGTCGCTGTGAGCCGCTATTCAGAACCGTCATTATCTGGCCGAGGACGTCGCATGAGGAAGCTTGTCACCATCGGAGCGGTTCTGCTCTGGTCCACCATCGCATTCGCACAGGATCGCACCATCACCGTGGCGTCGACCACCTCGACGGAACAGTCCGGGCTGTTCGGCCATCTGCTGCCGCTGTTCGCGAAGGCCGAGGGCATCGGCGTCAAGGTCGTCGCCGTCGGCACCGGCCAGGCTCTGGATATCGGGCGGCGCGGCGACGCCGATGTGGTGTTCGTCCATGACAAGCCCGCCGAGGACAAGTTCATGTCCGAAGGGCAGGGCGTGAAGCGCTTTGACGTCATGTACAACGACTTCGTCATCATCGGCCCCAAAAGCGATCCGGCGCAGATCTCGGGCAGCAAGGACGTGGCCGAGGCGCTGCGCAAGATCGCGGCGGCGAAGGCGCCGTTCATCTCGCGTGGCGACAAGTCCGGCACGCATGCGGCCGAGCTGAGGCTATGGAAGGAGGCCGGCGTCGACCTCAGTGCCGGCAAGGACACCTGGTACCGGGAGATCGGCCAGGGCATGGGCCCGGCGCTGAACATGGCCTCGTCGTCGAACGCCTACCTCCTGTCGGACCGCGGCACCTGGCTGTCGTTCAAGAACCGCGGCGAGCTCGCCATCCTGACCGAGGGGGACAAGCGGCTCTTCAACCAGTACGGCGTCATGCTGGTGAATCCCGAAAAGCACCCGAACGTGAAGGCGAAGGAGGGAAAGGCCTTCATCGACTGGCTGGTTTCGCCGCAAGGGCAGGACGCGATCGCCGGGTACAAGGTCGGCGGCGAGCAGCTATTTTTCCCCAACGCGTCCCACTAGGACGAAGGCGACGGTCGACACCGCGACGCTGAGCGCGAGCAGGATCAGCCCGAGTCCGAGCGCCAGCGGCAGGTCGCCTTTGCTGGTTTCCAGCGCGATCGCCGTCGTCATCGTGCGGGTGAAGCCGCGGATGTTGCCGCCGACGATGATGATGGCGCCGACTTCCGCAATCGCCCGCCCGAACGCGGCGAGAAAGGCCGTCAGCAGCGAGGTCCGGCCGAGCGCGAACAGCAGGGCCATGCTGCGCAGGGCCGACAGCCCGTCGATCCGCGCCAGGTCGCCATACTCCGCCCACAACAGAGTTGCCGGCCGGTGCACCAGCGCCACCACGATGGGTGTCGCCAGCAGCGTCTGCGCGATCACCATGGCGCTTGGTGTGAACAGCAAGCCCGCCGCCCCGAACGGGCCGGACCGCGACAGCAAGAGATAGAGGGCGAGCCCGACCACGACCGGCGGAAGGCCGAGCAGTGCATTGGTCAGAATGATGATGACCTGGCGTCCCCGGAAACGGGTGATCGCAAGCAGGGCCCCAAAGGGGGCACCGATCAGGAGCGCGAGGATGCTGGCGGTCAAGCTGACCCTGACGGACAAGGTGACGATGCCCAATAGCTCGGTGTCGGCCTCGCCGATCAGCGCAAAGGCGGCACCGATGGATCGTGCGAAATCGTTCATCCGGTCTCGGGCAAGCTCCTGTTCCGCGGCAGCCCCGCGCCGCCCTTCTCGCTGCTGCCGCTGCCATAATCAAGGGCCCAAGGGGTGGGCAGCCCCCGGGAGCCGTTGGAGCAAGGCTCAGGATCGGAAAACGCGGCCAGGGACCCACAGTCGGGGCACCTAGCCGCCCCGGGGCGGCTTTCTTCCTGCCTCCGATGCGCTAAGGAACAGGATCGGGTCGCGCCGGCCCCATGGCGGTGCTAGACCCTGTTGCAGGAACAATGGAGCCGGGCTGCGACTGGCGCGCCCGCAAGAATGAAGGATGTGACGCAATGATCCAGACCGTTGGCATCATCGGGGCAGGGACCATGGGGAACGGCATCGCGCAGGTCAGCGCCGCCGCCGGCCTGTCGGTCGTGATGGTCGATATTTCCGATGCGGCGGTGAACCGCGGCCTCGCGACCGTCGGCGGAAGCCTCGAGCGGCTGGTCAAGAAAGAGAAGATGTCGGCGGCCGACCGCGAGGCGACGCTCAAGCGCATCACCGGCACTACCGACCGGGCGAAGCTGTCGGATTGCGACCTCGTCATCGAGGCCGCGACCGAGAACGAGGAGCTCAAGGTCAAGATCCTGAAGGACCTCTGCGCCACCTTGTCGCCGCGCACGCTGGTCGCGACCAACACCTCCTCGATCTCGATCACCAAGCTCGCCGCCGCGACCGATCGCCCCGACCGCTTCATCGGCATGCACTTCTTCAACCCGGTGCCGGTGATGGCGCTGCTCGAGCTCATCCGCGGCCTGCAGACTTCGGACGACACCCATGCCAAGGCGCTGGATTTCGCCAAGCGCGTCGGCAAGGTGGCGATCACGGCCAAGAACAGCCCCGGCTTCGCGGTCAACCGCATCCTGTGTCCGATGATCAACGAGGCGATCTTCGCGCTCCAGGAGGGCATCGCGACGGCGGAAGAGATCGACGCCGGCATGAAGCTCGGCTGCAACCATCCGATCGGGCCGCTCGCGCTGGCCGATCTCGTCGGGCTCGACACCATGCTTTCGGTGATGGAGGTCTTTTACAAAGGCTTCAACGATCCCAAATATCGGCCAGCCCCGCTGCTGAAGGAGATGGTCGATGCCGGCCATCTCGGCCGCAAGACCGGGCAGGGTTTTTACACTTATAGCGCCTGATGAAGGCATTGGCGGCGGGCACCCAGCGTCCGCCGCCCGATCCCGCGATTTGCGCTGCGACAAAGACGCCGCGCGCGATCGGCCCGACAATGTTGAACGGGCAGCCTGCGGGAACAATGGAACGGATAGCAAGGAACATGTCGGATCGACTGAGGGCCGAGCGGGAAGCTGCGGCCGCGCGGCGGAACCTGTTGACCCAGGATGCGATCGAGCGCACCGGGATTACCGAGGAGATGATCGGGGAACTCGTCACCCGCTTTTACGGACGCGTGCGCGAGGACGCGCTGCTGGGGCCCGTCTTCGCCGTCGTCCAGAACTGGGACGAGCATCTCACCAAGCTCAGGGCTTTCTGGTCGTCGGTCGTACTGATGAGCGGCCGCTATCACGGCTCGCCGATGCGAGCACACATGCCGCTCAACCTGGCCGGCGGCCATTTCGATCGCTGGCTCGACCTGTTCGAGCAGACCGCGCGCGAGGTCTGCCCGCCGGCGGCGGCCGCGCTGTTCATCGACAAGGCGCGTCGTATCGCCGACAGCTTCGAGATGGCGTCGGCAACACTTGCGGGCCGCATCGCTTCGCCGCGTCACGTGCTCAGGTCGTGAACGACAGGATGCATGGGTGGGATCCCCGCATCGCATCATGCGTCGCACCAATTCCTGCATCATCGACCTGATCTGCAAAATCATCATGCCATTCGCGCAACGCGACGTAGAAGTCGCGAAAACGCGCTTGAACGCGAGCGGCTTTGCTCAATCAACGCGAGCAAAGCCATATTGATGCACTGCGGCGCCAAGTCTTCGCCTTGTTTTCGGCAGAGTTCCAGCGCCTGCTAGCGGGCATGGCATCGTTCGATACTCATTCATCATCCTCCGAGAATGCTGCGGAATCCGACGTCGATGCGAGCACTGAGCAGACACGGCGATCCGTGCTGCTCGGTGCGCTGGCGACGACGGCGTGTCTCGGCTGCTCCACCCAGGCGCGCGCAGGTGAGGATCCGCCCGGCTCGGACGAGCGGCCGCAGAAGGGCGATCTGCTCGTCTTCTCCGAAGGTGACCGCGAGGGAAAGCTCATCACTGCGGTCGATCTGCCGGTGGGCGGACCGCCCGTGCATGCCTGGCCGAAGGATCCCACCACATCGGTGGTGCGCAGCGCCTCGCGGCTCAACGAGATCCTGATCATCAAGCTCGATCCCGCCGACCTCGACGAGAAGACTCGCGCGCGGGCCGTCGACGGCATCATCGCTTACTCCGCGATCTGCTCGCATGCGGGCTGTCCCGTCACCGCCTGGGTGAAGAGCGATGTCGGCGACAAGGAGGTGTTCAAATGCATGTGCCACAACTCCGAATTCGATCCCCGCGCGGGCGCGCAGGTCGTGTTCGGACCGGCACCGCGGCGGCTTGCAGCGCTGCCGCTGGTGCTCGCTGACGGTTCGCTCAGCGTCGCCGGCAATTTCATGGGAAAGGTAGGTGGCACACAGCCAGGATGACGGAGGGGGCGGGCTCCTGCCCGCGTCACGAGAGGCCGCATCCGCCGATGGGCGGACGACGGAACGAACGACAAGAACGACAAGAATTCACAACAAGAATTCAAACGGATGAAAAAGGGGAACGTCCATGAAGATTTCCATGACCAGGAAGCAATGGTTACTGTCCGGCTTCGTCGCCTTCACGTGTCTTGCCTCGACCGCCGCCCTATCGGGTCCGATCGAGAATTATTCTCCGGTCACCGCGCAGCGGCTGGAAAACCCCGAGCCCCACAACTGGATGCTCTACCGGCGCACCTATGACGGGCAGGGCTATAGTCCGCTCGACCAGATCAACACCTCCAACGTGAAGAACCTCACGCCGGTCTGGACCTTCGCCACCGGCGTGGTCGAAGGCCATCAGGCCCCGCCGATCGTCAACAATGGCGCGATGTTCGTGACCACTCCGATGGGGCAGGTGATCGCACTGAACGCGAAGACCGGCGACGAATACTGGCGCTACAAGCGGCAGCTTCCTGACGATCTGTTCCAGCTGCATCCGACCAACCGCGGCGTCGGCCTATGGGAGGACAAGCTCTACCTCGCCACCACGGACGACCACGTGGTCGCGCTCGATGCAAAGACCGGCAAGGTGCTGTGGGATACCAAAGTGCAGGACTACAGGAAGGGCCAGTACCTGACTCTGATGCCGTTGATCGTCGACGGCAAGGTCATCGTCGGCGGCTCCGGCGGCGAGTTCGGCGTGCGCGGCTATATCGTGGCCTACGATGCCAAGGACGGCAAGGAGCTGTGGCGGACCTTCACCATTCCCGGCGAAGGCGAGCCCGGTCACGATACCTGGCAGGGCGATGACTGGAAGAACGGCGGCGGATCGGCCTGGATGACCGGCAATTACGACAAGGAGACCAGGACGATCTATTGGGGCGTCGGCAACGCCGCGCCATGGCCCGGCGACTCCCACCCCGGCGACAATCTCTACACGGCATCGGTGCTCGCGCTCGATCCCGACACCGGCAAGATCAAGGCCTATCACCAGTACCACCAGAACGATTCCTGGGACTGGGATGAGGTCGAAGCGCCGATGCTGATCGACCTGCAACGCAACGGCCGCACCATCAAGAGCCTGGTCCATCCCGGCCGCGACGCGATCTTCTGGGTGCTCGAGCGCACTCCGACCAAGATCAACTATGTCGCGGGATGGCCGTTCGTCTACACCGACGTCTGGAAGGGCATCGACGAGACCGGCAAGCCGATCGTGGATCCAGCGCACAAGCCGGTGCTCGGCAAGCGCGTCGAGTTCTGTCCCTCGCTGTGGGGCGGCAAGGATTGGCCGTCGGCGGCCTACAGCCAGAGGACCGGCCTCGTCTACGTGCCTGCCAATGAGAATTTCTGCGGCGGCTTTACCGGCGAGAAAGTGCCGCTCAAGCCGGGCGAGCTCTGGCTCGGCACCAAACCGGAGGACATCGGCCTCAAGACAAAGCCGGGCGCCGATCATTTCGGCGAGCTCCAGGCCTGGGATCCCGCAACCGGCAAGAAGGTCTGGCAGCACAACTTCCCCAAGTCGCAACTGTTCGGATCGGTCACGGCGACCGCGGGCGATCTCGTCTTCGTCGGCGGGACCAACGACCGCTATTTCCGCGCCTTCCACGCCAAGACGGGCGAACTGTTGTGGGAGCAGAAGACCAACTCCGGCATCGTCGGCATGCCGGTGTCGTATGAGATCGACGGCACGCAATACATCGCGATCCAGTCGGGCTGGGGCGTCGACGCGCAGCGCATCCAGGACGCGCTCGTGACCAACAACATCGGCATCGAAGCCAACGTGCCGCAGGGCGGCGTCGTCTGGGTCTTCGCGCTGAAGAAATAGCTCCGCGGGCGGATCGACAGAAGCGGAGCAGCAGGGGGGTGGCGAATGCGGCGGACGGCAACGTCCGCCGCATTTGTCAGCGCAGACAGTTACTTCCCCTCGCGCTCGACCTTGTCCTTCTCCTTCTGATTCATCTCGCGAATCTTGGGATCCGGATTGTGCTGCCCGGTGGTCTGGGTGGTGGAGGCGGGCGGGGCGTTCGCGTTGGGCAGCGAAGTCTGGTCGGGGCCGGTGGGGCGCGTCGCGGTGGTCGGCGGGGTCGTGCTGCTCTGGGCGAATGCGCCCGCGGCGGTCAAAAGAAAGGCGCCCGACAGCGAGACTGCGAGCGCCGTTGAGATGTTGGTCATCGATCTGCTCCTGTCAGATCGATGGAAACGGCGCGAGACGCCTTGTGTTCCGCCTCGCGCTCCGGTTCCGTCTCACGCCTCCAATTGCTTGCCGATCGGAAGCGAGCGGATGCGTTTTCCCGTCGCTGCGAAGATCGCGTTGATCAGGGCGGGTGCGAACGGAGGAACACCGGGCTCGCCGACGCCGCTCGGCGGCGTGTCTGATACGGGCGGCACGATGAAGACGTTGGTCACCACAGGCGATTCGTCCATCCTGACGACCTGGAAGTCGTCAAAATTCCTCTGCTGCACCTTGCCGTCCTTGAAGGTGATCTCGCCGTATTTGGCGAGACTGAGCCCCATGATCGCCGCGCCCTCGATCTGCGAGGCGATGCGCTCGGGGTTGACATAGGTGCCGCAATCGATCGCGGTGTCGACCCGCGGCACCGTCAGCTTGCCCTTGTCGTCGACGGCGACCTCGACGATTGTGGCGATGTAGCTGACGAAGCTGCGGTGCACGGCGATGCCGAGACCGTGGCCCTTCGGCACCTTTCGGCCCCATTCGCCCTTCTCGGCGACCAGCTCGACCACCTTGCGCAGGCGCGCGGTGTCGATCGGGTAGCTGTCCTGGGGCTCGCCGTAATTCCAGAGGTCCTTCACGTTGGGCTTGACGATGCGAGGCGAGCCGATCAGCTCGAGCAGCATCTCTTTCTGGTCGCGGCCTGTTGCCTGCGCGATCTCGCCGACCATCGACTGGACGGCGAAGGCGCGCGGGATGTTCGAGACCGAGCGGAACCAGCCGATGCGGGTGAACGCCGCGGCCTCCGGGTTCTCACACGAGATGTTCGCGATCTCGAACGGCATATCGACCAGACCCATGCCGATCTCGAACGGCGCCTGATGCAGCGTGCCGGCGGCAAAGGTCGAGGCGATGCTGGGAGCCACGCTGCGGTGGCGCCAGGCGATCACCTTGCCGCTCTTGTCGAGGCCGGCCTCGATCCGTTCGACCGAGACGGTGTGCAGGAAGCCGTTGTGGATGTCGTCCTCCCGCGTCCACTGCACCTTCACCGGCGCGCCGAGCTCCTTCGAGAGCAGCGCGGCTTCGATCGCAAAGTCGCATTTCGATTTGCGTCCGAACCCGCCGCCGAGCAACGTCACGTTGACCGTGACGTTGGCCTCGGGAATGCCGAGCGTCTTGGCGACGTCCTCGCGGGTGCCACCGGGGCTCTGTACCGGCGCCCAGATCTCGGCCTTGTCGCCCTTGACGTCCGCCACCGCCACCGGCGGCTCCATGGCGACATGGGCAAGATGCGGGAGGTAATACTCGCCGACGATGACCTTGTCGGCGCTCTTCAGTGCGGCATCCGCATCGCCTTCCTTGCGCAGGACGAGCCCCGGCTTGCGCGAGGCCTCCTCGAGCTCCTTGCGGTAGGCGACGGAGTCGTATTTGCCATTGGGACCGTCGTCCCAGGTCAGCTTCAGCGCGTCGCGGCCCTTGATCGCCGCGCCGGTGTTGCGCGCGATCACCGCGACGCCGCCGAGCGGCTGGAATTTCGAGGGCCACGGCCAGCCGCGTACCTGCATCACCTTCTCGACGCCGGGGACCTTCAGCGCCTCCTCCGGCTCGAACTTGACCAGCTTGCCGCCGGTCACCGGCGGACGGGCGATCACGGCATATTTCATGCCGGGCAGCCGCACGTCGGCGCCGTAATGCGCCTTGCCGGTGGTGATGTCGTGGAGATCGACGATGCCGATCTGGCCCTTGCCCAGATAGCGGAAGTTCTTGGGGTCCTTCAGCTTGAGGCCCTCGATGCTGGGCACCGATTCCTTGGCCGCGTCGGCCGCGAGCTCGCCGAAGCCGAGCTTGCGGCCGCTGGCGCTGTGCACGACCTCGTGGTTGACCGCCTTGACCTCGGTCGCCGGCACGCCCCAGCGCTTGGCCGCGGCCTGCTCCAGCATGGTGCGGGCGGAAGCGCCGATCTGGCGCATCGGGATCAGATAATGCCGCGTGCTGCGCGAGCCGTCGGTGTCCTGGTTGCCGAACTTGACCTCGTCGCCATGGGCTTGCTGCACCTTGACCCTGGACCAGTCGGCCTCCATCTCCTCGGCCACGATCAGCGGCAGGCTGGTGCGCACGCCGGTGCCCATTTCCGAACGGTGCCCGACGATGGTGACGATGCCATCGGCGCCTACCGAAACGAACACGCGCGGATCGACCACGACGCCATGCGGCATCTTGCCGGCGCCGGTCTCATAGGCGAGCGCCTGGCGCGACATCACGGGGGCGGCGAGCACCAGGCCGCCGGTGACGCCGAGCCCCTTCAAGATGCTGCGGCGCGACACCTTCTCGACCTTGATGTGCTTTTCGAAGCCGCGAAGCTTGCGGGGATTGTCGATGAAGTTCATGTCACACTCCCGTCGATGCGAGATGGACCGCGTTCTCGATGCGCTGGTAGCAGCCGCAACGGCAGATGTTGCCGGCCATCCCTTCGCGGATCTGGTCATGCGAGGGCTTCGGGTTGTCCATCAGGAGGGCCGCGGCCTGCATGATCTGGCCGGCCTGGCAGAATCCGCATTGGGGCACGTTGAGCTGACGCCACGCCTTCTGCACCGGGTGATCGCCGTTCGGATGCAGCCCCTCGATCGTGGTGACCTCGCGTCCGGCAACGTCGTTGACCGACGTGATGCAGGCACGCACCGCTTGCTTGTCGACGATGACCGTGCAGGCGCCGCACAGGGCCTGGCCGCAGCCGTATTTGGTGCCGGTCAGTCCGGCCTCGTCACGCAGGAACCAGAGTAGCGGGAGATCCGGGTCACCGTCCCAGCTCTGTTCCTGGCCGTTGATCTTCACCTTGATCATGATCGTGCCTCGCTCTTCATAAGCATGCCAAATTCAAAGTCCGCCGACGCCGGTCGGCGACGGTTCGTGCGTCGTCTCGCCACATCCCGCCGTGGTCCCGCGCGGGGAAATCCCGGGGGAGGCAGGAACGCGGATGCGATGTCTGGATGTGCTCGATACCTCCCGTTTTCTTCTTGATTGATTGTCTTCGCGCGGCATCGTGACGGCGCGACCCTAGCAGAGATCGCTCCGACCCGGCGTTCACAGCCGAGTGTTCTCACCGGGAAAAGCTTGCATGGACGGTTTGTCAAAAGCAGGGCGCGTCATCCCGCCCCGTGCTTATCGAATGGGCGCAACGAAAAGAGCTTCGTCCGCCAGCAAGACCGAACGGACGAAGCAGTAGGCCTCAGTCGAGGGAGGGAGAACGCAGAGCACCGCGACTTCAAGCAGGAAGCGGACGGTCCTGCGCAGTCATTCAGAGACCAGGACTGAGGAGCCGATGGGCCTCACTCACGCGTGGTGCAGATGCGGCGGCATCGCGCCGCAGGGGTCCGAAGCGGGGCCTGGCGGCTCGCTGGCGGCGATGGGCGCCAGCGAGCCGAAGATGGTGTGGCCAAGGTCTGGCGGTCGGCCAGCTCAGGCGGCCACCCTAGGCCGCTTTGGCCTTCGCCACATGGGTCGCGATCGCGTCCATCAGGGCCGGTGACAGGCAGTCATAGGGCTCGAGGCCGATCTCCTTCAGCCGCGAACGGATGCCGGCCATCTGCTCAGGCTTCACGCCCGATTCGATCACGGAGGAGACGAAGGCGGCGAATTGCGGCGCCTGCGAGCCCTGCTCCTGGAACAGCTCGGGATGGATGAAATCGAGGCCGTAGAACGGATGGTTCTTGTTCTCGATCCGGCCGTACATGTGCGTGCCGCAGGCCTTGCAGGCATGGCGCTGGATCACCGCCGAGGGATCGACGATCTGGAGCTTGTCGCCGTTCTCGAGCACGGTGACGTTCTGGCGCGGCACCACGGCGACGACGGAGAAGGTCGCGCCCTGCGGCTTCCAGCACTTGGTGCAGCCGCAGGCATGGTTGTGCGCGACGTCGCCCTTGACGCCGACCTTCACCGGGCGGTCGCTGCATTTGCAGACCAGCGTGCCGCCGGCGAAGCTGCCGCTGCCTTGCTTGATGCCGTTGTCGATCGAGGGATGGAGTGCAACAGTCATGGGTCGATCCTCCTTGGTGTGACGTTTTCGAGCTAGAACACGACGACTGAACGGATGGATTTGCCCTCGTGCATGAGGTCAAAGCCCTTGTTGATCTCCTCGAGCTTGAGCACGTGGGTGATCATCGGATCGATCTGGATCTTTCCGTTCATGTACCAGTCGACGATCTTCGGCACGTCGGTGCGCCCGCGCGCGCCGCCGAAGGCGGTGCCGCGCCAGTTGCGCCCGGTGACGAGCTGGAACGGGCGGGTGGCGATCTCCTTGCCGGCCTCGGCCACGCCGATGATGATCGAGGTGCCCCAGCCGCGATGGCAGGCCTCCAGTGCCTGGCGCATCACATTGGTGTTGCCGGTGCAGTCGAAAGTGTAGTCGGCGCCGCCGTCGGTGAGGCCGACGAGGTGCTGAACGATGTCGCCGGTGATCTTCTTCGGGTTGACGAAGTCGGTCATGCCGAACCTGCGACCCCATTCCTCCTTGGAATCGTTGATGTCGACGCCGATGATCTTGTCGGCGCCGGCCATCTTGGCGCCCTGGATGACGTTGAGGCCGATGCCGCCGAGGCCGAACACGACCACGTTGGAGCCCGGCGTGACCTTGGCGGTGTTGACGACGGCGCCGACGCCGGTGGTGACGCCGCAGCCGATGTAGCAGCTCTTGTCGAATGGCGCGTCCTCGCGGATCTTGGCGACCGCGATCTCGGGCAGCACGGTGAAGTTCGAGAAGGTCGAGCAGCCCATATAGTGGTAGATCGGCTTGCCCTTGTAGGAGAAGCGGCTGGTGCCGTCGGGCATCACGCCCTTGCCCTGCGTCGCGCGGATCGCGGTGCAGAGATTGGTCTTCTGGCTGAGGCAGCTTTTGCACTGCCGGCATTCCGGCGTGTAGAGCGGGATGACGTGATCGCCCGGCTTCACCGAGGTCACGCCCGCACCGATCTCGCGGATGATGCCGGCCCCCTCATGTCCCAGGATCGACGGGAAAATGCCCTCGCTGTCGAAGCCGTCGAGCGTATAGGCGTCGGTATGGCAGATGCCCGTCGCCTTGATCTCGATCAGGACCTCGCCGGCCTTGGGTCCCTCCAGATCGACCTCGACGATCTCGAGCGGCTTCTTGGCTTCGAAAGCGACGGCGGCACGTGTCTTCATCGGTAGCTCCTCAAATTCTCGTAGGGCGCCAAGAGGTGGTCTCGGCAGTCCTCGTAACGTTCATTTGTTGCCCATGCAGGCGTCTTCCGCCTTTTTGTACGCCTCTGTCTTCTCCTCCTTCTTGGCGGGACGCTGCCGGCCCCATGCTTCGGTGGAGCGGGCGCGCAGATAGACGTACAGGTCGTCCATGTAGCAGGCCACGTTCGGGTTGTCGCCGAACGCCGGCATGACGTTCTCCTGCGCGGTCGAGATGTTCTTGCGGCCGGAGGCGATCACGCCCAGGAAGTCGCCATAGCTCATGCTCTTGACGGAATCCTTCAGCGCCGGCGCGTAGGTGGAGCCCATGCCGTCGGGGCCATGGCAGACGTGGCAATCGGAGTGATAGCGGCGGTAGCCGGAATAGGTGAACCAGTCCACGGTGCCGTCGGCCGAAATCTTGTAGGTGGGATTGCCCTCCTTATCGAGCCACTTCCCGTCGTCTTCCTTCTTCACGGCGGCGGGGTCGCCCGGACCGTCCGCGATCGCAAGTCCTCCGGACGCAAATAGGATCGTGGCAGCGATGACAAAGCAGATTTTACGCAAGAGCTTGTTTCCTCGGCAGGCGTTCGGTGGAGACGAGCCGGCGCGTGGAGTGATCCACGCGCCGGAGCGATGCTGAAGAAGCCTAGTTCGGCAGCGAGAACACGGTCAGCGTGCCGCCGAGCGCCGTGTAGTTGCTGAGGGCCGCGTAGCCGCCGACCGCGCCGAGGCCTGCGGTCGGATCGGTCAGGCCTGCGGCGAGGCCGATGCCGGCCCAGCCACCCACGCCGGAGAGCACTGCGACATACTGCTTGCCGCCGTTCTCATAGGTGGTGACGTTGCCGATGATGCCGGAGGGAGTCTTGAACTTGTAGAGCTCCTTGCCGGACTTGGCGTCGACCGCCTTCAGATAGCCTTCGAGCGTGCCGTAGAACACCACGCCGCCGGCGGTTGCGAGCGCACCCGACCAGACCGAGAACTGCTCCTTGTTCGACCAGACGATCTTGCCGGTCTTGTTGTCCCAGGCGATGAAGTTGCCCATGTGGGTTTCACCCGGGGGCGGATACATCGAGAGCGTCGCACCCACATAGGGCTGACCCGCGGTGTAGCTCACCTTGAACGGCTCGTAGTCCATGCAGACGTGATTGGTCGGAACGTAGAACAGCTGCGTGTCCGGCGAGTACGCCGCCGGCTGCTCGTCCTTGGTGCCGAGCGCGGCCGGGCAGATGCCCTTCGTGTTCTTGTCCTCTCCGCCGTGCTCGGTCGAATATTGAGCGACGACCTTCGGGCGACCGTAGGTCGGCGAGTTCTTGTCCATGTCGACGCCGCTGGTCCAGTTCACCTTCGGATCGTACTTCTCGGCGACCAGCAGTTCGCCGCTCTCGCGGTCCATGGTGTAGGCGAGCCCGTTGCGGTCGAAGTGCGTCAGCAGCTTGCGGTTCTGACCGTTGATCTGCTGATCGGTGAGGATCATTTCGTTGACGCCGTCATAATCCCACTCGTCGTGGGGCGTCATCTGATAGACCCACTTCGCCATTCCGGAGTCGGCATCGCGCGCGAAGATGGTCATCGACCATTTGTTGTCGCCGGGACGCTGCTTCGGATTCCAGGTCGAGGGGTTGCCCGACCCGTAATAGACCATGTTCAGAGCGGGATCGTAGGAGATCCAGCCCCAGGTGCAGCCGCCGCCGATCTTCCACTGATCGCCTTGCCAGGTCTTCAGTGACGAGTCGGGGCCGACCGGCTTGCCGAGCGAAGTGGTCTTGACGGGATCGAGCTTGATCTGATCGTCCGGACCTTCGGAATAGGCGCGCCAGACCTGCTTGCCGGACTTGAGGTCGTATGCGGTCACGTGGCACTGCACGCCGAACTCGCCGCCGGAGATGCCGACCAGAACCTTGTCCTTGACGACCAGCGCGGCCGACGTGCCGGTCTCGCCCTTCGCAGGATTGCCGTTGGTCGCCGACCAGGCCACCTGGCCGGTCTTGGCGTCGAGCGCGACGAGGTTGGTGTCGGCCTGATGCAGGATGATCTTGCCGTCGCCGTAGGACAGGCCGCGGTTGACGGTGTCGCAGCACATCACGGGGATGACGTTCGGATCCTGCTTCGGCTCGTACTTCCAGATGATCTTGTTCTCGTTGGAAAGGTCAATGGCGTAGACCTTGTTCGGGAACGGCGTGTGGACGTACATGACGTTGCCGACGATCAGCGGGCCGCCTTCATGGCCGCGCAGCACGCCGGTCGAGAACGTCCAGGCGACCTGAAGCTTGCCGACGTTCTGAGCGTTGATCTGGTTCAGCTTGGAATAGCGGGTGTTGGCATAGTCGCCCGCCGGCATCACCCAATCCTTCGGGTTCTGCGACATCTTGATCAGCTCGTCATTGGCTGAGGCGCTGCCGACGGCGAGAGCCGCCGCGGAGCCAAGATAGGTCGCGAGTAGCACCTTGCGCATAGTTATTCCTCCGTTGGTCTCGTTTATTGTTTCCGAAGCATTGCTCAATCACCGGGCTTCTCGTCCGGCGTCTGCTCGTGCAGGGCGGTCACGTTGGGACCAGAAACGATGCTGTGCTGTTTCCTCCTCCTGATGAGAGCCACGGGTCCACGTGCAGGAGCGGCCCGTTCTTGTTGTTCCTGCCGCAATCCCTAACGGCTTCGTCGTCGGGAAACTTGCCCAAGAGAGAAGGCGGTTTGCTCGACAGCGCACGGAGGTGAAGATTTTGATTTTGCAGTAGCGAATTCAGCGGCTTCGTTGCGTCCATGAGGCGCCCTCTGCGCTCAGGTTCCCCTTGACGGCGCTGCAACTAAGGCGGAGGATTAAGCTTCAAGAGTGGCGACGGAACGATGGCGCTCGTTGCGAGAGACCGCTCAAATGCGAGGTAAACGTCACGCGATCACGGCTGAGGGCTCCGGCAGCGCTGGTTGCGATTCGTGCCGAATCTCCGGATCAAATCAGTGGCTGGATTAATGTCCGACACCATTCACACGCTCTCGACGACCGGAATGACGCCGAAGCGGCAGATCCAGAGCTGGATCGACGGGCTCACGAGCCTGTGCGGGCATTTCGACGTCGATCCGCTGGAGGCGTCCTCGCTCGAAGGTCGCATCGATTACACCACGGTCTCGCGCCTGAAGCTCTGCCAGATCGAGGTCAGCCAGCATCGCATCGCGCACACGCTGGCGCGCGCCAAGGCCAATGAACACCCCTACATAAAAATCCACTTCCAGACCTACGGCGTGTCTTATTTCGAACAGGAAGGCCGGCACATCGAGATCAACCCCGGCGACATCATCGCCTATGACGTCTCCTGTCCGCATTCGATCATCAGTCCCGCCTTTACCCGTCACGACGTGGTGATCGTGCCGAAGGCGCTGCTGCGCGACCGCGGATTCCCCTCGCAGCGGATGCCGGCCTGCAAATTGACCGCGAAGACGGGGACCGGGCGGATCGCCCACGATTTCGTCCACGCCACATTCGACGAGGCGGCAAAGCTGTCGGCCAACAGCGCGGTGGGCGTTGCCGATTCGCTGATCGACCTGCTGCTGCTGCCGCTGCGCGAGGCCGACACGATGTTCGATCGTGTCGGGCCCGAAGCGATGTATGTGCGGGCACAGTTCTTCATCCGGGAGCATTTGCGCGATCCGGACCTGTGCATCGACCAGATCTCGGCCGAGCTCGGCTGCTCCAAGCGCTATCTGCACATGCTGTTCTCGGAGCGCGGCACCACGGTGAGCGACTACATCTGGCAGGCGCGGCTGCAGAACTGCCGCCAGGAGCTCGAGGCCCACGCCGGCAAGACCATCACCGACGTCGCCTTCTCCTGGGGATTCTCCAGCTCATCGCATTTCAGCCGGGTGTTCCGTAAATATTTCGGCGTGGTGCCGTCCTCGATCCACAAGGCCCAGCAGGGCGCGGCGAGCTCGGGCGAGCATTAGACGTTTTCGAGCCAATGCGTGCTCGCGCGGTGTCGGCGGCCTCACGCCGGCATGGCGACATAGGGAATGCCGGCCACGAGAGCGACCAGCAGCACCGCGTTCCCCAGCATTCCGCTCCAATGCAGCCGTCGCAACCGCCGCGCGGCCTCGACGTCACCGGCGTCCCGCGCGCTAAGCTGGTCGTCGAACCGTCGCATGAACCAGGGGCGGCCGCAGATCGCCAGGGCCGCGATCGCGGCGACGCCGAGCGCGGCAAGCAGGCGGCCATCGAGCACGAGCGCCACCGTTGCAATCACGCCGGCGACCCGCATCACCAGAAAATGGGCGTTGAACATTCCGCGCAGCAGCTGGGCGACGGGCTGGATGTCCAGCCTCACCAGCAGGAAAGCGGGCGAAGCCAGCGTGAAATAACTCATCGGAAAGAGCAGGATGATCATGACGGCGACGGCGACTGCATCCGGTGTCATGCGATCGGCCTTCCTTGTCCGCAAGAGGCGCGCAATCATAGCGGGAAAATGCGCTTCCGGTACTAGGCTTTGGTCGGACTCCGGGGCGGGAGTAACCGGTGTGCCCGCCACGGCGTGAAGGTCAGGCCGGCTCGAGGCCGAGCGATTTCGCGCTCTCGATCCAGATCGGCAGCTCGCGCTGGTACAGCGCATTGGTCTCCTTGAAGCCGATTGCGGGCTCGAGCACGAAGGTCGCGAGAACCTCCTTCACCTTCGGATCGTTGTTGGCGGCGACGCAGAGCTCGGCGATGCGGTCGACGACGGCTTGCGGCGTTGCCTTCGGCACAGCCCAGCCGGTGAATCCGCTCACGGTGAAGAACTTTGACGTCGCGCCCTGTTCGGGAAGGGTCTTGATCGCGGGGATCGCATCGACCTTCTTCGAATGCACGGCGAACACCGTGCCGCGGTCGCTTTGCAGGACCGACTGCGCGGCCGTGTAGCTGCCCATCGCGGCATCGAGGGTGCCTTCCAGCATTCCCGTCCACATCGGCGCCTCGCCGCGATAGTGCACCGGCTCGATGTTGAGGCCATACTGCTTGTTGAGCTCGTTGATCGTCATGTGCGGGGACGAGCCCGCGCTGTAGGTGCCGAAATTCACCTTGCCGCTCTTGCGCGCGAAGGCGACGAAATCCTCCAGCGTCTTGACCCCGGTCTTGGGGTTCGCGACCAGCAACAGGCCCGCGCCCGGGATGACGCTGACGAGCGTCAGATCCTTGTCCATGTCGTAGCCGGGATTCTTCATCACCACCCGGTTCATGATGTAGGTGGTCGAGATCGAGCACAGGATGGTGTGGCCGTCGGGCTCGGCGCGGGCGACCTCCGCCGTGCCGATCGCGCCGGAGGCGCCGGGCTTGTTCTCGATGACGACGGTCTTGCCGACCTGCTTGGAGATGAACTCGCCATAGGCGCGCGCGAGCAGGTCGGTCTGGCCGCCCGCGGGATAGCTGCAGATCATGCGAATCTGCCGCGCCGGCCAGCTGCCTTGCGCGGAGGCGCCGCGCGAAACGAAAGGCATCGCCAGTGCACTGGTACCGGCGGCGATGAAGTGGCGGCGATCGAGTTTGGCGGACATGATTCTCTCCCGGATTTTTGCCGAACCTACTGCATCAGGCCGTCGCTGCCATGTGCCGCAGGCGAGACAGATTGGCGCATTCGATCCGCTCGGGCGCTGCCTATTCGGTAATCACCCGGACGTTCGTGCCTTCCGTATCAGCTGCGGCCAGACGATCTCGGCCAGGGCTACTGCGATAAGACCGAACGTGCCGCCGATCAGCACGTTGACGATGCGCTCCTCGGCGATCCCGCTGGCGCCGCCGGCAAAGGACGCCGCCAGCGCGATAAAGAAGCAGCGCAGGCCGAATCCGACGACATAGCGGGAGAACGAGATCAGCGTGAGGGTGGCTGCGAGAACCGCGACCGCGTAGCCGATGCGGCTTTGCGGCAGGGCAAGGCCCGTGACGAAGCCCAGCGGCACGCCGACGAAAGCGCCGATCGCGCGCTGCTTCAGCTTGCCGGTGGAGGCGGCGAGATCACCGACGACGACGCTTGCAGCCGACCACATCACCCATTGTCCCTGCGCGAGGTCGAGGATCTCGACCAGCGCTGCTGATGCGAACACCGCCATGGCGGTCGCGAGCGCAGGCAGAAACCACTCGGCCGCGGGTAGCCCGAACGAAGCCGCCTCGGTGCCGCCGCGCCGTCGCTGGTCATGGACCTGGACGGCACAGACCAGCGCCAGCGCGATCGGAGAGGAGACGGTGAGGACGCCGGCGTGGCGCAGCGCCTCCGGCGGACTGAGACCTTCCCGCACCTCACAGGCGAGATAGACGGCGGGGATGAACACCCAATTGCCGAGTGTGCGGAAATGCTCGCCATGGCGCGTCCCCGCCGCCGCCAGGAAGCCGGCGAGCGCCGTCAGCACGACGAAGAGTGGCTTGATCGGAGCGGCCAGAAACAGCGCGGCAAAGGTGACGAGAATGGCAAGGTAGTGCCACGCGACGATTCTCGGCGCCAGTTGCAGCCGCAGCGCCGGAATGAGCAGCGAAACCGCGACCAGGCCGAGATTGAGCAGCGCCGTGTCGCGCGCGATGACATAGGCGGCGACGATCGGGCCGACGACGATCAACGCGCGCGAGAGCTCGCGGGTCTTGATCTCGCGGGAGAGGAGGTCGCGCAGGTTTGCGGCAGAAGGACTCACGACGTCCCCAAATGGCGGAATGAACGGCTCCAGTATACGATCCAGTATACGAAGTGAGACGCCGCTAGCCACATCCTCCGTCATTCCGGGATGCGTGCGCAGCACGCAGGCCCGGAATCCATCGCGCCGCATGCGCTGCGGAGAAATGGATTCCGGGTTCGCCCTGCGGGCGCCCCGGAATGACGGAGCCTCTACCGCTGGATGATCTTCGTCCAGACGTCGCCGAGGATCGCGGGCTCGCGTGGCGGCAGATAGGTGAGGCCGGCCTGCTTGCCGAATTCGGCGATCCTGCCTGAAGCCGTGAGCTCGGTCAGTGCCCTGTTGACGGCCTCCATCAGCGCGCCATCGCTGGCGAGCCCGACATAGCCGCGATTGGCGCCGATCGGGTAATAGTAGCCGGACGCCGTGATCGCAGTATCCGGGTGCGCGGCGCGATGGGCGTCGAAGCGGGCGAGATCGATCAGTGTCGCGTCATGGTCGCCGCGTTCGAGCGCGCCGAGCAGATCGTCGCGGCCGGGGACGAGGTGCGTGATGTTGTCGATCAGGCGACCCTTGTCGAAGGTCATCAGGATGGCGTCGCCGAGTGATCCGCTTTCGATGACGAGGCGAAGGCCGGCGAGATCGCCGATGTCGCCGATGTTGCGCCGCTGCGCCTTCGGCCCCAGCACCACCGTCATCGGCGAATAGATGTAAGGCTGGCTCGGCGCGAGCACGCCGAGCGGGACGCGGCGCCGCCGATCGTCGCGCGTGGCTCCGGCGAAATCCGGCAAGCGCGCCGTCTTCATCCCGGGTGCGACGAGCGAATCCTGCGTCAGCGCGTAGCCGCCGACGAGCGAGCAGCGCCCGTCCGAGAGCAGCGCGTTGGCTTCGAGCTGCGGGCTCGAATCCTCGTCCAGCTTGCTCTCGAACCACTGGATCTTCAGCGTGCGTCCCAGCCGCTCGGCGATCGCCTGCGCCAGCAGCACGTCGAAACCGGCATCCGGCTTGCCGCGGTGATGCACCGAGAGCGGAGGCCGGTCCTCGTCGAGACAGACCTTCAGGGGATCGTCGGCCGCAAGAGCGGCCGAGGCCAACGTCGACAGCAAGGCCGCAACGCTCCAGGCAACGCGCCGGCTCCTCATGGCTTTCTCCGGCTGGAAACGAAGGCCCAGAGGTTGCCGATCTCGTCGTCGCTGAGGATGTCGCCCCAGGGCGGCATCTTGTTGTTCTTGCCGTTCTTGACCGTGGTGACGAAGCGCGTCTTGTCGTCGGGAAAGACACGCAGGTCCGGCGTGATGGTGCCGGAGTTCATCAGGTTGGGGCCGTGGCAGTGTGAGCATTTCTCGGCATAGGTCGACTTGCCGTGGTCGATCTGCGCCTGCAGTGGATTGCCGGTTGCGTCATCCGCGGCGCGAACGGTCGCCGCAAGCGCGACCGTCAGCGCCGCGACGGTGGCGATCGTCGCCACCGTCCTGTGTGATACTTCTCTCAGCATCGTGCCGTGGTTACTGCTTGACCGCAAAGACCCACAGCGAGCCGCCAGGCGGCACGTTGGCAAGCCGCTCGTCGCCGGAGAACAACGAGTAGACGCCGCCATAACCGCTGGTCACCGCGACGTATTGCACGCCGTCCTGTTGCCAGGTCACCGGCTGTCCCTCGATGCCGGACCCGGTCTGGAACTGCCAGAGCTTCTTGCCGGTGTCGGCGTCGAAGGCCTCGAACTCGCCGGTCAGCTGACCCGAAAACACGACGCCCCCGGCGGTCGACAGCACGCCCGAGAAGCGCGGAATGTCGCTCGGCGCCTCCCACTTGGCCTTGCCGGTCATGGGGTCGATGGCCTTGAGGTAGCCGCGCGGACCATCGTCGAACTGCCAGGGATCGGACAGGTCCATGCCGAGATACCATTCACCCTGCTTGAAGGTGACGGGCTCCGCCTTGTACTTGCCGCCGAAATTCAGCGTGTTGGCATAGGCGAGGCCGGTCTGCGGATTGAACGACATCGGCTCCCAATTCTTGCCGCCGAGGATCGACGGATAGACCGTGACCTTCTTGCCCTCGCGCGCCTCCTTGGAAACGTCGGTTTCGATCGGACGTCCGGTCTTCATGTCGATGCCGGTCGCCCAATTCACCTTCACGTAAGGATTGGCCGCGAGCAGCTTCCCGTTGGTGCGGTCGAGCACGTAGAAGAAGCCGTTGCGGTTGGCATTCATCAGCGCCTTGGTCGGCTTGCCCTCGACGTTCACGTCGGCGAGCACCATCTCGGCCACGGCGTCGTAGTCGAACGGGTTGTTCGGCGAGAATTGGTAGTGCCACTTGATCTTGCCGGTCTTGGGATCCATCGCCAGCACGGAGCAGGTGTAGAGATTGTCGCCGGGACGCACCGCCGAGTTGAACGGGCCGGGATTGCCGATGCCCCAATACACCGTGTTCAGCTCGGCGTCATAAGATCCCGTGATCCAGGTCGAGCCGCCGCCGAGCTTCCAGGTGTCGCCCTTCCAGGTGTCGCCGCCGGGCTCGTCCGGCGAGGGAATCGAGTGGGTCCGCCAGAGGTGCTTGCCCGTTGCCGGATCCCAGCCGTCGATGAAGCCGCGGGTGCCGAACTCGGCGCCGGAAATGCCGGTGATAACCACGCCGTCGGCGACCAGCGGGGCCACCGTCATGGAGTAGCCTTCCTTGATGTCCGCTGCTTTCTGCCGCCACAGCTCCTTGCCGTTCTTGGCGTCGATCGCAATCACGTTGGCGTCGAGCGTCGTACGGAATAATTTGCCTTCGTGGATGGCGACGCCGCGATTGATGATGCCGCAGCAGACGATTCGAGGTGTCTCGGCAGGGTATTCGATCTTGCTCTTCCAGATCTGCTTGCCGGTCTTGACGTCCACCGCCATCGTCGCATTGTGCGTGGTCACATAGATCACACCCTGATAGACGATGGGTTGGGACTCCTCACTGCGATCATCATTGAAGGAGTAGTTCCAGACCGGGACGAGGTTCTTGACGGTGTCCTTGTTGATCTGCTTCAGCGTCGAAAAGCGCTGGAGATTGTACCCCATCCCATAATTGAGAACGTTCGACGTGTCGGTCGCGCCCTTGACCAGCTGCTCGGTGGTCTGTGCATTTGCACAGGTTGACGCAAGCATGACGAGGCCTGCGGCCATCGCAAAGCGTTTCATCCGTTCCTCCCAATATGCGCGCCTTTTGACGCTGCGACTGCAACACTCCGTCGGAAACCAAAACGCGTCAATACGAAAGTCGTAACTGTCGTGCCGATATCGTCGGCGGTCACCTGACGGAAACCTGACAAAGGCAACTCCAACTTGTGCGCAGACGCTGAGAAATTCCGCGGCGCGAAGCGCGTTCGGGAGCAGGTCAATGCATCTCCGCCGGTTGTGGCGCGCGCAAGTTGCAAGACCGGACTTGAACCGAGGGCCGCTTGCGGGTTTATCTCGGTTCTGCCCCATCGATCCGGGGCTCTATGCCAGGGAGGTCTCGATGATTTCGGCTCGCTCGATTGCCATTGCACTTGTGATTGCACTGTCGGCCGGACCGGCGTGGTCGGCCTCCGGCAATGCGGTCAAGTTGTTCGACACCGACAACGACGCCACGCTCGATCTCGCCGAGGTGAAGAAGGCCGCCGCCGCCACGTTCGCAAAGCTCGATCCCGATCGCGACGGCACGCTCGATGCGCGCGAATTGCGTGGACGGTTGACCGCGAAAGAACTCGCCGCGGCCGACCCCGACCGAGACGGGACCCTCACCCTCGACGAATATCTGTCGGTGGTCGAGCAGCGTTTCAACGCAGCCAATCCCGACAAGGATGGAACGCTGGATGCGAAGGAGCTGAACTCGCGCGCCGGGCGCGCGCTCGTACGATTGCTCCGGTGAGCGCCGCGATGGAACGGGCATGACGGACGCAAGGTTTGCGGCCATTCCTGTCTGACGCTCGGGAACATCGGGCGGCTCGGCCTGTTTCTCCGCATGTCCTGCTGGCGTCGGGGCTGCGCGGCGGGAGAAAAGGAGATGCAGATGAACACGACGCGTTCCCTTCTAGCTGCCTGCACAATCCTGACGCTGAGCGCCGGAGTTGCGGTCGCCGGTCCCTGCAACACCGGCAGCGCCAGCACCGACAAGGATGCGGGTTCTGGCCCGGTCACCGTGGGCTCCGCACAATCGCACACCTCCGGGTCGGCGAGCGATACCAGCCAGCATCCACCGACCAGCACAATGAACCGTGCCAGCGGTGAATCGCCGGCATCGTCCGAGGATGCGCAGCGGCAAATGCAGAGCGAGCCGACGGCGGCTCAGCGCGCCGCAGGCGCCAAGCCGAATGCCGACATGGCCGACAAGGGCTGCTGACGCGCCCTTGCCGATTCGACGCGCGGTGCGTTGCACAAGGCAGTATCTCGCTGGTCGTGCTTGACCAAGAGGGAACTTGCTTTGTCCGAGAGAGAAATGCGGCCACCAAGAAATCGGCACAGACGCGTCGGGCGTCGAATCGAGGCTTGAACTGCACTCGACGCAGCCCTAGGTTTTTCGCCGCGCGATGTCGCGCTCAGTACCTTGGGAGACCCGAATGGCTTGGAAAGCTCCGAAGATCGTGGAAGTGCCGGTCGGCATGGAAATCAACATGTACGCCTGCGCTTCGCGCAAGTAAGACCGACGACCTGCCGCGGCTTCGACGGCACATGCCGTCGAAGCCGCGGCATTGGCGGATCATCGCGCGCCGTGGTTGAGCTCGTGCTCCGGTGCTGTCGCCAACCTCGCACACCTTCAATTGCCTCCAGCAAAATTTCGATCGCGTTCTGCGGCACTGTGATAGGCTCGCTCCTGGTCAGCGCCGCATCAGGCGGCGCACGCCTTCGGGGCAGGGGATGCGCGGCGGGGCTTGCAGATTCGCGGTGGCGCTTGCGTGCATGGCTGCGCTCACACCGGCGTGCGTCAGTGCCGAGGACGGTTTCGATACCGAGCACATCTTCGGCTTCATGATCGGCACCGATGTCGGCAATGTCGGCGAGCGCGAATTCCAAACCCAGACGACGGGACGCTTCGGCAAGGGCAGGGGCACCTATCGCGCCCTCGAGCACGAGGTCGAGATCGAGGTGGTGCCGCTGCCGAATTTTCGTATCGAGGTCGGCGGCACCGCCAGCTTGCACGACATCACGGGTGTTCCTGACATCGACGACCGCCGCCAGTTCAACTTTCAGGGCATCTCGCTCGACCTGCGCTATCGCCTGCTCGACCGCGAGCGCGCGCCATTCGGCCTCACGATTGCGGCGGAGCTCCACGGCGACCGCATCGATGAGACCAGCGGCGCGAAAGGGCGGATGTACGGCACCGAATTGACGCTCGCGCTCGACCGCGAGCTCATCCCGAACTTCGCCATCGGCGCCCTCAACCTGATCTACCAGCCGGAATGGGCGCGCTTCGAGATCGGAGGGGCATCCGAGAAGAGCTCGACGGTCGGCGCCGCGTTTGCCGGCCTGGTGCGGGTGCGGCCCAATGTGCTGCTCGGCGGCGAAATGCGTTACTTCCGGCAGTATGAGGGCATCGGCCTTAGCGAGTTCTCAGGCCAGGCCCTGTTCGTCGGCCCCACCGCCTATTTCCAGCTCTCCGAGCGCTCCCGGCTCACCATGAGCTGGAGCATGCAGGCCTGGGGGCGCCCGGCCGGCTCAGGCGGTAATCTCGACCTCGTCAATTTCGAGCGACATCAGGCGCGATTGGTGTTCGGCGTGAATTTCTAGCAGTGCTCTCTTCGCCTCTCCCCGCGTGCGGACCGCCTGCGGGGAGAGGCCGGAATTTGCGAGAACAAATTCCGGGTGAGGGGGACTCTTTGAAACTTCCCCCTCCTTCGCGCGTAGCTTCATGTGCTAATCTCTCCAGCGCCCCTTGCGAGAGGATCCCGGCATGAACCCGATTGACCTGGTGGTGACTGTTTGTGCGGTGCTCTCGCCTGCGACCTGCGAGGAGCAGCATCTGGTGTTCCACTATTCCGGGTCGCCGCGGCAATGCGCGATGGCCGCGCCGCCCTATATCGCGCAATGGGTCGGTGAGCATCCGAAGTGGCACGCAGTGAAGTGGCGCTGCGAATATCCGCACCCGAACGACAAGGCATAGAGGCTCCAACGGAGAGCCGTCGCGCTACTTGTTGCAGTCTTTCAGATCCTTGTCGGCGATCGAGAACACCGCATCCGCCCTGATCTCGATGTCGCGGACCACGCATTGGCGTCCGCTGGGATAGCCGACCTTGGCATCGTACCGGCCCGGCTCGACGCCGGTAATGCGCAGCCGCTCGTCGTGGTCGACCTCCTTGTCCTTGTCGTTCAGGCACTGGTTCGGGCCCCACTCGGTCTTTCCGGCTGGCGCGAGCTGGAACCCGGAGATCGTCTCAGTCGTCAGATTCCAGAGCCGGATGCCCTTGCCCTTGGTCTGCGCAGTGGCTTCGCCGGCAAGCGTCAACAACGCGATCAAAGCAAGAACCTCACGCATCAGCCAGTCCTCCCAGAGGGCGCCGTCATTCCCTGATCAGGCGCTCGCGGTTCTTTGCCTTGTCGAAATTCTTGGCGCGGTCAAGGCCGTTCGGTGCGATCAGCTTCGTGGAGACGAGATCGGCGCCGTCGAAATCGGCGTCGATGACGATGGCGCCGGTCAGATCGGCTCCGCCGAGTTGGGCGTGCTTCAGTGATGCGCCGCTCAGATCGGCGCCCCTAAGGGCCGCGAATTCGAGGTCGACGCGCGACAAATCGGCGTTACGCGCGTTCAGCCGTTCCAGGTTGGCGGATCTCAGCACCGCGCGCATCAGCCCCATCGATTGGTTGCGCATATCGGCGCCAAGATGCGCGTCCGCGATGGAGGCGCCGACCAGGCTCGCGCCGGTGAGGTCGGCAGTGATACGCGCTCCCGACAGGTTCGCGCCGTCGAGACGCGCGCGGGCCATTTGCGAGGCGAACAGATTGGCGCCCTTCAGGCTTGCGCCGGTAAGATCCGCATCCAGCAGCCAAGCCTGATCGAGGATCGCACCGTCCAGCCTGGCGTCTCGAAGTATTGTCTTGTTGAGCCGCGCGGCGCGGAGAATCGCGTTGGACAGGTCCAGCCCCGAGAGATCGAGACCCGACAGGCGCTTGCCGGTGAAATCGGCAGGTTGCGCGGCGCTCGCCTTGGCCAGCACGCCCTCGACCTCCGGCCTCGTCATTTCGGCCGAAACCATCGCGGGGGAGGTGAGGTCGACGCCACGCATCATGTCCTGCGCGCCCGCCGTCATCGCAACGAGTGCGAAGCTAAGCGCCGCAATTCCGAGCGTAGCGAAGGCGACTGTCCGTGTCATCATCAGCTCCGTCGCCGGCCCAATCTAGCACGTCCGCCAGGCGACCGGCTATGAGGCATCTCGCTCAGTGCGGTCGCCTTGAGTTCGTTGAGCGAGGCCGGCCTTGATCGCCGCAATCTCGGCTTCCCCGCGCGTGTCGCGCGGGATGCCGATAGGCACCTCGGCCACGATCCGCGCTGGTCGCGCCGACAGGAAGAACAGCCGGTCGCCCAGGCGCACCGCATCGTCCAGGCTGTGTGTCACCAAAAGCGTCATCACCGGCCGGCTCGCGACGAGCGTTGCAATCTCATCGCGCAGGCGTCCGGCGAGCGCGTCATCGAGCGATGCCAGCGGTTCGTCGAGCACTAGAATATCCGGCTCGACGGCAAAGGCGCGGGCGAGCGCCACGCGCCGGGCCAAACCCAGTGAGAGCTCACCGGGATAGTGGTCGCGATGCGCTTGTAGCTCCAGGATCCGGAACAGCTCCGACAGCTTCGCGTCGGCAACCTCGGGTGCCGCAAGCCTTACATTCTGCTCGACCGAGCGCCACGGCAGCAGGCGCGGCTCCTGGAACACCATGCCGATCCGCGCCTCCGGCGGTCGCGCGACGTGGCCTGCAAAGTCGGGGTCCAGTCCGAGGATGATGCGCAGCATCGTGCTCTTGCCGCAACCGGACGGGCCGATCAGCACGCCGACCTCGCCGGCTTGCAGCGCGAACTTGATCGGCGCCAGCACCTCGTGCGTTCCGCCCGCGGCACTCCTGAAGGTCTTGCCGGTGATATCGACCTCAAGCCGCACGGGGCCGCCACCTGTTTGCGCGGGCTTCAAACGGCTGCACCAGCAAGGTTTCGATGACGAGCACGACGGCGGCGAAGGTGAGGGAATAGGCCAGCAGCCGCGGCGTGTCGAACAGCTGGAAGGCGACGCCGATCTCGAAGCCGACGCCGTTCGGCCGCCCCAGCAGCTCGGCGACCAGCACGATCTTCCACACCAGCGACAGGCCGGAGCGGGCCGAGGCTGCGATATAGGGCGCCAGCTGCGGCAGCACGACGTGGCGGAAGGCGCGCCAGCGCGGCATTGCGAACACGCTTGCCATCTCGTCGAGCGAGCGGTCGAGTGCGCGCGTACCCTCGCGCAAGGTGACGATGGCGGTCGGCAGCTTGTTGATGGCGATCGCCGCGATCGCGGCGGCCTCGGTGAGGCCGGCCCAGATATAGGCCAGCACGATCACGACCAAAGCCGGCAGGTTGAGCAGCAGGATCAGCCAGGGATCGCCGAGCCGGTCGGCGAGCTTGACCCGGCCCATCAGGTATCCGATGGCACTGCCGAGCGACATCGCCAGGGTGAAGGCGAGCGCGACGCGCGCCAGCGTGGCGCCGAGATGCAGGAACAGCGCGCCGCTCGAGGCTTCCGCGATCATCACCTGAAGCACCGCCGGCGGGGAGGGCAGCTTCGCGCCGCCGACGAGGAGCGCGGCAATCCACCAGATCGCGAGGAGCAGGGCGAACGAGAGCAGGCGCAGCACCTCAGTCTCCGGGGACGGCGTGATAGAATGTGCCGGGGTCGAGCTCGGCTGCGGGGCCGACGAGATCGCGGCCGCCGATCTCGGCCAGCACGCGGTAGAGCACGCGCGCGTCCTTTTCCTCGTCATCGATGCTCCGGCGCGGAATGCCGTCGCGGTAACGGTCGCGGTAGGTCTTGAGCAGGGCAGGATCGGTCGTGCCGGTGAGCGGCGCGACCTTGTCCCAGGCCGCATCCGAGGTCGCCAGCAGTTCCTTGGCCTTGCGGGTCATCGCGATGAAGCGCGCGACGGCTTCCTTGTGGCGCGCGGCCCAGCTCTCGTCGAAGACATAGCCGACCGCGGCGACCGCGCCTTTGGCACCCAGCTTCGGCAAGATCTCCTCGATGCCGGCGAGGCGCCTGAAACCCTTGGCCTCGAGCTGGGCGCAGAAATTCCAGAAATTGAGGCTCGCATCCATCTCGCCGTCCAGCGCCTTGGCGGCGATCAAAGGCGGGGCGCCATAGACGATCGTTGCGTCCGACTTCAGGTCGATGCCGTCCTGCTTCATCCGCGCCTGCAGCAGCAGCCAGCTCTTGTCGATCGCCCCGCCGGCGACCGCGAGCTTGCGGCCCTTCAGGTCGGCGAGCGTCTGAAGCGGCGAATTGGCCGGCACCATCACGGCGCCCAGTGCGCTGGAATAGGGATAGAAGGTGAGCTTGGCACCCAGCACGCGCTCGCGTGACACCCACAGCCAGTCCGACAGGATGATGTCGGCGCTGCCGGCGCGCATCGCGATCTTGCCGGCCTCGGTGCTCGCGAGCTCGGTGACCTCCAGCGAGAGGCCGGCCTCCTTGTCGAGGCCGGCGCTGCGGATTGCGGCCAGCTCCCACGAGAATGTTCCGGTCTTCTGCACCGCAAGGCGGATCGTGTCCGCGGCACCGGCCGGTGCGGTGAGCGCCAGCACCGTTGCGAGCGCCGATATTCGTGCCAAAACTCTCATCACCTTGTGAGCCGTTTCCTCTGACAGAGTGCTTTTCAGCACCATACGCATAGCATAGCTTGGCTCGCAACCAGCGGGAGGACGCGCATGAATTGGGCCGGACGGCTACGACCGATTGTCGCCGCATTGACGGCGCTCGCTGCGAGCGCATGCGTGGCACGGGCCGAAGAGGCCAATGATTATCCCACCGCGGCGCGCGCGGAATACGTCTATGGCTGCATGAAGGCCAATGGCGAGACGCGGTCCGCGATCGAGCAATGTTCCTGCTCGATCGACGTGGTCGCCTCGATCATGCCCTACGAGCGCTATGTTACCGCCGAGACCGCGCTCAGCATGTCGCAAGTGCGCGGCAATCTCGGCGTGCAGTTTCGCACCTCGGAGCAGGCCAACTCGGCGGTGAATGACCTCCGGCGCGCGCAGGCTGAAGCCGAGGTGAGGTGTTTCTAAATTGTGCCGTGGTGTCTCACCCTCCCCTGGAGGGGGAGGGTCGATCGCGCGCAGCGCGAGCGGGGTGGGGTGATCTCTCCCCTCGGGACTGTTGGATGTGGAGAGACCGTCACCCCACCCCGTCTCACATTTCGCTGCGCTCAATGTGAGCCGACCCTCCCGCTCCAGGGGAGGGCAATCGCATATGGCGTGCACGATGCGGCGGCATCGGCACTGGGCTCCCTCCCCCGCTTGCGGGACCCTCCAGGGGAGGGTGGTGCTCCTCACTCACGTCCCCGGCTTCTCGACATCCCATTCGTTGCGGAACACGTGCCCGTCCGTGTCCTTGGCCTCGGCACGGAAACGCTTGGCGCCGTTGGAGACATAGGTGAAGCGCAGGTTGGGATCTTCCGAGATCGAGATGCCGCCTTCCATCGACAGCACAGGGCTGTCGTCCTGCGTCAGCTTGAGCTGGTTGATGAAGAAGGCGGGGATATAGAGCTGCGTGACCTGGTCCATCTGCAGGCCGGAATTGTTGGGATGGCCGATCATGATCTGCGCTTCGCGCAACCGGCTGGCCGCACCGTCCTTACGGGCGAATTGCCGGTAGCGAATCTGGCCGAGCCGGTTCTTGGCTTCCTCCGCGTTCTTTGCTGCCGGCGCCGAGCAGCCGCCGGAGGCCTTCACATAGACTTTGGAGACATAGAGCCGGCCATCGCTGAGCTCGGCCACGGCATGCACGTCGGTGTAATTGTTGACGCGCACGCGGGTCGAGATTTCCGTGACGTTGGCGTCCGGGCCGAGCTCGAACTTCGCGGCCATCGGCGCGGGGTTGCGGTCGATCACCAGCGTGATCGAGCGGATGCGTCTGCTATCGCCGGGCGACAGCTTGCTGCGCAGCGTCACCGGCACGATGGCGGCATCCTCGGCGCGATAGGGCATCTCGATGCCGATGACATCGGCGCCGTCGTTCATCGGCCGGTTGCTGAAGATGTCCTGCACCAGGCCCGGCCAGGGATCGTGGGCCTCTTCCGCCAGCGCCGGCACGGCGAAGGCGATGCCGAGGAGCAGGGCGATCAGGGGTAGGCGGCGTGTGCATGCCGTCATGGTCATGCTCCTCGGTTCAGGCGAAGCTGATCTCCTGGCCACCGTAGCGCGCCCGCTACTCCCATTCAATTTCCGAGAATGCTGCAGTTGCGTTGCGGGCATTGTAGTCCTCGAACAGCTGCCAGTGCGGCCGCTCCTCAGCGGCCGCCTTGTCCGCAGCGGCGCGGATCGGCGCGCCCTTCTTGTTGAGGGCGCGGACGTCGGACAGCAGCGTTGACAGGTAACGCCGTTGATCGCTCAGTGCCGCAGGCCAATCGCTCACAGGGCCGTGACCGGGAACCACGCGCAGCGCCGGGATCGTCTCCAACTCCTTGAGCGTGGCGAGCCAGCCGCGAATGCTGCCGTCCATCACGGGAATGTGGCGGAGAAAGACGAGATCGCCGGCAAGCAGGGTTCTGGTGGTCTCGTCGAACACGGTCAGATCGTTGTCGCTGTGCCCGGCCGGCCATGCGCGCAGGGTCAGCCGGCGCGAGCCCAGATCGAGCGTCAGCGTGTCGGTCACCACCAGGGTGGGCGGCACGATCTTCACGCCATCGATCAACTCGGCGCCCATGATGCGCCTGAAATTTTCGAGATAGTACGGCCCGCGGCTCGCCAGCGCCTGCGGCAGCTTGCTGTGTCCGACGAAGCTGGTTCCCTCTGCTACGAAGGCAGCATTGCCGAAGACGTGGTCGGGATGGCCGTGGGTGTTGATGACATAGCGGATCGGCTTTTGCGTGCGCGATCGTACCGCCGCCAGCAGCGCCTCGCCTTCGCGCAGGCTCCCGCCGGTGTCGATCACGGCCACCGCTTCATCTCCCACGATGAAGCCGACATTGGCGATGTCGCCCGCATTCTCGCGGCTCATCAGCGCGATGGCCCCGGAGTGTACGAAGATTCCCGGCGCGACTTCGCTCACAGGCAATTCGGCCGCCCCGGCGCGTGCTAGCGTCGCTGCGACCAGGGACAAGGCTGCGATCAGGGGAGCGATGCGACACACTTTTCCGCCTCAGTTCAAAGGATCCGTCTCATTGCACTGCAACAAAGCTAAGCCAACAAGAATTGGCACACGTGGCGCGTCAAGCGTTGCATGGATAACATTCAAACAAAACGAGGAGGAAGCGCGATGACGCAGGCCGCTCGACATCGTCGCTGGTGGTTTTCACTCTCGATCGTGATCGCATCATGTGCCCATGGCGATCTCGCCATCGCACAGACCAGCGAGACCGGCGATCTCTCATTCGAGCTGGTCGACCCGAAGGTGCTGCGCGTCTGCGCCGACCCGCGCAACCTGCCATTCTCGAACGAGAAGGGCGAGGGCTTCGAGAACAAGCTCGCCGAGTTTCTGGCGGGCAAGCTGCAGAAGAAGCTGGACTACGTCTTCTTTCCGCAAGCCTCCGGTTTCGTGCGCATGACGCTTGGCGCACATCGCTGCGATGTCATCATGGGCTACCCGCAGGGTGACGACCTCGTGCAGGGCACCAATCCCTATTACCGCACGACCTATGCCCTGGTCGCCAAGACCGGCAGCGGGCTCGAGGACGTCGATACGCTGGAGGACGCACGCTTGAAAGGCAAGCATATCGGCATCGTCGCCGGTACGCCGCCGGCGACGAATATGGCGTTGGCAGGCCTGATGGGCGACGCAAAGCCCTATCAGCTGATGATCGACACGCGCTTCGACAATTCGGCGCAGGCGATGATCGACGATCTCACCGCCGGCAAGATCGACGCCGGCGTGCTGTGGGGCCCGATGGCCGGCTACTACGCGAAGAAGGCCGGCTCGCTGCACGTCACGCCGCTGGTGAAGGAGACCACCGGGCCGAAGCTGGTCTATCGCATCGGCATGGGCGTCCGTCCCGCCGACCAGAACTGGAAGCGGCAGCTCAACCGCCTCATCCAGGAGAACCAGGGCGAGATCAACAAGATCCTGATCGATTTCGGGGTGCCGCTGCTCGACGAGAGCAATCGGCCGCTCGGCGCGGAGACGGCCAAGAAGGCGCCATGAGCCGGCCGCTTGCCGCTGCGTTCGTCGTTGCCCTGCTCGCGGCCCCGGCGCTCGCGCAGCAGCAGGAGCCGTTCGAGCCCGAGGGATATCGTACCGACAATTATCGCGCGCCGGTGCCGGCGACGCTCACGGGGGCGCGCGTGCTCACGACCGGGGAGGCGGAGGCGATCTGGCGCGCGAGCAGTGGCGCCTTCGTCGACGTGATGCCGCGTCCGCCGAAGCCGAAGAACCTGCCTGCGGGCACGGTGTGGCGCGACGCGCCGCGCAGCAACATTCCGGGCAGCCTCTGGCTGCCGGACACCGGTTACGGCAACTTGCCGCCCGCCATGGACGACTATCTCCAGCGCGGCCTTGCGCGCGCCTCGCGCGGCGACAAGGCCGCGCTGCTGGTGATTTATTGCCTCGCCGATTGCTGGATGTCCTGGAACGCCGCCAAGCGCGCATTGGCTTACGGCTATTCCAATATCGCCTGGTATCCCGACGGCACCGACGGCTGGGAGCGCGCGAATCTTCCGACCGAAGAGGCGCAGCCGGAGCCGCGCCCGGAGCAGTAGGCGTCTCAATTGGTTCCGCAACGAGGGTGCTGGAGAGGGGCGCAATTCTCTCCTCGTCATTGCGAGCGCAGCGAAGCAATCCAGAGTCTTCTCGCGGAGGGACTCTGGATTGCTTCGCTGCGCTCGCAACGACGGTGTGAACCTACGGCTTCTGCTTCTGCAACTTCGTCAAAGTGCCCGTACCGTTGGTCTCGGTGGCGGAATAGCTCACCCTGTCGCCGGCATGGACGGCATCCAGCATCGCGGCATCCTTCGCCTTGTACTCCTGCAGCGCGCCGGCGCTGCCCGTGCTGGCGCCGACCGTGCCCTTCTGCGTCTGCTGGATCGAGATCGTGCCGTTGAGCCGATCGATCCGCGTGATCATCCCGGTCATGTCGTCAGCAAAGGCGCTGGTTGCGAGCATGCTGAGGACCGCAGCGCCCGCGAGCATGAATGTCTTGGTTCCCATCGAGGCCTCCCGACGTCTGGAGTTCACGTCGACAAGCCATGATAAATCGATTTGGTTCCGGCAGATAGCGCGGCGAAAGGTTAACGTTGGCGGGGCGATTGCGGGAACTTTTCGTGAGTCGTCAGCGTGACTGACGCTATTCCATTTCCTGCTGGATCACGCGCCCGAGCGCGAACAGGCGCTGGTCGATCAAGGTTGGAACCTCGCAGACGAAGCGCACCACCTTGTGGCGGTCCTCGAAGATCCGGGTCTTCCAGATCAGCTCGTTGCTGAGCGCCTCGACCTTGGCCTCGTCACGCGGGGTGGCCCCTTGCAGGGCCTGGAGCTGAACCGTCTCCGCGCGGATCTTGTCGGCGGCATCGCGCTGCTTGCGGCTGACGCGTTCTAGCCCGTTCATGACCTGGGAGCGCTGGGCGTTGAGCGTGTCGAACAGGCCGGTGAACAGCAGCTTGGCGTTGGCGGTCTTGTCGGCGGCGGAACCTGCGAGAAACGCCTTCACCAGCTTTTCCGCCTCGTCCAGCGACGTCTTGCGCGCCGCCAGTTTCGCAACGAGCGCGCGGATCCTGGCGTCGTCCTTCCATTTGTTCTGGACGTCGTCGAGCGCCGGGCCGCCCCACACGGCCGCCAGCGAAATCTCCGGCACCTTCGCCTGGGTGCACGGCCAGTCCGGATAGCGGGGATCGACGGCGTGCGCCGCCGTGCTCGCAACCGCGAGAACCAGGATGGAAATGGCCAGAACCCGAACCGTCATCCTTCGCCTCCCGCAGGCCCGCGTCGCGCCAGCCCGCGCGAGGGATCATACGCCAGGATCGCGCCGATCATGAAGACGATTGTGCAGAGAGCGACCACCGCCAGCGAAATCCAGTTGACCTGGCCATACAGCGCGAAGCGGATCAGCTCGACCGCATGGGTGAACGGATTGGCCTCGCACAGATAATAGAGATAGGGATTGCCCTCCTGCACCCGCCAGAGCGGGTACAGCGCGGAGGAGGCGAAGAACATCGGGAAGATCACGAAGTTCATGACACCGGCGAAGTTTTCCAGCTGCTTGATGCCCGACGAGATCAGCATGCCGAGCGAGCCCAGCATCAGCCCCGACAGGATCAACGCCGGCAGCACGGTGAGATAGCCCTGGGGCGGCGGGGTGATGTCCCAAAGCCAGGCGATCAGCAGGAACGCATAGACCTGGAGCAGCGATACCGCGGTGCCCGCGAGCAGCTTGCAGAACAGCAGGAATCCACGCGGCAGCGGGCTCACCAGGAGCGTGCGCATGTTGCCCATCTCGCGGTCGTAGACCATCGACAGCGAGGACTGCATGCCGTTGAAGAGCTGGATCATCGCCATCAAGCCGGGTGCGATATAGACCTCGTAGAGGATGTAGGTCTCGTAGGGCGGGATGATGGAGATGCCGAGCACCTGGCGGAAGCCGGCGGCAAAGATGAACAGCCACACCAAAGGCCGCACCAGCGCCGAGACGAAGCGCTCGCGCTGATGCAGGAAGCGCAGGCCCTCGCGCCAGACGATGCCGGTGAGGCAGGTCATGTACTCGGCGGACGAGAAGCCGCGCGGCGCCTCGCGCGTCGTGATGCTGCTCATGCGCCGCCTCCCGGCATGGTTTGCGCACCGGTGAGACGCATGAAGGCGGTGTTGACGTCCTGAGCACCGGCTTCCGCGACGACGCGGCTCATCGGCCCCTGCGCCAGCACCTTGCCCTGGTGCAGCACCACGAGATCGTCGCCGGGCATGATCTCGTCGAACAGGTGCGTGGCCCAGAGCACGCCGATGCCTTGCTCGGTCACGAGCTGGCGGACATGGCTGATGATGTCGGCGCGCGCCTTGACGTCGAGGCCGACGGTCGGCTCGTCGAGCAGCAGGAGGCGCGGCCGGTGCAGCAGCGCGCGGGCGATCTCCAGCCGCCGCATCTGTCCGCCCGAGAGGTCGCGCACCTTGCTCGCAGCGCGATCCGCAAGCCCGATGCGGTCGAGCAGCTCGGCGCTGCGCGCTGAGGCCTCGCGGCGGCCGATGCCGTGCAGCGCGGCGTGATAGATAAGGTTCTGAGTCAGCGACAGGTCGAGATCGAGCGTGCGCGGTTGGAACACGACCCCGAGCAGCCGCAGCGCCTCGCCGGGGCTCTTGCTGACGTCATGGCCGAAAATGCCGACGCGGCCGGTCTGGATGCCGAACAGCCGCGTGATCAGCGAGAACAGCGTGCTCTTGCCGGCGCCGTTGAGTCCCAGCAATGCCGTGAAGCTCGCGGGCTGCACATTGAAGGACACGTCCATCAATGCACGCCGCGGACCATAGGCATGGCTGACGCCATCGATCGACAACGCCGGCACCGTGGCCGCTCCCGGTCTCGGCGTCTCCTGCGGTTCGGCGATCGGGGCAGGGCTGGTCATGGCGCGATCGCGATGCCCCAGGGCAGCTCGCCGACCTGAATGGTCTTGATCACCTTCTGCGCGGCGACGTCGATGACGGAGACGTCGTTCGACACGCCGTTGGTGGTGAGCAAATATTTCTCGTCCGGCGTGAACGCCACGTGCCAGACCCGCTGTCCGACCAGGAGATATTTCGTCACCTTGCGCGAGGCGACGTCGACAACGGCGATACGGTTGGCGGGGCCGAGCGCGACGAAGGCGGTCTTGTCGTCCCTGGTCATGCCGATGCCGACCGGCTGGATCGCCTCCTTCCGCAGGCCCGGGATCTCGAACGTGACCTTGCCGATCACCTCGTGCTTCTTGGGATCGATGATCGAGACGGTGCCGCCGATCTCCGAGGACACCCAGACCTCCGATGAATCGTGCTTGTACTCGGCAAAGCGCGGCCGCGCATCCACCAGTACGTTGGCGACGATCTGGCGCGACGACGTGTCGATGAAATGCGCCATGTTGGTCGTCTCGGACGTGTTGATCAGCGTCTTGCCGTCGGGGCTGATGGTCATGCCCTCGGGCTCGACGCCGACCTGGATGTCGCCGAGACGGGCGCGCTTCTCGAGGTCGATCACCGTCACCGTGTTGTCGTTCTCGTTGGCGACATAAAGGGTCTTGCCAGCGGCGTCCTGCGCGAACAGCTCGGGGTCGGGTCCGGAGGGCAGGCTGTCCACCACGGTTTGCGTCTTGGCGTCGATCACCTGGATGGTGTCGTCATCGCCGACCGCGACCATCACGAACTTGCCGTCGCGCGTGAAATCGATGCCGCGCGGCCGCTGGCCGACCTTGATGGTCTTGGTCACGGTCCAGCTGTCGGTGTCGATCACCGAGACAGTGTTGCTCTTCTCGTTCGACACATAGGCGATGAACGCGTGCGCGGGGGCTGCCGCCAGTACCAGGGCCGCCAGCAACGCTGTCTCTAGGATGCGCGACATCTGTCCGCGGGCTGTCTTTGCCTCCCCCGCTTGCGAGAGCTTTGCGTAATGAGTTGTGCTGGAGTGAAGTTCGATATGGGGCTTTTTTTGAACGGCCTCGCGTAGCCCCAGAGGGGTGGGGCGTCTGTTTTTCGTGGCCGCGGGGTAGCGGCGGGTGGTGGTCACGCTGCGGCTCCTATCGGGCACAGCACCGCCCATCGTTTGAGGTTCATGGCGAGGCAGATCAGGCGCAGATGCGTCTGATTGCGCGCCAAACCCAGATAGCGAGCGCGCGCCCAGCGGTAGCTGCCCTTGAGGCGCGCGAAGACCTGCTCGACCGGTGCGCGGCGCTTTCCCACGGCATTGTTGAAGCGCTTCTGCCGCTCGGTGAGCGGATGATGCTTGTTCGGCCGGAACATCAGCCTCGGCTTGATTCCTCGCGCGGCGAGCCCGCTGCGGCGCTCGTGCTTGTCATAGGCTTGGTCGGCATAGACCGCCTTCTCATCACCACAGACCAACTCGTCGGCGGGCACCGTGTCGTTGACCGCAGCGTCGGTCAGCTTGCTGCGGCGGACGATGGCCGAACTCTGATCCATGCCGATATGGGCTTTGTAGCCGAAGTACCGCTTGCCGCCCTTCTTGGTCCAGCGTGCATCTGGATCGCGCTTGCTGTTGACCAGCTTGCTCGGTTCACGGCCGTCCGGGCCGGGCGGCTGCGGGTCCTTTGGCGGCTTCGGCGGCTTTACTGCTGCCGAGATCAGGCTCGCATCGATCAATGTGCCCCGGCGCAGCACCAGCCCGCGTGCGTCGATCTGATGCAGGATCTCGGCGAACAGCTTCTCGTCCAGACCGGCTCGCTGCAAAGCCTCGCGGAATCGCCAGATCGTCGTGTGATCAGGCGTCTCGTCGCTCAGCACAAAGCCGCAGAAGGCGCGGAACGAGGCCCGGTCGTCGAGCGCTTCCTCGAGCGCCGGATCGGAAAGCCCATACCATTGCTGCAGCAGCAGCGCCTTGAACAGCACCAGTCGCGGATAGGGCGGAGGGCCGCGCTCCGGCTCCGGAAGACCATTCAGCACTCTCTCCACTGCCGCCCAGTCGACCAGTTCGCCAATCCGCTTCAGCACCGGGCTACCCTTCCCTCGCCGCGATACCAGCGCATCCGCGAAGCTCAGTTGCCCAACCTCTCGATATGCCATCCGAATCCGCCTCCACCACAGGCCCTAGAGAATCGCAAATCCTCCTCTTGTGCAAAGCTCTCGCTTGCGGGGGAGGTCGTATCGCATCGACAGATGCGATACGGGAGAGGTCTCTCTCCTCTTGGGGGTTCTCGCGAGCGGAGAAATCCTCTCCCCAACCCTCTCCCGCAAGCGGGAGAGGGAGCGCACCATCTCTGCGGAGGCTCGGTCGCATCACTTCACTCATTTCAGCTTGCATTTGCTCTCCGGGCGATCGTAGCCGAGCGTGTCGAGCTCGGAGACCTGGTGCAGGAAGCCCTCCTGCGGCGACACCGAGACCACCATGCGGCCGTCGACCAACAGGATCGGCTGGCGCAGCTGCCAATTCCAGTCGCGCAACGTCAGGCGCGTGCCCTTGAAGGCGGCGACCGAGAAATCGGGGCCCTTGATGAAATCGGTGACCTTCTTCACCTCGCCGGAATTGGTGCGCGAGGTGGCTTCGCCGATCATGCGCACCGCCGTCCAGGCCTGCATGTCGAGCGCGGTCATCCGCCGCGAATTCAGCTTGATGAAACGGTTCTGCATCTGGATGGCGCCCCACTGATCCTGCGACGCATCCCAGCTGCGCGGCACGAGGCCGGCCGATCCCGCGACCGGGCGCGGATCCCAGCTGCGATAGGGCAGATAGGCGCCGAACACCTCGCTCTCGTCGGCGGCGACCAGCACGTCATAGGCCGGCGCCTGCTGCGTGAAGACAGGCATCTGGCGTTGGATCAGCGTGACGCCGGAATCCGTGCGGCGCGCGCCGCCCTTGTCCTCGAAGGTGCGCTCCTGCACGATCTTGGCGCCGAAGCGGGTCGCGGCTCGTCTCAAGGCCTCGGCGAACAGCTTGTCCTCGTCATGCGAGCCGACCACCAGCAGCCAGCGCGACCACTTCTTCCACACCAGGTATTGGCCGAGCGCATCCGCCAGCATCGCGCGCGTCGGCGCGGTGTGGATGACGTTGGCACGGCAATCAGCCTCGCGCAGCCGCTCGTCGATCGCCCCAGCGTTGAACAGCAGCGTGCCGCGATCGCGCAGGGCGTCCGCCACTTTCAGGAGAGCATCGGCGGGCAGGTCGGCGACGATGAAGCCGTTCTTCTCGGCCAGCGCGGTCGCGGCCTGCACCGCGTCCTCGCCTTCCTTGATGCGGCGCTCCTCCAGCGTGAAGCGCTGGCCGGTGAATTTCCCGGTGGTGTTATTGTCCTCGATGGCAAGGCGCGCGCCGGCGAGGCCGTCGTTCTCGGCGGGCTGTTCGACCAGCGACAGCGTCGATCGGGTGCCGGCGATTCCGAGATAGCCGACGCCGATCGTGACGGGATCGGCAGCAAGCGCGCTCGTCGCGGCAAGACCAAAGCAGATCAGGCCGGCCAACCCTCGGATCATGTTTCCTCCAGACGATCTCCCCGGCTTGACCGCCGGTGAAGAATTGTCTCTGCTTCAAGCATGACCAATTTGTCAGGCCATGCAACCCCGCATTTCGTCCCCGCGCGCGCGAGGCCGGGAATCACGATCATGCGAGCATTGTTGGCGACCGCAGCTTTGCTGTTGACGGGATCGGCCGCGCTCGCCGACCCGCCGAAACTCGCGGTGTTCGATTTCGAGCTGGTCGACACCAGCCTGCCCGGCGAGTTCTACGGATCCAAGCCGGAAGAGGCGCGGCTCTTGCGCATCAGCGAGCAGCTGCGCAAGGAATTGGCAGAGTCGGGCAAGTTCCAGGTGCTCGACATCGGGCCGGTGCGAGAAGCAGCCCGTCACGCCAACCTGCAGGCCTGCGGCGGCTGCGACCTCAAGCTCGCCGGGCAGCTCGGCGCCGATTTGGAGATCACCGGCCTCGTGCAGAAGGTCTCGAACCTGATCATCAATCTCAACGTCTATTTGCGCGACGTGAAGACCGGCAACATGATTACCGTCGCCAGCGCCGATATGCGCGGCAACACGGATGAATCCTGGTCGCGCACGATGAGCTATCTCATCCGCAACCGCCTGCTGGCGCCGAACTACGGCAAGCCGTAGGAGGGGGATTCTTACCCTCCCCTGGAGGGGGAGGGTCGATCGCGCAGAGCGCGAACGGGGTGGGGTGACAGTCTCTCCACCGAGGCGGTGCCCGTGTGGAGAGATCACCCCACCCCGCTTCACTTCTCGCTTCGCTCGACGTGAAGCGACCCTCCCCCTCCAGGGGAGGTTAAGAAGATCACCCCTTCAATCTCTCCGCATGCCAATGCAGATGATCGCTCATGAAGGTCGAGATGAAATAGTAGCTGTGGTCGTAGCCCGCCTGGCGCCGCAGCGTCAGGGGGATGCCGGCCTTGGCGCAGGCGGCCTCGAGCAGCTCGGGCCTCAGCTGCTCCTTCAGGAAATTGTCGGCCTCGCCGACGTCGACCAGGAAGCTGGAGAATTTCGCGCCGTCCTCGATCAGTGCCACCGTGTCGTGGTTGCGCCAGGAATCCTTGTTCGGCCCGAGATAGCCGGTCAGTGCCTTGATGCCCCAGGGCACGAGCGAGGGCGCGACGATCGGGGCAAACGCGCTGGCTGCGCGAAAGCGGTGCGGGTTGCGCAGCGCCACCGTCAGCGCGCCGTGGCCGCCCATGGAATGGCCCATCACCGATTGGCGCCTGGCATCGACCGGAAAATTCTCCGCCACCAGCTTCGGCAGCTCGTCGGTGACATAGCTCCACATGCGATAGTTGCGCGCGAACGGCTCTTGCGTGGCGTCGACATAGAAACCGGCGCCGAGGCCGAAATCATAGGCGTTGTTGGCATCGCCGGGAACGTCGGGCCCGCGTGGTGAGGTGTCGGGCGCGACGAAGATCAGGCCGAGCTCGGCGCAGGCCTTGCGGAATTCGCCCTTCTCGGTGACGTTGGCATGCGTGCAGGTGAGCCCGGAGAGGTACCAGACCACGGGTAGCTTGGCGCCGTCCGCATGCGGCGGAACATAGACCGAGAACACCATGTCGGTTCCGGTCGCCTGGCTGGCGTGGCGATAGACGCCCTGCACGCCGCCATGGGATTTGTTGGTCGAGACAGTCTGAATCGTCATGCCGAAAGACTCCGTGGCATCTCACCACATCAGGATTGCAACGCTTGTGTGACCGAATTCGTGGTGTCGTCAGGCGACGCCGCTGTCGATCGCCAGCCGCACCAGCTCGACCGAGGTCTTGACCCCGAGCTTCTGGCGCATGATGGACGAGGTATTGGCCACCGTCTTGTAGGACGATTGCACCAGCCAGGCGATCTCGGACAGACTCTTGCCGGCGCTGAGCAGCCGCAGGATCTCCATCTCCCGCGCGTTCAGCTTCGACAGCGGGTTTTGCGCCAGCGCCGGCCCTGCAAAGGCGATGCTGCGCGCGATCGCGGTCGGAAGGTAGGTGCCGCCGCTTCCGACGGCGCGGATCGCCTCGACGAGGTCGTCGGGATCGCCGGACTTGGAGACGTAGCCCTTGGCGCCGCACTCGATCGCGCGCGCGGCGAAGGCGGGGTCGTCATTCATGCTGAACATGATGATGCGGGCCTCGGGTGCGCGCTCGAGGATGCGGCGCGCGAGCTCGAATCCGGAGACGGTCGGCAGATTGATGTCGATGATGCAGAGGTCGGGGCGTTCGACGATGAAGACGCACTCGCCGTCTTCGGCGTCGGCGGCCTCCAGGATCTCGATCTCGCCTTCGTCGGCCAGCACGGCACGGCAGCCGGAGGCGACGATGGGATGATCGTCGACGATCAGAATGCGCATAGGCGTTCCTCGCGACAGCCCGTTCCCTTGGAGCTAGCCTGTTCTGCGCCGCATGAGTCTGAGCAGACAAGACGCGCGTCTCGTGTCGCCTCATGCAACCCGGCGGGGATTGCTGTACGCTTCCGATTAGATATCGGGCGGTTCGCCTCTGTCAACGTCGTCGGACAGGCGCGGGCCCTTCGCGAGGCACGAGCGAGACCAATGTGGCAGAATCTTTCCCTGCGCGGGCGCATCAACCTGTTGCTGGCGCTGTTGCTGGCGCTGGGGCTCGCGGTCAATATCGGCCGGCAGGTCGCCGAGGCCGGCCCGCGCGTGCAGGCCGAGGACCAGAGCGTGATCCGCCTCGCGCGCGAATTCATCGCGATGATCGTTGCCGACCTCAACGAGGCGCCTGATCCGGATGCCCGGCTGAACCAGATCGCCCGCGATCTCAGCCGCCTGCGGCATGTCAGCATCGCGCTGCGCGATTCCGCTGGGAACCCGCTGACGCCGCCCCGGCTTGGCACTGACGCCGACACGCGCGGCCCGCCGGCCTGGTTCGTCAGCCTGGTTCATCCCGAGCAGACCGCGGTCAGCGTGCCGGTCTCGATCCGCGGCAAGCCCGGCTCGCTCGTCATCACCTCGCATCCCGACGACGAGATCGCCGAGATCTGGGACGGCATCGTAACCCAGCTCGAGGTCGGCTCGGTGATCGCGCTGGCGCTGTTTTTCCTGATGACGAGGGTGGTGGGCCGTGCCCTGGCACCGCTGCAATCGCTGGCGGAGGCGATGGGGCAGCTCGAAAGCGGACATTACGAGGCCCGTGTCGCGCCGGGCGGCGCGCCGGAGCTCGCCGCGATCTGCACCAGGCTCAACCATCTTGCCGCGACGCTGGGTGAGGCGGTCGAGGACAAGCGGCGCCTTGCCGAGCGCGCGGTGTCGCTGCAGGATATCGAGCGCAAGGAGATCGCGCGCGAGCTGCATGACGAGTTCGGGCCCTATCTGTTCTCGCTGCGCGCCCATGCGAACGCGCTGGCGAAGCAGGCGGACGGACGCGAGCCGAGCGCTGATGCCGTGCGAAAGCATGGCAGCGCCATGCTGGAGCAGATCAATGCGCTGCAGCAGTTCAACCGCCGCGTGCTGGAGCGCCTCCGGCCCGTCGGCCTTGCCGAGCTCGGCCTGCGCCAGGCGCTGGAATCCCTGTCGCGGCTGTGGCGGGAGTCGCGTCCCGACGTCGCGATCGAGACCTCGATCTCGCCGGCGCTGGGCGCAACCGGCGAGACCGCCGATCTCACCATCTACCGCATCGTGCAGGAGGCGCTCACCAATGTGTTCCGCCACGCCGGCGCGACCTCCGTCAGCGTCGTCATCGAGCCGGTCGAGCAGGCCGGCGGACGCCACTGCGCCCGGGTGCGGGTCAGCGACAACGGCCGCGGCATGGAGCCGGGCCAGAAGCTCGGCTTCGGCCTGGTCGGCATGCGCGAACGGATCCTGGCGCTCGGCGGCACGCTCAACGTCGTCTCCGGTGACGGCGGTGTGACCGTGGAAGCGCTGGTGCCGACAGCGGCAACCTGATCGCACCCGAGGTGATCGGGAAAAATTCCCGATTTGGTCGGGAAAACGGGTGTGGATTGGACCCGACCTTTTGTGGCTGGCGTCACCATTGCGGCCGAATAAACTCGCCGCGACCAATCGGCGGAAATCAAAACAGCCGGTGGTCACGGATGGGAAGGCGGGGGATGGGCAAGGTTGTTTCGTTCAAGCGTCGTTTGCTGATGGCTTCGGTGTCGACCGGGCTGGCATCGGGATTGGTCTGTGCGGGCCCCGCCGGGGCCGCGCCGGACGAGGAGACCAACGTCCAGAACCTGCCGCCGGTCGAGGTGGCCGCACCGCCGCCGGCAACGCGGCGCGCGGCGCCGTCGCGACCGGTCGCGCGGATAGGGGCGCCGGGATCCGCCGCCCCGAGGACACGCCTTTACGTCTACCCGACCTCGCCGGGCATCGGCCGGGGTCTCGATGTCGACAAGGTCCCGTCGGCGATCAATGCCGTCGATGCCAGCCAGATCAAGCGCACCAACTCGCTCAACATTACCGACGCGCTGCGCGACAACATCCCCGGCGTCAATATCAGCGAAGTCACCGGCAATCCGTTCACGCCGGATGTCGAGTTCCGCGGCTTCGTTGCCTCGCCGGTGGTGGGCACGCCGCAAGGCCTCGCCGTGTACCAGAACGGCGTCCGCATCAACGAAGCCTTCTCGGACGCCGTCAACTGGGACCTGATCCCCACGGCCGCGATCAGGTCGGTGACGCTGGTGACCAACAATCCGGCCTTCGGCCTCAACGCGCTGGGCGGCGCCCTCAACCTGCAAATGAAGGACGGCTTCACCTATCAGGGCACGGAGCTCGACATCATGGGCGGCTCGTTCGGCCGCATTCAGGGCTCGGCGCAATGGGGCAAGCAGGTCGATCAGAATTACGCCGTCTACGGTGCGCTCGAAGGCCTGCGCGACAACGGTTTCCGCAATTTCTCGCAATCGACCGTGCGGCGCTTCTACGGCGATGTCGGCTACAGGACCGCGGACGGCGAATTCCACGTCAACATGGGGGTCGCCAAGAACAATTTCGGCGCCAGCGCCACCGTCCCGGCCGAGCTGCTGGATAAATATTGGGGCGCGACCTACACCACGCCCCAGACCACGACCAACCGCGTCGGCTATCTCAACCTGACCGGCAAGGTCGACGCCACGCCGACCTGGACGTTCGAAGGCACCGCGCATGTGCGCAGGTTCGAGCAGAACATCGTCGACGGCAATCCGACCGACCTGGAGGAGTGCGCTGCAGATCCGGCGCTGCTCTGCTTCGGCGACGACACCTCACCCGCCTACGGCGCGGGCGGCGTGCAGCTCGCCAATCCGTTTGCGCCGGGAACGATCCTCGGCGCGATCGACCGCAGCTCGATCCGTTCGTCCACATTCGGCGTGTCGGGGCAGGCCACCAACACCGATCAACTGCTCGGCCATGACAACCGCTTCGTGGTCGGCGCAACCTATGACGCCAGCGTCACGCGCTACAACGCCTCCTCCGAGATCGGCTCGATGGGAGAGAACTACGTCGTCAGCGGCAGCGGCGTTTTCCTAGGAGCGACTCCCGTGGCGGATCCCGTCGCCGGCCCCGTCTCGCTGCGGACCGTCAATCAGTATAACGGCCTCTACGCCATGGATACGTTCAACGTCACTGACGCCTTCGCCGTCACGGGGGGCGGCCGCTTCAACGCGGCTCGGATCACCCTGGAGGATCAGCTCGGTACTGCGCTCAACGGCGACCACGCCTACACCCGCTTCAATCCGATCATCGGCGGCACCTACAAGATCACGCCCGAGCTGACCGCCTATGCCGGCTATTCCGAGGCCAACCGCGTGCCGACGCCGCTCGAGCTCGGCTGCGCCGATCCCGCAAGGCCCTGCCTGCTCGCTGCGTTTCTGGTCGCGGATCCGCCGCTGAAGCAGGTCGTCTCCAAGACCGTGGAGGCCGGTTTTCGCGGCACCAAGGAGCTGAACATCGGCACCCTTGGATGGAAGCTCGGCGGCTTTCGCGCCACCAACCACGATGACATCATGGCGGTGCCGGCCGTTGGCCGGACCGGCTTCGGCTATTTCACGAATGTCGGCCGGACAAGGCGGCAGGGGCTCGAGGCCGAGGTCAACATCAAGTCTCCGACGCTTCAGTTCCAGGCAAGCTACGCCTTCGTCGATGCGCGCTTCCTCGATCCGCTGGAGCTCGGGTCCGAGAGCCCGTTTGCGGACCCGGCCACCGAGACCATCCAGGTCAGGCCCGGCAACCAGATCCCGGCGGTTCCGCGCCACCGCGTCAAGGTCGGCGTCGACTACGCCGTGACCGACGTCTGGAAGGTCGGCGGCAACGCGCTGTTCGTCTCCAGCCAATATCTCGTCGGCGACGAGTCGAACCAGTTCGCGAAGCTGCCGTCCTATACGGTGTTCAATCTCCACACCTCCTATCAGGTCGGGAAGAACGTCCAGCTCTATGGCCGTGTCGACAATCTGTTCGACAAGCGCTACGTGACCTACGGCCAGTTCTTCGACCGCGAGGCTTTGCCCAACTTCACCAATGGCGGCGCGGATTTCACCGACCCGCGCTCGCTGAGCCCGGCACGGCCGCGCGCGTTCTACGCGGGCATGCGGGTGACGTTCTAAGCATTTTGGAAGTGCCGGCGTCCTCTCTCGGGCGGCCTCGATGTCGGCCGCACGCCCGCAACCCCTCGCTTCACTCCGCCTTCACGCGCTCGAGGGGAGCCGCCGCGACGCTCGTCTGCTCGCCTCTCTTGGCCACCCCCACGCGTTGGCGTCGTTGCACGAGATACTGATCTCCGAGGACGCCGAGCAGGATCACCGTTCCCATCACCGCGAAATTGAGCGAGCTCGGAATGCCCAGCAGGTTGACCAGGTTCTGCAGCACCTGGAGCAGCACGGTGCCGAGCACCACGCCGATGATCGAGCCTTCGCCGCCGCGCAAGGAGCAGCCGCCGAGCACGGCGGCGGCGATGGCGTAGAGCTCGTAGAACGAGCCGTGCACGGCTGGCGAAATCGAACGGGTGTACATCGCGATCAGGATCGCCGAAAACGCAGTCAGCCCGCCACAGATGACATAGGCCGAGACGATCACGCGGTTGGTGCGAATGCCGGAATAGCGTGCCGCTTCCTCGTTCTTGCCGACGGCGAAGAGATAGCGGCCGAACACCGAGCGGTGGAGCACCACCCAGGCGATCACGGCCACCACGGCGAGCGCCACCACGCTGTGCGGCAGCGGGAAGCCGAGCACGTTGGTGCGGCCGGCGGCCAGCCATTCCAGCGTCGGAAAGCTCGCACCGAAGCCGAAGCCCGCCGTCGCGTCCTCAGTGTAATAGCGCGCCGCGCCGCGATAGATCAGCAGGCCGCACAGCGTGACCACGAAAGCCTGGATCCGCATCCTGGTCACCAGCGTGCCATGCACGAGGCCGATCGCGAGCCCGGCCGCAATGATCAGCGCGAGGGCGACCACCCAGTTGACGTCGTGATTGACGATCAGGTCGATGAACAGGACGCCGAGCAGCGCGATCACCGAACCGACCGAGAGCTCGATCCCGCCGATGATGATGATGAAGGCCTGCGCGATCGAGAAGATGCCGAACAGCCCGATCTGGTTGGCGGTGTTCGAGAGATTGCCGACGTACAGGAATCTCGGATTGATCAGGGCGACGACGGTCCCGACCACCAGAATCAGAACGAGAAGGCTCAAGTCTTTCTTGTTCAAGGTGCCTCCGCCGCGATTGTGTGGCCAACGGCAAGCTGCAGCACGTTGTGCTCACTGAACTGACTGCGATCAAGGAAGCCCGAGATCGCGCCTTCATGCATGACCGCGAGCCGGTCGCTGACCCCGATCACCTCCTCCATGTCGCTGGAGATCATCAGGATCGCCACGCCGGCATCGGTCAGGCGGCGCAGCATGCCGTAGATCTCCTGCTTGGCTCCGACATCGACCCCGCGCGTCGGCTCGTCGACAATCAGGACCTTCGGCTGCATCGACAGCCATTTGGCGAGCACGACCTTCTGCTGGTTGCCTCCCGACAGCGAGCCGACGGCGGTCTTGACGTCGGGCGCGCGGATCTTGAGGCGCTCCCGCTGACACGCCGCATTCTCGTTCTCGCGCGCGGTATCCACCAGCCAGAAGCGCATATAGGACGCCAGATCCGGCAGCGAGATGTTTTCGGTGATCGAGACGTCGAGCAGCAGGCCCGCGCCCTTGCGGTCCTCCGGAACGAGATAGATGCCCTGCTCGATCGCGGCCCGCGGGCTTTCGATGCGGATCGGCTCGCCATCCAGTCGTATCGCGCCGCCGCGCAATCGGTCGATGCCGAAGACGGCGCGCGCGAGCTCCGTGCGGCCGGACCCGACGAGACCGGCCAGTCCGAGGATCTCGCCGCGGCGGACGGACAGGCTCACGGCGCGGCCGGGATAGGTGTCGGTGACGGCATCGACGATTTCGAGCACGCTGTCGCCGGGCGGCGCGGCCGGGGGAACGTAGAGCGATTTCAGGTCCCGGCCGATCATCAGGCGGATCATCGCCGCCGGAGAGAGCTCCGCACGCGTCAGTGCGCCGACCACGCGACCGTCGCGCAGCACGACCGCGCGGTCGGCACATTGCATCACCTCGTTGAGCCGATGCGTGATGAAGATGATGCTGACTCCGTGGGCTTTCAGGCCAGCCACGGTTCGCATCAGGCGGTCCGTCTCGGCGAGCGTCAGGCTCGAGGTCGGCTCGTCCATGATGACGAGACGAGCGTCGAGCGAAAGCGCCTTCATGATCTCGACGAGCTGCCGCTGCGCCAGTGACAGTTCGGCGAGTGGCGCATCGGCCGCGAAATCGCAGCCCATCCGCTCCAGCAGCGGCGCGACATCGGCATACATCCGTTTGCGGTCGATCAGCCGCAAGGGTCCGCCATGCACGGGCTCGCGGCCGATGAAGACGTTGCCCGCGACATCGAGATTGTCGAAGAGGTTCAGTTCCTGATGGACGAAGGCGATGCCCGCCTTGATCGCATCCGCCACGGTGAGCGAAGATCGCGCGGCGCCGTCGACGCGGATGACGCCGCCGCTGGGCTCCACGACCCCGCCGAGCACCCGCATCAGCGTCGACTTGCCGGCGCCGTTCTCGCCGATCAGCGCAATGACCTCGCCGGGCGACACCTGGAGCCCGACGTGGTCGAGGGCGACCACGCCTGGATAGCTCTTGCTGATGTCGACCAGCTCGAGAAACGGTTCTGGCATGGCAGGCTGCGCGGCGGGCAGCGCGGATCTCTCCTATTTCTTCAGCATCTGCTTCATCGAGGCCATGAACTCGTCGACATTCGCCTTTTCGATGACTTTGCCGGGCACGATGATGATGCCGTTGGCCGGAATGCCGGACTTCTCGCCGCCGATGTAGCTCGCCATCAGCTTCATGCCCTGATAGCCCCATTCGAACGGCTGCTGCACCACCGTGCCGACGATGCTGCCTTCCTTGACGCCGCCGAGCGTGATCGGATCCTCGTCGAAGCCGATGATCTTGATCTTGTCGAGCTTGCCGGCCTCCTTGAGCACCTCGTAGATCCGCGGTGTGTTGTAGGAGTAGAAGCCGACGAGGCAGCTCACATCGGGCATGGCGGCGAGGATGTCCTCGACGTTGCGCTTGGCGCGGGTCTGGTCGATCTCGTCGCCGCGAACGTCGACGAGCTCGACCTTCGAGCCCTTGATCGTCTCCTTCACGCCCTCGATGCGCTCGCGCGCATTGTCGGCGCCGGGCAGGCCGACGAAGCCGACGCATTTGCCGCCATTCGGCAGCGCCTTGACCATCAGCTTTCCCGCCTCCTTGCCGAGATCGGTGTTGGAGGAGCCGATATAGGCCACGCGCTTGGATTTCGGCGCGTCGCTGTCGGTGGTGAACAGCACCGTCTGGGACGCAACCTTGTTGAGGTGCTCGGTCTGGTTCTTCGGATCGACCGCGCTGACCATGATGCCGGCGGCACCGGCGGCGACGAGGTCGTCCATCACGCGCTGCTGCACGGCGGCTGCAGCCTGTTCCGGATATTTGAACTGGAGGTCGTAATTGGGCAGCTCGCCCTGCGCCTTCTTCATCCCGGCCTCGGCGATCTTCCAGAAGTCGGATGCGCCATTGACGACGAAGGCCAGAACCTTCTTGTCCGCCGCACCGGCCGAGCCGACCCCCGCTGCAATCGCGAAGGCAACAGACACACCTGCAACCAAGAGACGCTGCATAATCATCCTCCCCTAAGGCGGTCGGCCGTTTTCGATGGCCAACTCTGCTTGAGCCCAGATTGGGCGCATGCCTCACCCCCAGCGGCGCGGCAATCGGCCGCCACCCGCATCGTTGCGGCAGAGGCGGGTCACCGACCCGGCCGGCGAGGTGAAATGAGGCACGTACCTCAAGCTAGCAGAAGCCCGCCGGGCGCGCAATTGGAAGCAACGGTCGAGATGACGACCTCGGCGCTGAGGTGGTGTCGCGGTCCCATGGCAGCCTTTTCGAACAATCCGCAACCCGGCCGAGCCTTTAACCGACTGGAAACCATCGCAAATGATCCGAAAATTGTAACGAAACTCTCCGGCCGTCTCCGCGTCGGTTCGCCGGAGGGCCCGTGTGATGACAGAGCACCAGTTGAGAGAGCAGGAATTCCTGATTGCGCGATACCGGCATCTGGAGCGCGAGGTGACCGACCCGCTTGCCGTGCATCTGCTTCACAGCATCATCGAGGAGCTCGAGGCCGAGCTGCGCAAGCAAAGACCGGATTGGCACGGGGCCGGTCATTAACCGTTTGTTGGCGCTGATGATGCCAATTGTCCGCGTGGGACTGCCAACGGAGACCGTTCCCATGCTGAAGGACGGGACATATGCGGCGTGGTACAAGACGCCCATCGACCAGGGCACCGGGATCGTCCACGTCGCAGACGGCCAGATCTGGGGCCGTGACAGCCTGATGACCTATCAAGGCACCTGCCAGGTCGATGGAGATCGCTTTACCGCCATCGTGTCGACGAGGCGTCATACCGACGGTCGCGCCACCGTGTTCGGCAACGATGATGAGCTGACGTTGACGATCGAGGGAAGCTGCCCTGGCAAGATCGCGACCTACACCGCGACGGCCCCTCAGGCGCCGGGCATGATCCTCCACGGAACGCTCATCCTCACGGAAAAGCAGCCGCCCGCACCCGAAGGACCAGGGCGGATGCCGGCGTTCAACCCCGACAAGCTGCGGAAATTGCCGAAGCGCTCGCGCTGAACGCGGCGACGACATCGCCCGTCGTTTCGACTAGCCGCCGGCCGGCTCCGAATCCGGCTCATCTGCGGCGCCTCATCATTCTTCCTCCGGCCAGCCCCGGGCGAGTATCGCCGCCTGTTTCAAGGTGATGCTTCGGACCAGCGGATCCGCATGACGGTGCACGAGTTGCCAATCCGTGCCGTCCGTGCGGTAGACTTCGGTCACGCGCAGCGACCAGTCTTGAGCCGGCAACCCGCCCACCTCGGCGCGCTGGCGCTCGACCATGACGAGAGCGACGAGGGCATCCGATGCATGAGTTTGCAAAACCTCAAGTTCGGTTTCGCCTGCCCTGAAGTATCGGGAGAGGGCAGCCAGACGCTGGGGGCTAGCGTCGAAGCCCCGACTTGTAGGCCCGCCGAAGGGCTGCATCAGCGTGAAATCGGGCGCGATGCGGACAAGCTGGGACCAGCGATCCATATCGCCACGCATGAACGCGGCATTTTTCGCGCGGGCGCGTTCGACGAGGCCCGCTATCGCCTCGCTCCCCGCGGCCGCACCGGCCGAAAGCTGACCGGACAGCGGAATTGCTGCGGTAGCGGCCATCATCGAGCGCCGCGATATCTTTTCCTGCTCGCATGGCCACCTGTTCAGCCCGGACGGTTTCGCGGTCATTTCTCAGCTCCTGATCGCACGAGGAGCCCAATGCATGAAGCCTTGATCCCAATGAATCCAGCGATATGGTTTCAGCAACATGCTGAACCATATTGATCTATCCAGGATCGACCTCAATCTTCTCGTGCTCTTCCGCGTGGTTCTGGAAGAGCGTCATGTCGGGCGTGCAGCCGCTCGGCTGAGGCTGACGCCGTCGGCCGTAAGCCATGCGCTTGGCCGGCTCCGTCTTTTGCTGAACGATCCGCTGTTCTTGCGGACCCCGAAGGGTGTCGTTCCAACGGAACGGGCCTTGGCGCTTGGAGAGCCGGTGGCCGAGATCATCGCGCGCGTCGAGCGGCTGATCGGCTCAGCAACGCCGTTCGACCCGGAGCAAAGCAGCCGTCGGTTCACGATTGGCGCTCCCGATGCCGTGCTGGTCTCAGCAATCGGTCCCCTGTTGCAATCGATCGCGACTGCGGCTCCCCGCATTGACATCGGGCTGATCCACCTGATGCCTGCGCCGCGCGGTGGCGCCATCGGAGAGCCTTGGCAGCAAAGCCTCGACATGCTCGAAAGACGCGAGCTCGATATCGCAATGCTGCCGCTGCCGGCGGTATCACCGCGGTTCGAGGCGCGCAGGCTTTACGAGGAAGAGTTCGTGCTGGCCATGCCCAAGGGACATCCCTTCGCAAAAGCGCCAACCGATGCTGCGTTCGCGCGATCACGGCACCTGCTGGTCTCTCTCAGCGGGGAACCGCGCGGTTTCGTCGATGAGATGTTGGCGAAGCGCGGCCTCGAACGCCGCATCGCTTTGACTGTCCCGAATTTTACGATGGCGCTTGCCCAGCTTTCCGGGTCTGAACTGATCGCCGCATTGCCGCGCCGATTGGTGGAACAGCATGCCGGCCGTTTCGGCCTCGTGTTTGTCGAGCTGCCTTTCGCGCGCAAACCGGACACGATCCGGGCCATCGCGACCAAAGCGGCGATGAGAGACGCCGGCATCGCGTGGCTGATGCAGGTCTTGGTCGGTTCAATCGGAGCAAGTCGACGCTAAAATCCACCGGCTTCTCAAATCGCCCGGAACTGTTCATTGTGCCGGCCCGAAATGAAGAGAAGTAAGTGGAGCGTCATCAATGACGGAAAGGGTCTCGCGCCGCCGGTTTGCCAAGCTGGCGGGATTGTCCGCAGCCGGGATTGCGAGTCCCCTTGCCGTCGAGGCCAAGCCGGCACGGCCGCCGCGCCATGCAGGCGGCTTTCCCGCGGGCTTTCTCTGGGGCACGGCGACCTCGTCCTATCAGGTCGAGGGCGCGGTCAATGAGGACGGGCGAGGGGCCTCGATCTGGGATAAGTTCGTGCGCATTCCCGGCAAGATCGAGGACGGCACCACCGGCGATCGCGCCAACGAGCACTATCACCGCTACAGGGAGGACATCGCGCTCATCAAGGAGCTCGGCTGCAAGGCCTATCGCTTCTCGGTGGCCTGGCCGCGGCTGTTTCCCGACGGCGACGGCAAGCCCAATCCGAAGGGGCTCGACTTCTACAATCGCCTGGTCGACGAGCTCCTGAAGAACGGCATCGAGCCGTGGCTGACCCTTTATCATTGGGATCTGCCCCAATCGCTCCAGGACCGCTTCGGCGGCTGGCGCTCGACGGAAACCTGCAAGATCTTCGGCGACTACGCGGCCTATGTCGCCGAGCGTCTGACCGACCGCGTCAGGAACGTCTTCACGCTGAACGAGAGCGGCCGCTTCGTCTATTTCGGCTACGGGATCGGCATCGACGCGCCGGGGATGACGCTGCCGCAAGCCGACGTCAACCAGATCAGGCACAACAGCGCGCTGGCGCACGGGCTCGCGGTGCAGGCGGTGCGCGCCCATGGCCGCCGCGGCACCAGGGTGGGGCCGGCGGAGAACATCGATGCCTGCGCGCCTGCGTTCGACACGCCGGAAAACGTGCGCGCCGCGGAGATCGCGCTGCGCGAGATGAATGCCGGCTATCTCAACGTCATCATGACGGGCCGCTATACCGACGCCTTCCTGAAATACGCCGGGGCCAACGCGCCGAAATACACCGATGCGGAGCTCAAGATCATCTCCTCAAAGGTCGACTTCCTCGGCCTCAACATCTACGCGCCGCAGAACTACGTGGTGGCGTCCGACCAGGGCGCCGGCTTCAAGCCGCTGCCGATCCCGAAATCCTTCCCGCACATGAATTCGGACTGGCTGCGCGTCGGACCCGAGACGATCTACTGGGTGCCGAAGCTGGCGGCGAAGATCTGGAAGACGGATGCGATCTATATCAGCGAGAACGGCACCTCCGGCGACGATGTGGTGTCGCCCGACGGCAAGATCTACGACACCGACCGCATCATGTATCTGCGCAACTATCTCGCCCAGCTCCAGCGTGCCACCGACGAAGGCGTGCCGGTGCGCGGCTATTTCCTCTGGAGCCTGATGGACAATTTCGAATGGGTGTACGGCCTCAACAAACGTTTCGGGCTGTACCACGTCAATTTCGACACCCAGGTGCGCACCGCAAAGCTCAGCGCCAGCTTCTACCGCAACGTGATCGCGAAGAACGCGGCGGGGGCGTAGCTGTCTTCTTCGATCTAGATCCAGTAAGAGATCGTCATGCCCGGGCTTGTCCCGGGCATCCACGTTCTTCCTGCCCGGAGCAAAGCGTGGATGGCCGGGACAAGCCGGCCATGACGTCGCTGAGGCTTTCGCGTCGCGGAAAATCCGGGCGAGCGGCGGGAGAAGCGTGTAGCGCCGCGCATTGACTCTCTTCTCCCCCTTATTCAAAACCGTCCTCAACACCCATAAACAAGAGGACGACGCCAATGCCTGACGCGCTGATCATCGATGCTTGCCGGACCCCGCGGGGCATCGGCAAGGCCGGCAAGGGAGCCCTGTCCGGCATTCATCCGCAGCAGCTCGGCGCAACGGTGCTGCGCGCGCTCGCCGAGCGCACCGGCATTAACACCGCTGACGTCGACGACATCGTCTGGGGCTGCAGCGCGCAGGTGGCAACACAGAGCGGCGATCTCGGCCGCATGTCCGCGCTCGATGCCGGCTATGACGTGCGTGCCAGCGCGGTGACGCTCGATCGTTTTTGCGGAAGCGGCATCACCAGCGTCAACATGGCGGCATCGTCGATCATGGCGGGTGCGGAAGATCTCGTCATCGCCGGCGGCTGCGAGATGATGTCGATGGAGGGACGCCGCGGCGGCGGCCCGATGATGATGGACGGCGGCAATCTGCGCCTGCGGGCACGGCATCCGCAGTCGCATCAGGGCGTCTGCGCCGATGCCATCGCGACGCTGGAAGGCATCACCCGAAGCGACGTCGATGCGCTCGGGCTGGAGAGCCAGAAGCGCGCCGCGCATGCGATCGCGAACGGCCACTTCAAGAAGAGCCTCGTGCCTGTTCACCGCGAGGACGGCAGCCTGGCGCTGGATCACGAAGAATACCCCCGGCCGCAGACCACGATGGAAGGCCTCAGCAGCCTGAAACCGGCGTTTCCGGCGATCGCGGACTACGCGCTCGACGACAAGGGCACGACCTATCGCGGCCTGATCCTGCAGAATTATCCAGACCTTGAGATCGACTTCGTCCATCACGCCGGCAACTCCTCCGGCGTCGTCGACGGCGCTGCCGCGATCCTGCTGGCCTCGCCCGCTTACGCCAAGGCCCATGGCCTCAAAGCCCGGGCCCGCGTGGTCGCGATGGCGAACATGGGGGACTCGCCGACCCTGATGCTGAACGCGCCGGTGCCGGCAACGCGCAAGGTTCTGGCCAAGGCGGGCCTCTCCATCGACGACATCGACCTGTTCGAGATCAACGAGGCCTTCGCCGTGGTGGCGGAGAAATATATCCGCGACCTCGAGCTCGACCGGGCCAAGGTCAACGTCAACGGCGGCTCGATCGCGCTCGGCCATCCCATCGGCGCCACCGGCTCGATCCTGATCGGCACGGTGCTGGACGAGCTCGAACGGCGCGATCTCAAGCGCGGTCTCGTCACCATGTGCGCCGCGGGCGGCATGGCGCCCGCCATCATCATCGAGCGCGTCTAGCCGACCGCCCCCTCACTTTCTCCCTGTTTTTACGGGGCGTAAGACCGGCGACATGCGCTCCAACCCTTATTTTTCAGGGTGAAACACGCGCCTCCTTTCAGAAAGAGGCCGGTCTTCGCTTGTCGAAAGCGGCGAATCAGTTCTAGCAAGATGTCGTGCGGGCCTTTGAAACAAGGCAAAATCCGCTGCTCAAGGCTCCTTCCGCACTGGAAGTGGCTAAAATGCAGGGTTTTTTGTCACAGCGGGGCAAAAAGCCCGTAAAATCGCGACAAAACTGTGCAGAAGGCTATAGGCCTTCGCCGGTTGGTCTAATATGCAGCCGTCACGAATCAGAGGAGACACGATGGCCACCCAAATGTCCAAATCGCAGTTGATCGAAAAGATTGCGACCGCCACAGAGCTTTCCAAGCGCGACGTCAAGAACGTCATGGAGACGCTGACCGACGTCGGTCACAAGGAGCTCAAGAAGAACGGCCTGTTCCTGGTGCCGGGCTTCGCCAAGTTCGTGGTGATCAAGAAGCCCGCGACCAAGGCGCGCAAGGGCACCAACCCGTTCACGGGCGAAGAGATGATGTTCAAGGCCAAGCCGGCCCGGAAGATCGTCCGCGCCCGCCCGGTCAAGGCGGCCAAGGACGCCGTGGGCTAACAACGCAAAGGCCCCCTCGGGTCGAGGGGGCCTTTTGTCTGGGGCAGCCGCGAGGGCCTGAGACGGAGGGCTCAACCCTTGCGGCGCTTCACCCGGACCGGGACCGGCTGAAGCCGCGGCTCGGGTCCCGCGAGCCCATCGCGCACCCGGTCGATCGCCCGACCGAGCAGCTGGCGCAGCCGCTGCGTTGTCCGCGATCGCTTCGCTCTTTCCAGCAGTTTCTTCATCACCTTCACTCCGCCGCTTCCTTGGCTTCGGCCGGCTCGAGCGCCGCGGCGATGGCTTCGTCGACGCGCTCCAGCCAGATGAATTCGAGGTTGTCCCGCGCGCTCTTCGGGATGTCGTCATAGTCCCGCTTGTTGCGCGCCGGCAGCATCACCCGCTTCAGGCCGGCAGCGGCCGCGGCCACCACCTTCTCCTTGATGCCGCCGACCGGCAGCACCAGGCCGCGCAGCGAGATCTCGCCGGTCATCGCGGTGTCGCTGCGCACCGTGCGGTTGGTGAGCAGGGAGGTCAGCGCCGTGAACATCGCAACGCCCGCGCTCGGCCCGTCCTTCGGGGTTGCGCCCGCCGGGACGTGAACGTGGATGTCGCTCTTCTCGAACGCTTGCGGATCGATGCCGAGCTGAGCGGCCTTGCTCTTCACCAGCGTCAGCGCAGCCTGCACGCTCTCGCGCATGACGTCGCCGAGCTGGCCGGTCAGGATCAGCCCGCCCTTGCCGGGCACGCGCGTCGCCTCGATGAACAGGATGTCACCGCCGACCGGCGTCCAGGCAAGGCCGGTGGCCACGCCCGGAACGCTGGTGCGCAGCGCGATCTCACCCTCGAAGCGCGGCTGGCCCAGCACGGTCGCGATGTCCTTTGCCGTCACCACGACCTTCGTGGCCGTGCCTTCGGCGACCTGCACCGCGGCATGGCGGAACACCTTGCCGATCTCGCGCTCGAGGTTACGCACGCCGGCCTCGCGGGTGTAGCCCTTGACGATCAGCTTCAAGGCCTCCGGCTCGATCTCGGCCTGCCCGGCCGAGAGGCCGTTGGCCTCCAGCTGCCGCCGCACCAGGTAGCGCCGCGCGATCTCCAGCTTCTCGTCCTCGGTATAACCGGCGAGGCTGATCAGCTCCATGCGGTCCAGCAGCGGACCCGGGATCTGGTCCAGCATGTTGGCGGTCGCGATGAAAACCACGCGCGACAGGTCGAAGGGCACGCCCAGGTAATTGTCCCGGAACGTCCCGTTCTGCTCGGGGTCGAGCACCTCCAGCATGGCGGCGGAAGGATCGCCCTGCACGCCGCGGCCCATCTTGTCGATCTCGTCCAGCATCATGACGCAGTTGCGGCTGCCCGCCTTCTTGATGCCCTGGATGATGTTGCCGGGCAGCGCGCCGATATAGGTGCGGCGGTGACCGCGGATTTCGGCCTCGTCATGCACGCCCCCTAAGCTGACGCGCACGAACGGGCGATCCATCGCACGCGCGATGGATTGTCCGAGCGAGGTCTTGCCGACGCCGGGCGGGCCGACGAAGCACAGGATCGGCGCCTTGCCCTGCGGGGCGAGCTTGCGCACCGCCAGATATTCGATGATCCGGCTCTTGATCTTCTCCAGGCCGAAATGGTCGGCATCCAGGATGGCGCGCGCCTGCTTGATGTCGATCGGCTTCTCCGCAGGGAGCGCCCAGGGCAGCTCGATCAGCCAGTCGAGATAGGTGCGGACCATGCCGGCTTCGCCGGCGGCCTCCGGCATGCGCTCGTAGCGGCGCAGCTCCTTCTTGGCATGCGCCTCCGCTTCCGGCGGCATGTTGGCCTTGGCGATCGCAGCCGTCAGCTCGGTGACTTCCGCCTGCTTGCCGTCGCCTTCGCCGAGCTGGCGCTGGATCGTCGCCATCTGCTCGCGCAGGATCGCCTCGCGCTGCCGCTCGTCGAAGGAGGCCTTGGTCTGCTGGCCGATCTCGTTGGAGATGCGCAGCACCTCGAGCCGCTCGGCCAGGTGCTTCGACACCTTGTCGATGCGGAGCGCGAGGTCGATGGTCTCCAGCACCTCCTGCTTGTCCTGCGGCTTGATGTCCATGAACGAGGTCGCCAGGTCCGCCAGCGCGCCGGGCGCGCTGGTGCCCTGGAACATCGCGGCGAGCTCGGGCGGCGCCTGCGGCAGCAGCTCGATCGCCTCGATGGCCTGGCGCTGCAGGTTCAGCGCGCGGGCCTCGATCTCGGGCGAGGTCGTGGTCGGCTCGGGGATCTGCTGGAAGCGCGCGGCGGGGAACGGCGTCCCCGGCAGGAAGTCGAGGATGCGCGCGCGCTGCACGCCCTGGCAGACGATGTGGTGGGTGCCGTCGGGCGCGGTGATGTAGCGCACGATGTTGGCGATGGTCGCGACCCTGTAGAGGTCGTCCGGCCCGGGGTCGTTGGTCTCCGCGCTGCGCTGCAGGACGATGCCGATCGGCCGCTGCTCGCGCAGCGCCTGCTGCGCGGCGGCAATGGACTTCGCCCGGCCGATCGTGATCGGCGCGATGGCGCCGGGAAACAGCACCATCTCGCGCACGGGGACGATGATCAGCGCGTCGTCGGGGATCTTCACGTCGTTGTTGGTCTGTTCGTTGTTCATCTGTTCGGTGGCCATGATCGACCTCAGGATTTCGCGAGGCGCAGTGCGACGCAGCCGTCCATCACGAAGCGGCTGATGGCGTAGCGGCCGAGGGGCAATGCGATGCGGCGCTCGAAACGCCCCTGCGGCAGCTCGAGCCGATGGATGCGGGCGTTGCGAAGCTCCGGCGGCAGCGTGCGCTGACCCGAGATGACGAGCACGCCGTCATGGATGACGGTCTCGACATTGTCCGGATTGACGCCGGGAAGCGCGACGAGGATCAGGAGCTCACGCTCGGTTTCGAGCACATCGATCGGCGGCTCCCAGCAGGCTTCCTGGCGGCCGAACTGCTGGCGCAGCCGATCGGCGCGGGTCAGCGAGTCCAGGGCTTCGGACAGCATCCAATCGAGGGGATTTTTGGGTTGCATGATGTGGGCTCTGGGGTGGGAAAGCCTGCATATGGGGCCAGTTCCCGGGAAATCCAGTGCAGTGGCGCGCACGTGCCATGCGCGGTCGTGCGATCAAGGCAAGCGAACGCCGCGGCATGCGGCCGCGACGTTCCGGTCATTGGGAAAGGCGCGGGGTCAGGCCGCCGCGCGGTACTCTTCTTCCGCTTCGAGGTTGATCACGGAGGTGGCGAGCTGGGTCAACGTCTGATCGGTCGCCTCTTCCTCGTCCAGTGTCTCCTGGAGCAGCCTTGCGGCGTCCTGCATGCCGAGCTCTTCGGCCCAGGTGCGCAGCGTTCCGTAGCGGGAGATCTCGTAATGCTCGACCGCTTGCGCGGCCGCGAGCAGCCCGGCATCGAGCGCCGGTGCGCCCTTGAAGTCCTTCATGATCTCGGCGCCCTCGTCGGTGATGCCGTTGATGGCCTCGCAGGGCTTGCCGCGGGCCGGCTTGCCCAGCATCCTGAAGATCTGGTCGAGCCGTTTGACCTGGCCCTGGGTCTCGCGCAAATGCTTGTTGAAGGCGGCCGCAAGCTCCTTCGAATTCGCGGCCTTGGCCATCTTGGGCAGCGTCTTGATGATCTTGTTCTCGGCGAAATAGATGTCCTTCAGCGTCTCCAGAAACAGGTCGCTGAGCATCTTCGGCGCCTGACGCGGCCGGCGCGCCGCGGTCTTCTTCGTCGTGCGTTTCTTCGCTCGTTTAGCCATACGTCCTCCTCATGAGGCGACACGGGAAGGCCTCGCCTTCCTCAATCCTCGGGCGATCAAAGCCGTCGGAGAACGAAAGTTCCAAACTGCAACCTGCTCAGGTCGGGCGCTTGTAGGGGTCTTCCTGACGCTGGCGCTCTTCCGTCGCGCGGTCGAGGCGTGCGCGCTCGCTGCGGCGCAGATTGCCGGCCTTCATCACCCCGTAAACCAGAGCCCCGCCGAGCACGAAGGCGCCGATGAACCAGAGCCAAAGCATCTGGGCCGAGGTGTGGCCCAAGAGCATGCTAATTCCGCTGTCGCTCATGATTGGTCTCCACCGTTGTTGCTATCACGCTGAGCTAAGTCGGCGGCCGAAACCTCGTTCCATGCGGCCGTCGCCCGCGGCGTCAGACCGGGTCGCTGAGCGGTTGCCATCACGCTGCTGCTGTCGGGCGACTGCTCTGCATGCTGTGCTTTCTCTCAGCTCGCCTGATCGCGCGCTCGCTCGGGCACAGCGGAAATGCGTGCCCTCGCGCGTTCTCGGCATGCTGCTCGCCGCCTATTCCGTGCAGTTCGTCATACGGGATCGCGGCGGTCCGGACCGGCCTGCCTGGAGCTGCGACAATCTGTTAACCTGTCGAACTCCCGTTCCGGCTTGGCGGCAGGATCCGGGACGCTTTCGCTTGCACTGCCATGTTGCTTTGACGTAACTCGGTCCAACAAGCCTCGACAGGAAAGCGACATGTCGATGACAGCGGACGAGCTCGCCAAGAGGCAGGCCATTATCGACGCCTGCCGGCGCATGAACGCGCTCGGCATCAACCAGGGCACATCGGGCAATATCAGTGTCCGGCATGTGGACGGGCTCCTGGTCACGCCGACCAGCGTGCCCTATGAGGCCATGCGTCCGGACCAGATCGTCTTCATGGCCATGGACGGATCGCACGCGCCCGGCCAGAAGCCGTCGAGCGAATGGCGCTTCCATCGCGACATCCTGAAGTCGCGGCCCGACGTCGACGCCGTCGTGCACGCCCACCCGACCTATTGCACCATCCTGGCGATCATGGGCATGGAGATCCCACCCGTGCATTACATGATCGCGGCGGCTGGCGGCGACAGTATCCGCTGCGCGCCCTACGCGACGTTCGGCACGGCGGAGCTGTCCGAGCACGCGGTGCGGGCGCTGCAGGGCCGGCTTGCCTGTCTGCTCGACCATCACGGCATGATCGCGATCGGCAAGACCCTGGACAAGGCGATGTGGCTGGCGGTCGAGGTCGAGGCGCTGGCGCGGCAATATCACGGCTGTCTGCAGATCGGGCAGCCGCCGCTGCTCCCGAGCGAGGAGATCGAACGAGTCCGCCGGCGCATGGCCGGTTACGGCCTGTCCGAAGGCTAGGGGGCGGGCCAGACGGTGTTCGTGCGGATCAAGCATCTCGTCGATCGCAAGAAGACGAACCGCACCATGGTTCGGCTGCGCGCGCTGTTGCGCAGCAACGAGTTCTACTTGATCCCGCTGGCGCTCGTGATCGGCACGCTCGCGGGTGCCGTCGTGACGCTGATGGCCCACATCGCCCAGATCGCGCATGTGGTGATCTACGGCATTCCCGTCGATGTCCACCTGTCGGCGCACGCGAGCGTCAGTTCGTGGGCGGCATTGATCGCCCCTGCACTCGGTGGGCTCTCGCTCGGCATCATGGAATGGTCGCGGCGGCGCATGAAGATATCCAATGCGGTCGATCCGATCGAGGCCAACGCGCTGCGCGGCGGCAATCTGTCGATGCGCGACAGCGTGGTGGTGTCGAGCCAGACCCTGATCTCCAATGGCTGCGGCGCCTCGGTCGGCCTCGAGGCCGGCTATACCCAGATCGGCTCGGGGATCGCTTCGCTGCTCGGCAAGTTCTTCAATCTTCGCCGCAACGATCTGCGCCTGATGGTCGGCTGCGGTGCGGCCGCCGCGATCGCCGCGGCGTTCGGAGCGCCGATCACCGGCGCCTTCTACGCCTGCGAGCTCATCGTCGGCGTCTATGCGGTCGGCAGCGCCGCGCCGATCCTGGCAGCTTCGCTCGCGGGCGCCTTGACCGCACAATGGCTCGGCGGCGCGCCCTATTCGCTCGAGATACCGAAGGTCAGCGCAGTCGGCGTCGAGCAGTACCTCGCCTTGATCGGGCTCGCCCTCATCACCAGCGGCGTCGGCATCGCCGTCATGCGCTCCTCGCCGATGTTCGAGCGCCTGTTCGCCTGGATGCCGGTCTGGTTGCGGCCCGTGATCGGCGGCCTCATCGTCGGCGGGTTCGCCATCATCACGCCGCAGGTTCTCGCGGCCGGCCATGGCGCCATGGTGCTCGATCTCTTCCACGACATGACGATAGGCCTGATCGCGCTGATCATCGCCTTGAAGGTGACGGCCTGCCTGATCTCGCTCGCCTCGGGCTTCCGCGGCGGCCTGTTCTTCGCTTCGCTGTTCGTCGGCAGCCTGATCGGAAAGTTCTTCGCCGCGGTGCTGCTGCTCATCAGTCCGAACTTCGCGATCGATCCGCTGGTGGCGATGCTGACGGGCATGGCGACGCTCGGCGTCGCCATCGTCGGCGGCCCGCTCACGATGTCGTTCCTCGTGCTCGAGATGACACGCAATGTCGACGTCACCGCCGTGGTGCTGGCCGGCTGCATCGTGACCTCGATCTGCGTCCGCTTCATGTTCGGCCACTCCTTCTCGACCTGGCGCCTGCATCTGCGCGGCGAGACCATCCGCAGCGCCAACGACGTCGGCTGGCTGCGCAACCTCACGGTCGAACGCCTGATGCGCTCGGACGTCGGCAAGGTGCCCTCGACCACGACGATCGCCGCCGCGCGCCGCGAGTTCGCGCTCGGCTCGCGGCCGGGAATCGTCATCGTCAACAATGCGGACGAGTATATCGGCCTCGTCCTGCTGCCCGATCTGTTCTCCAGCGACCTCGACACCATCGCCGACGACATCCAGGTGATCGAGCTCGCTCGCCTGATCGACATCGTGCTGATCCCGGAAATGAACGTGAAGTCGGCCATGGCGGTGTTCGACGAGGCCGAGGCGGAGATGCTGGCGGTGGTCGATTCCACCGACAGCCGCAAGGTGGTCGGCTTCCTCACCGAGAGCTTCGCCCGCCGCCGCTATGTCGAGGAGATCGACAAGGCGACGAAGGGCGTGCTGGGGGCGCTGTCGTAAGCGGCTACCGATCGGGCGGGGTTGCGACGAGCCAGGCCACGATCCGGCGGACCAGCGGCAGCACCACGAGCAGCGTCGGGAAGGCGACGAGCCAGGACAGTCCCCAGGCGCCCGGCCAGGTCGCCAGGAACGCCGGCGTTGCCCCGAGGCTCCGCAGCGTCGAAATGACCGACACCACAGCCGTCATGAGGATGGACAGCACGAATGGCATCACGATCGGCGCATAGCGCGCCGGCAGTTTGCGAACCACGATCATCTGGTTTCTCTAGGAAAAGGACGCGTCAGTCACGTTGAACCCGAAAATGGCATCGATCCCGACGGCGTCGGTTGATGCGTTGGTTCACGTCAAACGCTTACGGCGACCGAAAAACGGCGCGGCTGTTCATTATCCGCTCAGGTTGGATGGTTCAAGCTGGATCTGATCGTTCGGTTTACAATCGTTCAAAGCGTGGCAGATCGCCGCGATCAGGAAACCATTTCAGTGGTTTGCGCATTGAATCCGGTTTGCACATCCCCACCTTTGGCGAGAGCATCAGCAAGATCATAGGAAGGTCAAAATGACTGTGAGACCTCTGATTTCCGCAGCCGACCGCAACATGGTGTTGGCCGCGTTCGCAAGCCTGGCATTGGTCGCAACCTCCATATCTCCCTCGGCTGCGGCATCGCCCGAGGCGGGGTCCGCGAAGCCCGTCACCGCAGGGCAGGGCTCCTCCGACGTCACCGATTTCAGTGCCCACCGTCGCCGCTATTATCGGCGCGGGCCGAACGCTGCCGGTCTCGCCTTCATGGGCGCGGCGGCTGGCATCATCGGCGGGGTGATCGCCGAGCAGCGGCGCCGCGACTATTACGAAAACCGCTATTATTATGGTCCGCGCCCCTACTATGGCGGTCCCGGCTATTACGGCGGTCAGGGCTATTACGGCGGCGGCAGTCCCTTCTATTACGATCCGGGCTACTGAGCGGCTGTTTTCAACGCGACCCGGAATGGGTTGCGCGAAAAGGGCGGCGCTTTTGTGCCGCCCTTTTTGTTGCGTCGGTACCGTTGTAGCCCGGATTGCGCGGGAAGCGTAATCCGGGGCGGGACCGTGCCTGTTTCGCCCCCTGTCAATCCACGCGCGCAAAATATTCCGCTTTACCGAAATTCGGTTTTGGCGTATGTGTTGCCCATCCCGGCTCATCCTTGAGGGGCGATCATGCGGTCGTCTTGTTCGCGAGCCGGGCTTGCGGTGGACGCGGCAGCGTCGGCACGAGATGGGGCGGGCAGGGCGGGTAGTCCCTGTGAGCCCGAAACCCGCGTGCGGACGAACGGCGCTGCCAGGCTTCGTCTCGTTTGTAAGTTTCCGGCGCTGTCGACGGTGTCAGGGAATACTGCGGCGAAATGGCGGGCCGTGCGTACGGCAAAACCGTGTGGTCCTGGCCGTCGTTGCTACGGTCAAGCTGTCTGCGGAGATGTGCGCGAGCCCAACCGGGCGGACGGCATCATTCAAATTCGCGGGGCGAGGGAGGCCAGAAGGAAAGTTCGGCTCCCGGGAGAGCGCGGCATAAGCCGTCCGACCATCGCGCAGGGAAGGCCGAGTGATCGGCACCACCTGTATGCTGCTGTGCGGCTCTTGTTGCGTGTGCATTTGCGCAGCAGACCGCGGGTGCGATGTCAGCACCCGGCCTTCCTTGCGCCCTCTTGGTTATGAGGGCGGCGAGACCAAGCAAAGCTCGGGCGAAATGCGCCGCGAGGCTGCGAAGGCGTGTCTGCGAGTTGTTGCCGTAGGATGGGTAGAGCGAAGCGAAACCCATCATGCTTCAGCGAGGAGGATGCGCGATGGGTTTCGCTTCGCTCTACCTATCCTACGAGTATGGACTTGGCCTGCGCAATCCGGTTCAATGGGCCATCGAGCTTCCAGGCGACAACGATGTCGAAATATCTGCTGGTCCTTCTCCTGATCGCCGCGCCGGCTGCGGCGCAGATCAAGCCCACGCCGAAGAGCTCGGCGGCGCATCCCGACCCCTGCGCACCGATCGGGCGGACGGCGGACGGCAAGCTGGTCTATTCCATGAAATGCGAGAACCTGCCGGCACCGCCTGCCCCGCCGCCGCAGGCGGAACTGAGGGAGGCGCCGCCTGCGGCCGCCGCCGAGCCGGAGCCCGAGGTCAGGCGGAGCGGCATATTCGGTTGGTCCTACGACCGCCGGTGATGGGGCTTCGCCCCTTGTTCGCCCCTTGCGCGAAGCCCGATGGAGTGCTTTTTGCTGAAGGTTCCCCGTGGGGCGTATCGCCCCGATCCAGAGAGATGAGATGAGCAAACTCGTTATCCGCGCCGGCGATTTCACCTTCGATGCCCGTTTCGAGGAGCAGGCGGCGCCCAAGACCGTCGCCGCCTTCCGCAAGGCGCTGCCGTTCGAAAGCCATATCATCCATGTGCGCTGGAGCGGCGAGGCCGTGTGGATGCCGCTCGGCGACCTCGACTTCGGCGTCGGCTACGAGAACCACACCAGCTATCCCGCGCCCGGCCAGATCATCCTCTATCCCGGCGGCATCAGCGAGACCGAGATCCTGCTGGCCTATGGCGGCGTGCATTTCGCGAGCAAGATGGGCCAGCTCGCCGGCAACCATTTCATCACGCTGACCTCGGGCCTGGAGAATCTGGCGACACTGGGCAAGAGCGTGCTGTGGAAGGGCGCGCTGCCGATCCGCTTCGAGGAAGTCTGAGTGACCGAGCCCCGCTACCCGCGCGATCTCCGCGGTTACGGCCGCAACCCGCCGCACCCGCAATGGCCCGGTGAGGCGCGGGTCGCGGTGCAGTTCGTCGTCAATTTCGAGGAGGGCGGCGAGAACAACATCCTGCACGGCGACCGCGCCTCGGAGGCCTTCCTGTCCGACGTGCTCGGTGCGCAGCCCTGGCCGGGCCAGCGCCACGCCAACATCGAATCCATGTTCGAATATGGCTCGCGCGCCGGCTTCTGGCGGCTGTGGCGGATGTTCAACGAGCGGAACTGGCCGACGACGGTGTTCGGCGTCGCCACCGCGCTCAAGCGCAATCCAGAGATTGTCGCGGCCATGAAGGAGGCGGGCTGGGATATCGCCAGCCACAGCCTGAAATGGATCGAGCACAAGGACATGACCGAGGCGCAGGAGCGCGCCGAGATCGCCGAGTCCATCCGCGTGCATACCGAGGCGACCGGCTCGCGGCCGCTCGGCTGGTACACCGGGCGCTCCTCGATCAACACCAACCGTCTCTTGATGGAGGAAGGCGGCTTCCTCTATCTCTGCGATTCCTACGCCGACGATCTGCCCTATTGGGTCAAGGGCATGGGCGGCAAACAGCTCATCATTCCCTACACGCTCGATGCCAACGACATGCGGTTCATCAACCCGCAGGGCTTTGCCGAGGGCGAGCAGTTCTACACCTATCTGAAGGACGCCTTCGACGTGCTCTACGCGGAAGGCGAGAGCGCGCCGAAGATGATGTCGGTCGGCCTGCATTGCCGCCTCGCCGGCCGGCCCGGCCGCGCAGCAGGCTTGATCCGCTTCCTCGACTATATCGGCAAGCACGAGCGCGTCTGGGTGCCGACGCGGTTGCAGATCGCGCAGCACTGGCACGACAAGCACGCCCACCTTGCCGGCGACGCATTCGAGATCGGGTGAGATGATGTCGCAGATTTCGCTCGCCGATCTCAACGCTGCAAGCAAAACCGACTTCGTCGCCGCGCTGGCCAACGTCGTCGAATATTCGCCGTGGATCGCCGAGCAGCTCGCGGCAAAGCGGCCGTTCGCCGGCATCAACGAGCTGCACGCCGCGCTGATGGCGGCGATCCAGAGTGCCGAGCCCGACGTGCAGCTGGCGCTGATCCGGGCGCATCCCGATCTCGCCAACAAGACCCAGCGCGCCGCGGGCCTCACCGCGGAATCGACCGACGAGCAGAACAGCGCCGGCCTCGACCGGCTGTCGGACGCCGAATATGCCGCGTTCGAGCGGGCCAACAACGCCTACCGCGACAAGTTCGGCTTCCCCTATATCGTCTGCGTGCGCCGTCACACCAAGGATTCCGTGCTGCGCGACTTCGAGGCGCGGCTGCTCAACATCGCCAAGACCGAGACGCGGCGTGCGATCGAGGAGATCGGCCGCATCTCCGCGCTGCGGCTCGACCAGCTCGTCGTCGCGGACGACAGACTGAAGGTGCACGGCCGGCTCTCGACCCACGTGCTGGACAACCAGATCGGCAAGCCCGCGCCCGGCATCCCGATTGAGCTGGTGGAGCTCGCGAGCCTTGGCGAGAACCGCGTCATCGCGCGCACGGTGACCAATGCCGACGGCCGCACCGACCAGCCGCTGATCGGCGGCCGTCCGCTGCCGATCGGTCGCTACGAGCTGCGCTTCAGCGTTGCCAAATATTACGCGGCCCGGAACGTGCCGCTGTCCGACCCGCCGTTCCTCGACGAGATCCCGCTGCGCTTTGCGATCAGCGAGCCGGAAAGCCATTACCACGTGCCGCTGCTGGTCACGCCCTGGAGCTACTCGACCTATCGCGGCAGCTAAACATGTTGTGCCGATGCGGCGGCCGACGCCGCATCGGCCTCCGCGGCAGCGCCGCCGCTCAAGCCGTTGAAGAAGGCATTGAGCAGCACCGACACGACCGCGCAGAGCAGTATGCCGGACTCCAGCAGCGGCTGCAGATCGTGCGGCAGATTGCGGAAAAAGCCGGGAGCGACGAGCGGGATCAATCCAAAACCGATCGAGATCGCGACAATGAAGAGATTGTAGCGGTTGTTGCGGAAATCGACCGAGGTGAGGATGCGCGCGCCGGTGGCCGCCACCATGCCGAACATCACGAGGCCGGCGCCGCCGAGCACGACCAGCGGCACCGCCTCCACCAGCGCGGCGAGCTTCGGCAACAGCCCGAGCACGAGCATGATGCAGCCGCCCGTCACCGTCACCCAGCGCGAGCGCACGGCCGTGACCGAGACGAGGCCGACATTCTGCGAAAACGAGGTATAGGGAAACGTGTTGAAGATGCCGCCGAGCAGCGTGCCGAGGCCGTCGGCGCGCAAGCCCCGGCTCAGGGCTTCGCGGTCGACGGCCTTGCCGGTGATCTCGCCGAGCGCCAGGAACATGCCGAGCGATTCGATCATCACCACGATCATGACGATGCACATGGTGATGACAGGCACCAGGTGGAATTGCGGCATGCCGAAGCGGAAGGGAACCACGAGTGCGCCCCATGAGGCGGCGGCGACCTTCTCGAAATGCATCACGCCCAGAATGCTCGCGAGCACCGCGCCGGCGATGATGCCGAGCAGCACGGAGACGTTGGCGAGAAACCCGCTGCCCCATTTGATCAGGCCCAGGATGACGAGCAGCACGAACAGCGAGATGCCGAGCCCCTGCAATTGCCCATAGGCCGGATTGGGAAAGCTGCCGGGAACGCCGTCGACCACCTTCGTCAACGTCGGCAGGCCGCCGCCGGCCCAGTTGATGCCGACGCGCATCAGGGAGATGCCGATGATGAGAATGATGGTGCCGGTGACGACGGGAGGAAACAGCGGCAGCAGCCGGCTGACGAACGGCGCAACGACGATGCCGAACAGGCCGGCGGCGATCACGGAGCCGTAGATGCCGAGCAGGCCGATGTCCGGCGAAGCCGCCATCGACAGCATCGGGCCCACCGACGCAAAGGTCACGCCCATCATCACGGGCAGGCGGATGCCGACGCCGGGGAAGCCGAGGCACTGGACCAGCGTCGCGAGTCCGCAGGCGAACAGGTCGGCGCTGATCAGGAAGGCGACGTCCTCCGGCGGCAGCTTCAGCGCGCGGCCGATGATGAGGGGGACCGCGACCGCGCCGGCATACATCACCAGCACGTGCTGGAGTCCGAGCGCGAGCAGGCGCGGGACCGGCAGGACCTCGTCGACTGGATGGATGTCGTTGCTCATGGATGTACCCCCCGAAATATGCATCTAGCCAAATTTATCGTGGAGCGCCGGAAACAGCCGGTCCGGCTTGAAGGGCGGTGCCGTAAAGCGAATGCCGGTGGCATCCGCAATCGCGTTGCCGAGCGCGGCCGCGACGGGATTGTACGGGCTCTCGCTCATCGATTTCGCCCCTAACGGTCCGATCGTGTCGGACGTGTCGGCGAAGAACACGTCCGTGCGCGGCACGTCGGCGAAGGAGGGCAGATGGTAGTCGCGGAATTTCGGGTTGGTGACGCGGCCGGTCGCGTCGATCACCATCTCCTCGTAAAGCGCAGCGCCGAGCGCCTGCGCCACGCCGCCATCGACCTGGCCGCGGCACTGCATGGGATTGGCGACGATTCCTGCGTCTGCGGCGTGCACGCTCCTGAGAATCCGGAGCTCGCCGGTCGCCTTGTTCACCGCGACGCGAAAGCCCTGCACGTTGAACCCGACCGATCGCGGCGTGCCGCCGGACGTGCCGCTGCCTGCGAACGGTTGGCCCCGCTCGCGGGCGAGCTTCGCCAGCTCCGTAAAAGGCATGCGGCGGACGCCGCTGACGACGGTCTCGCCTTCAAGTGTGCAACCTCCGACATCGCACAGCCAGGCCTCCGCTGCAGCCGCCTTCAACTCGGCTGCAAGCTGCGTGGCGGCGGCCTGCGTCGCCTTGCCCGCAACGAAGGTACCGGCGCTGCCATACGCGCCGGTGTCGTGGCCGCCATGGGCGGTGTCGGACTGGCGCAGATGGATTCTCTCGACGGTCGTCGCCAGAATGGTCGCCGCAATCTGGCGATGCACGGTGCTGGTGCCGTTGCCGAACTCGGCGGTGCCGACGGTGAGATCGAAGCCGCCGTCGTCGTCGAGTGCGATCGTCGCATCCGCGAAGTGGCCGGCCGGCGGCACGGTGTCGATCATGGTCAGCGCGATGCCGTCGCCGATCAGCCAGTCCGGCGAGAGCTCCGGCTGCTGGCCGCCAGTCTGCATCGCGCGCTCGACGAGATCGAGGCACTGGTCGAGCCCGTAGGAGCCGTAGAGCACGTCGTGATACTCGGAGGGCGGCGGCGACAGCATGGGATCGCCGGGCCTCACGATATTGCGCCGGCGCATCTCGTAGGGACTGATGCCGAGCTGCCTCGCCAGTTCGTCGATCGCCGCTTCCACCGCGATCAGCGCCTGCGGCAGGCCATAGCCGCGAAACGCCCCTGCAGGCACGGTGTTGGTGTAGACGGCGACGCCGTCGACCCGCTTGTTCGGGCAATTGTAGACGGCGATGGACTCCGCCAGCGCGTGGAACATCACCGGGCCGGCATGATTGCCGTAGGCGCCGGTGTTGGAGAGCACGTCGAGCTGGAGCGCGGTGAGCTTGCCGTCGCTATCTGCGCCCGCCTTGACGTGGATCCGCATCGGATGCCGCGTCGAGGTCGCGATGAACTGCTCCTCGCGTGTCAGCTCCAGCTTGACCGGCCGCCCGGTCTTCAGCGCGCCGAGCGCCAGGATGTCCTCGACGAACATCTCCTGCTTGCCGCCAAACCCGCCGCCGACGCGTTCGCAGAACACGCGGACCTTGTCCATGGGGAGCTGGAAGATGTCCGACAGCGCACGCCGGGTCAGGAACGGCACCTGCGTCGAGGTGCGGACGTTGAGCACGCCGGAATCATCGAGCCAGGCGAGGCCGCCATGGGTCTCCAGTGCGGCGTGCTGCACTCGGTGACTGTGGAAGGTGGCCTCATAGGTAGCGGCAGACGTTGCAAGCGCCGCTGCGACATCGCCGAACTCGCCATGCGTCTCCGCGACCAGATTGCGCCGGGCATCGGCGACGCGGTTCGCGCTGGTGCGGTCGGGATGAACGACCGGCGCACCCGGTGTCATCGCCTGCTCGGGATCGATCAGCGCCGGCAGGATCTCGTAGCTGACTTTCAGCGCGCGGCACGCCGCCTCGGCAGCGGCTTCGGTCTCGGCGACGACGGCGGCAACCTTCTGGCCGATGAAGCGGACGACGTCGTCGAGGATGCGGGTGTCCTCGGGGTCCATCCAGTCCTTCTCGTGCCGCGCCGTCGACATCAGGACGGACGGCGCATCCTCATGCGTCAGCACGGCGTGTACGCCGGGGATGCTCAGCGCGTCCGACTTGTCGATCGCGACGATCCTGGCGTGCGCGTGCGGCGATCGCAGCAGCTTGATGTGCAGCAGGCCGTCGATTGCGGTGTCGAAAGTGTAGCGTGCCGTGCCGCGAACCACGTCGGGGCCTGCGGGGGCCGGCAGGCTGCGGCCGAAGGCGGCGCCGGCCTCGACGCTCGCCTCGATATTGGACTTGCCGAGGATCGCGTCCTCGATCGACCGATAGCCGGTGCAGCGGCAGATGTTGCCCTTCAGTGCCGCGCCGAGATCGGTGCGCTGCGCCTGGTTCAGCGAGGCGCAGGTCAGGATCATGCCGGCGGTGCAGAAGCCGCATTGAAAGCCTTGCGCATCGAGGAAGGCCTGCTGCATCGGATGCGTGCCGTGATCGCCGCCGAGGCCTTCGATCGTGGTCACGGTGCGCCCCTCGGCCCGGAACGCCGGGATCAGGCAGCTATGCACGGGCTCGCCGTCCAGCAGCACGGTGCAGGCGCCGCAGTCGCCGGCATCGCAGCCCTTCTTCACGCCGAAATGGCCAAGCTCCCGCAGGAACGTGCGCAGGCACTGGCCGGCGCGCGGCTCCCGGGAAAATGCCTTGCCGTTGACCTCCAGGCTCATGCGGGTGTCGCTCCCAACAGTTCGCCGCGAATTTCCTCGGCAAGGCGCAGCGTCATGTGCTTGCGCCAGAGTGGCGCGCCATGGATGTCCGTGTGGTACAGATCATCGGTAATCTCCTGCATGAGCGCCGCGCGCAGTGCGATTGCGTCCGGGGCTTTGCGGAAGCGCAGCTGGATCGGCCGCACCGTCGAGGCGGTGACCGTGAGCGTTAGCGTGTCGTCGGCTTCGAGACTGCCGATCAGCAGCGCCGCCGAGCGGCCGACCGGCGCCAGCGAGATCTGGCGGAACGCGGTGCGGCGCCTCAAGGCGGGAAGCGGGATATCGATCTGCCGGAGCAGGTCGCCTGGCGTCAGGCGATTGCGCTGGTTGCCGGTGACGAATTCGGCGACCGGAAGCCTTTGCTCACCGCCGCCGGCCTTCCAGATGGTGCAGACGCCGTCGAGCGCCGACGTCAGCGAGATCATCGGTCCCGCCGGCAGCGACATGCAGAGATTGCCGCCGACGGTCGCGGTCTTCCAGATCTTGAACGAGGCAAGGAAGGCCCGGCAGCACTGGTTGATCAGCGGCGCTGCGAGCCAATCGGACGGGCAGGCGAGTCCATCGAGCTCTGCGATGGTGCAGGTGGCGGCGATCGAGAGGTGGCTCGCCGTGATCGTCAGCGCCGGCCATTTCAGATCGGTGAGATCGATCAGTCGCGTCAGATGCGTTTGCGGCTCCGAGAACAGCCAGGTGCCGCCCGCGAGCCAAGCATCACCTGCCGTCCAAACGGGCAGCTGCGCGCGCGTTTGCGGATGGGCGACGGCTGTGATGGTATTCAAGTCCATGGCTGCGCCAACACTTCCGACGGGTGAATGGTCCGGGAGAAGTGTTGCAAGACGGGAGCCAAGTGGCAACAGCAAGTCGGAGCAAGGATGCAAGCCGTCGTCCGCTTTGCAGAGTCGCCGTCGGCTTGTGCGAGGAGAGCGGGATCATGAGTGAGGCAAGTTCGACCTGGATCAGGGATCCGCTGGCGATCCTCGCCGACGAGGCCGAGCGCGGCATCGTCGTCAAGGACGGCCGGATCGTGGAGCTCGTGCCGGCGGGCGGCGTGCCCGCAACCGCGGATGTCGCAGTGTTCGACGCGAGCGAGCACGTCGTGCTGCCGGGCCTGATCAACACGCATCATCACTTCTACCAGACGCTGACGCGGGCGCTGCCGGCCGCGATGGACCGTGAGCTGTTCCCCTGGCTCCAGGCACTCTATCCGGTGTGGGCGAGGCTGACACCGGAAGCGCTCGAGCTCGGCGTCTCCGTGGCGATGTCCGAGCTTTTGCTCTCCGGCTGCACCACCACGACGGATCACCACTACGTCTTCCCGGCGGGGCTCGAGGAATCCGTCGATATCGAGGTGGCGGTGGCGAAGCGCCTTGGCGTGCGCGTGCTGCTTACGCGCGGCTCGATGAACCTGTCGCAGCGCGACGGCGGCCTGCCGCCCGACAGCGTCGTGCAGGACGAGGACACCATTCTCGCCGACAGCGCCCGCGTGGTCGCCAAGCATCACCAGCGCGGGGCGGACGCGATGGTCCAGATCGCGCTGGCGCCATGCTCGCCGTTCTCGGTGACGACGTCTCTGATGCGCGCCACGGCCGATCTCGCCGACAAGCTCGATTTGCGCCTGCACACCCATCTCGCCGAGACCGAGGACGAGAACAGATTCTGCCAGCAGATGTATGGCTGCCGTCCGCTCGACTATCTCGAACAATGCGGCTGGCTCAATTCGCGCACCTGGCTCGCCCATGGAATCTTCTTCAATCCGGACGAGATGAGGCGGCTCGGCAGGGCCGGCACGACCGTCAGCCATTGTGCCTGCAGCAACCAGCTGCTCGCGTCCGGCTGTTGCCCGGTGTGCGACATGGAGGAAGCCGGCGTCGGGATCGGCATCGGCGTCGACGGCTCGGCCTCCAACGACGGATCCAACCTGATGCAGGAGGTGCGGGCCGCGTTCCTGCTGCAACGTGCCCGCTATGGCGTGACGAAAGTCAGCCACAAGGATGCGCTGCGCTGGGCCACCAAGGGCTCGGCGGCGTGTGTCGGCCGGCCGGAACTCGGCGACATCGCCGTCGGCAAGGCCGCCGATCTCGCGCTGTTCAGGCTCGACGAGCTGCGCTTCTCCGGCCACGGCGATCCGCTGGCCGCGCTCGTGCTCTGCGGGGCGCACCGCGCCGACCGGGTGATGGTGGCTGGAAAATGGGCGGTGATCGACGGTGCGATCCCGGGCCTCGATGTCGCCGACCTGATCCGCCGCCACGGTTCCGCTGCGCGCATCATGCAGGCTGGATAATCGGGGGAAATTAAAAAGAGGGGGCAGCCACAAGTGCCGGGTGCTTCTGGCCACCCCCTCCGAACCTCCTCCGGGAGGAGCAGGTGATTTAGTCAATGCAAGAAGCGTGCTACTTGCCCGGCAGCTTGTCGTCGATGCCCTTCACGTAGAAATTCATGCCGAGGATCTGGCCGTCATCCAGGTGATCGCCGCCCTTGCACTCGATCGGCTTGCCGTCCTGCCCAACGATCGGGCATTTGAACGGATGCAGCTTGCCCGCGGTGATCGCGGCCTGGGCATCCTCAGCCATTTTTTTCACGTCGTCAGGCATGTTGGTATAGGGCGCCATCGCGAACATGTGGCTGTCGAGGCCGCCCCAGGTGTCCTCGGACTTCCAGGTGCCGGCGAGCTCGGCCTTGACGCGCTCGATGTAATAGGGGCCCCAGGTGTCGAGGATCGAGGTCAGCTGGGTCTTGGGCCCGAACTTGATCATCTCGGAATCCTGCCCGAAGGCCAGCTTGCCGCGCTCGCTGGCGATCTGCATCGGCGCGGGCGAATCCGTATGCTGCATGATGACGTCGGCGCCCTGGTCGATCAGCGCCTTGGCGGCGTCGGCCTCCTTGCCGGGGTCGAACCAGGTGTTGGCCCAGATGATCTTGACCTTGATGTTCGGGTTGATGGTCTGCGCCGCCAGGATCGTCGCGTTGATGCCGGAGACGACCTCCGGAATCGGGAACGAGCCGATGTAGCCGAGCACGCCCGACTTCGACATCTTGGCCGCGATCAGGCCTTGAATGTAGCGGCCCTGATACCATTTCGCCGAATAGGTCGACATGTTCGGGTTGCGCTTGTAGCCGGTGGCGTGCTCGAAATGCACGTTCGGATATTTCTTGGCGACCTTCAGCGTCGGATCCATGTAGCCGAAGGACGTGGTGAAGATCAGCTTGTTGCCGGCGCGGACGAGCTGCTCGATCGCTCGCTCGGAGTCCGGGCCTTCGGGCACGTTCTCGAGATAAGTGGTCTCGATCTTGTCGCCCAGTTCTTTCACCAGCGCCTGGCGCCCTTGATCATGCTGATAGGTCCAGCCGAGGTCTCCGATCGGACCCAGATAGACGAAACCGACCTTCAGCTTGTCGGCGGCAGAGGCTGCACCGACGCCCCCGGCAAGCAAAAGTCCGACAGCCATTGCAAGAAGTGATTTCCTCATCATCGATCTCCAAACTTCGGGGGAGGCCACGATCCGCAGCATGCGCGCCCCATCGCGCACGCCTTGGAATGAAACTCAGCGGTCAGGCACGAAAACCGTACCGAGCGCGGCCGGCGCGGTCGAGCCGCCGGTGCGCGCGCGCGAGATAAGGACCAGCACGATGACGGTTGCGAGATAAGGCAGCGCCGACATGAACTGCGAGGGAATGCCGACGCCCCAACCTTGGGCGTGCAATTGCAGGATCGTCACCGCGCCGAACAGATAGGCGCCGACGACGAGCCGGCCCGGTCGCCAGGACGAGAACACCACCAGCGCCAGGGCGATCCAGCCGCGGCCAGCGGTCATGCCGGGGATGAAGAACGGCGTATAGGCGAGCGGCAGATAGGCGCCCGCAAGACCCGCGCAGGCGCCGCCGAACATCACCGCGAAGGTGCGGATGCGCAGCACGGGATAGCCGAGCGCATGCGCGGAAACGTGGTTGTCACCGCAGGCGCGCAGGATCAGTCCCGCCCGGGTGCGGTACAGGAACCACCACACGCCGACGATCAGCGCGATCGAGAAATAGACGAAGCCGTCCTCGCCGAACAGCACGCGGCCGATCAGCGGAATATCCGTCAGGACGGGAATGGCGAGGTGCGCTGCCGGCGTGATGCGCTCGCCGACGAAGCCGGCGCCGATCAGGCCGGAGAGTCCGATGCCGAGAATGGTCAGCGCGAGACCCGTCGCGACCTGGTTGACGGCGAGACCGAGCGTCATCAGCGCGAAGACGAGCGACATCAGCATGCCAGCGACGATGCCGAACAGCGCCCCGATGAAGATGGATCCGGTCAGCCAGGCGCCGGCAAAGCCGCAGGCCGCGCCAACGATCATCATGCCCTCGACGCCGAGATTGAGCACGCCGGAACGCTCGGCGACGAGCTCGCCGGTCGCCGCTATCAGCAGCGGCGTCGAGGCGGCAAGCACTGCGAGGATGATGGCCTCAACCAGCGCCACGTGACACCTGTCGGTTCGAGAACACCAGCTTGAAGCGGTACAGGATGAGAGAATCGCAGGCGAGCACGTAGAACAGCAGAATGCCCTGAAACACCTTGGTGACGTCCAACGGAATCTTCATGGCGATCTGCGCCTGCTCGCCGCCGATAAAGGTCAATGCGAGGAAAAGGCTTGCAATTAATATTCCAAGCGGATTCAGCCTGCCCAGGAACGCCACGATGATCGCGGTAAAGCCATAGCCCGGTGAAATGCCTGGCTGGAGATGCCCGACCGGACCCGACACCTCGATGATGCCGGCAAGCCCGGCCAGCGCCCCGGAGATGGCGAAGGTCAGGACGATCAGCTGGTTGGCGTTGAAGCCGCCGAACCGCGCTGCACGCGGTGCGGCGCCGACCACGCGAATCTCGAAACCCTTGATGGTGCGCCCGAGCAGGATTGCGGCTGCCGCGACGACGAGGAGGGCGATGATCGAGCCGAGATGGAGCCGGCCGCCCTCGATCAGCAACGGCACCGTCGCCACCGGATCGAACTCCGCCGTGGTCGGGAAATTGAAACCGTGCGGATCGCGCCAGGGGCCGCGCACGAGATAATCGAGAAAAAGGTCGGCGACATAGACCAACATCAGGCTGGTCAGGATCTCGCTGGCGCCGAACCTCACCTTGCAGATCGCAGGGATCAGCGCATAGAGCGCGCCCGCGGCGGCGGCGAGGACGAGCATGGCCGGCAGCACCCAGGCGCCCGCGTCGGTGCCTTGCGTCTTCACCGCGATCCAGCTTCCCGCGACTGCGCCGATCAGGAATTGCCCTTCGGCGCCGATGTTCCAGGCGTTGGCGAGATAGCACAGTGACAGGCCGATCGCGATCATCACCAGCGGCGTCGCCTTCACCGCGATCTCCTGGAGCGAATAGCCGTCGGTGAGCGGCGCTATGAAATAGGCGTGCAGCGCGAGCAGCGGATTCTTGCCGAGGATCGCGAACAGGACGACCATGGTGACGATCGTAAGGCCAATCGCAATCAGGGGGGACACCAGCGCGATCGTATTGGAGCGCTCGGCACGCTTCTCAAGCACCAGCTGCATGCGCGACCTCCTTCGGCTCTAGGCTGCTGCCGCCCATCAGAAGGCCGAGCTTCTCGCGGCTCGCTTCGCTTGCCGAGAGCGGAGCCGACAGCTTGCCGTGGAACATCACGGCGATGCGGTCGGCGATCTCGGCGAGCTCATCGAGGTCCTGGCTGGTCACGAGCACCGCGGCGCCTGCGGCAGCGAGATCGAGCAGCGCCTGACGGATGACGGCGGCAGCGCCGGCGTCGACGCCCCAGGTCGGCTGGCTCACCACCAGCACCGCGGGATTGCGCAGGATCTCGCGTCCGACGATGAACTTCTGCAGATTGCCGCCGGACAGGCTCGCGGCCTCGGGATCGCGCTTGGCCTTGCGGACGTCGAAGGTTTCGGTCGCGCGGTCGACCGTTCTCAGCGTCGCCGCCGTATCGATGAAGCCGCGATGGACCATGCCGCTGGCGGCATGGCCGGTGAGCAGCGCGTTCTCCGACAGCCTCATGCGCGGCGCGGTGCCGTGGCCGAGCCGCTCCTCGGGAACGAAAGCCGCGCCCAGCTTGCGCCGCTGGGTGATCGAAAGGTGACCGGCGGCGATGCCTTCGATCACCACCGTTCCGGGGTCCTTGGCGAGGCGCTCGCCGGACAGCGCGGCGAACAATTCATCCTGGCCGTTGCCGGCGACGCCGGCGATGCCGAGGATCTCGCCGCCCTTCAGCTCGAATGAAATGTGCTCGAGCCGTACGCCATGCGCCTCGGCGGGGGCGAGCGAGAGATCATTGACGACGAGCCGCGGCACGGTGGTCTTGCGGCCGGATACGGCTTTCACTTCCTTGACCTCGCCGCCGACCATCATCCGCGCGAGTGAGCCGGCGGTCTCACGCCGAGGGTTGCAGGTCTCGACCTTCTTGCCGCCGCGCAGGATCGTCGCGGTGTCGCAGAGTCGCTTCACCTCCTCCAGCTTGTGGCTGATATAGAGGATGGCACGGCCCTCGGCCTTGAGACGCTCCAGCACGATGAAGAGCTGGTCGGCTTCCTGCGGCGTCAGCACCGCTGTGGGCTCGTCCAGGATCAGGAATTTCGGATCCTGCATCAGGGCGCGGACGATCTCGATGCGCTGACGCTCGCCGACGGAGAGTTGCCACACCTCACGCCTGGGATCGAGCGGCAGACCGTAAGTCTTCGACACCTGTTCCAGCCGGGCCGACATGTCCTTGAAGGATTCCTTGCCGTCGAGGCCGAGCGCGACGTTCTCGGCAACGGTGAGATTGTCGAACAGCGAGAAGTGCTGGAACACCATGCCGATGCCGCGGCGGCGCGCTTCCGACGGACCGGACAGCACGATTCGCTCGCCCTGCCAGTGAATCTCGCCGGCGCTGGGCTGGATCAGTCCGTAGATCGCCTTGACCAGCGTTGACTTGCCGGCGCCATTCTCGCCCAGCAGGGCATGGATTTCCCGCGGCCAGATATCGATATCGATGCAATCGTTGGCGAGGAAATCGCCATAGCGTTTGCTGAGGCCGATGGTCCTCAGGAGCGGGGACTTGTCGGAATGCTGGCCGTCGGGCGTCGGATCTAACATTCGCTGATGCGCTTGCGTGGGTGAAGGGCCTCAATACTGGGCCAGTTTGAACCGCGGCGTAAGATGTGAAAAAGCATCATCCCTTGCTCAACGCATCGGCAGGCACCCGGTCCAGTGCTCGTCATCGATTCCGAGCGATCATACCGCGCAAACAGCACCCGGACGGCGGGGGCGATCACGCCTGCGAGTGGGTCCATGTTGCAAATTTGTGACGGTTCAAGGCAAATCGGAACCCGCTGTGCAGACCTGACGCCATGTTGGGCAATGGACGCGTCGGTCGTCGATCGCGCGCAGTGCAGCGGCCGCAACAGCTGCCTCGATGCGGCGCTGCGTTCGGGCGCGATCAGAAAATCCGAATAGAAACAATCGGGAATGTTCGGTAGCGGTGTCACTCTCTTGGAGCGTTCGCTCCATGCGCGGGGCGCTGCCATTCTTCCGTCCTCCGTCGCGTGCTGCTGCAACATGCGGCACGCCATGTGAAAAGTTGAGGCTTCTCGGTCCGGGAGATCGGCGCAAATGTCGCACCCGGGGGCATGCATTTTCGCTTGCCCGAACGAGGGGGTATTCAGGATGTCGTTTCGTCATACGGCAGTGGCAGCAGCGGCGCTGTCACTTGCGACGCTGGCCACCGGTGGCCTGGCCCAGGCGGCGGATCTGCCGGTCAAGGCGGCCAAGAAGGCTGCAGACCTTCCGTTCTTCCTGGTGATCGATAACCGCGTCACGTTCTCGTACATCTTCAACGCTGCGCAACCGGGCATGTGGTCATTCCGCCCGGATGGCTCGATCGACAGCAAGACCACCAAGCAGGTCTATTCGTTCACGCATTTCGACCTCTGGGCGTACGGCACGAACTTCTTCACCATCTCCCTGTTCAAGTCGGATCACAATGATCCGGCCGGTCCGTGCACCAATGCGGGGACCATCTTCGGTGCGCCGGCGACGTGCGCGGGTGCGACCGAAATCTACGGCCTGTTCCGCTCGACCTTCGGCTGGAACGAGCTCTTCAACACCAAGGCTTTCAGCGTGGGCCCACTGCACAACATCTCGTTCGAAGTCGGCATGGACGCCAACACCGAGAACCGGTATTTCGGCGCTGCCAAGCGCGACGTCGTCGGCGGTCTGCAGTTCGCGTTCGACCTGCCCTACAAGGGGTACATCAACGTCGCGCCGCTGGTCTATTGGGAGTTCGCCAACCACAACTCCTTCAGCCAGTGCGGGCTGTTCGGTCCCGGCGTTCCCGGCGTCACCTGTCTTGCGGACGGCAACACCTCGTTCAAGCCGACCTGGGCCGTCGAGGTCAATTACTACATGGACCTCGGCTTCCTGCCGCCGAACATGCAGTATTTCTCGATCAGCGGCCGCGCCGGCTGGTACGGCAAGAAGGGCACCGACACCGAGCCGCTTCCCTACAACCCGGCGAATGGCGTCTACAACACCGCTGTCGAGCTGAATTCGGAGCCCATCCGTCTGACTTTCGATGCTTCGAAGGCGGCCTGGGGCGACAAGTACTCGCACTTCGTGGACGTCTGGGTGGCTTACCGCTACTGGCAGAACAAGTTTGGTCTCGATCACAGCCTCGCGGTCGGCTGTACCACGCCCGTTGGTGGCGCAAGGGTGAGCACCGGAGCGTGCACCGAGTCCTCGCTCTACTCCGGTATCACCGTGAAGTTCTGATCGCCTGATGCTCTGCAGGTGAAAGACGATGGCGCCGCGTCAAACCTCCGCGGCGTCATCTTCTTTGGGCTGTAGTGCTACTTCGTCCAAACGCCGTCGTGCAGCGCTTCGGCTTCGTCTTCCAGCAGCGGGCCGACGACCTCCGTCGGCCGCTGGCCGCTGGCAAAGACCTCGCGGCATGGCAGGTCGAGGGTCGGATTCTCCGGATGGTTGCCGGTGATGCCGCGCAGGCGATGCTCACTGAGGCCATAGACGACGCGGCCGATGCCGGCCCAGTAGATCGCGCCCGCACACATCGCGCAGGGTTCGGCTGAGGAATAGAGCGTGACTTTCGCCAGCACCTCGCGATCGAGCGTGCGGCAGGCCTGGGTGGCTGCGAGGCGCTCGGCATGCGCGGTGGCGTCGTGATCCGGCATGTAGCCGTTCTCGGTCTCGATCAGCACCGTGCCGTCCGCATCGACGACGATACAGCCGAAGGGGTGGTTGCCACGGGTGAGGGAACGGCGGGCGGCCGCGAAGGACAGGCGCAGGAAGTGCTCGTCGCGCCCCGATGCGTCGTCCATCGATCCTCCGTTCAGTGCCCCGCCATGTGCCGGCCGACCACGGTGAGATCGGCTTCGCTGGTGCGTGCTTCATACACGAATTCGCCGTGGAACATCACCACCAGCCTATCCGACAATTCGAGCAGTTCGTCGAGGTCCTCGCTGACGAGGAGGACTGCGGCGCCGCGGTTGCGCGCCGCCATGATCTCGGCGTGGATCTGCGCTACCGCCGCGAAATCGAGGCCGAAGCAGGGGTTGGCGGCGATCAGCACCTCGACGTCGCCGCCGAGCTCGCGGGCCAGCACCGCGCGCTGCACGTTGCCGCCCGACAGCGCCGAGATCGGCGTATCAGGCGTCCGGGTCTTGATCTTGTACTGGCCGATCTTCTTCCTGGCGTCGCTGCGGAAGGCGCCGCGATTGAGCCACCAGCCGCCGCTGGCAAAGGGTGCGCGGTCGAATTCCCGGAAGGCGATGTTGTCGGCGACGCTCATGCCGCCGACGCAGGCGTTCTTCAGCGGCTCCTCGGGCAAGAGAGACATCTTGTGGCGCCGCATCTCCTCGCGGCTGGCGTGATAGGGATCGCCGGCGACGCGCACCTCGCCGCTCTCGGCCTCACGCTGGCCCGCCAGAACCTCGACGAGCTGGCGCTGGCCGTTCCCGGAAACGCCGGCGATGCCGACGATCTCCCCGGTGCGCACCGTGAGCGAGACATCGTGCACGGCAACGGCGCCCGCATCGTCCAGGGCGCGGAGCTTTTGCAGCTCCAGCCTGGCCTGACCGGCTTGCCCGGTGCGCGGCGGCTGCACCGTCAGCTCCTCGGCGCCGATCATGGTGCGTGCCATCTCATCCGGTGTCAGCTCGGAAACCTTGCCGGCTCCAGCGAGCTTGCCGCGGCGCAGGATGGTGACGTCGTCGGCAAAGGCCATCACCTCGCGGAACTTGTGCGTGATCGTGAGGATGGTCAGCTCGCCCTTCACGACCATGTCGCGGAGCATGCCGAGCATCTCGTCGGCTTCAGCGGGGGTCAGCACCGAGGTCGGCTCGTCCAGGATCAGGAAGCGGCGCTTCAGGTAGAGCTGCTTGAGGATCTCGCACTTCTGCCGTTCGCCGGCAGAGATGTCCGAAACTTTCGCACCGAGCGGCACCTTGAAAGGCATTCGGCCCAAGAACGCCTCCAGCTCCTTCATCTCACTCGGCCAGTTCACCACGGCCGGCACGTCGTCGCGCGCCAGCACGAGGTTTTCGGCGACCGTCATCGCCGGCACCAACGTAAAATGCTGATAGACCATGCCGAGCCCGAGCGCATGGGCGTCCTTCGGGTTGGCGATCGCCTGCTCGCGGCCGCCGACGAGAATGTCGCCCTCGGTCGCGTGGTAATAGCCCATGATGCATTTGACGAGGGTGGATTTGCCCGCGCCATTCTCGCCGAGCAGGGCGTGGAACGAGCCCGGCCGCACCTTCAGCTCGACATTGTCCAGCGCCAGGAAGTCGCCGAAACGCATGGTCATGGCGATCGCATCGACGCCGAAGGCGCCCGAGGGCGGAGGCGTTTCGCCGATGATCACGAAATTGCTCCGATGAAGGCGTCAGAGGTCGAGACTGCGCCGAACACGCCGCCCTGCATCTTGATCATCTTCAACGCATGGTCGTGGTTGCTCTTGTCGGTCGCGCCGCAGCAATCGTGCAGCAGGACGCATTCGAAGCCGCGGTCATTGGCTTCGCGCATGGTGGTGTGGACGCAGACGTCGGTGGTGATCCCGGTCAGCACGATGTTCTCGATGCCGCGCACGCGCAGGATCAGCTCCAGATCGGTGGCGCAGAACGAACCCTTGCCGGGCTTGTCGATGATGGGCTCACCCGGCAGCGGCGCCAGTTCCTCGATGATGTCCCAGCCTGGCTCGCCTCGCACCAGGATGCGGCCGCACGGACCGGGATCGCCGATGCCGGCACCGATCTGGCGCGAGCGCCAGCGCTTGTTGGCGGGCAGGTCGGAGAGATCCGGGCGGTGGCCCTCGCGGGTATGGATGATGTGGAAGCCTTGCTTTCGCATCGCCGCGAGCAGCCGCTTGATCGGCTCGATCGGTGCCCGCGTCAGCGAGAGATCATAGCCCATCTTGTCGACATAGCCGCCGACGCCGCAGAAATCGGTCTGCATGTCGATGATGATCAGCGCGGTGTTCTCGGGACGCAGATCACCATTGTAAGGCCAGGCATAGGGCTCGGACTTGATGTAGCGCTCGGGCATGGACGACCTCGTGCGTGTTATCGTGTGATCGAGAGTTCGGCGGGCGCGCCGGTCAGCGTCCGCTTGGGCGAGCAGGTGATGATCATGATCGCCAGCGTCAGGATATAGGGCGCGGCGTTGAAGAGGTGATAGCCGGAGGTGACGCCGACCGATTGCAGCGCCGGACCCAGCGCCGCAGCGCCGCCGAAGGCGAGCGAGGCCCACAGGCAGAGCAGGGGATCCCAGCGCGCGAAGATCACCAGCGCCACGGCGGTGATGCCCTGGCCCGAGGAAAGGCCCTCGTTCCAGCTTCCGGGATAGAACAGCGACAGGAACGAGCCGCCGATGCCGGCGAGGAAACCGCCGACCATGGTGGCGCGAAGGCGGATCAACAGCACGGAATGGCCCATCGCGCGTGCGGCGTCCGAGCTCTCACCGGCGGTACGGATGAGAAGGCCCCAGCGGGTGGTGCGGAAGGCCCAATACAGGATCGGCGCCAGCACGACGCCGATCAGGAACAGCACGTTGATGCGCAGCGCGGCGCGGACTTGCGGGATATCGCTCCACCAGCCGAAGTCGATGGCGGGCAGCCGCGGCGCTGTCGGCTCGATCAAGGGCTTGCCGAGATAGAAGGCAAGGCCGGTGCCGAACAGCATCAAGGCGATGCCGACGGCAACGTCGTTGACGCGCGGCAGTGAGCAGATGCCGGCATGCAGAGCACCCAGCAGCGCGCCGGTGATGCCGGCGGCGAGCACGCCGAGCCAAGGAGAGCCGGTGAGATAGGAGATGCCATAGGCGCTCATCGCACCCATCACCAGCGTGCCTTCCAGGCCGAGATTGATGCGGCCCGAACGCTCGGTGATGCACTCGCCCAGACTCACGAACAGGAATGGCGTGGAGACTCGAATGGCGCCGCCGAGCACAGCGAGCGGTACGGTCCACAGTCCGATTGATCCGTCTGCCATCTCAGGATTTTCCCTTCAGAAACCCGATGCGGCCGTAGAGCGCATCGCTGGCGAGCACGAAAACGAAGATGATACCCTGCAGCACCAGCACGGACGCATCGGGCAGCCCCAGGCGGCGCTGCAGCAGGCCGCCGCTGGCGCTGATGCCGCCGAGCAGGATCGCGACGGGGATGATGGCGAGCGGATTTTGCCGCGCCAGGAAGGCGACGAGAATGCCGGTGAAGCCGTAGCCGGCGGCAAGGTTGGCATTGGTGCGTCCCTGCACGGCGGCGACCTCGACCATGCCGGCGAGGCCAGCCGCGCCGCCGGCAAGGAAGCAGACGGTGAGGATCAGCTTGTCGACACCGAGGCCGACGATCTTCGCAGCACGGATGTTGCCGCCGGCGACGCGTGCGGCGAAACCGAACACGGTGTGATAGATCAGGATGTAAGAGGCGATCGCGGCGATCAGGCCGAACACGAGGCCCCAATGCACGTCGGTGCCTGGAATGGAGCCGATCATGTTGGCGGCGCCGATCTCGCGGGTGGACGGCTTGTTGAGGCTGGCGGGATCGCGCATCAGCCCCTCGACGAGATGGTTGAGGATCGCGAGTGCGATGTAGACCAGCAGCAGGCTCGAGATGGTCTCGTTGACACCGCGATATTGCCGCAACCCGCCTGCGAGCATGATCCACAGCCCGCCGCCGATCACGCCGGCGCAGACCATGGCGACCTGGACGACGAACGGCGGCATGCCCTGAAGCGCGAGTGCGGCGCTGGTCGCCGACAATGCGCCGATCAGCAGCGCGCCTTCGCCACCGATGATGACCATGCCGAGTTGCGCCGGTAGCGCGGTACAGAGTGCGGTGAGGATCAGGGGCGCTGCGCGCGTCAGCGTGTTCTGCCAGGAGAACCAGGTGCCGAACGCGCCGTAATACATGTAGAAATACAGATCGAGCGGATTCTTGCCGAACATCGCGACGAAGATGCCGAACACCGCGAGCGCGCCGACCAGCGCCGCGCCCGGGATCAGGATATATTCGATCGTGCCGCCGTGACGCTGGAGGAAACCGGGATCGGCGGCCGGGGCGACTGTCCCGACCGCATCCGTGGAATCCGCAGCTTCCGTCGTCACGAAGTGGCTCCGAGCACGCCCTCGACGAGGTAGTCCATCTTCTCCAGTTCAGGATCCTTCTGGCCGCGGTCGGTACCGGCAGGGATCACCGTCTTGCCCTTGTTGTCGACCAGCCCACCCTTGAAGATGGCGTAGCCTTCTGCCGACAGGAACTTTGCCTTGGCCTCGTCGGCCGCCTTGCGCGCTTCGGCCGAGACCGCTTCGCCATAGGGCGAGGTCTTGACGATCTCTTCCTTCAGGCCGCCGCGGTAGAAATTCGGGATGCCTTCGCCGGAGGCGATCATCTTGACGAACTTCGGATAGAGCGCTTCCCAGTTCCACTCCGCGCCGGTGAGATAGGCCTTGGGTGCCAGCGCCGACTGGTTGGTGTGATAGCCGCAGACGAAGGCGCCGCGCCGTGCGGCGTTCTCCACCATGGTCTTGGGCCCATCGACGTGGCAGGTGAGCACGTCGACGCCCTGATCGATCAGGCTGTTGGTGGCTTCGGCCTCCTTGACCGGCATCGACCAGTCGCCGGTGAAGATCACCTGCGTGGTGGCCTTCGGATTGACTGACTTGGCGCCAAGCGTGAAGGCGTTGATATTGCGCAGCACTTGAGGGATCGGCTTGGCTGCGACGAAGCCGAGCTTGCCGCTCTTCGACGTCAGGCCGGCGACGATGCCGGAGATGTATTGAGCCTCGTCGATATAGCCGAAATAGCTGCCGGCGTTCTTGGGGTCCTTGTCGCTCCAGAGGCCGCCGCAATGCTCGAAGCGCAGCTTCGGGTACTTGTTGGCCATCTTGATCATGTGCGGATTGTAGTACCCGAACGAGGTCGGGAAGAGCAGGGTGGCGCCGTCGAGATTGATCATGGACTCGATCGTCTTCTCGACCGCGTCGGTCTCCGGCACCTTCTCCTCCTCGACGACCTTGAGGCCGGGAATCTTCTTCAGCGCCGCCGCGCCCTGCGCGTGGGCCTGATTGTAGCCGTAGTCGTCGCGCGAGCCGACATAGATGAAGCCGATGGTGGTCTCGGCCGCGAAGGCCGGGCGGAGGCCCGCTGCCGCACCGAGGGTGAGGGCTGTGCCGCCCTGCAACACATGACGTCGTGAAATCCTGCCAGAATCCATTGCTCGCTCCCCTTGGCGGATGCCCCGCCTTGATCTCGTAGCTGCGCCGGCTTGGCGGAGCCGGGATCAGATGTCGCAAGCTTCGTGCCAGAGGCTACAAAGAGAGCAGAACTTCATAAATAACTGAAAATAATCATGTATAGCCAATGCGAAGAACTTGGCAAAGAAGAGAGCAGATTAATTATTGGGCATTGTTCAGGAATTGTATGCAGTGGACTTGAGCACACGGAGCCTGCTCGCGCATGTGCATGACCCGCGTCGGACGGGTCGGCCGGCAAGGCGCATTCATGCTAACCACGCGCTGACTGGGACGGCGCCCGCGATGTTCGCTGGCACCGAACTTGTATCGATTGTCGTCAGGACCGCCGTGTCCCCAGAAGATGGAAAGCTCGCCGAGATGGGCGCTGGTACTGTTCACGAAGCATCGCTCGGCAATGAGATCGTTCGCCGGATCAACGAGCTCGGCGCGATCTCGGAAGAGCCCGAAAAACTCACCCGCATCTTCCTCAGCAAGGAGCTGCGCAAGGCCGCGGACCTCATCATGGGGTGGATGCGCGAGGCCGGCATGAGCGCGCATCTGGATGCGATCGGCAATGTCCGCGGACGGTACGAAGGCGAGCGGCCGGGCGCGCCCTGCCTGATGCTCGGCTCGCATTACGACACCGTGCGCGATGCCGGCAAATGGGATGGACCGCTGGGTGTGATCACGGCGATCTCTTGCGTCGCCGATCTCAACCGCCGCGGCAAGCGCCTGCCATTTGCGATCGAGGTGATCGGTTTTGCCGACGAGGAGGGGGTGCGGTTTGCCTCGACCTTGCTCGGCAGCCGTGCGGTGGCCGGCACTTTTGACGAGAGTGTGCTGAATACGCGGGACAGCAATGGCGTCTCGATGCGCGAGGCGCTCGTGCAGTTCGGCCTCGATCCCGACCACATCGGCGCGGCCGCGCGGGCGCGACGCGAGCTGCTTGCCTATCTCGAATTGCACATCGAACAGGGCCCGGTGCTGGAAGCGCAGAACCTGCCTGTCGGCGTCGTCACCGCGATCGCAGGCGCGACACGGCTTGCGGCGCGGCTGACCGGCATGGCCGGTCACGCCGGCACCGTGCCGATGGCGCTGCGCCGCGACGCGCTCGCCGGCGCGGCTCAATGCATCAATGCGATCGAGCAATTTTGCCGCACCGACGAGGGCGGCCTCGTCGGCACCGTCGGCTACATCCAGGCGAGGCCCGGCGCGACCAACGTCATTCCGGGCGAAGTATCCTTCACCATCGACATGCGCGCGCCGACCGACATGCATCGCAAGCGTGCGGTGGCCGATATCGTCCGCCAGATCGAGGCGATCGCCAAGCGGCGGCAGCTGCGGCTTCAGCTCGACGTCACCCACGAGAATCGCACCGCGCTCTGCGCGCCCTGGCTGAGGCAGCAGATCGCGCAGGCGATCGAAGCCGAAGGCTTCTCCGTGTTCGAGCTGCCGAGCGGGGCGGGGCACGACGGCATGGCGATGATCGACATCGCCGATGTCGGCATGATCTTCGTCCGCTGCCGTGGCGGCATCAGCCATCACCCGGACGAGCATGTCGAGCTCGCCGATGCCGACGCCGGCGCGCGCGTGCTGCTCAGGGTGATCGAGAATTTCAGGCCGCGTACGGCTTAGGCGGGCGCCACGAACCCGCAAGTCACCGGGTAGAGATACGAATCAGTCATGTTTAAAACGGTGGCCATCATCGCGAGGGTCACGAGACAATCAGCCGATTGACGGACATGAACAGCGACATCTCTTTTCCAGCAAATCATGAAAACCGATTCTATCAGGGGATGGCCGCGACATTCGTCGCCAACGCCCTTCAGGCGGTCAATTTTCTCGGTGATCGGTTCCTGAGACAATCACCCCATTCTTTGTCGGCCATCGAGGACCTCTATCGGCACTCGATGGACAGTGCCTTTTCCGGGACCGAGGCTTTTCTCGTCACGGGCGCGCCGCACGCCTCCGCCTACTACCCCCGCGACTTCGCGTGGTTCTATCCTGACGTGCTCGATCCCGAGACGATCATGGACTCGCAGGACGCGGTGCGGCGGGTGCGCCTGCTCGAGAAGAGCGTGCGCCTGCTGCTGGAGGCGGTTCGCGCCGACGTCGTCACGACGACCATCGTTCCGGCCGGGCGCGGCCGGTACCTCGGCGTGAACTATTTCTCGCGGCCCTCGGATACGCTGCTCGGCATTCTCGCAGGTATCCAGCAGATGATCTCGGCCGACGACAGGGCGTCGCGCTATGTGGCGATGTCACAGTGCGCGCATGCTGGCCGCTTGTTGCTGGCCGAATATGGCGCCGATCTGAAGCGAGCCATTCTGCAACTCGCTGGCGAGCTTGAGCCGTTCAACGAGGATGGCACCGGGTACCTGCTTTGCGATCTCCACGCACCCCGTTCCGCCGCGACCGACACCCGCGCCGAACGCCGGCGCTTCGTGACCAACGCATCCGTCTACACAACTTTCGTATGGGGCGTGCAACTCGGGATCGTCGACGAGAACGAGCTGAAGCGGCTACTCGGGCGCGACCTCGCGCAGTACAAGAGGGATCTGCTCCGCCTGTTCGGGAAGGACGGCTATATCAGGCATTCCCTGGAAGGTCCGGCGAGCTCACCGGCAGCGTCGGTCGCGTTGGATTTCGTCAGCGTGCATCGCGGCTTCTGGGATATGAGCGAAGCGAGCGAGCGCGCGCTGTTCGCGGCCACGACGGATCTGATCATTGCCGAACCGCGGCTTCGCATCCCCAGCTCGTTCCACTTCCTTGTCTCGGCGGACAACCCGCGGACCAAGCTGATCCACAAGATAGCGGCTCCCGCCTATCAGGGGCGCTCCTCCTGGCCGACGTTCAATGTCGAGTTTGCCGATCGGATGCTGGACTACGACGAATTCTCGGGTGGCAATATTTATCGCGCCTGCGCGCAAGGAATCCTGAAGGACATTCGTACCGCGACCGAGCTCCACGGCGGCTATCAGGAGCTGATCTCGGAGCAGGGTCTGAAGTATCGCACCTGGGCCTATAAGGGCGCCGTGGCCCACTCGTGGTTTCCGCGCTTCCTGTCGGTCTGGAGGAGGGCGTACGGCACGCCACTCCTGCAGTGGAACGATTGATCGCCGAACCGCTATCCAGCGGTCACATCCACTACCTCGCCGCCTTGCAACACCTTGGCCGCCTTGGCGCGGTCGAGATCGCCTTCCCCAGGCCGCGATCACGACGGTTGCGACGCAATTGCCGATGAGGTTGCCGAGCGCGCGGGCCACGGTGCCAGATTGTCGCGGTGACGCCCGAGAAATCGGCCTACTCTGCCGCCTTCGCCGTCTTGCCGAACATCCGCGTCGGGGCCGGAAAGCCGCACGAGGTGCCGTCGGTGACCTTGACCTGCTCTTCCCACGGCAGTCGAAACGTGCCGGCGACCATGTCCTGCATGAACGTGTAGGGGCAGTCCATCGCGCCGCCCTTCACCGCGACATAGCCGCGGTGCCAGAGCTGGTAGATGTTGTTTTCGACGCCCCAGTTGATGCGCGCCTCGCGCACGAGGTCCGGCCGGACCTCGGCGGTGATGATCTCGTCGGCACGGCCGGTGGTGCCGTGCGCCAGCACGGTGCCGTCGAAATTGACGATCATGCCTTCGCCCATGGAATCGAACGAGCCGTCCGAGCCGCACATGCACACATTCGCCGTCACCATCAGATTCTGGAACGAATTGGCCTGGTTGGTGAAACGCCAGGCGTCTCGGATCGGCGCGGTATAGCCGGCGGTTCGGATCATGATCTCGGCGCCCTTGTAGGCGCATTCCCGTGCCATCTCCGGGAACATGCCATCATGACAGATGATGAGCGCGATCTTCGCGCCCTTCGGTCCCTCGATCACGGGAATACCGATATCGCCAGGCTCCCACGGCTCGACCGGAATCCAGGGATGGAGCTTGCGGTAGTAGAGCTTGATGTCGCCGTGGTCGTCGATGATCAGGCCGGAATTGTAGGGATTGCCATGCGGGTTGAACTCCATGATGGAGAAGCAGCCCCAGATGCTGTTGTCGATGCAAGCCTTCTTGAAGGCCGCGACCTCCGGCCCGTCGAGCCGGCACATGATCGCGGGATTGGTGTCCATCGAAAGGCCGTGCAACGAGTATTCGGGGAAGACCACCAGATCCATGGTGGAGAGATTGCGACGGGCCTTGCCGACCATCCAGACGATGCGTTCAGTCTGCCTCGCCAGATCGGCCGGGCTCACCACGTTAGGCAGTTGAAGCTGCACAAGTCCGACAACCACACCGTTGGGAGATTTGTTCAGCCCGCCAAGCCCGTTCATGATCAGCTCCCTTGCCTGTCTGCGCTGCGTCGTTGCGCGCCGGATCGTGTCGCAGGAAGCAAATCCGATTTCGATGAAGAGCTAAAGGCTATTTTTCAGGCGATCGCGCAGTTACGCGGCAGCAGGCGATCTCGTCACGCCACGAGATCCAGCAGCCGGCATGAGCCGCGCACCAGCACCTTGCGTCCTGTGGGGGTGATCGCAGGCACGCCGTCATTCACGTCAACGAGGCCGAGCTTGGCGAGGCTTTCGACGAGATAGGCTTTCGCGAGGCGGCCGTTCGACACCGGGTTGCGAAGCGCCTTCAGTGCTTCCCACTGGTCGAATGAAAGATCGAAGTCGAAATCGTTGCTCATGTTGCCTCAGGCGATCGTCCGGTTCGCGTGCCCCTGTTAGCGGCGCCGCATGAAGACCGTGCGACGACAATGAGTCGGGAATTCGGTCAGCTGTTTAGAACACCTCTTCACAAATTGCGGCACTTCGTTGCATCACAGAAGTTAAGAGCGTTTGCGCACGAATTAAGATCGTTTGTGCACGAATATCGTCACGATCTCCGATCACTAATTGATGATCCGCATTTGATGTTGCGGTGCGAACTGTCGCAGTGCACGGGAAGTATCGCTGTCCCATTCTGCGTCGCGATATGCACAGAAATCATAAGGCGAGAGGCTCGGGACTCTGTTACGTTGATTTTTGGGAAATGGCTTCACGCGGCAGGAGTGGAGTGCATGAACAGGCTGGTTGAAATACGCAGTCAGGAATTTTTGTGCCGCGAGCGCGCGGCGCTCGATTCGAAACGCAGGCTGTTTTGGCTGGCGCAGGCAGAAGAATGGGAACAGCGCGCCCTCGACGAAATCGCGCATCACTTTCGGGAGTGCAATCAGGCCGAGCTGAGCGCCGCCTGACGCTGGCGGCTGTCACTGCTTACTGATAAGTCGCCACAATGTCGGAGACAGCGCGCTCGAGCTGTTGTGCGGTGGCGCATTGTCGCACGACGCTGCAAAAGGTCGCATAGCGCGGCATCTCGGAATCGCCAAAGCCCCAGGCGAGCCGACCCTCGGGATTGAGCCAGACCAGACGCTTCGAGCGCTCGGAGATCCGGCGCAGAATGTCGGCGCGCGGGTCGAGATTGTTGCTACGGGCATCGCCGAGCACGATCACCGTGGTCTGCGGCGTCAGCGTGCTCATGAACTCCTTCTCGAAATCGACCAGCGATGAGCCGTAGTCCGACGAGCCGAAGCCGACCTTGGACATGATCTCGGACATCGCTTCCTCCGGCGACTTCGCTTCCAGAATCTCGCTGACCTCGATCAGGTGCGAAGAGAAGGCGAATGAGCGGACATCGTCGACCACCTCATGCAGAGAGTGGATCAGCAGCAGGAAGAAATCGGAGACTTGCGCAACGGAGCCCGAGACGTCGCACAGCGCGACGATCTTCGGCCGGTCGCGATGCTTGCGCTTCCACGCCGTGAGGAACGGCACGCCGCCCCAGGCTGCGTTGCGGCGCAGCGTGCGGCGGACGTCGAGATGGCCGCGGCGCTGGCGCTTGCGCGGCTTGGAATAGCGCTCCCGCAGCCGGCGTGCGATCTGGCGGATGAGGGCGCGCATCTCGGCGACCTGGCGCCGCTCGATACGGGCAAGCGGCGCGTTGCGCAGGATCTCGTTGCGGAGGTTTTCGGCCTCCTCGCGGGCATAGAGTGCAAGCCCTTGCGAGACCGTGTCGCGCACGGCTTCGCGCAAGGCATCGAGCGCGGCGCGCAGGCGCTCGGCCAGCGACGGGTTGGTCGCGGTCAGCTGGTCTAGATCGTCGCGCAGGCGCTGGAGGCCCATGGCGTCGAGAATGCGGCTGGAGAATATGCCGCGCTGGGTGGAATAGCGGATGTCGGACAGGGAAGCCGCGCCGGAGGCGCTGGCAATCGCGGCAGCGATCGCATTACGATCCTGCGACAACAGCATCTGGGCCAGCGGACCCAGGCCCTGGGGAGGCTGACCTTCACCCGCCTCGCTCGCCGGTCCGGAGGAGGGTGGCTGATCGTCATCTTGCGCAGCATCGTCTTCGCCGGCAGCTTCAGGCTGATCCTGTCGCGGTTCGGGCTGGCTGAAGAACAGATCGAAGCAGTCGCCGAGCGCGAGCTTCTCGTCCTGCGACTTGGCGAGCGTCAGCAGCAGCGCATCGCGCAGCACGCTTCTGTCGGAGATGCCGACTTGCGCGACGGCGCGCATCGCATCGATACTTTCGGCAGGCGAGACGTGGACGCCGACACCGCGCGCCGCCCGAAAGAAGCGGTGGAGATTTTCGCGCATCGGCGTCAACCGAAGACGTTGGACCGGGCCGCCTTGGCAATGAAGGTCGTCACCTGCGGCGTCGCGGCCTCGATGTCGGCTTCGTACTTCAGGAGCACGTTGAGCGTGTCCTTGACGATCTCGGTATCGAGTTCGGAGGCCTGGAGCAGCACCAGCACGCGCGCCCAGTCGATGGTCTCGCTGACCGACGGCAGCTTCTTGAGATCCAGCGAGCGGATCTCGTGGATGAAGCCGACCATCTGCCGGCGCAGCGTCTGCGAGATGCCGGGCACGCGGCTTTCGACGATGCGCTCCTCGAGGCGTTGCTCGGGGAAGCCGATATGCAGATGCAGGCAGCGTCGCTTCAGGGCATCGCCCAGGTCGCGCTCGCTGTTGGAGGTGAGGATCACCATCGGCGGCGTGATCGCCGAGACGGTTCCGAGCTCGGGGATCGTGACCTGGAAGTCGGAGAGAATCTCCAGCAGCAGCGATTCGAATTCGGCGTCCGACTTGTCGATCTCGTCGATCAGGAGCACGCAGCCGCCCGGCTGCTCAAGCGCCTGGAGCAGCGGTCGCGGCTCGACGAACTCCTTGGAGAAGAATACGTCGCCGAAATCATGGAGCTGGTCGAGCGCGGCATGCAGCGTCTGCGCGCCGCCGAGGACTTCGCCGAGCTTGTCCTTGAGGATCTGCGTATAAAGAAGCTGCTTGGCGTATTTCCACTCGTAGAGCGCCTTGGCCTCGTCGAGGCCCTCATAGCATTGCAGGCGGATCATCTTCAGGCCGCGCCAGGCCGCGATCGCCTTGGCAAGCTCGGTCTTGCCGACGCCCGCGGGGCCTTCGACCAGGATCGGCTTTTCGATCTGCTGCGACAAGTAGACGGCGGTCGCGATCTGCCGGCTCGCGATGTAGCCCTGCGCGGCGAGGCCGCTCTCCACTGCCTCGATCGAGGTCGAGGCCTTCTGATCAGCCACGAAAGGGCGCTCCCAAAGGTCTTGCTTGAGGCTTGTTCTGCCTGCGTTCCCGGCAAAGAACAAGCCTCGATTGGGAGACATCAGACCCGCGTGAACCGTGTTTTTCCGCTAAGCGCAAATAGTTGAGCGGTTCGCCGCTGGTGCGATCAGTGCCGCAGCAGCTCCGGCTTGCGGATCGTCTGTCTGACCTCGGCGCCGCAATCGGCGCATTCATAGACGAAGTCGATCTTGGCAAGGCTCCAATGCGGCTCGACCTCGCGCACATACATCGGCAGGAACCCCATACAGGTCGGGCAATTTACAGGCGCGACTTCGACGTCCTGATGATGCTGAACGTAAGCTGGCATCTCGGCTCTCCTTCGCAGGCGACCATCAAACCCCGCGTAAAGGGTACTCCCGGTTGCCCCGGGGCCCTCATCAACTCTTTCGAACGGAGGCGGAACGGCGCTCGTTTGTCGTTCGCTGTGACTTTCTTGTTACGGCTCTGTACTGTAACAGGCGGACCAAATGCCTATTTCACAGGCCGATCCGGTATTCGGACTTTCACCTCAATGATAAGGGAGCACGCCCATGACGCATGCCATTCGCTTTCACAAAACCGGCGGTCCGGAAGTTCTGGTCTGGGAGGAGGTCAGCGTCGGCAATCCTGGGCCTGGCGAGGCGCGCATCCGCCACACCGCGGTCGGCCTCAACTTCGTCGACATCTATAACCGTTCCGGCCTCTATCCGGCGCAACTGCCGAGCGGGCTCGGCAGCGAGGCGGCCGGCGTCGTCGAGGAGGTTGGGTCCGGCGTCACCGATCTGAAGCCTGGCGATCGCGTTGCTTATGGCGCTTCGCCACTCGGGGCCTACTCGGAGGCGCGGCTGATCCCCGCCGATCGGCTGTTGAAATTGCCCGACGGCGTCGACGACAGGACCGCGGCGGCGATGATGCTCAAGGGGCTCACCACGCAATATCTGATCCGCCAGACCTATCGGGTGAAGGCCGGCGATACCATCCTGCTCCATGCCGCGGCTGGCGGTGTCGGCCTGATCTTGAGCCAGTGGGCCAAGCATCTCGGCGCGACCGTGATCGGCACCGTCAGCAACGACGAGAAGGCGAAGCTCGCCAAGGCGCATGGCTGCGACCACGTGATCATCTATACGAGGGAGGATTTCGTGAAGCGGGTCGACGAGATCACCGGCGGCAAGAAGGTGCCGGTGGTGTATGATTCCGTCGGCAAGGACACGTTCCTGAAATCGCTGGATTGCCTCGCGCCGCTCGGCGTCGCCGCGCTGTTCGGCCAGTCCTCCGGCGCAGTGGAGCCGCTCAATCTCGGCCTGCTCGCCCAGAAGGGCTCGCTCTACGTCACGCGTCCGACGCTGTTCACCTACGCCGCCAAGCGCGAAAATCTGGTGGCGATGGCGGGCGAGTTGTTCGACGTCGTCAAGTCCGGCGCGGTCAAGATCGAGGTGCACCAGACCTATCCCCTGAAGGACGCCGCCAAAGCGCACGCCGATCTTGCGGCACGCAAGACTACGGGATCGACCGTTCTCCTGGTCTAGCGCCCGACTGAGCGGTGGCGCGGGCTTCAAGCCCGCGTCAAGTCGGCTCGTGCTTGCGCAGGTCATGGACGTGATCGAGGCGGATTGCCTGGAGATCGACCTCCTCGGGCTCGATCTGCGGGAGGGCCGCCTCGGCCAGGATGGCCTCGGTGACATCTTCGACCGAGTTCTCCACGATCTCGTGGATGAATGAGATGTTCCGATATTCGCCCGAGGCGAGGCGGGAGACGACCTCGCGCCTGGTGATTTCGGGATCGACGACCGCCTCGCGGCCTCGCCGCCCGTAATCGATCATCACGACGAAATATTGCATGAAACGATCCTGCCGCGCCCCGCTGCTCGGGACGCGGCCGGATTATTTCCGAAAATCGGAATGATGTCAATCGCGATTTCTATAAATCAGAAATCGCCACCCCTCTCACTTGCCCTTCTTGCGCGGACGCGCCGATTTCGCGCGCAGCCGTTCAAGCTGCCCCTTGGGCATGGACAGGCAGATTTCCCCGACCCAGTCGAGCTTGACGCCGACGATCGGCTTGGCATTGAAGCTGGTGAGGTTGACCACGGAGGGGGATTTGCCCCGCTCGATCGTCTTCAGGAAACGCTCGCCGGTCTTGAGCCGGACCACCGCCTCTTCGCCGTAGAAGCTCGACAGCGGATGGCGCTGGTCCTTGTAGACGACGATCACATCGCCGCTTTCGTATTTTGGAAGCATCGAATCGCCCACGATCTCGAATGCGATCGTCTCTTCCATGATCGGGAAGGGCAACGCGACGTCGCCGAGACCTTCCGGGGGAACCTGTTCGTAGTCCGGCTCGATCACGGCGCCGGCTCCGACGCGGCCCATGATCGGCGCGAGATTGAGCTCGAGATATTCCATGATCGGAATGATCTCCGAGGCTTTCACTAGGCGCTCGCCGCCGAGAATCTCCGAGACGGCACCGGGCCGCACGCCCATGGCCGCAGCCAGGCCGCCCTTGCTCTTGCCCGTCTTCTCCAGGCCCCGCTCGATCATTGCTACGTCCAACATCGTGATTCCCTCGATTGCGCACCGGTCGCCTCTTGTAATCCGAAATTCGGAATTGATGCAATTATGAATATCAGAAATACGGCTTGACTCTGTATTCGGAATAACGGAATGTGCGTCTCGCCTCCCGGGTTGGAGGTGCATCACAGGACAGCAGCATGGAACCGGGCCATTGGCCGTCGGAGCACTCCGACGCGCTTCGCGACTATTTTCACAAAGGCATGTCGTATGCGGAGATCGGAAGACAGATAAACGCAAGGTTTGGAACGGCTTATACCCGGAGCGCAGTGGTCGGCCGCGCCAAGCGGCTCGGCCTCATCGTGCCGCAATGGATGACGAGTCCGGCGCTCGCGCCGCCCTTGCCGGGTGAACCCAGCCTGCTTTCGCCACGCCGGACGGTGTGGCCGAGCCTCAATCTGCCGCCGAGGTCCGCCATGAAGCCTGCGGCGTGGGCGAAGTTGCGCTGCGTCGGTATCCAGCCGCGCCTGATCCAACTGGTCGAGCTCGAGCCGGCCGACTGCCGCTATCCCTATGGCGGCGACAAGGACGGCGAGCAGATCGCCTTCTGCGGCCATCCGCGCCAGCCCGGCTCCAGCTATTGCGCACCGCATGCTCGCCTGACGCGCCGTTCCGAGGCCGCGTCGGCTGCCCGTGCCGCAGGCCCCGTCGTGCTGAAGCTGGTCTCGGCGCTCTGACGGTGCCGCCCTCCGTTCAACCCTCAGTCTTGCAAGGAGTATCCGAGTGGCGCGTACCCGACGTAACAAGTCCTATAAATTGGCGCAGATCTATGACCGGCGGTCGCGGGAGGTGCCTTTCAACGCCGAGATCGCGGAGGTGGAGGTCGACAATCCGCTCGCGCTCGATTCCGGGGAGAAGATCCTGGCCATCCGGTCCGTCCGCGGCGATCCGCTCGGCCGGCTGCACGCGCACCACCAGATCGACGAGGCCCAGTACCGCGGCGGGCGCGCCTTTCAGAACGATTGGGAGCGCGCCGAGCGGGGTCCGCAGGCGGTGGATACGACGCGCGAATATGTCGATGGGACGGGCACGCGCGAGCCCGTCACCGAGAGCCAGCGCCAGGCGGTGCTGCGGCTCAACCGGGTCGAACGAGAGCTCGGCACCGACGGCGCCGCACTGGTGCATGACGTGCTGGTGCTGGGTCTGACCATGGATCAGGTCGGGCAGCGTCGTGCCGTCCGCACGCAACGCTGGAACGATTACTTCGCGCGCCGTTTTCGCGAATGTTTGGACCGGCTGGCGCTGATCTACGGCTTCGTTACGGAGACAGGAACGGCGCGCGGCGGCCGGCGTGGATGATTGCGGGGCGCCGGCGGTCCGGCCGCCGGCGTCCCGCCTATTGCTTACCGATGAGGGACGATCTGGTAGGGCGTGGTGTAGGGCTCGACGCGCAGCGAGGCATTGGCCAGCAGCCCGATCTTGGCAGTCGGTGCCTGCTGTAGTTCGCCGTTGGGGCCACGATGCACGTTGTATTGCCAGACGGTGAGACTGCCCTTCTGCGCCAGCGCGTGCGCAACGGCGCTCGCATCATTGCCGCCGAGCGCCTGAAGCTCATCCGCCGAAAGTCCGACGACGATTTCGTCCTTGATGGTGACGATCTTGAACAGGTTCATCTTGGCCTCCTGCGCCGATGCGCCTTGTATCGAGAGGGTGAGAAGCGCGACTGCGGCGCCCTTGATGAGATCGCAGCGAGAAAGCATGCCGTCGTCCTTTGGTGCTAAGGCGCCCCCACGTCGAAGAGTTTTCAGCCATGGCGCCCGAATCTGCGTGGCCGTGCCGCAACGGCTTAGTCGCTCGCGCGTGGACGGCGGTTCACGGCGGACCGGCCGCAAGATCGACTTTCACGCGGTTCATGCAACCGCCGTGAGTGGATTCAACAAATGCGTGTATATCGGCGAAGAATCGCCATTTCGTGCGCGCTAAGGTGCATTCACATCAGAAACACAGCGAAACCCTGCGCTGATCGATAGCAACGAGGAGCTGTGTTGCGGGATTGATGCCGCTTCTTGACGCAGGTGGGTGACGGCAATCGATATTCCTGTTATCCGGAAATGCCGTGGCGCGATGCAGACCAAAGCATCGCTATACCCACGGTTGGGCTTGCCGGAAGGGTTGTTACTTGGCATAATTGCAACCAGGTGGTTGAGGCCGTCGTCTGGATGCGGTTCAGCTGCAACCCGGCCGGTCCCCGCGTCTAAACGTTCGTGGCGATGGGGTTCTGTCGGGGCGTTCGGTTCTTGAGCGGATCACGAAGGCCGATGCTTGTCATAGGTGCGAGATGAAAAACCTCAATTTCGCGGCTGAGCTGCATCTCAAGCTCGGTGTGCCTGCAAGCAGCACTGTCGAAAGTCTGCGCCTGCTCCGCGCCTTCCTGAAGCTTGCGCCGCGACAGCGCTTCGAGGTGATCAAGCTGGTCGAAGATCTCGCAACCGAAGAGGCTCTTCCCGAGCACCCCTTATCCTAAGTCCGGCCGCGCGCCGGTCTTGGGCCGTTTCCCACCCCTTTTCGTGCCAGAGCAGGGCTCCCCGGCGTCCTTCGCCGGAGGGCTGGCGGCTGGATGGCCGTCAGGCAAATGTGGTATTCAGATGGAAAAAGGGAGAGTGCGACCATGATTGAACCGAAACTCGAAGTTCCGGCCGAGCTGCGTGACTTGGCCGAGAAGACGATCGACCAGGCCGAAAAGGCCTTCGGCATGTTCTTTGAAGCGGCGACCAAATCGATGTCGTCCGTTCCGGGCGCGGGGACGGAGGTGTCGAAGCAGGCACTGGCCTTCACGGAGCAGAACATGAAGTCGGCCTTCGAGCATGCGCGCAAGCTGGTGCATGCCACCGACCTCCAGGAGGCGATGCGCATCCAATCCGATTTCCTGCGCAGTCAGTTCACCAGCGCCGGAGATCACATGCGCCAGATGACCGGGAGTCTCATGCAACCTGGCAAGGGCAAGTGACTTTCGGCGTGTGTACAGCGTGCCCACAAATTGATCTTGTGTGGCGCGAGTATCCGCGCTTCGATGCTGGCGCAGGTCCATGATGGGCCACCGAATGACCTCATTCGCCGTCCGTCATCCTTTCTGCTGATCCCTGCCGGTTCACCGGCAGGGATTTGCATTTGTAGCCCGGCATGATCTTGGGAAAAGCGCTGAACAGCTTGGGCAAGCCCGGCCGTCGGGCCTGGTCATGCATCTAACGCAGCGATGCGATGTAGGCCGCGATATCGCCGGCTTCGGTCCGGCTCAGGGGAAAATTCGGCATCTTCGGGTGCGGATCGAGCAGAAAGAAGGCGAGCCTTTCCGTGCTGAAATCCGGCCTGCGCGCAACGGATGCAAAGGAGGGGACGTCGGCGCTCGCCTGGGTCTGTCCGTTCGCCACGACATGGCAGCTCGCGCACCAGCGCCTGGCGAGGTCGGCGCCGTGATCGGCATCAGCGCCGAGAGCGGACGACGTGCCGACGCCAGAGACCAGGCCAAGCAGCAGGAAAATTCGTCTCACATGCCGGAGCATAGGGCAGTCTTTCTGCATTCGCTTGCGGCCGCCGCGCTCATCCGCAGCAGGATCCTGGAAACTGCGAGAGATCGATGCGGGCGACGATCGACCGCAGCAGCCTGCGGGTCGAACGATAGAGATGCCGCATGAATGCCGGCACTCTTGCCGCGGGCAGGCCAAGACTCTTCGGAACAAGACTCTTCGGAACAAGACCCTTCGCAACAAGGCTCTTCGCATCAAGACTTTCGGTATAGTGCGACACGTGTCTCTCCGACGCCATGTGGCTTTCTACCGAGCCGTCTTGGACCCGCTTTGATCTGCCGCAAAGCGGATCCGTTAATAGTCGGCCGGGTTCATGATCATAGGGCTCTTCGTATCCGCCGGCGCGAGCGCGCTGCTGGCGCTGTCACGCAGGAAGCGGTCGAGCGTCTCCTGGATCTTCTCCTTGACCGAGTTGGGACCGCGGTCGCTCATCTCCGTGTGCTGTGCGCCGGTCTGGATGATATCGATGCCGCGCGCCTTGGCCTCTTCCGGCGTCGGAAGCACGCCGGGATCCGTCACGAAGTGCGGGTCCTTCGAGCGGAAGGACAGGATCTTCATGTGGTCGCTGACCACGAAGGGCACCCGCAGATTATCGAGCGTTATCACCTTCGACACCAGCTCCGGGTGCCGGTGGGCGACATACATGGAGACATCCCCGCCATTGGAGTGGCCGACGAGGGTGATGTGGTCGTATTGTACGTTCTCTTGCCGCTTCTTCAGCTCTCCCAGCACAAAGAGAATGTTCGCTTCGCAGCGGATGTAGACGTCGCGCCGGCCGACATATTGCTGACCGACTTGGGTCATCAGCGGCGGATCGCTCGGCAAGTCCTGCTGGATGCTGGCAACCAGATAGCCTCGTGCGGCAAGCGCATTGGCGAGGAAGGAATATTCGGTCGCCTTGACGGTGTTGCCATTGCTGATGACGGCGAGGGGGAGCTTCCAGAGCCCGAGATTGGCCTTGGTCTCATGGTCGCGTCGCACGGCGATCTCGACCGAGATCGGGCGCTGGCGCGAGGCGTCGAACAGGGCCAGGGTCTCATGGCGGATCGCGAACTGGCTGACGACGAAATACTGTCCAATGCCGAGGACGCAGAGAAGCGCCAGGGTGGCAAACACCTTCTTCATGGTCTGTCTCAAATCACCTTTGCCTGAACATGGTCATCGGGAACCCCCGGTCGAGCGATCGTGAGCAGGTTAGAGGATTAAATTTAGGCAAGTCTGGGGGCAAGGCCGGGAAAAGCCGGCAAGCGGGGGCGATCGCCCGGGGAACGGAGCGGCTAGAGACAGCCGGCTTTGCCGCGTTCGGGGCAGAGCTGGAACGCGCTCGACAACGTGAAAACGAAGCGCGGGCTGCGACGCTCGTTGTCCGGCGCCCGGTAGCTCAGGGGGACGGCCATGCCGAAATCGGCCTGGAGGTCGTCCGGCAGGAAGAAGCGCACACCCACTCCGGCCGATGTCAGCGACAGCCCGTCGCTCAGGCGGTAGCCGTGGTTCCAGACGGCGCCGGCATCGCCGAAGGTATAGAGCTGATAGCCGGTCCAGTAGCGGAAATTGAGCTTCTGGTCGAAGCGGAGCTCGAGCGAGCCGGCAAGGCCGTTGTCGCCGCTGATCTCGGCTGCGCCGTAGCCGCGGCCGAAGGCCGCGCCGCCGAGATAGAATTGCTGCGAGGTGAACAGCGGACGCGACGCCGTCTGGCTCGCTGCCGCGAGCTTGAGCGACCAGGCGCCGTTGAGTGTCTGGTAGCGCGTGAACCAGAGGTTCAGCACCGAGAAGTTCGAGGAGGCGCCGTCGCGCGACAACAGATCGTCGTCGAAACGCGAGGCGCCAAAAATGTCCAGGCCCTGACGGTAGATCAGCGTCGTGAAATTGGTGCCGCCAAAGGGATCCTGCAGCCGGTAGTCGGCCGTCAAGCTCGCGGTCCTGATGTGGTCGTTGTACCAGGGGCCGTAAATGTCGTGCTCGGACACATTGCTGAAGGTGCCTGCCACCGTAAGCGTCAGCCCGGAGGATTGCGACATGAAGGGCGCTGTGCTTGCCCGCACCTCGAAAGCTTCGGTCGTGGTGATGTCGCTGTCGAGCCGGCGCGTGTCGCCCGGCCGTACTGCGCTGTACAGGACGGAAGCGCCGAGGCGGACACCGTCGACGCCGACCGGCGCATCGTACGACAGCCGTGCGAAGCCGAGTTGGCGCGGATCGTTGGCAATGGTCGAGAGGTTGACCGCCAGAGTGTCGCCCGGCGTGAGGTAGGAGTTGAACGCGCCGGTGGCGTAAGTTTGCCACGGTCCAACCGACGAGGATCCGAGATTGTCGAGGCCGAACGAGGAGAAGACGTGCCAGGTCTTCAAGGAGATGATCAGGCGGAAGTGGCCCGTCGCGCCGCCGATTTCCTCCAGTGCGGTGTCGGTGATCCGGACGCCCGGCCTGCCATTGATCAGGAAGAGCTGGCGTTCGAGCGTTGCCAGCCGCGCCGGTTGTTCAGCCAGAATCGGCGCCAGCATCGGCCTGACGCCGAACTGTTCGGCACCGTCGCCTTTCAGCACGGCCTGCGTGATGGTGCCTTCGAGGACCTGAATCCGGACTCGGCCGTGGGCGATGTCCTGCGGTGGCACGATGGCGCGGCTGAGATGAAAGCCGGCTTCGCGGTAGAGTTCGCTGATGCCGCCTGCGATCGCGGCCAAGTCCGCCTGCGAGACCTTCCGGCCGAGATAAGGCTGGTAGACCGCGGCGATGCGATCGGGAGAAACGGCATGAGCGCCGCTGACGCTGATGCCGCGCAGCACGAATTGCGGCTTGGTATCGCCGCTGGTCGTGGGCTGTCCGACGCTCGGCAACCGGACCTGCGGGCGGCCGAGCGATTCCTGCTCGGTCTGGTTATCAAAATATTTCTCAGGCTGGCGAGGATCGAAACCCGGCTGGTTCGCCTGTTGCGCGAATGCCGTTGGACTTGCCGCGAAAATTGCTGCCAGCGATAGCAGCGCGGTAAGGAGATGCCGTCTCTCACTGCGCGCAGCGACGCTGTCTCCGTAGTTCACCGGAGGATCTGCCACGGGGCGGTGGAATCTCGTTAGAGCCATGATTTTTCATAGGTTTTTATGGTCAACGATTGGTTAATCGGTCCGCGCCGCTGGCCGCTTTCCGATAATCCTATCTTGAGTGATTTCGGATACCCCTCAGGCTTGGCTTGAAACGCGGGGCTGAGGAGCATCATGTTCGGTAAGGTTGGAATGCGACGCGCGCTGGCGGCGGCGCTGATCCTGGGAACGGCCTCCGGTGCACTCGCTGCGGACGACGGTATGTGGTCCGTCGGCAAATCCTCGGGCGAGGTCTGGCTTGCGACGGGCGGCGCCCAGCAGGTGTCGTTGACATCAGACGGAACGCTGAAACCTGGCGACACCATTCGCACCGGCCGCAACGGGCGCGTGCTCCTCGTCCGCGGCGAGGAAACGATCCTGATCTCTCCCAATTCGGTGGTGGGCTTGCCGGCCGAGAAGAAGGACGGGCTGCCGACCACCATCATCCAGCAGGCAGGCTCGATCCTGCTGGAGGTCGAGAAGCGCAACGTCAAGCATTTCGAGGTCGAGACGCCCTACCTCGCCGCCGTGGTCAAGGGCACCCAGTTCAGCGTCACGGTCGGTGTCGGTAGCACCAAGGTCGGCGTGCTCCGCGGCCAGGTCGAAGTCGCCGATTTCAAGACCGGGCAGGTCGCACAAGTGATGCCCGGACAGGCGGCCACCGTCTTCGAGCACGGCAAGCCCGGTCTCAGCCTGAGCGGTGCGGGCATGTTCAATCCGATCGAGCAGGGCAAGCCACGCGTGCCCACGATCGAGCGTGTCCCGGTGCCGAAATCGGGTCTGTCGGCGCCGCGCCATGCGGCCAATGGCCCTGCCGTCCATGCGCTCGGTCCGATCGACAACGGCAACAAGACGGCTGCTGCGCCGAAGCCGTCGTATCAGGCGGCTGCTGGTCACGTCGCCAAGCCCGGCGTCGTGCGCATCTCGAGCGCACTCGGCGAGGTCAAGCTGAATGTCCACAAGGCCACACGCGGGCTCGCCCATGGCGGCGACGCACCCGGTCAGGTGCGCAGGGGGAACGCAAGCTCCGGCAGCGAGACGGTCTGGAGCGATGGCAAGACCAGCACGTCAGGGTCGAACAGCGCCGTCCAGACTGCGGTCATCACGACTGGCGGAGCTTCGGCTGGCAGTTCGGCCGGCGCGAGCGCGGCCATCGCCGCCGCGACAGCCGGTGCATCCAGCGATAGCCCCGGCGCCAACAACGGGAACGGCGGCGGCAACGGCAACAATGACAACGGCGGCAACAAGGGCCACGACAACGGCAACAAGGGTGCCACCGGCCATGGCCGAAGCAACAACGGCAACGGCAACGGAAATGGCAGCAACGGCCATGGCAACGGGTACGGCCATAACCGGCACTGAGGCGATTTTCTAAAGGGATGAAGGGCACCCGCAGGCAGGCGGGTGCGCGGGAGGATCGGGTGAAACGCTATCGGCCGCATATTCTCGTCGTGGTCGCGCTCGCGGTGGTGCTGTCCACGGGCTGGCACGGGGCGCTTCGCAATGCGCTCACCGATCTCCGATTCAAGTGGCAAACGCGTGAGGCCACCGGCGACATCGTTGTGATCGGCATCGATGCGCCGTCGATCGACCAGATCGGGGTGTGGCCCTGGCCGCGCCGTCTCCATGCCGAAATGCTGCAAAGGCTGGAAGCGGCAGGCGTGCAGGACATTGCCTTCGATGTCGACTTCAGCACGCCGTCCGACCCGGCCTCCGACGAGGCCTTCGCCAAGGCGTTGCGCGACGCCGGCGGCTCGACGATCCTGCCATCCTTCAAGCAGCCGACGCCGAAAGGCGGGCCAGCCCACGTCAACCGCCCGCTGAAGTCGTTCGGCAACCAGTCGTGGCCGGCCGTCGTCAACGTCGCGATCGAATCCGATGGGCTGGTTCGCCGCTATCCGTTCGGCGAGAAGCTCGGCGACGCCTTCATGCCTTCGATGGCCGTCGTGCTGGCGGGGCAGGACGCCAACCGTCGGCCGCCCTTTCTGATCGACTTCAGCATCAGCTCGGCGTCCATTCCGATGGTCTCCTATGTCGACGTGCTGCGCGGCGATAAAGCCACGCTCGACAAGCTGAAAGGCAAGAAGATCATCATTGGCGCCACCGCACTCGAGCTCGGCGATCGCTTCAGCGTTCCCAATGGGAAGATCATCTCGGGCCCGGTGCTGCAGGCGCTTGCCGCGGAATCGATCCTTCAGAACCGCGTGCTGCGCTGGACGTCCGATATCGGCATGATCCTGGGCGTCGGGGCGATCTGTCTGCTGATGATGTATTCGTGGCGCCGCTTCGCACCGGGAATTCGCGTCGCAGCGCTGGTCGCCTCCGGGGCAGCGATGGGATCGGCCGCAATCTTCGTGCAGGCAAGATGGCCGCTCGTGATAGACACGTCACTATTCCACATCGCCATCATCGCCTATCTGACCGCGATTGCGCTCGACGAAATCGACTTCCGCAGCCTGCTCGGACGCATCGCCGAGAGCCGATTTCATCGTATCGCGATGTCGCTCGGCGACGGGCTGGTCTGCACCGACGCGGATCACCGCATCACGGTCTGGAATCCCGGCGCCAGCGCGATCTTCGGCTACATGCCGGCGGAGATCATCGGTCGCCCGTTCGAAACGCTGTGCGCTCCGCCGGCGGACGGCGCTGCAAGGCCGTCCATGCACGACGCCGCGCGCCAGGCGCTCCTGGTGCCGGGCGGCGCCGTCGTCGTCGAGTTCGAAGGCCGGCGCAAGACCGGGGAAACCTTCCCGGTCGAGGCGAGCTTCTCGGGCTGGCAGGGAACGGACGGCTTTCAATACGGAGCGATCCTGCGCGATATTTCGGTCCGCAAACGCGAAGCCGAGCGTATTCGACATCTCGCCGAACACGACGCGCTGACGGGGCTTGCCAACCGGAACAAGCTGCATGTCGACCTCACCGATCTGATCGTCGCGGCGGAGCGGCGGTCTTCCGGCGTCGCGTTGCTCGTGCTCGGGCTCGATGGCTTCCAGGAGATCAACGACATGCTCGGACACGCCGCCGGCGATCTGGTGCTGCGCGCGGTCGCTGAGCGGCTCCTGGGCGAAGTCGATGGCAAGGCGATCGTCGCCCGGCTCAGCGGCGACGAATTTGCCGTCGCGGTCGACTGCGCCGATCTCGGCGAGCCGGTGCCGGCGTTCGCCGACCGGATCGCGCGCGCGTTCGAAACCCCCCTCGCAGCTGGCGCCCGGCAGCATCGCGTCAGGATCAGCGTCGGCGTCGCCGTCTATCCCGAAGGCGGGCAAAAGGCCGACGATCTCCTGAGCAACGGCCATCTGGCGCTGAGCCGGGCGAAGACGACGCGGCGCGGCAGCCATGTGGTGTTCGAAGCCGCGATCCGGCAGGAGCTCGAAAACCGGCTGACGCTGGAGAGGGAGCTGGCGCTTGCCGCCGACCGCGGTGAATTCGAGCTGTTCTACCAGCCCCAGGTTCGCCTGGTCGACGGCAGCCTGGTCGGAGCCGAAGCGCTGATCCGCTGGCGGCATCCGGTGCGCGGCTTCGTCTCGCCGGCCGAATTCATGCCTGTCGTCCACACCTCGGCGCTGTCGGAGCGGATCGCGAACTGGGTGATGGAGACCGCCTGCCGTCAGGCGCGGGCCTGGGAATTGTCCGGCAACGACGTGCGTGTCGCGATCAACCTCTCACCCTCGCAGCTTCAGTCCGGCGATCTCGCGCATTCGGTCGCAGCACTGCTCGACGAGACGGGGCTGACGCCGTCACTGCTCGAGATCGAAGTCACGGAAGACATCCTGCTGCATGACGAGCGTCGCGTGCTGGAAATGTTCAAGCGAATTCAGGATCTCGGCGTCCGGATCCTGTTCGATGATTTCGGCACCGGTTATGCGAGCCTGAGCTATCTCAAGAAGTTTCCGCTCGACGGCCTCAAGATCGACCGTTCCTTCGTCTTCGGTCTTCTGTCGAATTCCGACGACGCCGCCATCGTCGGATCGACCATCGGCCTCAGCAAGCAGCTCGGTCTCACTGTCGTGGCCGAAGGCATCGAGAACCGCGCAACGGCCGACTTCCTGGTCAGCATGGGATGCGAGGAAGGGCAGGGATATTTCTTCGGCCGTCCGATGCCGGCTGACGCATTTGCGAAACAGTTCCTGGCGGCTGAACTCCAGACTGTCAGCGCCGCCTGAGCGAGCGGCTTTCGCCTGCGCGCTCCACAATCACTCCTGGTCTCCTACCGACCCTTGGCCGCTGCCGAGGCAAGCCAGGCGCAGTTCGGGTCCGGAACCCGCACGCCGCGGGCCGCAGCGTCTAGTCGCATGTTGCGCATGCGAGCCCGCTGCTCCTCCGGAAGGTGCAGTCGCTCATGTCCCCATAGGCTCGGGCCATCAAACGTTTCGAAAGGCTGCCACGTTGCGGGGTCAATCACTTGCGCTCCCCAACCGTACTCCACGAAGAAGTCTGAGGGCGAGTGAGCATAGAATGACGTCATGTGATCGTTCGTGTGGCGACCGAGCGTATAGGCTATCCGACCCTCTTCGAGCTGGGCGAGATCATAGCCTTGCCCCACATCGTCGAAGCTCTGCATCTCGACCATGAAGTGATGGAAGCTGCGTTTGCCCGAGCCGACCATAGCAAAGCTATGGTGGCGGCCGTTGATATGCAGGAAGTAGAGCGGGTATGGCGACAGACCATAGTCCGTAACGTGGAAGCCCAATAGATCACGGTAGAACGGCAACAGATCGTCCACCGTGGCGACGTTCATAACGACGTGCCCCATCCCAAGAGGGCCGGTCTTGAAGCCCGAGATGGGCCGGCCGGGCTTGAACGGGTCGGGCGAGATCTCTTGCCCATGAAACACTTCCACACGGTGGCCTCCCGGATCGCGAAACGCGATGAGATCCGCGACCCGGCGCTCGTCCGCGAGAGCGCGCGTGCCCTTGGAAACAGCCACGCCGGCGTTATCCAGACGAGCGGCCAATTCGTCGAGATCCGCCTTGCTTTCAGCCTCCCAGCCAAGGAAGCCGAGACCGTCACTGTCAGCGCCGGTCACGACGAGCCTCTGCTGTCGATCGTCCATGCGAAACGCCCGAACCTTGGCGGCCGCGTCGACCTTCTGCATGCCCAGCAGCCGCGTCGCGAAGCCCTCCCAGTCGTCGAGCTTGGTCGATTCTACGCCAACGTAGCCCAATGATTTGAGTGCCATGAACCGTTTCCTCCGCCGTTTCCCAGATCGATGCGTTGCCTTGATTTTCCGCGACGGCCCCGCAGGCCTAAAGGGCTATTTCTTCGGCTGCGAATACGCGTTGCGCGGAAGGCCGGGATTTGAATTCGGTCCAGCGAGCGGCGCACGCCGCCGGAACTTCGAGCTTGAGACGCTCGCAAGCCCAGAAAAGAATGTAGAACAGCGCGCCATCGGCGAATGATGGCCCTGTGTTCTGTCGCAGGTGACGATCGACGACGAGAAGTCCTTCCTGGATGATCTCTCGCCCGCGCGCCCGCGTCGCCTCATGGTCTGCTTCAGCCATCGCGAATTTGCCCGGACGAAACGCGCGCGAGAAGCCCTGCATGTGGATGGTCGAAACGATGAACTCGGTCAGCTCGCTTGCGCTCAGAAGCGTCTCCGGGTCAGACGGCATCAGGCCCGCCGAAGGCGCCTGTTCGGCGAGATATCGCGCGATCACGGGGAATTCGGTGAGCACCGACCCGCCTGCACGTTCGAGCGCAGGCACTTTGCGTTTCGGATTGACCGCCGTGTACCAGGCCTGAAAATTCTCTCCGTTGCGAATATCGACTTTACGCAGTTCGAAGCGGCACCCGATCTCCTGCAGCAGATAGTGAATGCCGATCGAGCAGGCGCCAGGTGCAAAGTAGAGCTTCATCATTCGTCTCCCGATTAATGCAAAACGACATCCCGATCGACAGGACGCCACGCAAGACGACGCCGCTGCAACGCCATGAGCACCGCGTCGGACGCGAAGACGATGAATACGATCAAGGCTATGCCGGCATAGACGCCCGCAATGTCTGCAGAATTGTAGGATTGCTCGATGTAGTGACCTACGCCGTTCTCGGCCGCGAGAAATTCGCCGACAAGCGCTGCATTGATGGCCCATGGAAGCGCGGCCCGCAGCGCCGTCCACACAAACGGCTGGACGCCATTCCAGATCACCTCGCGCGCCACTTCGATCTTGCTTGCACCGAAGATCGATACGGTTTGCACCAGATTCGGGCCGATGGATCGTATTCCGGCGGCTGTCGCGACAAAGACCAGGAAGAAGGTCATCAAGGCAACGAGCACGATTTTCGATCCAAGACCAATACCGAACCACAGGATGAGGATGGGACTCAGCGCCAGCTTGGGAATTCCAACAGCGGCTCGGGCGAACGGCTCTAGCACTGCCTGAAGCCGCGCCGACAGTTGGACCAGAAAGGGAAGCACAACACCGAGACCCGCTCCCAACATGAGGCCTATGCCGGCCTCTCCTGCGGTCGTCGCCATCATCGGGAAAAGATCTCGATTCGAGATCAGCTCCATGACCCTCTGGAGAGTGGCTTGCGGCGTCGCGACAAGCGTTGGATATGCCCGCGCGGCGGCGAGCCAGATGCCAACCAGAACGACGGCGACCGCCGTGCGCGCGATGATCAATGGCGACGGAACGATCGCCGTCTGCGACTGACCTGCCGAGATGATCGACGAATTCGGCATCAGACTTGCGCCCTGATTCGGCTAAACAAGCCCGGGAACTGCGGTGCGGTCACGATGCTGTCGAGTGCTCTCGGGCGTGGGATGTCGATGACGTGTTCGCCTCGGACGCAAGCGGGCGACTTCGTCAGCGTGATCGTCCGGTCTCCAAGGGCGATCGCCTCATTGATGTCATGGGTGACGAACAGGATGGTTTTTTCTCCGCGCTGCCACAACTTGACGAGATCCGACTGAATATGGAGCCGAGATTCAGCGTCGAGCGCCCCGAATGGTTCGTCCATCAGGATGACCGGCGGATCGTAGGCCAGCGTCCTGATGATGGACGCGCGCTTGCGCATGCCGCCGGAAAGCTGGTGAGGGTAATACCCTTCGAAGCCGCCTAGCCCAACTGTCTCGATCAGTTCGTCGACGCGCGCCCTAGTCTCGCTGTTTAGTCGACCCTGGACAACGAGCGGATACTCGACATTCTCCCGCAGAGTCCGCCAGGGCAAGAGATTATCGTCTTGCATCACATATCCGATGCGACCGCCGCATCCCGGAGAAGGCCTGCTGCGGCGCGAGTCGTTGATGACTTCGCCGCGAAACAATATCTCCCCATTTGAAGGGATATCGATCTGCGCGATCATATTGAGCAACGTTGATTTGCCGGAGCCCGAGGGGCCGATCAGCGTGACGAACTCACCTTCGTAGAGCGCAAACGACATGCCCTCTACGACCCAGCGATCGCCGTCTTTGCTCTGCCCTTGGAAGCGTTTGCCGAGATCGCAAACATCCAGGAGCGGCCTACTGCCATTCAGTCTCATGTGAGGCTTCCCGAACTCGTGCCTTTGGGATGAGGAGGCTTCCAAGCCAACAGGCGGTCGTGCAACCGGTCGATCCCGACGTTGGTCACGGCCACGACCAGCGCGAGGGCTGTTACCGCGGCGAGTGCGCCCGTCACCTCGAAATTTCCCGCGGAAAATTGGACCAGATACCCCAAGCCTCGGTTCGAGGAGATCAGTTCGGCAATGGCTGCTCCGCCAATTGAAAGCGGTAGCGTGACCTGCACTGCCTGAAAAATGAACGGCAGGGCAGAAGGCCAGACGATGGTGCGCAACAACTGCGTTTCGCTCGCGCCAGCAACCTTTGCCATCCGGAGCAGGCGAGGATCGACGCCTCGAACGCCTTCCATCGTACTGAAGAACACGAGGAAGAAGCTGACGCTAGCGACGAGTGCAACTTTGCTCCAGATGCCGATTCCAAACCAAATAATGAAGAGGGGGATGAACGCGACCTTCGGCAGCCCGTATCCAATTAAAATGAATGGATCGAGCACCGCAGTCACGAACGGCCGTTTCCGCAGGATGAAGGGAAGCGCCAAGCCGGGCAATCCGCCGATGACAAATCCGAGGACGGCAGCCAGCAAGGTATAGCCTGCGTTAGCACTCAGGACGCCGTTGAGCGACCAGTGATACAGCTGCTGTCCAACGAGAAGCGGCGAACTTATCAACTCGGGCCCGGTCCAAACACTTGCTGCTTGCCAAACAAGCAGAAGCATGGTTCCGAATACGATCCTGTCGAAGGTTGCTCTACTCATAGGTTCTTATCCGCCGCCCTCTACGGGGTGAACGCCGTTAGATACAGTTCTGCTTCGGAGGGCAGTTTGGCGTCAGGAGGAATGATTCCGCTGATACGATCGAAGGCGATGACGTTGTCCAGCATCGCGCTCGTCAGCTTCATGTCCGGCTGGGCGAACGGAGCAAACACCTCGTAGGATGCCTTCAGGATATCAGGCTCCATCTTGTCGAATGTTTTACCGAGCGCCTCCAGACTCGCGGAGCGGTCCGTTTTCATCAACGCGATTGCGTCTTTCAGAGCCGCCACGAATCCCCGACAGCGCACCGTTTCAGCATCGCAGTAGCCCGGCCGAACCAGAACGACGTTATATGGAAAGGGCTTCAACTCGGGGAGAGATACTTCTGGTCCCGACAGCCATCGAATACCCCCTTCTTTGACGGCCAGGAGAGAGAACGGGGGCGAGAACACCATAGCGTCGATCGTACCCGCCTTGAGCGCCGCGACCATCGCGGGCGGCTGTAGCGCGGTAATCGTGAAATCGGTCTCCGGGTTCATTCCCGCCTTGATCGCGACGAACCGCAGGAAACTGTAGGGAAGACCGTTGATTGCATCGACACCGATAGTGAGTCCTTTCAAAGCGCGGATTTTCGCCATCGCGTCGGCGTTCGGCGGCAATTCCAGTTTTTTTGCTACAGCGTCGCGGATCACGATATCCGTCGTGAAGCGATCCTGTGTATTGGCTATCGCGACCAGTTTCTGATTTCGGGCCGCGGCCGCAATCTGGATACCTCCCGAGATCAACGAGAAGTCTGCGCTCTTGCCGAGCATCGCGTTGATGACGCCGGGACCGGCGACATAGATGACCTTCGGCTCGATCCCATGCTGACGAAAGAAGCCGCGCTCCTGCGCGATGTAGAGCGGCGCGAATAGGAGCGACTGAGCCGGCAGGGCAATCGTCGTCGGGACCGGCGATTGTGCGAGCGCCTGCGAGGAGCCGTGCAGGGCGCCCAGAGCGATCATCGCAACACTCAACGCTCGTCTTGTGTATTGCATTCCCTTCTTCATAGAGTCCCTCCCTGGCATTTTTGTTATTTTCGTAAGCTTGCGTTGCTCTCAAGCGGCGGACGGCTCCTCGTCGCTTCTGATGTCCGCTCCCGCCAATGCCGTTCTAAGAGCACGTTCGAAAAATTTTCCTGGATCGGGCACCGCGTGAAAGCTACGCGCGGCTACGTAGCCGTCGGGCCTGATCAAGACCATTCCTCGCGGACCGATGCCGTAAGATTGGGCGAAGAGTCCGTCTTGATCGATGTAATCGCCGCCCGCGCCAATGCTGCAGGAGCGCCCTGGAACATGAAGCTCTGCGGAAGCCTTCGCAAAGGCGCGCCGCCAATCTTCTCCGCCGGGCGTCGTCAGCATCAAGAAGTAGCCGGCACCGGCAAGATCGACGGTCGACGACAACCGGTCATCTAGTCCCCGCAGCCAGAGATGGGGTGCTCGGTGTCCGGGGCAGGCAACCGGTTCGTACTGCTCAATGCGGAAGGGCGGAGCCGACGTCCCGTCAGGCGATATCCATCGGGAGGAGTAGGCGTGACCGAATGTCTGGCCTATGTAGTCAAAGTGATCGCGAAGACTCGGGATCACTTCCCGGATGTGACGCTCCGCTGCCGCGGAATCGGGGCCCTCGAGCATCTTGGCGATCGGGCTGTCGTGCGTTGCCATCCCGGAAAGACCAGTCTCCGCCATCTTCATTGCGTTGTGAACGCTCTGCTCGATGTTGGTCTGAGCGACAGGACGGCGCTCCTCGTTGTAGCTTTCGAGAAGCGAGGCCGGAGCGTTGCCGCGCAACACGAAGGCCAATTTCCACGCCAGATTGTGCACGTCACCGATGCCGGTGTTCATTCCTTGCCCGCCCGTTGGCGGCAGTGGATGGGCGGCGTCCCCCGCGATGAATACCCGACCTTTGCTGAACTGATCCGCAAGGCGGGCCTGCATTCTCCACGGCAGGATGCTGTGGATCTCGAGCGCAACGTCGTCAGAGCCGATGGCTGCACGCACGATCGCTTCGCAACGCTCAGTCGTGAACGACTCGACGCTTTCCTGGTCCGGATCGAAGGCGAAATTGTACGTCCAACGTCGCCGGCCATCGAGAGCAATGAGCACTCCGCATGTCGTGGCGTTGTAGATCCACCACAGCAGATAGGGCCGCTTTTCGACGAACTCCCATAGGTCGGCCTCGAAGTAGATGCCGATCTGTCGGCCGATTCGTCCTCGTCCCGTCATCCCGATGCCGAGGCGCTCCCTCACGAAGCTGCGTGCGCCGTCCGCGGCAATCACGTAGCGCGCGTCGATCATGAGATCGCCGGCCCCCTGACGGCATTCCAGCCGCACACCATCAGGTCGGGACGCGAGTTCTTTGAGCTCGGTGGAGAACTGCACTTTGACGGTCGCAAAGCTTCTCGCAACATCAGCCAAGATCGGCTCAAGCACGTCCTGAGGGCATGACGCCTTGCGGCTCGGACTAGCGGCTTGATGTGCCCGGTCGCGGTCGGGAATGCCCCGCGTCGCCAATACCGCGATATCCGGCCCTGTCAGCCGGGACAGGAACGAGACTCCCGCGTTGCGCTCTGGAGGCAGTCCGGCTTTTGCTATTGGCTCTTCGCAACCGATCGATCGGAATATTTCCATCGTGCGCGCGTTCACCACATGCCCCCGCGGATGGATCGATGTCGATGCATTCCGCTCGACGAGAACCGTGTTCACGCCCAACGAACCCAGCAAGGCGGCAGCCGTCAGACCCACCGGTCCGGCACCGACAATTGCCACTTCGGTCTCCATGAGACCTCCTCCCGATCGCTCTGAATTATTTTTCGCGACCGAGAACCAAGCGCAACTTTGACTGCCAGTCAATATAATTTTGACTGGCAGTCAATGACGCGGCGCGGTATGCGCCATCAACCCTCTGTCACACCGATGGAAGATTCTTTTCGCCAAGAAGCTCGGCGTTGGCGACCGCAACCGGGAAAAGCCGAAACGCCATCTCGACGATGGCCGCCTTGTTCGTGATCTGTCCCTGAACCCAGGCCAGAACGAGCTCATCGAAATAGCCGAGCCAGGCCCGCGTCGCGACAGCAAGTTCAAGCGAGGGCGCAGTCACGCCATAGAAGCCCAGGACCAGCCGAATTCCGTGGCTGCGCGAACGTTCCCAAATGTCCTGGATTGCCGCAGTCCCACCGCCCCGCGAATGGAAAACGTAATCCACCCGGCGTCGATGGACTTCCTCCATATGGGCGACCAAGAAGCTGCGGAGCTTTTCGGGAGCCGACCCCGCGAGTGTCGCCTGCAGATGAATGCGATCCAGGCGATCGGCGGCAGCTTGTGAAATTTCCTCGTAGAGTTTGGCCTTCGAGCCGAAGTAGTGGAACGTCAGTCCATGGGCCACGCCCGCTTCGCGGGCAATATCTTCCGCTGAGATCTCGTCGAACGGGCGTTGGGTAAACAGTCTGGTTGCAGCTTCAAGAATTCGGTCGCGAGCCGGAATGTCGGCGCGTTTCTTCTTTCGTGCATTGGCCACCGGTTCGACTCAGCCATTGAACTCTGACGGCATGACCTAACCATTCGGATTGACCGCGAGTCAACCGATACGGAGTGAGGCTGGCTGATGGGGAGCGCAAGGGGCAGCCGTGCGGGGGCTACGGAACCGCAGCAGATGCTACAGTACCTTCGGCACGTGGGCTCGGGGGCTAAACCGCAGCGCCACGCCGGTCCTGATGGAGGACGGTCTCACCGAAGGGGCGGCCGTTCGAAAAGCTACCGCCGCCGCGCGACCGCGACGCCAAAGAGGAAGGCGACGAACAGGCTCGCAAGCGGCGCTTCGCGCGTGATCGCGGAAACCGTCGCGAGTGCCCCGCCGGGCTTGCGCGATTCCTCGACAGCGGAGGTCAGGCGGTCGACGGCTGCGTGAAGGCCTCCGGCGACTTCACCGATGGTACGGGACACGTCCGCGGCCGTATCGATGGCACGCTCGGCCATGCCGGGCTGGGACGTGGATTGCGGTATCTCCGTGCTCAAGGGCGCGACCTCCAGGCGTGATGATCGAAGCCGGCACCTTTGGCTATCCGCGCGAGCGCTCGTTTTGAACAGCGGGTCTTGGTGACCTTTGGCTATCCGCGACAGGCGCCGTGATTGACGGCGGGTGCCGGCCTTGGATGGGCAATTCAGCGCAGGGAATTTTGTTCCTGATGATAAGCCGATGGCCGCGGCTCCCCGGGAAACGACGGGTGCGAATCTCTGTTAGGCTGGGGTGGCCTTGCTGATGTCAGGAGACAGCCGTGACCGATCGGACGATGACGGATCGAGCCCGGCGCATCGCCTTGCTCGGTGCTCCCATCGACATGGGGGCTTCGCAACGCGGCACCTTGATGGGGCCTGCGGCGCTGCGCACCGCCGGGCTTGCGACATTGCTGGAAAGCCTCGATTTCGAGGTCGTCGATCACGGCGATCTGTCCGTCGCCGAAGTGCGGGACCTCAGCGACAGGCCGCCCGAAAACGCCAATCACTACCGCGAAATCCAGCGCTGGACGCGCGTGCTGAGCCAACGAGGCTATGAGATCGCGACATCAGGTGCGTTGCCGATCTTTCTCGGCGGCGATCACACGCTGTCGATGGGGTCGGTCAATGCCATGGCGCGGCATTGGCAGGAGCGCGGCCGCGAATTGTTCGTGCTGTGGCTGGATGCCCATGCCGACTATAACACCCCTGAGACGACGATCACCGCGAACATGCACGGCATGTCAGCCGCGTTCCTGTGCGGGGAGCCCGGGCTCGACGGCCTGCTTGGCGACGATCCGCGCGCCTCGATCGGCCCGGACAAGCTCGATCTGTTCGGCGCGCGCTCGATCGATAAGCTCGAAAAGGAGCTGATGCGCTCGCGCCGGATCAGGATCGTCGACATGCGCCAGATCGATGAGTTCGGCGTCGCCGTCCTGATCCGCCGCGTCATCGAACGCGTCAAGGCCAGCAATGGCGTGCTGCATGTCAGCTTCGACGTCGATTTCCTCGACCCTTGCGTGGCGCCGGGCGTCGGCACCACCGTGCCGGGTGGCGCCACCTATCGCGAGGCGCATCTGATCATGGAGCTGCTGCACGATTCCGGCGTCGTCGGATCGGTCGACATCGTCGAGCTCAATCCGTTCCTGGACGAACGCGGTCGGACCGCGCGCACGGCGGTCGAGCTGATCGGCAGCCTGTTCGGCCAGCAGATCACCGACCGGCCGACGCCGAGCAATGCCATCGCACCGGGCGAGTGATGGCCGCCATGCCTTCATGCGAAAGGCCGCGCCCATGTCGAGCGCGGCCCTCGTGGCGCCTGAGCGGCTGCTCTCACCAGTGGCGGTGGTGCCGATGCCAGTGGTGCCGAACGACCGGATAGGACCCACCGTAATAGGCGTAGGCGGGGCGCACGACGCGGCGATAGCGATAGCCGTAGGATACGGGCGCCGTGTAGTAAGTGGTGGTGTAGCCACCACCCCATCGGTAGGGCTCGTCGTATCCGTAGTCGTAGGCGTAGGGGCCGCCGTAATATCCGGCACCGTAGTAGCGGGGACCGCCATAGTAACCATAGCCGGGTCCCCAGCCGTAGGCGGAGGAGGCAAGGCCACCGATGACGGCGCCTGCGACCAGGCCGCCGGCGATGCCAGGTCCCCAACCTCGCCAATGGGCTTCGGCGGGAGATGTTGCTGCGATCGAGCTCAGGCCAAGAGCGCCGGCCATCAGGGCTGACATTGCAATCTTGTTCATCGACATACCTCTCACATCACATTGCCCCAGCAATAACGGGAAGAATGAGCAATGGTTGCTGATAGGCCCCGGCGGCGAGGGGCAATGGGTGCTCGGCGCCGGGGCGGCGTCACCCGAGAGCTCGGGCTTGAAGGGCAACGCATGCCATCCGGATCAGTTCGCCAAAAGCTCGCGAGTGGTTCGGTCGTTCCCCCGAGCGGCACGCGACGCGCCGAGCCATCTGATCAAATCGCCATGAATCATTAAATGGTCGTAAGCCGGGAAAAAGCGGAAACCTTGGAAGTCTCCTTGAGTTGGCCCGCGACGAGGTTCGGTTTTTCGGGGAACGAGCATGGACGACGACATCGCCTTGAAGAACGCCGCGGAAACCGCCTGGACAGTGTACCGGGCGCGGCACCCCGAGGTCGCCGCCCACGACACAAGGCGCTGTCTGCTGGAACGCCATCTGCAGAGGAGATGGGAAGCGCACCCAAGCGATACCGAAGAGCTCGCCTCTTTCGGGATAGCCTACCTGCACCGACTTCCCAGGGATGAATGTTGACGTGCATGAAGATGCTCGTCGTCCGCGTGGCCCGCGCCAGCACGAGGCCGAGTTGGACCTTGCTTGCGATTTCATGTCTCATCTCGGCGACCATCGTGACGGTGTTGCGCGTCGTGTTCGAGGACTAGAGCGTGCGCCCGGAGGTCCACTGCCGGGAACAAGTGAAATGTCCAGACGTTCATGGGCGGGCATCCATCCGGTTGCCCGCTCACTGGAGGAGACGATCGATGAAGACCACTTTTGCCGCAGCTCTGATCGGCAGCGCTCTGATCAGCGGCGCCGCGTTGGCGCAATCCGCTCAGCCGGCCGATCAGGCGGCTCCGGCTGCCACCGCGCAGCCGGCTGACAAGATGATGTTCAAGGACAATTGGCGCGCCTCGAAGCTCATGGGCCTGACCGTCTACAACGAGGCCAACGAGAAGCTCGGCGACATCAACGAGCTGCTCGTCGACAAGAGCGGCAAGATCAACGCGGTGGTGATCGGCGTCGGGGGCTTCCTGGGGATGGGCGAGCACGATATCGCCGTCGCCATCGACAAGCTGAAGTTCGTGGAGGAGCCGGTCCGGACCAGCTCGACCAGCAACTCGACTAGCAACACGGCCGCCTCGCGAGAGACCACGACCGGTGCGGCATCGACCAACGCCACGAGCCGCAACACCAATGATTGGGTGCCCGACCACGCGGTCATGAGCGGAAACAAGGAGCAGTTGAAGGCTCTCCCGCAGTTCAAGTATTCGGACTACAACTAACCGAGCGACACCCGATGGATATGAGGGCCTCCGCCTGGAGGCCCTCTTTGTCGTTGGGAACCTGCTCGCGAAAGGGGAACTGGAGGGCGTTCGAGCGAATTAACCTGCGGTAGGAAACATGCGGATCGCTCGATGACACATGCTCGCTTCGCGCACTCCATGTCCAGGGCCCTGCGCCATCCCGGCGTGATCGCGCTGATCGTGGCGGGCGTGACCATTGCAGCCATGCTCGTGGTCGACCACGGCCCGTGGAGCCGGGCCAGGACACAGCCGGCCCATGTCGCGATGTTTGCGACCACGGGCGAAGCGGCACGGGCCGCGGGCGCCATGGTGCTCCCGACCGACCCGAAATCGCCGATCGAGCCGCAGCGGCCGAAGACCTCTCCGGCCGTCAATCCCGTGACGCCGTAGCTGCTCAGCCCTTGCGACCGTAATTGAGGAGCCCGCCGCTGGTCTTCGGCGGATGGGCGCGCAAGGCTTCCTCGTTCGGCTCGGTGCCCCAACCGGGCCGGCTCGGGATGACGAGATGGCCGTTCTCGATCTCCGGCTCGTGCGTGAACAACTCGCGATCCCAGGACAGACGATCGATGTCGATCTCCATGATACGCAGGTTCGGTACCGCGGCGCAGAAATGCGCGTTCATCATCGAGCAGAGATGGCCGTAGAAATTGTGCGGGGCAACGTTGACCTCGAAGGCTTCGGCCACTGCTGCGATCTTCATCGACTGCCAGACCCCGTTCCAGGGCGTATCGACGATCGCGACGTCCATGGCCTGTGCCTGGAAGTAGGGCAGGAATTCACGCAAGGAGAGCAGCGTCTCGCAGGACGAGATCGGGTGCGGGCTCTGCCGGCGGATGTAGCCGAGCGCTTCCGGACTGAAGCTGTCGATCTCGACCCAGAACATGTCGAGATCGGCTATCGTGCGCAGGATCTTCAGGTAACCTTCGGTCTTGGCGTTGAAGTTGCAGTCGAGCAGGATGTCGACGTCGGGGCCGGCACCGTCGCGGATCGCTTCCAGGTGCATGTGCAGGTCGCGCAGGATCTTGCGGTCGACGTTGATCTCGGGCGCGAAGGGTGAGCCGAAGCCGGGGCGCCAGCCGGTCGGCTTGCCCTCGTCATAGGAGAAGATGTTGGTCTTGAGCGCGGTGAACTTCTTCTCGCGCACCTCGCGCCCCATCGCCTTGACGCCGTCCAGGCTTTCGATCGGCGGCTTGTACCAGGACGGGTGGTTGATGCGCCATGTGGCGCAATGCGACCAGTAGACCCTGACGCGATCGCGGATCTTGCCGCCGAGCAACTCGTAGCAGGGGACGCCGAGCGATTTCGCCTTGGCATCGAGCAGCGCATTCTCGATCGCCCCCAACGCCTGCGCCACCACGCCGCCGGCCGCCGGCCGCGTTGCCGCGAACAACTCGGCAAAGATGCGCTCGTGATGGAAGACGTTCTGCCCGATGACCCGCGCGGAGAGGCGCTGGATCGCGGCGCCGACGCCAGGCGAGCCAAATCCCTCGTCGAATTCGCTCCAGCCGACGATGCCGTCCTCGGTCGTCAGCTTGACGAAATGATAGTTTCTCCAGCCGGCATCGCAGGCGAGGATCTCGAGGCTTGCTGCTTTGGATGAATTGGTCATGTCGCTCCCTACTCGCCCGGCCGGGCTTGTTTTTTGCGGCCCGATCTGAAGGCCGGGTCCGAACCGCATTGTTAAGCCAAGCGCAGGGCGGCGGGAAGGGCGCAGCGATGCAATGCGGGAGCGCGTCCGAAGCAGCGCTTGCGTCAGCCGATCACGGACGAGCCGAGCAAAGCGAGGACGGCGAGCGCCATCAGCGCGGTGCCGAGCCAGCCCAGCGCGATCAGCCAGGAGCGGGCCCTGAAGCGGCCCATGATGGTGCGGCTCGAGACGATCAGCATCATCATCGCCATGATGGGGACGGCGACGATGCCGTTGAGCACCGCGCTCCACACCAGCATGTGGATCGAGTCGATGCCGGTGAAGCCGAGGCCGAAGCCGATGAGGGTCGCCGCGGCGATGATGGTGTAGAAGCCGGCCGCTTCGTCCGGCTTGGCCTCCAGCGTGGCGCGCCAGCCGAAGATCTCGGCAACGCCGTAGGCCGCCGAACCGGCCAGCACCGGAATCGCGAGCAGGCCCGTGCCGATGATTCCGGTCGCAAACAGGGCGAAGGTGAAATCGCCGGCGAGCGGCCGCAGCGCTTCGGCCGCTTCCGTCGCCGAGCCGATATTGGTGACGCCGTTGGCGTGCAGCACCGATGCGGTGGTCAGGATGATGAAGAAGGCGATTCCGTTGGACAGCAGCATGCCGGAGACCGTGTCCATCTTGATGCGGTCGAGCTCGTGACTGCCGCCGCGCTTGAGCTCGCGAAGCGGCTTGTCGCGCGTGCCCTGGTTCATCTCCTCGACCTCCTGCGAGGCCTGCCAGAAGAACAGATAGGGGCTGATGGTGGTGCCGAGCACGGCCACGACCATCAGGAGATAGTCGGCGCTGACGTTCGGCTTCGGCCACACCGCGGCGAGCAGCGCCGTGCTCCAGGGAATCTGCACCGTGAAGGCGGTCGCGACATAGGCGAACAGCGCCAGCGTGAGGAATTTCAGCACCGGCGAATAACGGCGATAGGGTACGAATACCTGCAGCAGGGTCGAGCCGGCCGCGAAGATCAGCGCGTGCTCGTGGTTGAGGCCGCCGATCACGAGCGAGAGCGCCTCGGCCATCGCGGCGATGTCGGCGGCGATGTTGAACGTGTTGGCGGCGACCAGCATAAAGACCAGCGCCAGCACCGTCCAGCGCGGCGCGACCTTCATGACGTTGGCGGCGAGCCCCTTGCCGGTGACGCGGCCGATCTGCGCGCTGACGAGCTGGATCGCGATCATGAACGGCGTGGTCAGAAATACCGTCCACAAAAGACCGAAGCCGAATTGCGCGCCGGCCTGCGAATAGGTGGCGATGCCCGACGGATCGTCGTCGGCAGCGCCGGTGACGAGGCCGGGGCCCAGCCGTTGCAGCAGCGTCGGCGCGGATTTCGTCGGGGTGAGGGCGCTGTCGCTCATGAACGGGCTCGAACGGTGCGGACGTCGTCCTTAGCAAATGCGAATCGAATGCCATAAGTTCCCGCTGCCGACGCGGGCGGCTTATTTCCGAAAATGCTAAGTCGGGTTTGCTCCGTCGGGCAAAGCAGGGCTAGATTGCCAGCATCGGCTACTTGATGCTGACGAACATGCCCCAGGCGGCGGCCAGCGCCGCGCCTGTGAAGAGGACCACCGGATTGTTGCAGAACGTGCTGCCGTAGCTGCAGACGTCCGCGCCGAACTGGCCGAGCTCATGACGGCTCGCGGAATAGAACAGTCCCGACAGCACCAGCAATGCAGCGGCGACGTAGTACATGGAGATCTCTCCGGTTTGCCCCCGTCCAGGCGACATGTCCCAGCATGAGGCGAACAGATTTCACTTCGCCGAATCCGCTTTGCGGCATTTGAGATAAAGTCAAAAAAAGGCCCCGCATCGCGGGGCCTTTGTCGTGTCGGGGCCCTGCTGCCCTATCGCCGCATTCCGTAGAGCTCGCGCTCGCGGCCGATATCCTCCGGCGACAGGGGCGGGCTCGAGGCGTCGAAGTCGCTCCAGCCGGACTTCTGCCAGGCGGCGCTGCGCTCCTGAAGGTTGACCGATCGCTCGTGCAGCAGCGCATCGAGCCGCGCGCGGTCCTGGTCCGGCACCTTCGCAGACACCAGCGTGCCGCCGCGGCGGACGCCCTCGGCATAACGCGATGCGTCTTCCCTGGAGACGCCGGCCTCGGTCAGCGCGCCGATGATTCCGCCCGTGGCCGCGCCGGCAGCGGCGCCTGCGGCAGTCGAGGCGAGCCATCCGGCCGCGACCACCGGGCCGAGCCCGGGGATGGCAAGGAGACCAAGACCTGCGAGCAGGCCGGCGGCGCCGCCGAGCCCGGCGCCGATGCCGGCACCGGTGCCGGCGCCTTCGGCGCGATCGTCGACGCCGTCGCGGTCACGATCGACCTTGCTGCGCGAGGCGCCGTACCAATTGTCCGAATTGTTGGCGACGAGGCTGATGTCGGAGTGCGGCACGCCGGCGGCTTCGAGCCGGGCCACGGCCCGCTCGGCATCTGCGTAATTGTCATACAGGCGAGAGATGGTGGTCGTCATGTCTGGATCTCCTGATTTCGCGAATTACTTGGCGGGATTGACGTTGCCCTGGAAGTCGACGCTGACGTCGGTCTTGGTGCCGGCCTTGTCGGCCTTGCCGCGCCAGACGCCCTCGTTGTCCTTCTGCAGGCCGGAGACGTTGGAATATCCCGCATCCTCGATCCGCGATTTCGCCTGGCCTTCGGTGAAGCTGTTGCGGCCCGCGACCGGTGCGTTGGAGTTGTTGCGGTCGGAGCTGTTGACGGCGTTGTTGCCCGGCCCGCTTTGCGCCGGCTGCGATTGGGCGCCTGCGGGCACCGCACCGAGCAGCAGCAAGGTTGCGGCCAGAACTGTCAGACGTTTCATGTTGTTGTCTCCTGCAAGTGATTGTGCCGGCGACAACAGGTGAGATTCGAAATGGTTGCTTACGGTCTGGGGAGTTCGCTGCGGCTCTTTGGCCGCTGCTACTTCGAAGATTGCACGGACTCGGCCTGGCCCTTGGTGGGCTCCCACGGCGCCGGGAGGATCACGCGAATGGGGCGGGCTTCATTGGCGCTTTGAACCACAGGGGCAGCCTGTTCCTTGACGGGCTCGGCCAGCGCCACGCTGATCAGGGCAGCCAGCACCGCCAGAGAAGTCGTCACGAGCCGCAAGTCGAGCATCGAAGCCTCCTGTTCGCGCATCAACGCAATCGGCCGCAATTGGTTCGAGGGGGGATGACGGGAACAAGTGGCAATTGGTCGGGTTTGTAGAACACACGCCCGGAGGACCCGGGCTACTGGAGGAGGACACAGTGAATATCAAAGCAATCATTGCCGCCGCCGTGCTGACGTCAGTTGCGGCTCCCGCGTTTGCGCAATCGTTCTACGTGGTGCAGGACGTCAAGACCAAGAAGTGCACCATCACCGAGTCGAAGCCGACGACGACTGAGACCACCGTCGTCAGCGGCGACACCGTGTACAAGACCAGGTCGGAAGCCGAGGCCGGCATGAAGACCGTCAAGGTCTGCACCTCGAACTAAGGAGAGCAGCGATGCCCGTACTTCTGCTGTGGGCCGTCCCGGCCGTGATCGTTCTCGGCGGCGGCATCTACCTGATCGGTCACATGCACTGAGGCAGGGTCTCACCCGAGCCTGCGCTCGAAACAAGCCCGCGCGGAGCGATCCGTCGCGGGCTTGACTTTTGTCCGTCTCGGCCGATTGTCGCGGTGCTTGAATCACGGGTGAGCTAGCTGCAACCGTGCAATCACGCTGTCCCTTGCTGAAGAGGTGGACGGCGGACCAGCATGAGCAGCTGAAAACCTCGCCGAAGCCGGACGCCGGCCCGTCGAGATTGCCGCAGAGCTCAACCGGAGCGAAGCCGCCGTGCGGGTGTGCGCCTGGCAGCACGACATCGCGCTGCGCGGCGTCACGCAAAAGCGCGGCAAGTAGCGCGCGCCGGGCGCGTGCCTTGCGCTGAACGAGTCACGATTTCGGCGGGCATCGGCGCTTGCGGGGGTCACACGCTGTCGGGTGCGGCGCCTGCTGCTGGAATCTCACGCGCGGATTGATATCGCAATAGCTGGTCCACCGTCCGGATGCCGAAGCCAGGCACTGCTCTCTGGTCTCGTACATGCACTCCCCGGGAGGGCCAGCCTGGCCCCCCATGACGCACCACGGATAATCGCGGGCGTTTGCTGCTGAAGAAAGTCCCATCAGCAGGACCCCGATAAGCAGAGTGAGTCGCATTCGACCCTCCATCATTTAGATGCCGACGGACTATAGAACATCCCGAAAAGGAGTGGAGCCTCAAAAGGCAATCCCGCTTGACGAAACACGGCTGAAACAGTGCTGAAACCAGATCGTCCTGAACTCGGCGCTCGCCGTGGCCGACCAACGAAAGCGAAACGGAGAGACAATCATGATCCAGATCGGTTCGAAGGAAGAAGTCGCGCTGCTGCTGGCGCTGTTCGGCACCCATACCCAGAAGGGTGAGCGTCCGCAGCCGAAATCGCGGCAAGGGTGAGCGAGGCCATGCCCGGTTTGGCCGAATGCCAGAGCCTGCTGCGGCTCCTGATCGCCAGGGGCGATCCCAAGGCCATCCCGCTTGCCAAGGGCGCCATCGACCAGTTTCTGAACACGGCACCGTTAAGCATGCGCGGGCGCGGCCTGCGCGTGCTGCAGCGCGACGCACTCGACCAGCACGATGTCGCGGTCGGCGTGCAGCGCTCGTTCGCCGAGACGGTGGACGCCTATATCGAGCGCAAGCTTGCGGAGGAGTAGAAGGCGCAGGCTCCCGAGCCTGTTCCCGGAACCGTTTGATTCCGGTGAATTTTTCCGCTGCCCTTGAAACCTTCATCCGCGCCTCGGCCTATTACGGTAAAAAGGGATGCGGACATGCCCCGATATTACTTCGACCTTCGCGACGACAAGGGACTGGCGCTGGACGAGGAAGGCCTGGAATTATCCAGCGCGTGCGGTTCAGGCCGAAGCTGCCAAGTCGGTTGCCGACCTCGCGCGCGACGCGTTGCTCGCGGCCAAGCCCACCGGCGATCGGCGGGAGCTGGCGATCGAGGTGCGCGATGCCGGCGGCCCGGTGATGCAGGTGAAGTTCAACTTCCAGATCGAGGATCTCAGGTGGCGCGCGCTGTCACGCGCTCATTGACGCGTGAGCGTCGGCCGGGACGGCGCGGGCGGGGGCGGGTAGAACTGCTCGGAGTCCAGCACCGCGATCTTCCGGCTGAGCTGCCAGACCTCGACCTTGCCGAGCCGCGTGAAGCGTTTGGCAAAATCCAGCGCGGACGAATCGGACGGGGCTTCGAAGGCTTCGGCGGAGCGGAAGACGCCGTTCTCGCCGACGAGGTAAGCGCGATATTGCATCATGTCGGCGCCCTCAGGCCGGGTGAGCGCAGCCAGGCGTCGATCTGCATGGCGGTCTCGTCCTGCCGCGCCTGGCGCAGCAGCATGTCGCGGCGGCGGCCGGGCGCCAGCGTGCGCGCCTGTTCGCGGCAGCGCGCGGCCTCGTCCGCAAGTCTTTCGTTGAGCGTACTGGTCTGTTTGAAACGACGCCGCTTCAGCATGGCGCTGCTCCGCTATTGGAGTCGGGCGGGAGCACAATCGGCACTCTCATCACCGATCGATGCCTCGGGGCCTTGCGGTGATGATCAACCCTACGCTTCCGGCGGCGCCGCGTCACATCATTTGATAGGGTGCGCGGATTTATTTTCGGGTGCGAAGTTTGAGCATGTTGAGTGGCTTACTCATTTTGCGCCGCGAGAATCCTAAGTTTAATATTGAACCAAGCCAAACTGTGGTAGTTGATGTTCCATCACCGGCCAAGGCATTGTCCGTAGGCGTCGGTGGCTGAGAGACCGAGAGTGCTCCCGCCTGCAAAGCGAAGGAGCACCGCGATGCCCGTCTATCGGCCGTTGCCTGCCGACCACGAGCAGGCTGAATACATGCGCCAGATCGCGCGCGAATGCCGCGAGCTGTTGCAGCAACCGCCACCCGATACGTTTCTGGGACGCAAGACGCAGGAGCCTTTCCCGGCCGAAGGCGACGCTACGCCGAACGAGCAGCGGTGACCGTCAGCGCGATCGCAACGGCCGGCGAGAGGCCTGATTGCAGCGTGCGGGTTTGGGCGGCGTTGGCGCAGATCGCCTGGGCGATCGCGCGCTGACGAGCCAAGGCGAGGCGAAGCTCTCCGGCCTCGCAGAGGGCGGCATCGGCGCGCGTGAGCAGGGGATCGTCGGTTGATTGGTGCATGGCGAGGGAATGCGCGTGGGGGCGGGTGGTTCCTGGAGGGGGCTGCCCCGGGTGTTGGCAAACATCGCGGCGGCTCTAGCGACGGCGCGGTATTCGTTGACATGTTGCTTGAGTCCGTTTTTCGGCGGGAGCTATTGCCGAAGCCGCCCTTGCAATGCGGCTTCACTGCCGGTCCGCCTCAGAGTTCGGGCATAGTCATGTTGCGCCCATCCTGGGTGAGCGAAAACGCCGATTGACATTGTTCCCCATTTGTTCTAATGAGGCTTTCCGTTTCAACCTTTGGGCGAACGGCCGAAGTCGACTCACATTGGAATTTCTGCGGGGTCGTTGATGAGTAGCTCGCTTCTCTCTTTTGTCCTGTTGAGCAGACCGGTGACGCCCGACATTTCAGCAGTCGCCAAAGTTCTTCACGCCCGCCATCCGGAATTGGCAGCAGAGGCGCCGGACGATGACGAGCCGCAACCGGCTCGAGCGAATTCGCCGCTCATCCGCTGTGGCAACGAGTTTGTTGCGGTGATGTCGATGCCGGCGCCCATTCCGCAGGATCCGGGGCTTTGGGCACGCGCTGCGCGAACCTGGCCGGAAAGCGAGTCCGTGGCAACGGACCATCAAGGCCACATCATCGTCTCGCTGCTCGGAAAAAGTGAGCAGCCGCTGGTTGCCGCCCGCCTGACGACTGCGGTCATCGGTGCGTTGATTGCCTCCGTGCCGGAATGTTGCGGCGTGGTGTGGGCGGGGCGGGTAGCGCGGGCTGCCGATCTATGGCTCGAAACGTCGCGGTGGTCGCTCGCACCATATCCGGACTATCCCTTCAGGCTATGGGTCGACATTCTTCCGTTCCGGTCAGGTGCAAAGATCGGAGCGATCACGATGGGCTTGTCCGCCTTTGTCGGCCGTGAGATCGAATTCGTGACAGGTAAGCTCGCGCTTCCGGCGTTGTTCGAGAAGGTGAAAGGACTTTCCGCGTATCTGATCGAGCACGGAAACGTGGTGAAGGACGGTGATACGATCGGAGCAAGTGCGAGCGAGCGGATCGCGGTGCGCTACAAGAACTCTGACGTCTTCGGAGATCTGCCGGTATTTTATTGTACGGATGATTCCACGTAAGTGGGCATCCTCAGCGGATTTCGGCGTTGTGCGGAAGCTGTTCGAGGGCGATCGTTTGACACGTCGGGCAAAACACTGGCAGAATGGCATCATTGAAAAAGTGCCGAACGAAGCCCGCGGAACGCCGCGGGCTTTATTTTGCGCGGAAAGCCTTGCTCCACCTGCAATCCATGGCGCGAAGAAATCGGTTTAAGAAATTCAAACCTCTGAAGAGCGCGGTCGGCTGAGAGATAGGCGAAGGGAGCAACAAACGATGCCCGTGTCAGGTATTGGAGGGCGAAAGAAAAAGGCGTCGAAGCTCTATAAGGTCGGACAGGATTTTAGGATTAGCACGTCGGCCGGTTGGAATATGGAAAATTTCGACGCATTGGGCGTCGGCCCCGTGCTGTATTCACCACGAGGCAAGCGAAGCTTTCCTCCGCTCCTGGAAACGCCTCGGCTGCTGATTGCCAGATCTTTCGGGCGGCCGCCGGCCGACTGGGAGCCATTTCACGACTTTTGGCTCGTGTCCCATCGGATGAAGAACGTTCTCGAGACGGTGGACAGAGAGGGGGTCGCTTTTCTGAGATGCGAAACACGGTCGCTGAGGGGGGAAGCGCCGGTATATTGGCTTTGCGATATCGTCCGTGAGCTCGATGTCATCGACGAGGAGAAGTCGAATTTCGAAGTCTTGGACGATGGGACTGATTTCAGGCGGTACAGACTCATGACTCCGGATTCAAGTTACGTTTTTCGCGAAGAGGTTATCGGTGCGGCTCATGTCTTCCGAGCCCGCTTTTTGAACCAGGTTATTTGTGATCAAGCAATGAAGGACGCCTGTAAGGTTGCCGGCCTGAAAGGCCTGAGATTTGGAGATGCCTATAGCAACTGGGCTTAATCCTGACGCCTTCTTGCACTGAGCTACGTCGAAACTCTCACGAGGGTCGATGATCTATCGACGCACGCGAAATCGTCCGCGTTGAAGATGCTTGCACATTGTCGGCGCGGGGGATTCTCACGATCTTCGTGATGTAGCCAAACCTCCGCTGTCCCGAACTCTTCAGCCGACCCGGACGGCGGCGGCAGCTTCCTGCGACACGATTCCGGGCCCCGCCTCCACCTATACGACCGCAAATCCAGAGGCCGGCGTTCCTCGCTGGCCCTCCAACCAACATTCAAACAGAAGCGCCGGCTGCAATTCAGGAGCAGCTCGGATGCTTGCGCGCGGCGGGAGCCGCAATTTCATGTTCCATAATCACCACATTCTACTTCAGCATCTCGCCGACCATCCGGTTGTCCGTTTCTTACGTGGGCGGTTCGAAATTGACGCAATTCGAAATCGCATGAATTTGCCCTCGCAACAATCGGTCGCAACCGATCTGAGCGCGAGCCCCCATACTGGTGGTCATCTGGGGGAGTATCACCAGGGGTTCAGCGACTATCTAACGGAGGTGGAGAAATCTCCGAGGTACGCGGCGGCTCTCGCCGGTGACCCGCGTGAGCTCGATGAGCTGGTTTCGGACGTGAACGGACTTGTGGCGGCCGCCAAGTACGCGCTGGCGAGCGGTCATCTTTTTGCCAACACCCCTACGGGGATGACGCCCGAAAACGCAAATGCGGTGAACAAGCAATGGTTCAAAAACTGGAGAAAATATGCTGCCGATAATCAGACGCAGATCCAGGAGTTGCAGGAGACAGTCGACCAATACCTCGCGGCTGGTCAGCCGGACGCGGCCTTGGATTTTCCGCTTCTGTCGCCGACCAGCGCCCTCAGCATGGCAGAGAGGATCGAAATCTTAAAGCGTTTGCCAAAAGGTTCTCCAATCTCGCTGCAATTTACCAACGTCGGACCTGTCCCCGGTCTTCCGGGCCTCGTGCCGCCCTTCGTCAATACTCGTTTGCCAGGCTTTATTCCTCCTTCGCTTGAGGAATTGAACGAACCGGAAGGATTTATCCCTAGCAATCCGCTTATCAGATACGGCTTGCCGGGATTTCCGGCGACCAATCCTCAAGGCTTTGGACAACTACCTCCTACTACTGCGGTTGCCGAGGATCCTTTGGTGCTCAAGGCTGATCCAGCAACTGGTTGGCCAAATCCACTCTCCGAACGCTCCCTGATATTGGACCCTGGCGCTCCGTCTGATGCTATGCCGCCGGCTGGCCTCTACATGGGAGCAGGACTTGCCGCGGCTGCGGTGTTGGCGCCACAATTCTTGCCTGTCTGGGCTCGGATGGGGGTTGCTGGGCTAGCTGCTAGCGCACCGACGTTGGCAACTGCCGGGACTGACGGCGGAGGAGTGTTCTCCACCGGAGCGCCCCCATATGATCCATTCAATCGCGACCAGACGAGCAGCTATACCAGCGGCTTAAGTGCGGGCCCTTGGAGGAACGAAGATGCCAAGACGATCGCAACGCCCTCAATGTTGGACTACCGCGAACATCAGGACAAGACCTCTGAGGAACCAACTCAGCAGCCGCAAGCGCTTCAATCAGGAGCCTCGCGTTCAACCGCATCAGCCGCGCCCGACGATATCCGGCGTCTTGCCCGTGTGAATGAGACGAACGCGGGCAACGTGTTCACGACGGGCACTGCGCCAGTCCCGTATCTGCCGACTACCCCGTTCGACGATCGGTTTGGCAATTGGACTATCCCGGCGGCTCGCGGCCAGACGCCGCAACCGAGCAAGCCGATCGGCGTGTTTGCGGACGAGCCGAGCTATCGCATTCCTCCACCGATCTTTGGAGTGGATGGCTCCGTCAATCCGCACAGTGACAGTGAGGAATGGTTCTCGCGCTGGATACGGCCTTTGCTTCCGCCCGAATGACGTTTGTGGCGGAGCGAGAGCCGTCGTTTGACACGTCGGGCAAAACACTGGCAGAATGGCATCATCGAAAGAGTTCGGAACAAGCCCGCGGGTCTACCGCGGGCTTGTTTGTTTTGGCGGCGCAGAGACATTCGTGCCTTACGCACCACCCGGCCCGAACCACCGCGTCAGCGCCTCCGCAAGTCCGCAGCTGCTCTCGTCGCCCGCCCAGGCCACATGGCCATCAGGCCGCACCAGCACCGCGCGCGGCGCCGCGACCGCGCCGATCGCCGGAAGCAGCCACGGGCCCTCGTAGTCGGCATCGACGATCGCGAGGCGTTTCGCCCACGGCGTGATGTCGAGGCCGCCCGGCTTGCCGAAATTGAGCAGCACGCCGTGCGCGCCGTGCAGCAGCGTGAACAAGCGCAGCGGTCGTCGGTCAACCACGAGATCGAGATCGGGCATGCGGCGGCCGAGCAGCGCGTGGCCTTCGCCGAGATCGTAAGCGATGTCGAGCCCGCTCATCATCGCGCCGAGGCGCCGGCGCGGCTCGTCCATGGCGAGCAGCTCGGCGATCACCTCGCGCGCGGCCTTGCGACCGTCATCGCCGCGGCGGAGCAGGGCGATCTGCGCCATGGTGGTCTTCAGCACGCGCGCGGCCACGGGGTGGCGCTCGCCGTGATAGGTGTCGAGCAGGCTCTCGGGCGCGATGCCATTCACCACCTGCGCCAGCTTCCAGCCGAGATTGACCGCGTCCTGCACACCGAGGTTGAGACCCTGGCCGCCGACGGAATGATGAATGTGCGCGGCATCGCCGGCGAGCAGCACGCGACCCCTGCGATAGGTTGCGGCCTGCCGCGCCGCGTCGGTGAAGCGGGAGATCCAGGCGGGATTGTTGACGCCGAAATCGGTGCCATACACGGTTTCGAGCGCCGCGCTGAGATCGCTCAAAGACGGCTCGCCGTCGTGCGCAAGATTGGCCTCAGTCAGCACGACCAGCACCCGGCCGTTCTCGGTCCTGCTGAGGCCGTGGAAGCCGAGCGCGTCGTGACGCAGGCCGAACTCCGGCGTCTCGCGCATCTCGACCTCGGCCATGAGGTTGCTGAGCGTGGGTTCGGAGCCGGGGAAGTCGATGCCGGCGCGCTTGCGCACCAGGCTGCGGCCGCCGTCGCAGCCGACGAGATAAAGCGCACGCAAGCGCATCCCGCCGGACAGCGTGATCTCGACGCCGCTCGCGTCCTCGGCAAAGCCCGTCACCTCGCGGCTGCGATAGATCGGCACCGCGAGTTGCTCGACCCAATCGGCCAGGATGCGCTCGATGCGGGTCTGCCGCAGCTTCAGTCCGTAAGGGTGCCGCGTGGGGAGATCGCTGATGTCGAGCCTGGTCCAGGCGAAGCCGGCGAGCTGGAGGATCTCGCCTTCGCGCAGGAAGCGATCGGCGACGCCGCGCTGGTCGAACAGCTCTATTGTGCGCGCGTGCAGGCCGCCGGCGCGGGTCTCGGCGATCGTCTGGTCGGCGCGCCGCTCAACGATGGCGACGTCGACTTGCGCCAGCGCGAGCTCTGCGGCCAGCATCAGGCCGGTCGGGCCGGCGCCGGCGATGATGACCGCATGGCCGGCGGCGGTCTGGTCCGCGCTGGTTCGGCTGCGCGAGCGCGACGTCGGAAACAGGATAGGCATGGCGTGACCCCTCGACTTGGTGTTCGGGTCGCGGGGTCTTACGCGATCATCGGGGGCTTGAAGCAAGCCCCTTGCGCACCACATATTGAGTTGGGAGGAGGGGGCGTTGCGATTTTGCGCGCTGTCGATTGACGCGTCGGGCAAAACACCGTCAGAATGGCATCATCGAGATGCGCGCCGCTCGTAGAGCGGCTCAATCGTCCTTCGACATATCGCCGGGTTTAGTGGGCAGATCGATGCTGCCGCCCTCGCCATGCGCGAGATCGCGGCCGTCGTCCGCCGGCTCGCGGGCATCTTCGACGATCGCTTGCTGCCCTGCGCGCTCCTTGTCGATGCGCGGCTTCGAGCCCGGAAGATTTGGCGTCGGTTTGCCTGGCGATGTCTCGAGTGCGTTCGTCTTGATGGTCATGCCCGGTCGCTCCTGATTGTCCAACGCGGCTTGCGCGAATTCGTTCGTTTGACACGTCGGGCAAAACACTGGCAGAATGGCATCATCGAAATGAGTTTGGCTCGGCCCGCGCGGCGTAATCCGCGGCGGGCTTTTTCAATTCTGCCTCTTTCAATGCAGCCTTTTCCAATTCATCGGAGGTTTTGACACGTCGGGCAAAACACCGGCATAATGCCATCATCGAGACGAGCTTGGTTCACCCGCGCGGGACGACATCCGCCGCGGGTTTTTTTGTCTCGATGTCGCAATCGGACGGCGGCGGCGCATTGCGGCCACGCACTCGCTTGATAAACGCGTTAGGGAGCGCCGATCGGCGCGCCGTCGTCCGAACCATTGCTGGCCGTGCACGCGCGAACGTGTCGGCTCGCGGCGCTGGGCCCTTTGCCCGCGCCGCTGCGGTCTCCGGGGTTCAACGGAGATAGGGTTCGCGCCCGAAACGATCGCGCCTTGTCGCGCGATCTGCCGCGCATATTGTTTTCGAGGAGAGACGATGACCGCCTATCTGATATCGCTGGCCCTCGCGGGCCTCGTTGCCATCCTGCTGTGGGAGACGTTCGCGTGAGCGAGGACATCATCGAAGGCGAGCTCGAGCTCGCGCCGGTTCGCTTGCCCACGCGCGGGAAGACGTCGCGGGCGCGCAACTTGACCGAAATACGCTCGCTTGCGCGCAGCCACACCCGGACCGCCATCCGGATGCTCGTCGGCATCATGCGCAGCGAGGACGCAACGCCGGCCGCCCGCGTCTCGGCCGCCAACGCCATCCTCGATCGCGGCTGGGGCAAAGCCGCACAGCCGGTCGAAAACGGCCAGGACGGCGTGCTGGAATTGATTCACCGGATCGAGCGCATCATCGTGCATCCGCCGAGCTCGAGCAGCGGTGACGCCGCCACGACGCTCGAGACGGCGGAGCTCCCGATCTGCAACCGCGCCTCGATTGACCATTGACCCGTCGGGCAAAACACCGACAGAATGGCATCATCGACAGAAGTTGATGTTGCCCGCGCGGATGCAATCCGGCGCGGGCTTTTCGTTTGATGCCTTCGGCTCATTCCTGGCCTGCTTGCCGGCCCGCCGCGGCGGCGAGGTACGGAGTATCCGTCGAAGCAATCGCTGGCGCGCTGGCTCAAGAGCAATGACATGACCACGTCAGCTCTTCTTCTTGGAGTCGCTATACGTCCGTTGCATCTCGTCCGGACAATAGGCCATGGGGCCTCCGGGGCGCTTAAATTTGCCGTCTTGGGTCTCGCGCACAAAGATCGTCTTCTCGTCGATCTTCTTCAGGAGAAAGACCTCTTTGTAGGAACGTTCTCCTCTCTCGGCAGAATGGCAGACGACATCGAGCTTGATGCTGCCGGGAGCGGTATCCGATAGTTTAGTGATCCTGCAGCCCTCTTCGCCACCCGAGATGAAGTTGGAGCTCCAATCGATCTGTGCGTCGCCATACTCTCCGCATCTCGCATCGAAGCTGGGGCCCGGCTCTGCATAGGTGCCGCCCTTTGGGCGCCATTTGCCGGAGGTGCTCTTGGGGCCTTCCTGCGCGTGGAGAGACAGGCCGACGCATGGCAGCAAAAGCACGGCAAGCGTTGACGCCAGAGTGACGCGATTCATACGGTTGAATTTCAACAATTCAATTCTCCAGAGAATTTGGTGCTGATCTGTATCTGGGCGCCAACCTCAGAATAGTGGACCAACCACAGGTTGGGCAAGTGGCCGTGCGTTTTACGCAGTCTGGTCAAACCCAATCGTTGATCACGAGGAAATCTGTATGTCCTGGGAAGACGCACTGCGACGAATGTTGCCGCCGGCAGACGGTTTTCAACCGCACACCACCAGCCCATACGGTGCGCTCCGGAACGTCGGCACATCGCCGCATCGTGGCGTGGATGCGAACTATAACGTCGGTCCAAATGGACAACAAAGGGTCAATCTGAGGCACCCCGCATTGCGGTCTCCAGTCGACGGCATCGTGACGAATGCCGGCGAAGGATCTTCAGGTCGAATAGCGATCAGGGACGCCGACGGCGTCTCACACGAACTGCTGCACACGCACAGGCAATACGTCAGTATTGGCGATCGCGTTGTCGCTGGGCAGATGGTCGGTACGATGGGCAACATGGGAGTGCGCGAGAAGTACGTGGAGAGTGGTGATCATCATCTCCACTATCAATTGATCGATGCCGCCGGGCGGCGTCTGAACCCTCAGGAATATTGGGATCAACGCGAACTGCCGGCCCCGAGCCCGCCCGTTTACGTTCCGGAGCATCAACGATATCTCCAAGGCGCGGCTCTCATCCCCGCGACGCGTCCCGAAGATGTGCGGATCTTGAGGAGGACGCCCGCCGGAAAATCGGATCGATCCGTCTTCAATTCGAGCGACGGCGCGCCGGTGCCTTTTGTCTCTACTGATGAGTCGTTTCCGCTCTCGCCACAGAGCGACGTCGAGAGACGATTCGGATCGTGGCCGGCGGCTGCCGGCGGCGTCCTTGCTGGTGTTTATCAAGCACCGCAAAGCCCATCCGAATCGCAAAACAACGAAGACTGGTCCGCGATTTGGCGCAGGCGCACCGGCCTGCCCTAGGGCGAGCGAGCGCAGCCATTGTCTATCCTGAAAACTCCGGCGATCTCTGAGTCGCCATCGATCGTTTGACACGTCGGGCAAAACACTGGCAGAATGGCATCATCGACAGAAGTTGGTGTTGCCCGCGCGGATGCGATCCGGCGCGGGCTTTTCGTTTGACGCCTTCGGCTAATTCCTGGTCTGCTTACCGGCCCGGCGCTGCACGGCATAGGCGCGCTGCACCTGGTCGCTGCAATAGGACAGCTTTCGGCCGTCGCCGGTGAAGTGTCCGTTGTTGATGATCCAGAGAATGACGCTCTTGTCGTCGATCTTCTTGAACATCAGGTTCTCGCGGTCCGGAGTGGTGTTCACGTGTTGTACGCTGACGGCGTCCCTGTCTGCAGCCGGCTGCAATGTGCAATCGGCGCCCACTCTGACGGTATCGGGTAGCTGAACCCGCGTCTTTTCGATCTTGCATATGTTCGAGGCCGTGGTGATCGACTTTCCGGAGAACGTAACGACGATGTCGTTGAACTTCGCGCAACGCTCCTCAAAGTCGGGGCCGGCCGCTGCGTAGACGCCGTCCCGCGGGTGAGCGTCTTTCAAAGCTTGCTCCAGTTCGGCCTTCTGCTTTGCTTCCATCTTGGCCCTCAGTGTAGCTTCGGCAAGCGCGCGCTGGATCTTCAGAGGGCAGTAGGCCGCGCGCCAGGGAGGGTCCTTGAGCTTCCCGTTCAGGCTCTTCTGAACGGAGATTGTCGCAGCGTCGATGCGCTTGACGAACATGACTTCGTTGAATTGCCTGTTCTCCCAGTTGGGATCGCGAGGGTTGAGGTTCTGCGCCAGATTGTAATCGTCGCAGATCATTTGGAACTTCAGCGAGGCCGGGCCAAGATCGATAATTTTCTTGACGTCGCAGCCCCATTCGTAACCGCTGACCGATTGTTCGCTGATCGTCATGCCGCTTGCCTTCATCGCAGGACGATTCAAAATTGTTGCCGGGTTCGGCATACGCGCCGGCCTTCGGGCGCCATTTGTTGAAGGCCGGTGCGGGGCGCTCCTGTGCGATCACAACAGAGGCAAATGCGGTCAGCATCAGCGCCAGCATCGCATGATCCAGAATTCCGTGGACCCGCAACTTTCTCACACGCGTCTCCTTGTCGAGCAGATCGAATGGTCGAGCTTTGCGTGCCGTGCGGGCAATGTAACTGGACGATCATCACTGGTTGAGCAAGTCGGCTGAAGCCACGCCATCGTACATGCGGGCAAGTAGGTCGGCTCGGCTCTTTCGAATGGAGTTGGACATGTCCTGGGAAGATATGATGCGGAGGATCTTGCAACCCGCCGGGAGCGTCCCGCCTCTCGTGACCTGCGGATATGGCGTGACCACGGATAGGCCGCCAGGCTCATCCAACCCGCATCGAGGTATCGACTTCAACTTTGTCGGTGGACGAGAGGCTCGTCTGAACAAGAGCAACCCGGCGGTGCGGTCGCCCGTCGACGGTGTGGTCGAGAGCGCCGGTGAGGATAAGTGGGGAACGATCGCGATCAGAGACAAGAACGGCCTCCTTCATCAGATCCTCCCACCAACGCCAGGCATGTGAACATCGGCGATCCCGTGGCCGCAGGCCAGCTTATCGGGACGATGGGAAATACCGGCGTCTTTCGCAAGGATCGGACGCCGGGAGATCCACATGTTCACTATCAGATCAAGGATTCTGAAGGACGTCTGATGGATCCAAGCGCGTTTGCCGATGCGTTGGGGCCATTCGATCCGAATCCGGCGTCACCGGCTTACATCCCAGAATATCGGCAGTATCTGCGGAATGCACGTGCAGTGCCTGCAACATCTCCTGAAGATGTACGGATCCTGACGAGAATAGCAGAGGGAAACCCGAACCGATCCGCGTTCGACTCAAAGCTGCCAGAGGTCCCGAACGTCGGCCGTGCTTCTACGCTCCCACCAGCAGCGCAGAAACAGTTCGGAGGGCTCTTCGGGCTTTGGCCGCCATTCTCTGAAAACGGGGCCTCTCCTGACCCGAGCCAAACTCGACAAGCACAACCTGAACCCCCAGACAACGAGGACGGGTCCGCGATGTGGCGTAGGCGCACCGGCCTGCCCTAGGGCGAGCGCAGCCATTGTCCATCCTGAAAATTCCGACCGCCAAAATCTTCGAGCCGCTGCTGCAACCCGCCCGCTACAAGGGCGTTTACGGCGGACGCGGCTCGGGAAAATCGCATTTCTTCGGCGAGCTCCTGGTCGAGACCTGCCAGGCCGAGCGCGGCACGCTCGCGGTCTGCATCCGCGAGGCGCAGCGCACGCTGGCGCAATCGTCGAAGCGCTTGATCGAAGGCAAGATCGCAAGCCTCGGGCTCGGACATGGCTTCAAGTTGTTCAGCGACAAGATCGAGACGCCCGGGGACGGCCTGATCATCTTCCGTGGGCTCCAGGATCACACCGCCGACTCGATCAAATCCCTGGAGGGGTTTCGCATCGCCTGGATCGACGAGGCGCAATCCCTCAGCGCACGCAGCCTCGCGCTGCTGCGCCCGACCATACGCGCCAAGGACTCGGAATTGTGGGCGAGCTGGAATGGCCTTCAGCGCAGATTAATGCGTGTGGTCGAGGCCAGGGGACGGCGTATCGGATGGGACAGTATCGTCTCTGATACGACGGACAACCCGGTATCGGCCAACAACTTCATTCAGGCCGGCTATCGGCTGTTCGAGCCCGAGGCCCCCTGGGCCTGGGCGCATACGCTGTATTGGCGGAAGTGGCTTTGTTGAGCAGGTTTGCCGCCGCACGGAACGTGCCGTCGATCGGTCGAATGGCAAGTACGTGCTTGGAACGTCTCCGAGGACCCGGCAGCCCTGGGGGCTGCCGGGTCCCTTTTGCGTATTGAAGCGATGCCGGCGTGGGACTTGCGAAGCCAGCGGCGCCGGGCTTTAAGTTTGCTCTTGCAGGAAATTCGGCGACCATAAGCCGATGTAAGGGAGAGCACGATCGATGCCCACCAAGCCTCAATTGCCGGTACGTGCCTCGCAAGGGACGGGAGGACCGACCGCGCTCGATGATCTATTGGTCGTCGATTTCACGCGCGTGGTGGCGGGTCCGGCCTGCACGCAGACGCTCGCCGATTACGGTGCGCACGTCATCAAGATCGAGAATCCCGATGGCGGCGATGATACGCGTGCCTATGAGCACGCGGAAATTGGAGGCGAGAGCGCCGCCTTTCTCAGCCTGAACCGTAATAAGCGCGGCATCGCGCTCGACCTTGCGGTGCCGGAGGCGCGCGAGATCGCGCTGGACCTGATCCGCAAGGCGGATGTGGTCGTGGAGAATTTTTCGAGCGGGGTCATGAAGAAGTTCGGGCTCGACTATGAATCCGTCGCGCCGCTCAACCCGCGGCTGGTCTATTGCTCGATCTCCGCCTACGGACGCAGCGGACCGTTTGCCTCGCGGCCAGGCTTCGATCCGATCACGCAGGCGGAAAGCGGCTTCATGTCGCTCAACGGATTTGCCGACGGCCCGGCGGTTCGCACCGGTCCGCCCATCGTCGACATGGCGACGGGGATGTCCGCCTGCAATGCCATCCTGCTGGCGCTGCTGGCGCGCGACCGGCTCGGCCGGGGGCAGCATGTGGAGGTGGCCCTGTTCGACATCGCCATGGGAATGACCGGCTTCTACGGCATGGCCTATCTCATCAACGGCGAAAACCCCGGCCGTTTCGGCAATTCACCGAGCGGGTCTCCAACCGTCGGCGTCTACGAGGCCTCGGACGGGCCGCTCTACATGGCCTGCGCCAACGACCGGCTCTACCGCCGGCTCGTGGTCGAGGTGCTGAATCGGCCTGATCTCATCACCGATCCGCAATTTGCGACGCGCAAAGCCCGTTCGGAGAACAAGGAACTCCTGCGGGCAGCCATTGCCGAAGTCTTCGCCAGCGATACGCTCGAGAACTGGATGGCGAAGATGAAGCTGGCCAATATTCCGGTCGGCTATCTCCGGACGGTCGAGGAGGGGTTCAATGCGCCGGAGGCTCGCGAGCGCCACCGCTTGAACCGCATTCCGCACCCCACGGCGGAATGGGTGCCGAACATCGAGCCGCCGATCACAATGAGCTTGACCCGCGCGATCGATCCAGTAGCGGCACCTCTGTTGGGCGAGCATACCACCCAAATTCTGCAGGATACGCTCGGCTACGACGAACGCCGGATCGCGGAGTTTGCCGAGAGGGGCGCGTTTGGCACGGTTAAGCCTCCGACCTCGGCGTGAGTCATTTCCTCTGCTTGATTTGGCGAAGGTCCCGCCGCATAAATGTGTGACAGCGAGGGACACCAATGGCGCCTGGCCAGCAGCCAAGCATGATCCAGCCTACCGGTTCGCAAGCCGGTGGAGAGGCCTATGCGTCGATGATCGCCAAGGCGCGGTCGCTTCTGCCGCAACTATGTGAGCGAGCGGCGCGAACGGAGGAGCTGCGGCATCTTCCGCCGGAAACCGAAAGAGATCTCCATGAGTCCGGCCTGTTCCGGATGCTCCAGCCATCACGGGTTGGCGGCGCCGAGCTCGACTATGTCGCCCTTGTCGATTGTGCCGAGTTGCTGGGAAAGGCAGATGCGTCGGTTGCCTGGAATCTCGCCAATTTGGCGAGCCATCACTGGATGCTCGGAATGTTCGAGCGACGCGCGCAGGATCTGGTTTGGGGCCGTGATCCGGACACGCTGATCGCATCCTCGTTCATTTTCCCCGCCGGACGCGCCACGCGGGTCGAGGGCGGATACCGGCTGCATGGAAGCTGGCCGTTCTCCTCCGGCGTTGCCTCCTGCGAATGGAACATGCTGGCAAGCGTGGTCTATTCAGACGACGAGGCCGACGGAATCGAATATCGAATCTTCCTGCTGCCAAAAGGCGACTACAAGGTGCTGGACACTTGGAATGTCGCCGGACTGCGCGGAACGGGGTCTTGCGACGTAGAGGTCAGGGAGGTCTTTGTGGCCGACCACATGAGCGTCGGGGTCGGTGATCTCTCAGGCGGCCCGACGCCGGGAAGCGCGGTAAATCCGAATCCTCTGTACGCTCTGCCCGTCTTCTCGCTATTTCCTTACGTCCTCTCGGGTGTCGCGCTGGGGAATGCGCAGGCGTGCCTCGACGACTATATCGAGGTCGCGCATTATCGCGTTTCGACTTACAATCGCGCCAAGCTGAGCGATTTTCAAAGCACGCAGATCAAGATCGCCGAGGCCTCGGCCAAGATCGACGCTGCGCGCCTGATCATGCGGTCGGCTTGTCTCGATGCCATGGAGGATGCACGGCGCGGTCATATTCCCGACATGGCGACCAAGACGAGATATCGTCGCGACGGGGCCTTTTCCGTAAACTTGTGCACGGATGCAGTCTCGATGCTGTTTGCCGCCAGCGGCGCGCGTGGTCTGTTCACCAGCGGCGTGTTACAGCGGCAGTTCCGCGATGCGCACGCGATCAACTCACATCTCGCATTCAACTTCGATGCGGCCGGGACCAACTACGGACGGGTGGCGCTGGGCCTGCCCTCCGAGAATCTCACGCTGTGAGGCCGGCCGATGAATGATGTGCCGAAGCAGCCCCGCGCTCCGGATCCCGCCAACGAGTTCGCGAGCGACAGCTCGCAGATCGATCCCCGCGACTTTCGCAATGCGCTTGGAACCTATGCGACGGGCGTGACGATCATCACGGCGGCGGCACCGGACGGCAAGCCCTACGGGCTGACTTGCAATTCGTTCGCCTCGGTCTCGCTGAATCCACCGCTGGTTCTGTGGAGCCTCGTCGTCTATTCCTCGAGCCTGACCATCTTCCAGAACGCCAGCCATTTCAGCGTCAACGTTCTCGGCGCTTCGCAACAGGCGCTTGCGAATAAATTCGCAAGATCGTCGGACGACAAGTTCACCGGCGTCGACTGGACCCCGGGCCTCGGCAACGCGCCAGTGCTCGCCGAGAGCGTCGCCAACTTTCAATGCCGCTCCGTGAATCGCTATTATGGCGGTGACCATGTGATCTTTCTCGGCGCAGTCGAGGCATACACCTACAATGCGAAGGAGCCGTTGCTCTTTGCGCGAGGGGCGTTCGGTCGCTTCATGGCCGACGACGAGCGCAACGTGCCGTAACGTGCGGCCCTAGACGGCAATGCGCTCTGCCGCCGAAAGCTTGTAAATCTCCAGCGCGTCCGCGTCCGCACCTCGCGCAGCTTTTGCCAGCCTGAAAAGCTGTCCGGCAAGCGCAGCCATTGGCACCGGCGTCGACGTCGCCTGTGCAACATCGGCCACCGTATCGAGGTCCTTGAGCATCGTGGCGATGTGGCCGAGCGGCGGGGTGTGAATGCCGTTGACCATCCGCGGTACGAACAGCTGGAGCGGGATGGAATCCGCAAAGCCGCCGGCGAGCGCTTCGGGCAAACGGTTGGCATCAATTCCGGCGTTCACGGCCAGTCGCGTCGCTTCCGCGAGCACGGCCATCGCGCACCCGACGATCACCTGGTTGCACAGCTTTGTGGTCTGGCCGGCGCCGAGCGGGCCCATGTGTGTGAACCTGCGCGCCATGGCTAGCACATAGGGCCGCACCCTTTCGATGTCGCCAGCTTCTCCGCCCGCCATGATGGCGAGCGTACCTTCCTCGGCACCCTTCGTGCCCCCGGACACCGGCGCATCGATCCAGGCCGCACCGTTCGCGTCCTTCAAGCGCGTTGCGAGGTCGCGGGCCGCGTCTGGATGGATTGACGAGAAGTCGACCACAAGCTTGCCCGCGCCAGGGCCTGTTGCCAGACCTTCGGGCCCGAAGATCACCTCCTCGACCGCCGTCGCATCCGTCACGCACATGAAGACGATGTCCGAGCTCGCCAGAAGATCACGAGGCGTGACCGCACGCTTGGCGCCGGCCTCGACGAGCGGCGCCACCTTGCCCTCCGAGCGGTTCCAGACCGCGACCTGATGGCCGGCCTTCAGCAGGCGTCCGGTCATGGGCGTTCCCATGAGTCCCAGGCCGAGATAGCCGAGCTTCTCGGTGCGTTGCGGGTCTGCCTTGCTGTCGTCAGCCATAGGTTGCCTCCTTCTGTCGCAGACGCCGCTTTACCATACATGGCGCATGGGACGGCAAGACTGCCCGCCCGCATGGCTTGCCTGATTGTTTGAACCATGAAACATTTGAGGCGGTCGGGTTTGGGGGCGCCGGTCGGCGCCGGAGCAGCGGAGTGGCACGATGCGAACCGTTTCGAAGTGGATCCTGGCTTTGGGGGCGGCAGCAGCCGTGAGCGCGGGCCCAAGCCCATCATGGGGGCAGCAGACGATCCGCGTCGGCTGGACCATCCCTGCGGAGGAGTCCAAGTACTGGATGATGCGCAGGCCGGCCGAATTTCCCAATCTCGGCAAGACCTACAACATCGAATGGACCCAATTCCAGGGCACCGCGCCGATGACGCAAGCCTTGGCGGCCGGTGCACTGGACTGTGCGACGCAGGCGCCGCTCTCGCTCTCCAACGGTGTCGTTGGCGGCAATCTCAAGGCTTACATCGTGGCGCAACACGTTTTCGAGATGCCCGGCGGTTTCTCGGTCTATTGGGCCGTCATGGATGACTCGCCCATCAAGACGATCGCGGATCTCAAGGGCAAGACGGTCGGCATTTCCGTGATCGGTGGCGGCACGCAAGGGCCGTTCAATCTGCTCCTGAAGCAGAATGGCGTCGATCCGGCCAAGGACATCAAGCTGGTCGAGGTCGGCTTTGCCGTCTCCGAGGACGCGCTGCGCCAAGGTCGCGTCGACGCGGTCAACATGAACCAGCCGTTCGCTGCGCGCGCGGAGGCAAAGGGCGGCACACGGAAGCTGTTCTCGCTGTCCCAGGCCATGCCGAACATCGTGCACATCCTGGAAGCCTGCCGTGCCGATTTCGTCGACAAGAACCCCGAGTTGGTCAAGGCCTATGTCCGCGATATTACCTCGGGCATGAAGAAGGCACTGGCGAACCGCGAGGAGACTCTCAAGGTCGTCAATGAAGTGCTGAAAGCCCCCATCCCGGTGCTCGAGACCTATCTGCTCAAGGACAACGATTTCGGCCGCGACCCAGGCGCGGCGCCGAACTTCCCGGCGATCCAGAAGATGCTGGATATCTATGCAGAGACAGGAATGCTGCCGAAGCTGGATGTCGCACAGTTCAAGCATCCGTCGATCGTCGCGCCGCTGCAATAGGAGCGGAGCGAATTACCGAACGTGACATCGTGGCGTTCCGGATGATCCGGGACGCTGCATGAAGAAGATGCACACATGAAGAAGTTGCGATCACGGGTCACCACGGACGGGCTCGACCGGGCGCCGCATCGTGCATTTATGCGCGCCATGGGGCTCGACGACGCAGCGATTGCGAAGCCGATGGTGGGCATCGTCAGCATGAAGGGCGAGCAGACGCCCTGCAACATGACCCACGACTTCCAGGTCGCGGCAGCCAAGACTGGGATCGAGGAGGCCGGCGGTACACCGCGTGAGTTCTCGACCGTTTCGGTCTCCGACGGCATCAGCATGAACCACGAGGGGATGAAGTTCTCCCTGTTTTCGCGGGAGCTGATCGCCGATTCGATCGAAGCCGTGGTCCATGGGCTGGCCTACGATGCGCTGATCGGATACGGCGGCTGCGACAAGACCCTTCCCGGCGTGATGATGGGCATGGTCCGCTGCAACGTGCCCTCCATCTTCATCTATGGCGGCAGCTCGCTGCCGGGCCGCGTGGATGGACGGACGCTGACGGTGCTCGATTCCTATGAGGCCGTCGGCAGCTTCATGACTGGCGAGATCGACGGCGCCACCCTCGAACGGATCGAGCGCGCGTGTCTGCCCACGATCGGTGCGTGCGCCGGCCAATTCACCGCGAACACTATGGGCATGGTGTCGGAGGCAATGGGGCTGACCATTCCCAACGTATCGATGGTGCCCGGTGTCTTTGCCGAGCGTGCGCAGATTTCGCGGCGCGCCGGCCGGCTGATCATGGAGATGCTGGACCGCGGCGGGCCGCTGCCGCGCGACATCGTGACGCGGAAGTCCCTGGAGAACGGAGCGGCGATCGTGGCGGCGACGGGCGGCTCGACCAACGCCGCGCTGCACCTCCCGGCGATCGCGAATGAGGCCGGGGTTGCGTTCAGCATCGACGATGTGGGTGAGGTCTTCGCCAGGACGCCGTTGATCGGCAATCTGCGCCCCGGAGGCAAGTATACGGCGAAGGATGTCTACGATATCGGTGGCGCTGCGGTCATCATTCGCGAGCTGATCCAGAGCGGTCATATCGATGGCGGCTGCTTGTCCATCACCGGCCGCACACTTGCCGAAGAGTACGGTGCGGCCAACGCGCCCGACGGAGAGGTCGTGTACACGGCTCGCGCGCCGATCATGCCTGACGGCGGCGTCGCGGTGTTGAAAGGTAACCTCTGTCCCGATGGGGCGGTGATCAAGGTCGCGGGCCTGAAGAGCCAGTTCTTCGAAGGCGTGGCGCGCGTTTTCGAGGATGAAGAAGCCTGCGTCGCAGCTGTTCGTGACCGCAGCTACAGGGAGGGCGAGGTTCTCGTGATCCGCAATGAGGGGCCGGTTGGCGGACCCGGCATGCGCGAGATGCTCGGCGTCACCGCACTGATCTACGGGCAGGGCATGGGTGAAAAAGTGGCGCTGATCACCGATGGCCGGTTCTCCGGCGCGACCCGCGGGATGTGCATCGGCTACGTGTCCCCGGAGGCGTTTGTTGGCGGTCCGCTGGCGCTCGTCCGCAATGGTGACCGGATCCGGATCGATGCCGCAAATCGGCGGATGGATGTCCTGCTCGAGGAGCGGGAGTTCGCCGCGCGGCGGCGCGATTGGAAGCCGCGCCCGCCACGCCACCGTGCAGGTGCGCTGGCAAAATATGCGCGGCTGGTCGGGCAGGCGCCGGGCGGAGCCGTGACGCATGAAGGCCCGGCGGAATGGCCGTGGTTCGAATGACGCACCGCACGGGTGCGAAAATGACAGCCTGTCTGGCAGGGTTCTTGCTAAGCTCGTGCCGCTGAATCTTCGTGCGAGTGGGACGGAAGACGGGATGACGGTAGTATCTGCGAGATCGAGCGAATGGGTGAAACCGGTGACGCAACAAGACCCGGCTTCCGCAATCATCGAGATCGACCGTGTCTCGCAGGTCTTTCAGACCTCGGCACGCAAGGATCATGTCGCGCTGTCGGACATCTCGCTGACGATCGAGGAGGGGGCTTTCGTCTCCATCCTCGGCCCGTCCGGCTGCGGGAAGTCGACACTGCTCTACATCGTCGGCGGCTTCGTCAGTCCGACCAGCGGCGCGGCGAAGATGAAGGGGCAGGCGATCACGGGGCCCGGTCCGGATCGCGGACCGGTGTTCCAGGAATTTGCGCTGTTTCCCTGGAAGACCGTGCTCGGCAACGTGATGTATGGGCCGCGTCAGCAAGGGGTTCGCGTCACGGAGGCCGAAGCGCAGAGCCGGGCCCTGATCGAGATGGTTGGCCTCAAAGGTTACGAGAACTTCTATCCCAAGGAGCTGTCGGGCGGCATGAAGCAGCGCGTAGCGCTGGCGCGGACGCTTGCTTACCATCCCGAAGTGCTGCTGATGGACGAGCCGTTCGGGGCACTCGACGCTCACACGAGGACGCGCCTGCAGAACGATCTTCTGGACATCTGGGAGCGTGACCGCAAGACGGTCCTGTTCGTCACCCATTCGGTCGACGAAGCCGTCTTCCTGTCGGACAAGGTCGTCATGATGTCGAAATCGCCCGGACGAATCCGGCAAGTCATCGACATCGACCTGCCGCGGCCGCGCCGCCGCAACGAGCTGTTGCTCGACCCGCGTTACCAGAAGTACGTCGTCGATATCGAACGCATGTTTGATGAGAGCGACGAAGCCGGGGCGCCGGCATGATGTCGCCGGCCGCCATGACCAGGCGCGCTGCCCCGGTGCTCGCCTGCATCGGATTGCTGGTGGTGTGGCAGGTCGCGTCACTCGCCCTCAAGAACGACAGCTTTCCGACGGCGATCGAAGCGATCAAGGCGATACCAAGCATCCTTGGCGACAAGGAATCCCTGGTCAATATTCTGGCCTCGCTCCGGCGCATGGCGATGGGATTTGGCGCGGCCGTGCTGGTGTCGATCCCACTTGGCCTCTTGATGGGACGTAGCACGGCTGTTGCGGCCTTCTTCAATCCGCTCCTGATGGTGATCTATCCGGTGCCGAAGGCGGCCTTGATGCCGATCATCATGCTCTGGCTGGGCGTCGGCGACATCACGAAGACGCTCGTGATCTTCCTCGGCGTCAGCCTGCCCGTGATTTATCACAGCTTCGAAGGCGCCAAGGCGGTCGAAGAGAAGATGCTGTGGTCGGGCGCCGCAATGGGGCTCTCGCCGCCGCAACGCCTCGTGCGTATCGTGCTGCCGGCGGCGCTGCCGGAGATTCTGACGGGGTGTCGTACGGGATTGGTGCTGGCGCTGATCACGATGATCACGAGCGAGATGATTGCCCGTCAGTCCGGTGCCGGGAACATCCTGTTCAACGCGCTCGACATGGGCCAATACGACACCGTCTTTGCGATGATCATCATCGTAGGGGCGATGGGAATCTGCCTCGACGCGATTTTCGAAAGAGTTCGTGCCAGGCTCGTGCGCTGGTCCGAGCCGCAGTTCGACATGCCGCTGAGCTTTTCATGATGTCGCGGTTTCTCCCCCCAAATGTCGCTCTTGGGATCGCCCCGATCGTCCTGGTGATCGCGCTGTGGCAAGGCCTGGTGTCTTTCGGCTTTGCACCGGCAGTTCTGCTGCCGCCGCCAGGCTTCGTCTTCGGTCGGCTGCTCCAGCAACTCGTGACTTCGACGTTCCAGCACGAGATCGCAGCGACCCTGATCAGGCTGTTTGCCGGCTTCGCGATCGCTGTCGTGCTCGGTATCAGCATCGGCATCGCTGCCGCCGCTAGTCCTGCGATCAACGCCGTGGTTCGGCCGATCGTGCGCGTCCTGGCGCCTTTGCCCAAGGTTGCGCTCTATCCCGCATTGCTGCTGCTGCTCGGTTTTGGCCATGGATCGAAGATCACGTTGGTGACTGCCGATGCTCTTTTTCCGATCCTGCTGTCGACCTATTACGGTGCATCGACTGTCGAGCAGAAGCTGATCTGGTCGGCCATGGCAGCGGGAACGCGACGTTACGAAATCCTCTTCAAGGTGGTGCTGCCGGCAGCGATGCCGTCGATCCTGACCGGATGCCGGATCGGCCTTGTCATTTCCTGCATCGTGGTGTTTCTGGCCGAGATGATCACGTCGACGGACGGATTGGGGCACGCGCTCGTGACTGCGGCCCGAACCTTCCAGGCGGTCGACATGTTCGTGCCGCTGATCACGATCTCGCTGCTGGGCCTGGTCCTGAACGGACTGCTGGGGGTCGTGCGATCGTACTTGCTCCGGGGCTTCCCCGAAGCGTAACAAGCGTAACAAACAAGAATCCAGAAGACTGGGAGTGGACCATGCTGGCTGACCGCATCGAAGCAAAATGGATCGACGCGTTTTGCGAGATCTTCGAACGTTGCGCCGTCAAGGCCGGCGATACCGCCGCGATCCTCTCGGAAACCCAGTCGCGTGCGTTGAACGTGCATCTTGCGGAACTGGCCCTGCTGCGTATTGGGGCGCGCCCGTTTCACGTGGTGATGCCCACTCCGCGTAACCGGAATATCGTCCCGGTCCGCTCGACCGGGGCAAGCGAGGCAATCCAGCGGCTTGGCCCGGTCATCACCGCGCTTCAGCAGGCGGGCTTCGTGGTGGATTGCACGATCGAAGGCCTGATGCACGCGGTCGAGACGCCGGAGATCCTCAAAGCCGGCGCGCGGATCCTGGTGATCTCCAACGAGCATCCCGAAGCGCTGGAGCGCATGGTGCCGGATTCCGCGCTCGAAAAGCGTGTTCGCACCGCGGCCAAGATGCTGCGCGGAACGAGGCGCATGCGTGTCACCTCGAAGGCCGGCACGGCTCTCGACGTCGACATGGTCGGCGCCTCCACGGTCGGGGTGTGGGGCTGGACCGACAAGCCCGGCACGCTGGCGCATTGGCCAGGTGGCATCGTCGTCAGCTTTCCCAAGAGCGGGACCATCAACGGCACGCTGGTGATGGCGCCCGGCGACATCAATCTGACCTTCAAGCGCTATCTGACGTCGCCGGTGACGATGACGCTGAAGGACGACTATGTCGTCGAGCTGGAAGGCGAAGGCACGGATGCCGCGATGATGCGCGCCTATCTCGCCGCCTGGGGCGACCGCGAAGCTTATGCCGTGTCGCATGTCGGCTTCGGCATGAATCCCGGCGCGCGCTACGAGGCGCTATCCATGTACGACCAGCGCGACACCAACGGCACCGAAATTCGCGCCGTCTCCGGCAATTTCCTGTTCTCGACCGGCGCGAATGAATTTGCAGGGCGCTATACGGCAGGCCATTTCGACCTACCGATGATGGGAACGACCATCGAGCTCGACGGCGTTGCGGTCGTCCGCGAAGGCGTGCTCCAGGACGTGTTTGGCTAGCTGCGGTCGAGCACCGGAGGGCGCGCCAGCCCGAAGTGCCGGAGCAGGTCGACCATGGCCTGCAGCCGTTTTGCGCGATAGGCATCGACGTCTAGCCCGGAATAATCGAGAAAGCCCGCGCCCGTGCGCAGGCCGATTCGGCCTTCGTGCATGTTGCGTGAAATGACCTCCGGCGCCCGGTAGCGCTCGCTGCCGAGCGCGCCTTCCAGATACCTGCTCGCGTAATAGAGGATGTCGCCGCCGCCCCAGTCGATGAATTCGAGCAGGCCGAGCACGGCATAGCGAAAGCCGAAGCCGTAGCGAATCGCCTTGTCGATCTCTTCGGCGCTGGCAACGCCCTCTTCGACCATGCGCGCGGCTTCGTTCATCGCCAGCGCCTGGATGCGGGGGACGATGAAGCCCGGCGTGGCGGCGCAGACCACCGGCACCTTCCCGATGCCTTCGAGCAGTGCCTTGACCCCGTCGATGACGGCCAAGTCAGTCGCCTTGCCGGGCGAAACCTCGACCAGCGGGATCAGATAGGCGGGGTTGAGCCAATGCACATTGAGGAACCGGCGCGGGTTCACGATTGCGCCGGAGAGATCGTCGACGAGGATGGTCGAGGTGGTCGACGCGATGATCGTGTCTGGACCGACTTCCTTCGAGGCGGCCGCCAGCACGTCGCGCTTGAGCTCGACGACTTCAGGAACGCCCTCGAAGACAATGCCGGCTTCGGCCAAGGCTACGCCGCTCTCGCTCGCCGGCACCACCGCGACCCGCGCGATCAGCGGATCAACATCTGCCTCGGTCAACAGCCCCAGCTTCGACAGGCTGGCGAAGGTCTTCCTGATTTCGCCCCGTGCGTCCGCCTCCAGCTTGGCAAAGTCCTCGGCGGAGCGCGCCTTGATGTCGATCATCGTGACGCTGTGCCCTGCATAAGCGAAGGCAACGGCGATGCCGCGGCCCATGCGGCCAGCTCCGAGACAGGCGATATTGGCGCGATTGGTCATCGATCAGAATCCATTGCGGAGCAGCGTCTGTAATTCCGTCTTGCCGAGATCGCTGAGCCCCAGCGTCTGGAGCGTCCGGCCACCGCGCGCGAAATCCTCACCGCAGACCGCGCCGCCGATCGAGAGAAATGCTTTGGCGAGCGGCGTGGCCACGCCAGCCAAGCCCGCGACGGACACCAGCAGCGACAGCCCGAGCCGTAGGTCCTCACGCATGTAGCGGTGCTCGGTCAGCACGATCCGCTCGCGCCAGTCACCGGAATCGGTCAGACGGTCATGCGAGCCGCGGCCATACATCCAGATCTCGCCTTCCTTCGCGTAATGATGAGCCAGCGGGAAATGCGGCGCGCCGTAGCCGAGTGCTTCGCGCACCGCGATGCGTTCTGCGTCGAGCGCGTCGGTGACCCTGCGGATCGCGGCTTGCGTACCTTCCTTGTGAATGTCCCAGAGCTCGAAATGTTCGATTGGGCCGGCGTTCATCACGATCAACGGCGGATGAATGATCGGGCCCGCATTCATCAGTGCGCCCGACAGCGCGTCTCCGCACGCCTCGATCGCGTCTGGAAAAGCGCGTCCGATCACTTCGAGCGCGTGGGGCGCCTGATCGAGCGGGAATACGCCGACCGGGAGCCGCTTGGCGCGGATGGTGATCGCGACCTCGAACGGTCCGTGCTTGCGGGTCAGCCACGGAAGCGTGCCGGTTTCGGCAAAGCTGGTCTTGGCATGGTTGCCGGCGTCTCGCGCGGCCTGGGCGAAGATCATCGAGCCGAATGTTGCCGGCGGTAGAAAGACGACCTGACCGTTGCGCAGGTGCGGCGCGAGCAGCCGAGCGATTTCTGCTTGCGCGAAGGCAGGAGCCGGGCACAGGATCAGCTCCGTGCCATCGACGGCGTCCTCAATGTCGGTCGTGACCAGCGCCAGCTTCACGTCGTGACCGCCGTTGTGATCCTTGACCAGGATGCGCGAGCCGGCGGCGCGATGCGCCGCGACCTGATCGGCGTCGCGGCGCCAGAGCCGCACCTCATGCCCCGACAGCGCAAAATCGCCCGCGGCCGCGAAAGAGCCGTTTCCCCCACCCAGAACTGCAATCTTCAAGATGCTTCTCCTTGCGCGCGCGATTGCGCATCAAGCTGCTTCAGCAGGAAATGCTGGACCTTGCCCAGCGCCGTGCGCGGCAAATCCGTGACGAAGACGATGTCGCGCGGCACCTTGTAGCGTGCGAGTTGTGCCTGAAGATGTGCCCTCAATTGGTCCGCTTCGAGCCGGCAGCCGGGTCTCGCAATGACGTAGGCGATCGGCACCTCGTCCCAGCGCGGGTCCGGCCGGCCGATCACGGCGCATTCGCTGACCTCGGGATGTTCGAGCAGGACGCGCTCGACCTCCGCCGGATAGATGTTTTCTCCTCCCGAAATGATCATGTTCTTCTTGCGGTCGCGGACCCAGAAATAGCCGTCGGAATCGCACAGGCCGATATCGCCGGTGCGATACCAGCCGTCATGCAGCGCCTCGCGCGTCGCGGCCTCATTGCCCCAATATTCGAAGAACACATTGGGACCGCGCACCGCGATCTCTCCCGGCGTGCCCGCGGGCATTTCGTTGCCGGCCTGGTCGATCACCTTTGCCTCGCAGCACAGGCCGGCGAGACCGGTCGATCCCGCGCGCGAGAGATCGCCGCCAAGCCGCGTATAGACGGCGATCGGGCAGGTTTCGGTCGAGCCGTAGACCTGAAGCACCGGGACATCGCGCGCGACGAAACGCTCGATCAAATGCGGCGGCACGATGGTCGAGCCGGTGGCGACGGCCCTGAGTGACGAAAGATCGGCGGTCGCCCAGGCCGGGTGCTCACTGACCGCCTGGAGGATCGCAGGAACCATCACCGTCAGTGTCGGCCGCTCGCCCTCGATGGTCGCAAGCGCGGCGTCCGGCGCGAAGCGTGCATGCACCGTGACCGTAGCGCCCAGCTGCAGCGCCGGCGTGGTCTGGATGTTGAGGCCTCCGACGTGGAAGAACGGCAGCACGGTCAGCACATGGTCTTCGGATGTCATGTTGTGCATGTGCTGGCTCATGACGCCGTTCCAGAACAGCGCCTCCTGACGCAGCACCGCGCCCTTTGGCCGTCCCGTCGTGCCTGACGTGTAGACGATGAGCAGCGGGCAGCTGAGGTTGGTATGCGGATTTCGGCTCGAGCCGTCGCCGCGGGCCAGCAAATCTTCGAACGATGTGCCGCGAGGTGGCGCGAAGTCGAGGCCGACGACCCACGTCCCCACTGCCGCCTGCCCCAGCTCGGCAAGCACTCCGGAAAACGCCTGTTCGAGCACCAGGACCTTGGCGCCGGCATCTCCCAGGATGAAGAGCTGCTCGGCGACAGCCAATCGCCAGTTCAGCGGCACCAGGATCGCGCCGAGCCGGGCGCATGCGTAGAGCAGAACCAGATAATCAGGCCGATTCAGGCTTAGAATCGCAACGCGGTCGCCACGGCCGACGCCGAGCGCCTGTTTCAAGGCCGTGGCCGTTTGCTCGATGCGCGCGGCGAATGAAGCGTAACTCAGCCGCGCCCCTTCGAAGGCAATGGCCGTCTTGTCTGGCGCGAACGCCGCGTTGCGGTCGATCAGGCTACAGAGGTCCACGGTCAGTCGTCCGTTTCACCGGCCTCGTACAGCGCTTCGCGCCCGATCCGGTCGAGGCAGAGTTCGGCGGTCCAGGGCAGCATCAGCGAGCCGCAGCGGCTGTCCCGATAGATACGCTCCAGCGGCAGCGAGCGAAGCATGGCCTGACCGCCGCAGGTGCGGATCGCGAGCGCGGCGAGCTCATTGGCGCCCTCCATCACCGAATATTGCGCGGCGTAGGCGCGCAGCACCTGCTCCTTGCTCGGATTGGCGCGCGCCTCGGTCACGGCCTGGAACCAGATCCCCTTGATCTGCTCCAGCTTGATCTGCATCTGCGCCACCGCGATCTGCTTGGTCGGGTACATCCGCCGCTTGACCGGCGGCATGCCCGGGACTTCGCCGCGCAAGTAACGTACGGTGAAATCGTAGGCGGCTTGCGCCAGGCCCATATAGGTCGGCGACAGCGTCAGGAACATGTGCGGCCAGCGCATTGCGGCCTGGAAATAGACGCCGCGCGGCATCAGCGCTGAATCTTCCGGTACGAACACGTCCTTGAACAGCAGGGTCCGCGAAACCGTGCCGCGCATGCCCAGCGGATCCCAGTCGCCGACGACCGAGACGCCTTCTGATTCGGCTGATATCGCCAAGTAAAGCGTATTGCGGCGCGAAGCCTTCTCGCCTTGCTCGATCTCGGTGCAAAGCACGCCGTAATAGTCGGCGTGGCCCGAGAGCGAGGCAAAGATCTTTTTGCCGTTGACGATCCAGCCGCCCGCGACCGGCCTTGCCTCGGTGCCGAAAGCAACGCCGCCCGCAGCGGCAGCTCCGCCTTCGGAGAAGGGTTGCGAATAGATCGCACCATCCTCGACGATGCGCTTGTAATGGACCGCACGCCGCCGCTCATGCTCGGCACGGGTCTCGGTATCCATGTCGAGGTCGTCGGCGAGGGGACCCGACCACAGGGTCGAGCAGACATGCATGTTCCAGGTCAGCGCTGTGGCGCCGCAATAGCGGCCGATTTCGGCTGCCGCCAGGGCATAGGTCTGGTAATTGGCGCCGAGGCCGCCGTGCTTCTTGGGCACGGCGATACCGAGCAGGCCGACGCGATGCAGATCGCGGTAATTTTCAGTCGGGAAAGTCGCCTCGCGATCGTAAATGGCGGCGCGACCAGCAAACACGGTCTGGCCGATCTCTCTCGCGCGGGTGATGATGCCGGCCTGCTCGTTGCTCAAGCGGAATGCAGTGGGATCGAAGATCGGCGCATCCAGCGCGACCTCGTTGGTGATCCCAATCGTCTTGCCGCTTTGCATAGTCATCGCACAGTCACCTCAGGCTTTGGTCGCGAGAGAGTTCAGGAACCAGCCGAGAGCTTCGTCGAAGGCCTCGGGGCGTTCGAGATTGGCGAGATGGCCCACGCCGGCGAGCTCGACATATTCAGCTCCCGGAATAAAGGTCGCCGTCTTTGCCATCATCGGCGCAGGCGCGTTATTGTCCTTGGAGCCGGACAGCAACAGTGTGGGAACGGAGATTTGTCCGAGCGTGCTGCGCTGATCGAAGCCGATTAGCGCCAGCATCATGGCGCGATAGCTCGCCTCTGGCACCCTTCCCATGCATTCGCGGGCAACCTCCATCCCGTTCGGATCGGGATCGTCGCCGACAAGCTCCTGCACCAGCGAAGGCGCTAGCGACTTCATCGTCTCCCCGCGATCAAGCGGTCCGAGCCTTGCCGCAATGAAGGATTTCTGCCAGTCGCCGTCCGCCTTTCCGAACGCAGGGCTGGTCTGCGCCAGCACGACTGCGCGCGCCAGTTTGGGGGACTGAACCAGCCACTTCTGAACGATCATGCCGCCGATGGAATGGCCGACCAGAACAGGTCTGCTGACGCCGAGTTGCGCGATGAATTGCTGCAGCGCCTCCGCCAGGGCGGCGATACTGACGCTCGCAAGCGGCGCCGATCCGCCATACCCGGGCATGTCCCATGCGATCGCGTGGAAGCGGTCGCCGAATGTGGCAAGCTGCCGCCGCCAGGCCCGCGCCGCGCCGCCGATTCCGTGCAGGAAGATCAGCGGTATCGCGCCCGGATCGCCCGCGGCTTCGTAGGCGAAGCGTCCGTCCTTTGTTATCATTGGCACAGGCTGCGACACGCGACATCCTTCTGCTGGGCCTTCGATGCTAACAGGCCTTTCGGGGATGGGAAGCGATAATTTTATACTTAAAGCAATTTTCGGGCCGTCTCATGCGGCGGCATTTGGTACCCGAGCGCGGCTTTCGTTGCAAAAACTTGAAGGTTAAAATATATCGGAAGCAGATCACGAGATCCGAGGGAGCCAGCGCATGTCCGGATTGCCGCATTCGCCGCACGCGCTGGTCACCGGTGGCGGGCGCGGCATCGGCCGCGCGATCGCTTCCTCTCTCGTCGGCGCTGGCGCGACCGTAACAGTGCTTGGCCGGAACGCGGCGGCTCTCGACGAGGCGGTCAACGCAGGGGCTGCCCACTTTGCAGCTGTCGCTGATGTCGCGAACGAAGCATCTGTGAAGGCCGCGATCGCCGCGGCAAGTGCGCGCAAGCCGATCGACATCCTGGTTGCCAATGCGGGCAGCGCTGAGTCGGCGCCGTTCGCCAAATCAGACAGCGCGCTCTTCGGCCGCATGATGGACGTCAATTTCATGGGCGTCGTGCATGCCATCCAGGCCGTGCTGCCGGGCATGAAGGATCGTCCTTGCGGCCGCATCGTCGCGGTGGCGTCCACCGCCGGGCTCAAGGGCTACGCTTATGTCAGTGCGTATGCAGCGGCCAAGCACGCCGTGATCGGCCTGGTGCGTTCGCTCGCTCTCGAGATGGCTGGAAGCAACGTCACCGTGAATGCAGTGTGCCCCGGCTTCACCGACACCGATCTGATCGCCGGCAGCATCGACAACATCATGAAGAAGACCGGCCGGACCCGCGAGCAGGCGATCGCCGAGCTCGCAAAGCATAATCCGCAAGGACGATTGATCACGCCACAGGAGGTGGCCGACGCGGTGCTCTGGCTGTGCGGCGAAGGCGCCAGTGCGATCACTGGGCAGGCGATCGCGGTTGCCGGCGGTGAAATCTAGCGTGGCGAAGCAGGGCCGGAACATAAGATCCAAGGAGATGCCATGAGCAGACCAGCCAATCCCGTCACCGTGCCGCTTGCGGATTACTCGCCGCAGCATTTCCTGCTCGCCGTCGTCGACGGCGTTGCGACGGTCACGCTCAACCGCCCCGAACGAAAGAATCCGCTGACATTCGAGAGCTATCGGGAACTGACTGATTTCTTCCGCGCCTGCGCCTTCGACGACGTGGTCAAGTCCATCGTCGTCACGGGGGCCGGCGGTAATTTCTCGTCCGGCGGCGACGTGTTCGAGATCATCGGCCCGCTGGTGAAGATGGACACCAAGGGCTTGACCGCCTTCACCCGCATGACCGGCGATCTCGTCAAGGCGATGCGGGCGTGTCCGCAGCCGATCGTGGCCGCGGTCGAGGGCATCTGCGCCGGCGCCGGGGCGATCATCGCCATGGCATCGGACATGCGCCTTGCGGCCAGCGGAGCCAAGGTAGCATTCCTGTTCAACAAGGTGGGGCTGGCCGGCTGCGACATGGGCGCTTGCGCCATCCTGCCGCGGATCATCGGACAGTCCCGCGCTTCCGAGCTGCTCTACACCGGCCGGTTCATGACCGCGGAAGAGGGCGAGCGCTGGGGCTTCTTCAGCCGCATCGTCACGCCAGAGCAGGTGCTGCCCCAGGCGCAGGTCCTGGCCAGGCAGGTCGCCGAAGGTCCGACCTTCGCCAACACCATGACCAAGCGGATGCTGGCCATGGAATGGGCGATGTCGGTGGAGGAGGCGATCGAGGCGGAGGCCGTTGCCCAGGCGCTGTGCATGACCACCGCGGATTTCGAGCGTGCCTTCGAGGCTTTCGCCAACAAGGTCAAGCCGGTCTTCAGGGGCGACTGAGCCGGTCGCAATTATCTGCAGCCAATCCAGCGAGGGGGGCTTGCGGGAAATTATTTTAGGCTTAAAATAGTTTCATGGCCGGGTGAAGTGGCGAGGCTCCCATGAAAGTCGCGATCATCGGTGGCGGACCTGCGGGTCTTTATGCTGCGATCCTGCTCAAGAAGCAGCGTCCGGGCGCGGACATCACGGTCTATGAGCGCAATCGGGCCGACGACACCTTCGGCTTCGGCGTGGTGTTCTCGGATGCGACGCTCGACAATTTCGAAAAGCACGATCTTCCGAGCTATCGCCGCATCACCCAGGAGTTCGCTTACTGGGATGACATCGCCGTGCACTTCCGCGGCACCGTGCACCGCGTCGGCGGCAACGGCTTCTGCGGCTGCTCGCGGCGCAAGCTGCTTCTGATCCTTCAGGAGCGGGCCCGCGAGCTTGGCGTCGTCCTGCACTTCGAGGCGGACATAGAGGATGAATCCCGGTTTGCCGATGCCGATCTCGTCCTGATCGCCGACGGCATCAACAGCCGCTTTCGCGAGAAATACGTCGATCACTTTCAGCCCGAGGTCGACCTCCGCTCCAACAAGTTCGCCTGGATGGGCTCGACCAAGCCGCTCGATGCCTTCACTTTCATCTTCCAGGAGACCGAATGGGGGCCGTTCATTGCCCACGCCTATCAGTATGAAGCCGGGCACTCGACCTGGATCTTCGAGACTGATCCCGAGACGTTCGAGCGGGCCGGCCTGACGGGACTGGACGAGACGCAATCCGCCGCACGCATGGCCGACATTTTCGGCTGGTTCCTCGATGGGCACAAGCTGCTCATCAACCGCTCGATGTGGCGCAACTTCCCGATGATCCGCAGCAAGCGCTGGGTCAAGGACAACATGGTGCTGCTCGGCGACGCCAAGGCGAGCGCGCATTTCTCCATCGGCTCAGGCACCAAGCTCGCGATGGAAGACGCCATCGCGCTGGCCGAAGCCATGGAGAAGGCGCCCAGCATCAAGGCGGCGCTGGAGGTCTATGAGCACGGCCGCCGCGAGGAGGTCGAGAAGACGCAGCATGCCGCCGACGTTTCGCTGGTCTGGTTCGAGCATGTCGACCGCTTCTGGGATTTCGATCCGGTGCAGTTCGCCTTCGGCGTGATGACGCGCTCGAAGGCGATCACCTATGACAATCTCAAGCTCCGTGCGCCGGATTTCGTGGCCGAGGTCGACAAGTCGTTTGCGAGGCAGGTGCGCAGCAGCGGCTTCGACGTCGACACCGACCGGCCGATGGTGCCGCTGTTCCAGCCGTTCCGCCTGCGTGAGATGCAGCTCGCCAATCGCGCGGTGATGTCGCCGATGTGCATGTATTCGGCGAAGGAAGGCGTGCCGACTGATTTCCACCTCGTGCATTACGGCTCGCGCGCGATCGGCGGCGCCGGCCTGATCTTCACCGAGATGACTTGCGTCAGCCGCGAGGCCCGGATCACGCCCGGCTGCGCTGGCCTATGGAACGATGAGCAGGGGGCCGCCTGGCGCCGCATCGTGGATTTCGTCCACGGCAACTCGGCCGCAAAGATCTGCCTGCAACTGGGGCACGCCGGTCGCAAGGGCGCCACGAAATTGATGTGGGACGGCATGGACCGTCCCCTGGAGCAGGGCGCCTGGGATATTGTTTCGGCATCGCCGCTGCCCTATTTCCCCGACAGCCAGGTGCCGCGCGAGCTCGACCGCGCCGGCATGAATGCGGTGAGGAACGCTTTCGTCGCGGCGGCCGGGCGCGGCGAGCGCTGCGGCTTCGACATGCTCGAACTGCACTGCGCCCACGGCTATCTGCTCGCGAGCTTCATCTCGCCGCTGACCAATACCCGCACCGACGAATATGGCGGCTCGCTCGCCAACCGCCTGCGGTTCCCGCTGGAGATTTTCGAGGCGCTGCGCGCGGTGTGGCCGTCGCACAAGCCGATGTCGGTGCGTATCTCCGCGACCGATTGGGCGGACGGAGGCATCACCGGCGATGATGCCGTCGCCATCGCACGCGCCTTTGCCGAGGCGGGTGTCGATCTCGTCGACGTCTCGACCGGCCAGACCGTGCGCGATTCGCAGCCGGTCTACGGACGCATGTTCCAGACGCCCTTCTCCGACCAGGTCCGCAACGAGGCGCGCGTCGCCACGATGTGCGTCGGCAACATCACCACGGCGGACCAGGCCAACACCATTCTGGCCGCCGGCCGGGCGGACCTCGTCGCCCTCGGCCGCCCCCACCTGGTCGACCCCTTCTTCACCATGAAGGCGGCGGCCTGGTACGGGGCAAACGACGCCTTCTGCCCCCCGCAATATCTGCCCGGAAAAGATCAGATTTTCCGCAACAGCGTGCGCGACCGGCAGGATCTCGAGGAGCTGCGAATTAAGGCTAAGCCCAAGACCCGGGCCGAGCTCAAGGCGGAGGCGACAAAGCCGCTTGCGGCGGAGTGACCGCCCGTGCGACGTTAACCCATTGCCTGTGTTTCGAGTGGAGTTAGGGCGATGAAGGCGATTATCGTCGGTGGCGGTATCGGTGGTCTCACGACGGCTTTGATGTTCCGCTCGCGCGGCCTGGATTGCGAGATCTTCGAGCAGGCCGACACCATTCGCGAGCTCGGCGTCGGCATCAACACGCTGCCGCACGCGATGCGGGAGCTGGCCGGCCTCGGCCTGCTTCAGCGGCTCGACGACGTCGCTGTCCGCACCGACCAGCTCTACTATCTCAACCGCCATGGCCAGGAGGTCTGGCGCGAAGCCCGTGGCATCGACGCCGGCCACGACGTGCCGCAATTCTCGATCCATCGCGGTCGCCTTCAGGGCGTCATCCATCGCGCCGTCGTGGAACGGCTCGGGCCGGACGCAATTCACACCGGCTGCCGGCTCGGCGCGTTCACGCAGGACGAGGGCGGCGTCACCGCCTACTTCTTCGATCGCTCCGGCGCCCATGTCCACACTGCGCGCGGCGATATCCTGATCGGCGCCGACGGCATTCACTCGCGCGTCCGCGAGACGCTGTTCCCGAACGAAGGGCCGCCGTGCTGGAACGGCCTCATGCTGTGGCGCGGTGCGCGCGACTGGCCGCTGTTCCTCACCGGAAAGTCGATGATCGTGGCCGGCGGCCTCAATGCCAAGGTGGTGATCTATCCCATCGCGGAAGGATCGAGCCCGGCGAGCCGCCTGACCAATTGGGCGGTGCTGGTGAAGGTGGGCGAGGGCAATGCGCCGCCGCCGCGGAAGGAAGACTGGTCGCGGCCGGGCCGCCGCGACGAGCTGATGCCGCACGTGGCGCGCTTCTCCGTGCCCTATATCGACGTGAAGAGCCTGATCTCGGCAACGCCCGAATTCTACGAATATCCGACCTGCGATCGCGATCCCTTGCCCTATTGGTCTTCGGGCAGGGTCACGCTGCTCGGCGACGCCGCGCATCCGATGTATCCGGTGGGGTCGAACGGCGCCTCGCAGGCCATTCTCGACGCACGCTGCCTTGCGGATGCGCTCGTGCGCGCCGAGCACCCGCGTCAGGCCTTGCTCGAGTACGAGAAGAAGCGTCTGCCGATGACGGCCGAGATCGTCCGCTCCAACCGGCGCGGCGGGCCCGAGGGCGTCATCGACGCCGTCGAGCAGCTCGCACCCGACGGTTTCGACAATGTCGACAACGTCCTGAGCTATTCCCAGCGCGAGGCCATCGTGCGCGGCTATGCCACCAAGGCGGGCTTCGCCGCGGTGCCGGGACTCGCGGCGGTGCGCGCCTGACGCTTGCTGCTAGCCGCCGGGCGGCGGCGGCAGGAAGTGGATGTTGAACTCGGCGGCCATGGCCACGACATCCTCGGGTTTCTGCTCCTTCATGTTGTGAAGGCCCCAGAACAGATCGAACAGCTTGCGGCTGGGCGACACCCAGAACAGCACCTTGGCGGTCTGCTCCGACTTGTTGAAGATGCCGTGCGGCACGCCCATGCCGAGGCGTATCAGATCGCCTGCGCTTGCCTGCGACTCGGAATTGCCGAGCATGAAGTCGAGCTTGCCCTCCAGCATGTAGAGATACTCATCCTGGTCGGGGTGAATATGCGGCGGCACGAACGTGCCCGGAGGCAGTGTCGCGTGCCAGGAGAAGCTGTGCTCGGCGTAGCTCTTCGGCACATAAGTCTGGCCGAGGATGTTCCAGGAAATGCCCTGGATGCCCTCATTGGCCCGGGTGATGCCGGTGATTTCGCTCTTCATTGCAGTCCTCCCGTCACGCGATACGCAGCTTAGTTCGCCGCCTTGCAGTCCTTGGCATAGCGGTCGCCGTAGTTCTCGAACACCTTTTGGACGATCTCGGTCTGGAACTTGCCGTCCGGACGCTTGGCGACCTTGGTCAAGTAGAAATCCTGAATCGGATAACCGTTGGTGTTGAACTTGAAGGCGCCGCGCAGCGAGGTGAAGTCGGCTTTCTTGAGCGCTGCGCGAACGGCATCCTTGTTCGTCAGGTCGCCCTTCACCGCCTTGACCGCGCTGTCGATCAGCATCGCGGCGTCATAGGCCTGGAAGGCGTAGGTGCCCGGCACGACGTTGTAGGCGGCCTCATAGGACGCGACGAACTTCTTGTTCTGGGGATTGTCGAGGTTGGGCGCCCAGTTCGCGCCGCCGAACATGCCGACCGCCGCATCCTGCTGCGCCGGCAGGGTCGATTCATCCACGGTGAAGGCCGAGAGCACCGGAATGCTGTCGGCGAGCCCGGCCTGCCGGTACTGCTTGACGAGATTGACGCCGAGGCCGCCCGGCATGAACGTGAAAAGCGCATCGGGCTTCTGCGAGGAAATCTTGGAGAGCTCCGGCTGGAAGTCCAGCGTGTTCAGCGGCATGTAGGATTCCTCGACGATCTCGCCCTTGTAGTCGAGCTTGAAGCCCGCCACCGAATCCTTGCCGGCCTGATAGTTCGGCACCATCAGGTACATGCGCTTGTAGCCGCGATCCTGCGCGACCTTGCCCAGGATCTCGTGCACTTGGTCGTTCTGATAGGACGTCACATAGAAGAACGGGTTGCAGTCCTTGCCGGCAAAGGTCGACGGGCCGGCATTGGGGCTGATCAGGAAGGTCTTCGATTCCGTGATGGGCCGGTGGATGGCCTGGAGGATGTTGGAGAAGATCGGCCCGACCACGAAGTCGACCTTCTCACGCTCCAGAAGGCCCTTCACCTTGGTCACCGCTGCATCCGGCTTCAGCTCGTCGTCGACGACGACGACCTCGACGTCGCGGCCGCCCATCTTGCTGCCGAGATCCTTCACCGCGAGCGCAAAGCCGTCGCGTACCTGCTGGCCCAGCGCCGCGGCGGGTCCCGACAGGGTCACGATCACACCGAGCTTGATTTTCTCCTGGGCGAGGGCAGGGGTCACCACGGTACCGAGCAGCATCGTGGCTGCGGCCAAAGTCATTTGCGTCTTCATGATCTGTCCCTCGTGACGATTGGCTTGCGCCGCAAGCCACGTACTCCAATCCAAAGCTTATGCCGATGACGGCCGCCGCGGCAAGCCGAGCGCGAGGCGTCGCATCCTGCGAGCAGAGGTGCATGCAAGCGGCGCGCCAATTATTTGAAGCCTAAAGAAATCGGCGTGCGGTCGATTGTTGCAGCTTTGGACTTGCAGCCGGCGCGGATTTATTTGAAGCTCAAAATGTTGGGGAATGCGCGCCGGCGCCAATGCCGGCCGTGAGTGACTGCATCAACATGCTCGATTCCGAGACCAAGGCCGTCGAAACACCCGAGGACCATGCCGAAGAGCTTCGGCTGTGGCTGCGACTCTTGACCTGCACCACGCTGATCGAGGGCGAGGTGCGCGGCCGGCTGCGGCAGCGGTTCGACGTCACGTTGCCGCGCTTCGACCTGATGGCGCAGCTCGACAAGGCGCCTGACGGCATGACCTTGTCCGATGTCTCCAAGCGCATGATGGTGTCGAACGGCAATGTGACCGGGCTCGTGGAGCGCCTGGTGGAATCGGGCCATCTCGACCGGCGGACCTCGGAGACCGACCGCCGCGTCCAGGTGATCCGGCTAACCAAGCTCGGGCGTGCCGAGTTCCGCAGGATGGCCGCCGAGCATGAGACCTGGATCGCAGATCTTTTCGCCGACCTTTCGCCGAAGGACGTGCGGGAATTGATGCGCCTCCTCGCCAAGACCAAGGCGTCTGCGCAGAAATCGGCCGCCCGCCGCCGGCCATAGCCGCGCGGGGCGCGACAAGTCGCCCGTCCCTTTGCCGCATGAAAAAGCACGGGATGCCCAAAATCCCCTATTGCGCCGAATTGTTTTAAGCCTAAAATGATTTCCAGATCGTGCTGCCGGGTGCAATCCATGCTGAAAGGAGCGTGCGATGGCCAACGCCGCCAAGATTCAAGAGACGGGTTCATCTGACGGCAGTGCCGCGACGGCCCATGTCGATACGTTCGCGCGGCAACATCTGCCGCCGCGCGAGCTCTGGCCTGAATTCATCTTCACGCGGCCGGAGCTGCACTATCCATCGCGACTGAACTGCGTCGGTTATTTCCTCGATCGCTGGGTCGAGCAGGGCCAGGGCGATGCCCCGTGCGTCATCAGCCCAGCCGTGAGCTACACCTATCGCGAGCTGCAGGTGCTGGTGAACCGCATCGCCAATGTACTGGTTGGCAAGCTCGGCCTCGTCACCGGCGGGCGCGTGCTGCTGCGCTCGGCCAACAACCCGATGATGGTTGCAACCTATCTCGCGGTGATCAAGGCCGGCGGGATTTGCGTCGCGACGATGCCGTTGCTGCGCGCCAAGGAGCTGTCCTATCCGATCCAGAAGGCGGAGATCACGCTGGCACTGTGCGACGGAAAGCTCGCCGACGAGATGGAGAAGGCGAAAGCTGCGGCGCCCGGCCTCAAACACGTGGTCTATTGGGGCAATGGCGCTCCGGATTCGCTCGAAGCGCTGATCGCCGATGCCAGCCCGGAGTTCGAGGCCGTCGATACCGCCGCCGACGATATCTGCCTGATCGCCTTCACCTCGGGCACGACCGGCGATCCCAAGGGCACCATGCATTTCCACCGCGACATGCTCGCGGTCTGTGACGGCTATGCGCGAAACATTCTGCGCGCCGAGCAAAAGGATCGCTTCATCGGCTCGGCCCCGCTCGCCTTCACCTTCGGCTTCGGCGGCGTGCTGTTTCCGATGCATATCGGCGCCTCCTTCGTCGTGCTGGAGAAGACGACGCCGGACGACATTCTGAATGCGATCGAGCAGTACAGGATCACGGTGTGCTTCACGGCGCCGACCGCATACCGCGCCATGCTCGGCAAGCTCGCAGGCCGCGACATTTCTTCCCTCCGCAAATGCGTCTCCGCGGGCGAGACCCTTCCCAAGCCCACATTCGATGCCTGGCTCAAGGCGACCGGAATCAAGCTGATGGACGGCATTGGTTCGACCGAGATGCTGCACATCTTCATCAGCGCGACCGAGGACGAGATCCGCCCCGGCGCCACCGGCAAGCCCGTGCCGGGCTATGAAGCCAAGATCGTCGATGATGAGGGCCGCGACGTGCCGTCCGGAACGATGGGACGTCTCGCCGTGCGCGGGCCGACTGGCTGCCGCTATCTGGCCGACGAGCGGCAGCGGAAATACGTCCAGAACGGCTGGAACATCACCGGCGACACCTATTTGATGGATAGCGATGGCTATTTCTGGTACCAGTCGCGCTCGGACGACATGATCGTGTCGGCCGGATACAACATCGCGGGGACCGATGTCGAAGCGGCGCTGCTCACGCATCCGGCGGTCGCCGAATGCGGTGTGGTCGGTGCGCCCGACGAGGCGCGCGGCATGATCGTCAAGGCCTATGTCATTGCCGCGCCCGGCGTGACGCCTGACGCTCAGCTGGTGGCCGAGTTGCAGGAGCATGTCAAACGCGAGATCGCGCCGTACAAATATCCGCGCGCGATCGAGTTCGTCGCGCAATTGCCGAAGACCGAGACCGGCAAGCTGAAGCGCTTTGCCCTGCGCCAGCTGGCGCAGGCCGCAGTGACGTCCTCAGGCGTCGCCGCGGAATGAGAGAAGGATAGAAAATTGTCAGTGACGACGCCGAAAGGCCCGCAGCTTGCGGTGCTGCCGACCGCAGCCGAGGATGGAACGCGCATCAAGGCGCAGATCCTGCAGCCGTCGGGCTGGCCGCTGCCGAAGGGCTATGCCAACGGCATCGCTGCCGAGGGACGCATTGTCGTCACCGGCGGGGTGATCGGCTGGGACGCAGAGGAGCGTCTCGCGGACGGCTTCGTCGCGCAGGTGCGACAGACCCTCGGCAACATCGCCGCGATCCTGGCCGAGGCCGGGGCCCGGCCAGAGCACCTCGTGCGGCTGACCTGGTACGTCGTCGATATGGACGAGTACCTGGCCAATCTGAAGGAGCTCGGCAAGATCTACCGCGACGTCTTTGGAACGCACTATCCTGCGATGGCCCTGGTTCAGGTCGTTCGTCTCGTCGAGAAGGCGGCGCGCGTCGAGATCGAAGCGACCGCCGTCATTCCGAGCTGAACCCTGCGGCGATCAGCCTCTCTTGATCAGCTCGCTTTGGCGAGTTCGTCGTCTTCGGGCGAGTTCAGATAGACGCCGGATATGGTGTCGACCCAGCACAGATGGTCGTGCACCTTCTTCACGCCCTCGACGTTCTCCGCGACGACGATTGCGGCCTGCCGTGCGCGCTCTTCGGTGATGACGCCGCTGAGATGAACGATACCGTCGCGCACGATGACATTCAGCCCGAACGGGCACCAATCGTTCCTCTCCATGGTCTCGATGATGCGGCTGCGAATGTGGTCGTCATCGGCGGTCGGATCCGGCACGTTGCGGGCGAGCTCCGCAACCGCCTGCAACAGATTGGCGCGGGACACGATCCCGACGACCTTGTCGCCGCGCACGACCGGCAGCCGCTTGACGTTGTTCCGCTCCATGAGATCGACGATCTCCGCGAGCGCGGTATCCTCCGTGATGGTCACGGGCGAGTCGGTCATCACTTCCGAAACCTTGCGGCCGTGCTCGTGGACGAAGTCGCTGGCGGATTTGTCCGGACCAAGGATGAATCGCAGCCAGCGCCCGCGCTTGCGCCCGGTGCCGATTTCGCTGCGGCGGATGAAATCTCCCTCCGACACCACGCCGACCAGCTTGCCGGTATTGTCGACCACGGTGAGGCCGCTGACATGTCGCTTCAGCATGATGTTGGCCGCTTCGACGATGCTGGTGTCGGGGGTGACCGAGATGACCGACCGGGTCATGATCTGGTGGGCGCGCATGGACAACTCCGCTGGCATGTCAACTTCAATGCGCAAAGCCTAGTCAATCCCTCGGAGTGCGATTTGACCCAGGTCAAGCGGCCAAAACTTGCGCCGATCGACCGATCGTGGTCCGCGCAGCGGTTTGATGCAGCTCAACGCGCGGCGGAAGCGTCGCCATATCCTGCCGCAGGCATAGAATGGAAGCCCGCAGGAACAATCAGCCATGAGCGTCGTGAAGATATTCCCACGGGCCGAAGCGCCGCTGCAAGCTCCCGCCGCCAGGCCGGCCGCCGAGACTGCCGAAAGGGTCGCAGGAACGCCGGCTGACTGCAATTGCCCGCAAGCAGTGGAATCCTATCCGCTCGATCGCGCGTTTCACGCCACGCTGGCGCGGTTCACGGGCGGGATCTCGCCAATGGCCTTGTCGCTCGCCTGGCTCGATTGGGGCGCGCATCTTGCGGCGGCGCCTCAGCACCAGATGGAGCTCTCACGCAAGATCCTCCGCGATTCCGGCCAATTCCTGGAAGCTGCCGCGCACGCGACATTTCAGGAGCCGTGGTCCGTCATTCGGCCGCAGCAGCGGGATCGCCGCTTCAAGGACCGGCAATGGGAAGCCGCGCCGTTCAATCTGCTTGCGCAGGCGTTTCTGCTCACCGAACGTTGGTGGCACGATGCCACGACCGGCATACGCGGCGCCTCCCACGCAAATCAAGCCATCGTCGAGTTCTCGATGCGCCAGATGCTCGACATGCTGGCGCCCTCGAACTTCGCGGCCACTAATCCGCAGGTGCTGGAAAAAGCGTTCCAGAGCGGCGGCGAGAATTTCGTGTTCGGCTGGCAAAACTGGTGCAGCGACCTGATGCGCCTGCTCTCCGGCTCGAAGCCGGCGGCCGAGGATCAGTTCGTCGTCGGCAGGACGGTGGCAGCCTCGCCCGGCAAGGTCGTCTATCGCAACAGCCTGATCGAGCTGATCCAGTACCATCCGACGACTGCGCAGGTGCGGCCGGAGCCGATTCTGATCGTGCCGGCCTGGATCATGAAGTACTACATCCTCGATCTGTCGCCGCAGAATTCTCTGGTCAAATACCTGACCGCTCAGGGCTTCACAGTCTTTGCGATCTCCTGGCGCAATCCGGATGCGAATGATCGGGATGTTGCCTTCGACGACTACCGCAAGCTGGGCGTGATGGCCGCGCTGGACACGATCGGCCAGATCGTGCCGGACCGGAAGATCCATGCGCTCGGCTATTGCCTTGGCGGCACGTTGCTCTCTATCGCCGCGGCGGCCATGGCACGCGACGGCGACAGCCGTCTCGGCACCGTCACGCTGCTCGCCGCGCAAACCGATTTCACCGAAGCCGGCGAATTGACGCTGTTCATCAACGAGAGCCAGGTTGCCTTCCTCGAAGACATGATGTGGCAGCGGGGTTACCTCGATACGACACAGATGGCGGGCGCGTTTCAGCTGCTGCGCTCCAACGAGCTGATCTGGTCGCGGCTCTCGCGTGATTATCTGATGGGCGACGGCTCGCCGTCGAGCGACCTGATGGCCTGGAATGCCGACGCCACGCGGTTGCCCTATCGCATGCACTCGGAGTATCTGCGCCAGCTGTTCCTGAACGACGATCTGGCGGAAGGTCGCTATCGCGTCGAATGCCGGAGCGTCTCGCTATCCGACATTCACACTCCGATGTTCGTCGTCGGCACGCTCGCCGATCACGTCGCGCCTTGGCGGTCCGTCTACAAGATCCATTATCAGGTCGATGCCGACGTGACGTTCCTGTTGACAAGCGGCGGTCACAATGCCGGCGTCGTGGCGCCTCCGCAGGAGGAGGGCCACTTCTATCAGGTGCTGACCAAGGCTGCTGATGCGCCCTATGTCGGTGCTGACGAATGGTTGAAGCTGGCCCCGCGCGTTGAGGGTTCGTGGTGGCCGGAATGGACCAATTGGCTGACAGCGCGCTCCGGCGCGCTCTGCGATCCCCCGCAGATCGGGCTTGCTGGCGCCCTTGGCCTGCCCGATGCGCCAGGGGACTACGTCCACACCTAGAGCATGATCGGGAAAAGTGTGAAGCGGTTTTCGGAAAAGATCATGCTCAAACAACAGCCTAAAGCACGATGACGATTCATCCTTATCGCATCGCGCTTTAGGCCTCCGGCTCCGAACTCGGCGCGAGATCCGAGGAGCCGAACGGCTTGGTCTTGTCCAGTTTGCGGTAGGCCTTCGAGGCCTTCCGCAACAGCTTCTTTTCCCGCTTGCGATCGAGAAATCGATTACTGGCTTCGAGGCCGGCGCCATTCAGCGACGCCGCCAACGCCTGTCCCCGAGCATCATCGTTCAACTGACCGAGCGACCGTTGTGCCTTGCGCAATTGCTTGAGGATGGACTTCTGCTTGATCGCCGCCCCATCGGCAAACAGATCCGCAAGCGACTCCACCGAATAGGTCATTCGCTTGTTGAGGAGCCGCAGCTTGTGACGTTTCTCGACATCGAGCTTCTTCAGCTTCCGGGCCTTCCTGAGCAGCGTCGTCTCCCACTCGGTCAGCCGCTCCGTCGCATGGTCGGCGAGGGTGCGGCGGCGCAGCCGGATGGCTTCCTTGCTGCGGCGGGTCGACCAGGGGCCGCTTTCGATCCACGTTGAGGTCTGCTCGATCAGGCGGCGATACCGCGCCGATTGCAGCGCGCGCGCCAGCAGCCGGTGACTCTCCCCGCGTTTCTCGTCCCAGCGCTGAAGCTCGGCAACCACGGCAAGCTCGGCGCCACTCTCTGCGACGATCCGCTCGATGGCCACGTCGAGGTCCCGCACCATGCCGAGCTGGCCGTTCAGCCATTTCAGCTCGGCCCAGACATCCGGCCGCAGCGTATCGTCGACCATCGGCGAGAAGAAGCGGATGGCAGTCCGCAGATGCGTCAGGGCGATTCGGATCTGGTGCAGCGCATCGGGATCGCCGCGGCAGGTGCCGTCGTGCTGGGCGATCACCGCGTCGAGGTGTCGGCGGGCGATGATCCGGAAGGCCGTGTCGCAGGCCATGCCGGGGCTGAGGCGGGCGGGCAGCGCGTTTCGCCGCGTTGCCGGCTTGGCATGCGTGGTTGGAGTCGAGCGCGTGGTGGGTCGCGACTTCCTTGTCCGCATCAATCAGATTGCCTTGTTTGCCCCTCAGCGATGACGTTCCGGCAGTTCTGCAGCGTCTGCTGCTGTGTCCCGGATGCATCGATGGTCGCCCAGTCGACACGGCCGATATTATAGTGCTCTTGCAGCGCGGCAACCTCCGGCGTGGCGTCCGATGCGTCTCCCCTGCGGCCGCCGATGCGCGCCTGTCGGGTCGCGAGGTTCGCGACCAGGAACAGCCCGTTCAACGCCACGTTGCGCTCGCGCGCCAGCGCCGCAATCGCGTCGCGTTCGTCCTCGCGCGCGAAGACGCCGTCGATGATCGCCGAATGGCCCTGCGCCAGCACCCGCCGGGCCTGCTGCACCAGCGTGTCGTAGACGTGGGCCGTGACCTCCGGCGTATAAGCTGAAGGCGGCAGGCGATGGGTATCCTCGACGGCGAACATCTGCTTGCGGACGAGATCGCTGCGCAGCACGACGGCGCCCGGCTGCGGTGCGACGACCGGCGCGAGCGCGTGCGCCAAGGCGGTCTTTCCGGTGCCGGACAGTCCGCCGACGGCAATCAGACGCGGAGCAGGAGGACGGATCAGCATCCCCGCGAGTGCGAAATAGCGTCGTGCCTGATCGAGAACGCCGGGACCGTCGGAATGCGGCCGCTTGAGCCGGGCCAGGGTCACCTGGGCGCGGATCGCCGCCCGGATCGACATGAACAGCGGGAGGGTCGAGAGCGCGTCGAGATTGTCGGTCGACGTCGCGTCGAGATAGCGGTTCAGCACCATGTTTGCCGCGCCCGGCTGATGGTGCTGCAACAGGTCCATCAGCGTGAATGCGAGATCGTAGAGCACGTCGACCGTCGCCATCTGCGCGTTGAACTCGATCGCATCGAACAGCACGGGACGATCATCGATCATGACGATGTTTGCCAGATGCAGATCGCCATGGCAGCGGCGCACGAAGCCACGGCGGCCGCGCTCCGCGAGCAGGGGACGAATACGCTGATAGGCCGTGTGCGAGGCGTTGCCGAGTTGCTTGATCTCGTCTGCGCCGAAATGGCCACCGGCCCGCAGACCATTCGTGTTGCCGTCGATCAGCGCCGGGATGGAGGAGACCCACGCTTGTCCGTCGGCGCGTGGCACCGCCGCGTGCGAAGCCGCGATGGCGTCAGCGGCGGCGGAGGCGAGCTTCGCATCCAGCGGGCCAGCCTCGGCCAGATGATCCAGCGTCCTGCTTTCGTCGAAACGCGACATCTCGACCGCATATTCGATCGGCCGCCCGGTGCCGTCGACCTTCACCGATCCATCCGGCTCTTCCGTGATCGCCACGACGCCACGATAGATCTGTGGGGCCAGAGGCTGGTTGATCCGGATCTCCTCCTCGCAGGCCGCCTTGCGCTTTTCCAGCGTCGAATAGTCGAGGAAGGGAAATCGGACGGCGCGCTTGATCTTCAGCGCGCGGTTTGCATCCAGGAACACCGAGGCAGCATGTGTGTCGATGCGCCTGACGCCGGGATGGTCGGTCAGCATCGCAAAGATGCGCTCCTGAGCCGCCGTGTCATCCTTCATCGAAGCGGCCATGGCAAGCACCATCAGGGCGTCAGCACGGCCGCGCCGAGGATCTGGCCGTTGCGCAGCATGGTCAGGACCTCGTTGGCCTGATCGAGCGGAAACGCCGTCGTCTCGGTGCGCACGCCGGCTTGCGGCGCGACCTTGAGAAAATCGAGGCCATCCTGCCGGGTCAGATTGGCGACCGAGACCAGCTGCCGTTCCTGCCACAGCAAATCATACGGAAAGCTCGGAATGTCGCTCATGTGGATGCCGGCGCAGACGACGCGACCGCCTTTGCGCACGGCGCGCAACGCCGCCGGGACCAGCTCGCCGGCTGGCGCGTAGATGATCGCGGCGTCGAGCGGCTCGTCGGGCACCTGGTCCGATGAGCCCGCCCAGACGGCGCCGAGACGGCGTGCAAGGTCTTGCGCAGCGGCATCGCCAGGGCGCGTGAATGCATGGACGGAGCGTCCCTGCCAAACCGCGACTTGCGCAATGATGTGGCCGGCGGCCCCGAAGCCATAGAGGCCGAGCCTCTCGGCGGGGCCGGCAAGGACCAGCGAGCGCCAGCCGATCAGCCCCGCGCACAGCAGAGGCGCAATCTCGACGTCGCTGCCGGTCTCGCCGAGCGGAAAGGCGTAACGGGCGTCGGCGATGGTGTGGGTCGCGTAGCCGCCATCGCGCGTGTAGCCGGTGAACAGCGGCGCGTCACAGAGATTTTCCATGCCCTCCCGACAGAAGCGGCACGTCCCGCAGGTGAAGCCGAGCCAGGGAATGCCGACGCGGTCACCAGGCGCATGTGTCGTCACATTCGCACCGACGAGGTCGACGCGGCCGACGATCTCGTGGCCAGGCACGATCGGATAGCGGATACCGGGCAGCTCGGCGTCGACGAGATGCAGATCGGTGCGGCATACACCGCAGGCGCTGATCTTCACCCGGATCTGACCCTCGCCAGGCATCGGGTCAGGCCGCTCCTCCATCTGGAGCCGCGCTCGTGGGGCCGGCAACACCATCGCACGCATGTCTATCTCCGGGGCGAACCGCTCCGACTGAACTATCCATAGAATGGCCGAGTGGCCAGTCCTTGACGTCAGTCAACGCCTGTTCCCCCGGGTGATCGGACGGAGTTTCCCCCGGTCTTGACGAGGATCAAGAGATTCGACGACAGCCGGCCTATGATGGTGGCTCTGGAGAATTCCGATGCCCATCAAGGATGTGTTTCTGCCCCTTGTCGGCCAGCCGCGCGGGCCAGCCCTGGTTGCGATCGAGAAATGCGTTTCTGTCGCCGCCGATCTCGGTGCCAGGATCACCGCGCTCGCGCTCGAGGAAGATGTTTTCGAGCGGCCGAAGGTGATGCTGCCTGACGATCGCGAGTTCGCGCCGGCCAGCCTCGAGGCGAGCGACATGGAGCAGCTGCTGAATGCCTTCACCGATGCGGCTTCGCGCGCCAACATCCGTGCCCAGAGCCGATCGGGCAAGGTGCCCGCGGATCAGATCGGAGCGATCCTGGCCGAGCATGCTCGCTTCAGCGACCTCACGCTGGTTCCCGTGAAACCGCACGACAGTCGAACGGAAGCCATCATCGAAGCGCTGCTGTTCGGATCCGGACGGCCCCTTCTGCTCTGTCCCGAACATCGTGCCGACGAGCTCCGGCCAGAGTTCGAGCACGTCGTGATTGCCTGGGATCATTCTGCACGGGCCGCGCGTGCAGTCGGCGATGCGTTGCCCGTTCTTCAGGCGGCCAGCTCGGTCCGTGTGCTGACCGTGGCTGAGGACAAGACCGACGCGATCGTCCAATCCGGAACAGCACTCGTCGGCCATTTGCGGGAACACGGCGTCTTTGCCTCCTTCGAAACCACGAAGGGGGGCGGCAGCTCGACCGGCAAAGTATTGGGAAGCTGGGCGAATTCCCATGGCATCGATGCGATCGTGATGGGTGCCTATCATCATTCGCGCCTGAACGAGATCGTGTGGGGCGGTGTGACAAAGACCGTCATTGGCCAGCCACCGTGCTGGGTTATGATCTCGCACTAGGCATGTTCTTCCAGCCTGATCCTCAATCATCGGAACCGCCGCCGGCGCGGCGCATTTGTTTTCATGTCGACTTATCGTCTGAACAACCTGCTGTCGCCGCGCTCGGTCGCGCTCGTCGGCGCGAGCGCGCGTCCGGCGTCCGTGGGACGCGCGGTCCTGGAGAACATCGGCAAGGCCGGCTTCAAGGGGCGGTTCGGCCTCGTTAATCCGCGCCATGCCGAGATCGGCGGCATCGCGGCGGTGAAGAGCCTGGACAGGCTGGACTTCGTGCCCGAGCTCGTCGTCGTCACCGCGCCTGCGGGCGAGATTCCAGGCATCGTCGAGCAGGCCGGCCGTCGCGGGTCTGCCGGTGCGCTGATCGTCTCGGCCGGGCTCGGCCAGGGACAGGGATCGCTGCACGAGGCGACCAGCGCTGCCGCGCGCAAACACGGCATGCGGCTGATCGGGCCGAACTGCCTCGGCATCATGATGCCGGGCGTCAGCCTGAACGCCAGTTTCGCCGCGCACATGCCGGGGGCCGGCAACCTCGCGCTGATCTCGCAATCCGGCGCCATTGCTGCCGGCATGGTGGATTGGGCCGCGCAGCGCGGCGTCGGCTTCTCCGGCATCGTCTCGATCGGCGATCAGATCGACGTCGACATTGCCGATCTGCTCGACCATTTCGCGATGGATCACAAGACCCGCGCGATCCTGCTCTATATCGAGGCGATCAAGGACGCACGCAAGTTCATGTCGGCGGCGCGCGCGGCCGCGCGGGTGAAGCCCGTCGTCGTCGTGAAGTCCGGCCGCATGGCGCAGGGTGCGAAGGCCGCTGCCACGCATACCGGGGCGCTCGCCGGAGCCGATGCCGTCTATGATGCGGCGTTCCGCCGCGCGGGTGTGCTGCGGGTGTCAGATCTGCGCGAGCTGTTCGATTGTGCCGAGACACTCGGCCGCGTCGAATCGCCGACCGGAAAGCGTCTCGCCATCCTGACCAATGGTGGCGGCATCGGCGTCCTCGCCGTCGATCGATTGGTCGAGCTCGGAGGTATTCCGGCGACCATCTCGACGGAAGCGCGCAAGAAGCTCGATGCGGCGCTGCCGCCGACCTGGTCGGGTGCAAACCCCGTCGACATCGTGGGCGACGCCGATGCGGCGCGCTACGCGGCGGCGCTGGAGGAACTGCTGGCCGACCGCGACAACGACGCAGTCCTCGTCCTCAACGTGCAGACGGCGATCGCCTCGGCCGCCGAGATCGCCAAGACCGTGACGGAGCTCGTGGCCAAGTATCGCGAGCAGCACCGCCGATGGGCGAAGCCCGTGCTGGCGGCCTGGATCGGCGCCGATCAGCACATCATCCAGGCACTCTCCAGTGCCGGCGTGCCGAACTATCCCACCGAGGACGATGCCGTGCGCGGCTTCATGCATTTGGTCCGGCACCGCGAAGTGGTGGAGGAGCTGAGCCAGGTGCCGCCCGCGATGCCCGATACGTTCGTTCCGGATGCCAGGGGAGCGAGAGAAATCATCACGGCCGCGATCGCGGACGGCCGCCAGTGGCTCGAACCCGTCGAGATCAAGCACCTGCTCGAAGCCTACGACATCGCGATGGTGCCGACCTATGCGGCAGCGGACGTCGAGCAGGCGGTGACCTATGCAAAGGACATCTTCGCGCAAGGCGAGACCGTCGTGCTGAAGATCATGTCGCGGGACATCACCCACAAATCCGACGTCGGCGGCGTCGTGCTCAATCTGACGACCCCGGAGGCCGTCCGTACGGCGGCCGCCGACATTCTTGCGCGAGCGAGAAAGCTGCGGCCCGAGGCGCGCATCGGCGGCGTCATCGTCCAGGCGATGGTCGTCAAGGCAAAGGCGCGCGAGCTGATCCTGGGCCTTGCCGACGATCCGACCTTCGGCACGGTGGTGGTTTTCGGCCGCGGCGGCACCGCGGTGGAGATCATCAACGACAAGGCGCTGGCGCTGCCGCCGCTCGACCTGCAACTGGCCCGCGATCTGATCGACCGCACGCGCGTGTCGCGGCTGCTGAAGGCCTATCGCGACGTGCCGGCGGTCAAGCAGGACGCCGTCGCCATGGTGCTGGTCAAGCTGGCGCAGATGGCGGCCGACATTCCCGAGATCCGCGAATTCGACATCAACCCGCTGCTGGCCGACGAAACCGGCGTGACCGCGGTGGATGCCCGCGTCGCGGTCGGGCCGCCGCAGCGGAAGTTCGCCGGCTCCGGCCCTGCCAATTTCGCGGTCCGTGCCTATCCATCGCAATGGGAGCGCCGCATCAAGCTCAAGGAGGACTGGCGCATCTTCGTGCGGCCGATGCGCCCCGAGGACGAGCCGACCATCCACGAATTCCTGCGTCACGTCACGGCACACGACCTTCGCCTGCGCTTCTTCGCCCCAATGAAGGAGTTCACCCACGAGTTCATCGCGCGCCTGACCCAGCTCGACTATGCGCGCGCGATGGCCTTCATCGCATTCGAGGAGGCCAGCGGCGAAATGGTCGGCGTGGTCCGGCTCCATTCCGACTCGATCTACGAGACCGGCGAATACGCGATCCTGCTGCGGTCCGACCTCAAGGGCAGGGGGCTCGGCTGGGCCCTGATGCAGCTGATCATCGACTACGCGCGGTCGGAAGGATTGAAGACCATATCGGGCGACGTACTGCAGGAGAATACCGTGATGCTCGACATGTGCCGGCAGCTCGGCTTCGAGGTCAAGCCGGACCCGGCCGAGCCTGAAATCTGCGACGTCAGGCTGAAGCTCTGACGTCCGGACCTGCGCGCTGAATCATGCTTGTGGCACGACGGAGGTGTACTCCCCTCTCGCTTTGCGCACTGAGTCCTTGCGGCGCAGGCGCGTTGCGCGCGAATGCGAATTTCGAAAATGTCCATAAGGGTTTATGCGTAACCGCGTCGCGATGGTCGCGGCCTTGCAGGCCGTGACGCTCGTGACTGTTGCGATGATGCCAGTATGCCACTGTTTTGCCCGACGCGCCAGGATTTATTTCGAAAATCAGAAATATGCTTTGCTCGTCCCGCAAGTCCTTGTTCTGACAGGGGCGGTCTACTGTGCATGGGGTTGTTTTCGAATTTTTGTTGGGAAACAGCGTTCTGCCGTAGCAGCCCCCGACCCTCATCCTGAGGGCCGCCAACGGCGGGCGTCTCAGGAGCGCGCCTCGGACGAATTTGCCTCATCGGACGTCCTGGCTGTCGGTCGCAGAGTCTTGATGATGATCGCGATCAGCGGCACCAGCACCGGCACGATCGTGCTCAGCGGATGATGCACCGCGCCCGACACCTGGGCCTGGAGTGCTCGTGCCTCGAGCTGGAGGGCTTCGATGGATGTGTCGTGAATTTCGTTGGCGAGCTCGATGTCACGCCCCGACGGGGAACGGCCGGCGATCAGGAAGAGAGCGGCCGCGATGACGAAATTGACGGCGCCGAGGATGGCAGCCGCGGCAATCGCGCTCCAGATCTGCACCAGCGCGAAATAGGCCGACAGCTCCAGCATCAGCAGCCCGAACGCGGCGATGAGCGCCGCGAAGGCGCGCAGGCCGAGGCCGATCAGCAAATGGCGCAGCCTGATGTCCGCGATGATCCTGTCGGTGCGCCACAGCACGCGCAGATGTTTGACGACATTCTCGGTATTCACCTAGTGTCTCCTCAGCATGAAGCCGACAACCACGCCCAGGGCGAAGGCGGAGGCGAGCGAAGTGATCGGGCGCTCTGCGACGAGGCCCTGGAGTTGCTCCCCCTCTTGTTCGACGGTCTCGCCGAGCTCGGCGAGCGCGGCCCTGATCTGATCGGCGAGCGCTTCGGTGCGGGCTTTCGAGCTCTCGAACATATCCTCGCCCGCGGTGCTCAACAGGCGCGTGACGTCGACCTTCAGGGCCCGCAATTCCTCGCTCATCCTGTCACTGTCGAACATGGATTTGGTGTCCTCATTGCATCCGAGCCAGCCTAAGACCGGCCCGCGCGATCGCGCTTGATTTGCGTCAAGAGGCTGAGCCCGTTCAGGGTCTTGAGACAGGTCAATCCGGCCGCCACATGCTGGCCTAGAAATGCCGGCTGAATGGGGACCAATTGTCCCGATGAGGTGGAAAGCGTGAACCACGAACCGCTGCTGCACGCGACGCCGTCCGGCGACGTGCTGAAACTGCGCCCCGAGGGTCCATGGACCGCCGCGAACGTGGTGACGCTCGAGACTCTGTCGCGGTCGGTCGGGACCGACGTCGATCGCTCGCGCGCCGTAACGCTGGACATGTCGGGCATCAGCGCGCTCGATACGCTCGGCGCCTGGGTCCTGGAGAAGCTGTCGCGCAGGGCTGCAACGTCAGGCAGGTCGGCCGAGTTCGTCGGCGTCGCCGATCATTTCAGCGGGTTGATGGACGAGGTGCGCCAGGTCAATCGCCACACGCCGGCTGCGAGCGCCGCGCCCAATCCGGTTCTGGCGAGGCTGGGCGAGCTCGGCAAGTCCACTGTCGGGGCGCGGGAAGACATCACGATCTTCCTGCAGATGCTCGGCGCCTTGTTCATGGCCATCATCGGTGTGCTGCGCCGGCCGCGTTCGCTGCGGCTGACCTCGCTGGTGTATCAGCTCTACCGCATCGGGTGGCAGGCGATCCCCATCGTCACGCTGATCACCTTCCTGATCGGCGCCATCATTGCGCAGCAGGGCTTCTTCCACTTCCGCAGATTCGGCGCGGAATCGTATACGGTCGACATGGTCGGCATCCTGGTGCTGCGCGAGCTCGGCGTGCTGATCGTCGCCATCATGGTCGCGGGGCGGTCGGGCAGCGCCTACACCGCCGAGCTCGGCTCGATGAAGATGCGCGAGGAGATCGATGCGCTCTCGACCATGGGGCTCGACCCGGTCGACGTCCTGATCCTGCCGCGCGTCGCGGCGCTGGTCATTGCACTGCCCATCCTCACCTTCATCGGATCGATTGCCGCACTCTATGGCGGCGGGCTGGTCGCGCAGCTCTATGGCGACATGGGGCCGGCGATCTACATCGCGCGGCTGCACGAGGCCATTTCCGTCGCGCATTTCGAGGTGGGCATCCTGAAGGCGCCGTTCATGGCGCTGGTGATCGGGATCGTGGCCTGCAGCGAGGGATTACGTGTCAAGGGCAGCGCGGAGTCGCTGGGGCGGCAGACCACGACGTCGGTGGTGAAGTCGATCTTCCTGGTGATCGTGCTGGACGGCCTGTTCGCCATCTTCTTCGCTTCGATCGGAATGTGACGATGGAAGAGCCGCAAGATCAGTTCGCGATCCGCGTCCGCGATCTCGTGGTCGGATTCGGCCGCCAGACCGTGCTCGACCATCTGTCGCTCGACGTCCGTCGCGGCGAGATTCTCGGGCTGGTGGGGGCATCGGGCGGCGGCAAGTCGGTCCTGATGCGGACCATCATCGGCCTCATCCCGCGCCGGAGCGGGACCATCGACGTCATGGGACGGCCCGCCGGCAACCACGGCCGCGGGGCGGCGATGGCCTGGGGCATCCTGTTCCAGCAGGGCGCGCTGTTCTCCTCGTTGACGGTGCGTCAGAACGTCCAGTTTCCCTTGCGCGAAAATCTCGTCCTGTCGCAGGAGCTGATGGACGAGATCGCGATCGCCAAGCTCGAAATGGTCGGCCTGCGTGCCGAGGACGCCGACAAATATCCGGCGGAGCTGTCCGGCGGCATGACCAAGCGCGTGGCGCTGGCGCGCGCGCTCGCGCTCGATCCGCCGATCCTGTTCCTGGACGAGCCGACCTCGGGCCTCGACCCGATCGCCGCCGGCGAGTTCGACGCGCTGATCAAGACGCTGCAAAAGACCCTGGAGCTCACGGTGTTCATGGTGACCCATGACCTTGCGAGCCTCACCACGGTCTGCGACCGCGTCGCCGCGCTCGCCGACGGCAAGATCGTGGCGATCGGCCCGATGCGCGAATTGCTGCAATCCGAGCATCCCTGGGTGCGCGCCTATTTCCACGGCAAGCGCTCGCAGATGCTGCAACACGAGATGAGATGAGAGATGGAAACCCGCGCTCCCTATGTGCTGATCGGCAGTTTCGTGCTGGCCGCGATCGTCGCGGTGTTCGGCTTCGTCTATTGGCTGAACAACACCGGCGGCATCGGGCCGCGCACGAACTACCATGTGCAATTCCAGGGTCCGGTGCCCGGCCTCCTGGTCGGCGCCGGCGTGCTGTTCAACGGCATTCGGGTCGGGGAGGTCACCCAGCTCGGGCTCGCGCCTGATAACCCGCGCTTCGTCAATGCAACGATCTCCGTTGCAACTGCGACGCCGGTACGTGCCGACACCAGGGTCGGCCTCGAATTCCAGGGCCTGACCGGCGTTCCCGTGGTGACGTTGGAGGGCGGCGTGATCGTCGCCAAATCCGGCGAGCTCCCGACCTTGGTCGCGGACGCGGGTGCCGGCCAGAGCATGACGCAGGCGGCCCGTGATGCGCTTCGGCGGGTCGACACGGTGCTTCAGGACAATTCCGGCCCGCTGAAGGACACCATCGCCAATTTCAAGACCTTCTCCGACGGGCTCGCGCGCAACACCGGCAAGCTCGACGGCATAGTCGCGGGGCTCGAGAAGATGACCGGCGGCGGCTCGCCTGCGCAGAAGATCACCTTCGATCTCCGTGCGCCCGATAAGCTCGGTCCGGCCGGCAAGACATTGTCCGAGCCGTTGGCGATCCCTGAGCCGACTGCGGTTGCGATGTTGCAGACGCAGCGCATGTTGTTCTCGCCGGTCAAGGATTATCCGGGCTTCGCCGAATTTCTGTGGGCCGACAGCATTCCAAAATTGTTGCAGGCGCGGCTGATCGACAGTTTTGAGAACTACGACATCGCGCACGCGCCGCTGCGCGCGACCGATATTGGTCAGGCCGGCTACCAGTTGCTGATCGACGTCAGGCGCTTCCGTGTCGCAACCGACGGCGAGCCGCAGGCCGAGATCGCGCTGTCGGCACGGATCGTCGACAAGGCCGGCAAGGTGATCGCCTCGCGCATGGTGGAGGCCAGCGAAAAGCTCGACAAGATCGAGCCGGCGGCGGCGGTCGCGGCGTTCAATACGGCCTTCGGTCGGATCGCCAAGGAGCTGGTCGGCTGGACGGTGCAGGCCGTGTAGCGGCGGCTATCGTTCCAGCGTCTTCAGGTAGGATAGGATGTCGTGGATCTGGTCCGGGCTGAGCTCGAAGGCCGGCATGTCGGCATGTCCGGTGTAGATCCCCTCGGCCAGCGCTTCACCAAGGCTGTTGATCGGGTAGCGCCGATGCAGGTTGCGTAGCGGAGGCGCGATCTCCAGCGGGCTCTTGGAGGCGCGGTCGATCGCGTGGCAGCGTGCGCAATGCGCTTGGGCAAAGGCCTTGCCGCGTTGTTCGGCGGTTGGAGCCGCTAGCGCAGGCGTGATCAGAAGCAGCCCAATCAGGCCGTGACGCAGTGCGCTTGGCAGCATGGAAAAATCATCCCGTCGAACCGTGGATGCAGAATATGACGGGGATACCGCTCAAATTTGATCTGGGTCAATCGGCTGCGGCACGGTGCAGTAAAATGCAGTCGCGCGGTGGACTCGGCCTGACGTCGGGAGCGGCCGACGCGGGGAGCGGTGGATGAAGCCTTTCGTGGTCACGAGTGAGCCGAACGGGCATTTTTGCGACGATTGCGCCGTGCGCGGAGCGGCGGTCTGCTCGTCGCTGAATGCTGCCGAACTCCGGGAGTTCGAGCATCTCGGCCGCCGCGTCCACTTTGGTTCGGGCGAGACGGTGTTTTCCGAGGAGGACATCACGACCTCGTTCTACAACGTCCTCGAAGGTGTCATGCGGCTGTACAAGCTGCTGCCTGACGGCCGGCGGCAAATCGTCGGCTTTGCCTTGCCCGGTGATTTTCTGGGGATGAATCTGTCCGGCCGCCACAATTTTTCAGCCGATGCGATCGGCGAGGTGAACGTCTGCCAATTCCCCAAAGCGCCTTTCGGCCGCTTTATCGAAGACCGGCCGCAATTGCTCAGGCGCATCAACGAGCTGGCCATTCGCGAGTTGAGCCAGGCGCGCGACCATATGGTCCTGCTCGGCCGCCGCTCGGCCGACGAGAAGGTGGCGACCTTTTTGCTCGGCTGGCGTGAGCGGCTGGTTGCGCTCAAGGGTCCATCCGACATGGTCGCGCTTCCGATGAGCCGCCAGGACATCGCCGATTATCTTGGCCTGACCATCGAGACCGTCAGCCGCACCTTTACCAAGCTGGAGCGTCTCGGCGTGATCGAGATCATTCACGGCGGCATCAGCCTGCTCGATCCGGCCCGCGTCGAAGCCATGGCCGCAGCCTGACCTCTCGTCCACGACGCTCTCGGCAATTTGATCCCGATCAATGACGGCGGCCATGCCCCGCAAAATAATGCCGGAGACAAATCCGGGAGGGAATGATGCCTGCTGATGCGTTGCTGGTGACCGTTGTCGTCGTCGCGATCTTCGTCGTGTTCGCCGCAGTTCTGGCCTGGGGTGACCGGCAAACCAGCCAAGGCAGGCTCGATCCGGATTCCAGGCGCTGAAGCCATCAGGTCTGGGTCCGAGTCCAACGCCGCCGGGGCCGATGCTCGCCCAGGCGGGGGCTGGTCTTTGGCAGCGTCACGGCGCAATCGCGGTTTGCGTTACCCGCAACTCTGCGTCGAAGAAGACGCATTGCCGCAGCCTTTCGGCTGCTGACCTCCCCGTTACCGGCCTTTTCGTGGCATTTGCCTCAAATCGGACGCGTGCTTTCCGGTTGAAATGCCTGGTAACGTTGACTACGCAGGAACTCAATGCCTCGTAGTCTTAGGAGCCCCGGCGTGCCTCAGGACAAGACCGGCGATCCCCGACAGCAGGCGGGCAACAAGCTATTGGTCCTGCGCAAGCACCCGATCTTCGCGGATCTGGAGCCGGAAGCGCTCGATCAGCTCTGCCGCTACGCCAAGCACACCACCGTCAAGCGCGGTGCGACGATCGCCGCCAAGGGCGATCCCGGCAACAGTCTGTTCGCGGTGATCGCCGGGACGGTCAAGATTTCCTCCTCGTCGCCCGACGGCCGGAACGCGATCCTCAATCTCATCGGCCCGGGAGAAATCTTCGGCGAGATCGCCGTGCTCGACGGCGCGCCCAGGTCGGCGGATGCGACTGCCAATACCAATTGCGAACTCTACGTCATCGATCGCCGGGACTTCCTGCCGTTCGTGAAGAGCCAGCCGGCGCTGGCGATGAAATTCATCGAGCTGCTGTGCGCGCGTCTGCGCTGGACCAGTCAGCAGGTCGAGCAGGTGATCCTGCAGAATCTGCCGGGTCGGCTTGCCAGTGCGCTGCTCGGTCTCACCGAAGAACGCAAGCTCGATTCCGGCAGCGGCACGCTCGCCATCACGCAGCAGGAAATCAGCGAGATGGTCGGGATGACCCGCGAGAGCATCAACAAGCAATTGCGCGCCTGGGCCGGCCGCAACTGGGTCCGCCTCGAGCACGGCGCCATCGTTGTGCTGGACACGGACGCGCTTCGCGAGCTTGCCGAGAGCGGCCTCGGCGGCGAGTGAGGCCTTTCGCCTAGCCGTCGATGATGGCGATCGCGCGGGGCCTCGATTGGAGCGTCAAGTCACGGGCCAGCGACGTCGAGCCCGCCCGCCATACCCACCATAGTGCGAATTGCGCCGGTCATCGATCGATGCAAGTCTTGCATCGATCGATGCCGGATTTGGCTTGGACAGAGAATGCCGCCCGCCCTAGGGACGACATTGGCGCTTGACTTCACACCTGAAGCGGAGCGACCCAAGGCGGCCTGCAGCCGGGCCGACAACGATAATCAATCCAATCAACCCAGGAGGAAAGCCCAAATGAAGACGCTCACCGGTATCGTCACAGCCGTTGCACTGGCGGTCTCAGCACCCCTGGCCACCGCACGCGATTTCCGCTCCGCCGACGTTCACCCCGCCGATTATCCGACCGTCGAGGCGGTCAAGTTCATGGGCCAGCAGCTCGCGGCGGCGAGCGGCGGCAAGCTCGGCGTGAAGGTGTTTCCGAACGGCGCCCTGGGCTCGGAGAAGGACACGATCGAGCAACTCAAGATCGGCGCGCTCGACATGATGCGGATCAACGCATCGCCGCTGAACAATTTCGTGCCCGAGACCATCGCCCTGTGCCTTCCCTTCGTCTTCCGCGATACGCAGCACATGCGCGCCGTCCTCGACGGCCCGATCGGCGATGAGATCCTGGCAGCCATGGAGCCCGCCGGCCTGGTCGGCCTTGCCTATTACGACAGCGGCGCACGCTCGATCTACACCGTCAAGGCACCGGTCAAATCGCTGGCCGACCTGAAGGGCCTGAAGATCCGCGTCCAGCAATCCGACCTGTGGGTCGGCATGATCCAGAGTCTCGGGGCCAACCCGACGCCGATGCCCTATGGCGAGGTCTACACCGCGCTCAAGACCGGCCTCGTCGACGCTGCCGAGAACAACTGGCCGTCCTACGAGTCCTCCCGGCACTTCGAAGCCGCCAAGTTCTACAACATCACCGAGCACTCCCTCGCGCCCGAAGTTCTCGTGATCTCGAAAAAGGTCTGGGACACGCTGAGCAAGGAGGATCAGGCGATGGTCCGCAAGGCCGCCAAGGAATCGGTGCCCGTCATGCGCAAGCTCTGGGACGCGCGCGAGCAGGCCGCCCGCAAGACCGTCGAGGCCGCCGGCGTTCAGGTGGTCACGATCGGCAACAAGGCGGAGTTCGTCGATGCGATGAAGCCGGTCTACCAGAAGTTCGCCGGGAACGAGAAGCTGCAGAGCCTCGTCAAGCGCATCCAGGACACGAAGTAAGACAATTCGGGGACCGGGTCCGGGGTCGCCGCAAGGCGGCACCGGATCCCGTAAGGAGGCGCGGGATGACAGACCCACACGTCGCAAGTCACGAGCAGGGGGCCGTAGCAACACGCCCGTCCACCGGCTTGCTGTCGCGGGTCAATGCCCCCATCGCGCGCCTTGGCATGTACCTGTCGGTCACCGGCCTGCTCGTCATCGTCGCCATCGTCTTCTACCAGGTGTTCGGACGGTACGTGCTCAACTCCAGCCCGACCTGGACGGAGAACCTCGCGCTGGTCCTGATCCTCTACGTCACGCTGATCGGCGCCGCCGTCGGCGTACGCGATGCCGGGCATATCGGCATGGACAGCCTGCTGGTCATGGTCCCCGATCACGTGCGGGAGAAGATCGAGCTCGTGATCCACGTTCTGGTCGGCGTGTTCGGCGTTGCCATGGCCTATAATGGCTGGATCCTCGGCGCGTCGGTCGGGACCGTGAAGATTCCCAATCTCGGCCTGCCCGAGGTGATCCGCTACGTGCCGCTGATCGCCTCCGGCCTCCTGATCGTCTCGTTTTCCATCGAGCACATCATCGCTCTCGTGCGCGGCGAAGAGGTCGTCCCCTCATGGAACTGATCATCCTCGGCGCCACCTTCTTCGGCTTTCTGATCCTCGGCGTTCCGGTCGCCTTCGCGATCGGCCTGTCGGCGATCTGCACCATCCTCTACGAGGGCCTGCCGGTCGCCGTCATTTTCCAGCAGATGATGTCGGGGATGAACATCTTCTCCTTCCTCGCCATTCCGTTCTTCGTTTTCAGCGGTGAGCTGATGCTGCATGGCGGCGTCGCCGACAAGATCGTGCAACTCGCCAAGAACCTGGTCGGGCACATCCGCGGCGGTCTCGGCATGTCGAACGTGGTCGCCTGCACGCTGTTCGGCGGCGTCTCGGGCTCACCCGTGGCCGACGTGTCGGCGATGGGCGCGGTGATGATCCCGATGATGAAGAAGGAGGGCTTCGACACCGACTACGCCGTCAACGTCACCACCCACGCCTCGCTGGTGGGCGCCCTGATGCCGACCAGCCACAACATGATCATCTATGCGCTGGCGGCCGGCGGCAAGGTCTCGATCGGCGCGCTGATCGCGGCCGGCCTCCTGCCGGCACTGGTGCTGATGGTGTGCATGCTGGTCGCCGCCTACGCGGTCGCGGTGAAGCGCGGCTATCCGGCCGGCAAATTCCCCGGCTGGGCCGAGGTCGTCCGCTCGCTGGCGGCCGCGCTGCCGGGGCTTCTGATCGTCGGCATCATCCTGGCCGGCATTCTGTCCGGCGTCTTCACGGCTACCGAATCGGCGGCCATCGCCGTCACCTACACCATCCTGCTGACCTTCTTCATCTACCGCACCATGACCTGGGGCAACTTCCTGCGCGCCGCCGCCAAGGCGGTGAAGACGACGGGCGTGGTGCTGCTGCTGATCGGCGTCTCCACCATGTTCCAGTACCTGATGGGACTCTACGAGGTGGCGGATCTCGCCGGCGCGATGATGAGCAAGGTGTCGACGCAGCCCTGGGTGATCTTCCTGCTCATCAACATCATTCTGTTCGTGCTCGGCACGTTCATGGACATGGCGGCGACCATCCTGATCTGCACCCCGATCTTCCTGCCGATCGCGATCAAGGCGGGCATGGACCCGGTGCAGTTCGGCATGCTGATGCTGATCAATTGCGCCCTCGGGCTCAACACCCCGCCGGTCGGAACGACGCAATTCGTCGGCTGTGCCATCGGCGGCATCTCGGTCGGCGCCGTGATGCGCACCATCCTGCCGTTCTATGCCGCGCTGATCGCAGCCCTGATGTTCGTGACCTATGTCCCTGCCTTCTCGCTGTGGCTGCCGCGCCTCCTGATGGGCTACAAGGGCTAGCAGCCGCAGGGAGCAGCACGCTGTTCGCCGAGTGGTCTGACCAAGTTGCACAAGCAGCGAAAGGCGTAGCTTGGGTTGCGCTTAAAGGTCGCGCGGCCGACCGGCGGGGCTTCCTTCGCAATCGCAGCAGGACCTACTGGCGCGCGGCTTGAGCAAATCGCATGGGGCTTGCCGGATAAATGCGCTCGGCTGACCGGTATTTTGGTGTTACGAACTGGGACATGAACCAGCACGCCAAGATCAACCCGAAGATCGAGATCCGCCATTCGACCTGCCCGCATGATTGCCCCTCGGCCTGCGCCCTCGATGTCGAGGTGGTCGAAGGCCGTAGCATCGGCCGCGTCCGCGGTTCGAAGAAGCAGACCTACACGGCCGGCGTCGTCTGCGCCAAGGTCGCCCGCTATGCCGAGCGCATCCATCACCCCGAGCGGCTGATCTATCCGCTGCGCCGCACCGGCCCCAAAGGTTCAGGTCAATTCGCGCGGATCCCCTGGGACGAGGCGCTGGACGAGATCGGGCAGCGCTTCAACGCGGCCGAGCGCGAGTTCGGCGCAGAATCGATCTGGCCCTATTACTACGCGGGGACCATGGGTCTCGTGATGCGGGACGGGCTCAACCGTCTCACCCATGTGAAGAAATATTCGCGCTTCTATCAGACCATCTGCGCCAATGTCGCGCGCATCGGCTTTGCGATCGGCACCGGCAAGATCGCCGGCGTCGATCCGCGCGAGATGGCGCTGTCCGATCTCGTCGTGATCTGGGGCACCAATCCGGTCAACACCCAGGTCAACGTGATGACGCACGCCTCGCGCGCCCGCAAGGAGCGCGGCGCGAAAATCGCGGCGGTCGACATCTACGACAACGACACCATGAAGCAGGCCGACATCAGGATCATCCTGCGCCCCGGCACCGACGGTGCCTTCGCCTGCGGCGTCATGCATGTCCTGTTCCGCGACTTCTATGCCGACCGCGCCTACATGGACAAGTACACCGATTGCCCAGCCGAGCTCGAGGCGCATCTGAAGACGCGCACCCCGGAATGGGCGTCAGCCATCTGCGGCGTGCCCGTGTCCGAGATCGAAGCGTTCGCGAAGGCGGTTGGCGAAACCAAGCGCACCTTCTTCCGCTTCGGCTACGGCTTCACACGCAGCCGCAACGGTGCCACGCAGATGCACGCGGCCAATTGCATTCCCGCGGTGACCGGCGCCTGGCAGTATGAAGGCGGCGGTGCCTTCTTCAACAATTTCGCGCTGTGGCACTTCAACGAATCCATCATCGAGGGCCACGACGCGATCGACAAGTCGACGCGCGCGCTCGACCAGTCGCAGATCGGACGTATCCTCACCGGCGATGCGGAAGCGCTGCAGGGCAAGGGCCCGGTCAAGGCGATGCTGATCCAGAACACCAATCCGGTGACGGTGGCGCCGGAGCAGGCGCTGGTGCGGCAGGGTTTTGCCCGCGAGGATCTGTTCGTGGCGGTACACGAGCAGTTCATGACCGAGACGGCGCAGATGGCCGACATCGTCCTGCCGGCGACCATGTTCATGGAGCATGACGACCTCTATTACGGCGGCGGCCATCAGCACATCTCGGTGGGTGCGAAGCTGATCGATCCGCCGGGCGAATGCCGCTCCAACCACGAGGTGTTGCAGGCGCTGGCGCCGCGGCTCGGCGCCAGGCATCCGGGCTTCGAGATGAGCCCGCGCGAGTTGATCGACGCCACCTTGAGGCTGAGCAATCACGGCGACATCGCCGGCCTCGAGGCCGACCTCTGGCGCGACCTGCAGCCGGACTTCCGCACCTCGCATTATCTCGACGGCTTCGCTCACGCCGACGGCAAATTCCATTTCAAAGCCGATTGGTCGCATCCGCCGTTCGGCGTCACCATGGGCGATGTCGACAAGATGCCCGATCTGCCGGACCATTGGGCAGTGATCGAGCACACCGATCAGGCCCATCCGTTCCGGCTCGCGACCAGCCCATCGCGCAGCTTCCTCAACACCACCTTCAACGAGACGCCGTCCTCGCAGGCGCGCGAGGGCAGGGCCAGCGTGATGATCCACCCGTTAGATGCCGCCGCGCTCGGCATTGCCGACGGCGATGCGGTGACCCTCGGCAATAGCCGCGGCGAGACCACGCTGATCGCAACGCTGTTCGAGGGCGTGCAACGCGGTGTCCTGATCGCCGAATCCGTTCATCCCAACAGCAATCACATCGGCGGCCGCGGCATCAACATGCTGACGGGCGCGGACACCATCGCGCCGATCGGCGGCGCGGCGTTCCACGACAACAAGGTCTGGATGAGGAAGGCGGCCTCGGCTCAAGGCGCGCACTCCGAAACACCGTAGCCTGCGAATTCCTTCGCGATGTCAGGGTTCATCGACTTCGCCTGCGCGATGTCGGTGGCCCCGTCGCCGCCGCTTCTGCGCGCGGCGATGCCGCGGCCGAACAGCGACGACGAGGAGCGCGGGTTGCGCTGGATCGCGTCGGTGTAATCCTTGATCGCCTCGGCATTGCGTCCGAGCTTGAGATTGACGAGCCCGCGGCTGTCGAGCGCATCGCTCAAGCCGGGGTTGATCTGGAGCGCCAGATTGCAGTCAGCGAGCGCGCCTTGCAGGTCGCCGGTCGCAGTCCGGGTCCAGCAGCGGTTGTTCAGGGCTTCCGCGTCCCTGGGCGCGCGGCGGAGCACCGCGTCGAAATCCTGCATCGCGAGCGCATAGGCGCGCTTGATCGCGTAGACCTGGCCGCGCTTGTAGCGCGAGATGGTATCGTTGGCGTTGGCGGTGATCCTGCGGCTGAGATCGGCGATGACAGGATCTCGGGCCAGCTCGTCCGCATTCGGGGCGGGCGCCGCCTGGGGCGCCTCGCAGACCGGCTTCTGCGGCTCGATTGTCTGCGCCTCCGGCTTGGTCGGAACCGTGTCGTCTGCCGGCCGCTTCGCCGGGCTTGCGAAAGAGAAGTCCGTCGTCAGCGAGGAGGACAGCCAGGGCACCTGCTCGCGCTTGGTGGCGGCAACCACGCCGTTCTTGGTGTTGGTCAGGGCCTGCTCGGCGCTGATGTTCGGCGCGCGCATTTCGCGCAGCAGCTCGGCGACGAACAGGCTGCGATCCGTCTTGCCGCTTGCCGTGACCGCGCCGAGCGCGGCGGAGTAGAGCACCAGCGTATTGCTCGGTGCGATCGCCGGTGCGAGGCCCGCCGAATAGCGGCGGAAGCGCCGCTCGAACGGGTTGCGGCGGGAGGCGTCGATCAGCGCGATCTTGATCGCGGCACCGCGCGTGTTCATCTCGGCGAGGATGGTGTCGAGGCTGAAGCCGTCGCGCGAGACGTCGGGCTCGGTCCAGATCTGGGCGTCGACCGGCAGCAGATAGGTCTGGCGGTTGGACTGGATGGCAAAGCCGTCGAAGAAGATCAGCGCCACAGCGCCGCGCTCGATGCGGTCGTAGAAGCGGCTCAGCACCTGTCGCATGGCATCGCCGGTGAGATTGCTCTGCCTGTCGACGACGAAGCCGCCGCGCTTCAATTCCTCGGCGACGTCCTGGGCATCGTTGGCGACGTCGCTGAGGACGAACTCATTGTCGGGATATTTCGCGTTGCCGATGACCAGCGCGATCTTCGCTGCGTCGGCCGCATGGCATGCGGCACCGCCGCTCAGCACGACCAGTCCTGCCAGCAACAACATCAATGCGGCGCGCATGAAATGGCTCATCGGTGATCAAATCTCCGGTCAGGATAGCGTGCGCAAGCCCCATTTCAATCGCGAAGCGAAGTTGCGCCCACACGCTATGGTGACGCGACCTTGCAGATTGCCCTTGCGTGCGCGGCCCGACGTGCCGCAAATGGCTGCAAAGCGGGACCAAGCAAGCGAGCATGCCATGACCGACACCACTTCTGTCATCACTGAGAAGCACGGGCAGGCGTTCTGGATCACCATCAACCGGCCGGAGAAACGCAACGCACTGAACGGCGAGGTCATCGCCGGGATCACAAGAGCCTATCGCGACGCGCATGAGGACAAGGACGTCCGCGTCATCGTGCTGACGGGCGCGGGCGACAAGGCGTTCTGCGCGGGCGCCGACCTGCAGAATTCCGGCGCGGCTTTCGCGATGGATCATTCCAAACCAAATGTCGACTATGCCGATCTGTTACGTGTGTCACAGAACGCCACCAAGCCGGCGATTGCGCGCCTCGGTGGCGTCTGCATGGCCGGCGGCATGGGCCTGCTCTGCATGACCGACATGGCGGTTGCGGCCGATCACGTCGTGTTCGGCCTGCCGGAAGTGAAGGTCGGCGTGTTCCCGATGCAGGTGCTCAGCCTGCTCCAACGCATCGCGCCGCCCCGCCTCGTCAACGAATGGGCGCTCACGGGCGAGCCGTTCGACGCCAGGGCCGCGCAGGCCGCGGGGCTGCTCAACCATGTCGTGCCTGCCGCCGAGCTCGATGCCAAGATCGATTGGTTGATCGGCCGCATCGTCGACAAATCCCCGACCGCGATCCGCCGCGGCAAATACGCCATGCGCGCGATCGCCTCGATGTCGTTCGACGAGAGCATCGCCTACACCGAAAGCCAGATCGCGCTGCTCGCGATGACCGAGGACGCCAAGGAAGGGTTGAAGGCGTTCAGCGAGAAGCGGAAGCCGGTCTGGACGGGGAGGTGAAGAGGCAGGGGCACTGCTCTCTGCTGTCATTCCGGGGCGCGCCACTTGGCGCGAGCCCGGAATCCATTTGTCGATATAAACTGTTGCACGATGGATTCCAGGCTCGCGCTGCGCGCGCCCCGGAATGACGAGATTACCCCGCGTTCGCCTTCAGCCCCGCCGCCTGGATCCCCGCCACGGCGCAGGCCTCGTCATTGTCGGACGTGTCGCCGGAGACGCCGACCGCGCCGAGCAGGGTCGCGCCGTCCATGATCAGCACGCCGCCGGGGACCGGCACCAGCGCGCCCTTGGCGATCGTGTTCACGGCATCGATGAAATAGGCCTGCTCCTGTGCGCGCTGGAATAAAGCGCGCGAGCCCGTGCCCATGGCGAGCGCGCCATAGGCCTTGCCATGCGCGATCTCGGCGCGCATCAGGCTGGTGCCGTCCTGCGCCGCCGCGAGCTTGAGCACGCCGCGCGCATCCAGGATGCTGACGACCAGCGGCTTCAGCTTCAGCTCGCCGGCCTTTGCGAAGGCGGCGTCGAGGATTTTTCGAGCGGTGTCGAGTGTGAGGTCAGCCATGGCTGGTTTCCTTTGCAGCTGGAGAGGTGGCGTTGGTTTTGGCGCGATCGAGGCTCATGGCCAGCACGCGCGCGACGTGAAGCGCTTCGCGCTTCGTGCCGTCGTGGATCTGGTGCCGGCATGAGGTGCCGTCGGCGACGACGAGCGTATTCCGGTCAGCCTTCCGCACGGCCGGCAGCAGCGACAGCTCGGCCATCTCGATCGAGGCATCGTACGTGTCGGCGCCATAGCCGAACGCGCCGGCCATGCCGCAGCAGCTCGACTCGATGGTCTCGACCTTCAGCCCCGGGACGAGGCGCAGCACCTGCTCGACCGGCTTGAAGGCGCCGAAGGATTTTTGATGGCAATGGCCATGCACGACAGCCTTGTCCGCGACGGTGCCGAGCGGCAATTGCAGCCTTCCGGCCTCGGCCTCGCGCACCAGGAATTCCTCGAAGGTCAGCGCATGGGCCCCGACCGCCTTGGCATCATTGTCCTTGCGCAGTGAAGCGAGCTCGTCCCGCAGCGTCAGGAGGCAGCTCGGCTCGAGGCCGACGATCGGCACGCCGCGCACCGCGAAGGGCGCGAAAGCCGAGACCAGCCGGTCGAGCTCGGCTTTGGCTTCGTCGACGAGACCAGCCGAGAGGAACGTGCGGCCGCAGCACAGCGGACGGCTGCCGCTCACCGGCTTCGGCAGATGCACGCGATAGCCGCCGGCCGTGAGCACGCGCAGCGCTGCCTCCAGGTTCTCGCGCTCATAGATGCGGTTGAAAGTATCACTGAACAGCACGACCTCACGACCGTCCGTAGGTCCGACGCTTTCGGCCGGCGGCACGAACACGTCGCGGCGGAAGGCGGGGAGGGCCCGGCGCGCGCTGATGCCGGCAAAGCGCTCGAACAGCTTCCGCAACAGCGGGCTGCCGTTGCGCAAATTCGCCAGTGGCGCGAACCGCGAAGCCAGGCCGGCATAGCGCGGCAGATATCCGACCAGCCGGTCTCGCAGCGTCAAGCCATGGCTGGCGGCGCGCGCCGCGAGCACCTCGATCTTCATCTTGGCCATGTCGACGCCGGTGGGGCATTCGTGGCGGCAGGCCTTGCAGGAGACGCAAAGCTTGAGCGTTTCCATCATCTCGTCGGAAGAGAGCGCATCGGAGCCGAGCTGTCCGGAGATCGCAAGGCGCAGCGTGTTCGCTCGTCCTCGCGTGACGTCTTTCTCGTTTCGCGTGGCGCGATAGGACGGGCACATCACGCCGCCCTCGAGCTTGCGACAGGCGCCGTTGTTGTTGCACATCTCGACCGCGCCCTGGAAGCCGCCGCCGGCGCCGGGATAGGCGGACCAGTCGAGTTTTGTCTTGAGCTCCGCGACGCGATAATCGGGCTTGAAGCGGAACAGCGCGCGGTCGTCCATCCTGGGCGCATCGACGATCTTGCCGGGATTGAGCAGGCCGGCGGGATCGAAGCGCTGCTTCACCTCCCTGAAGTCGGCGACGAGACGCTCGCCGAACATGGTCTCGTGGAACTCGGAGCGCACCAGGCCGTCGCCGTGTTCGCCGGAATGCGAGCCCTTGTATTCGCGCACCAGCGCGAACGCCTCTTCGGCGATCGCGCGCATCGCCTTGACGTCCTTCTCCAGCTTCAGGTTCAGAACCGGGCGCACATGCAGGCAGCCCTCCGAGGCGTGCGCGTACATCGTGCCGCTGGTGCCGTGCTTGGCGAAGACGTCGTTCAGCCGCGCCGTGTAGTCGGCGAGATGCGGCAGCGGCACGGCGCAGTCCTCGACGAATGAAACCGGCTTGCCCTCCTGCTTCATCGACATCATGACATTGAGGCCGGCCGCGCGGAAATCGGCGATGCCGCTCTGCAGCGCCGGCTCGGTGATCTCCACCACGCCGCCCCATTTGCGCGTGTCGTTGGTCCAGCCGAAGCCGAGATCGCCCATCAGCTCTCCCAGCTGCTTGAGACGCACCAGATTGTCCGACTGGTCCTCTTCGGCGAATTCGACCACCAGCACGGCGTCCGGATCGCCCTTGATCGCCGCGGAGATGACGGGTGCGAACATCGCGATATCGCGGCCGAGCGCGATCATGGTGCGGTCGACCAGCTCGACCGCAATCGGCTTCAGCTTGACGAGGTGCTGGGCCGCATCCATCGCCTCGTAGAAGCTGCCGAAGTGGCAGACGCCGAGCGCCTTGTTGCGGATCACGGGCCACAGCTTCAGCTCGACCTTGGTGGTGAAGGCGAGAGTGCCTTCGGACCCGACCAACAGATGCGCCATGTTGTTCGGCGCATTGCGCGGCACCAGCGCATCGAGATTGTAGCCGCCGACCCGGCGCTGCACTTTTGGAAAGCGCGCGGCGATTTCGTCGGCCTCGCGGGTGCCGAGGTCGAGCATGTCGCGAAACAGCGCCCGGGTGCTGTCGCCGGCTTCGACGTCGGAGAGATCGCGCGAGACCTCGCCGAAGCGGCTCAGCGTGCCGTCGGCGAGCGATGCCTCCATCGAGAGCGTGTTGTCGCGCATGGTGCCGTAGCGCAGGCTGCGGCCGCCGCAGGAATTGTTGCCGGCCATTCCGCCGATGGTGGCGCGCGAGGCCGTGGAGACGTCGACCGGAAACCACAGGCCGTGCTTTTTGAGTTGACGGTTGAGGTCGTCGAGCACGATTCCGGGCTCGACCACGCAGGTGCGGCCTTCGACATCGAGCGACAGGATGCGGTTCAGGTGCTTGGACAGATCGACCACGAGGCCGTCATTGACGGTCTGGCCGCATTGCGAGGTGCCGCCGCCGCGCGGGGTGACCTTCAGCCCCTCGTCGCGCGCGATCGCCAGCGCCCGCAAGGCCTCGTCCATGGTCTTGGGGACCACCACGCCTGCCGGCATGATCTGGTAGAACGAGGCGTCGGTGGCGTAGCGGCCGCGGCTGAAGCCGTCGAACAGGACGTCGCCGGTCACTTCCGACCGCAGGCGCCGTTCGAGCGAGGAGGCGTTCGTCATCCCTGATCCCGGACTGACCCGGCGAGGCTCAGCCTTGCTGGGATATTCATTGTGGTTCCTGACCGATTATATTGTGAATGCAAAATGAGCAAGGCGGGCGCCTTCAAGGCGATGCCGGCGTATCCTCTTGAGGCTCGGTCAGGTGCTCGATGGCGGCCATCCGCTTGTTACGCAGATGCTGGAACAGGATGTCGCTGAGCTCGCTCGCGGCGCGCCTGCGCAGCGCATCGAGGATGGCCTCGTGCTCGCGCATCGCCTCCGCCCAGCGCTGCCGCTTGCGGGCGAAATTGGCGGAGTAGCGGACGCGGCGGATGCGGCCGGCGAAATTGGCGTAGGCAATCTTCAGCGCCTCGTTGCGCGCGGCCGCAACAATGCTCTCGTGGATGCGCTGGTTGGTCTGGAAATAGCCGTGCATATCGCGATGCAGGTAATGGCCGTACATCTCGTAGTGCAGCTGCTCGATCGCAATGATTTCCGCATCCGTGATGGCTTCGCAGGCGAGGCGCCCGGCGAGGCTCTCGAGGCCAGCCATGACGTCGAATAGTTCTTCCAGGTCGCGCTGGCTGAGCCGGCGGACGCGCGCGCCGCGGTTGGGCAGCAGCTCGATCAGGCCCTCGGCGGCCAGCACCTTGAGCGCCTCGCGGAGTGGCGTGCGGGAGATGCCGAGCATCTCGCAGAGCTGCCGCTCGGGAACGCGCGCGCCATCAGGGATATTGCCTTCGACCACGTAGTCGCGCAGCCGCAGCAGGATCTCGCCATGGAGCGAGGCCTCCTGACGGTTTTCCTGGCGCTCGCCATTGCCGGCGGGCGGGGTGATCGGAACCCCATTGTCGGGAATCGTGGATTTCATTGGCAGCACGGTAATTTGCCCGCTTGGTCGCGTCGATGTTCGAGAACGAATACCAGATTTTCGTTGAAGGGAGAAAAAATGAATGCAAAATGGAGTCGGAGCCGACCCATACCCGCCGAAAGGGAGCTTTTCATGCCTCAGGGACGCCATTTCCTGCAGATTCCGGGCCCGAGCCCGGTCCCCGAGCGCGTCCTGCGCGCCATGGATATGCCTGTCATCGACCACCGCAGCGCCGAATTCGGCGAGCTCGGCCGGACCGTGCTCGAAGGCAGCCAGCAGATCTTCCAGACCAAGGGGCCGGTGGTGATCTTCCCTTCGTCGGGGACTGGCGCTTGGGAAGCCGCGATCGTCAACACGCTGTCGCCGGGCGACAAGGTGCTGATGGTCGAGACCGGCCACTTCGCCACGATGTGGCGGCAGATGGCCGGCCGCTTCGGCATCGAGGTCGATTTCGTCCCGGGCGACTGGCGCCGCGGCGCCGATCCGGCGGTGATCGAGGCCAAGCTCGCCGAGGACACCGCGCACACCATCAAGGCGGTGATGGTCGTGCACAACGAGACCTCGACCGGCGCGACCAGCCGCATCGCCGAGATCCGCGCCGCGATCGACCGCGCCTCGCATCCGGCGCTCTTCATGGTCGACACCATTTCCTCGCTCGGCTCGGTCGACTACCGCCACGACGAGTGGAGGGTCGATGTCAGCGTCAGCTGCTCGCAAAAGGGGTTCATGCTGCCGCCCGGCCTCGGCTTCAACGCCATCTCGGACAAGGCCTTGGCTGCGTCCAGGGCCAACAGGATGCCGCGCTCCTATTTCGACTGGGAGGAGATGCTCAAGCCCAACGCCAAAGGCTTCTTCCCCTATACGCCAGCGACCAATCTGCTCTACGGCCTGCGCGAGGCGATCGCGATGCTGCTCGAGGAGGGGCTCGACAACGTCTTTGCACGGCATCAGCGCTTGGCGGCCGCGACGCGGGCCGCCGTCAACCATTGGGGTCTCGAAGTGCTCTGCCAGGAGCCGTCGGAGTTCTCGCCGGTGCTCACGGCCGTGTTGATGCCCCCGGGGCATGATGCCGATCAGTTCCGGAAAGTCGTGCTCGACAATTACAACATGTCGCTCGGCTCGGGCCTGTCGAAGGTCGCCGGAAAAGTCTTCCGCATCGGCCATCTCGGCGAATGCAATGCACTGACGCTGCTCGGCGCGCTCACCGGCGTCGAGATGGGCCTGTCGGTGGCCGGCGTGCCGCACCGCTCCGGCGGTGTCGATGTCGCGATGAAGCTGTTGGAGCTGCGCCCGCAGGGCAATGCCGCGCCGCATCTGAAGATCGTCGGCACGTAGAGGTCGGCACGCATAGGTGGTCGCGACGAAGCGGCCGAGGGCACGCCGCCCCGCCATGCGCGAACGGCCCTTTGGAGGAGAGGACAAGCCGGTCAAATGGTGCTATTCGGCGCCCACCAAACCAAGGCAAGACCGGGAAGGACGCCGATGACCGTGCATACTGGAAGGCATTTCCTACAGATTCCAGGACCAACCAATGTGCCCGATCGGGTGCTGCGGGCGATGGACATGCCGACTTTGGACCATCGCGGTCCGGAATTCGCCGAGCTCGGCTTCGCCGTGCTTGCCGCGATGCAGCGCGTGTTCCGCACCAAGCAGCCCGTGATCATCTTTCCCTCGTCCGGCACCGGCGCCTGGGAAGCGGCCATGGTCAATGTGTTCTCGCCCGGCGACAAGGTCCTGATGTGCGAGACCGGCCAGTTCGCCGTGCTGTGGCGCGGCATTGCCGACAAGTTCAAGCTCGACGTCGACTTCATCCCGAGCGACTGGCGTCATGGCGCCGACCTCGCCGAGATCGAGAAGCGCCTTGCCGCCGACAAGCAGCACGCGATCAAGGCGGTCTGCGTCGTGCACAACGAGACCTCGACCGGCTGCGTGACGCCGCCGCTGGAGGTTCGCAAGATTCTCGACAGCACCAAGCATCCGGCGCTGCTGATGGTCGACACCATCTCCGGCCTCGGCTCGATGGAATATGAGCACGACGCGTGGGGAATCGACGTGTCGGTCGCCGGCTCGCAGAAAGGGCTGATGCTGCCGCCAGGCCTCGGCTTCAACGCCGTCTCGGAGAAGGCGCTCAGCGTTGCCAAGGCCAATCCGGGCATGCGTTCCTACTGGGACTGGCAGGAGGTCATCAGCTTCAACAAGCTCGGCACCTTCCCCTACACGCCCGCGACCAACCTGCTCTACGGCTTGCGCGAGGCGGTGAAGATGCTGGAGGAGGAGGGGCTGGAGAACGTCTGGACCCGCCACAAGCGCCACAGCGCGGCGACGCGCGCCGCAGTCAAGGTCTGGGGCCTCGAGACGCAATGCGCCGATCCCGCCGCGCATTCTCCGGCGCTGACCGGCGTGCGCGTGCCCGAGGGCTTTGACGCCGATGCCTTCCGTAAGGTCGTGCTGGAAAACTTCGACATGTCGCTCGGCACCGGCCTGAACAAGGTCAAGGGCAAGGTGTTCCGCATCGGCCATATCGGTCATTTCAACGACTTGATGCTGATGGGCACGCTCGCCGGCGTCGAGATGGGCCTGGATCTTGCAAAGATCCCGCACCGGAGCGGCGGCGTGCTGGCGGCCATGGACGTCCTGAAGGGCCGCGACGTGGTGCCGATGACCAAGGCTCAAGTTGCTTGAGGAGCGGGCCGCCTAGGGGCGGCCCGAACCGACTTAGTGAAGAAAGTGAGCGCGCGATGAATCTACCTGCGACGACCAACGAAGACCTGCTCTACTCCGTCACGGACGGCATCGCGCGGATCACCTTCAATCGCCCCCAGGCGCGCAACGCCATGACCTTCGCCATGTATGACCGCATGGCGGAGATCTGCCAGGAGATCAACGCCGACCGCTCGATCAAGGCGCTGATCCTGACCGGCGCGGGCGACAAGGCGTTCGCCTCCGGCACGGACATCTCGCAATTCCGCGCCTTCAAGACCGCGCAGGATGCGCTCGACTACGAGGCGCGGATCGATCGCGTGCTCGGCACGCTCGAGCAGTGCCGCGTGCCCGTGATCGCGGCGATCGCCGGCGCCTGCACCGGCGGTGGCGCGGGCATCGCGGCCTGCTGCGATCTTCGCATTGGCACCGAGACGACGCGGATGGGTTTTCCGATCGCGCGCACGCTCGGCAATTGCCTGTCGATGTCCAACATCAGCCGCGTCGTCGCGCTGGTCGGTCCCGCCCGCACCAAGGATATGATCTTCAAGGCGCGCCTCGTCGAGGCGCCGGAGGCGCTGACGCTCGGCCTGCTCAACGAGGTCGTGCCTGACGTGGAGACGCTGCAGCGCCGCGCCGACGAGACCGCGAAGCTCGTCGCCAGCCACGCGCCGCTGACGCTGGAAGCGACCAAGGAAGCGGTGCGCCGCATCCGCCGCACGCTGTCGCGCGAGGAGGGCGAGGACCTGATCCTGAAAGCCTATATGAGCGAAGATTTCCGCGAGGGCATGGACGCCTTCCTCAACAAGCGGGCGCCGGTCTGGAAGGGCAGGTAAGTCTCGCGGACTTCGGCTTCGTCAGCCGAAAGTCATATGCGCTGAACGACCCGTCTGCTTGAACTCGTCGGTATTAGTCCGCACTATGCAGGGATAGACGTTTCCGCACTACAAACTCAAAAAAACATCAAGGGGACGAACTCGTGCGAATTCCAGTGAAAGCCGTCGGCGCTGCGACGGCGCTGTTGTTGAGCACGCCGGCCTTCGCCGGCTGGGAGCCGACGAAACCGGTGGAAATCGTGGTGGCGGCGGGCGCGGGTGGCGCCTCCGACCAGATGGCCCGGATGATGCAGGCCGCGATCCAGAAGAACAATCTGATGAAGCAGCCGATGGTGGTCTCGCTCAAGGGCGGCGCCTCGGGCGCGGAAGCGCTGATGTACATGAAGTCCAGCGAGGGCGATCCCAACAAGGTGCTGATCGCCTATTCGCTGATCTACATGCTGCCGCTGTCGGCGAAGATCCCGTTCAACTGGCGCGAACTGACGCCGGTCTCGGTGGTCGCGCTCGACCAGTTCGTGCTGTGGGACAACAGCGCAGGCCCCAAGACGCTGAAGGACTTCGTCGCGGCCGCGAAGGCTGCGAGCGCGCCGTTCAAGATGGGCGGCACCGGCTCCAAGCGCGAGGACCACGTGCTCACCGTGTTCCTGGAGCAGAAGACCGGCGCGAAATTCTCCTATCTGCCCTACAAGTCCGGTGGCGAGGCCGCGACCCAGCTGGTCGGCAACCACACCGAAGCCAACGTCAACAACCCGTCGGAGAATCTCGAAGTCTGGCGCGCCGGCCAGGTGCGGCCGCTCTGCGTCTTCGACAGGGAGCGCATTTCCTACACGACCAAGGTGACCGACACGCAGTCCTGGGCCGACATTCCGACCTGCAAGGAGGAGGGCGTCGACGTGCAATATCTGATGCTGCGCGCGATGTTCCTGCCCGGCAAGGTTACGCCGGAACAGCAGGCGTTCTACGTCGATCTGTTCCACAAGGTGACGCAGACCGCGGAGTACAAGGAGTACCTGGAGAAGCAGGCCTTGAAGCCGATCTTCCTCACCGGCAAGGACATGGTGCAGTTCCTCGAGGAGGACGATGCGCTGAACAAGTCGCTGATGACGGAAGCCGGTTTCGTCGCGAAGTGATCGCACCCTCCACGTCATGCCCCGCCTAGTGCGCAATTGCGCACGGGGGGCGGGGCATCCAGTATTGCACAGAATTCGACGAAAGACGGTTCTGCACGGAGTACTGGATCATCCGCTCAAGTGCGCAATTGCGCACAAGGCGGATGATGACAGGGCAACTTGATCTGGCAGAGCATGTCCCAAACCGATATCGAGATCGTCGTCGAGGATCCCACGGCGCCCGAAGACGATTCCCCTTCCGTCGTCTCTTCCGGCACGATCGAGATCGTCGTCAGCCTCTTGCTGCTCGCGCTCGCGGTCACGCTCGGCTTCGACAATTGGCGCACCGGCGCGTCATGGGATGCGACCGGGCCCGAGCCCGGCTATTTCCCGTTCTATCTGTCGGTCATTCTCGCCGGCGCCAGCCTCTACGGGCTGATCGCGGCGCTGCTGGCGCGGCGCACCTCGTCCGCCACCTTCGTCACGCGCGCGCAAGGCCGCCGCGTGCTGGCGGTGTTCGTGCCGACGCTGCTGTTCTGCCTGGCGACGCAGTTCCTCGGCCTCTATGTCGCGAGCTTTCTCCTGATCGCTGGCTTCATGCGCCTCGTCGGCCGGATCGCGCTGTGGAAGTCGCTGCTCACCGCGTTCGCGTTCACGGCCATCATGTTCGTCACCTTCGACGTTGCCTTCGACGTCATCATGCCGAAGGGGCCGCTCGAAGCGGCCCTCGGCCGCTAGGGGCTGGCGCGATGGAAGCTCTCGGTCTCCTGCTCCACGGCTTTGCCGTCCTGCTGACGTGGAAGACGCTCGTTCTGATGATGGTCGGGCTGGTGCTCGGCATCTTCGTCGGCGTGCTGCCCGGGCTCGGCGGTCCCAACGGCGTTGCCATCCTGTTGCCGCTCACCTTCACCATGGACCCGACCTCGGCCATCGTGATGCTGTCCTGCATCTATTGGGGCGCCTTGTTCGGCGGCGCCATCACCTCGATCCTGTTCAACATCCCGGGCGAAGCCTGGTCGGTCGCGACCACGTTCGACGGCTATCCGATGGCGCAGCAGGGCAGGGCGGCGGAGGCCCTGACTGCGGCGTTCACCTCCTCCTTCGTCGGCTCGCTGGTCGCGGTGCTCCTGATCACCTTCCTCGCGCCGATGATCTCGTCCTTTGCGCTGAAATTCGGCCCGCCCGAGTTCTTCGCGGTGTATCTCTTGACCTTCTGCTCCTTCGTCGGCCTCGGGCGCGAGGCCAAGCACAAGACCGTCATCTCGATGTCGCTGGGCCTGCTGCTCGCCGGCATCGGCATGGATACGGTGTCCGGCAGTCTGCGCATGACCTTCGGCTCGCCGGAGCTCTTGCGCGGCATCAACTTCCTGGTCGCCGTCATCGGCCTGTTCGGCATCAGCGAGATCCTGCTGACGATGGAGGAGCGTCTTGCGCTGCGCGGGCATGCGGCTGGCATCTCGCTGCGCGTCGTGCTCGGCGTCTGGAAGGACCTGCCGAAATACTGGGTGACGCTGCTGCGCTCCTCCTTTGTCGGCTGCTGGCTCGGCATCACGCCGGGCGGTGCGATCGCGGCCTCCTTCATGGGCTACAATCTGGCAAAACGTTTCGCCAAGGATCCCGAGAGTTTCGGCAAGGGCCGCATCGAGGGCGTGTTCGCGCCGGAGACGGCGGCGCATGCCTCCGGCACCTCGGCGCTGCTGCCGATGCTGGCGCTCGGCATTCCCGGCTCGGGCACCGCGGCGATCCTGCTCGGCGGCCTCATGGTATGGGGCCTCAATCCGGGCCCGCTGCTGTTCGTCGAGCACAAGGATTTCGTCTGGGGCCTGATCGCCTCGATGTATCTCGGCAACGTCGTCGGCCTCGTGCTGGTGCTGACGACGGTGCCGATCTTCGCCTCGATCCTGCGCGTGCCGTTCGCCGCGGTGGCGCCGATGATCGTGGTGTCCTGCGCGATCGGTGCCTATGCCATCCAGAACGCGATGTTCGACATCTGGCTGATGCTGGGTTTCGGCGTGGTCGGCTACGTCTTCAAGAAGATCGGCATTCCGCTGGCGCCGTTCACCCTTGCGCTCGTGCTCGGCAACCGTGCCGAGGATGCCTTCCGCCTGTCGATGATCGGCTCCGGCGGCACTTTGAAAGTGTTCTGGTCGAACGGTCTGGTCGGCTCGATCACGACACTGGCGATTCTGCTGCTGTTCTGGCCGGTGATCGACAATCTTCTCGCCCGTGTCGGGTTGACGCATGGGACCAGAGCGACATCGTCCTAGGATTGCGCGGAAATATCTTTTTAAATCAAAGGCTTATTTGCAAGGTGGTTTTTCGGCCGGGAGACGGCCGCCAGCCCGATTGTTTCCGAATGTTGCAGCGGCGGCACAGCCCTTGGGCGAGGATGCGCGTATATTTCGATCACAAAATCGTGCAAGGGGGAATTCTCCATGAAACGGATCGTGATTGGAATGGCGGCGGCGATGTCGCTGTTTGCGACGGGCGCGCTGGGCGCCGATCTCGCGGCAAGGCCCTATGTCAAGGCGCCTATCGTCGATCCGGTCTGGAGCTGGACCGGCTTCTACATCGGCGCCAACGGCGGCTACAGCTGGGGCCGTTCGCGCACTGACGTCTCCTACTTCAACTCGGTCACCGGTGCACTGATCGCGCCTCCGGCTGGATCCATCACCAGCGGCTCGTTCGACATGAACGGCGCGGTTGCCGGTGGCCAGGCGGGCTACAACTGGCAGAGCGCGAATTGGGTGTACGGCATCGAGGGTGACCTGAACTGGTCCGACGAAAAGGGTCGGGCGACCTTCAGCTGCGTGGGCGTTGCGCCTGCTGGAGGGGCCTGCCTTCCCGGCCTGACGTTCCTTCCCCCTGGCGGTCTGGCCGGCACCACTCTGACGGTCGATCAGCACCTTCAATGGTTCGGCACGCTCCGCGGCCGCGTCGGCATCCTGGCGACCCCCAAGGTGCTGTTCTACGGCACCGGCGGCTTGGCCTTCGGCGAAATCAAGACCACGGGCACCATGACCGGCTTCACCCCCGCGGGTGTGGCGATCGCCTCGGTCGGTTCAAGCTCGACGACACGCGCCGGCTGGACCGTTGGTGCGGGTGTCGAAGGCAAGATCACGCAGAACTGGAGCGCCAAGCTCGAGTATCTGTACATGGATCTCGGCCGCTTCTCGTCCGGTCCGTTCACGCTGGCGCCGGCCGCTGCGATCAGCGCCAACGTGTCGTCGCGCTTCACCGACCACATCCTGCGCGCCGGCATCAACTATCAGTTCAGTGGCCCGGTGGTCGCCAAGTACTAAGCGAAGTACGAAGCGAAGTACTGAGATCAAGCAGGCGTCCAACAAGAAAAGCCCGGCCTCGCGCCGGGCTTTGTCGTTGCAGACGGGGCGCGCGAGGCTCACACCACCTTGGCCTCGCGGAGCCTTGCGATCTCGTCGGCGCCGAAGCCGAACTCCTTCAGCACCTCGTCGGTCTGCTCGCCGAATTCCGGCGGCCGTGCCACCATCCTGCTCGGCGTGCGCGACAGCGTCACGGGTTGGCCGACCAGGCGGATATGCCGGCCGTCGTCGTTCGGCACGTCCTGCGCAATGCCGAGATGCTTGACCTGCGCATCCTCGAACATCTGGTCGATGGCGTAGATCGGCCCGCAGGGCACGCCGGCCTCGTTGAGCTCGCGGACCCAGGTCTCGGTCGACTTCGTCACCGTGCGCTTCTCGATCTCGGCGTTGAGCGCGTCGCGGTTCTTGGAGCGGGCAGGGGCGGTCGCATAGTCGGGATGGGCATAGAGCTCCGGTGCGCCGATCGCCTGCGCGCAGCGCTCCCAGATCCGCCCGCCCGTGGTGGCGATGTTGATGTAGCCGTCGGAGGTCCTGAACACGCCGGTCGGGATGCTGGTCGGATGGTTGTTGCCGGCCTGCCTGGCGACCTCCTTCTCCATCAGCCAGCGTGCGGCCTGGAAGTCGAGCATGAAGATCTGGGCCTGCAGCAGCGAGGTCTGCACCCACTGGCCCTTGCCCGAGACCTCGCGCTCGAGCAGCGCGGTGAGGATTCCCATGGCGCAGAACAGGCCTGCGGTGAGGTCGGCGACGGGAATGCCGACCCGCATCGGCCCCTGACCCGGCGCGCCGGTGATCGACATCAGCCCGCCCATGCCTTGCGCGATCTGATCGAAGCCCGGCCGCTTGTGGTAGGGGCCGTCCTGGCCGAAGCCGGAGATGCTGCCATAGACGATCCGCGGATTGATCGCGGCGAGGCTGTCGTAGTCGATGCCGAGCTTCTTCTTCACGTCGGGTCGGAAATTCTCGACCACGACGTCGGCCTTGGCGGCGAGGCGCTTGAACAAGGCGAGCCCGCGCTCGTCCTTCAGGTTCAGCGTTATCGCCCGCTTGTTGCGGTGCAAATTCTGGAAGTCAGAACCGCGCCTCGGCCCGCCCGGCTGCTCGCCGCCGGCATCCTCGGTCAGCGCGTCGATCTTGATGACGTTGGCGCCCCAATCGGCGAGCTGCCGCACGCAGGTTGGCCCGGAGCGGACGCGGGTCAGATCGAGCACGGTGAAGCGCGACAGGGCTTCCGAGGCATGCGGGAAGGGCATCGTGAAAGGCTCCGGGACAGATTGCGGGCCTACCATAGTGCCCAGAGATCGCGCGACAAGCCGGGCCGGCGCCGATGCCGCCTGCCGAAATGCGATGTCTGAGGCGGTGTGTGCGAGATCAGCGCGACAGGCGCTTCAATTCGGCGCGCGCCTGCGCGGCGAGCGGATCATCGCCATGGCGTGCAATGAAGAGCTCGAGGGCCTCCCGCGTTCCCTTGCGGCGGGCAGCTTCATATTCCTCTGCCACCGCAGCGGCAGGATCTCGCGCCATCGGCATGGGGGGCGCGCGCCCTGCCTTGCTGCTGTCTTCTGCTTTGGCCTTCTCCACCATCACAGGTAGTCCTCCGAGACGTTGATGGGACAGTCCAGCAAGCGCAATGAAGGCGCCAAACAGGCTGGCCGGGAGTGTGCGTCGTTTCATGAAACCCTGCAAACTACGGTGTTCCTGGAACGAAACTCATGGTCGCGCTCCGTATGACTACGGGACTTAATGGCTAACACGGCCTTCTGGGAGCAGCGCGAACGCCGCTGCCCCATTTAAACCAAACGTTTAACTCTCTAGCTAGAATCATGTGCCCCCGCGGCGAATCACGCGACGCGTTGCTCTGGAGAGTGAATTGGCTACAGCCGTCAATGTCAGTGCCACCAACAACGCCGAGATCGATGGTCTGCTGTCGGGCGTCAAATGGTCCGGCACCATCACCTACAGTTTTCCCGACGCGCCGAGCGACTATTCCAATCCCTATTACGGCGGCAGCAGCGAGCCGACCACGTCGGGCTTTGCCTCGGTACCCACGCAGATCCAGACGGCGATCAACTACGCCATCGGATTGATCCTCGGCTATACCAACGCCAACATCCAATATGCGGGCACGAACGGCGCCGACCTCATGATCGCGCAGTCGCCTGCGGCCAATCCGACCGCCTACGCCTACTATCCCGGCAATTATGCGTCCGGCGGCGACATCTGGTTCGGCAACCAATACAATTTCTCGCTGGCCAAGCTCGGCAATTACTACTTCACCACGGCACTGCACGAGCTCGGCCATGCCCTCGGCCTCAAGCACAGCCAGGAGGCCGGTGGCCCCGGCAACGTGGCGGTGCCGAGCGCGCATGACAGCAGCGAATACACCGTCATGAGCTATCGCAGCTATGTCGGCGCTTCGACGACGGGCGGCTATACGAACGAAGCGTACGGATATTCGCAGACCTACATGGCCAACGATATCCTCGCGCTCCAGACCATGTACGGTGCGGACTACACGACCCAGAGCAGCAACACCGTCTACACCTGGAATCCGACCACGGGGCAGCAGTTCATCAACGGCGTCGGCCAGCTCGCACCGGGCGGAGGGGTCGGCGGCTCGGCCAACCGCATCTACGAGACCGTCTGGGACGGCGGCGGCATCGATACCTACGACCTGTCGAACTACACGACGAACCTGAGCATCAACCTCAATCCCGGTGCCTCGTCGGTGTTCTCCTCCGTGCAGCTGGCCTATCTCGGCGACGGCCATTATGCATCGGGCAACGTCTACAACGCCTATCTCTACAACGGCGACGCGCGCTCCTACATCGACAACGCCACCGGCGGCTCCGGCAACGACACGATCATCGGCAACGCCATCGCCAACGCGTTGAACGGCGGCGGCGGCAACGACAAGATCACCGGCGGTGCGGGCAACGACACCATCATCGGCGGCACCGGCACGGACACCGCGGTGTATGCGGGCAGCCGCAGCAGCTATACGGTTTCCTACAACGCGGCGACGCAGACCTTCACCCTGGTTGACCTGCGCGGCGGATCGCCTGACGGCACCGATACGGTGACAGGCGTCGAATATTTCCAGTTTGGGGATGGCACGATCGCCAGCTCCAGCCTCGTACCGAGCGCGATCGAGGCGTTCGGATCGACCAGCGTGGTGCTGACGAACAGCAATTACTACCTGAACAACATATCGACGGGCAGCGGGCCGACCCTGAAGTTTGGTGGCTCCGTCGTGAACGCAGCCAATTACAGCACGTGGTCGGTGATTGGCGCCGAGCAGGTGTCGGGCGGCGGCTACGACGTGGTCTGGAAGAATTCGGCCAACGCGCACTATTCCGTCTGGAGCACAGACGCCAACGGCAACTTCCTGACCACGCTCGCGTCAGCCCCGGAGGTGCTGGGAAGCGATCCATCGCTACAGGCGCTGGAGCCGACGCTCCAACAGGATCTCAACGGCGACGGCACGATCGGGGTCCCCGTCGTCAGCGGCGTCACGATCGAGAGCTTTGGTTCGACCAAGACGGTCCTGGCGGCTGGCACCTATTACCTGGTCGATTTCTCGACGGGTCTCGGACCCACCCTGAAATACGCCGGCGCCGCGGTGGTCGCAGCCAATTTCGGCACGTGGTCGGTCATTGCCGCCGAGCGAGTGTCAGGCGGCGGCTACGACGTGGTCTGGAAGAATTCGGCGAATGCGCACTATTCGGTCTGGAGCACGGACAGCAGCGGTAATTTCCTGACCACCCTCGCCGCAGCCCCTGAAGTGCTCGGAACCGACGCGTCGCTGCAGGCCTTGGAGCCGACACTGCAGCAGGATCTCAACGGCGATGGCACGACCGGTGTCCCCGTCGCTCCCGCCGTCAGCGGCGTCACGATCGAGTCCTTCGGTTCGACCAAGACGGTCCTGTCGGCTGGCAACTATTACTTGGCCGACATTTCGACGAGCACCGGCCCCACGGTGAAATATGCCGGAGCCACGGTGATCGCGGCCAATTTCGGCACGTGGTCGGTCATTGCCGCAGAGCAGGTGTCGGGCGGCGGCTACGACGTGGTCTGGAAGAATTCAGCAAACGCGCACTATTCGGTCTGGAGCACGGACAGCACCGGCAATTTCCTGACCACCCTCGCCGCAGCCCCTGAAGTGCTCGGAAGCGACGCGTCGCTGCAGGCCCTCGAGCCGACGCTGCATCAGGATCTCAACGGCGATGGCACGACCGGGGTCCCCGTCGTCAGCGGCGTCACGATCGAGACGTTTGGCTCGACCAAGACCCTCCTGTCAGGTGGGAACTATTACCTGACCGACATCTCGACGGGCCTAGGACCCACCCTGAAATATGCCGGGGCGACGGTGGTCGCGGCCAATTTCGGCACGTGGTCGGTCATTGCGGCAGAGCAGGTGTCGGGTGGTGGTTACGACGTGGTCTGGAAGAACTCGGCGAACGCGCATTATTCGGTCTGGAGCACGGACAGCACCGGCAATTTCCAAACGACGCTCGCCGCGGCCCCTGAAGTGCTGGGGACGGACGCCTCGCTGCAGGCTTTGGAGCCGACGCTGCATCAGGATCTCAACGGCGACGGCACGACCGGGGTCGTCATCAACGGCGTCGCGATCGAGTCGTTCGGCTCGACCAAGGCGGTTCTGTCGGCTGGCAATTATTACCTGGCCGACATCTCGACCGGTACTGGTCCCAGCCTGAAATTTGGCGGCAATGTCGTGAAGGCGGTCGACTACGGCACGTGGTCGGTCATTGCTGCCGAGCAGGTGTCGGGCGGCGGCTACGACGTGGTCTGGAAAAATTCGGCAAACGCTCATTACTCGGTCTGGAGCACGGACAGTAACGGCAACTTCCTGGCCACGCTCGGCTCGGCGTCGGAGATGCTGGGGAACGATGCCGCGCTGAAGGGGCTGGAACCGACACTGCACCAGGATCTCAATGGGGACGGCGCCGTCGGCGGAGCCCCGCCCGCGACTGCTGGGCTCCAGACCTCCGGTGATGGCTTTGCGTTCGATTTCGCTCAGGGCGGGACTTCTCCGACCAGCTCGTACGAGCAGCCGGACGCCATGCCCGCACCGGCCAATGCGCAGACTGCCTCAGAGTTGTGGGCGCAACAGGTGGCAAGCCACGACACGGCTGTGACCGACATCGTGGCCGACTTTCTGCACAACCTGCAAGGACACGGCTTTCTGCTGAGCTGATGGCGTCCATCTCGCGCGGTCGGGCCGAGACCGCGCGATTGATCATTTCGTTGTCATAGCCGGCCGATAACCTCCAAGCTACCAACGAAGAGGCAGGGCGATCGGCCCTCTCGGCTGTCGTCGCCAGTGCAGTCCTCAGCCGAACCTTCGCGGACAAGTTATGAAAAATTCTCTGCATAAAGGAGGTATTCGATTGAACCTTGTCTGATCCGGCGCGACCATTAGATGGCCTGCGTTCCGTCGTACAACCTTTGTGCGGCATTTGTGCCAAAAGTCTGCTAAGGCGGGCAGTGTCGCGCGCTTCCCTGCGAACGACGATGCGGCCGCCTATGCCTCGATGCGGCCGGCCACCACACGCGAACGCGAGGCCCAGCTGCAGGGCCGCTTCAAGGCGGACACGCCCAGCAGCGGCGTTGCGAAGCGATAGCCGCCCTCGAAGCGAGCAGGTCGGAGGTCTGCACCAGGGCCTGGCGATGGGCGACGATGCCGTTCCTGTTCGTCGATCAGCTCGATGTCCAGGTTCTGTCCGGGCTCGGCCGACGAGCGCCAGGCGAGAATCCGGTCGGCGTAGGCGGCTGCGTCCGCGGCGGAGACACCGAGCGCGGTCATCAGCCCCGCTGCTATAGGTGTTGGTGCCGGTCAGCGTCAGCGTGCCGGTGCCGACCTTGGTCAGCCCGCCGCCAGCGCCGGAAATCACGCCGTCGACCTGGGTCGAGGTGTTGAGGCTGCCGGTGGTGAGCGTGTTGGCGCCGAGGACGTAATTGCCCGCACCTTCGATCGATCCGGCCGTCATGCCGCCGCTGGTCAGGCCGGAGATGTCGACCGTGCCGCCGGCATTGGTGATCAAGCGCGCGCTGCCGCCGGTGCTGGTGCCCGCGAAATTCGTGGTGCCGCCGCTGTTGGTGGTGATGGTGGCACTGCCCGCGGTGGCGGAGCCGTCGAAATTGACCGTTCCGTCGTTGATGATGGACGCGGTGGCCGCGGTGGTCGTGTTGTAGAAATTCAACGACGCGCCGGCTGCGTTGTTGATCGTGGCTGTCCCGGCCGAGGCACTGGTGAAGAAATCGATCTGACCGTTGAGGTTGTTGGTGATTTGCGCGCTGCCGGCAGAGCTGGAATCCTCGAAGGTGACGAAGCTGTTGTTGACGAGGCTTGCCGTGCCCGCCGTGCTGTCCTGGATGAAATTGACGTTGCCGCCGGCATCGTTCGTGATGGTCAGGGCACCGGCGCCGCCGCTCGCGGTGCTGCTGTTCTGGAAGACGAGGTTGTTGCCGGAGGTGACCTGGAAATTCTGCGTATTGACGGTATCGTTGTTGACGATGCCCGTTCCGTTGATGATGAACGGGTTGCCGATCGTGATCGAGTAGGCCTGCGAGATGCTCGCGAACGCGACCGTTCCGACGCTGACGACGCCGTTGTTGTTGTCGACCGCCGTGCTTCCGGTGTTGGTGAAGGTTGCGGTGCCGTCGGGCACGCTCGGATTGGACGACCAGTTGGCGGGATCTGTCCAATCGCTGCTGCCGCCGACCCATGTGGCGTCTACGCCGTGAGCGGCGACGACGCCCAGCGCCGTGGTGGCGAGGAGTGCCGCCAGGGAGTGGCGCACGACGGATCGCAGTCCGTGTCCGATCCGCCCACCTGCCGTCGGAGGTCCAACCATCTGAATCTTCTCAAATCAGCCAAAGAAATCATCGCTCGCATGCAACCGGGGCGCGTGGGATCCCTGCTATGATCTCATGGCGATGCAGCAGCCCGCAATGAACGGGTATCCATTTACGCAGGTTCCTGGGCGTCCCGCTGAGCATTTTTGGAGATCGTGGCGATCCGACAACATATTCGCACATTGCAACATGCAGATACGACAATGACCGGAACCGCCGAAGTTCGGTGAGACGGCGTGGGTTGATGACGCTCCGGATCGGAACTAGTTTGGCGCGGACGCCTCGCCGTCGTCGTGGCGCGGCCGGCGGTCGCAGGGGAATATCGATGTCCGGGTGGCTCAGGCCGACAGGATTGGCCGTCTTGTGCGTGGTGCTCGGCACCGCGGGAACCACGGCGGCTACCTCTTCACGCACGGATGTCCTGTCCGACGACGCCGTAGGCAGTCCCGCCGAAAGTGTCGATGTCGGAACGATCAGGCCGATCGCGCGCCCTGCGCAACAGGCGCCCGGCAAGCCCGTTCCGCGCGGCAACCCGTTGTGGTCGGTGCCGATCTCGGCGCTGACCGCGACCCAGGAACGCCCGATCTTCTCGGCCCTGCGCCGGCCGGCGCCGCGCGCGGTTGCCGCAACGCCGGCCGAAGAGGTCTATGCGCCGCCACCCAAGCCGGTCGAGGCACCGCCGCCCTTGTTGCTGGTCGGCGCCGTCGTCGGCGAGGGCGATGCCATCGCGATTCTGATCGACCGCACCGATCAGAAGGTCGTGCGGCTGCGGCAGGGCGAGTCGCTCGGCGGCTGGTCGCTGATTTCGGTGCAGCCGCGCGAAGTGACGTTCAAGCAGGGCGAACGCAGCGAGGTGTTGGCGCTGCAGCGGCTGGACGCAGCCGCTCCTGCGAACTCGCCTGCGGATGTCGGGGGCAAGCTGACGGCGCCGGGCCCGGCCGACCCGTCGTTCGCGCCGTTCGTGCCGCGTTCGACGCCGAAGAACGGCGAGTCGGATGGGCTCTGAGCGCTGGCGCGCCCGGCCAATCGCTTGACGGGAAGGACGCGGCTTGACCGACAAGCAAATTGACGTGCCGGCGCCGGCCGACGGTTCGAGCAGACCCGGCGCCGGTCGCGCCGGCCGCCTCTTGCAGGGCTGGTCCGCGAACCTGGTCCAGATGGCGCTGGGGCTGTCGCAGCAGCTACTGCTCATCCCCGCCTTCCTGCACGTCTGGACCGGGGACACACTCGCGGCCTGGCTCGCGATCTATGCGGCAGGCAGTCTCGTCGTCGTCGCGGACGCCGGATTGCAGCTTCGCGCGGTCAACCGGTTTCTCGCGTTCAAGGCCTGCGCCGATTGCGACGGCCGCACGGCGAACTTCTATTCAGCCCTGCTGAGGATCTATTTCGTCATCATCGCGGTGCTCGGTGTGCTGTTGTGCGCGGCCGTGGCCCTGGCGCGGCCGTCGGCCGTGCTCGGCTTCCAGGCGACGCCGACCTTCGATGCCGCGATGCTGGTGATGATCCTGGGCATGCTTCTGACGCTGCCCGCCAATCTCGTCTCCGGCCTCTATCGCGTGCGCGGCCGCTATGGCCGGACGGTCTGGCTGCAAAATGCCGCGCTGCTGCTCGGACAGGTCGCGCAGCTTGCGGCGCTCGCCTCGTTCGGCAGCCTGCTCGCGGTTGCGATCGCCTTCGTGTCGGCGCAGCTCCTGTTCGCGTTTCTGCTCACCGCGTTCGATGCGCCGCGGCTGTTTCCGTTCCTGCGCCGTCGCGGCAAGCCGTCCTTCGTGCCGCCGTCGCTGCGCTGGAGCGTCGGGCAGCTCGGCCGTGCAGTGCCTTTCGCGGTTGCCAACATCACCGAGCTGGCGCTCGTCAACGTCCCGGTGCTGCTCGTCTCCGCGCTGGTCACGAACCGCGTCGCGGTGGCGCAATGGGGACTGACCCGCGTGATCGCGAGCCTGGTGCGCGGCCTGTGCCTTCAGGCGGCGCTGCCGCTCGCCGCCGAGCTCGGCCACGACCATGCGATCGGCGACAAGGACCGGCTGCGCCGGCTCTACGCCCACGGCTCGGTGTTCGTGACCGGGCTTGCCTGCGTGATCGTCGCGGGCCTGCTGCCGTTCTGGCCCGACTTCTTCGCGTTGTGGACCCATGGCAGCATCCCCTACGACGCCCCGCTCACGGTGACGCTGCTGCTCGGCTCGGCGGTCGTCGCGCCGTCACTGCTGGCGTTGGCCTTTGCCAACCACAGCAATCGCGGCGACCTCCTGATCCGAACCAAGGGTCTGCAGCTCGTGGTCTTCCTGGCGCTGTCCTTCGTCCTGATCCCGCGGCTGGGGCCGCTGGGTGCCGCACTCGCGGTGGTCGCCAGCGACATTCTCGTCCAGTTCGGGCTGCTCGCGCTGATTGTGATGCGCCAGACCCTGCATCATCCGGGACGGCACGTCGCCTTCCTGATCGTCATGATCGTCGTCATCGTGGCGTCGGGCTGGCTGATCGGACAGGCGATCATCCTGCTCGTGCCCGGAAGCGGCCTTCTTCATTTCCTCGTGGAATGCGCGCTGTGGCTGGCCGCGGTCGGCACGCTCGCAAGCCCGTTGTTGAACAAGGCTCTGCGCGAGCGCTTGCGGGCGCTGATTCCGGCTTAGCTGTTGCAGCTCATCGCGCGGTCAATGCCAGACGGTGCTTCAACCGTTCCAGGTGGCGGGCGAACTCCTGGTGGCCGGCTTCGGTTTCCGCCGCAAACTGCGCCAGCCGGAAATGACCGGCCGCGCGCAGCCGCTCGCGCGTGCCGTCGGTGCTCAGAGCCACGATGGCGTCCGCAAGCGAGTGCGGATCGTCATAGTCGAACAGGAGCGCGGCGTCGCCGGCCTGGGCCTTGAAGGCCTCGGGATAGATCACCGGCGTGCCGACCGCCCAGGCTTCCAACGGGGGAAGATTGGTCGGGCCGAAATAGCTCGGCATCACCAGCGCCGCGGCGCCGCGGTAGAGCGCACCGAGCTCGCTCGACTCGACGAACCCGATGATGGAAATCCGGTCCGACAGGCCGTAGCTGCGGATCGCGGCATCGATCTTGTCGCGGCCGCCGCGATCCGATCCGCACAGCACCAGCCGTTCCGTGATCCCACGCTCGCGCAGGATCGCGAGCGCGGCCAGCAGCGTCATGTGGTTCTTGTGCGGCCAGAACTGCGCCGGATAGAACAGATAGCCGGGCTCGAGCCGGTATCTCGCCAGCACCGCCGCATCGCTGGCGGCGTCGGGCGCGGACTGGCTGACATAGGTCGAGGGCGAGAACGGGATGCACACCGCGCGCTCGCGCTCCATGGCATAGCGGCGGCTGAGATCGTCGACCAGTTCCGGCGCATTGACGATCACGATTGCCGCCTTGGTGCTGGCAAGGCCGAACAGGATCTCGCGGCGCTCGAATTCTCCGAATGTCCTGACCTCCGGAAACTCCGGCGCATCGCGATGACAGCCGTCGAAGATCGTGATGATGAAGGGCAGCTCGTAGAGCAACAGGTGCCGCTTCGAGGTCGAGGTGAAGTGCACGACGTCGATTCCGTCGCGGATCAGCGTGCGCTCGAACGTCGATTTCAGCTTCAGTGCGATCTGGACGAGATCGAACGGCCGGCAATATTTGAGGAACAGGAAGATGTGGTCGAGCGGGCCGAACTTGAGGAGGCGGGCCGCGACACCGAACTCCTTCAGGATGTCCAGCGTCTTCGGGTAGGGCGAGTACACCACGATCTCGTTGCCCGAACCGGCCGCCCAGTCGCGCAGCCAGAGCAGGTCGTTGAGCGGCTGCTGGAAGCCGCCGCCGACTTCGAGCGCTTGTTCCAGCATCACGGCGAGGCGCAATGGTCTCACGGCGTGACGCTCTTTCTGGCGATGGCATAGGCCGCCCAGCTCTTCGAGTTCGGCGGCACCTGTGTCAGCCATGCGGCGTGGGCTGCGGGCTGGAAGCCGCTCGCGGCGAGCGCGGCGTCGATTTCGAATGGAAACCAGTAGCGCATGTGGTGCGCTTCGTCGACGCGCCGGATCGTGGCGCGGTCCATGTCTTCGCAGAACAGCGTGTAGTTCACGGTGACGGTGGCGGCCTGCTCGTCGTGATCGGACTGTGCAATGCGGGTGAGCCGCAGCGGCTTCTGCTCGATCACCTTGACGCGCGTCTCGACGCCCTGCGCCAGCACGGCACTTCCGTACCAATAGTCGAAGAGGAATACGCCGCCCGGCTTCAGCGCCGCATGGGCGGTGCGGAACATGGCCGTCAGCGCATCGGGGCTGGTCTGATAGCTCGCGACATGGAACAGCGACACCACCGCGTCGAAGTCGCGCTCGGGACCTGCCTTGCGGGCATCGCCCTGCCGGAACGGAATCGACAGTCCGGCCTGATCGGCGCGTGCTTTTGCGCGCGCGATCATCTCGTGGCTGAGATCGACGCCGGCGACGTCCCACCCTCCGCGGGCGAAGGCGAGCGCATGCAGGCCGGTGCCGCAGCCGAGATCGAGCAGCTTGCCTGAGGAGACGCCATGGTCGCGCAGCCGCGCTTCGACGAACGCCGTCTCCTCGGTGTAGTCCTTGTCCTGATAAAGAAGATCATACCAGGGCGCGTAGTCGGCGAATACCGTCACGCCAGGATCTCCTCGAGCGCCTCGGCCGAACGCGCGATCTCGCCGTCGGTCAGGGCAAGCCCACTCGGCAGGTAAAAGCCGCGCCGGGCGATGTATTCCGCATTCGGATGGCTTTCGTTCAGCATCAGGCCCATCCGGCGCAGCACCGGCTGCTCGTGCATGCACCAGAAGAACGGCCGCGTCCCGATGCCCCTCTCGCCGAGGCGCCGCATCGCCTCCTTGGCGTCGAACGGAACGTCCTCGTTCAGCACGACACCGTAGACCCAGTAGATGTTGTCGGCATAGGAGGTGCGGGGAAGCGGGCGGCGGATGCGGTTGAGCCCCGCGAGATGTTCGTCGTAGAGCCGGCCGATCCGGCGCTTGATCTCGACCGTGCGCGGCAGGCGCTCGACCTGGGCGACGCCGAGCGCGGCCTGCAGGTTGGTCATGCGCGCGTTCCAGCCGAGCTCCTCGTGGACGAAGCGCTGCTGCGGCTGGAAGCAGAGATTGCGATAGGATTGCAGCCGGGCGGCGAGCGCGTCGTCGTCGGTGAGGATCATGCCGCCTTCGCCGGTCGTGACGTGCTTGTTGGGGTAGAAGCTGAAGGTCGATACGTCGCCGAAGCTGCCGCAGGGCGCGCCGCGATAGGTCTGGCCGTGCATCTCGGCGGCATCCTCGATCACCTTCAGATCGTGCTTGCGGGCGAGTGCCAGGATCGGATCGAGATCGACCGGCAAGCCGTAGATGTGGACCAGCATGATCGCGCGCGTGCGCGGCGTGACCGCAGCTTCCACGCCCGCCGCCGTCATGTTCCAGGTCGCGGGATCGCAATCGACCCCGACCGGCACGAGGCCTGCCCGCACCAGCGCGGCGGCGCAACTGATGATCGTGAAGGTCGGGATGATGACCTCGGATCCAGTCTCGAGCCCGAGCGCGTGGACCGCGATGTCGAGCCCGACCGAGCCGTTGGTGACGGCGATGCCGTGCCGCCGTCCGGCGGCCGCGGCCATCGCCTGCTCGAAGCGCTTGATGAACGGACCCTCCGACGAGATCCACCCGGTCCGGATACATTCGGCGACGTAGTCGGCCTCGTTGCCGTCGAGCAGCGGCGTGTTGACGGGTATGAAGGGGGCAGTCACAGGCCCGGACCCTTGATCCGGATTTCGGACCGGGCAGCCTCTGGAAAGCGGGTCTTGTCGTTCTCGCCGGAATAGGGCCCTTGCTTCACCTCGAACATCTCGAGCGGCTCCAGCACATGGAACCCGTGGGCGCCGCTGCACAACAGGATGATGTCGCCGGCAACGAGCACGCGGCTTTCGAGATATTCTTCCTCGACCGTGTAGAAGTCGACCTGGAGCTTGCCCTTCTGGATCAGGAGGACCTCCTGGGTGTAGTGCACCTCCCGCGTCACCTTGTTGTGGCGATGGGGCTCGATGGTCTTGCCTTGCGGATGGCTCATGAAGGCGAGCTGCTGCGACAGCTCGGGCGTCGAAAAGAAGTGGATGCCGGGCTCGCGAAACGAGGCTCGCACGATGATCGCGTAGAGCTGGTCGCCGAATCGAACATGTTCGACGTGTTGCATCGTGGGCCTCGAAAAAATCGCTGCAATTTGAGTGAGATAGCGGTCCCGCTGAACACTTTGGCCATTTTGGCCGGGACCGTCAAGGGTGCGCGGAAGGTCACGATTGCTGCGCCCGGCGGCGGCAATTCAGCCGAGATGAGCGAGGATCTCCTCGGCACGCCGGCGGAAACTATGCGCGGCAAACGTCCTCGCTTGTCCCGCCTTCGCAATGGAACGGCGCGCCGCGTCATCAGCGAGATACCGGTCGATCATAGCGATGCAGTCCTCGACGTTGCGCCACGCGACGACCTCACGCTCCGGGGCAAACAGTGTGTGGAGATTGTCCTTGAAGTCGGTGAGCAGGAATGCACCGACGCCGGTTGCTTCGAACAGACGCGCATTGCCGGCCTCGCGGCCAGCCATGTCGATGTGCGAGTTGAGGGTGATGCGCGAGGAGCGGAGCGCCTGATACATCTCCACCCCCCACACCTCGCCCTGATAGCAGCGATGCAGCGGCGAGGAGGCGGGGAGGGAATGCAGGCCGCTGCCGAACAGTTTGAGATCGTAGCGCCGCGCCACCGCCTCGAGCTGCGCCACGCGCAGCTGGTGATCCGCCGATACAGCTCCGACGAAAGTGACGTCGAATTCCTGCGCGGGCGGCGGAGGCAGGACGTCGAGGATATCAGGCTCGAAGGCGAGATGGACCACTTCGCTACGCGCTCCGTGGGCGCGGAAGAAGTCCACCACCGCAGCCATCTGCGAGATCATGAGGTCGTAGACCGACCAGTCCTCGCCGCGTGAGGGCGAGATGCCGACTTGGCCGACCAGGGTCGGGCGGCCGATCCCTTTGATCCGGCGCGCGAGGCGTGTGTCGACGTGAAACAGATCCTGGTTGAGCACGAGATCGGGCTTGAAGTCCTCGACCTGCGCCAGCAGGATCTTTTCCGCTTCGGCGTCGAGGCGCGGGCTGAGGCCGATCTTGCGAGCGAGCGGCCGCAGCATCGGCTTGAACGGCGCGACTGCACGTTGCAGCCAGCCGGGCACGGCATCGCGCGCCGCCGGTGCTCCGGGCGGCGGCGGTTCGCTGACGGCAAGTCCATGCTCGCGTGCCCAGGCTGTCCGCATCCACGGATTGTTGACGTGGACGTCGGCGGCGACGTGGCCAAGTCCGGCGAAATTGCGCGAGTAGAAGTCGGCGACGCCGAACAGGCTGGCGTTCCGTGCCGCCATTTGCGCCGCGTAGGTTTCGGTCTCGAGGCCGGGCCGCCGCCGGTAGAGCCAGGAGAGGAAGCGTGGATAGTCGGCGTTGAGGATCAGGATGCGCACGGTGTCACGGCTCGCGTTCGAACAGGCTGCGGGGCATCACGTACCAGAGCAGGAACAGGATGGCGGTGCCATGGGTGAGAATGGCGACCGAGAGCGGCACGTTGAGCAGGATGTGCGGCAGGATGCCCGATGACATCAGGACGAAGCGGGGCGGAAGCCCCGCGGAGGCGCGGTTGCCGAGCGCAAGCACGAAGCCTGCCGCAAGCGCGGTCAGCGGTGCAAGCCAGGGGCCGACGGACGCAATACCCTCGGTCGCAAACAGCGACGCATTCACATTGCCGAAATCATAGGTGTTCTGCATCACCACCGCGAGTGGCTCTGCGTAAGGGCAATGCATCAGCGGCTTGAGAACGGAGATCTGGCAGAACCAGGTCAGCGGGTGATTGGCGAAGAAATCATTGTAGAGCTGGAGCGCGCCCGATGCCGTCGCCATCATCCTGATGTTGACGATGTCGAAATACCTGCCTGGAATGCTTCGCAGGCTTGCCTCCGTCACCCAGATCACGAGCAGGCCGAGCAGCATCGGGACGAAGATCGAGGCGATGACCGATGCTCTCGCCTCCAAGAGCCGCGACAGCACGACCAGCGCGATCAACCAGGCCGGCGTGAAGAACGCGAACTTCGTCAGCGTGATGGGATAGAACAGCAGGAGCAGGACCAGGACCAGTCCTGCGCGCCAGCGATGGCCGAGCAGCCAGTAGCCGGCAAAGGCAAACGGCAGCAGCGCGCTGGAAACCCATCCGATGAGATACCGCAGCGCTCCTGGAAAATCGAGCGTGTCGCGGTAGTCATAGATGTTCGCGATCGAGACCAGGCGGAAATTATAGGTCGAGGCGACGGCGATGGTGGCGATGGAGAGCAGGAGGATGAGCGTCAGCAGATGCTCGAAGCGGGCATTGGACATGGGCGCGAACTGCCGCAACGGCGTCCGGATATACAACATGGGTATCAGGAAGAGCACCAGCGCCAGGGCAGCGGAAACGCCGGCAAGCAATCGCGGGTAGTCATAGTCGGAGAAAACGTCGATCCACAGGAAGCCCAGGATCATCGTGTAGAAGTAGAATCCGACGAAATAGCCGAAGCAGAAGCGGGCAGAGACGAACAGCAGCGAGACGGTGGAGAATCCAATCGCGACGATGACCGCGATCCACAAGCGCCTCGGGTTGAAGTCGATGGAGAGCTGGAAGGTCGCGACCTCGATCAGCGACAGGCATGTGACGGCGCTGTGCAGCAGCACCAGCGTCCTCAGCCCGCCCCTCGAGTCCAGGTAGGCGCGGACATCGCTGATGATACCTGGCGGTGCGCTCATTGCCGAAGCTTGCTGCGGACGCTGAAGGGGGCGAGCGGATCAGGCGATTTCGAGCGAGTGCTTGAAGTAGGCGATCGTCTCCTTCAGCCCGTCTTCGAGCGCAACCTTCGGCTCCCAGTTCAGCATGGCCTTCGCCTTGGCGAGGTCGGGCTGGCGCTGACGCGGGTCGTCCTGTGGCAGCGGCTTGAACTCGAGCTTGGAGCGCGAGCCGGTGAGCTCGATGACCTTCTCGGCGAGCTCGCGGATGGTGAACTCGGAATTGTTGCCGAGATTGATCGGGCCGGTGACGTCTTCCGCAGTCACCATCAACCGCATGATGGCCTCGACGAGGTCGTCGACATAACAGAACGAGCGGGTCTGGCCGCCGTCGCCAAACACGGTGATCGGCTCGCCCTTCAGCGCCTGGACGATGAAGGACGACACCACGCGACCGTCATTCGGCTGCATGCGCGGGCCGTAGGTGTTGAAGATGCGCGCGACCTTGATCGGCAGGCCGTGCTGGCGCCAATAGTCGAAGAACAACGTCTCGGCGCAGCGCTTGCCCTCGTCGTAGCAGGAACGGATGCCGATCGGGTTGACGTTGCCCCAGTAATCCTCGGTCTGCGGATGGATCAGCGGGTCGCCATAGACCTCGCTGGTCGAAGCCTGGAAGATGCGCGCCTTGAGCCGCTTGGCGAGCCCCAGCATGTTGATGGCGCCGTGCACCGAGGTCTTGGTGGTCTGCACGGGATCGCGCTGGTAGTGGATCGGGGAGGCCGGACAGGCGAGGTTGAAGATCGCGTCGACCTCGATGTAGAGCGGGAAGGTGACGTCGTGCCGGACCGCCTCGAACAGCGGATTTGCGATCAGATGGGCGATGTTGCGCCGGCTGCCGGTGAAATAATTGTCCGCGGACACCACCTCTGCGCCGGCATCCAGCAGCCGCTCGCACAAATGCGATCCGATGAACCCGGCGCCTCCGGTCACGAGGATGCGGCTGTTCCTGTAGTTTTCAAACGGCATGATCGGTTCCAGCGGGAGTGTCGGGAGGCTCGTCCGGATGCGGCCGGCAGAGTGGTATCGGCTATGGGCAGAATCGCCAATAGCTTTGCGCTAAGGTAGTAAAATACCTATAGCTCGACAGCTGCGCGGACGAAGATTTTCCAGCTCGCGCCACTTCGTATAGAAGCCGTCTGAAATGCGCGGGAGGCGTGCCCCGTTCGGAGCAGGTGAATGAAAGTCGTAATTCTAGCGGGAGGCCTGGGCACCCGAATCGCGGAGGAGACCAGCACCCGGCCGAAGCCGATGGTGGAGATCGGCGGGCGCCCGATTCTTTGGCACATCATGAAGATCTACAGCCACTACGGCTTCAACGACTTCGTGATCTGCCTTGGCTACAAGGGCTACATGATCAAGGAGTATTTCGCGAATTACTTCCTGCACATGTCCGACGTGACGTTTCATCTGGCCGAGAACCGGATGGACGTGCATCGCGAAACCGCCGAACCATGGCGCGTCACGCTGGTGGATACCGGCGAGGACACCCAGACCGGCGGCCGGCTGAAGCGGGTGTTGCCTTATGTCGCGGACGAGCCCTTCTTCGCATTGACCTATGGCGACGGTGTCGCCGATATCGACCTGGCCGCCGAGATCGCGTTCCACAAGGCCCACGGGCGGCGCGCCACCGTTTCGGTGGTGCGGCCGGCCAAGCGGTTCGGCGCGATCGCGATCGAGGGCGACCGGGTCGTCAATTTCGAGGAAAAGCCCAATGACGACGGTGGCTGGATCAATGGCGGTTTCTTTTTATTGTCCCCGTCGGTCGGCGAGCTGATCGCAGGCGACAGCACGATTTGGGAGCGCGAGCCGATGGAGCAGCTCGTGCGCGGCGACGATCTGCGCGCCTATGTGCATCCGGGCTTCTGGCATCCGATGGATTCGCTGCGCGATCGCAATTTTCTCGAGGGTGAGTGGGCGGGTAACCGCGCCAAGTGGAGGATCTGGTGACGGATCCGGCATTCTGGCGCGGCAAAAAGGTCTTTCTCACCGGCCATACCGGCTTCAAGGGCGCGTGGGCCTCGCTGCTGCTGCGCCGTCTCGGAGCTGACGTCTACGGCTATGCGCTGCCGCCGACACACCAGTATGCGCTGTTCGTCAAGGCGCGCATCGCCGAAGACATCAAGAACCGCCTCGCCGATATTCGCGATCTCCCGACCTTGCGCGCTGCGATGGCGGAGGCCGAGCCCGACATCGTCATCCACATGGCGGCGCAAGCGCTGGTGCGGCCCTCTTACGAGGAGCCGGTCGAGACCTTTGCGACCAACGTGATGGGCACGGTGCATGTGCTGGAGGCGGCACGGCATCTGCGATCGGTGCAGGTGATCCTGAACGTCACCAGCGACAAGTGTTACGAGAATAACGGCATGGGTGCCGCCTTCGGCGAGGGCGACCGGCTCGGCGGCGACGATCCCTACAGCAACAGCAAGGCCTGCGCCGAGCTCGTCACGCATTCCTACCGTCACAGCTTCTTCAACGAGAGAGGCGCGGCGCGCGTTGCGACCGCGCGCGCCGGCAACGTGTTCGGTGGCGGCGACTGGGCGCGCGACCGCCTGGTGCCCGATGCAATGCAGGCGTTTCTGGCGGGCGAGGCGCTCCGCATCCGCAATCCCAATTCGGTGCGGCCCTGGCAGCACGCGCTCGATCCCGTACTCGGCTATCTCTCCCTGGTCGAGCGGCTGGCGAGCGATGAACGTTTCGTCGGCGGTTGGAATTTCGGACCAGATACCGCAAGCGAGGTGCCGGTCGGGACGGTGGTCGATCATCTGATCGCGCTGTGGGGTGACGGCGCGCGGTGGACGGCAGACGCCGGCCCGCATCCGCACGAAGCCGCCTATCTCAGGCTGGACTGCGCGAAGGCAAGGAGCGAGCTCGGCTGGACGCCGCGGCTCGATCTGACCGAGGGGCTTCGTCTCACCGTCGACTGGTACAAGGCGCTACGCCAGGGGCGCGACCTCCGCAAGTTCTCGCTCGATCAGCTCGATCAGGTCGCTGGCAGCATGTGAGCCCGATCAGCGCGGCAGATCGAGGATCCCGGCGATGCGATCCTGGGCCGACACCGCGTGCGTCAGATGCGCGCCCGACAAGACCGCCAGATAGGATTTGAGCAGGACGACGAGCACGAGGATGGCGCGCTCGACGTCGTGCGACAGGCCGGTTCGGCCGAAGGCAGCCGTTTGCAGGTACGGCCGGTTCTCCATGAACGTAAGCCAGTAGAGATAGTCGTACCCGGCGATCCCGCGGAACGCGTCTTCCCAATCGATTGCGCGCGGTGTGGTCCCCTGGAGCATGATGTTCCTGGGACCGAAATCGCCGTGACAAAGCGCTTCAGGCAGGTGGGGAAGACGATCTCCGAGCAGCACGATCAGTCGGCGCACCTCGGCGGCGCTGGCCCGCTCCAGCAGACCGCGGTCCGACAGCGTTTTCAGGGCCTGTTCAGCAGATGCAAGATATCGCTCGAACGAGGCAAGGTGATCCGGCCGCCAATCCTTGAGCCGCTCGGCAAACGCAGCCGCCATCGCGGCGGCATCAGCGGGCGGAATCGGGGCGGGCACCGGTACGAGCAGGGGCATCATCAGGCAGAGCCGCGTCGTCCCATCCTCGAGCGGGACTTCGCAGCGGTCGAGCACGATCGTGCTGCCGTAGAGCTGCTGGAGGATGTCGGCTTCCTTGGCGAGGCTGGCGCGCGCGCTCGCATCCGGGAGATGGGCCTTCAGAAAGCGCCTCTCGCCAGAGACATCCGCTTCATAGCAGGCGCCGAGCGTGCCGCCGGGCGCCGGCGTGACGGTGACGTCGTGGCCGAAGGATTGCAGATACCCCCGGAGCGCGGGCAGCAGGCGCGCACGATCGGCGGCAATGTCGGGGCGGTCGTCGGTTTCGAAGAACGCGATCTTACTCAGCACGATAGAGCGGGCTCAAGTAGTCGATCCGGTCGTAGCCGAAATGACGGGCGAGCGCCGCGGTGCCCTGCGCGATCTGCTTGCGCTCCTCGTCCGAGAGCTCCTCGATGACGGCCCGGTTGTAGTCCTTGGTGCTCTTGAGCACGGTGCCCCAGGGCGCGATGGAGTCCTTGATCTCGAGGCCGTTCCAGCTCGGGTAGAGCATGGTGTCGGCGAAAGGCACGCCGATGAAGGCGGCGGCCTCGGTCATGAACTTGCGCCTGTCCTCGACGAGATCCTCGTAGCGGAAGATGCGTACGTTGTTCGGATACATCCTGGCGAACATCTCGACGGTGGAGTGATAGATGTTCCAGGTGATCAGGTATTTCGTCAGCGGCTGCGGGAACGGGCGGCGCTTGGTGTCGCGATAGGCCGAGAACGGATTGCGCACGATGTGCAGGATGCGGATGTCGGGGAAATCGCGCACCATGCGGTCTGCGTCGATGCCGATGGCGGGCGAATAACCGACGTGGACCATGCCCGGGCGCGGCTTGGTGTAATAGTTCTCCCAGGCCGCGAAGGTCGCCCGGAAGAAAGCCTCGATCACCTTGCGGCGGAAGATTGGCGGCTGGCCGACGATCCGGGCGAACTCGGCGACGCGCTTCTTCTCGTCCATCACGCAGTCCGCATCGCGGAACTTGGAGCCGTTGCGCTTGCGCAGGAAGGTCTTCAACTCCTCGTCGATCATCTGCTCGTAGAGCTCGATCGCCGTCAGCCCTTCCGGAAATTCGGGATAGCGGTATTGGACACGCTCGACCGAAGCCAGGAAGTCGTTGAAGTTCCGGTTTCCGAGCTGCGACTCGAAGGGGTAAACGAGCAGGTCGGGATGGCCGTCGAAGTGGCGATGGGTGACGTTCCCGCCGTGCTCGAAGCCCGCGGAAACCATGGCCAGCCTGAAATCGCTCATGCACCTACCCCTGTGTCGTCGAACTTCAATCCTGGCCCCCGTTTAGCTGCGTGGGCCGGATAATCAAGTCGGATCGGTCTCACGGGCCTGGAGCGCGGCTCCTGGCCCCCGGTGAACCTTCCGCTCCCCGGCATTGACGGGCCCCGGTCGCTGATCTACCCGGGGCGCATGCGTATTTTCGTGACCGGCGCGAGCGGTTTTCTGGGCTCCTATCTCGTTGCGGACCTCGTCGCGCGGGGGCACGAGGTCGCCGTACTGCTGCGGCCGGCAGGTGCCGCCTGGCGCCTGAGGGACGTGCATGACCGTCTGCACGTGATTCCCGGCGCTTTGGAGCATCTGGACGGGCTGCGCGGGGCGCTGACCGCCTTCGCCCCGGAGGCTGTCGTGCACATGGCCTGGCGCGGCGTCGCAGGTAGCGAGCGCAACAGCCCGGTTCAGGCCGTCAATGTGGCTGATACGGTGGGCCTTGCCGAACTCGCAGCCGAGGCGGGTGCCAGGATTTTCGTGGGGGCCGGCTCGCAGGCGGAATATGGACCCTACGACCGCGCTATCCGGGAGGATGACGCGCCGCGGCCGACGACGTTGTACGGCATGGCCAAACTCGCGGCCGGATCGATGGCGGTGCGCCTGTGCGAGCAGCGCGGGCTGCGCGCAGCCTGGCTCAGGATCTTCTCGACCTACGGCCCGAAGGACGCCGACCACTGGCTGATCCCGAGCATGATCCGGAACTTGCGCTCCGGACAGCACATGGCTCTGACGGCTTGCGAGCAACGCTGGGGGTTCTTGCACGCGCGTGATGCTGCGAGCGCTTTCCGCCTGGCGATCATGCATGACGCGGCGAGCGGCATCCTCAACGTCGGCAGCGCGGAGGCGCCGCCGCTACGCGAGACCGTGACGCGGCTGCGCGATCTCATCGATCCCGGCGCTGCGCTCGGCTTCGGAGAGTTGGCCTATCGGCCCGATCAGGTTATGGTCCTGGCTGCGGACGTTTCGCGCATGCTCGCCCTGGGCTGGAACCCCGAAGTGCCACTGGATGAGGGACTACGCGAGACGGTAGACTGGCATGACGCGACCAAATCTTCCTGAGCCGAAAGAATTCGCGCGACGGATCCGTGCGCACGCCTTGCGCATGGTGCATGCCGCGAAGGCTTCGCACATCGGCGGCTGCCTCTCGATGGCGGACATCCTGGCAGTGCTCTATACTCGGATCCTGCGCATCGATCCTGCCGAGCCGCAAAGCCCAAGCCGCGATCGCTTCGTGCTCAGCAAGGGCCACGCCACGGCGATCATGTACGCAACGCTCGCCGAATGCGGCTTCTTCTCCCTGGCCGAGCTCGACACTTATTGCCGTGACGGTTCGATCTTCACTGGACACGTCAGCCATGCCGTCCCCGGCGTCGAGGTTTCGACCGGCTCGCTCGGCCATGGCCTGCCGATCGCAATCGGGATGGCGCTCGCGGCGCGCTCCACAGGAGCCGGCAGCCGCGTGTTCTGCCTGCTCAGCGACGGCGAATGCGACGAGGGCTCGAACTGGGAGGGCATCCTGTTTGCGCCCCATCACAAGCTCGACAATCTCTGTGTCGTCGTCGACTTCAACAAGATCCAGAGCTTTGGCTCGGTTGCCGAAGTGCTCAACCTCGATCCGTTCGCCGAGAAATGGAAGGCGTTCGGTTGGCAGGTCGAGGAGATCGACGGTCACGACCTCGCCGCGCTCGAGCGTGTCCTCGGTGCTGCGCCGGCGGCATCCGGCCGACCTACCGTCGTGATCGCTCACACCGTGAAGGGCAAGGGCGTGAGCTTCATGGAGAACAAGCTCGAATGGCATTACCGCTCGCCTTCGGATGAGCTGCTCGCCCGGGCGCTGGCCGAGGTCGGCGCATGAGGACGACCTTCATCGAGAGCCTGTCGCAGGCCGCAAGCGAAAATCCCGACATCTGGCTGCTTTGCGGCGATCTCGGCTACTCCGTGCTGGAGCCGTTCGCGGCGAAGTTTCCCGATCGCTATCTCAACGTCGGTGTTGCCGAGCAGAACATGGCGGGGATCGCCGCCGGCATCGCGCTGTCGGGCAAGACGGTCTTCATCTATTCGATCGGCAACTTCCCGACCTTGCGCTGTCTCGAGCAACTGCGCAACGACGTCTGCTATCACGGCGCCGACGTCAAGGTCGTGGCGGTCGGCGCCGGCTACGCCTATGGCAGCCAGGGCTACACCCACCACGCGCTCGAGGATGCAGGCATCATGTCGATGCTGCCAGGCATCGAAGTGTTCGTGCCCTGCGATCCCATGGAGGTGCGCGCCGCGACGCGTCTGATCGCGACAAGCGGCAAGCCCTCCTACTTGCGGCTCAGCCGGGCAGGGGAGCCGAACCTCGGCGCTGCCGTAACCGACCTGCGCAAGCCGCGCCTGCTGCGCCCAGGGCGAGAGATCGTCATCCTCGCGTCCGGACCGATCGCCTCGCGCGCGCTGGAGGCCGCCGGCGAGCTCGCCGGACGCGGCAAGGACGTCGGTGTGGTCAGCGTCTCCTGCCTGAAACCGCTCGACGAGGCCGCGATCCGGGACGCCGTACGTGACGCTGCGCTCATCGTGACGCTCGAAGAGCATATCTTGCGCGGCGGCCTGTTCAGCCTGGTGGCGGCCGCATTTGCCGGCGATACGCAGCGGCCGCCGATTGTCGGCATCGGCATTCCCGAGCAGGGCGGCAAGACCTCGAGCGCGGGTTCGCGAGAGGCATTGCTTGATGCCGCGGGCCTCTCGGCCGCGGCGATCGTCGCGCGGATCGAGCAATCGCTGGCGAAGCGTTGACGCAGCCTGCGGATCAGGACCCGGATGGCGGAGAGGGATCGAAATTGACGCGCTCGCGCTCGAACACCACGGGCTTGTCGCGCACCTGTCCGTAGATTGCGAGAACGTATTCGCCGATCATGCCCATGAAGAACAGCTGCACGCCGCCGAAGAAGAACATGGCGACGATCAGCGTGATGATGCCGGGCTCGGCGAGCTGTCGGTACAGGATCAGGCCGACGACGAAATTGACGACGGCGTAGCCGATGCTCAGGGCCGAGATCAGGAAGCCCGCGAACAGCCCGAAGCGGACGGGTGCCGTGGTAAAGGACACCAGCCCGTTCAGTCCCTGGTCGATCAGCGCGCTAGCGCGGTTCTTGGAAAATCCCTTCTTGCGCTGGCGCCAGGTGTAGGGGACGCCGACGGCGCGGCCGCCGCATTCGAACGTCATCATCCGCATGAACGGATAGGTGTCGCGGACGTGACGCATGGCCTCGACCACGCGCCGGTCGACGAGCTGGAAGTCGCCGACGCCGGGAGGGACGTTCACCTCGGAGAAGCGGGTCAGCAGGCGGTAATAGGCGTTGCGGATGCCGCTCATCAGCCGCCCTTCCTCACGCACGGCGCGGATGCCGTAGACGATCTCGTACCCGGCCTCCCACAGTTTGACGAACTCGGGGAGCAATTCGGGCGGATCCTGAAGATCCGCCGGCATGAACAAAAGAACCGCATCCCCCCGCGAGGCCATCACGCCGTTATAGGTGTTGCGCAGCGGCCCGAAATTGCGTGCGTTGACGATGATCTTCACCGCAGGATCCTGTGCAGCGATCTCGCGCAGGATTTCCACGGTGCGGTCGTCGGAGGCGTTGTCGCAGAAGATGTGCTCGCGCCGGTACCCTTGCAGCTCGCTATCGAAGATCTTCCGGATCGCCTCATAACAATCCCGGACGTTGAGCTCTTCATTGTAGCAGGGAGTGATGACGCTGATTGTTTTCACGTTCGCATCTCTGGAGCAGGGCAAGTGGTCAGCGCGGCGTATCGGCAGCATAGACAGCGGACTTGTGGTAATATCTGGCGATGCAATCGTTAGGCAATCTGTCGGCGTTGGCCGTCACGTCGGCGGTCATCAGCAAGGACGGCGTCGATTTGTGCCGTGGAATCACGACAACCGGCTCGGGGCTGGTTGTCAGGAAGGCGTGTCGCGCAGTGCTCTCCCGCCAATAGGGATACAGGTCCTGTCGTTGCGAGCGCAGCTGAAACCCCGTCGAGCTCAGGCCGAGCGAGCCGATCATGAGTAGCGCCAAGCTCACAGGTAGCCTCACCGGACCGAGCAGGCCACGAAACGCGCCCGCCGCAAGCCGTTCCCGCAATTGCGGGCGGTAGGCGCCGACGAGCAGCCTGGCCGCCAGCGTCGATCCGAACAGTAGCAGGATCAGGGCCTGGTTCTGCGCCCTTTCAACGAGCCTCATGCCGGTCGCATAGCGATGGGCGAAATACTCGAAATAGCCGCACGCCAGGCAGATTGCGATCGTGCCGAGAGCGAGCCGCTTGTGCTCCTGCGCCGCTTGGGGTGTCGGGTCAGGTTCTGCCAATGCAACGAGGCCAACAGCGGCCAGCCAGCCGATAACGGCGGGCTCTCGAACAAAGCGGCCGAGGCCGGCGAGCGAATCGAGCAGAGCCTGAAAGATCGATAGCGCGACATGTCCGCCGTTCGGAAGTTGTCCCATGCGCGTGCCGTTGCCGCCGGCGGAGACGACGATGATCCACCCGATCGTGATGGCTGTCGCGATCGCGACGTGATGCATCAGCTGGCGCGGTTGGCTGAAGAGATGGCGCGCCACGAACGACGCCGATATGATCAGCAGGAGCCAGACGCCAGTGAATTCGTTGCACAGCGCAGCGGCGAACCCGCCGAGGGACATCGCGAGGCTTAGCACCCACGAAAAGCTGGCTTGCCGTTCAAGCGCCCGGACGCACTCCCCCAGGATCAGGATGGTGGCCAAGGCGGGCGGGACGTAGCAGGTCACCGCCGACAGCCAATAGAGCAAATCCCGGACGCTCGGAGCTGCGCCGAGCACGGCACCCGCGAACGCGAGTATGAGAAAGGTCAATTGAAAAGCGCTGCCGTGCGGCCAGCTACGGGCCATGGCCAGCGCCGTGGCTGCCAAGAACAGCGCCGCGCTTACAGCCATGGTGGCGGAATAGGCCGACAGGAGGTCGACGCCCGCCGCGGCAGAGATCGCCGGCGGCAGCTGGGTCAGCCACAGGGCCAGGACGCGGCCCGATTGCGAATGATAGAAGCGCAATACGGTGTCGATGAAACCGTGACGGGCGTACAGATCGGCGAAGCAGAAGTCGTCATGTTCGGGCGCGCTGAGCGCCGTGAGCGCAAACAGAGACAGCAGAAAAATTGCAGGAAACAGGCTGCAGAGGGTCCAGCCGATCCAGGTCCGGCGATCGCTGACGGGATGCGTTGCCAGTGGAATAACACCTTGATTGTGCACGCAAAGCCCTCTCCGATCCCGGCCAGACTAGAGACAACTGGCCGGTGTCGCAATGTTCATTTCGACCGCTCCGGGGCGCTTGCGCGGCGCGCCGGCGACTGTTGCTAGAATTCACGCCGCTTCAGCCAGGCCCGCGCCCCCCAATGGGCGAAGCACCAGGCCGATCTGATCGGCGAGAGCTGCTCGACATTGCGGTAGATCTGCCAGACCCATTTGGCCGAGCGCATCGGCCGGCTCGATACCGAGGACCCCCGGACGCGGTAGCGCGCCAGATCCTCGTTGAGGCCATATGCAGTATGGCCGCGCTTGAGGATCGACAGCCACAGGCAGAAATCGTCGTAGCCCTCGTTCTTCATCGCGACGGGACCTGCGATCTCGCGATCCACCATCGCGGTCAGTGTCGCGATCGCGGTGTTCTTCAGGAGCTGCCCATAGGTGAGCGAGGCCGGCACCTCGATCAGCCGTCCGGTCACCGTGTTGGTCTCGTTGATGCGTCGGAAGGCGGTGTAGCTGAGCGCGGCCGGCTTTGCCTTCGCAAAGGCAAGCTGCCGCTCCAGCTTCTCGGGCAGCCACAGATCGTCGCTGTCGAGGAAGGCGAGATAGCGGCCCTTCGCCTGGTCGATCGCGGCCTGACGCGCCAGCGCCGGCCCGCCGTTCTTCGCCTGCCGGATCAGCTTGACGCGCGGGTCGCGCTCGCCGATGTCGGCGATGATCTGCGGGGTCTTGTCCGTCGAACAGTCGTCGGCGATCAAGAGCTCCCAATCGGTGAATGTCTGGCCCTGCACCGAGCGGATCGTCTCCTCGATCAGGCCTTCGACGTTCCAGGACGGTGTGATGATCGAAACGAGCGGCATGACGGGTCCGTTCAGTTCACGCGGGCCGGCTCGGCGATTGCGGCACGCAAAGACGCGGCAAACGTGTCGAGCAGCTTGGTGTCGCCGACATAGAGCTCGCCCGGATAAGAACGCCGCCAGGCCGACTGGAAATAGGGCGCGCCCTTGGCCGGATCGAACGGCCCGGCGGCGAGCGCCGCGCGCAACCGTGCGGGTACATCGGCCAGACGATCGACCGCATGGACCAGCGGGCAGGAGCGGTAGAATGCGTCGCCCATCACCACCACCGGCTTGCCGAGCAGCAGCGCTTCGGCGCCCGACTTGCTGTTGACGGAGACGACGGCAGCGGCGCGATCGAGCACGGTGTAATTGTTGGTCTGCGGCGGCAACAGTACGAAATTGTCGAACCGCCGCGCGAGCTCGAACAGGCGGGCGGCCGAGATTGCCCCGATCTGGGCAGGATGCTCCTTCACCACCAGCACATGCGAATCCGGGATCGTGCGCAGCAGGAAGTCGACGGTCGCGACCTGGTCGAGATAGTCCGGCGAGCGCAGCGTCAGTGCCATGTCTGCCGGAACGTGGAACGGATAGTAGACGAACGGCGTTTCGGGGAGCGGCTGGTAGAGCCTGCGCAGCCGCGTCGCGTTGAGCGCCATCGCGGCATGCACCTGGGCATGACGCAGATTGTGCCCGAACTCCTGGTGCTTGCCGAGCGCGAACTGGTCCCACAGCTTCTCGACGAGGCGGTTGGCGTTGCGCAAATTGACGACCTTCTTGAATGCCGCCGAATAATGATGCTGGTCCTTCTTGGGAATGACGATCGCGCGCTTCGTCAGCGTCTCGTCGAGATATGCGCGTACCTCGGGGGACACGGATTCCGCGGGCTCCGCCATCATATCGGGAGCGGCAAAGCTGTCCGGCGTGAAGTACATGCGGCCGCGAAAGAACGAAGGCTCGATGAACCAGTTGCGGATGTTGCGGCGCCTTGCGGCGTAGAAGCTCGCGATCACTGAGAGAAAGCCGCCGAGCTCCTGCACCAGCTCGGCTTCCTTGCCTTGCCGCTCCAGCCGGTCGAGCAGTGTCTCCATGGCGTTGGCGTAAATCATGAAGCGCCGCCGCAAGGCGGCAGTATCGCGGATGCCGAAGGTGAAGCGCTCATGGCTGAACAGGAAGTTGGTTCCGTCGAGGCCGTAGGCGGCAACGCGCGTATCGAACGCGGCGCGATCGTCGGGCCGAGGGCCGGCCTTGAGGCCTTCGCGATACATGTTCGTGACCGGCACGCCCTCGGCCGCCGACATCTCGGCGCTGCGATCGTCGAAGGCAAGCAGCTCAACGTCATGGCCTGCCGCGCGCAAGCGCTGTGCAACCGGAATCCAGAACCGGGTCTGGTATTCGGCAAGCGTGGTGATGAGAATGGTCTTTGCGGATGCTGTCATGGCTCTAGTGGGCGTGTTCGATCGCAATGCTCGCGAGCGGCAAGCCCGTCATCGCGCAATGCGCGCGCTTTGCCGTATATTGGGACGGGCTCGCCTGATCGTGCGCGGCGATGCGCTGAAGCAGGGGCTGGACGAGGGACAGTGCGATCCGCTTGTCGCGGCGGGCGGGATTGAACCGGCTGCGCAGCCGCTCGGTGAGGGCGGAGCCGAGCGCCGCGCTGGCGGCGCCCTTGATGATTTGGCCGATGCTCGGCTTGTCGCGCGTGCCCTTCATGGTGGCAAGCAGCGATACGTAGGGCCGGTGCGCGTTCGTCGCGCGCGTCAGGACGTCGGCGACGCGTTCGGCGGCCTGTCCGTCGTTCAGATGAAAGAAGGCCTCGATATCGGCGGCGTGAACGCGGGCGAAATCGAAGGCCTCGGTCTCGCGCGCGATGTGGTCGATGGCGCTGAGCAACTCGTCGAACGAGGCGACCGGCCGGCTCACGCGTGCGGGCAGCGCGGCATGGCCGGCGGTCATCGGCGTGTTCAGGTACTCGAGCTGGAGCGGGAGCTTGCCGAGCAGGACCGATTCCACGGCGGTTCCGCAATTGAGATGAATGACGGCGGCGGCATTGCGGATGCGGTCGAGCACGCTGCCGGTGCCGTCGATCAGGACGTTGGCGTGGCGCGAAAGCGCGTTGCGATAGACGTCTTCGCTCTCGAAAGGATGCGGACGCACGAGAATGTTGCGGTCGGGGCACGCTGCGGCAAGCCGGTCGATCTCGGCGAGATAGTTGGCGAAGACCTGCTTCAGGTCCGCGATGAAGCGGTCGACATAGGCGCCGTCCCAGCCGGCCCGCACCATTGCTTCGCGCTCGCCGCCAGGCTTGCCAGTGAAGCGTGAATTGACCAGTGGAAAGTTGGCGTTGACGAGCAGATAGCCGCTCGGCTCGCCGTCGAGCAGCGTGCGCCAGCGTGGCGCTGCAAAATCGAAGCGGGGGCATCCGGTGAGGTGAAGTTGCTCCGGCTTCATGGTCCCGGTCGCGAGGAAGGCGTCGCGCAGCCGGCTGCCCCAGAAGAAATAGCCCGTCAGGATGTCGGCGTAGCCGCTGCCCTTGATGTGCGCCGCCATTGCCGGTGGCGAATTGCCGCCCTTCTCGGCAAGCACGCCGCCCTCGGTATCGAGCACGTAAAGCGCAAGGCCCGCCTTGGCGAAGCTGCGCATCAGGTCGAGATTGACGGCACGTGCGTAGTTGACGACCAGTGCGTCCAGCCCGAGCCGCGGCACGTCGACGGCCTGCTCGTACATCGGCACGAGCACGACCGAGACGCCACGCCGCGCGAGTTGATAAGCGAGCATGACTGCCCCAGGCAGGTCACGCTTGGGGTGATCGACCACCAGGCCTATGCGCAAGATGTGAGCTCCCGGCAGATCCGCGTCAGAGCCGCATCACGGTGCGCTCGAGCTCCGTCAGGGCACCGACCGCGCGGAAGCGCGGCGGAGGTTCGGGAAAGATGCGCGGTTGCTGAATGTAGGTTGCCGTGTACAGCAGGCGGCTGTGCTCCGACTGGATCCGGCTTCCCATGTGCAGGCAGCGCGCCGTGTTGACGATGAAAGAAGACAGACGAGGCGCTATCATTTCCTTGACCACGTTCGGACCGGTCTTGGCGAACACCTGGGCGTCGCTCATATGACTCTTCAGCGAGTTGCGGAACGACTTCGACGGCCCGGCCGGAATGAAGGTGAACGGACCGTCCGCGGTGTCTTGAACATCGGTCAGATAGATGAAGAGCTTGCAGACCCGCTTGTCGTCGTGATCGAGGTGCCACAATTGCGAGAAGCTCAGCGCCTGATTCGGGGTCGGTTGCGACAACGTCAACACCACGTCCGACAATTGCGGGAGGTCGTGCATGAAGTCGCCTATGATGCGCAGCGCAGCCGGTTGCAACGCGTAGCGCACGAAAGGATGGTCGGTCGCAAAAGACCCGTTGACGAGGTCCTCGTCCAGCAGGCTGACCCAGAATGATTTGTGCCGTTCCTTTTGGTGGCCGACGAGCTCGTTGAGGCGCTTCACCTTGCCGTCCGCGAACGAGGCGACGGCTTCCGCGAGGCTGCGATCTACGAGCGCGGACACGTCGACATAACCATCCTCGGCGAGCTTGCGGCTCGCCTCGGACCACTCGGGCTTCGTGGGAAGCTGCTTCAGCAGCGCGACGCGCTTGGTGCGCGCGGGCAATTGCAGAGCGGTCAGGGCCGCCTTCACCGCCCATCCGAGGTCGGTGCGGTTGACGTGCCACAACAGGCGGCGGAACTGGCTGATCTTGGCTCTCTTCGGAGCAGTCTGATCAGCCGTCGTGTTGATGGTTGTCATGTGGGCTCCCAGCAATACAAAAAGCCATCATTGTGGATCGTCGGGGCGAACGGCATCCGTTCTCGCGCCAGGACGCGGACGCGGCCCCGTTGCTCGTACTCGTCGAGGGTCGAGAACAGCTGCGTCTGGTAGTCGACCGAACGGATATAGAGGAAGCTGACGATATCTCGCGGATTCAAGAGATTCAGCAGTTCCGTCGTCGGCTCGATGTTGATGACGCGCTTCGGCCTGGCGGCAATGATGTTGTCCACCACCTTGCGCACGTCATAAGGAATCTGCTCGATGCAGAAAAAGGTGAAGACGACCTGATCACTGATGGCGGAATAACTCGGGTCGTTGCCGTCGGTCAGGTCGATCCTTTCGAGCGAAATCCGGTCCGACAAGCCATAATGCGCCGCGATCTCGCGGCCTGCGGCGATCCCGTTCGGTGCAATGTCGAACCCATGCAGCTTCCAGTCGGGATGATTGAGGTGGAGCGAAAGCAGGTTGATGCCACAGCCGGCGCCAAGCTCGACGATCTCGGTGGCGCCGCCCGCGTGCCGCGCGAGCAGGTCGCCAAGGGCTCGGGCACGATAGCGATAATAGTCGTCGGCCGCGATCCTGCAGATCTGATTGTCCACCTTGCGGAGAGCCCGCGTGGGATTCTTGGGTATCAGGAACTCATCGATGCTGGCGGCTTTCGTCCAGCTCTTTTCGGTCAGCATTCGCAGCCAATGCGTCAGGTTGTACTCGGAATCCACGACGTCGGCCGTGCGCTTCACGCGGCGCATGGCGAGACGGCCAATGCTCCTTGCCGCGTCGATGGCATAAGTCGTGGCCTTGTCCGTCAATGACGCCGGAGCGAACCCTGTGGTCACCGCCTTCGTGTCTGTCGCGTGGATGTTCATTTAGCTGCTTTGGATGTCAGTCCCATCAGTTGTCCGACTGCGGGAAATACGGTCCGGTGCCGACGCTCGAGGACCAGAAAGTACTGGAGCACCCAGGTCACCAGACAGAAAACCATGGAACCGAGCGCGAGCTTTAGCACGCTGTCGAACCGAATGTAACCTGCAATTGTTGCTAGAAAAAAGCTTGCCAGGAGAAGGATTGCGAACTGGGTTCCGATCATCTTCGCGAACTGATTGCGATCGAGCTCGAGTGCACTGCGCAACTCCCTCAGCTGCAAGGGAAGCACGGCGATACTACCGACGACCTGGCCAAGTATCAGGGCGCGTTCTGCGAACAAATGCAGCGTCGCGGCGGAGACCGCCGCCCAGATCAGAAGCTGAACCGCCACCAGCCGGTTGAGCTTGGCCTGCACCTCGGGGCGCGTCAGGAAGATCAAGCTGCCGATTGCCACATATTGCGCGCAGATCGGAACCAGGAAGCTTAGGCCCATCCAGAACGCGTAGGGCGCAAGAAGGGGGCCGATCCAGATCTCCATGATCTCGGGCGAAAGGATTGCGGTGCTGGCAAGCGGCGGCACGACGAACATCGGCATCATGACGAGGCCGAGGTCGCCGAGTCGCTGGAACGACGCGGCGCTGCCGCGCTCGTCGAGCCGGCTGGCAACTGGAAGCAAAGCGGATGTCAGGAGGCTGACGACGACTTTGGAGACCCGCGACAATCGTACCAGCGCGTCGTAGGTGCCGACGGCCCTGGGCCCGAACAGCAATCCGATCAGGAACGGTTGAAGCGGTCCGGAAATGCCGCCCATCAGCTTGCCCTGCAGCAGCAGCAGGCAACGATGCAGAATGTCCTTCCGGATGTCCGGGGTCCATGGCAGCAATCGCACGTGCTTGTGCCGCAGGGCGACGAAGGCGGCAATTCCGATGACGACGGCGCGGGCCACCAGGGTGGCGAGATAGATGTAGGCGACCACCTCGAAGCCTGCCGCCGCCCACGATGCTGCGAATGTCAACCCGACATAGGCCGCCGTCGACGTGACCTCGGCGGCGCGGAGCAGGTTGTAGCGCTCGAACCCTTTGACGATGCCTTCCCACACCAGCGCCGGAACGAAGATCAGGTTAGCGATGGCCGTGTAGTGCATGATCCGGGCGAACGCCTCCAGGTGCGCGGCGTCAACCTTCATCACCGTCACGAACAGCGGCGTCGCGAGCCAGATCGCGGCGCTGAGGATCAAGGCGAGAGCGATGGAGGCGGCACCCAAGAAGGCGATCTGGCGGCTGGCCTGGGTCCAGTTACGGTGCTCGCGCGCGCGCGCGACGACCTGGGTTGCGACCTCGGACAGACCGAGGTCCAGCACCGCCATCATGCCGCTGGGAAGCAGAAGCCGAGAAATGACGATGAGACCGAACTCGGTCACCCCCCAGGTTCCGATGATCAGCGGAATGACTGCGAGACCCAGCAGGGCGGCCACGCCGAAGGCAAACGCCGAAATCACCGTGTTCTGGATCAGGCGCTTGATCATCGAATTTCTGCTACCAGGCGCTCAGGCCGCCATCGACGGCGATGTTCTGGCCGGTCACGTAGGACGCGGCATCCGACACCAGGAACAGCATGGTCCCCACCATCTCGTCCGCGCGAGCCATGCGGCCAAGAGGGATACGGGCGCCATAGCGGGCCTTGAAGGTTTCGTTCTGTCCGCTCTCGACCCCGCCCGGGGTGAGAGTATTGACCCGAACGCCCTTGGCCGCCCAGTAGGTCGCAAGGTGCTTCGTCAGCCCGATGACGCCGGCTTTGGACGCGGTGTAGACGGCGGGCGTGTTGATGGCCCGGCCGAGATATTCGGAGCCTTCGTAGATGCGCTGGTCGGGCGCCATCAGGCCGTAGATCGAGGCGGTCTGCACGATGGCGCCGTAGCCGCGTTCGGCCATTCGGCCGCCGAAGACCTGCGCGACGTTGAACATGCCGTCGAGATTGACGGCCATGATCTCGCGCCAGGTGTCCTGCGAGAACGTCTCGACGGGGGCGAAGAAGGCGTCGACATCGCGGGTCTTGCTCGCGGCATTGTTGAGCAGGATCGAAACGGATCCGAGATCCGCCTCGAGCGCATCAGCAGTGCTGCGTACGGAGCCCGGTACGGTGACGTCGCAGCCATAGCCTTTGGCGCGGACGGGGTGACGCGCGGCGATGTCGGCAGCCGCAGCATCGGTCGCGGCCTGATCGAGATCGACAATCGCGACGTTGGCACCAAACTCGGCAAGGCCTTCGGCGAAGCGGCGTCCGAGGATACCGCACCCGCCGGTGACGACGGCGGTTCGGCCGGTCAGATCGAACAAAGCCTTGAAGCTCGTGGTCATCGCTTGAGGCTCCTCAGCCCGGCTGTCGTTGGCGCAGCAGCAGTTCCACCAGGGCAAGATCGAGATCGGAATCGATGTCGATCGAGCGTTCCTCCGGCATTTCGAACAGGCGCGTGTCCGGGTAGAACACCGCGGGTCGCGCCAGGAACGGCGCGACACGCCAGACGTAGATCGACGCGTTCATGTCGAAGCAGCGCGGTGCATCCTGCCGGCGCGTGATCGGAGGATCGGCGGATTTGGAGAGGCCGACGCTGCCGTCGCTGCGCTGCTCGACCAGGTTGAAATAGGGCGAGCGTCGGGCCGGTGCCCCCGTGATGACGTTGCGCGCGCCGCTCTCGCGCAGCAGTGCGACTGCGCCGGTGATGTCGGAGGCCAGGCGGAGCGGGGAGGTGACGTCGAGATCGACGAAGATCTCCGGCGTCTTGCCGGTTTGCGCGATGGCTTGCTCTAGACAGTGGCGGATCGCCGGCAGCTTCGGCGCGGTGTCGGTCGCCATCTCGTCGGGGCGCTTGACCGCGATGTCGGCGCCAGCCTTCAGGGCGGCCTCGAGCAGCGCATCCGAATCGCTGCTGAAGGCGATCGTGTCGAACAGGCCCGTCTCGCGTGCCTGTGCGATGCTCCAGGCAAGCACCGGCTTGCCCAGGAGATCGCGCGCATTCTTGCCCACGACCCCCTTCGAGCCGCCTCGCGCGCAGATGGTGCAGAGCAGACTCATGGGGATACCCAGGTCTTGCTGCGCAGCGCCCGCTCGCTGGCGTCGATCAGGTGCACGACGCCGAGCGCCTCGGGCAGCGAGCAGGCCGGGCTCGCGCCACGCATCGCCGCGACATGCATGTCGCGATAGCTCTGGTCGCGCGCGCTGGGGATCTCCGTTGTCTTGCCGTTGACCGTGAGGCGGCTGCCGACGAGGTCGGCCTCGATGGTGTCCTCATCGACATTGATGCGGATGCGGCGGATGCCCTGCCGGTCGAGATAGTCCATGTGGACGTGGACCGATGGCGCTCGCTGCATGTCGAGCAGCAGGTCGAGATGGTCGTCGACGTCGATGTCGCGCGCGCCGGACGCGCCGCCGAGCGCCGCGACGCGATGCCACGGCCCGAACAGCCAGAGCAGATAGTCCAGTTCGTGGCTGAGATCCCGCAGCACGCCGCCTCCGGCATCGACCGTGGCCGACGCGGTCGTGCGATGATCGCGGCCGGGGCGCCACTCCCTGATGTCCTGGCCGACATAAGCGGCGACGGTGATCACGTCGCGCCCCCGCAGCCTTTCGGCCAGGGCCGTCATCACCGGATGAAAGCGCAGATTGTATCCGACACTGACCTGGGCAAACGGATATTTCGGGGGCGGGACCGGCGTCGCGAACAGCGGCTTCTCGACCAGGACTTTACCTTGGAAGCCGGTTTGCGCCAGCTCTTGCAGATTGTCCGCATGGCGCGCCGTCTCGGTGGCAATCACCACGTAGTCCGGATGCGCCGCCGCGACGGCCTGCGCGATCGATCCGTAGTCGCCGCCGTCGCGCCGGCTGACCGTTGCGACCTGAAGGCCAAGCTCGCGCAGGACACGCGCATGCCTTGTGCCGATCGAGCCGAGGCCAACCACGACGGCTTTTGTCGAGGTCACGGGAAGACCTCGTGAAACTCCGCATGAGCCTGCTCGAAATCCTCCAGCCGACCGATGTCGAGCCAGTATTCGCGAATCGGATAGACCGCGACGCGTCCCTTGTCGGCAATCACGCGCTCGAGCACGGTCGGCATATCGATGCTGAGGCCCGGCGTGACATGGCGGAAGACGGACCTGCCGACCACATAAATGCCGGCGCTGACGAACCAGCTCTCGGTCGGCTTCTCGCGAATGGTCTGGAGAAATCCGTCCGTCGTGGACACCACCCCATAGGGGACGTGCACCTTGTGCTCGCGGACCGCCATTGTCGCTTCCGCCGGCGTTCCGATGTGGAAGTCGAGAAGCGCTCCGTAGTTGATCGTGGTGAGAATGTCGCCGTTGGTGACGATCATCGGCAGATCCGGCGGCGTCGCAAACAGCCCGAGCGCACCGGCGGTCCCGAGGCGTTCGGTCTCGTGCACGTACTGGATGTGGGCGCCGAAGGCGGCGCCATCGGCAAAGTAGTCCTTGATCGTCTCGGCCTTGTAGTTCACCGAGATGAAGATGTTGCCAAAACCCTGCTGCACGACGTTGCGGACGATCGTCTCGAGCAGCGGCCGGCCGCCGACATTGAGCATCGGCTTCGGCACGTCGCGCGTCAGCGCGCCCAGGCGCTCGCCGAGGCCGCCGGCCATGATCAGCACCGGATTCGGATACTGGCGCGGTTCGAGCAGCTCATCGAGCGTCTCGACCACGACGAGATGGCCGCCCTCGTCGACGAGCGGGAGCTGCTTGATCGACCTCTGCCGCATCAGATGCAGGCGGTCCTCGCGGGGCAACGTCGCAGGCGCCGACACCGGCGTCCGGTTCATGATGTCGGTCGCAAGCCCGGTGAGGGCGACGCCGCGCAGCAGTCCGCGTCTGACGTCGCCGTCGGTGACCACGCCGAGCAGCCGGTTCTGGTCGTCGAGCACCAGCGCAATCTGGATGCTTCCGCTCTCGATCGCGGCAATGGCCTCGCCCACACTTGCCTGGGTACCGACGATGGCCTTGCGCCAGGATTTCATGGCAATTCTGCCTCGTATGCGCCAGGATTGGGGGCGGCCCACGGCTGAGCCTGCTATATCGCGGCTGCGGCAGGCGGCGTCAACCCCGTCAGGGGACCCGGGCTTGTGCTTGTTAATTCACGCGTTTTCAGGCGCAATCGGTCGGTTTGAAGCGCCCCGGCCCTGCCGCTAAGATCGGTGCGGCTTGAGGGAATCGCGATGGACGATCTCATCATCATCGGCGGCGGCGAACACGCCTTCATGGTCTACGAGGCAGCGCTCCTGTCCGGCCAGTTCAACATTATTGGTTTCCTCGACCGCCAGCCGGGAACGCTTGGCGATGCGCGCTATCTCGGAACCGATGATGTTGCCCCGAACTATCCGGACGCCGCCTTCGTGGTCGGGGTCGGAACGATGCAGGCGGGGCCCGCGCGCCGGCAGATGATCGGCCGGTTGCAACTCAAGCGCTGGGCATCGGTCATCCATCCGCGTGCGTTCGTCTCGCCGTCGGCAACGATCGGTCCGGGAAGCGTCATCATGCCGGGGGCGATCGTCAATGCGCGAAGCATGATCGGCCATCACTGCATCATCAATTCGGGCGCGGTCGTCGAGCACGACGTGCGCGTCGGGCACTACACCCATCTCTCTCCGGGAACGGTGGTCGGCGGCGGCGCGGAGATCGGCGACAATTGCTTTGTCGGGCTCGGCAGCCGTGTCCGCGATCACATCTCCATCGGTCACGACACGCTCGTGGCGATGGGCTCTGTCGTCACGGGTTCATGGCCGCCCGGGTCCATGTTGCGCGGCGTTCCGGCAAAGCCGCGCCGCTAGACCGGATCGTCGGGTTCGAGCGCCCGCGGCGCCGCAGTTCCGATCAGGGACCAATATTCGATCGGCGGCCGGCCGGTGCCCGGCCGCTTGGCGGTGATGTCGGCCGGGCCGATGATCTCGCCGGCCTCCAGCGTGCGCGCCGCCACGATGCTCTTGCGCGCCACCGGCACATTCCTGACCTCGGATTCCTTCGGCGTCTTCACGCCGTCGCCGAGCGCGGCCTCGACATTACGGATGGCGCTGACCATGCGCTTGAAGTCATCAGGCTCGAGCGAGGCCGCGTGGTCGGGACCGGGGGCATTGCGATCCAGCGTCAAGTGCTTCTCGATGATTGTGGCGCCGAGCGCGACCGCGGCGACCGAGACTTCGAAACCGTCGGTGTGATCGGAATAGCCGACCGGAAGCTGAAACGCCGACCGCATCGTCGCCATCGCGGCGAGGTTCACATCGGCGATGGGGCAGGGATATTCGGTCGTGCAATGGAGCAGGCTGACATGCCGCGCCAGCGCGGCGCGCGCCGCCGGATCGCGCCACGCCGCGCGGAAAGATGCGATGCCCGCAGCATCGTTGCGCTGCGCGTAGCCGTGCGCCAGCACGCCAAGGGCTTCCTCGATCTCGCCGAGCGTCGCCATGCCTGTCGAGAGGATCAGCGTCGCACCGGCCCTCGCTGCAGCGTGCAGCAGCGGAGCGTTGGTGAGATCGCCCGATCCGATCTTGATGCGTGGCAGCTTGAGCGACAGCAGGAAGGCGAGCGAAGCGTCGTCAAACGGCGTCGACAGGAACGCGATGCCGCGCTCCTCGGCGCGCGCGATCAGCGTGTGATGCGCAGCCTGGGGCAACTCGAGGCGTTCCAGCATGGCGAGCTGGCTCTCGGCGGCATCCGTCGTGCGCTGCTGGTAGTCGGCCTTCTTCGCCGCGCCGCCCGCCAGCGCCTTCGCATTGAAGGTCTGGAACTTGACGATGTCAGCACCGGCATCGGCAGCCGCATCGACCAGGGCCAGTGCCTTGTCCAGGCTGCCGTCGTGATTGACGCCGGCCTCCGCGATGATCAGCGTGTGCCTCGTCATGGCCGCGCTCCGCTTGCCGGTACCTCGTAGAAGCCCTTCTTCAGGAGCTGGCCGAAATCCGGGATGCCGGCAATGATGTCGGCAAATCGCCGGCTGGAATCACCATCGCCATAGGGATTGACGGTGTGCTTGCGGCCGCGTTGAAGCGCTTGCGAGATCGCCGCGCCGATCGCGCCGCGTTCGGGCGCGGCGTGGAACACCGAGTCAGCGCGCTTGCGCCCTTTCTGGCGGTCGCCGATATCGACCGTCGGAACACCGAATGACGGCGCTTCGAGGATGCCGCTCGACGAATTGCCGATCACGACGTCCACCTGGCTCATCAGGCTGAGGTAGCGGAGCTGCCCGAGCGAGGCGACTGCGATCGTGTTCGGCCGGCCGGCCGCGAAGGCCTTGGTCCGGTCGTTCAGCGCGCGCCCTTCGGCATCGGCATTGGCGAGCGTGAAGAAGAGGCGAAAGCCGGGATCAAGCGTCGACAGCGCCGCGAACAATTCGTCCAGCTCGGCCACCGAGCGTCCGGCCTCGACCGTCACCGGATGGAACGTCACGAGCGCATTGCGTTCGCCGAGCGGCATCCCGATCGCGTTGCCGATGTCATCGCGGTTCATGAGATCGAGATGCTTGATGGCGTCTATGCCGACCGAGCCGATAGTATGGATACGGGATGGGTGCTCACCAAGCTGGATCAGCCGACGCGTCGAGTCTTGATTGCTGGTGAAATGCAGATGCGACATCTTGCTGATGGCGTGGCGGATGGATTCGTCGACCGCGCCTTCGGTGACGTCGCCCCCGAACAGATGCGCCATGGGCAGCCGCATGAACATCGCCGCCTGTGCGGCCGCGAACATCTCGAAGCGGTCGCCGAGCACGACGACGAGATCCGGCTGCAGCCGCGTGAACGCGTCGGCAAGTCCGATCACGCCGAGCCCGACGGATTTTGCGACGCCCGCGCCGGTGTCGCTGGCAAGCAGCGTCTCGACGCGCTCGTCGACTTCGAAGCCCTCGTCGCGGATGGCGTTGAACGTGTAGCCGAACTCGGGCGCGAGATGCATGCCGGTGGCGATGAGCTGGAGCCTCAAGCCTGCTGTCTCGCGGATCGCGCGCATCGGCCAGACCAGCAGCCCGAAATCGGCCCGGCTGCCGGTGACGAAGCAGATCTTTCGCGCTCCGCTATTCATCGCGAGCCCTGATGCTGGCGCTGCTCGGCAGGTTGATCAGGCGGCGCTCGATCGACTCGGCATTGGCGAGATCGCCGCGCGGGCTCTGTGCGAACATCGGCAGGCGGTGCATCAGGGTCCAGGCCGGCCGCGCGCCGAAACCGGCTTCGTTCAGCGCCGTCAGCACGTCGTCGCGCCGCCTCGCATGCGCTTCGTCGAGCAGGATCGCGTTCAGCCAGTAATTGCTGGTGGTGCCCTCGGGCTCGCGCGAAAAGCGCACGCCGGGAACGTCCGCAAAGACGCGCTCATAGGTCGCAGCCAGCCGTCGCTTGCTCGCCAGGAAACCCTCGAGCTGCTCGAGCTGGGCGCAGCCGAGCGCGGCGTTCAGGTTTGGCAGGCGGTAGTTGAAGCCGATCTCGTCGTGCACGAAGGCCCATTTGTGCGGCAGCTTCGCGGTGGTGGTGAGATGCTTGGCACGGCGTCCGAGTTCCTCGTCATTGGTGAGGATAGCGCCGCCGCCGCCTGTCGTGACGATCTTGTTGCCGTTGAAGCTCAGCGCCGCGAGCCGCGCCTGCGATCCGACGGGGTGGCCCTTGTAGGTCGAGCCCAGCGATTCCGCGGCATCCTCCACCAGCGCAATGCCCCAGTCGCGCGCGATCGCAGCGATCTCGTCGAGCTCGACGGGATGCCCGAACGTGTGCATCGGCGAGATCGCGGCGATGCGGCGCCCGGTCTCGCGATTGACCGGGCCCTGCGGCGTTCGCTCGGCAATCCTCTCGAGCCGCGTGGCGAGGGCGCGCGGATCCATGCCGAGCGTGACGAAGGAGCTGTCGACGAAATGCGGCACCGCCCCGCAATAGGCGATCGCATTGGTGGTCGCGATGAAGGTCAGCGCCGGCGACATCACCTCCTCGCCGGGCTCGACGCCGGCGAGACGGAAGCAGGCGTGCAGTGCCGCGGTGCCGTTGACGACGGCGACCGCGCGCCTGGCGCCCGTCACCTCTTCCAACATGCGCTCGAAGCGGTCGACGAACGGGCCGACCGAGGAGACGAAGGTGCTCTTGATGCATTCTTCGAGATAGGCGACCTCGTTGCCGGCGAACACCGGCTCGTGCAGGCCGAGGATGCCGTTGGGTGTACCCGCGGCGCGCCGGACGGCATCGACCACAGCCTTCGGATCGAAGGCGGGCGTGGAGATGTCGGATCTGGTCGGGGCCGTTCCCACCTTTGCCTCAGACATTGTAGACGTCCGCCTTGTAGCGGCTGAGATTGACGGGATTGGTGAACCAGTTCACCGTCTTCACGATGCCCTGACGCATGCCTTCGATCCCGCCGAACTCCGGGGCCCAGCCGAGTTGCTGGCGTGCCTTGGAATTGTCGGCCCAGAGCCGCTCGACCTCGCTGTTCGCCGGGCGCAGCCGCGCCTCGTCGGTTTCGATCTCGATCGTGGTCCCCATGACGTCGGCGATCATCTGGGCGGTGGCGCCGACCGAGATCTCGAAGCCGCTGCCGAGATTGATGGTCTGGCCGACGCATCGCTCGGCCGGTGCGGTGAGTCCTGCAATCAGGCCGCGCGCCGTATCCGTGACGAACGAGAAGTCGCGGGTAGGGCTGACGGCGCCAAGACGAATCCTGCGCTTGCCGGTCGCGATCTGGCTGATGATGGTCGGGATCACCGCACGTGCCGATTGGCGCGGGCCGAAGGTGTTGAACGGGCGGATCACGACGACCGGCATGTCGAACGATGCATGGAACGACAGCGCCATCTGGTCGGATGCGATCTTCGAAGCCGAGTAGGGCGACTGACCAACCAGCGGATGGCTCTCCTTGATCGGGACCGTCTGCGCCGTGCCGTAGACCTCGCTGGTCGAGGTCTGCACGAAGCGACGCACGCCGGCCATGCGCGCGGCCTGGAGCGCGTTGACGGTGCCCTTCACGTTGGTGTCGACATACGAGTCGGGCGCGACGTAGGAGAAGGGGATCGCGATCAGCGCTGCCAGGTGCAGCACGTCGGTGCAGCCAACGGTTGCCTGGATCATGAAATGCGGATCGCGGATGTCGCCGGCGACCACCTCCACGGACTTCATGATGTCGGCGGAAACGGTGTCCAGCCAGCCCCAGGAGTTGAAGGAATTGTAGAAGACGATCGCCTTGACGCGGGCCCCGGCTTTCACCAGCTCCTCGACGACATGCGAGCCGATGAAGCCGTCGCTGCCGGTAACGAGGACGCGGGCGTCCCTCAGATCTGCCATGCCGGACCCCAAAAAGGCGATTAAGCCAATCTTCGCAACAAGATGGCGCTATAGCACACTGGCGGTTGCGCGCAACAGAGCAGCGGTCCGAAAGCTGCCAAATGCCCGGGTATGCGGCAGTTTTTGGAAGGCCGGCTAAAGTTTGCCGGCCGCGTTCAGGCGCGCTCTCACGAAGGCCTCAAGATTGCCGCCCTCGAACAAATGGCCGGGAAGGCCGGCAGCCCGCGCCGCCTCGAGGTCGCTCGGCTTGTCGCCGATCACCATGCTGCGGCTCATGTCGACCGGAAAACGCCGCGCGAGGTCGGTGATCATGCCCGGCGCCGGCTTGCGGCGGTCGCTGACGCGGCAATAGCGCGCGACGGTTCCCTCGGGATGATCGGGGCAATATTCGAAGGCGTCGATATGCGCGCCGACCAGCGCCATCTGGTCCGCCATCCAGTGGTGCAGGGTGACGACGTGATGCTCCTCGTAATAGCCGCGCGCGACGCCGGATTGATTGGTGATGACGAAGGCGAAATAGCCGGCGTCGTTGACGGCCTTCACGGCCTCGCGTGCGCCCTCGATCCATTCGAGCTTGTGCGTCTCGAACGTATAGCCGGAATCATGGTTGAGCACGCCGTCGCGATCGAAGAATATGGCAGGCCTCCGCAGCTTGTCCTGCAATTCGCGGTCGGCGCGCGCGAAATCGTCGGGGATGCCGATGTCGATGAAATAGCCGCGATAGGCGGTGCCGCGCAGTTCGCCGCGCGAGACAAGGCCGGGAAACACGTCCTGCTCGAGGGAGGCGGGAAGCTTCGCGATAGCGGCGAGAACGGACTTGTCGACGACGTAGATCCCGGCATTGACCGGTCCTGTGGCGCCCGCGCCCGGGGCGATGAAATCGCGCACCACATCGCCATCCAGCGCGACGCGCCCGTAGCGGTCTCCGACGACGCCGTCGCGCAATGCCATGTGAACCCGCCCTCCCTTCGCACGCGCGATCAGATCGAGCAGGTTGAAGTCGAACAGCGAGTCGCCGTTGAGCAGCAGGAAACGGTCGTGCAGCAGGTCGCGTGCGTTCAAGAGCGCGCCGCCGGTGCCGAGCGGCTCGGTCTCGCGCGACACCAGGATCTTGGCCCGGCCCCTCGCCGCGCCGGCATAGTGGCTCTCGACGATGTCGGCCTTGTGGCCGGCAAGCAGGAGGATTTCGTCGAAGACGTGATAGCGGACGAGTTCATCGATCAGCGTGTCGAGAAACGGTCGGCCGCCGATGTCGAGCATCGGTTTCGGCGTCGCTTTGGTACGCGCGCCAAGCCGTGTACCCAGCCCTCCGACGAGGATGACGGCCTGTCTCAGCATGATTTGTCCCTTCGACGGCAGAATGATGAAGTCTCACGCCATCTGCGACAATACGTTGGCAATTCCGATGTTGCGTTCATATCAGCGCGAACAAGGAATGCGAACAACGACCGTCTGCCTGTTCGCGAACAGGACCGGAAACGGGCCCGCGCGAAGGGCGTCAATGATCGTCGGCGCTATCGGCTCTTGGGGAGGAAAATAGCTGAGACGCTGGTTGGCTGCGAGATGGGTCCACGCGATCGTGCGGGGCGTGATGATCGCGACGAGGTTCCAGGCGTTCTCGCCCGTCTCCAGGATGTTCTGGATCGTGGACCTGGCCTCCTCAGGCGGAATTTCAGGAATCAATGCCGCAGCGACGTCCGAAGGCGGCGGGGCCGCTTCCTGGCCCGGTGCCGGTGCGGTGCGGACCGACCGCATGATTCCGCCCAGAGCGTCGGCCTTTCGCATCTGGAAGGAAGCTTCCGCGTTGATGGCTCCCACCAGAGGAGCGATCAGGCTGCAAGTGCTTGCAAGCCGCTGCTCTCCTTCGGCCGGCTGCAGAATCGTGCGCACGACCGCTTTTGCTCGCGTCGCCACCATTTCGTTCACAGTGTCCAGATTGGAGAACAGATAGGCGGCCGGCGCGCCGGTGGTCGCCCGGACGATGCCCATCGTATATGGGTCCGAGAGGATGATTCCTCTTCGTAGATTCTCGCGGAGCCAACGGGCCAGTTCGAGCTCGTCGGCGTTGTAGTGTGAGACGATTGCCGTGCGGTCGGGTAGGGCGCCGTAGCTATAGCTCCTGTTAATGCCGGACAGACCGACCTTATCGACGGCAGCACCCAAGCCCACGATCCCCGCCAGAGCGAAGATGTAGACTCGTCGCGACTGAACCAGGGTCAATACTGCGAGCGTCACGAGTAGCGCGACGCCGGCCAATTCCACCGGTCGCAGGAGTGCCTGATAGCGGGCAAAAGGCAGATCGGTTCGCCAGGGAAAGGCATAGAACAGAACCACAAGAGCGCTCGCAATCAGCGCGACGGCCGTGGCAATCAGAGCCCGCCGATAGCGAGGGAGCGGGCTGGAATCGATCAACAAGTGACAAAAGACCTCAGTGGCCGTGATCGTGAACAGCGACAATATGATCGTGCTGATGCGATACAGGAACGGGAAGCCGGAGAGTACGGCAAGGCTCAGGCCGCAGCCGGCGATCCAGGACCACACCAGTGTCACGAAGCCGTCGGCACGAGGCCGGACTCCACCGGAGGAGACACGAACGGCAGGTCGGGACATCCACCACCATGCAACGCCCAGCGTGATGCAGATGGCAAAGACCGGACCTATCGTCCGGCCAAGTTCGATCGTGGCGATCAGCGGCCCGGAGCCGAGGAACAGCTCTTCGCCGCCTTCGATCCTTCTGCCCAGGAACAATTCCGTAATCGAGGAAAAAGTATCGTTGGCGCTCATTGAAGGAATGTAGCCGAAGCGCATTCCCACAACGCAGACGACAATGCCGAGAATGATCGGCGGCAGCACGAAGGACAGAAGCCGCAGCACCGCGACGCTGGACGACGGCCAGGTGGAAATCATCCGCGCGATGGCGAGATAAATGAGCCAGCAGACGAGAACGGTCGGAACGAACAGGTAGGAGCCGCGATGCGCAAGCACCAGCGTCGCTGGCCAGATGCAACCAAGAAAGAAAACCCCGCCATATCGTCCGGTCCTGCCCAAGATCCTGAGCAGGAACAGCCCGGCCGCGAGCAGTGCGAGCACGAGCGTGTTGTTGTTGAAGATGAATGCGAGCAGCAGCGTCACGCCCGCGCCGACGGTCAGCAGCAGGGCAGATCGTGCCGAGATGCCGTTTGCGTCGCGCGGCGCATTGCCGATCAGCACGCCGAGAAACACGACGCTGCTGACGACTGCCAGGCTGCCGTTCGTCATCAGGACGACGGCATTGCTGGCCGCGCCGAAGAAGAAGGCGATCCATTTCCGTGGCGACGTGGGATAGACGCCCTGCGCGAAGGCGTAGGACGCCAACAGGAAGAACAGAATCGAGAAGAAGCGATAGGTCCAACTAAATCTAAGGAGATCCAGGCCCAGCGTTCCGGCGAGCGCGCCTGCCACTGCCGAACGGAGATCGACATAGGACTGGGCCGCATACGGATTGATGACACCGCCGTCGGCGTACTCTTGCGCAGTCTTCATCCAGTGAACATCAGCGCCGATGTCCGCAAAGGGAAAGCTGGAAAATGCGCCGAACGACCACCACCACGTCAGGAGCGCGATCGGCACCGACAGAATGCACCAGGTGGCAGCCGTGCGCGTCTCATTGAGGCTCGGGCCCCAGTTGGGCCATGACCAGGCAAGTCCGAAGCCGGATACGACGGCGAATGTCGCGAACTGAAGCCAAATATCGTTCACGAACAGCGATAGTGCTCCGAGCAGGATGCCCGTGGCAGAGGCTCCGACGGTAAATCCAAGGACGACGAACTGAGCCTTCGTGAGCCGGCACATGGCGACGAGTTTCGCTGGCGCGATGGCCAGGATCGAAAACCCGGTGCCGAGCTGGATCAGGAAGAACAGGAAGGTCAGGACAAATGTGGTCGTCCACATCACTAGATCTCTAGAGTGGGTGCCGGCGAAGCAGCCAAGAATCGGCGATCTTCAATTTCCTTTCGACGGGTCGGCCGGGCGGCCAACGATCAGGGAGCCGAGTGTGAACAGATCCTCTGGGGAGAAGCTTTTGAAGCGCGGCGCCAATCGTTCCAGGATCTGCTGCTCCGGCGGCCGGCGGTCTGGTTGGTCGCAGAGCAGTTCAAAGCCGGCCTCTCGGAACAGCTGCAGATATTCGCTATGGCGCAAACGATTGACGTACTGGAAGCGAGATTGGAAGGGCGCCCAATCCTCGTCGGAATAGGTCAGGAAGTTGAATGAGCTGATCGACGGGTCGAAGCCCTTGAAGTGGTCGCCATAGTCGATTTGCATGAGGATGAGCCCATCAGGGCGCATGATGCGTCGCAGCTCCTTCAAGATTGCCGCGATGTCGCTCCTGGGAATGTGCTCGAGCGTTTCGACGGAGACCGCGCAGTCGATCGAAGCGGCCGGCAGGTCCGTCGTCCGGGCATCGGCCGGTGCGCGGTAGTCGATCCGCCAGGCACGCTCGAGGTCCGCCAGGGAATTCAAGTCCGGGTGGTCGGTCCCGCTCAGTCGAGAAATGACGGCTGCATTGGAGCGGATCAGCTCCAGCTTGGCCAAGCGCTCGATGTCGAGGGTGATGAAGCGGCGGGCCCCATGTGCACTGAAGGCGAGCGGAATGATCAGATCGCGCCCGGCGCCGAATTCGAAGCAAGTCGAATCCCGCAACGGGCGGAGGCTGTACCTCTCGTGGACACCGAGCAGCCGCTGCGCAAGTGTGTAGATGGACTTGACCTGCTTTTCGGGGCGCGGCAGCCGTCGTGTGATGTGACGCTGCAGGACGTAGTGCAGGTCTTCGCCCCACGGGATGTTCGACAACAGGGAGAACGCTCGCGCCTTTGTTTGCCAGCGCACGTCAGCATTTCCTCGCTGGGGTGGCCGTGATCGCAGTGATGCTGACGAATTGTCGTTGAAGCACGGTGTAGGTCCAGGAAAGGCCGATGTTCCGACCTGTTTCAGGCGGGTACCAAGTCACGTAGCCAGTTTCGGTCATACGAGAGCCGCAGCCGCAATGCAAGGATTCGACGGCACTCGTTCCGGTAGCAAGGGGCTCCCTTATGTCCCGCGGCGGCTTGGGCCGCCGAGGCTTGAGCCTTACGGCGGTGTTGGGGCTCGAAGTGCCTTCTTTCGAATCGACCGCTGCAGCGCCGTTGCAGGTTGATTCCCCTGTCGGCACAGCGTAAACAGGCCCTGAAATCGCGCCGACGTTTTAGCATGCGGGCCAAGAACATCGCGTATGATTTGGGTAAAGCCGCCGGCCGGCTTGGTCTATGCTGATCCCCTGCTCTCCCGCCGAGTCTTGTCGAATGCCCGGTGATTTGCTGATTGGCGAGGCCGTCGCCAGAGGTTATCCGCCCGCTGTGCTCTACCTGCGCAATGACGAGACCGTCACGACGGAGGTCTGCGCGTTCAACTACTTCTCGGTCTTCATGAAGGACCATCCAGAGGTGGATGCGCATGTCTGGTTCTTTGACGGCGCGGGCACGCCGGCCGGTTATTTCCACCGGGAACTCGGCATCAACGGGCAACTGCAATTGCAGACTTCGGATCTGTGTCCCCAGGTTTCGGGGACCGTGGCGATGGCGCTGGTTCCAAAACACGAGACCAAGCTTCGTCCCGGTCGGAAGGTGACCACCGGCTATTACGCACAATACTTCTCGCAGCACGGCGCGGTGACATTGTCGCACGAGCGCGAGCCGGTCGCCGCGGCACCATTCCCGACCTCTGCCTGGATGCAATCCTATCTCACGCGTTTCCTGAAGGAATCGGGCGTGGTGCTCGTGAACTCCTGCATGGCGTCCGAAGGGGTCTCCATCGGAACGGCCCGGCTCATGGCCCTGGACGGAACCGAATTGGGCCAGCGTGCGCTGCCGGAAATCGCGCCCATGGGGGCCGCCCGCATCGGCACGCTGGACCTTTTCCCCGACGCCGGAAGGCTGATCGGCGCGGCCGAAGGTTTTGCCCTCGAGTTCAAAGGCACCAACATCGCCAGCCCGTTCAGCTACTACGAATTTGCCAACGGCAAGTTCAGCTTGCACCATTTTTGAAGGCCGCGTCCGTGACTCGTTTCCCATCCAGTCCCTGGAAGCCCCACGAGCCCAGATTCATGTTCCCGACGTTTGCCGGCGTCGAGTCGCGCATGGGTTTCTCGATCCCCGCCTGGTATCGTCCGATCGACATCAGGTATCTCCGCAGCCTCGTCGCCGGCAGCCTGCGCAAGAATTTTCGCGAAACGGTCAAGGATCTCGTTCCCGAACTCGCCAGCCTGGTCGCCTCGGGCTTCAGCAAGAAGCTGAGGTTCAAGCTGCACATACTCTCGCGCAACGGCGAGTATCGGGCGACTTACGAGTTTCCTCGTGACTATGCGCCGGGCTCGTCCGTCGAGATCGAGCTGTCGCGTCTTTTCGCCTCGCTCAAGCTGCCGCAGGACGATTATCTGGTGATCGCCGTGATGTCGCGCGGACGCATGGACGGCTTCCGATCGTCGCCTGCCAGCTATTCCATGACCTATGTCGATCAGGACAACGTCGCGATCTACCGCACCGGCGCGTTTGCCCGGCCCTTGAACGAGGGCCGGCTCAAGGCCCATGTCGGCTTCACCGGCATCAATCCGAAGATCATTGCGACCAGTGACATCGTCAGCAGCGTGCTGCTGATCAATCACTCTTCCGATCCCGAATATGCGCATTCGGCGCGGCCGACGACGAGGCTGATCCGCGAAGACGGCGAGGAACTCGAGGCGGATTTCGGGGAGATCCCGCCGCTCGGGGCGCGCGAGATGTCGGTCGTGGATATGTTCGGCCCTCGTGTGTTCGACTTCCTCAAGCCGTTCAGCGGTCGCGGAAGCACAGTCACCGCCTGCGCCGGCGTTACGCTCGCCAGCCTGCATTTGCAGCGCACGAACGACAACCGGCGGACGCTGCTGGGCATCGAGCACTCGCGTCCTGCGCACATGAATCTCGCGGGCATTCTGCAGCATTGATCAAGGGAACCGGTCGGAGCGCGGGGGCAATGCTGTCTTGGTCTAGCGGTCTCAGCCGCCTGCTGAAATTCGACGAGCACATGAAGACGCCGTCCCTCGGCCTCGTGCTCGGCTTCTGGGTCGTGTCGAACGTTATGGTCATCGCCTGGTATTGGGTGAACATATCCGACAGGTATCTTCCGGGCTTGTTGCGCTACGTCGGAATAGCCTTCTTTGTGGCCGTCGCCATCGCTCCGCTGCTGCTGCTGTTCAAGGTCAGAAGGAGCTTCTTCAATCCGGTCACGCTGGGGCTGCTCGTCTGTTGCTGCCTTGCGCTGTCCATTACGGCGCATGAAGCCAACCTGCTGCGTGAGCAACTCCAGTTCAGCCTCGATCACGAGCGCGAGTTTGCCCATATGGACGCTGTCGAAGGCGTCATGCGGCCATTGCTTGCCAAGATCACCGAGGCCTACGTCCAAATCTTCGGCGACGATCGCACCCCCAGAGGCTCGACTTACCACACCCACATCATCGTCAACTACCTGTTCGATTCGCTGTCGTTTCTTGCGGTGTTCGCGCTGGCGACGTTGCTTCTTTCGCCAACTGCGACGTGGCTCTGCCTGCTGACCTTTGCGTTCTACACCCAGATCGCGATCTATCCGGGCCGCATGGGTCCCGTCTTCATCGCCGGCGGGTTGTTCTGGCAGCTCTTTCTGCTGACGTCGCGGCGATATCCCGCCGCGATCATCTCGGGGCTGATCATCAGCTTCGGGCGGACTGACGTCGTGTTTGCGTCGGCGTTCGCGCTTCTGGGCCTCGCAGCTTTCGAACGGCGATGGCCAACACTGAAAGAATGGAGCGTGTTCGGGCTGCTGATCGGTGTCTCGCTGGCCGTGCCGAAGGCGCTGATCTGGATGCATCCCGGAACCGACTATAGGTCATTCCTGGTCACCAATGGCGATTTCAGCAAGCTGGTCGTCAATCTTCAGACCATGAAGCTCGTGGTGGCGATCGCCAGTCCTGTGCTCGCAATTGCGATCGTAAGGACGTTTGCTCTCACCCGGACGATCGCAGTGGTCGTTCCCGCCGCACTGGTGCATGTAGGACTCGTCTTCTTCATCGCGGACTTTTCCGAGACGCGGCTGATCATACCTGGGCTGGCGGGTCTCACCTTCGTGGCCAGCGAAGGGCTTGGAAAGCTGCTGGAAGGAACGGAACGAGGCCAAGCCAGCAGCGGCTGAGATCGGGGAGGGATCGCCCGCCGCCGAGCGGTCAAGCGAAATCCGACGAGCCGGCCAGCTGCAAATTCCTTCGGATCACCGTTCCGACGACGTGCCCCTCAGAAGAAGCGCTTTCAGGTCCTTCCCGACGATGCGCTCACCGCAGACACTGAGATGATCGGAATCTCTGTACATCAGGCAATCGCCGTCCACCAGTCCCCGCGCATCCTGATCGATGACGTCGAAGAAGGATATGTAGCGAAAGTGTCCGCGCTGCAGGCGGATCTTGTCGCGAAGGTGCTCGTCGAGGGCGGAAAAGATGTCGACCGTCGGGGGATTGAGGTGGAATCCTCCGCGCGCAACCCGCTTCATGCTTTCGAAGTCGCGGAAGTCCATCCTAGCTTCGACAAAAGGACCCAGCCAGATTGTCTTGGTCATTTTGGACAGGGATTGCAGGTAATCGATCGTCTTGGCGATCGGGCGTTCGTTGAAGTGGTACTTGCCTCCAAATCTCAGTACGTCTTCCGGCTCCTGCCGGTTGTGTTCGTCGACCACGAGGTGAGACCCGGAGAAATGCAATATGACCGTCTCGACGGTGTCGCGATGAGCCTCCATGAACTTGTCGAACGATAGATAGGGACATTCCGGAATTCTGGCCCAGGGCCGACATCCGGGACCAACCAAGCCGACGAGGAACTTGGCATAATTGTTCCTGAACAGCGCATTGTAGATGTTCATTGCGTGGGAATCGCCGAGAACGACGGTTGCAGGGCCGAACCTTTTCGAGCAATCGATGAACCGGCTCCATTCCGCGGGCTGCAGCTGGGATGTCCAGAACATGCAATCGCCGTCCGAGCCCATATCGCGCATGAAATCGCCTCCGGTATTGCGCTCGAGCAATTCGTACAGGCGTCGGGTATCGTTGTTGCTGAAGTAGAGGCCTTGCTTTTCGAAGCCGTTCGTGGCGATCGCGAAAATGCTGGCACCGGACAGGAAGGACATTCCGAGCGAGGTAAGCACGATCAGCGCCGGTCTTCCGAGCCGCTTGCGATTCCGGGCCGGCTGCTCGACGAACCGATAGGTCAAGAAGGCAAGCACAAGAGAAAATGCCGTTAGCGCAAGAGCCGTGCCGATACTTGGCCGCTGGAAGCCGCTCAGTCTGGCGAAGACGAGCACCGGCTGATGCCATAGATAGGCGCCATAGCTGATTAGCCCGATCGCAACGGGAACCCGACTTCCAAGCAGTCTGCCCGTGATCGTCCGCGTGCTGGCGAATGCGATGATGAGGCCGGCACCGAGCACGGCAGGAAGGGCGCCCAAATCGGGGTATCTGATTTCGCCATGGTCAAGCAGGCCGTAACCGATAGATCCGATGCCGACGATGACGAACATGTCGAGTGCAGCATTGGGCAGTTCAGCCCTCAATTTGGTCACCGGCCACAGGGCCAGAAGAGCGCCAGCCAGCAACTCCCAGAGGCGGCTTGGTATCAGATAGAAGGTGTCCTCCCTGGTCTGAGGGCCCCACTGAGCATAGGCAATGCTCGCGACAGCAATCGCGGCAAACAGCATCCCCGCTCGCCTTCGGCCAAATCGCAGGGCGCCCATCAGCAGAATGGGGAAAACCAAATAGAACTGCTCCTCGACGCCGAGGCTCCAAGTATGCAACAGCGGCTTCAGTTCGGCTGCCCTGTCGAAGTAGCCACTTTGCGCCCAGAAAAAGACGTTTGATGCGAACACGCATACCGCGATCACGCTCTTGGAGAATTCGGTCACCTCGCGCGGAAGCATGAAGATGAGAACGAAAGGAATGCAGGCGAGCAGAACCACGATGAGTGCCGGCAGTATTCTCCGGGCACGCCTTTCGTAAAAGGCTGCAAATTCAAACCTGCCGTCCTCCATCTCCTTGGCGATGATGGACGTGATCAGATAGCCGCTGATGACGAAGAATATGTCGACGCCGAGGTGACCGCCCGGAATCGCGGTCAGTCCAGCGTGGAAGAGAATTACCGAGAGAACGGCAATCGCTCTAAGGCCGTCAATTTCGGGGCGATAATCCACCTGGTGCCGCTACCACACGCTTCGCCCGCCATCCATCACCAGGTTCTGCCCGGTCATGTAGCTCGACGCATCCGAGCAGAGGAACTGGACCGCGGCGCGGTACTCGTCGACCTCGGCCATGCGGCCCATCGGGATCAGGCGCGTCAGTCGCTCGACGAAGGCCGGATCCTGGTTGTTGAAGACCCCGCCCGGCGAGATCGCGTTGACGCGGACGCCGCGATCGGCCCAGTACGTCGCCAGATATTTCGTCAGCCCGATCAAGCCGTGCTTGATCACGGAGTAGGTCACCGGCTTCACCGGCTGCTCTTCCTCGCGGGTCACCTGCGGCTGGCGGTAGAGCCGCTGGTCCGGCGCGATCACGCCGAGATCGGAGGCGATGTTGAGGATCACGCCGCGGCCGCGCGACGCCATCGCGCCGCCGAACACCTGTGCGCACAGCATCGCGCCGGTCAGGCCCACGGCGATCTCGGTCTGCCATTGCGGGACCGGAAACGCCTCGAAGCGGGAGGAATGCATCACGCCGGGTGCGGAGGTCACCTTGGGGTCGATCGCTGCGTTGTTGACGAGGATGTCGACGGAGACGCCGCGGCCGGAAAGCTGCTCGTGCGCAGCGCGCACCGAATCGAGTGTAGTGACGTCGATCGCGAGCGCGATCAGGTCGGCGGACGGCGCGTTCTGCTCGAGCGCGGCAACGGCGGCTTCGGCCTGGGCAAGTCCGACGTCGGTGACGACGACACGCGCGCCGGCCTCGGCGAGCGCGGCGACATGCTGCCGCCCGAGCAGGCCGCCTGCGCCGGTCACGAGAGCGGTGCGGCCGGTCAGGTCGTAGCGCGAGGACGGGCTTGGCATCGGGAGCTCCTGTTCAGCTGCGCAATTGGCCGCCATCGGCGACCATGACGCTGCCGGTGATGAACGCCGCGCGCGGCGAGGCGAGGAATGCGACGAGGTCGGCGACCTCTTCCGGCTTCCCCAGCCGGCGCAGCGCCACTTCGCGCGCAAGCATGTCCTCGACCGCGGCCCGGCTCTCGGCGAGCTTGCGCGCCCAGGTGCCGTCGGGGGCGAGGATGTTGCCGGGCGCGACCGCATTGATGCGAATGCCCTCGAGCGCCAGCGGGCGTGCCAGCCCGCGCACGGCCGCGTTCAACGCCGCCTTCGCGGCATAGTAGGTGACGGGGGCGCCCAGCGCCGCCATGCCGGCGATCGAGGAGATGCAGACGATGGACCGGTCGCCGCTGCCGCGCGCCATCAGCGGCCGTGCGGCCTCGATCATGTTGGTGGTGGCGAAGAGATTGAGGTCCATCACCCGCGACCATTCCGCGGCATTTTCCTGTCCGGGCGGCACGGAAGCGCCGCTGCCGACGTTGCAGACGAGCATGTCGAGGTGCCCCCATTGCCGTTCGACCTCGTGCACCAGCCCTGCTGCGGCGGTCGGATCGGTGACATCGGCCACGTGGACCGACGTGCTGCCGCCGACCGCAGCCTGCGCGCTATCGAGCGCATCTGCGCCGCGCGCAGCGAGTGCAACCTTGGCGCCTTCCGCAGCGAGCGTCGTCGCGATCGCGAGCCCGATTCCGCGGCTGGCGCCGGTGACGAGCGCGACGCGATCATCCAGCTCGAGCTTCATCGCGCGGCATCCTCGATCCAGCGAACCGTCATGTCGCGATATGTCGCCAGCGCGCCGGCATGATCGCCATCGCTGGCCCGCGCGGTTTGCAGGATGTACTGTCCCCTGTAGCCGGAGCGCTCGATCAGCCGGATCGTCTTGGCAAGATCAGCGTTGCCGGTGCCGAGTGGCACGGTGGTGCCGCCGCGCACGCGGTCCTTCACATGGACATTGAAAATGCGGGGCGCGTAGGCTTCGATCTCCTCGGCGCTGTCATAGCCCAGCGAAGCGCTGTTGCCGCTGTCATAGTTGATGCCGAAGACCTCGGCCGGAAATGCCTCCATGAAGCGGGCGAGATCGCGCGGCGGCAGATCGGATTCGAAGACGATCTTGACGTTCTGTCGCACGAGCTGCTCGCGGCGGGCGATCAGCACTCGCTTGAGCGTGTCGCTCTCGCTCTCGCGCTCGATGTTGCCGTTGTCGACCAGCGGGATCACGATGAATTCGATGCCGATGCGGCTGCAGGCGGCAACCAGGAGATCGAGGTCGTTGACGAGGGCATCGCGCACGACGGCATCGACCTTCCAGAACGGCGCCTGCATGAAGCAGTCGCCGGTGAGGCTCGGGATGCGCACGCCGTTCTCGCGCGCCAGCGCCAGGATCTCCTGTTGTCCCGTCTCGGTCGTCAGCGGGTTCTCGCGCAGGCGCTCCTGGTCGATGGTCCACTCCATCCGCGTCAGGCCGAGCGCCTTGGCGCGGGGAAATTCCTCGCGCCATTCGTTCCACGGGAACGCCTGGATCTTGCCGTCGACCAAAGCCGACAGGCGTCCCTGCATGAAGCCGATGCGTTCGAGCGTTGCGGTCACGATGTGCTACCCGAGCTGATGGCGAGGCCCTTGGCGATCCAGCCGCCGTCGACGAAGATTTCCTGGCCGGTCACATAGGCGGAGGCTTCCGAGGCCAGGAAAACGGCGGCGCCCACCATGTCGGCGGGCTGTCCCCAGCGGCCGAGCATGGTGTGGCGGCGCCGATCCTCGTGCATGACGGGATCGGCATAGCTCTTGGCGGTCATCTCGGTCGCGACGTAGCCCGGCGCCAGCGCGTTGACGCGGATGCCGTCGGGCGCGTAGTCGGCGGCCAGTGCGCGCGTCAGCCCGGCAAGTCCTGCCTTTGCCGCGACGTAGCCGGGATTGCCGGGGAAGCCGCGCACGGAATTGATGCTGGTGACGTTGACGATCGCCGCCGCGCCCGCGTTCTTCAGGAGCGGATAGGCGGCGAGGATCGTGGCGTAGACGCCGGTGAGATCGGTTGCGACCGTGGCGCGGAAGCGTGCGAGCTCGCTCTCGCTGCCTTGGGCGGGAAGACTGATGCCGGCGGCATTCACGAGTGCGTCGATACGAGCGCCGTTTGCCGCGATGGTGCGGAATGCCACTGCGATCGCGCCGTCGTCGGAGAGGTCGCATGCAATCGCGGTGACGCCCTGCGGCGCGGTTCCGGACCGGCTGAGGCCGAACACGGTGGCTCCGGCGTCCTCGAGGCCGCTCGCAATCGCCGCGCCAATGCCGCGCGAGGCGCCGGTGACCACCGCGATCTTGCCTGCGAGAGAGAAGGCGCTGAGATCAGGCATAGCCGTAACTGCGCATGATGGCGGCGCAGAGCTTGACGTCCTCGGGGCGGTCGATCTGGAACATCTTGTGACGCTCCATCACGTGAAAGCCGATCTTGCCGCCGAGACGATTGTTCTGCTCGCGCAGGAGGGATGGGATCAGGACGTAGAACGAGCCGTTCTCGAGGTAGCGCTTTTCGATCTGCTGCCGCATGCGGCGGTTGCGATAGTCGTAATTGATCGGCTCCGGGCCGTTCGCGCCGATCCGCCAGTTGAAGTAGTCCTCGACCTCGCAGACCGACAGCAGGCTGTCGAGATGGTCGCGATCGAAGGTCGCAAGCGCGTTCTCGATGTCGCTGGGCTCGCGGATCGGCGATGTGGCCTGAAGCGCGACGACACGCTCGAACCGGCCCATCTGCGTTTCGGTCGCATCGAGAGCATGCAGCCAGGCGGATTCGGAGGAGGCGAGGTCGCCTGAAATGTCGTCCGGACGCCGCACGCCGACAGCCCCGGCGGCTTCGGCCGCGGCGAGGATGGCGTCGCTGTCCGACGAGACCGCCACCACGTCGACGCCGCGAGCCGCGCGGGCCTGTTCGACCGTCCAGGCAATCAGGGGCTTGCCGCAGAGATCGAGCAGGTTCTTGTGCGGGATACCCTTGGAGCCGCCGCGCGCGGCGATCACGGCCAGCGTCTTGCGCGTCATCAGATGTGTCCCTCGAGACGCTCGAGCGCGATCCAGAAGCCTTCGCCCATGTTCTTGTGGCCCTGCCATATTTCAGGAATGAACGAGGCCGTCGGCGCATGCTTGCGCAGCACCTGTCCGATCTCGTCGAAATCGATCTCGCCTTCGCCGATCTGGAGACCTTCGCCGTCGAGCCCCTTGGCGTCGCCGAAATGCAGATGCGCGGTGTGCGGCCCGAACTGGGCGAGGCCTTGCGCGAAGTCGAAGCCGAAATGATTGGCGGCGAGCTTGGTGTGGGAGATGTCGACGCACATGCGCAAGCCGTGCCTGGCGCAGAACGCGGCCGATTCCTCCGGGAAGATGAAGATGTTCTGGTGGCGCTGGCCGCCGAAATGCCAGGGGAACGGCGCCATGGTCTGCGGCGTCAGCTCGACGCCGTCCATGTCGAGCTCGGTCAAGCTCTGCGCAAAGATGCGGTAGCGTTCGGCTTTCGCCTCCGGCGGCAGCGGCTCGTCCATGGTGAAGCCGCCGATATTGGCGACGATGGGCGGGCGCTTGGTCCTGGGAAAGAACTTCTTCAGGCCGCGGGTGATGTCGATCACCGCCTGCGTCTGCTCGAGCGAGTAGCGCCGCAGCGCCTCGTCGGGCGTTGCGAGGTCCATCAGCTTGGAGCCGGCAAACAGCTCCGGCGCATGCACGACGAAGCCGAGTTCATAGGTGCCCGATAGATAGGCCGCCGGATCGCGCTCCATGTCGCTGTAGCTGAGATGGAATTCGATGATGTCGGGCTCGCAGATTTCCAGGAAACGCTCGGTATCGTGATAGCGCACCGGCACGCCCCAGGGGCGGTCGAACCTGTAGCGCCGCGCCTTCGCGGCGCCTTCGTTGAGGTCGCTCTGGAAGAAATAGTCGTCGGCCGCCATCGTTCGCGTCAGCTTGCGGCCGAGCAGCGCCGGCATCTTCAGCGGCGACAGACCCTGTCCCGGACTCTTCACGGCGATGTCGGCTTCGGAGATCACGGTGCCGACCGACAGGTCGCGCGCGGCCACCAGGCTCTTGGCGAGGTTCTCGCGGTTGATCAGCTCACCCTGGCTCAGCGCGCGCTCGGCGAGCTTCTCGCCGCGCGCCGCCTCGACCTCGCGAATGCCGGAAACGAGCGCCTTGAATTCCTCCGGCTCGAGACTTGCGGCATGGTCCGGACCTTCCATCTCGCGATCGAGCGTGATGTGGCGTTCGATAACGACGGCGCCGAGCGCGACGGCGGCCGTCGAGACGGCAATGCCGCGCTCGTGGCCGGAATAGCCGACGACGGGATGGATCTCGCGCAGCGTTTCCATGAAACGCAAATGGATGTTGTGGAGCGCGGCCGGATAGGTGCTCTGGCAATGCAGCAGCACGTAGCTGGCATTGCGGTCGTCGAGGAATTTCGCCGCGGCCTTGATCTCGTCCGTCGTGCTCATGCCGGTCGAGACGATCAGCGTCTTGCCGGTGGCGGCGAGACGGGCGAGCAGCGGCAGGTTGGTGAGGTCGGCCGAGGCGACCTTGTAGGCCTTTACGCCGAAGCCTTCGAGCACGGCGACGCTCTTCGCGTCCCAGGGCGTGCAGAGGTACTCGATGCCCTTGGCTGCGCAGTACTCGGCGATCTTCTTCTGCTGTGCGGTCGGCAGCTCGAAGCGGCGCAGAAGATCGAGCGTATATTCGACGGCGAGGTCGTCGTCTTTCCCGGACAGGCTCGAGGCGCGATAGACTTCCTCGAGCTTGCGCATCTGGAATTTGGCGCAATCGGCTCCGGCCGCGACCGCGGCGTCGACCAGCGCAATGGCGCGGTCGAAATCGCCATTATGGTTGTTGCCGATCTCGGCGATGACGTAGCAGGGTTCGCCATCGCCCAGAAGACGGTTGCCGATGCGGACCGGAGCAGGCTGTTTGGGCGATGTCATCAACATTCTCGTCTCATATGCGTGGGGCGGCCTGCGCGGGAACACGCGATTTCCACGTCCGCAGCCCGTTCTCCTCGAACATGATGCGCGAACAGCTGTGCCCTTCTTGTTCCAGCGCCGCGATCAGCTGGTAGCGCTCGAATGGACGGACGAAGAACATGAAGTAACCGCCGCCGCCGGCGCCGAGCAACTTGCCGCCGACCGCGCCATGCTGCTTGGCAAAATCGTAGATCGCATCGATCGTGTCCGACGAGATCTTGGAGCTCAGCTTGCGTTTGGCGTGCCAGGCCTCGTCGATCAGCCGGCCGCATTCCAGCAGCTGGCCGCGCAGCAGATGCCGCCTGATGTCGCGCGTCACTTCCTTCTGCTTGGCAGCTGCGGCGACGGCGTCGCTGGTCTCGTGCTGGGCCTTCTGGTCGCGGTGAATGGCACCGGAATCGCGGCCCGCGCCGACATAGCAGAGCACCAGGCTCTCTTCGAGCTCGGCGATGATGTTGGGATCGAGGCGAAGCGGCACGATGGTGTTCTGATCGGAGAAGAACTCCATGTGATTGAAGCCGCCGAACACGGTGGCGTACTGATCCTGCCAGCCGCCCGGAATGTTGAGCATCAGCCGCTCGGCCTGGAAGGCCATCTCCGCGATCTCGTGGCGGTCCCACTGGTCGCTGCGAAATTCATTGAAGCAGCCGATGATCGCCGACGAGACCACAGCGGAGCCGCCGAGGCCCGATCCAACCGGAAAGTCCGCGGACACTTCGAGCTCGAAGCCGTATGTCGGCTTGATCAGGCGCACGACCGACTTGATCAGTGCGAGATCTCCGCCCGTTCCGAGCTCCGCGAGATTTTCGGCCTCGACCGTGCGGCGGAAGTCGTGCGAGTAGATCCGGATGCTGGGATCTCTCCGGCGCCGCAGCGTCGCGTGAGCGTACATCTTGATCGTGGCGCTGATGACCGCGCCTCCGTCATTCGCCACGAAATAATGCGTCAGGTCGGTGCCGCCGCCGGAGAAGCTGATCCGCACCGGCGAGCGGGCGCGCGCGAACACCTCGCTCTCTTCCGACAGGTTGAACAGCTCACGGCTGAACACGTCCACCAGCCGCCCCTCGCCATCGAGGATCGGCACCACGTGGACGCGCTGGTCGAGCAGCTTGAGGATCTGCTCGCGTGGGCCGCCGGTCGGTGCCCAGACGAAGTTGCGGTTGATGCAGGACGCAACCCGGTCCTGGATCGTGATGCCGGTCAGCATGCGCCTGCGGATGTCACCGTCCGTCACGGCACCGACGATTCGCCCGCTCGCGTCCTGCGCGAACAGGATGCCGAGCATGTTCGCATTCAGGCGCCGGAAGGCTTCCTCAATGGTCTCGGTCTCGACGATGGTGACGAGGGTTCGGTCAAGCACGTTTTGGGGTCCAGGAAGGGCCAATTACAGGCCGTATCGCAGCAAGGGTTGGTAATACGGGAGCCGCAGGGACGATGCAAGGTTCCTGCTCCCCTAGGGGGTAGTCGCCCCAATTTGGCCGCCGTCAAGCACCCCCGTCGGACCGCAGCCGATTTACATTGGCGGCGGTTTCTATAGAAGGCTTCGCAAGGGGTCTACGCGATATGTATGTGATCGGAATCAGCTCGGGGATCAAGCACGGGCATCACGACGGTGCGGCGGTGCTGCTGCGCGACGGCGAGTTGATCGCAGCCGCGGAGGAGGAGCGCTTCACGCTGGCGAAGCATGCGCGCGGCGAGCTGCCGCGTGGCGCGATCGGATTCTGCCTCAAGCAGGCCGGCATCACCATGCGCGAGGTCGACTGGATCTGTTCGCCGCTGAAGACCTACACCAATTACGCGCAGCGCCTCGCCGAATATTTCAGGTATCAGTTCGGCCACAGCCCGAAGATCGAGCTCTACGACCATCATCTCTGTCATGCCGCGAGCTCGTTCTACGGCTCCGGATTTTCCGAGGCGACGGTGGCCTGCTTCGATTTCTCGGGCGATTCCAGCTCCGGCCTCGTCGCCCATGCGCGCGGCAACGACTTCCGCGTGCTGACGCGATTTGGTCGCCACAACAGTCTTGGTCTCTATTACGGGATGCTGACGCAGTATCTCGGCTATCAGATGACCAATGACGAGTACAAGGTCATGGGCCTGTCGTCCTATGGCAGCCCGGACTATCTCGACAAGTTCGCCAAGCTGCTACGGCCGAACGGCATCAATTACGAGCTCGATCCCGAGCTCGACAAGCGCCGGCGCGACGCCGACATCTTCACCAGCGATTTCTCGACGCGGCAGGAACGCATCTTCACCGAGAAGATGGAGGAGATCCTGGGTCCGCGGCGGCTGCGTGGCGCGCCGCTCGACCAGCGCCTGACCAACATTGCCGCGAGCGGCCAGAAGCAGCTCGAGATCGTCACCACCGAGGTGATCCGCTCTGCGATTGCCGAGACCGGCTGCGGCGACGTCTGCATCGCCGGCGGCGTCGGGCTGAACTGCAAGATGAACATGGAGATCGCCGCGGAGCCAGCCGTAAAGCGACTCTACGTGCCGCCGGTGCCGCACGATGCCGGCGTGGCGCTTGGCGCAGCGATGATGAAATGCGCCGAGGCGGGCCACGCGATCGCGCCGCTGACCCACGCTTACTGGGGACCGGACTATTCGAACGACACGATCCGGGAGACGCTGGACAAGATCGGCGCGCGCTTCGAGCTGCTCGACGATCCCGTGTCGCGCTGCGTCACCGACCTGACGGAGCAGAAGACCGTGGGCTGGTTTCAGGGGCGGATGGAATACGGTCCGCGCGCGCTCGGCAACCGCTCGATCCTGGCTGATCCGCGCCATGCGGGCATGAAGGATCGCATCAATCTCACCATCAAGTACCGCGAGGAGTTCCGTCCGTTCTGCCCGTCGGTGCTGTACGAGCGCCAGGCCGACTACTTCGAGGATACGTTCGACGCGCCGTTCATGGTCGTGACGTTCCCGGTCAACGGGAAGGTCGCCGAGACCATGCCTGCGGTGGTCCATGTCGACAACACCGCGCGGATCCAGAGCGTTCATGCCGACAGCAATCCGCTCTACAGCCGCCTGATCGGCGAGTTCGCGAAGGCGACCTCGCTTCCGGTGCTGATCAACACCAGCCTCAACATCAACGAGCAGCCGACGGTGAACGCGCCGCTGGAGGCGTTGCACACCTATTTCTGCTCGGGCCTGGACGTGCTCTATCTCGGCAATTACCGGCTTTCGAAATCGAGCCGAGACTAGCGCTCGTCCGCGATCACCTTGCCGTCGTTCGGCAGCGTGCCGGGGCTGACCAGCTCAACCGTGCCGCCGAGTTTGGTCACGGCGCGCAAGGTACCGGCGATCTCTTCGCGCAGCGCCTCGCTCGCGGCCGCCGTTTCCGCCCTCAACGTCATGGCGTCGGTCTCGCCTTGGCGCGTGACGACGAGGCGTAGTCTTCCGAGCCCGGCGTGGCGCTGGCCGATCTCGGCGATCTGCTCGGGCCGGACGAACATGCCCTTGATCTTGGTGGTCTGGTCGGCGCGGCCCATCCAGCCCTTGATGCGCATGTTGGTACGCCCGCATGGGCTCGTGCCGGGCAAGGCTGCGGTGAGGTCGCCGAGCGCAAGCCGGATCCAGGGATGGTGCGGGTCGAGCGAGGTCACCACGATCTCGCCGACGTCGCCTGGGGTCACGGGATCGCCGGTGCCGGGCTTGACGATCTCCAGGATCAGGTCCTCGTTCACGACCATGCCTTCGCGTGCCTCGGTCTCGAAGGCGATCAGGCCGAGATCGGCCGTGCCGAAGGCCTGGTAAGCGTCGATGCCGCGCGTCTTGATCTCGGCCTGGAGCGAGGGCGGGAACGCAGCGCCCGAGACCAGCGCGCGCTTGATTGAGGAGAGGTCACGCCCCGAGTTTGCCGCGGCATCGAGCAGGATCTTCAGGAAATCCGGCGTGCCGCTGTAGCCGACCGGCCGGTAGGCCTCGATCAGCTCGAATTGCTGTTCCGTGTTGCCCGGGCCGGCCGGGATCACAGCGCAGCCGAGGGCCCGCGCCGACGCATCGAAGATGAACCCCCCGGGGGTGAGATGGTAGCTGAAGGTGTTGAGGACGACATCGTCGGGACGGAACCCGGCTGCGAACAGGGCCCTTGCGCCGCGCCAGGGATCGGCCTGCCGCCCTTCCGGCTCGAAGATCGGGCCTGGGGAGGTGAAGAGGCGGGCGAACGAGCCCGGGGCTCCCGCCACGAAGCCTCCGAAGGGCGCCGAGGCCTTGTGCAGGGCGGGCAGTTCCGACTTGCGCAACACCGGTAGCTCCGCCAGAGCCGCCCTGGAGGTCACGGTGGCGGGATCGCAGCCTTTGAGCCGCTCGGCATAGGCCGGGGCGGCGATCGCGGCGCGCAGTACCTCCGGGAGGCGGGCGAACAGGTCGGCCTCGCGCGCGGCTTGCTCACGCGTCTCGCGGGCGTCGTAATGGGCGGTCATGGCTGTTCTTTCCGTGTTGGCATCCGTTGCGCACCGCCACCGGCATGGCTATCAGACCGCCATTGGCGAGGCTTGAAAGGGACCCGATGGCGGACGAAGGACTCATTGCGGCGGACGAGGCGTCGACCGTGGTCGCACGCCTGAAGCGCCGCATGATCGACGAGGCGCTGCCGCTGTGGTCGACGGTCGGCTGGGATCTCGCCAAGGGCGGATTCATCGACCGGCTGCACCGCGACGGCACGGCGGATGCGGCCGCGCCCCGGCGCGTGTTCGTCCAGGCCCGCCAGATCTGGTGCTACGCCAAGGCGGCACAGATGGGCTGGTATCCCGAGGGGCGGGCCCTTGCGCTGAAGGGGCTGGAGCACCTGCTGGCCAAAGCGAAGGCGCCCGACGGCCGGCCCGGCTATGTGCACCGGCTGACGCCGGACGGATCGGTGCTGGATGGCCGGCGCGATGCCTACGATCACGCCTTCATCCTGTTTGCGCTCGCCGGCGTCTATGCGCTCGACCGGGATGCACAGGTCCGCGCCGAGATCGATGCACTGCTCGCCTTCCTCGACAGTCATTTGCGCTCGCCGCATGGCGGCGTTCACGAGGGGCTTCCGGTCTCGCTGCCACGCCGGCAGAACCCGCATATGCATCTGTTCGAGGCGATGATCGCGTGCTTCGAGGCGACCCACGATCTGTCGTTCCAGAACCGTGCCGGAGAATTCTTCGCACTGTTCCTGGCCAACCTCTACGACAAGCAGAAGCACGTCTTGTCGGAATATTTCGAGGAGGACTGGTCTAGGATCGAGCCGGTCAGCGTCGAGCCGGGCCACCAGGCGGAATGGGTCTGGCTGCTGAAGGGTTTTGAACGCATTACCGGCTGCCCGACCGGCCAGCGGCGTGCGGAATTGCTGGAGACCTCGCTGCGCTATCGTGACGAGGCGACGGGCTGCCTCGTCGACGAGGGCGACGCAAGCGGCAATATCCGTCGCAGCACGCGCCGGCTGTGGCCGCAGACCGAGTTCGCGAAAGCGTGGATCGCGCAGGCCGAGTCCGGCGAGGCGGGCGCGGCGGACGAGGCGCGCGCGGCGCTGGTGCGGCTGGAACGGCACTATCTCAGCCATCCCGTGAAGGGCGGCTGGTACGACCAGTTCGATCGCGACGGCAAATCGCTGATCGACACCATTCCTGCGTCGTCGTTCTATCATGTTCTCTGCGCGGTCACGGAAGCGGAGCAGGTGCTCGGCTAAGCTCTTTGTGGATCACAGCCACCGCTTGCGCCGCTTGAAGCTCTTGAGGTTCTTGAAGCTCTTGCGCTGGTCGCCGGCGCCGCCGAGGTAGAACTCCTTGACGTCCTCGTTGTCGCGCAAGTCGTCGGCGCTGCCATCGAGTACGACCTTGCCCTGCTCCATGATGTAGCCGTGGCTCGCCACGGAGAGCGCAGCGCGCGCATTCTGCTCGACCAGGAGGATGGTGACGCCGAGATCGCGGTTGATCTTCTGGATGATCGAGAACACCTCTTTCACCAGCAGCGGCGACAGGCCCATCGACGGCTCGTCCATCAGGATCATCTTCGGGCGGGCCATCAGCGCACGGCCGATCGCGAGCATCTGCTGCTCCCCGCCGGAGAGATAACCGGCAAGGCCGGTGCGCTCCTTCAGGCGCGGGAAATAGCTGAAGACCATATCGAGGTCGGCATCGACCTCGCGGTCCCGGCGGGTGAACGCGCCGAGCTTGAGATTCTCGAGCGACGTCATGTCGGCGACGATGCGCCGGCCCTCCATCACCTGGAAGATGCCGCGGCGGACGATCTTGTCGGGATCGATGCCGTTGATGCGCTCGCCCTCGAACAGGATCTCGCCGCGCGTGACCTCGCCGTCCTCGGTCTTGAGCAGCCCCGAGATCGCCTTGAGCGTCGTCGACTTGCCGGCGCCGTTGGCCCCGAGCAGTGCCACGATCGCGCCCTTGGGCACGTCAAGGCTGAGGCCGCGCAGCACCAGGATCACGTCGTCATAGACGACCTCGATGTTGCGAACGGCGAGGAGGGGAGCGGACGCCACGGCGGTTGGCCTGGCGCGGGATGCTTCGAGGGTGTCGGTCATGCTTCAAATCTCCGCAGTCGTCGCCCGGCTGGACCGGGCGACCCAGTATTCCAGAGACGCCGGAGATTCATCGAGAAGCTGCGGCGCACTGGATCCCCCGCCCGGGTGCGCAATTGCGCACGAGGCGGGGGATGACAGTTGTGTGTGCGGTTGGAGCAAGCCTCACCACCCCAGCCATTCCGGCTTGCGCGGCAGCTCGACGGTCTTGACCTTCTCGAGCTTGATCGTGCCGTTGGCCATCAGGTCGTTGAGGTCGCCATTGGTCGAACCGGAGACCTTGGTGCGATAGAGATCGACCTTGAGGGTGCCGCGATGGTCCTTGCTGGTCCAGGTCGAGGGATTGCAGACGCCGTCCATGCCTGATGGCACCCAGTCCTTCTTCTGGTAGAAGCCCTTGGCGACGTTCTCACCGGTGGCACCTCCGTTCTTGGCGGCCCAGTCGAGCGCTTCCCTGGTGTAGAGCGCGCTACAGACGCCTGCGATATAGTGCACCGGGCGATAGGCCTTGCCGCTTGCATCCGATATTTTCGAGATTTCCATCACCGTCTTCATGCCTGGCGCGTTGCCGCCCCAGGTCACGGCCGTGCGTAGCGGGAAGACGACGCCGTCGGCGGCCTCGGCCGCGGTCTTGGCGGCGTTCTCGTCCATGCCCCAGACATTGCCGAGGAACTGCACGTCCACGCCGGCGGTCTTGCAGGCCTTGAGCACGGAGATGTTCGAGGCTGCGGTGTTGCCGAGATAGGCGTAGTTGGCGCCGGAGCTCTTCAGGCTGAGGCATTGCGCGGAGTAATCGCCGGGCGTCAGCGCGAACACGATCGGCGGCAGCACCTCGAAGCCGAGCTCATTGGCGATCGCCTCGCCGGCGGCCTTCGGCGCGTTCGGGTACGGATGATTGCCGCCCATATGGACGAATTTCGGCTTACCGCTCTTGCCCTTGGCCTTCCAGTCTTCCGCCGCCCAGGTCACCAATGCCCGCATCGCGTCCGAGTAGCTCGGGCCGTAGAAGAAATTATAGGGCGCGGGTTTGGCCTTGCCGCTCACGCCTTCCGGATCGGTCAGCGCCGCCGCGTAGGAGGCGGAGATATAGGGAATCTTGTCCTGCGCGACAAAGCCGGTCAGCGCTTCGGTATCGGCGGTGCCCCAGCCCATGATCGTTGCAACCTTGCCATCCGGCGCCGACCACTTCTTGTAGAGCGCGATCGCGCGCGGCACCTGATAGCCGTAGTCGTTGGTATCGAGGTTGACCTGCTTGCCGCCGACACCGCCGTTCTTGTTGATCCAGGCAAAGGTGTCGGCGACGGCCTGGCCGTAGGGCGTGCCAACGTCCGACGTCGCGCCGGAATAGTCGGCGAGATGGCCGACGGCGATCTGGGCCTGCGCACTGGCCGCAAAACCGGCGATCGCAACCGCCAGCGACGCGGTGCTCAAAAGCGATTTGGTCTTCATGGGTTGGTTCCTCCTGTTATCGTTTAAGTGAAGTCGCCGTGCTCAATGCGAGAACGGGTAGAGTTTCCAATAGGCCTTGATCTGCCGCCAGCGGTGCGCGAGTCCGTCCGGCTCGAACATCAGGAACGCGATGATGATCACCCCGATCGCGATCTCGCGCAGGAAGGTGATGTTGGTGTTGAGCGACAGCGCTTTGTCGATCGCGCCGCCCTTCAAATGATGGCTGATGAACTCCATCGACTCGGGCAGCAGCACCACGAAGGCGGTGCCCATCAGTGTGCCCATGATCGAGCCGGTGCCGCCGATGATGATCATGGCCAGGAACAGGATCGAGCGCTCGATGCCGAAGCCTTCCTGGGAGACCACGAGCTGATAGTGCGCGTAGAGCGCCCCGGCGATCCCGGCGAAGAAGGCGGCGAGGCCGAACGACAGCGTGCGGTACCTGGTGAGGTTGATGCCCATGATCTCGGCGGAGAGATAATGGTCGCGGATCGCCACCAGCGCGCGGCCATCGCGCGTGCGCATCAGGTTGGTGACGAGGATGTAGCTCACCAGCACGTAGGCCAGCACGACGTAGAAATATTGCCGGTCGCCGCGCAGCGTGTAGCCGAAGATCGAGAACGGCTCGGCGCTTGCCGGCACGGAGCCGCCGGAGAACCATTCGGCGCGGGAGAAGAAGTCGAGCAGGATGTATTGCGCGGCCAGCGTCGCGATGACGAGGTAAAGCCCTTTCAACCGCGCCGCCGGGATGCCGAAGATCAGTCCGACCAGCGCCGTCACGAGCCCTGCGAGCGGGATCGCGAAGAACACCGGGATCGGCGTGTTGTTGGAGATGTAGGCCGAGGTGAAGGCGCCGAGCAGGAAGAAGGCCGCGTGCCCGATCGAGATCTGGCCGGTGAAGCCGACCAGGATATTGAGACCGAGCGCTGCGATCGAGAAAATGCCGATCTGGATCAGGATGCTGAGCCAGTAGCCGCTGAAGAATTGCGGCGCGAGACAGAGCAGCGCGACGCCCAGAATCGCGAAGTTGCGGCTGGTGGTGGTGGGGAAGATCGTGGTGTCCGCGGCGTAGGTGGTGCGGAAATCACCCGCGGGGATGAGGGCAGGGCCGGCCATGGGTCAGATCCGCTCGATGTCGTGGGTGCCGAACAGGCCGTAGGGCTTGATCATCAGCACGATGATGAGGACGTAGAACGGCGCGATCTCGTAGAGATTGCCCCAGTGCAGATACTCGCTGTCGACATATTGGGCGACGTTCTCGAGCAGGCCGATGATGATGCCGCCGAGCACGGCGCCGCCGACGGAATCGAGCCCACCGAGGATCGCCGCGGGAAACACCTTGATGCCGTAGGCGGCGAGGCCCGAGGACACGCCATTGACCACGGCGACGACGACGCCCGCGACGGCCGATACCGTCGCCGAGATCGCCCAGGCCATCGCGAACACGCTCTTGACGGAAATGCCGAGCGACTGCGCGACCTGCTGGTTGAACGCGGTGGCGCGCATCGCAAGGCCGTATTTCGACGCGCGGAAGAACCAGGCCATGCCGATCATCATGGCGACTGAAACGACCAGACTCATGACATAGACGGTCTGGATCTGGAGGCCGAACAGGCTGACCGATTGACTCTCGAACACGCGCGGGAACGGCTGCGGGTTGACGCCGAACATCCATTTCAGTGTGGCCTGGAGGACGGTGGACAGGCCAATCGTCACCATGATCACCGAGATGATCGGCTCGCCGATCATCGGCCGCAGGATCAGCACCTGCACCGCGATGCCGAATGCGAACATGAACACCAGCGTGATCGGCATGCCGATCCAGAACGGCACCTGGTATTTCGCAAGCAAGGCCCAGCACACCCAGGCGCCGACCAGCAGCAATTCACCTTGCGCGAAGTTGACGACCTGCGTCGCCTTGTAGATCAGCACGAACGACATCGCGACCACGCCATAGAGCGTGCCGACCACGAGGCCGTTGACCAGGAGCTGAATGAGGAAGGCGGTGTTCATGTTGGGTCTCCTGCCGCACCGACATCGTCATTGCGAGCGCAGCGAAGCAATTCAATATCTTTCCGCGGAGACAGTCTGGATTGCTTCGCTGCGCTCGCAATGACGGAGTGCATATGGGACAGCCCTGCCGCAAGCGGGGAGAGGCGAAGGGCGGCACCGCGCGTGACGATCACCTGTCTCACTCCGCTGCCTCCGCCATGGGCCCCTGCCCGCCGAGGTCGACCACGCGCAGCGTCGTTCGCACCCGCTGCGTGGTGCCGTCCTGGAAGCGGATCACGGTGTCGACGGGAATGTCGGAATCACCGCGGTAGATGGCGTCGATGATGCCGGCGTATTTCTCGTTGATGACGCCGCGGCGCACCTTGCGCGTCCGGGTAAGCTCGCCGTCGTCGGCGTCGAGCTCCTTGTAGAGCAAGAGGAAGCGCGAGATGCGCTGGGCCGGCGGCAGTGTGGCGTTGACGGTCTCGACCTCCTTGTGAAGCAGCGCGTAGACTTCGGGCCGCGAGGCGAGGTCGCTGTAGGTCGTGAAGGAGAGGCGGTTCTTCTCCGCCCATTTCGAAATGATGGAATAGCGGATGCAGATCATGGCCGCGAGCGCGTCACGGCCGGCCCCAAGCACCACGGCTTCGGCGATATAGGGCGAGAATTTCAGCTTGTTCTCGATGAATTGCGGCGAGAAGCGCTCGCCGCGGGAGGTCTCGGCGAGATCCTTGATGCGGTCGATGACGACGAGCTGCTGGTTGGCATTGAAATAGCCGGCATCGCCGGAGCACATCCAGCCGTCCTTGATGTCGGCGACGCTGGCCTCGGGGTTCTTGTAGTAGCCGAGGAACATGTTGGGGTGCCGCACGACGATCTCGCCGACGCCGTGGACGTCGGCATTGTCGATGCGGATCTCGACGCTGTCGGCCATCGGCACGCCCGTAGTGTCAGGGTCGACCTTGCCCTCGGGATGCAGCGTGTAGGCACCGAGCAGCTCGGTCTGGCCGTAGAGCGTGCGCAGCGGCACGCCCATGGCCTGGAAGAACTTGAAGGTGTCGGGCCCGAGCGCCGCGCCGCCGGTCGCGGCCGAGCGCAACCGGGTGAAGCCGAGGCGGTCGCGCAGCGCGCGAAACAGGATCGCGTCGGCAAAGCCCGAGCGTTTGCCCTGTTCGAGCGCGGCAAGACCGCTCTTCATGCCGATGTCGAACAGGCGCTGCTTGAAAGGTGTTGCGTCCATTACCTTGGCGCGGACGTCGGCGGCGATGGATTCCCAGACACGTGGCGCGAACAGCACGAAAGTCGGTGCGATCTCGCGCAGATCGTTCATCATCGTGTCGGGCTCTTCGACGAAGTTGATCTTCATCCGGCAGAGCAGACCTTTGCCGAGCACGTAGACCTGCTCCATGATCCAGGGCAGCGGCAGCACCGAGACGTATTCGTCGTCGGGACCCTTGGGATCGAAGGCGAGATAGGTCGCGCAATGGCCGAGCACGCGGCCGGCGGCGAGCATCGCGAGCTTCGGATGCGACGTGGTGCCGGAGGTGGTGCAGAGGATCGCGACGTCCTCGCCCCTGGTCGCATCGACCAGCCTGTCGTAGAGTTCCGGCTCGCGCGCGGCGCGTGCGCGGCCGAGCTCGGCAAATTTCTCCGCGGACATCAGGCGCGGGTCATCGTATTTCCGCATCCCGCGCGGATCGGAATAGATGATGTGCTTCAGATTCGGCACGCGCTCGGCAAGGGTGAGCAGCTTGTCGACCTGCTCCTCGTCCTCGGCGAAGACCAGCTGCGCCTCGCCGTAATTGAGGAGGTAGGAAGCCTCCTCGTCCAGCACGTCGCGATAGAGCCCGAGGCTGAGGCCGCCAATGGCATGCGTCGCCACTTCTGCCGCGACCCAGTCCGGCCGGTTGTCGCCGATGATGCCGATGACATCACCGCGACCCAGGCCGAGCTCGACGAGGCCGAGCGCGAAATCGCGCACACGGGCCTGATAGTCGTTCCAGGTGAAGATGCGCCAGAGCCCGAGATCCTTCTCGCGCATTGCGATCTCGTTGCCGTGCTCCCTCGCATTGAGCCGGAGCATCTTTGGATAGGTGTCGGCCTTCGCGGCGCGTCCCGTATAATCCATCATGCCGCGCTCTCCTGCGCCGGAGAGGCATCGTCGGGATCGACCAGCACCTCGTCCTCTTCGCCGAGATAGGCGCGCCTGACGTGAGGATCGGCGAGCACGGTGGCCGGATCGCCCTCGGCGATCTTCTTGCCGAAATCCAGCACCATGACGCGGTGGGAGATGTCCATCACCACGCCCATGTCGTGCTCGATCATCACCACCGTCATCCCGAACTCCTCGTTGAGATCGACGATGTAGCGGGCCATGTCCTCCTTCTCCTCGAAGTTCATGCCGGCCATCGGCTCGTCGAGGAGGATCAGGCGTGGCTCCAGCGCCATGGCGCGGGCGAGCTCCACGCGCTTGCGCAGGCCGTAGGGGAGGGTGCCGGCGGTGGCTTTCCGCACCGACTGCAGATCGAGGAAGTCGATGATCTCCTCGACCTTGCGGCGGTGCTCGAGCTCCTCCTTGCGCGCGCCGGTGAGCCAGTACAGCGACCCCGTGAGGAAATTGTTCTTGAGGAGGTGATGGCGGCCGACCATGATGTTGTCGAGCACGCTCATGTGGTGGAACAGCGCGAGATTCTGAAACGTGCGGCCGATGCCGAGCGAGGCGCGGGCATTCGGCGTCAGGCCGGTGATGTCGCGGTCCTGATAGAGCAGCTGGCCTTCGGTCGGCTTGTAGCGGCCGGAAATACAGTTCACGATCGAGGTCTTGCCGGCGCCGTTGGGGCCGATGATCGAGAACAGCTCGCCTTCCCGGATGGCGAAGCTGACGTCGGTCAGCGCACGGACGCCGCCGAATCGCAAAGACACGCCGCGCACTTCGAGACTGGTAGCCACCAAACGAATCCCTCCCGGTGATGGCGCTTTGTTGGCGCTCTTCGTCCGTTCCTGTCAGGCGATCCTAGTACGGTCGTGCCGGCCAGACCATGCAGCTATTGGTCTCGACCGGACCGGCGCCACCTTCGTTCCCGTAAGGGATCAAAAGCCGCATCGCCCAAGGTGGTCCTCAATAGGGGAAAGCGCTATTTTGAAATGTCTCCGGCCTGACAATTCTGCGACAAAGTTTCTCGGGCCGAGCGGGTCTTTCATCTTTCGTCGGGTGGATGGCCGAAGCGATTCTGTTGCAGTGCAACAGGGCATGGGGTGGCAGAACAGTGCGGCTGGCTTCGAGATCATGATTTCAGAGGATCATCTGAAGCGCATCGCCGCCTGGTCGCGCGAGCTCACATCAGCCGAGATCGAGGTCGCGCGTGCCGGAATCACGGAGCGGTCCTACGGCACCGGCGAAAGCGTGTTCATGCGCGGTGATATTTTTGCGTATTGGGCCGGCATGGTGGGCGGCCTTGCCCGCATGGGCGGGGTCTCGCGCGACGGCAAGGAGACCAGCCTCGCCGGGCTGACGGCAGGGGCCTGGTTCGGCGAGGGCAGCGTGCTCAAGAACGAGCCGCGCCGCTACGACGTGGTCGCGCTGCGCGACAGCCGCGTCGCGCTGATGGAACGCAGCGCCTTCATGTGGCTGTTCGAGAACAGCGTCGGCTTCAACCGCTTCCTGGTGCGCCAGCTCAACGAGCGGCTCGGCCAGTTCATCGGCATGCTCGAAGTCAATCGCACGCTCGATGCCACCGCACGCCTCGCCCGCAGCATCGCCTCGCTGTTCAACCCGATCCTCTATCCGGAATCGACCGCGCACCTGGAGATCACCCAGGAGGAGATCGGCGCGCTGTCCGGCATGTCCCGCCAGAACGCCAACCGCGCGCTGAACCGGCTGGAGAAAGAAGGGCTGCTGCGGCTGGAATATGGTGGCGTCACCATCCTCGATGTCGAGAAGCTGCGCGGGTATGGGGATTAGAAGTCTCGTCATCGCGCATTTGCGGGGGCGTGCACCGGCCAGAGGTCGGCACGCCAGCGGATCGCAATGGCCAGCATCGCGACGAATCCTGCCACGGCATAGAGCGCACCCGTCGCGGAATAGCCGATGACGTCGATCAGGCTGCCGGCCGCGAGCAGTCCGATCGGCAAGCCATAGATCACCATCATGCGCACGCCCATGACCCGGCCGCGCAGATGTGCGCTCGCGGTGCGCATCAGGATGACGGCCGCCGAGATCATCGACATGCTCTGGGCGATGCCGGCGAGGACGAGGCAGGCCATCGCCACCGGCAAGGTCCTGACCTCGACGAACACCAGCAGCATGGCGTACCAGGCCAGCGTCGCCCCGATCAGAAGCCGGGCGATGCGTATGCCGCCGACCAGGCTGAGCGTGACGGAGCCGATCAGCGAGCCGACGGCGAAGCTCGCCGAGAGATAACCGAGGCCGGTCTGGTCGGTGTGAAAGATCTCCCGCGCGATGTAGGGCAACAATCCGCCCGTGAAGGGAAATGCGGTGAGATTGGCCAGGAAAGCGACGCATAGCGCCGCGCGCATTCCCGGGCCGTTCCAGGCATAGACGATCCCCTCCTTGAGGTCGCCAAACAGCCGCGAAACGGCGTGGCTGTTCGCCGGATAATCGCTCGTGGTGACGGTCCTTTTCGGCCGGGTCAGGCAGAGCATGAGAAGCGCTGCGATGAAGTAAAGACAGGCGATCGCCACATAGACAAGGCCGATACCGAGCACGGCGAACAGCCCGGCGCCCGTCAAGGCTCCGGCAATGCGCGCGCTGTCCTGGGTCGTGCGCGCGACGCTGATGGCGCCTACCAGCTGCTCGGCCGGCATGATGTCGGCGAGCAGCGCGCCGCGAACGCCGAGATCGGAGGGTCGAATCAGGCCCATGATCGTGACGATGATCATGACGCTCAGCGGCGACAGATGACCGCTCAGCGCCAGGACCATGATGGTCGACGAGAGTGCCGTATAGGCAAGCCGCATCACGACCAGGAGATCGCGATGGCCGATGCGGTCGCCGATCATTCCGAACACGGGCGCGACCAATGTTCCGACGAACTGGAGTGAAGCCAGCAGCGTGAGCAGCAGCACCGAGCCGGTCTCGACGATGATGTACCAGCCGAGCACCAGCGTCTCGACCTCGAAGGCCCAGGAGGTGAGCAGGTCGGACGGCCACTGGAAACGGTAGTTGCGGATGCGGAATGGCGCGAGCGCCGAAGGTCGTGCGGTGGCGCTCACGACGCGATGACGCGTGTCACGGCGATTCCCTTAACCCTTGTTGTTTCTTCTTGCGTCGCGCAACCTAACGCCGGCGATGACGGTGTCAATCGCAGCAGTCGCAGGCCGCCCCCGCGCTCGGCTCTTACCTCGTTGCGTTGTCCGCTTTCCTGTCGGCCAATGCATTCGCCATGGCCGAGATCAGCGGGCGCATGAAATAGGCTTCGTCGGCCGGCGAGACGTCGGTGCGCAAACCGTGTGCGGCGAGTTCGCCTGAGACCGCCGGGCCGACCGAGGCGATCAGCGTGCGCTCGAGGCCGGCGCGCAGCTTCGCCTCGCTACCATGCGCCTTGGCAACCTCGATCAGCCGGCGGACCTGGCCGAGATTGGTCAGGGCGATCGAGTCGATGCGTCCCTCTGCCATGTCGTCAATGGCGGCGACGATGTTGGCATCGGCAACCTTGGAATCGTAGACGTAGGGCAGCACGGCATCCACGGCGGCACCTTGCGCGGCCAGCGCGCCGGTCAGCGCGCTGTGGTCCTTGTCTGGATAGAGCTGGAGACCGAGGCGCCGCCCCTTCAGGTCGAGCCTGGCCAGCATCTCGATCACGCCTTCGGTGGTGGGCTTCTCCGTGGTCTGCTGCGCCTCGAGGCCGATCTCGCGCAGTGCCTTGCCTGGCTTCGGGCCGCGGGTGAATTTTCGCGCTTGGGCGAGCACCGCGATAAGGGCGGCGTCGAGGCCGCGGGCGCGAGCAAGCTTCATGATGCGGCGGAGGCCTTCGCCTGTCATCAGCACGAGATCGTCGAAGGGCTTGTCGATGGCACGGCGAATCCAGGCCTCGACTGGAGCCGGGTCCGGCGCATCGTGAATGGTGAACATCGGGCACTGTACGACCTCGGCGCCTTGCTCGGCCAGAAGCTTGGAGAACTGCGCCTCCTCACGCGTTTCCAGGATCAGGATGCGGGTGCCGTTCAAGCGGTCGGCCATGGGGATGCTCCGGTGAGAATTCGCAATGGTCCGTTCATCCTGACTCCGCGGTTGGGATTGGCGCAAGGGCGGGGTCGGTGCTAGAGCAGGGTGCAAATCGCCGGATCGTTCCGCTGCACAAACCTTCATCAAGAGCCGAGCCTTGCCCGACCATCAATATGTTCTGACCCTGTCCTGTCCGGATCGCCCCGGCATCGTCTCGGCGGTGTCGACGTTTCTTGCTCACAACGGACAGAACATCCTCGACGCCCAGCAGTTCGACGACGTTGAGACCAAGAATTTCTTCATGCGGGTGGTGTTCACCGCAGCCGATCTTGCCGTGGAGCTGTCGGCGCTGCAGACCGGCTTTGCCGCGATTGCCGAGCGTTTCGGCATGGAGTGGCAGATGCGCGACCGCGCCGCGCATCGCAAGGTGATGCTGCTGGTGTCGAAATCCGATCACTGCCTGGTCGACATCCTCTATCGCTGGCGCACCGGCGAGCTGCCGATGGTTCCGACCGCGATCGTCTCCAACCATCCGCGCGAGGTCTATGCCGGGCTGGATTTCGGCGGCATCCCCTTCCACCACCTGCCCGTCACCAAGGAGACCAAGCGCGAGCAGGAGGCGCAGATCGTGGACCTCGTCGGCAAGACGAAGACCGATCTCGTGGTGCTCGCCCGCTACATGCAGATCCTGTCCGACGATCTCTCGGCAAAGCTGTCGGGGCGCTGCATCAACATTCACCACTCGTTCCTGCCCGGCTTCAAGGGCGCCAAACCCTATCACCAAGCCCATGAGCGCGGCGTCAAGCTGATCGGCGCCACCGCGCATTACGTCACGCGCGACCTCGACGAGGGTCCGATCATCGACCAGGACGTCGAGCGCATCAGCCATCGCGACACGCCGGAAGATCTGGTCCGCAAGGGTCGCGATATCGAGCGCCGCGTACTGGCGCGGGCCATCCGCTACCATCTCGACGACCGCGTCATCCTCAACGGCTGCAAGACCGTGGTGTTCGTGGATTGAGGCTTTGTCATTTCGGGGCGCCTCGAAGAGGCGAACTACGGTGCGCAATTGCGCACCTGAGAAATCTCGAGATTCCGGGTCTGGTCCTTCGGACCATCCCGGAATGACGATTGTCTCTCAGCGTACCGCGCCAGCCGAATTTGTCCCCGTCGCGCCGCCCCTCTGGGCCTGTTCTTCCTTCTCGCGATCGGCCGCCGGCATCAGCCGCTTGCGCTCGCGTTCCTTCATGTAGGCGTCGTATTGCGGCGTGCCCGGTCGCGGCGGCGCATCGGCGGGCAGGCCGCCGGCCCATTGCGGAACGTAGTCGCCCACGCCGGCGGAGAGCTTTTCGTTGACCGTCCCGCAGCCTGCGAGATTGGAAGTGAGCAGGGCGAGTGCGGCGGCGATCGAAAGCGAGCGGGAACGCATGAATATCTCTGGTCGTGCCCCCGATCGGGGCGCAGATGAGGAGCGCCGGATAGGCGTCGGCGGCAAACCATAGCTTCTCAATATGTAAAATTGGCCTATTCGAGGGTGGGCTTAGCTGTATACAATAAAGGTATTATAATAAGCATAATTTGCACTTGATGGGGGAACTGTAGTTGATACGGTATACACTGCGCAGTTGTCGTGACGGTCATCGGGTGGGGCCACGCCGCGAACCGGGCCTTTTTCGTTGACAAGACCATTTTATTTGTACATTCGTACAAATCTCTCCCTGCCGTCGTCGAGGCGGATCGCGCGGCTTGCGCCGAATGGTCGCCCAACGTTCGATTGACAACGGGGTTGCAGAGGACGCCATGTGGCCGCACGGCATGGCTTGTCCGTGAGTGAAGGGCGGCAAGGACCGGGCACGCGGTTCAAGGCACAAAGTCAGGAATGAAGGGGAGGGAGCTCTGATGTTCGTACGCAAGCAATTTTCTTGGGCGGCTGCGGTGGCCGCAATCTCGGGCCTCGCTGCTGTCGCGCCGGCGAAAGCGCAGGACGCCGTCAAGATCGGGCTGATCCTGCCGATGACCGGCGGCCAGGCCTCGACCGGCAAGCAGATCGAGAACGCGATCAAGCTCTACATGCAGCAGAAGGGCGACACCGTCGCCGGCAAGAAGGTCGAGATCATCCTCAAGGACGATGCCGCGATCCCGGACAAGACCAAGACCGCCGCGCAGGAGCTGATCGTCAACGACAAGGTCAATTTCATCGCCGGCTTCGGCGTGACTCCGGCCGCACTCGCCGCCGCGCCGCTCGCAACGCAGGCCAAGATCCCGGAAGTCGTGATGGCGGCGGGCACCTCCATCATCACCGAGCGTTCGCCCTACATCGTGCGCACCAGCTTCACGCTGGCGCAGTCTTCGACCATCATCGGCGACTGGGCCGTCAAGAACGGCATCAAGAAGGTGGCGACGCTGACCTCCGACTACGCGCCGGGCAATGACGCGCTCAACTTCTTCAAGCAGCATTTTACCGCCGGTGGCGGCGAGGTGGTCGAAGAGGTCAAGGTGCCGCTGCAGAATCCCGACTTCGCGCCGTTCCTGCAGCGCATGAAGGATGCCAAGCCTGACGCGATCTTCGTGTTCGTGCCGGCCGGCCAGGGCGGCAACTTCATGAAGCAATACGCCGAGCGCGGCCTGGACAAGGCCGGTATCAAGGTGATCGGACCCGGCGACGTCACCGACGACGACCTTCTCAACAACATGGGCGACGCCGTGCTCGGCACGGTCACCGCGCACCTCTACTCCGCGGCGCACCCCTCGCAGATGAACAAGGATTTCGTCGCGGCTTACAAGAAGGCCTTTGGCAACCGTCCGGGCTTCATGGCCGTAGGCGGCTATGACGGCATCCACCTGATCTACGAGGCGCTGAAGAAGACCGGCGGCGATACCAACGGCGACAAGCTGATCGAGGCCATGAAGGGCCAGAAGTGGGAGAGCCCGCGCGGTCCGATCTCGATCGACCCCGAGACCCGCGACATCGTGCAGAACATCTACATCCGCAAGGTCGAGAAGGTCGACGGCGAACTCTACAATGTCGAGTTCGCGACGTTCGAAGCCGTCAAGGACCTCGGCAAGACCAAAAAGTGACGCGCGAAAGCGTCTCATCCCGGGGGCGCGCTTAGCGCGAACCCGGGATCTCATGCCCCTTGCTCCGCGTCATGCCCGGACTTGTCCCGGGCTCCCACGCAGAGCCGGGAAAAGAAAGCCCAGACAAGAACGTGGATGGCCGAGACATTTGCTTGAAGACGCACCTCGTGCTTTTGCCCAGGCCATGACGATAACTCCAAGCTGAGACGATGACCGCAATCCTCACCAACCTGTTCGATGGCGTCGCCTACGGCATGCTGCTGTTCGTGCTCGCCTGCGGGCTCGCGGTCACGCTCGGCCTGATGAACTTCGTCAATCTCGCCCACGGCGCCTTCGCGATGGCCGGGGGCTATGTCTGCATGGTGCTGGTCAACCGGATGGGTTGGCCGTTCTTCGCCGCCCTGCCGCTCGCTTTCGTCTCCTCGGCTGCAATCGGCATCGCGCTCGAGCGGACGCTGTACCGTCATCTCTACACCCGCAGCCATCTCGACCAGGTGCTGTTCACGATCGGCCTGACCTTCATGTCGGTCGCGGCCGTCGATTACATCCAGGGATCCTCGCGCGTCTTCATCAATCTGCCGGCCGCGCTCCAGGGGCAGTTCGATCTGTTCGGCGTCGGCATCGGCCGCTACCGGCTGATGATCATCGTGATCTGCGGCCTGCTCACCATCGCGCTCCAGATGGTGTTGGCCAAGACCCGCTTCGGCAGCCGCTTGCGCGCCGCCGTCGACGATCCCCGCGCCGCGAGCGGCCTCGGCATCAACGTGCCGCAGGTGTTCGCCTTCACCTTTGCCTTCGGTTGCGGGCTCGCGGGCCTCGGTGGTGCGCTGAGCGCCGAGATCCTCGGCCTCGATCCGTACTTCCCGTTGAAGTTCATGATCTACTTCCTGATCGTGGTCACCGTCGGCGGTTCGTCCTCGATCACTGGTCCGTTCCTGGCCTCGCTGTTGCTCGGCATTGGCGACGTCGCCGGCAAATATTACGTGCCGAAGATGGGCCCCTTCGTGATCTACACCATGATGATCGTGATCCTGATCTGGCGCCCGAACGGCCTGTTCGGCCGCACGGCCGCGCGTTGAGTTCGCCGATGAGCGCTGCATCCGACGTCGGTCATCACGCCCAGCGCCAGGCGCGCTGGCACTACGGCGAAATCGCCTTCTGGCTGATCGTGCTGGCCTGCGGCCTTGCATTTCCGTCGCGCTATCTGATCATGACCGACATCCTGCGCCTCGCGCTGTTCGCGATGTCGCTCGATCTCATCCTCGGCTATGCCGGCATCGTTTCGCTGGGTCACGCCGCCTTCTTCGGCGTCGGCGCCTATGCCGCGGGGCTGCTGGCGCTGCACGGCATCGTCAAGGAGCCCGTGCTGGCGCTGATCGTCGCCGGCCTTGCCGCTATGGTGCTCGGCTTTGCCACCAGCTTTCTGGTGATCCGCGGCGTCGACCTGACGCGCCTGATGGTAACGCTCGGCATTGCGCTGCTGCTGGAAGCCCTCGCCGAGCGCTTCTCCAATATCACCGGCGGTACCGACGGCCTCCAAGGCATCGAGATGCAGCCGATCCTCGGCGCGATCCCGTTCGACATGTTCGGCAAGGCCGGGTTCTTCTATTCGCTCGCCGTGCTGTTCCTGCTGTTCCTGTTCGCCCGCAGAGTCGTTCATTCCCCGTTCGGCCTGTCGCTGCGCGCCATCAAGAACAATCCCCTCCGCGCCGCGGCAATTGGCATTCCGGTCAACCGCCGCCTGATCGCGATCTATACGCTCGCCGCGTTCTACGCCGGCATTGCGGGAGCGCTGTTCACCCAGACCACCGCAATCGCCTCGCTCGACGTGTTTTCCATGGAACGCTCCGCGGACCTGATGCTGGTGCTCGTGATCGGCGGCACCGGCTATCTCTACGGCGGGCTGATCGGCGCGGTGATCTTCCGCATGCTCCAGGAATTGTTCTCGACCATCACGCCGCAATATTGGCAGTTCTGGATCGGCCTCGTGCTGGTCGTGATCGTGCTGGTCGGCCGCCAGCGCCTGCATCGCTGGGTGCTGTATGTGCCGAACCTGATCATCAGGCAGATTGCGGGCCGCAAGGCGATCGTCGCCGTGCCGGAGAGCGATTCATGACCATCGCACTCGAAACCCAAAATCTCGAAAAGCAGTTCGGGGGCCTGCGCGTCACCCGCGATCTGTCCCTGAAGGTCGAGCAGGGCGCCCGTCACGCGCTGATCGGCCCGAACGGTGCCGGCAAGACCACGGTCATCAACCAGCTCACCGGCGTGTTGAAGCCGAACTCCGGCCGCATCCTGCTCGAAGGCCAGGACATCACCGATCTGCCCGTGCACAAGCGCGTGCTGCGCGGATTGTCGCGCACCTTCCAGATCAACCAGCTTTATCCCGACCTGACCCCGCTCGAAACCATCGGCCTTGCCGTGTCCGAACGCCTCGGCCATGGCGGCGACTGGTGGCGGCGCATGGGGACGCGCGGCGACGTCAACGGCGAGATCGCCGAGCTGCTGACACGCTTCCACCTGCTCGACGTCATGAACGAAGAGACGGTGACGCTTCCTTACGGCAAGCAGCGCCTGCTCGAGATCGCAGTCGCAATCGCCGCGAAACCGCGCGTGCTGCTGCTGGACGAGCCCGCCGCCGGCGTGCCCGAGAGCGAGCGCCATGACATTCTCGCCGTGGTCGGCGCGCTGCCGCGGGACGTCACCGTGCTCCTGATCGAGCACGACATGGACCTCGTGTTCTCCTTTGCCGACCGCATCTCGGTGCTGGTCTCCGGCGCGCTGCTGACGGAGGGCCCGCCCGAACAGGTCGCGCGCGATCCGCAGGTGAAGGCGGTCTATCTCGGCGAGGAGGCGGTCAATGTCTGACCTGCTCGCGATCGATTCACTCCGCGCCGGCTATGGCGAGGCGGTTGTGCTGCCGAAGATGACGCTCCGCCTCGCCGAAGGACAGGTGGTGGCGCTGCTCGGGCGCAACGGCACCGGCAAGACCACGCTGATCAACTCCATCGTCGGCGTCACGCGCCGCTTCGCCGGCTCCATTGCGCTGGCCGGCACTGACGTCACGGCGATGCGGCCCGACCAGCGCGCGCGCGCCGGCATCGGCTGGGTGCCGCAGGAGCGCAACATCTTCCGCTCGCTGACGGTGGAAGAGAACATGACGGCGGTGGCGCAGCCCGGTCCTTGGACGATCGAGAAGGTCTACGAGATGTTCCCGCGGCTGAAGGAGCGGCGAAGCAATTTCGGCAACCAGCTCTCCGGCGGTGAGCAGCAGATGCTGGCGATCGGCCGCGCGCTGACCCTCAATCCGAAAGTGCTGTTGCTGGACGAGCCGACCGAGGGCCTTGCGCCCATCATCGTCGAGGAACTTCTGAAGGCGATCGGGGCCATCACCCGGTCGGGAGGCATTTGTTCGATCATCGTCGAGCAGAATGCCCAAAAGATTCTGGGGCTCGCCGATCGCGTTGTGATATTGGAGCGCGGAACGATCGTCCACGACGCTCCGAGCGCCGCGCTGAAGACCGACCCCACTGTCCTGGAGCGCCATCTCGGCGTCGCCGGGGCGAGGGCCCACTAAGATGTCCAGGGAGTGACACATGCAGCGAACCAAAGCCCCCTTCCGCGCCGACGAGGTCGGCAGCCTCCTGCGTCCCGCCAAGATCAAGGAAGCCCGTAGCCGGCTGGAGAAGGGCGAGATCTCGGCCGACGATCTGCGCAAGATCGAGGACATGGAGATCGAGAAGGTCGTGCACAAGCAGGCCTCGATCGGGCTGAAGCTCGCGACTGACGGCGAATTCCGCCGCTCCTGGTGGCATTTCGACTTCCTGGCCAAGCTCACCGGCTGCGAGCTGTTTCACCCCGACACCGGCATCCAGTTCACGGGCGTCCAGACCCGTCACGATGCGGTCCGCGTCATCGGCAAGCTCGACTTTCCCGACAGCCACCCGATGCTGGACCACTTCCGCTTCCTGAAGAAGGTCGCGGACCAGGCCCACGTCACCGCCAAGATGACGATCCCTTCGCCAGCGGTGCTGCACTTCCGCGGCGGCCGCAAGTCGATCTCCAAGGACGTCTATCCGGATCTCGACGCCTTCTACGAAGATCTCGGCAAGACCTACCGCAAGGCGGTCAAGGCGTTCTACGACGCCGGCTGCCGCTATCTCCAGTTCGACGATACCGTCTGGGCCTATCTTTGCTCGCAGGACGAATTGCAGAAGGCACGCGAGCGCGGCGATAACCCGGATGGCCTGCAGCAGATCTATGCACGCATCATCAACTACGCGCTGGCGGAGAAGCCGGCCGACATGGTGGTGACGACGCACGTCTGCCGCGGCAATTTCCGCTCGACCTGGATTTCTTCGGGCGGCTACGAGCCCGTTGCCGAGACCATGCTCGCCGGCACCAATTACGACGGCTATTTCCTGGAATACGACAGCGACCGCGCGGGCGGCTTCGAGCCGCTGCGCTTCCTGCCCAAGGGCAACAAGGTCGTCGTGGTCGGCGTCATCACCTCGAAGTTCGGCGAGCTCGAGAACAAGGACGACATCAAGCGCCGCCTGGAGGAAGCCGCCAAGTTCGCGCCCTTGGAGCAGCTCGCGCTGTCGCCGCAATGCGGCTTTGCCTCGACCGAGGAAGGCAACATCCTCTCCGAGGAAGAGCAATGGGCCAAGCTCAGCCTCGCCGTCGAAATCGCGAAGGAAGTGTGGGGTAATTGACGGGTAGTGTCATTCCGGGGCGCGCTTAGCGCGAACCCGGAATCTCGAGATCCCGGGTATGGTGCTGGCGCACCATCCCGGGATGACGACGCGAAGGCGCGTTGTCACTTCTCCGCCAGATAGACCTCACCCAGCAGTGACGAGTTCGACCACGGCACCTGCTTGTTCTTGGTGGTCGAGACCACCTCGGCCCGTACCCGCGTGAGCATCTGCTGCACCTCCAGGCCGGGCGTGCCGATATGGCGCGAGAGGGCGGCGGAGAACGGCGAGTTGGCGCCTTCACCGTCGAGCGCCACCTGGCCCGGCGCGGTGGCGAATGCGATCAGCGTGCCGGCTCCCAATGTCGCACCGGTGCCGAGACTCGTCGGCGCGGCGAGGCCCGAGGCGCCCTCGATGCCGCGATTGTTTCCGGCAGATGCGACCTGCTGCGCCATCGGATTGTTGCGGCAGGCATCGAAGATCAGGATGTTGGTGCGGACCTGGTCGTCGAGGCCCGCCATGATCGTGTCCATGTCGATCATCGCCTCGGTCAGGCTCGCGCCCGGCTTGAGCGCGACGTCGACCGGAATGAGATAGTTGCGGCCATCGACCTGCACGCCATGGCCGGCATAATAGACCAACGCCACCTGCGCCCGCGCGGCCGCGCGCAGAAAGTCGCGCGTCATCGTCTGCATCGCGGCGCGATCGAGATCGACGCCCTCCGACACGCTGAAGCCGATGTCGCGCAGGCTCCTGGCGACCGCGCGCGCATCGTTGGGAGGATTGGGCAGCGCCTTGACATGGGTATAGGCGCCGTTGCCGATCACCAGCGCCATACGCGTGCCGCGGCCGGCCGGTGCCGGCGATGGTGTCGGCGCGCCGGTCTGCTGCGGAGCAGGGGCGGAGGTCGGCTGGGTCGCCGGTGAGGGCGCATCGCGCGGGATCGGCGCGGCCGGCTCCGTCAGCAGCGACAGGCGCACCTTTGCGGTGGCCTGGTTGGCCTTGCTGCCGGCGTCGGATGCCGTGATCGCGAGCGTTGCCTTGTAGTCCTCGCCGGCGCGGGCGTAGTCGCCCTTGGCTTCATAGGCCAGTGCGCGATGCGTGTAGCCGGAGATCAGCACACTGTTGGGCGGCGTCATGATGTTGACCGGCGGCTTCTCCTTGGCGAGCCGGATCGCCTCGCTGCCGTCGGCGATGGCGCGATCGAGGTCGCCTTTGGCGCGCCAGATCGCGGTGCGGTTGATCAGCGGCTGCGGCAACGAGGGATCAAGCCGGATCGCCTGGTTGATGTCGGCGAGCGCGCCATCGAGATCTCCGAGCGCTTCCTTGGAGATGCCGCGGTTCTGGAATGAGAACGCCGATTTCGGGTCGGCCTTGATGGCCATGTCGTAATCGGCAATGGCCTTGGCATAATCGCGCCTGCCGCGCCAGGCGTTGCCCCGATTGTGAAAGATGGTGCCGCTGGGCGGGCCGAGCTTCAGCGCATCGTCGAAATCGGCGATCGCGATCTCGTACTCACCCCTGTCGTAATAGGCCGATCCCCGGAGATTGTAGGCCGCCTGGCTCGGCTGCAGCCGGATCGCATCCGTCGCATCAGCGATGACCTTGGCGTAGTCGCCCTTCTTGTTCCAGCCAACCGCCCGCCAGAAATGGACGGTGGCGAGTTGCTCGCCCTTGAAGACCTTCAGCGCGATGATCTTGGTGCAGGCGTCGACCATCTTGTCCGCCGGCGTGGTCTCGGTGGTGCAGAGCGGGCCGAGCTGGTTGCGCGGCTGGGCGTAGGCCGGCGCAGACCAGTGCGCGAGCATGAGCAGGCAGAGCGTGACGAGGCGGCGGCGCATGGTTGGGTCTCATGCGGGAGGAGGGACGCTTGTTTGTTGCCCGGCCAGCCGCAGGGGTTCAGCTCTCCTCAGGGCGCACATAGGGCCCCACGTCGGCTATTCCCTGAGTGGGCAGAATTTGCTAAGACGCATGTCCCAATCCACCTGCCCACCGATTTCCCACTCATGAAGAACGACGAAATCCTGAGCCAGATCACTGACTTCTGCCGCAAGGCGGACATGGCGGAATCGACGTTCGGCCGGCGCGCAGTCAACGATGGGAAGCTGGTGCATCGCCTGCGCGAGGGAAAGCGCATCACCATCGACACGCTGGAGCGGATCCAGGCCTATATGGCGGCGTCGATGGCCGGCGGCGTGCCGCCGCCGCGGGGTCTTCAGGTGCCTCCTGAGAAGCGCGATCCGCGCGGTAATTTCCGTTTCTTCGAGAACCGCCAGAAATACCTGCTGTTCGTCCACACCTGCAGCGAAAAGCGGGTGATCGCGGACCGCGTCGCGCTGGAGCTTGCCTCTATCCATCCGCGCCCGCCGGCGCTACGCCTGTTCGACGCCGGCGTCGGCGACGGCACGGTGCTGGCGCGGGTGCTGCGCGCAACGCACCAGCGCTTTCCGCACATGCCATTCTACGTCGCCGGCAAGGAGCTCAGCCTCGAGGATCTGCGCCTGACGCTGGAGAAGGTGCCGGACCGCATTTTCGAGCATCCGGCATCGGTGTTCGTGTTCACCAACATGTTCTACGCCGAGGCGCCCTGGCTCACGCCGGCATCGCCTGCGGCGGCGGCCGCCACGGTCTGGCACGAGGTGCCGCTCCGCGGCGCTTCATCGGGCGAGTTCGAGCAGCAGATCGCGGAGCTGAGGCCATTTTTGGAGCAGAACTGGCGCGCTGCGATCAGCCCGCGCACGGCCATGCCGCTCTATGAGCGGCCGGTCGTCCTCGTGCTCTATCGCGAGGACCACAGGTTCCTGCTCGATTCGACCATTCCGCGGCCGGGCCAGACTGAGGCCAATTTCGACCTCGTCATCGCATCCCAGCCCTACCGGGCCCTTTCATCAGTCAATTTCCGCGCCAAGCGGATCATCGCCCCCCTGGCGCGGGCGCTTCGGCCGGGCGGCAGGCTGATCGGGATCCACTCCCACGGGCAGGATCCGGGCATGGAAATGATCCAGGCCATCTGGCCTGGAGAAAATCCTTTCTCGGTCAGCCGTCATGAGCTACTGCGTGCAGTAAAATATGAACTTGGATCGGTGGGCCGCGACTTAAATTTTAATGCGTACGCGGATAACCGTTCGATCTTCAGGTATGATATGGAAGCGCTGCCCAACGAGGTCACTGGCACCATCGGGACCTCGACGGCCTTTGCAGCCTGGAATGCGGCGGTGTATGTCGCTCAGATTGAGGACGACCGATTGACAGAAACGACTCAAAACGGCCGCACTCTGGATGCCGCCAGGGACGTGCTGCGAAAGTACAATGGGCTCTGGTTTCTCGACGAATCCTACGTCATCTCGCGTCGGCGTGATTGACATCACCAAAAGTAAACATCGCAAACGCCCGCCGGCTAGCGGCGGAACAAGGGGTTACTGATGCGCGCGTCCTATCTCTTCACCAGCGAGTCCGTGTCCGAGGGCCATCCGGACAAGGTCTGTGACCGGATCTCCGATGAGATCGTCGACCTGTTCTACCGTGAAGGGCCGAAGGCGGGCATCGACCCCTGGCAGATCCGCGCCGCCTGCGAGACGCTCGCGACCACCAACAAGGTGGTGATCGCCGGCGAGACCCGCGGTCCGAAGTCGGTGACCAACGAGCAGATCGAGAGCGTCGTCCGCGGCGCGATCAAGGACATCGGCTACGAGCAGGAAGGCTTCCACTGGAAGACCTGCGACATCGAGATCCTCCTGCATCCGCAGTCGGCCGACATCGCCCAGGGCGTCGACGCGCTGCAGCCGGGCGAGGTCAAGGAAGAAGGCGCGGGCGACCAGGGCATCATGTTCGGCTACGCCACCAACGAGACGCCCGATCTGATGCCGGCGCCGATCTTCTACGCCCACAAGATCCTGCGCCTGATCTCCGAAGCCCGTCACTCCGGTAAGGAGAAGGTGCTGGGTCCGGACTCCAAGAGCCAAGTCACCGTGCAATACGAGAACGGCAAGCCGGTCGGCGTGCGCGAGATCGTGGTCTCGCACCAGCATCTGGTTCCCGACCTCACCTCGAACCAGGTCCGCGAGATCGTCGAGCCCTATGTGCGCGAGGCGCTGCCGAAGGACTGGATCACTGCGAAGACGATCTGGCACATCAACCCGACAGGCAAGTTCTACATCGGTGGTCCCGACGGCGATTCCGGCCTGACCGGCCGCAAGATCATCGTCGACACCTATGGCGGCGCGGCCCCGCATGGCGGCGGCGCGTTCTCCGGCAAGGATCCGACCAAGGTCGACCGCTCCGCGGCCTATGCGGCACGTTATGTCGCCAAGAACATCGTCGCGGCCGGCCTTGCCGACCGCTGCACGCTGCAGCTTGCCTACGCCATCGGCGTAGCGCGTCCGCTGTCGATCTACATCGACACCCACGGCACCGGCAAGGTTTCGGAAGATCAGCTCGAGCAGGCCGCAGCCAAGGCGATGGACCTCACCCCGCGCGGCATCCGCACCCATCTCGATCTCAACCGGCCGATCTACGCGCGCACCTCGGCCTACGGCCATTTCGGCCGCACGCCCGACAACGAGGGCGGCTTCTCCTGGGAGAAGACCGACCTCGTCGAGCAGCTCAAGCGCGCGCTCTGATTCACTTGCGTCGTTCCGGGGCGTCGCAACAACGGCGGACCGGAGTTTCGCACCTTGCGGATTCCGGGTTCGCACGTTTCACGAGCGCCCCGGAATGACGAGCCAAACAAACAGGAACCACTCATGAACGCGAAGCCCGGCTTCACCGATTACATCGTCAAGGACATTTCGCTCGCCGATTTCGGCCGCAAGGAGCTCTCGCTGGCCGAGACCGAGATGCCCGGCCTGATGGCCACCCGCGAGGAGTACGGCCCGAAGCAGCCGCTGAAGGGTGCCCGCATCGCCGGCTCTCTGCACATGACGATCCAGACCGGCGTGCTGATCGAGACGCTCGCGGCGCTCGGCGCCGACATCCGCTGGGTCTCCTGCAACATCTATTCGACGCAGGATCACGCTGCCGCTGCGATCGCGGCCGCCGGCATTCCCGTCTTCGCCGTCAAGGGCGAGACGCTGACCGAGTATTGGGACTACACCGCAAAGCTGTTCGACTGGCACGGCGGCGGTCACCCGAACATGATCCTCGACGACGGCGGCGACGCCACCATGTATGTCCATCTCGGCCTGCGCGCCGAGAACGGCGACGCCGCCTTCCTCGACAAGCCCGGCTCCGAGGAAGAGGAAGTCTTCTTCGCGCTTCTGAAGAAGCAGCTCAAGGAGAAGCCGAAGGGCTACTTCGCCGGGATCGCCAATAGCATCAAGGGCGTCTCCGAGGAGACCACGACGGGCGTGCATCGCCTCTATGACATGCAGAAGGCGGGCACGCTGCTGTGGCCGGCCATCAACGTCAACGACAGCGTCACCAAGTCAAAGTTCGACAACCTCTATGGTTGCCGTGAATCGCTGGTCGACGGCATCCGCCGTGGCACCGACGTGATGCTGTCGGGCAAGGTCGCGATGGTCGCCGGCTTCGGCGACGTCGGCAAGGGCTCGGCCGCCTCGCTGCGCCAGGCCGGCTGCCGCGTCATGGTGTCGGAAGTCGATCCGATCTGCGCGCTGCAGGCCGCGATGGAAGGCTACGAGGTCGTGACCATGGAAGACGCCGCGCCGCGGGCCGACATCTTCGTCACCGCCACCGGCAACAAGGACATCATCACCATCGAGCACATGCGTGCGATGAAGGATCGCGCCATCGTCTGCAACATCGGCCACTTCGACAACGAGATCCAGATCGCGTCGCTGCGCAATCTGAAGTGGACCAACATCAAGCCGCAGGTCGACGAGATCGAATTCCCGGACAAGCACCGCATCATCCTGCTGTCGGAGGGGCGCCTCGTGAACCTCGGCAATGCGATGGGCCATCCGTCCTTCGTGATGTCGGCGTCCTTCACCAACCAGACGCTGGCGCAGATCGAGCTGTTCGCCAACAACAAGGACGGCAAGTACGAGAAGAAGGTCTACGTGCTGCCGAAGACGCTCGACGAGAAGGTCGCCCGCCTGCACCTCTCCAAGATCGGCGTCAAGCTCACCGAGCTGCGCAAGGACCAGGCCGACTACATCGGCGTGAAGCCGGAAGGCCCGTACAAGTCGGACCACTACCGCTACTGAGCCACCGCTTCGCATACCATCGACACAAAGCCCCGGAGCGATCCGGGGCTTTGTCCTTTCGGGACATGGAATTCAACTCGCTTTGCAGTTGCGGCACGCTGATTGCCGATTGACGGCCAGCGGCGACACGCGGACAATCCTCCTCGGCGGAGGAAACCATGCAACAAGAACATTTCGACGTGCTGATCGTCGGTGCAGGCCTGTCCGGCATCGGTGCCGGCTATCATCTGCAGACCAAGTGTCCCACCAAGAGCTACGTCATCCTGGAGGGGCGCGACTGCATCGGCGGCACCTGGGACCTGTTTCGCTATCCGGGCATCCGCTCCGACAGCGATATGTTCACGCTCGGCTATTCGTTCAAGCCGTGGACCGACCCCAAGGCGATCGCCGACGGGCCGCAAATCCTGAACTACGTGCTGGAGACCGCGGCCGAGAACGGCATCGACAAGCACATCCGCTATCATCATCGCGTCAAGCGCGCGGCGTGGTCGACGCCGGACGCGCGCTGGACGGTGGAAGCCGAGCGCAGCTCCGGCGAGGGCGCGCGCGAGCTCGTGCGCTTCACCTGCAACTTCCTGTTCATGTGCTCGGGCTATTACAAATACGAAGCGGGCTACACGCCGGAGTTCAAGGGTGTGGCGGATTTCGCCGGCCGCATCGTGCATCCGCAGAGATGGACCGAGGACATCGACTACGCGGGCAAGCGTGTCGTCGTGATTGGCTCAGGCGCGACCGCGGTGACGCTGGTGCCGGAGCTCGCCAAGAAGGCGGTGCAGGTCACCATGCTGCAGCGTTCGCCGACCTATGTGGTCTCGCGGCCCGCGCAGGATCCGCTCGCCAACAAGCTGCGCCGCAATCTGCCGGCGCAGCTCGCTTATCATCTGATCCGCTGGCGCAACGTGATGTGGGGAATGTTCTTCTTCCAGCTCAGCCGGCGCCGACCTGCGAAGGTCAAGGACCTCATCCTGAAGGGCGTCCAGATGGCGCTCGGCCCGGACTACGACGTCGCGACCCACTTCACGCCGCGCTACAATCCCTGGGACCAGCGGCTATGCCTGGTGCCCGACGGCGACCTCTTCAAGGCGCTCCGCGAGCAGCGCGCCAGCGTCGTCACCAGCGAGATCGACACCTTCACGCATGACGGCATCCGTCTGAAAGACGGCCGCGAGCTCGCCGCCGACATCATCGTGACGGCGACCGGGCTGGTGCTCCAGGTCGTCGGCGGCCTCGAGGTCAGCGTCGACGGCCGCTCCGTCGATTTCGCCAAGACGCTGACCTACAAGGGCATGATGTATGCCGACGTGCCGAACATGGCCTCGGCCTTCGGCTACACGAATGCGTCCTGGACCCTGAAATGCGACCTCACCTGCGAATATGTCTGCCGCCTCATCAACTACATGGACCGGCACAATTTCCGTCAGTGCATGCCGCACAATGATGATCCTACCATTACCGCGCAGCCTTCGCTCGATTTCAGCTCGGGCTACGTGCAGCGCTCGATCGCCAAGATGCCGAAGCAGGGCTCGAAGCGGCCGTGGCGCCTCCACCAGAACTACGCGCTCGACATCGTTTCCTTGCGCTTTGGCCGGATCGACGACGGCGTGATGCAGTATTCCTGATCTCCGTGTTTTACGGGGAACCCCCCGCTTGCTTGAGACGAATCGCGACTTGCAGTAGTGTATTTTCGCGGTGTGCAACTTTATTCCGATCGCGTCCGGATTTCGCTTCGCTGCCATGGAGGGACGGCAGGACATGTACGTCCTCGCTCTGGTTACGCAAAAAGGCGGTAGCGGCAAGAGCACGCTAGCCGCCGGACTTTCGGTCGCTGCGCTGAGGCAGGCAGAGCGCGTCGCGCTCATCGAAGCGGACGCGCAAGGAACGATCTCGAAATGGAAGGAGCGGCGAGAAAGCCGCTATCCTGTCGTCAATTGCGTTGCCGATCCCGCCGAAGTCGAGCCGGTGCTCGCGCGCCTCGAGGCGGACGGGACATGGCTTGCGATCATCGACACCCCCGCTACGAACAACAGCCTGTCAATGCAGGCGATCGCCAGGGCCGATCTGTGTCTGATCCCGGCGCGCCCTAGTCCGGCTGACATCGAGGCTGCCATCCCGACGCTGATTGCCATTCGCAAACTCAATCGCCGTTTTGCCTTCGTTCTCAATCAGACGCCGCCGCGCGGCGGCCGGCTCAGCGAGGCTGCAACCTCGCTGAATTCGCTCGGCCTGCTGGCGCTTCCCTTCATCGCGCAGCGCAATGATCACCAGGATGCACTCGGGGCAGGGTTGGGCGTGACCGAGTTTGCGCCGATGGGAAAGGCTTCGGCCGAAATTTCCGCCCTGTGGAGTTGGGTCGCTCAGCATCTGGGCGTGGAGCGGATGGATCATGAGCAAGACGCGGTCAAGATCGCCTGCTAACGACGCGCGCGCCAAGCGGCGTTCACTCGTGGAGCTGACGGCGGCGGCGAGCCGGAGCGCTGAGGAAAGCCTGCTGGGAATGTCCACGAGCGTGGAGGTAAGCTCTGGGCAAGATAGACCGCGCGTCGAACAAGCAGCGGCGCCGGCCTCGACTGGTGCGGCGATCGCAACTGATGCGATAAGAGCGCAAGTAGAACGTGCCGACCATTCCGACAATGTCATCGACGCCATCGATATGTCGGTGGAGATCGCCAAGGACATGCAGACCCGTGTATTGGAAGGTCTGAAGCTCAGCATGCACGCCGCGATGGATTACACGAAGAACTTTACCCGCACGCAGCGCCCGACCGGCGAGGACGCGAATCCGGCCGAAACAGCTGCCGACGGAGGCGAGAAGCTGGACCCGCGCGGATCTGCAGCCGAGTGCCGTGCGGTTGTCCTCGAACTGATGAAGGTCAACGCAGGCGCGACCCTTACGTATGTACGGGAGGTGGGTCAGGCGAAAACGCTGTCGGAATTCGTCGAGCTGTCGAGCTCGCATGCGCGAAAGCAGTGCGAACTGGTCCTCAAGCAAACCGAAGTGCTGAAATTACTTGCTCAGAGCGGGGCCAAGCCTCGACCCGAATAGTTCGCGCGATAGCGGTACCGAGCCTGCCTCCCGCTCCGGCGGTTGAAGGACGGCGAACGAATGGCCATGGGACCTGAACGGTTAACGCCGATTTAACGGATGAGTCCTAGCCTGTCTCGGCCGGGGTGACTCGCAAGGCCGAGGTGAGCCCAATGGAAGCCCAGAGAATAGCGGTCGACGCCGTCGTCGCGCTGACCGATTGCGACCGCGACGCCGTCATCGCCTTCATCCGCCGGCTTTACCTCGCCGGCGTCACGGACCCCAAGCGCCTGACCTTCAAGGGCCTGCAGGCGCTGTCGCGGGCCTGATTCGGCTCGTTTCGGCCGGTTTGGACCCCAGTTCCATCCCCTTGCTCTCTCCGGCGTGATTGCAACCCACCGGTGAATATCTTGCCGCTCGGGCCTCCTCGGGCTACAGGACACCCCGGCTGGATCACTTGGGATTGGGGAAATGCTGAAACAGCTTTTTGCGCCGCAGCTTGTCATTTTGTATGTGCTTGCGGCCTCGACCATTTACGTTCACTTCCGCGGCAAGCAGCGGCTGCGCTTCGCCCGCCAGCTCGGCGATCACTCGACCTATCTCGCACCTTACAACGTGCTGATGTATGCGGGCTCGGCGGTGCCGAACAAGCCGGTAATCTCGGTCGATCAGTTTCCGGAGCTGAAGCCCCTGAGCGAGAACTGGGAGACCATCCGCGACGAGGCTGTCCGCCTGTTCGATGAAGGCTTCATCCGAGCGGCAGCGAAGAACAACGACTGGGGATTCTACTCGTTCTTCAAGAGCGGCTGGAAGCGGTTTTACCTGAAATGGTACGACGACTTCCTGCCGTCGGCGAACACGCTGTGCCCGAAGACGGTGGAGCTGCTCAAGTCGATCCCGAGCGTGCATGGCGCGATGTTCGCGATGCTGCCGCCGGGCGGCAAGCTCGGCGCTCACCGTGATCCCTTCGCGGGCTCGCTGCGCTATCACCTCGGCCTCGTCACGCCGAATTCGAACAAGTGCCGCATCCTCGTCGACGGCGTCGAATGCGTCTGGCGCGATGGCGAAGCCTTCATGTTCGACGAGACCTTCATCCACAGCGCCGAGAATGCGACCGAGGTCAACCGCATCATCCTGTTCTGCGACGTCGAGCGCCCGATGAAGTACGGCTTCATGACCGCGATCAACCGCTGGGTCAGCCATCACATCGTCAAGGCGTCGGCGACCCAGAACGTCGACGGTGAGCACGTCGGCGTGCTCAACAAGGTGTTCGGCAAGCTCTACGAGATCCACCTCGCCAGCCGCAAGGTGAAGGAGTGGAATCGCAACGTCTACTACACGCTGAAATACTCGCTGACGGCGCTGATCCTCGGCCTCATCGTGTATTCGGCCCTGAATTGAGACAGATGCGCGGGGCGGATCAGCGAAGCTTGGTCCGCCATCGCGTCATGTCGGTCCGCCCTGGCGCGATCGCCTGATCTCGGTTGGCATTGTCTAGTGATGATGCTTGTGCTTGTGCCCTGCGGAGCCGTCGGGGCGCTGATAGCCCCGCAACTCTGCATATCGCTGCATCTGGCTCTGATCGAGCAAGGCAGCGGTCGAAAGATGATACTTGAGGTGGCTCTCGCGGAGCTGCCCCTGAGTTTCGGCAATGGCCCCGATGCTCGTCTTGAGCGCTTCCGATGTGACCGCACGGGAAGAGAAGAGGTCTTCCAGCGCTCTCTCTTGTTCGATGAGCTTGTTACCCAGCGGAACCGTTTCCTGTTTCATGGCATCGAACAGCCGCCGGACCTCGCCGCGCTGATCGGCGGTCAGGTCGAGTCGATCACTGAGCTCGAGCACGTGGCTGGGACCGGGATACCCGTTGAGCTCCGCAGCAAGAGCCAGGCCCATACCGCGTCCGGCGCGGAGATCGTCGACCTGTTGCTGTGACAGCGCCTTGATGGGGCGCTTCTCGAGGCCGGCATAGGGTTGGCTGGACTGGGCGCCGGCTGTGCTGCCGGTGAGGAGGAGCGAGGCTGCAAGCAGAAGGACGCGGTTCATGAATCTGGCTCCATCGAAGCGAACCGGCCGATGTCGGAGCATCGGACCCGGCTGTCACGTGACCCCTGTCGCGATCGAGTGATCTCGGAGTCCAAATCTTGCTGGATAGTCCGGCCCATGGCAACAAGGATCGCCGCGATTGGGTTGCCGAATGTGGAGCAGGTGATGGCCTCTTTGCCGACCGCGAATGCTGAGATCATGCAGTTCTTCTGCCAATGGCTGGACACCTTCGCGGGCCATGTCCGCGAGGTCGACTACGCCTCGGCACGGCCGCTCTTCCATCCCGACGTGCTCGCCTTCGGCACCCACAACGACGTCATCCCCGGCCTCGATCAATGGGTCAAGACGCAATGGGACAACGTCTGGCCGAAGACCGCCGACTTCCGGTTCGTCCTCGACCAGACGTCCGTTCTGGCATCGCCCGACGGCATGATGGCGACCGTGATCGCGCCGTGGACGAGCACGGGCTATCATCCCGATGGCAGCACATTCGCGCGCCCCGGCCGGGCCACGATGGTGTTTTCGAGAAATGGCGATGGCTGGCTGTGCGTGCATTCGCACATGTCGCTCAATCGCGGTGTGCCGCAGGCGAGCCACGCCAATCGGCCGGTGAAGGCCTGGTAGCTCGACGGCGTGCACGATCGACATGCAAAAGGCCCCATTCAGGGCCTTTTGCGTCCGAGTCGCAGCAAGCCTTATTCCGGCTGGCCGATGCTGACCTTCAGCGTGCCGACGCCGTCGACGCCGCATTCGAGCTTGTCGCCGGGCTGAAGCTGCGACACGCCGGCGGGCGTGCCGGTCATGATGATGTCGCCGGCGGCGAGCTTCACCTGCTGGGAGAGCTGCCAGATGATCTCGGGCACGTTCCAGATCAATTCGGTGAGGTCGCCCTTCTGCGCTTCCTTGCCGTTGACCGTCAGCCAGATCTTGCCCTTGGCGGGATGGCCGATCTTCGAGGCCGGCTGCAGCGCGGAGCAGGGCGCCGAATAGTCGAACGACTTGCCGATCTCCCACGGGCGCTCCTTCTTGCGCGAGGCGATCTGGAGATCGCGCCGGGTGAGGTCGATGCCGACGGCGTAGCCGTAAACGTGATCCAGCGCCTTGTCGGCGGGAATATTCAGCCCGCCGCTCTTCATCGCGACGATCAGCTCGACCTCGTGATGCAGATCCTTGGTCAGAGGCGGATAGGGAATGGTGGCGCCGTCGGGCACCAGCATGTCGGCATGCTTGGCGAAGAAGAACGGCGGGGCGCGCTCGTCATTGCCCATCTCCCGGATGTGCTCGAGATAGTTGCGGCCGACGCACCAGATGCGGCGCACCGGATAGCGGCCGCTCTCACCGACGACGGGAAGCGAGGCCTGGGGCGGAAGCGGGATGACGTAGGAGGCGGCGTTCATGGAGCGGTCTCGCTGGTCTTGAGGTGGAACGAACTCTATGCGGTTGCGCTGATCGGCGCCAGAGCGCCGGCGTCGTGATGTTGCAGGCGGAAGAACGAGGCGTAGCGGCCGCCGCGGCGGAGCAACTCGTCATGGCGGCCCTGCTCGACGATCTCGCCGCCTTCGACCACCAGGATGCTGTCTGCGTGCATGATGGTGTGCAGGCGGTGCGCGATCACGATGGTGGTGCGGTTCTGACAGAGATGCTCGATCGCCTCCTGCACCTGCCGCTCGGATTCGGAATCGAGCGCGGCGGTGGCTTCGTCCAAGAGGATGATCGGCGCGTTCTTGAGCAGCGCGCGCGCGACCGCAATGCGCTGGCGTTGTCCGCCGGAGAGCTGGGTGCCGTGCTCGCCGACCGGCGTGTCGTAACCGAGCGGGAAGCCCATGATGAAATCATGCGCGCAGGCCGCCTTCGCCGCCTCGACGATCTCGTCCTCGCTGGCGCCCGGCTTGCCGAAGGCGATGTTGTTGCGGATCGTATCGCGGAACAGATAGACGTCCTGGCCGACATAGGCGGTCTGAGCGCGCAGCGATTTGCGCGAGACCGACGAGATCGATTGGCCGTCGATCACGATGCCGCCCTGCGTCACCTCGTAGAAGCGCAGGAGCAGCGCCAGCACCGTCGACTTGCCGCCGCCGGAGGGGCCGACCAGCGCGGTGACCTTGCCGGGCTCCGCGACGAAGCTCATGCGGTTGAGCACGGTCTCGCCCGGGCGATAGGAGAAGCTGACGTCGCGCAGCTCGATGCGGGCATCAGACAGCTGCAGCGACGGCTTGTCGTCGTCCGACTGTTCGCTCGCCGGGCTGTCGATGACTTCGAGCAGCATGCGCGCGCCGACCAGCTGGCTGTTGAGATCGATGTTGAGCCGGGCCAGCCGCTTGGCCGGCTCGGTCGCCATCAGGAACGCGGTCATGAAGGAGAAGAACGCGCCGGGCGTGGCGTTGAGCGCGACCACGGCATAGCCGCCGTACATCAGGCAGCCCGCGACCGCGAAGCCCCCTAACATCTCCATCAGAGGGTTGGAGCGGTTGGCCACGCGCGCCATCTTGTTGGCGTTGCGCTCGACGATCGCGATGTTCTCGTCGATGCGCTTCTGCATGGTCGCTTCGAGCGTGAACGCCTTGACGGTGCGGATGCCCTGCAGCGATTCCTGCATGGTCTCCATGATGTCGGCGGTGCCGGTGAACTGGTTGAAGGCGAGGCCCTTGATGCGCTTGACCAGCTTGCGCAGCACCAGCATCGCCGGCGGCACCGCGACGAGCCCGATGAACGACATCAGCGGGTCCTGCCACACCATCACGCCGATCATGGCGAGCAGCATCAAGAGATCGCGCCCGATGGCGTTGACCAGCATGTTGAGCACGTCCGTGATCGACTTGGCGCCGGCGGTCAGGCGCGCGAGAAATTCAGAGGAGTGCCGCTCGGAGAAGAAGCCGACGCTTTCGCGCATCAGCTTTGCGAACAGCTGGCGCTGGTTCGTGGCGAGGATGGCGTTGCTGATCTTGGTCAGGATCACCATGTGGCCGTAGGTCGCCACGCCCTTGACGAACAGCAGCGCGACCGTGATCGCCGAGAACATCGCGATGCCCGGGATGTTCTTGTCGACATAAGCCTGGTTGATGACCTGGCCGAGGACGTAGGTCGCAGCAGCGGTCGCACCGGCTGCGAGCGCCATCAGCGCGAAGGCGACGAGGTAGCGCCGCCAGTAGACGATTCCCTGTTCCGTGATCAGGCGGCGGATCAGGACCGCTGCCGCGTAGGGATCGTCAGTGATTTTCTTTGGAAACTGCGCCATCCGGTGTCCATTGACGGCGCAGGACAAGGCCTGCCCGCGCGTCAGGGATCGATGGGCCTCTGTGCCCGCTCAGCTACGGTTTTTCAAGCCCAATTAAGGGCTTGCGCTTGGGATGATTCTAGGCCGAGGCGGCGTGGCGAAGCTCGCCGTGGCGCTCGCGGAACAGCTTGTCCTCCCAGGCCAGCGCATGGGCTGCGATGGTCTCGAGGTCGTCGTATTGCGGCCGCCAGTCGAGCAGGCTGCGGATGCGGCTGGTGTCGGCGACCATGGTCATGATGTCGCCGGGCCGGCGCGGGGCGTATTGCACGGCGAAGCTGCGGCCCGAAACCCGGCGCACCGCGTCGATGGTCTCCAGCACCGAATAGCCGCGGCCATAGCCGCAATTCAGCGTGGTCGAGGCGCCACCGTTGCGCAGATAAGCGAGGGCCGAGCGATGCGCCTGCGACAGGTCGGTGACATGGATGAAGTCGCGGATGCAGCTGCCGTCCGGGGTCGGATAGTCGGTGCCGAACACGTCGATCTTGGCGCGCTGGCCGGTCGCGGCTTCCACCGCGATCTTGAGCAGATGCGTGGCGCCGACGGTGGCGAGCCCGATGCGCGCCTGTGGATCGGCGCCGGCGACGTTGAAATAGCGCAGGGTCACGTATTGCATGCCGTAGGCGGCGGCGACGTCGTGCAGCATGATCTCGGTCATCAGCTTCGAGGAGCCGTAGGGCGACAGCGGCCGCGTCGGCGCGTGCTCGGGCACCGGCACCTGGTCCGGATTGCCGTAGACGGCGGCGGTCGAGGAGAAGATGAAGCGGCCGATGCCGCGCTTGACCGCGACGTTGAGCAGGTTGCGTGCGGTCGTAAAGTTGTTGCGGTAGTAGCCGAGCGGATCGCGCATCGAATCCGGCACGACGACCGAGCCTGCGAAATGGATGATGCTCTCGATGTCGTGCTGGGCGATCACGCCTTCGAGCAGGTTCTCGTCGCCGGCGTCCCCAATGAACAGCGGCACGCCTTCGGGCAGATAGGCCGAGAAACCGGTGGAGAGATCGTCGATCACGACGACGTCCTCGCCGGCTTCCGCCAGCGCCAGGACCGTGTGACTTCCGATATAGCCGGCGCCGCCGGTGACTAGCACAGTCATGATCTCACCCGTCTTCGATCAACGCGCAAGGCTAGCGCTTGCGTGGTGAAGAGGGGGTATCGGCGCAGCTGAACTGGTCACTATGCTTAATGTTGCGTATAGGGACTTTGCGAAACGGAGCGTGACGTGGCGAATACCCCCGGCGATCTCGAAGTGATCGTGCCAAATCTGCACAGGCGCTATTCCGGGGTCACCGCGACCAACCGGATGGTGGCGCCGCGGCTGGCAAAGCTGTATCGCGCCGCCTGGTTCGGCTCGGACGCGCCGGAAGGGATCGCGCGGCTCGGCATTGCCGATCTTCTCAAGCTCTGGCGCCGCAAGGCACCGCTGATCTGGCATGCGCGCCGCAACAACGAGATGATCGCCGGCGTCGGCTTGCGCGCGCTCGGCTGGCCGCTCAAGCTCGTGTTCACCTCGGCGGCGCAGCGGCATCACAGCTGGATCACGCGCTGGCTGATCCGGCGCATGGACGCGATCATCGCAACGTCAGATCTCTCGGCCTCGTTCCTGAAGGTGAAGGCGACGGTGATCCCGCACGGCGTCGACACCGACGTCTATGCGCCGCCGGCCGATCGCACTGCTGCGTTCGCCGAAGCCGCGCTGCCGGGCCGCTACGCCATCGGTTGCTTCGGCCGCGTGCGCGCGCAGAAGGGCACCGATCTGTTCGTCGATGCGATGTGCCGCCTGCTGCCGCGCTATCCGGATTTCACCGCGATCATCGTCGGCCAGGTCACGCCCGAGCAGACGCCCTTCGCCAACGACCTGAAGAAACGCATCGAGGCAGCCAGCCTGCAATCGCGCATCGTCATCACCGGCGAGCTGCCGATCGAGGCGGTGCAGCGCTGGTATCAGCGCCTGACGATCTACGCCTTCACCTCACGCAACGAAGGCTTTGGACTGACGCTGATCGAGGCGATGGCGGCCGGTAGCGCGCTGGTTGCCGCACGCGCCGGCGCGGCGGAGCTCGTGGTCGAAGATGGTATCACCGGCGTGCTGATCCCGACGGGCGATGCTGACGCGCTTGCTGCGGCGGTTGAGCCGCTGATGCGCGATGTGGCTGCGGCGACCGCGATGGGTGAACGCGGGCGGGCGCGGGTGCTCGAGAAGTTTAGCCTCGAAGCGGAGGCGGCACGGATCGGCGATGTCTATCGGCCGCTGCTGTGAGCACGGCTCCCTGGCCCCGTAAAACAAAACTGCGAAAACAACCCCATGCACAGTAGCCGGAGGCAGCAAAATCAAGGACTTCGCAGGGGAGTCAGGCAATTGCGGATTTTTCGAACTGAATTTTGACTCGTCGGGCAAAACAGTGGCAGGATGTCATCGTTGCAGCGGCCCGGGACAGCGGAGGTCAATCGGCTTCGCGGGTGATTTGATCTTTTGCTGATTTTACGAAACCGATTTGACCTGTCGGGCAAAACACCTGTAGACTAGTATCATCCCAAAATGTTCCGGGCTGTCCGCATTCGCGAGCGCGGGGCAAGTTCCGCCAGATTCGATAGGGCCAAGCGTCGCATTCATTCGCACCCGCCAAAGGGTACGACGCTCATGCCCGAGGAGGCGCGTGCTTGGGAGCCTCCATAAGAGTTTCGAGGTGAGGCGCATCAACCATGACGAGGCTTACAGTGTTGCAGGTGCCTGCACGAACCAAGCTGAGGAGAACTTCGGCCCCTCCGCCCTGGCAAGATCAGCGTCTCGAACCATATCGCCGGACCATAACTGCCTCCGCTACGCTGCGCTAAGGAGACCACCACTCTCTCAATTGGGATTACGTGAGTCGGACTGCAAACCTTGCCCTGAAGGGCGGCAAGGGCGTCGATCTTGCCGGATATAGGTATCGACACCGGCCGGAATGAGACAATTAGGGCACGGAGGGGCAAAAAACTTTCCCGACGGGGACGGAGTTTTTCCCTCGGTCGATGAACCAAGGATGAATTTTCCGCGACAAAATGCATATCAAATCAATGTGTTATGCGATCGGTGAGACTATTTTCTGCTGTCTGTAGAGACTAACTAACGCTTAAAGCGTTGTCTGGCATTCTGCTTGCTACGCGATTGCCATGGCTAGCGAGGACTGCTTTGATGAAGGAAATCGCCAGAGGGGGTACGTCAAAAATGGGCCATCTCATCGTCGTTCGTGCGACTTGGGATAACGAAGCGTCTGTATGGACTGCTGAGAGCCCCGACCTTCCGGGTCTCGTGACGGAAGCCGCGAGCCTCGATGAACTAGACGCTAAGTTGCCTAATCTCATCCGCGATCTACTGGAAGATGATGACCATACAGACGGGTACGAAGTACCTGTTGAAGTGATTGCCAGCTTCTCTAAACGGATAAAGATGGGCTCCTCCAAAGAAGCTGCATGAACAGCTTTACTCCAGAATTGAAAAGAATTCTGGAGAAAGCAGGATGCTTTTTCGTTCGGCGCGGACGCGGGGACCATGAGATTTGGGAAAGCCCGATCTCAGGTATACGCTTCACTGTAGACAACAACATCAAGTCGAGGCACACCGCCAACGCGGTTCTGAAGCAGGCTGGGCTTCCGAAGCAATTTTGAGCCTACAATCTACACGGTCGCGCTTCCCTGATCTGCTCCATGCTCTTGCCGTCATGATTGGCTAGGCCGTGCCTTGTGCAATCAATTGCAGGTCCCCCTCAAAGAGAGCCGCGCTTGAACCAGCCGTTCAGCATCCGCCGCGCCGTATTTTCGCATGAGCGCTTTTCCGACGACCGTGGAGTTGCGAACGAAATTGCATCTTCTCGCATCATGACAACGCGAGAAGATGCAGCATAGCGAAAGCGAACAAACAAACCGTCCGCGGTCGCAAGCACGACCGGGCCGCGTCGCAGCAGGACAGGTCGTGGACGCCTGCGCCGCCCCGCCTGCTCGGGCCGTCTGCGCAGAGCACTGCGATTGCGGGATTGTTTGATCGGTAGGGTAAACCAGCTGCAGCAGTTGACATCGCGAGAAAGGTCGAAGCCCGCGCCCGTCATCGGGCGCGGGCTTTACCCCCTTGTGTTTTGCACGGACGAGGGGACGACCATTTATTCAATCACTCTCTGTAGGGCGTAGGCCGCAAGCCTTTATGGGCCGGGTCGGCTGATCCATGCTCATAGGCGAACCAACCGCAACCATGACAAACGATCATCGCACATCGACCAGGATTCCACGTTTCGCGCTTCAGGAAAGACTTGAAGCCGGCATCATAGCAGGCAGTACACAGATGATGCTGTGGTTCTCCGTCTGCCATTCTTTCTTTCAGCGAATAGGCGAAAATGCCAGGAGCGAGTTCGGCAAGTTGGTAGCGCTTCTTTTCTGCGTCCCATGCTTCAAGTTGAGCCACTTCTTTTTCAAGCTTGCCTACACGTTCCAGCAGCGCAAATTGTGCCGCCTGTGCCGCGAGAATTTCCTTCTGGAGATCTATAATCGCCCGATCACGAGCGACGGTTTCGTGGATGTTCTCCAAAGCCTTGGCCATATCAAACGCGGTCTTGACCGCGCCGAGACCACTTATCGCTTCCGCAATAACCATGCCAATCCTCCTCCCGTATCGCGAGTATTGTAGCGATCGCACTATGTTTGACGAATCCACCTTGGGGCTTCTTCAACGGAATTCTACTCAGGGCGAGCGAAGAAGCTGCCTCTTACGAGCAAATCAGCGGCCTTATGGCGTGCTCATGTCCTAACCCGCGCTCCTGTCTCGCTCAGCACCCGCTCCGCAATCCCCACCACCTCGCTCGCCGCAATATTCCGCATGCAGCGGTGGTCGTTGATCTTGCAGATCGTGCTCTGGCAGGGCTGGCAGGACAGCTTTTCCTTGTCCTGCACCAATGTTGCCGCAAGGCCATTGAGGGGCGCCCAGAGGTACGGATCTGTGGGACCGAAGATGCCCATGGTCGGCGTGCCCAGGGCGGCTGCGATGTGCATCAGGCCGGAATCGTTGGAGATGGCGACACCGGCCGCGGCCATGGCGAGGACGCCGTTGCGCAAGTCCGTGCCGGTGAGATCGCGCACCCCCGGGCCGCTAGCGGTCCCCGGGCCGCTAGCGGTCCCCGGGCCGCCAGCGGTCCCCGGGCCGCCAGCGGTCCCCGGGCCGGCGGCGGCGACGATCTCCTGGGCGAGGCCCTTCTCGGCGGGGCCGCCGACCACCCAGACCTCGAGGCCGTGCTCGACCAGCAAGCGGGCAGCCTCCGGATAAGAGGTCCAGCGCTTTGAGACGCCGACCGAGCCTGGGGCGAGCGCCACCGCGGCGCCGGCGCTGAGGCCATTGGCCTGCCGCCAGCGGGCGATCTCCTCGGCCGGGACGCGCAGTTCCGGCACCGGCCATTCCGCCGGCAAAGGCGCGCCGTCGGGCTGGGCGAGGGCAGCGTTCTTGTCGATGAAGCGGGGCAGCTTCTTCTCGCCCCAACGCCAGCGGTTGAGCAGGCCGAACCGGAACTCGCCGACGAAGCCGACCCTTTCAGGGATACCGGCCAGCGCCGGCGCGATCGCCGCCTTCCAGGTCCGGGGCAGCACCAAGGCGGTGCCGTAGTCCCGTTCCCGAAGCAGCTTGGCCAGGCCGAACTGGCGTGCGACGGCCAGCCGGCTGCGCGGCATGTCCCAGACGATGCCGGCGCGCACCCCGGGCATGTAATCGACCAGCGGGGCGCACAGAGACGTCGTGAGCAGATCGACCGGCCGGTTCGGCCAGCGCTCCTTCAGGACCCGCACGACCGTGTGATTCCGTACGAAATCGCCTATCCACATGTAGGGAACGATCAGGATCGGGCGTGTATCGCTCCGGTCTGCATCACCACCAAGTTGCGAATCAATGTTCATTCGTTATTAGGACCGAAGACGTGCCGATATGGCGGCTCGGTTAGCCGCTCCGGGCCGGCAGGTAAAGCCGGCAGAAGTGCAATCCCAAAACCGCTTACACTTTGGCAGATCATGCGCTACGGCAGGGCCGGGCACTTGAAATCGGGCAGGTAGGTAGAATGTTGCTGGTGACCGGCGGGGCCGGTTTTATCGGATCGAATGTCGTGGCCGCGCTGAATGATTCCGGCCGCAGCGACGTCGTGGTGTGCGATCTGCTCGGCAATGACGGCAAATGGCGCAACCTCGCCAAGCGCCAGCTCGTCGATATCGTTCCGCCGGCCGAGCTGCTCGACTGGCTGCAGGGCCGCAAGCTAGATGCCGTGATCCACCTCGGGGCGATCTCCTCGACCACCGCGACCGATGGCGACCACGTGTTCGAGACCAATTTCCGGATGTCGATGCGGCTGCTCGACTGGTGCACGGCGGGCGCGGTGCCGTTCATCTACGCCTCCTCGGCGGCGACTTATGGCGACGGCGAGACAGGCTTCGACGACGATGCCTCGATCCCCGCATTGAAGAAACTCCGGCCGATGAATCTCTACGGCTGGAGCAAGCACATGTTCGATCTCGCGGTCGCCGGGCGCCGCACGAACGGCGATCCGCTGCCGCCGCAATGCGTCGGCCTGAAGTTCTTCAACGTGTTCGGCCCCAACGAATACCACAAGGGCTCGATGATGAGCGTGCTGGCGCGCCGCTTCGACGACGTCAAGACAGGCCGCGTGGTGCAATTGTTCAAGTCGCATCGCGAGGGCATCGCCGACGGCGATCAGCGCCGCGATTTCATCTATGTCGACGACGTCGTGCGCGTCATCATGTGGCTGTTGGCGACACCATCGGTGTCCGGACTGTTCAACGTCGGAACCGGCAAGGCGCGCAGCTTCAAGGATCTCATGCTGGCCGCCTATGCGGCGCTCGGAACCAGGCCCAACATCGAATATATCGACATGCCTGAGCAGATCCGCGGGGCCTACCAGTACTTCACCCAGAGCGAGGTCGATCGCCTCTGCCGCGCCGGCTATAACGGTGGCTTCACGACGCTCGAGAACGCGGTGAAAGCCTATGTCGAGAATTATCTCGACCGGTCCGACCGCTTTCGCTGAGGCTTTTTGATCATGCCGACGCCCATTCTCGATTTCGATGCCCTCGCGCAAGCCATCTCAGGCCGCACGGTGCTGTGCATCGGCGACATCATGCTGGACGAGTTCGTCTATGGCGAGGTGTCGCGGATCTCGCCGGAAGCACCGACGCCGGTCATTGCCGCCCAGCGCAGCGAGATCCAGATCGGCGGTGCCGGCAACGTCGCGCGCAATATCGCTTCGCTCGGCGCACGCTGCGTCTTCGTCGGCCTCGTCGGCGAGGACGATGCGGGCAAGCGGCTGGCATCGGCGCTGAGTGAGCAGGCCGGAATCGAAACCGTGCTGGTGTGCGATCCGTCGCGGCCGACCACGCGAAAGGTCCGTTTCGTCTCCGAGCATTTTTCCACGCACATGCTGCGCGCGGATTGGGAGCAGGCGCTGCCTGCGTCCGACGAGGTCGAGACGAAACTGATCGACGCGATCCTGCCGCAGATCGCGCGCGCCGACATCGTGCTGCTGTCCGACTACGCCAAGGGCGTGCTGACGGCGCGCGTGATCCGCCACACCATCGATGCGGCGCGCAAACTCGACAAGCCCGTGATCGTCGATCCCAAGAGCCTGAACTGGGCGATCTACCGCGGCGCCACGCTGCTCACGCCCAACCGCAAGGAATTTTCGGAAGCGACCCGCAGCCGCGCCGACACGGTGCAGAGCATCGTCGAGGCCAGCGAGGACGTGATGCGGCTCGCCGATTGCGAGGCGATCCTGGTGACGCAGGGCGAGGGCGGCATGACGCTGGTGCCGCGGAACGGCGAGGCGGTTCACGTGCCGGCGGTCCCGGTGAAGGTGCGCGACGTCTCCGGCGCCGGCGACACCGTCGCCGCTGCGCTGGCGGTCTCGCTCGCCTCCGGCGCGGACTGGGACACCGCGCTGCGCGTGGCCAATGCCGCCGCTGCCGTCGCCGTCGGCAAGCAGGGCACCGCCAGCGTCAGCGCGGCCGAGCTGCGACGCAAGATCCTGCCGCATGCCACGCTCGCGGCCGAGGAGAAGATCGTGCTCGAGCCCGCCGCGCTCGATGCGCAACTCGCCGAATGGAAAAGGCAGGGCCTTCGCGTCGGCTTCACCAATGGCTGTTTCGACATCCTCCATCCCGGTCACGTCAAGGTGCTGACCGCCGCGCGCGCCGCCTGCGACCGCCTGATCGTGGGACTCAACAGCGACACCTCGGTGCGGCGGCTGAAGGGTGCCGATCGTCCGGTCCAGGACGAGCGGGCGCGTGCCGAGGTGCTCGCCGCGCTGGAGGCCGTGGATCTCGTCGTCATCTTCGCGGAAGACACGCCGATCGACCTGATCACCAGGATCAAGCCCGGCGTGCTGGTGAAGGGCGGTGACTACACCCGCGAGCAGGTCGTCGGCCACGAGGTGGTCGAGGCAGCGGGCGGGGTGGTCGTGCTGGTCGACATCCTCCAGGGCTTCAGCACGACGGCGCTGGTGCATCGCGCCCGGGGAGGGAGCAATTGACGGCGCTCGCACGCGAAACGACCAGCGAAATGTTGCATCGCCGTCTGCGCAGCCCCGCTGCCTGGCGCGAGACCGTCGATCTGTTTGCGATCCTGACCGCGGCCTCGCTGCCGTGGTCGACGTCGCTTGCCGGCATCTTCAACGCGCTGATGCTGCTCTGCATGGTGCCGTTTCTCGATGTTCCCGCGTTCCTGCAATCGCTGAAGCGCCCGATCTGCATCGCGCCGATCGCACTCGTCGTTCTCGCGCTGCTGGGGACGCTGTGGTCGGACGCAGCCTGGGGCGTACGCCTCCACGCGGTCAATCCGACCGTGAAACTGCTCGTGCTGCCGGTCCTGCTCTACCATTTCGAGCGTTCGCCGCGTGGCAAGTGGGTGTTCGTCGCCTTCCTGGTCTCCTGCGCGCTGTTGTCGGTGATGTCCTGGCTGGTCGCCTTCTATCCGAACCTCACGCTCAAGACCGACCCCATGGAGCGTGGCATTTTCGTCAAGAACTACATCGACCAGAGTCAGGAATTCGCGCTCTGCGCCGTCGCGCTCGCCTATCCGGTCGCGATGCTGTTGCGCGAGAAGCGCTATTGGCTCGCCGGGCTGCTGACGGCGCTGGCGCTGAGCTTCTTCCTCAACATGACGTTCGTGGTGGTGTCACGCACTGCGCTCGTCACCGTTCCGATCATGTTCGGGGTGTTTGCACTGCTTCATCTCAAATGGCGTAGTATCGCGCTCATTTCCGTGGCTTTGCTCGTCGCCGCAATTCTCGCCTGGCAGGCCTCGCCGTATCTGCGTCATACCGCCCAGAGGTTTTCCGACGACTACACGCGCTACATAGAGAGAGGCGAGCCGACCTCGCTCGGACTTCGGCTCGAATTCTGGCGAAAATCGCTCGGCTTCTTCGCGGAGGCGCCGATCGCGGGGCACGGCACCGGCTCCACGCGCGGTTTGTTCGAGCGCGTCGCGACGCCCGCCGGTCGCTACCAGGCGTCGGCCGAAGTGATCGGCAACCCCCACAACCAGACGCTGAACGTCGCCGTGCAATGGGGCGTGATCGGCGTCGCGATCCTCTATGCGATCTGGATCCTGCACCTGCTGTTGTTCCGGGGCGACGGGCTGGCCAACTGGATCGGGCTCCTGGTCGTGGTGCAGAACATCTTCACCTCGCTGTTCAACTCGCATCTGTTCGACTTCCACGAGGGCTGGATGTACGTCATCGGCGTCGGCGTAGCCGGCGGCATGGTGATCCGGGCACAACAGGCCGGGGCGAAGATGGTGGAAGGCGGTCCGTGAGCGGCCGCGCGGCTGGCAAGTCGTGTCCAGATGGGCTATCAGCGCGGTCAGGTTGCATCTAACTGGGTTTTCATCGGTCGGCGGATGACGCGTTTTTCGCATCTCACCTTGCGCAATTTCCTGATCGCGCTCCACGACCTGCTCGCGACCGCGGCGGCACTTTTTGCCGCCTTCTATCTGCGATTCGAGGGCGGCGACGGCTTTTTCGACCGCCTGCCGCTGCTGTTCCAGATCCTGCCCTACTTCCTCGCCTTCAGCGTGGTCGTGTTTTTCATCTTCAACCTGACCACGACGAAATGGCGCTTCATCTCGCTGCCTGATGCGCTGAACATCATCCGCGTCGCGACGGTGCTGACCGTCGCCCTGCTCGTGCTCGACTACATCTTCGTCGCCCCCAACGTCCGCGGCGCCTTCTTCCTCGGCAAGGTGACGATCGTCCTCTACTGGTTCCTCGAGATCTCCTTCCTCAGCGCGCTGCGCATGGCCTACCGCTACTTCCGCTATACGCGGGTGCGCCGCCATGCGAGGACCGATGATGCGGCGCCGACCCTGCTGATCGGCCGCGCCGCGGACGCCGAGGTGCTGCTGCGCGGAATCGAGAGCGGGGCGATCAAGCGGATCTGGCCGATCGGCGTGCTGTCGCCGTCGAGCTCCGATCGCGGCCAGTTCATCCGCACCGTACCGGTGCTGGGCGGCATCGACGACGTCGAGGACGTCATCGCCGATTTCGCCAAGCGCAACAAGCCGATCGCGCGCCTCGTCATGACGCCCTCGGCGTTCGAGCCGGAGGCCCGTCCGGAATCGATCCTGATGCGGGCGCGCAAGCTGGGCGTGATCGTCAACCGGATGCCCTCGCTGGAGAGCGGCGACACGCCGCGGCTCACCGCGGTTGCGGTCGAGGACCTGCTGCTGCGGCCCAGCGAGAAGATCGACTATGCGCGGCTCGAGGCCCTGATCAGGGGCAAGGCCGTGCTCGTCACCGGTGGCGGCGGCTCGATCGGCTCGGAGATCTGCGAGCGTGTCGTGGCCTTCGGCGCCGCGCGGCTCCTGATCGTGGAGAACTCGGAGCCGGCGCTCTACGCGATCACCGAAGCGCTCGCCGCCCGCGGTGCGGCGGCCGCGATCGAAGCCCGGATCGCCGACATTCGCGACCGCGAGCGCATCATGCGCCTGATGGCGGAGTTCAAGCCGGACATCGTGTTCCACGCCGCGGCGCTCAAGCACGTTCCGATCCTCGAACGCGACTGGAGCGAAGGCGTCAAGACCAACATCTTCGGCTCGATCAACGTCGCCGATGCCGCCGTGGCGGCCGGCGCCGAGGCGATGGTGATGATCTCGACCGACAAGGCGATCGAGCCGGTGTCGATGCTCGGCCTGACCAAGCGCTTCGCGGAGATGTACTGCCAGGCGCTCGATCACGACCTCGCCGCCGGCGCGCGCGGGGCGAGGCCGCCGATGCGGCTGATCTCGGTGCGGTTCGGCAACGTGCTGGCCTCGAACGGCTCGGTGGTGCCGAAGTTCAAGGCCCAGATCGAGGCCGGCGGCCCCGTGACCGTCACCCATCCCGACATGGTGCGCTACTTCATGACCATCCGCGAGGCCTGCGATCTCGTGATCACCGCGGCCACGCATGCACTCGGAACGCAGCGTAGCGACGTCTCCGTCTACGTGCTCAACATGGGCCAGCCGGTCAAGATCGTCGATCTCGCAGAGCGCATGATCCGCCTGTCGGGACTGCAGCCCGGCTACGACATCGAAATCGTGTTCACCGGCATGCGCCCGGGCGAACGCCTGCACGAGATCCTGTTCGCTTCGGAGGAGCCGACCCGCGAGATCGGCGTCGCCGGAATCATGGCCGCTCAGCCGAACGAACCGCCGATGCAGACGCTGCGCAAATGGATCGCGGCGCTGGAGCAGGCGATTGCGCGCGACGATCGCGCCACCATCAGGACCATCCTCAAGGACGCCGTCCCCGAATTCGGGTCGACTGCGGCTTGACCATGCAGCCGCAAGACAAGATCCCTGGCAAGATCGTCGTCGCGAGCCAGCACTACCCGCCTGACCCGAGCACGACGGCGGCGATCATGGCCGAGATCGCCTGCCGTCTCGCCGCCGAGCGCGAGGTCGTCGTGCTCTCGGGCTCGCCGGGCGCATTGCCGGCGGCGCAGACCGGCCCGGGCAAGCCGCGAATCGTCATGGTCAGGAACCGGATGGCGGGCAAGGCGGCGCTGGTGCGGCGCGGCGCCTCCGAGCTGTTGTTCGCGGCGCGCACGTTCCTCGCATTGGTGCGGGAGCTGAGGCGAGGGGACGTCGTGCTCACGGTCACCGCGCCGTTCATGCTGCCCTATGCGGTGGCGGCGGCGGCGCGGGTGAAGGGCGCGCGCTCGGCGCTGATCATGCACGACCTGTTTCCCGACGTGTTGGTGATGGCCGGCCTTTTGCAGCCCCGCTCGTTCGTGACGCGGACGATGCGCGCCGCCAACGGCCTGATGTTCCGCGCCCTCAACGCCGTCATCACCATCGGCCGCGACGCCGAGCGGCCGCTGCTCAGCTATTCCGGGATGAGGCGGAACAAGATCCGCTTCATCCCGAACTGGGCGACGCTGGCGCCCGGGCCGCGGCCGGTCACGCCGGACAATCCGTTCCGCAAGGCGATTCCGGCGCGCTTCATCGTCGGCCTGTCGGGCAATCTCGGTTTCACCCACGATCCGGAGGTGGTGTTCGAAGCGGCCCGGCTTCTGAAGGACGAGGCGGACATTCACTTCCTGCTGTCCGGCTGGGGCATCGGGTTCGAGCGGCTGAAGCAGTTGCAGGCGGCGGCGAACCTCGCCAATGTCTCCTTTGTCGGGCGCGTTGAGGATTCCGAGCTCGAGGCGTTTCTGGCCTCCGCCGATCTCTGGATCATTCCGTACCGGAAGAATGTTGCGGGCGTGTCGGTGCCGAGCCGGTTCTACAATCTGCTGGCGGTCGGCCGCCCGGTGGTGCTGGTGTCCGAGCCGGAGGCCGAGGCCGCGTTGACGGTGGTGGAGGGCAGGCTCGGCTGGGTCGTGCCGCCGGGCCGTGCCGATCTGCTCGCCGAAGCGATCCGCGCCGCGTCCCGTTCCGACGATGGTGCCATCTCGGCGCGGGCGGTGAAGGCGGCATCGCGCTTCGACAGGGCCAACGCGATGAATGCCTATGCCGCGCTGATCGACGAATTGCTGCTAAACCCGGACCTGTCGGAGCAACGATGAGCGAGCGTAGACCGGTCGTGCTGGTGACGGGAGCGAGCGGCTTCGTCGGCGGTCATCTCGTGCCGGCGCTCGAGGGCGCGGGATGGTCGGTCCGCCGTGCGGTCCGCAGCCCGGCAGGCGTCGACGGCGAGGTCGTGATCGAGACGATCGGTTCCGAGACCGACTGGCAGGCGGCGCTCGAAGGCGTCGACGCCGTCATCCATCTGGCCGCGCGCGTGCACCACAAGCACGAGGAGCACGCAGTCCAGCTCTACCGCAACGTCAACATCGCCGGCACGCTGCATCTGGCGCGCTGCGCGGCGACGGCCGGCGTGCGCCAATTCATCTTCGTCAGCACCGTTCTCGTGCACGGCCGCAGCAATGAAGGCCGCGGTCCGTTCAGCGAAGGCGACGTGCTGACGCCGCGCGGCCTCTACGGCATGTCCAAGGCCGCGGCCGAGGCGGGCCTGAGGACGCTGGCGCGCGACAGCGACATGAAGATCACGGTGATCCGGCCGCCGCTGGTCTATGGCGCCGGTGCCAAGGGCAATTTCGCGCTGCTGACGCGTGCGGTGAGCCTGGGGCTGCCGCTGCCCTTTGCGGCAATCCGCAACCAGCGCGCGTTCCTTGCCGTGCAGAACCTGTCGTCCTTCATCCTGCGCCGGCTCAGCCATCCCGACCCCGCGAGCAATTTCGAGATCTTCCTGGTGGCCGACCGGGAACAGGTCTCGACGCCCGAATTCATCAGGCGCCTGGCCATTGCGTCCGGCAGGAGCCCGGTTCTGTTCGGCATGCCGCCGGGACTGCTCTCGACGCTGCTCAGCGTGATGGGCCGGCAGGACACGCATGACAGCCTGATCGGCTCGCTCGAGCTCGACGTCTCCAAGGCGCTCGCAACGGGGTGGCAGCCGCAGGTCTCGCTCGACGAGGGGTTGCGGCTGGCGCTGGCGGCTCACGACGCCTGAGGGCGCGAGAACCGCCGCAGCACGAAGGCGACTGCGATGGCGCCAGCGAACAGGGCGACGATCGTGACCGGCATGGAGCCGGCGCGAACGCTCACGACCGCAAGCAAGGCCAGCACGAGATTGAGTGCGAACACCTCGGCGATCACCTGCTTGACCGTGAAGCCGTTGTCGGTGGCGCGCTGATAGAAGTGCGTGCGGTGCGCCGACCAGAACCGTTCGCGCCGCGCGATGCGCCGAAACAGGGTGATGGTGGAATCGGCAAGGTAGTAGGCCGGCAGCAGCAGGGCCGCGGCGGGCTGTCCGTGCCACGCGAGCTCCAGCAGGCACCAGCCGAGCAGAAGGCCGATCGGCAGGCTGCCGACATCGCCCAGGAAGACTTTTGCGACCGGACGGTTGAACGGCGCAAAGCCGAGCATCGCGCCGCATAGCGCGATGGCGATGGATGCCGCAGGCCGCGAGAGCTCGCCGAACAGCGCGAGCAGCAGCAGCGCGGCCGTGACCGGCACCACCTCGGCAACCGTCATCAGGTCGAGCCCGTCCATGAAGTTGACGAGGTTCACGAACCAGACGCCGGCGAGTAGGATCAGGCCACGCTCCAGTGCCAGCGGCAGCTCCGGTACCAGGCGCGCATCGTCAGGCGCGGTGAAGACCACAGCGCCGACGCAGGCGGCTTGCAGCAGCAGCCGCACCAGCACCGGCAGCGAGACGATGTCGTCGGCGAATCCGACCAGCGCGATGACAATGGTGGCAATGACCAGCGCCGGCGGAATCGAAAAATCGCCCCAGGTCGCCAACGCCAATGCGACGATCAGCGTCGCCGAGATCACCGCGATGCCGGCGCCCTGAGGCGTCGGGATGCGATGCGAGGAACGCGCATTCGGCCGCGCCAGCGCGTAGCGCTGGAGCAGGGGGCGGCTGAGCATGGTGATCAGCGTCGTGATCAGCGCGGCGATGGTGACGGCGAGCAGCGCGGCCACGATCGTCGGCGCGGTCACTCCGGCACTCCGATCGGGGCCGACCCTTGCGCGGCCTTCTCCGCGCTGAGGATCCAGACCAGGCCGCCGACCGCGCCGACGATGAAGAACACGGCGCCGTACAGCAGCGAGACGTTGACGCCCTCGCTGGCGGCAAGTCCCGCGAAGCCGAAGGCGAGGCCCATTGTGGCTTCACGCACGCCCCAGCCGGCGATCGAGATCGGCATCATCGTGATCAGCATCACCGGCGGCACGAGCAGAAAGACGTCGCTGAAACGCACCGGCGCCGCAATCGACTGCACGACGCACCAGGCGATGACGACGGCGAGCACGTGAACGAGCACCGACAGGATCGCGATGACGGGACCGCGGGTGCGGCTGAAGATCACGCGGTTGGCGATGACGGCGCAGGCGTGAAGGTGGTGCGTTGCCCACCAGGTCTTCAGCCATCGCCATTTCAGCGCGCCGAAGATCAGGAAGCCGACGCCGCCGGCGAGCGCCAGGAGGTCGATGAGCAGCAGCGCCGAGCGCCCGTGCGGATCGGTGATGAGGGTGTAGCTCCAAGGCAAGCTCGCGACGATCAGAATCGCGAGCGCGATGAGGCCGATGGCGCGGTCGACGAAGATCGAGTAGGTCGCCGCGCGCCAGCCGGCGCCGGCGCGTGCGACCAGCCACAGCCGCACCGCATCGCCGCCGATCGCCGACGGCAGGGTCTGGTTGAAGAACGAGCCGATCACGTTGTAGCGCATGGCGCGGCCGAGCTCGAGCGGCGCGCCGCAGACGGCGCTGATCTCGCGCCAGCGCAGCACGCCGACGAAGATCTGCAGGAACGTGAGCGCAATCGCCACGCCGATCCAGAACAGGCTGGTCACGGTGAAGCGGGAAAACAGTTCGGACAGGTCGACCTTGCGCAGCGCCAGGTAGAGCAGCGCCACGGAGATCAGGATCTTGGCCGTCGACAACAGGATTCGGCGCATCTCGTCCGCATGAACAGGGTTTGCGAAGATTTGAGGCAACCCGACGCGAGGCGCCGAATTCGGCCGCTTTGGTATGGTTTTGGCGCCGATCTTGCAATAGCCGTCGTCAAAGACGCCGTGACGAGGTCTTGTGACGGTGCGGGGAGCCTATTGCGACCCCGTCGAGGTGGGGGCTAAACAGGATCTGGCGAAGGCTCCCCAGGGAACAGGATGACGGATCAGGCGATTTTGGTCACGGGTGCGGCCGGCTTCATCGGCTACCACGTCGCCCGGCAGCTCCTCGGCGAAGGCCGCGCCGTCGTCGGGCTCGACAATCTCAACAGCTATTACGATCCGGCGCTGAAGAAAGCGCGCCTTGCTCTGCTCCGGGACCAGCCCCGATTCTCGTTCGTCGAGGCCGATCTCGCCGACCGCGAGACCATGGCGGCACTGTTCGCGCAACATCGTTTTGCCAAAGTCGTGCATTTGGCCGCGCAGGCCGGCGTGCGCTTCTCGATCGAGCAGCCGCAGACTTACGCCGATTCCAATCTCGTCGGCTTTCTCAACGTGCTGGAGGGCTGCCGCAACAATGGCTGCCGCCATCTGGTCTACGCCTCGTCATCCTCCGTTTACGGCGCCAACACAAAACTGCCATTTGCGGTTGCGGACCGCACCGACCATCCGATCAGCTTCTATGCCGCCACCAAGAAGGCGAACGAGGTGATGGCGCAGTCCTACAGCCATCTTTATCGCCTGCCGGTCACGGGGCTGCGGTTCTTCACCATTTACGGGCCATGGGGCCGCCCCGACATGGCCATGTTTCTGTTCGCGGGCGCCATCCTGGCCGGCAAGCCGATCCGGCTCTTCAACCATGGCAAAATGCGCCGCGATTTCACCTATATCGACGATGTGACGCGCGTCGTATCCAAGCTGATCGACCTGGTGCCCGTGGACGATCCTGCTGCCGCAAATGCGCCGTCAAAGCTCTACAATGTCGGCAATCATCATCCGGAGGAACTGATGCACGTCGTCGGTCTTCTGGAGCGGGAGCTGGGCCGGACGGCGATCAAAGAATTGCTGCCGATGCAGCCGGGAGATGTGCTGGAAACGTTCGCGGATGTCGAGGACCTGATGCGCGACACCGGCTTTGCACCGTCAACGCCGATCGAGCATGGGGTCCATCATTTCGTCACCTGGTACCGGGACCATTTCAAGGTTTGAAATCACGATGGACAAACGCATAATCCCCCTGATCATGTGCGGTGGTGCCGGCACGCGGCTGTGGCCGGCTTCGCGCGAGGTGCGCCCCAAGCAGTTCCTGCCGCTGTTCGGCCCGCGCTCGACGTTCCAGGACACGCTGCTGCGCGTATCCGACCCCTCCCTGTTCGACCGGCCGATCGTCATCACCAACGCGGCCTATCGCTTCATGGTGCTGGAGCAGCTCGCCGAGATCGGCATCGAGGCGGACGTGCTCCTCGAGCCGATGCGGCGCGATTCCGGGCCTGCGATCGCCGCCGGCGCGGTGTTCGCGCAGAACCGCGCCAGCGAGGCGATCGTGCTCGCGCTCGCCGCCGATCACGTCGTGCAGAATAATGCCGCCTTCGTCGCCGCCTGCCGCGAAGGCCTCACCGCCGCGAATGCCGGGCGCATCGTCACTTTCGGCGTCAAGCCGGAGCGGCCGGCGACGGAATACGGCTATATCAATCCGGGCGAGATGATCTCGGGCGAGGTGCATGCGGTGACACGCTTCGTCGAGAAGCCGGATGCGGTGAAGGCCTCCGACTACGTCAATTCCGGCTATTTCTGGAACAGCGGCAACTTCATGTTCCCGGCGAGCGTGCTGCTCGACGAATATCGCAGGGTCGATGCGGCAAGCGTCGAGGCCGTCACCAATGCGGTCAACAATGCCGGCCGCGATCTCGGCTTCGTCACGCTGGAGCCCGAGGCGTTCGGCGCGGCCAAGGCGATCTCGATCGACTATGCGGTGATGGAGAAGACCGCGCGCGCCGCCGTCGTGCCGGTGTCGTGCGGCTGGTCCGACGTCGGCTCCTGGCATGCGGTGTGGGAATTGTCGGAGAAGGACGCGCTGGGCAATGCCGCGCACGGCACCGCCGTGTTCGAGGATTCCCGCAACTGCAACGTCAGCACGGATTCCGCGCTGGTCGCGCTCGAAGGCGTCGACGATCTCGTCGTGGTTGCCACCGCGGACGCGGTGCTGGTCTCGCGCCAGAAGGACGCCAACGGGCTGAAGCGCCTGGTGACGAAGCTGAAGGCGGTCGCGCCGAAGGTCACCGAGGAGCATCTCAAGGTGCACCGGCCCTGGGGCAGCTACCAGTCGGTCGACAACGGCGAGCGCCACCAGGTCAAGCGCATCGTGGTGAAGCCGGGCGGGCGGCTGTCGCTGCAGAAGCACCACCATCGTGCCGAGCACTGGATCGTGGTCCGGGGCACGGCCCAGGTCACGGTCAACGAGACCGTGAAGACGGTGCACGAGAACGAGTCCATCTACATCCCGATGGGCGCCGTCCACCGGATGGAGAATCCGGGCAAGATCCAGCTCGAGCTGATCGAGGTCCAGACTGGAAGCTATCTCGGGGAAGACGACATCATCCGGATTGAAGACGACTACCAAAGGTCGTAACCAGCAAGCTCCGAATCACGCGCCCCGGGCCGAGAAGCGGTATCCTTTTCGGCCTAAGGCCCGGGGAACGTGTAACTTTTTGAATCAAATCGTGTCCGGACCGCTACCGTGCCATTCGCCACAGATGTGGCGTCCGTGCTAGAAGCGCGCCGGGGATTTGCGTTGAATCGGGGTTTGCTCAGATGAGTTCCAAAGGGTCAGCACCGGCAAAGGCCGGCTTGCGCGTCGGTGTCATTGGCGCCGGCGTGATGGGCAGCAACCATGCGCGCGTGCTCAGCGGCCTGCCCGGCGTCAGCCTCGTCGGCGTCGTCGATCCCTCGCCGGCGCACCGCACGCGGGCGACGGAGCTTGCCAATTGCGAAAGCTTCGAGACGCTGGAGCAGCTCTTCGCCGAAGGCGTCGATGCCGTCACCATCGCGGCGCCGACCCATCTGCATCACGAGGTCGCGCTCGCCTGCATCGCTGAGAATATCCACGTGCTGGTCGAAAAGCCGATCGCATCCACGGTGGAGGAGGGCCGCGAGATCGTCGCTGCCGCGCAGAAAGCCGGCGTGACGCTGATGGTCGGCCATGTCGAGCGCTTCAACCCGGCGGTTGCCGCGGTCAAGCAGGCGATCGCGGGCGAGGACATTCTTTCCATCGCGATCACCCGCGTCGGCCCGTTCCCGCCGCGCATGTCCAATGTCGGCGTCGTCATCGACCTTGCCGTGCACGACATCGATTTGATCCGCTGGTTCACCGAATCCGACATCGTCGAGGTGCAGCCGCAATTGTCGAGCGCGGTGGCCGAGCGCGAGGATATCGCGCTCCTGCAGTTCCGAACCGCCAATGGCGTGCTCGCCCACATCAACACGAATTGGTTGACGCCGTTCAAGGCGCGCAGCGTCACGGTCGCCACGCGCGGCAAATACGTGATGGGCGATCTGCTCACGCGCCAGGTCACCGAGTGCTTCGGCTTCAAGCCGGACGGCAGCTATTCGATGCGGCATCTTCCGGTCGGCCATGACGAGCCGCTGCGCGCCGAGCTGATCGCGTTCCTCAAGGCGGTGCGCCACGGCGAGACGCCGGCGGTCACGGGCGACGAAGGCGTCGCCAGCCTCGAGATCGCGACGCAGTGCCTGGAGACGCCGTCACGGCCCGCGGCGACCTCATCGGCGCGCAAGGCGCCGCGCCGCGTCGCCGGCTGATCTCCTCTCCATGTCGACCACTCAAGAAGCCGCCAAGAATCAGGTCATGAACCAGCATCTGCGTTCCGAACCCATTCCCTTCATCGACGTCGCCTCGCAGCGCCGCCGGCTCGGCGCTTCGCTCGATGAGGCGGTCAAGCGCGTGATGGACCATTGCCAGTTCGTCAACGGCCCCGAAGTGTTCGAGCTCGAGAAGCAGCTCGCGGCCTATTGCGGCGCCAAGCACGCGATCGGCTGCGCCAGCGGCACCGACGCGATCCTGATGGTGATGATGGCGAAGAATGTCGGGCCTGGCGATGCCGTGCTGTGTCCGTCCTTCACCTTTATTGCGACGGCCTCGCCGGTGGCGCGGACCGGCGCGACGCCGGTTTACGTCGACGTCGACGAGACCAACTTCAACATGAGCCCGGAGTCGCTCAAGCGCGGCATCGCAACGGCGCGCAAGGCCGGTCTCAAGCCGGTCGCGGTGATTCCGGTCGATCTGTTCGGCCAGCCCGCCGATCACGACGCCATCGCGGAGATCGCCAGGGCCGAGGGTCTGTTCGTGCTCGACGACGCCGCGCAAGGCTTTGGCGCGAGCTACAAGGGCCGCAAGCTCGGCACGCTCGGCCACGCCACCGCGACCAGCTTCTTCCCGGCAAAGCCGCTCGGCTGTTTCGGCGACGGCGGGGCGATCTTCACCGATGACGACGAACTAGCGGCCACCTTGCGCAGCATCCGCGTGCACGGGCAGGGCGTCGACAAATACGACAACGTCCGCCTCGGCCTCACCGGCCGGCTCGACACCATGCAGGCCGCGGTCCTGATCGAGAAGCTCAAGATCTTCGACGACGAGATCGCTGCCCGCAACAGGGTCGCCGAACGCTACGCGCGTGGGCTTGGCAATGTCGTGACGGTGCCGCGCCTCGCGCCCGGCAACACCTCGGTCTGGGCGCAGTACACGATCCGTCTCCCGAAGGGGACCGACCGCGACGGCTTCGCTGCGGCGCTCAAAGCCCAGGGCGTGACGACCGCGATCTATTACGGCAAGTCGATGCACCAGCAGACCGCCTACAAGCAATATCCGGTCGCCGAAGGCGGATTGCCCGGTTGCGAGAGCCTGTCGCAGGACGTCATCAGCCTGCCGATGCATGCCTATTTGACCGAAGCCGACCAGGAGCGGGTGATCGCCGCCGTGCGCGGCGCGCTGGCGGGGTGATTTTATCGTTTTGCCTTGCGGCCTGTTCACCTCTCCCCAGCGGGGAGAGGTCGGATTGCTATGGCGCGCAACTGCGCGCCTGAGCAATCCGGGTGAGGGGCCGCGGCACTCGGCGGGACTGTAACCCCTCACCCGGATCGCATCTTTCGATGCGATCCGACCTCTCCCTTCGGGAGAGGTGAAGAGCCGAGCAACCGTCTTTTTTGATCACATCAGACTTCAAAGCCTTATCGGCTGCCCGATAAGCCTCTAGAAGAGTCCGCATGCTCGGACGCATCTTCACGGTTGGTGGTTACACGCTGCTGTCGCGGCTGACGGGGTTCGCCCGCGACATCATGCTCGCGGCGATCCTCGGTGCCGGCCCGGTGGCCGACGCGTTCTTCGTGGCGCTGCGGCTGCCCAATCATTTCCGTGCGATCTTCGCGGAGGGGGCGTTCAACGCGGCCTGGGTGCCGGCCTATGCCCATGTCCATGGCGAGAAGGGCGCAGGCGCAGCCGGCCTGTTCGCCGACCGCATCTTCACGCTGCTGCTGGCCTCGCAGGTGGTGCTGCTGGTCGTCGCCTGGCTGTTCATGCCGCAGGCCATGAGCATCTTGGCGCCGGGCTTTTCAGAGGATGCCGAGCAGCGCAAGCTCGCGGTCGAGCTGACCCGGATCACCTTTCCCTATCTGCTTCTGATCACGCTGGTGACGCTCTATGGCGGCATGCTCAACGTGATGCAGCGCTTTGCCAGCGCCGCCGCCGCCTCGATCTTCCTCAACGTCGCCATGATGATGACGCTGGCGCTCGCCGCCTGGTTTCCGACCGCCGGTCACGCTGCGGCCTGGGGCGTGCTGATCTCCGGCTTCCTGCAATATTTCCTGCTGGCAGGCGATCTCGCCCGTCATGGCGGCCTGCCGCGCTTTGCGCCGCTCAAGCTCGACGAAGACGTGCGCGGCTTTTTCAAGGCGCTGGGACCGGCGACGCTGGGCTCGATGGGCACGCAGGTCGCGCTGTTCGCCGATACCATCATCGCGACCTTCCTGCCGGCCGGTGCGCTGTCGGCGCTCTATTATGCCGACCGGCTCAACCAGCTGCCGATCGGCGTCATCGGCATCGCCATCGGCACGGTGCTGCTGCCGGAGATGTCGCGGCGCATCACGGCGAACGACCACGACGGCGCCATGCAGGCGCAGCGCCGCGCCTTCGATTTCACGCTGCTGTTCTCGATCCCGTTCGTCGCGGCCTTCCTCACCGTGCCCGACGCGATCATGCGCGCGCTGTTCGCGCGCGGTGCGTTCTCCAAGGCGGATGCAGCCGCCGCCGGTGCGACGCTTGCGGCCTACGCCATCGGCCTGATCCCGTTCGTGCTGATCCGCAGCGCGGTCGCGGCCTTCTACGCGCGCAAGGACACCGCAACGCCGGTGCGGGCATCGCTCACGGGCATCGCCGTCAACGTCGCGCTCAAGGTCGCCCTGATGGGATCGCTCGCCCAGATCGGTCTCGCGCTGGCCACCGCCGTCGGCGTCTGGACCAATCTCGTGCTGGTGCTGTTTTTCGCCGTGCGGCGCGGCTTTCTCGTGCTGGACCGCGCCTGGCTGCTGTCGCTCGCCAAGTTCTTGCTGAGCGGCCTCATCCTCGCCGCCGCGTTCTGGCTGATCGCTGGCTTCAGCGGCCCTTGGCTGGGCGCGATGCACTTCCGGGACGAGTTGATGCTGGTCCTGCTCGCCGTCGGCGGCACGATCGTCTACGCGCTTGCGATCCTCCTGTTGTTCGGACGCAAGTGGCTGGTCTCGCTGGTGCGCGGCTAGCGAGCACGGCGTTCGCCTCCAGGCTGTAGCCAATATCGGCGCATCTCTTGATTTTGCGCGATTGCGGTGATAGGAGTCGCTCATGATCAAGTGCTCGCGCAAAGTCTCCCGCAACCACATCACCCGCTTCGGCTGGGCGGTGGGAGGAGTCGTGCGCTAGGATTTCGACGACATCTTTTCCACCAGGCCCCGCCGGCATTCGGACGGGGCCTTTTCTTTGGCCACGCGCCCTGCCGGCACAACAGCAGGAGCGTCCGATGCCACCACAATTGACGAAGATCTCATCCGAGGCCGAGCATGATGCCGCGGTGCTTCGCCTCGACCGATCCATTGCGCTGGCGAAGGACGCCATGGACGAGGTCCTGGCGGCAGCGGCTCGCCTCAATGTGTCCGTTGCAACCCCGGGCCACGCTTTGTCGGTGAGGGGAGCTGCCGGAGCTGCAGCCGAGCCGGCGCAAAGCCTCCTGGGCCTGCTCAGGCGATATTGGTCTGCCCTTGGGAAGTGGCGCGTGCACCGGCGGGTCAGTTTGCTGGATCTGAGTGACAGGGAGCTGATGGACATCGGCCTGACGCGCGCCGAAATCAACTATCTCGCACCTGGGCGGGCGATCGATACGCTCAGAGACAGGACGAGCTATCTGTTGAGCCGCGGCGGGATGTGAGTGATCGACAATCCCTGGCGTCGAGGCGCCACGCTTTGAAAGCGTCTGCCGCGATCCCCGTCGCTCGGCTGGACTCCCCGACCGGGTCCATGGGACACTCCGCTGAGCGGAGGGGGAAGGTGACATGATCCTGGTGACCGGCAGCGCCATCGCGAGGCAGGACTCGATCGATGAGGTCCGCAGATTGAGCCTGGAGCACGTGCAACGATCGCGCGCCGAGCCCGGCTGCATCTCGCATGCGGTGCATGTCGATTGTGAGAACCCCCTCAAGTTCGTATTCATCGAGCAGTGGGCCGATCGTGCTGCGCTGCTTGCGCACTTTGCGGTTCCGGCCTCGCGCGGCTTTGCCCGTGCGCTGCAAGCGCTCGTCTCGGAGCCGACGACCCTCGAGGTCTACGACGCCGCCAGGATGACCGGGCTTTGACGCGCCAGTTTTTCCACGGCAATATGCCCACAAAACAACCATTGAGAACGGGAAAACAAAATGGCGGCTCCCATCAAGTTCGGCGTTGGCCAAAGCGTGCTGCGCAAGGAGGATGACGCGCTCATCCGCGGCAAGGGCCGCTATACCGACGATTATGCGCCGCAGGCCGCGCTGCGCTGCATGGTGCTGCGCTCGCCGCATGCGCATGCCAAATACAGCATCGATACGAGCCGCGCCCGCGGCCTGCCGGGCGTTGCGCTGATCCTGACCGCGGACGACGTTGGGGATCTCGGCAATCTGCCCTGCCTGTTCAACCTCGAGACCGATCCGTTCACTGCCCCGCCTTATCCGATCCTCGCCAAGGACGAGGTGCGCCATGTCGGCGACGCCGTCGCCTTCGTGGTCGCCGAGACCATCGACCAGGCCCGCGACGCCATCGAGGCGATCGAGGTCAAATGGTCGCCGCTGCCTGCCGTGACCGGCGTCGTCAACGCCGTGAAGAAGGGCGCGCCGCAGGTCTGGTCGGACAAGCCCGGCAACGTGCTGTTCGACGTCTCGATCGGCGACAAGGCCGCAACCGAAGCAGCGTTTGCCAAGGCGCACGCGGTGGCCGAAATCTCCATCGTCAACCCGCGCGTGGTCGCAAGCTTCTTGGAGACGCGGGCGGCGGTGTGCGAATACGATGCCAAGCGTGACCATCTGACGCTGACGGTCGGCAGCCAGGGCAGCCACCGCCTGCGCGACATCCTGTGCCAGAACGTGCTCAACATCCCCACCGACAAGATGCGGGTGATCTGCCCCGATGTCGGCGGCGGGTTCGGCACGAAGCTGTTTCCCTATCGGGAATATGCCCTGATGGCGGTTGCCGCGCGAAAACTGAAGAAGGCGGTGAAGTGGGCGGCCGACCGCTCCGAGCATTTCCTGGGTGATGCCCAGGGCCGCGACAACGTCACCACCGCCAAGATGGCGTTGACTCAAGACGGCAAGTTCCTCGCGATGGACTGCGACCTCATGGGCGACATGGGCGCGTATCTGTCGACCTTCGGGCCCTACATCCCGCATGGCGGCGCCGGCATGCTGCCGGGCCTCTACGACATCCAGGCCTTCCATTGCCGGGTGCGCACCATCTTCACCCACAGCGTGCCCGTCGATGCCTATCGCGGCGCGGGCCGGCCCGAGGCCGCCTATGTCGTCGAGCGCCTGGTCGATGCCTGCGCGCGAAAGCTCGACATGACGCCGGATGCCGTCCGCCGCAAGAATTTCATCCCGCCGAAGGCGCTGCCCTACAAGACCGCGACCGGCAAGGTCTACGATTCCGGCGACTTCGCCGCGCATCTGAAGCGCGCGATGGAGATCGCGGAATGGAAGGAATTTCCCAAGCGCGCCAAGCTCGCCAAGAAGGGCGGCCTGATCCGCGGCATCGGGCTTGCGAGCTATGTCGAGGTCTGCGGCACCATGGGCGAGGAGACCGCCAATGTGCGGATGGACCCCAACGGCGATATCACCGTGCTGATCGGGACGCAGTCGAGCGGACAGGGCCACCAGACCGCCTATGCGCAGATCGTCGCCGAGCAGTTCGGCGTTGCCCCGGAGCGCGTCCACGTCCGTCAGGGCGATACCGACGAGATCAAGACTGGTCTCGGCACCGGCGGTTCGGCCTCGATCCCCTCCGGTGGCGTCAGTGTCGAGCGTGCGACGCGCGAGCTCGGGCAGAAGCTGAAGGAAATCGCGGCGCAGGCGCTGGAAGCCAGCGCCGGCGATCTCGAAATCTCCGAAGGTGTTATACGCATCGCCGGCACCGACCGCTCGATCTCCTTTGCCGATCTCGCCAAGCGGCCCGGGGTCGATCCGTCGAAGCTGAACGGCAGCGCGACTTTTTCCAGCGCGGACGGCACCTATCCCAACGGTACCCATGTGGCGGAGGTCGAGATCGATCCGGCGACCGGCATCATCAGAATCGTCAATTACGTGATCGTCGACGATTTCGGCAAGACGCTCAATCCGCTGCTCCTGGCCGGCCAGGTGCATGGCGGCGCCATGCAGGGCATCGGCCAGGCCCTGATGGAGCAGGTGGTGTATGGACCGACCGACGGCCAGCTCATCACCGCGACCTTCATGGATTATGCGCTGCCGCGCGCGGCTGATGGTCCGGCCTTCGTGTTCGAGACCCACAATGTCCCCTGCAAGACCAATCCGATGGGCGTGAAGGGGGCCGGCGAGGCCGGCGCGATCGGCTCCTGCCCGGCCGTCGTCAACGCCATCGTCGATGCGCTCTGGCGCGAATACAAGATCGACCACATCGACATGCCGGCAACGCCCGAGCGGGTGTGGATCGCGATCAACGAGCACCACCGGCGCCACAGCCTGTGAAGCCGCTCTCCGCGCGCACGGGAATAAATCCGCCGCGCGGGGTTCTACCCATGATGGGTCCCGGCTTCACGAGAGGCCGGCGACGTCTCATTCCCTGAACGTATCGAGCCGGAGAAACGAGCCAATGAAACGGACGATGATTGTCGCGGGCGCCCTCGTGCTGGGCGCGGGCGCCGTCATGGCGCAACAGGAGATTGCCGTCCAGCAGGACAATCTGATGCGCGCGATCGCCAAGAACCAGTACGGTGTCCTTCAGAAGATGAGCAAGGGCGATATTCCCTTCGACAGGAAGGCTGCCGATGAGGCCATCGCCAGCATCGAGGCCGACGTCGCCAAGATCGCCAAAACCTTCGAGATCAATCCCAAGCAGGATGTCGTTAACGCGACCTACGGCTCCTCGCCGAAGGTCTGGCAGAACAAGGCCGATTTCGATTCCAAGATCCCGCCGGTGCAGAAGGCGATCGCCGACATCAAAGGCAAGATCACCAATGTCGCGAGCCTGAAGGCGGCCTACACCGCGATCAACGATCGCTGCAATGATTGTCACGACACCTATCGCGTGAAGTTGAAATAGCAGGACCGGCGAGGAATCAGTGAAGGGGGCGGTTGCCACGGCAGCCGCCCCTTTTGCGTGGCCGCGCGCCGCAGCGAGCCAGTAATTCTGTCCGCTAGGTCTGACGGATCGCTCCGAGAGCAGCTATCTTCATGGCAATGGCCGTGCGCTCACCCGAGTCGACGCATCCTCCGGCCGACACGTCAGGACGTCGGGAGTTCCACCGCGCGGCGAGCAGCTCAATCAACAGCGAGACAGGCCATGGCAAAACCGTTCCCGTCGAAGACCCATATCGGCAATCATATGCTGCATCCGGAAACCTTGATGCTGACCTATGGCTATGATCCGCAATTGTCGGAAGGCGCCATCAAGCCGCCGGTATTCCTGACCTCCACCTTCGTGTTCAAGACCGCCGAGGACGGGCAGGACTTCTTCGACTATGTCGCCGGCCGGCGCGAGCCGCCGGAAGGCATGGGCGCGGGTCTGGTCTATTCGCGCTTCAATCATCCCAACAGCGAGATCGTCGAGGACAGGCTCGCGATCTACGAGCGCACGGAGAGTTGCGCGCTGTTCTCCTCCGGCATGGCGGCCATCGCAACCACAATCCTGGCCTTCGTTCGCCCCGGCGATGTCATCCTGCACTCGCAGCCGCTCTATGGCGGGACGGAAACGCTGCTGACGAATACGCTCGCGCGCCTGTCGATCGGCGCCGTCGGCTTTGCCGACGGCATCGACGAGACGGCGGTCAAGCAGGCTTCGGAGGAGGCCATGGGCAAGGGGCGGGTTTCGATGATCCTGATCGAGACGCCCGCCAATCCGACCAACGGCCTCGTCGACATCGCAATGATCCGCCGCATCGCCGAGACCATCGGCAAGGCCCAGGGACACACGCCGGTCATCGCCTGCGACAACACGCTGCTCGGGCCGGTGTTTCAGCGACCGATCGAGCATGGCGCGGATGTTTCGCTGTATTCGCTGACGAAATATGTCGGCGGCCATTCCGACCTGATCGCGGGTGCCGCACTCGGCTCGAAAGCGATCATGAAAGGCATCAAGGCGCTGCGCGGCGCCATCGGCACCCAGCTCGATCCGCATTCCTGCTGGATGATCAACCGCTCGCTCGAGACGCTCAGCCTGCGGATGGAGAAGGCCGATGCGAATGCGCGGCTCGTGGCGGACTTCCTGCGCGACCATCCGAAGGTCGCCAAGGTGCATTACCTCGGTCACCACGAGCCGGGCTCGCCCTCGGGCCGCGTGTTCGCGCGGCAATGCCTGGGTGCGGGGTCGACCTTCTCGTTCGACATCGCCGGCGGCAAGGAGGCGGCGGTGAAATTCCTCAATTCGCTGCAGATTCTCAAGCTGGCGGTGAGCCTTGGCGGCACGGAATCGCTCGCAAGCCTGCCGGCGACGATGACCCATTCCGGCGTACCCGCCGACATCCGCCAGAAAATCGGGGTGCTCGATTCCACGATCCGGCTGTCGATCGGCATCGAGAACCCGTCGGACCTGATCGCCGACCTCGCGCAGGCGCTGAACGCGGCGTGAGCGGACTACCGGAATCGAAAAGGGCGATTGCGAAGCAACCGCCCTTCCTGTGCAGCACAAAAGTTACTTCGTCACCTGACCACGGATCTCGCCGCCCGGGTTCGCCGCGGTGTGGATGTTGATGTAGTACTTGCCGCCGAGCAGATCGGTGGCCTGAGCGTCCGTGAGGGTGGCTTCGCCCTTGACGGGGCTCGAGGCGGCATTCGGGATCGGGACCGCGACGCCGGCGTTCTTGCCGGCTTCGGCAGGACCATGGAAATGCGCGGCGGTGGCGGGGCCCGAGAGGCCGGAATAGGTGACGGTCCAGGACAGCTTCTTGCTGGCAGCGTCGTAGTCCAGATCGGCCGTGCCGGTGGCGCTGCTGGTGCTGGGAGGAACTTCGGATTTGCCGTCCAGGATCGCCTTCAGCTTCTCCGCGCCGGCCGGGGCGGCGAATGCAACGGCAGCTCCGAGTACCAGTGTGGCAAGAACGGCTTTGGTCATGGGTCTCTCCTGTTGACGCCTGATTGCTGGCAACCTTCAAACAGTAGGTCATGCGGTTTATTCCCGCATTACAGCCGACCCATCTAAAATATTCGTGGTTGGATCGGGCAAGGCATGACCCTTAAGTTCGCGCGCTCACGATGGAATGATCGAATGCTGCGACCAACGCTTCTAGCCGCCCTGATCGCCGCCGTTGCGGCGTTCGGCCTCTATTGGTGGTTGACCGCCCCGGCGGCGCTGGCCCTGCCGGCTGCGACACGCAGCCCCGATCTCGCCAACGGGCAGGAGCTGTTCAATGCCGGCGGCTGCTCGTCATGTCATGCGGTGCCGAACCAACCCGATCGCCTGCGGCTCGGCGGCGGCCTGGCACTGGGCTCGCCGTTCGGCACGTTCTACGTTCCCAATATTTCCCCCGATCCGGCCGACGGGATCGGCCGCTGGAGCGAGGCCGATTTCGTCAATGCCGTGCTGCGCGGCATCTCGCCCGCGGGCACGCACTATTTCCCCTCGTTCCCCTACACGTCCTATCATCTGGCCAGCATCGACGACGTCCGCGATCTCTTTGCCTATCTGAAGACGCTGCCGCCGGTATCAGGCAGAGTGGGCGACCACGCGCTGCCGTTTCCGTTCAACATCCGCCGCAATCTCGGCATCTGGAAATTGCTGTTCATGGACACCGCGCCGTTCGTCACGGACGCCGGGCGCTCGCCGCAATGGAATCGCGGGGCCTATCTCGTCAACGGTTTCGGCCATTGCGCCGAATGCCACAGCCCGCGCAATGCGCTCGGCGGCATCATCGCCGGCCAGCGCTTTGCCGGCGGGCCCAATCCGGACGGCGAGGGCTGGGTGCCGAACATCACGCAGCAGGGCATCGGCAGCTGGAGCGAGAAGGATATCGCGGATTTTCTCGAGACCGGCGACATGCCCGAGGGCGACAGCGCTTCGGGCGCGATGCGGCCGGTGATCAAGAACCTGGCGCAACTGACGGCGGAAGACCGCGCTGCGATGGCCATCTATCTGAAGTCGCTGCCGCCGGTGCAGGGACCGACACCGCCCCAGCGCAAGCAGGGCGGCTGAGCCGCAACGCTAGAGCATGATCCGGAAAAGTGCGTAGCGGTTTTCCGAAAAGATCATGCTCGAACAATAACCCAAAGCGCGAGGACGCTTCATCCTGATCGCATCGCGCTTTAGCCCGTACCGAACGCCTTGAAGGTGATGATGGTGAGGGTGTCCTGGATGCCCGGCAGCACCTGCACCTTCTCGTTCACGAAGTGGCCGATGTCGGTGTCCTTGTCGACGTAGAACTTCACCAGGAGGTCGTATTGGCCGGCCGTGGAATAGATCTCGGAGGCGATCTCGGCTTCGGCAAGCGCATTGGCCACCGTGTAGGACTGGCCGAGCTTGCATTTGATCTGGACGAAGAAAGGAACCATCGCGGGCACTCCGAAAGCGGATTCTTCCGGCTAATAGGCCAAAACCGGCCGGATTTAGCAAGCGAACTTGCTGGATCGTCCGAGGCGCATTCGCAAGTGTCAGGATGAGACGGCCGCCGCGGCCAGAGCATCCCTGAGCCGTTGGGCGAGCTCGATCTTGCGATAGGGCTTGGTCAGCACGAACGCTTCCGCCTGCGCGCGTCCCTGCTCGACCAGGGTCTCCAGCGCGTAGCCCGAGGTGAACAGAACCGGCAGGCCGGGACGCAGCCGCCGCGCCTGATCGGCGAGCTCCCAGCCGCTCAAGCCGCCCGGCATCACGATATCGGTGAACAGCAAGTTGATGCCGGGATCGCCCTGCAGTTGCTGCAGGGCATCCTTGCCGTTGACCGCGGCGACGACGCGATATCCGAGCGCTTCCACCCTGCGAATGACGGAGGAGCGGACGAACGGATCGTCCTCGACGATCAGGATCGTCTCGTAGCCACGCGGCGCGCTGTCCTCGCCGTCGGAAGGATCGGCCTGCGACCGGCCGGTGTTCGCGCGCGGCAGGTAGATCCTGACCGTGGTCCCAAGGCCGGCCTCGCTGTAGATCGAGACGTGGCCGCCTGATTGCTTGGCAAAGCCATAGACCATGCTGAGGCCGAGGCCCGAACCCTTGCCGACCTCCTTGGTGGTGAAGAACGGCTCGAACGCGCGTGCGGTGATCTCGGGCGTCATGCCTTCGCCGTCATCGGTGACCGCGATCAAGACGTAGCTGCCGGGTGCGACTTCCGGGTGAAAGGCGCGATCATCGTCGATCGTGACCAGCTCCGTGGCCAGGGTGAGGTGGCCTCCCGACGGCATGGCATCCTGCGCGTTGAGCGCGAGGTTCAGCACCGCGGATTCGAGCTGGGCGCGGTCGGCAAACGCCAGGATCGTGCCGGGCCCCGAGGTCGTCCTGATCTCGATGTCTTCGCGCAAGGTGCGCTTGAGCAGCTTGAACATGGAATCGAGCAGGCTCCGGCAATCGATCGTCCGAGGCTGCAGCAATTGGCGGCGGCTGAAGGCGAGCAGGCGCTGCGTCAGCTCGGCGCCCCGTTCGCCCGATTGGCAGATGTCCTCGGCAAAGCGCCTGAGGTCCGGCCTCGCCTTGAGCTGCTCGCTGAGGTGCTCGGCATTGCCGATGATGACGGTCAGCAGATTGTTGAAATCGTGCGCGATGCCGCCGGAGAGCTGGCCGACCGTCTCCATCTTCTGCGCCTGCTGGAGCTGCTGCTCGGTCAGCTTGCGCGCGGTGAGGTCGTGGACGATGCCGACGAAGATCAATTCGCCGTCCTGCCGGGCCTGGCCGACCGACAGGTCCATCGCGAACGTCGTGCCGTCCTTGCGCAGGCCGACGGATTCGCCGCCGGTCGCGAAATGCCGCGTGGCGCTGTCGGACGAAGCGTCAGCCTCCGGCATCAGCATGCTGACGTCCCAGCCCATGACCTCATCGGCCTGATAGCCGAACAGGCGCTCGCAGGCCGGATTGAACAGCAGGATGCGGTCCTGCGCGTCGAACAGGATGACGCCGTCGACCGCGGTCTCGACGATCGCGGTGAGGCGCGCCACGCTTTCGCGCATCGCGCGTTGGGCGTCGCGGACCTGCTGCAGCAGCAGCGCTGCGTCGCGGCTCTTGATTTCCTCCTCCTCGAGCGCGGCCTGGACCTGTCGCAGCTCGAACGGCGAGGGGATCGTCAGGATCTTCGGCAGCAGCGGCCAGAGCGCGCCTGCCGTGAACACCGATGCCACCGCGGTCGCGGCCTTGACCATGCCCTCGATGCCATAGATCGGAACCCAGAGCGTGTAGATCGACAGCACGTGGGTCAGGCCGCAGGCCATGATGAAGATCGCGAATGCCCAGTAGACCCAGCCGAACTTGAGGTCGCGCCGCTTGGTGACGAGGATGGCGAGGACGAACGGGATCGAGAAATAGGCGGCGGCGATGCAGGCGTCGGAAACGACGTGAAGCCAGATCAGCTGAGGCTCCCACAACAGGCAGATGCCGTGCGGCGAGAGCATGGACGAGTCGAGGAGACGTTCGAAGAAGGCCCACATCGTTCCACCCCAGGAGTCTTTCAGATGGCTTGCGGACCGGATCGGCCCGCAACATCGGGTCACCGGACGGTTCCACCACCTGACGTCTCGCGTAGCCGGCGAAGCACGCTAAGGTACGCGACTATAGCAAGGGTCCGGCGCCGCTGCATTTTCAAGCCCGCATCATTGCGGGGCCCTTGGCCGCGCTGTGTCGGACTGATTCGCGAGGTGCAATCGATTTCCGAATCACGCTTGACGGCGTCCCGGCGCGCTTGCCGGCGTTCCACGGTCGCGCTAGGACAGGCCATGGCGGCCTCCTCGAGCACGTGTATCCCGCGATGACGACCCCGGTCGCGCTCACCATCGCCGGTTCCGATTCGAGCGGCGGCGCCGGCATCCAGGCCGACCTGAAGACCTTTGCCGCGCTCGGCGTCTACGGCGCCTCCGCGATCACGGCGCTGACGGCGCAGAACACGCGCGGGGTGACCGGCATTCACGCGGTTCCGGCCGGGTTCGTCACCGAGCAGATCGACGCGGTGTTCTCCGACCTCGACATCGGTGCGGTGAAGATCGGCATGGTGGCCCAGGCCGCCAGCATCGACGCCATCGCGGCCGCGCTGTCGCGCTGGGCGCCGCGGCACGTCGTGCTCGACCCCGTCATGGTGGCGACGTCCGGCGACCGCCTGCTCGCCACGGAGGCCGTCGATGCCCTGCGCACCAGATTGATGCGGCTCGCTGCCGTGATCACGCCGAACCTGCCGGAGGCTGCGGCCCTGCTCGATGCGCCGGTGGCCGCGAGCGAGGCCGAGATCGAAAGCCAGGGGCGCCGCCTGCTGGCGCTGGGCTGCCGCGCCGTCCTGATCAAGGGCGGGCACGGGGAGGGTGCCGAGAGCATCGATTATCTCGTCACTGCCGAGACCACGATCGCGCTCGCCGCCCCGCGCGTGGCCACCCGCAACACCCATGGCACCGGCTGCTCGTTGTCCTCCGCCATCGCGGCGGGGCTGGCCAGGGGCGAGGATCTCGAGGCTGCCGTGCGCAACGCCAAGGCCTGGATCAGCGCCGCGATCGCCGCCGCCGACCGCTTCAGCGTCGGCCACGGCCACGGGCCGATCCATCATTTCCACCGGTTCTACTGAGAGGGGCTTGCTTCGCCTCGCCCGCTTGCGGGAGCGCCGACGCGCTCGCAGAGCGCGGCGGGTGAGGGCTCTTTGCCACCCAGGGATAGCCTCCGCATTTCTCGACAATCCCACCGCGGAAACACCCTCTCCCCAACCCTCCCCCGCAAGCGGGGGAGGGAGCGCATCTGCCTCGTGGCTTCCGGCCGCAATCTGATCTCCGCAGCCCCCTGCGGCGCCATGTCGCCTGATTGTCGCATGCGACTGATATTCGCGGGGAGGGCGAGGCAAGGCGTGATTCGTATTTCTGGGTGCCTCGAGGGTTCAATCGGTCATCCCCCTGTCACGGGACATTGTTACAGGCTGGCGCATGGGAAGTTACGATGTGAGTGACGAGAGCCCGGAGCGGCGCTTTCGCACGTTGTTCATCTCCGACGTCCATCTCGGAGCCCGCGGTTCACAAGCCGATCTTCTGCTCGACTTCCTGCGCTACCATGATGCCGACACGATCTATCTCGTCGGCGACATCGTCGACGGCTGGGCGCTGAAATCGAGCTGGCACTGGCCGCAGTCGCACAACGACCTCGTCCAGAAGCTTTTGCGCAAGGCGCGCAAGGGCGCCAAGGTCATCTACATTCCCGGCAATCACGACGAGTTCCTGCGCAACTATTACGGCACGCATTTCGGCGGCATCGACGTGGTCGAGAACACCGTTCACACCGGCGCCGACGGCAAGCGCTATCTCGTCATCCACGGCGACATCTTCGATCTCGTGGTGCAGAACGCGCGCTGGCTCGCCCATCTCGGCGACAAGGCCTACGACTTCGCGATCCAGATGAATCGCCTGGTCAACTTCTTCCGCCGCCTGTTCGGCGTGCCATATTGGTCGCTGTCGCAATGGGCCAAGCAGAAGGTCAAGAACGCCGTCAACTATATCGGCGCGTTCGAGCAGGCTCTCGCCGCCGAGGCGCGGCGCCACGACGCCGATGGCGTGATCTGCGGCCACATCCATTACGCCGTGATCCGCGACGAGGCCGGCATCCGCTACATGAATTGCGGCGACTGGGTGGAGAGCTGCACGGCTCTCGTCGAGCACGATGACGGCCATTTCGAGATCATCACCTGGGCGGATCAGTTGCAGAAGCCGGCGCAGGTGCCACAGGTCGCGGCAAAGGCGGCCTGATGCGCATCCTGGTCGCGACCGACGCCTGGCACCCGCAAGTCAACGGTGTGGTTCGGACGCTGACCAAGCTCGCGGATGCCGCCAAGGGGCTCGGCGTGGAATTCACGTTCCTGACGCCGCAATCGTTCCGCACCTTTGCGATGCCGAGCTATCGCGACGTGCGTCTCGCCATGCCGCGCCCGGCCCGGATCGCGAAGCTGATCGAGGAGGCGCGCCCGGACAGCATCCACATCGCGACCGAAGGGCCGATCGGCCTGATGGTCCGCCGCTATTGCCGCCAGCGCAAGCTGCCGTTCACGACCAGCTTCCATACCCGCTTCCCCGAATATGTCCGAGCCCGCGTGCCGGTGCCGGGCTCGCTGATCTGGCGGGCGCTGCGGCGCTTCCATGCGCCCAGCAGCGCCGTGATGGCGGCGACGCCTGCGCTCGCGCGCGAACTGACCGAGCGCGGTTTCGACAATGTCGTGCTGTGGCCGCGCGGCGTCGACACCAATTTGTTCCACCCCCGCGTCGTCGATCTCTGCCTGCCCGCGCCCGTGTTCCTGTCGGTCGGCCGGGTGGCGGTGGAGAAGAATCTCGAGGCGTTCCTGGACCTCGACCTGCCCGGCACCAAGGTGGTCGTCGGCGACGGGCCGGCGCGCGCCTCGCTGGAAGAGGCCTATCCCGATGCGATCTTCCTCGGCGAGAAGCACGGCGAGGAACTGGCGGATATCTACGCGGCCGCCGACGTGTTCGTGTTCCCGAGCAAGACCGACACTTTCGGCCTGGTCCTGCTGGAGGCGCTCGCCAGCGGCCTGCCGGTCGCGGCACTCCCCGTGAAGGGGCCGCGCGACGTGATCGGCGATGCGCCGGTCGGCGCGCTCGATCACGACCTGCGCAGCGCCTGCTTCGCCGCGCTCGACATTTCCCGGCAGGATTGCGTCGCGTTTGCCGCCAATTACACCTGGGAAGCCTCGGCGCGGGTCTTTGTCGACAGCATTTTGGCTGTTGGGGCGGTGCTGCCCGGAAGGGCCGGCACGGAACAGCCGCGCCAGGTCGCCTGAGCGGGGGAAGAATACTCTCGCGGAGGTGTCTTGCCCGGGCCTGATCGGCCGCGATAACATTCCGCCATGACCGAGCAGCTCCTTCCAGTCGGCCCTGCCGACATCGATGCCGCAGCGCGCGTGATCGCGCCTTACGCCATCCGCACCCCGCTGTTGTCCTTCCCCGTGCTCAACGAACGCGTCGGCGCGAAAGTGTTCCTGAAGCCGGAGATGCTCCAGCGCACCGGCTCCTTCAAGTTCCGCGGTGCCTTCAACAAGGTGTTCTCGATCCCGCAGGACAAGCGCGCCGGCGGCGTCGTCGCGTTCTCCTCCGGCAACCACGCGCAGGGCGTCGCGGCGGCCGCAAAGATCCTGGAGATGCAGGCGACCATCGTGATGCCGGCGGACGCGCCGCTGTCGAAGCGCGAGCGCACCAAATCCTACGGCGCCGAAGTCGTGCTGTACGACCGCGACAAGGACGATCGCGAGGCGATCTCGCGCGGCATCGCCGAGAAGCGCGGCGCGACGCTGGTCAAGCCCTACGATGATCCCTTGGTGATCGCAGGGCAGGGCACCGCCGGCCGCGAGATCGCGGAAGACATGGCAACGCTCGGGCTCAGCCCCGACATCGTGGTGGCGCCGGCCTCCGGCGGCGGCCTGATCGCGGGCGTCGCCACGGCCGTGAAGGCGCGCTATCCGCAAGCCGAGATCGTGGTGGCCGAGCCCGAGGCCTTCGACGATCACGGCATATCGCTGACCTCAGGCCACCGCGAGCCGCATCCGCCGGCCGGCCGCACCATCTGCGATGCGCTGATGGCCCTGATGCCCGGCGAGATGACGTTTGCGATCAACAGCAAGCTGCTCGCGCGCGGCGTCACGGCGTCGGACAAGGAAGTCGGCGCGGCCGTTGCCTTCGCCTATCGCGAGCTGAAGCTGGTGGTGGAACCGGGCGGTGCCGTCGGCCTCGCCGCGCTGCTGGCGGGCCGCCTCGATGTCGCCGGCAAGAACGTCGTCATCGTGCTGTCGGGCGGCAATGTCGACGCGGATCTGTTCGCGGAGCTGGTCGCCTGATCTCTGCTTAAACAGTGCGAGTGGTTGAGCTCGGTCCACCTCTCCCGAAGGGAGAGGTCGGGTCGCATCGCAAGATGCGATCCGGGTGAGGGGTTACGGTCTCACCGGGCGCTGCGGCCCCTCACCCGGATTGCTGCGCAATCCGACCTTTCCCCGCTGGGGAGAGGTGTACATCTCGGCAACAGATCGCTACGCCTCGCCAATCTCCGGAACGAAGAAGAGGCAGAGCGTTTCCACTCTGCCTCTTTGCCGTGCGCGCGGCGCGTGCAATCAGTGCATGAAGCCGCCGCGACGGTTGCCGCCATTGTTCATGCTGGGCGCCTGGTTCATCGACTGCCGGAAGTTGTTGTTGCTGCTGACCATGCGGTTCGGCACCGTGTTGAGCTGCGGGCGGTTGGTCTGCACGTTGGTCTGCACCTTGCTGACCGGGATAGTGTTGGGGTTCACGATGCCGGTGTTGCCGTTGTTGACGCGGATCGGCTGGTTCTGCGTCTGAACGTTGACCGGCTTCGCGTCGATCCGGGTGCCGCCTTTGCCGACATTCACCGGCATGCTCACGATCTTGGGCGGAGAGCCCTGGGTCGTGCCGGCTTTGTCGCCGCCGTTCTGCGGATTGTTGGTCGCAGGCAGCGTCACGATCTTGCCGATGCCGACCTTGCCGTTGGCGGTATTGGTCGGCGCGGGCAGGGTGACGATCTTGCCCGGGGTCTGCGACGGCATGCCGTTCTGCTGGTTCGGCTGGTTGTTGCCGGCAGGCAGGGTGACGACCTGGCCGCCATTGCCGAGCTTGCCGAGGACGTTGCCGTCGACCGGCTTCTGCACGACCGGCAGATTGCCATTCACCTGCGCGCCATTGCCCTGCTGCATCAGCGGCATGTATTTGGGCTGGCCGAGATTGCCGATCTTGAGCGTCGGGGCAATGTTCTGCGGCGCCAGGAACTTGGTCGCCTGCATCAGCGGGATCTGCTTCGGCTGCACCTGCAGCTTCAGCGCGACCTGCGCATAGGGACTGTTGCCGTAGCTGTCATAGAAGCTCTTGTAGGCGAGCGGCGAATTGGCGAGCACCGCCTTGTGCCAGGCCTGCGAGATCAGGATGTTGTTCAGCAGCCAGCGGATGTGGTCGCACAGCGGGTCGTGCGGGTACATCCGGATGAACTCCTGATAGTACTCCGGCCGGCCCTCGGACACGACGTAGTCATAGGCCTGGCGGGTGGAGCGGCTCGGCAAATTGGAGGCCATCTGCACGACCGGCGCTTTCACCGGCGCGCGGTTGGCGGCAACGGCTGTGTCACCGAAGAAGGTGAAGTCGCTGGTGAGCGAAGAGCTCTCCCACGGGATCTGCGCGCCACTGGTGGTCTGGTTGACCTGCAGGCGCACGCGCTTGAACAGCTGCTCGATCGGCACGTTGGGCTCGCGCGCGACGTTCAGGAAGGCCTGCGTGTACGGGCTGTGGCCATTGGTGCCGTCGAGCGCCTCGGCGCCCGGCGCGGTCGAGTAGCCGACGATCGAGCCGTTCGGGGCATCGACGATCGCAAGGCCGCGGCCGGCGTCGTTGACTTCGGGGAACGGGTTGTTGCGGCAGGCATCAAGGATCACGATCCGCATCCGGCTCGGGATCGTCTCCAGCGTCGACATCACGTCGACGAGGCGCACCGAATTGTTGACGAGCTCGGTGGGGCTGGAGACCTTGGCGTCGACCGGAACGAGATAGTTCTCGCCGGCGAGCTGCACGCCGTGACCGGCGTAATAGACCATCGCCACCGTGTTCGGACCGCGCGAGGCGACCTTGGCGGAAAAGTCCTGGACGACGCGGAGCATGTCGTTCTGGGTCAAGTCGGTCGCGGCGACCACTTCGAAGCCGGCGGAATTCAGGAACTGCGCCACCGATTGGGCGTCATCGTCGGGGTTCGCTAGCTGCGGCGCGTTCTGGTAGTTCGCATTGCCGATCACCAGCGCCACCCGCTGCTCCGGGCCTTGCAGCGCGGTGGGGGCGGGCTGCACCGGGGCAACTTGCGCGGAAACCGGTCCGCAGGCGAAGCCGAACAGGCTTCCCAACAGGCTCGCTGTCATGAAAAAGGGCTTTAGGCGGAACATGGCGTGCTCCTCTGGCACTGATCTCGATGCGAGATTGGTTGCGCGCCAGCTTGACTGCGTTCGAGCCTTGCGGTCCGTGATCCCTGTCACCATCGTCGTCTCAGTGATCTGGATCACGCTCGGAACCTGCTATGGTTAGCGATCGATTGGGAGAACGTCCGCCACATGCTGAAATCGATCGATCCGATCCTCACCCCCGATTTGCTCTGGCTGCTCGCCGCGATGGGCCATGGCGACGACCTCGTGTTCGTCGATGCCAATCACCCCGCCACTCGCATCGCGCACAGCACCTCGTCGCAGCGCCTGATCCATCTGCCGGGCATGACGATGGAGGTCGCCATCCGCGCCATCATGTCGGTCTACCCACTCGACGATTTCGATCCCGATCCGGTGCGTGTGATGATGCCGGTCGACGATCCCGACCGGGTGCCCGAGGTGCAGCGCGCGGTGCTCGCGGAGATCGCGCGTGCCGCTGGCCGGCCGGTCACGCCCGGCAAGCTCGCGCGTCCCGACTTCTATCGCGCGGCGGCTGCAGGCTTTGGCGTCGTGCAGGTTGGGGACAGCAGGGGCTATGGCTGCTTCCTGATCAGGAAGGGCGTGATCAGCTAGTGGAGCTGCGCTCGATCGGCGCAACGCGGGATGCAAGGCGGATGCGATCATCATATGCGATGATCCCGCGCGACCATCGGCCAGCACTCGAATTTGAATGGTCTTCCGGCAGGCGAGCGTCTATCGTCGATTCATGTCTCGCCTTCTGTGTCTATTCGTTGCTGTCGTCCTGTCGCTGCTGCCCGCTGTCGCGCCCGCCGAGCCCGTGCAAAAGCGTTCCAAGCCGGTCTGGAAGGGCTACGGCTTCCTGCCGGGCTATCGGCAGCCGCTCAGCAACAGCATCCCGCTCTACAAGCAGAAAGACGCCATGCGGCGTCTCGCGCGGACTGAACGCCGCCATTGGTACATCGACCCGGTTCCGCAATATTATCGCTGGGACGGCGAGTGGCACTATTTCGGCCGTCCCGGATTCAACGGCGGCCGCTACAACGGCGGCAGCTTTGGCCCGTGCTGGACGCGCACGCCGATCGGTCCGATCTGGAATTGCGGGTAATGAGGCGCTGACGGCGCCACGCGTCATTGCGAGCCAACGGGTCCGCGCATAGCGCGGCCCGATGACAGGCTCCGCGAAGCAATCCAGAATGACGCTGTGGAGAGAGTGGCATCGAATCCGACTCTCGTGCCCCGGACGCAGCGCAGCGCTTCTTCAGCGGTGCGCTGCAGAGCCGGGGCCCATGTTGCAGCGGAATTTGTGGTTCCTGGGTCCCGGCTCTGCGCCGCAACGCCGTAGGCGTTGCAGCTTGTCCGGGACACGTGAGTGCGCGTCGTCGCTCACGAAAAGAACGCGATCTTCTCGGCCTGGGTCATGCGGCGGATGGGGGCGAGCGGGTCGTTGGCTGGAGCGCGCGGTTTTTGCAGGATGCCGCTGGCGAGGATGGTGGCGCCGAGCGAGGCCTCGGGCATGGACGCGGGCAGGGGCGAAGACATGGGCAAAGACATGGGCGAGGGCATCGGCAGCGTCGCGGTCGGCGCTGCCGCCAACGATGCTGCCGCCGCCATGGCCGGAACCTGCTGCTCCATCACCTCGGCGGCGGCTTCCGCGATGGCGTCGGTGAGGCGCGCAAGCGAGTCCAACGCGATCGGCGCGTCCGCGGCGGACTCTTCGGCGACGGCTGCGACGCACGGCTCGGCTGCGACCGGCTCCGGAGTGGCAATGGGCGCAACGACATCCGAGGGCACCGGCTCCGGTGTTGCCGCCGCCATCTCGACCGGCTCGATGATCTCGTCGAAGTCGGGATCGGGCGCGGCCATCTCCATCGCGATGGCCTCGAGGATGGCTTCGTCCTCGGCCTCGGCTGCGGCGTCGAGCGAGAACTCCTCGCCTGCTTCCGTCAAGGCCTCCGGCTCGGCGGCCGGCTCTTCAAACGCGACGGTTTCGAGCCCGGCATCTTCAGGCGCGACGTTTTCGAGCGCCGCGCTTTCGGCAGGGATCCGGCTGTCGGCCGCGATCCCCTCGGCGGCAGCCGCGTCCATGGCCTGCCCGGCCATGGCGGCGGCTTCAGCGACGGCCGTTGCTTCGACGGCCGCCTCGGCTTCCGGAGCTGGTGCGATCTCTTCGCGCGTCTCCGTAAATGCCACGGGCGCAGCGCCCGCCATCGCCGCCGGCTCCGTCTCGACGGGCGAGGCTGCTGCGACCGATGACGGCGCCTCCTGCGCCGGAGCGGCCGCGGCCTGCGGCGTTGCGTCGCCGTCGAGCTGCTCGACCCGATCCTTCAAGAGATCGAACGCAGCCTTGAGCTCGACACGGGGATCCAGGGTCGAGATCTGCCCGCAGGCAGCCTCGATCGAGGCCAGCTGCGAATCAATGAGGTCGCAGATTCGCCCGTCGGCGCCGATCTCGCGCCAGCGCCAGGAGATCTCCTTGATGATGCGCACCCCGCGCGGGATCGGCGCGAGACCAGCCTCGATGGCGCCGGGATCGAACGCGGCGAGTGCAATCGTCTCGGCCTCGCGGATGGCGCGGCGGATCTCGACCAGCGCCTCGGGCAGGCGGTCCTCGACCACCGGCTGCCGCTGCGCCGCAAGGGTTTCCTCGATTCTGGCGACCGCATCTAGCACCATGCTCGTGTCGGCGTTGCGGTTGCGCTTGGCATATTCGCCGAGGAACCAGCGGCCGCGCGCGGTCTCCATGAAGGCTTCGCGGATCGCGTCGTAATCCTGCTCGTTCGGCTCGGCCGCGCGGGCAGACATGGGCGAGAGGGCGAATGCTTCGTTGGCCATGACAATCTCGTCGCGCAAATCAGTGCGCGTTACTGTAACGATCACCACGATATCGACCGAATCGCAATTGGTTTGATGCAGTCCGAATCACAAATCCCCATCGCGGCAGCGACGAAGCGGCGATTCGCCGTGAGCCTCGCCGTGTTCTATTCGGCCTTCTTTGCGGTTCTGGGCACGCATATGCCGTTCTTCCCGGTCTGGCTGAAGGCGATCGGCATCGACGCGGCCTGGATCGGCATCATCAACGCACTGCCGGCGATCACACGCTTCACCACGCTGCCGCAGGTCACGGCCTTTGCCGAAAAGCGGCATGCCATTCGCGCCGGCATCATGGTGTCGGTGCTGGCGACCGCGATCGGGTTTTCGGTCGTCGGCCTGCAGCAGCAGCCGCTGGCGCTGTTCCTGATCTACGCGCTGACCTGCATGATGTGGACGCCGACGATGCCGCTGACGGATGCCTATGCGCTGCGCGGTGTCGCGCGCTACGGCCTCGACTACGGACCCTTGCGGCTATGGGGCTCGGCGGCGTTTGCCGCCGGCTCGCTCGCCTGCGGCTATCTCGTCGACGTCATTGCTCCGCGCGAGCTGATCTGGGTCATCGTGGCCTGGGCCGTCGTTGCGGTTCTCGCCAGCATGCTGCTGCAGCCGCTCCACGATCTCGGGCGGCGGACGCCGGAGCGGCACGCCGGCAGGGCGCTGCTGCGCGATGCCGGCTTCTGGGCCGTGATCGCATCGGCCGCGCTGATCCAGAGCAGCCACATCGCTTTCTACACCTTCTCGGCCATCAACTGGCAGCTCCATGGCATCAGCGGGCTGACCATCGCGGTGCTGTGGACGCTGGGGGTGATGGCCGAGATCGTGGTGTTCGCGCTGTCGCCGCGCTTTTCGCTGCATCCGTCCACGATGATGGCGATCGGCGGCGCGATCGCCGTGCTGCGCTGGATCATCACCGCGAGCGAGCCGCCGCTCGTGCTGCTGGCGATCGCCCAACTCGGCCACGGCTTCAGCTTCGGCATGACCATCCTCGGCACCATGAACCTCCTGGTGCAGCGCGTGCCGTCGCATCAGATCGCGCGCGGGCAGGGCTATTACGCCGCCTGCAACGGGCTTTTGGGCGCGGCGACGTCGATCGCATCAGGCGCGATCTATGCCCGCATCGGCGATGGTGTCTATTACGTCATGGCCGCGATGGCTGCTGCCGGTGCCATCCTGATCTGGTCGGCGCGGCATCGGCTCATGGCTCAGCCCCAGAGCGAAGCGTCCGGCGGGTAGACCAGGCTGCCGTCGTAACGCAGACCGTGGTCGCGGTCGCGCGCCAGCAGCAAGGGGCCGTCGAGATCCACGAAGCGCGCCTGCGGCGTCACCAGCATCGCGGGCGCCATAGACAGCGAGGTCGCGACCATGCAGCCGATCATGATCTCGAAGCCGAGCGCCTGGGCGGCATCGGCCATGGCCAGCGCCTCGGTGAGGCCGCCGGTCTTGTCGAGCTTGATGTTCACGGCATCGTAGCGTTCGCGCAAAGGCGCCAGCGACTTGCGGTCGTGCACGCTCTCGTCGGCGCAGACCGAGAGCGGGCGCCTGATCCATGCCAGCGCCTCGTCTCTGCCTGCCGGCAGCGGCTGCTCCACCAGGGTGACGCCGGAAGCGGCGCAGGCAGCGAGATTGTGTTCGAGGCTGGCCTCGCTCCAGGCCTCGTTGGCATCGACGATCAGCTCGGCTTCAGGGGCGGCCTTGCGCACGGCCGCGATGCGCTCCGGATCGCCGTCGCCGCCGAGCTTGATCTTGAGCAGCGGACGGTGCGCCGCTTTGGCGGCCGCCGCGGCCATGGCCTTAGGCGTCCCTAACGAAATCGTGTAGGCCGTGGTGCGCTCCGCTGGCGCCGGGCGGCCCAGCAGGTTCCAGGCGCGCAAGCCGGCCGCCTTGGCCTCAAGGTCGATCAGGGCGCAATCCAGGGCGTTGCGGGCCGCGCCTGACGGCATGGCGGCCTGCAGGGCCTCTCGCGTCAGCCCGCCCGCGACGGCCTCCTGCATGGCCTGGATCGCGGCCTGCGTCGCCTCCGGCGTCTCGCCGTAGCGGGGATAGGGCACGCACTCGCCGCGGCCGGTCAGGCCGCCCCGGCTGACCTCCGCCACGACGGTCACGGCCTCGGTCTTGGCGCCCCGGCTGATGGTAAAGCTGCCGGCGATCGGGAAGCGCTCGATTCGCGCCGCCAGAGACACAAGTTTGCTGGAAGTCATTTTGAACTCTGGCGAAATCTGAACCTGCTAGTTACCTCTAGCAACTAACATTAACCCCTTGGGGATACCTTCTCTGGGTAAGGGCGCGTGCGCAACCATCTGATTTTCTCCGCCCCGGCACGGGAGCGGACATGAGTGGCGATCCGAAGCTGGAACGGATTGCCAAGGGCAACGCGCTGGCACTGTGCGCCACCGGCACCTGGACTGCGAGCTTTGCGCCGGTCCTGGAGCGGATGGTGGCTGATGCCGAGAAGCTCGCAGGCACCCCGCAAAGCATCTTCATCGACGTCTCCGAGGTCGCCAAGCTCGACACGTTCGGCGCCTGGCTGATCGAGCGGCTGCGCCGCAGCCTGACACAAGGTGCCGTCGAAGCGCAGATCGCGGGCCTCTCCGCCAATTATTCCAGCCTCGTGGACGAGGTGCGGCGAGTCAGGGCGGCGGCCGCGGTCGACAACGACCCGATTACCATTTCCGGCATGCTGGAGCAGATCGGCCGGGCCGTGGCCGGCGTCGCCGGCACGGTGGCGGGCCTCGTCGACATGCTCGGCGCCGTGCTCGCGGCGTGGTTTCGCGTTCTGGTCCATCCGCGCTCGTTCCGCCTGACCTCGACCGTGCATCACATGGAGCAGGTCTGCTGGCGCGCGGTGCCGATCATCGTGCTGATCACCTTCCTGATCGGCTGCATCATCGCGCAACAGGGCATCTTCCATTTCCGAAGATTCGGCGCCGACATCTTCGTCGTCGACATGCTCGGCGTGCTGGTGCTGCGCGAGATCGGCGTGCTCCTGGTCGCGATCATGGTCGCGGGCCGTTCGGGGAGCGCCTACACCGCCGAGCTCGGCTCGATGAAGATGCGCGAGGAGATCGACGCGCTGCGCACCATGGGGTTCGACCCGATCGAGGTGCTGGTGCTGCCGCGCATGATGGCGCTGGTGCTGGCGCTGCCGATCCTCGCGTTCCTCGGCGCCATGGCCGCGCTCTATGGCGGCGGTCTGGTGGCCTGGCTCTATGGCGGCGTGCAGCCCGAGGCCTTCCTGCTGCGCCTGCGCGACGCCATCTCGATCGATCATTTCATCGTCGGCATCGTCAAGGCGCCGGTGATGGCCGCCGTGATCGGCATCGTCGCCTGCGTCGAAGGGCTCGCCGTGCAGGGCAGCGCGGAATCGCTGGGCCAGCACACCACGGCGTCGGTGGTGAAGGGCATCTTCTTCGTCATCGTCATGGACGGCATCTTCGCCATCTTCTTCGCCTCGATCGGGATGTGACGATGGCAGCCGAGATTCAAGATCCGATCATCCGCGTCCGCGACATCACCGTGCAGTTCGGCGCGACGCGCGTGCTGGACGGGCTCAACCTCGACGTCAAGCGCGGCGAGATTTTGGGCTTCGTCGGCCCCTCCGGCGCAGGCAAGTCCGTTTTGACGCGCACCATCATCGGCCTGGTGCCGAAGGTCGCAGGCTCGATCGAAGTGTTCGGCGTCGACCTCGATTCCTCCAGCACGTCGCAGCGGCGCAACGTCGAGCGGCGCTGGGGCGTCCTGTTCCAGCAGGGCGCGCTGTTCTCCTCGCTGACCGTGCGGCAGAACATCCAGTTTCCGATGCGCGAATACTTACGCGTCTCGCAGCGGCTGATGGACGAGATCACCATGGCCAAGCTCACCATGGTCGGCCTCAAGCCCGAGGTCGCCGAGCGCTTCCCGTCCGAGCTCTCCGGCGGCATGATCAAGCGCGTGGCCCTGGCGCGCGCGCTGTCGCTCGACCCCGACCTGGTCTTCCTCGACGAGCCGACCTCCGGGCTCGACCCGATCGGCGCCGGCGACTTCGACGAGCTGGTCCGGACCCTTCAGCGCACTTTGGGGCTGACCGTTTTCATGGTAACCCACGATCTCGACAGCCTGTACACCGCATGCGACCGCATCGCCGTTTTAGGGAACGGTAAGATCATTGCGGCAGGGTCGATCGCCGACATGCAGGCCTCGCAGCATCCCTGGCTGAGGCAGTATTTCCATGGCAAGCGCGCCCGCGCGGTCATGGGTTGAGTAGCTGGGTAGCCGGAGCACCTGATGGAAACGCGGGCGAATTACATATTGATCGGCTCGTTCACGCTGGCGGTGATCGCCGCGGCGATCGGCTTCGTGCTGTGGTTTCAGTCGCTGCACACCACCAAGCAGCGCAGCCCGCTGCGCGTGGTGTTCGAGGGCCCGGCGGCCGGCCTGCGCAACGGCGGCAGCGTCAATTTCAACGGTATCAGGGTGGGCGAGGTGGTCTCGGTGAAGCTGGACAACCCGCGGCGGGTTGTCGCACTCGCCATGATCGAGAACAACGCTCCGATCCGCAAGGACACCCTGGTCGGCCTCGAATTCCAGGGCCTCACCGGCGTTGCCGCGATCTCGCTCAAGGGCGGCGAAGAGGCCGCAGCCCCGCCGCCGCTCGACCAGGACGGCATCCCGACGCTGACCGCCGATCCCAACAAGCTCCAGGACGTCACCGAGGCGATCCGCGCCACGCTGCAGAACATCAACAAGATCGTCGCCGACAATCAGGAATCGGTGAAGAACTCGCTGAAGAACCTCGAGACCTTCACCAACTCGCTGGCGCGCAATTCCGAGAAGATCGACGGCGTGATGGCCAAGGTCGACGGCGTCATGCTCAAGGCCGACAATCTCATGCTCGGCCTCAACACGCTGGCCGGCGGCAAGGACGGCGGCGAGCTGTTCCAGGCGGTGAAGTCGATCCGCGAACTGGCCGAAGATTTCGACAAGCGCTCGGGTGCATTGATGGCCGACGGCCGCCGCACCCTCGGCGACATCAGCCGCGCCGTGAACAATTTCGACCGCAACCCGACCCGCGTCCTGTTCGGCGCCAGCAATTCATCGCAACCAGCCCCGCCGCCGGAGCCGCCGAAACCGGCGCCCGCCACGAGCGGCAGACGGCAGTAGGACTCTTCCCCTCTCGCGCAAAGGCAGAAGGAAGAAGAGAGCTCCGCGGCGGCAATTGTCTCCGAGACAGCATCTACTTCGTCGCCACAGTGCAACGACGAGCTCAAACAAAAAACGGAGGCCGTGAGGCCTCCGTTTTCATTCGCTATTCGCTACTCGCCATTCGCGAGCTTGGTCTCACCCCAGCCGGCCCGCCGCATGCGCGAGCAGGGTGTACACCAGACCCGTCTCCGAGATCAGCGCAGCTCCTGCGGGCCGCGGCCGTCGCGGGCGACTTCGTCGAAGGCCTTCTGGCCTGCAGGCATCGAACGCTTGGCGACATCAGCCGGGCCGCGAACAATTTTGACGGCAACCTGAGGCAGGCGAAGCGACCGCTCCTCGCTACTATAATACCCCTTGCTGTGTTTATCTCGGGAATGACAGTCGCGAAGGTGTGATTCGAAATAAAATAACAATTATACTAAGTAAGGTTCCGCTTTTCAGGCTGAAGCGGCGTCGGGCATCAATTATACACAGCAAGGAGTTCTAGGATGGAAATCAAGGCGCGTGGATGGGGGCGAGATATGGGCACCAAGACGTGGGCCACCCACGACCTCTCTCAATTTCGAATAAGCGACGACCCATACTGCTACATCAACTGGAACTCTCCGGGATTGTTTGCTCGGTTTGGGGAGGTCACCGTGGCTTGGGGGCAGGACCTCAAGCACCAAGGGTCGTACCGGATGGACCTGACGTTCTCGCAGAGAGACATCTTCAAACTCTTCATGGCATCCTACGGCCGCGAGCTTGATTTGGATCTCTTGGAGCAGGGTTTCACAATCTCGGAAGCCTTGAAGAAGCGCGTGCTGAGCGAGATCAAGCTGGCCGATCTTACCATCGGAGATCTTGCCAAGCTCAGCGCCGGTAGTGCCGAGCCTGAACCAAAACAGCAACAAGCTGAGATCAAGCCTTTCCGTCGCATCTAATCTGCGGCGACGAAGGGGGCAGCTATGACAAGATATTGAAGGCCGGGATCGTTTGACCCCGGCATTCTTTTTTAGGCTTGGTGGTGCTCGACTTCTTTTTCTTCCGCGTTTCACTCAACGCGACGCTCGATCGAGTAGACGCCAAACTTGGCTGCTACAATCGAGCGGGACTTGTGGGCTCGGGTGTCAGACGCTTTTCCGCCTCTTCAAGCTGCGTACGCACTGTCTCTCCAAACTTCCGGGCAATCTGCTCGACGACGCCGTTTGTTGTAGCGTTCCAATGTATCTTCCACCACCGTCGCGACGTTTCGATACCATCCCGATCGTACTTGCCGAAGTCGGTCAGCATGTGTTGGCTAGCCACTTCGAAAATATAGCAATTGTCCAAACTCGGCGCGCAGGTGATCACCAAAACGATCCGCTGCAAATTGTAAAACTTGGGAGTGAGAGTTGCTTTGATCTGGGCTCGCGTCAGCGCACAGTTCAGCTCCAGTTCCCAGGTCTCATCATAAATACCGTCCCCTCCGAAGCCTGATTGCCGCAGAAGTGCAGCCGCCCCAAATAAGTTGCTGCCTCGTAGCTTGCGGGTATGCTTCGCAGTGACGAAATTGTCAGAGCGCTTCTCTTTCGACATAACACGAATGATGAATTCTTCAGCAGTGGACTCGCGAAATCTGTCATGCTCGGTTACTTCCAGATCGAAAAATTGTGAGAACTCCGTTGCAGAGACTGCACCAATCACGTTCTCGAAGAACTCGTTGATGAACTTAGATAACAGATCGGGCGTCACCACTTTCGCATCGGCCGCCCGCAGCCGATCTTCGAGAGTCAGCAGGGGCGCAATTTGGGTTGCGACACTCGGCATGCTCACGCCGGCTCGAATCTCCTCGAGCGATTTTCGCAGGGCATCAAGCTTGCTCGCGTCGTCCACAAATTGCTCACGCGCGGTGTGCTGCGAGACGAAAAATGGAGTCTGAGTGTCATTCTCCAGAAATTCGTCTCGCAGAGTATTGATGATGTCCGTGTAGTAGATCGGCCCTTCAATCTTTCGAAGCGTAGCCGCGCGAAATTTTTCCGTGAAAACGCTGAGGGGTTTGCCGGTCAAAGAATTTTGAGAATCAAGACATGAGGCAATTTGTATCAGGTTTCTGAATCCGTCCTTACTTTGCGGAATCCAACTACCCTCGGATTTGACCAACAATTTGCCCGAAGAACACGCATCGATGACCTTCACGACCAACTGTGCATCTGCCAGCCTCAACAGAGTATGCAGTTCTTCCGTTGAAATTCCGGTCTGATTGGGCCTCCTGGAATCAAAATCGGTCGCGCAATGAAAAAATTCAGTCTCGTGTTGATGCCCATGTCCCGTGAAGTAAAAGAACAGCTCGTCCGGGTTTCCTATTCTATCCATCGCACTTCGCAGTTGCGACTTGAGTGAGTCCGCGGCCGCGTTCTCGATGATGGCAATCTCTTCGTACTTTTGTGTAGCCTCAAGCAACTGCTTCATCGCCAGCAAGTCATCGTGGCAGCATTCTAGTTTCGAGAGCCTGTCGTATTGAACGTTACCGACGAGAATTGCTGCGTTTGCCATTGAATCGCTGTTAGATGTGAGGGTTAGTCTTGATATCCCGTTGCATTGTAAGATTGGAGCATCCAGAGCTGGGCGATGGCTCAGCTAGGGCTCGACTGGCGATGGTCCGCCTTCGATATCAAGCAGACGGACCATATTTTTGGGTCTGGCTGGCTCGCCCCTGTGCTCTTCTGACCAGTACCGGGCGCATCCATCGCTCTATGGCTGTATCAAATTGTCCAAATCTTGAGAGCGTCATCGGCCATCGCCGATTGGCGCTCTTCGATTTCATCCGCTCCCCAGTTAGCAAAGTCTGCGATCTCCCGAGTGATAAGTAGCGGGCTCGTCTTGTAGATGGTTCGCTTCTCCGCGAAGATTTTATTCGCGAGATCGCCATTCATGGTCGGCTCCAGGAGAGTCATGTTCCCAAGCCGTTTTGAATAGGCCTGAATCGTCTCCTCGGATAAGATCCACCCAGCGCTTGGGTTGAGCGGCATGATGTGTTCCAGATTATACGTCGCTGTGTCCTCCAGAATGCCGCCCAACTCGGCTCGTGCCTCGCCAGCGCGGCTCAGTTCGATTGCTCTCAGATAGTATCGCGCGAGATGTTTCTTAGATACTCGAGCGCGCTTGAGGCCTTCTCTAAATTCTGCATCGGTTCTAACCACGCTCTTCATGCGCTCCGATAGCACAGCGGCATTCTTAATCTCGCCGCTCGTTATTTCTTTCGCGCGAAGGCCGTAGTGGCGGTCAAGCACACCGCCACCACCTCCGCCGGCAATAAGGAAGCGCACCGACCAAGATAGGCACAGCCTGAAAGCGTGCGTTGCTTCTTTTGGATCAAAGTTGGTAACAATAGCGAGCAGTAGCGGACGAATTTGCTCAATCTGGAGAATGCGGGTGATGATGTACAGGTACGCACGTGTTTGCTTGTCGAATGTAGGCCAGCCCGTATGCTCTAGCGGAGAGAATAGAGCGGCGTAGTCAACCGAATAAGTGGCCAAGGCATTAGCCATATCAACCGTCTGCTGTCGACCAATGATCTTTTCCCTGATCCTGTCGGCAAGTTCCTTTTCGATTGTTGGTCCATTCTGAGAAATCCAGTAATGGCGGAGGAAAGTTAGTAGTAGGTCGTCAACATCCAGCGACTCTAAGATACTCGCCATAGCAGCCCATTTTGGGGCCACCTCACTGAGGCGATCTTGCGCCTTCCCGAACAGGTAGTTCTTCAGAATGTCGGCCTGAGATGCCCGAAGACCGCGATCATTGAGCGTCTCAAACAGGGTGTAAGCGTTGAAACTATCAGGTACGCGTATTTCAATGATTACGGCGCTATCGCGCAAGAATGCAATCCATTCGTATAGCCGCTTTGCTTGATCAGGCTTAGCATACGGCGCGATAATATTCTGCACATGCTGCCGACAGATGGCAGCTGCTTCGGCCAGGCGATCGTGAGAGTCCGTTTTGATCTTTGCTGTGGCTCTCAGCTCATTGTCGGGCGCGAGCAGGGTGCTCCTAACGAAGAAGTCGTTGTCTTCCACATTTAGGCGCAGCTTAGGAACGTGCTCGCCGCTGTTCTCATCGAATTCGAGCAAGAAGTTTTGCGTGTACTTCTGGGATGCCTCCTTTTCGTTCGGCGTACCTGCGAATAGATGATCGCGAATGGCCGAAATCAGAACCGCTGTTGTTGCCAGCCTTTGCTGACCATCGGCAACCTCCCAACGGTTGTCAGCGGTTTGAGACAGGACGATTGTACCTAAGAAGTAGGTCTTGCTCTCACTTGCAATCGCATTTGAGAAGTCTTGAAGCAGTGTTCGAACGTGATGATCCTCCCAAGCATAAGAGCGCTGGTTTAAGGGTACCTGGAGAGAATACCGGTTGAGAACCGAGCCGATGCCAGACTCGCCAATCGCAATTCCTATCCCCGCGCCGGCCATTCGCTGCTCCGTTCAACCAAAAATGGAACCTGTTCGCCGGTCTCGATCGACTCCCGACATGAGAAGGAAGACGTTACCGGATTTCGGAATAGTAGCATTATGCTCCTGTTTCGCCCGACGAGTCAAATCGGCGTCGTTGCCGCCGTAAGATGTTGATTTTTCTGTCGGTGGCTACTGTGCATGGGGTTGTTTCGCACTTTTTGTTGGACGACGGTCCAATGCCCGAGATGGGCCCCGGCTCTTCAGCGCACCGCCTAAGTGGCGCTGCGCTGCGTCCGGGGCACGAGACGAGCAAACAAAAAACGGAGGCCGTGAGGCCTCCGTTTCTTTTCTACTCGCTTTTCAGCCGTCGCGCTCACCCCAGCCGGCCCGCCGCGTGCGCGAGCAGGGTGTACACCAGACCCGTCTCCGAGATCAGGTGGCTGCGCAGCTCCTGCGGGCCGCGGCCGTCGCGGGCGACTTCGTCGAGCAGGCGCTCGAACTCGGCGACGTAGCGGTCGACCGTGCCCTTGAAGTTGCGGTCGGCGCGGTACTTGCGGGCGACCTCGTCGAAGGCCTTCTGGCCGGCGGGCGTGTAGAGGCGCTTGGTGAAGGCCTTGTTCTCGCCGCGCTGATAGCGGTCCCACATCTCGGCCGCGAGGTTGCGGTCCATCAGCCGGCCGATGTCGAGCGACAGCGATTCCAGCGGATTGCTGCTGGCCTGCGGCGCCGGCGGCTGCGGCGCGGGCGCGGCGCGGCCGCGGGGAGCCTGACCGGCCGGCGCGGCCTGGTTGGCGTCGGTGCGGCTCAGCAGGTCCGACAGCCAGCCGTCACGGCCCTGGTCGTTGCCGCCGGGCGCGACCGGCGGCGCTTCGGTGCGGCGCGCGGCCGGCAGTCCGAGGTCCGGCGGCGGCAGCGTCGAGGCGCTGCCGATGTCGCGCATGCGGGTCTCCGGAGCCCGGCCGCCGACGGCGGCCAGCACCGGCTCTTCCTGGCGCTGCACGCTGGCGCGGCCCGCCGTGGTGACGTCGAGCCCGCGGCCGTGCTGGGCCACGATGCGGTTGAGCTCGGCGAGCGCCTCGATCTGGTCGACGATCACCTTGCGCATCTGCGCCGTGCTTTCGGCGGCCTCCTGCGGCATCTCGAGCACGCCGCGGCGCAGCTCGTTGCGGGTGGCTTCGAGCTCGTTGTGCATTTCGAAGGCCATCTGCTTCATGCTGGCGACGAGGTTGGTGAACTTCTCGGTCGACTGCTTGAACATCGTATCCGCCTCGTCGGTGGTCTGGCGGTAGATGTCGTGCATCGCCTCGATGGTCTGCCGGTGCTCCTCTTCGGACGCCGCGCGCACCGCCTCGAACTGGCGGGTGATCGCGGCCGAGCCGGCGCCGGCGGTCTCGGCGACGACGCGGGCGATGTCGCGGGCGCGCTCTTCGGCCGCGGCAAGCGATTCATCGAGCAGTCCGGTGAAGCGCGACAGCCGCTGGTCGAGATCGGCCGTGCGCAGGTCGATCGTGGTGACGAGCGATTCCAGCGCCTGCTTGCGCTCGGCGAGCGAGGCGGTGGTGTTCTTGTTGCTCTGCTCGACCACCTGCGCCGCCTCGACCAGCGCCTGGCCGTGCTTGTCGAACTGGGTCGACAGCTCGCCGAGATCCTGCAGCGCCTTCGTGGTCTTGCTGTTGAAGACGTTGAGCTGCTCTTCCAGATTCTGCGTCGCCGCGCCGTTGCGTGAGGTGACGTCGTTCATCGCCGAGACGAAGTCGGCGACGCGGGTCACCAGCGCCCGCTCGAGCGAGTTGAGGTTGTCGTGCGCACCGGTCAGCACCTCCTGCAGCAGGATGTTGCCTTCGCGCAGGCGCTCGAACAGGGCGACCGTGTCGGTGCGCAGGATCTTGCTGGTCTCCTGCATCTCGGTGACGGCCGCAATCGAGACCTGGCGCGACTGGTCGATCGCCGAACGCGAGGATTGCTCGAGGTCCTTGAGCGACTTGCTGACGGCGCTGGTGGCGACCTCGCTTGCCGCGTTGATGGTGCGGGCGACTTCCGAGCCGTTGCCCATCATGGTCTGCGAGAAGGCCTGGCCGCGCGTCTCGATCGACTTCAGCGCGTCGGAGGTGACACGGTCGATGTCGAGCGTGAGCTGGCTGGTCTTGGAGCCGATCGCGTCGACCAGGGCGCCGCGCTTGGCGTCGATCATGTTCGACAGGCGGTCGGCCTGCTGCTGCACATAGGTGACGATCTCGTCGGTCTTGCCGGTCATGGCCTGGCCGAAGCTGGAGCTGGCGGCGAGCACCGAACGCTCGACGTCGGCCGAGCTCGACTTGACGCGCGAGCTCGCCTCGTTGGAGGCGGAGATCAGCGCGTTCTGGGCGTTGAGCGCGCTGGTCTGGATGTCGTTGGTCGCGTTGGCGGTGGCCGCGCTCAGCGTACGCTCGATCTCGGTCGAGATCGTGCGGATCTGGCTCGCGGCGTCGGCCGAGGTCGAGGTCAGCGAGATCTGGGCCTCACGCGCGCTGTTGAGGATGGTCGAGGCGGTGTCGGCGCCGACCGCGGTCAGCGTGCGCTCGATGTCCGTGGTCAGCGACTTGATCTGGCTCGCCGCATCGGTCGAGGCGGAGATCAGCGAGCCCTGGGCCTCGCGAACACCGCTGGTGAGCGCCTCGATGGTGGCGCCGCCGGCGGTCGCCAGCGCGCGCTGCATCTCGGCCGCGAGCGAACGGACCTGGCTGGTCTGCTCGGCCGAGACCGTGAGCAGGGTGGTCTGGGCGTCGCGGGCGCTGGTGGTGATTGTCTCGGCGGTCGTCTGGCCGACCTGCGAGAGCGAACGATGCACTTCGGCGGCGAGCGACTTGACCTGGTTCGCCGCCTCGGAGGAGGCCGTCACCAGCATGTTCTGCGCCTCGCGGGCGCCGGAGGTGATGGTCTCGGCGGTCGAGGTACCGGCCATGGACAGCGAACGCTGCACGTCGGCCGCGAGCGACTTGACTTGCGCCGCCGCATCCGTCGATCCGGCAACGAGCGTATTCTGAGCCTCGCGAGCGCCGCTGGTGAGGATCTCGGCGGTCGAGGTGCCGGCCATCGTGAGCGAACGCTGCACGTCCGACGACAGCGCCTTGATCTGGTTGGCGGTCTCGGTCGAGGCCGCAATCAGTGCGCTCTGCGCATCGCGGGCGCCGGCAACGATCGACTCCGCGGTCGTGGTTCCGGCCAGCGTCAGCGAGCGCTGCACGTCGGTGGTGAGCGTCTTGACCTGGTTGGCCGCATCCGACGAGGCCGTGACCAGCGTGGTCTGCACCTCGCGGGCGCCGGCCAGGATCGAGGCGGCGGTCGCCGAGCCCGCCGCGGTCAGCGTGCGTTCGACGTCGGCCGCGAGCCCCTTGAGCTGGCTGGACGCATCGCCCGATGCGGCGATCAGGGACGACTGCGCCTCCCGGGCGCTGGACAGGATCGAGCTCGCCGCACCGGTGCCGACCGCGGTCAGCGCCTGCTCGACCTCGGCCGAGGTCATCTTGAGCTGGGCGTTGACGTCGGAGGAGACCGTCAGCAGCGACTGCTGCGCGGTGCGCGCGCCGGTCTGGATCGTCTCGCTGGTGTTGACGACGAGGTTGGTGAGCGAGCGCTCGGCGTCCTCGACATGCGAGCGGATCGCCGTCGAGATCATCTCGGCGCGGGACATCATGTCCTCGCTGGCCTGGCGTCCGCTGCTTTCGATGCGGCCGGCGACGGCCTCGACACGCGAGCCGAGCAGGTCCTCGAACTGCGCCACGCGCACGTCGATGTCGCTGGCGACCGAGCCGACCTTGGTCTCGATGGCCTGCTGGATCTCCTGGAAGCGCGCCGTGACCGTGTCGGTCAGATGCGTGCTGCGGCCGTCGATGACCTCGGTGACGCCGGTGATGCGGCGGTCGACCGCCTCGATCGCCTGCGCGGTGCCGTCCGTGAGCGTCGAGCTCAGCAGCGTCAGGCGGGTGTCGATCGACTGCACGGCCTGCGAAGCGCCGTTGGTCACGGCGGTGGTCAGGTAGGTGAGGCGGGCGTCGATGGATTCGAGCGCCTGCGTCGCGCCGCCCGTGAGCGTCGTCGTGAGGTGGGTCAAGCGGGTATCGATCGACTGGATGGTCTGCGACGCACCATCGGTCAGCGACGCCGTGAGGTGATTCAGGCGTGCGTCGATCGTCTCGATGGCCTGCGATGCACCGCCGGTCAGCGACGTCGTGAGGTGGGTGAGGCGGGAGTCGATCGACTGGATCGCCTGCGCGGCACCGTCGGTCAGCGAGGCCGCCAGCGTGTTGATGCGTCCGTCGATGGTCTCCGTCATCGACTTCGCGCGGCTGTCGAACGAGAGCTCGAGCGCGGCGACGCGGCCGACGAGCTGCTCGTCGAAGGTCCTGATGTGGCCGTGAATGGTGCCGTCGAGGCTGGCGATCTTGCCGTTCAGCGAGGCGTCGATATTGCCGACGCGTTCGCCGATCGTGGTCTCGAACTGCGCGAGGCGCTGGTCGAGCACCGCCGTGATCTGGCCGCCGTTCGACGTGAAGCGGGTGTCGAAATTGTCGACATAGGTCTTCAGCGTCTCGGCGATGTCCTGCGTGCGCTGGCCCATGCGATCGACGATCTCGCCGCCGAAGGTCTTCACGGTGCGGTCGAACTCGGAGATGTGGCGGGTGATCAGCGCGCCCAGCGTGCCGGAGTCGCGGGCGAACTTCTCGACCAGCTCGGTGCCCTGGTTCCGCACCAGCTCGTCGAACGCGCTCATCTGCAGCGACAGCGAATCGTGCGCGGTCTCGGTCTGGCTGACGACCTTGGCAACCAGGGCGTTGACGGTGGCGTCGAGCGCCTCGCTGGCCTTGTCGCCGCTCGTCATGATCTGGCCGGCGAGGCGGTTGCCGGCGTCGTCGATCTTGGCGGAGATGTCGTTGGAACGCAGCTCGAGCTCGAGCAGCAGCGAGTCCGACGAGTTCTTCAGGCTGTCGTGCACCTGCTCGGTACGCTCGGAGATGCCGTCGACGATCGCGGCGGAGCGCTGCTCGAACTCGCCGGTGATGCGGTCGATGCGCTCGTTCAGCATCTCGTGGACGCGGTCGGCGAGGTCGACGAACTCGTCATGGACGTGGCCGGTCTTGAAGTTGAGGCTGGTGGTCAGCCGTTCGCTGGCGTCGAGCACGGCGCGCGTGGTCTCGTTGCTGGCTTCCTCGAGGCGGTCGAGCAGGTCGCCGCCGCGCTCGCCGAGCGCCAGGATCATGTTGTCGCCGGCATTGCTCAAGGCGCTGGTGATGTGGGCGCCGCGCTCTTCCAGCGCGCCGGTGATGGACTTGGCGACCTCGTCGACGCGCGAGGCGATCGCGTCCGAGATCAGCGCGATGTCGTGGCGCAGGTCGATCTGCACGCCGGAAATGGCGCTGCGGACCTGCTCGGCCTGGCCGACCAGGTTGTCGCGCTGGTGTGCGATGTCCTGAAGCAGAGCGCGGATGCGCACCTCGTTGTCGGAATAGGCGCGTTCGAGCGCGGCGACCTCGTTGGCAACCAGCGTCTCCAGCTCGCCGGCGCGCGCAATCGCGCGCTCGATGCCGTCGCCCATCGCCGCGACCTCGCGGCGGATGGCCTGGCCGACGGTGACCATGGAATCGGCGGCCGAGCCTTCCGGCTCGGAGAAGCGGATCGCAACCTGCGCCATCGCTTGCGCGATCATGCGCATTTCCTGGCCGCGCCAGACGAGGCTGGCGAGGAAGTAGAACAGCATGATCGGCGCGAAGAACATCGCAACCAGGCCGGCGATGACGAGCACGCCGCCGCTCTGCCCCATGGCGGCCTGGATCGAGGGCAGGAAGCCGACCGTCAGCGCAGCGCAAGCGGCGAGCCAGATGCCGGCGAAGACGGTGGCGAAGGTGTAGACGCTGCGGGCAGGGCGGCCCTTCTGAAGCGCCTGGAGCAGCTGGCCGATGGTCTCGCGGTCGTCATTGGCGGCGCGGCGCGCGGTGCGCGGCTCTTCGATCGGGTCGAACACGGTCGCCCGTTCGTTGGCGGCCGGTCGCGGCTCGAAGCTCGGCTCGTCGAAGACCGGGGACGTGGCCGGCGGGACCGGGGGCGCCGTTTCGTTGCGCATTGCGGCGTTGCGGCTGGTATCGGCCGCGGTGTCGCTGATGTTCAGGGCTTCCTGGATCGCAGAAAGCGCAACTTCTGTGGGGTCTTTGACCTTTTTCGGAGTGTTCGCCATGTTCAGTCCGAGCCCTCGTTACTTGTACGCGTCCCCCCGCGAGCCCTGCGTGCTGCGCAAGCCCACAGACCGGATCATGCCGCTTGCGCGGATCTCCGAGCCGTCCCCACCCGAACGGCTTGTCCGCCAATTTCTGCAACATCCTATTGGCAGAGCGTCGCGAATGAAATGCCCGCGATTAAGACATTCTTAATCATCGTTAACAGGATCGCGCCGTAACGCCTTAGCAATCAATGCAATTCTCCACCGGACTCGGCCGATTATGGCAACTTTTCGTCAATAAACCGGCGGATCTGCGTCAAATCCCCCCAACATTTCGTTAACCATTTCCATGCTTGGGTGAGCGGAACTCGACCGCCGGACCGGCGGCTGTCGCGCGATGCCGGGGCCTGCGCCATGACGCCTGAACTGCAACGGATGGACTGGATGCCTTCGCCCCCGCTTGCGCCGATCGACAGCCCGCTCGACCTCGATCACCTCTCCCGGATGACGCTCGGCGACGCCGAGCTGGAGCAGGAAGTGCTGGCCATGTTCGCAGAGCAGGCGGCCGGTCTGCTCGCGGCGATGACGGCATTGCCGGCCGAGACCGGCGCCCTCGCGCACAAGCTCAAGGGCTCGGCGCGCGGGATCGGCGCCTTTGCGGTGGCCGATGCCGCAGCCGGCCTGGAGACTGCGGTCCGGACCGGTCATGGCCGGCCCCATGCCTTGGCCGCGCTGAAGGAGGCGGTGGCCGAGGCCCGGGCCGCCATCGCGGCGATGCTGAAGCGTTGAGCCGATACGGCCGCAGCCGGGCTCTAGTCGCTTGTTTTGACGCGTTTTCTTCCCGCAAAACGGGATTCGATTCGCAACAAAACGCTATGGCGCCGGGCTGACCGACCCGTTATAGGACAGCGGGACCCTCCTTCATTCATAAGCACCGCGGCAGCACGAGCACACATGGCCAAGATTCACTTTGTCGACCACAAGGGCGAGACCCGCACGGTGGAAATCGAGAACGGCGCAACCGTGATGGAAGCTGCGATCCGCAACAGCATTCCCGGCATCGAGGCCGAATGCGGCGGCGCCTGCGCCTGCGCGACCTGCCATGTCTATGTCGACGAAGCCTGGCGCGAGAAGGTCGGCAGCCCGACGCCGATGGAAGAGGACATGCTCGACTTCGGCTTCGACGTGCGTCCGAATTCGCGCCTGTCTTGCCAGATCAAGGTCTCCGACGAGCTCGACGGTCTCGTCGTCGCGACGCCCGAGCGCCAGGCCTGATGGTCTCCAAGTAGGAGGCTGTCCAGGTAGACCAATCCAAAGTCCACTAATCCAAGTCGACTAGATGCTCGGCGGCGCGACCTCGATGCCGCGCTTGTGCCAGGGTCTGAGCTTCTCGATCACCTCTGCGGTCAGCGGCGCGGGTCGCCGTGTGGCCTCGTCGAGCAGGACGCCGACCGACGTCGCCGACGCAATGCAGGTGCCGTTCGAGAACACGACCTGCTCGAATGTCACCGACGTTCGCCCGAGCTTGACCACGCCGAGGCCGAGCTCGATCGTATTGGGCCAGTGCAGCTCGGCGCGAAAATGCATGTCGAGCCGCACCATGATCCAGGCGAGACCCGGCGGGGTCAGCCCGTATTCGGGAAGCTTCATCAGCGTGACGCGGCCGGTCTCGAAATAGGTGGCGTAGACCGCGTTGTTGACGTGCTGGTTCGGGTCGAGGTCGCCGAACCGGACGTTGTCGCTGAGGCGAAACGGAAAGTCCTCGAGGCGCGGGGTCGTGTCGAGGCGGGCTGGTGCGTTCACCGATTGATCTCCGTCATATCCATCCTCGTTACAGCTCAGTTATTTTGGCCCGGCAAGGGGGCGCGGCTGCGGGGCGATCCCGCTTTTATGCCTTCCCTGTTCCATCCCCGTTGGCTAGACAGGCAGAGTCACCTCTGCCCAACGGGCGCCGTCCAACCGATAATTACCGATAAAGAGACGACATGAGCGACGTGATCAAAACCGATGTGCTGATTATTGGCGCCGGCCCGTGCGGTCTGTTCGCCGCCTTCGAGCTCGGCCTTCTCGACATGAAGGCGCATTTCGTCGACATCCTCGACAAGGTCGGCGGCCAGTGTGCCGAGCTCTATCCGGAAAAGCCGATCTACGACATTCCCGGCATTCCGCAGGTGTCGGGGCAGGGGCTGACCGATGCGCTGATGGAGCAGATCAAGCCGTTCCATCCGACCTTCCATCTCGGCGAGATGGTCGAGACGGTGGAGAAGATCGGCGATCCCCTGTTTCGCTGCACCACCGATGCCGGCAAGGTGTTCGAATGCAAGGTGGTGGTGATCGCGGCCGGCGGCGGCTCGTTCCAGCCGAAGCGCCCGCCGGTGCCGGGCATCGAGGCCTATGAAGGCACCTCGGTGCACTACGCGGTGCGCAAGATGGAGAATTTCCGCGACAAGAACGTGCTGATCGTCGGCGGCGGCGATTCCGCGCTGGACTGGACGCTCAACCTGCATCCGGTCGCGAAGCGCATCACGCTGCTGCATCGGCGCGACGAGTTTCGCGCAGCGCCCCACAGCGTCGAGCAGATGCGCGCGCTGGTTGCCGGCGGCAAGATGGATCTGCGGCTCGGCCAGGTCACCGCGCTCTCCGGCGCCGACGGCAAGCTCACCGGCGCGACCGTCAAGGGCAACGACAACAGCATCACGGAGGTCGCCTGCGACACCATGCTGCCGTTCTTCGGGCTGACCATGAAGCTCGGCCCGGTCGCGAACTGGGGCATTGCGCTGGAGAACAATCTGGTGCCGGTCGAGACCTCCGCGTTCGAGACCAACGTGCCGGGCATCTTCGCGATCGGCGACATCAACACCTACCCCGGCAAGATCAAGTTGATCCTGTGCGGCTTCCACGAGGGCGCGCTGATGTCGCAAAAAGCCCATCGCTACGTCTATCCGGAGAAGCGGCTCGTGTTCCAATACACGACCTCGTCCTCCAGCCTGCAAAAGAAGCTCGGTGTCAGCTGACGGAACAGACCGGGGCGGCGATGCCCCATGTTTCTGGTGCTGGAACCTTTCGCGAAATCGCCTTAGTCTGCGGCCATTCCGGTCGTAGGCTTGGCCAGGTTTTTGGCTTAGCAAAGTTTGGCTCTGCGAAGTCTTGGCTCAGAAGTCTTGGCTCAGCAAAGGTGATTGGCTCAGCAAGGTGATGATAATGCGGACTCTTCGTTCCAGCTTTCGGCTGCTCTCCGTCGTCGCACTCGCATTGTCGCTGGCGATCGTGACGCCGTGCGCGGCGCAGACCGCCGAGCCCACGGCGGCGGGCCTCTGGCAGAAGGTCGAAGACGGCAAGACGGTCGGATGGTTTCTCTTCATCGATCGGGGCGGCGTCTTCGAAGGCGTGATCGCCAAGACCTTCCCGCGGCCGACCGACAATCCGAACGAGGTCTGCTCCAAGTGCACCGACGATCGCAAGAACGCGCCGGTGCTCGGCATTTCGTTCGTCCGCGACATGAAGCGCGAAGGATTGAAATACGAAGGCGGCAACGTGCTCAATCCGCGCGACGGCCAGATCTGGAAGGCCAACATGCGGGTCAGCCCGGACGGTCAGACCCTGACGCTGCGCGGCTATCTCGGCATCGCGCTGCTCGGCAAGGACGAGACCTGGACGCGCCTGCCCGATGCCAACATCGCGCAGGTCGATCCGGCGATCGTCGCAAAATACCTGCCCGCGCAGGCAGCTGCCGCCAAGCAGCCGGCGCCCGCGGCGAAGAAGGGCGGCGCGATGATGGCGCCGGCGAAGCAGTAAGGGCGCTGGGCCGCGCGCTGCGCGGTCTCAATAGCTCTCGCGTGGCGCAGGGGCCTTCCCCGCCACTGGGTCTCCAGCCTGTGCGGCCACCTTCGCCGAAGGGCGGGCGCGCCTCGGGCCCGCTCCAGTAGTTCCCCGGAATGCACGCTGGCGCCGGATTTGCATAGCTGTCGGCAAAGCTGCTGGGGGAGCGAGTCGCCGTCTCCACGCCTGCCGCGCACCATGTGGCGGGCGGACGGCAGCGTTTGCCCCGCGGCGATCACTTCGACCGCGGAGACCACATGAGACCTGCAAGACAGTGTGCCGCCGTGCTGCTGGGGCTGACGGTTCTGACGCATTCGGCGCTGGCGCGCGACGACGGCCGCTTCGCCAACTCGCCCCTGAAACCCTGGTTCGAGAGTCTGCGTAGCGAATTCGGGCAATGCTGCTCGGATGCCGACGGCTACGTCATTGCCGACGTCGATTGGGAGTCCGATCGCGGCCGCTACCGCGTGCGCATCGACGAGGAGTGGGTCGTGGTGCCCGACGGCGCCGTGCTCACTGTGCCGAACAAGATCGGCCGCACCATGGTGTGGAAGCACTATGTCGACGGCCATCCGCGCGTGCGCTGCTTCATGCCGGGCAGCATGACGTAGGCGCGCCATTCCGGCCGGCGCGGAGCGCCGAACCGGAACGATAACGCGAAGCTTAGCGCGCCTGGTTATTCGAACCCGCGCTCGCGAGCTGCTTGATCCGTGGCGACAGCACGGAGACCTGCGACGGTGAGGCCGGCATGCCGGCGACGATCATCGCAGGGCTTGTCGACTGCTCCTCGACGCCGGCGCCGCCGAGCACCTGAACCTGCGTCGCCGTGATCGGAAACGACCTCACTTCGTAAGAGGGAAGCTCGCCGGCGAGCGCGGCGGCCGAGCTCGCAATCATGGCGCCGGCAACGGCAATCATCGAGAGAACGCGCATTGAAAAATCTCCGTGGAAGATGTCAATCGGAGGTTTGGTCGCGGCGGTGCCGCGGCAGGTTCGCTCGTGCGCGAACATTCTCATCGCCTGCGGCGCAGATAATGGTTGCGTGGTGCGCAAGCACGAAACGCGGACGAAGTTTTCCGCGCCAATGTTTCAGGACGGTTTCCCGGAACAGCCGACGCGCCTCGTTCAGTGCTGCTGTTGCAGATCGAGCTGCGGCGATTTGACGGGGGCGGTGCTTTCGGGAAAGCGCAGGCTCATCGTCGTGCCGCAGCCGGGCGCGGAGGACATGATCAATTCGCCGCCGTGGGCGGCCATGATCTCGCGCACGATCGACAGGCCAAGGCCCGCGCCATCGCGCGTGGCGCTGCCCGTCTGAAACGGCTCGGTCAGACCGTGTTCGGTGCCGGAGGGCAGGCCCGCGCCGTCATCGTGAATCGAGACGCCGGCGCGGCCGAGCGTGGCGACGATGCGCCGCGCGCCATGGGCGTGGATGAGCGCGTTGCCGACGAGATTGGCGAGCGCACTGCGGATCGCAGCGTCGACCCCCTGCACCACGAATGGACCTTTCTCGTCCTGCTCCAGCGCAAGCTCGATGCCCGCATCCAGCGCCGAGGGGCTAAAATCGGCCAGCACGTCCAGCGTGATCCGGGCGAGATCGATCGGGCGCTTCTCGATCGCATGATTTTGCAGCCGCGCCAGGTCCAGCATGGCCGAGACCAGTGAGGTCAGCCGGCGGACGTCGCGCACCAGCTCGGCCTTCAGGGCCGGATCGGGCACGTCCTCGATCTTGGCGCGCAGCAGCGTCAGCGGCGTGCGGAGCTGATGGGCGGCATTGCCGAGAAAGCGGCGCTGCATCCTGATATAGGCGTCGATCTCGCCGAAGGCGCGGTTCAGCGCCTCGACCAGCGGCTTCAATTCGCGAGGGACCTCGGACAGCGATATCAAACCTTGCGGCGCCGACGGATCGATCGCGAGCGCGCGGCGTGCCACCCGTTCGATGCCGCGCGAGACGAAACGTGCAGCAAGCGCTGAACCGATGGCGACGGTCGCCGCAAAGGCCAGCGCCACCAGGGTGATCGAGAAGATCCTGTTGATAAGGAAGTTCCCGGCCATTCGTCCGAAGCGGACCTGCGGCTCACCGACCATCGTCGTGAGCCGCAAGGAGCCCCGTTGCGCAACGGCGAGACAGAACGTGCTCTTTTGGTCGTGTGTGCTGAAGACGGACAGGCCGACCGGCCCGCGATAGGGAAAGGCGAAGGGGAGAGGCGGCCGGTGCTCACCACCGTACTCGCTGACGAGATCGCCCACGGACACGACGTACCAGAGGTTGGGACTGTCCGCCTTCAATTCCTCCAGGGCAGAAGTCCGACGTATCGTCAGGTTTTGCCCATCGATATCCGTGGCACGATCGAGAACGGCAGCCACGACCCGGCAGGCTCTGAACTCGCGTTCCTCCAGCGGGTACCTCGAGACGAAGATCGAGACCATGATCAAGAAGATCGTCGTCGCGGCGATGCCCAGCGAAATTGCAAAGGTCCGGGCGATCGACGTCATCGCGGTGTCGCCAGCCGCAGGATGTAGCCGATGCCTCGCATGCTGCGGATCTCGACGTCGCCGCCGAGCTCGGCGAGCTTCTTCCTCAGGCGCGAGACCTGCGCTTCGAGCGTGTTGGACTCGATCTCGTCGTCGAAACCGTAGATCTCCTCGATCAGGGCGGCGCGGGTGATGACGCGGTCGCGTCGCATCAGCAGCGCCCCCAGGATCAGTGCCTCGCGCCGCCGCAGCAGGATCCTGGTGTCGGCGACCACGGCCTCGTTGCTGCCGAGATGCAGCTCGACATTGCCGAGCGACAGCACGGATGGGGCGAGCAGCCGGGGGCGGCGCAGCACCGCGCGCACCCGCGCAAGCAGCTCCTGCGGCTCGAACGGCTTGCCGAGATAGTCGTCGGCGCCGCCGTTGAGGCCCTCGACGACGTCTTCCTTGGCGTCCTTCGAGGTCAGCATGATGATCGCGGGCCGGTCGGGCGATTGGTTCAGCGCCGTGACCACCTGGAGCGCATCGCCGTCCGGCAGCATCCGGTCGACGATCGCGAGATCATATTTGAAATTATCCAGCGCCTGGCGCGCATCGGCGATCGAGCCGACGAGGTCGACGATGCCGTGCAATTGCCCGAGCAGACGGCTGACATAAGCGCCGATCTGCGGTTCGTCTTCGATCACGAGGGAACGCACGCGGGTCGTCCTTGACTCTGCTGGGCGACAGAACCCCGAGCGTCACGCTCCCTGGCCGATGTCTGGCGCTTCGGCTCCTGCGCAGGGTTCCCATAAAGGCAGCGAGCTTGGCGAATCAAAGGCAGGAACGCGAGCGCGCGCGGGCACGGTCCGTCAAGTTTTGCGCCGTGACGGAAGCCCGGCAATGTTCGGGCAATGTTGATCCGGCGGCGACGGCCTGGCCGTCCGCTGTACATGTCCCGGGGAGCGCGGATTGCGTCTTGCAATCTTGGGGCAATTTTGCCGGACCACATGCTGGGCTCCTAACCACACCAGTCGACGCGGCCAGGAAGGCCGGTCCGGGGCCCTGAAATGAAGCATATCGACGAAGCCGCTCTCCGCCTCACGGTGAAGGCGCGGCGGACGACCGCCTGTCTCGCTGCACTCGGTGCGATCATGGCGATTGCGCAATCCGCATCGGCGCAGACCGCGTTCACGCTGCCAGCGCCGCCATTCGAGCTGCCGATGCTGCCGTCGCCGTCCGGAAACTGGACCGTCATGGTCGGCATCGGCGGCGAATACATGCCTGATTTCGTCGGATCGAAGAACGGCAAGTTTCGTCCGATCCCGATCTTCACCATCCGCCGTGCCGGATCGATCGACCAGTTTCGCGGGCCCCGCGACAGCGCCAGCATCGCGTTGCTCGATGTCGGCAATTTTCGCGCGGGTCCCGCGTTCAAATACGTCTCGTCGCGCAAGAGCGACAAATATGCGGAGCTGACCGGCCTCGGCAATGTCGACGCTGCATACGAGCTCGGTGGTTTCGTCGAATATTATCCGGTCGACTGGCTGCGCCTGCGCAGCGAGCTGCGTCAGGGCGTAGGCGGCCATACCGGCACGGTCGCCGACGTCTCCGCCGACGTCATCGTGCCGCTGATCCAACGGCTCACGATCTCGGCCGGCCCGCGCTTCACCTGGAAGAGCACCAACGCGACCGCGCCGTATTTCGGCGTCACCGCCACGCAGGCGCTGGCGTCGGGATTGCCGGTCTACGATGCCAGAGGCGGCGCGCACTCGGTCGGCTTCGGCAGCCAGATCTCCTATCGCATCAATCCGCAGTGGGAGGTTCACGCCTATGTCGAGTACGAGAAGCTGCTCGGTGACGCCGCGGACAGCCTGCTGGTGAAGCTGCGGGGATCGTCGAACCAGACCACCGTTGGTGTCGGGGCGTCCTATTCGTTCGATTTCAGGATTCGATGAGCCCATGCGCCGCATTGCTTTTCTGTGGGTTGGCCTCGCTGCCGCTTGCATCGCCCTCGGCGCCGCCGCGGCGTTCGAGACGCGCGCGAGCCGGCTTCAGGCGATCAAGACCGTCGGCATCATCTCGGCGATCGGCGAGGAGATGAGCCTGACGCGAGCCGGCCTGACCGGGCTCGGCGACGCCGCGCAAAGCGCCTCGATCAGCGCATGGGGGCTGGACGAGCTGATCGTCCAGCAGGCGACGAGACTCTTGAGCGGACGCTTTCGCGTGCAGCCGGTGAATTACAGGCGCGCCGCGTTCGCTGCCGTCAGGGATTCGGCGGTTGCGCCCGTCAACCTCCTGCGCAGCGATCCGTTCAAGGAATTGGTTCGCAGCGATATCGCGCCGCAGGGGTTGGACGCATACATCGTCATCACCCGCGCGAGATCGAAGCTCGGCAATGGACGCAACGTCGAGGGTGTCGGGCTCGCCGAATATCGGACGCTGCTGGCCGATTATGGCCTGATCCACGCGCTGTACGAAGTTCGCGTCATCGACGGCAAGACGTTCGACGTGATCGAGAAGCGGGCGGCTGCGCCGCTCGACAATACCGGGACCGTGCGGATTGCCGGCCCGAGCGGACCGGTCGACGAGACGTTTGGCGGTCCGGCTTCAGGGGAACGGTTGCGCGCGGCGATCGCGGACCTGATCATGCGCAGCCTGCCGCTCACGCTGGGCGATATGCACCTGATTGACGGTCAATGACCCTCAGGTCACCGGTGCGGGATTGAACAATGTGAGGTCGTTGTGGATGCCCCAGCGATCCGACCACGGCTTGGTGCGGCCGGAGGCGACGTCGAGGATGAGGCGGAACAGGTCCCAGCCGGTCTCCTCGATGGTCTTCTCGCCGGTTGCGATCTTGCCGGCGTCGAAGTCGATCAGGTCCTTCCAGCGCCGCGCGAGCTCGCTGCGCGTTGCGACCTTGATCACCGGTGCAGCCGCAAGGCCATAGGGCGTGCCGCGGCCGGTGGTGAACACTTGCAATGTCATGCCGGAGGCGAGCTGCAGCGTGCCGCAGATGAAGTCGCTTGCCGGCGTCGCCGCGAACAGCATGCCCTTTTGCGTCGCCTTCTCGCCGGGCGAGAGCACGCCGGCAATCGCGCTCGAGCCGGACTTGACGATCGAGCCGAGCGATTTCTCGACGATGTTGGCAAGGCCGCCCTTCTTGTTGCCGGGCGTGGTGTTGGCGCTGCGGTCGGCGCCGCCGCGGGCCAGATAGGAATCGTACCAGGCCATCTCGCGCACCAGCGCGCGGCCGACGTCCTCGTTGATGGCGCGGCGGGTGAGCAGCTGGATGGCGTCGCGCACCTCGGTGACTTCCGAGAACATCACGGTCGCGCCGGCGCGTACCAGGAGGTCCGCGGCGAAGCCGACGGCGGGATTGGCGGTGACGCCGGAGAAGGCATCGCTGCCGCCGCATTGCAGGCCGATGACGAGGTCGGAGGCGGGGCAGGTCTCGCGCTTGCGGGTGTTGAGAACCTTCAACCGCGCCTCGGCCTGGGTCATGATGGCCTCGACGATGGCGCCAAAGCCATCGAAGGCTTCGTCCTGCATGCGCACGATGGCGTCGTTCACGCCTTCCGGCACCAGGCGTTCCGGCGCGAGCTTCTCGCAGCCGAGGCCGACCACCAGAATCTCGCCGCCGAAATTCGGGTTGAGCGCGAGGTTCTGCAGGGTGCGGATCGGCACGACGGCGTCGGGCGCGGAGATGGCGACGCCGCAGCCATAGGCGTGCGTCAACGGCACGACGTCATCCACGTTGGGATATTTCGGCAGCAGCTCGGCGCGAATGCGCTTGACCGCATATTCCATCGTGCCCTTGACGCATTGCACGGAGGAGGAGATGCCCAGAATATTCTTCGTGCCGACCGAACCATCCGGATTGCGGTAGCCCTCGAAGGTGAAGCCTTCGAGCGGCGGCAGCGGCGCGGGGACGGCGGTGGAGATTTCGAGCTTGTCGAGGGCAGGGGCCTCCGGCATGCGGATGCGCGCCTCGTCCACCCATTCGCCGGCCAGGATCGGCTTCAGCGCGTAGCCGATGATCTCGCCATAGCGGATGATCGGCTCGCCTTCCGCGACGTCGACCAGCGCGGTCTTGTGTCCCTGCGGGACGAAGGCGCGCAGCGTCAGGCCGCTGGCGAAGCGCGCGCCGGCGGGAAGCCCGAAATCATTGACGACGATCGCGACATTGTCGCGCTCATTGAGCTTGATGTAGCGCGGCTGCTCTTTGGCGGCGACGTCCTGGTCCATCTGCGCTTGCCTCCGAAATCGTAGGGTGGGCAAAGGCGCAACGCGCCGTGCCCACCATTCTTCACGTCATGCGCAGGTGGTGGGCACGCTTCGCTTTGCCCACCCTACGATGTCTCAGCCCGGGAACGTATAAGCCGTCTTCACCGTGGTGTAGAACTCGCGCGCGTAGGAGCCCTGCTCGCGGGCGCCGTAGCTCGATCCCTTCCGGCCGCCGAACGGCACGTGGTAGTCGACGCCGGCGGTCGGCAGATTGACCATCACCATGCCGGACTCGCTGTTGCGCTTGTAGTGCGAGGCGTATTTCAGGCTGGTGGTGCAGATGCCGGAGGCGAGGCCGAACTCGGTGTCGTTGGAGATCGCGAGCGCCTCGTCGTAATTCTTGGCGCGAATGACGGCCGCAACCGGGCCAAAAATCTCCTCGCGCGCGATGCGCATGTTGTTGTTGGCCTCGGTGAACAGCGCCGGCTGGAGATAGTGGCCGGGGTTCTCGCGCTTCAGCAGCTCGCCGCCGAAGGCGAGCTTGGCGCCTTCGTCCTGGCCGATCTTGATGTAGCGCAGGTCCTGATCGAGCTGGTTCTGGTCGACCACGGGGCCGATATGCACGCCGGCCTTGAGCGCATCGTCCACCGACAGGCTGTTCAGGCGCTCGGCCACGGCCGCGACGAAGCGGTCGTGGATGCCTTCCGTGACGATCAGGCGCGAGGAGGCGGTGCAGCGCTGGCCGGTCGAGAAATAGGCGCCGTTGACGGCGACCTCGACGGCGGTCTTGAGGTCGGCGTCGTCGAGCACGACCAGCGGGTTCTTGCCGCCCATCTCGAGCTGGAACTTCTTCATGGGGTTCGAGAGCACGCAGGCCTGCGCGATCTTGCGTCCCGTTTGCACCGAGCCGGTGAAGGAGATCGCGGCGACGTCCGGATGCTCGAGCAGGGTCTGGCCGACCACCGAGCCGGAGCCGACGACGAGGTTGAACACGCCGGCGGGAATGCCGGAGCGGGTGATGATCTCAGCGAGCGCGTGGCCCGAGCCCGGCACCAGCTCGGCCGGCTTGAACACCACCGTGTTGCCGTAGCAGAGCGCCGGCGCAATCTTCCAGGCGGGAATCGCGATCGGGAAATTCCAGGGCGTGATCATGCCGACGACGCCGACCGGCTCGCGGGTGATCTCGACCTCAAGGCCGGGGCGGACAGAGGCGCCCTTCTCGCCGATCAGGCGCAGCGCTTCGCCGGCGAAGAACGCGAAGATCTGGCCGGCGCGGGCGACCTCGCCGATGCCCTCGGGAAGGGTCTTGCCTTCTTCGCGGGCGAGCAGGCGGCCGAGCTCTTCCTTGCGGGCGAGGATCTCGAGCGAAATCTTGTTGAGTGCATCGAAGCGCGCCTGCGGGGTCGACTGCGACCAGGCGGGGAAGGCGGCCTTGGCGGCGGCGATCGCCTTCTCGGTCTGCGCCTTGTCGGCCTTGGCGTATTCGCCGACGAGATCGTTGGTGTTGGAGGGGTTGATGTTCCTGGTGACGCCGGAGCCGTCGACCCATTCGCCGCCGATGAAGTTCTTCAGGATCGCTGTCATCTTTTTTCCTCCAGGGGAACGTTTCTAACGCACGAGGCAGGGACGCTTGTCGTCAAACGTCCAGCCGGGGATCAGGTCCTGCATGGCCATAGCGTCATCCCGCCCCCCAAGTCCATGCTTCTTGTAGAGCTCGTGCGCGGCCTCGATGGCGGCGCGGTCGATCTCGATGCCCAGGCCCGGGCTATCAGGGACGGCGATCTTGCCGCCCCTGATCCGGAGCGGCTCTTTCGTCAGCGCCTGGCCGTCCTGCCAGATCCAGTGGGTATCGATCGCGGTGACCTTCCCCGGGGCGGCGGCGCCGACATGGGTGAACATGGCGAGTGAGATGTCGAAATGGTTGTTGGAGTGCGAGCCCCAGGTCAGGCCGTTGTCGCGGCAGGTCTGGGCCACGCGCACCGAGCCTTGCATCGTCCAGAAATGGGGATCGGCCAGCGGGATGTCCACCGCCCCGAGCCGCAGCGCATGGGAGAGCTGCCGCCAGTCCGTCGCAATCATGTTGGTAGCCGTCGGCAGGCTAGTTGCACGGCGGAACTCGGCCATGATCTCGCGGCCGGAGAAGCCGGCCTCGGCGCCGCAGGGATCCTCGGCATAGGCGAGGATGCCATGCATGTTCTTGCAGAGGCTGATCGCTTCATCCAGCGACCAGGCACCGTTCGGGTCGAGCGTCACGCGTGCGTTCGGGAAACGCTTTGCGATGGCCGTCACCGCCTCGATCTCGTGCTCGCCGCGGAGCACGCCGCCCTTGAGCTTGAAGTCGGCGAAGCCGTAATGGTCGTGGGTCGCCTCCGCGAGCCGCACCACGGCCTCGGGCGTCATCGCCTCCTGGTGGCGGAGATTGAACCAGTCGGGCTTGCCGGTCTCGCCGGTGACGTAGTCGAGCTTCGACTTGCGCCGGTCGCCGACGAAGAAGAGGTAGCCGAGCGTCTCGACGCTGGTGCGTTGCTGGCCCTCGCCGAGCAGTGCTGCGACAGGAAGACCAAGATGCTGGCCGAGCAAGTCGAGCAACGCGGATTCAATGGCGGTGACCGCATGAATCATCACGCGAAGATCAAAAGTCTGCTTGCCGCGGCCGCCGGCGTCGCGGTCGGCGAAGGCGGTGCGGATATCGGCGAGGATGTTGTTCATCGCGCCGACGGTCTTGCCGATCACGAGGTCGCGCGCGTCCTGCAGCGTCTGCCAGATCTTCTGCCCGCCCGGGACCTCGCCGACGCCGGTGTGGCCGGCATTGTCGGTGAGGATGACGATGTTGCGGGTGAAGAACGGCGCATGCGCGCCGCTGAGGTTGAGGAGCATGCTGTCGCGGCCCGCGACCGGGATCACCTGCATCGCGGTGACGACAGGTGCACCGGCGACTGACGCGCCGGCAATCTCGGTCTGGGCCATCGCGCGCTCCTCCCTGTTGTCTTGTTATTCTGCAGCCTGTTGTGACGATCGTGCGGCGGGCAGCTTCTGCACCAGCGCGGTCAGCTCCGCCATCTCCTGCTCGGTGAGATCGGTCAGCGGCGGACGGACCGGGCCGGAATCGCGGCCGATCACCTTCATGCCGGCCTTGATGATCGAGACCGCGTAACCCTTCTTGCGGTTGCGGATCGCAATCAGCGGCAGGATGAAATCCTTCAGGCCGGCCTGGATCGTGGCGTGGTCGCGCTTGCGCACCGCGGCGTAGAAGCTGGTGGCGAATTCCGGCACGAAGTTGAACACGGCCGAGGAATAGGTCGTCACGCCCATGTCGAGGTAGGGCAGCGCGAAGGTCTCGGCGGTCGGCAGGCCGCCGACATAGGTGAGGCGGTCTCCGAGTCTGGTGTAGACGCGGGTCATCAGCTCGATGTCGCCGATGCCGTCCTTGTAGCCGACGAGGTTCGGGCAGCGCTCGGCAAGGCGCGCGAGCGTGTCGGGCTGGAGGATGGCGTTGTCGCGGTTGTAGACGATGACCCCGATCTTGACCGAGGCGCAGACCGCCTCGACATGGGCGGCAAGGCCTTCCTGCTCGGAATGGGTGAGGTAGGGCGGCAGCAGCAACAGGCCGTCGGCGCCGGCCTTTTCCGCACCGATGGCGATCTCGCGGGCGATCGCGGTGCCGTAGCCGGTGCCGGCGAGCACGGGCACGCGGCCCTTGGTCTCGTCGACGGCGACCTTCACGACTTGCGGAACCTCTGACGGCGTTAGCGAGAAGAACTCGCCGGTGCCGCCGGCGGCGAACAGACCTGCGACGTCATAACCGCACAGCCAGTCCATGTTGGCGCGATAGGTCGCCTCGTCGAAGGAATAGTCCGCCCTGAACGGCGTGACGGGGAAGGACAGGAGGCCCGATCCGATCTTCTGGGCCATCTCCTGCGGGGTCATCTTGCTCATGCGCGCTCCCTTGTCGTGTTGCGGCGGACGCAAGCAGAGGCCGCGCGTCCATGCGCCGTGGTTTAGGCAACCGTTCGATGCGCGTCCAAGCCAAAGCCTATATCGACCGATGCGGATTGAGCATCAATCCTCCGCCAGCTCCGCGGAGGACAATTCGCCGGCGATCCTGACCAGCGCCGACAGCAGCGGGTTCTCGTCCTCGCGCCGCCACACCATGAACAGCTCGACCGGCACGCGGGTGCGCAGCTTCAGCGGCCGCAGGCGGACGTCGGAGATCTTCAGGCTCGCCGCGGCCGCCGGTACGATGGCGAGGCCGAGGCCGGCGCGCACCATCGCGAGGATCGAGTGGATCTGGCTGAGATGCTGGACGTAGCGCGGCAGCACGTCGGCACGGGTGAAGAGGGCCACCAGGAGGTCGTGGAAGTAGCGGCTCTCATAGGGCGAATACATCACGAAGGGCTGGTCGTCGAAATCCTTGATGGTGATGCCCTCGGCATTCGCCAGCGGATGCTTCTTCGGGATCGCCGCGAGCAGCGGCTCGGCGACGACGCGGCGGCTGGCAAGCTCGGGCCGCGCGATCGGCGGCCGCAGCAGCCCGGCGTCGATCTGGCCCGAGGCCAGCGCCTCGAACTGGTCGCCCGACACCATCTCCTTCAGCGAGAAGTCCACCTCGGGCAGCTTGGCACGGCATGCGGCGATGAGCTCGGGCAGGAAGCCATAGGCCGCGGCCGCGGTGAAGCCGACCTTCAGCGAGCCGGTCTTGCCGAGTGCGATGCGGCGGGCGACTTGCGAGGCGCTTTCGGCAAGCTTGAGGATGCGCCGCGCCTCCGGCAGAAAGCTGCGCCCCGCGGGCGTCAGACGCACCGATCGGCTGGTGCGCTCGAGCAGCGGCGCGTCGATGATGTGCTCGAGCACCTGGATCTGCCGGGACAGCGGCGGCTGCGTCATGTTGAGCCGTGCGGCGGCGCGGCCGAAATGCAATTCCTCCGCCACCGTGACGAAACAGCGGAGCTGGTTGAGGTCGAACATCGATACATGCCTTAGATGGATAAGGCGTTTCCCCGGCACTTCTAGCATCGATCACCCCCAAAACAAAGACGGCGGCTTTGCGGGCCGCCGTTGAGTTGCCTGGTCAAGCTCCCGTGGGAGCCCTCAGGAGGAACGACCTGATGCGAAACCGCCTCACGTCCGCTGCGGACAGCACTGCGTCCATCACGCGCTTCCCTTAAGTCGAACATTTCCTCCAGACGACTCCTAGAGGCGCGCGCGGCGAAGTGTCCAAGTTGAAGGGGGTATCGATCGATGCCGTTTTTGGATTGATGGAACGGCCTCCAGACTGCCCGATCAAGTCGGGCGACGACAGTGAGTGTGTGGGAAGTGCACACCGCAATGACGGCGAGGAGAGAGTTGGCCTTCGCCGCTACTGCTGTGCGCCGGGCAGCAGCTGCGGCAATAACCCGCGTGTCACGTTCGGCGGCACCGCATCGAGACCGAGCACGGTGCTCGCCGCCGGCAGCGCCGCATCGGCCATCGCGGCGTGGCCCTCGGCGCTCGGATGTACCGCGCCGCCATAGACGGCGGAGAGCACGCCCCAGGCCGCGTCATGGATGTCGGTCGGCTGGCTCGCCGCCGGCAGGCCCTGCGGATAGGTCATGGCGGCGAAATAGCTGTCGTTGGCGTCGCGGATCCAGCGCGCGCGCGGCAGATAGGCGCGGTATTCCGAGGCGCCGCGGCCGCACAGCATCGGCTGGCTCGCCGCGCTGACGATATCAGGGTCGAAGCTCTGGCCGTTCGCGGCAAAGCAGCTGCGGTCGAATTCGGGATCGTTGCCGGAACGGGCGCAGAAGCCGTGCTCGGCGAACGCGGCCTGGTGCGCGTCGACGAAGGTCATGCGGTCGGCTTCGGGATCGCGGCATAGCGCGCCGCGGGTGCAGGTGGCGAGCCCCTTCAGCTGCGGCAGGAATTCGCTGTCGACGAAGGCGGATACGCGGGCGAGGCGCTGCGGATCGGCGTTGAAGGCCGGATGGATATCGAAGCCGGCACGGCCGCCGGGGCAGGGCGCGCCGCCGTCGGCGAGCGCAGGATTGGCGTAGGAGACATAGACCACGTGCGAGAGGTCGCCGCCGACCAGCGGCTTCAGCGCCTCGCGCAGCTTGACGAAGTTCTGCGGCAGCTCGCGCTGGAGCGCATCGCGGGAATCGTCGACGCTCGCCATCACGCCGGAGCGGCGGAACAGCGCGCGCTCGGTCGCGGTGTCGACGATGACGTCGGCGACGAGGCCGGAGAAATAGACGTCATTGGCGCCGACCGAGAGCAGCACGAGATCGAGCGTGCGCTCGGGCTGGCGCTTCTTCGCCGCGGTGACGGCTTCCCGCAGCTCGGCGACTTGCGCATTCACGCTGGTGTTGCAGACGCCGGTCTTGCCGGGCGGGCATTCGCGGGCGCGCTGGGAGCCGAGCAGCCCGTCACCGATGCTGGCGCCGGTGCAGGCGAGCGGCAGGAAGGTCACGGCGATGTGGGTGTAGCGCACCGCGAGCGCCAGCGCGGTGCGCGCCTGGTAGCTGTAGAGCGAGCGATGGCAGGGCGCATTGAACCAGAGCGCGCTGTAGCGTTGCCAGTTGGCGAGCGTGTCCGGCGCCTCGCAGGCGCGGCCGCCCTTGAAGCCGTGGCGGCTCGGCCGGTAGTACTGCGCGCCGGCGGTGCCGAGATAGGAACGGAAGCAAAAACCTTCGTCCGACAGCGCCAGCGGCCGGTCCGGATTGCCTTCGCCCGAGGCGATGCTGTCGCCGAGACCTGCGATGAAGATGTCGCGGACCTGGATCTCGGTCTGGACCCGCTGGGTTGGATCGGAGCCGGCGGAGACATCGACGGTTGCAACCGTCTGCTTGCCGTAGCGGACGCGCAGATTGATCGGCTCGGCGCAGTCGAAGGTCGAGGTCTGCGGGCCGTCACCGTCATCGAACGACCAGGCGCAGGTGGCCCCGACCGGCACGTCGCCGGTCAGGTGCACCGTCACGGGATGGTCGATCGGCGTGATATAGTTCTCTTTGACATTGTCGCGGTTGCAGGGCTGGTTGACCCGGCCCTGCAGGTCGATGCAGAGCCGGTTGACCATGTTGCGGGCCCATCCGCGGCCCTCGCTCTGCAGCTCCAGCGACTGTTCGGCGGCCAGGATGCTGCGATTGCGCGCGTTCTCGACGTGAAGCAGGAAGTCCCGCTCCTCGCGGAATAGCCGGAAGCGGTTACGTACCTCCCAGTTGATCTGCATGGCGCCGGCATTCTGCGCGGCGGCGCGCTCGGGCAAAGCAGTCAGGATGCCGGCAAGCAGCACGGCGCCTGCCGAGAGGGTGCGAAGGAATACGGTGATCATGGCCCGCGTCTTCAACGGCAAAGTTGAGGCGGAAATAAGAGAGGATTGCGCCCCGGCCTGCAACCTTTGCCTGATGATCTCCGGGGGCGCGATTGACGGCTTTTGGCGGCCCTTGGCGGCTCAGCGCTTGCTGGCCTGCCGCAGCAGCCGTTCGCGCTCCATCGGCGTCACCTCCTTGGGCAGGTTGGCCTGCGCGCAGGCTTCCGCCAGCCGCCGCCGCTCCTGCCACGGCGCGACCACATTCATCCAGAGCTCGCGCGTGCCCATGATGGAGATGGCAAGCCCGAACGGAATCACGAAATAGAGAATACGGAACACCAGCAGCGTCGCCAGAAGCTCCTCGCGGCCGAACTGGGGCAGCGCCACCAGCATGGCGGCATCGAACACGCCGATCGAGCCGGGGGCGTGGCTGGCAAAGCCGATCAGGGTCGCCAGGATGAACACGACCGCGAGCGACATGAAGTCGATCGGCGGGTTGGAGGGCATCAGGAGGTACATCGCCGTGGCGCAGAAGCCGAGATCGACGACGCCAATCAGGATCTGCACCAAGGTCAGCGGCGCCGAGGGCAGCACCACCTTCCAGCCCTTCTGGCCGAGCTCGCGGCGCTTCTCGCCCATGCAGAGCCAGACCAGATAGGCCCCGATCGATGCGAGGCCGCCGAGGGCGATCAACCGGTTGAGCGAGGAGGGGAGCTGATCCATCGAGGAGGCCGCATCCGGGTGGATGGCCATGCCGATCGAGAGCACGAAGATGTTACCGAGCCAGAAGGTCAGGCCCGACAGGAAGCAGATCTTTGCGACGTCGATCGCGTTCAGCCCGTAGTCTGAATAAATCCGGAAACGGATCGCGCCGCCGGTGAAGACCGTGGCGCCGATGTTGTGGCCGATCGAATAGGACGTGAAGCTGGACAGCGCCGCGATGCGATAGGGCACGTGCTTCTTGCCGATCGTTCGCAGTGCGAAAAAGTCGTAGAAGGTCAGCGTACAGAACGCGAAGAAGACGCAGATCGCCGCCAGGCCGATGTTGCCGCGGGGAATCTCGGTCAACGCGGTCAGGATGACCCCGGTATCGATGCCCTTGAGGGTCCGCACCAGCGTGGTGATCGCAAACGCGATGATGAAGATGCTGGCGGCAACTCCGAGCCGGCGCCAGCCGATCCATCTCTTGAAGCCGCGTTTCAGCGCGGGCAGCAGTCCGTGCATTCATCCTCCCGGCGGGGGGCAAGACCGACCGGGCCAGGCATTGGCCGGTCGGGTGCGATCACGGCCAAAAGGCAGGCATCGATCGCTAGGCATGATCAAGCTCATTTAAGGCAAAATCACCGGCTTGTGCAGCCCTTGACAACAATAGGTTCTGCGTTCGGCCGGCAACTTTGTCATACGCGGTTCATATCGGCGGCGCGTTAAGCATATGAGTCGCGAAACCCGGCTCCATCCGCGCATTCACCATGTTGGCACGATGTCAAATCCTGGGGCCGTCCGCATTGTTCCAGCGCAAGCCGTATCAGCGGTTTTTGGAACGTCGATGCGGCGTGATCGTTAGGCTCCATCAGCAATCGAACATGGCGGAATACGCGGCTTTTCGTGCAAAGCCGGCGCCGCCGTGTTCCCCAAGACCCGAGAGGATCGGAACGATGGGACTGTTCACAAAAGACATCAAGACCATGAACGACCTGTTCGTGCATCAGCTCCAGGACATCTATTACGCCGAGCAGCAGCTCACCAAGGCGCTGCCGAAGATGGCGAGCAAGGCCACTGATCCGCAGCTGAAACAGGGCTTTTTGACGCACCTCGAAGAAACCAAGCAGCACGTCGCGCGGCTCGAGGAGGTGTTCAAGATGCATGGCGTGCCCGTGAAGGCGGTCGACTGCCCGGCCATCGACGGCATCATCGAGGAAGCCGACGAGACCGCCGGCGAGGTAGCCGACAAGGCCGTGCTTGACGCCGCGCTGATCAATGCGGCGCAGGCGGCCGAGCACTATGAGATCGTCCGCTACGGCAGCCTGATCGCCTGGGCCAAGCAGCTCGGCCGCAACGATTGTGCCAGCGTGCTCGCCAAGACGCTGGAGGAGGAGAAGGCGACCGACCAGAAGCTGACGACGCTCGCCGAGAGCAAGGTGAACCTGCGCGCGGCGAGCTGAGGAGAGGTAACCACGAGCGCCGCGCGATATTCCGCGCGGCGCTTTTGCGTGTTCGCGCCGCTGCCGCGGTGCTGTTTCGGGCGCCGTCGCGAGGACCAACAATGTGAGCGAACCCGCTCATCTTCCATTCACCACTTCGGAAACCGGCTCGTAGCTGGTTACCGATCGTCCATTTCCGTCGGATGAAGTGCCGGTCGATAGGGGCCGGCAATGTATCAAGTTCTCTACTGTCTCACCGACGAGCATGATTGGCGACTGGTCGCCCTTGGCGGCGCAGTGTGCCTGCTCGCCAGCGCCGCGGCGATCAGCCTGTTTCAGCGCGCACGCGCGACACACGGAGCCGGGCGTCTGGCCTGGATCGCTCTGGATGCGGCCGTCGGCGGATGCGGCATCTGGGCGACGCATTTCATCGCGATGCTCGCTTACGGCCCGGGCAGCGCCGGCGCCTACAACATCCCGGTGACAATTCTCTCGCTGATGTTTGCGATCTCCTTGACCTTCGTGGGCCTCAGCATCGCGGTGGCGTCCTCGCGCCCGGTATGGATCGTCGTCGGCGGCGCCATCGTCGGGCTGGGTGTCGCGGCGATGCATTACACCGGTATGGCGGCGCTGGAGATGCCGGCACGGGTGGATTGGATCGGGAGCACGGTTGCCGCCTCGGTGCTGTTCGGAATCGTCTTCGCAGCGCTCGCGCTGTTCGTCGCCGCGCGAGGTGACGACATCCGGCATGCGCTGAGCGCGACTGCTCTGCTGACGCTCGCGATCGTCGCCCATCACTTCACCGCGATGGGCGCGGTGCTGCTGACGCCGGACCCGACGCTCACGATCAGCGGGCTCTCGATCCCGCCGGCCTCACTGTCGTTCCTCACTGCCAGCGCCGCCGTCGCCATCATCGCGATTGCGCTCGTGGCCGCGCTGCTCGACCGCCGCGCCAAGGGCGAGCTGGGCCGCCAGCAGATCGTGCTCGACAGCGCGCTGCAGAACATGTCGCAGGGGCTGTGCATGTTCGACGCCGACGGCAAGATCATCCTGTTCAACGAGCGCTATGCCGCGATGCTCCGTCGTGCCGACGTGCCGCTCACCGGCCGCCTGCTGGTCGACGTGCTCAGGGAAGAGGAGGCCAAGGGCCAGTGGCAGGGCGATGCCGATGAATTCTTCGCCCGCCTCGTCGCCGACGCGCGCGAGGGCCGCACCACGACCGACGTCCTCAAGCGGTTCGGCCGCTCGATCCGGGTCGTCAACCAGCCGATGCAGGGCGGCGGCTGGGTCGCGACCTTCGAGGACATCACCGAATGGCTGGAGGCGCAGGCCAAGATCTCGCACATGGCGCGCCATGACGCGCTGACCAGCCTGCCGAACCGGGTGCTGTTCCACGAACAGCTCGAGCAGGGGCTGCGCCACACCAAGTCGGGCGACCAGCTCGCGGTGCTTTGCCTCGATCTCGATCATTTCAAGGACATCAACGACTCGCTCGGCCATCCCATCGGCGATGCGCTGCTCAAGGAGGTCGGCCGCAGGCTCAAGGCCACGGTCGGCGAACAGGACACCGTGGCGCGGCTCGGCGGCGACGAGTTCGCGGTGGTCCAGATCGGGCGATCCGAGGAGATCGCCGCGCGGTCGCTTGCCGGGCGCCTCGTCGAGGTGATCTCGGCGCCTTACCAGATCGACGACCATCAGATCGTGATCGGCGTCTCGATCGGCATCTCGCTGTCGCCGCAGGACGGCAGCAATCCGGACGAACTGCTCAAGAACGCGGACCTTGCGCTGTACCGCGCCAAGGCCGATGGCCGCGGCACCTATCGCTTCTTCGAGACCGGCATGGATGCGCGCGCGCAGGCGCGGCGCCTTCTGGAAATGGATCTGCGCGCGGCGCTGCAACGCGACGAGTTTCAGGTCTACTATCAGCCGATCCGTGAGGTCGCCAGCGGTCGCGTCGTCGCCTTCGAGGCGCTGCTGCGCTGGAACCATCCGCAGCGCGGACTGATCGCGCCCATCAGCTTCATCCCGCTCGCCGAGGAGACCGGGCTCATCGTTCAGCTCGGCGAGTTCGTGCTGCGCTCCGCCTGCGCCGATGCAGCGAGCTGGCCGGACGATGTCGACGTCGCCGTCAATTTGTCGCCGGTGCAGTTCAAGAGCCCGAACCTGATCGCGGCGGTGACCGAGGCGTTGGCCAGATCGGGGATAGGTGCGCGCCGCCTCGAGCTCGAGATCACCGAATCCGTTCTGCTCCAGAACAGCGAGGCGACGCTGACGACCTTGCACGAGCTGCGCGCCATGGGCGTGCGGATCTCGCTCGACGATTTCGGCACCGGCTATTCGTCGCTGAGCTACTTACGCAGCTTCCCGTTCGACAAGATCAAGATCGACCGTTCCTTCGTGTCGGAGCTGGCGACGCGTGAGGATTCCATGGCCATCATTCGCGCGGTGACCGGCCTCGGCCGCAGCCTCGGCATCGTCACCACGGCCGAGGGCGTCGAGAACGACGCGCAGCTCGAGCTGCTCCGGCGCGAGGGCTGCACGCAGGCGCAAGGCTATCTGTTCAGCAAGCCGCGGCCCGCCTCCGATGTCGCGATCATGCTGGAACGGCCGCGGCTGCGCGCGTCGGCTTGAGAGGTCAGCTTCGGCGCAGCGCGAAATGCGCACCGCAGAATGCCATTACGGCGCCGAGACACAGGGCGGCAAGCCCGGCCAGCACGCCCGAGACGGTCGGGATCGGGCTCGGCGCCGACGCCGCCTGACCTGCTCCCGCAAGCAGGAGCACGCCGACCGCGATCAGGAATTGCCGCATCCGTTGGGGAATCTGTCCGGAGACGGCGCTTTGCATCAGGCTCGCCGTGAAGTAGCCGCCGGAGAAGCCGACGGTGGCGATCAGCCACCAGGCGATCGCAGCGCCCGCCGGAACGAACTCGTGCGTGTCGGAGCGCCAGAGGCGGCCGAGATCGAGACCGTAGCGCGCGCCCAGCATGTGCACCGCGAGCGCCAGCAACACACCGGAGATCATTGCGGCGCCGAGAATCAGGCGGCGCGGAAAAAAGGTCGTCTCAGCCATGCCTCGCTTGTAGGATGGAGGAGGGCGATCGCGCAAGCCGATCGCCCAAGCGATCGTGCAAGCGGTCACCCAAGTGATCACCCATGGGTTCATTGACGACATGCCGGAAGCGGGTTCGGCCACGAGCTATGCCTACAAGGCCTCGCTGATCGGCTCGGCGCATCGCTTCGAGCTGACGGAGCAGGGGCTGTCCTGGCACATCGGCGGTCGCTCCGGCCTGTGGCGCTACGACGAGATCTCGGCGATCCGGCTGTCGTTCCGCCCGGTGTCGATGCAGCAGCACCGCTTCCGCGCCGATGTCAGCCGCACCGGCGGCGGCCGCATCGCGATCCTGTCGACCAGCTGGCAGACCGCGGCGCTGATGGCGCCGCAGGACAACGGCTTTCGCGATTTTCTCGTCGAGCTGCATGCGCGGATGGCGAAGGCGGGCAGCCGCGCCGAATTGTCCGCGGGCCTCGGTCGCAAGGCCTATGCGGCGGTGCTGGCATTCCTGGCCGTGCTCGCTGTGGCAATGGCGGGACTGCTGATCCGCGCGCTTCTGATCGGCGAATTCGCCGGCGTGCTGTTCATCCTCGGCTTCGCCGCGTTGTTCGCCTGGCAGGTCGGCGGCTTCGTGCGGCGCAACCGGCCGCAGAGCTACAGTTTCGATCGCGTGCCGAAGGCTCTGCTGCCCTAGAGCGCGATGAGATTTGGATGAATCGTCATCGCGATTCGGGTTGTTGTCGACGCATGATCTTTCCGGAAAGCCGCTTCGCACTTTTCCAGATCATGCTTTCGGTGCAATCGGCCGCAATCAAACGTGACTTCACGTCCTGCCGTCGGCGTCGCAACTTCTGGTCATGCCAGCCATGGACTGCAGCACCCGCCTGCCAACGCCAGACGAGATCGCCAGAATCAACCGTGCGCATCTGATCGACACGCCGCTCCGGCCAGCCGATCTGCTGTTCATGTTCGGCACGCGCGAGGACGTTGGCCTGCGCGCCGACGCCGCCGCAAGGCTGTGGCGCGAGGGCCTGTTTCGCTGGTCGATTGTCAGCGGCGGCGTGACGCCGGGCTCGGAGCAATCCGAGTGCACCATCATCAAGGCCGCGATGGTTGCGGCGGGCATTCCGGCGGATCTTATCCTCGAGGAGCATCGCGCGATGAACACCGGCGAGAACGTCATCTTCTCGCTTCCGATCATCGATGCGGCAATCGGGCTGCAGAATATCCGCAGCGTGATCTGTCTCGGCAACACCTGGACCGCACGGCGCTACCCGATGACGCTGCACCGGCATTGGCCAGGGGTCGAGAAGATGCTGCTCACCGTCGACAGTTTCGCGACACCGCGTGCACTCTGGCATACCGACGCCGAATTTCGCCGCCGCATGCTGCACGAATGGGACAAGATCGAAGCTTACAAGGCGAGAGGCTTCATCGCGGACTGGCCGGAGGTCTGATCCTACTCCGTCGAATCGAAATCGTCCTCCTTGGTGCCGAGCAGCGAGACGATGGTGCGCAGGCCGGAATCGAGCTGCTCGGGCGAGGGCGGAGCGAGCGCCAGACGCACCGCGTTCGGCGCATGACCGTGCGCGATCGCGAAGGTCGAGGACGGCGTCAGCGCGATGCCGCGCCTTGCCGCTGCGGCGACGAAGGTCTGCGAGCGCCAGTGCGGCGGCAGCGTCAGCCAGAGATGATAGGAGCGCGGATCGGCGGCGAGCTGGTAGCCGGAGAGCAGCCGTGCGGCGGTCTGCTGGCGGCGCGCGGCGTCGATGCGCTTCAGCCGCGTCAGCTCGGCGACGGTACCGTCGGCCATCAGCCGCTGCCCGGCTGCGAGCGCATGGCCGGAAGCGATCCAGCCGCCGGTGCGCACCGCGCTCATCACGCTTTCGCGCAAGTGAGGCGGCGCGACGAGGATGCCGAGCGCAAGGCCCGGCGCCACCTTCTTGGACAGGCTGTCGAGCACGATGCAGCGATCGGGGCCGAGCGCCGCCAGCGGCGCGTCGTCGGCGAGGAAGCCGTAGACGATGTCCTCGATGATGGTGAGATCGAGCTTCTCGGCGACGCGCATGATGTCGGCGCGCCGCGTCGCATTCATGGTGACGCCGAGCGGATTCTGGATGATGGGCTGCAGATACAGCGCCGACAAATGCGCCTCGCGATGCGCCTTCTGGATGGCGTCGGGGCGCGCGCCGAATTCGTCCATGGCGATCGGGACCAGCGTCACGCCTAACCGCGCGGCGATGCTCTTGACGTAGGGATAGGTCAGCGCCTCGACGCCGCAGCGGCCGCCGGTCGGCACCAGCGCGGCAAGCGCGGCCGCGAGCGATTGCTTGCCGTTGGCGGTGAAGAAGATCTGCTCGGGCTGAGGCGCAAAGTCCTTGCGCGCGAGATAGGCAGCGGCGGCGGCGCGCGCGCTCTTGGTCCCGGTGCTGGTCGAAACGCGCAGCGCGGATTCGAGCGCGTCGATGCGCTCGAGCCCCGCGAGACTCTTGGCGATCATCGCCCATTGCTGCGGCAGAAGCGGGTAATTGACCTCGAGATTGATGCGCGCATCGACCGGCTCGCCCATCGTCACGACTTCGCGCCTGACGTCGCCCGAGATGAACGTGCCGCGCCCGACCTCGCCGACCACGAGGCCGCGGCGGAGCAGCTCCGTATAAACCCGGCTCGCGGTCGAGACCGCGATGCCGCGGTCATAGGCAAAATTGCGCTGCGGCGGCAGCCGGTCGCCGGGCCTTAACGTGCCGTTAGTGATATCGGCCGCAATGGCATCGGCGAGCTTCACGTACTCGAACTTGGACATATTGCACCGAGAGCAATGTTTTTCTTGCTCCGAGGAGTGTACTGGAGCATTTAAGTTCCATCAAGTTCCGCGATTGAGCCGAGGAGAGCGAGAGCAATCCGCCGGCAAAATGGGGTGCAGGCGCCACGAGCGTCCGCGCCAACGGCACCTGCTTCGCCGCGCGGGACGATAGGCCGGAGAAGAAGAATGACCATGATCTCGCAAACTGCCGGGCGGCCTTTACGCCCACCCTCATCAAGCGGATTTTTCGGGGCCCTCGCGCTGCGCGTCACCGCGCTGTTCGACCGCCTGGAGCGCCGCTCCGCCGTCAAGACCCTGAACGAACTTGACGACCGCGCCCTGCGCGACATCGGCATCACGCGCAGCCAGATCGAGGACGCCGTGTACGGGCAGTTCAAGGCCGAGCTGTCGCGGTATCTGTAAGGCCTCACGTGTCCCGGACGCGCTGCAGCGTTCTTACGTTGCTGCGCAGAGCCGGGACCCAGGGGCCCCGCGGAGCGCTGCTGCATGGGCCCCGGACGCAGCGCACCGCTGAAGTAGCGCCGCGCTGCGTCCGGGGCACGAGACCTGAGTTTCGCACGCAGTTGCATCATCCTCGTCATTGCGAGCGCAGCGAAGCGATCCAGGCTGCCTCCGCGAAAAGATTCTGGATTTGCTTCGCTGCGCTCGCAATGACGGAGTCTACTGCCCCACAGTGCCTGGCCGGGATCAGGCGATCGCGACCTGACCCCACGCTCCGTCGAATGCTCGATCGTCTTCAGGTCTGCTCGGTTTGCGGTGAGGCCTTGAGCCGCTGCGTTGGCGTCGATGTCGGACATCCAGCCGCTGCAAGCGTGAACCGGCGTTGCTCGCGAATGCAGCAATCGCTGCCGCCACCTGTTTCACGACGAACAGGATCGTGGTGACGCGGCTCATCACGCCGAGCAGGATCAGCGCCGAGAAGATGTCGATATAGGCGAGGAAGTCGCCGACCAGCATGAGTTCCGGGGGAATTGGAATCCTGTGGTAGTAGGCGAGCACGAGGATCACGACGGGGAAGAAGGCGACGATCTTTCGCAGAGTCAGCCTGTCCAGCAGCGCCGCCAGTTGGACGACCAGCACCTCCCACAGCGCATCCCCGATCGCGAGCGGGACCTCATAGCTCCATCTTCGCCACCATTGCTTCACGACATTGCTCCGAGCCTAATGCCTCACCACCAGCACCGAGCACTTGGCGTAACGCACCACATGCCCGGCGTTGGAGCCGAGGAAATAGGTGCGCATCGCCGGCCGGTGCGAGGTCATCACGATCAGGTCGGCCTTCATGTGCACGGCTTCCTCCAGAATCTCGTGATAGATACCGCCCTGGCGCACCACGCTGGAGATGCGGGCGGGCTCGATGCCGGATTCGCGCGCGACGATGGCGAGGGCCTCCTCCGAGGTCTGGCGCTGCTGCTCGTCGAAATCGGCCGGGACGTATTCGGCCAGCATCACCGGCGTCATCGGCAGCACGTTGAGCAGGCGGACGACGCCGCTCCAGGTCTGCGACAACGTCGCCGCGGTCGCGATCGCCGGCTTGGCGAGATCGGTGTCGGCGAGGTCGATGGGCACGAGGATGGACTTGAACATCTGCGCCTCCAAATCTCAAGGTCAGCACGTCCGGCCGGCACGCCGCGCGATCAGCCGATCGAAGCAGCTTGTCGAAGCAGCTTACCGTAACAGCTTGGGACTGACGAACAGCACCAGCTTGCCGCGGCGGTAGGCCACGTCATCCCAATCCTTGACGTCAAAGTCGAAGATCGCAAGCCCCGCCGTGGGCAGGTTGTGGCCGAGTGCCTTGGCGCCGTCGGGATCGCCGCCGCCGATCAGCATCAGGGCGACCTCGTGCATGCCGGGATTGTGGCCGACCAGCAGCAATTGCTTGGGATCGGCGGGGGCGGTTGCGGTGCGAATGGTGTCCAGGATCACTGCGGGATCGGCGCCGTAGAGTTCCGGCAGGATCTCGACCTGCGGCGGCGGGACGCGGTCCTTCATTGCCTCCCAGGCGATGTCCCAGGTCTGCCGGGCCCGTGCGGCATGGGACACCAACACGGTATCGGGGAAGGGCGGATGCGTGGCGATCCAGTCGCCCATCCGGGCGGCATCCTTGTGGCCGCGGTCGTCGAGGCGGCGATCCTGGTCACGGCCGCTCGGCGCGTCAGTCTCGGTCTTGGCGTGACGCAGCAACATCAAACGGCGCATGACATTCTCGAATCGTTACTGTCGCAGATAATGTACAGGCGCGGGTGATGACAAGGTGACAAGCGCCTGCTCAGTCCTCTAAGAAAACGCTATGAGCGAGACTTTCACAAGCGTGTCCCAGGAAGAAGCCGGCTTTCGCGACCGCGTGCGACTGTCGTTCGATCTCGATGCCGACATTTGCGTGATCGGGGCGGGCCTTGCCGGGCTTACCGTGGCGCTGGAGGCGGCTCGGCTCGGGGCCAGCGTCGCGGTGCTCGAGGGCCGGCAGATCGGCTGGAACGCCTCCGGCAACCAGCTCGGCACCGTGATGCCGGGCTTTGCGCTGCCGCTCGCGGACCTGATCGAGCGCATCGGCTTGGAGGACGCCCGCGAATTGTGGACGCTGTCGAAGGAGGGCGCCGAGTTCGTCCGGGCCGCCGCCAGCGAAGAGAGCATGCCGGGGATCGGCCTCCGCGACGGCGTGCTGGAGGTCTCCAACGTCGATGCCGGCGACCGGCTGATCAGCCGGCTGCAGATGCTGAACGAGGATTTCGATACCGAGGTCGAGGGCTGGCAGGTCGATCGCGTGCGGGAGGCGCTCAAGACCGATCACTACTTCCACGGCGTGTATTATCCGAAAGCGTTCCAGGTCGACGGCCGGAAATACGTGCACGGCCTTGCGGCGCTGGCGCGCCGGGCGGGCGCCCGCATCTTCGAGGACACGCCGGTCGTCAGCATCGATCATTCCGGCATCCGCAAGCGCATCGTCACGCCCTCGGCGCGGCTGCGCGCGAGCCACATCGTGCTCGCCGGCAACATTCACCTCGGCGCGCCGTTGAAGCGCCTGTCGGAGACGCTGCTGCCGGTGTGGCGCTATGCCGGAATGACCGCGCCGCTCGGCGAGCGCCTGCACGAGGTCATCGCCTTCAAGGGATCGGTGATGGATTCCGACGGTGTCGACCATTTCCGGGTCGTCGACGGCGACCGGCTGATGTGGGAGAGCCCGGAGACCACCTGGGCGGCGCGTCCGCAGCGCTTCGCCGGCGCCGTCAGGCGGCGGATCCGGACGATCTTTCCCGAGCTCGGCAACGTCGAGATCACCGACATGTTCGGCGGCGCCACCGGCCAGACCGTGCACGGCATGCCGCAGATCGGCCAACTGCGCAAAGGCCTGTGGGTGGCGAGCGGGTTCGGCCGCCAGGGCATGAACACCTCGGCCATGGCCGGACAGATGATCGCGCGCAGCATCTTGTGGGGCGATGAGCGCTGGAAGCTGTTCTCGCCGTTCGAGCTGGTCTGGGCGGGCGGCGCCACCGGGCGCGTCGCCGGCCAGCTGGTCGGGATCTGGGGCAGGGCGAGCTCCGCCGCCGCAGGTGCGCTCGCCCGCTATCGCGAGCGCGCCAGGGTGAAGGATAGGGAACGCGAGGCCCGCCTCGCCGAAGCCAACCGCGCGGCCGGCACCGGTCCGCGTCGTGGGCCGCCGGGCGTGCGGCCGGCGCGGCCGCCCAAACCTGCGGTCGAAGCCGCGGAACCGGTCGCGCACGAAGACCGCGTCTCGCAATAAGTTGAGAGAAATTCCGCCCGGATGTGTAACGTCGGCCGTTAGAGTCCGTATCTCAGGGCGTGGACGTCCCCGCGCACGGAGAATGACATGTTTGACCGCCGCATCCTGCTCACGACTGTCGCCGGCCTGTTCGGCCTTTCGGCTTTCCGCTGGCTGAGGGGGTCACCTGCCGAGGCCGGCGAGAAGGCCGCGCAAACGTTCGAGATCACGAAGACGGAGGCGGAATGGCGTGCCCAGCTCACGCCGCAGCAATATGAGATCCTGCGCAACCACGGCACCGAGCGGCCCGGGTCCAGCCCGCTGCTCAAGGAGAAGCGCAAGGGCATCTTCGCCTGCGCCGGCTGCGACCTGCCGCTGTTTACGTCGGAGACCAAGTTCGAGAGCGGCACGGGCTGGCCGAGCTTCTATGCGCCGATCGAGGGCAATGTCGGCAAGACCGAGGACCGCACCTACGGCATGGTCCGCACCGAGGTGCATTGCCGACGCTGCGGCGGCCATCTCGGCCATGTCTTCGACGACGGCCCGAAGCCGACCGGATTGCGCTATTGCATCGATGGTTTCGGCCTGGTGTTCCACCCGGCGTCGGCGTCGGCGACGTAACGCCGTCCCGGCAATTGTTGCCGGTCCCGGCAAATGTGCCCCGGTCACCAGGCCGGGGCGTTTTCATTAAGTCATTGATTTCCTGAAGATACCAGCATTGGCATAGGCCTTGCGACTGTCTCTCCCGATTGCGGCCATGGTCGACCGGCCGCCGAGATCGGATTTGGAGACAAAGTTATGGGTATCTTCGATGCAATGAACACCTCGGTGGGTGGCCTGCAGGCGCAGTCCTTCGCGCTGCAGAACATTTCCGGCAACATCGCGAACTCATCCACCACCGGTTACAAGGGCATCGGCACCAGCTTCGTCGACCTCATTCCGGACTCCTCGGTCCCGAGCAAGCAGGTCGCCGGCGGCGTGACGGCCAACGCCAAGGCCACCATCACCACCCAGGGCACGATCTCGTCCTCCAGCGTCGCCACCAACATGGCGATCACCGGCGACGGCTTCTTCTCGATCCAGAAGGCGAGCGGCGTCGTGGACAACGTGCCCGTCTTCACCGGCGTCACCTACTACACGCGGCGCGGCGACTTCCAGCTCAATGCCAACGGCAACCTGGTCAACGGCGCCGGCTATTATTTGATGGGCGTCACCGTCGACCCGAAGACCGGCAACCCCACCGGCAGCGTGGCGAACGTCCTGCAGTTCCAGAACAACTTCATTCCGGCGCAGGCGACCACCTCGATCCAGTATGCGGCGAACCTGCCGACCCAGCCGAACACGGTGGCGAAAACCACTGCCTCGACCGGCACCCTGCTCGCAGCCGGCGGTCTCAACCCGTCCGATTTCGCCGCCAACCCGCTGCCGGTCGGCACGCCGCCGGCGCCCTATGCCAACGCGACCGTGTCAGGCGCTGCCGCAACCGGCAACATCCGCTCGGCCTATTCGTCGACCACGGCCACCGGCACGGTTGCGCTCCAGAACAATTCGTCCGCGGTCGCCTCGACGACCACGTCGCTCGATAACGCCGCCGGCACGCATCTCGCCTCCAGCATTCTGACCGCGTTGAGCGGCCAGACGCTGACCATCAACGGCAACACCATCACGTTCAACGGTGGCACCACGGTCTCGACCGTCGGCAGCAACACCACGATCGGTCTCGGTGCGGGCACGACGGCGACGGTGGCCGACATCCTGAACGCGATCCAGACTGCCGGCGGCGCCGGCGTCACCGCTTCGCTCTCGGTCAGCGGCAATATCCAGATCGCGACCGGCACCGGCACCGACGTCGCGATCGGCAGCGGCACGGCCGCCACGGCGCTCGGCATCAGCAGCGTGACGCGCGGCGGCAACGTGCTGTCCTCGCCTGCAATCTCGGGCGCGACGGTGCTGAGCGGCTCGGCCACCGCCGGCGGCGCCCAGGTGCTCACGTCGGGCTTTTCCGCCGGCGACACCATCACCGTGAACGGTCAGACGCTGACCTTCATGGCCTCGGGCGCCTCGGGTGCGAACCAGATCAACGTCACCGACAACATCACGACCCTGCTCGGCAAGATCGACGCGCTCTCCGGCGCCTCGGGATCGTCGGTCAGCAGCGGCGGCGTGATCACGCTCAACACCGGCACCGTCTCCAACCTGACGGTCTCCAGCTCCAACAGCGCGGCCTTCTCCGCGCTCGGCTTCACCTCGACCATCACCAGGAATCGCGAGGGTGGCGGCACGGCCGGCACCGGCGGCGTGATCGGCAACGACATCGCCACGTTCACCAAGGAATCGATCAGCGGCGGCGCGGTGACGGCCTACAACGCCGCCGGTACGCCGGTGAACCTGCAATTGCGCTGGGCCAAGACCGACAGCGCCTCGCTGGGCGCCGGCCATTCGGACAGCTGGAACCTGTTCTACCAGACCGACCCGAACGCCACCGGCACCACGGTCGGCTGGGTCAACACCGGCCAGACCTTCACCTTTGCCGCCGACGGCTCGCTGACCTCGCCGAGCGGCTCGGGCATCACCATCAACAACGTCACGGTCAGCGGCCAGTCGCTCGGCTCGGTCGCCTTCAACATCTCCTCGGGCGGGCTGACGCAATATGCCAGCACCAGCGGCGCGGTGACGATCAACACCATCACCCAGAACGGCTATGCCGCCGGCCAGCTGCGCTCGGTCGCCGTCAACAACAACGGCGTCGTGGTCGGCACCTTCTCCAACGGCCAGAACCTCAACCTCGCCCAGGTGCAGCTGTCGCATTTCAACGGCACCAACTACCTGAAGGCGATGGACGGCGGCGCTTATGCCGCGACCGAACAGTCCGGTGACGCCATCGACGGCGCCTCGGGCACCATCAGCGGCTCGTCGCTCGAGGGCTCCAACACCGACATCGCCGACGAATTCACCAAGCTGATCGTGACCCAGCAGGCCTATTCGGCCAACACCAAGGTGATCACGACCGCGAATTCGATGGTGCAGGATCTCCTCAACGTGCTGCGCTGATCGGCGCTTGACGTAACCAAAGGCGGCCAGTGATATGGGTTTGAGTTCAGCCCTCGCCAGTGCGATGAGCGGTCTGCGTGCCAACCAGGCCGCGCTCTCGATCGTCTCCTCGAACGTCGCCAACGCGCAGACGCCGGGTTACGTCGTCCAGACCCCGAACCAGATCGAGGTCACCACCGGCGAGTTCGGCGCGACGGCGATGACCACCGGCGTCAGCCGCCTGCTCGACACCTACGTGCAGAACCAGCTGCGGACCGAGACCGGCGGCGGCGGCTACGCCGACCAGATGGCCAACATCCTGAAGCAGCTTCAGAATGTCTACGGCACGCCCGGCAATTCCGGCACGCTCGAAGATGCGTTGAACAAGTTCACGACGGCGCTGCAGGCGCTGTCGACCAGCTCGGGGGCGTCATCGGCGCAAACGGTCGCGCTCGGTGCGGCACAGGCGCTGGCGACGCAGCTCAACGTCACCACCAAGGGCATCCAGTCGCTGCGCTCCAACGTCGAGCAGGATCTCGGCAACTCGGCGCAGGCCGCCAATGCGGCCATGAAGCAGATCGCCGACATCAACACCAGGCTCCAGGGCCTGTCGGCCAACGATCCCTCGGCCGCAACGCTGATGGACCAGCGCGACCAGGCCATCAACACGCTGTCGAAATATGTCGATGTCCGCGTCACCACCGACAACTCGAACCAGGCCAACATCTACACCACGACCGGCATCCAGCTGGTCGGCGCGGGGCTGGCCTCGGAATTCTCCTTTGCCTCCGCCGGCGCGTTGTCGGCGACGTCGCTCTACAACATCGACCCCGCCAAGTCCGGCGTCGGCGCGCTCAACATCAAGCTGCCGAACGGCTCGCAGGTCGACGTCGTCGCCAACAACGTGGTGTCGTCCGGCCAGATCGCGGCCGACCTGAAGCTGCGCGACGAAATTCTGGTGCAGGCGCAGAACCAGATCGACCAGCTCGCCGCCACGATGGCGAGCGCGCTGTCCGACAAGACCACGGCGGGCAGCACCGTCTCCGGCCCGCCGGCCGGCTTCGATCTCGAGCTCGCCGGTGCGCTGCCGGGCAACACGGTCAACATCACCTATACGGACACGGCGACCAACACGCAGCGCCAGATCACGCTGGTCAACGTGACCGACCCGGCCGCGCTGCCGCTCCAGAACGCGACCAACGCCAACCCGATGCGGATCGGCGTCGACTTCGCCGGCGGCATGGGCGCGATCGCCTCCGCACTCAACACCGCGCTGCCGAGCGCGCATCTGTCGTTCTCCGCCGCGCCGTCGCCGGCGACCGCCACGACTCTGCGGGTGACCGACGACAACACCGGGCTTGCCAAGGTCGGTTCGGCCTCGACCACCAAGACGGTCTCGTCGCTGACCTCGGGCAATCCGCAGCTGCCTTTGTTCACCGACGGCGGGCAGGCGCTCTACACCGGCGCGATCACGGCATCGGGCTCGCAGATGACCGGCCTTGCCGGGCGCATCGCCGTGAACACGCAGCTGGTCGCCGACCCGACCAGGATGTCGGTCTACAACAACTCGCCGGTGACGCCCGCGGGCGACACCACGCGTTCGGACTATCTCTATTCGCAGCTCACCAGTGCGGTGTTCTCCTATGCGCCGCAGAGCGGCCTCGGCTCGGCGACCCAGCCCTTCACCGGCAGCGTCTCGAACTTCCTCCAGCAGTTCCTGAGCGTGCAGGCCAACGCCGCGACCCAGGCGACCCAGCTGCAGCAGGGCCAGAGCGTGGTGGTCTCGACGCTTCAGGCCAAGTTAGACTCGACCTCGAAGGTCAATTTGGACTCGGAGATGTCGAACCTGATCCAGCTGCAGAACGCCTACGCCGCCAACGCCCACGTCATGTCGGTGGTGCAGAGCATGATGAACACGTTGATCCAGGCTCAATTGTAAACAGTAACAGGGCTCTGAAACATGTCGATCGCCAGCATCAACTACTCCTCGTCGATTCTCGGCGCCCAGATCCGCAACATCAATCAGCAGCTCACCGACCTGTCGACGCAGCTTGCGACCGGCAAGCTGTCGCAGAACTATTCCGGCATGGGCACCAACGAGGGCTTTGCCATCGCCGGCCGCGCGCAGCTCTCCAACATCGCCGCCTATACCGACACGATCACCAACGTCAACGTCAGCATCAACCTCGCCAACACCGCGCTGCAATCGCTGACGAAGATCCGCAGCACGGTGCAGACGGGCTCCGCCAACACCGCGCAGGATCTCAACGTCAACGGCCAGACGATCGCGCAGAACACCGCGGCCGCCCAGTTCGGCTCGATGGTCGGCGTCCTCAACACCCAGACCGGCAGCCGCTACCTGTTCTCCGGAACGGCCGTCAACACCCAGTCGGTGGCCGATGCCGGCGACATCATCAACGGCACCACGACGCAGGCCGGCTTCAAGACCGTGATGGCGGAGCGCCAGGCCGCCGATCTGGGAGCCAACGGCATGGGGCGGCTGGTGCAGACGCAGCCGACGCCAAGCTCCGTGCAGGTGTCCGAAGACGTCGCCGGATCGCCGTTCGGCCTCAAGATCAAGGCGGTGTCCTCGACGCTGACGGGCGCGACCGTGACCGGCCCGGCCGGCTCGCCGGTGTCGTTCTCGGTCGATCTCAACGGCGTCAATCCGAACAACGGCGACAAGCTCAGCATTCAGTTCACCCTGCCGGACGGCACCACCGAGCAGATCGACCTGACGGCGTCCTCGGCGACGCCGACCCCGCTCGGCAGTTTCGCGATCGATGCGAGCACCCCCGTCAATCCCGACAATACCGCCGCGAACCTCAACACGGCGCTGAACACCGCGATTGCCAAGCTCGCCAACACCTCGCTGGTGGCGGCATCGGCGATTGTCGCCGGCGACAATTTCTTCAACACCGCGAGCTCTGCGATCGGCACCCCCGTCAACAACCAGGCCGTGCCGCCCGCGCCGATCAGCGGCGCCACCGCGCTGTCGGGCGCGAGCCCCTCGGACTCGATCTCGCCGGGGTTCGTGGCGGGCGATACCATCACCGTCAACGGCACCACGCTGACCTTCGTGGCTTCGGGAGCGACCGGCAACCAGCTCAACGTCACCGACAGCATCCAGACGTTGATGAGCAAGATCGACCAGATCACGGGCACGTCGAGGCCCTCGACGATCCACGGCGGCTCGATCACGATCAACACCGACGATGCGGCGAGCCTCAGCGTCACGACGTCGAACACCGGCGCGCTGAGCGCGCTCGGCTTCGGCGCGACGCCGGTGACCGCCACCCAGCCGCCGCTGCGTGTCGGCTCCTCGCCGGCGAGCTCGGCGACCACGTTGGTGAACGGCTCGGCCAATACGGTGAAATGGTATTTGGGCAATGACGGGCCCGGCTCGGCGCGCTCGACCGCGATGGCGCGGGTCGACGATGCCGTGACGGTGCAGTACGGCGCGCAGGCGAATGAGGACGCGATCCGCCGGCAATTGCAGGCGATCGCGGTGTTCGGCACCTTCTCGACCTCGCCGACCGGGCAATATTCGGGCGGGCAGGTCTCGGCGCTGAGCCTGCGGGTGACCCAGGCGCTGACCCAGCAGCCCGGACAGCAGCGCATCGAGGACATCCAGACCGACATCGCGATGGCCCAGAACACGATGAAGGACGCGAGCACGCGCCAGACCCAGGCCAAGGCGCAGCTGCAGACCATCATCGACCAGGCGGAATCGGCTTCGCCCGACCAGGTCGCGAGCGAGATCCTGGCGCTGCAGAATGCGCTGCAGGCGTCCTATCAGGTGACGTCGAACCTGGCGCAGCTCTCGCTGGTCAAGTTCCTTTAAGGGGGGCGTTAAGACGCCGTTAACCAGGCCTGTTTACCTCTTGGTGAGGATTGCAGCGGGGCGGAGCGGTCGATGTCGGACAGGATGCAGCTGGTGGTCGCGACGCCTTGCTTCGGCGGGCAAGTGTCGAGCATCTATGCGAGCTCGATCTTCGCTTTGCAGCGGGCCGTGCACGGCATGTCCAATCTCGAGCTCAAGGTTCTCCTGCGCGACGGCGACGCGCTGATCACCCGGGCCCGGGCCAACCTCGCCGCGATGTTCCTGGACGATCCCAAGGCGACGCATTTCCTGTTCATCGATGCCGATATCGGCTTCAAGCCGGAGCAGGTGTTCCGGCTGATCGAATGCGGCGCGGACGTCGTCGCCGGCTGCTATCCGATCAAGCGGGTCAATTGGGAGAAGGCCGCGCGTGCGATCCAGTCGGGTCGGGCCGACGTGCCGGCGGCCTCGCTCGACTACGTGCTCGAGATCGAGGATCCCGACCGTATCGTGGTGGTGAACGGCTTCACCCGCGTGCGCTATGCCGGCACCGGCTTCCTGATGATCCGGCGTCACGTGCTGGAGGCGATGTGCCGCCACCCGGACTATGCGAACCTCCAGTTCTTCCGCGAGCATTCCCACGATACGCTGGCGGCGAGCCGGAACCGGTTCGCGTTGTTCGAATGCATGATCGATCCGGTGACCGGCACGTATCTGTCCGAGGACTTCGCCTTCTGCAAGCGCTGGACCGATATCGGCGGCGAGATCTGGGCCGACATTCAGAGCCCGCTCGACCATGTCGGGCCATCGGTGTTCCACGGCGACATCGCATCCCAATTCGCAGCTGCGCCTGCGGCGGCGGCCGATGCCGCGGCGTGAGCCTTTCGGGATGAGAGGCCGCGCATCCCCTCGGTTGGAGATGCAAGGCGCCGCCGCCGGCGGCTCGCGCAATCGCCTGCGCGATCTCTTCACGCCGCTCGACACGCTGCTCGTTTCCGGCGGAGACCCGCGCCTGTCGCTCGATCCCACGGGCCGCGTCAACGCCTATGGCTGCCCGGCTTCACCGGAGCCGGCGATCTGGAATTTCGCCTCCTCGACCGCCTCGACGATCTCGCAGGCGGCCTATGACCGCGTAGCGCTGGCGCGCGAAGAGCTGATGCACAAGTGCCTGTTCGACGAGGTCGAGGTCGCTTTCAATGCACGCTGCGAGGACCTGCGCGACGAGCTGCGTGGGCATCTCCAGCTCTCGCCGCGCGTCGACGTGGTATTCTCGCCGTCCGGCACGGACTCCCAGCTCCATGCCCTTTTCCTGGCGCGCACGATGCTCGGCGCGCGGCCGGTGACGATCGTGGTCGGCGCCGATCAGACCGGGAGCGGCACGACCCATACCGCGCGTGGACATCATTTCAGCGCCTTGACTGCGAGCGGTTTTGCGGTTCGCAAGGACGCCGCGGTGGCGGGGCTGGCCGGAGCCAGCGTCTCGCTGCCGCTGCGCGCGCCGGGGGCCGGGATTGCGATGCGCACGGACGCCGATGAAGCGGTGCTGCATGCGATCGAGGCCACCATCGCGCAAGGCGCGCCCGTGCTGCTCCAGATCGTGGATTCCTCCAAGCTCGGATGGCGCGCACCGAGCGCGGCCTGCCTCGACGAGATCGCGCGGCGCTGGCCGCGCAAGGTGCAGATCGTCGTCGACGCCTGCCAAGCCAGGCTCGGTCGCCGGCGGCTGCGCTCCCATCTCGACCGCGGCCATATGGTGCTGATAACCGGCTCCAAGTTCTTCGGCGGACCTGCCTTCAGCGGTGCGCTGCTGGTGCCGAAGGGCCTCTCGCGGTCGCTCGATCGCGTCGAGGGGATCGCGCCTGGAATCTTCGATTACGCCGGCCGCTGCGATTGGCCGATGGCCTGGACGGCGCTGCGTTCGCGCTTCGAGCCTCGCCCGAATTTCGGTCAATGGCTGCGCTGGGAGGCGGCGCTGGCCGAGATCGGCAGCTACTACGCCGTGCCCGGGGCTTTCCGCGCCGAGATGCTCGCCGAGCTCGCTGCCGGCATCGACAGCATGATCGCATTGTCGCCGTCGTTGCGCTCTGTTCCGGCCGCGACCGAGGTGGCCGGTATCGACGACGAGGAATTCGCGCAGCCCACCATCTTTCCATTCACGCTGCTGTGCGACGGCAAGCCGGTTTCCATTGCCGAGACCACGGCCGTCTATCGCGCGCTGGCGCGTGACGTCAGCGCGGAGATCAGCGGCAGCGCGGAGGACCGTCATGTCGCTGCGCAGCGCTACCTGATCGGCCAGCCGGTGCGACTGGAGCGAGAAGACGAGACGCCGCGGGCGCTGCTGCGCCTCTGCGTCGGCGCGCGGCTCGTGACGGAGGCCTGGTCGCCCGACAGGGCGGAGGCGCAGCGCAACGTGCAGCACCTTCTCGACCATATCGCCCACGTCCTGGTGAAGATCGAGCTGCTGCTCGCCGGTGGCACAGCCGCTTCAGTGCCGGTAAAGTCCGCATTCGAGGTGTGAGATGCAGCATCCGGTTTCCGCGCCGATCGGCGTGACCGCGGCGAACTATGCCGACCGCATCGGCTTTGCGCAACTGACGCGCCGGGCCTTCGAAGGCGTCGATCTGCATCCGTTGCGAGACCAGCTCGTCGCGCGCATCGCGGCAGGGACCGCGTTGGCGGGCGAGGGGCTGGACCTGTCGCTGATCACCCAGCTGCTGGGCGACAAGGATCGCGGGCTTGCGATCCAGTCCGAAGTGCTGGCCTTCCATCAATTGTTCCGAACGCCGAGCGCAGCCCCGAAGCCGGGTATGCGCCTGCTCGCGCTCGGAGCCGACATCGACATGGGCGGCAACACGCCGATCGATTTCCTGCTCGAAGGCTCCGATGTCGAGCTGCTGACGCTCTATGTGATCAAGGGCGTCGGTTTGCCCGAGACCTTGCCCGAGCACGACGTGGCCATCGTCGTCGCGTCCGATTCCGAGGAATGCCGCGAGGCGCTCGCGCTGATCGAAAAGGCCGCGCCGCGCTGGCCGCGGCCGCTGCTCAATCGCCCCGATCGCATCGGCAATCTCGATCGCGACAAGCTGTACCGGCTGCTGGCCGACGTGCCCGGCCTCGACATTCCCGCGACCGTCCACGTAACGCGCGCGCAATTGTCGGACCTCTCGCAGGGACGGATCGCGTGTACGGACACCGCAGGCGAATTGCACTTTCCGATGATCGCACGGCCGCGCGGCTCGCATGCCGGAGTCGGGCTCGCAAGGCTCGACGATGCGGCGGCGCTCGCGGCCTACCTCGCCGAACGGAAAGAGCACGACTTCTTCGTCGCGCGCTTCGTCGATTACGTGAGCCCTGACGGGCTCTACCGCAAGTATCGCCTCACCATGGTCGACGGCAAGCCCTACGCGTGCCACATGGCGATCGCCGACCGCTGGGACATCTGGTATCTCAACGCCTACATGGCCTTCAGCGAAGAGAAGCGGGCCGAGGAAGCCGCCTTCATGCGCGACTTCGACCATGCGTTCGGCGACCGTCACAGAAGCGCCCTCGAGGAGATGAGCCGGCGCGTCGGCCTCGATTACTTCATCGTCGATTGCGCCGAGAACGCGAACGGCGAGCTTCTGGTGTTCGAGGCCGACAACACCGCCGTCGTGCACAACATGGATTCGCCGGTCGTGTTTCCGTACAAGCCGCCGCAGATGCGCAAGATCTTTGCCGCGTTCACGGCGATGCTGTCGCGACACGCAAAGACGGGCAGGGAGAGCGCAGCGTGAACGAGATCATCCGCAATACGCAAAGCTCCGTCGCGAATACCTCGCTCGATCCGCAGGACTGGAGCGAGTTTCGCGCGCTGGCCCACCGCATGCTGGACGAGACGATCGACGGCATCGCCAATGTCCGGGCGCGTCCGGTGTGGCAGCCGATCCCCGCCGAGGTCCGCGCGGCGCTCAAGACCGACGTGCCGCGCGAGGCGAGCGATCTTGCGGACGTCTATCGCGAGTTCACCGAACATGTCGCGCCTTACGCGACGGGTAACGTCCATCCCGGCTTCATGGGCTGGGTGCATGGCGGCGGCACCGCGGTCGGCATGCTCGCGGAGATGCTCGCCGCCGGACTCAACGCCAATCTCGGCGGACGCGACCACATGCCGATCGAGGTCGAGCGCCAGATCGTCGACTGGATGCGTCGCCTGTTCCTCCTCCCCGAGAGCGCAAGCGGCATCTTCGTCACGGGCACGTCGATGGCCAATCTGATGGCCGTATTGGTGTCGCGCACCGCCGCGCTCGGCACGCTGGCGCGGCAGCACGGCATCGGCAATGACGGTGCGCTGCTCACGGCCTATGCGTCGCAGGCAGCGCATGGCTGCATCTCGAGGGCGATGGACGTTGCCGGGCTCGGCACCGACGCGCTGCGCAAGATCGCCGTCGATGCCGATCATCGCATCGACGTTGCCGCGCTGCGCGCGCAGATCGCCGTCGATCGCGAGGTCGACTTCAAGCCGTTTCTGGTGGTCGCATCCGCCGGCACGGTCGATATCGGGGCGATCGACGACCTCAGGGCGATTGCCGAGCTGTGCCGCGACGAAGGAATCTGGTTTCACGTCGACGGCGCTTTCGGTGCGCTCGCGATCCTGTCGCCGGAGCTTGCGCCGCTGCTCGGCGGCATCGAGCTTGCGGATTCCATCGCACTCGACTTCCACAAATGGGGACAGGTGCCGTACGACGCAGGCTTTCTGCTGGTGCGCGACGGCGAGCAGCATCGGCAGGCCTTCGCGCAGCCCGCTGCCTATCTGCGCCGCGAGGCGAGGGGGCTTGCGGCGGGCGCGGTCTGGCCCTGCGATCTCGGTCCCGATCTGTCGCGCGGCTTCCGGGCGCTGAAGACGTGGTTCACGCTGAAGACGTTCGGCACCGATCGGATCGGTGCGGTGATCGCGCGCTGCTGCGCGCTGGCGAAATATCTGGAGGCGCGCGTGCTGGCCGAACCTCGGCTCGAATTGCTGGCGCCGGTCAATCTCAACATCGTCTGCTTCCGCTACCGAGCCGATGACGCCGTCAATCGCGAGATCGTCGCCGACATCCAGGAGGCCGGCATCGCCGCGCCGTCGAGCACGACGCTGGCGGGCAAGTTTGCGATCCGGGCTGCGATCGTCAACCATCGCACCGAGGCGACGGACATCGATGCGCTGGTCGCGGCCGTGCTGCAGTTCGGTGGACAGCGGAGCGGTGGAGTGATCGAGGTCGATGCGCCGCCGCTCGCGGCGCAATAGCTTGACGAACACCTGAAACGACAACGGCCCCGGAGGCGATCCGGGGCCGTTGTCGTTGGCGCGAACGGCTGTATCAGGCGGCGGTGCTGACGTCGTCCTTGTCCGCGGCCGTCGTGGGATGCGTGGCCTCGAACTGGGTGCGCAGCTTCTCTTCATAGGCGATCAGCTTGCGGGCTTCCTTCAGCGCCCGGTAGAGGTCGCCGTTCAGGATGTTGTTGTTGATGCCTTCGATGATCGGCCAGGAGCTCGGCACCGCGGTGACGATGTCCCGCACCAGGTTGAAATAAGTGCCGTGCTGGGTCTGCGGATCCGGGGAGATGTACATGAGCTGGACCGCCAGATAGACGAGCTTGGCGGGCGTGTCGGCGGTCTCCGGCGTGAGGATGTCGCGCTCGCGCAGGATCGGCACGTTCTCGCCATCGATCAGGAGGCGGGCCCGCTGGTCGGTATTGGTGATCACGGAATTGCCGACGATGATGCGTTCGTGCGGCTTGAGCTCGACCTTGAGGGCCATTCCTGTTCTCCATCAACGCTTTCGTAACCGAGCGTTCGTTGCGGCCTATCAGGACGTGATTCTCGCTTGCAACTAGTTAACGAGCTGTAAATTCGGGTCGTTCCCGCCAAAAAGCCCAATCCTTTCAATGGCGGGATTTGTGCTGCGGTGCCGCCATGCGCGCCGCTTCCGGGACCGAATCACGCGTGACCGGGCAAAAGCGCGGGTTTCATTTCATGTTTCGTTAGAGGACTCGGCGCCACCGTCCGCCGTCGCTGGATCGATCGCGATCCAAGCAGACGTGTAACAGTAGCGTCGTTTACCAGAAAGGTAACAGAGTCATGTCCGGTATCGTCCTCTCCGCATCGGTTCGTCAGAACCTGCTCTCCCTCCAGTCCACCGCTGACCTCCTCGCCACCACGCAGAACCGTCTGTCGACCGGCAAGAGCGTCAACTCGGCCCTGGACAATCCCACCAACTTCTTCACCGCACAGTCGCTCGACAACCGCGCCAGCGACATCAACAACCTGCTCGATGGCATCGCCAACGGCGTCCAGGTGCTGCAGGCTGCCAACACCGGCATCACCTCGCTGCAGAAGCTGATCGACTCTGCGAAGTCGATCGCCAACCAGGCGCTGCAGACCACCGTCGGCTACTCCACCAAGTCGAACGTCTCCGCCACCATCTCGGGTGCGACGGCGGCCGACCTGCGCGGCACCACCTCCTATGCGAGCGCAACCGCGAACAGCAACGTGCTGTATAGCGGCGCGGCTGGCGGCACCACCGCGGCGACCGGCACCACCACGCTCGGCGCCACCCTCGGTACCTTCACCGGCAGCGCGGGCACGACCGGCTCCGGCGGCACCCTGACCGGCGCGACCACCCTGATCGCCACCAACGGCACGACTGCAACCGCCCTCGCCGGCGTCGCCCAGCCCGCCGACGGCGACACGCTGACCGTCAACGGCAAGACCATCACGTTCCGTAGCGGTTCTGCTCCGGCAACGACCGCCGTTCCGACCGGCTCCGGCGTCAGCGGCAACCTTGTCACCGACGGCAACGGCAATACCACGGTCTATCTCGGCACCGCGGCCGCTCCGACTGGTTCCGTCAGCGATCTCTTGACCGCGATTGATCTCGCCAGCGGCGTCAAGACGGTGTCGATCAGCGCAGGCGCTGCGACGATCGCGACAAGCAACAACCAGACCGCTTCGAGCATTGCTGGCGGCGCGGTCACGCTGAAGAGCTCGACGGGTGCGGATCTGAGCGTCACCGGCAAGGCCGACCTGCTCAAGGCCCTCGGCCTGACGTCGTCTGTAGGCGGCGGCAACGCCACCGTGTCCGTCACCCGGACCACGAGCGCGACCTCGCTGGGTGCAACGATCACGGACGGTTCGTCGCTGAACGTCAACGGTCACGTCATCACCTTCAAGAACGCGCCGACCCCGGGCACGACCGGTGCGCCGAGCGTTCCGAGCGGATATGGCGCGAGCGGCAACGTCGTCACCGACGGCAACGGCAACTCGACGGTCTATCTGCAGGAAGGCACGGTCAGCGACGTGCTGAAGGCGATCGACCTTGCCACCGGCGTGCAGACGGCGACGATCGCCGCCAACGGCACCGCCACGCTTGCAACCGCCTCCGGTCAGACCAACTCGTCGATCAACGCCTCCGGCCTGCTCAAGATCTCGACCGGCGTCAATGCCGATCTGTCGATCACCGGCACCGGCAATGCGCTGAACGCGCTCGGCCTCGCCGGCAACACCGGAACTGCGACCGCCTTCACCGCGGCCCGCACCTCCGGCATCGGCGGTATCAGCGGCAAGACCTTGACCTTCACCTCCTTCAACGGCGGCACGGCGGTCAACGTCACCTTCGGCGACGGCACCAACGGCACGGTCAAGACGCTCGATCAGCTCAACACCAAGCTGCAGGCCAACAACCTGACGGCGACGATCGACGCCAACGGTCTGCTGACGGTCTCGACCACCAACGACTACGCGTCCTCGACCATCGGTTCGAGCGCCGCTGGCGGTGCGATCGGCGGCACGCTGACGACGTCGCTGACGTTCTCGACGGCTTCCACCCCCGTCCAGGATACGGTTGCCCAGACCTCGCGTGCCAACCTGGTCAATCAGTTCAACAACATCCTTCAGCAGATCGACTCGACTGCCCAGGACTCCTCGTTCAACGGCGTCAACCTCTTGAACGGCGACCAGCTCAAGCTGGTGTTCGACGAGACTGCAAAGTCGAGCCTCAGCATCACCGGTGTGACCTACAACTCCAAGGGTCTCGGCCTCGCCTCGCTGACCAGCGGTATCGACTTCATCGATAACGCTGCCACCAACAAGGTGCTGACCAACCTCAACGCCGCGTCGAGCACGCTGCGCTCGCAGGCCTCGGCTCTGGGTTCGAACCTGACGATCGTGCAGGTCCGACAGGACTTCAACAAGAACCTGATCAACGTGCTGCAGACCGGCTCGTCGAACCTGACGCTGGCCGACACCAACGTCGAGGCGGCCAACAGCCAGGCGCTGTCGACCCGCCAGTCGATCGCGGTATCCGCGCTGTCGCTGGCCAACCAGTCGCAGCAGAGCGTGCTCCAGCTGCTCCGCTAAGTCGCGGACGGCATCGCACGACGATCACGGCGGCGGGGCTTCGGCCCCGCCGCTTTCTTTTTGCGCACTGTTCGGAGATTTTCGAAGGGAAGGCGTCACTCGAAAAGTAACCAGCGGTTATGGTTAATGGAGCGTAAGCGCCGGGAAGTGCCAATGATTTCAGATGGATTGCGCCGCGCGCCCGCATCGTCCGCCTACTTATGGTGAACCGGCGCTTATGCCGGCCTTGTGCGCTTCACCCTTTGTTAGCCATGTCACGGCACGCTGGCCCCGTCACTCGATCCGGAAGCGATCGAACGAAGACGCGTAAGCCAGAAGGGTAAGAGTCATGTCCGCTATTGTTCTCTCTGCGTCGGTTCGTCAGAACCTGCTGTCTCTCCAGTCCACCGCCGATCTTCTCGCCACCACGCAGAACCGTCTGTCGACCGGCAAGAGCGTCAACTCGGCCCTGGACAATCCCACCAACTTCTTCACCGCACAGTCGCTCGACAACCGCGCCAGCGACATCAACAACCTGCTCGATGGCATCGCCAACGGCGTCCAGGTGCTGCAGGCTGCCAACACCGGCCTGACCTCGCTGCAGAAGCTGATCGACTCTGCGAAGTCGATCGCCAACCAGGCGCTGCAGACCACCGTCGGTTACTCCACCAAGTCGAACGTCTCCACGACCATCGCAGGTGCCACAGCGGCCGACCTGCGCGGCACGACCTCCTATGCGAGCGCAACCGCGAACAGCAACGTGCTGTATAGCGGCGCGGCTGGCGGCACGACCGCGGCGACCGGCACCACCACGCTCGGCGCCACCCTCGGTACCTTCACCGGCAGCGCGGGCACGACCGGCTCCGGCGGCACCCTGACCGGCGCGACCACCCTGATCGCCACCAACGGCACGACTGCAACCGCCCTCGCCGGCGTCGCCCAGCCCGCCGACGGCGACACGCTGACCGTCAACGGCAAGACCATCACGTTCCGCAGCGGCGCTTCTCCGGGCGTGACGGGGGTTCCGTCCGGCTCCGGCGCCAGCGGCAACCTCGTCACCGACGGCAACGGCAATACCACGGTCTATCTCGGTACCGCGGCCGCTCCGACTGGTTCCGTCAGCGATCTCTTGACCGCGATTGATCTCGCCAGCGGCGTCAAGACGGTGTCGATCAGCGCAGGCGCTGCGACGATCGCGACAAGCAACAACCAGACCGCTTCGAGCATTGCTGGCGGCGCGGTCACGCTGAAGAGCTCGACGGGTGCGGATCTGAGCGTCACCGGCAAGGCCGACCTGCTCAAGGCCCTCGGCCTGACGTCGTCTGTAGGCGGCGGCAACGCCACCGTGTCCGTCACCCGGACCACGAGCGCGACCTCGCTGGGTGCAACGATCACGGACGGTTCGTCGCTGAACGTCAACGGTCACGTCATCACCTTCAAGAACGCGCCGACCCCGGGCACGACCGGTGCGCCGAGCGTTCCGAGCGGATATGGCGCGAGCGGCAACGTCGTCACCGACGGCAACGGCAACTCGACGGTCTATCTGCAGGAAGGCACGGTCAGCGACGTGCTGAAGGCGATCGACCTTGCCACCGGCGTGCAGACGGCGACGATCGCCGCCAACGGCACCGCCACGCTTGCAACCGCCTCCGGTCAGTCGAACTCCACGATCAACACCTCCGGTCAGCTCAAGATCTCGACCGGCGTCAACGCCGATCTGTCGATCACCGGCACCGGCAATGCGCTGAACGTGTTCGGCCTCGCCGGCAACACCGGCAATGCGACCGCCTTCACCGCGGCGCGTACCTCCGGCATCGGCGGCATCGCCGGCAAGACCCTGACCTTCACCTCCTTCAATGGCGGCACGGCGGTCAACGTCACCTTCGGCGACGGCACCAACGGCACGGTCAAGACGCTCGATCAGCTCAACACCAAGCTGCAGGCCAACAATCTGGCTGCGACGATCGACGCCAACGGCCTGCTGACGATCACCGCGTCCAACGACTATGCGTCCTCGACGCTGGGCTCGACGGCTGCCGGCGGTGCGATCGGCGGCACGCTCACCTCGGCCCTGACCTTCTCGACGGCGTCCACGCCCGTCCAGGATGGCGTCGCCCAGACGGCGCGTGCCAATCTGGTGTCTCAGTTCAACAATATCCTGAACCAGATCGACACCACCGCGCAGGACTCCTCGTTCAACGGTGTCAACCTCTTGAACGGTGACCAGCTCAAGCTGGTGTTCGACGAGACCGCGAAGTCGAGCCTGAACATCACGGGCGTGACCTATAATTCCAAGGGTCTCGGCCTCGCCTCGCTGACGGTCGGCGTCGACTTCATCGACAACGCCGCCGCCAACCGGGTGCTGACCAACCTCAACGCCGCCTCGAGCACGCTGCGCTCGCAGGCCTCGAGCCTCGGCTCGAACCTCTCGGTGGTGCAGATCCGTCAGGACTTCAACAAGAACCTGATCAACGTGCTGCAGACCGGCTCGTCGAACCTGACTTTGGCGGACACCAACGTCGAGGCGGCCAACAGCCAGGCGCTGTCGACCCGACAGTCGATCGCGGTCTCGGCGCTGTCGCTGGCCAACACGTCGCAGCAGAGCGTGCTCCAGCTGCTCCGATAAGCTACTGAAAATACGGAATAAAATCGAGCGGCGGGGCTTCGACCCCGCCGCTTTTTCTGTGCCTGAGAGGGCGGGCAGGGGCGTTCACCCACGGTTAACCCTATCCCTTAAACCGGCGTTAACCATACTTTAAAGGACACCTCCTAAAACTGGACAAAAGGCCCGCTTTCCAGTCCGCGCGGCCGATTCGTATCCGGTTCAAGAGGAAGTCTCGCCAATGTCCAACATCGTTCTCTCGGCGTCCGTTCGCCAGAACCTGTTGTCGCTGCAGTCGACGGCCGACTTGCTGGCCACGACGCAGGAGCGGCTGTCGACCGGCAAGAAGGTCAACACGGCGCTCGACAATCCCACCAACTTCTTCACGGCGCAGGGGCTGGACAACCGGGCGAGCGACATCAGCAACCTGCTCGACGGCATCAACAACGGTGTCCAGGTGCTGCAGGCCGCCAACACCGGCATCACCTCGCTGCAGAAGCTGATCGACAGCGCCAAGTCGATCGCCAACCAGGCGCTCCAGACTACGGTCGGCTATTCCACCAAGTCGAACGTCTCCACCACGATTCCCGGCGCGACGCCCGCCGACCTGCGCGGCACGACCTCCTATGCGAGCGCGACCGCCAAGAGCAACGTGCTCTATACCGGTGCGCCCGGCGGCGTGACCCCGGTCACGGGAACCGCCGCGCTTGGCGCCTCGCTGGGCTCGAGCGCCGGCACATTGGTCGGATTTGCCGCGACCGCGGCCGACGGCACCACCGTGCTCAGCGGCACCGCCACGCTGGTCGGCACCACCGCGTCGACCACCTTCGGCGCTCCGCCCGCCGACGGTGACACCATCACGGTGAACGGCAAGACCATCACCTTCCGCACCGGCGTCGCGCCGAGCACCCAGCCGACCGGCTGGGGTCTCGACGCCAGCGGCCACATCGCCACCGATGGCAATGGCAATTCGATTATTTATCAGGGAACGGCGGCCGCGCCCTTAGCGACCGTCAACGACGTCCTCACCGCGATCGACCTCGCCAGCGGCGTCAAGACTGCAACCATTAGCGCGAGTGCGGCGACCATCGCCGTCAGCGGCGCGGCCGGTCCTGTCGGCACACTCCAGGTGGCATCCTCGATCTCGGGCGGCGGCCAGATCACGCTGAAGAGCTCGACTGGCGCCGATCTGAGCCTGACGGGCAAGGCCGACTTCCTCAACAAGCTCGGTCTGACTGCGGCAACCGGCGCGGGCAATGCGGCCGTGACCGCGAACCGGTCGACCACCGCGGGTTCGCTCGGCACCCTGGTCCAGGACGGCTCGACGCTGAACATCGGCGGCAAGACCATCACCTTCAAGAACGCGCAGACGCCGCAATCGACGGCGAGCGTGGCCACCGGCTATGGCGTCAGCGGCAACGTCGTCACCGACGGCAACGGCAACTCGACGGTCTACATTCAGAGCGCGACGCTGACCGACCTGCTCAACGCGGTCGACCTCGCCACCGGCGTCAAGACCGCCAGCATCTTCAACGGCGCGGCGACGCTGTCGACCACCGCGGGCCAGATTCCATCCTCGGTCAACAGCAGCGGTCAGCTTGCGCTCTCGACCGGCATCAATGCCGACCTGTCGATCACCGGCACCGGCAATGCGCTCAGCGCCTTCGGCCTCAGCGGCAACACCGGAACGGCGACGGCCTTCACCGCGGCGCGCACCGCCGGCGTCGGCGGCATCAGCGGCAAGACCCTGACCTTCACCTCCTTCAACGGCGGCACGCCCGTCAACGTCACCTTCGGCGACGGCACCAACGGCACCGTGAAGACGCTGGACCAGCTCAACGCGCAGCTGCAGGCCAACCACCTGACAGCGACGATCGACGCCAACGGCGTGCTCACGGTGACCACCGTCAACGAATACGCCTCCTCGACTCTCGGTTCGACCACCGCCGGCGGCGCGGTCGGCGGCACGATCACCGGCGTTCTCGCCTTCACCACCGCGCAGCCGCCCGTCCAGGATCCCGTGGCGCAGACCGCGCGTTCCAACCTGGTCAACCAGTTCAACAACATTCTGGCCCAGATCGACACGACCTCGCAGGACTCCTCCTTCAACGGCGTCAACCTGCTCAACGGCGACACGCTGAAGCTGGTCTTCAACGAGACCGGCAGCTCCACGCTCAGCATCAACGGCGTGGTGTTCAATGCGGCGGGCCTCGGTCTCAGCAATCTCGTCAACGGCGTCGATTTCATCGACAACGGTGCAACCAACAGGGTGCTGGCCAGCCTGAACGCGGCCTCGAGCACGTTGCGTTCGCAAGGCTCCACGCTCGGTTCGAATCTGTCGATCGTGCAGGTGCGTCAGGACTTCTCCAAGAACCTGATCAACGTGCTGCAGACCGGCTCGTCCAACCTGACGCTCGCCGACACCAACGAGGAAGCGGCCAACAGCCAGGCGCTGTCGACGCGCCAGTCGATCGCGGTCTCCGCGCTGTCGCTGGCCAACCAGTCGCAACAGAGCGTGCTGCAGCTGCTCCGTTAGTTCCGCAGCGCAACTTCGTTGTTCGGGATTTCGCGGCGGAGCTAGCGCTCCGCCGTTCTTTTGAGGGAGATCGCTAAGACAAGATTAGCTGAGATCGACGCGCATCACGACGAGCGAGTTTACATCGTGCATGCGTGCATCTAGCGTTGCGCTGATGAAGGACTCCACGCCCCGTAATTCTGCGGAGTGCTTCCAAGCGCGGTACGTAAGCAAATCTTAAGCGGTGCTGCCTAGGGTTGGGAAAGAAATCCTTAAGCGCGTACAACGCGCTAGGTAACCTCCAGGGTGTGATTGATGTCGAATTCCGCTGCCTCGGCTTATGCGCGTGTTGCAACCACCACCGCATCTCCTCGCGACATCGAGGCGCAGACTCTGCTCAAGGCCGCCAACAAGCTCCAGGACGCGGTGAACAACGCCGATCCGCTCAGCGAGCAGACCATGCAGGCCCTGATGTTCAACCGCAAGCTCTGGACCATCTTCCTGAGCGAGGCGATGCGCGACAGCAATCCGCAGCCGATCGACGTCCGGCAGAAGATCGCCAACATCAGCGTGTTCGTGCTGAGCCAGACCGCCGCGCTGCAGATGAGCCCGCAGTTCGACCACTTCCGTCCGCTGATCGAGATCAACCGCAACATCGCGGCAGGCCTGTCCGGGCGGCCGTGACTGAAGCTCGCGGCGCGGAGATGCCTCGCAATATCGACGGGTTCTGATCGAGGATGGCTGGCTCCGCCTTGGAGACACCAGAGACGCGATGATGATGTCGGCAAGGCGCAGATCGACAGCTCGTTGCCGATAGTGCGACCGGCTCGGCCTGTCTCGATACTGCCGTTGCGACGTTCGACGCCTGATGATCAGGCGCTGCGGTCGGTGCTGAGCGGACGCGAGGGTTCGGATTGCCTATCCAGGGCATGGAAATAGGCCCGCCGGCGCAGCATGGCTTCGTCGGGGAACTGATTGACCACCGCCTCGGTCCTCTCGTTGACGACCTGGAAAACGAAGGACGCGGCCGCCTGGTCGAATACGACCTGGCGCGAGATGTTCTCGTTGTTCGGCAAATCATTGCGCACCGGCGCGCTCGTGTCGCTTGCGGCGACCGTTTGCCTCACCGGAAGATCAGTTTGCACAGCCTCGTTCGCCGCCGAGTTCGACGTCGGTACGATCTGCACGGGGGCCGGGATCCCCACCGGCCTGATGCTGAAATCTGTACTCATGGCAGCCTCCTGGTTGCCTCAATCGAGTCAAATCCCAACCCCTCTAATCGCGCAAGCATGGAACACCAGGACTGAAGACCCGGTAACGAAACGTACCTAACCGCGCGACGATTTCGCCGCGCGGTTTTTCGTAAAATTGTCTCGTGTTGTCGTGTGCGCTCAGAGCGAGCGGCTGACGGCGAGCGGCGTGATGTGGCGCGGGCCGGGCGCTGCTTGACGGCCCGCGGCCGTGTAGGTGTTCGGCACGTTGCGCTTCTGTATCTCGGCGTTGACGCCGCGCACGACGCTCTCGGACACCGCGTGCGCGGTCGCGAGCACGGTGAGATTGACCTGGAGCATCGCGCGGAACGCATCGTGGTGGCGATGCAGCGTCGAGAGCAGCTCGGGCGCGGACTTCGCGAGTTGCGGCTGGTTGGCCTTCAACTGGCTGACGGCGCTGATGTAGCTGCGCGACAATTCCTGCTTCTTGCCTTCGAGCATCATCGCTTCCCGGACCTTGCCGGCGCGGACGAGCTCGGTCTCGCGCTCGATCAGCCCGAGCAGGGCGTTCATCGCATCCATCAGCTCCTCGGCGAGCTTGCGCGCCTCGCCGCTGACGGGCGCGGTGTTCGAACGCTGGGTCTGCATCGGCCGACGTGAGGCGTTGAAATGGTTCATCTCGTTTGACCTTATGCCGAGCGGATCGTTTTCGCCTGCTGCGTGATGAGGGTGCGATAGACGTCGCGGGCAATGCCGACGCCGCCGGCATTGGCGAAGTTCTTGGAATATTGCTCGGTCAGCATCGAGCGCCACACGCCGGTGCCGGGCGTATCGCCGAACGGGCCCTCGCCCTTCAGGCCCGAGGTCATCTGCGCGAACATGCTGTTGAGGAACATCGCCTCGAAGTCGGTGGCGGTCTTCTGCGCCTTGGCCTGTTGCTGCGGCGAGACCTTTTGCAGTGCGGCGGCGAGCTCGAAGTCCGGCCGGCCGTTGCGGCTCTCGACCGAGAAGGCCGAATTGGTGGCCGGGCGAGGGGTGTTGACCGCGCTGGTCTGCATCACATCACCTCGATATCGGCTTCGATGGCGCCGGCGGCCTTGATCGCCTGGAGGATGCTGATCATGTCGCGGGGGCCGATGCCGAGGCCGTTGAGGCCGTCGACGAGCTGCTGGAGCGAGACGCCGTCCTTGACGAGCGCCAGTTTCTTGCCGTCCTCGGTGACGGTGACACTGCTGCGCGGCGCGACCACGGTGCGGCCGCGCGACAGCGGATTGGGCTGGCTCACCTGCGGGCTCTCGGAGATCGTGACGGTGAGGTTGCCCTGCGCCACCGCAACGGTGGCGACGCGGACGTCGCGGCCCATGACGATGATGCCGCTGCGTTCGTCGATGATGATCTTGGCGGCGAGATCAGGGTCGACCTGGAGCTGCTCGATCTCGGTGAGGAAAGCGACGACGTTGCCCTTGAACTCGGGCGGGATCGACAGCTGTACCGTCGAAGGATCGATCGGCTCGGCGGTCTTGACGCCGAGATAGTCGTTGACCGCGGCCGCGATGCGCTTGGCGGTGGTGAAGTCGGGGTTGCGCAGCGCCAGGCGGACGTTCGGAAGCCGGTTGAGCGCGAACTCGATCTCGCGCTCGATGATGGCGCCGTTGGCGATGCGCCCTACGGTCGGGACGCCGCGCACGATCTTGGCCGCCTCGCCTTCGGCCTGGAAGCCGGAGATCGCGAGCGAGCCCTGCGCCACCGCATAGACGTTGCCGTCGGCGCCGAGCAGGGGAGTGACCAGCAGGGTGCCGCCCTGGAGATTCTTGGCGTCGCCGAGCGCGGACACCGTGACGTCCATGCGCGTGCCCTGGGTGGCGAAGGCCGGCAGGTTGCCCGTGACCATGACGGCGGCGACGTTGCCGGTGCGGATGGTGGCGCCGCGGATGTTGACGCCCATGCGCTCGAGCATCGCCTGCAGCGACTGCTTGGTGAAGGGGATGTTGTTGAGCGTGTCGCCGGTGCCATTGAGGCCGACGACGAGGCCGTAGCCGATGAGCTGGTTCTGCCGCACGCCCTCGATGTTGGCGAGGTCCTTGATGCGCGAGGTCGCTGCCGCCGAGGTGACCGACAGCGCCAGCGCCGACAGCGCGGCGCAGGCCAACCCAACAATCCTCACCCAACGAACGCCTGGCATCTCTGCTCCCCAAGGCCCCTAGAAAAAGGCTCCTCAAATCGGACAGGACTTGCACGACACTCCCATGACGAGCTGGTCCGGCGCTTTCCTTGCGAGCGCTGTGCCAACGCCTGATGGCGACGGTAGGTGGCTGAATAGGTTGAATAAATCTGTTTCGGCCGGTGTCAGCACTCGTTCGCCCTGGGGAGCGAAACTGCCGCCTGTCGGCAGATTTTGCCGGGCCGTTTACGCACCGTTAACCATAAGACAGCGAAGGTGAGGCATCGATCACCCGGATTCTTTCCGATGCGCATCTACGGACCGAACGGCACCACGCTTGGAGCGCCGGCCAGCCAGGCCAAGCGGACGGGCTCCGGCACCTTCGCGCTGCCCGACACCTCATCGGCGCAGGAGACGCGGAGCGCTGCCGCACCGAAGGCCGCCGCCAACATCGATGCGCTGCTGGCGTTGCAGGGCGTCGAGGAGGATCCGGTCGAGCGCCGCAAGCGCTCGGTCGCCCGCGGCAGGACTGCGCTCGACGTGCTCGACGATCTCAAGATGGGGCTGCTGTCGGGCAATCTCGACGCCTCGACCGTGATGCGGCTGCGCGACGCCGCGGCGAACCTGAAATCGTCCTCCGGCGATGCCGGTCTCGATGCGGTGCTCTCGGAGATCGAACTGCGCGTCGAGGTCGAGCTGGCGAAGGCCGGGCAGGGGTAGTCAGGCAGGCTGTCTTACGCCGCCTCCTCCTTCAACTGCGCATCATAGCGGCGCTGGGCGGCAAGCACGTCTTTCAGATTCTGCTCGGCCCAATCGCGTAAAGGATCCACCGCCGCCGCCAGCGTCAGGCCGAGCTGGGTGATCGAATATTCAACCGTCACCGGCACGGTCGCGATGGCGCGTCGCCTGATCAGACCGTCGCGTTCGAGCGACTTGAGAACCTGGCTCAGCATTTTCTGCGAGATGCCTTCGATCGTGCGGCGCAACTGATTGAACCGCATCGGCTCCTCGCGCAGGAGCAAGAGGATCAGCACCGCCCATTTGTCGCCGACGCGATCGAGGATTTGGCGGGTGGGGCAGTTCGCTGCGTAGACGTCGGGTTTCATCGTCGGTCCTTGGAAATCATGCCGTTGCCTGAGGTGCGCGCGTCGGTTGTATGCGATCAGTTACCTCAGCGTAATCAGGTAAGCACAAAGTGCTCTCTTAACACCAGCATTCTTTAGGATATCTAGTTTCCGTTAGTTACCAAAGAAGCAAAGGAGCCTTCCATGAAAATCGCAGTCGCCGGCGCCTCGGGCCGAGCGGGTTCGGAGATCACCAAGGAACTGTCCCGCCGCGGTCACGCGGTCACGGCCATCGCCCGGAACCCCGAGAAGATCGCGGCCCTGCCGAACGTCACGCCAACCAAGGGGGATGTGCTCGACCAGGCTGGCCTCGCCAAGCTGTGGGCCGGTCACGACGTCGCCGTGAGTTCCGTGCACTTCCTGGCCAGCGATGCGCTCAAGCTGATCGGTGCGGCGAAGGACTCCAAGGTCGGTCGCTACCTCGTGGTGGGCGGCGCCGGCAGCCTCGAGGTTGCCCCGGGCGTGAAGCTGGTCACGACTCCCAATTTTCCAGCCCAATACAAGGCTGAAGCGGAGGCAGGTTCGGCCTTCCTGGACCTGCTGCGGCAGGAAAAGGACCTGAACTGGACCTTCATCTCGCCCTCGGCGCTGTTCGAGGAGGGGGAGCGGACGGCCAAGTTCCGGCTCGGGACCGACCAGCTTCTCGCAGATGCGAACGGCAAGAGCTGGATCAGCTTCGCCGACTACGCTATTGCGCTCGCCGACGAGATCGAAAAGCCGGCCCACCTGAAGCAGCGCTTCACGGTCGGCTATTAAGGGCGGCCAGCCGCCTCCAAGCCCTCAAGGATAAACCTTCCTGTGCAAGGGCTTGGGGGCGGGGGCGGGGCGGTGAGGGAAATATTGTCTGTCACGGGAGGCCACTATATAAGGCCCGGCTCAACGGACCTCGGTCCGTCCACGAGTCGTTGCTTAAGAAGATAGGCCTCCCTTGGAAAAGTTGAAAAACTACCGACCGACCGACAAAGAGCCTTTCATGAACGACCGGCAGAAGGAGTACTTCCGGTTGAAGCTCCTCGCCTGGAAGGATGAGATCCTCAAAGAGTCCAAGCTCACCCTGCAAGCCCTGCAGGAGGAGAACGTGAACCACCCCGATCTCGCCGATCGGGCCTCGTCCGAAACCGACCGTGCCATCGAACTCCGCGCCCGCGACCGCCAGCGCAAATTGATCGCCAAGATCGACGCCGCGCTCCAGCGTATCGAGGACAACACCTACGGCTATTGCGAGGAAACTGGCGAGCCGATCTCGTTGAAGCGGCTCGAGGCCCGGCCCATCGCGACGCTCTCGGTGGAAGCGCAGGAGCGCCACGAGAAACGCGAGAAGGTTTATCGCGACGAATAAGGTCCGAGCCGCAGCGATGCGGCTCTTTGTTTTTGGAACGCACGGCGCCGTTTCGCGCCGTGCCCGGCATATTGCCCGTGGCTTGCGATCGCACCCGCCATGGCGACGGCGCGATCGCGAAAAGTGAATCGTGATCAACGTGCTAGACCGGATTGCTCCGAGCTCACGTGAGTTCGGATGAGAAACAGCCTTCACTTCAGGTGCGGGAGATTTTGCGAGTCGCATCAACAAGATCGACTCGGATGTTGAGACGCTGATCCAGCTGCATCAAGCATCGCTGCAATCAGGCCTGCCGCGACGTCTCGAGACGGGCATCCCCATAAAGCCTGGACCAGCTCAATATTTCCTTAAAGCGGGGAAGCGGGACTTGGACGACCCGCCTCCCGCGCTTGTCAGGCCGCAGCGGGGATGCTGAAGTGCCGCCTTCGACTGCGTAGCGTGGGAGGCGGCGCCGATGGACAGGATTCTCGAAGCCGCAAAGGCGATCGCGCTGGCGCGCCGCAACCATGCCCCGCTCGCGGCGCTGGAGCGGCCCCCTGCGGACGAAGCCGAGGGCTATCAGGTCCAGCGCACCCTGCACGATCTGCTGCTGGCCCATGTCGGCCCGCTCGTCGGCTACAAGATCGGCTGCACCAGCCAGGTGATGCAGGAGTACATCGGGATTCCGCATCCCTGCGGTGGCGGCGTGTTCCAGAAGGGCGTCCATGACAGCGGCGCCAAGCTGGCCGCCTCCAACTATGTCCGGGTCGGCGTCGAATGCGAGATCGCGGTGCGGCTGAAGCGGGACCTTGCCGCAGGCGAAGCGCCGTTCACGGCCGAATGGGTCGGCGAGGCGGTTGAGGCCTACCATCCCGCGATCGAGGTCGTCGACGACCGCTACGTGAAATGGGAGACGATGGGCGCGCCGACCTTGATCGCCGACGATTTCTTCGCCGCCGGCTGCGTGCTGGGTCCCTCGGTCCCGCGCTCGTCGGTGCCGGACCTCAAGGCGGTCAAGGGCCGCGCCATCGTCAACGGCGAGGAGGTCAGTAGCGGCACCGGCGCCGACGTGCTCGGCCATCCCCACAACGCGCTCGCCTGGCTCGCCAACCATCTCGCTGCCGAGGGCAAGGCGCTGCACGCCGGGCAGCTCGTGCTCACCGGCAGCCTGGTGAAGACGCTGTGGCTGAAGCCGGGCGACAAGGTGCGGATGGAGCTGGACGGGCTCGGCGTGGTGGAGGCGGAGTTTACGTGAGGGGCCGTCGTCATTCCCCGCGAAGGCGGGGAATCCAGTACGCCGCGCTGCATGAGTGCAACCACGAATGTCCCGGAGTACTGGATCGTCCGCCTTCGCGGACGATGACAGTGGGGCTGGCCGGAATACTGTGCCCTCAATGGCAGAGCTTGACGCAGCAACGTTGCCAAAATGTCGCGAGCTTCGCTGGTGGTGTGCAGCTTCTGCCTCCATCCGACAGAGACATCTTGCGCTCGCCCGCAATCGGGTCTATGAGCCCCGTCCCATTCAACCCGTACGTTCAACGATGAGGAGACCAGCCGTGAGTACTTTGTGGCGATCGACACATTTCGTGCCGACGCTCTCAGTGCGTCCGGCTGACAGTCATCCAATCATGTTGAACGACAATGGCACAGTCATTGATTCAGCGCCGGCGGGAGGCCGAGCGCGCGCGGGTTGAAGCCTATGAGCTGTCGCTGCGGCATGTGTCGCAGCGGACGCGTCCTCCACCGGATTTCGAGACCGCGATCGACGAAGCCAGGCGTGGCTTCGAGGCCGACATCGTGCGCGATGCCGAGGCCTGGCAGCCGCGCATGAAGACCCGCGATGCCGCGCGTCTTCGTCTTGCCGCGGCTCGCTATCTGTTCGCGCGCTATCCTGTTGCCGAGCATCTGGAGCAGATCTGGATCGACGGCGCGGGACTGGACGCCGGCGAGATTCGTTTGCGCAAGCGCTGGTACATCGCGGCGGCCGGCGGCGGTTCGCTCTACGCTGCCGGTGCGGCCGAATGGCTGTCTCGCAAGGAGGTCCATGCGTTCCTCAATCCGTTGGGGCAGGTCGGCTTCGAGGCTGCGATCTGGCAGGCGATTGCGCGATCCTATGCGACCGATCCCGCTGTTGCGATGCGGATCGCGCGCACCAGGATCACGCAGACGCAGCGCGCTCAGCATCGCTTCTGGCGCGAGGTGGTGCGGTTCTTCTGCGCGCATCCGACCACGGTCGAGGACATGGATGACTTCCATGACTACCTCGCCGATTGCCACCGGCGTGATCCCGAGTACACCCTCAAGGGGCGTTCACTGATCTCGCTTGGGCGGCAGATGCGCGAATGGCATCGCGATCTCGATGCGATTGCGCGTATCGAGGCCGCACGCCGTCGCGCCGAGGCGGCGCGAAACCGTGCGCGGGGGCTGGCAGCAGGCCCCGAGCAGAGCGAGGACCGTTGGCTCGGTGCAGCGATCGCGGACTGGTCATGGACCAAATCGTCCAAGGACCGGGCCAAGCGCGAAGAATATGTTGTGGTCCAGTTGCGGACCGCAGCCGATCTCGTGGCTGAGACGCGCAGTATGCGTCACTGCGTCGCCACTTACGCGACAAAGTGCATTGCCGGGCATGCCTCGATCTGGTCGCTCCGTCGCCGTGTCTCGGGTGACGTCCAGCGGCTACTGACCATCGAGCTTGATACCCGTTTTCGGGCAGTTCAGGTTCGCGGGTTTGCGAACCGCCCGCCGCATCCCGAGGAGTGCAAGATCCTCCAGCGGTGGGCGCAGGCGCGCGGGATCATGCTGCTGTGAGAGATGCCTGCGCCGCTTCGGCGGCGCAGGCAAAATACATGCGGCCTCCGGCAGGGGAGCTACCGGAGGCCGCGTTGTACATCGTCGTTCGCGCCTAGGTTTCGCGAGCACGATGTGGGAGCTCTTGAAGAAGCTTAGAAGGGCAGCAGCACGTCCATGACCTGCTGGCCGTAGCGCGGCTGCTGCACGTCGGTGATCTGGCCGCGGCCGCCATAGGCGATGCGGGCCTGGGCGATCTTGGTGGAATCGATCGTGTTGTCGCTCTGGATGTCCTCAGGCCGCACGATGCCGGCGACGATCAGCTCGCGAATCTCGAAGTTGACGCGGATCTCCTGCTTGCCTTCGACGACCAAATTGCCGTTCGGCAGCACCTGGGTCACCACGGCGGCGACGTTGGTCTGCAGGGCTTCCTTGCGATCGACGCTGCCCTTGCCCTCGCTCGACGAGGTCGAGTCGGCGGTCAGGATGCGGCCGGGCAGGATCTTGTTGGCCTGGGTGATCGTCTGGGAGCCGATGAAGTCGGTGATCCCGGAATCTTCCTTGTTGCTGCGGCTGCGCGAGGTGTCGTTCTCGATGTTGGCCTTGTCGGTGATGTTCACGGCCACGGTCAGGAGATCGCCGACCTGGCGGGCGCGCTGGTCCTTGAAGAAGGCGCGGCTGCCGTTGCGCCACAGCGAGTTCGGATTGTAGGAGGCGACCTCGGGCTTCGGCATCGGCATCTGCACCGGCTTGTAGCCGGGCTGCGTGGTCGGATTGTCGATCGCCGACAGCTTCGGCTGCTCGCCGATCTGCGACAGGCGGTCGATCGAGGAGCAGCCGCTCGCCAAGGCGCAAGTCGCCAGCAGCAGGGCGGAGATCGCGATGCGACGAAGGCGGGAGGCCGAACTGAACGTGGACATGAATCTACTCTGACTTGGCTGGAGCTTGCGAGAGGCGAACTTGCGGAATCTGGGCTTGCGGGATCTGGGCTTGGGCGATCTCGGCCGTGGGCGTCTGGACCAGGCTCTGCGCCAGGGCGGCGGCCGCGGGCACGTTGTCGCGCCTGACCGAGGAGGTCTGCTCGACCGCCGGTGCCATCGGTGCGGACTGGCTGGCGCCCTGGACCGTCACCTGGCCGCGGCCGGTGACGACGCCGCTCAGCGTGCGCTTGGACTGCAGATTGAGCACGCTGACGGTGTCGCCCTCGGCGCCGCTCTCGATCGCCTTGCCGCGCGTGGTGAGATAGAGGCCGGGCACCTGGTAGATGATGGTGACGGCCTGATCGCGCACCACGAAGTCGGGCTTGACGAGGTCGGCGGCGCGGATCGGCGTGCCCGCGCGCATTCCGCGGCGCAGCTGCATGCCGATGCTGCGGTCGCGCGAGGCAGGCTCGCCGGCGACCTCGGCCTTCGGACGACGCTCCAACGACAGGTCGGAGGATTTCAGAAGCTCGGCGCGGTCGATGTCGCGCGTCAGCACGGCCACTTCCACCGTCTCGATCGCGGTGCCGGTGAAGCGCAGCTTGGTCGGCGCGGCATTGCCGTCCTTGGCGATCTCGAAGGCGACGTCGAAACGGCCGCTGCGGGCATCATAGCGGGTTGCGACCGGCTGCAGCGCGCCGCTGTTGGAGGCGTCGAGCCGCATCTCGGCGACGCTGCGGTCGAACGTGATGGTGATGTTGGCGGCGTCGCCGAGGCCGAAGCGGCGCTCGAGCGCGGCGGCGACCGCGTTCTCGATATCCTTGCTCGCGAGCGTGCGGGCGAGGCGGGTGACCTGGACCTCCTTGATGTCGCCGGTCATGACGCCGATCACCTGCTTAGCCCGCAGCACCGACAGCAGCTGGCCGACCGTCAGCGTGCCGGTGGTGCCGAGATCGGGCGAGCGGTAGACCGGAATCAGCGCAGCCGACCCGGCGTTGTCGATGAGATCGCCGACCCGCACCACGTCCGAGGTCACCGTGACGCTTGCCCGCAGCGTCGGCGCGGCGATGAAATCGTCGGCGGCCGCTGCCGGCAAGGCCAGCGCGAGCAGGGTGGAGATGGCGGCGAGGGTGGCGCGGATCATCGTCATCACCTCAACGGAACAGCGCCGTGGTCGATTGCATCATCTGGTCGGCGGCGCTGATCACCTTGGCGTTCATCTCGTAGGCACGCTGGGCGGCGATCAGGTCGCTCATCTCCGAGACGACGTCGACATTGGCCTGTTCCAGGCTGCCCTGCGTGATCTTGCCGTAACCTTCGGAGTTCGCCGTGCCGTCCTGCGGTGCGCCGGAGGACGGGGTTTCGGTGAACTGGTTGTTGCCGACCGGCTGCAGGCCCGCCTTGTTGATGAAGCGGGTGATGCCGATCTGGCCGACGATCGAGGACGTCGATGAGCCCGGCAGCGTCACCGAGACCTGGCCCTGCTCGCTCACGCTGATGCCCGAGGCGTTGTTCGGGATGGTGATGGTGGGCTGCACCGGGTTGCCCTGCGCGGTGACGACGCGGCCCTGATTGTCCATCTGGAAGGTGCCGTCGCGGGTGTACTGGAAGGTGCCGTCGGGCATCAGGATCTTGAAGAAGCCCTCGCCCGAGATCGCGAGATCGAGGTCGTTGCCGGTCTGCGACAGCGTGCCTTGCGTCATGCTGCGCGGCGTGCCGACGGTCTTGACGCCGCCGCCGATGTCGACGCCGACCGGCAGGATGGTGCCCTGGTCCGACGACTGGGCGCCGACGCGGCGGACGTGCTCGTAGATCAGGTCCTGGAATGCCGCCGTCTGCTTCTTGAAGCCGGTGGTGCGCAGATTCGCGATGTTGTTGGAGATCACCTGAACGTTGAGTTCCTGTGCCGCCATTCCGGTCGCTGCGGTGTGAAGCGCCTGCATCTCAGTTCTCCTTCAATCAGGCCGGAACGTCGGCGAGCTTCTCGATCGCCGATTTGTGGAGGTCGCTCTGCTGCTGCAGCAGGTTGGCGATCGCGGTGTAGCTGCGCATGACTTCGACCATGCGGGTCATCTCGCCGACCGCATTCACGTTCGACTTCTCGACATAGCCCTGCTGCAGGGTGGACTTGGTGTCGGGCTGCTGGTTCGCCGCGCCGGCGGCATAGAGATTGGCGCCGAGCTTGGTCAGCTTGGCCGGGTCGTCGAACGAAACCATGCGGATCTTGCCGCGGATCGAGTCGGTTCGCGCCGTGCCCTCGAGCACGGTGACGGTGCCGTCGGGCGCGACGTTGATGTCGTGGTCGGTCGGCTGGAAGGTGATCGGGCCGGCATTGCCAAGCACGAGATTGCCGTCGGCCGTGACGAGCTGGCCGGTGCTGTTGAGCGAGAACTTGCCGTCGCGGGTATAGAACTCGCCGCCGCCATTGGCCTGCACCGCGAAATAGGCGCCGCCGTTGATCGCCATGTCGAGCGGATTGTTGGTCGGCTCCATCGGCCCCTGGCTGATGTTGCGGAAGGTGCCGCGGTCCTGGACATAGGAGACCCGGCGGTCGCGGCCGATGAAATTGTCCTCACGCGCGTTCGAGTTGAGGTATTCCTCGAACAGCGAATGGTCGGACTTGAAGCCGTTGGTGTTGGCATTGGCGACGTTGTTGGCGATGACATCGATCTGCCGTTCCAACGTCATCTGCCGTGACAAGCCGATCAGACGCGCGTTCTGCATCGGAAATCTCCCCTGAGCGGATCTGCCATTTCGCTCTCCCAAGCGCCCTGGCGGACCCCGTGACCGAGACCGTCGGGCTCTCCCAAGCCGTGAGGTCTCGGCCCTCTCTCAGCGAAAGCCGTGCCACTCAAAAAAGACATGTATTTTCAATTGCTTGTCGATTTTCGACGGGCGCGGGCGGGCGGCAGAAAGGTTCTGTTAGCCATGTTTGCCCGGCAGATTTTTCCTAGCAGAGGCCCAATGGAAAGATTCCGTTAACCATTATTACCGTAGCGTTTGCGCATCAGAGGAGCGCATCGCGCTGGGGCATTCGTATCGCGTCACGGTCTGCCAGGAGGCTTCGCTCTTTCGACCCCTTTGAGAGATGAACGGGCGCGGCAACATGGCAGAGAATGAAGAAGGCGGCGCAGCCGCCGACGGCGCGGAAGCCGCTCCGCCGAAGAACAAGCTCAAGCTCATCATCATGGTCGTCGGCGTGCTCGCCCTGCTCGGCGGCGGCGCCGCGACCTGGTTCTTCTTCTTCCGTCATGGCGGCGACGAGCATCATGCCGAGGCCGCGCCGCCGCCGAAGCCGCCCGCTTTCGTCGACGTTCCCGACCTCATGGTCAACCTCGCCGGTTCGCCCGGCGAGCGCGTGCAATATCTGCGGCTGAAAATCGTGCTGGAGCTGAAGGAAGAGAAGCAGATCGAGGCGATCAAGCCTACGATGCCGCGCGTCACCGACATCTTCCAGACCTATGTGCGCGAGCTGCGCCCGTCCGACCTCAACGGTTCGGCCGGCATCTTCCGCCTCAAGGAGGAGCTGACCAAGCGCGTCAACGCGGCGGTCGCCCCGATCCAGGTCAGCGCCGTGCTGTTCAAGGAAGTCGTGGTCCAGTGAGCATGACGGACTAGGGATCATGGCGGGCAACGACCAAGTCGACCAGGATGCAATTGCCGCCCAGTGGGAGGCCTCGCTCGACAGCGAGGATCCCGCCGAGGCGGCAAAGGCTGCCGCCGAGAACGAGCTGTCGGAGACGATGGCCCTGCAATGGGCCGCCATGGTCGAGGACGGCAGCCGCGATCTCGGCAGCGGCAAGAATTCAGGCGAGCGGGTGCTGTCGCAGGAGGAGATCGACAATCTCCTCGGCTTCACCGTCGGCGACGTCACGCTCGACGACCATTCCGGCATTCGCGCGATCATCGATTCGGCGATGGTCTCCTACGAGCGCCTGCCGATGCTCGAAATCGTCTTCGACCGCCTGGTGCGGTTGATGACGACCTCCTTGCGCAACTTCACCTCCGACAACGTCGAAGTCTCGCTCGACCGCATCACCTCGGTGCGCTTCGGCGACTACATGAACTCGATCCCGCTGCCCGCCGTCCTCACCGTCTTCAAGGCCGAGGAGTGGGAGAACTTCGGCATGGCGACGGTCGATTCCAACCTGATCTATTCGATGATCGACGTGCTGCTCGGCGGCCGCCGCGGCACCAGCCAGCTGCGCATCGAGGGCCGGCCCTACACCACGATCGAGACCGAGCTGGTCAAGCGGCTGGTCGAGGTGGTGCTGGCCGACGCCGAGCAGGCGTTCCGGCCGCTGTCGCCGGTGACCTTCACGATCGACCGGCTCGAGACCAATCCGCGTTTCGCCGCGATCAGCCGTCCCGCCAACGCCGCGATCCTGGTGCGCCTGCGCATCGACATGGAAGACCGCGGCGGCAACATCGAGCTGCTGCTGCCCTACGCGACCATCGAGCCGATCCGGGGCGTCCTGCTCCAGATGTTCATGGGCGAAAAGTTCGGCCGCGACCCGGTCTGGGAGGGCCATTTCGCCACCGAGATCGTGCAGGCCGAGATCGCGGTCGATGCCGTGCTCTACGAGGCCGACATTCCGCTCAAGCAGCTGATGCGGCTCAAGGTCGGCGACACGCTGCCGCTCGACATGCGCGCCGACGCCAACGTCACCGTGCGCTGCGGCGACGTCACGCTGACCGAGGGGCGGATGGGCCGGGTCGGCGACCGTGTCGCGATCCGCGTGACGAAACCCTTGCGCAAGCCAAGTACGACACTTGCGATGTTCGAGAAGGTTGACGAGCAGAACAAGATGATGGAGGCCCCATGAACCACTCCCTGGGAATGGCGATCGAGACGCTGGTGGCTATCCTGCTGATGCTGACGATCGTCTACTGCGTCATGCTCAACAAGCGCCTGACGCGGCTCAAGGCGGACGAGCATTCGCTGAAGGCCGTCATCGGGGAGCTGATCACCGCGACCGAGATCGCCGAGCGCGCGATTGGCGGGCTGAAGCTCGCGGTGCGCGACGTCAACGAGAATCTCGGCAGCCAGCTCGCCGCCGCGACGCAGATGTCCGATCAGCTCTACAAGCAGCTCGGCGAGGCCGACAACGTGGTGCGGCGCCTGTCCAAGATCGCGATCGCCGCGCGTCCCGTCACCAATCCGGAGACGGTCGCCGCGCCCGCGGCCAAGCCGTCGAGCGCGAAGGCGGTCGCGGCCGCCGCCGAAGCCTTCTCCGAGCGCCGACGATCCAACGGGCTTGCCGCATGAAGTCCTTGCCGCATGAAGTCAGGGTATGAAGTCCTTTCGTAACATCCGCGTCATTCCCGTCGTCCTGCTCGCCGTCGCAGGCCTCGCCATGCTGAAGGTGGCGGGCCTCGCGATCAACGGCGGCTATGTCTTCGACTACAAGCCGAACCAGGGCAAGAAATCCTGGGCGGAAGAGAACCTGAATTTCCCGACCGGCCGCGACGATCCCGATATCACGGGATCGACCCACGGCGCGCCGAAGGAAGCGCCAAAGCCCGCGGCGCCCGAGACCAAGCCCGAGGGCACCGTGGTCAAGATCGAGGAAGGCCAGCCGCAGGTCTCGGCCTCGGAGCGCGCCGTCCTGGAACGGTTGCAGGCGCGGCGGCAGGAGATCGAGGCCCGCCAGCGCGAGATCGACATCCGCGAGAGCCTGCTCAAGTCCGCCGAGAAGCGCATCGAGACCAAGGTCGAGGAGATGAAGGCGGTGGAAACCCGCATCTCCGCGACCCAGGCCGAGCAGAAGGCCGCCGAAGCCCAGCGCATGAAGGGCCTCGTGACCATGTACGAGGGCATGAAGCCCAAGGACGCCGCGCGGGTGTTCGACCGGCTCGAAATGGGCGTGCTGATCGAGATCGCCTCGGCGATCGCGCCGCGCAAGATGTCGGACATTCTGGGGCTGATGTCGTCCGAGGCGGCCGAGCGCCTGACCGTCGAGATGGCCCGCCGCGCCAATGGCGGCGGCGATCAGTCCGCCTCGGCCGGCGAATTGCCCAAGATCGACGGCAGGCCGACGCAAAAGCCGAATTGAGGGCTCATACTTAAGAAGTCCTTAATTGGCAAAACCTTAGAGTCGAAGGCAGGGGCCGGCACCAGTGCCGGTGTGGACCCGTCGAACCGGAAGAAATGCCGCCAATGGCGCGAGAGGCTGCCGCTGGATTTGTGTCGCGAGCCCGCGCTTTGGCGCAAGGCGTGTCGCGCCATGTCCGCAAGCTGCCTTTGCTGGCCGCCTGCTTCCTGATGGGCCTCGGTGCACCTAGCCGGGCGGCCGATCCGATCAGGGGCGAGGCGACGTTTTCAGCCGGTGGCGGCTTTGCCCGTCTCGTCATCAAGCTCGGCGAGGATGTTCCCTCCGAGGTCACGACCGCGGGCTCCATCCTCATCATCCGCTTCGATCGGCCCGTGGATGTTCCGGTCGATCGCGTGCCGGAAGGCGCGCCCGATTACGTCAACTCCGCCCGCCGCGATCCTGACGGCGGCGCCATTCGTCTGTCGCTGGCGCGTCGCGTCACCGTCAACACCATGAACGCCGGCGAGCGCACCTTCGTCGACCTGCTGCCCGAGGGCTGGAAGGGACCGCCGCCGAGCCTGCCCATGGACGTGGTCAAGGAGCTCGCCGAGCGGGCACGCGCCGCCGAGCGCGCGCTGCGGGCCCAGCGCGCCGCCGCCGAGGCCAAGAAGCGTCCGCAGATCCGCGTGCGCGCCTCGGTGCAGCCGACCTTCGTGCGCTTCGTGTTCGAGATGCCCGACGGGGTCGGCGTCTCCTCCGTCCTCAACGAGCAGAAGCTCACGCTGGTCTTCAACACCAATCTCAATTTCGACCTGGCGGATGCGGTGGTCGCCGCCCCCCCGAACGTCGCCTCGATCAAGCAGAAGTCCGATATCGACCAGACCAGTGTCGAGATCGCGCTGGTCGGCGATTCAGACGTGCATTCGTTCCGTGACGAGAAGAACTATGTCGTCGACGTCTCCTTCCAGCCCGACAAGGGCAAGTCGGCGGCGTTGCCCGAAGCGGCGATCGCGCAGATGAAGCCGGCCGGTCACGGGCCGGCAGCTAGCCCTGCGCCCCCACCGGAAAAGCCGGCCGCGGAGAAGAAGGGCGCCCAGCGCGAGATCGCGCCGCCGACCTCCGAGACGATCGCGCGCGAGGCGAAGGTCGACATCAAGCCCGAGGTGAAGGTGGAAGCGCCCGCCGCGCTGCCGCCGGCCGAGGCGCCGAAACCGGCAGCCGCTCCCGCCGCCGAAGCGGTGCAACCTGCGGAGGGGCCCAAGGAAGCTGCGAAGGAAGCTGCGAAGCCGGCGCCGCCTGCGCCTGTCGAAGCGCCCAAGGAGATCGCGAAGGAGCCGGTCAAGGATGCGTCCGCCGCGGCGCTGCTCGCGCCCACGATCGCCAGCGTCGATGCACGCCGCGACAGCGACGGTCTGCGTGTGACGTTCCCGCTTCAGGTCGCAACACCGGCGGCGGCGTTCCGCCGCGGCGACACCGTGTGGCTGGTGTTCGATACGCCGAAGCCGATCGATGTCGAGGCGATCCGCACCAGGGGGGGCGCGATGATCGGCGAGGTCGGCCGCGTCCCGCTCGACAAGGGGCAGGCGGTGCGCATCCGTCTCACGCGCCCGCTGGTCTATTCGCTGACGAGCGAGGAGGTCGGCAAGGAGATCAACTGGATGCTGACGCTCGCCGACAAGATCCAGGCGACGCCGCTGCCGCTGATGATGTCGCGCAACATCACCGATCCCGCGCTCGCCAACATCGCCATTCCCTTCGCCAATCCGGGCCTGCTGCACAAGCTCACCGATCCCGACGCCGGCGACACGCTCTATGTCGTCACCGGGCAGCGGCCGGTGCGCGGCTTCATCAAGCGGCAGGACCTTGTCGATCTCTCGCTGCTGGAATCCGCGCACGGCATCGCGATCCGGCCGAACTCCGACGAGATCGGCGTCGAGGTCGGCGCGGACAAGGTGATCCTCGGCAAGAAGGGCGGACTGACGCTGTCGCCGGTCGACATCTCCGCCGAGCGGGCGCCGACCGCGGTGCGGCCGGTCTTCAGCCCCGAAGGTTGGCGCAAAGGCCAGTCGGAGAATTTCTGGGTTCGTCAGAACGAATTGATGACCGCGATCTCGGCCGTCGAGCCGGCATTGCGTTCGCTGCCGCGGCTCGATCTTGCGCAATTCTACATGTCACGTGCCATGTATCACGAGGCCAAGGCCGTCACCGAATTGATGCTGGGCGATCCCCTCAACAAGGAGGAGAGCGGCGCACTGATCATGCATGCGATCGCCAGCATCCTGATCGGCCGGCCGGCGCAGGGCCTGAAGGATCTCGCCAATCCTGCGATCGGCAACAGCCACGATTCCCAGCTCTGGAAGGCGCTGGCCTATGCGCGCCAGGGCAAATGGGCCGACGCGCGCGAGAAGTTCAAGAACGTCGAATTCGCCATCGCCTCGCTGCCGCTCGACATCCAGCGCATCGTGACGATGGACGCGATGCGCGCATCCCTCGAGGTGAAGGACTATGCCGGCGCCTCCAAGCGCCGCAGCGAGCTCGAGGTGGTCGGCGTTCCGCCCGAGGCCGCGCCTGGCTTCGCCGTGCTGCGCGGCCGGCTCGCCGAGGCGCTCGGCCACGACAAGGATGCGCTCGACGATTACAAGCTCGCGGTCGCCTCGAACGACCGTCCGGCTGCGGCCGAGGCCAAGCAGCTCGAGATCGCGCTGCGCCAGAAGCGAGACGAGATCGGCAAGGACGAGGCGCTGCGCGAGCTGGAGACGCTGTCGATGACCTGGCGGGGCGATGCGATCGAGGTCAAGACGCTGCAGATGCTGTCGCGTCTCTATGCCGAGAACGGGCGTTACCGCGATGCGCTCACCGCCGCGCGCACCGCGACGAGGCTGCAGCCGAACGCCGAAGCCTCGCGTCAGGCGCAGGATCTCGCCTCCGAGCTGTTCACGCAGCTCTTCCTCGGGCCGAAGGGCGACGAGCTGCCGCCGGTCGAGGCGCTCGGGATGTTCTACGAGTTCCGCGAGCTGACGCCGATCGGCCGCCGCGGCGACGAGCTGATCCGCCGGCTCGCCGACCGTCTCGTCTCGATCGATCTGCTCGACCAGGCCGCCGAGCTCCTGCAATACCAGGTCGATCATCGCCTCGAAGGCGCGGCGCGTGCCCAGGTCGCCGCACGCCTTGCCATGATCTATCTCGCCAACCGCAAGCCCGACATGGCCATCACCGCGTTGCGCGCGAGCCGCATCAGCGATCTCTCGGGCGAACTCAGGCAGCAGCGCCTGCTGCTGGAGGCGCGCGCGCAGAGCGACGTCGGCCGTCACGATCTCGCGCTCGACATCGTCTCCAACGTCGCCGGGCGGGAGGTGCTCCGCCTGCGCTCCGACATCTTCTGGGCGGCGCGGCGCTGGCGCGAGTCCGCCGAGCAGATCGAGCTCTATTACGGCGACCGCTTCCGCGACTTCAAGCCGCTCAATGCGGTCGAGAAGAGCGACATCATACGCGCCGCCGTCGGCTACGCACTCGCCGACGACTCGATCGGCCTGTCGCGCTTCCGCGAGAAATACGCCCCGCTGATGAGCGAGAGCGCCGACCGTCTCGCCTTCGACATTGCCAGCAAGCCGGCCGCAGCCTCCAGCGCCGAGTTCGCCGAGATCGCCAAGCTCGCCGCCAGCGTCGATACGCTCGAAGGCTTCCTGCGCGAGATGAAGCAGCGCTTCCCCGACGCCACCGCGCGCGCCCCCGGCGCGCCGCAGGCCAAGGACGAGAGCGACCACACCGGCTCGCTGCCCACGATCCCGGTCGTCCGGCAGATCAAGATGACGCGGTAGGGCTCGGCACCGCGGAAAGCGCGGCCCGTGACCGCGCCACAAACTCGTCATTGCGAGCGCAGCGAAGCAATCCAGAATCTTTCCGGAGCGGCAGACTGGATTGCTTCGTCGCAAGGGCTCCTCGCAATGACGGGGAGAGGTCGGGGGCCTTCGTCGAGATCTGAGGAGAGGCATTGATGTCGCCCCGCTGTCACCCCCCGTAACTCTGCACCAGGCTCCCCGCCACCAGCGACCAGCCGTCGACCAGCACGAAGAAGATCAGCTTGAACGGCAGCGCGATCGTTGCCGGCGGCAGCATCATCATGCCCATCGACATCAGCACCGAGGCGACCACGAGGTCGATGATCAGGAAGGGCAGGAACAACAGGAAGCCAATCTCGAAGGCGCGCTTCAGCTCGGAGATCATGAAGGCGGGAACGAGAATGCGTAAGGCGAGATCGTCGGGCGTCGCGGGCGGCGGCTCGCCGGAGAGATCCAGGAACAGCTTCAGGTCCTTTTCGCGCACGTTCTTCTGCATGAAGCCGCGCAGGGGCACGGAGGCACGCTGGAACGCATCCTCGACGCCGATCTGGTTGGCGACGAGCGGGCGGATGCCCTCGTCGTAGGATTTCTGCAGCACCGGGCCCATCACGAAGAAGGTGAGGAACATCGCGAGCGCGATGATCACCGAGTTCGGTGGGGCGGTCGAGGTGCCCATCGCGGTGCGTAGCAGTGACAGCACCACCACGATGCGCGTGAACGACGTCATCATGATCAGGATCGACGGCGCGATCGAGAGCACCGTGAGCAGCGCGATCAGCTGGATCGCGCGCTCGGTGACGCCGCCGCCACCGGCGCCGCCGCCGAGATTGATGCTGATGTCCTGGGCATGCGACGGCATCGCGAGCGAAGCCGCGCCGACCAGGACAGAAAGGAAAAGAACTCTACGCGGGAGGGCCGGCAACCTCACGAAGATGGCTTCGGACGGCCGAGCAGGGAGGCCATCTCGTCTTCGAGATTTTCAAAGCTGGTCTTTTCTGCGGCCGGCTTTGCCGGCGCGGCGGGCGGCGCCGGCGGCTCGCTGCGCGCGGCGCGGGGGGGAGCGGGCGGCGGCTCGGGCGCAACCGGAGGTGCGACCGTCTCCCCGGCCGGGCGGCGCAGGGCAGCCTCGAGGCGCTGCGCCATTTCGGCGAGATTTTGCTCGGCGCTCGAGGGCGCAGCAGCCGGCGCCGGCGGCGAAACGGGCGGAGCCTGCGGCACAGGCGGGGGTGGCGGCGGCGCGGCGGCGCGCTCGGCCCGCACCGGCGGCATCTTCATCGGCTCGGTGCCGCGCGGCGGACGCGGCATCAGCGGCGGCTCGCTGCGGGCAATGCGCGGCGGCAACGGCTCGCGCTCGGGACGCGGCGTGCTCGGCTCCGGCGTAAAGCCGCCGAGAGCCGGCTCGCTGCGGCGTTCCGCCAGCGCAGGTGCCGGCCGGCGCACTTCGTCGGCGAAGGAGGGACGCGCGGGCCGCGGCGGCGGCTCGGGCATTTGCGGCTCGGGATGGTCGAGCAGCTCGGGCCGCGGCGCGTCGTCGGCCCAGCCGCCGGCATCGGGCATGGGGGCAAGGCGCGGCGGTTCGGCGGCGTTCGGACGTTGCGGGATCTGGTCGCGGCTGGGCGCGGCGCGAACGATGTTGGGCTCGACGACGATGTCGGTCGGGCCGCCGATCATCAGCAGATGCTCGACATTGTCGCGCCGGACCAGCACCAGCCGGCGCCGGCCGTCGACCGCGGCGGCGTCGATCACGGCGAGGCGGGGCATCCGGCCGCGCTGGGTGTTGGCGCCAACGCGGCCACCGGCGAATCGGCGAACCAGCCATGCAGCGACGCCGATCAACGCCAGCACGACGATGAACGCGACGATGAAGGTGATAGGGCTGCCTTGCATACTTGTCCCCGACAAATGGCGCTTTTCTCGTGCCCATGGTCAGTTGCCGACCACCGGCGGACGATGCCCCAAACTGCGATTTCTTAACGTTCCACGGCAAGTTTTGCCGTCCCCAACTCTTAATAACCCATGAATCGCCCGATCCAAAACGACTTCTTGCCCTGTGCACGCACCGCCAACGGTTGGGTTAATGCCGGTTTTGGGAGCGTAGAATCACGGGGCGCGCGCATGCGTGTGCCGTCCGGGGACAGAGGCCCGCGACGTCTTAACCAGCTGTTAACCATACACGCGGCAAATTCTGCCTAGCTTCGGACCTTGGGTCCGGAGCGGCGGAAGGAGCCGCGACGATGTCCATCAACGATATCCCGGAACTGTCGGTGCTTCGCACCAAGATGCAGTGGCACCAGGAGCGCCAGCGCGTCCTGTCCGAGAACGTCTCCAATTCCGACACGCCGAAATTCCGGCCGCGCGACCTCGTCGAGCCGAAGTTCGACAAGGCCGGCGCCGTCACGGGGTCCATGGGGCCTCTGGCCATGACCCGGACCAGCGCCTCGCACATGACGCCATCGGGGGCGGCTTCCGCCTTCGACCAGAACAAGAACGCCGGTTTCGAGACCCGCCCTGCCGGCAATGCCGTCAATCTCGAGGAGGAGATGATGAAGGCCGCCAGCAACCAGATGGACTACGCGGCGGCGACCTCGCTCTATTCGAAGAGCCTGCGCCTGCTCAAGACGGCGATCGGCAAGGGTTAGGCCTGAACAAGAGTTAGGCCTGAACAAGGGTTAGGCCTGAAGGAGGCGGAACATGGCAAATGACAGCAGCGACTTCGCCCGCTCCATGGCAATCGCGACCTCGGGCCTGCGCGCGCAGGCCGGACGCATGCGGGTGATCTCGGAGAACATCGCGAATGCGGATTCGACGGCGCAGGCCGCCGGCGGCGATCCCTACCGGCGCAAGGTGCCGACCTTCTCCTCCGCGCTCGACCGCACGCTCGACGCGCAGGTCGTCACCCTCGGCCGGATCAAGCCCGACCAGTCCGCCTTCCGCGTCAGATACGAGCCGAACAATCCGGCGGCGGATGCCACCGGCAACGTCAAATATCCCAACGTGAACTCGGTGGTCGAGATGACCGACATGCGCGACGCGCAGCGGTCCTACGAAGCCAACCTCAACATCATCAGTGCGACGCGCCGGATGATCCAGCGCACGCTCGACATCCTCAAGAGTTGAACAGGACATTTGAGCCATGGCATCACCGACAATCGCCGCCAATGCTTACGCCAACCTCGCCCGGGTGCTGGAGAGCAGCGGCGCCGGCAAGGGCAGCGAACCGAACGGACAATCCTTCGCCGCGCTGCTGAAGGACGCCGTCGGCAGCGTCATGGAATCGGGCCGCAAGTCCGACGCGCAGACGGTGGCGATGGCCGCCGGCAAGGCCAACGTGATGGACGTGGTCACGGCGGTCGCAGACACCGACGTCGCGGTGTCGACGCTGGTCTCGGTCCGCGACCGCGTCATCGCGGCCTATGAAGACATCATGAAGATGCAGATTTGATTTTTGCGCTGGCGTTCGCCGCAGGCGTCATTGCGAGCGCAGCGAAGCAATCCAGAAATCTCTCCGCGGCGACAGTCTGGGTTGCTTCGCTGCGCCCGCAATGACGGGGAGAGGGCGTTTGTTCCTCGCCGCGGTGGCGGGGATGTAGGTTGAACAAGGAATTCTGCAAATGACCGGACCCGAGACCCTCGACGTCGCGCGTGACGCGATCTGGACCATCGTGATCGTGTCGTCGCCGCTGATGGTGGTCGGCCTCGTGGTCGGTGTCATCGTGTCGCTGTTCCAGGCGCTGACGCAGATCCAGGAGCAGACGCTGATCTACGTGCCGAAGATCCTGGCCATCTTCGCCACGATGCTGCTGGCGCTGCCGTTCATGGCCGATTCGATGCACGCCCACATGCTGCGGATATCGTCGCGAATCATCGGCGGCTGAGGCACAATGCGTGAATTATGCGCATCGACGTCTCGCTGCTGCCGGCGCTCGCCGCTTCCTTCATGCTGGCCTTCGCCCGGGTCGGCGCGATGGTGATGCTGCTGCCCGGCCTCGGCGAGACCAACATTCCGACGCGGATCAAGCTGTCGATCGCGCTCTTGCTCACGCTGATCATCCTGCCGCTGCATCGCAACGCCTATCAGGTCGACATGGGCTCGCTGGCGCCGCTGCTGGTCTTGATGCTGCATGAGATCGCGATCGGCATCGTCCTCGGCGCGACCGCGCGGGTGACGTTGTCCGCGCTCCAGGTCGCGGGATCCGTGATCGCGCAGCAGATGGGGCTCGGTTTCGTCACCTCGGTCGATCCGACGCAGGGCCAGCAGGGCGTGCTGGTCGGCAACTTCCTGACCATGCTGGGCGTGACGCTGCTGTTCGCCACCGACAGCCATCATCTGGTGATCGCGGCGCTGAACGACAGCTACACGATCTTCTCGCCGGGCGAGACCGTGTCGAGCGGCGACGTCGCCTCGCTTGCGACGCGCGCCTTCGCCGCCGCGTTCAGCCTGGGCCTGCAGCTCTCCGGGCCGTTCCTGGTGTTCGGCCTCGTCTTCAATATCGGGTTGGGCGTGCTGGCGCGGCTGATGCCGCAGATGCAGGTCTATTTCGTCGGCGTGCCGCTGTCGATCTTCGCGGGCTTCCTGGTCCTCGCGGTGGTGCTCACCGCGATGATGGGCACCTTTCTCGACTATTTCATCGGTGTCATGCACCAGATGATGCCGCTGAAGTGACGGGGCTCGACCGATGGCGGAAGACAACGATCCCGAAAGTCAAACAGAAGACCCGACGCAAAAGCGCCTCGACGATGCGCTCGAACGCGGCGACGTCGCCAAGAGCCAGGAGGTCAACACCTGGTTCATGATGGCGGGCGGCACGCTCGTCGTCTCCACCTTCTCGGGCTCGGTCGGCAGCGGGCTGCTGACGCCGATGCGCAACCTGCTCGCCAATTCCTGGATGATCAAGACCGACGGCAAGGCCCTGCTCGCGCTGACGCAGCAGATCGAGCTCGCCGTGCTTGCCGCGATCGGCGTGCCCCTGTTGATGCTGGTGCTGGCGGCCATCGCCGGCAACATGCTGCAGCACCGGCTGGTTTGGTCGGCCGAGTCCCTCAAGCCCAAGTTCAACAAGATCTCGCCCGGCGCCGGCTTCAAGCGCATCTTCGGCAAGCAGGCGGCCGCCAATTTCCTCAAAGGCATCGGCAAGCTGGTCGCTCTCGGCGTGGTCATGACCATGATCCTGTGGCCGGAGCGGCACCGCATGGAAGCGATGGTCAGGCTCGATCCGGCCGCCATGCTGGGCGCCAGCACCAGCATGACCATCCAACTGCTCGGCGCGGTGGTCGCCGCGCTCGCGATCGTCGCCATCGCCGACTATTTCTTCCAGTACCGCAGCTGGTTCCAGCGGCAGAAGATGTCGCTCCAGGAGATCAAGGAAGAATACAAGCAGTCCGAAGGCGACCCGCACATCAAGGGCAAGATCAGGCAGCTGCGGCAGCAGCGCGCCAAGAAGCGCATGATGGCGGCGGTTCCCAAGGCTTCCGTGATCATCACCAACCCGACCCACTATTCGGTCGCGCTGTCCTACGAGCGCGGCATGACCGCGCCGATCTGCGTCGCCAAGGGCGTCGACAACCTCGCCTTCAAGATCCGGGAGATCGCCCGCGAGCACGACATCCCGATCGTGGAGAACGTGCCGCTGGCCCGCGCGCTCTACGCCACCGTCGACATCGACCAGGAAATCCCGACCGAGCACTACCATGCCGTCGCCGAAGTCATCGGCTACGTCATGCGCCTGAAGCGCGGATTTGGCGCCGGGCGGGGATAAAATGCCCGAAAAGTACCGGAAATGGCCGTAATCTGGGAATCAGCGTACCTTTCGCCGCTGCTGCCCTTGCACCTCAGGGTCCGATTCAGGCAGGGAGGACCCCACGCGCCCGGTGGCGCGTTGATTCTCTGCCGACAGGCTGCGCCAGCTCGAGAATGACCGCCGAGACCGACCACGACCTCACACGCGAGCCCGTTGCGGCGCACGAGCCGTCGCCGCGCTCGGGCAGCATTGCGCTGGTGCTGCTGGTGGCCGCCGGCCTCGTCGCCGTGGCCGTCGGGCTGATGACGCTCGGGCGCGCGCAGGCGCAGCCCTATATCCTCGGCATCCTCGCCGTGCTGGCGATGGTCGGCCTGTTCAACCTGTTCGCCTTCGCCGCCGGCATCATCCGCTTCGCGGACCGCAATCTCGACGATCCCATCATCGGCCGCATCTCCGATCACGCCTTCGACGGCCTTGCCGTCACCGACGCGCGCGGACACGTGGTCTATTCCAATGCCGCCTATCTGACGCTGACCGGCGCCAGCGGACCGCAGGACGTGCGCCCCGTCGAGCGCGTCTTCATCGGCAATCCCGACGTCTCGGAGGCCGTGTTCCGGCTGCTGAAAGCCGCCCGCGAGGGCAAGCGGCAGCAGGAAGAGGTGCGCATTTCCGGCCTTGACGGCAACCAGGGCCGCTGGCTGCGCATGCGCGTGCGCCCGCTCGGCACCGGCAAGCGCGAGGCTAAATACGCGGTGTGGTCGATCGCCGACATCACGCGCGACCGCGAGCGCCAGGAGGACGTGTTCCAGGAGCTCCAGCACGCCATCGAATATCTCGATCACGCGCCGTGCGGCTTCTTCTCGGTCAACCCGGCCGGCGAGCTCGCCTATGTCAACGCGACGCTGGCGAACTGGCTCGACTACGACCTCGCCGAGATCGGCTCGGGCGGCCTGAAGCTGACCGACATCGTCTCCGGGGACGGCGCCTCGCTGCTCACCTCGATCGTGGCGGTGCCGGGCGAGGTGAAGACCGAGGTCTTCGACATCGACCTGCGCATGCGCTCCGGCAAGACCATGCCGGTGCGGCTCTATCACAAGCTCGCCTTCGGCGCCGACGGCGCGCCGGGGCCCTCGCGCACGCTGGTGATCAGCCGTGCCCGCGACGAGCGCAGCGATCCTGACCGTGCCGCCGAAGTGCGCTTCATGCGCTTCTTCGACCACACGCCGATGGCGATCGCGACCGTCGATCGCGCCGGCAACGTGGTGCGTGCCAATGCGCGCTATGCCAAGCTCGGCCAGGCGCTGGGGCTGGACACTTCCTCCAAGTCGATCTTCCGCGCGGTGAATTCGCGCGACCGGCACCTCCTGATCGCGGCCATCAACCAGGCCGCCGAAGGCAAGGCCGACATCGCGCCGGTCGAGGTGGCGCTGGAAGGGGCCAAGGAGCGCTGGGGCCAGTTCTTCGTGACGCCGGTCGATTCCGCCGAGACCGAGGCGGAAGCCGCCATCGTGCACATGCTCGAGACCACCGAGCGGCGCGCGCTGGAGAATCAGATCAACCAGTCGCAGAAGATGGAGACGGTGGGCCAGCTCGCCGGCGGCATCGCCCACGACTTCAACAACGTGCTCTCCGCCATCATGATGGCGAACGACTTCCTGCTGAACGCGCACAAGCCGACCGATCCGTCGTTCCAGGACATCATGCAGATCAAGCAGAACGCAACGCGCGCCGCGACCCTGGTGCGGCAATTGCTGGCGTTCTCGCGGCGGCAGACGCTGCGGCCGCAGGTGCTCGATCTCGGCGACGCGCTGTCGGATCTCACCATGCTGCTGCGCCGGCTGATCGGCGAGAAGGTCAAGCTCGACCTCGTGCACGGCCGCGACCTCTGGCCGGTGAAGGTCGACGTCTCCCAGTTCGAGCAGGTGATCGTCAATCTCGCGGTGAACGCGCGCGACGCCATGCCCGACGGCGGCAAGCTGATCATCCGCACCGCCAACGTCACCACCGAGGACGCGGGCAAGCTCGCCTACAAGGGCATGCCGGCTGCGGATTATGTCCGGATCGAGGTTGCCGACACCGGCACCGGCATCCCCGCCGACATCCGCGACAAGATCTTCGAGCCGTTCTTCTCGACGAAGGAAGTCGGCAAGGGCACCGGCCTCGGGCTCTCGACCGTCTACGGTATCGTCAAGCAGACCGGCGGCTTCATCTATGTCGATTCCGAGCCGGGGCAGGGCACCTCGTTCCACATCTTCCTGCCGCGCCACCACGCCGAGGCCGAGGTGCAGGTCGAGCAGCCCGCAGCATTGGTCAGCGCGACCAACGGCGCCGCGAAGGAAGCCGCCGCCGCGGCGGCCGAGGCGAAACCGCGCACCGACCTCACCGGCCAGGGCACCATCCTGCTGGTCGAGGACGAGGAGGGGCTGCGCGCACTCAACGCCCGCGGCCTGCGCTCGCGCGGCTACACCGTGGTCGAGGCCGAGAACGGCGTCGAGGCCATGGAAATGCTGGACGAGCAGAGCGGGGCGATTGATCTCGTCGTCTCCGACGTCGTCATGCCGGAGATGGACGGCCCGACGCTGCTGAAGGCGATGCGCGAGAAGAACCCCGACATCAAGTTCATCTTCGTCTCCGGCTATGCCGAGGATGCCTTCGAGAAGAGCCTGCCCGAAGGCCAGCAGTTCGACTTCTTGCCGAAACCCTTCACGCTCAGCCAGCTGGTGGCGGCGGTGAAGGAGACGATGACGAAGCAGGGGTGAGGGGCGTGCACGCGCCATTCCCGCGCCCTCCGTCATTGCGCCCGATTGCTTCAACATCGTCGTTGCGAGGAGCCCTTGCGACGAAGCAATCCAGACTGCCTCCGCGGAGGGATTTCTGGATTGCTTCGCTACGCTCGCAATGACGGGGATAGAGTGGAAACTCCGCCCCCAAGCCACCGGTAACCCGCGACCTCGGTTCCCCGCGCATCCCCGGCCAAACCCCCGCCAAATATGAGCTTTTGCCACATCCCCGCGACTGAGGGCCGCAGCCATGGGTTTCGAAACCGGCTTCACTTTTCGGGAAGTCTGCCCATCTTAGGGGCACGTCCCCATGCCGGGGATTTGGGAAACGCACATGACTTTCTCGCAACGATCCCGCACTCTCTTCAAGACGATCGCCGTCGTGCTGGCGCTTGCGCTGCCGACTGCGCTGGCGATCTCGTCCGCTGACGCGCGCGTCGGCGGCGGCGGCTCGTCCGGTTCACGCGGCTCGCGCACCTATTCGGCCCCGCCGTCGACCACGACGGCGCCCGGCTCGGCCTCGCAGTTCAACCGCACCTACACTCAGCCGGGTGCAGGCATGAACTCGGCTGCTTCCGCGCCCGCGCGCGGCGGCCTGTTCGGCCGCGCCGGCGGCTTCATGGGCGGCCTTGCGGCCGGCTTCCTCGGCGCCGGCCTGCTCGGCATGCTGTTCGGTGGCGGACTGTTCGGCGGCCTCGGCGGCTTGTCCTCGATCATCGGCCTGATCATCCAGATCGCGCTGGTGGTGCTCGTGGTGCGGCTGGCGATGTCCTGGTGGCAGCGCCGTCACGCCCCGCGGGCGGCTTACGCCAATGCTGAGTCCGGCGCGGCGCCCGGACCGCAGACGAACTATCGCAGCGGTCTCGGTGGTGGTCTTGGCGGCGGCCTTGGTGGCTTCGGCTTCGGCGCCAACAACGCGCCGCTCGAGATCAAGCCGGATGACTACGAGGCGTTCGAGCGACTGCTCGGCGAGATCCAGGCGGCCTGGTCGAACGAGGACGTGGCCAAGCTGCACACGCTCGCGACGCCGGAAATGGTCTCCTATTTCGAGCAGGACCTCGCCCAGAACCGCGCCCGCAACGTGCTCAACAAGGTCACGGATGTGAAGCTGTTGCAGGGCGACCTCGCGGAAGCCTGGCGCGAAGGCGAGACCGACTACGCCACGGTGGCGCTGCGCTTCGCGCTCACCGACAAGACGGTGGATCGCAACACCGGCGCAATCGTCGCCGGCAGCGAGCAGCCGGGCGAGGCGACCGAGATCTGGACCTTCGCCCGCCGGCCGGGCACCGGCTGGGAATTGTCGGCGATCCAGCAGACCAGCTGATCGCTCGCGATAGGAGAAACCAGGGCGTCGTGCGTTCCGCACGGCGCCCTTTTCTTTTGGGCCTCTCGCAGCACGGCATCGGAATAAGCGGGGGTGCCCCGGGTTGAAGTCAGGCGGCGAACAAAAACAACTTTGGGAGGAGAGGATGATCCGTATCGAGAAATCCATGACGATGTCCAGTGTTGCGCTGGCCATGGTCTTGCTTGCTGCCCCCTCGGCGCAGGCGCAGTCGGCCGACATGACCTTCTTCGTGACCTCCAACGGTCCAGGCAAGGGCGCCGACCTCGGCGGTCTGGAAGGAGCCGACGCGCATTGCCAGAAGCTCGCACAAGCCGCCGGCGCCGGCACAAAGACCTGGCGCGCCTATCTCTCGACCCAGGCCGCCGACGGCAAGCCGGCCATCAACGCCAAGGATCGCATCGGCAAGGGGCCGTGGCAGAACGCCAAGGGCACGGTGATTGCCAAGGACGTCGCCGAACTGCACGGCGCCACGAACAATCTCTCCAAGCAGACCGCGCTCAGCGAAAAGGGCGAGGTCATCAATGGTGCCGGCGACCAGCCGAACCGGCACGATATCCTCACGGGATCGCAGGCCGACGGCACCGCGTTTGCCGGGCCGGACGATCGCACCTGCAAGAACTGGACGTCGAGCACGCAAGGCGCTGCGATGGTCGGCCATTTCGATCGCCGGGGTCTGGGCGACGACGAGCCCTCGAAATCCTGGAACAGCTCTCACCCCTCGCGCGGGCCCGACGGCGGCTGCTCGCAGGCCGATTTGAAGACCACCGGCGGCGACGGGCTGCTGTACTGCTTCGCTGCGAATTGAGGCGCTGAGTTCTCTCCACCGTCATTGCGAGGAGCTCTTGCGACGAAGCAATCCAGACAATTTCCGCGGAAAGACTCTGGATTGCTTCGCTTACGCTCGCAATGACGGCGTATGTTGCGCGGCCGTTCCGCCTCACCCTGACGGAACCTTCAGCCACATGTTACATTGGTCCGATCGCCTCCACGTTCACGGACCTCTCCCATGAAGTACGAGCTCTACTACTGGCCCGAGATCCAGGGCCGCGGCGAATATGTGCGGCTGGCGCTGGAGGAGGCGGGCGCCGCTTACGTCGACGTCGCGCGCGGTCCGCGCGGGGTGGCCACGATGATGAAGATGATGGACGTGCAGAAGGGCACGCCGCCCTTTGCGCCGCCGTTCCTGAAAGCGGGCAAGCTCGTCATCGGCCAGACCGCCAACATCCTGCTCTATCTCGGCGCCCGCCATGGGCTCGCGCTGAAGACGGAAGCCGGCCGGCTCTGGGTGCACCAGCTTCAGCTCACGATCACGGACTTCGTCGTCGAGATCCACGACACCCATCATCCGCTCGGGCCCTCGCTCTATTACGAGGACCAGAAGGCGCCGGCGAAGAAGCGCACGGACGAGTTCTGGGGCGAGCGGGTGCCGAAATATCTCGGCTATTTCGAGCAGCTTCTCGCCGCAAACGGCGGCGCCTATGTCACCGGTCGCCGCCCGACCTATGTCGACCTCTCGCTGTTCCAGATCGTCGAGGGGCTGCGCTATGCCTTCCCCAAACGCATGAAGACGTTCGAGAAGGGCGTCCCGGGCCTCGTCGGCCTGCACGAGCGCGTCGCCGCGCGGCCCAACATCAAGGCCTATCTCGCCAGCGAGCGCCGCATTCCCTTCAACGAGCAGGGCATCTTCCGCCGCTATCGCGAGCTGGATCGATAGTCGATGCGGCTGGACACGCCAAAAGCCCGATCGACCGGATCGGGCGCTTCGGCCTCGGGACGCATGATCAGGCGAGCTGGTCGATCCGCGTGCCCTGACCCGGCGGCAGCGGCGCCGGCGGCTGCGGCTTGAAGGTCGGGTCCTCGTCCTTGACCTTGGTCTGATCGTCCTGCGACTTGGTCGTGTCGTAGTTCGGAACCACGATCGCGATCGGCGGGGGCGCAACGGTGGAAACCTTCATCCGCAAATCCTCACATATGGAAACAATCAAGCCTGCCCTGCGAGGAGCGAAATTTCCTTCAAGCCAACCGTTAAAATGCGAGGGAATTGGTGGGGTGGAGGCGGTGTATTTGTCTCATCCGCGCGGTGCAAACGGGCCGACCAGGCCTCTCCCCGTCATTGCGAGGAGCCCTTGCGGCGAAGCAATCCAGACTGTCTCCGCGGAGAGATTTCTGGATTGCTTCGCTTCGCTCGCAATGACGGAGTACGTGGCCAGCTGCGTCGCGCTATATCTGCACCAATATTCGCAGCGAGCGCGGAGCAGAGTCTCCGCCCTATTCGTCCTTGCCGCGCGTGATCGCGATGGACGCTTCCGTCTTGGTGCGGGTGCATTCCATGTTGAGCCGGCGGTAGCGCATGGTGACCTTGTCGCCGCGCAATAGGCCCATCCGCTTCAGGCAGCGCGTCGCGCCCGTCGTGGTGTCGTCCTTGGTCACGGTGAAGACGATCGCCGCCATCGATCCGACCAGCGTGTAGAACTCCGGCTTCGGCTTGCGATCGCCCTTGGCGTAGAGCTCGATCGAATATTTGTCGCCGCGGCAGCCGACCGACAGCTCCTTGGCCGCCGGGTGCGTGAGATAGACGACGTTGGCGGCGCGGAAATTCACCTTGAGACGGTCAACCTGGTTCGCCAGCTCCTTGGTGCTGTCGTCGCAGCGATCGGCACGGGCAGGCGAGGTGAGAGCCACAAGGCCGATGATGGCGGCGGCGACCAGGATCGCGCCGCGGACGTTCAAGTTCAATGTCATGATGAAAAGCCCCTTAGGGCGCGCATTCAAGCGTCGGCCGACGCAAATCGCAAGGGCGAAGCGCGGCAAATACAGCTCGAAGACGTGGGGCGCGGCTTCTCGATCCGGATGCGTGCCGGACGACGCAGGAGGCGTCCGTTGTCAGCCTCCGGCGTCATGCGCCGAGCTCAGTAGCATTTCCCCTGGCTTCGCAGCGAGACACCGGCGGCTCGGCGCTCGCAATCGTTGCCATACGTCTTGCCGTCGCAGCCGCAGACAGGGCGGAACTCCCTGGTGCAGAACCTCGGCTTCTTGGTGCAAACGCCTTCGAGATCGAAGGCACCACAGGTCCCGGGCTTGAACTGGCAGAACAGACCGGCATCACATTGAATGCCGGCAATGGTGCCGCATTGCTTGCCGGGGCCGACCGCGTGCGCGCCCGTGGGTATCGCGATCATCAACGCCGTCATCGCCGAAGCGAGTAGCCGCATGCTCATGATTGCCTCCCATTGTTCGTTCGTCAGAAATGTCGCCGATGAAACAACTTAAGATTACATCTAAAATACATGCGCCGCAATGATTGCCGATATTCGGGTCTCCGTGGGTGAGTTGCTTCCCTTTCCTTTGTGCCAAAAATGCTTAGAAGGACTCTAGATGTCGGGCTGGACCCGACCCCCATACCCTGAGACACGCCCCATGAACGCTCCGACCGCCTTTCCCGACCAGTCCAAGCCCGTTCCGCCCTACAAGCACACCCCGCTGTTCCCGCTGGGCAAGGACGAGACGCCCTACAAGAAGATTTCGTCCGAGGGCGTCAGGGTCGAGAAGGTGCTCGGCAAGGACATGCTGGTGGTGTCGCGCGAGGCGCTGCGGGCGCTGTCGGAGGCGGCCTTCGGCGACATCAACCATTATCTGCGCCCCGGCCATCTGAAGCAGCTCCGCTCGATCCTGGAGGACGGCGAGGCCAGCCCGAACGACAAGTTCGTCGCGCTGGACTTCTTGAAAAACGCCAACATCGCCGCCGGCGGCGTGCTGCCGATGTGCCAGGACACCGGCACCGCGATCATCATGGGCAAGAAGGGCTGCAATGTCATCACCGACGGCGACGACGAGGCCGCGCTGTCCGAAGGCGCGCGCGATGCGTATCTCCGCCGCAATCTGCGCTACTCGCAGGTCGCGCCGCTCTCGATGTACGAGGAGAAGAACACCGCCAACAACATGCCGGCGCAGTGCGAGATCTACGCCGAGGGCCAAGGGGACTTAGCAACCGCCTACAAGTTCATGTTCATGGCGAAGGGCGGCGGCTCTGCCAACAAGAGCTTCCTGTTCCAGGCGACGCCCTCGGTGCTGACCAAGGACCGGCTGCTCGCCTTTCTCAAAGAGAAAATTCTGACGCTCGGCACCGCCGCGTGCCCGCCTTATCACCTCGCCATCGTGATCGGCGGCACCTCGGCCGAGCTGTGCATGAAGACGGTGAAGCTCGCCTCCGCCCGCTATCTCGACGCGTTGCCGACGCACGGCTCGCCCGACGGCAACGCCTTCCGCGACGTCGAGATGGAGAAGGAAATCCACAAGATGACGCAGTCGCTCGGCGTCGGTGCGCAGTTCGGCGGCAAATATTTCTGCCACGACGTGCGCGTGATCCGCATGCCGCGCCACGGCGCTTCGCTCCCCATTGGCCTCGGCGTGTCCTGCTCGGCCGACCGCCAGGTGCTCGGCAAGATCACCAAAGACGGCGTCTATCTCGAGGAGCTCGAGCACAATCCGGCACAATATCTGCCTGAGGTCGAAGAGGCGCTCGGCGGCGAGGTCGTCAAGATCGACCTCAACCAGCCGATGAAGGAGATCCTCGCGACGTTCTCGAAGCACCCGATCAAGACCCGGGTCTCGATGACCGGCACCATGATCGTCGCGCGCGACAGCGCCCATGCCAAGCTGCGCGAGCGGCTGGAGAAGGGCGAGCCGCTGCCGGACTATTTCAAGAACCATCCGGTCTACTACGCCGGTCCGGCCAAGACGCCCGAGGGCTATGCATCAGGCGCGTTCGGCCCGACCACCGCGGGCCGCATGGATTCCTTCGTCGACCAGTTCCAGGCCGCCGGCGGCTCGATGGTGATGGTGGCCAAGGGCAACCGCGCGCCGGCCGTGCGCGAGGCCTGCAAGAAGTATGGCGGCTTCTATCTCGGCTCGATCGGCGGCGCGGCGGCGAACCTCGCCGAGCACTGCATCAAGAAGGTCGAGGTGCTCGAATATCCCGAGCTCGGCATGGAAGCGATCTGGCGCATCGAGGTCGTCGACTTCCCCGCGTTCATCATCATCGACGACAAGGGCAACGACTTCTTCAAGGAGTTGAATCTGGGCTAGTTGCTTCACCCGCACTCGCGCGCGGGGGAAGTGCTCGTGCCGTAACAATGATCGTCATGCCCGGGCTCGTCCCACGGCTGTCCGGTTTAAACTTGGCATAGTCTTAGGCTCATCTGGCGGTCATTTTTGATAATTGGGGGCGGTGGGTCGAGAAGGTGATCGATCCGCCGCCGCTGCATGAGATTTTGAGCGACCAGGCGGGTGAAGATCAGAAGGTTCTCGACGCTTTGTTGTGCTTTGTGGGCCGAACGCAAGAGCAGGAAGGCGATCAGCGCGATGGCGATCTGGATGCGCACGGCATTCTCGGACGTGCCGAAGAAGTGACGGATTTTGAGAGTGTGCTTGACCCAGCGGAAGAACAGCTCGATCTGCCAGCGCCTCTTGTAGAGTTCAGCAATCTCGTCGGCCGGGGCATCGAGATCATTGGTCACGATGCGCAGGATCTTGCCGGTCTCGGTGCGAACCGTGATCTCGCGCACCGGATCCCTGAAGGGGTTTTTGCGGGACTTTGCTTGCCGTGCAGGCAACAGACCTATGCGGTCGGAGAGCGCGCAGGAGCCTTCAGGCAGCTTGTTCTCGATCGTGTCGCTCAGGGGCGTGTTGACCTTGAGCCGTGTCACCAGGCGGCATCCCGCAGCGTCGAGCTCAGCCCACCAGCCATAATCGTAGTAGCCGAGGTCGAAGATATAGGTGGCCCCGGGGCGGATCGGCATGGCCTTGGCGACGGTGATGTCGTTGACGTTGGCGGGCGTCAGTTCGGCGAAGCTCGGAAGCTCACTGTCGGGATTGTAGACGATATGCAGCTTGACCCCATGCACGCCGGAGCAAAACCGCGCCCAATCGGAACTCAGAGAGTTCAGCCGAAAGCCGGTCGAATCGACCAGATACACCGCTTCGGCCAGTTTATCGGCAAGATCACGTTCGCAGCGGCCCATCAGCACCGCCAACAGTTCGGCAAAGACCGCGCTGGACCGCCTGGCGTTGGCGTCAGCCAAGGTCGAGCGCGACAGCTCTTTGGTTCCGAGATGGTAGAGCCGTGCGGCATGGCTCTCGAAGGATGCTTCGATCGATCGGAGGCTCTGGGCGTCCGAAAGCTGCGCGTACAGCATCGCAACAAACTGATCCTGTGTGCTGAGCCGCCGCACCCGCTTATTGGCCTGGTACCTGTCCACAAGCCGGTCCAGAACACCCCACGGCACCAAGTTCAGAATGCCGTGAAATACTGTATTGTGGTGGCGCATGGCGGGACTCTCCTGGCGTGTCTCGAACATTTGGCGATGCTCAAGACCGTAGAAGAATCCACGCCATGCGCCCTGTCCACGAAAATTAAACCGGACAGCCGTGGGCTCGTCCCAGGCATCCGCGTTCTTGGTGCCGCGAAGAAGCCGTGGATGGCCGGACAAGCCCGGCCATGACGAAGCCAATGCTTCAGCGCCTTAACTGCAATTCGTGACCTGGTTGGAGCACAGCGCGCGCCACCAGCCGCGGACGCCGTCGTGGCTCTCGACCAGGCCCCAGAGCCCGCTGCAGGCGAAGATGCGCTTCGGCCCGCCGTCGGTGTCGATCTCGCCGCCGAGCTCGCGCTTGGCCGGCACCCATTCGGCATCGACGAAGGGCGCCTGGAACAGCCCGCCCATGCGTGTGGCGCCATTGGCATAGGCCGCGCCGACCTTGTTCGAGGCGACCCAGCCACGGCCGGCATAGGGCTTTGGCGCGTTGCGCGGATATCGCTTCTCGTCCTCGTAGTCCTTGCCCGGCGGCTTCGCGCCTTCGATCAGGAACCAGCCGTCCCTGAAGCCGATGATGCGGAATTCGGTCAGCCAGCCGCCCTCGGGCGTGTTCTCGGCGCCGCCGAGCTTCAGCCGGTAGGGCGGCGGCAAGGTGCCGAGCACGCGCGCCTTGACCGACGGCTCGGCGCGCACGTTGAGTCCGCCCGGGTCCTTGTCGATGGACCAGGCGCCGAGATCGCAGGGCTCGGTGCCGACAGGCAGCGTCGCGCGCTTGGCGGCGAGCTCGGCGTGCAGCCTGGCGAAATCGTTGTCGTCGTTGTCAGGATCCGGCTCGGCGCGCGGTTTCAGCTCGGCTGACATTGCCCGCGTCGCATTCGCCGTCAGCGTGACGACCAGAGCCTGGCGCGGCGCAAAGGCGCTTGCCGGTCTCTTCGGATCGTTCGATGTCGCAGGGTAGACCGCAAGATAGCCGGTCGAACCTTCGGTTCGATAAGCGGTGCCGGCAACATAGCCTGCCGGCACCAAAGCGAGCGCGCTTGCGCGCCACGCCGGTTCGGTGTCATCCGCGCGCGCGGCCTGTGCTGCGACAGCCAGGACCGCCGCCGCAATGAGTGAGAGCGCACGCATCGATGCCGCGCGCGGCTTACGCCCGCGTGCCCGTGAACGGGAAGCTGCCCATCGGGCCGATTCCCATCTCGCCGCTGATGCTGTCGCCGGAGACCGTGCCGGTGAATTCGAGCGTGAGCGGCATCGGCTTGTCGATCGAGGCCTTCCAGGAGACGTTGTCGCCGGAGGCGGTGCCGTCGAAGATCTCGGTGGTATTACCTTGCGCGCCGAGCGTGCCCGTGAGCGTGGCGCCCGCAGCCTTCAGGCTCAGCGTCGCCTGCTGTTCGCCCATCGGCGTCGTCATGGTCAGATTCCAGTTGCCGTCCACGGCCATTCCCGTCTCCCGAACAATTTGCGGCGGTCCACGACGATCCGCGGGCCGTCCTCGAGCGAGCCTATAGCCCAACTCCCAGGTCCTGACTAACCCTGCGATCGTCCAATCAGGCGCGGGCGGCGGCGCGCCGGCGGCTGGTGACGATGAGCCTGAGGACGACATACTGCACGGCAAAGGCCAGGATCTTGGCGCCGCCGGCGACCACCGTGAGATAGAACGCCCACAGCTTCAGATCGCCCGTGGAGGCGACCACGATCATGCCGCCCCCGATCACGAACATCAGCACCGCCCAGGCATAGCCCGCGGCCGTCACATATTCGGGAACGGTTTCCACGACGAGTGGCGGCATGTAGCGCATCATCCAGCCGCGCTTGAGCATGATGAGGCCGATCGCGAAATGCGCGATCGAAGGCTTCGCCATCATGAAGCGGGGATCATGGGTCAGCAGCGTGATCCCGCCCAGCCCGACGACGAGGGCGAGGCTCGCATAGGTCATGTAGTTGAGTTGCTGTCCCTTGATGCGGGCATGGATCACCTGCGCAACCGCGCCGGCGATCGCCACCGACGTTGCAAGGATGACGTTGTCGGTGACGAGGTAGACGACCAGGAAGAGGATGGCAGAGAAGAGATCGGAGCCGAGACGGGCGAATACGTCCTTCATCGTCAATCCTGTTCAGGGTGCGTCGGCAAATGCGCGGGCGGGCCTACCGTACTTGATCTGGCGATACTCCGGATACCATTTTGTGAAGTTACAGTGTCAAAACGACGTAAGCCACTTCCAGGAGGTGAAGGGCCGCAACGACATGGCCCAATGCCGTATCGGCCAATTCGGCCCAGGGCACGAGCGGCAGTGTGGCGGCGGCCAGCAGACCGAGACAGAGCAGGATGCCGCCGTCGAAGACGGTATGGCAACTTTGCCGCAGCCGGATCACCTGGAACGCGAGCGCCGCGCCGGTCAGGACGAGGAGGACAAGCGCGCCTGCGGTGATCGAGGGCATGTGCATGGAAAACTCCTTGTTCGTCATCCGGGTTCGCGCGAAGCGGCGCGCCCCGGCATGATCAGGGCTACGCCGCGCCGACCCAATTGCCGTGGAAGCCGTCGGGCACGCGATGGCCGAGCTGCACCAAGGCCGCCGGGCCGGCCTCGATGTCGGTGGCATTGAACACGGCGAGGTCGCTGCGGTTCTCGCGGGCGCGCCAGACCACCGCGAGCAGCCAGCCGTCGCCTTCGGCGGCATCCTTGGATCGTTCGACGAAAACGGGCTCGGAGATGGTGTCGCCGGCCGGCAGCAAATATTGGCCGAGCCGCCTGCCGTTGCCGTCGACATGGACGATGCCGGAAAGCGCGCCGAACATCGGTAGCTTCGGATTGGCGCAGGCGTACCAGCCGTGACGGCTCTTCAGCCCGGCGCGGCGGTCGTCGATGCGCGGGAATTCGCCGGTGAGATCGTCGAGATACGTCTGCTGGAAGCGGTCGGTATTGCCCGAGAGATCGAAGGTCCAGCGGCAATGGCGGGCGCGCGACTTCTCGGGATCGGTGGGCCGGCCGTCCGGATGCGGAAACAGCGGCGCCTCCTCGAACTGCATGACGTCGGCGACGATGCGGCCCTCGTCCTCCCACGCATTCATGACGTGGAAGACGTAGCAGGCCTCACTGCGGAACCAGACGATGTCCTTGGCCGTGCCGCTGCGCTTCATCACGCCGACATAGGCGCCCTTGTCCGGCTCCCAGGCATAGGGCGGCTTTCCGCTCATCGCGCGCTCCATGCTGCCGGTGATGGGGAGGATCGGAAACAGCACATGGTTCGCGGTGACGATGAAGTCGTGCACCATGCTGGCATAGGGCGCCTCGAACCGTTCGAAGCGCGTCGCCTGGCCTGTTGCGTCGATCGATCCGTAGGAGAGGGCAGGCGTCAAGGGACCTGCGGCATTGTAGCCGAAGAACACCAGCTCACCGGTGACGGGATCGATCTTCGGATGCGCGGTGAAGCTGCCGGCGATGCGGCCCTGGTAATTGTGATAGCCGCGCGTCGCCAGAGTGCCCGGCTCGATCTCCGTCGGCAGATGCGCTTCTTCCAGCGCCAGCAGCTTGCCGGCGTGGAAGATGATGTTGGTGTTGGCGACGCCGCCGTCGGTCAGGTTTGCCGGCGCATCCGGCAGCTTGCGGCCGAAGCCGCCGAACAGCGCGCGGCCGGCGTCGTGCTCGGCCAGCCATTTCGGCGTGCGGACCCAGCGGTTGCGGTAGCTGGCGCGGCCGTTCTCGAGATGAAAGGCGTGCAGCATGCCGTCTCCGACGAACCAGTGCGCGCCGGGCGAATCGAACTGCGGATTGGGGCCATTGCGATAGAGCACCCCGTTCAGTTCGCGCGGCAGTTCGCCGACGATCTTCAGGAAGGGCGCGTCGGCCTCGAACGGGATCGGCGCGATATTGTTGCGGCGCTCGGCCATGGCATCATTCTGCACGGCGAATCCTCCCCCAATCTTTACATCGTAAAGATTGGATAGACCCGATCGCAGCTTTCGTCAAGTGAAATCTTTACACTGTCAATATTGCGTCATATAGCTTGCAAATGGCCAAGACAGACACCAAGGGCGACGCGGCGCGAAGCCCGCGGACCCCGAAAAAAACCACCTCGACCGCGGCACCGCGCACTTCGCGGCGCGCGAGAAGCGCCAAGACCGAGACGCCGTATCATCACGGCGCGCTCCGCGAAGCGCTGCTCCAGGCCGCCGAACGGGTGCTGGAGCGCGACGGGCTTGCCGGCCTGACCTTGCGCGCGGTGGCGCGCGAGGCCGGCGTCTCGCATGCTGCACCGACCCATCATTTCGGCGACCTGACGGGCCTGCTCAGCGAGCTCGCGGCCGTCGGCTTCCGCCAGTTCAACGTGGTCATGGCCACTTCGTGCGATGCCGCCACCACGCCGCTCGAAGCCGCGCTGGCGCGGCCGAAAGCCTACATCGCCTATGCGCAGGCCCATCCCGGCATGTACGGCATCATGTTCCGCACCGAGCGGCTGGATTATTCCCGGCCGTCGCTGCACGAGGCGGCCGAGGCGTCTTTCGCCGGACTTGCCAATGCGATCGGGATGATGCGGCAGGAGCAGATCAGCGGCGATGCGTTGACGCTGAACCAGGGCGCCGCGATCGCGCGCGCCTGGTCGCTGGTGCACGGCTTCACCATGCTGCTGCTCGACGGACGGCTGAAGGACATTCTCGCGCGGCTGCCGGAGGGAACGACCGCCGAGCGGCTGCTCGAGGCGATGCTGACTTTGCCTGTGACGCCGAGGCTTCCCATCTAGCTGATTATCGCATCGTGGCGAGCTCGACGGCGCGGCCGCGCGCGCCGATGATCTTGACCGCGTCCTTGCCGCAAGCAAAGCCGCGGGCGAGATCGTCGGCGGCCTTGCGCGCGAGCTCGTTGGCGTTCGGGTTGGCGATCCCATCGACATAGGCGACATGGCAGACCGGGCCCGGCGGCAGCCGGGTCACGACCAGCATGGCCTTGGTGTTCGGCCGCCCCTGCTTGTCGGGATCGGCATTGTCGGCGATGTGCCAGCGCTGGATGACCGCAAACGGCTTTGTGCCGGCGGCGCGCCATTCGATGGTGGCCTCGGACGAATTGAACGGCGCGAACCAGACTTTTGCCGCCGGTTCCTCAGCTGCCGCCTTGCGGCTGCGCCCGACCGAGACGATCTCGCGGAGGTCGTCCTCGGCGATCAGCACGATCAGGCCGTCCTTGCCCGGACAAACCCGCGTGCTGCTGCCGTCGAGCGTGCTGGGCTTGCCGATCTGCCGGCAATCTCTTGGTGCCGTCGAGGTGTAGCTGCTGCCCACGGATTGGGCGTCGGCGCGGCTCAGGCCGATGCAGGCCATCAGGACAGCCAGGCCGATGCTGGTCATGCGGTTCATAGGCGGCTTCGATGCAGTGGGAACTCCGTACCATCAGACGTCTTGATTGTGGGCAAGGTTCAAACAGGGACGCGACAGACCTGACAGCGGCGCGGAATCGTTCTAGAAGAGCGGCTTCGCCTCAAGCCGTGCAGCCTCGTTCGCGTTCTCATTCTCCAGATCATGCCAGCCACCTCGAACAAACCTTATCGCGTCGGCCGCTCCAAGACCGGGCTCGGCCTCTTCGCCACCAAGCCGATCAAGAAGGGGACCCGGATCATCCGTTATTACGGACCGATCCTGGACTCGCGGATCCCCGAGCAGGACGAGATCGAGAACAAATATCTGTTCGAGCTCAACGGGCGCTGGACCATCGACGGCTCGGTGCGCAAGAACCTCGCGCGCTACATCAACCATTCCTGCCGCCCCAACGCGGAATCGGACGTCCGGCCGCGCGAGCGCAAGGTCTATATCCGCGCCATCAGGAACATCGAGCCGGGCGACGAGATCAACTACGATTACGGCACCGACTATTTCAAAGCCTATCTGAAGCCGATCGGCTGCAAATGCGATTCCTGCGAGAAGAAGCGCAAGAAGCTGCGTGCCGAGGCGAGGGCCGAACGCGCCAAGGTGAAGGCGCGCGCCGAGCGCAAGGCCCAGAAGGCGGGCGCGAAGACCGCCGCCGCGAGAAAGAAGAAGCTGAACGGCAAGCACTTCCCCGGCAAGGTCGGCCGCGCGAAGGCGTAAGCGCAAAAGACCCTTACGGGCTGCTAGGCCCAGGGATTGATTATCTTCAGACCGGCAGCCTTGAATGCGCTCGCGTCGCGCGATGCCACGGCGAATCCCTGCACCGCGGCGATCGCGGCGATGTAGCCGTCTGGCGTGGGGAAGCCTCTTCCCGCCGCACGCGCCTTCACGGCGAGATCGCCATATCGCCGCGCAGCTGTCGTATCGAAGGGCAGGATGCGGGCCGAGAACAGCTCCAACACGCCGTCGAGCGCAGCTGCCAACCTATCCTTGCGCCTGCCGCGCGGCAGCGCGCCGATGCCGAACGACAGTTCGGCAATCGTGACGCTGGAGAGAAACACGGTCTCGGCCGCCTGGGCGTCGAGCCAGCCGCGAACTGATGGATGCGGTTCGGGCTTCATTGCCTCCGACACCACATTGATATCGAGTAGGATCATTCGAAGCGCATGGGCTGGGCGGGACGCGCGCCGCGGCCATGCTCGAGCGCTTCGACGTCGGCATTGGTAAGGCCGATTTTCCGGCTCATCTCCGAAAGGGTGGTGCCGAGCCTCAGCCGACCCTCCGGACGCACGGCGGCCTCCAGAATGGCGCGCATTTCCGCTTCCGCGCTGCGATTGTGCTGCGCCGCGCGAACTTTCAGCGCGCGATGCGTTTCCTCGGAAAGGTTTCGGATGGTGACCGCGGCCATGATGGCATCCTCCAGAGATCGATGGCGATGATATCAAATACACATTTTGATAGCATTTTTCAAGAGGCCGCGACTTAATGGTCGCTCCCGCTTTTCCTGGAAACGAAAAGCTTGCTCAAATCGCGGCCTACTAGATCGTGAGCCGACAATGAGTGCATGCGCCATGAATCCAAATTTATCTTCCTGCATGCTGTTGATGTTTCTCTATGTCACTGCCGTCCATGCAGGCGAGCAAAAATGCAACGGGTCTCGCCTCCGTGAGGATCTGGCGAAATCTGACGGCAAGTGGTGGTTGGTTGAGGACGATCCTCTGCCGCCCCGCTTGGGGTGTGGTCGGACCAGGTCATACATTATCACCGATGAAGCGCTTGCAAACCCTTGGATGACTTGAAGCGCCACGGCGCGAGGCGTTGGGCAAAACACCCAAAACCCGTCAATCCCTCCGCGCAAAAATAGTATCACTTTCCCGAATTTCGGATTTATGGCATATATCCGCCATCCCGGCCCTGCCAGAGGGGCGCTTCGCGATCGTCACGAGATGCGGGCCGGGGTGCGGTGGACGCGGTAGCGCCGGCGCGATTTGCTTGAAGACAGGGCGGGCAACCGTGAGTCTCAGGCGATGCGCATACGACACGGCGCGGTCACAGCGGTTTGGTCGATGGTCGGGGGCGCGCACACCGGGCCCCGGATACTGAGGCCAGATCGTCCGCGGACGGAGAAGTCGTGTGGTCCTGACGCCCGGGGTCTGAGCTCGGGACAGTGCGCGAGGAGGTCGCTGCCGCGTTGTTGGGTGAGAACCGCCCGTTCGCGCATTCTGGCAGATTTTGCGGACACAAGAGCACGAAGGACACCGTTAAAACCATCCGCGCAGGGAAGGCCGGGCGACCGGCATCACCTGTGGTCCACCCCGTGTGCATGTCCTTGTACACGGACTCGGGTGCCAGCCGGCGCCCGGCCTTCCCTGCGCCCTCCGGCAATCGAAGGGCGCAAGCAACGAAGCAAAGCTCGGGCGAAATCCGCCGCGAGAACGCGAACCTTTGTCAGCATTTGGAAGTGCAAATGAATCGAGCGACGCTGCCACCACGCACTCCGTCATTGCGAGCGCAGCGAAGCAATCCAGAATCCCACCGCGGAACGACTCTGGATTGCTTCGCTGCGCTCGCAATGACGCTGTTGATACGGCGCGTTCAGACGTTGGACCGTCACCCTGAGGTGGCCGCCTCTTCGGCGGCCCTCGAAGGGCGACGGCCCGCTTGCAACGGGGGCGTTCATCCTTCGAGGCTCGCTTCGCGAGCGCCTCAGGATGACGGCACTAACACCTCACGCCGCCGCGACACCCGCACTCCTGCGCAACCCCACATATTGCAGCTCGGCGAACACGCCGGTGGCGATGGCTTGCGCGACGACCATGAGCTCGCCGGCGAGGTTCGGCGACACCGCGCCCGAGAGCAGCAGCGCAATGCTGCCGACGGTCCAGGCCGCATTGCCGATCACGACCAGCAGGACCAGCGATTTTGCCACCGTGGTCCGCGAGGCGAGCCAGCCGACCAGGGCGGTGTAGGCGATCAGGAACAGGCCACTCTCGCGCAGCAGCGCTTCGGGCAGGTTGAACAGGCCTGCGAACGCGCTCGCGCCAAAGGTGAAGCCGAGCGCGGCGACGCCGCTGAAGATGGCGTCGGCGAAGAGGGCGCGGCGCAGGAAGGTGGATGCATCGATCATCTCAGGTCTCCTTGGTTGGGCTGGGGTGGAACTCAATGCCGACCGCGCCACCAGGCGCGGAGCAGGCGGGCGAGACGGAACGGGCAGAGGCTCCTGCCGACGCCGTGCTCGAAGGCGATGACCTGGGCCACGACATAGTCGCCGGTCGAATGCACCAGCGGCTCCGGCACGTTGAGGCTGCGCGCCAGCATCCGCGTTGCGAACGCCATGGCCCAGGGCAAGACGTGGTCGGCGACGGTCCGGTAGAGCAGCAGCGCGATCATGGTCATCTCCTGTTGGGAGCGAAGATGCGCGCGGTCGCGGCTCAATTCGATTACCTCGCGGGTAATGGAAGGGCTGAAATCCCCATGTTAGGTTTCTGGCCATGAACGCACATGCATCCACCGCACGCACCGAACGCAGCCAGCCGGTCCATATCGGCGACCATTTGCGCGAATGGCGGCAACGCCGCCGCATGAGCCAGCTCGATCTTGCGGGCGAGGCCGAGATCTCGGCGCGGCATTTGAGCTTCGTCGAGACCGGCCGCGCCGCGCCCTCGCGCGACATGGTGCTCAGGCTCGCCGAGCGGCTCGACGTGCCCTTGCGCGAACGCAACGTGCTTTTGGTCGCGGCCGGCTTCGCGCCGGCCTTTCCGCAGCGCCCGCTGGAGGATCCCGCCTTGAAATCAGCCCGTCAGGCGATCGACCTCGTGCTCAAGGCGCATGAGCCCAATCCGGCGCTTGCGGTGGATCGGCACTGGAACCTGGTCTCCGCCAACCGCATGGTGGCGCCGCTGCTCGATGGCGTTCCGCAGCATCTGCTCGGCCAGCCCCTCAACGTGCTCAGGCTCGCCTTCCATCCCGAGGCGCTGGCGCCGCGCACGGTCAATCTCGCCGAATGGTGCGGGCATCTCCTGGAGCGGCTGCACCGGCAGTGCGAGGCGACGGCCGATCCGGAGCTGATCAAGCTCTACAACGATCTGAAGACCTATCCGATGCCGGCGCGCTCGGCGCCGCTGCCAGCCGACAACGTCGCGATCCCGTTCAAGCTGCGGCATGGCGGAGAGATCCTCAGCTTCTTCTCCACCACCATGGTGTTCGGCACGCCGGTCGACATCACCCTGTCGGAGCTGGCGCTGGAGACGTTCTTTCCGGCCGACGAGCGCACCGCCGAACGGTTGAAGCAGATGGCCGCGCGCCTGCGCTAGCGCCGTTTACAGGACCGAGCAGCGCTCGCATAATCGGCGGATGGATACACGCGCGTTCCGGCGATTGCGGCCGGCCAATCCCGTCGGTGATCTCCTGCGCGGCTGGCGCAGCCGCCGTGCATTGAGCCAGGCTGAGCTGGCGTTCGAGGCCGGCATTTCCGTCAAGCATCTGAGCTATGTCGAGACCGGGAAAGCTGCGGCCAGCCGGGACATCCTGCTGCAGCTTGCGTCCGCGCTCGATCTATCGTTGCGCGACCGGAACGCGCTGCTCGAGGCCGGCGGCTTCGCGCGGCAATATGGCGAGCGTGATCTGGCGGCGCCGGAGCTTGCCGAGGCGCGGCGTGCCATCGATCTTCTGCTCCTCCGTCACGAGCCGTTCCCGGCGATCGTCACCGACCGGCGCTGGAACGTGATGCAGGCCAATCGCGCCGCCTCGCGCCTGATGACCATGCTGCTTGGCCCACTCCGCATGCAGCGGCCGCTCAACCACATGCGCATGTTCCTCGCTCCCGACGAGCTCAAGCCGTTCGTCGAGAACTGGCCGGTTGTTGCGGCCGCGCTGCTGGCGCGGGCACGGCATGAGGCGATGGCCGCGCCGCTCGATGAGGCCCTGCGATCGACCTGGCGCGAATTGATGCGGCTGCCGCAGCTGCCGGTGGCAGCCGAGGACAATTCCGTGCCGGGGCCGCTCTGCGAGGTGCGCCTGCGCAAGGGCGATGTCGGCATCGGGTTGATCGGTGCGGTGCTGACGCTCGGCACCCCCCAGGACGTGACGCTGCAGGAGCTTCGCGTCGAGATGTTCATGCCTGTTGATGCCGCCTCCGAGGCCGCCCTGGTCGCGCTTGCCGCTCAGGACGCCTGAGCCTGCGCGGCCTCGCGCCGCTCGAAGCTCATGGCCTGCATCACTTGCGCGAACGGACCGTTGCGATCACTCAGTGTCGCCGTGGTGAGGCCCGCGCCATGGGCGCCAACGCGCGTCGCGGCACGGATCAGGATCCATTCGCCCTCGGGCGGACGGAAGAAATAAAGGCTGATCTCCGGGTTGATGAAGGTCCATTGGCGCATGTCGACGATCTGCGCGACGCCGCTGGAGAAGTCGGCAGCCTGCACCGCCTGAAGCAGCGGCGTGTTGGGCTCGCCCTCGACCAGCGGCGCATCGAGCCGCATCCAGGCGGCGGCGGGGCCCGGCTTCTCCAGGGCGCCCTCGATCAGGCGCACCGACACGTTCTGGAAATAGCGGCTCCATTTCTGTGCGAAGGTGGGCGGCGGGCTGCCGGCCTCGGGCCCCTTCTCGACGGCCTCGGGCCTCGCGAAGGGATCGATGGGCGACTCGCCGCTCGGCGCCGTTAGCAGCGCTGTGCAGCGGCCGATCTCGGTCTCGCCGTCCATCAGCTGCACCTGCAGGGTCTTGGCCTTGCGACCGTCGCGCAGCATCTCGCTGACGGTCCTGAACGGGCGCAGGCCCGCCGGGCGCCAGAGATCGAAGGTCAGGCGTCGCACCGCGAAACCGGATTTGGCGGCGAGGCGCTCGACCTCGCGGGTCATCAGCGCGGTGGTGGCGCTTCCCTGCAACATGTCCGGTGACCAGGGACCACCGGCATGCTCGGTGGGCCGGAACAGATCGTCTTCCGACTTGAAAATGGCGGTCATCGTGGTCTCTCCCGGGGCTTGAGTGTTGCCGCAAGTATCGGGGCGGGGACAACCGGTCACAATAACCGCAGAGGTGAAGTCGTGAGCCATGCAGGACAGGTGCCTTGCGCCGCCTCCGGTTCGGCCTATGTTCGGACGGACCCTCGAAGTGCCCGAAGGAGGCGCCTGCCATGAGCACCCTCAAACCGCTCCAGATCGACGTCGTCTCCGACGTGGTGTGCCCTTGGTGCTATATCGGCAAACACCGGATCGAGAGCGCGCTGGCGCTCGTTCCGGACGTTCCGGTCAAGCTCAATTTCCGGCCCTTCTTCCTCAATCCCTGGGTGCCGCGCGAGGGCATCAGCCGCGAGGCCTATCTCACCCAGAAGTTCGGCTCGGTCGAAGCCTATAAGGGCATTGCGGGACGCGTCGTCGCGGCCGCGAGCGAGGAAGGCCTCGTCTACAAGCCGGAGCTCGTCGCACGCCAGCCCAACACGACCGACTGCCACCGCTTGATCCTCTGGGCGGACGCGATCGGCAAGGCGCCCGAGATGAAGCAGCGCCTGATGGAGCTGTACTTCCGCGACGGCGGCGATCTGACCGATGTGAACGTGCTGGTGCAGGCGGCTGCCGACATCGGCCTCGATGCCGACGATGTGCGCAAGCGCCTCGCCACCGACGAGGACGTCGCGCGCGTCTCGGCGGATGCGCAGGAAGCCGCCGACAAGGGCATCTCCGGCGTGCCGACCTATGTCTTTGCGCAGAAATACGCCGTCTCCGGCGCGCAGGATCCGAACCTGCTCGCCCGCGCCATCCGCCAGGTCTCGGCGGAGATCAACGCGCAGGCAGCGGAGTAGCTTTTTATTTTCGAAGCAGGCGGACCACGCGTCGCGCGGCATCGTGCGCGACGTTGAGGCCGACCAGCGCCGCGTGAATCAAGGCCACCACCGGATCATTCCGCCGCAGCGGAATCAGCACGTCACCAATGGCAAAGCGTCTGCGCCAGATCGGGTTGATCATGGGATGGTCCGCGCTCGCCGTGGAATCCGCGCTGGCGATGGCTGGATCGGCGCAGAGGTGGCGGGTGAGATCGAGCGTGAGCTGCACGCCCGGCGAATATCTTGCGAAGCGTTCGTCGATGCCGAGCTTGAAGAAGAAGGCCCGGTCCTGGTGGCGCGGCACGATGCCGGCGGCAACCGGAATCATGCCGGCGCGAAGGGTGACGATCTCGCACTGCCCGCTCTCCGCCAGCGCGGGAACCGCGCGGCGGATGAAGGTCGCGTCGCCCGCGTGCTGAACCAGCGCGGTGCCGCGCTTGCCCTTCCAGCCGCTGGCTTCGAGCTGCAGGAATGTTTCGAGCGCCGGCGCGATCTCGTCGGGGCTGCGCGCAACATCGAACGCGACGGGGCCGTGCTCTTCCAGACGATGGCGCTGGCGGCGCAGCTCCTTGAGCTTCTTGGCGCCGAGCGCCTCGCGCAACAGCGTTTCGCCATCCGGCGTCGCATCGAGGCTGGCCCGGAGATAGGAGCTGAGGATTGTCGGCGTCAGACCGTCGCGCTTCAGCACCTGCTCGAGCGATGCCATGGCCGCGCCGTCGAGCGCGACGTCGGTCAGCACCAGCGCATGCGCGCCGGCCTCGCACGCCTGCTGCAGCAGACGCTTGGCGGCCTCGAGCGGAGCGTCGCGGTCGAGCAGCGGGCTGCACAGCGTGCCATAGGGATGCGCGCTCACCAGAGCGGGCAGCGGAATCTTCAGGGCGCGCCAGAGTGAAACCACCGGCATCAGGCCGATCAGCCGGGCCGAAGGATCGTGTGCAGCCAGTGCCGAGGCATCCGTGCGACTGCGCGCCGTTGCGCTGACGGCGAGCGCCCAGGCGGGCAGGTAATATCCGTTCGGCTCGATCGCCCGCTGCGCCAGCGCGCGCCATTGGCCGGCGTCGACGGCGGCAAGCGGGACAGGCGCGCGCGCCATCGCGACATCCCTCGCCGATGCCGGATTGATCGCAGCCTGATGCGCGATGTCGACCACGTCCCGTCGTCCCCGTTCACGCGGGCTGAGCCCGTGCTACCGGTATGCTTAGCGCAAAGAGTGGAAAATACCGTTGGCGCGCCGCTGCAATTCGAGCGGTAGCGTTAACGTTCCATTCAGTATCCGGCTGCGACTTGGGCTGGAAGAATCGTGGCTAGTCTCCCGGCACGAAATGATCGCGGGCGCTCGCGCGGTCGCCGCTGGCGATCTCGGTGATGGTGATGTCGACGTCGCGGGAGGTCTTCGGCAGGTCGCCCGGCCCGACCTGCACCGACAGCCTGACCTCGCGCGTCTGATCCTGTCCGACCTCGATGACGGGCCTGCCGCCCGCGCCGGCCGCGATTCCGGCGACGCGAATGGTCGCGCCCGGCAGACCGGAGACGTCGAGCGCAAACGATCGCTGTGCGCCCTTGTTGAGGATGCGCACGGTGTAATCGTTGCGCACGCCGCCGTCCGAAAGCTGGACGAAGAGGGGATTGCGCTCGTGCAGCACGTTGACGTCCATCGTCGCGCGGGTGGCGAGGGTGTAGAGCATGATGCTGCCCACGATGGCGATCGCCGCGGCATAGATCAGCGTGCGCGGACGGATGATGCGGTAGATCGGCGGCTTGCCCTCGCGCCGGCGCTGCATGTTGATGTCGGTATCGTAGCCGATCAGGCCCTGGGGCCGGCCGATCTCGCGCATGACGTTGTCGCAGGCGTCGATGCACAGGCCGCACTGGATGCAGCCGAGCTGGATGCCGTGACGGATGTCGACGCCGGTCGGGCAGACATTGATGCACTGATGGCAGTCGACGCAATCGCCGGCGGGCTCGCCGAGGGCGCGCGCGGCATCCGCCTTCTTCACCGACATGCGCGGCTCGCCGCGGTCACGCCGATAGGTGACGTTGAGCGCCCATTCGTCGGTCAGCGCCGCCTGGATCCGCGGCCAGGGGCACATGTAGATGCACATCTGCTCGCGGGCGTGACCGGCAAAGACATAGGTCGTGGCGGTGAGAATGCCGATCCAGAGATACGAGATGAACGGTGCCTGGAAGGTCGCGAGCTCCTTCACCAGCGTCGGCGCGTCGTCGAAATAGAGCACCCAGGCGCCGCCGGTCCACCACGCGATCATGATCCAGAGAAAGTGCTTGAGCGCGACCTTGCGAAGATGGTCGAACGTCCAGTAGCGCTTGTCGCCCTGCATGCGCTCGCGCCGGTCGCCCTCGACCCAACGCTCGACCGCATAGAACAGGTCGGTCCACACCGTCTGCGGGCACATGTAGCCGCACCACAGCCGCCCCGCGACCGCGTTCATCAGGAACAGCGTCATCGCTGCGATGATGAGGAGACCGGTGAAATAGTAGACCTCCTGCGGCCACAGCTCGATGAAGAAGAAGTAGAAGCGCCGATGCGGGAAGTCGATCAGCACCGCCTGGTCGGGCAGGCCAGGTCCACGATTCCAGCGCACGAACGGCAACAGATAATAGGTCCCGAGCGTGACGCAGAGAATCGCCCATTTGATGCGGCGGAAAGGGCCATGGACCGACTGCGGATAGACCTTCTTCCGCTTCTCGTAGAGCGGCCCCTCGATGAAGGTGTCGTCGGTCATGGCAAATTCCCCTTATAGGCTGCATCCATGCGCGTTCAGGAGAACGCGCAGCCGCTGCTCAGGCCGAGCTTCTTGAACACGATCGCTGCCGGGCAGAAGCCGGTGAGCGAAGCCTGCAGCATGTTCAGCCCGGCAAATGCCGTCAGCAGGTACCAATACGCATTCACATAGGTGCCCAGTGCGAGACCGAGCAGGACGACAAATCCCGCAAAGGCGAAAACGGCTCTATCGACATTCATGGCAGGCTCCTTCTTTCTGGCTTTCTGGTCAGGTTACGAACGGGTCAGGCCGGTCTCAGTCCAGGCCACGATGCTGCGTGCATCCATCGCGCCGGAATGGCGGGCGATCTCGCGGCCCCCGCGCATCAACAGCAAGGTCGGGATGCCGCTGATGTTGAGCCGCGACGACAGTGCGGGTGCGTTGTCCGAGTTGAGCTTCAACAGCCGGACGTTCGGCTCCAGCTGCTGCGCGGCGCGCTCGAACATCGGCGCCATGGCGCGGCACGGACCGCACCATGGTGCCCAGACATCGACCAACACGGGAATGTCGCTGTTGGCGACATGGCGGCCGAAGGCCTCCTCGCTCACCTCGATCGGATGACCGGTGAACATCGGCTGGTGACAGGCGCCGCAACGCGCATCCTGCGCGTCGCGTTCGGCAGGCAGGCGGTTGATGCGCCCGCAATTACCGCAGACGATCTGACGCGTCGTGCTCATGTGCCGGTTCGGACCTCCTTGAGCTTGGCGATGTTCAGCTTGTCGAGAACGAAGCGCTCGTAGAACGGCTCGCTCTCGCCGCGCCGCATCTTGCGCAGGAAGTATTTTTCGAAGGCGACCTTGGCGAGGTGCACCCATTCGCCCTTGGAGGACCAGTTGACGTTTCGCGGCGGGATCTGCGGCTGGGCGAGGAAGGCGACGCCGGAATCGCCGAAGTCGGCGAGGCAGATTGCATTCCAGGTCGGCTCTGCCGTCGGGGTCTTGCCGCGAAGCAGGGCACCGATGTTCATCGCAGTCGCCGTCACCATGGATTCGATCATGAAGCCGGTCTTGGGGACGCCCACCGGTACCGGTGTCGCGCCGACCGGCGCAATCGCAACGCAGACGCCGACGGCAAAGACATTGGGGAACGTGGGGTTCTGCTGATGCTTGTCGACGATGACGAAGCCGCGCGGATTGGTCAGCTTCTCGATGCCGCGCACCGCCTCGACGCCGCGAAAGGCGGGCAGCATCATCGAATAGACGAATGGCAGCTCATGAGCCTTGCGGGACGTGCCGTCGTCGGAAAACTCCTCGACCGTCATCATGCCGGGGGCGATCTTGTCGACGCGGGCGTTGGTGATCCACTTGATGTGCTTCTCCCGCATCTCGCTTTCCAGGAGACCCTTGGTGTCCCCGACGCCGTCGAGACCGAGATGGCCGATATAGGGCTCCGAGGTGACGAAGGTCATCGGCACGCGGTCGCGCAGCTTCCGCCGGCGCAGCTCCGTTTCCAGGATGAAGAGGAACTCGTAGGCGGGGCCGAAGCAGGAAGCGCCCTGAACGGCGCCGATGACGACCGGGCCCGGGTTGGCCGCGAGCTTTTCGAAGGCTTCGCGGGCATGCGCTGCGTGATCGACGTGGCAGATCGACTGGGTATGGAGCTGTGGCCCGAGGCCGGGGATTTCGTCGAAGGCAAGTTCGGGACCCGTCGCGACGACCAGGTAATCATAGTCGATCGACGTGCCGTCGCCGAGCTCGACGCGGTTCTCCTCGGGATGGACGCGCTTTGCGCCCTGCGTCAGCAGCCGCACGCCTTTGCGTTTCATCACGTCCGCGAGATCGATCTCGATCTCTTCGCGCTTGCGCCAGCCGACCGCGACCCAAGGGTTCGATGGGACGAAATGATAGACGGCGCCTTGCGAGATGACGCTGAGGCGATCGTCCTTTCTCAACTGGGGCAGCAATTCGTAGGCCATCAGCGTTCCGCTCAGACCGGCTCCGATTACGACAACTTCCGCCATGGGTACCTCCGTTGGATCAAGCCGCTCCGCCGGTTCAGTTCCGGCCGTCGTGCAGCGCTTGACGATATATTCGTAATCGCGTATATACGCAAGTATGAAAATAAATAGCGAGATCATGGAGCGGGCGGCGGATCAGGCGAGCGAGCTGCTCAAGGCACTCTCGAACCGTCACCGGCTTCTCATCATCTGTCAGTTGATCGACGGCGAGCGGTCGGTCGGAGAGCTGGCCGAGTTTCTCAGCCTGCGGGACTCCACAGTCTCTCAGCATCTTGCGCTCCTTCGCAAGGATGGCCTGGTCGCCGCCAGGCGTGATGCGCAGACGATCTTCTATTCGATCGCCAGCGAGCCGGCGCGCGAAATCCTGAAGACGCTTTACCAGGTGTTTTGCGCGCCGAAGTCCGCAAGGACGAAATGAAGCTTAGGCAAAGGCGGGCACGTGCGCCTTGCGCGAGATCAACGCGCCTCCGCCCGCTGCTGATGAAATGAAAGGAACGCCGCGGCGCGGTGTGATGAACCCGATGACGACACGGATGCGTCCCCTACAACATTTGGCACGCTTGGGGCTTCTGGCCACATGGGCGGCCATCGGAATGCCGGCGGGATCCGGTGCCGCCGCGGAAACAATCACCGTTGCGCAGCAGAAGGTTACCGACGAGAAACCCGTCTTTGCCACCGTCGAGAGCATCAGCGTGGTCCCCGCACGTGGCCGCATCGGCGGGACCGTCGTTCAGCTCAAGGTGCGGGAAGGCGATCGCGTCACCGCAGGCCAGGTCATCGCGGCCATCGGCGACGAGAAGCTCGTCCTGCAGATGAAATCGCTCGACGCGCAGATCGAAGCGCTGCTGGCCCAGGCCAAGCAGGCGCAACTCGACTTCACCCGGACCGAAGGGCTGGTCGAGCGCGGTATCCTGCCACGGGTCAAGCTCGACGAGCAGCGCACCGCGCTCAATGTCGCCGACAACGGCCTCCGCGCCAGGACCGCGGAGCGCGCCGTCATCAACGAGCAGCTTAACCAGGGGCAGGTGCTCGCCCCGACCGACGGGCGGGTGCTGAAACGGTTGATCACCGTGGGATCCGTCGTGCTCGCCGGCGACCCGATCGTGACGGTCGCCGAGCAGAACTTCAAGCTTCGGCTGCGCGTACCGGAGCGCCATGCCCGCGCTTTGAAAGCGGGCGACAAGGTTCGCGTCGATGGCGCGGAGCTGACGGGAGAGTCCTCGAAATGGGGCGTGATCGACCTCGTCTATCCCCAGATCGAGGAGGGGCGCGTCATTGCGGACGCGACCGTCGAGGGGCTCGGCGAATATTTCGTCGGCGATCGCTTGCGGGTCTGGATCGCCGGCGGCGCGCGGCCGGCCTTCGTCATTCCCTCCAGCTATGTGGCGACCCGGTTCGGTATCGACTACGTCCAGCTCCGGAAGGGCGACGAGACGATCGACGTGCCGGTGCAGCGCGGCCGCGCCATGCCGACGCCTTCGCTTCCCGACGGGCTCGAAATCCTGTCGGGCCTCCGGACCGGTGACCAATTGGTGCGGCCGTGAATCTCGGTCTGTCAGGACGGTTGACCCGGTCGACCATCGCGTCGCCGCTCACGCCGCTGTTCCTGCTCGCGGCACTCGTCGTGGGGCTGATCGCCGTGATGGTGATCCCGCGCGAGGAGGAGCCGCAGATCAGCGTTCCCATGGTGGACATCCGTGTCAACGCTGAGGGCCTGCGCGGGCCGGACGCAGTGGAGCTGGTGAGCAAGCCGCTGGAATCGATCGTCAAGGGGATCGACGGCGTCGAGCACGTCTATAGCCAGACCGAGGACGACCGCGTCATGGTCACCGCGCGCTTCCTGGTCGGCACCAAGTTCGAGGATGCCATCCTGCGGGTGCACGAGAAAATCCGTGCCAATCTCGACCGCATCCCCGTCGGCATTCCCGAGCCGCTGATCGTCGGCCGGGGCATCAACGACGTCGCGGTGACGGTGTTGACGCTGTCGCCGAAGCCGGAGGCCGCCAGCCGCTGGACCGACAAGGACATCTACGAACTCGCCGACAAGCTGCGCGCGGAGCTGATGAAGGTCGACGACATCGGCCTGACCTACATCTCCGGCGGGGCGGCGCAGCAGATCCGGGTCGAGCCGGATCCGGAGAAGCTGTCGCTGTTCGGCGTCACGCTGCAGCAGCTCGTGGCCAAGGTGAAGGACGCCAATCGCTCGTTTCTGGCCGGGCAGGTCCGCGATGCCGGCATCGTGCGGAGCGTAGCCGCAGGGCAGACGCTGTCCGGCATTCCCGACATCGGACTCTTGCTGATCACGAGCCGTGACGGCCGGCCGGTCTACGTCAAGGACGTCGCATCCGTCGTCGTCGGCCCGAGCACCATCGAGCATCGCGTCTGGACGGAAACACGCGATGCCGGCGGCCAGTGGGCGCGGACGCCCGCCGTCAGCGTGGCGCTGGCCAAGCGCGCCGGCGCCAACGCGGTCGTCGTGTCCGGGAACATCGCCGAGCGCCTCGAAGGTTTGAAGTCGCGCCTGATCCCAGCGGATATTCAGGTGACGGTGACACGCGACTATGGCGAGACCGCCAACGAGAAGGCGAACGAGCTCTTGTTCCACCTCGGCCTCGCGACCGTCTCGATCGTCGTGCTGATCGCGATTGCCATCGGCTGGCGCGAGGCACTTGTGACCTTGGTCGTGATTCCCACGACCATCCTGCTCACGATGTTCGCCGCCAACCTGATGGGCTACACCATCAACCGCGTCAGCCTGTTCGCGCTGATCTTCTCGATTGGTATTCTCGTCGACGACGCCATCGTCGTGATCGAGAACATCGCCCGGCACTGGGCCATGCGCGACGGCCGGCCGCGACTGCAGGCGACCATCGAGGCGGTGGCGGAGGTCGGCAACCCCACCATCGTCGCGACGCTGACCGTGGTCGCCGCGCTGTTACCGATGCTGTTCGTGTCGGGCCTGATGGGCCCCTATATGGCGCCGATCCCGGCCAATGCGTCCGCCGCCATGCTGTTCTCGTTCTTCGTTGCGATGGTGGTGGCGCCCTGGTTGATGCTCAAGCTCGCGCCGACGGGTGAGGTTGCGCCGTTGCATGCGGAGCACGACGAAGGCCGGCTCGGCCGGCTCTACCGGCGCTTCGCCACGCCGATCGTGCGGAGCAAGCGGGCTGCCTGGATCTTCCTGCTCGGCGTCGGCATCGCGACGCTGCTGTCGATGACGCTGTTCGCGACCAAGTCGGTGACCGTCAAGCTGCTGCCGTTCGATAACAAGTCCGAGATCGCCGTTCTCGTCGACCTGCCGGAAGGGGCGAGCCTGGAGGCGACCGAGCGCACGCTGTTCGGCGCGGCCGAGATTGCGCGGCAATTGCCGGAAGTCACCTCGCTGCAATCCTATGCCGGCACCTGGGCTCCTTTCAATTTCAACGGCCTGGTGCGCCACTACTACCTGCGGGAGAGGCCCGAGTTCGGCGAAGTGCAGATTAACCTGACCGCGCGCGGCGAGCGCAAGCGCGCGAGCCATGAGATCGCGCTCGAGCTGCGCGAGAAGCTGAAGGCGCTCGGTCCGCCCGCGGGCACCAGCATCAAGGTCGTCGAGGTGCCGCCCGGTCCGCCGGTGCTTTCGACGCTGCTTGCGGAGGTCTACGGTCCGGATGCGGCCACGCGCCGGGCGGTCACGGCCGAGCTCAAAAAAATCTTTGCGGACGTGCCGTTCATCGTCGACATCGACGATTCGGTTGGCGAGAAGCGGCCGCGGCTGCGACTCTCGATCGATCAGGACCGTCTAGAATTCTTCGGCGTCGAGCAGCGCGACGTCTACGATACGATCCAGACGCTGTTCGGCGGCACGTCGATCGGCTATTCGCATCGCGGCGAGGACCGCAACCCGATCGAGATCGCGGTACATCTCGGAAAGCGCGATCTGGTCTGGGACGAGGCTCTCGCATCGACGCCGGTGCCCGCCAACACGTTGCCCGGCAGCAAGACGGTGGTCGAGCTCGGCCAGGTCGTGAAGGCGACCATGGAGGAGGGCTCGGCGACGATCTTCCGCCGCGACGGCCGCTTCGCCGACATGGTGATGGCCGAGCTTGCCGGACGCTTCGAGGCGCCGCTCTACGGCATGCTCGCGGTCGCCGATCGCGTTGATGCGCATGATTGGGGCAAGCTGCCGAAGCCCGCGATCAGCCTGCACGGCCAACCATCGGACGAGTCGCGTCCGACACTGCTGTGGGACGGCGAATGGGAGATCACCTGGGTGACCTTCCGCGATATGGGCGCGGCCTTCGGCGCGGCGATCCTCGGCATCTACGTGCTGGTCGTGGCCCAGTTCGGGAGCTTCCGTCTGCCGCTCGTGATCCTGACGCCGATCCCGCTGACGCTGATCGGCATCCTGGTCGGGCACTGGCTCCTGGGTGCGCCGTTCACCGCAACCTCCATGATCGGCTTCATCGCGCTGGCCGGCATCATCGTGCGCAATTCGATCCTGCTGGTCGATTTCATCAGGCATAGCGGCGCCGAGGGCAAGTCCCTTCGCGACGTGGTGCTGGAAGCGGGCGCCGTCCGCTTCAAGCCGATCCTGCTGACCGCGCTTGCGGCGATGATCGGGGCGGCAACTATCCTGCTCGACCCGATTTTCCAGGGACTGGCGATCTCGCTCCTGTTCGGGCTCGCCTCGTCAACGCTGCTCACGGTGCTGGTGATTCCCGCAATCTACATCGCCTTGCGCGCGCCGCGCGAGGCTCCCACCACAGCCAATTCCAGCTAGCGAGGATCCGATGGACAAGAACTACGTGGATATCACCAGAAACATCTCCGTCAACCTGAAGAAGCTGAGGAGCGACATTCCCGATACGATGAAGGGGTTTGCGGCGCTCGCCCAGGCCGCCGCCCGTGACGGCGCGCTGGACAAGAAGACGAAGGAGCTGATCGCGCTGGCGCTTGGGGTCGCAGCGCATTGCGACGGCTGCATCGGCTTTCACACCGAGGCGCTGGTCAGGCTCGGTGCGACGCGACAGGAGATCGAGGAGACGCTCGGCATGGCCGTGTATATGGGCGGTGGGCCGTCGCTGATGTATGCCGCGGACGCGATCGCGGCCTACGAGCAGTTTCAGCAGCAAACCGTCGTCACCTGACGGCGGTTGCTCCCATAGAAATGGGACCGGACGAGTAAGTTCGTCCGGTCCATCTATCATAGCTTCATCGCTCGCTCACCAGCGGTCGTCGACGCCGACGCCCACGCTGACGCCGGGCGCGCGAATGCCGACCCCGGCGCGCGGGCCGTCATCGTAGTGGCGATGATAGGTCCGACGCTCATAGTAGCGGTCGCGCGGCATGTAATTGTAGGAATCGCGCACGATCACGCGCGACCCGCCGCGCGTGCGATAGCAGCGGCCATCCTCGTCGCAGACCAGTCGCACCTGCTGCACGAGATCCGGATTGGTGTACTCGCTGCTCGTATAGATATCGGAAGCCTTCGCCCCCGAGGCGGCGGCCAAAGCACCCACGCCAGCCAACAGCGCAATAGTCAACGTCCTCATCATGTCCTCCTCGAAACTGCCCTCGGCGGTAACAAGAAGGGGAGGCGGTGATCGTTCCCGGTCGCGGTACTGGTTTTTCCCGGAACCTTGTCGTCAAGGCGGGTTCCTAGATCGGCTCGTAAGTCTCCGTCCCGCAGATGTCGTCGGCGTCGGCGCGCCTGCGGTCGACGACCTTGCCGCCGTTGATCGTCACGATATAGGTCTGGGCGCCGAGCGACGTGCCGGTCGCCGAGGTGAGCTGCGCGCGGACGCACGCGGTCCAGCCCGGTCCTCGCAGCTCACGATGCGGCGGGGCGACCTGCACCCCGCGCGGATAGGACGTTGCGAGAAAGACGAATTCGATCTGCTCCCGCACCACGCGTTTGACGTCGGGGGGCGCTTCCGGCGGCGGCTGCTCGGCCTCCTTCATCCGCATGAACTCCGGCACGGGTGCACGGCTGTCGGCAAAGCCGCAGCCACCGAGCGCAAGCGCGCCGATGAGCAGCGCCGCATGAGCAATGATCCGCAACATCCGTGAAGGTCCCCTGCGGGCCAAGAGATAGGCACGAATGCGATCCGACGAAGTCCCGGTCGATCAAGATTTGCTGAAGTCCTGGAGCCCGCGACATTGCTATTGCGCGATTGCGGGCTAGTTTGTACCCCACACGAGGGGGATTGCGGCAATGAGGATTCTGGTCATCGCGGCCGCGGTCTTGGCACTGACGGTCGCCGCGGCGCAGGCGCAGGGCCGGCGCCAGCCCAATGACGGCGCCAAGCCGGTCGACAACACTCCCAAGATCGACGAGAAGGCCTACAAGGCCGCGCTCGAGCGCATTCCCGAGCCCAAGGACAAGTACGATCCCTGGGGCGGCGCCCGTCCGGGCGAACCTGCCAAGAAGCCGAAATGACCTGAGGCGAATCTGCGGACCTGCCCTTTCGCTTCGAGGCGCCGTCGCTCCTGTCGCGAACGATCGATCGTCCCGGAACGATTTGTTGCGGGGTCTTCGTCGATCACGCGCGCGGTCGTCACGCGCGCGATTGCGGACCGCGCTGGCGCGGCTGTCGTATCGAATCGATCATGATCGTATTGGGCGGTGATGCGAACGTTCGTTCACATCGCGAGCCTGCTGGTGCACGAAAGCGAGGCCGACGCGCTTGTCGCTGCGCCAAACTGTGCGACAATGCCGCACGAAATCGTCGCACGCGATCGAGAGCGTGACCGATTGCGGCAACATGACGGGAGTGTCGAGGTCGATCGCCGCGCCGCCCGCCGACATGTTTCGCACCGTGCAAGCAATGCCGCTGTTTTCAAAGGTGATCTTTCCGCCCTTGAAAACACGGTGACGTTGCGATGTGCGCTTTTCAATCATCCGCGTCAGTCCTGCCGAGGATCATGAATTAGTGCATAGAAATTACGCTGAACTAAACTCAATACTGGCGCTCCTTGCGCGGCGTTTCAGACTTCGTTTACGACGTTGGAGCGGCGAGCCGCTCCAGCGGACCTGGCCAAAGAGCCTACCTTTATGGCGTGACGCGCCGATGGAGATCTTGATGAAGACTTCGCTTTCGCTTCTGTTCGCCGCAGCGCTCTCGCTGGCCGCGATGCCCGCCCAGGCCGCCAAGTGGGACCTCTCGACCATGTCCTGCAAGCAGTTCCTGGAGAGCGGCGAGGACAACATCGCGGTCGTGCTGACCTGGATGGACGGCTGGTACAAGGGCGACGAGGACAACGCGATCATCGATACCGACGTCTTCATCGCGAACGCCAAGAAGTTCGGCGCCTATTGCGGAAAGAATCCGACCGTCAGCGTCGTCACCGCCGCCGACGAGATCCTCGGCAAGTGACCTCGCCGGCGCAATGACGGCAAGCGCGAGCGCGCTTGCTGTCCCGACACGATTTCATCGAGAGCCGCGTCGAGCTTTGCGCTTTCCGCGGCTCTGTTGTTTTCAGGGCGCATTCACCCCGGCAGCATCGCGAACGCGCTCGACACCATCGCGGCCGGCTTGCCGTCGGCGGCCGAGAGCAGCGTGACGCGGCCAAAGCTCATGGTGCGCCCGAGCCGCACCACGCGCGCGTCCGCCAGCACGTCGGACGCGGCGATCGCGCGCATGAAATGCGTGGTCTGGTCGACCGTGGTCATGGGGCGGTAGCCGCGATTGGCGGCGAGGATCGCGATCACCATCGCGGTGTCGGCGAGCGCCATCAGGGCCTGGCCGCAGACGACGCCGCCATTGCGGCACAGCCGCTCCGAGAACGGCATGCGCAGCAGCGCGCCGGGCTGCCAGTCCGGCACGTCCGCAGGCGGCGCATGCTCGATGCGCTCGACGGCGAGGTTGAGATCCTGGACCCAGGGCGCAAAGACCTCGCCGAGGATGCGCCTGGCCTCGGCGAGGCCGAACTCGGCTTCTGGCTGCGTTTGCATTGCTGTCGCGCTCTCCTGTGTTGCCGGATGTTTCATCGCATTGTGCGCGCATCGGCGAGGCAAAGTCATCACCCGGTCTCGCGCCGGCCGCCTCGGCTTGAAAATGCCTGACTTGGCCCGATATGATGCCTCGCTTGGGTAAGGGTGGATGATGTTGCGTCGCTGTGTCCTCGTCTTTTGCATGGCCGTGCTCGGTCTTGGGCTGAGCGGGTGCACCAAATGCGGTCCGATCTGGGACGACTGGCTGCAAGCGCCCAAATCGTGCAGATCGGACCGGCTGTAGCGGCCACCGGCTCGTGACCGGGCTGACGAGGATGACAGGGCGCGGGCGATCCGCGCCTCACGGATGACTTAAGGAGTGAATGATGAAGCTTTTCCGTTTGGCCGCGGTGCTGGCCGTGCTGGCGGGACCTGCCTACGCGCAAATGCCCAACATCAATTTGATGCAGGATGCCCCGGCCAAGTCCCCGGAGGAGAAGGCCGCCGAGGCCGAGCGCGAGAAGGCCTACAAGGAAACGCTGAAGAAGATTCCGGATTCCAAGGCGTCCAGCGATCCCTGGGGCGGCATGCGCGCCGATCCGCCGAAGCAGCAAGCGGCGCCGAAGGCGTCGGCCGCGACCAGTGCGCCGAAGAAGACCAAGAGCGGGACGGCCGCCAACTGATCCGTTCCGGGGACCACAATGCTCCCCGGAAAGACTCCTCTTGATCCGGCCTGCGCCCTACATTGTCCGTAGCGTCGAGCGTTGAGGAAGGCAGGACATGGCCGATCGTCCGCGGGATCTCGCCGAGCGGATGGCGCGCCGGCGCAAGGCGGCCGGCAAGCCGGGCGGCGACGGCTATCTGCGCGAGACCTTCACGCTGCCGCGCGCGGCGGCGCGGGAGCGGGCGCAGGCCTTCTTCGCCCGCTACCCCAAGGCCGGCTATATGAGCGAGGTCGAGACCTGGCGCGAATTGCCCGGCGGCGAGATCGAATTCACCATGCGGCGGCTGCCCAGCGCGGACTGACGCGGTCTCCGGCGCATGAGGCCAAACGGTTCAGGCCGTCTTTCGCTTGATCGCCTTCAACTCCCGGTCGATGCGCAGCTGCACGCGCCGGATCGCCAGCAGGTCGATCCTGGTCTCGGTCTTGCCGGTCTTGATCTGGTCGCCGATGCGGAACTGCCATTGCCAGATGCCGGGAATCGCCGTCTTGGCGATGGTGAACTCGACGCCCCTGTGATTCATGGTCCGCTCCCACGATCCACCCTCATGCCTGCAGACATGGTGGTCGTCGCAATATTCCGCCACAAGTAAAATGTCGCCCGCGGCCTCCGTGGTTCTCCGACCATGAACAGAGTTCCTGGGGCCAGCAGCGCTCCAATCCGGGGAGGCGGATCCGCTCGACGGCATGTGCCTTGCTTGCCTGATCGCGGGCCAGCAACGATGGGCGTCTCATGCTCGGCATTCCCCGCCGCTACTCTCACTTCGTCTTCGGCATCATCCAGTCCGGGCTGACCTCGCTGATCGCGGCGGGAGTAGCCAGCTTTCCCGCAGGAAGCCCGGTGCTGTTCGTGCGGCACTGGATGGTGTCCTGGCTGATCGCATGGGCCGCGATGCTGCCGGTCGTGCTGTTGGCAGCGCCCGCGATCCGCGCCTTCTCGCTGCGCCTGACCCGGGAGGAGCGGGAGCCCAGTGCCGGCCGGCGGGCATGAAAAGACCCCGCCTGGGGGAGCCAGGCGGGGCTGAGAGTTGTTGGAGGCTGGGTGCTGGGCTGCAACACCATAGCCGGGCGATCCTAGCCGGCTCCGCTGACGGCAGCCTGACAGGAGATTGCGCGATCGAAAGGCCGCAGACTGGCCCCGCACCGGTCCCAATTTCGACATCCGTCCGCACCACTGCGGACACACAGGTCGGCAAGATTTTGTCCGTTCGGCGCAGCCATGGGGGAAACGTGGCGCGCCGGAAACGGGGTGGCATCATATGGATAACGTAGAGCGGTCATTCGCCGCCGCGACGGCGGCTGGCTTCGTCGTGCTGGTGATAGGCCTGGTCCTGCTGGCGGTGCTGTAGCAGGCGCTGCTGCAGACGGAACTGAGGTGCCGGGGCCGTCCCATCGACGGCGCCGGCGCGCCCTGCCTTTCAAAAACGCGAAAACAACCCCATGCACAGTAGGAGGCTTGGCGATTTCATCGCTTCGCCAATGGGTTATGGATAGTATTTAGATACCTTGAACACCCGCGGTCGCGCCGGCCCGACCGGATGCCGATCGGGGTTCCGGCCAGGGATCGGAGCGCAGTGCCGCCCCGCTTCGCCCGCCGGTCCCGGCAGTGCCTAATGTACCTTGAGCTCGTTCAGCGGCAGATGGAGCTCGGCGGCGCGCTCTTCGCGGTCCTTCTTGCGGAACTCGCTTTCCTTGCGCTCGAACTTCACCATCTCCTCGTGCGCGGCGTCCAGCAGCGGCTTTCGCCTCATCGTATCGTGCTGCGTGTCGTTGCTCGTCATGACCAGAGATCCCCAGAAGTTGCGGTCCCATCTCCACAGAAGGCCCGAGACCGCGAAAAGGTTCGGTGCCGCAGGATTACGGAAACATGACGGCGCCCCGGTCGCGCGTCGTTGATATCGGTCATGGTCGCTTCGAGGAAGCCGGCGGAGGCGCAGCTATTTCGGCGGCTGCAGCCCCGGCGACTTGACCCAATCGCTGAGATGATTGGCAACGTCGGCCTGGCGGGCCTTCTTCAGCAGTGCGTCGCGCTCCGGCCCGGGGGGTAGCTTGGAGGCCTGCTCGCGAACCTGCTTCACCCATGCGGTCAGCCGGTCTTGCAGGGTCAGCTGCTGCTTGAAACGTCGCCGCTTGAACATGGCGCGCTCTTTCCGTGCGAGGAGGGCGGGAGCGCAAGGTGAGCGTGCGTTCTCATCACCGATAGTGGCCGGGATCCGCGCGGTGATGAGGCATTAGGATCCGGAAATGGATCCCGCGTCTGTTCAGTTGTGCACACAGTGCGAAGCGGGCGGCGCGACGATCCGGCATGGCTGGTTTGTCAGCCCCCAGATCGCTGTCGTTCGCCAAAGAGGCCGCCAATGGAGGCGGCCTTACTCTTTCCAGTACAGCCGCTTGCAAGTCGGGCAATCAAAGACCCGTACATGACCGTTCTTGCGAGGGTCAAAGATGCTAGCGCGGAATCTCGTCGGCAGCCGGCAATCGTCGCACCGGGGACCCTGTTCCGGCCTTGTGTCTTCTGCCACTTCCATTGCCCCGTGTCCTCGTTGACAGGCGGGAGCGCGCGTCTCTCTCGGCCACCGACGCCAGGAATCGTCGTCAGTGGGGGGCAGGGTGCCTGTAGATTACGCAACCAACAATAACATGTGACGGCTCGCAAGGGTTGAGTTCCGGGTTGGCTGGAACGAATTAGGCCTGGGGGCAAAATCCGCAAAAGAACAGATTGCGAACTGAGAACAAATAGGGTACATTGCTTTTATCGCCGAGCTGCCTCGCAACCGTTTGTCCCTCACGCGAATCCTCGCCATAAGGAGCACGACCCAATGTCCGCAACTGCCCTGCGTATCGTCGAAGGATCCTCCATGGACAAGAGTAAAGCTCTGGCCGCCGCGCTCTCCCAGATCGAGCGCCAGTTCGGCAAGGGCTCGGTGATGAAGCTCGGCAAGAACGACCGCTCCATGGACATCGAGGCGGTGTCCTCCGGCTCGCTCGGGCTCGATATCGCGCTCGGCATCGGCGGCCTGCCCAAGGGACGCATCGTCGAGATTTACGGGCCGGAATCCTCCGGCAAGACCACGCTGGCGCTGCATACGGTGGCGGAAGCGCAGAAGAAGGGCGGCATCTGCGCCTTCATCGACGCCGAGCACGCGCTCGATCCGGTCTATGCCCGCAAGCTCGGCGTCAACATCGACGAGCTGCTGATCTCGCAGCCCGACACCGGCGAGCAGGCGCTGGAGATCTGCGACACCCTGGTGCGCTCGGGCGCGGTCGACGTTCTCGTGGTCGATTCGGTGGCGGCGCTGGTGCCGAAGGCCGAGCTCGAGGGCGAGATGGGCGATGCGCTGCCGGGCCTGCAGGCCCGTCTGATGAGCCAGGCGCTGCGCAAGCTGACGGCCTCCATCAACAAGTCCAACACCATGGTGATCTTCATCAACCAGATCCGCATGAAGATCGGCGTGATGTACGGCTCGCCGGAAACCACCACCGGCGGCAATGCGCTGAAATTCTACGCCTCCGTCCGCCTCGACATCCGCCGCATCGGCGCGATCAAGGAGCGCGACGAGGTGGTCGGCAACACCACCCGCGTCAAGGTGGTCAAGAACAAGCTGGCCCCGCCCTTCAAGCAGGTCGAGTTCGACATCATGTACGGCGAGGGCGTCTCCAAGATGGGCGAGATCCTCGATCTCGGCGTCAAGGCCGGCATCGTCGAGAAGTCCGGCGCCTGGTTCTCCTATGACAGCCAGCGCCTCGGCCAGGGCCGCGAGAACTCGAAAGCGTTCCTGAAGGCCAACCCCGACATCACCGCCAAGATCGAGACCGCGATCCGCCAGAATTCCGGTCTGATCGCCGAACAGATTCTCGCCGGCACGCCCGAGCGCGACGCCGACGGCGAGGAGCCGGCGGACGAGTAAGACCTAACGCGACAAGTTTTTCGCGAGGAGCGGGCACTGAGGACGTTGAGTTGCCGACGTCTTCGGTGCCCGTTTCGTGTTGCGTGAGGGCGTCTCGACGATGAAACGTGTGATTCTGACTAGTTCGTCCGGCGTTGGTCTCACCTATGCCGGTCGTGCTGACATGGTCGTCCCGTTGATCTTTCGGTTCGTTTGGGGGCCGTTGCCTACGTCGCACCACCTCGAGGCCTATCTTACGGGAGGCTATTACAGGGGCGATCCGGAGGTGCGGTGGTCCGATCTTGTTGGCCGGTTGCCTCAGACCGGTCTCGCGCACAAGGAGACTGGCCTGGTTTGGTTTTGCGAGACCTATGGCGTCGAGTTCATCGAGCTGTGGTTCGACCCTGAGCCTAACAGTCAATTGCAATTGATCTGGATCCTGGACTATTTGCGGTCCCATCCATCGATCACCCATTGTCTGAGACTGCGACGGGTCAATTTCGATCTGCGCGAAGCGGACGGCCCGCAACTTCGCGATCGTACGGTGCGGGAATCGGAGATCGCAGAATGCGACTTCGAGATAGCCAACATGGCCTGGGAGGCGTATCGGGCGCCGACGCCTGAACTTTGCTTCGGGTTGCTGACAAGGGATTTACCCAGGCTACCTTTCCTGAAGCCGGCTCTGGAAGCGTTGCTAGCTGAACTGCCGTCACCAATCACCGGATTGGGCGCGACGGAGGCGCGGCTTGTCGAGCTGATTGCAAGGGGGCACAACCGTACAAAAGAACTGTTTCAACCGGGCGGGCTGCTCGAAACGCGCGTGTTCGACCAGTGGGAGCTGGGTCCGTTGCTCGAAGGGCTTGCGTCGGGCCCGACGCCGGCGATCGCAGGTCTCGATCCGAAACTCGCGACGCTCGCCCGGCACGATGCGCGAGGTCGCAACGCCGCCTATCGTCGGAGCCGGTTGTCGCTGACCGAATTTGGCAAAGCGGTTCTGGAAGGCCGCGAAGATTTCCGTCGCCACAATCCGATTCGACGTTGGTGGGGCGGCACGCTTCTCACCAATGAACGGTTGTGGCGGTGGGATCGCGAAAGCCGGCTGTTGATTGCGCCCTAGAGGCGCATTCGGTGTTGTAGGGTGGGCAAAGGCGCGTAAGCGCCGTGCCCACCATGTTTCAACGTGCACGAAAGGTGGTGGGCACGCTTACGCTTTGCCCACCCTACGAGACCTCCGTCGCGTCTTACTCCGCGGCTTCTGCGTAATCGCTCACCGGCGGGCAGGAGCACACCAGGTTGCGGTCGCCATAGACGTTGTCGACGCGGCCCACCGGGCACCAATATTTGTCGGTGCGCGAGACGCCGTCGGGGAAGCAGCCTTCGCTGCGGGTGTAGGCGCGCTTCCAATCGTCGTCGGCGATGTCGTGCACGGTGTGCGGGGCGTGGCGCAGCGGCGAGGCTGCGATCTCAAAGCGGCCGGCCTCGACCTCGGCGATCTCTTTCCGGATCGCGATCATGGCGTCGCAGAAGCGATCGAGCTCGGCCTTGGATTCCGACTCGGTCGGCTCGATCATCAGCGTGCCCGGCACCGGGAAGCTCATGGTCGGGGCGTGGAAGCCGTAATCGATCAGGCGCTTTGCGATGTCGTCCACCGTAACACCAGATGTCGTCTTCAGCGGCCGCGGATCGACGATGCACTCATGCGCGACGCGGCCCTTCTCGTTCTTGTAGAGCACCGGGAAATGCGGATCGAGCCTTGCCGCGATGTAGTTGGCGTTGAGGATCGCGATCTCGGTGGCGCGCTTCAGGCCTTCGCCGCCCATCATCAGGATGTAGATGTAGGAGATGGTGAGGATCGAGGCCGATCCGAACGGCGCGGCCGAGACCGGTCCGACCGGCGCATCTGCCTGCGTCGCCGGATGACCCGGCAGGAACGGGGCGAGATGCGCCTTGACGCCGATCGGGCCCATGCCTGGGCCGCCGCCGCCATGAGGGATGCAGAAGGTCTTGTGCAGGTTGAGATGGCTGACGTCGGCGCCGTAATCGCCGGGCCTCGAAAGGCCGACCTGCGCGTTGAGGTTGGCGCCGTCCAGATAGACCTGGCCGCCATGGCCGTGCACGATGTCGCAGATCTCGCGGATGTGCTCCTCGAACACGCCGTGGGTCGAGGGATAGGTGATCATCACAGCGGCGAGATTGGCCGAATGCTTCTCGGCCTTGGCGCGGAGATCGTTGACGTCGACGTCGCCGTTCTTCTCGCAAGCCACCACCACCACGTCCATGCCGACCATCGCGGCCGAGGCCGGGTTGGTGCCGTGGGCGGAGGAGGGGATCAGGCAGATCTTGCGATGGCTTTGCCCACGCGCGGCATGATAGCCGCGGATCGCGAGCAGCCCGGCATATTCGCCCTGCGCGCCCGAGTTCGGCTGCAGCGAGATCGCGTCATAACCGGTGATGTCGCACAGCCACTTCTCCAGCCGCGCGAACAGTGCGTGATAGCCGCGTGCCTGCTCGCGCGGGACGAAGGGATGCAGCGAGCCGAATTCCGGCCAGGTCAGCGGCATCATCTCGGTGGTCGCGTTCAGCTTCATGGTGCAGGATCCCAGCGGGATCATGGCGCGGTCGAGCGCGAGGTCACGGTCACTGAGCTTGCGCATGTAGCGCAGAATCTCGGTCTCCGAGCGATGCGCGTGGAAGACGGGGTGGGTCAGGAAAGCCGTACCGCGCTTCAATTCGTCCGGCAGCGTCTCGCGCGTCTCGGCGTCGATCTCGGCATAGGCAAGCTTGCCGCCGAAGGCGCGCCAGACCGCTTCCACCGTCGCAGGCGTCGTGGTCTCGTCGAGCGCGATGCGAAGCGCGGTCTCGCCCACGCCGAGATTGATCTTCTCGGCCAGGGCGCGCGCGACGATCTCGTTGCGCTTGCCGCCAGCGTCGACGCTAAGCGTGTCGAAGAAGCTCTCGGACTGCGGCGCGAAGCCGAGCTTGCGCAGGCCGCTGGCGAGCACGGCGGTGCGGCGATGCACGTTGCGGGCGATCTGGGAGAGGCCCTCGGGACCGTGATAGACCGCATACATCGAGGCGATCACGGCGAGCAGCACCTGCGCGGTGCAGATGTTGGAGGTCGCCTTCTCGCGGCGGATGTGCTGCTCGCGGGTCTGCAGCGCAAGCCGGTAGGCCGGCGCTCCACGGGAATCGACGGAGAGGCCGACGATGCGACCCGGCAGCGAACGCTTCAGCGCATCGCGCACCGCCATATAGGCCGCGTGCGGGCCGCCATAGCCCATCGGCACGCCGAAGCGCTGGGCCGAGCCGATCGCGATGTCGGCGCCCAACTCGCCGGGCGAGGCCAGCAGCGTCAGCGCGAGGAGATCGGCGGCCAGAATTGCGAGCGCGCCCTTGGCCTTCAGCGCCGCGATCGCGGGCCGGAGGTCGCGCACCGCGCCGGAGGTTCCAGGATATTGCAGCAGCGCACCGAGCACGTCCGATGTGTCGAGATCGGTGAGGGGATCGCCGACGACCAGCGTCCAGCCCAGCGGCTCGGCGCGGGTGCGCATCACCGCCAGCATCTGCGGATGCACGTCCTTGTCGACGAAGAAGGCTTTTGCTTTCACCTGCGAGTGCCGCTCGGCGAGCGCCATGGCCTCGGCCGCCGCAGTGGCTTCATCGAGCAGCGAGGCGTTGGCGACGTCGAGCCCGGTGAGGTCGCAGATCATGGTCTGGAAGTTGAACAGCGCTTCCAGCCGGCCCTGGCTGATCTCGGGCTGGTAGGGCGTATAGGCCGTGTACCAGGCCGGGTTCTCCAGGATGTTGCGCTGGATCACCGCAGGCAGGATGGTGCCTGAATAGCCCTGGCCGATCAGCGAGGTGAAGACCTGGTTCTGGCCGGCGAGCTCGGCCATGTGCGCAATCGCCTCGGTTTCGCTGAGCGGCTTGCCGAGATCGAGCGGGGTGGCCTGCCGGATCGAAGCCGGCAGCGTCTCCGCCATCAGCGCGTCCAGGCTCTTGGCACTGACTGTCTCAAGCATGGCGGTGACATCGCGCGCCGACGGGCCGATGTGGCGGCGTACGAAACTGGCGGCGGTGTCGCCGTTGGTCTTGCGGTGCGCGGTCATCGCTTGCTCCATCGTGCTTAAGCCGTATGTGCCTTGTACGCAGCCTCATCCATGAGGCCGCCGAGCTCGCTTTTGTCGGCGATCTTGATCTTGAAGAACCAGGCCTTGCCTTGCGCGTCCGAGTTCACCAGCGCCGGCTCGGCGGCCAGCGCCTCGTTGGTCTCGAGCACTTCGCCCGAGATCGGGGCGTAGACGTCGGAGGCCGCCTTCACGGACTCGACCACCGCTGCGGCTTCGGCCTTCTTCAGCGCGCGGCCGACCTTGGGCAGCTCGACGAACACGACGTCGCCGAGCTGCTGCTGGGCGTAATCGGTGATGCCGACCGTGGCGACATCGCCGTCGATGGAAAGCCATTCGTGGTCGGAAGTGTACAGCGTCGTGGTCATTGTCTCGTCCTCAGCGTTTGTAGGTGTTTTTCACGAAGGGCATGGCGGCGACCGCGAGCGGCAGTCGCTGGCCGCGCACCTCGGCGAAGAGCTTTGTGCCAAGCGCGGCGAGGCTCACGGGCACGTAGCCCATCGCCACCGGCGCGCTCAGGCTCGGGCCGAAACCGCCCGAGGTGACTTTTCCGATCGCCTCGCCGCCCGCAGCGTCGGCAAACAGCACCGCGCCCTCGCGCACGGGCGCGCGACCTTCGGCGCGTAGTCCGACGCGGCGGCGGGATGCGCCGCCATCGAAATGGGCGAGGATCTTCGCAGCGCCCGGAAAGCCGCCGGCGCGCGCACCACCCGTGCGGCGGCTTTTCTGCACCGACCATTCCAGCGCGGCCTCGACCGGCGTGGTCGTGGTGTCGATGTCGTGGCCGTACAAGCAGAGCCCGGCTTCCAGCCGCAGGCTGTCGCGGGCCCCGAGGCCGATCGGGAGCACGTCGGGATTTTCCAGCAGCAGCTTTGCGAGGCGCTCGGCATCGCCTGATGGAACCGAGATCTCGAAGCCGTCCTCGCCGGTGTAGCCGGAGCGCGAGACGAAGCATTTGATGCTGGCGACCTCATGCGGGCCGGCGTCCATGAATGTCATGGCCGGCGCCTCTGCACAGAATTTCGCCAGCGCGGCTTCGGCCTTCGGGCCCTGCAACGCGATCAGCGCGCGGTCGGCGAGCGCGTCGATGATGCAGGCGTCGGATAGATTCGCGCGCAGATGCGCCTCGTCCGCGGCCTTGCAGGCGGCGTTGACGACCAGGAACAGGTGATCGCCGAAATTGGCGACCATGAGGTCGTCGAGAATGCCGCCGTCTTCGTTGGTGAACTGGGCGTAGCGCTGCCGCCCCGCGGCGATCGCGACGATATCTTGCGGCACCAGCCGCTCCAGCGCGCGGGCGGCGTCCTCGACCTTGCCCGACTTCGGCCGCAGCGCGAGCTGGCCCATGTGGGAGACGTCGAACAGGCCCGCTTTGGTGCGGGTATGGAGATGCTCCTTCAAGACGCCCGCGGGGTACTGCACGGGCATGTCATAGCCCGCGAACGGCACCATCTTGCCCCCGAGGGACACATGGAGGTCGTAGAGGGGGGTACGTTTCAGGGAGTCTTGGTCGTGCGCTAGCATCTTGAGGGCCCTCGGCGGTTCCCCGGGGAGGATTCCCCGATGGACACCAGTCGAAGCCCCATCTGTCGCTGTGCCTGAGAGTATTATCCCGTCGGCGGACGCGGTCCGGGCTACACCCGTCGGCGCCTCTTTCCAGATGCTGTCAAAGCCACGCGGTCCTTTTGCCTGAGAGTTTCCGGGGCGGTTGCTCCTTCGGCGCCGGCACCCAATGCCGGTCTCTCCCGACGTGGCCGTACGATATAGATGGGTAGAGACCACAGCACGGCCAAGCCTGTCAACGCGACACTCGCGCCTTTCAACCGGATTGCGCGGCTGCGGCAACCCTCTGATCTCCCTGCACAGTTTCTGGACAGCGAAGCTGGCCTTGTCTAAAAGCGCTTTGGCCCGCAGATATCAGCCTCAACGGTCCGGTTTGGACGGCGAAAAGCGGGCCCTAAAGCGCGATGAGAGCATCGCGCTTTGGCTCTTTGTTTGAGCATGATCTTTTCGGAAAACCGCTTCGCACTTTTCCGGATCATGCTCTAGCACACCCGATTGGATGAACATGAGCGGCGTCAACGAGATCAGGTCGACCTTTCTGAACTTCTTTGCCGAGAACGGCCACGAGATCGTGCCGTCCTCGCCCCTCGTGCCGCGCAACGACCCGACCTTGATGTTCACCAATGCCGGCATGGTGCAGTTCAAGAACGTCTTCACCGGCGTCGAGAAGCGGCCCTATCAGCGCGCCACGACGTCGCAGAAATGCGTGCGCGCCGGCGGCAAGCACAACGACCTCGACAATGTCGGCTACACCGCGCGCCATCTCACCTTCTTCGAGATGCTCGGCAATTTCTCGTTCGGCGATTACTTCAAGGAGCGCGCGATCGAGCTCGCCTGGAAGCTGATCACGACCGAGTTCGGGCTGAAGAAGGACAAGCTGCTAGTCACGGTCTACCACACCGACGACGAGGCGGCGGGGCTGTGGAAGAAGATCGCCGGCTTCTCCGAGGACCGCATCATCCGCATCCCGACTGCCGACAATTTCTGGGCGATGGGCGACACCGGGCCGTGCGGCCCGTGCTCGGAGATCTTCATCGATCGCGGCGAGCACATCTGGGGCGGCCCTCCCGGCTCGCCGGAAGAGGACGGCGACCGCTTCCTCGAATTCTGGAATCTCGTGTTCATGCAATACGAGCAGGTGACGAAGGAGGAGCGCGTCGGCCTGCCGCGTCCCTCGATCGACACCGGCATGGGCCTGGAGCGCATGGCCTGCATCCTCCAGGGCGTCGAGAGCGTGTTCGAGACCGACCTGTTCAAGAACCTGATCGATGCGACATCATCCGCGCTCGGCAGCGGGCCGAACGAGCAGAACGTCGCCTCGTTCCGCGTCATCGCCGACCATTTGCGCTCCTCCGCCTTCCTGGTCTCCGACGGCGTGCTGCCCTCGAACGAGGGCCGCGGCTATGTGCTGCGCCGGATCATGCGCCGTGCGATGCGCCATGCGCAGCTGTTGGGTGCCAAGGAGCCGTTGATGCATCGGCTGGTCTGGGCGCTGGTGCGCGAGATGGGCCAGGCCTATCCGGAATTGATGCGCGCGGAAAAGCTGATCGAGGAAACGCTGCGGCTGGAGGAGACCCGCTTCCGCAAGACGCTGTCGCGGGGCCTTGCCATCCTCGACGAGAAGAGCGCGTCCCTGAAGAAGGGCGACATGTTCGACGGCGACGTCGCCTTCACGCTGTACGACACCTATGGTTTTCCATTGGACCTGACGCAGGACGCGCTGAAGTCGCGCGGCATCGGCGTCGACCAGGCCGCGTTCACCGACGCGATGGAGCGCCAGAAGGCCAAGGCGCGCGAGTCCTGGAAGGGTTCGGGCGAGGCGGCTTCCGAGGCGATCTGGTTCCCGCTGCGCGAGAAGCTCGGGGCGACCGAATTCCTGGGCTACGAGACCGAGAGCGCCGAAGGCGTGGTCTCGGCGCTGGTCAAGGACGGCACTGAAGTGACGAGCCTCAAGGCCGGCGAGACCGGCGCGCTGTTGCTGAACCAGACCCCGTTTTATGCGGAGTCCGGCGGCCAGGTCGGCGACACCGGCGTGCTCTCGGGCGAGGGCGGCATCAAGGTCCGCGTCACCGATACGCAGAAGAAGCTCGGCGATCTCTTCGTCCATATCGGCACGGTCGAGAGTGGCGAAGTGAAGCTCGGCACCGCGCTGCAGCTCGAGGTGGATCATGGAAGGCGCTCGACCATTCGCGCCCATCACTCGGCGACCCATATCATCCACGAGGCGCTGCGCCAGGTGCTCGGCGATCACATCGCCCAGCGCGGCTCGATGGTCGCGCCTGATCGGCTGCGCTTCGATTTCGTGCATCCGAAGCCGATCACTCCGGAAGAGCTCGCCCGGGTCGAGGACATCGCCAACGACGTGGTGCTGGAGAACGACGAGGTCACCACGCGCGTGATGGGCGTCGACGAGGCCCGCGAGGCCGGCGCGCGCGCGCTGTTCGGCGAGAAATACGGCGACGAGGTTCGCGTCGTCTCGATGGGCCGGACCGCGCGCGAGCGCGGCGACAACGCGCTCGGCTGGTCGGTCGAGCTCTGCGGCGGCACCCATGTCAAGCGCACCGGCGATATCGGCCTAATCACGGTCACGAGCGAGAGCGCGGTCGCCTCCGGCGTCCGCCGCATCGAGGCGCTGACGGGCAACTACGCGCGCAAGCACGCCAACGACACCATGGCGCTGGCGAAGGTTGCGGCGAACGAGCTGCGCACCTCGCTCGACGACGTGCCGGCGCGCATCGCAGCGCTGATGGAGGAGCGCAAGAAGCTCGAGCGCGAGCTCTCCGATACGCGCAAGAAGCTGGCGATGGGCGGCGGCGCTTCCGCCGGCAACGGCGCAGCGTCCGCCGTGCGCGAGGCCGGCGGCGTCAAGCTGATGGCGCGCGCGGTCGAAGGTATCGAGATGAAGGATCTCAAGAGCCTCGCCGACGACGGCAAGAAGCAGATCGGCTCGGGCGTCGTCGCCATCGTCGGCGTCACCGAGGACGGCAAGGCCGGAATCGTGGTCGGCGTCACGCAGGACCTCACCGCGCGGTTCAATGCCGTCAACCTGGTGCGCATCGCCTCCGAGGCGCTCGGCGGCAAGGGCGGCGGCGGCCGGCCCGACATGGCCCAGGCCGGCGGCCCCGATGGCGCCAAGGCGTCCGAAGCCCTAAGCGCGATCGAAAAAGCGATGGCAGGCGCTTAAGGCCCATGCGCCTCGTTCCGCGAGGACGTGGGCTTCGCGATCCGGACTTGAGGGATCGCCTCTACGATTTGCTGGAGCACGACCCCTTGGCCTATTCGGTCGGGTCGCGCTTCATCCAGCTCATCATCGGCGTCATCGTGCTCAACGTCGCCGCGATGGTCCTCGCCTCGGTGCCGGAGCTGGATGCGCGGTTCGGCGCGCTGTTCGCAGGCATCACCATCCTGTCGGTGATCGTGTTCGCGCTGGAATATGCGGCGCGGCTGTGGACCGTGGCGGGGCATACCCAGCGCAAGGGATCTGCGCTGTCCGACCGGATGGGCTATGCCTTCTCGGCGCTCGGCATCATCGATCTCATGGCCTTCCTGCCGGCCGCGATCGTGCTCGCCACCGGCGAGCATGCGACGCTGGCCGCGCTCGGCGTGCTGCCGTTCTTCAAGCTGATCCGCTATTCGCCGGCGATGCGCTCGCTGCTCGCCGCCGTGCACGCCGAGCGGCGCGCGCTGATCGGCTGCATCGTCATCCTGATCGGCGCGGTCCTGACCTTCGCCTCGCTGCTCTACGCCATCGAGCGCGACGTGCAGCCGGACAAGCTCGGCACCATCCCGCAGGCGATGTGGTGGGCGATCGTGACGCTCGGCACCGTCGGCTATGGCGACGTCGTGCCGGTGACGCCGCTCGGCAAGTTCGTCTCGACCTTCGCCATCATCGCCGGCTTTGCCATGATCGCGCTGCCGGTCGCGATCATCTCCTCGGCGTTCGCCGAAGAGGTGAAGCGGCGCGATTTCGTCGTGACCTGGGGCATGCTGGCGCGGGTGCCGCTGTTCTCGCATCTGTCGGCCGCGGAGATCGCCGACATCATGCGGCTGCTCCGCGCGCGCACCATCGAGCAGGGCGAGGTCCTCGTGCGGCGGGGCGATGTCGCCTCGTCGATGTATTTCATCACCGCCGGCGAGGTCGAGATCGCGCTGCCGAACCAGCACGTGCGCCTCGCCGACGGCACTTTCTTCGGCGAGATCGCGCTCTTGCACAAGACCAAGCGCAGCGGCACGGTGACGGCGACGCGCAAGACGCGGCTGCTGGTGCTCGATGCCCAGGATTTTCATGCCCTGATCGCGCGCATGCCGACGCTCGCGGATCACGTCCACGAGACCGCCAAGGCGCGGCTCGCCGACACCGGCGATCTCGCGCTCGCCGAGCTCGCGCAGGCGGAGAAGGAAGGCGAGGGCCGCTGAGCGGTCGCAAAAGCAAACGGGCCGCGCATGCAGCGCGGCCCGTTGTGGTGTTTCGGCCCGGTCGGCCAATTACGCCGCCAGCTCCTTGGTCAGGTTCTCCGCGACCTTGTCGAGGAAGCCGGTGGTCGAGAGCCAGCGCTGGTCGGCGCCGACCAGGAGCGCAAGGTCCTTGGTCATATAGCCGGCCTCGACGGTGTCGACGCAGACCTTCTCCAGCGTGGCCGCGAACTTGGCGAGCTCGGCATTGTTGTCGAGCTTGGCGCGGTGGGCGAGGCCGCGCGTCCAGGCGAAGATCGACGCGATCGAGTTGGTCGAGGTCTCCTTGCCCTTCTGGTGCTCGCGGTAGTGACGGGTCACCGTGCCGTGGGCAGCTTCCGCCTCGACGGTCTTGCCGTCGGGGGTCAGCAGCACCGAGGTCATCAGGCCGAGCGAGCCGTAGCCCTGCGCGACCGTGTCGGACTGCACGTCGCCATCGTAGTTCTTGCAGGCCCAGACGTAGCCGCCGGACCATTTCAGCGCCGAGGCCACCATGTCGTCGATCAGGCGGTGCTCGTAGGTCAGGCCCTTGGCGTCGAACTCCTTCTTGAACTCCTTGTCGAAGATCTCCTGGAAGATGTCCTTGAAGCGCCCGTCATAGACCTTGAGGATCGTGTTCTTGGTCGACAGGTACACCGGGTAATTGCGGAGCAGGCCGTAATTGAACGAGGCGCGGGCGAAGTCGATGATGGAATCGTCGAGATTGTACATCTCCATCGCGACGCCGGCGCCGGGCGCCTTGAACACTTCCTTCTCGATCACGGTGCCGTCCTCGCCGACGAACTTCAGCGAGAGGGTGCCCTTGCCGGGGAACTTGATGTCGGTGGCGCGGTACTGGTCGCCATAGGCGTGGCGGCCGATGATGATCGGCTTGGTCCAGCCGGGAACCAGGCGCGGCACGTTCTTGCAGATGATCGGCTCGCGGAAGATCACGCCGCCGAGGATGTTGCGGATGGTGCCGTTCGGCGACTTCCACATCTGCTTGAGGTTGAACTCCTTCACCCGGGCTTCATCCGGGGTGATGGTGGCGCATTTGACGCCGACGCCGACCTTCTTGATGGCCTCGGCGGCATCGATCGTGACCTGATCGTTGGTGTGGTCGCGGTATTCCATGCCCAGGTCGAAATAGAGCAGCTCGACATCCAGGAACGGGTTGATCAGCTTGTCCTTGATGTACTGCCAGATGATCCGGGTCATCTCGTCGCCATCGAGCTCGACGACGGGATTGGATACCTTGATTTTTGCCATGATCGGGGAAGCCTCTTGGGAACGGCGCTCGTCGCGCGCCAGCTGGAATATCCGCCGCCTCTTAGCACCGCCGCGCGGCGGACGAAAGCCAAGGGATTATGCACTTTTAGCTCATCCAGCTTCCGCTGGCGGGGGGCGGGGAGCCGCCCCGCTGCAGGACCGGATCGGCGGATTCGGAAGAGAGTTAAAAGTCGAATCCAAGCCGTTATTTCCCTTGAGAATTTCGTCAGGACAGGCAAACGACAGACCGCGAGGGGCAGGCCCGGTCCTGGGGCCGCTTGAATCAATTCCTGAGTCGGCCTCGCCAAGGCCTTGAGACGAAGAGTGAAAGCAAAGCGAGATGTCGGGGACTGACAAGAGCAAGGCCGGCCTTTCCCTCGACGGTCCCATCGTGGTCCTGGTCGAGCCGCAGCTCGGCGAGAACATCGGCATGGCCGCGCGCGCCATGGGCAATTTTGCCCTCGGGCGCTTACGCATCGTCAATCCCCGCGACGGCTGGCCCAACATCGCCGCCCAGCGGGCCGCGGCCGGCGCCGACCACATCCTGGAAAAGGTCGAATTGTTCGGCACGGTCGCAGAGGCGGTCGCCGACCTCGACCTCCTGTTCGCCACCACCGCACGGCCCCACGACCAGGCCAAGCCGGTGGTCGGGCCGGAGGCGGCTGCCGCCGAGATCGCCGGGCAACTCGCGACCGGCGGCAGGGCCGGCATCCTGTTCGGCCGCGAGCGCTGGGGGCTGACCAACGAGGAGGTCGGGCTTTCCAACCGCATCATCACCTTCCCGGTCAATCCGGGCTTTGCCTCGCTCAACCTCGCCCAGGCCGTGCTGCTGGTCGGCTACGAATGGTTCAAGCGGGCGACCGCGGGCGCGCTGCCGCACGCCATGCCTGAACGATCCGAGCGCGCCTCGCAGCACCAGATGCAGGCCTTCTTCGACAATCTCGTGCGCGAGCTCGACAAGGTCGAGTTCCTGCGCCCCGCGGAGAAGCGCGACACCATGCTGGTCAACCTGCGCAACATCTTCACCCGGATGGAGCCGACCAAGCAGGACATGCACACGCTGCATGGTGTGATCATGGCGATCGCGGAAGGACGCAAGGGTCCGGCCAAGGGCGGCGTGCTCGACGGCGAGCAGGCGACGCGCCTGCGCGCGCTCTTGGCCGAGCACGGCCAGGGCGGCGGCGTGCCCGACAGCGGCTCGACCGTGCGCGGCCTTGCCCGCCTGCTCCGCCGCAACCCGACCGACGCCGAGCGCCTGCTCTGGCAGGCGCTGACGCGTGACCGCCGCTTTGCCGGCCAGTTCAAGAGACAAACGCCCGTGGGGCGCCACATCCCGGACTTCGTCTCCTTCCCGCACCGGATCGCGATCGAGCTGGTCAACCCGGGCGAGGGGGAAGCGATCGCCGCCGACCGCGCGGGACGGCGGACCTGGCTGGAGGCGCGGGACTATCGCGTGCTCGACATTCGGGCAGCGGATGTGGAGCGCGATCTGGAGGCGGAGCTGGTGCGGCTGCAGGGGATGATGGAGCAGTAGGTTCTCAGCGGGTGGTGGTGTCATCGAAGCGCGCGGATGCGGCGACGACGGCGGCAAGCGCTGCGGCGATCAGCATGATGGCCAGTGCGGCCGTCCACCCATAGGCCTCAACCGCACTTCCGACCGCAACAGGTCCGGCCACCTGGCCGAGATTGCTGCCCTGCATGACCAGACCGGTGACCACAGGAATGAGTGCCGCGGATGGCGCGAGCAAGGGGATCGATGAGATCAGGACGGCCGGCATCAGGCCGCCGACCGCCGCGAACAGGATGCACAGCAGAAGCGTGGGCGTATCGCCGAACATCTGCAGGAAGATCCCAGGAGCGGAAAACCCCATCGCCAGACAGGCCGCGACGAGCAGCATCGAATGCCTGGCGCCACGCGCAAGCAGGTAGCCGGCCGCGACATTGCCGATGATGTTGCTCGCGGTGGCAAGAGCACTGAGCATGCCGGCGGTGCCATGGGGGATGTTCATCCGCTCCATCAGCAGCACCGGGAGGAAGCTGAACAGCGCGAAGAACATCAGGCTGTAGAGGGCAAAGCATCCGGCCAGCAGAAGCGGGCCCTTGCTTGCCGCTACGCGCATGGCGTCCAACATCGTGCGCCGCCACGATGCCGAGATCCGCTTCGGGGCAGCCGGAATATTCATCCAAGCCGCCGCGATGGCGATCGCCGCAGCACCGGCGCTGCCCCACCACAGAGCGCGCCAGTCGCTGAAGAACGTCCCGACGAGCATCGCGAGCGCAATGCCGGCCGGCATGAAACAGCTCCACAGGGCAAGCGGAACGTCTTGTTGCCCGGACGGGACTACTCTGTTCAGGATCGCCGGTCCCGCAACAATGATCAGAAGGAAACCTGAACCTTCCAGGATGCGCGATGCGAGAAGGACCGCATAGCCGGTTGCGATCGCGCCGATGACGGCGCCAAGGATGAGCAGCCCAAGGCCGAGAATGAGACTTTGCCGATCTCCAGCGCGGGCGACGAGGGAGCCGGCAGGGATACCGCCCAACAGGCCGAGAACAGCGATTATCCCGGTCAGCCACCCGGCAGCGGCGAGGTCAAGGCCCAGGTCCTTTTGCAGCATGGGCGTGGCGATGGCAGCCTTGCCCACCTGGATCGCGGCGACGATGCCGGAGCCCACGACGATGCTCACCACATGCCAATGTCGATCTCGCAAGGACGGGGCAGGTGCGGCCGCCGCCATCAGGCCGCCTCCTTGAGCCGCCCAGCGGCCAAGGCGCGAGCAATCTCGGCGACATGGCGTCCCTGAAAGCGTGCCCCGGCCAGTTCGTTGGCGCTGGGGCGACGATCCCCGCCGCTGCCGTCGTCGGCGAGCGTCGATGCGCCGTAGGGCGAGCATCCGGTGACCTCGTCCATGCGCATCTGCCCCTTGAATGTGTAGGGCAGCCCGACCACGACCATGCCGAGGTGCAGCAGCACGGTGTGCACGGAGAGGATGGTGCTTTCCTGACCGCCATGCTGGCTGCCCGTGGATGTGAAGACGCTGCCGACCTTGCCCACGAGCTTGTTCTCGAACCACAGGCCGCCGCACTGGTCCAGGAAGTTCTTCATCTGCGCGGCCATGTTCCCGAAACGCGTCGGCGTGCCAAAGATGATCGCGTCGTAGTCCGGCAATTCGGCCACGGCAGCGGTCTCGGCGCGCTGATCGAGCTTGTATCCGGCCTTTTGCGCGACGTGGTCGGGAACAATTTCCGGTACGCGCTTGATGGCAACTTCGGCTTCGGCTTCCCGTGCACCCCGGGCAATCTCTTCAGCCATCGTCTCGATGTGGCCGTAGGACGAGTAGTACAGCACCAGGACTTTCGTCATTTTCCTTCCTCGCTCTCGCAGGTGGGCTGGGAGCCAAAATAGGTCTGTGCATGATCGGCGGTAGCGCGATAAGATCGATGAGTTTGATCGACTGGATAGATCATGCTGGATGTGCTGACGCTTGATCAGTTGCGAACATTCGTGACGGTGGCGGAATGCGGGAGCTTCCGGTCGGCCGCCGCTCGGCTGTCCCGTGTCCAGTCCGCCATCAGCCATGCCATCGCCAATCTGGAGGCCGAGCTGGGTCTTGCGCTGTTCGATCGCACGGGTCATCGGCCCGTATTGACGCCTGAGGGGCAGTCACTGCTCGCCAACGCACGTGACATTCTCCTCAGAGTGGACGCGATGCGGGCGAGAGCCCGGGGCCTTGGCGAGGGAGTCGAACTCGAGCTTTCCTTGACGGTCGACACCTTGTTTCCGATCGGCAAGGTTGGCGCGGCATTGACGAAGATGCGCGCCGCCTATCCCTCGGTCTCGATCAGGCTTGCGGTCGAGCCGCTGGGTGGACCGATCGCCTCGCTGATCGACAAACGCAGTTCGCTGGCGATCGTGGTGGGAGAGGATTTCCGCGACGCGCGGATCGCGCTCGAGGCGATCTCGTCGGTGGAGCAGGTTGCCGTCGTTTCCGCTAAGCACCCATTGGCGAGGCGGCAATCGCACAGCACGATCAGCCTTCAGGATCTGGCGGATCATCTGCAGATCGTTCTGTCCGACCCGACGCCGTTGACCGAAGGACGCATGTTCGGTGTTCTGTCGCCGCAGACCTGCCGGGTCACCAATCAGGACACCAAGCACGCGATGATCCTCGCTGGCCTCGGCTGGGGCCGCCTGCCGTTCTGGCAGGTGGAGCGCGATCTGAAGGAAAGGCGCCTTATGCGGCTTGCCACCACCGCTCTCGGACGGCGCAGCCAGGTTGCCGCAGAAGCCTATCTCGCGCACCGGCTGGACGAGCCGTTCGGACCAGCCGCGCTGGCGTTTCGCCAGGCCTTGATGCAGCTGGCCGAGACCTAGCCTGACATGGCCGCAGGCGCGGGATGACCGCGTGCCGGCCACCCAGCTTCATTGATACATGTCAAAGAACGGGGACCTCCTCCCGGTAGGTTCGAGGCAAAAGGGGGGCCGATATGTCAATTGACCGTCGCCAGGCGCTGGCCGTGTTCAGCGCCGCCGTATCGTCGCTTGTGATGTCCCGCACGGCACGCGCCGAGTTTGACGGTCCTGTCGTCAGGGCCCTGGAGGGTGGCGAAGATTTCTGGCTCGCCCAGGACGCCTATATCTACGGCTATCCGCTTGTGACGATGGAAATGACCCGCCGCGTGATGACCAACGTCGCGGCGCCAGAGGGCACGCGTGGGCCGATGGGGCAGTTCGTCAAGCTGCGCAAATACCCTGATGCCAGCTTCAAGGACGTCACCGCACCCAACGCAGATACCCTCTACACGACCGCCTGGATCGACGTGGGAGACGAACCCTGGGTCCTGACCATGCCTGACATGAAGGACCGTTACTTCCTGTTTCCGATGCTGGACGGCTGGACCAACGTCTTCCAGGTCCCTGGCAAGCGCACCACCGGCACCAGGGCGCAGACCTACGCGATCACCGGCCCGGGCTGGAAGGGAACGCTTCCCGCCGGCATCAAGGAATACAAATCACCCACGAGCATGGTGTGGATTCTGGGCCGCATCTACTGCACCGGCACGCCGGAAGATTATGCAACCGTGCATGCCGCGCAGGACGAGTTCAAGCTCGTGCCGCTCAGCGCCTACGGCAAGTCCTATACGCCTCCGGCAGGCAAGGCCGATGCGTCGATCGACATGAAGACGGCAGTTCGCGACCAGGTCAACCGCATGGATGCCGCCGCCTATTTCACGCTTCTGGCGCAATTGATGAAGCGCAATCCGCCGGCCGCCGCGGATGCGCCTGAGGTCGCCAAATTCGCGAAGATCGGTCTTGTCCCCGGCAAGGATTTCGACGCGAGCAAGTTCGATGCTGCCTTCGCCAAGCGGGTCCCGCAGGTGGCATTCGACCGCATCATGCTGCAGTTCAAGGTCAACAAGGCGATCAGGAATGTCAACGGCTGGGCCTTCGACGCCGAAGCCGGCGTCTACGGTACCAATTATTTCAACCGCGCCCTGGTCACGGCCATCGGCCTCGGCGCCAACCGAATTCAGGATGCGTGCTATCCGACATCGCAGAAGGACGCCGACGGGAAAGACTATGTCGGCAGCAACAAGTACGTCATGCGCTTTCCGAAGGGGCAGCTTCCTCCGGTCGGCGGTTTCTGGTCGCTGACGATGTATGACGAGAACTATTTCTTCGTCGCCAATCCGATCAACCGCCAGTCGATCAGCGCCCGTCAGAACCTCAAAGCCAATCCGGACGGTTCGGTCGACCTCTACATCCAGAAGGACAATCCAGGCTCCGACAAGGAGAGCAACTGGCTTCCTGCGCCCGCCGGCAAGTTCGTGCTGATGTTGCGCATGTACTGGCCCAACGAGAAGTCGCCTTCGATCATCAACGGGACCTGGAAGCCGCCTCCGGTCCGGCAGGTGACGAGCAGCTAAAGCACGATCCAGAGGGCTACAGCCGCTACGCCCGGGCGGTTATCGGGCCATGGGCGATTACACCGTCTCCAATTGCTCCGCCGCGCGCTTCCTCTTCGCCTTGGCCTGTCCGAGCAGGGGGCCGGCGGTGAGAGCTGCGGTGTCCGCGACGCCGGGGTCGCGCGAGATCATCGCGGCGACGATGGCGCCGTCGATGATGAGGCCGAGCTGGTGCGCCAGCACGGCGGGCTCGGCCGAGCCGAGCTCACCGGCGAGCTTCTCGATATGGCCGAGCACGATCTTCTTGTGCTTCAGCGCGATGTTGCGGAACTGCTTGGCGTCCTTGTCGTGCTCGCCGACGGCGTTGATGAAGGGGCAGCCGTAGAAGCGCTCTTCGGCGAACCAGCTCTTCAGTGCGGGGAAGATGCGCGTGAGTTTCGCCTGCGCATCGCCGCCGCCTTGCTCCATGGCGCCAATGAACCATTCGCGCCATTGCTTGCCTTCGCTCTCCAGCACCGCGTTGACGAGGTTGGTCTTGGAGCCGAACAATTTGTAGAGCGTGGTCTTGGCGGTGCCGGCCTCTTCGATGATCGCATCGATGCCGGTGGCGTTGATGCCGTTCTTGCAGAACAGATGCGTCGCCGCGTTGAGCAGGCGGCCTCGTGCGGATTCGTCGTCGCCGGCAGCGGCGTGGGGCGAATTCTTTTTCGATGACGTCTTTGCCATGGACTCAAACTTACCCGCAGCCGTGCCGCATCAGCAAGCCGCATCTGTTTAGCGCTGAAAAGATTCGCAAGAGCGGGCCGGTCTGCATCGCGTTTGAGCAAAGGCCGGCTGATCAATCCGCAGGCAGGGAGGCTTAAGCGGCTCCAAAGCTTCGCCTTTTGTTTTTCGTCGGCTCTGGCACGCTCCATGCAAGGAAACAGACCGTTCGGTATCCTACCGATTTCCACTTCTGCCAGGGAGAAGACTGATGACTGCCGTCGTCCAGAAGACAGTGCTGACGGGGTGCCTCGCGCCCATCGACAAGAACGGGCTCGAGCAACTGATTGCCAACGGCAAGGCAAATCCGAAGGTCATCAAGACCTTGAAGTGCAAGACGGTCGCGGAAGGCAAATTCCGCCACGCCAACTACATCCGCAACCTGCAGCCCTACATCGTCGACGAGCCGCCGGGTCTCTTGGGCGACGACACCGCGCCCAATCCGTCGGAGGCCTCGCTCGCCGCGCTCGGCTCGTGCCTTGCGGTCGGCCTGCATGCCAACGCCGTGCACCGCGGCTGGATCGTCAACAAGCTCGAGCTGGAGCTCGAAGGCGACCTCAACATCACCGCGGTCTGGGGCACCGGCGATGTCTCCGACAAGCCGGTCGGATTCACCGACGTCCGCGTCAAGGTCGACATGGAGTGCGAGGGCATCTCGCCGGACGAGATCAACGCGCTGGTCGCCCATGTGAAGAAGTGGTCGCCGGTCGCCAACACCTTCACCCGGCCGGTCAATCTCGAGGTCGGCATCTAGCAGACGGCAATCAGGACAGGGTGCGGGAGACGATCATGGGTTCACTGGCTTTATCGATGGCCGACGTTCTGGATCAGCCCGCACCGTCCATTGCGGGCGAGGTGGCGCGGATCGCGCGCGAAGAGCTCGCGCCGCTGGCCGCTGCAATCGACGACGGATCGGTCTATCCGGCCGAGGTGCTGCGCAAGTTCGGTGCGGTCGGGGCGTGGGGCAGCCACGTGCCGCATGAAGGACCGGCGGACCTGCGCTGTGCCGTTCAGGCAATGGCCGAAATTGGCCAGGTCTGCGGTGCCACGGCCTTCATGGCGTGGTGTCAGAACACGCTGGTCTGGTACGCGGCGAATTCCACCAATGTGAAGCTCGCCAAGCGCTTCGGCGATGCCTTCTCGACCGGCCGCGTGCTCGGCGGCACCGGGCTCTCCAATCCCATGAAGAGCTTCTTCGGCATCGAGAAGCTCAAGCTGAAGGGCCGCAAGGTCGAGGGCGGCTACATCGTGCGCGGCGCGCTGCCCTGGGTCTCCAATCTCGGTCCCGACCATTATTTCGGCACCATCTTCGAGCGCGAGGATGATGCGGGCACTGTCATGTTCCTGGCGGATTGCTCCGACCCCGCGATCACGCTGACGCCGTGCAAGCCGTTCCTCGCGATGGACGGCACCGGCACCTATGGCGTGCAGTTCCGCGACGCCTTCGTGCCGGACGAGCTGATCCTCGCCGATCCCGCCGCGCCCTTCGTCAAGAAGATCCGCGCCGGCTTCATCCTGCTCCAGGCCGGCATGGCGCTGGGGTTGATCAAGGATTGCATCGACATCATGGGCGAGGTCGACGCGCCCCTCGGGCACATCAACCGCTATCTGCCGCAGCAGCCGGTGCAGTTCCGCGAACTCGCCGCCGAGCTCGAGGCCGAGACCATGACGCTGGCGCGCGATCCCTACAACGAGGAGGAGACCTACTGGCGCAAGGTGATCGCGCTCCGGCTTCGCGCCGGCGAGGCCAGCGTCGCGGCGGCACATGCAGCGATGCTGCATTGTGGCGCACGCGGCTACCTCAAGAGCCACCGCGCGCAGCGGCGTCTGCGCGAGGCCTATTTCGTCGCGATCGTCACGCCGGCCACCAAGCAGCTGCGCAAGATGCTCGCCGATTCTTGAATCTACGAGTCCACCCGAAGACCCACCAACCTCAACGGAGAGGCTGCCATGACTGACGTCCTGATCACTGCCGTCGAACTCGCCGATCTCTTGAAGCTAGAGCCGTGTGTCGTCATCGACACCCGCAATCCCGATGCTTACGCCGCCGGGCACCTGCCGGGCGCCGTGAACGTGCACGAGATCTTTACGTTCCTGGCGACCTCGACGCCGGAAGGCATGGCCGAGCTCAAGACGAAATTCGCCGATGCGTTCGGCGCTGCCGGCCTGTCGGGCAAGGAGACCGCCGTGATCTACGAGCAGTCGATGAATTCCGGCTTCGGCCAGTCCTGCCGCGGCTATTACCTGCTCACCATGCTCGGCTATCCCAAGGTGAAGGTGCTGCATGGCGGCTTCGATGCCTGGTCGGCGGCGGGCTTCCCGGTGACCAAGGACGTGCCGACGCCGGTGAAGGCTTCGTTCGCGATCGTGCCTGAAGCCAGCGAGATCCTGATCGATGCCAAGACCATGCTCGGTGCCGTCGGCAAGCCGGGCATCGCTATCCTCGACGTGCGCGACGTCGACGAGTGGATCGGCGATAGCTCCTCGCCCTACGGCAAGGATTTCTGCCCGCGCAAGGGCCGCATTCCGGGCGCCGTGTGGCTGGAATGGTATCGCATGATGAAGCCGACCGCCGAAGGCCCGCGCTTCAAGTCCAAGGACGAGATTCTGGCCGAATGCGCCACCGTCGGCATCTCGCCGACCACGCCGGTCTATCTCTACTGCTTCAAGGGCGCGCGCGCCTCCAACACCTTCCTGGCGCTGAAGAACGCCGGCGTGAAGGACGTGCGGATGTATTTCGGCTCCTGGAACGAATGGTCGCGCGATCCCTCGCTGCCGATCGAGCAGGGCCTGCCGATGGCAGCGGGCGTGACGACCAAGGCGGCGTGAGAACAACGTGAGAGCGGCAGCAAGTTCGGTCCACCTCTCCCCAGCGGGGAGAGGTCGGATTGCGCAGCAATCCGGGTGAGGGGGTGCCGCTCAGTGAGACTGAAACCCCTCACCCGGATCGCATCTTTCGGTGCGATCCGACCTCCCCCTACGGGAGAGGTGTCTCTCTCGGCGCGCACCGATTCAAACAAAATTCGTTCCTTCGCTAGCCGTTCACACCAGTCGCGGACGAGGCGTAATTCCCAGCGCCTTGATCCGCGAGGCCAGCGTGGTCGGCTTGATGTCGAGCATCTCGGCCGCGCCGCCGGGGCCGAAGACTTTTCCGGAAGAGGCCTCGAGCGCGGCCAGGATGTTGGCGCGCTCGTGGTCGCGCATTTCGGATGACGTCATGATCGCAGGCCGCGCGTCGGCCTTCTGGCGGGTGGCGCCGGCCAGGGCCAGCGCGCCGGAGGCGTCAGGCAGATCGATGCGCAGGCGGCCGTTCTGCGACAGGATCGCGGCGCGCTCGATCACGTTCTGCAGTTCGCGGACATTGCCGGGCCAGTCGTAGCGGGTCAGCCGCCGCGCATCGCCCTCCGACAGACGCAGGTTGGATTTCAGCGCCTTGCTCTCGCGCGTCAGGAAATGTTGCGCGAGCAGGGGAATGTCCTCGCGGCGCTCGCGCAAGGGCACGGTCTCGATCGGAAACACGTTGAGGCGGAAATAGAGGTCCTCGCGAAAGCGGCCGCGCTGCACCTCCTGCTTGAGATCGCGATTGGTCGCAGCGATGACGCGAACGTCGACCGCGCGGGTGCGGGCCTCGCCGACGCGCTCGAAATGGCCCTCCTGCAATACACGCAGCAGCTTGCCTTGCAGCTCGAGCGGAATCTCGCCGACCTCGTCCAGGAACAGCGTGCCGCCGTCGGCGAGCTCGAACCGGCCGATGCGGTCGCGCGTTGCGCCGGTGAAGGCGCCGCGGACGTGGCCGAAGAACTCGCTCTCGAACAATTCGCGCGGGATCGCGGCGCAATTGACCCGGATCAGCGGCCGGTCGCGGCGGGTGGAATCCTCGTGGATGGCGCGGGCGATCAGCTCCTTGCCGGTGCCGGATTCGCCGGTGATCATCACCGCCGCCGTGGTCGGCGCCACCAGCTTGACCTGGCGCAGCGTCTTCTGGATCGCCTCGCTGCCCCCGATGATGCCGCGCGGATTGGTCTCGATGCGGATCTCCTCCTGGAGGTAGGCGTTCTCCAGCTCGAGCCGCTCGCGCAGGCGGTCGACCTCGGCGAGGGCCGCGTGCAGTTTCTCGTCGGCCTCGCGGCGCTGGCTGACGTCGCGAAACACGACGACGGCGCCGACCACGACGCCGCGGTCGCGGATCGGCGTCGAGGTGTACTCGACCCAGGCGGGCGAGCCGTCCTTGCGCCAAAACACCTCGCCGTCGACCTGGTGCACGGCGCCGTCGCGGAACGCCGCATAGATCGGGCAGTCGTGGCTGTGATAGTGCCGGCCGTCGTGGTGGGTGTGGTGCACGATCGGGTGGATCTCCTTGCCGACCAGCTCCTCGGCGGTCCAGCCCAGCATGCGCTCCGCCGCGGGATTGACGAAGGTGGTCTTGCCTTCGGCGTTGACGCCATAGATGCCTTCGCCGGCGGCGCGCAGGATCAACTGGTTCTCGCGCTCGATGTCCTGAAATACGCGCTCGACCCGCTGCCAGGTCGAGATGCCGCCGCGCATATGGTCTTCGGCGGCGGCATCGACATTGCGCCGACGGCGCGCTTCCACATCGGTCAGCGTCAGCAGCAGCAGTGTGCGGCCGTCATGCGGCAGCAGGCAGCCGGCATATTCGAGCCGGAGATCTTGCCCCGTGGCGTGGCGCGGGGTGAGCGCCGTGGTCCAGTAGGCGCCCTTGTGCAGCACGGCCTGGGTGAAGACGGTGAGGGCGGGAAGATCGCCGGCGTGGAGCGTGCTGGCGCTGGTCTGCCGCAGCAAAGCGCGGTCGTAACCGAGCAGGGCGCAGGCGGCGGGATTGGCATCGACGATCTGGTCGCCGAAGGGATCGACCAGCAGGGTCGCCTCGACCGAGGATTCGAAGGCTGCGATGCGCGGATCGATGATGGGGGCCACATCGTCGTGGACGGGCATTGGCGTCGTTGCCATTGCGAAATCTCGTAATTGAACTACGAAATCTCGTTTATCACGAGTTTTCGTAGCGGCCAAGTGCGGGTGAAAGTGCTGCGTCATCAAAGCACTGCCCCGCCGAAATGGCATGGCATGCTCCTTGCGTAATTGTTCCTCGCCATGACGCGCAGGAGGGCCGATGTCCACGTTCGACAATCCGTTTGATCCCGATCGCAACCTTAGAGCCGGCTGCGTTTGCGGCCAGCATCGTTCCGCAGCCGAGCACGAGCAGGCCACAGCGCTGCATTGCGAACCGGTCGCAAGCGAAGAGGAGCGTTACGAGGGCGTGGTCGCCTCCGCCGTGATGCGCGCGATGTTTCCGCAGGACGTGGCGCGGCGCGCCTTCCTGAAGTCGGTCGGCGCATCGACCGCGCTCGCCGCGCTATCGCAATTCTTCCCGATCAAGACGGCGACCGAAGTGTTCGCGCAAGCCGGCGCGCCCGAGAAGAAGGACCTCAAGGTCGGCTTCATCCCGATCACCTGCGCGACGCCGATCATCATGGCGGCGCCGATGGGCTTCTATTCAAAGCACGGGCTCAACGTCGAGGTGGTGAAGACCGCCGGCTGGGCCGTGATCCGCGACAAGACCATCAACAAGGAGTACGACGCCGCCCACATGCTGGCCCCGATGCCGATCGCGATCTCGCTCGGTCTCGGCGCCAACGCCATTCCTTTCACCGTCCCCGCGATCGAGAACATCAACGGGCAGGGCATCACGCTTGCGATGAAGCACAAGGACAAGCGCGACCCGAAGGACTGGAAGGGAATGAAGTTCGCCATCCCCTTCGACTATTCCATGCACAATTACCTGTTGCGCTATTATCTCGCCGAGCACGGTCTCGACCCTGACACCGACGTGCAATTGCGCTCGGTGCCGCCGCCCGAGATGGTCGCGAACCTCCGCGCCGACAACATCGACGGCTTCCTCGCGCCCGACAACATCTGCCAGCGCGCGATCTATGACGGTGTCGGCTTCATGCATCTGCTCTCCAAGGAGATCTGGGATGGCCATCCCTGCTGCAGCTTTGCCGCGAGCCGCGAGTTCATCACGACGGCGCCGAACAGTTTTGCGGCGCTGACGCGGGCGATCGTCGATGCCACCGCCTACGCGTCGAAGGCGGAGAACCGCAAGCAGATCGCGGAAGCGATCGCGCCGGCGAACTACATCAACGCGCCCGTCACCGTGCTGGAGCAGGTCCTGACCGGCACCTATGCCGACGGGCTCGGCGGGGTGAAGACCGATCCCAAGCGCGTCGATTTCGATCCGTTCCCCTGGCAGTCCTTTGCGGTGTGGATGCTGACGCAGATGAAGCGCTGGGGCCAGATCAAGGGCGACGTCGACTACAAGGCGGTGGCCGAGCAGGTATATCTGGCGACCGATACCAAGAAGCTGATGACCGAGATGGGCCTCACGCCGCCGGCGAGTGCCTACAAGTCGTTCGCGGTGATGGGCAAGACTTTCGATCCGGCGAAGCCGGATGATTATCTGGCGAGCTTCAAGATCAAGAAGGCGTCGTGAGGTGAGGCGATGACCACCCCCCTCCGCCTGCGCGCGGGCCTCGTCTCCCTCGTGCTGCTCGCCGCCTTTCTCGGCATCTGGCATCTCGCCACGCGGTCCACCGCGCCCGTGACGACGATGAGCCCGGAATACGCCAAGCTGATGGGCCTCACCGCGACGCAGGGCAAATCGGCGATGCCCGGGCCGCTCGATGTCGGCGCCAAGCTCTGGGAGCATCTGAAACGGCCGTTCTACGACAACGGGCCGAACGACAAGGGGCTCGGCATCCAGCTCGGCTATTCCATCGCGCGCGTCGGCGCCGGCTATCTCTTGGCCGTGCTGGTCGCGATCCCGCTCGGCTTCCTGATCGGGATGTCGCCGCTGCTGAGCAAGGCGCTCGATCCGTTCATCCAGGTCTTGAAGCCGATCTCGCCCTTGGCCTGGATGCCGCTCGCGCTCTACACCATCAAGGATTCCTCGGTCTCGGCGATCTTCGTCATCTTCATCTGCTCGATCTGGCCGATGCTGCTCAACACCGTGTTCGGGGTGGCGAGCGTCCGCAAGGAATGGATCAACGTGGCGCGGACGCTGGAGGTCGGCACCGTCAGGCGTGCCTTCACGGTGATCCTGCCCGCAGCGGCGCCGACCATCCTGACCGGCATGCGCATCTCGATCGGCATTGCCTGGCTCGTGATCGTCGCCGCCGAGATGCTCGTCGGCGGCACCGGCATCGGCTATTTCGTCTGGAACGAGTGGAATAATCTGTCGATCACCAACGTCATCATCGCGATCCTCCTGATCGGGATCGTCGGCATGCTGCTCGACCAGATCCTCGCGCGCTTCACGCGCATGGTCACGTTTCCGGAGTAGAGGCGATGACCGACAAGTTCATCTCGATCGAAGGCATCGCCAAGCGCTATCCCGGCGCGGGCGGCGCGACGACCACCATCTTCGAGAACCTCTGGCTCTCGATGGCGCGCGGCGAGTTTGCCTGCGTGATCGGCCATTCCGGTTGCGGCAAGACCACGGTGCTCAACATCCTCGCCGGGCTCGACGCGCCGAGCGAGGGCGCGGTCATCGTCGACGGCCAGGCGATCTCGGGCACCAGCCTCGACCGCGCGGTGATCTTCCAGAGCCATGCGCTGTTGCCCTGGCGCACCGTGCTCGGCAACGTCGCCTACGCCGTCAGCTCGAAATGGCGCAGCTGGGACCGCGCCAAGGTGAGGGCGCATGCGCAGAAATTCATCGATCTCGTCGGCCTGTCCGGCGCCGAGCACAAGCGTCCGTCGGAGCTGTCGGGCGGCATGAAGCAGCGCGTCGGCATTGCGCGGGCGCTGTCGATCACGCCGAAGATGATGCTGATGGACGAGCCGTTCTCGGCGCTCGACGCGCTGACGCGCGGCACGCTGCAGGACGAGGTCCGCCGGATTTGCCTGGAGACCGGGCAGACCGCGTTCATGATCACCCATGACGTCGACGAGGCGATCTATCTCGCCGACAAGATCTTTCTGATGACCAACGGTCCCGGCGCGGTGCTGGCGGAGGTGGTCGAGAACCCGCTGCCGCGGGATCGCGGCCGCACCGACCTGCATCGGCATCCGCTGTACTACGCGCTGCGCAACCACATCATCGATTTCCTGGTGACGCGCAGCAAGACCTTCACCACCGAGAGGCCGGATCACGATCCGCGCAACGCGCCAACGGTGCAGATCGGCAAGCCCGGGCTGACGATCGCATCGACCGGCGAAGAGCCACGACAGACCTGGATGCCGGGGACAAGTCCCGGCTTGAGTGCCTAACAAGGAGACGCCAACATGAAGCGCGAAGACCTCACCGAGAAGCTGCTCGACATCAAGCGCGAGAAGGGCTGGAGCTGGAAACACATCTGCGAGAAGATCGGCGGCTATTCCGAGGTGCTGATCGTCGGCGCGATCATGGGCCAGATGAAATTGACAAAGCCGCAGGCGGCCAATGCCGGCGAATTGTTCGGCCTGTCGAAGGCGGAAGTTGCCATGCTCAACGAGGTGCCGATGCGCGGCACCGGCACGCCGATGCCGCCGACCGATCCCCTGATCTACCGCTTCTACGAGATGGTGATGGTGAACGGCCCGGCCTGGAAGGCGCTGATCGAGGAAGAGTTCGGCGACGGCATCATGTCGGCGATCGACTTCGACATGGGCATCGAGCGGGTCGCCAATCCCAAGGGCGACCGCGTCAAGATCACCATGAGCGGAAAATTCCTGCCGTACAAATATTACGGCGCCAGCGGCAACGTGCCGGAGTACGGCTTCAAGGAGGAGTGATGGGAGCGAGTGGCGAATTGCGAGTAGCGAATGGGGACGCCCAATTCGCCATTCGCCACTCCCTGTTCGCCTGCTTTATTTCCCCGCCTTCACCTCGGCGGCGGCAACCGCGAGCAGCTCGCTCATCTTGGCGCGAATCGCCTGCTCGGTGACCGCGACGTTCTTGGCGGCGAAATCGGCCGTGACCTTGCGCAGGACGTCGTCATCCCCGGCTTCCTCGAAGTCGGCCGCGACCACTTCCTTGGCATAGGCGGTGGCGGCATCACCGGAGATGCCGAGCTTTTCGGCCGCCCACAGGCCGAGCAGCCGGTTGCGGCGGGCCACCGCCTTGAACTTCTGCTCCTCGTCGAGGGCGAACTTCTTCTCGAAACCTTCCTGGCGCTTGTCGAACTGGCTCATACCTTGTTCCAAATCCCTGCTGAATGGCGCGGGAGCCTTCCGTTGCGGCGACCCGGCTGCATGCCTACATAGATAGCACGAATCGGCAAAACAACGGGCCGTTAAGCCGCAGGCAAGATGGTATAAGTTGGCGCCGGACGGCCGGATCGATTGTGCTCGGACAGCCAATCGGATAGGTTGCCTAAGGCTTGGTTCCCGATCTGTTTCCAAAGGGTTGTGGATGGGTTCCTGGCCGTTCACGGCAGCTCCGCTGTGGGTCGTAATCCTAGTCAACCGGAGCACACCAAATTCATGGATTTCAACAAAACACGGTACATCCCCATGAGCCGTCGGCGTCGCATTTATGAAGGCAAGGCAAAGGTTCTTTACGAAGGCCCCGAGCCCGGTACCCTGATCCAGCACTTCAAGGATGACGCCACCGCGTTCAATGCGAAAAAGCATCAGGTGATCGAGGGCAAGGGTGTCCTCAACAACCGGATCTCGGAGTACCTGTTTCAGCACCTCAACGACATCGGGGTGCCGACCCATTTCATCCGCCGCCTCAACATGCGCGAGCAGCTGATTCGCGAGGTCGAGATCGTGCCGCTGGAGGTGGTGGTGCGCAACGTCGCTGCCGGCTCGCTGTCGCAGCGCCTCGGCATCGAGGAGGGCACGCAGCTGCCCCGCTCGATCATCGAGTTCTATTACAAGAACGACCAGCTCAACGACCCCATGGTGTCGGAAGAGCACATCACCGCCTTCGGCTGGGCGACGCCGCAGGAGATCGACGACATCATGGCGCTCGCCATCCGCGTCAACGACTTCCTGACCGGTCTCTTCCTCGGCATCGGCATCCGCCTCGTCGACTTCAAGATGGAGTGCGGGCGCCTGTTCGAGAACGAGATGATGCGCATCATCGTCGCCGACGAGATCTCGCCGGACAGCTGCCGGCTGTGGGACATCAAGTCGAACGAGAAGCTCGACAAGGATCGTTTCCGCCGGGATCTCGGAGGCCTGCTCGAGGCCTATACGGAAGTTGCAAAGCGCCTCGGCATCCTCATGGAGAACGAGCGTCCCCAGGGCACCGGCCCGGTGCTGGTGAAGAGCTGAAGAGGACTTTTGACGTGAAGGCACGTGTCACCGTTACCCTGAAGACGGGCATCCTCGATCCGCAGGGCAAGGCCATCGAGGGCGCGCTGAAGTCGCTCGGCGTCGACGGCGTCGCCAGCGTCCGCCAAGGCAAGGTGTTCGACATCGAGCTCGCCGGGGCCGACAAGGCCAAGGCGGAGGCGGCGCTGAAAGAAGCCGCCGACAAGCTGCTGGCGAACACCGTGATCGAGAATTATCGGGTGGAACTGCTCGGGTGAGCAGGATGGCTCACAACCATCCTGCACGCCGAAACCGCCAGTACAGCGAGCCGCAGGCGGTCAGCATCACGCCGAGCAGCATGAAATAGCCGTACTCCCATTCCAGCTCCGGCATGTGCTTGAAGTTCATGCCGTAGATGCCGGCGAGCGCGGTCGGGACCGCGATGATGGCGAGCCAGGAGGCGAGCTTCTTGGATACCGCCGTCTCATGGGCCTGGCCGACGAGCAGGCTCGCCTCGAAGGCGAAGGCCAGCACCTCGCGCATGGAATCGATGCGCTCCTGGATGTTGCGGACGTGGTCGGTGACGTCGCGGAACAGCGGCTGCATGGCCTTGCGCACCATCGATAGCTCGTCATGCTCCAGCCGGCGGCAGACCTCCACCAGCGGGCCGATCGCAGTCCTGAGCCGCAACAGGTCGCGGCGCAGCATGTAGAGCCGCTCGATCTGCGCCTTGCTGATCTGCTTGGAGAGCACGTCGTCCTCGATGCCTTCGACCTCGTCATGGATGCTCTCCAGCACGGGCGAGTAATTGTCGACGATGAAATCGAGGATGGCATAGAGGATGTAGTCCTCGCCGCGCGCGAGCGCCCGCGGGCAGCTTTCGCAGCGTTCGCGCACCGGCGTGTAGGACGTCGAAGCGCCGTGGCGCACCGAGACCAGATAGCCTTCGCCGACGAAGATGTGGGTCTCGCCGAAGGCGATGCGTCCCTCGATCAATTGCGCGGTGCGCGCGACGATGAACAGGGCCTCGCCATATTGCTCGATCTTCGGCCGCTGATGGGCGTGATTGGCGTCCTCGATCGCGAGGTCGTGCAAATCGAACTGCTTCTGCACCGCGCCGAGCAGCGCCATGTCGGGCTCGTGCAGCCCGATCCACACGACATGGCCGGGCTTGGCTCGCCAGCTCGAGGCCTCGCTGATGGCGATATTGGCGACCCGGCGGCCGTCGACATAAGCGCCGGCGGCGACGACGCCTTCGGCGGATACCGGTTCGGAGAGGGATGCGGGCAGCGACGGGACGTTCATGGCTTCAATCCCGGGCAAATCGAGCGACCAAAAGCGCGTGGCTATGGCCTGTGTACAACGGCGCCCCGCCACGCTAGCACTGGTAAAATCCCCGTCAAATGGTTATGTCTGTTCACGAATTGGCCCGTTGGCCAGCCTCGATTCTTAAGCCGCGTCGGAACCTCTGCCATGAAAGCCGCCATTCTCGTCTTTCCCGGAATCAACCGCGAGCGCGACATGGCGCGTGCGTTGAGGCTGATCTCGGGCAGCGAGCCGACAATGGTCTGGCACGCCGAGACCTCGCTGCCTGCGGGCACCGATCTCGTCGTCGTGCCCGGCGGCTTCTCCTACGGCGATTACCTGCGCTGTGGTGCGATTGCGGCGCGTGCGCCGGTGATGGATGCGGTGCGCGACTATGCGGCCAAGGGCGGCCTCGTGCTCGGCGTCTGCAACGGTTTCCAGATCCTCTGCGAGTCCGGCCTCTTGCCGGGCGTCTTGATGCGCAATGCACGGCTGAAATTCATCTGCCGCGACGTGCATCTGCGCGTCGAGCGCTCCGACACGCCGTTCACCCGCGGCTACAATGCAGGGCAAGTGATCCGCGTGCCGGTCGCCCACGGCGAGGGCAATTACGAGGCGGACGACGAGACCATCAAGCGGCTCGAAGGCGAGGGGCGGGTGCTCTATCGCTACTGCTCCGCCGATGGCGTGGTCGATGAGGCCGCCAACATCAACGGCGCGGCGCATTCGATCGCCGGCATCGTCAACGATGGGGGCAACGTGCTCGGCATGATGCCGCATCCGGAAAACCACGTCGAAGACATCATGGGCTGCACCGACGGCCGCGGCCTGTTCGCCGGTCTCGCCCAGCACCTGGAAAAAGCTGCGTGATCTCGCTTGTGATGAAGCGTGCTCTCGCTGCGGTCGCGGTGTTGGCGTTCGCGACATTTTCAGTCGCGACTTGCGCATCCGCGCAGGATTATCCCAAGCGTCCTGTTACCATGATCGTGCCGTTCGCGGCCGGCGGCACCTCGGACGTGATCGCGCGCGCGGTCGCCGAGCAGATGGGGATTGCGCTCGGCCAGACCATCGTGATCGAGAACGTTGCGGGGGCCGGCGGCTCGACCGCGCTGGCGCGGGCCTCCCGCGCCGAGCCCGACGGCTACACCATCGCCATCGGCAACGCCGGCACCAATGCCGCGACCTACACGATCTACCCGAAGCTGCCGTTCACGCCTGAGTCCTTCGTGCCGATCGCGATGGTGGCCAAGACGTTCGGCATCATCGCGCTGCGCAAGGACTTTCCAGCCAAGGACCTCAAGGAGTTCATCGCCTACGCCAAGGCCAATCCGGGCAAGATCAATCTCGGCCATGCCGGCGTCGGCTCCTCGAACTATCTGATCTGCAAGAGCTTCGTCACATCAGCCGGGATCGACGCGACGCTGGTCGGCTATCGCGGCGCCGCGCCGGCGCTGACCGATGCGATCGGCGGCCAGATCGACGGCGTCTGCGACGCCGCCGCCTCGGCCTCGCAAGCGATCAACGACAAGCTGGTGAAAGGCCTCGTGGTCGGCTCGACCGTTCGGCTCGCCACGCTGCCGGATCTGCCGACCTCGGCGGAAGCGGGCCTGCCGGAGTTCGAGGCGCAGGGCTGGAACGGCCTGTTCGCGCCCAAGGGCACGCCGCCGGCCGTCATCGCCAAGCTGAACGCAGCCGCGCGCACGGCCGTGGCGACCGAGGCGGTGAAGAAGCGCTTTGCCGACCTGTCGACCGTCGCCCCCGACGCCGACGAACACACGCCCGAAGTGCTGCAAAAGCTCGTGACGCGCGACGTCGAGAAGTACCGCAAGATGCTGGCAGACGACGCCAACAAGTAGCCTGGCCAAGTGCCTGAGGCGGCCGGCGTATGGCCGCGCAGGAGGCTTACTGGAGCACGGGAATGCGGGCGATGACCTTGATCTCGAAGTCGAAGCCGGCAAGCCAGTTCACGCCGACGGCCGTCCAGTTCGGATAGGGCGGCCCGCCGATCTCCTCGGCTCGAACGGCCATCACCGTCTCGATCTGGCTCGCCGGATCGGTGTGGAACGTGGTGACGTCGATGACATCGTCCAGCGTGCATCCACCGGCGGCGAGAACGGCACGCAAATTGGCAAACGCGCGGCGGACCTGATCCTCGAACACCGGCTCGGGTGAGCCGTCATCGCGGCTGCCGACCTGGCCCGACACGAACAGCAGGTCGCCGGAGCGGATCGCCGCGGAGTACCGATGCACTTGGTAGAGCGCGTGGCGGTTTGCGGGGAAGATGGCCTCTCGCTGGGACATGGCAGGACCTTCAATCGATGGATCGGGGGCAGCTGGACGTGGGCGCGCCACGGGTGGCGCCTCACGGCAATTTCAGATACGTTTCGTATGTCAGATGTATTTCACATACGAGGCGTATGTCAATAGGGGCAGGCATGGCGAAGGGAAAGCGCGCCGCGGCCATGGCGGAAAATCGGGCCAGGCTCATCCGCGCCGCGCGGAAGGCATTTGCCACGCAGGGCTATGCAGAAGCGTCGATGGACGAGCTCACGGCCGCCGTCGGTCTGACGCGGGGCGCGCTGTATCACAACTTCGAGGACAAGAAGGGCCTGCTCTGGGCCGTCGTCGAGCAGATCGACGGTGAGATGGCGGAGCGGCTCCGCATCGTCCGGGAGCAAGCGCCCAGCCCGTGGCTGGGTCTGCTCGCGGAGGGAAGCGCCTATATCGAGATGGCGCTCGAACCCGAGATCCAGCGCATCATGCTGCTGGATGGACCTGCGGTGCTCGGCGATCCCTCCCAATGGCCCGGCGAGAACGCCTGTCTCGAGATCACCATGCGAACGATCCGCGCGCTGATCGAGGAGGGGATCGTGAAGCCGGTCGACGTCGAAGCGGCGGGGCGGTTGCTGAACGGGGCTGCGCTCAGCGCCGCCTTGTGGGTCGCGGCCGCCGACGATCCCAGGAGCGTGCTGAGCAAGGCCGTCGATGCGTTTCGAGCGCTGGCGAGTGGATTGCTGCGCGAGGCGCGTGAACCTGCCTAGGTTTTGCAGCGACTGACTCCTCGTCATCATCATGGTGCGGATTCCGGTTCGCCGATTTTGGTCGGTTGGAGCAACTCAAAGTTGTTTCATCGCATCGATTGCGATATCAGGAGGCCGGCGCTGTCGTTGTGCTTTCCGGATGTCACATGCCCGTCGCTTTGGTCGTTCTGCTGCTCGATATCACGCTGATCTATCACGCCTCGCGAACCGGACGGTTGCGGCCCTGGGCCTTCATCATCCTGCTGGTGCCGATGATGGGCGCGATTGCCTATATCGCGGTCGAGCTCATTCCCGAATGGTTTTCCAGCCCCGGTGCACGGCAGGCACGCCAGCGTGTCGCCAATCGCCTCGATCCCGAGAAGCGCTATCGCGAGCTGTCCGACCGGCTGGCCGGCACCGACACCATCGCCAACCGCGCGGCGCTGGCGGAAGAGTGCGCGAATATCGGCCGGTTCGGCGAAGCGGAAGCGCACTACGATCACATCCTGAAGCTGCCTATGGGCCACGATCCCGCCTATGCGCTGCGCAGGGCGCAAGCGCAATTTGCCGCCAGCCGCCCGGCCGATGCGCTCGCCACGCTGGACGATCTGCAGAAGCAATGGCCCGACTTCGATTCCGCCGACGCGCATCTGCTCTATGCCCGCGCGCTCGCCGAGGTCGGACGTCTCGACGAGGCGCTGGAGGAATACCACGCGCTCGCCGGCTACTTCCCCGGCGCCGAAGCGCGGGTGCGCTACGGCATGCTGCTGCAAACGGTCGGCCGCACCACTGAAGCGCGCATGGTCTTCAACGAGCTGCTGATCCAGATGCGCCGCGCGCCGAAATATCTGCGCAAGGCGCAGGCCGAGTGGCTGTCGATCGCGGAGAAGCAGCTGTCGGCGTGAGCTAGCGTAGCTTCAACTTCTCCGCCGGCACCGTCATCGCCGCAACACCGGCCATGACCAGCACCAGCCCCAGCGCGAGGTTCGACGGCACGCTCTCGCCGAGCAGCAGCACGGACAAGCCGACGCCGATCGGGATGCGCAGATAGCCTTGGGCGTTGGTCGTCAGCGTGCCCAGGCGGCCGAGGCAGACGTAGAACAGCATCAGGCCCAGCGCGCTCGACACGATGCCCATGACGATGGTGGCCACGATCGCCGTCGGCGTCGGCTGCAGCGTCCAGGGCTGGTCGATGAGCAGCGCGGGCGGCAGCAGCACGAGGCCGCCGAACAGCAGCGAGCCTGCCGCCACCACCATCGGATCGTATTCGGACAGGCGCAGGCCGAAGATGGTCGCGCAGGCGAAGGAGATGGTGGCGAGCAGGATCGCGATCTCCGCCACGATCTCGCTGCCGAAGCCATGAAGAGCGTCGAGCCCGACGATGGCGACGGTGCCGGCGAGTCCCAAAATCGCGCCGGTGAGCTTGAGCAGCGTCGCCGGCTCGTGCCGCGTGATCAGCGAGGTGATCAGGAAGGCGAAGATCGGCGTGGTCGAGGCCAGCACCACCGTGTTCGAGGCCGGCACATATTGCTGCGACCAGGTGATGATCAGGAACGGGAAGGTCGAGTTGATCAATTGCTGGGTCGCGAACAGCTTCCAGGCTTTCGCGTCGGTCGGGATCCTGGTGCCGCGCATCCACAGGATCGCGAACAGGAAGGCGGCCGCGATCAGCGAGCGCGCCGAGATGAAGGTGATCGGCGGGATTGTGGGAAGCGCCAGCTTGGTGAGCGGATAGGTCGAGCTCCAGCAGCAGGCCAGCGCAAGCAGCAGCGCATAGTCGCGCCAGTTGCGTGCGCCGGTGGCGATGGACGGCAATTGCGTTGATGCGGCCGCCGTCGCAGGGCCCGCCTCGGATGTGCTCTGCAGCACCTTGTTCTTGCTCCCCGGCGCCAAAGCGCTTGCCGGGAAGTCTGGGCGAGGGCGCGCGAAAAGGGAAGGCGTCGAGCTATGCGTTTGGCTGAGGGAGTGCCTTCCGCTTCATCCGCTTGATCGTGCCCGAAAACGTCAGCAGCAACCGCTCGCCGGACATCATCTTGCCGCGCAGGAAGATCAGTGAACCGCCGGCGCGGGTGACCTCGCCGGTGCATTCGATCAGCTCGCCCTCGCGTGCCGCGTCGAGGAATTCGCAGGCGAAATTGGTCGTCACCGCCCGGCTGTCCAGGACATGGGTGGCGATCGCAAACAGCGAATAGTCGGCGAAGGCCATGTAGCAGCCGCCATGGACGTTGCCGGAGCCGTTGAGGTGCTTCTTCTCGACCCGGAAGGCGCTGCGGACGCTGCCGTCCGCCTCGATCCGGTGCCAGAAGGGGCCGACATGGGACTCGAAACTGTCGCGAATCCAGGTCCGCCAGCCCACAAATTCGCCCTCCGTGGCGACATGCAGGTCGGGGCGGCGCGGCGGGGGCGCTTTGGTCAATTCGTGCAAGGAAACAGGCCTTCAATTGCGGGTCTTCAGACCTTAAATCCGATCCGACCGCGCCGTGCAATTCCCGTTCCCGCCGGCGCCCCCCGGCGCAAAACGTGGGACAGCGGGAAAATGCGCCATAAAGGGCTTTTCGAAGCCGCCCGATGTTCCTAAGAACGGCCAAACCGCCGCCGAAAGCCGCTGAAGCCATGAAGAATGAACCCAAGATCACCCCCGAGCTGGTTGCCGCCCACGGGCTCAAGCCCGACGAGTACGAGCGCATCCTGAAGCTGATCGGGCGGGAGCCGACCTTCACCGAGCTCGGCATCTTCTCGGCGATGTGGAACGAGCACTGCTCGTACAAATCCTCGCGCATCCATCTGCGCGGCCTCCCGACGAAAGCGCCCTGGGTGATCCAGGGCCCCGGCGAGAATGCCGGCGTGATCGACATCGGCGACGGCCAGGCCGTGGTCTTCAAGATGGAGAGCCACAACCACCCGAGCTATATCGAGCCGTACCAGGGCGCGACCACCGGCGTCGGCGGCATTTTGCGCGACGTCTTCACCATGGGCGCGCGCCCGATCGCTTGCCTCAATGCGCTGAGCTTCGGCGCGCCCGAGCACCCGAAGACGCGGCACCTCGTTTCCGGCGTGGTGGCGGGCGTCGGCGGCTACGGCAATTCCTTCGGCGTGCCGACGGTGGGCGGTCAGGTGCGCTTCCACACCCGCTACGACGGCAACATCCTCGTCAATGCGATGGCCGTGGGTCTCGCCGATGCCGACAAGATCTTCTATGCGGCGGCCTCCGGCGTGAACATGCCGATCGTCTATCTCGGCTCCAAGACCGGCCGCGATGGCATCCATGGCGCCTCGATGGCCTCCGCCGAATTCGACGACAAGTCCGAGGAGAAGCGGCCGACCGTGCAGGTCGGCGATCCCTTCGCCGAGAAGCTGCTGTTAGAGGCCTGCCTCGAGATCATGGAGAAGGGCTGCGTCATCGCGATCCAGGATATGGGCGCGGCGGGCCTGACCTGCTCGGCGGTGGAGATGGGCGCCAAAGGCGATCTCGGCGTCGATCTCGACCTCGATGTGGTGCCGACCCGCGAGACCGGCATGAGCGCCTACGAGATGATGCTCTCGGAGAGCCAGGAGCGCATGCTCATGGTGCTCAAGCCCGAGAAGGAAAAGGAAGCCGAGGCGATCTTCAAGAAATGGGGCCTCGACTTCGCCGTGGTCGGCTACACCACGCCGAGCAAGCGCTTCGTGGTCAAGCATGGCGGCGACGTCATGGCCGATTTGCCGATCAAGGAGCTCGGCGACGAGGCGCCGGTCTATGACCGCCCGCACGTCCCCTCGGCCGCGCTGCCGGTCGTGCATGCCCGCGACGTGCCGGCGCCGATGGGCCTTGGGCCTGCGCTGGAGAAGCTGATCGGCACGCCTGATATGTGCAGCAAGCGCTGGGTGTGGGAGCAGTACGACCACGTCATCCTCGGCAACACCATGCAGCGTCCCGGCGGCGACGCCGCCGTGGTGCGCGTGCAGGACGGGCCGAAGGGCCTCGCGCTGACCGTCGACGTCACGCCGCGCTATTGCGAGGCGGATCCGTTCGAGGGCGGCAAGCAGGCGGTGGCGGAAGCCTGGCGCAACATCACCGCGGTCGGCGGCAAGCCACTCGCGATCACCGACAATCTCAACTTCGGCAACCCTGAACGGCCCGAGATCATGGGCCAGTTCGTCGGGTGCCTGAAGGGCATCTCGGACGCCTGCCGCACGCTCGACTTCCCGGTCGTGTCCGGCAACGTCTCGCTCTACAACGAGACCAACGGCCGCGCGATCCTGCCCACACCCTCGATCGGCGGCGTCGGCCTGCTCGACGATTTCACCAAGTCGGCCTCGCTCGCCTTCAAGGCCGAGGGCGAGGCGATCCTTTTGGTCGGCGAGACCCATGGCTGGCTCGGCCAGTCCGTCTATTTGCGCGACATCTGCGGCCGCGAGGAAGGCGCACCGCCGCCGGTCGATCTCGCCGCCGAGAAGCGCAACGGCGACGTCGTGCGCGGCATGATCCATGCGGGCACCGCCACGGCCGTGCATGACCTTTCCGACGGCGGCCTCCTAATCGCGCTGGCCGAGATGGCCATGGCGGGCGGCATCGGCGCCAGGCTGCTGGCGGCGCCGACCGCGCTGGTGCCGCAGGCCTATTGGTTCGGCGAGGACCAGGCGCGCTACCTCGTCACCGTGCCGGAAACCGAAGCCGGCCGCGTGCTCGCCAAGATGCGCGGCTGCGAGGTGCCCTGCGTGCGGATCGGCACCACCGGCGGCGATGCGATCGCGATCGCCGGCGAGGCGCCGGTTACGATCGACAGCTTGCGGGCCTCGTTCGAGCGGTGGCTGCCGGACTATATGGGCGGGAAGGCGGCGTAAGCGGCGGCCAAACACTCCGTCATTGCGAGGAGCGAAGCGACGAAGCAATCCAGAATCCCTCCGCGGATGCATTTCTGGATTGCTTCGCTGCGCTCGCAATGACGAGTGGAGAGACCATGCCTCACAACACGCGTGACGCGCCCGGGATCTGGCGCAACGCTCGCGTCAGCGCCCAGCTCGCTGCGACCGTGAGTACAAACCCGATCGCGGCCTTGACGATCGCCGGCAGGTCATAGTCGAACAGCCAGTATTGCAGCCACAATGCGATCGGGTAGTGCACCAGGAACATGCCGAACGCGTCGCCCTGCATCGGATCGAGCAGCCTGGCCGAGCCTGATTGCTTGAACCTCTGGAAAATGGCCAGGATCAGAAACATGATGGCCACGCTGAAGACGGTGAAGCAGATCGCATAGAGCGCTTCATACCAGTCCGGCAAAGGCGACGGGTTGCCCAGTATTTCGCGCTTGATGAAGATCAGCGTCCACAACAGGCAATACGGCACGATCGCCAGCACCATCCAGTCCCAGCTGACCTTGGCCATGCGGCCGTCGATGGCGAGCAGCCCGCGATCCATTTGCGCAACGCCGATGCCGGCACCGAAAAAGAAATAGGTCGCGTACAGCATCACGCGCCCGTGCTGGACCGAGAACGGCCCGAACTCGAACCAGCTGCTGTGTCCGTAGTGAACCAGCCCGGGAACGTAGAATGCGGCGGTGACCGCCAGCATGACCGCGAAGAACACGGCGGGCCGGCGGCGACCATGCAGCGAGAGGCGATTGATCGGATCGAGCAGATTGGGTGACAGCCGGTACAAAAGGCAGGCCAGCAGGTCGAAGGCGAACAAGACCCACAGGAACCAGATCGGCCCGCTCGGCCACGGGCCCTTCATGACCATATTCCACCAGAATTCCGCAAAGCCGATCTCGGGATGCTGCCGCAGGGAGATCGCGTAATAGGCGAGCGGAATGACCGTGAGCGCGCAGATCGCGAAGGGTAAGCCAAGCCGAAGCAGGCGATCTGCCAAATAGCCCCGGACTCCCTTCCGGGCGATGCCGGACCAGGCGAACAGCCCCGACAGGAAGAAGAACATCGCCATGAAGAAACTGTCGGTGGCGAGCACGATCATGTCGAAGCCGAAGAAATAACTCGGATCGGTATGACCGAAATAAGTATAGGGGATCACCGCGTGATGCAGCAGCACCACCAGCGTGAGGAAGGTGCGGGCGCGATCGATCGCCATATTGCGCACCTTGCTCTGCGGCGCGGCATGCACCTCTGCGCCGATCGCCGCTGAATGTGACATCGTCATCGTGGCCGCCCCGATCCTGATCCCGGCTGGACTGTGCCGCCGGGAACTCGATTCAGCAAGGGCGGTTTGTTCGCAGGTCGCCCCCGACTACCTGTAGGAACCAGTTTCTCGCAGCAATGTTAGCGTTCGCGCAAACGGTTTAGGCCGTGAGTTGCGGCAGTTCGGAGCTGGCGATGACGATCCTGAAATGGGCGCTGATCTTCCTACTCGTCTCGATCGTGGCCGGCGTGCTCGGCTTCACCGGCATCTCGGCCGCCTCGGCCGACATCGCCCGTTTCCTGTTCTACGTCTTCGTCGTGATCTTCCTGGTGCTGCTGATCCTGGGGCTCACGATCTTCAGGGCGTAGGCAACAAGCTCGTCATGCCCGGGCTTGTCCCGGCATCCACGCCTTTCCTATCCGTGGCAATCAAAGAACGTGGATCCCAGGATAAACCCGGCCATGACGGACGCGGCTTACCCCACTTCCTCGATCTTCACCTTGTCCGGATAGAACGCCAGACGGCCGGAAATCTCGGCCATCGCCGGGAAGGGCGTCTCGTAGGTCCAGATCGCGTTGTCCAGCGTTTTGCCGTCGGCCTTGACGCTGTAATAGTTCGCGTCCCCCTTATACGGGCAATGGGTCACACGGTCGGTACGCTGCAACAGGGCCATGTTGGTGTCCTCCCGCGGCACATATTGCACCGCCGGATATCTGGCCTCCTTCAGGGTCAGCGCCTTGCTGGTCTCGGCGATCACGATGTCGCCCGCCGTGACGCGGACGCGCCTCGGGTTTGGGGTGATGGTGATCGGGTGGTCGGGCCCTGGAAGCTTCATGATTTCACGCCTTTTCGATCAATCTGCCGCGCGCGGCACTTTGTCGTGCCTTTGTCCTGGTGGGATCAGGGATATAGTGCCGGAAAGCGTGACGTAGAAGGCCGTTCACGCTAAGTTTGGCCCTGCCGGCGAGGGGACCCCGGCGAGCGATTCGATGATGAGGCTGCCTTGCAGCCGAGATAAGGAGCAAGACCCGAATGCCCATGGACGCCCACGATATCGAGGCGATGATCAAGGCAGCGATCCCCGATGCCGAGGTGACCATCCGTGACCTCGCCGGCGACGGCGACCACTATGCCGCGACCGTGATCTCGGAATCCTTCCGCGGCAAGTCGCGCGTCCAGCAGCACCAGATCGTCTATCAGTCCCTGCGCGGCCAGATGGGCGGCGTGCTGCACGCGCTGGCACTGCAAACCGGCGTACCTGGCGGACCCGCCGTACCCGGCTCCTGATCCAAGCTTTGCGGGGAGACGATGATGGCTGCGGACAATCCGCGCGGCGCGATGTTCCGCGTCATCACGCCGAACCAGCACAGCCGCGTCACTTTCGTCGAGCTGTTCTTCGACCTTGTCTTCGTCTTCGCCGTCACGCAGATATCGCACACGCTGCTGCACCATTTCACGCCGCTCGGCGCTGTGCACGTCGCGGTGCTGTTTCTCGCGGTGTGGTGGCTGTGGGTTTTCACCGCCTGGGTCACCAACTGGCTCAATCCCGAGCTGACCCCGGTCCGGCTCCTGCTCTTTGCGATGATGCTGGGCGGCCTCGTGCTGTCAACCACGATCCCGACGGCGTTCGAGGGGCGTGGCTTGTGGTTCGCCATTGCCTACGCGGCCATGCAGGTCGGACGGACCGTATTCTGGCTGTGCGCTACGCCGGCGCACCGGACCCTGGTACGGCACAACGCAATCCGCATCCTGGTCTGGCTGTCCGTCTCCGCGGCGCTGTGGATCGCGGGCGGCCTGGCCGAGGGCGAGAGGCGGCTATGGCTGTGGATCGCGGCGGTGATTTGGGAATACATCTCGCCGGCGGTGCGGTTCTGGGTGCCGAAGCTGGGCTTCTCTTCCGTTGAGGCCTGGGCGGTCGAAGGCGGCCATATGGCCGAGCGTTGCGGTCTGTTCGTCATCATCGCGCTCGGCGAGGCCATCGTCGTCAACGGCGCGACCTTCGCTGAACTGGAGTGGACCGCGAGCAACATTCTCGCCTTCGTCTCGGCGCTGGTCGGCGCCATCGCGATGTGGTGGATCTATTTCCACAAGGGCGCGGAGGCCGGCTCGGAGCGGATCTCGAAGTCCAGCGAGTCCGGCCGTCTGGCGCGGCTCGCCTACACCTATCTGCACCTGCCGATCGTTGCCGGCGTCATCCTGACGGCGGTGTCGGACGAATTGGTGCTGAAGCATCCGACCGGCCATTCCGACGTCCGCACGGTTCTGAGCACGATCGGCGGCCCGCTGGTGTTTCTGATCGGCACCATTCTGTTCAAGCACTCGGTCCGCGGCTTCCTCCAGCTTTCGCACGGCGTCGGCATCATGCTGCTGCTGATGCTCTGGTGGTTCGCGTCGGATTTGTCGCCGCTGTGGCTGTCGATCGCGACGAGCGCCATTTTGATCGTGGTGGCGGTGTGGGAGTCGGTCTCGCTGGGGTCGGCGCCCGAGGAAGCCGAGGAGCATTGACGTCCGGCTTTACTCCGCGACCTCCAGCGCGTGCACCGAGAACATCTTCGCCGCATCCGTCCAGCTCTCGCGAACGCGCCAGCCCGCGCCCTGGGCCAGCGCGGCAAAGCGCGCGATGCTGTATTTGTAGCTGTTCTCGGTGTGGATGCTCTCGCCGGGCTTGAACGAGAAGCTGGTGCCGAGCAGGCGCACGGTCTGGCTCTTCTTGCTGATCAGGTGCATCTCGATGCGGTGCCGCTCGCGGTTGTAGATCGCGCGATGGGTGAAGGCCGACAGGTCGAAATTGCCGCCGAGCTCGCGGTTGATGCGCACCAGCACATTGAGGTTGAAGCGCGCGGTGATTCCGGCCGCATCGTTATAGGCGTCGAAGAGGATCCGCTCGTCCTTCTCGAGATCGGCGCCGATGATCATCTGCGCGCCTTTGCCGAGGATCTGGCGCGCGCTCCTCAGAAAGGCCTGCGCTTCCTGCGGCTCGAAATTGCCGATGGTCGAGCCGGGGAAGAAGCCGACCTTCGGCATGGAGGCGACCGCGGTCGGCAGATCGAATGGGGTGGTGAAATCGGCGGCCACGGGATAGATGCCGAGCGAGGGGAAATCCCGCTTCAGGCCGCTCGCCTGTGCCTTCAGGAAGTCGCCGGAGATGTCGACGGGGACATAGGCTGCGAATTTGCAATGATCGAGCAGCAGACGCACCTTCGTGGTCGCGCCGGCTCCGAACTCGACCAGCGCGGCATGCTCCGGGATGATGCTCGCGATCTCGCTGCCGCGCTCCTTCAGGATCGCTAGCTCGGTGCGCGTCGGATAATATTCCGGCAGCCTGGTGATCGCCTCGAACAGCTCCGATCCGGTCGCGTCATAGAAATATTTCGGCGACAGCTTTTTCGGCTGCTGCGAGAGGTCCTCGATGGCCTCGCGGGCGAAAGCGGTGGTCTGCTCGTCGGGGAGATGGGCTTCGGCCAAAGCGCTGGCGTGCACATTCATGATACTCTCCTGAACGCGCTGTCCGGCGCGCATCTGTCGTCGGAATGTCTAGTCGTAATCGGCAAGCCGCAGGCCGGTGAACTGCCAGCGGTGGTGCGGATAGAAGAAGTTACGATAGGTGATACGGCTGTGGCCTTGCGGAGTTGCAAGCGAGGAGCCGCGCAGCACCAGCTGGTTGACCATGAACTTGCCGTTGTACTCCCCGAGGGCGCCCTCGACGGCGCGATAGCCGGGGTAGGGCGCGTACGCGCTACGGGTCCATTGCCAGACGAGGCCAAAGGCGTCGTTGAGCTGCTGGGTGCGGGCCGCGACCTCCCATTCCATCTCGGTCGGCAAGTGTTTGCCGGCCCAGCGCGCGAACGCATCCGCCTCGTAATAGCTGACGTGGCAGACCGGCGCGTCCGGATCGATCGGCTTGAGGCCGGCCAGCGTCATCATCTGCCATGCGCCGTCGATCTCGCGCCAGTAGCCGGGGGCTTGCCAGTCTTCCTTGCTGGCTGCGGCAAAGCCGTCCATGAGCCACAGGGTTGCCGTCCGGTAGCCGCCATCCTGCATGAAGGCGAGCCACTCGGCATTGGTGACCAGATTGCGGGCGATCCTGACCGGGCCGACCAGGGCGCGGTGCGCCGGCTTCTCGTTGTCGAAATGAAAGCCGTCGTCGACATGGCCGACGGTGTGGATGCCTTCGTTCAGCGTCAGCCAGTCGTCGCCGCCGCGCGTCGCGGCCGGGAAGCGCCAGGCCGGATCATACGCCGGGTAGATCGGGTTTTGCGCAAAGGCGTGCAGGATGTCGGTAAACATCAATTCCTGATGCTGCTGCTCGTGATTGAGCCCGACCTCCACCAGCGGCGCGATCGTGCGGAGCTTGTCCGCGCCGGCCTCACGGAAGAATTTGCTGACGGCCGCATCGACGTATTTGCGATAGGCGCTGACCTGGTCGGCGCTGGGCCGGGTGATGTCGCCGCGATGATTGCGGGCATGCCGCGGGCCGGCGCTGACGTAATAGGAGTTGAACAGGAACGCGAAATCGGGGTGGAAGGGCCGGTAGCCGGCGGCGTGCTCGCCGAGCAGGAATTGCTCCCAGAACCAGGTCGTATGGGCCCGGTGCCATTTGGCCGGGCTGGCATCGGGCATGGACTGGATCTGCTGGTCTTCCGGCGACAGCGGCGCTGCCCGCCGTTCGGTCTCGTTGCGGACGCCAAGAAACGCCGCTTCCAGCCGCTGGGCGAGGTCGTCCTGATGGGAGGACGGTGACGAAAGCTGGGACGCGGCCGTGGCTGAGGCTTGTTTCGTCACGTTTTTCTCCAGACAGGACAAGAGAACGTTGTTGGCGTTGCCCGGTTCCAAAACCGAGGTTCGTCCTAGATAGGGGCTCCGTTACGGTATGAAAGTCCTCGGCGGCGATGATATTGATGTCATCAGCCTATGGACCCGGATGGGGTCAATCCGGCCGCGGGGGACCCGTCGCCGCCATTTTACTTTGGATGCACAACGGTTTGGGCTACATATATGGGCAGGTATCGGGTTAAATCGGCTGAGCCGGCCCGAAGCAATTGGTGAGGGCTCTGCCCCAGAAGGACACGGATATGAGCATCGCGGAATTCATCGACAATGAAGTGAAGTCGAACGACGTGGTTCTGTTCATGAAGGGGACGCCGCAATTTCCGCAGTGCGGTTTCTCCGGCCAGGTCGTCCAGATCCTCGACCATATCGGTGTCGGCTATAAGGGCCTCAACGTTCTCGAATCCGCCGAGCTGCGCAACGGCATCAAGGAATATTCGAACTGGCCGACCATTCCGCAGCTCTATGTGAAGGGCGAGTTCATCGGCGGCTGCGACATCGTCCGCGAGATGTTCCAGGCCGGCGAATTGCAGCAGCTCTTCTCCGAGAAGGGCGTCGTCGTCGCGGCGTGACACGTGACCGTGCTGACGCGCCGGATTGGCGGCGCGGAGCTCGAGGTCATCGTCGCCGATATCACCACACTCGGCGTTGACGCCATCGTCAACGCCGCGAACACCTCGCTCCTTGGCGGGGGCGGCGTGGATGGCGCGATCCACCGGGCGGCCGGGCCCGAGCTCGTCGCCGAATGCCGCATGCTCCACGGTTGCAAGACGGGCGATGCGAAGATCACCAGGGGCTATCGGCTCAAGGCCGCGCATGTGATCCACACCGTCGGTCCGGTGTGGAATGGCGGCACGCTCGGCGAGGACGATCTGCTCGCCTCCTGCTATCGGCGGTCCATGGCGCTTTGCGGGAAGCACAAGCTGACCTCGCTGGCTTTTCCCGCGATTTCGACCGGCATTTATCGCTTTCCTGCCGACCGGGCGGCCGATATCGCCGTGCGCACGACCATCGAAGGGCTGGCCTTGGCGCCAACCGTCGCTCGCGTCGTGTTCTGCTGCTTCTCCGAGCCGAGCGCCAGGCTCCATGCCGAGGCGCTTGCGCGGCACGGCGGCCCTTGTGCCGATTGAGCCGGTCAGTACACTCCGACGCGCCATGTTCCGGGGAGGGGATATGATGTCACGATCTGGGTTGCGTGCGCTCGCCTGCGGCGCGCTGCTGTCGCTTGCCGCGATGTCGCCGGCGCGCGCGCAGGGCACCTACGAGATTCCGGCCGGCGCGCGTTTCAATCAGGAGAAGCTCGGCAGGATCACCGAGTTCTTCAAGAACGAGGTCGCGACCGGCAAGATCGCCGGTGCAAACGTGCTGATCCAGCAGCATGGCAAGCCGGTCTATCACGAAGTCTTCGGCGTGCAGGACGTGGTCAGCAAGGCCCCGATCACCGACAAGACCATCTTCCGCCTGTCTTCGCTAACCAAGGTGATCACCTCCGTTGTGGCGATGCAACTGATCCAGGACGGAAAGATCAAGCTCGACGATCCCGTTTCGAAATACATTCCCTCCTTTGCAAATGTGAAGGTCGGTGAGGAGAAGAAGGCCGAGGACGGCACCAAGACGCTCGAGCTGGTACCACTGGCCCGGCCCATTACCATTCTCGATCTGATGCGCCATACCTCCGGGATAACCTACGGTTTCTACGGCGACAGTCTGGTTCGCAAGGCCTATCGCGACGCTAACATCTACGCGGGCGAATTCGATCTCGCCGAGTTCGCCGAGCGGATCGCCAAGCTGCCGCTGCACAATCAACCCGGCGCACTCTGGCAGTACGGCCATTCCACTGACATTCTGGCGCGGATCATGGAAATCGTGTCCGGAAAGACATTGTTCGAACTCGAGAAGGAAAAGCTGCTCGATCCGCTCGGTATGACCGATACAGGCTTCTTCGTCACCGAACCGGAGAGGCTGAAACGGCTCGCCCAGCCGCTGCCGAACGACAGCAATTTCCGGGTCGGCCGCGAGTACAGGACTGAGGTTCGCCAGAAGTGGGAATCCGCCAGCGGCGGCATGGTTTCGACCATGGCGGACTTTTCCCGCTTTGCGCAGATGCTGGTCAATGGAGGAACGTTCGAGGGCAAGACCTATCTCAGCCCGCAGACGTTTGAGCTGATGGCATCGGACCATGCCGGCAAGGACTCCGGCGTTGAGCGGGACTACTTCTATTTTCCCGGTGACGGTTTTGGCATGGGACTTGGGTTTGCCGTGCGCACCGATCCGGGTAATGCCAAACCTCCGCCGCCCGGCGATCTCGGGGAATTGAAATGGGACGGCGCCAGCGGTTGCTATTTGGTGGTTGATCGCAAGCAGGACATGTTCTTCCTGCTGCTGGAGCAGACCCCGAGCGAGCGCCAGCGCGTGCAGCGAACATTGAAGCAGCTGGTTTATGAAGCCATGGAGAAGTGACATGAACGGGCGCCGCGCGCTGTTTGCGGCGCTCGTTCTTTTGTTCAGTGCCATAAGTGCGCAGGCGGGCTCGGAGGGCCGCGCGCACAGCTTCACGCCCGAAGGCCTGGCAAAAGTCTCCGACTACATCAGGAACGAGATCGCGACCGGCAAGTTTCCGGGGGCGATATTGCTGCTCCAGCAGCACGGCAAGCCGGTCTATTACGAGAATTTCGGCGTCCGCGACGTCGCGACTCAACTTTCGATGAGCGCGGATACGATCTTCCGGCTCTATTCGATGACCAAGCCGATCACCTCGGTGCTGGCGATGATGCTGGTCGAGGAGGGCAAGCTTGCCATCAGCGATCCTGTCTCGAAATACATTCCCGCCTTTGCCGGCATGAAGGTCGGCGTCGAGAAGAAGACCGAGGACAACAAGGTCTCGCTGGAGCTGGAGCCGCTCAAACGCCCGGTGACGATCGAGGATTTGATGCGGCATACCGCCGGAATCCCTTACGGCTATTATGGCGGGGACCTGGTCAACAAGCTCTATGCCGACGCCGGACTGTTCGACAGGAATTCGACCAATGCCGACTTCGTCGCGAAGATCACCGCGCTGCCGCTCGCCGAACAGCCCGGCACGATCTGGGACTACGGTCATTCCACCGACGTGCTCGGGCGCATCATCGAGCTGATCTCGGGGACGTCGCTGCTCGAGTTCGCGAAGGAACGGCTGCTCGACCCGCTCGGGATGAAGGACACGGCGTTTTTCGTCGCCGATCCCGCCAAATGGCCGCGTATCGCCGAGCCGATGCCGCAGGATCGGGCGATCAGCCCGATCACCCAGGTTCGCGATATCAGGAAGCCGCTGCGATGGGAGTCGGGCGGCGGCGGTCTCGTCGGCACGGTCGGCGACTATGCGCGCTTCTCGCAAATGCTGCTCAACGGCGGCACTCTTGAAGGCCGACGCTACCTGAAGCCGGAAACCATCGCTCTGATGGCGTCGGATCATATCGGTCCCGAAACCCGCGTCGCGCACGACAAGCACTACTATCCGGGTGAGACCAGCGGCTACGGCCTCGGCTTCGCCGTGCGTATCGCGGTGCCGCCGGGCACGAACTGGCCGCTCGGCGAATATCGCTGGGACGGCGTCGGCGGCACCTTCTTCTTCATCGATCCCGAAGACGATTTGTTCGGAATCTTCATGGTGCAGACGCCCTCGCAGCGCGGCCGGATCCAGCTCGAGCTGAAGACGCTGATCTATCAGGCGATGGGGCGGTAGACTCTCGTTTTGACGCGTTTTCTTGACGCGAACCGGTCTCCACTTCGCTCGAAAACGCTCTGATTACGCCCCGCGCACGATCTCGCGCACGTAGCCGATCGTCTCCTCGATCTGACCCGCATTGACGTCGAGATGCGTGCAGGCGCGGATGCGGCCGTCCATCATGGCGAGCGTGACGCCGCGCTGGCGCAGCGCGGCCACCATCTTGTCGCCGGGGATGCCGGCGCCGTCGGGCTTGAAGAACACCAGATTGGTCTCGGGCTCCTGCACCTCGATGCCGGAAATCTGCGACAGGCCGCGCGCGAGCGCGCGCGCATTGGCGTGGTCGTCGGCCAGGCGCTCGACGTGATGGTCGAGGGCGTAGATGCAGGCTGCCGCGCAAATGCCGGCCTGCCGCATCGAGCCGCCGAGGCGCTGCTTCCACTGCCAGACCGCGTCGATGAAGGCGCGCGAGCCTGCGAGCACGCCGCCGATCGGAGCGCCGAGGCCCTTGGAGAAGTCGATCCAGGCCGAGTCCCAGCCCGCGGTCATGTCGCGCGGCGAGATGCCGCTCGCGACGGTGGCGTTGAGCAGGCGCGCGCCGTCCATATGGGTGACGAGGCCGTGCTGCCTGGCGATCGCGACGATCTCGTCGAGCACCGCCTTCTTCCAGATCGTGCCGCCGCCGATATTGGCGGTCTGCTCGACGCTGACGACGGTCTGCGGCGGCTGGTAGCGCGTGCGCGGATGCAGTGCCTTGCGAAGGGTCTCCGGCGTGAACTGGCCGTCGGGGCCCTTGAGCTGGGTGACCTGGAAGCCGCCGATCGCCGCATGCGCGCCGCCTTCGCGCGCGATGATATGCGCGGTCTCATGGGCGAGGATCTCGTCGCCGGGGCGGCAATGCACCAGCGTCGCGGTGACGTTGCACATCGTGCCGGAGGGCATGTAGACCGCCGCTTCCTTGCCGAGCAGATCGGCCACACGTTCGCACAGCGCGTTCACGGTCGGATCGTCGCCGACCTGCTCGTCGCCGACCTCCGCCCGCGCCATCGTCTCGCGCATGCCTGCCGTCGGCCTGGTCTGCGTGTCCGAGAGCAGATTGATGCGCACCGGCGGCGCCTTGGGATCGACGGGGGCGGGTGTGTAATTCATGGCTGATCTCGTCATTCTATTCAGTCGAATAGTTGCGGTCTGATGTCCTGCGCGCCGTGAAGAATGGCACGGATTTCGACATGGTCGGGTTGCACCGTGTAGAAAATGAGATGGGATTGGAAGCGAAAACGCCGGTAGCCGGCTGCGAGCTCGTCCACTTGCTGGCCGATCAGCGGGAAGTCGGCGAGAAGTCCGAAGGAGCGGATCAGACCGGCGTAATAGGCTTCAGCCTGATATTTGCCGAACCGGCTCTCGGTAAAGTCGTAGATATCGATCAGGTCGGCCCGGGTGCGCTCCGATAACCGGTACTCAGCCATGGCGGCGTTGAGCAACACGTTGGCGCGCGGCGGCGAGAATATCGTCCGGGGTATCCGAGGTGAAATTGTTGCAATCGGACTGAGCGAACAGCTCCTGATATCGGCGGACTTGCTCGTCACGGGGCAGCTTAGCCCATGCCTCGAGCTCCGCCTCGGAAGGCGTCGCCGACGGGGTGATGTTGGCGAGCTGGTCAGTCGTCTGGGACATAGAAAGCAGGTTATCACAACAAAAAGGCCCCGGAAACCGGGGCCTTTGAGCAATGAATCGCCGAAATATCAGCGCGAATAGAATTCGACCACCAGATGCGGCTCCATCTGCACCGGGAACGGCACGTCGGAAAGGCCGGGAACGCGGGTGTATTTCGCGGTCATCTTGCCGTGATCGACTTCGAGATAGTCGGGGACCTCGCGCTCGGGCAGCTGGCTGGCTTCGAGCACGTGGGCGAGCTGCTTGGAGGCTTCCTTGACTTCGACCACGTCGCCGACCTTGAGTTGATAGCTCGAGATGTTGACCTTGCGGCCGTTCACCTTGACGTGGCCGTGGTTGATGAACTGACGTGCGGCGAAGATCGTCGAGACGAACTTGGCGCGGTACACGACCGCATCGAGACGACGCTCCAGCAGGCCGATCAGGTTCTCGCCGGTGTCACCCTTGAGGCGGCTGGCCTCGACATAGATGCCGTGGAACTGGCGCTCTGAGATGTTGGCGTAATAGCCCTTCAGCTTCTGCTTGGCGCGCAGCTGCACGCCGAAGTCGGAGAGCTTGCCCTTGCGGCGCTGGCCATGCTGGCCGGGGCCGTATTCCCTACGGTTCACGGGGCTCTTCGGGCGGCCCCAGATGTTCTGGCCCATACGGCGATCGATCTTGTACTTCGCCTCACTGCGCTTAGTCATCGCGTCCTCTTTAGGTCATGGTTTGAGGAAACGCGCCCTCCTGTGTGACGGGATGGTCCCGGCACCGACAGGTCCGATCCCCAAAGCTTAAGGGAGAGGACCACGGGTCGCGAAACGCTTCGCGGGCCGAAACCGGCCCGCGAGCAGGCGGCTTTTAGGGGAGTTTGGGGTTGGCTGTCAATTCTTTAGCCTGTCATTCCGCGGCGCGGACGACGGTATTCTCATGCCCTGACCGCCCGGACCGGCTTCGACCCCGCTGCCCGCAATTCGGCAGCAATTTCAGTGTTCAGGACCTGTTCCAGCCGGGTCAGGACCCGCGCGATCGGGGCGGCGTCGGTGACACGGTGATCCCAGCGGATCACGACATGGATGGTCTGGTCCGGCTCGACCAGCCCATAGCTCACGACAAAGGGGCCCGGCGTGATCGGGTGCAACTCGCCGCCGCCATAGGCCGCCACCGAGCTCACCCCGAAGCTGCCGAACCAGTTGCCGCGCTGACGGCCGAAATTCAGGCCGACCGCCCAGGACAGGCGCCGCAACGGCAGCGGCAGGCGCGTCGCCCGCATGATCTTGCGGAACATCGGGACGTCCTCGATTGGGGCCGTCTTGCCGCGTCGGATTTCCGCATCGATGGCTGCCAGCGGAAGGTCCTCGGGACCTGCGATCCGCTGCGGCAGAACGCATTCCTCGCCATCATCGACCCGCGCGATCGCGACCGTCGCCACGCTCTTCGGCAGCTCATAAAGCGCCGGCCAGGGCCATTTGGTGTAAACGGTGCGCAGGATCGGCTCGTCCTTGGCAACCAGGGCGAACGCCTTGACGAACATCGCGGCCCAGCCGGCGGGCGCGGTTGCGTCCGCGCGGGCCTCCAGCAGGGGGCGGATATGGAGCGAACGGGCCAGCGAAACGAAAGGTACGCCCATCGAGGCGTGCATGAGGTCGCAGATCAGACGGCGCCGCAGCGAAATGGTCTTGGGCGTCCCGCGCATAAGCCTCCGGTTCCAAATCAAAGATCAAAATATGTGCAGCGGGCGGGCGCCCGCCCGCTCGCTCTAGCATGAACCAACCTGCTTGGGGCCGGTCGGTTCGCCGCAGCAGGCAGGCGCGAAGGACGAACTCATTTAGACCAAAAAACCATATGTTTTCAATTGTTTATATCTTGAACGTGCGGTCCTTTCGGCGCCGGTCGGTCATGTGTCAATCGACTCTTTCAGCGCCTGACCCCCTCGTAGGCCGCCATGATGCCACGCTGGAACAGCGACCAGTCGAAGCCCAGCGCGATGGCGCGGTAGCCGCGGTCGATCAGCGCATTGGCCTGGTCGGCGCTGCGCGCCACCCCGCCGATCGGCACGCCGCTCCTGAGGATGCCGGCCTCGGCGCGCGCGATCAGGTCCAACAATTGCGGATCGTCCATCTGGCCGCGCTTGTTGATGGAGGTGGCGAGATCGCCGGGACCGATTACCGCGACGTCGATGCCGGGCGTGGCCATGATCTCGTCGATGCGGTCGACCGCATCGACGTGCTCGATGGTGATCATGCAGATCATCTCCTCGTCCGCAGAGGCCATGTAGTCGGGCATCGACTGGCCCCAGCGGAACGGCGCGTGGAAGGGGCCCCAGAGCCGGTCGCCGCGGGGCGGGTAGCGCACGCTACGTACTGCTTTCTCGGCATCAGCGCGGCTCGTGATCATCGGGAAGTTGATGCCGAAGGCACCGATGTCCATCGGCGCTTTCGCAAGCCACGGCTCGTTCGCGGCGATCCGCACCAGGGGCGTGCACGGCGTGCCCGTGGTCGCGGCGATCATTGCATGTGCTTCGGTCAATCCGATCGGGCCGTGCTCGAGATCGACGATGATCCAGTCGAGCGAGCGCGCCATGATCTGCACCATCTGCACGCTCGGGATGGTCGCGATCGCGCCGAAGGCGGGGCGGCCTTCACGCCACAATTGACGGAGGCGGTTCAGCGGCTTTGCGGGGACCGACATGGAAAACCTGCGAGACGATGGCGACGGCAAAGCCTAGCAGCGCACCGCCGGGGCGCAAGCTCAGGCCACCGCGCGTCCGCCGAAGAACGGCGTCAGCGTGGCGCCGAGACCATGCACGCGATTCGATGTAAAGATCATCTCGGCGCCGGATTGCGCAAGGCCGCCGGTCCGCTCGCCGAGCAGGTCGGAGACGCGGCGGGCGATCGCGGGCGCCGGATCGATCCAGTCGACCGGCCAGGGCGCGAGCTTCTTCATCCGGTCGAGCAGAAGCGGGTAATGCGTGCAGGCGAGCACCACGGTGTCGGTGCGCGCGCTCGCATCCGAGGCCTCGCCGACGAAGCAGGGAGCGAGCTCGGCCAGGATGGCTTCGTCGCTGATCGGCGCGCCGCTGAGTTCGGCTTCGGCCAGCGAAGCGAGCTCGGGCGAGCCAACCAGCGTCACCTCGCATCCTTGCGCGAAGTCGCGGATCAACGCCTTGGTGTATTCGCGCTTCACCGTGCCCTTGGTGCCGAGCACCGAGACGCGGCGGGTCCTGGACTGCGCGCAGGCCGGCTTGATCGCCGGCACCGTGCCGACGAAGGGCACGGAATAGGCGGCGCGCAGGTGGGACAGGACCAGGGTGGAGGCCGTGTTGCAGGCGATGACGACGAGGTCTGGATCATGCCGGCCGATCAGCTCCCCCATCAGCGGCACGACGCGGGCGATGATCTCGTCCTCGCTGTGATGGCCATAGGGGAAGAAGGCATCGTCGGCGACGTAGACGTAATGCGCGTCGGGGCGCGATGCCACGACCTCGCGCAGCACCGTGAGCCCGCCGAGGCCGGAATCGAACACCAGGATCGTCGGAGAATTGGTCACGTCGCTACCCTAGCCCGACATGGTTACCATTCGGTTTTTGGGGCGGTTTTGCGGCGGACCCCGCAAAGACCCGGGGGGCGTCTGGTGTCCCCGGACGCGCTGCGTCGTCATCCCCGTCGCGCGGCGCTCACGCGATCCGGTTCGTGGTGGCCCCGCGCTCGGTTGCCAGCTGCTTCTGCAGGCGGTCGATGTTCTGCAACAGGCGCTGGCTGGTCAGCACCAGGAAGTAATAGCCGAACTGCGGATCCTGGAAGTAGATCTCGAGCAGCCGGTCGTACGTGATCGTCAGCACCTGGCCGTCCTCGATGCATTCGACCGTTCCCGTGCGCCGGTTGTCCGGCGTGAGGAAGCCGAGCTCGCCCATCAGCGCTCCGGGCCCGATCTCGACGTTGATTTCCTTGACCAGGAACTTGCCGGTGACGGTGAGGAACATCTCCTGCGCCGGATCGCGCAGCTTGAAGAGGATGTCGCCGCGGCGGTATTTGCGCTCTGTCATGAACGGCTTGAGCCATTCGATCGACATGTCGCCTTCGGCCGCATGCCGCGCCTTCTTGACCAGCTTGAGCATCTGCCGCAGGCGCAGGGCGTTGATCGGAAGCAGCAGGAGATAGAGCAGGAACGTCGCGACGTTGGCGGAGAGCGCGCCGAAGAGAGCAAAGAACGCGCAGCCGATCATGTTGGCGACGCGCAGCGGCACCATTGTCCGCATCAAGAGGGTGGCGACGAAGAAGACCGCCCCGACCACGGCGAACAGATTGGCAAACGTGATGTTGTGGACGAAGATCTCCAGGAGCCGGTTGAAAATCGCCTCGTAGGTGACGTTGTTGGGATCGAGGCCCATCTGGACCAGGATTTTCGCGATCCTGAGGTTATCCGTTGCCGCGTCGAGGATGCGGTCGAGGATCGACGAAACGTCTGCGCTGCCGGACGGCATGGAACTAACCCCACGTAAGGCATTCAGTCCTGGTCGGCACCCGTATAGCCGAAATCGAATGACGACCGCTTGAATGACGCTTCCGGCCATCGTGCCGCAAGAGGCAAATTTTAGCCCGATCAGGCGTTTCGGCAATTGCCCGTTGGTGGCGCCTCTCGGCCGCGGAGGTCGTGATTCGGGCCAGCCGTGCGGGCCTGGGCGTCGCTGACGGCGCTGGGCGACAGCCGGCGAGGGCGACCTTTCGCTTACGGCTTGGCGGCGGGTTGCACGATTTGCTGCTCGACGAGGCCGAGGCGCCCCGGCAGCGAGCCCGCGCGCAGCAGCATGGCGACGCTGTTGGCCTCTTCCAGGGTGAAGTTGCCGGAAATCTGGCCGGAGCCGCCGGTGATGGGCTCGCGGATCACGGGCGCGGAGATCACCTGGTCGTCGAGCACGATGGCAAAGGGCTTTCCGACGTTCTCTGCCGTGATATGGGCAAAGCGCCGCGTGCCGCGGCCGTTGAAGCGGAACGAGGCGATCGGCTCCTTGCTCTCGCCGGTCAATCCCGGGCCGGCATAGCTGATATCGCCGCCCTCGAGCGCGCTGTCCTTGGCGACGAGATAAGGACGCTTGTCCTTGAAGCCGAGCAGGACTTCCGTGCCCCCCGGCGGCGTGCCCGATTGCGCCTGCTCCGCGGACATCGAGAGGTCGATCAGGCGGAAGCCGACCTTGACCTTCCTGGCGAAGATCGCAGTGATTTGCTCGGGCTCCATCAATCCGGGCAGGAAGATGCGGATGCGATCCGTCCCCTCGGGCTGGACGCTGGCGAGCTTGATGCCGGCGTCCTTGAGGCGCTGCTCGATCATGGCGATGGAATCCTCGACGAGATCGCGCAGCCGCGCGGCGGCTGCGGCATCGGTCGGGGCGAGCCTGAGCAGCCCGTCTCCGCCATCGGTCACGGTGAGCGCATGGGCGGGCAATCCCTCCGCCGCCGCGGCGAGCTTGCGCGTGAGCTGTTCGCGGCCCTTGGCGTCCGCGATCTTCACGTCGACGCCGCCATCGCGGATGGCAAGTCCGGAGAACGCGATCCGGCCCTCGCGCAGGATCTTGTAGATGTCGTCGCGCAGCTCCGTCGTGACCGCCTCGCGCAAGGCCGCGCTGTCCACCTTGTAGAGGATGCGCGACCCGCCCAGCTTCTCCATCTTGTCGGCGATGAAGGCCGCGACCTTGACCCGCATCCTGTCGAGCTGGCTGTCGGCGCCGAGCGTGGCCGTGGGCAGAGCGATTGCGGAGACCATCGCGAAGGCGGCGATCAGCCGCGCGATGCGGTTCCGCAGGGGCGTCGTCATGATGACCTCAAGTCTTGCGGCAGGGCGCTGGCGAGCGAATTCACTGCCAGTTCTTGGTCCCCGGAGCAGCCGCACAGGTTCAAGCCGCGCAGCCGGTAGGCGATGGACGAAGGGCAAATGATCCATCATTGTGGTCCGGCTCGGCCCGGACATCGGCCGAGGCCCGCCGAACCAAAATGTCAGAAGATATTGGGCGGGGACATGCAGCTGAGGGAGGACGGAATTTCATGGCGGGCATCCACGCGCTCGATCGGTTGATCGGCAACGACTATCCGGATCTCGTGACGGACGAGGAGGTCCGGGCGTTCGAGCAGGTCCCCTATGCCGACCGCGTCGCGGCCGAGAGCACCTATGAGGCGATCAGGCTCGGTGCCGAGCGCAACCCCGAGGGGGCGGCGATCCAGTTCCTGCAAAACGCCGATCCCGCCGACACGCCGCTGGTCGTCACCCATCGCGATTTCGTCGCCCGCGTCACCCAGGCCGCCAACATGTTTCACGCGCTCGGCGCCGAGAAGGACGACGTCATCAGCTTCATGCTGCCCTTGGTGCCGGATGCGTTCGTCACGCTGTTCGGCGCCGAGGCTGCCGGCATCGCCAATCCCGTCAATCCGCTGCTCGAGCCGCACCAGATCGCGGAAATCCTGGAAGCTGCGAACACCAGGATCCTGGTGGCGCTCGGGCCGATGCCGGGCACCGACATCTGGCAGAAGGTCGAGCAGATCCGCCCGCAACTGAAGCATCTGAAGGCCATCGTGCAGGTGTTCGGCGGCGGCGATCCGGCCAATGGCATCTTCGCCTTCAGCGACCTGATCAAGCAGCAGCCGTCGGACCGGCTCGTCAGCGGACGCCAGATCCGCGGCAGCGATATCGCCGCTTATTTTCACACCGGCGGTACCACGGGTACGCCCAAGCTGGTGCGGCACACCCATACCAATCAGGTCTACCAGGCCTGGGCACTCAATCTGCTGCTGAAGGGGAAGCCCGGCGCCAACCTGCTGTTCGGCATGCCGCTGTTCCACGTCGGCGGATCGCTGACACAGGTGCTGACGATGCTGTCGGGCGGAGGCTCGCTGGTGGTGCTGTCGCCGAGCGGCTGGCGCAACCCGAATGCGGTGAAGAACATCTGGCAGCTCGTCGAGCGGTTCAAGCCCGAAGCGCTGTCGAGCGTGCCGACCGTGCTCGCCGCGACGCTGGCGGTGCCGCCGGGGAATGCGGATATTTCGAGCCTGAAATATGCGGCAGGCGGCGGCTCGGCGATTCCGGTCGCCGTCGGCTCGGCGATCCAGGAGAAGCTGAAGCTGCCGGTGGTCGAGGTCTATGGCATGACCGAGACCTCGAGCGTGCACACGCTCGCTTATCCGGGCCGGCCAATCCGGCTCGGCTCGGTCGGCCTTCCCATGCCCTATGCGCGGGTGCGCATCGTGCAGCTCGACGCTGATGGCCGCCTGATCCGCGATTGCAAGCCGGACGAGATCGGCGTCGTCATCATGGCCGGCCCCGGCGTGTTCGGCGGCTATCTCAACGACGAGCACAACAAGGGTGCGTTCATCGACGGGGAGTGGGTCAATTCCGGCGATCTCGGCCGGCTCGACGCCGACGGCTATCTCTGGATCACTGGCCGGGCCAAGGATCTCGTCATCCGCGGCGGGCACAACATCGATCCGGCGCCGATCGAGGAGATCATGTTCCGCCATCCCGCCGTCGGCTTCGCCGCCGTGGTCGGCCAGCCCGACGCTTACGCCGGCGAATTGCCGGTGGGCTACGTGCAGCTGAAGCTCGGCGCAAAGGTCGAGCCGGGCGAGCTGGAAGCCTGGGTGCGCGAGCGCACGCCGGAGCGCGCCGCCGTTCCGGTGCAGGTCATCCCGATCGACCCGATGCCGGTGACCGGCGTCGGCAAGGTGTTCAAGCCGCAGCTGCGCTGGGACGCGGCGCAGCGCGTGTTCAGCAAGGTGCTGGCACCGCTGGTCGAGCGCGGTATCGATTGCAAGGTCAAGGTCGGTCCGCACGGCAGCCATGGCTCGATCGCGACCGTGACGCTCACGGGCCTGCCGGCAGGTCAGCGCGAGGCGGTGGAGGGGGAGGTGCACGCACTGCTCGCACCCTTCGTGATGCGCCACGAGGTGGTGCAGGCGTAGCCGGGGCTCGCTTGGCGGTTGCAGGGTGGGCAAAGGCGCTAGGCGCCGTGCCCACCTCTTCCAATTGAGACCGCCGTGGTGGGCACGCTTCGCTTTGCCCACCCTACAGATCGCGAATGCGGCCGCTACCCCACCGGCATCCGCGTTTCGACCAGGCGCGCCCAGAACGAGGCGCCGTGACCCAAAATGTTGTCGTTGAAGACGTAGCCCGGGTGGTGGCACTCGTTGCCGTCGCCCATGCCGACCAGCACCATCGCGCCGGGGCGCGCCTCCAGCATGAAGGAGAAGTCCTCGGCACCCATCATCGGGACGAACTTGTCGTTGACGCGATCAGCGCCGACGATGTCGCGGGCGACGTCGGCGGCAAGGCCGGCCTCGCGGGCGTGGTTCATCGTCACCGGATACATCCGCGTGTATGTCGTTTCGGCCGAGCCGCCATAGGCGCGGGCGATGCTGTCGGCGACCTCGCCGATCCGGCGTTCGACGAGATCGCGCACGTCGGGGTCGAGCGTGCGCACGGTGCCGGCGAGCTCGGCGACCTCCGGGATGATGTTGAAGGCGGTGCCGGAGTGGAATTGCGTGATCGAGATCACCGCCGATTTCAACGGATCGACGTTGCGCGCCACGATTGATTGCAGTGCGTTCACGATCTGCGAGCCGATCAGCACGCTGTCGACCGATTTGTGCGGGCCGGCGCCGGCGTGGCCACCCTTGCCGCGAACGATGATCTGGATGTTGTCGGAGGAGGCGAGCATCGGGCCTGGCGTGGTGGCGAAATGGCCCTCGGGCAGGTTCGGCATGTTGTGCATGCCGTAGACCTCCTGGATATTCCAGCGCGTCATCAGCCCGTCCTCGACCATGGCCTTGCCGCCGCCACCGCCTTCCTCGGCGGGTTGGAAGATCATCACGGCCGTGCCGTCGAAATTGCGCGTCTCGGCGAGATATTTGGCCGCGCCCAGCAGCATCGCGGTGTGGCCGTCATGGCCGCAGGCGTGCATCTTGCCGGGCACCTTTGAGGCATAGGGCACGCCCGAGGTCTCCATGATCGGCAGCGCGTCCATGTCGGCGCGCAGGCCGATAGTCTTGCCGGAGGCCGACTTGCGGCCGCGGATCACGCCGACCACGCCGGTGCGGCCGATGCCCGTCACCACCTCGTCGCAGCCGAATTCGCGCAAGCGGTCGGCGACGATGCCGGCAGTGCGGTGGACTTCGTAGAGCAGCTCGGGGTTCTCGTGGAGGTCATGGCGCCAGGCGGCCATTTCGTCGGAGAGGGCGGCGACGCGATTGACGATGGGCATGAGGGGGGTCCGTTTTCTGTCGTCGTTTGTAGGGTGGGTTAGCCCCGTGGATGCGCAAGGCGTAACCCACCGCTGTTTGTCTCCCTGGGAGCGAAAGAGGTGGGTTACGCCCAGCGGACTGCGCTGCGCGCAGGCCGCAAGGCTAACCCACCCTGCGATCCTACGCTTCCCCGAACACGCGCTTGAAGATCGTGTCGACGTGCTTGAGGTGGTAGCCGAGGTCGAACTGCTCCTCGATCTCGGCGTCGGTGAGATATTTCTTCACCTCGGTGTCCTTCTTCAACAGCTGGAGGAAGTCGCCTTCGCCGCGCCAGACCGGCATGGCGTTGCGCTGCACCAGCTTGTAGGAATCCTCGCGACTCGCGCCCTTCTGGGTCAGCGCCAGCAGAACGCGCTGCGAATGCACGAGGCCGCCGAGGCGGTCGAGGTTCTTCTGCATGTTGGCGGGATAGACCAAGAGCTTGTCGATCAGGCCGGCGAGGCGAACCAAGGCGAAATCGAGCGTCACGGTCGCGTCCGGGCCCATCATGCGCTCGGCCGAGGAGTGCGAGATGTCGCGCTCGTGCCAGAGCACGACGTTCTCCAGTGCCGGCGTCACATAGGCGCGCACCATGCGGGAGAGGCCGGTGAGGTTCTCCGACAGCACCGGGTTGCGCTTGTGCGGCATGGCGGACGAGCCCTTCTGTCCTTCGGAGAAGAACTCTTCGGCCTCCAGCACCTCGGTGCGCTGCATGTGGCGGATTTCCACGGCGATGCGCTCGATCGAGGCGGCGATCACGCCGAGGGTCGAGAAATACATCGCGTGACGGTCGCGCGGGATCACCTGGGTTGAGATCGGCTCCGGCACCAGGCCCATGGCCTGGGCGACGTGCTCTTCGACCCGCGGGTCGATCTGCGCGAAGGTGCCGACGGCGCCCGAGATGGCGCAGGTCGCGACCTCCTTGCGCGCCGCGATCAGCCGCTCCTTGGCCCGGGTGAATTCGGCATAGGCATAAGCGAGCTTGAGGCCGAAAGTGACGGGCTCGGCATGGATGCCGTGGCTGCGGCCAATGGTCGGCGTCATCTTGTGCTCGAAGGCGCGCTTCTTCAGCGCGGCCAGCACCTTGTCGAGGTCGGCAAGCAGCAGGTCGGCGGCGCGGGTGAGCTGGACGTTGAGGCAGGTGTCGAGCACGTCGGAGGAGGTCATGCCCTGGTGGACGAAGCGCGCCTCGGGGCCGACGATCTCGGCGAGGTGGGTGAGGAAGGCGATGACGTCGTGCTTGGTCTCGCGCTCGATCTCGTCGATGCGGGCGACGTCGAAGGTGGCGTCCTTGGCCTTGGCCCAGACCGTCCGGGCGGCCTCCTTGGGGATGGTCCCGAGCTCGGCGAGCGCATCCGCCGCATGCGCCTCGATCTCGAACCAGATCTTGAACCGGGTCTGCGGTTCCCAGATCGAGGCCATTTCCGGGCGGGTATAGCGGGGGATCATTGGACGGCTCCAGGAAGGTGGGCGGGCGACATCAAAGGGGCGGCGCCGGCCAAAATGCTTTTTACGCCGTGATTTAACAGAGCGGGCAGGGCGAAACAAACGATCTGGGCCCCAGAAAAGGGGGATCGCCCAGCTTTCCACCGGACCGGCCGGCCGGCAGCGCCTGGCCGCAGATATTAACTGTCAATCACGGATCATTGACTGACAGATATTGAAATCTGTCAGCGAGACGTGTATATCCGTTCTCGGATGCTCCGATTGGGCGTCCCGCGGCAACCTGGGGGCCCGACATCCGTATTGGATCGGAGGGCGGATTGAAGAACGGGACCGCGGACGAATGGAGACTTAAGACAATGACGACCGAAATCCTCAATTTCACCGGCGTGATTGGGCAGTGGCTCAATTTGCTGGTGGCGCGCCAGATCGCGGCGCAGGCTGCAAAACTGCCTCATTAAGGCATAGGCTTTCCGAAACGACCGGCACGGGCGCTTCGGAAGCAGCCCTACTGCCGGGTAACTGAGCCCCTGACGGGAACATGGTGCTGGCATGAATGAAGCCGTTGTCTTGACGCCGGAGCGGATCCTCGAAGTCACCGAGGACGTGCTCAGGCGCTACGGACTTGCCAAGGCCACCGTGGTCGACGTTGCCCGTGCGCTCGATGTGAGCCACGGCAGCGTCTACCGCCATTTCCCCAGCAAGGCCTCGCTGCGCGAGGCCGTTGCCAAGCGCTGGCTGGACCGCATCGATGCCCCGCTGCTGGCGATCGCCAGGGAGCAGGGCCCGGCGCCCGACAGGCTCGACCGCTGGCTCCGCACGCTGTTCGCGGCCAAGCGTTCGCGCGTGCTCGACGACCCCGAGATGTTCGAGACTTATCTGACCCTGGCCCGCGAGGCCTGCGCGGCGGTCAAATGCCACAAGGACACCATGATCGACCAGATCGCGGCGATCCTGACCGACGGCGTGAAACAGGGCGAGTTCGCGGTGGGCGACGTCAAGACGACGGCGCGCGCGATCTTCGATGCGACCGTCCGCTTCCACCATCCGGCCCATGCCGAGGAATGGAAGGACGCCGATCTCCCCGCGCGCGTCGATGCGACGCTGGCGCTGCTGCTGCGGGGGTTGAAGGCGGCCTGAGGCCGACTTTCACGCGTTAGTCTTTCAATCAACCTCGCGTCTTCTGGAGACCCGCGCCGTCGTGGGGCGCGGGCGCCGATGCCGAATGTCTTCGCGTGTGGAAGGCGGGATCCGACGACGGCACGACCGGCGGACTATCCGGATAGGCATTGACCGCGATTTCGACGGCGTCCTTTGATCGCCTTCGAAGCCGGTAGAATGTCAGCTCCTGATCGAACATCGGGCAGCGAAAATGGACGATGGCCGTGTCCGGCAGGCGGCAAAGTTCGTCGATGAGTTCGCCTACGGTGATGATCGGGGGATGGTCGACTGCCTTTAGGTTTGCCTTGGGGTGACCCTTACTCATGACCCTTTACTCCTTCTCTGCCGTACTAACCGGAGCCGGATCGGAACCGTTCCAATTTCGTTCAGATCGAACGACGCTCGAGGGACGTGGCTGCTAGATCCTCGTCAGCCCGCAGGTCGCGGCGAGCCGCACCAGCTGCGCATCGGTGCGCGCGCCGGTCTTCGACTTGATCAGGTAGTGATAGTTCTGCACGGTCTTGACGCTGAGATTGAGGTGCGCCGCGATCTCCTCGGTGGTGGCGCCGCCGGCGAACTGGCGCAAAATCTCGATCTCGCGCTCACCCAGCTGGTCCAGCACCGAGCCGGTCGGCGACAGGCTGTCCTCCGCCAGCACGTGCGCGATGTCGTCGCTCATGGCGCGCTCGCCGCGGGCGACGCTGCGGATGGCGTTGACGACCGCGGACGGCTCGCTGCTCTTGGTGACGAAACCGGAGGCGCCGGCGCCGAAGGCTGATTTCACCAGCACGGCCTCGTTGTGCATGGTGAAGACGAGAATGCGCGCCCGCGGGCTGCGGGCGCGGATGTTGCGGATCGCCTCCAGCCCGCTCGCGCCGGGCATCGATATGTCGAGCAATACGACGTCGGGGTCATGCGCCTTGAACGCGCTGTAGGCATCCGCGGCGTTGTCGGCCTCCGCCACGACATGCAGATCGCCCTGGCTCTCCAGCACGCGCCGATAGCCTTGCCGCACGATCGGATGGTCGTCGACCAGCAGCACGGAGATGCCTCTTGCCGCAACCTCGCTCATGTCCGCCTCACGCAGCGAGCGGGATGGTCGCGGCAACGCTGAGGCCGCCGCGGGCGGGCAGGATCGACAGCGATCCGCCGGCCGCCGTGACGCGCTCGCGGATGCCGGTCAGGCCGAAGCCGGCCGATTGCGCGACGCGTTCCGCATCGCCGCCGCCGTCGTCCTCGACGCGGATCAGCAGTGCATCATCCTCGCCCGCGCGCCGCTCGACGCGGAGCGAGATCTCGCGCGCTGCACTGTGACGCAGCGCGTTGGTCAGGCATTCCTGTGCCACGCGATAGGCCGTTGTGGCGGCCGGACCGCTGATGTCGGTGAGGTCGCCCCTGAGATCGAGCTGGATCGCCGGCCGCGCCGCGCTGTGCGAGCGCCAGCTGTCCACGAGATTGACGAGGCTCGCCTCGAGCCCGAGCTCTTCCGGCAGTGGATTGCGCAGCCGCTTCAGCGCATCGCGCAGCGAGGCCATCAGATGGTGCGTCGCCTGCGAGATCATGCGCGCGTCCTGCGCGATTCCATCGTTTCCGTTCCGCTTCGTGCTCGCCGTCTCGATGGTGTTGGCGAAGGCGAGAATGGCGGACAAATTCTGCCCGAACTCGTCGTGCAGCTCGCGGGCGAGCGCGCGGCGCTCGTCGTCGCGGATCTCGATCAGGCGGCGCGTCAGCGCGGCGCGCTGCTCGGTTGCTTCCTCCAGCCGGCCGCCGAGCTCGCCGACGGCATTGCCGATCATCGCCAGCTCCATCGAGCGGAAGCGCGGCAGCCTGGTGCGGTACTGACCGCGCGCCATGCGCTGCAGCGCGGTGACGATCGCGCGCGCCGGCGCAAGTGCGTGCGCGATGGCGAGCGAGGCGAGCAGGGCGATCGCCATAGCCATCAGCAGTGCGACATCGATGACGTTGAGGACGTAATCCCAGGCGAGCGAGATCGCGGCGGCCGCATCGGGCGTCGCGACGACGGTGCCGGCGGCGGCAGCGCGCGGACTGACGGGCCGCACCACCTCGGCATGGCTGCCGAGGAAGGTCGGCACGAGGGCGGCGAACCAGCGCGGCGGCGCCTGGCCCAGCCCCTCGCTCTGGCCGCAGAGCGGCTTCTCGAAGGCCGCCGCGGGCTGGAACGCGACGCAGACCCCGGGCGATATCAGCTTCATCGTGTCCAGCGTGCGCCAGTCCGGAACCGGCAGAAGATGTTCGCGCGCCCTGCTGCTGCGCAACAAGAGCTCGCGCCAATACAGCGCCTGAAGCGCCTGCGCGACCCGTTGTGCCGAGGCGGCCGTCGCCCGGTCGACGCTGCGATAGGCGTCGAACGTGGCCCAAATCGTCGCCGCTCCCAGGCAGAGCGCTACGATCAGAAGCAGGCGGGCGACAAGCTGAAGCACGAGGCGCATGCGATCACCCCCGACGTTTGGTAAGGTCAGCCTAACAACGCCGCCGTGCCTTGCCAATCTCAGGGAGCGCCAAGGATTGCAGCTCGGGCAAATTTCCCAAGCCGGATTGGGCATGGGTCTTTGGACCTGAAACGGCGGCTTTGATCTAATCGGTGAGGACAAATTGCAGGCCGGTGCTTGCAAGCCAGGAGCGATGCAGCATGAGTTCCATGACGATTGGACCAGTCGCAACCCAGGCTGCCGACCCTTCCGAGCGCAGCGCGCTGTTGTTCTGGATGATCTTCACCGGGCTGTCGATCTTCGCCGTCGTGCTGTTGTGGCGCTTCGGCCTGATCCATCTGATGCTGACCTCGGACCGTACCTACATTTCCAGCGTCATCGCGGCGCTTTATGTCGTCACCTGCGGCCATTGCTTCCTGCGGACGCGGGCGATCGCGCGGGAAGGGGCGGCGGCACGGCGCTGCCGCGCGGTGCTGTCGGCAGCGGGCGGCAGCAAGGCGCTCGATGCGAGCGCCGTGGCGCTGCCGCGCGGCCTGGTGCGCGACCACATCGAAAGCCTGGTGACCAAGGCCGCCGCGCAGGACTATCGCCCGGTCGATCAGACGCTGCTGCTGCGGACGCTCGCCGACCGCCTGCGCGGCTCCAACGGATTCGGGGCCTTCGTCTCGGACACGCTGATGAAGCTCGGCCTGCTCGGCACCATCATCGGCTTCATCATCATGGTGGCGCCGATCGCGGGGCTGGATGCCGCCGACAAGGTCGCGATGCGCTCCTCGATGGGCTTGATGAGCGACGGCATGGCGGTCGCGATGTACACGACGCTTGCCGGCCTCGTCGGCTCGATCCTGGTCCGTATTCAGTACTACATGCTCGACGCCGCGACCCAGCGAGTGTTCTCGGATGCGGTGGTGCTGACCGAGACCTACGTGACGCCGGTGCTGGAGCGCAAGGGTTCCGGTGCGCGGTCATGATGGACGATTTCGGCCTCTATCCGCGCGAGGAGCCGTTCGACCCGCTGGGCGTGATGCTGTTCAAGGCGCTCCAGGTGATCGCGTTCCTGTTCTTCCTGGCGCTGCTCGCGGTCTCCCCGGATGCCAAGGACGGCAAGATCGACTCCAAGGCGGAGTTCATGATCACGTTGGACTGGCCGGACAATCACCCCGACGATCTCGACCTGTTCGTGCAGGATCCCGCCGGCAACATCGCCTGGTATCGCCACCGCGAGGCCGGCTTCCTGACGCTCGACCGCGACGACCGCGGCGGGGCCAACAATTTCATCATCGTCAACGGCCAGAAGATCGCCTCCCCCATCCGCGAGGAGATCGTCACCGTGCGCGGCATCCTCGCCGGCGAATACACGGTGAATGTCTCGCATTTCGTCGCCACGACCGGCGAGCCCGTGACCGCCAGTGTGAAGGTGCAGAAGCTCAATCCGACCGCCCAGGTGATCTTCGACAACAAGTTCACGCTCGACCACACCGGCGACGAGAAGACCGCGGTCCGATTCCGGATCGATGCGGAAGGCAAGGTCGTCAATGTCGATCAGCGGCCGAAATCGCTGCTGGAGACGTTCCGCAGCAGCTGGCGCAACGGCGCCGATGTCGACCCGAAGACCGGAGTAAGCAGGAACGCTGTGAGGGTGCGCCGTGAGTAATCCGCAAACGGTCATCCTGACGCTGTCGGTCGCCTATGCCGTCATCGGTGCGCTGCTGCTGGTCGTGCTGGTCTATGCGCGGCTGCACTGGTCGCTGAAGGCGGTCGCCGTGGTCGTGACCAGCACCTTCTACGTCGTCAGCTTCACGGAAATGCGCGGCCTGCTCGGCTGGGCCAGCACGGACCGGCTGCCGGCCACGTTCAAGCTCCTGAAGGCCCGCATCGTCGAGCCGCATTCGCTTCAGGGCGATCCCGGCTCGATCTATCTCTGGGTCGAGGCGCTGGACGAGGACAATCGCCCGAGCGGCATCCCGCGCGCCTTTCGTGTGCCCTACAATGACCGGCTGGCCGACAAGACCCACGCCGCGGAGAACGAGATCGCGGCCGGTCATCCGCAAGGCGGGCGCGCCGCTGATTTCGGCGGCGGCGACGGCAGCCTGATCGACATGGTCCGGGAATATGTGACGCCGAAGACCATCCTGGAGACCAGCGGCGGCGATTCCTCGACCGGCGAGTTCAATGCGCCGCCCGCCGGCGCGGAAGGCGCGGTGTTCACCCCGATTCCGCCGCCCCGGATGCCGCCGAAGGACGAGCAATAGGCCCTTCACCATCACCGCAGAGCAGCGCTGGCAAACCGCCCGGTGCTGGCGCATCTTGTTGACCTCCCTCAATTTGGCCTCATCGGCCCCGAATAAGAATTTGAGGGTGGAGGGTGCGTGCTTCTCGCTGTCTTCTCGGATATCCATGGCAACCGGCAGGCGTTCGAGGCCTGCCTGAAGGTCGCCCGCGCCCGCGGCGCGGAGCAGTTCGTCCTGCTCGGCGACTTCGTCGGCTATGGGGCCGATCCGGAATGGGCGGTGGATACCGCGATGGAGCTGGTCGCGCAGGGCGCCATCGCGGTGCGCGGCAATCATGACCAGGCCGTCAATTCCACGGCCGAGACCATGAACGCCGAGGCGCAGATCGCGATCGAATGGACCCGCGGCCGGCTCGACACCGCGCAGCGGCGCTTCCTGGCCGAGTTGCCGATGCAGGTGGAGGACGATGGCCGCCTGTTCGTGCACGCGGAAGCTTCGCATCCCCAGCGCTGGCACTATGTCCGCTCGACCGTGGACGCCGCCAAGAGCCTGATTGCGACGCACGCCCACGTCACCTTTTGCGGACACATCCACAGGCCTGCGCTCTATTCGATGTCGGTGACGGCGAAGATGACGAGCTTCGTGCCTAAGACCGATGTCCCCGTGCAGTTGCTGCGCGGACGGCAATGGCTCGCCGTGCTCGGCTCGGTCGGCCAGCCCCGCGACGGCGATCCGTCGGCGGCCTTCGTGCTGTTCGACACGGTCTCGTGCCAGATCACCTATTGCCGGGCACCCTATGACATCGCAACCGCGGCAGGCAGGATCCGCGACAACGGGCTGCCGTCCTGGCTGGCCGACCGGCTTTCGCAGGGGCGCTGACCGCGATGCCGAAACCCCTGGTCAAATCAGGCGCGGAGATCGACGGCTATACGATCGGCGAATGCGTGCATGCCGGCGGCATGGCGACGCTGTGGACCGTCACCCATCCCGGCATCGACGTGCCCCTGCTGATGAAGATCCCGCGGGTCTCGGAGGGCGAGGACCCCGCCGCGATCGTCTCCTTCGAGATGGAGATGATGATCCTGCCGCGGCTTGCGGGGCCGCACGTGCCGGCCTGCTTCGGCACCGGCGATTTCGCCCGCCAGGCCTATGTCGTGATCGAGCGTATTCCAGGCGCCACGCTGTACAAGCGGCTCCCCGACCTGCCGCTGCCTTATGACGAGGCGCGGCAGCTCGTCGCCAGGATCGCGACGGCGCTTGCCGATCTGCACCGGCAGAACGTGATCCATCACGACATCAAGCCGAGCAGCATCATGGCCCGCGAGAGCGGCGAGGCGGTGCTGATCGACTACGGCCTGTCGCATCACAACCACCTGCCGGACCTCTTGCAGGAGGAATTCCGCCTGCCTTACGGCACCGCGCCCTATATGGCTCCCGAGCGGCTGCTCGGGGTGCGCGACGATCCGCGCAGCGATCTGTTTTCGCTCGGCGTGCTGCTCTATTTCTTCACCACCGGCGAGCGTCCGTTCGGCGAGGGCGAGACGCTGCGGGCGATGCGGCGCCGGCTGTGGCGCGATCCGCATCCGCCGCGGAAGCTTCGCGCCGACTATCCGCCCTGGCTTCAGGAGGTGGTGTTGCGGTGTCTGGAGATCGAGCCGGTCTGGCGCTATCCGACGGCGTCCCAGCTCGCCTTCGATCTCGCTCATCCGGACCAGGTCAAGCTCACCGCGCGCTCGGAGCGGCTGAAGCGCGATTCCCTCGGCTTCGTCTGGCGGCGGCGCTTCAACCAGGGCGCCATGGCGCCGCGCGCGAAATCGGACGTCGCAGCCCAGATCGCATCGAGCCCGATCCTCGCCGTTGCGCTCGACACTGCGGAGGGCGCTCCGGAGCTGAACGAGGCGCTGCGCGTGACCACCGAGCGCATCCTCGCCACTTTGCCCTCGGCGCGGCTTGCCTGCGTCAACGTGCTCAAGCTGAACCGCATCGCGATCGACCGTACCCTGGACGAGCAGGGCTCCAACAAGCATATCGACCGCCTGGTCGCGCTCAGGCATTGGGCAACGCCGCTCAAGCTGGACGAGAGCCGCCTGTCGGCTCATGTGCTGGAGGCGGTCGATCCCGCCGCCGCGATCCTGGACTTTGCAGAGGTCAACCAGGTCGACCACGTCATCATCGGCGCGCGGCAGAGCTCGTTCCGCCGCACCCTGCTCGGCAGCGTGTCGGCCAAGGTGGCCTCGGAGGCGACCTGTACCGTCACCGTGGTGCGGCCGCCGCGGATGGCGGCAGACGTCGGCGGGCCGGAGGCCGTCGAAGGTTAGGCCGGCCGGGCGATTTGTGGGCTGGATCAGGCCGCGTGGACGGCCATGGCGCGCTTGCGGCGGATCGGCCAGGAGAATTGCGGGCCGGGCTCGCCGTGATCCGCGCTGCCGCCGAAGTACTGGATGATCTCGCGGCAGGGCTCGCAATTGAACAGGTTACGCGACGCGGATGCCTTGGTCATTTCCTTCAGGCAGTTCGGGCAATGCGGTTTCATGGCTCAAGTCCGGAAAGAGAATCTTCAGTGCCGGCACGGTGGCTGGAACGGCTGATCCAGCTCCGCTGTTTCGAGCCCGCTGTCGTCGCCCCGCTCGCCTTCGGGGCGTTCGAGCCGGCCGAAGAAATAGTCGAGGTTCGCATGCGGACGCCGCGGAATGCGGCACTTGCGTTTCGGCTGACGTTTCACGAGGGCGATCCGCATGGGCGTCAGCCCCTGTCGCGGGCGCGGCGGATGTTGCGGGCCGCACGGGCCGGGGCCTCGACCGGTCCGGGCGACGGACCGAATACGACAAACGCACTGAAACCGATCCACAACGCCACGCCAGTCCAAACCAGGGTCGTCGTCATGATGTGCTCCCGCGAAAACAGGCAGGAATCACTTGCGGTGATTTGCGCGAATCAGTGAAGTCCGGATGAGTACGGACCACGGCTACAATTTTAAGCTTTGCGCGTTGCAGTACCCGTAGAAGCCGCAGTTCTTCCCCGGTGCGACCGACGTGCCTTGCCGGTGCGCGCTTGATCGAGGATATCCCGGACGCGCGGTGCGTCTCGGACACAACGAAACCCGTAGCGCCCGGTGTAGTCGGTATCGGGCGAACGGGTCGAGCGCCTTGACGCAAAGTTGAGGTGGCCGACGCCGCCGCCGATGTCGAGGATCTCGAACACGGCATCCATGGCGTCGAACGAAGTGGCCGTCACGCTGCGTCTGCTCCAGGCCGTGCGCACGATCAGCGCGCGGCGGTCGGTGATCACAAAAAGCGTTTGCAGGTCTTGCAGCAGCATCACGAACGGAGCTGCAACCATCCCGACTCCGAGCATCGCCAGAGGTTGGGTCGCCTGGTCGATCCAATCGTTGCTGACGGCGATGACGGTCAGCAACAACCAGGGAATTCCGATCCACCAGAGAAATCGCCACATTGTCGCGTGGGCGATGCCGTCGGGCTGGCCCTGCCAGACCACTTGCTCTCCATCCTGAAGGGATTCGGCGAGCAGACGACGCAGGCCGGCAGAAAACAGGGTGGCGCGGAGTTCATCCATTCCCGTTGGTCGTAGCGGCCGCAGCTCCGGTTCGGATGGCGATGGTCTCAGATCGCCTCGCCGCGGGCTTCAAGTGCCGCGTTGCGGATCGCGGCGATGTTGGTCTTGTAGGCGTCCTGCGTGCCGCCCTTGAACACAGAGGTGCCGGCGACGAAAGCGTTGGCGCCGGCCGCGGCGAGCGCGCCCGCAACATCGGGCCCGACGCCGCCGTCGACCTCGATGTCGATCGGACGGCCCGCGACCATTGCCCGGATGTCGCGGATCTTGTTGATCGCGGAGGGGATGAAGGCCTGGCCGCCGAAGCCGGGATTGACCGACATCACCAGCACGAGGTCGACGAGGTCGAGGACGTATTCGAGCGCGCTGATCGGCGTCGCCGGATTGAGCGAGACGCCGGCCTTCTTGCCGAGCGCGCGGATCGCCTGAAGCGAGCGGTGCAAATGGGGACCCGCCTCCGCGTGCACGGTGATGTGGTCGCAGCCGGCCTTGGCGAAGGCCTCCAGATAGGGATCGCAGGGCGAGATCATCAGATGCGCGTCGAAGATCTTCCTGGTGTGCGGGCGCATCGCCCTGATGACATCAGGGCCGTAGGAGATGTTCGGAACGAAGTGCCCGTCCATCACGTCGAGATGGATCCAGTCGGCGCCGGCGGCGTCCACGCTGCGTACCTCCTCGCCGAGCTTGGAGAAGTCCGAAGCCAGGATCGAGGGCGCGATGGCCAGGGGGCGGGGGGCGAAAGCTTGGATCATGGCGCGTTTTCCAGGGGCGGACGACGAATGGCCTCGCCTAACATGGGCCTTTGTGTCGGGCAATGCAGGAGGGGCGGGCTTCCTGTGGGCGGAAATTTCTGCCGCCGGCGGCACGAATTGCCGGTGTTCCCGCGGCCTGCACGACCTGTCGGATGCGGATTTCGTTGAGCTTTTCGCGATGGCACGGCGCTTGCTGACTTCAGCCGCAGAACATTGGTCGCGGCATGCCGCATCTTGTTGGAGTTGTGCAATGTTGTTCGCCCTTGGTGCGGTCTCGAGCGCGCTCGACGCGATCCAGTCGCTGACGAACTCGAAATCGTCGTCGGCAGCGCACAAGACGGGTGCCTCGCAGAGCGCGCCGACCAATCCGTTCGCAATCGACAGCGGCAGCAGCAGCACGACCGGCGCGACCTCGTCGGTCAATGCAGGCAAATATCCGCAGATCTCGTCGGAGACCATGAACGCGCTGTTCGCGGCGCAGAGCCAGTCGGCCGACGGCGCGGGCGCGACATCCTCGACGTCGAAGGGCCGGGAGGCCGCGCTGAAGGACCTGTTCTCGCAGATCGACGCGGACGCCGACGGCAAGATTACCAAGTCCGAGTTCGAGGACGCGCTCGGCGCGGGCGGCACCAACTTGGCCCAGGCCGACGACGTGTTCTCGAAGATGGATGCGAATGCGGACGGCAGCGTCAATCTCGGAGAGATGACGAAGGCGCTGAGGGGCGGTCACGGCGCTCAGCACGCGGAAGGCGCGGGCGATGGCTCGGATTCCTCGTCGCAATCCGGCAGCGGCTCGACGTCGACCACGACGACCAATGCCGACGGCTCGACCACCACCACCGTCGCCTATGCCGACGGCTTCAAGATGTCGACCACGGTGCCGGGCGCCGCCAGCTCGTCGAATGCGAAAGGTGGCGGCAACTCGCCTTATGACTGGTTCGGGCAGATGATGCAGCGCCAGGCGCAGGCCACCGCGGCATCAGCGACCTCATCGATGTCGATCAGCGTGTGAGCACATCCCCAAGTTAAAGCGCGATGAGATCTGGATGAATCGTCATCGCGCTTTAGTTCCTTGTTTGAGCATGATCCTTTCGGAAAACCGCTTCACACTTTGCCGGATCATGCTCTAGCCGAACCGGTCGTTCCAAGCCAGCTGCGCGCCCGGAAAGGGCAGGGCCGTCGCGCTGTAGACGCCGCGGGCGATCGCGCGGGCGACCACATTGGCGGCGATCGTGCCGAGCTCGGTGAGGCCAACCAGCGGCTCGATCGGCTTCTCGCACGTGGCGGCGGCAAACAGCACGTCGCCGTCGGTCGGGGCGTGCACCGGATAGATCGCGCGGGCGAAGCCGGTATGCGCGATCATCGCCAGCCGCTTGGCCTGCGGCTTGGTCAAGACCGCGTTGGTCACGACGGCGCCGATGGTGGTGTTTTCGCGCGCGCTCGCGGCAGGCCCGCCCTTGATGCGCATGCGGAGCATGTCCTCGGTGAACTCGTCCGGCAGGCCCCGTCCACCGAATTCGCCGTTCACCTCGAACGGCGCCGCCCAGAACCACGGGCCATTGCCGACGGTGACGCTGCCGACGGCGTTGACGGCGACGATCGCCGCGACCTTGATTCCGCTCGGCGTCACGGCCGATGCCGAGCCGAGGCCGCCCTTGAACGTCGCGGTGGTGGCGCCGAAGCCGGCGCCGACGCTGCCGAGCGCAAAATCCGCGCCGGCGGCGGTCGCCGCGGCATAGCCGAGGTCGCGATAGGGCGAGAAGCGTCCCCAGGCCTTGTCGCCGCCGTTGAGCAGGTCGAACAGGATCGCCCCCGGCACGATCGGGATCAGCGCTTCGCGAACCCGGTGGCCGCGGCCCTGCTCGGCGAGCCAGGCCTGCACGCCGCCGCCGGTGTCGAGGCCGAAGGCCGAGCCGCCCGACAGCGCGATGGCATCGACCCGCTCGACCGTGTTGGCGAGATCGAGCAGGGCATCCTCGCGCGTGCCGGGGCCGCCGCCGCGAACGTCGATCGCGGCGATCGCGGGAGAATCGAAGATGATCGCGGTCGCGCCGGAGCCGACTTTCGAATCTTCCGCGTGGCCGACCCGGACGCCGGCGATATCGGTGAGAAGGTTCTTCAAGGCGGCCTCGTCGTTGAGAGCAATTCAGGACCTGCGATAGCGCAGCAATGCCGCGGGCTCAACCCGTGAGCGCGGTCCTCAGCATCTTGGCGAGCTCGGACTTGCGGTAGGGCTTGGCCAGCAGCAGCACGCCGGAATCGAGCCGGCCGTGATGGACGATGGCGTTCTCGGTGTAGCCCGAGGTGAACAGCGTCTTCAGATCGGGGCGGCGCCTGTGCGCTTCGTCGGCCAGCTGGCGGCCGTTCATGTCGCCGGGCATGATGATGTCGGTGAAGAGCAGGTCGATGGTCTCGTCGCTGTCGATGATCGTGAGCGCCTCGGCGCCGTTGGCGGCCTCGAGCGCAGTGTAGCCGAGGCTCCTGACCTGCGTCACGACATACTGCCGCACCAGCGCATCGTCCTCGACGATCAGGATCTTCTCGTTGCCGCCGGTGAGGGGCGCATTCTGGAGCGCCTCGAACTCGGTCTCCTGCACCCCGGTCGAGCGCGGCAGGTAGATCTTCACGCTCGTGCCGTGGCCTTCCTCGCTGTAGATCTTGATGTGGCCGCCCGATTGCTTGACGAAGCCGAACACCATGCTGAGGCCAAGGCCGGTGCCTTTGCCGACCTCCTTGGTGGTGAAGAAGGGATCGAACACCCGGTCGATCAGCTCGGCAGGAATTCCGCTGCCGGTGTCGCTGACGGCGATCATCACGTAATTGCCGGCAAGGACGTCGGGATTCATGCTGGCATAGCCGTCGTCGAGGAAGATGTTGCGGGTCTCCAGCACCAGGGTGCCGCCGTCGGGCATGGCGTCGCGCGCGTTCAGCGCGAGATTGAGGATCGCGGTGGAGAGCTGGCCCGGGTCGACCAGCGTCGGCCAGGCATCCTCGGTGAGCTGCGGCATGATGGTGATCTGTTCGCCGAGCGTCGGATGCAGGAGCTTGGCGGCTTCGAGCACCAGTGCGTTGACGTCGATCTCGCGCGGCTGGAGCGGCTGCTTGCGGGCGAAGGCGAGCAGATGCTTGGTCAGCTGCGCGCCGCGCTCGGCGGCGTCGTCGATCAGCTTGGTGATGGCGGCAAGCTCGGGCCGGTCGGCGACCGCGTCGCTGAGAATGCCGATCGTGCCCGTGATCACCGTCAGCACGTTGTTGAAGTCGTGTGCGACGCCGCCGGTCAGCTGGCCGATCGAGTCCATTTTCTGGACTTGCCGGAGCTGGGCTTCGGCCGCCTGCTTGTCGGTGAGGTCGCGGCCGATGAAGAAGTGGCGCTTCACCGGCTCGGACCAGGTGCCCATCCAGTTCAGCGTGACCTCGTGACCGTCGTAATGGTAATAGCGCGCCTCGAAGCTGCGCTTGACCGCGCCGCTGCGCGCTGCGCGCATCTCGCTCCGCGTGTTCTCGAGATCGCCGGGATGGATGAACTCGATCGCGCTGTGCCCGACCATGTCCTCGGGGTTGTAGCCGAGAATGTTCCGCACGCTCGGGCTGACCTGGACGAAATTGCCGTAGCCGTCGGTGACCAGGATCAGGTCCTGCGATGTCTCGAAGATGCGCTGGCGTTCCTCGGTCTCGCGGCGCAGCTTCTCTCTGGCCTGCTTCTCTTCGGTGATGTCATGGGCGATCTTGGAGGCGCCGATGATCTCTCCATCGTCGGTCCGCAGCGGTGAGATGTTCAGGACGACGTCGAGCGGGCGGCCGTCTTTCCGGATTCGGACCGTCTCGTGCTGGGCGATCGACTCGTTGCTGGCGATCCGGTTGAGCATGCCTCTGACTTCGCCCTTGCGATCCGGCGGCACGATGATGTCGATCGGCCTGCCGACGGCTTCAGTGGCGGAGTAGCCGAACAGATGTTCGGCGGCCTTGTTCCAGCCGGTGATGATGCCGTCGAGCGACTTGGTGATGATCGCGTCGTTGGACGATTCGACGACCGCGCCGTACAGCGCGAGGCGCTTGCCGAAATAGTCGCGTTCCGAGGCCGATTGCTGGCGCAGCCTTCCGACGAGGCCTACCGTGCGCGCCTGGAGGCGGACATTCTCGATCAGAAGCACCGCGAGGACAAAGGTCGCCGCGGCGAGGCCGTAGAGCCGGCCGGCATAGAAGCCGAGATCGAAGCGCGCGACGTTGACGATCGCCGACAGGGCGATGTCGAACAGCCAGGCGCACATGACCACCATGAGCCAGATATCGATCACCGTATGCGGCCTGCGGAACCAGAGCGAGACCAGCGCGGCAAAGCTCAGCGACCACACGAAGGACACGACTCCGATCATGGTCGCCGTGTAGCGGCCCTCGCTCAGCAGGACCGGCAACAGATCGTGCTGCGCGGTGACGATCCAGGCGAAAAGGGCCATCGTGGCGACGACGCAGAGCACGCTGGCATAAATTGCGTTGCTTGCCGCGCCGCGGATCCGGGGTCCACCGTCCTTTTCCTTCAGCCAGGCATACGCCATCACGCAGAGCGGAAAGCCGGCGTGCCAGATCATGTAGAGCCACACCGTGGTCTGCCGGCCCGCACCGAACAGTCCGGTCGGTGCGAACAGCCCGGGGAAGGTGAGGGCATGAACCAGCGCCGCCGCAGCGGTGAAGAGATAGCCGCCCGCGAGCCACAGCAGCGCTCGGGTCCGCAGAATCGCAAATTGCGACAGCAGCAGCACGGCCGTGACGATGTCGCTCACGGCCAGCGCGGATTGATAGCTGGCGACGAAGGCGGGGACCGGCAGGAGCGGGGTACCGGCAAATGGCACGGCCGCGGCGAACAGGAGGGCGGACACACCGACAATCGTCAATGCTGCAGTGCGGTCGGCCGAGGTGGCCGGCAGGGTCGACAGAAAGGTGGCCCGGTCGATCGTCGCAGGCACGTCCAGTCCGCGCGAGTCGGTGTTGAGCAGGTCGGGTTTGAGCATCTCCGCTAGTCTCATTCGCCGGCAATCCGTTCATCGTAGCGGTTTTTGGGCGCGGGTCGTGACGGAACCGGTTTACGACTCAACCGAAGGTTACAGCTTACCTAATTTCGGTGAGAGCACGGAACAGAGATTGGTAAGGTGCGCTTTACGGGGCGGTGTCATAATGCCCATCCGCTGCGCCGGGTTCCAGGTTTGAAACAGGCGATTTTGGTTTCGAGATCGAGAGTTGCACCCATGCCGCGCGTTCTCATCATCGACGACCAGAAGGACGTCCGTGCGATGGTCGCGATCGTGCTCCGGGTCAATCGTTTCGAGGTCGTGGAGGCCGAAAGCGGAGCGGCGGGGCTGAAGGCGTTTTTGGAAAGCCACTTTGACGCGGCGATCGTCGACATCTTCCTCGGCGATACCAGCGGCGTCGATGTCATCACCGCCTTGCGCGAACGCGCGCCGGCGCTGCCCGTGGTCGCGGTATCCGGGATGACGGCGCTCGATTTCATCGACCAATCGCCCCATCTCGCCAACGTCGCCTGCCTGCAAAAGCCGTTTCGGCCGAACGATCTGCTGCAGGCCCTGCGCAAGGCCCAGGCGGTGGCCGGCGGCGAGATCTCGGCCGCGGTCTGACCGGGTAAAAGAACGCCCCGGCAAGCCGGGGCGTGGTCGCGATGGCGGGAGCCTTTTCGGGGGATCGCTGATCGGGATACTCGAAGAGCATCCGGGATCAGGAACGCTCGATCAGGAACCCTTGGCGCCGAGCTCGGCGTAATTGCCCTTGGCGTCCCACTTGTAGACGACATAGTCGATCTGCTTGAGGTCGCCCTTGGCGTCGATTTCGATCGGGCCGAGCACCGTGTCCCACTTGCCGGCCTTGATGGTCTCCATGACCTTCTTGGCATCGGTGGTGCCGGCCTTCTTGACCGCCTGCGTCCAGACCTGCAACGCAGCGTAGGTATAGAGCGTATAGCCTTCCGGATCGATGCCCTTGGCCTTGAACGCCTCGACGATCTTCTTCGCGGTCGGCTTGTTGCGCGGGTCGGGACCGAAGGTGAACAGCGTGCCTTCGCCGGCAGGACCGGTGATGGAGGCGTACTCCTTGTCGGCGAGCGCATCGCCCGACATCAGCACCGTCTTCATGCCCTGATCGCGCATCTGGCGCAGGATGAGGCCGGCTTCCTGATGGTAACCGCCGACATAGACGAGCTCGACGTTCTCCTTCTTCAGGCGCGAGACGATCGCGTTGAAGTCCTTGTCGCCCTTGTTGTAGGATTCGTACATCTTCTCGGTGATGCCGGCCTTGTTGAGCGCCTTCTTGGTCTCGTCGGCAAGACCCTTGCCGTAGGTGGTCTTGTCGTTGAGGATCGCGATGTTCTTGCCCTTGTAGTTCTTGGCGATGTACTGCGCGGCGATCAGGCCCTGCTGGTCGTCGCGGCCGCACACCCGCGCCACGTTCCACAGCTTGCGCTCGGTGAAGAGCGGGTTGGTCGAAGCCGGGGTGATTTGCAGGACGTTACCGTCCGCATAGGCTTCAGAGGCCGGGATCGAAGACGACGAGCAGAAATGGCCGGCGACGAACGGGATCTTGGCGCCGGCGATCTTTTCCGCCACCGAGCGGGCCTGTTTCGGATCGCACGCGTCGTCCTCGGCGTTGAGCGCGAGCTTCTTGCCGTTGACGCCACCGGCGGCGTTGATGTCGGCGACGGCCATCTCGGCGCCGTTCTTCATCTGGCGGCCGAAGGCGGACTCGCCGCCGGTCATCGGGCCTGCGACTGCGACGGTGACATCCTGCGCGAATGCCGCGCTCGACAGCGCGAGCGATGCGCCGAATGCCAGACCGATGAGCTTCAGTGATTTCATGAGATACCTCGCGGGTGGTCGCCTGTGGAAGTTGCCGGGCAGGCCCGGTTCAAACCGGCGCCATTCTTGAATGAATTCGAGGAGAAGTCACCGGCAAAATACGGGCATAGGCCAAGATATCTAGCCGCATTCTCGCGCAGGGCGGGGGCGGTCAGTGCCGGCCGCCCTCCAGATAAGCGGCGCGGATTTCGGGGCGCTGCAGCAATTCGGCGCCGCTGCCGGCCAGCGTGATCAGGCCGTTGACCATGACATAGCCGCGATGGGCGAGCTTGAGGGCATGATTGGCGTTCTGCTCGACGATCAGCACGGTCAGGCCATCCTGCCGGTTCAGTGTGCGGATGGCGTCGAAAATCTGCCGCGCGATGAGCGGGGCGAGCCCCAGCGAGGGTTCATCGAGCAGGAGCAGGCGAGGGCGGCTCATCAAGGCGCGGCCGATGGCCAGCATCTGCTGCTCGCCGCCGGACAGTGTTCCGCCGCGCTGGGCGAAACGTTCCTTCAGGCGGGGAAACAGGGCGAACACGCGCTCGAGCGTGCTCTCCCGTTCCGCCGGCGTGCTCTCGGTGACGTCGGCCCCCATCTGGAGGTTCTCGGCGACGCTCATGCGCGGGAAGATGCGGCGACCTTCGGGCGACTGCGCGATGCGCAAATGGGCGATCTCGTGGGTCGGGACGGCCGTGATGTCCTTGCCCTCGTACAGGATCTGCCCGGCGCGGGCGCGCGGCTTGCCGAAGATCGTCATCATGAGCGTCGACTTGCCGGCGCCGTTGGCGCCGATCAGCGCCACGATCTCGCCGGAATTGATGTCGACGTCGACGCCCTTCAAGGCCTCGATCTTGCCGTAGGCCGCGCGCAGGCCTCGGATCGCGAGCAGGGGGGATGCCGCCGTCACGATCCGCTCTCCATCACGGCCACGGCCTCTTCCTCGTCGGTGCCGAGATAGGCGGCGATCACCTTGGGATCGTCGCGCACCTCGCGCGGCGTGCCTTCTGCGATCTTCACGCCGTGATCCATCACCACGATGTGGTCGGAGATCTCCATCACGACCGACATGTCATGCTCGATCAGGAGGATCGACGTTCCCAGGTCGTTGCGGATCGAAAGCAGGAGCTCGTTCAGGGCAGCGCTCTCTCGCGCGTTGAGGCCGGCAGCCGGCTCGTCAAGGCACAGCAGTGCGGGCTCGGTGCACATCGCGCGCGCGATCTCGAGGCGGCGCTGATCGCCATAGGCGAGATTGCCGGCCGCATCGTCTGCCCGGTCGAGCAGATTGACCCGCTTCAGCCAGTCGGAGGCGAGATCTATCGCGCGCTTTTCGGCTTCGCGATAGGCAGGCGCGCCGACAAGGCCGAGCAAGGTGAAGCCCGAGGCGCGCATCAGCATGTTGTGCTGCGCCACCATCAGGTTTTCGAGCACGGTCATCCCGGGAAACAGGCGGATATTCTGGAAAGTGCGCGCGACCTTGGCCTGCTTGGCGATACGGAAGTCATTGAGCCGCTCGAGCGCGATTTCCCTGCCGCCGTCATGGCTCAGGCGAATGGACCCGCCGGTCGGCTTGTAGAAGCCGGTGATGCAGTTGAAGACCGTGGTCTTGCCGGCGCCGTTCGGCCCGATCAGCGCCGTGATCTTCTTCCGCTCGGCGGCGAACGAGAGATCTTGCACGGCGACGATGCCGCCGAAGCGCATGGTCAGCCGGTCGACGCCGAGGATCTTGTCGCCGCTCATCCGTGACCTTCCTTGACGAGGTCGGAGGAGATGGCCTGCGCCTTCTTCAGATAGACTGTCGGCGCGCGATGGCCGACCAGGCCGCGTGGCCGCCAGATCATGATCAGCACCATGGCCCAGCCGAACACCAGCATGCGATAGGTCTCGAGGCCGCGGAACAGCTCGAACCCGCCGATCATCGCCAGCGCGGCAAGCGCGACGCCCAGCTGCGAGCCCATGCCGCCGAGCACGACGATGGCGAGCACCAGCGCAGATTCCTGGAAGGTGAAGGATTCCGGGCTGATGAAGCCCTGGCGGGTGGCGAAGAACGCGCCGGCGAAGCCGCCGAACATGGCGCCGGTCGCAAATGCCGTGAGCTTGGTCGTCGTGGTGTTGATGCCGAGGGCGCGGCAGGCGACCTCGTCCTCGCGCAAGGCTTCCCAGGCGCGCCCGATCGGCAGCCGGCGCAGGCGGATCGTCGCCCAATTGGTGAGCAGCGCCAGCGCCAGGATCAGATAGAACAGGAAGACGATGCGGTGGGTCGGCGAATACTCGATGTGGAGCATGGCGGCCAGCCCATCGTCGGTGTTGCTCAGCGGAATGCCGAACAGGGTCGGACGCGGAATACCGGATACGCCGTTCGGTCCGCCGGTCAGACTCTGCCAGTTGATCAGGACGAGGCGGATGATCTCGCCGAAGGCGAGCGTCACGATGGCGAGATAGTCGCCGCGCAGGCGCAGCACGGGGAAGCCGAGCAGCACGCCCCAGAATGCGGCGAGGATGCCGGCGAGCGGCAGGCAGATCCAGAACGACCAGCCGAAATTGGTGGCGAGCAGCGCGTAGGAATAGGCGCCGACCGCATAGAACGCGACGTAGCCGAGATCGAGCAGGCCGGCGAGCCCGACCACGACGTTGAGGCCCCAGCCCAGCATGACGTAGGTGAGCACGAGGATGGCGAGGTCGAGGATATAGCGCTGGTTATAGAAGATGACGGGCACAAGCAGCGTGAAGATCAGCAGCGCGGGCGCCAGATAGCGGCCGACCAGCGACATGCCCGTCTGCAACGCTGGCGGCACCAGCTTCGCGGTGCCGGCCGGGCCGATCCATTGCCTGAGCAGCTCGATCACGATCGAGCCGCCGAACACGGCGGCGACGAGGGAGGCGAGCTCGCCGAATCGCGTCCAGTAGGTGAGCTGGCCGTCGGAGCCCGCCTCGGTGCGGACGCCGACCATCAGCGAGAACAGCACCAGCGCGATGAAGGCGTTGATGAAGGCGGTCTTGAGGAGGGCGGCGGTGCCCGTCGAAGGTTTGGTCGTGTGGGTGGAGGGAGCTGTCACGCGGCCGGTCCGTCAGACTTTTTCGACTTCGGGACGGCCGAGCAGGCCGGTCGGCATGAAGATCAGCACGACGATCAGGATCGAGAATGCCGCAACGTCCTTGTACTCGACCGAGAAATAGGCCGACCAGAACGTCTCGATCAGGCCGATCGCGAGCCCGCCGAGCATGGCGCCGGGCAGCGAGCCGATGCCGCCGAGCACCGCGGCGGTGAAGGCCTTGATGCCCGCGACGAAGCCCATGAAGAAGTCGACCAGGCCGTAATAGAGCAGGTACATCAGGCCCGCGACGGCGGCGAGCGCGGCGCCGATCACGAAGGTCATGGAGATGGTGCGGTCGACGTTGACGCCGAGCAGCGCCGCCATGGTCTGGTCCTGCTCGCAGGCGCGCATGTCGCGCCCGAGCCGGGTGCTCGACACCAGCCAGGTGAAGATCGCCAGCAGCACGATGGTGGTGACGACCACCATGATCTGGATGTTGGAGAGCTGGATCACGAAGCCGTCCGCGCTCTCGTGCAGCGTGTAGCCGCCGGTGATGAAGGGCGGGATCGGCTTGACGCGGGCGCCTTGCGCCACTTGCGAATAATTCGTCAGCACGAACGACATGCCGATCGCCGACAGCATCGGGGCGAGGCGGAAGGAATGGCGCAGCGGCCGGTAGGCGATGCGCTCGATGGTCCAGCCGTAGAGCGCGGTGATCGCCATCGAGACGAGGAGCACGATCAGCAGGATGACGGGGATCGCGGTCAGGCCGAACGAGATCAGGATCAGGAAGGTGATGAGGGCGATGAAGCCGCCGATCATGAAGACGTCGCCATGGGCGAAGTTGATCATGCCGACGATGCCGTAGACCATCGTGTAGCCGATCGCGATCAGGCCGTAGATGGAGCCGAGCACGAGGCCGTTGATGAGCTGCTGGGCGAAATAATCCATAAGCTGCCGTACCCAAACTTGACGCGGCTCAAAGGGAGCTCTTGCAGAGAGTTCTTGGGCCCCGGCAGCCCTTGAGCGTTTGGGTTTTGTAACAGGAGGGAACTGGCGGCTGCAACTGGCCCGGTCTCCGCCTAAAGGCTTGTACAGAGATCATTTCGCCGCCGGGTTCCCGGGAGCTGCGAGGAACCCGGTTCCCGAGGCAACCAAAGTGGATGCCGGCCGTTATCTTGGTTCTGACGTCCAACAAGGGAGTTTCCCCGAATGACGAAGCAGCAGAACCAGAATCCGGGTCAGCAAAGTCAGAATCCCGGCCAGCGCAACCCGCAGCAGGGTGGTGGCCAGAAACCCGGACAGCAGCAGCAGGACCCGCGCCAGGGCGATCGCCCAGGCCAGCAGCAGGGCGGCCAGCGCGATCAGGAATAGCGAGTTTGGGAGCCCAGGAGTGAGGAGAGGCCCCGCCGGAAGGTGGGGCCTTTTCTTTGCGGAAGAGTCATTCCGGGTCTGGTGCTGCGCACCATCCGGAATGACGCCGCGCGAGGGGGCAGTTAAGGTAAACAAAGGGTTTAAATTGCCGCCACAGTCTGATGCGAGTTAGCTCCGGCATGGCTGCCGCCTTCCATCGAAGGCTCGGCAAACCAGGCGGGAAGCGGCATGTTCAGGAATTGGCGGATCGGCTCGGTCAACGGCGCGCTGCTGGCGGCCTATTTCATTCCCGTCTGGAGCGTCGTCGCTTTCAACATCATTGTTGCGCCCGTGCACGGGCTTTACGAGCGGCCGAGCGTCGCGGTGGCGCTGTACCTGAGCGACCATCTGCAGATGGCGGGCATGGACACGGTGCGTGCCGCCTGGCTGCTGGCGCTCGGGCGGCTGACCGTGGTGGCGTTCTTCTCGATCTACCTGGTGCTGCTCTGCATTCCCCGCACCCGCAAGGGCGGCGGCAGTGACGAGGCGCTCGGTATTGCGCTCGCGATCGGCAGCCTGATCTCCTTCGCCAGCATGGTGATGGCTTCGAAGGTCGGCGAGCTGGCCGCGCTTCGGCTGCACGCCACCGAGCTTTTGCTCCTGCTCGGTGCGGCCATCGTGGTCGTGATCGAGAAGCCGGCGGCTGCGCCGAAGGCGGCCGAGGTCGCCGCGCCGCCGAATATTGAGGCTTTAGGTCTTGAGCAGGCCGAGCTCCTGCACAATCGCTGAGGCCTCCTTGACGGCGTGATTCGCCGCCGGCACGCCGCAATAGATCGCCTGCTGCAGCAGGATCTCCTTGATGTCATCGGGCGTGAAGCCGCCCTCGGCCAGCGCCGCACGCACGTGCAGGCGGAATTCGTCCCATTGCCCGAGCGCGACCATGGTGCCGATTACGAGCACGCGCCGCGTGCGCTCGTCGAAATGCGGGCGCGTCCAGATCTCGCCCCAGGCGTAGCGGGTGATCAGGTCCTGGAAGTCGGTGTTGAAGGCATTGCGGTTCGCGATCGACTTGTCGACCCAGGCATTGCCCAGCACCTTGCGGCGTACGTTCGTGCCGGCATCGCGGCGCTTCTGGTCGTCCATGGTGTGTCCTCCTTCGTCATTGCGAGCGCAGCGAAACAATCCAGTCTGTCATCGCGGAGGGAATTCTGGATTGCTTAGCTGCGCTCGCAATGACGCGTTGTGAGATCAGCGCTGCGTCAGGAATCCCACCACCGCATCCGTGAACGCATGCGGCTGCTCGACGTTGGAAATGTGCGCGGCGTCGATGATGGTCATGCTGGCGCCGGGAATGCTGGAGCGGATCAATTCGGCCGCCGAGATCGGCGTCGCCACGTCGTGGCGGCCGGCGATCACCAGCGTCGGGCTCTTGATCTTCGGCAGCAGCGCGCGCTGGTCGAGCGTCGACAGCGCCTCGCAGCAGGCGAGGTAGCCCTCGACGGGCGAGGCGAGCAGCATCGACTTCATTTTTGCGGTGATCGCAGGCTCACGCTCGCGAAAATCCTGGGTGAGCCAGCCCGCGATGACGGCATCGGCGACGGCGGCGATGCCGCCCTCCTTTACCGCCTTGATGCGGTTGTGCCAGTTTGTTGGATCGGGATAGTAGCAGGACGTGTTGGCAAGGATGAGCTTGCCGAACCTTTCGGGCGCATTGGCGCCGAGCCATTGCCCGACCATGCCGCCCATCGACAGGCCGCACCAATGCACCTTCTCGATGTTGAGATCGTCGAGGATCGCGAGCACGTCGCGGCCGAAGCGCTCCATCGAGTAGGGGCCGGGCGGCACCTGGGACTTGCCGTGGCCGCGCCGGTCGTAGCGGATGACGCGGAACACCTGCGTCAGCGCCTTCATCTGCGGCTCCCACATCTGCAGCGTGCAGCCGAGCGAGTTCGACAGCATCAAGGTCGGCCCGCCGTCGCGACCCTCGACGGAGACGTTGAGCAGGCATCCGTCGGCATCGATCATGGGCATGCGGCGTCTCCGTCGTATCTTGCGATTCTTATTCGCGGTCGAGGCTGTCGAGCAACCGGTCGATCAGCGCCTGTGACGCCCCTTGATAGGCCATCGGCTCGAACAATGCCGCAATTTTTTCCGGCGAAAGGTGCGCGGTGACGTGCGAATCGCCCGACAGCACCTCGCGCAGATGCTTCTTCTCGGCGAGGGCGCGCTTGCTCGCGGCTTCGACGAGATGGTGTGCATCGCTCTTGCCGATGGCTTCGGCGAGCGCGAAGGTGACGGCCTCGGCCATGATCAGCCCGTGCGTCGCATCGAGATTGCGGCGCATGCGCGCCGCATCGACCTCGAGACCCTCGGCGATGTCGACGACGGCAGCCAGCGCGCCGGAGGCGACCAGCATCAATTGCGGCAGCGTCGGCCATTCTGCGTGCCAGGGGCCGGCGCTGCGCTCGTGGTCCTGCACTTGGGCGGCGAAGATCGTCGCGGCGAGCTGCGGGGCCATGGTCGCAGCGCCGAGCGCGCTCGCGGCGGCGACCGGGTTGCGCTTGTGCGGCATGGTCGAGGAGCCGCCGCGGCCTTGGCCGGCCGGCTCGAACGCTTCGGCGACGTCGGTCTGCATCAGCAGCGAGATGTCGCGCGCGATCTTGCCGCAGCTGCCGGCGAGAATGGCGAAGCAGGATGCGGCCTCGGCAATGCGGTCGCGATGGGTGTGCCAGGGCGCTTCCGGCAGCGGCAGATCGAGCTCCTGCGCCAGCCGTTCCGATACCGCGAGCCCCTTGTCGCCGAGCGCAGCGAGCGTGCCGGCGGCGCCGCCGAATTGCAGCGCGAGGCCCTCGCGGGAGAGCCGCCGCAGCCGGCAGCGGGCGCGGGCAAGGTTTGATGCGTATTCGGCTGCTTTCAGCCCGAACGGCATCGGCAGCGCGTGCTGAAGCCAGGTCCGCGCCACCATCGCGGTGTTGCGGTGGCTGCGCGCCAGCGCGGCAAAGCCCTTGATGGCGCGGCTGAGGTCGGCGTCCAGTGCGGCGATGCCGGCGCGCAGCATCAGCATGGTCGCGGTGTCGATGACGTCCTGGCTGGTCGCGCCCCAATGCACGTAGCGTGCGGCCTCCGCGTCAATCTTGCCGACACGGGCCGTCAGCATCTTGACCAGGGGAATCGCGAGATTGCCCGATCGCGTCGCGGCCTCCGCCAGTGCGGCCAGGTCGAAGCCATCGGCCTTGCACGCAGCCTCGATCGGTCCGAAGGCAGATGCGGGAATCACGGCGGTCGCCGCCTCCGCGCGTGCCAAGGCTGCCTCGAAATCGAGCATGTTCTGCAAGGTCGACCGGTCCTCGCAGACCGCGCGCATGGCGGCGCTCGACAGCATCGGTGCGAGCAGGGGGGAGATGGATGTGCTCATGTTGCGCGCGACCTAATCATCATGGCCCGGCCCTGCCAATCCCCCACCGTCCACACACGTCATTTTGCAGTTGCGAATATGCATTGCACGTGACCGAGCGTCGGCCTTTTCTTTGCCGCGTCGCTGCGTTACTTGATCAGCACTATAGTTGCGCGATCCGGGAGGCACCCTTATGGCCATGACGATGAACGGCGAAGTCCAGCTTGCGGCGCCGCGCGAGGCCGTATGGGCCAAGCTCAACGATCCCGAGGTGCTGAAGGCCTGCATCCCCGGCTGCGAGGAGCTGGAGAAGACCGACGACGGCGGCTTCCGCGCGACGGCGAAAATGAAAGTCGGCCCGGTGTCGGCGCGCTTCAAGGGCAAGGTCACGCTGTCCGATCTCGACCCGCCGAACGGCTACAAGATTTCCGGTGAGGGCGAGGGCGGGGTGGCCGGATTCGCCAAGGGCGGCGCGGCGGTCAGGCTCGCGGAGAAGGACGGCGGCACGCTGCTCTCCTACGACGTCGAGGCGCAGATCGGCGGCAAGTTGGCGCAGCTCGGCCAGCGCCTCATCAACGGCGCCGCCAAGAAGCTGGCCGATGAGTTTTTCTCGAACTTCGCCAAAGCCGTACAGAGCTGAAGGTCCAAGTACCTTCAGCATAGCGCCTTCGGCATGGCTCCTTGCGCCCCGGGCGATGTTGCCCCGGGGCATAATGGCCCATATGATGGGTTGGAATAACTATAAGAACCGCTTCGACGGGACCCGTCGGGGCGCTGACAGAGAGTGCTTATGGCAAAAATCTCCCTCATCGTGAACGGCAATCCAGTGACGGCCAACGTCGATCCCCGCACGCTTCTGGTGCAATTCCTGCGCGAGAATCTGCGGCTGACGGGCACCCATGTCGGCTGCGACACCTCGCAGTGCGGCGCCTGCGTCGTGCATCTCGACGGCAAGGCCGTGAAGTCCTGCACCACGCTTGCGGTGATGGCCGACGGCCACGAGGTGAAGACGATCGAGGGGCTGGCTGCCGACGGCGCGCCGCTGCATCCGATGCAGGAGGCCTTCCGCGAGCACCACGGCCTGCAGTGCGGCTTCTGCACGCCCGGCATGATCATGACCGCGATCGACATCGTGCACCGCAAGGGCCACGAGCTCGACGACCACACTATTCGCGAGGAGCTCGAAGGCAATCTCTGCCGCTGCACGGGCTACCAGAACATCGTCGCCTCGATCTCCGCCGGCGCCAAGGCGATGGCGAAATCCGATCTCGCGTAACGCGCATCCCGCGATCAGGACATACAGATGTACGAATTCAAATATCATCGCCCTGGGACCGTTCGCCAGGCGGCCAACCTCCTGGTGAAGAACGAGGACGCCAAGGTGATCGCCGGCGGCCACACGCTGATTCCGGTCATGAAGCAGCGCCTGGCGAGCCCGCCGCATCTGGTCGACCTCTCCCATATCGAGGGGCTCAACGCGATCGAGATGAAGGGCCGCTCGCTGGTGATCGGCGCCACCGCCAAGCACGCCGAGGTGGCGAACTCCGCCATCGTCGGCGAGGCGATCCCGGCGCTGGCGAATCTGGCCGGCGGAATCGGCGATCCCGCCGTGCGCCACAAGGGCACGATCGGCGGCTCGCTCGCCAACAACGATCCCACCGCCGACTATCCCGCCGCGGTGCTCGCGCTCGGCGCCACCATCGTCACCAACAAGCGCCGGCTCAAGGCGGAAGAGTTCTTTCAGGGCCTGTTCACGACCGCGCTCGAAGCGGATGAGATCATCACCAAGGTGATGTTCCCGCTGCCGAAGAAGGCCGCCTACATCAAGTTCCGTAACCAGGCCTCGCGCTATGCGCTGGTCGGCGTGTTCGTGGCGCGGCGTCCGTCGGATGTGCGCGTTGCCGTCACCGGTGCCGGCTCCGAAGGCGTGTTCCGCGTCACCGCGTTCGAGGAAGCGCTGAAGAAGCGCTTCGCCGCGAAGGCGCTGGAGGGCATCGCGGTACCGGCGGAAGGCCTCAACAGCGACATCCACGGCAGCGCCGAATACCGCGCGCATCTCATCGGCGTGCTGGCGCGGCGCGCCGTCGACGCCGCCAATGCCAAGGAATGAGCTGAGCTCATTCCTCGGTCCACACCTGTCCCCGGCGAGGGCGTAGCGAGACTGGCTTTTCATGACTTCAGCGGCCAATCCTTCCGGTGCCAATACTTCAGTTGTATTGCCGGCATCGGTCGACGCGATGCTCGAACTCCTGACCTCGCGCGGCTATCTGGCCGAGCGCTCGCTGGCGACTGTGACCTTTCTGTCGCTGCGCATGGGCCGGCCGCTGTTCCTGGAAGGGGAGGCTGGCGTCGGCAAGACCGAGATTGCCAAAGTGCTCTCGGCAGCGCTGGGGCGGAAGCTGATCCGCCTGCAATGCTATGAAGGCCTCGACGTCTCCTCCGCGGTCTACGAGTGGAACAGCGCGGCGCAGATGATCGCGATCCGGATGGCGGAAGCCGCCGGCGACACTGACCGCGACCAATTGTCGAGCGACATCTTCGCCGACCGCTACATGATCAAGCGGCCGCTGCTCCAGGCGCTGGAGCCTGATGTCGCGGGACCGCCGGTGCTGCTGATCGACGAGCTCGACCGCGCCGACGAGGCGTTCGAGGCGTACCTGCTCGAGATCCTCAGTGACTTCCAGGTGACCATTCCCGAATTCGGCACCGTGAGGGCGCCGCACCCGCCGATCGTCATCATCACCTCCAACCGCACCCGCGAGATCCACGACGCGCTGAAGCGGCGCTGCCTTTATCATTGGGTCGATTATCCCGCCGCCGAGCGCGAGCTTGCGATCGTCAAGACGCGCGTGCCCGGCATCTCCGCCAAGCTATCGCAGCAGGTCGTGCGTTTCGTGCAGGCGCTGCGCAACCAGGACTTCTACAAGTCGCCGGGCGTCGCCGAGACCATCGACTGGGCCACCGCGCTGTCCGAGCTCGATGCCCGCTCGCTGACCCCGCAAGTGGTCGGCGATACGCTGGGCGCGCTGCTCAAGTACCAGGACGACATCACCCGCATGCAGGGCGACACCCTGCAGAAGGTGCTGAAGGACGCGACGAGCGAGAATTGATCCACCCGTCATTCCGGGGCGCGCGTAGCGCGAGCCCGGAATCCATCGGGCCGCAGCGTTGGTGGATGAATGGATTCCGGGCTCGCGCCAAGAGGCGCGCCCCGGAATGACGGAGCGAGGATAGACCCATGGCCATCAACCACCTTGCCCCGGAGCAAACCGAGCAATTCGCCGACAACATCGTCGGCTTCGCCCGCGCATTGCGCTCCGCCGGCATGCCGGTCGGGCCGGGCGCCGTCATCGATGCCATGAGCGCCCTGCAGGTGATCGACATCGGCAACCGATCCGACGTCTTCACCACGCTGGAGGCGATCTTTGTCAAGCGCCACGAGCATGCGCTGATCTTCAAGCAAGCCTTCAACCTGTTCTTCCGCGCCTCGGAAGAATGGAAGCACATGCTGGATTCGGTACCGCTGCCGGATGAGGCCAAGAAGAAGCCGCAGGCCGGCGCCCGCCGCGTTCAGGAGGCGATGTCGCAGCCGCGCATGACCGAGACGCAGCAGCACCAGGAGCAGGACCTGCGCCTGTCGGTCTCCGACAAGGAGATCCTGCAGAAGAAGGATTTTGCGCAGATGAGCGCGGCGGAGATCGCCGAGGCGCTCCGCGCCATCGAGCGGATGCATCTGCCGCAGGCCGAGCTCTTGACGCGCCGGCGCCGCCCCGACGCCCGCGGCCTGCGCCTCGACCTCCGCCGCACGCTGCGCGCATCGCTGCGCACCGGCGGCGACATCATCGACATCCATCGCCTCGGGCGGATCGAAAAGCCGGCGCCGATCGTGGCGCTGCTCGACATCTCCGGCTCGATGAGCGAATACACCCGCCTGTTCCTGCATTTTCTGCATGCCATCACGGATGCGCGAAAGCGCGTCTCGGTGTTCCTGTTCGGCACGCGCCTCACCAATGTCAGCCGCGCGCTGCGCCAGCGCGACCCGGACGAGGCGCTGGCGAGCTGCTCGGCCTCGGTCGAGGACTGGGCCGGCGGCACCCGCATCTCGGCCTCGCTGCACAACTTCAACAAATTGTGGGCGCGGCGGGTGCTGAGCCAGGGCGCCATCGTGCTCCTGATCTCGGACGGACTGGAACGGGAGGCCGACTCCAAGCTCGCCTTCGAGATGGACCGGCTGCACCGGTCCTGCCGGCGGCTGATCTGGCTCAACCCGCTGCTGCGGTTTGGCGGTTTCGAGGCCAAGGCGCAGGGCATCAAAATGATGCTTCCCCACGTTGACGAATTCCGGCCCGTGCATAATTTGAGTTCGATCCAGGAGCTGATCACGACGCTCTCCCAGCCGCTGCCGCCGCATCACCGCAGCCTGATCCGCTCCGCAGCTTGAGAGGTAGGCCATGCTCGATCGCGACGAGGATATCCTGAAGGCGGCGGAGGACTGGCAGAAGGCCGGTCGCGGCGTTGCGCTGGCAACGGTCGTTGAGACCTGGGGCTCGGCCCCGCGCCCGGCGGGCTCCAGCCTCGTCATCAACGACGAAGGCACCTTCCTGGGGTCCGTCTCCGGCGGCTGCGTCGAGGGCGCCGTGGTCACCGAGGCCATGGACGTGATCCAGAGCGGCAAGCCGAAGATGCTGGAGTTCGGCGTCGCCGACGAGACCGCTTGGAACGTCGGGCTGTCCTGCGGCGGCACCATCCGCGTTTTCGTCGAGAAGGTCGGCTAGCCGTGAAGCTCGATATCCTGCACGAACTCAATGCCGAACGCGCCGCGCGCCGGCCGGTCATTCTGGTGACGGACACCGAGAGCGGCGAGCAGCGCCTGGTGAAGGCGAAGGATTTCGCCAGGGATCCGCTGCGCGCCGAGCTGGACAAGCAGCTTCGCATGGGCAAGAGCGCCAGTGTCGAGGCCGGCGGCAAAAAGCTGTTCCTCAACGTCTACGCGCCGACGGCAAAGCTCGTCATCATCGGCGCGGTCCATATCAGCCAGGCCTTGGCGCCGCTGGCGCGCTCGCTCGGCTACGACGTCACCGTGGTCGATCCCCGCACGGCCTTTGCCAGCCCGGAGCGCTTTCCCGACATTCCGCTGATCGCCGAATGGCCCGACACCGCGCTGCCGCCGCTCAACGTCGATGCCTATACGGCGTTCGTCGCGGTGACGCACGATCCCAAGATCGACGACCCCGCGCTGCTGCATGCCTTCGAGCGCAACTGCTTCTACATCGGCGCGCTCGGCTCGCGAAAGACGCATGCCAAGCGTGGCGACCGGCTGCGGGCGCAGGGCGCCAAGGAAAGCGACATCGCGCGCATCCACGCGCCCATTGGGCTGGCGATCGGCGCGGTCTCGCCGTCCGAGATCGCCGTGGCAATCATGGCCGAGATCACGGCCGTGCTTCGGCTGCCGCCCAAAGAAAGAGAAGAAGCGGCATGAAGTTCGGCCCGGCGAGCCCGAGGGATGCGATCGGCGGGGTGACCGTGCACACCCTGCGCCAGGGCTCGCTGGTGCTGAAGAAGGGCACGACGATCGGACCTGCCGAGGTCGAGCAGCTCGAGCGCGCCGGCATCAAGGACATCGTCGTGGTGCGCATGGAGGCGGGCGACGTCTCCGAGGACGTTGCGGCCGCCAGCATCGCGCTTGCCGTCGGCGGCGAGGGCATCCATGTCGAGCGCGCTTTCACCGGCCGCGCCAATCTGTTCGCCGCGCGCGCCGGCGTGCTGGTGATCGACCGCGCCGCGGTCGACCGCATCAACAACATCGACGAAGCCATCACCTTTGCGACGCTCACCGCCTACAAGCCGGTGGTCGAGGGCGAGATGGTCGGCACCGTCAAGATCATCCCGTTCGGCGTCGAGGCGAGCTTGCGCGATGCCGCGGTGAAGGCGGCGGGCAAGGACGTGTTGAAGGTCGCCCCTTACGTGATCAAGCAGGTCGGCGTTGTCTCGACGCTGCTGCCGGGCCTGTCTTCGAAGGTGATCGACAAGACCTTGCGCGTCACCGCCGAACGGCTGGCGCCGGCCGGCGCCGGCATCATCGCCGAGCGGCGGGTCCCGCATGAGGAGCAGGCGCTGTCGGCCGCGATCAAGGAATTGCTTGGCCTCGGCGCCGAGCTCGTGATCGTGTTCGGCGCTTCGGCGATTGCCGACCGCCGCGACGTCATTCCGGCAGCGGTGACCGGAATCGGCGGCGAGATCGAGCATTTCGGCATGCCGGTCGATCCCGGCAATCTCCTGCTGATCGCCCGCGCCGGCGACGTGCCGGTGCTGGGCGCGCCGGGCTGCGCGCGCTCGCCGGTCGAGAACGGGTTTGACTGGGTCTTGATGCGGCTTCTCGCCGGCATCGAGGTGACGCGGTCCGAGCTGATGGGCATGGGCGTCGGCGGCCTCTTGATGGAGATCGTGACGCGACCGCAGCCGCGCGCCAAGCCGGAGACCGAAGGCAACAGCCAGGTCGCCGCCATCGTGCTCGCGGCGGGCCGCTCGACCCGGATGGGCGGGCCGAACAAGCTGCTCGCCGAGCTCGACGGCAAGAAGCTGGTGCGCCTCGCGACCGAGCAGGCGCTGGCCTCCAGGGCATCCGAGGTGATCGTCGTCACCGGCCATCAGGCCGAGCTGGTCGAGCAGGCGCTGCAAGGCCTGAAGGTGACATTCGTCCGCAATCCGGACTTCGCCGGCGGCATCGCAAGTTCCGTCAAGGCCGGTATCGCCGCCGTGCCCGAGACCTGCGACGGCGCCGTCGTGTGTCTCGGCGACATGCCGCTGATCGACTCAGGCCTGATCGACCGGCTCATCGACAGTTTCGCGCCCGACCGCGGCAATCTCATCGTCGTGCCCGTCAGCGAGGGCCGCCGCGGCAACCCCGTGCTGTGGTCGCGCCGCTTCTTCAAGGAGCTGATGACGCTCGACGGCGACATCGGCGCGCGGCATCTGATTGCCAAGCACACCGAGGCCGTCGCCGAAGTGCCGGTGGATGGCGAGAGCGCCTTCCTCGACATCGATACGCCGCAGGCATTGGAAGCGGCGCGGCGGGGGTGACAGCGTCGTAGTGCGTAGGGTGGGTTAGTACTACTGAGTCATTCGGTCGCGCCCGCTGGGGCGGAGAATCAAATATTTGAAGAGATTCACAGTTTGGCACGTGGAGGGCCAGATGGATCTCAATCAGGGTGAAGGCAGCGAGGCACGGTTTGCGGCGTATGTAGCGGGGCTCGGAAGCGTGATCGGTCAGGCGGTGCGGATGAGGCCACTGCGCGACTATTGCACCGGTCTGATGTTGCCGGGTGAACGCAAGAGCGTCGAGCCGATGGCGGCGCGGACGGCTCCGGCGCGAACGGCAGCACAGCACCAGTCGCTTTTGCATTTTGTCGCCAACGCGGACTGGTCTGACGAGGAGGTGCTGGCCAAGGTCCGCGAGATAGTGCTGCCGGCGATCGAGAAGAATGGACCGATCGAGGTGTGGATCATCGACGACACGTCGTTCCCCAAGCAAGGCAAGCACTCGGTCGGTGTGCACCACCAATATTGCGGGCAACTCGGCAAGCAGGCCAATTGCCAGGTCGCAGTGTCGCTGTCGATCGCCAATCACTCTGCCAGCCTGCCGGTCGCCTACCGGCTGTATCTGCCACAGGAGTGGAGCAAGGACCGTGTCCGACGGAAGAAGGTGGGCGTTCCGAAGGAGATCAAGTTCAAGACCAAGTCGGAGATCGCGCTGGAGCAGATACGATGGGCCTGCGAGGCCGGTCTGCCGCGCGGCGCCGCGTTGCTGGATGCGGCCTATGGCAGAGACTCTCAGCTGCGTGCTGGCATGACGGAGTTGGGCGTGCCTTACGTGGCCGGCATCGTGCCGACCATCTTGATGTGGGCTCCAGGCCACGGCCCACGGCGGATGGACAAGCCGATGAACAACACGGGCCGACGCGACGAGCCCGATCTGATCTCGGCCAAGAAAGTGGCGCTCGCTCTACCGAAGCAGGCTTGGCGCACGGTGACGTGGCGCGAAGGCTCGGCTGAAAAGCTGTCCTCGCGCTTCGCGCGCGTGCGCGTCCGCGTCGGGTACAACAAGCTGATCCCCAAGACATCGTCGCCCGAGTGGTTGTTGATCGAATGGCCGGAGGGTGAAGCCGAGCCGACCAAATACTGGCTCTCCACGCTGCCGGAGAACGTCCGCTTCCAGCAACTCGTCGATTTGGCCAAGCTGCGCTGGCGTATCGAGCGCGACTATCAGGAACTCAAGCAGGAGGTCGGGCTCGGGCACTACGAAGGACGCGGCTGGCGCGGCTTCCATCACCATGCAACGCTGTGCATCGCGGCCTACGGCTTCCTGATCGCCGAGCAGGCGACGATTTCCCCCTCAGGAGCACGTTCCGCCACGCCGTTCCAGGCACCTCGCTTACCCGATAATTATCGACCCAGAGGCTCCGCCCGCGCGGCCTGAGCGCCACGTCCCGAACTCGATTGCGACCATGCACGCCCGCTTGATCCGCGCGCTGATCAAAACCCTGCCGCGATGTCCATGCTGCGGCGCCGCCGCAGCATCGAATGGACGTCGACGCCCATGACGCAGTAAGATTAGCCCTGCGGACGCGCGAAGCGCAGTCCGAGGGCGTAACCCACCATGTCGCCGCGGAAAAGCTAACCCACCCTACGACGCCGCGTTCGATTTCAACCCCCCGTTCACCATCTGGAAACGACCGCCGCTTAGAGTTGCCGCCACCTGCCTTGGGGGTGAGGGGTTTTTCCATGGCTTCGAACGTCGTCGCGCGCCGTTGCGCGATGTTTTTCTTTGCGCTGTCCGTTTGCGTCGCCGGCGCTCGCCACATCACGGATGCGCATGCGGCCGGCGCGTTTGCGGTCGGCAAATGCGGCGCCTATGGCCAAGCCTTCGACTATGGCCACGAGCACGAGGCGCGTGCCGCCGCCCAGAAGCAGTGCATGGGTGATTGCACGACCGTGACGATGAAGCGCGCCTGTGCTGCGATGTCGGTCGATCTCGCCAATCCGTGCGGCGCCTATGGCTACGCCGTCAAACCGAAGATCTCGGCCTCGCTCAATGCCGCTACGCGCGAGTGCTATAAATATGGCGGCAAGGAATGCGTGATCCGCGCCTGGGCCTGCGACGCCAAGGGCTGAATTTCTCTTGCTGTCGCGATCGGGCGTTGCGTAGCATCGCCTCGGGAATGACAGTGGAAGGCTTCCATGCAGTTCGACACCAAGATCGCGGTCGTGATCCGTACCGATCTCCAAGCCTGGCAGAAGCTCAACGTCGCCTCCTTCCTCACCAGCGGCATTGCCGCGGCCTTTCCGGAATGCATCGGCGAAGCCTATGAGGACGCCTCGGGCACGAAATATCATGCGCTGATCGGCCAGCCGATCCTGATCTACGGCGCCGATGGTCCTGCATTGTCGCGCGCGCTGGACCGCGCGCTCACCCGCAACGTCAAGGCGGCGGTCTACACCGAGGACATGTTCAAGACCACGCACGATGCCGCCAATCGCGAGGCGGTGAGGGCGGTTGCGCGTAGCGATCTCAATCTCGTCGGCATTGCGATGCGCGCCGAGCGGAAGGTGATCGACAAGATCGTCGACGGCCTGAAGTTCCATAGCTGACGCCACGCTGCGCTTCGCGCCGGTCGTCATCGCATTGTCATGACGAGGTGCCCAGCTTGCGCAAACTTTGTGCTGTTTGATGCCCATCAAAGGCGAGCTGCGCCGCATCGCTAGTCTGCCCCGCATATGCAAGGGAGCAGACCGATGCCGACCATGAAAGCCGCAATCGTCAAGCAATTCGGCAAGCCGCTGGTGATCGAGGATGTGCCGGTGCCGCAGCCCGGTCCGGGCGAGGTTCTGGTCAAGGTCAAGGCCTGCGGCGTCTGTCACACCGATCTGCATGCCGCCTCCGGCGACTGGCCGGTGAAGCCGGTGCCGCCATTCATCCCCGGCCATGAAGCCGCCGGCATCGTCGCCGCGCTCGGGCCCGGCGTGAAGAATCTGAAAGTCGGCGATGCCGTCGGCGTCGCCTGGCTGCACGACGCCTGCATGTCGTGCGAATATTGCGAGACCGGCTGGGAGACGCTGTGCGAGCACCAGCACAACACCGGCTACAGCGTGAACGGCGGCTTCGCCGAATATGTCATCGCCTCGGCCGCCTTCGCCGCCAAGCTGCCGGCGACGATCGATTTCGCGGCCATCGCGCCGATCCTCTGCGCCGGGGTCACCACCTACAAGGGATTGAAGGAAACCGAGGCAAGGCCCGGCGAGTGGGTCGTGATCTCCGGAATCGGCGGGCTCGGCCATGTCGCGATCCAATACGCCAAGGCGATGGGGCTGAAGGTTGCAGGCATCGACATCGCCGAAGACAAGCTCGCGCTCGCGCGCGAGACCGGCGCCGATCTCGCCGTGAACGCGCTTGCGGCCGGTGCGGCGGACAAGGTGCTGGCGGCGACCGGAGGCGGCGCCCATGGCGTGCTGGTGACCGCGGTCTCGACGCCGGCCTTCGCCCAGGCGCTCAAGATGGTCCGCCGCAAGGGCACCGTCAGCCTGGTCGGCCTGCCGCCGGGCGAATTCCCGACGCCGATCTTCGACGTCGTGCTCAAGCGGATCACCATGCGCGGCTCCATCGTCGGCACCCGCCGCGACCTCGACGAAGCCATCGCGTTTGCCGCCGACGGCAAGGTCAAGGCCGAGGTGACGAAAGTGCCGCTCGCAGCGATCAACGACGTCTTCGACCGCATGAAGGCCGGCAAGATCGACGGCCGCATGGTGCTGGATTTTGGCTAGCGCCGGTACCTTACGCCGGCGGCATGCCTTCGAACTTCGGCAAGTCCGGGTCGAGATGATCCCAGTTGTGCCCGCGCGCTCCGTAGGTCACCGCCTGCGGCCTGTAGCGGGCGGGCTCGTCGAGGCTCGCGGCGCGGATGGTGAAGATGTCCGGCATCGCGGCGAAGGTCAGGTACACAGGCACGCCGCACTGCGGACAGAAGCCGCGCGTCTTCACGTTGCCGCTGTTGCCGACCATGTCCCAGAGCTTCGCCTCGCCGCTCAGCGTGACGCCGGCGCGTGCGAAGGTCGCATACGAGCCGTGGCCGCTGCCGCTTTCCCGCTGGCAGTCCCGGCACTGGCAATGATTGCTGAAGAGGGGCTCCCCTTCGATCGAATAGCGGATCGCGCCGCAGGCGCAGCCGCCGGCATAGGGCTTTGTCATCGAAACATCTCCTCAACCTTCGCCACTGATCTCATCGAGCTGGCGGACGACCTTCTTCCAGCCGCCGCTCATCACCGTGTAGGCCGACTCGTTCCTGGGCAGGACGAAGCCTGCATGGACGAGCCGGATCCGCGTGCCGGCCTCGACCGGGGTGAGAGACCAGGTCACGACGGTGTCGAGCGGGGCGCCATAGCCGGTGTTGCGCTCGTCGCCGCCCTTCCAGGCGTAGACGAGGCGCCTGAATGCCACGACCTCAAGAACCCGGCAATGGATCACGCCGTCCCAGTGGCCGCCCGGTTTGGTCTGGAAGGTGAAGGCCTTGCCTTCGACGGCCTCAAACCCGGTCGGCTGCATCAGCCAGCGCCCGATCAGCTGCGCGCTGGTCAGCGCCTTCCAGATCGTCTCGGCGGTATGAGGGAAGACCTCGTCGATGACGATGTCTTTTGTGTCGGCGTTCAACGCGGCAGCACTCACGGGTCGATCTCCTTCAAGAGGTCACGCAGGTTCTCAAAACGCTCGCGCCAGAAGACGCCGTAATGGTCCATCCAGGTGACCAGCGGCTCGAGTCCCTGCGGCGCGGCGTGGTAATAGACGTTGCGGCCCTCGGCGCGCTCGGCGACGAGGCCTGCCTGCTTCAGCGACTTCAGGTGCTGCGAGACGGCGCCTTGCGTGACGCCGCTGCCGCGCGTCAGCTCGGCGACGCTGATCTCCTTGCTCTCGAACACGCGCTCGAACACGGCGCGGCGGGTCGGATCGGCGAGGGCGCGCATCACGGTGGTGACGGGGTTGGGAGCGGGTTCGATCATGGATTCAAATTAGTGTGCGCTAATACATTAGTCAATACTAATTCGTTTGCGGCGCGCGCCTCCTTGGAAGCTCTTGACTATGACTGACTGGTCAGTCATATATATCGAATGACGAAGAAGCCGACCAAAGCCGCCTCCCCCTCTGCCGCTCCCACCGGCGCGAGCGACCCTGCGGCTGCTGGCCCCGATGCAGCGCCTGCCTCGAACCGCGCCGCGCGCGCGGCGGAGCGGCGTGCGGCGATCGTGGAGGCAGCGATGGAAGAGTTCATCGCGCGCGGCTTTGCCGCCACCAGGCTCGACGACATCGCCAAGCGCGCCGGCGTCGCCAAGGGCACGATCTACCTGCACTTCAAGGACAAGGAATCGATGTTCGAGGAGCTGGTGCGCATCGTCATCGTTCCCGTGGTCGCGCGTCTCGCTACGCTGCCGCCGCCGGCGGGCTCGGTGCGCGACCTCATCGAGACGTTCGCCGGCAACTTCCTGAAGGAGGTGATCGGCACGAGGCGCGGCGATCTGGTGCGCCTGATCGTGGCGGAGGGGCCGCGCTTTCCGTCCGTCGCCGACTTCTACTACCGCGAGGTGGTCTCGCGCGGGATCGCGGCCATGCGCGCGCTGATCGAGCTCGGCATCGCCCGCGGCGAGATCCGGCAGAAGGACCTCGCGCGCTATCCGCAGATCCTGGTCGCGCCGGCGATGATCGCCGTGATCTGGCAGAGCCTGTTTGCGCGGCATGCGCCGCTCGATGCGCAGGAGATGCTGCGCGTTCATCTCGATTTGATTTTTGGCGAACGGAGGACGACATGAGGTCGTCGCAAGCAATTTCTGTCCTGGCATTGCTCGCTGTGCTCGCAACCGGGCTTGCCGGGTGCAAGGAGAAGCGCGATCCCGGCTTCCAGGGCTGGGTCGAGGCCGACATGATCTTCGTCAGCCCGGACGAAGCCGGGCGGGTCACCAAGCTCAACGTCCGTGAAGGCGACGAGGTCAAGGTCGGCGATCCCCTCTATTCCGTCGATGACGATCTCCAGCTTGCCGACCTCAACCAGCAGAAGGCGACGCTCGCGAACGCGCAGCAGACCTACGACCGTGCGGCTTCGCTGAACAAGACCGGTTCGGGCACGCAGGCCAATCTCGATGCCGCCGTGTCCGCCTTGCGCGTCGCCGAGGCGCGGGTGGCGACCTCGGAGACGCGGATGGCACGGCGCAAGGGCTTTGCGCCGGTCGCCGGCACCATCCAGCAGATTTATTTCCGCGAGGGCGAGATGGTGGCGGCGCAGCGGCCGGTGCTCTCGATCATGCCCCCCGGCAACATGAAGCTGCGCTTCTTCGTGCCGGAGACCGAATTGCCGAAGCTCGCGATCGGCGACACGGTGCGTGTCTCCTGTGACAATTGCGCGGCCGATCTCACCGCGAAGATCTATTTCATCGCCACCTCGGCCGAATACACGCCGCCGGTCATCTACAGCCTCGATGAACGCAACAAGCTGGTCTATCTGATCCAGGCGCGACCCTCGCGGCCCGATGCCTTGCGCGTCGGACAGCCGATCGACGTCTACCTCCATCCGAAGACACCGGTGGCGGACAAGCGATGAACGGCGGCAACGGCATCGCGATCGACGTCAAGGGCCTGACGAAGTCGTTCGGCGGGCGCGAGGTCGTGCACGATCTGTCGATGCAGGTGAAGCGCGGCTCGATCTACGGCTTCCTCGGGCCCAACGGCTCGGGCAAGACCACCACCATCCGCATCCTCTGCGGCCTGCTCACGCCCGATAGCGGCGAGGGCACCTGCCTCGGCTACGACATCCGCCGCGATGCCGAGAAGATCAAGCGTCAGGTCGGCTACATGACCCAGCGCTTCAGCCTGTACCAGGATCTCTCCGTGCGCGAGAACCTCGAATTCGTGGCGCGGCTCTATGGCCTGCCTGATGCGCGCGGTGCCGCGCGCGACATGATCAAGCGGCTCGGGCTCTCGGGGCGCGAGGAGCAGCTCGCCGGCGAGCTCTCCGGCGGCTGGAAGCAGCGGCTGGCGCTCGGGGCCTGCACGCTGCCCAATCCACAATTGTTGCTGCTGGACGAGCCGACCGCCGGCGTCGACCCCAAGGCGCGGCGCGATTTCTGGAACGAGATCCATGCGCTCGCCGCCGAGGGCCTCACGGTGCTGGTCTCGACCCATTACATGGACGAGGCCGAGCGCTGCCACGAGATCGCCTACATCGCCTACGGCTACCTGCTGGCGCACGGCACGGTGGAGGAGGTGATCGCGAAATCCGCGCTGACGACCTACACCGTCACGGGCGAAGACCTGAACGAGCTCGGCGCCGCGCTCACGGGCAAGCCCGGCATCGACATGGTCGCACCATTCGGCACCTCGCTGCATGTTTCCGGCCGCGACGTGCCGGCGCTCGAAGCCAGCATCGCGCCCTGGCGCGAGAGGAGCGGGCTGCACTGGCAGAAGTCGTCGCCGTCGCTGGAGGACGTGTTCATCGAGCTGATGGGCCGCTCCAAGGACAATTTCCAATGAGCGCAGTCGACCATCCCGCACCACGGCGCGACATCCGCGAGCGCTTCGGTTTCCTGCGGCGTTCCTACGCCATGCTGGTCAAGGAATTCATCCAGCTGAGGCGCGACCGTGTTTCGTTTGCGATGATCGTGATGCTGCCCGTGATGCAGCTGATGCTGTTCGGCTATGCCATCAACACCACGCCGCACCATCTGCCGAGCGCGGTGCTGCTCCAGGAGGAGTCCGATCTCGCCCGCTCGGTGCTGAAGGCGCTGGAGAACACCAAATATTTCCGCTTCCTCTACGAGGTTCACGACGTCGACGATTTCGACAACCTCCTGAAGTCAGGCAAGGTGCTGTTCGGCGTCGAGATCCCGCGCGGCTTCGAGCGGGCGGTGCGGCGCGGCGACAGGCCGGCGCTGCTGGTTGCGGCCGATGCCACCGATCCCGTCGCCGCAAGCGCGGCGCTCGGCTCGCTCGGCATGGTGGTCCAGACCGCGCTCGCGCACGATCTCTATATCGGCGAGCGCCCGGAGATGCCGTTCGAGATCCGCGCCCATGCCCGCTACAATCCGGCCGCGAATTCCAGCCTCAACATCGTGCCGGGCCTCGTCGGCACCATCCTCACCATGACCATGCTGATCTTCACCGCGCTCTCGGTCACGCGCGAGGTCGAGCGCGGCACCATGGAGAGCCTGTTGTCGATGCCGATCAAGCCGGTCGAGGTGATGTTCGGCAAGATCATCCCTTACGTGCTGGTCGGCTTCGTCCAGGCCTTCCTGATCATCGGCATCGGCGTTGGCCTGTTCGGCGTGCCCGTGCTCGGCAATCTCGTCCTGCTGGCGCTGCTCTCGACCCTGTTCATCACCACCAACCTGTCGATCGGCTACACCATCTCGACCCTGGTGCAGAACCAGCTCCAGGCCATGCAGATGTCGATGATGTTCTTCCTGCCGAGCATTCTGCTCTCCGGCTTCATGTTCCCGTTCGCAGGCATGCCGGCCTGGGCGCAATATCTCGGCGAATGCCTGCCGCTGACTCACTATTTGCGGATCGTCCGCGCCATCATGCTGAAGGGCGCGACCATGGAGAATTTGCGCTTCGATACGCTGGCGCTGGCGGGCCTGATGCTGGTTGCCATGACCATCGCCGTGACGCGCTTCCGCCGCACGCTGGATTGAGGCACAATACCCCGGAATCGAGGGGCGGAATGGCCAAGTTTGCGAGCAGGAAAGCGCGGCAGCATGCCGTCATGTCGGAGAATTTCGAGCGAGAGCTGACGCGGGAGGTGCTGCGCACCGAGCTGTTGCGGGTCCGGGCGCTGATCGCGACGGGTTGCGTCATGCTGCTGCTGCTCACCGCGATCTATCTGATCGACCCCAGCGTGGTGAACCGGGTGTGGCGCGGAACGGAGGGGATTGTCGAGGTCTACGGCCTCCTCGGCGGCTTCATCCTCTTCGAGGTCTGGGTCCACACCCAGATCAGGAAGAATCTGCGGCTCGATCGCGATCTGCCGGTGATCAGGCGCTATATCGGCACGTTGATCGAGACGTCACTGCCCACCGTGATCCTGATCCTGCAAACCCGGACCATGGGTCCAAGCCAGGCGCTCGGCTTTGCCGTGCCGCTGATGTACTTCATCTTCGTCATCCTCTCGACCTTGCGGCTCGATTTCTGGCTCTCCGCATTCACAGGCCTGGTGGCCGCGGCCGGGCTTCTGTCGGTCGCGCTGCACTACAACGCGACTGATGAAGCCGGCGATCCCCTGATCTATTTTCATGCGGTGCGCAGCGTCGTCATCCTGATCTGCGGCGTGCTGGCGGGCGCGGTCGGAGCTCAGCTGCGCCGCCAGTTCGCCGCGAGCATCGCGGCCGCGACCGCGCGCGACAGGGTGACGAACCTGTTCGGCCAGCACGTGTCCCCACAGGTGGTGGAGCGGCTGATGACGGCAGGCACCGGCGGAGGCGGGGACGTCCGCCGCGTCGCGGTGATGTTCGTTGATTTCCGCGGCTTCACCGCCGGCGCGCAATCGCGCAGCCCGCAGGAAGTGGTCGACCGGCTCGACGGCGCCTTTGCCGTGCTGGTGGATATCCTCGACAGGCACGGCGGCATCGTCAACAAGTTCCTGGGGGATGGCTTTCTCGCCCTGTTCGGCGCGCCGCTGGAGGCCTCCGACGCCGCGCAGCGTGCAGTTGCCGCAGGGCGCGAGATGCTGACCGCGATGGACCGCATCAACGCGAAGACGAGCTGGCCATTGCGGATCGGCATCGGCATCCATTTCGGCGAGGTCGTCGCCGGCAATATCGGCTCGCCCCGGCGGAAGGAATACACCGTCATTGGCGACACCGTGAACTTCGCCTCCCGGCTCGAGGCGCTGAACAAGGAGTTCGGCACGCAGCTCCTGATCTCCGCATCCGTGCGCGAGGCGCTTGGCGATGACGGCAGCGATGCCATCGCGCTCGGCGAGGTCGAGGTGCGCGGCTACGAGCAGAAAGTGCCGGTGTTTCAGCTGGGTTAGCGAATCGGCTCTGATTGCTCCGATTGCACTCAATTTTGGGGCATGACGAGCGATATTTTCGCCTTGTAGAGTGCTGCGCGATGCGGCCGGTCGTGGTCGCGATTGCATGAGGAAGTAACGATGCAGCGCCGCTACGTCACCGTCGACGTGTTCACCGACCGCGCCTTCGGCGGCAACCAGCTCGCCGTGGTGCTCGATGCCGGCGGGCTGACGACGCAGCAGATGCAGGCGATCGCCACCGAGTTCAATTATTCCGAGACCACCTTCGTGCTGCCGCCGCGCGACGAGGCCAACGACGCCGAGGTGCGGATCTTCACGCCGGTGCAGGAGATCGCCTTTGCGGGCCATCCCAATGTCGGCACCGCCTTCGTGCTGGCCGCGCTGGCGAAAGAGCCGAAGCCGCGCCTCTTGTTCGAGGAGAAGGCCGGATTGGTCCCGGTCGAGATCGTCCGAGAGCAGGGCAGAGTGACCAGAACCGAGCTCACCGCGCCGCAGCAGCTAGCGCGGCTCTCGAAGCTGCCCGCTGCGGAAGCCGCGAGCTGCATCTCGCTCGTTGCCGACGACATCAAGACCGACAATCACGAGCCTGAGGTCGTCACCGTCGGAAACGCGTTTCTGGTGCTGGAGCTGCATTCGCGCGAGGCGCTGAAGCGGGCCCGGCCCGATGCTGCGGCCTTCGGCAGGATCTTGCCGCGCGACGGTGCCCGATCGGTGTGGTTCTATACGCGCGACGTGCCCCCGGCGGAGGCGCCTTGCGAGCGGCAGGCGCGCATGTTCATGCGCGGTGCCAGCGGTCTCGTCGAGGATCCCGCCACCGGCAGCGCCACGGTTGCCGCCGCCGCGCTGTTCGCCGACCTCGATCCCGCGCGCGACGGTGAGCTCAAGCTCACACTCGGCCAGGGCTTTGACATGGGTCGCCCCAGCATCCTCTCGACCCGGGTGCGCAAGCAGGACGGCAAGATCGTGTCCGCTCACGTCGGCGGCGCTTGCGTGCAGATGATGGAGGGAACGTTTCGGCTGGCGGGGGAGGGTTGACGCTCCCTCCGTCGTCATGCCCTGGCTTGTCCCGGGCATCCACGTCTTGACCACTGGGAAGAGCAACGTGGATGACGGGACAAGCCCGGCCATGAACGGAGAAAGTTGTTCAGGCCTGCCGCCCCGCCAAATTCTTCACCGTCACCCCGTCGCGCTCCTCGATGATCTCCGCGATCATCTGGCGGTGGCAGTGGGTGTGGTCGCGCTCGTAGCAGAGCAGGCACACCGGGCCGGCCTTTTTCACCAGCGCCGAAAGCTCGTCCATCTCTTCTTTCGCCTGCGGCGTCTTCAGGTGCTTGGAGAAGATCTTCTCCAGCACGTCGTACTGCCCGCTGCGGGCGGCGAGGCGGCCTTCCTTCGGCGTGCCGAGCGCGGCGAGATGGACGTAGCCGATGCCGCGCTCGTCGAGGCCCGCCGACAACTGCTTCTTGGAAAAGCCCGGCCGGCGCGACGACGTCACCGCGCGCACGTCGACCACGAGCTTGACCCCGGCCTGCTCCAGCTCGTCAAGCACGGCCTTGGGCGGTGTCTGCTCATAGCCGATGGTGAACAGCTTCTTCGCCTTTGCCATGTGGCCCTCAGCTCACCCGCGCGATCAGTTCCATGGCGCCGTGGGGCGCGCGCACCTTGCCCTCGTGGATGACATAGGCGAACACGTCGCGCGGCTCCTTCTTCGGCTTGGCCTTGTCGACCTTCGGCAGGTCGTCGGGTTCGCCGCCCGAAGCCCAGGCCTGGAAGCGCTCGGCCCAGGCATCGAGCTGCTTCGGCGGATAGCAGGTCTTGATCTCGTCATTGCCCTTCTGCAGACGCGCATAGACGAAATCGCTGGCGACATCGGCGATGGCCGGATATTTGCCGTGCTCGGCGAACACCACCGGCGTCTCGAACTCGCGGATCAGCGCCACGAAGTCCGGCGTGCAGAAGCTGTCGTGGCGGACCTCGACGACATGGCGCAGCGCGCGCCCCTCGAGCTTGCGCGGCAACAGCTCCAGGAACTTGCCGAAATCGGCGCCGTCGAACTTCTTGGTCGGCGCGAACTGCCACAGCACCGGCCCGAGATGGTCGCCGAGTTCCAGCACGCCGGAATCGTAGAACCGCTTGATGGAATCGCCGGCCTCCGCGAGCACACGGCGGTTGGTCGCGAAGCGCGGTCCCTTCACCGAGAACACGAAGCCCTCAGGCACCTCGCTCGCCCATTTGCGAAAGCTCTCCGGCTTCTGCGAGCCGTAATAGGTGCCGTTGATCTCGATCGAGGTCAGCTTCGAGGCGGCATAGGACAACTCCTTCGCCTGCGCCAGCTTCTCCGGATAGAACACGCCGCGCCAGGGCTCGAAGGTCCAGCCGCCGATGCCGATGAAGATGTTGCCGGATTTTTTGGACGCAGTTTTTGCTTTGGCCACGGGAGGATCTCGCATCGACGGGAGGGAGCTCATCCTAATCAAACCGGATGTGATTGGCCAGTTGGCCCGTCCTGTCTAAGCTTGCGACCGGACCCGCGAAGAAGGAGAACAAGATGCGGATGCTGCTGGTGGGAATAGCGCTCGTCATGATGACATCTGCTGCCATGACGAGTTCTGCCGTGGCGGATGACGACGACGCGAAGGGCGCGCAGAAGCTCGCCCTGCAGGGCCGCGACGATTACTGGCATTGCCTGGCGCGGGAATATTCGCGCGACTCCAATCAAGGCCTGTCGGAGCAGGATTTCGGCCGCTCGGTTGCGGGCGCGTGTCCGTCGGAGCGGCAATATTACCGGGTGGCGCTGCTCGACTATCTCACCACGCAATATCCTGGCATCGATGCCGGCGCCCATCTCGCCACCGCGAACAGGGCGGTGGAGGCGGCGCAGAAGGACATCGTGACGGCCTTCGTCAAGCAACGGCCGCCGGCGAAGTAGGGGAGCGGCGGTAGCGAGTAGGGCAGAAGCCCCGGTTGCCGCATTCGCATTCGCAATTCGCCCCGGGCTCTTCCTGCGCCGCGTTCATTCGTGATATCACTCGCCGCATCTGGAGCAGGAACTTGCATGTCGTCTGAGTCGGTGGGTGGCATTCTGGGGGCGATCGTCGCGGCGGTCGTGCTTGCGGTTGCCGTCGTGTTCGGGCCGATCGGCCAATACGGCAAGCCGCCCAAGCCGGCGAAGGTCGAGCCCGCCCCGGCGGCTGCACCCGCGGCCCCCGCCGCGCCCGCGCCGCGCGGGCCGATCATCCGGGAAGTGCCCAACCAATAGGGCGTGAGATTCGGGCTTCCGGCCCCCCTTGCGGAACGGCTTTGCCATCCCCATCTAGCTCGTAACGGCGACGTTGAGCGTAAAAATCTCCGTCGCTGGGACGACCTTGGAATAGCTTAAGGCTTGCGCCGGATGTACGCGCGGCCCGCCGTTCCGGGGTCGTTGGCATTTTAGGGCCCTTTTCGGCCATTCCCCAGAACCCCGGCTTGGCAGCGCAGGATGCGGCGGATATACGCTGCCGTCATGAACGAAGCGATCAGACCGGGCATCGACAATCAGGCTCAAGAGGGGCCGGAACTGTCGGTCATCGTCCCGACCTTCAACGAGCGCGACAACGTCACCGTGCTGTACCGGCGGCTGGAGGCGACGCTCGCCAACGTCGCCTGGGAAGTCGTGTTCGTCGACGACAATTCGCCCGACGGCACCTGGGACGTCGTGCGCGAATTGGCGCAGCGCGACAGCCGCGTGCGCTGCGTCCGCCGCATCGGCCGCCGCGGCCTGTCGGGCGCCTGCATCGAGGGCATCCTCGCTTCCAGCGCGCCCTTTGTGGCCGTGATCGATGCCGACCTCCAGCACGACGAGACGCAGCTGCCCAAGATGCTGTTGCTGCTCGCAAGCGATCAGGCCGACCTCGTTGTCGGCAGCCGCTACATCGAGGGCTACAAGAGCGAAGGCTTCAACAAGCAGCGCGCCGGCGCCAGCGCGCTCGCGACCGAGGTCGCCAGGAAGATGCTTCGGGTCGAGATTGCCGATCCCATGAGCGGCTTCTTCATGATCCGCCGCGACCGCTTCGAGCAGCTCGCACCGAAACTCTCCGTGCATGGCTTCAAGATCCTGCTCGACATCGTCGCGACGGCGCACGGCAGCTTGCGGGCGGTCGAGATTCCCTACACTTTCGGCGCCCGCCAGCACGGCGAGAGCAAGCTCGATTCCATGGTCGCGCTCGACTTCCTCGGTCTCGTCTTCGCCAAGCTGACCAACGACGTCGTCTCGCTGCGCTTCATCCTGTTCGCGATGGTCGGCGGCATCGGCCTCGTGGTGCATTTGACCACGCTGTTCATCGCGCTTCGCCTCTTCAACGCGCCGTTCGCGGAGGCGCAGGCCGCCGGCGCCATCGTCGCCATGACCAGCAATTTCATCCTGAACAACTTCCTCACCTATCGCGACCAGCGGCTGAAGGGCTTTGCGCTGCTGCGCGGCCTGATCGCCTTCTACATCGTGTGCAGCGTCGGCCTGCTCGCCAATGTCGGCGTGGCCTTCTCGGTCTACGACCAGGAGCCGATCTGGTGGCTGGCCGGCATGGCCGGTGCGCTGATGGGCGTGGTGTGGAACTATGCGATGTCCGGCCTGTTCGTCTGGCGCAAGAAATAACCCGACATGGGCGGAGCCGACGCGCGGATCGTCCGCAACACCGCTCTGCTGATTCTGGCGCTGGTGGCCCTGCGTCTCGTCGCGGCCGCGGTCACGCCGATCACGTTCGACGAAGCCTATTACTGGATGTGGTCGAAGAGCCTCGCCGGGGGCTACTACGACCACCCGCCGATGGTCGCTTATGTGATCCGTGCCGGCACCATGATCGCCGGCGATACCGAGCTCGGCGTCCGCCTCGTCTCGATCCTGCTGGCGCTGCCGATGAGCTATGCGGTCTACCGCTCCGCCGCGATCCTGTTCGGCGGCGCGCGCGTGGCCGCGACCAGCGCCATCCTGCTCAACGTGACGCTGCTGGCCTCCGTCGGCACGCTGATCGTCACGCCCGATGCGCCCTTGCTGGCTGCCTCCAGCTTCGTGCTGTTCTTCCTCGCCAAGGTGCTGGAGACCGGCCGTGGCGTCTGGTGGCTTGCGGTCGGGGTGGCGGTCGGCGCGGCGCTGCTGTCGAAATACACCGCGATGTTCTTCGGGCCGGCGATCCTGATCTGGCTCGCGTCCGTGCCGAAGCTGCGGCGCTGGTTTCTCTCGCCCTGGCCCTATCTCGGCGGCCTCGTCGCCCTGGCGCTGTTCTCGCCGGTGATCCTCTGGAATGCGGACCATCAATGGGTCTCGTTCACAAAGCAGCTCGGCCGCGCCAGGATCGAGGATTTCCGTCCCGTCTTCATCGCCGAGCTGGTCCCGACCCAGATCGCGTTCGCAACGCCGCTGGTCTTCATCCTCGGCGCGATGGGCCTGCACGCGCTGACCTGGCAGCGCACCGGCGCGCTGGCCTCGCGCGTCCTGATCGAGGCGATGTTCTGGACCATCGTCGCCTATTTCGTCTGGCATTCGCTGCATGCGCGCGTCGAGGCCAATTGGTTCGCGCCGGTTTATCCGCCCTTCGTCATTGCTGCGGCAGTCGCCGCCAACCTCGCGGAGTGGAAGCCGCGCCAGCGGCGCCTCGTCGACTTCTGCCTGCGCTGGGCCGCGCCCGTGGGCATCGTCATGTTCGCAGCCCTGATCGTGCAGGCCAATACCGGCTGGTTGTCCGGATATCGCCGCGATGCCACCGTGCGCAGTGTCGGTGTCGGCTGGCGCGAGCTTGCGGCGGAGATCGAAGCGGTGCGCGCGCGCAGTGGCGCGACTTGTGTGCTCGCGCAGGATTACGGCACCACGAGCTGGCTGGCATTCTATCTGCCGCGCGGCACCTGCGTCGCGCAGCAAAATCAGCGCATCCGCTGGGTCAACATGGCCGAGCCCGATCCCAAGCTGCTCGCCGGCAAGCTGCTCTATGTCGACGAGCTGCGCGCCGACGGACATCCCGCCCTCAATGCTCTCTTCGCGAAGGTGACGCAGGTGGCGCAGTTGCAGCGCAAGCGCGGGCCGCTCGTGGTCGAGACCTACGGCATCGATCTGCTCGAGGGCGCCAAAGGCGAGGTGCTGGATCGCTCGCCGCCGCCGGAAGCGCGGTAGCGGGCCCACACTCCGCCGTCGTCCCCGCGTTCGCGAGGACGACGATGAAGAGTTGGGGACAGCAATGGCTACTCAGCCGATCATCTCGGCCTTGGCCGCATCCTGGTCCGTCCCGTCGCGATCGCGCCAGAACCAGACGGTCACGACGCCGGAGCGGCCGCGAACCCGGGCGAGCAGGGGGCCGGACAGAACGCCGCCGGGAGCGCCCTGGAAGCCGGCGGCTTCCAGCAGCGTATCGCTCAGCGCGAGCCGCGCACCGTGCTGGGCGGCAACCTCCATCAGCCGGCTCGCCACGTTGACGGTGTCGCCGGTCGCGGTGATGTGCTGATGGCTTTCGCCGAGCCGGGAGGCGACGATCTCGCCGCAATGCGCGCCGATCTTGAAGCCGAGTTGTCCTGCGATCGCCGGCGGCAGCGAGGCGATCCAGCGCTCGGCGCCACGATGCAGTTCGATCGCGCATGTCAGCGCGCGCGTCGCGTCATCGGGCATGGCGCGCGGAAGCCCGAACAGGATCATGGCGCCGTCGCCGAGAAAGCCGGTGATCATGCCGCCGCAATCGACCGCCGTCTTGTCGATCAGTGCGTGAAATGCCTTCAGAAGATCCCTGAGCTCGTCCGGATCAATCCGCTCGCTCAGACCGGTAAAGCCCGAGAGATCGATGAAGACCACGGCGGCATCCTGCCGGACCGGCCTCGACAGGAAGTCCGGGTCGCGCGCCAGCCACTCCTGCACCGCCGGCGCCTGGAATTGCGCAAGCGACCTGCTCTTGGCGGCGAAATATTGCGTGCGGCGGCTTCCGGCCCATAGCTGCACGCCGGCAAAGACGGCGACCGGCGGCACCGCCGCGGCAAGCGTGGTCGCAGCGTTCAGCCAGACGCCGTGCGTGAACGCAAGCAGGTTGAGCCCGGCCCAGGCCATCATCACTGCGGCCGCCGCCATGATGCCGAGCGCGCTACGCCGCCAGGCGAGCAGGCCGACCAGCAGCATCGGCAGCAGGATCGCAGTGAGCGCCTCGGTGATGCGGACCCTGCGGTCGCGCAGGATGCCGTCGCCGGCGACGAGATGGGTGATCGCGGTCGAGATCACCTCGACACCGGGCATAAGGGAGTCGAACGGCGTGGGAAAGAAATCGCCGCCGCCGGCGACCGAGGCGCCGATCACGACGATCCGGTTCTCGATCGCGGCGCGATCGAGCGTGCCGTCGAAGATGCTCTGCGCGCTGACGGTGCGGATCGTACGGCGCGGGCCGTAATAGGTGATCGGCAGTGCGAAATCGCTGTCGGTCGGCACCACGCGCTCACCCAGTCTCAGATGGTCCGGGGCGACCGTCAGCGGCTCGTCGAGGGCGCGGGCGGCCACGCGCAAGGGGAACGACAACTCGACCTTGTCGCGCGTCCGGAACAGCATCGGCACCGAGAGCGGCGAGCCGGATTGTCCTGTCGCGACGTTGACGACACCGACCTCGGCGTGATCGGCGAATGCGGGCAGGGGCTGCAGGAAGCGTTCGGCCTGCGGCAGAACGGCGAGGGGGCCGTCTTCACTGCCGGGTGTCACGGTTTCGCTGTCGGAGGGGAAGATCGCCGCGGCGGCAAGCACCATGGGGCCGGTGGCCAGCGTATTCGCCAGCGTGGCATCCCCGATCGCAGCGCTGCGGTCGACCAGCAGGAGATCGATTGCGACGACCTTCGGCTTGAACTGCACGATGGTGTCGACGACGCGGGCGAGGTCGGCGCGCGGCAGCGGATAACTGCCGCCGCGCTTCACGACGGTGTCGTCGATCGCGACGATGGTGACGAGATCGGGCGGGCGCTGCACGCCGCGGATCTGCGTCCGCCAGTCCGTCAGCGTGGCTTCGAGGCGGTCGAGAAAGCGCAAACGGCCGTTGGCGTGCGCGGCATAGATGCCCGCGCCCCACAGCGCGGTGAGGACGAGTGCCACCAGGATCTGAACGCGTCGGCTGCGCATGCGGTCGTCTTGCAATCCTGTTGTCCAAATTTCACGGGCCGGCCTTGTCGACCCGGGCTCATTGCCCAAGCCTTATTGCCCAAGCCTTGCCATCAGCGCATCGACGCGCGGCTGGCCCCATGTCTTGACGGTCAGAGGGCCGGTTGCCTCGACATCGACGCCTTCGCCGGGGCCGAGCACGACGGCGCGTCCACGAGCCCTGCGGCTCACGCCCACCCGGCCGTCTGCGACGAACACCGAGGTCTTGGCCTCGGCGACATCGACCGCCCATTTCGTGCCGCGCACTGCGGCGATGGCTTGCGGCGTCAGCACCTTGAAGGGATTGCCGCGCGGTTTCTTGGGCACCTCGATCAGCAGCGCTTTGCTGCTCAACTCGACGGAGTCTATATGTCCGTCGCGGTTGGCGTCCTTTAGTTCAAATCTGGCGCCATTTTCCGCAACGATGGTGATGCCGCTGTCGCAGCGCCAGACCTGGGTGCCCGCGGCCGCCGGCGATGCCGTGCAGCCGGCATTGGCAGCAGGCTGTGCGCTCGCAAACCCGATCGACAAAGATGACCACACCAGGGCGCAAAGCCCGGCGCGCGAAAAGCCCCTCATGCCAGCCTCCGTTAAAATGCTCGGCAGCGTTCAAGGCGAAGCGATACGGTGCCGTATCACAGGCAGAGACTGCTGAAAAGTGCCGAGGTAGGGAGCTACTTTCTCGTGACGGCGATTTCCAGACCGGGGCGATCAACTTTCGATCACGGCGCCGTGGCGCATGACCGCTCTGTGCGCGATGTGTGATGTGGGCGGCTCGGCCGCCATGGCACCGACAGCCGCGCTGCCGCTTGGGCGGAGCGGGCGCAGCACACCAGCCCCGTGCAATGCTTCCCCGTTATCCTTCGGGCATCGAGGGCCACGAAAACGACTTGGTTGGATGGCCTTGGAGAGGTCGCTCAAGGCGCCCTCCGAAGGCGCCGATCCGGCCGAGAAAGATGGTTAACAGATGCGACTAAGTCCGTAATTATGCGGCCTTTTTCCCAGAATGAGACAGCGTTAACGAGTTGCCTCATATCGGCCTGAACTTAATCCGCATTTAACTAAAAGTCGCCTTAATGACGCTCCGACCCTCTGCGAGATGCTGTTCCCGGATCGTGACCAGCGGCACTTTGAAGGGGGACCGAGTGACACCGTCCTGGACGCAAGGCGAATGAGTACGAGTATCGCTGCGCAGAGTAACGCGGCACGGAAGTCCAAGAATTTCTCGAAGACCAATTCGCGGAAATCTTCCCGGAAAATGGCCACGACCAACTGGCTTGGCGCCGCGGCGATCGGCTGCGTCGTGATGGGCGCCGCCTGGACCATCCACAGCAACATTTTCGGCGCGAGCGTCTATCCGACGCTCGGCAGCCGCTACGACGAGCCGGTGATCAAGCGCGCGCCCAGGGTGGCGCTGCGCGAGGCCGGCGAGGCCATCAAGGAAACTTTTGCGCTGCTGCCCGACCGGCTCCAGGTCGCAGCTCCGATCTCGCGCGAGATGTTCAACGAGCGCTTTGCGGCGGCCGCAACGCAAGGCGTGCCGTCGAATGCCGCAAGTGCCGCACCCGCAACGCAAGCTGTTGCGGTAGCCAAAGACGCTCCGAAGCAGGGCGTGATCGCCAAGGTCGCGGAGGCGCTCAAGCCGGCAGCCAAGGGCGCCGACAACACCGCGGACAAGGCCAAGCGCGCGCCGGCTGCCCAGCTGCAACTCGCCTCGGCCGACCCGGCCGAGATCGTGCCGGCGCCCGAAGCCAAGCAAAAATCCTTCGCCGACCGCGCCAAGGCCGCAGTGATGTCGATCACCGCTCCGCGCCAGTCGATGGTGGAGAAGCTCTGGGGCAAGCGCGAAGCGTCCGGCGGGCTGCTGGCCTACGCCTCGGCCGATGCCAGCATCACTGCGTCCATCGCGCCGAAGGAGCAGAACCCGATGTTCGGCGGCGCGCCGCCCTATGAGCGGGACACCGCGGTCTACGACATCACGGCCAAGATGGTGTATCTGCCCGACGGCACCAGGCTCGAGGCGCATTCCGGCCTTGGCGCCAACCGCGACGATCCGGACTCGCGCCGCCTGCGCATGCGCGGCGTGACGCCGCCGCACATCTATACGCTGAAGCCGCGCGAGGCGCTGTTCCACGGCGTGCCGGCGCTGCGCCTCACCCCGATCGGCGGCGAGAGCGCGATCTACGGCCGTGACGGCCTGCTCGCTCACACCTTCATGCTCGGGCCGAACGGGGATTCCAACGGCTGCGTGTCGTTCAAGGATTATTACGCGTTCCTCGACGCGTACCGCAACAAGGGCATCCGCAAGCTCGCGGTGCTGTCGCGGGTCGAGTGAAGCGCTCCGCGCGTCGCATCGGGCTCCCCCTTTCTGCTTCCGGCATGGCCCGGCTAGACCGCTGTCGATCCGAAATGGATTGAGGCGGTCGCCGCGCGATCCTCGGACGTCGGTCCGGGTCAGGAGCCATGTCGATCCACGGCGGGTTTCAGGCGCTTGTGGAAGAACGCGATGATCTCGTCCCGGGCGGTAAGCGTTGGCTGCCCTATCTCATCGACGAGATGGACCGTGACGACGCTGTGGGGTGTCTTGACGAACTGCTCGAAGAACGGCGGCTTGGGTCCGCTATTCGCGGCCGTGTCGGGCAGAACGCGGCCGATGAAGCGCTCGCCGAGCGCGGCTTGATAGGCAGCGAACCGTTCGGCTCGGCAGAACGAATCCCCTGCAAACCGGTAGGCGAGGACCGTCAGGTCTTCTCGTTCCAGCCTTGAACGTATCTGCGCCAGTTCGTCGGCAGAGCTCTCGATGCCGCCAGGATTGTCCAGCGGGAGCGACGGCTGGGATACAACGGGCGCCCGCAGCACCGGCTCCAGCATCATGTTGATCGCGAAGTTGCCCGTGAAGCACATGCCGATCGCGCCGACGCCGAGCCCTCCGCTTTCCTCATGCGCGAGCCTGGCGAGCGCGCGCAACCAGTTCGACACGGGGCTCGATGCTCCGCCGCCAAGCGCGCGAAATTCGGCGCTCACGCATGCGCGCCGGAAAACGCCGGCCGCGGTCTCGGCGTCGGGAACATCGCCATCCTTTCCAAACAGCGAAGGCATGTAGACCCGGAAGCCCGCATCACGAACCCAGCGAGCGAAGCGCGCGACGTGAGGGCTGATGCCCGGCATCTCGGTCATGACGATGACGGCCGGTCCGTCTCCTGCAACGTGGACCGGCTTTGTCGCCCCTTCCAAAGTGAGAACCCGCTGGTTGAAATCGGACAGGTCGTCAGGCTTCAGCAGCACATCGCTCATGTTGTCCACCGCAAAAAGATTGGACAAACGGTATGTCCCGGGCATTTACTCCGACAAGTGTCAAAAATGACATTAATCGGGTCTATTTTGCCATGCTGCGCGTTGACGTTCTCGTCCTGGAAGGGGCCTCGGCGGCCAGCGTCGCCATCACCTTCGAATTGATCGGAGTAGCCAACGGCATTCGTGCAAAGGCCGGGCGTCCGCCCTGCTTCGACGTGAGAATTTCCGGCTCCGGGGCAAGATGGGCTGCGAGGCTCGCAAGGATGTCCTCCAAGCAAGCCGCCGGCAGACCTGCGGACGTGGTGATCGTCCCCGGACTGGCATGGATAGACGAGCAACTCATTCGCGATGGATTACAGCGGCGGGACGCCGAAGCGGCCAGGAAAACTCTGCAAGTGGCCTTTCGATCCGGAGCCGAAATCGCAAGCTCATGTTCAGCCGTATTTCTGGTCGCGAGCGCCGGGCTGCTCGACGCTCGCCGCGCGACCACGACCTGGTGGCTCGCGCCGCTGTTTCGGACTCTGTTTCCGAAGGTGATGCTCGACACGGACGCGATCGTGCTGACCGACGGGCGCGTCACGACCGCCGGCGCGGCGATGGCCCAACTCGACCTCGTGCTCTCGATCATTGCGCGCCATGCCGGACCTGACCTCGCCGACAGCTGCGCACGGTTTCTGTTGCTGGACCAAAGGCAGTCGCAGTCGCGCTACATGGCGCTATCCTTTCTTGCTGCTGCAGACGAACGGGTTTCTCGCGCCGAGCGCTGGGCCCGCGCGCGGCTGCACCGGACCTTTTCAATCCCCGAGCTCGCGAAAGCCGTAGGACTGGGGGCGCGCACATTTGCGCGTCGTTGCGAGCGTGCCACCGGTCTCTCGCCGGTGAGATTCGTTCAGAAGTTGCGCCTGGACAAGGCGATGGAACTGCTGGAGACCACACGGCTCGGCTTGGACGAGATCGCGGAGAAGGTCGGGTATGCCGACCCCTCTACGCTTCGTAAGCTCCTGCATCGGGAGAATTCTGCTGGTGCGCGGGCCGCGCGCGCCAGCCGCCGGCAAGAGAATGGCGCGGTGCCCGCGAGGTCACCTGTACGGCGCCGGCGGCGTGCGGCCGACGCCGGCAGGAAAGGCTCGAGGACGGCTTGAGGTCCACGGCCTCTCACCTCGGATGAAGGCCCGGAAGCGCGTGTTCAGAGCGCAATCAATGAATCGCCATTGCGCGTCAGTCCCTGCAGCAGCGTGGCGCCCCCTTCAGGTCAGTGCGTCGCTCTGCGCGATGATCGCGAAGCGATCCGACAATTCGGCCAGCGCGACCTCGTGGATCATTCTCGCCGGGAGCGTGCCGCCGCGCCCGTCGGGAAGATCGCGCGTGGCGCAGGCGTCGGCCGCGATCGTCGTGCGCAGGCCGAGATCGAGCGCGGCGCGGGCGGTCGAAGACACGCACATATGCGTCATGAACCCCGCAAGCACGATGTTCTTGCGCGCCGTCGCGGCCAAGCGGGTCTGCAGATCCGTGCCGGCGAAGGCATTCGGCAGCGCCTTCTCGATCACGGGCTCGGTTGCGAGCGGCGTCAGGCGCTCGACGATCGCGCCGCGCGCCGCCTCGCGGTCGAACAGGCCGCCGGCGCGGCCCTTGTGTGCGACGTGGAAGATCGCAGCTCCGCTCTCCCGTGCGCGCGCGAGCAGGCGCGCAGCGGCGGCGATCGCCGCTTGCGCATCGGGCAAAGCGAGCGGGCCGGCGCAATATTCGTTCTGGATGTCGATCAGAACGAGGCATGTCTCGCCGAGCTTGGGCGGATCGAGATCGGCGCCGGCGAGTTCGAGCAGCGTCTTTGGAGCGGTCATGCTGTCAGGCTTTCGTGAATTCGGATGCCTCGACATTAGCGCGGCCGCAGCCTGCCATTGTGCAGGACTATTGCAGCTCCTGGCTGCAAATTTGCAGGCAGGGGCGGGGCCTGCTAGGCTCGCCCCGATGAACTGGGACGATCTGCGCATCATCGCCGCGGTCAGGGACGAGGGCACCTATGCCGGCGCCAGCGCGCGGCTGCGCATCGACGAGACCACCGTCGGCCGCAGGCTTGCGCGCATCCAGCGTGATCTCGGCGTGAAGCTGTTCGATGCGGTGGACGGCGTGCGGCGGCCGACGCGCCAGTGCGAGGCGGTGCTCGCGCATATCGGTGCGATGGCCGCGCATGCCGCGGCGATCGACCGCATCAAGGAGAGTCAGACAGGCCCGGTCGGGCGGCTGCGCATCGCCTCGACCAATGCGGTTGCCGAAGAGCTGCTGGCGCCGCATGCCAGCAGCTTCCTGCGCGATCATCCGGGGCTGACGCTGCAATTCCTCACCGCGAGCGGCAACGTCAAATTCTCGCGCTGGCAGGCCGATCTCGCCATCCGCCTGCGCAAGCCGGAGAAAGGAGACTTCACCATCTCCAAGCTCGGCGACGTCAGGCTGTACTTCTTCGAGCCTGCGGACCGTGGCGGCAGCGAGCCCCTTGCGTGCGTCTATCCGGACGAGCTCGACGCCATCCCGGAAGCGCAGTTCTTGCGAGCGAAGCGGCTGACCAACGTGCGCTGCGTCACCGACAACGTCCGCATCATCCGCACCATGATCCAGTCGCGTCAGGCCATCGGCGTGCTGCCCGAGCACAGCTGCGCAGCCCTGCTCGCCGACCGCAGCCTGCGCGCCACCCTGCTGCCGAAGCGCCGCGACGTCTGGCTGCTCGTGCAGAACCACCTCAAGCGCGATCCGGCGACACGCGTGACGATCGAATGGGTGAGGGCGTGCTTCCAGGACGTCTCGCGCGAGTGATGTCGCATATCGCCGCGATCATCGCGCGACGCCGTGCAAGCTGCGACGAAAAAACTTCAGCCGCCCCCTTGCAAGGCGGACGTGCCTGGTCTATTAGCGCCGTCCTTCGCTAGGCCATGGGTTCGGGCTCGCTGAGATCCCGACTGGCGCGGACCGGTCTTGCCGGTTTCGTGTTCCGCCGAATGAAGCAGAAACGCAGGACGTAGCTCATGGAGAGCGTCGGGCTGAACACCCGAAGGCATCGGTTCGATTCCGGTCTCTTGCACAAAGGATAGCTTAGTTTGGTAGAGCAGATGATTGTGGTTCATCCCGTCGCGGGTTCGAATCCCGCTCCAGCGCTCCGTTTCAGCCTGATAAGCTGATACCTCTGACGAGGACCGGACGCGCGCTTCAGTCGCGGTCCGGCCGTTTTGCCGCAAGGCTTTCCGTCCGAACCCAGACACTGTGAGACCGGCTTTGCGCCGCGGGTAGATACCGCTTGCGCCGATGCCGGGTGGCTCCGCACGGCCGCGCGACAGGCGTCGCGCGATCGCGCGCGTGCGCCCGTCGTCATGCAAGCTCAAGCCCCGGCCCGCCGATTTCGCGGGAAGCGTCGTCCGCGTCCTCACGTCCTTTGCGAATGAAACCTGTCGTCCGGCATCCGGCCGGGCGCAAATGTAAGGAGGCGTGCCATGACCTTGAACAAGCGCTGGCACTTGCTGATGCTGAACGTGACGGTGAAGGATGGCGAGCGGGCGTTGCTGACGCGCAACGGGCAGCTCGTGCGCGTGCTCGCGCCCGGCAAGCACCGCCTGTTCGATCCCCTGCACGAGCTGAAGGCCGAGGTGCTCGACGTAGTCCGCAGCGAATTTCCTGCGGAGCGCTACGCGGTGCTGAAGGCCGCGCGGCCCGATCTTGCCGCCGAGCTGTTCGAGGCGGTCGAGACCAGGGCGGACGAGATCGCCATCGTCAGCCTCGACGGCCGGCCCGTGCATCTGATGACGCCCTGGCAGGTGCGCGTCTATTGGAAGGTCGCGACGCGCGTCGATGTCGAGCGCATCGATGTGTCGGCTGATCCCAAGGTCAGCGCGCGGCATCTGGCCATGATCGAGCGCAACCGCTCGGCGGTGACGTCGGAGACGGTGGTCGAGAACCACGAGGCGGGCCTGCTCTATGTCGAGGGCCGGCTCGTGGAGCGGCTCGCGCCCGGCCGGCACGCCTTCTGGACCGTCGGCCGCAAGATCGAGGTGAAGCGCCTCGACCTGCGGCCCCAGGCGGTCGAGATCACCGCGCAGGAGATGCTGACGAAGGATCGCATCGCGCTGCGGGTGACGCTGACGGCGTTCCGCAAGGTGGTCGATCCCGAGCGCACGGTTGCGACCGTGCCCGACGTGGATGCGTGGCTGTACCGCCTGGTGCAGTTCGCGATCCGCGAGGCGGTCGCCGGCCGGACGCTGGACGAGGTGCTGTCGGCGAAGGCGGCGCTGGATGCGGAGCTGCGCGACTATGTACGTGCGCGTGTCGCAGAGTCCGGTGTCGAGGTGACCGAGCTCGGCGTCAAGGACGTGATCCTGCCCGGCGAGATCCGGGAGCTGGTGAACAAGGTGGTGGAGGCGGAGCGGGTCGCGAAGGCGAATCTGATCCGCCGGCAGGAGGAGACCGCGGCGACGCGCTCGCTCCTGAACACCGCCCGCCTGATGGAGGAGAACCCCCTGCTGCTGCGGCTCAAGGAGCTGGAGTCGCTGGAGCGGCTGGTCGAGAAGGTCGGCCGCATCGACCTCCATGCCGGCCACAGTGAGGGCCTCGATGCCCTCCTGACCCGGCTCGTGCGCCTGAAGGCGCCCGAGAGTGCATGAACCGAAGGGCCGCCCACGGGCGGCCCTTCACATCGGCGTTGCCGCCGTCTGCGATGAACGCGATCGGCGCGCGGCGCGACCAATTTGAGCTCGTCAGGGATTGAGCGCGCTCGCAGGTTGCGTCATCCTGGGGCCGCAACGTCTTGATCAGGAAGGCCCATGACCGTTCTTCAGGAATCGATCCGCGACTCGGCGCGACCCAGCGACTGGAAGGCGATCGTCGTCCTGATCCTCATGATCCCGGTGCTGTGGTCGCCGGTGATCCTGCTTCGCTTCGTCCTGTATCAGCCCTTCAACATTCCGTCCGGTTCGATGACACCGGCGCTGATGGTCGGCGACTACGTCTTGGCCGCGAAATATCCTTACGGGTATGGCCGCTATTCACTCCCTTTCGCATCGTCCTGGATCTCGGGCCGCATCCTCGCCGCCGATCCCGAATACGGGGATATCGTCGTGTTCCGGACGGCGAAGGACGTTTCGACGGACTACGTCAAGCGCGTCGTCGGCCTGCCCGGGGACCGCATCCAGATGCGGCAGGGCCGGCTCATCATCAACGACCGTCCGGTGACCCGCGTCGCGCTGGAGGCGATACCGGCCGGCGAGGCCTGCGGCGTCGACGACCGCGCGACCGTCAAGCGCTGGCGCGAGACGCTGCCGAGCGGCGCGTCCCATGTGACCTATGACTGCCTCGACAACGGCTATCTCGACAACACAGACGTCTTCACGGTGCCGCCGGGCCACCTCTTCGTGCTCGGCGACAACCGCGACAATTCCACCGACAGCCGCATGCCGACGTTCGGCTTCGTGCCGATGGACAATCTCATCGGCAAGGTGACGCGGATCTACTGGTCCCTCGACGAAGACGGCGAGCCGCGCTTCGAGCGGATCGGCAAGGTGGAGTGAGCCAAGGCCGTCATTCCGGGGCGCGCCCCGGAATGACGAGTGGAAAGAGCCTGTCCCAAAACAAAAACCCCGGCATCGCTGCCGGGGTTTCGTCGTTCTTGATGTGGCTCGACCTTAGAAATCCATGCCGCCCATGCCGCCGCCCGGGGGCATCGCGGGGCCGGCGCCGCCCTTCTTGGGCAGTTCGGCGACCATGGCTTCCGTGGTGATCAGGAGCGCGGCCACCGAGGCTGCGTTCTGGATCGCGGTGCGGACCACCTTGGTCGGGTCGATGATGCCCTTTTTGACGAGGTCGGCATATTCGCCGGTCTGGGAGTCGAAGCCGTAATTGTAGGCCTTGTTCTCCAGGATCTTGCCGACGATCACCGAGCCGTCTTCACCGGCATTCATTGCGATCTGGCGGGCTGGCTCCGCCAAAGCCCGCATCACGATGCCAAAGCCCGCCCTGACGTCGGCATTGTGTAGGTCGGATCTGCGCCGCGGCGGGCGCTTGCGTTCGGATTGCCGCGCCTTTCGAAAGTTCAGGATCATGTCCGTCAGTAGCTCGATCAATTCTGACTCGAGGCTCCCCGGAAGTTTCAGTTGGCGGATATGGTGAAAGAAGAAGTCCGGATAGATGAACGGGCTGTCGGAGTTCAGCAATTGCTCGATCGATTCGAATATCTCGATCAAGAGGTCGTTGTTCAGCAGGTCCTGCCTGCGGAGTAACTTTCCAAGCTCGTGTCTGCCCGACATCGCCGCGTCAGACAGGCTTTCCGGTTCTTTTTCCGCGACGTCCAGGTTGCGGATTACCGCCTGTCGCGCCCGGAGCAGGGCGACGCCGCCGCCCGGGACGATGCCTTCTTCCACGGCCGCGCGGGTCGCATGCATTGCGTCATCAACGCGATCCTTGCGCTCCTTCACCTCGACCTCGGTCGCACCGCCGACGCGGATCACCGCGACGCCGCCGGCGAGCTTGGCGAGACGCTCCTGGAGCTTCTCACGGTCGTAGTCCGAGGTGGTCTCCTCGATCTGTGCCTTGATCTGGGCCACGCGCGCCTCGATGTCGGCCTTCTTGCCGGCGCCGTTGACGATCGTGGTGTTCTCCTTGTCGATCATCACCTTCTTGGCGCGACCGAGCATGTTGAGCGTGACGTTCTCGAGCTTGATGCCCAGATCTTCCGAGATCGCCTGGCCGCCGGTCAGGATCGCGATGTCCTGCAGCATGGCCTTGCGACGGTCGCCGAAGCCCGGAGCCTTGACGGCCGCGACCTTCAGGCCGCCGCGCAGGCGGTTCACGACCAGGGTCGCAAGCGCCTCGCCTTCGACGTCCTCGGCGACGATGACCAGCGGCTTGCCGGTCTGCACCACGGCCTCGAGCAGCGGCAGCAGCTCGTTCAGCGAGGAGAGCTTCTTCTCGTTGATGAGGATGTAGGCGTCATCCATCTCGACGCGCATCTTGTCGGCGTTGGTGACGAAGTAGGGCGAGATGTAGCCGCGGTCGAACTGCATGCCCTCGACCACGTCGAGCTCGGTCTCGAGCGACTTGGCTTCCTCGACGGTGATGACGCCCTCGTTGCCGACCTTCTTCATGGCGTCGGCGAGGAACTTGCCGATCTCGGCATCGCCGTTGGCCGAGATGGTGCCGACCTGGGCGATCTCGTCGTTCGAGGTGACCTTCTTCGAGTTCTTCTCGAGGTCGGCAACGACGGCTTCGACCGCGAGGTCGATACCGCGCTTGAGGTCCATCGGGTTCATGCCGGCGGCGACCGACTTGGCGCCTTCCTTCACTATCGCCTGGGCGAGCACGGTGGCGGTGGTGGTGCCGTCGCCGGCCGCATCAGCGGACTTGGAGGCGACTTCGCGCACCATCTGCGCGCCCATGTTCTCGAACTTGTCGTCGAGCTCGATCTCCTTGGCGACGGTGACGCCGTCCTTGGTGATGCGGGGAGCGCCGAACGACTTGTCGAGCACGACGTTGCGGCCCTTCGGACCGAGCGTGACCTTCACCGCGTTGGCGAGAATGTCGACGCCGCGCAGCATGCGTGCACGGGCGTCGCTGCCAAATCTGATATCTTTTGCGGACATTCGATTACCGTGAAATTCAAGCCGGCAAGGTCACTGCCGCGCGGGTATATGCAATGTTCATCAGGCGCAGCCTCGATATGGAGGAGAGCCTCGCCTGATCGCAAACGATGTCGACGCGTACCAGTCGCTCGTCGATACCGGTGCGGACGAGTCTGTCCTTCAAGGCCATCGCTTTTACGAGCGTTTCCTGCATGGCTGCATTCTGGGCAACGACGAATATCTCGAAGCCCAAGGCTGGCAGGACCTTGGTATTCAGCGCCATCAGCCTGTTGCTGAAATTGCGAAACTGTTCGGAGAAATATCGTTCATGCTGCGGATTCAGATACTCGCTTGACACGAGGCAGCCCACACATTGCGAGATGGCTTGATCGGCAACTTGGTCGTGGTTCTGACAGACGATCGATACGGAAAATTGCTTCTTGGAGAAGTCCGAATTCAGTAGCTCTTTCTTCGTGGACATTCCTACGTCCAGCAACAACGTTCCGAAAGGAGACCACTTGCAGGGATCTTCTCCATCCAGTGTCAGATAGTAGAATGGAATGCTAGGAGCCATCGTATCTCCGTCCGTCGATCTGTTTGAGCGCTTGGACCAGGGAGTCTTTGCCTTCGTTCAGGTCCTGCACGAAGTCGTCGTGGCTGACCACGTCACTCCGCGCCAGAAAGTCCTGCAGCGATTTGATCGCCTTCTCCGCGGAAGTTTGATTGACAATCTCCGGAGCGGCCTTCTTCAATTCGTCAGCAAGCTTCCTCACGTCGTCAACGAGCTCTTTCCGCGGTGTCGCGAACGAACTGTCGGCGACGGGGGTCTGGAGACATAATTGGATCTTGCGTTCTATCCTGCGCCGGATCGCCCCGAGAGCTCCGAGATCGACGCCTCCCGATTGAACAACGCGCCCTACGAACATCAGCGAACCGAGTGTGCCCGCGGCCGCCTGGAATAGCGATTTCTTGTCGAGCTTGCCGGAACCAAAATAAAGGGAAAGCGCGACGATCACCGCGGTCGTCACGAGGCAGGGCAGCAATGCTGCATAGACGGACATGTAGTCCTGGCGCGCGGAATAGATGCAAAAGATCAGGCAAAGCAAGAGGAGGACTATGTTCATCCAGGACGCCAAGTTTTCGGCATTCTTTGCGGCGACGTTCGAGTTTATTAGGCCGAACAGGTCTATGGCGTTGACCGCGCCGGTGGCGCCTACCGCGATCAACAGCAGCAGGAGGAGCGGGCCGATGACCGTCCTCTCGGGTCGGTAGGGAAACCAGATGATCTCGTGAATACGGGTTTTATACACTTCAAAATAAGTCCCGCCTGCAATAGAGCACGAAGGTAGCGCAACTTGCACGCGAGTTCAACAAAAGCAAAGAGGCTCGCTTTCGCGAGCCTCTTCAAGTTGGATCGGCCGATTTGGCCGGACTCAGAAGTCCATGCCGCCCATGCCGCCGCCGGGGGGCATCGCCGGGCCGGCGCCGCCCTTCTTGGGCAGCTCGGCGACCATGGCTTCCGTGGTGATCAGGAGCGCGGCCACGGAGGCAGCGTTCTGGATCGCGGTGCGGACCACCTTGGTCGGGTCGATGATGCCCTTCTTGACGAGGTCGCCGTATTCGCCGGTCTGGGAGTCGAAGCCGTAGGCGTACGACTTGTTCTCCAGCACCTTGCCGACGATCACCGAGCCGTCTTCACCGGCGTTGATCGCGATCTGGCGAGCGGGGGCCGACAGCGCCTTGCGCACGATCTCGACGCCGGTCTTCTGGTCGTCGTTCTTGGTGCGCAGGCCCTTGAGCTGCTCGGAAGCACGGAGCAGGGCGACGCCGCCGCCCGGGACGATGCCTTCTTCCACAGCCGCGCGGGTCGCATGCATCGCGTCATCAACGCGATCCTTGCGCTCCTTCACCTCGACCTCGGTCGCGCCACCGACGCGGATCACCGCGACGCCGCCCGCGAGCTTGGCGAGACGCTCCTGGAGCTTCTCACGGTCGTAGTCCGAGGTGGTCTCCTCGATCTGCGCCTTGATCTGGGCCACGCGCGCCTCGATGTCGGCCTTCTTGCCGGCGCCGTTGACGATCGTGGTGTTCTCCTTGTCGATCATCACCTTCTTGGCGCGACCGAGCATGTTGAGCGTGACGTTCTCGAGCTTGATGCCCAGATCTTCCGAGATCGCCTGGCCGCCGGTCAGGATCGCGATGTCCTGCAGCATGGCCTTGCGGCGATCGCCGAAGCCCGGAGCCTTGACGGCCGCGACCTTCAGGCCGCCGCGCAGGCGGTTCACGACCAGGGTCGCAAGCGCCTCGCCTTCGACGTCCTCGGCGACGATGACCAGCGGCTTGCCGGTCTGCACCACGGCCTCGAGCAGCGGCAGCAGCTCGTTCAGCGAGGAGAGCTTCTTCTCGTTGATGAGGATGTAGACGTCATCCATCTCGACGCGCATCTTGTCGGCGTTGGTGACGAAGTAGGGCGAGATGTAGCCGCGGTCGAACTGCATGCCCTCGACCACGTCGAGCTCGGTCTCGAGCGACTTGGCTTCCTCGACGGTGATGACGCCCTCGTTGCCGACCTTCTTCATGGCGTCGGCGAGGAACTTGCCGATCTCGGCATCGCCGTTGGCCGAGATGGTGCCGACCTGGGCGATCTCGTCGTTCGAGGTGACCTTCTTCGAGTTCTTCTCGAGGTCGGCCACGACGGCTTCGACCGCGAGGTCGATACCGCGCTTGAGGTCCATCGGGTTCATGCCGGCGGCAACCGACTTGGCGCCTTCCTTCACGATCGCCTGGGCGAGCACGGTGGCGGTGGTGGTGCCGTCGCCGGCCGCGTCAGCGGACTTGGAGGCGACTTCGCGCACCATCTGCGCGCCCATGTTCTCGAACTTGTCGTCGAGCTCGATCTCCTTGGCGACGGTGACGCCGTCCTTGGTGATGCGGGGAGCGCCGAACGACTTGTCGAGCACGACGTTGCGGCCCTTCGGACCGAGCGTGACCTTCACCGCGTTGGCGAGGACGTCGACGCCGCGCAGCATCTTGTCGCGCGCTTCAACCGAGAATTTGACTTCTTTGGCTGCCATCTGGAGTTTTCCTTAGGTGGGTTTGACTGGAGGGAGGAGAGGGGCTCTTAAGCCGCCTTCTTCTTGGACTCGCTGACTTCGAGGACGCCCATCACGTCGCTCTCCTTCATGATCAGCAGGTCCTGGCCGTCGATCTTGACCTCGGTGCCGGACCACTTGCCGAACAGCACGCGGTCGCCGACCTTCAGGTCGATCGGGATCAGCTTGCCAGCTTCGTCGCGGCCACCGGGGCCAACGGCGACGACTTCGCCCTGGGAGGGCTTTTCCTTGGCAGTGTCGGGAATGATGATGCCGCCAGCGGTCTTCTCTTCGGCGTCGATGCGCTTGACCACGACGCGGTCGTGAAGCGGACGGAATTTCATGCAGTCCTCCTAAGCAATTGCTCGGGTTGAGGTTTTGAGATTGTTAGCAATCGTTGCCCGCGAGTGCTAGCACGGGCGACGCTGAAATAGGACAGGAAATTTGCGGAGGCAAGGGTTTGTAGCAGAAAAATTGGCAGCCGAAAGCGCGGACTGCCAGCAACCCCTTGCCATCGTTAACCAGCAGCCGGACCGTATTAGCACGGAGTCGCATCTGCTGCTAACGCATTGAATTTCAACAGCTTGTTAAACTTTTGGGCTTGAGATGGGTTGTCGGTTTGCGTCACATTTCTCGTCTGTGAGCGCATCGTTTCCGGGTGGCTCCCCCGGGGCACGGACAGGCCACCCCCGAATGCGCTCCTGCAAAGGAGGTTTGGCATGGGACTGCGCGTTGGGGGCGTTTCCGAGGACTTCCGGAAACAGGTGCTGGGTTACGGGCTGACGACGGCGCAAATTCTCTACCGGATGCCGGATCATCCCTCCCTGCTTCAGACCTATGTCTGGCAGAACTACGATATTTTTCCGAGATTCCCGGTGCTGAGCGATTTCCTGGCGTTCTGGCAGGAGAGGCTGGACGGCCCCCTCCATTCAGTCACGGTGGCGCATTCCAAGCTGATCAAGCCGACCGAGCTGCGCGCCGTTGATGGCGTATTTCGGCTGCATTGAGCAGAGGTCAGACGCCGCCGCGACAATAGCGCGTCCACATCGCGCGATAGGCCTCGTCCACCGCCTGCGCATATGAGACGGGGTTGCCCGCGGCTGCGGCGTTGATCCGCTCGGGCAGTTCGCGGCGCAATTCGTCGAGCTCGCCGATCTCCGCCGCACGGCTGGCCGCGATCTCCACATAGGCCTCCTCGCTGTCGGCGACCCAGTCCGGCAGGCCAAGCGCGGTGAGGATGGCGCCGGCCGCGCGGCCGGGCAGGCTGTTGCCGAGCTTCGCCACCACGGGCACGCCCATCTGCAGGGCTTCCCACGTGCTGACGCCGCCGTTCTGCGGGAACGGATCGAGGGCGATATCGACACGATTGAACGCTGCCAGATGCTCGTCCCGCAAGGTGGCGCCGAGCAGATCGATGCGTTCGGCCGGCAATCGGCAGGCCGCAAATCGCGCCAGCAGATTGTCCCGGACCAGTTGATCGTCGAGCGCAACGTCCTTGATCAGCAGCCGCGAGCCCGGCACCCGCTCGAGGATCCTGGACCAGACAGCCGCCGCCTCGTCCGAGATCTTGCTGATGCGGTTGAAGACACCGAACGTGACGAAGCCGTTCGAGAGCGCCGGCGTTGCGGCCCGCGCAATCCCGGCCGGCAGCGGCGCCAGCGTCACGAAGCACGGCAGGTCGACGACGGTCTCTGCAAACAGGTGCCGAACCTCGTGCGGAATCCCGACCGGATCCGAGAACAGATAGTCGATCGTCGGCAGCCCGGTGCCGGTGCCGTGGCCCCAGCCGTGCGCCTGGATCGGTGCCGGCTTGCGCGCAAAGACGCCAAGGCGGTTTCCTTTGGTATGGCCGGACAGATCGATCAGGATATCGATGCGATCGGCGCGAATCTGGGCGGCGAGGCGATCGTCGCTCCATTGCGAGGCGTCGCGCCAGCGATCGGCGATGGCTTGAAATTCGCGTGTCGTCGCGTCCACTTTCGATGAGCACGAATAGCACGCGATCTCGAACTTGGCCCGATCATGGTGTTGCAGGACGGGCTTGAAAATGAACGCAGCCGAATGCGCGTTGAAGTCCGACGAGACGTAGCCGAGCACGAGGCGGCGGTCCGGATCGCGGCTGTTGTCATGCGGTGCCGCCGCTTCCGAGGCGATCTTCGCGCCGATCCGCTCCCACCATACGCGTCGCGCCTGCTGATGCCGCTCGACGCTGGCGTCCGGCACGAAATCGAGCGTGAAGATCTTGCCGGAGATCGCGCTCTCGAGGCCGGGCCTGATGTCGAGGGCTCTGTCGAAACTGGCGAGGGCTTCGTCGACCCGGCCGAGCCCGGCAAGACAGAGGCCCAGCACCAGGTGAGCTTGATCGGAATCGGGCGCGATCGCGAGCGCTTTCTCGCAATCGGATAACGCCTCGGCCATCTGCCGGGTCTGGAGCAAGACATTGGCGCGCCAGAGCCATCCGTTCACGTCGTCAGGGGCCAGCGCAATGGCCCGGTTGCAATCCGCCATGGCCTCGTCAAACCGCTGCAGCTCCCGGAGTGCAACGGCGCGGTTCGCCAGCGCCGCCGCATAGTCGGGCTTGATCGCGAGCGCGCGGTTCAGGCTGGCGAGCGCCTCGTCGTAATTGCGCAGACGGCAAAGCGCGGAGCCGCGGCCGTTGTGGGCTTCGGCAAGGTTTCCGTCGATGGCGAGCGCCCGATCGTAGCTCTCGAGCGCTTCCTGGTGGCGATCAAGGGCTGCGCTCGCGTTCCCCAGGTTGGACAGGGCCAGGGCGTAGCTCGGCCGCAAGGCGAGAGCCTTGCGATAGCTATCGCGGGCCTCGGCGTGACGTTTCAGTCCGTTCAGCGCGACGCCCAGGCTCATGTGAGCTTCGGCCGATCGCGGATCCACGGCAACTGCCCGGCTCAGCAGGATTTCGGCCTGCTGATAATTCCCGGCATCGGACTCCAGGGCGCCTAGCATATGCAGCGCGATGAATTGATTGGGCGCGATCTGCAAGAGTTGGCGGTAGGCAACCTTGGCCTCGGGCAGGCGCCCCTTCTTGTGCAATTCGAGCGCTTGCCCGAGCAAGGGCAGCAGGTCGGCCTTTTGCCGTTTCTGAAGCCGGGCATTTTGAAATGCACGCTGACCGACATTGCTGCCCATGAATCATTCCCCCGGATGTCGCGGGCGAGACTAGTTCAGCGCGAGAACGAAGACGAGACGCGCCCCGCTCGCCACGCCAGCTTGGGGCAAGCTACGATCAATGCGGTGACCGCGTGACTGGCCTTGAGCTCCGCAATTGCTGCCTCGCCCGGGACTGGATAAGCTGACCTTCGGGCCACACCGGTGCGACGGGCGCGGCTCAGAACAGGGAGGCAGACAATGGCCAAGCAAAAGGCATCAAGGCCCGCATTGAAGACCGCGGTGAAGAAGCGGAGCGGCGCCAAGGCGGCGGCGCGATCCTCCGCACGCAAGGCTGTGAAGGCGAAGGCGCGCACCGCCGCGCCGAAGAAGCCCGCACGTCCGAAGCAGCGCATCGCCGTCAGCCATCACCGCGAGGAAGACTTCAAGGCCGATGGCCTGCGCGCCTATGCGAAGTACCGCGATCTCGGCATCGCCGAGGCGACCCATGGCCTTGCGCAGGCGCATGTGATCCGCTTGCAGGGCCCCTGCAACCCGGCCGAGGTCTCCAAGCTCCACTATCACGACGTCGAATTCCAGATGGTCTACGTGCTCAAGGGCTGGGTGAAGACCTATATGGACGGGCAGGGCGAGACCTTGATGAAGCAAGGCAGCGCCTGGACCCAGCCCCCGAAGATCCGGCACATGATCCTGGACTATTCGGACGACGTGGAGCTGCTGGAGGTGATCCTCCCCGCTGAGTTCAAGACGGTGGAGTTGAAGGCGTAGACTCTCTCCACGTCATTGCGAGGAGCTCTTGCGACGAAGCAATCCGGACTATCTCCGCGGATGCATTTCTGGATTGCTTCGCTTCGCTCGCGATGACGGTGGGGAGATATCTACGCCAGCACCCCCACGACCGCGCCCATCAGACACGTCGTCAGCGTCCCCGACACGATCGACTTCAGCCCCAGCGCGTTGATCTCCTCGCGCCGCTCCGGCGCCATCACGCCCAAGCCGCCGATCATGATGCCGAGGCTGGCGAAATTGGCGAAGCCGCACATCGCATAGAGCATGATCAGGCGCGAGCGCGGATCGAGCGTATCCGGCGGTAGCTTCGAGAAGTCGACATAGGCGATCAACTCGTTCAGCACGGTCTTGGTGCCCATCAGGCTGCCGGCAATGATCGCCTGGTCCCACGGCAGTCCCATCAGCCAGCACACCGGCGCCATGACGAGGCCGAGCAGCCGCTGCAGCGAAATCGCTGCGCCGCCGATCTGCGGGAGCAGGCCGAGGATTGCATTGAGGAGATAGACCAGCGCCACCAGCACCAGCAGCATCGCGACGATGTTGATCAAGAGCTCGATCCCCGCGCCGGTGCCTTTCACGATCGCGTCCATCGTGCTGGCGACCTCCATCCCGGGATCGCTCGCGACCCAGGGATCCTCCAGCGCGCCGCCGGTGCGCTTGTCGGAGGTTTCAGGGACCATGATCAGGCTGACCAGGATCGCCGCCGGCGCGCCCAGCACGGAGGCGATGACGAAATGCGCGGCTGCGTCGGGAATGAGCGGGGCCAGCAGCGTCGCATAGAGCACCAGCACGGTGCCGGCGATGCCGGCCATGCCGCCGGTCATCACCAGGAACAACTCGCTGCGCGTCATCTGTGCCAGATACGGCCGCACGAACAGCGGCGCCTCGACCATGCCGAGGAAGATGTTGGCGGCGGTCGAGAGCCCGACCGCGCCGCCGACGCCGAGCGTGCGCTCCAAGAGCCAGGCCATGCCGCGCACGATCGGCGGCAGCACGCGCCAGTAGAACAACAGCGTCGTCAGCACGCTCATGACCAGCACGATCGGCAGCGCCTGGAACGCCAGGATGAAGTCCGCGCCCGGCGCCTTCAGGTCGAAGGGCAGGGGTCCGCCGCCGACATAGCCGAACACGAAGGCGGAGCCGGCCCGCGAGGCCGCCGAGATCGCGCCGACCGCGTCGTTGATGGCACCGAAGGCATGGGCGACGACCGGCAGCTTCAACAGCACGAGGGCGGTGACGAAGGTCGCGGCGAGTCCGATCGCCGCCTGGCGCAGCGACACGGCGCGCCGATTCTCCGCCAGCGCGAAGGCGATCAACAGCAATGCGAAAATGCCGAGTGCCGATTGCAAGCGCAGCATGGTGTCCCCAAACCCTCAATGATTATGGCCGTGCCTGCGCTGCAAAGGCAATGCCGGGAGCAGCCGGAAACGCCACGGTGTTGACAAGCGGGGCCACCTCGGCCACGCGGGGGCCTTCGACATCGAGGGGAAAGAGCGGTCCGAGGGTGACCCGACAGGCGATGCCAGAGCAGTCAATATCCGGACATCCGCCGGTCAGCGCTCGCGCGCTTCTCGCCCACCGCGCCTTCCTGTTCTTCCTGCTCTCGCGCAGCCTGTCGCGCTTCTCCAGCCAGATCGCGGCGGTCGCGATCGGCTGGCAGATCTACGATCTCACCGGCTCGGCCTTTGACCTCGGCATGGTCGGCCTCGTCCAGTTCCTGCCCACCGCGCTTCTGGTGTTCGTCGCCGGCCACGCCGCCGACCGCTACGAGCGCAAGCGCGTGGTCCAGCTCTGCCAGCTGGTGGAGGCCGCGACCGCGCTCTATCTCGCGGCCATCACCTATCTCGGCGCGGTCAGCGAGGTGCAGCTCTTCATCGCGACCTTCCTGCTCGGGATCGCCGGCGCGTTCGAGAGCCCGACCACGGCGGCGCTGCTGCCGCTGATCGCGCCGCAGGGCTCGCTGCAGCGTGCCACCGCCGTCTCCAGTGGGGCGGCGCAGATTGCGACCATCACGGGACCTGCACTCGGCGGCATCGCCTATGCCGTTGCCCCGCACCTTGCCTATGCCGTGATGGTCCTGTTCTGGATCCTGGGGATGATCTTGACCGGCTTCATCCGGCCGCGACCGCAGGCGATCGCAAAGCAGGGGATGGACTCCGACAACATCTTCGCCGGCGTCCGCTTCATCCGCAGCAACCCGGCGATTCTCGGCACCATCTCGCTCGATCTGTTCGCCGTGCTGTTCGGCGGCGTCACGGCATTGCTGCCGATCTATGCCCGCGACATCCTCCAGACCGGCCCGGTCGGGCTCGGGGTGTTGCGCGCCGCGCCGGCCGTCGGCGCGCTGTTGATGACCATGGTGCTGGCGCGACACGCCATCTCCAGGCATGTGGGCCTGCGCATGTTCCAGGCCGTTATCGTGTTCGGCTTCGCCACCATCGTGTTCGCGCTGTCGTCCTGGATGTGGCTGTCGGTGCTGGCGCTCGCAGTCTTGGGTGCGGCCGACACGATCAGCGTCGTGATCCGCTTCTCGCTGGTGCAGCTGTCGACGCCCGACGAGATGCGCGGCCGCGTCGGCGCGGTGAATTTCCTGTTCATCAACGCCTCGAACCAACTCGGCCAGTTCGAGAGCGGAGTGGCAGCCGCGCTGCTCGGCGCCATGCCCGCCGCCGTGCTCGGCGGCGTCGCCACCGTCGCGGTGGCGCTCTTGTGGATGAAGCTGTTTCCCAGCCTGCGCAAGGTGGAGAGCCTGGAGTAGGGCACACTCTCTCCTCGTCATTGCGAGGAGCCCTTGCGACGAAGCAATCCAGAATCCCTCCGCCGAGGCAGCCTGGATTGCTTCGCTGCGCTCGCAATGACGAATGTGGAGGCAGTGCGGGATGTTAGCTCGCATCACCCCCGCAGCCCGGCAACAGTCGGCGGCTCCCGCCGCCTACTGTGCATGGAGTTGTTTTCGCGCTTTTTGTTCAGCCCCGCCCCACGAACGGCATCTTGGTTGCCATCACCGTCATGGTCAGCACATTGGCATCGAGCGGCAGGCCGGCCATGTAGGCCACGGCATCGCCGACCGCTTTCGCGTCCATGCGCGGCTCGTGCTTGGTGGTGCCGTCGGGCTGCAGCACGCCGGGGCCGTTGACCATGCGGTCGGTCATCGGGGTCGCGGCATTGCCGATGTCGACCTGGCCGACCGCGATGTCGTACATGCGGCCGTCGAGGTTGGAGGCCTTGGTGAGGCCGGTGATGGCGTGCTTGGTCGAGGTGTAGGCCGCCGAGAACGGCCGCGGCGCGTGCGCGGAGATCGAGCCGTTATTGATGATGCGGCCGCCGCGCGGGGTCTGGTCCTTCATGATGCGGAAGGCGTGCTGGGTGCACAGGAACGGGCCGGTGAGATTGGTGTTCACCACCGCCTGCCATTGCTCGAGGCTGAGATCCTCGAAGTTCACGGCCGGCGCGCCCATGCCGGCATTGTTGAAGAGCACGTCGAGACGGCCATAGGTCGCCTTCACCTTGTCGAACAGCGCGGCGATGGAGTCCGGCTTGGTCATGTCGGCGGTGACGCAGAGGCTCTTCCCGGCGGGACCGAGCTTGGCCGTCTCCTCGAGCATGTCGAGCCGGCGCCCTGCGAGCACTACGGTGAAGCCGGTGTTCATCAGCGCCAGCGACGCCGCGCGCCCGACGCCGGTGCCGGCGCCCGTCACCAATGCGATCTTTTTCGCTTCACTCATCGTTTCCTGCCTTTTCTCTTCTGTCAGGTTTTGGGTTCTTTGTCGTTCTTGTAGGGCGGGCGCGGAATGTTCTGATGGGCCGCGCGCAAGGCCGCCGACCAGCGTGAGCGAAGGTCGTGGAAATAAGGCTCGCCCGCCTCGATGCGATGGTTGAGATCGGCTTCGCAGGCGTCGGTGCGCACCACCAGCACGTCGATCGGCAGGCCGACGCCGAGGTTCGAGCGCATCGTCGAATCCATCGAGATCAGGCCGGTCTTCAGCGCCTCGTAGAGCTCGACGTCGTAATGCATGGCGCGGTCGAGCACCGGCTTGCCGTATTTGTGCTCGCCGATCTGCAGGTAGGGCGTGTCGGTGGTGCACTCGATGAAATTGCCGGCCGTGTAGACCATGAACAGGCGCATGCGCGCGCCCTTGATCTGGCCGCCGAACAGGAAGGAGACGTCGAAGGAGACGTCCTCGGATTTCAGTGCCGGCCCTTCGGTGGCATGCACCGCCCGGATCGCCCGGCCGATGCGCTGGGCGGCCTGGAACATGGTCGGCGCGTTCATCAGCGTCTCGATCTCGCCCGTGTTGGGGTCTTCGAGGCCCTCGGTCAGCGTCGACAGCACCGACTGGCTGATGGCGAGGTTGCCGGCGCTGGCGATCGCCATGATGCGCTCGCCGGGCTTGGAGAAGATGTGCAGCTTGCGGAAGGTCGAGACGTTGTCGAGGCCGGCATTGGTGCGGGTGTCGGCGATCATCACCAGACCGTCCCGAACCAGGATTCCGCAGCAATAGGTCATTTCCAGTCCCCGAACGCGTTTGCGCGGAATTACTAGCCAATTTCGGGGGCCGGTCCAACCCCCGATTGGGTCCGTCATTCCGGGGCGCGACGAAGTCGCGAGCCCGGAATCCATTCATCCACAAACTCTGCGGCCCAATGGATTCCGGGTTCGCGCTACGCGCGCCCCGGAATGACCGGTTGAGAGAGTAGCCTATTCGCCGGCATCCACCAGAAACGCCTCATCGACCGGCACGCCGAGCGCCGTGACCAGCCGGTTCGTTTCGGCGGCCATGCCGACGATGGCGAGCAGCTCGCCATATTCGGCCTCGGTCATGCCCTTGGCCCGCGCCGCGGCCGTGTGGGAGTGGATGCAATAGCTGCAGCCATGGGCGATCGACACCGCGACGTAGAGCATTTCCTTGACCTTGGGATCGAGCGCACCCGGGGCCATCACCTCCTTGATGCTCTCCCAGGTCCGCCGCAGCGTCTTCGGATCGTGCGCCAGCGCGCGCCAGAAATTGTTGACGAAGTCCGATTTCCGTAGCTTGCGGATATCGTCGAAAACGGCGCGCGCCTCCGCCGAGAGTTCATCATCCGAAAGCAGTTTCACAGTCGCCATGGCCTACCTCGCCGGTCTGATCCGATCGACGCAAGTGTAGCACGGCGATTGCGTTCGGCTGCCGGCTCCTAGCTCTGCCGCTGGGATTGTGATTGCGACTGCCCGCCGCGGCCGGCCTGTTCGACCTTCACGGCCACCGTCAGCGTTTCCGTGCCGCCGCCGTAGCGCGTGCCGCGCACCGGGGCCGCACCGAGATAGTCGAGCCCGATCGCGACGCGGACATGGGCATCGGTGACGCAGATGCTGTTGGCGGGATCGAAGCCGACCCAGCCGAGATCGGGCACGTAAGCCTCCGCCCAGGCGTGGCCGGCGTCCTGGTGCACGGTGTCGTCGGCGCGCAGGAAATGCCCGGAGACGAAGCGCGCCGGCACGCCGCCGGCGCGGGCGCAGGCAATGAAGATGTGGGCGTAATCCTGGCAGACTCCGCGCTTGAGCGTGAACGCCTCCGCCGCGGACGTGCCGGTGTTGGTGGGGTCCTCGTCGAACGTCATGTGGTCGGCAACCTCAGTCATCAGCGTGTGCAGGAAGCCGAGCGTGTCGCTCTCGGCCTCGCTGCGCAACTGGCGCGCGATGGCCGCCATCGCCGGATTGACGGAGGTGAGGTCGGTGGCGCGCAGGAACATGACCGGGGGGAAGCGCTCATCGCTGCCGCGCAGCACGCCGCCGGTGTCGTGGGTCTCGATCAGTCCCTCGGCAATGATCTGGATGTCGCCGACGGGCCCGCAGGACAACACGTGGGTGACGTTGCCGAACGCGTCCTCGTGCATGTCGAGCTTGGTGTCGGTGGAGACGTCGATCTGCCATTCCGCGACGTACTGCCCGTCATGGCTGCCCGGCGTCATGCGCAGGATCTGGATCACGCTGGTGGCCGGCGGCTCGTAGCGATAGGTCGTGGTGTGCTGGATTCGCAGGCGCATGGTGTTTCGATTCCGTCATTCCGGGGCGGTCCGCAGGACCGAACCCGGAATCTCGAGATTCCGGGTTCGCGCTGCGCGCGCCCCGGAATGACGAAGGCTGAGGTAGGTCCCTGTTCGACTAGATCAAATACTGCTTCGTGATGATTTCGCCCAGCCTGGAATTGTCCGCGATGAATTCCTGAATGAATTCATGGACGCCATGCTGGAAAATGTCGTTCATGTTGCTGTGTTCCAGCCGGTTGCGGATGCCGCGGGCGTGGCGCTGGGCCGGGCCCTGGCGGCCGTAGGCGACGCCGATCTGGTCGAGGTTGCGCACGAGGTTGCCGTAGCAGCTGGCGAGCGAGCGCGGCAGCGTGTCATTGAGGATCAGGAGGTCCGCGATCAGCCAGGGCTTCAGCGTCTCGCGATAGACCCAGTGATAGGCCGTCAGCGCCGAGACCGAGCGCAGGATCGAGCTCCACTGGTAGAAGTCGAGCGGGCCGCCGACATGCTCTTCCTCGGGCAGCAGCACGTGATACTTCACGTCGAGGATGCGCGCGGTGTTGTCGGCGCGTTCCAGATGCACGCCCATGCGCGAGAACCAATAGGCGTCGTTGCGCAGCATGGTCCGATAGGCCGAGCCGTCGAAGCGCAGCGAAGTCTCCTGCACGAAGCGCAGGAATTTTGCCAGATCCTCGCGCGTCGAGGTGCCCTTGCTCCAGACCGCCTGCAGCTCGATCCAGGCCGAATTGATGGTGTCCCACATCTCGCTGGTGAGCGCGGTGCGCACCGAGCGCGAGTTCAGCCGCGCCGCCTCGATGCAGTTTCGGATCGAGGAAGGGTTGTTTTGGGCGAACGAGAGATACTCGACGACGTTGTGCTCGTTGGCTTCCTCATAGGCCTGATAGAAGCTCGCGGCGACGCCGGCGGTCAGCAGCGCCGAATCCCATTCATTGGTCTTGCCGATATAGGCGGCGGGAAGCGCGGTGACGCGCAGCGTCGCATCGATGGTGCGCGCGAGATATTCGGCCCGTTCGACGTAGCGGGCGAGCCAGTAGAGGTTTTCGGCGGTGCGCGACAGCATCTCTCTACTCGTCCAAAATCCAGGTGTCCTTGGTGCCGCCGCCCTGGCTCGAGTTCACCACCAGGGAGCCTTCCTTGAGCGCGACGCGGGTGAGCCCGCCCGGCACGATGGTCGTGCTCTTGCTGCCCGTGAGCACGAAGGGGCGAAGATCGACGTGGCGCGGCGCGAGGCCCGATGCGGTGCAGGTCGGGCAGGTCGACAGCGCCAGCGTCGGCTGGGCGATGAAGCCTTCCGGCTCGCGCTTGAGCTTGTCGCGGAACGCTTCGATCGTGGCCTTGGTCGCGGCGGGGCCGATCAGCATGCCGTAGCCGCCGGAGCCGTGCACTTCCTTGACGACGAGCTCGCTCAGATTGTCCAGCACATAGGCGAGGTCCTTCGGCTCGCGGCAGCGCCAGGTCGGCACGTTCTTCAGGATCGGCTCCTCGCCCAGATAGAATTTCACGATGTCGGGCATGTAGGAGTAGATCGCCTTGTCGTCGGCGATGCCGGTGCCGACGGCGTTGGCGAGCGTGATGTTGCCGGCCGCATAGGCCGACATCAGCCCGGGCACGCCGAGCACGGAATCGGGACGGAAGGTGAGGGGATCGAGGAAGTCGTCGTCGACGCGGCGATAGATCACGTCGACCCGCTTCAGCCCTTCCGTCGTCCGCATGAACACTTCGTTGTTCTTGACCACGAGGTCGCGGCCCTCGACCAGCTCGATGCCGAGCTTGTCGGCGAGGAAGGAGTGCTCGTAATAGGCGGAGTTGTAGACGCCCGGGGTGAGCAGGGCCACCGTCGGCTCGCCGGAGGCGCCTTGCGGCGCGACCGAGCGGAGCGCCGAGAGCAGCTCGTCCGGATAGCGCTCGACCGGCGCCACCCTGTGGCGGGCGAACAGATCCGGAAACAGCCGCATCATGATCTCGCGGTTTTCCAGCATGTAGGACACGCCCGACGGCGTGCGGGCGTTGTCCTCCAGCACGATGAAGTCCTCGGCGTCGACCCGGACGATGTCGATGCCGGCGATGTGCACGTAGACGTCGTGCGGCACCTCTTGGCCGTTCATCTCGGGACGGAACACCGGGTTCTGGAAGATCAGATCGGCGGGCACGATGTCGGCGCGGAGGATGTCGCGGCCGTGATAGATGTCGCGCAGGAACATGTTGAGTGCGCGCACGCGCTGCTTCAGGCCCTTCTCCAGGACGGCCCATTCCTTGGCGGACATGATCCGCGGAATCACATCGAAGGGGATCAGACGCTCGGTGGACTCGGAATCGCCGTAGACCGCAAAGGTGATGCCGATCCGGCGGAACAGAAGCTCGGCCTCCTGACGGCGATATTCGAGCGCCTCGGGAGGCGTCTCCTTGAGCCAGCGCGCCAGCTCCTGATAGGCGGGGCGAAGGTCCCCGCCGGGAATGTTCATTTCGTCAAACGCGACTGCCATAGATCCCGACTCGTCCCCCCAGGCGCTGCGACATGAGCCAGGTCGCGTCGGCCTTGATGAGACCGCAACGTCCTGTGGCCATGCGTCAACAGTGCATGACTTTCATGTGGTAGCAAGGGCCGGGCCAGCGCGATAAGCAGGGAGAAGGGGCATTTGCCGCCGATGGCCGGTGGCGTGCCTGAAAAAATGGCTGAAGACTGCTTATTTCAGAAGCAAAACCGCGTGACTTCAACGCGTTACCTCGGCAAAGTCGGCGTCACAGGTGAGGGACTTAAGGCATGAGCGAGATCGTCACGGCGGGCATTCTGGTCATTGGAGACGAAATCCTGTCCGGCCGGACCAAGGACAAGAACATCGGCTTCATCGCCGAATACCTGACCAATATCGGCATCGACCTGAAGGAGGTGCGAGTCGTCTCCGACGACGAGCCCGACATCATCGCAGCACTGGATGCACTGCGGCATCGCTACACCTACGTCTTCACCACGGGCGGCATCGGGCCGACCCATGACGACATTACCGCCGATGCCGTCGCCAAGGCGTTCGGCGTCGGCATCGATCATCACCCTGAGGTGGTCGCCCGCTTCCGCGAGCGCTGGAGCGAGCAGGACCTCAACGAGGCCCGCCTGCGCATGGCCCGCATCCCCGACGGTGCCGAGCTGATCCAGAGCGCGACCATCCTCGCTCCCGGCTTCAAGATCGGCAATGTCATCGTCATGGCCGGCGTGCCCTCGATCATGCAGGCGATGATGGACATCGTCGCGCCCAAGCTGAAATCGGGCGTGCGCATGCTGTCGGACTCGGTTCGCGCCAATGCACGCGAGGGCGACATCGGCGGCCCGCTGCGGGCGATCGCCGCCGCCCATCCCGACACCATCATCGGCAGTTATCCCTTCATGGACGAGGAGCAGAAGCCCAACACCAACCTGGTGGTGCGCTCGCGCGATCCGGAGAAGCTCGCGGCGGCAATGGCCGCGGTGAAGGAAATGCTGGCGGGATTGAACATCAACCGCTAGAGCATGATCCGGAAAAATGTGAAGCGGTTTTCCGAAAAGATCATGCTCAAACAACAACCTAAAGCGCGATGACGATTCATCCCAATCGCATCGCGCTTGAGCAGGGAATTGCCGGACGAGATTGCAGGAGACAGGCGATGGCTGGTGAAGCACCGGAACTGAGTGCGCAGGAGCGGGCAGGCAAGGCTTTCCCGGTCTCGTGGGACCAGTTCCACCGGGATTGCCGAGCGCTGACCTGGCGTCTCAACGAGGTCGGTCCGTTCCATGCGGTGATCGCGATCACCCGCGGCGGCCTGGTGCCCGCCGCGATCGTGGCGCGCGAGCTAGGGGTGCGCGTGATCGATACGGTCTGCATCGCCAGCTACGACCACAACAAGCAGGGCGACCTCCAGGTGCTCAAGGGGATTTCCGAGGCGGCGATGAATCTCGGCGGCGGCACCGGCAAGGGCCTGTTGATCGTCGACGACCTCGTCGACACCGGCAAGACCGGCAGGATGGTGCGCGAGATGCTACCCGATGCGCATTTCGCGACCGTCTACGCCAAGCCGATGGGACGTCCGCTGGTCGACACCTTCATCACGGAGGTGTCGCAGGACACCTGGATCTTCTTCCCCTGGGACACCGCGCTGTCCTACCACCCGCCGCTGCGCGACGGCGCGGCGTGACGGACACCGTCATTGCGAGCGAAGCGAAGCAATCCAGAAATGCATCCGCGGAGGCGGTCTGGATTGCTTCGTCGCGAAGGGCTCCTCGCAATGACGGGTTGAGACACCGATGCCCCTGCAAAACCGCGTCACCCCGACCGGCGACATCATCGCCACGCCGCATCGCGGCCTGTTCACCGGCAATCGCGGCATCATCCACGATCCCGCCACCAAGACGCTGCTGAAGAAGCGCTGGTCGACGCCGGCCTGGATCACCTGCCTGTGCGAATTCCGCGGCTGGCGGCGGCCGGTGATGGCGCGGCGCAGCTGGACCGAGCTGTTCTTCCTCGACGAGGCCACCGCCTTCGCGGCAGGACACCGGCCCTGCTTCTTCTGCCGGCGCGACGACGCCAAGCGGTTTCGCGCAGCGTGGGAGAAGGGCAATGGTGCGAGCGGCATCAGCGCCAAGGCGATGGATGCCATCCTGCATCGCGAGCGTCTCGATCGCGGCAGGAAACGGCTGCATGAATTGCCGATGCCGCTCGCGCAATTGCCCGACGGCGCGATGGTGCAGCGGGGCGAAGACAGCTTTCTGGCGATGCAGGGACAGACGCTGCTGTGGTCGCCGGCGGGCTACACGTCGCATGCACGCGTGGTCGATCGGGCGATGCTGTTGACGCCGCCTTCCACGCTGCGCGCGATCATGGCCGGCTACCGGCCCGTGTTGCATCCGACGGCGGCGGGCTGAAGCACTGAGGTCTCGTGATCAACCCAGCCTCTCGCGCGCCAGCGCCGCGCCGGCGCCGAGCGCCATCAGCTTGGCTTCGGCGATCTCGCGCCGCATCGGCGCCATGCCGCAATTGGTGGTGGCGACGATGTTGCTCTTCGGCACGAATTGCGACACGGCGTCGATCACCTTCACGACGTCTTCGGCCGTCTCCACGGTGTCGCTGGCGACGTCGATCACGCCGGCCTGCACGATCTTGTTCTTGAGCAACGCGAGCAGGTCGAGCGGCACCTTGGAATTGCGGCACTCGATCGCGACCTGCTGGATCGGGCTCGCGTCGATCGCCGGGAAGATCTGCTCGTATTGCCGCCACTGGCTGCCGAGCGTCTCCTTCCAGTCGGTGTTGGCCTTGATGCCGTAGCCGTAGCAGATGTGCACGGCGGTGGCGCAGGTGAGGCCCTCTGCGGCGCGCTCCAGCGCCTTGATGCCCCAATCGTTGACCTCGTCCATGTAGACGTTGAAGGCGGGCTCGTCGAACTGCACGAGATCGACGCCGTCGGCCTGCAAGGCCTTGGCTTCCTCGTTCAAGAGCTCGGCGAAGGCAAAGGCCATCTTGACGCGGTCGCCATAATAGCGGTCCGCAATGGTGTCGATGATGGTCATCGGGCCGGGCAGTGTGAATTTCACCTGTTTCTTCGTATGCGTGCGAGCGACGCGCGCCTCGAACTCATGGATGCGGCCCTTCAGCCGGAGCGGGGCGACCACCTGCGGCACCATCGCCTTGTAGCGGTCTTTCCGGATTCCCATCTCGACCTTGTGGGCGAAATCGATGCCCTCGATCTTCTCCAGGAAGCCGTGCACGAAATGCTGCCGCGCCTGCTCGCCTTCGGTGACGATGTCGATGCCGGCGTCCTCCTGGATCTTCAGCCAGATCAGCGTCGCGTCGCGCTTGGCGCGGAGCAATTCGTCGCCTTCGGACTTCCAGGGCGCCCAGAGCATGTTGGGCTCGGCGAGCCATTCCGGCTTCGGCAAGGAGCCGGCGATCGTGGTTGGAAACAGCATGGCGGCCCTCCCGGCAGGTTGGTTGCGCCCCTTCCTGCCATGTCCTAACGTCGAGGTACAGAACAACGAAAGTCGCTCTTCATTCCAGCAGCGGCGACAGGGAAGGGCCGAGGCAAGGCCCAAAGGAAAAGCCAAGGGACAGGTCATGATCGACCTCTATTACGCGCCGACGCCGAACGGCTGGAAAATCTCGATCATGCTGGAGGAACTCGGGCTTCCCTATCAGGTGATCCCCGTGAATATCCGCGCCGGCGAGCAGTTCAATCCTGAGTTCCTCGCGATCTCGCCGAACAACCGCATTCCCGCGATCGTCGATCATGATCCCGCTGATGGCGGCGCGCCGTTCTCGGCGTTCGAGACCGGTGCGATCCTGATCTATCTCGCGGAGAAGACCGGCCGCTTCCTGCCTGCCGATTTGCGCGGCCGCTCCACCACGATCCAGTGGGTGATGTGGCAGATGGCTGGCCTCGGCCCGATGCTCGGCCAGCACGGCCATTTCGCGCTCTATGCGGCCGAGAAGATCCCTTACGCCATCGAGCGCTATCGCGACGAGGCGGCGCGGCTCTACGGCGTGCTCGATCGCCAATTGGCCAGGACCGGCGCCTATGTCGCCGGCGACTATTCCATTGCCGACATCGCCTGCTTCCCCTGGACCATGACCCACAAGGCGCAGGGCTTTACGCTCGACGACTATCCCAATGTGAAACGCTGGTACGCCGAGGTCCGCGCAAGGCCGCAGGTGCAGGCGGGGCTCGCGATCGGAAAGTTCGTGAAGGAGCCGTTCGACGAGGAATCACGCAAGATCATGTTCGGCCAGCGTGCGAAGGAAGTGTTGGGAAAGAGATGAGCTTCGCTCTCTCCGCGTCGTTGCGAGCGAAGCGAAGCAATCCAGACTGGTTCCGCGGAAAGACTCTGGATTGCTTCGCTTCGCTCGCAATGACGGGGGAGAGATCGAGAGAAACAAGACACAAAGGACCCCCCATGATCGAATTCTTCTTCGACTGCTCCAGCCCCTGGACCTATCTCGCCTTCCACAACATCCAGCCGCTCGCGAAAGAGCTCGGCGCCCAAATCGTGTGGCGGCCGATCCTGGTCGGCGGCATCTTCAACACCGTCAATCCGAGCGTCTACGCGCAGCGCGAGAAGCCGGTGCCGCTGAAGGCGCGCTACATGAAGAAGGACCTCGCCGACTGGGCGCGCTCGGCGGGTCTTGCCATCAAGATGCCGCCGACGGTGTTTCCCGTGAACAGCGTCAAGGCGATGCGCGGTTGCATCTGGCTCGGTCGGGACATGGTGCCGTTCGCAACCGCTGTGTTCGAGACCTATTGGGGCGAGGACAAGGACATCTCGCAGGACGCGGTGCTGGCTGAAATCTGCAAGAAGGTAGGCATCGACGAGCAGAAGTTCTTCGCCGGCATTGCCGAGCAGGGCATCAAGGACCAGCTCAAGGCCAATACCGAGGAGGTCGTGGCGCGCGGCGGCTTCGGTTCGCCGACGATCTTCGTGAACAAGACCGACATGTATTTCGGCAATGACCGCCTGCCGCTGATCCGCGAAGCGCTCGCGCGTGCCAAGGCGAGCGCGGCCTGATGGTGCGCGCCGTCGTCTGCCGCGAGCTCGGCGCGCCCGAGCGTTTGCGGCTGGAAGAATTTCCGTCGCGCGCGCTGAAGCCGGGCGAGGTCCGCATCGCCATCCGCGCCGCCGGGCTGAACTTTCCCGACGTGCTGATGGCCGCCGGCGAATACCAGCTCAAGCCGGAGCTGCCGTTCACGCCGGGCATGGAAGCGGCCGGCGACGTCATCGAGGTGGGGCCGCAGGCAAGCGGCTTTGCCGTCGGCGACAAGGTCATCGTCAAGATGCGCTTTGGTGCCTTCACGGATGAAGCGGTGGTGACGCCGTCGCAGCTCACCCCGATGCCGTCCACCTTCGACTATGCGGAGGCTGCGACCTATCTCGCCGGCCATGGCACCGCTTATCATGCGTTGATCGATCGCGGCCGGGTCGCGCCGGGCGAGGTGCTGCTGGTCCATGGCGCCGGCGGCGGCGTCGGCCTTGCCGCCGTCGAGATCGGCAAGATGCTGGGTGCGACGGTGATTGCGACCGCCTCCAGCGACGAGAAGCTCGCGATCGCGAAATCGCGCGGCGCCGATCATCTCGTCCGCTACGACCGTGAACCGTTTCGCGATGCCGTCAAGCGCATCACCGACGGACGCGGCGCCGACGTCGTGTTCGATCCCGTCGGTGGCCAGGTCTTCGAGGACTCGATGCGCTGCATCGCCTGGGGCGCGCGGCTGCTGGTGATCGGCTTCACCGGCGGCATCGGCTCGGCCAGGACCAATCTGTTGCTGATAAAGGGCGCCAGTGTGCTCGGCGTCCGCGCCGGTGAAGCGGTGCGCAAGAATCCCGCGCTCGGCGAGATCCGCCTGAAGGCGCTGTTGCAATGGGCGGAGCAGGGCAAGCTGCGCCCCAATATCTCGCACCGCCTGCCGCTGGAGGACTATGCCAAGGCGATGCGGCTGTTGATCGAGCGCAAGGCGATCGGGCGCGTGGCGCTGGTGATGGAGTGACGGTGCCGTAGGGTGGGCAAAGGCGCCCTTGCGCCGTGCCCACCATCTCTCTCGATCGCGAAAAGTGCGTGGGCACGCTTCGCTTTGCCCACCCTACGAGAGCTACGAAGCTACTTATACTCCCGCTCCGTCCACCACGGGAAATAATCCGGCATGTCCGTCGAGACCTTGTTCTTGAACTGCGCCGGACGCTTCTCCAGGAACGACACCACGCCTTCCTTCACGTCGTCCGAGCGGCCGCGGGCATAGATGCCGCGGCTGTCGACCTTGTGGGCTTCCATCGGATCGTCGGCACCCATCATGCGCCACATCATCTGGCGGATCAGCGCGACCGACACTGGCGCCGTCTTTGCGGCAAACTCCTTGGCGAGCGCACGTGCGGTCGGCAGCAGATCGTCCGGCGGGACCACCTTGCTGACGAGGCGTCCGGTAAGGGCCTCTTGCGCCGGGAAGACGCGGCCCGAATAGCACCATTCCAGCGCCTGCGAGATGCCGACGATGCGCGGCAGGAACCAGCTCGAGGCCGCCTCCGGCACGATGCCGCGCTGGGAGAACACGAAGCCGAACCGCGCCGCCTCCGAGGCGATGCGGATGTCCATCGCAAGCTGCATGGTGACGCCGATGCCGACGGCCGGGCCGTTCACCGCGGCGATCACGGGCTTGAGGCACTTGAAGATGCGCAAGGTGACCTGGCCGCCGCCGTCGCGCACCTGCGGGTCGCTGTAGTCGACCTTGCCGTCGGCGAAGCGCTTCACCGGTCCGCGCCGCGCGTCGCGATCGAACGTGTCGGCGCCGGAGGAGAGATCGGCGCCCGCGCAAAAGCCGCGGCCGGCGCCGGTGACGATGATGGCGCGGACCTCGTCGTCCTTGTCGGCGGCGTCGAACGCGTCGATCAGCTCCTTCTGCATCTGCGCGTTGAAGGCGTTGAGCTTGTCGGGCCGGTTCAGCGTGATGGTGAGGATCTGCTCGGCGACCTCGTACTTGATCGTCTCATACGCCATGGTGGTTTCCTTCCTTGTCATTCTTGAATCAATTCTGTCATTGCCGGGCTTGACCCGGCAATCCATCTTTTTGAAGAGGATGGATGCGCGGGTCGAGCCCGCGCATGACGAGTTGTGCTGAGACGCTAGATGCGCGCCGGCTACTTCGCCGGCGGCTTCGGCCAGGGCCGCTGCGGGCCGCGCAGACCTTCGAAAGCCTTGGCCATGCCGAGCACGCCGATGTCGTCGAAGCGGCGGCCGACGATCTGCACGCCGATGGGAAAGCCCTTGGCGTCGAAGCCGCCGTTGAGGGAGATTGCCGGGTTCTCCGACATATTCCACGGCACGGTATAGGCGATGTGCTCGAACGGCTTCATGGGATCGTTGGTTGGCGAGGCCCATTCCGCCGGATAGTTCACGTTCGGCGCAGTCGGCGAGATCACATAGTCGAGCTCGCAAAACAGCTTCGCCGCAGCCGCGCGGATCGCCATGGTCTGGTTGAAGCCGCGGATGACGTCGACGCCCGAGAGCTTGGCGCCTGACCCGCCCCATTTGAGGATATAGGGCAGCACCTTGGCCTGCTCGGCTGGCGTCAGCCTGGACAGATCGTCCCACATCCGCGCGCGCCAGAAATTGTCGAGACCGTCGAGCATCTCGCGCGTGAGGATGCCGCCGACCTCGGTGATGACGCTGCCTGCGGATTCGAACGCCTTGGCCGCCTTCACCGCGACCTCGCGCACCGGCTTCTCCAGCGCCAGGCCGCAGCCGGGATCGAGCATCAACCCGATACGCAGTTTTCGCGGAGACTTTTCCAGTCCCTTCCAGTTCAGCGGCTCGGCCGGCAGGCTCATGCCGTCGCGCCGGTCGGGCTTGGCGATCGCGCTCATCATCAGCGCGCAATCATCGACCGTGCGGGTCATCGGGCCGGCGACACGGCCGACATAGGTCGGATCGATCGGCACGCGGCCGAAACTCGGCTTCAGGCCGACGAGGCCGCACCAGCCCGCGGGCAGGCGCACCGAGCCACCGATATCGGTGCCGAGATGCAAGGGGCCATAGCCGGCTGCAGCCGCGGCGCCTGCGCCCGCACTGGAGCCGCCCGGGTTCTTGCTGAGGTCCCAGGGATTGCGCGCGAGCGCATGGAACGAGGAGAGCCCGGAGGACAGCATGCCGTAGTCGGGCATGGTGGTCTTGGCGAAAATGATGCTGCCTGCTTCACGCAGGCGCGCGGCGGGCGGGGCGTCCTTCTCGGCCGGCACGAGCTTGACGCTGGCGGCGCCCAGCGGCACCGGCACGCCCTTGGTCGCGATGTTGTCCTTCACCGTGACAGGCACGCCATCGAGCGAACCCGAGGGCTCGCCGCCGCTCCAGCGCGCGGTCGAGGCCTTGGCGGCTTCGCGCGCGCCGTCGGGATCGAAGGCGTAGAGAGCGTTGAGATGCGGTTCCCACGCCGCGACATGCGCGAGCACGTCCTCCAGCACCTCGCTCGGCGAGAACTGCTTGGCGCGATAGCCCGCGATCAGATCGACCGCGGACAGATCGTGCAGCGAGGTGACCGCTTCCTGGACGCTCTTTTTATGCATTGCCACCCACCGGCATCCGCGTCTCGACGATGCGGGCGAACATGCTGGCGCCGATCGGCAGGATCTTGTCGTCGAGCACGAAGCCGGGATTGTGCACGGGCACCGAGCCGTCATGGCCGACCCAGAAATAAGCGCCGGGAATGGTCTCCAGCATGTCGGCGAAATCCTCGCTGCCCATCTTCGGTTGGGTGCGGGTGATCACGTTGGCGGGATCGACGATCGTGCGCGCGACCTCCTCGACCACCTTGGACTGCTCGACCTGGTTGACCAGAACGTTGAAGGTGTCGCGGATGTCAACATCGATCGCGCAATTATAGGCGCTCGCGATGCCGGCGCAGATGGTGCGGATGCGTTCGCTCACCAAGGTGCGGACTTCCTTCGAGAAGGTGCGGATGGTGCCGCACAGATGCGCATCGCCGGGAATGACGTTGTAGGCGGAGCCGGCATGGATCTGGGTGATCGAGATCACCGCAGCCTGGAGCGGCTCGACGTTGCGGCTGACGATGGTCTGGATCGCCTGCGCCAGCGTGGTGGCGATGATCACTGCGTCCTTGGAGCGCTCGGGCATCGCGCCATGCGCGCCATAACCGGTGATGCGGAGGTCGAAGAAGTCGGCGGCGGCCATGGCGGGCCCGGGCAGGATCGCGATCTCGCCATGGTTGAGGTCGGGCGCGTTGTGCAGACCGTAGAGCTCGTCGCACGGGAACTTCTCGAACAGGCCGTCCTTGATCATGGCGCGGGCGCCGCCGAGGCCTTCCTCGGCCGGCTGGAAGATCAGGTGCACGGTGCCGTCGAAATTCCGGGTCTCGGCGAGATAGCGCGCGGTGCCGAGCAGCATGGTGGTGTGGCCGTCATGGCCGCAGCCGTGGAAGCGGCCGGGGATCTTCGAGCTCCATTTCAGGTTGGTGTTCTCTTCCATCGGCAGCGCGTCCATGTCGGCGCGCAGGCCAATGCGCTTGCCGCCGGAGCCCTTGCCCTTGATGATTCCGATCACGCCGGTGCCGCCGAGGCCGCGATGCACCTCGATGCCCCAGCTTGTCAGCTTGTCGGCGACGATGCCGGAGGTGCGTACTTCCTCGAAGCCGATCTCGGGATGGGCGTGAAGGTCGCGCCTGATGGCGGTGAGTTCGTCGGCGTAGCCGTCGATGCGATCGATCGTGGGCATGTGTCCTGTCCGGTTAGCGTGAAGGTGGATTGAAAACGGGACCGTTCGGCTTGATGCGGATGCCGGGTCGCAGGCGCGTCCAGGGCAGCGAAGCGGTATCGGCCGGCATCGCGCCGGGCGCGGCGCAGATCATCAGCTCTTCCGCGATCGGTTCGAAATCGGCGCGGAAATGCACCGAGCTCTTGTTGACCAGGATCTTCTGCTCGGTCGGCTCGATGCCGACATAGCGGTACATCGCCTGGTCGGCGAGCTGGGCCTTGTGCGAGGAGACGACGATTCGGACATCGCCGATACGCAAGGCTGCGGACGGGCCCATCTCCATTTCGCGGCCGCCGTAATAAGGACCGGGCGCGATGAAGCGGCCGTCGGAGAGCTGTTCGACCACGAAGGTCTCGCGATAGGGCTCGTCGCCGGGAATGCCGGACTTGCCGCCAAGCGACAGCGTCACGGTGGCGCCGACGCCGGCCGCATGCGCGGCCCTGGCCGATTCCGGATCGTAGATCGCGCCGGTTGCCGCACTCGCCTTGTTGCGCACCAGCGCGCGCAGCATGCCCGTCGTATCGGAGTCACCGCCGGCGCCTGGATTGTCCTGGGTGTCGGCGATGATGATCGGCTTGCTGGCAGTCTTCGAGAGTTCCATGGCATGGCGCACGCCATCGTCGGGCGTCCAGATCTTGCCGTCGAAATCGTCCTCGTGGCTTTCGATCAGCTTCAGAAGCGCGTCCGCCGCGCGATCGGCGTCGTCCTGCGTCCTGCCGTAGGCGAATACGCTGGGGCCGCAGTCGCGGAAATCGGCGGCGGGGAAGCCGGGCGCGAAAGAGAGAGTGGGGACGGCATCGCTCTCCAGCGCGGCGAGCTTTTCGTAGATGCCCTTGGTGGGCTGGTCGTTGGTGCATTGCCAGCTGATCGGGATCAGGAACGGCAATTGCCGGAACGCCTTGGCGAAGCGCCGCTTCGTCTGCAGCAGCAGCGCGAGATGGCGCGCGCAGGCGCGGCCGGTCTCGGCCATGTCGATATGGGGATAGGTGCGGTAGGCGATCAGCGCGTCGGCATGCGCCATCATCTCGGGCGTAACGTTGGCATGGAGATCGAGGCTGGTGACCAGCGGAACATCCTTGCCGATAACGCGGCGCACCCGCGCCAGGATCTCGCCTTCGCCGTCGTCGAGATGCTCGGTCACCATGGCGCCGTGCAGGTCGAGATAGACGGCGTCGATCGGCCCGGCGGCGGCGATGCCGTCGACCATCACCTTCACGATGCGTTCGAAGGCATCCTCCGTGACATGCGCCGACGGGCTCGCGCCGCAGGCAATGGTCGGAACGAGTTCCCAGCCGTTCGCTTCAGCGCTGTCGACGAAACCGGCGAGGCCGACATTGATGCGCCGCATCACCTTCAGCACGTCGGCCCCTTCCGTCATCGCCGGCCAGCCGCCGCCATGCTGGAAATCGGCGAAGGTCGCCTTGGTCGGAGCGAAGGTGTTGGTCTCGTGCAGGAAGCCGCCGACGGCGATGCGTGTCATTCAGTGCAGGTCCAGCGTTTGAAAGTGCGCGACGTTAGCCTTGGCTCAGAGGAGAGAGCAAGGTGAGAGGCCATCGCGCCGCGCATGGGGTCAAGCCGTTTTGGGAATGTGTGCCGCGCACACCGTCATTGCGAGCGCAGCGAAGCAATACAGAATCCTTCCGCGGAGAGACTCTGGATTGCTTCGCTGCGCTCGCAATGACGAGCGGATAGACCTACGCGCTCGCCCCTACGCCCTCCGCCACCGGCCGGAAGTTCGCAAAGTCCCAGTCGCGACCGGGTGCCGCGTCCAGCAGGGCCCTGGTGTAGGCCTCCTTCGGATGCGTCAGCACTTCGGCAGCCGGTCCCTGTTCGACGACGCGGCCGTGCTGCATCACCACGACCTCGTCGCAGATCTGGGCTGCGACGCGCAGATCGTGGGTGATGAACAGAATGGCGATGCCGAGGCGCTTCTGGATCTCGTCGAGCAGCTCCAGCACCTGCGCCTGAACCGAGACGTCGAGCGCGGAGACCGCTTCGTCCGCGACCAGCACGTCCGGATCGAGCGCGAGCGCGCGGGCGATCGCGATGCGCTGGCGCTGGCCGCCGGAGAATTGGTGCGGATAGCGCGACACTGCGTCGGCGGGCAGGCCGACCAGCTCGAGTAGCTCGCGTGCCCGCTTCATCGCATCGGCATGCGACTTGCCGTAATTGATCGGGCCCTCCGCGATGCTCTCGCCGACGGTGACGCGCGGGTTGAGCGAGCGGTAGGGATCCTGGAACACGATCTGGATCTTCTGCCGGTGCGGCTGCAGCAGGCGGCGCGAGATGTCGGCGATCTCGCGGCCGGCGAGGCGCACGCCGCCGGAGGTCGGATCGATCAGGCGCACGATGCAGCGCGCCACCGTCGACTTGCCCGAGCCGCTTTCGCCGACGATGCCGAGGGTGCGGCCCTTGCGCAAGGTGAGCGTAACCTTGTCGGCGGCGACGACCTCGCGGCCTTTGCCGAAGAAGGCGCGCTCCTTGTAGACCTTGCTGAGCTCGTTGGCCTCCAGCACCACGGGCTCGCGGGTCTCCTCGCGTGGCGGACGCGGCACCAGGCTCGGCACCGAGGCGAGCAGGTTGCGGGTGTATTCCATGGTCGGATTGCGCAGCACGGTCTCGAGCGGACCGGTCTCGACCAGGCGGCCCTGCCGCATCACCGCGACGCGGTCGGCGATCTCGGCCACGACGCCCATGTCGTGGGTGATGAACAGTACGGCCGTGCCGTGATCGCGCTGCAGGTCGCGGATCAGGGTCAGGATCTGCTTCTGCGTGGTGACGTCGAGCGCGGTGGTCGGCTCGTCGGCAATGAGCAGCTTCGGCTCCAGCACCAGCGCCATCGCGATCATGATGCGCTGGCGCTGGCCGCCGGAGAGGCGGTGGGGGTAGGAGGCGAAGATGCGCTCGACCTGCGGCAGGCGCACCTGGTCCATCATGTCGAGGATGCGCTTCTTGCGCGCCCTGGCGTCGAGGCTGGTGTGCGCGCGCAGCACCTCGTCGATCTGGCGGCCGACCGGCACCACCGGATTGAGCGCGGTCATCGGCTCCTGGAAGATCATCGCCATCTGCGTGGCGCGCAGCTGGCGCAGGCGGCGATCGGTGGCGGTGAGCAGCTCCTCGCCGACCAGCTTGACGCTGCCGGCGGTCGGCACCAGCGTGCCCTTCGGCAACAGGCCCATCGTGGTGAGCGAGGTCACCGACTTGCCTGAGCCGCTTTCGCCGACGAGGCACAGCGTCTCGCGCTCGCGCACCTGGATCGAGATGCCATCGATGATGTTCGCGCCTTTCGGCTGCTTGCCGATGGAGACGACGAGATTGTTGATGTCGAGGATGGTGTTGGTCATGAGGTCACTCCGTCGTCATTGCGAGGCGCGCAGCGGCGAAGCAATCCAGAATCTTTCCGCGGAGCCAGACTGGATTGCTTCGCTCCGCTCGCGATGACGGAACAAGGGGATAAGCCGGCGAACAAATCACTTCCCCTCCCGCTGCTTCATGCGCGGATCGAGGGCATCGCGTGCGGCGTCGCCGATCAGGTTGATGCTGAGGATGGCGATGGAGAGCAACAGGCCCGGCCAGAAGATCAGCGACGGCTTGATCTGGAAGTACTGGCGGCCCTCGGCCATGATGTTGCCCCAGGTCGGCGTCTCCGGCGAGATGCCGGCGCCGAGGAAGGAGAGGATCGCCTCGGTCAGGATGGCGCTGGCGCAGATATAGGTGCCCTGGACGATCAGCGGCGCGATCGTGTTGGGCATCAAATGGCGCCACATGATCTTCGGCAGGCTCGAGCCGACCGAGATCGCCGCCTCGACGTATGGCTCCTCGCGGGCCGACAGCACAACCGAGCGGACCAGGCGTGCCACGCGCGGAATTTCGGGGATCGTGATCGCGATCAGCACGGTCCAGAGGCTGGCGCCCGACAGCGACACCACGGCGATCGCGAGCAGGATGCTCGGCATTGCCATCAGGCCGTCCATGACGCGCATCATCACGGAATCGACCAGCTTGAAGAAGCCGGAGACGAGGCCGATCGCGAGGCCGATGGCGATCGACAGGATCGCCGCGCCGATGCCGATCAGAAGCGAGATGCGGCCGCCATAGATCACGCGCGACAACACGTCGCGGCCGTAGGCGTCGGTGCCGAGCAGGAATTGCGCGGAGGACGGCTTCAGCCGCTGCGACGGCGCGAGCTGGATCGGATCATGCGGCGCGATCAGCGGCGCCAGGATCGACACCACCACGATCAAGGCGAGCAGGCACGTCGCTGCGGCGATGATCGGCGTCGAAGTGAGGAATCCGAATCGCGGCCGCAACGGCGACGTGATCGGAATGGAGGACTGGGGAAGGGTATCGACCGACATTATGTTCTTGTCCTTGCCTCAGTACCGAATCCGGGGATCGAGCAGGGTGTAGGCGACGTCGATGAGAAGATTGACGACGACGTAGATCAGCGAGGTCAGCAGGATCATCGCCTGGATCACCGGATAGTCGCGCGCCAGCACCGCATCGACGGTGAGGCGGCCGATGCCGGGGATGTTGAACACGCTCTCGGTGACGACGACGCCGGAGATCAACAGCGCAAAGCCGGTGCCGATCACGGTGATCACGGGCACGGCGGCGTTGCGCAGCGCGTGGCGCATCATCACCGCGACCTCGTTGATGCCCTTTGCGCGCGCGGTTCGCACGTAGTCTTCGCCGAGCACGTCGAGCATCGCCGCACGCGTCATGCGCGCGATCAGTGCGATGTAGATGAAGGAGAGTGCGCAGGTCGGCAGGATCATGCGCTCGAAGAACGGACCGAAGCCGTTGAAGATGCTGCGGAAGCCCTGTACCGGCACCCAGCGCAGCTCGATCGCGAAGACCTGGATCAGGACATAGCCGACCACGAACACCGGCACCGAGAAGCCGAGCACGGACAGACCCATCACGAAACGGTCGACCCAGGTGCCGTGCTTCCACGCCGCGATCACCCCCAGGGGAACTGCGACGATGACGGCGAGGATGATGGTGCACAGCGCGATCGAGATCGACGGCTCGACGCGCTGGCCGATCATCTTCATCACGGGCAGGTTGGAGATCAGCGACGTCCCGAGGTCGCCGTGCAGCAGCTTGTTCACCCAGGTGATGAACTGCACGATCAGCGGCTCGTTGAGGCCGAGCGAGTCGCGGATGCGCTCCAGCCGTTCCGGGGTCGCGTTGTCGCCGGCGAGGATCGCGGCGGGATCGCCGGGGGTGAGGCGGAGCAGGAGGAAGACGAACAGCGCGACCACGCCCATCACGGGCACGGCGGCGAAGATTCGGCGAAGGAGATATCCGAGCAAGTTGGATCCGTCAGTTTAGAGTCAAATTGGGTAGGCTTCTTGGGCGGCGCCCTTGGCAACCTGCCACCAGCCTAACATTTCAGCAATTCCCGTGCCATGAGGGCCTTATCCCCAACATGGTCGTCATGCCCGGGCTGGACCGGTGCCATCACTCCAGCGTCGCCAGTAGCCCCGCCATCAGCCGTCCACGCTCAACGAGGCTCTCGACTTCGATATACTCCTCCAGCGTGTGGCCATTGCCGCCGCGCACGCCGAGGCCGTCGAGCGTCGGGATTCCCATCGCGCCGGTGAAGTTGCCGTCGGAGCCGCCGCCGGAGCTTGCATGCGGCAGTTCCATGCCGAGAGACTTGGCGATCCCACGCGCCTTCTCATAGAGCGCCATGGTGCCGGCATCGGGCTCCCACACCGGCCGCGTCACGCCACGCGTGACCTTGAAGGTGACGTCATTGCTGGTGCCCGACAGCGCCAGCATCCGCTCGACACCGCGATCGAGATCGGCCTGGCGCTTGGCCATCGACAGCGCTTCGCCCGTCGCGGTGGTGGCGACGCAATTGACCCACTGTCCGCCATGCACGACGCCGACCGAGAAGGTGCAGTCCTCCGTCGTCATGGCGTCGATGCTGAGAATCTGCCGCGCCATCTCGCGGATCGCGGAGCGTCCCGCCGACAGCGTGGCGCCGGCGTGGCTCGGCCGGCCCGTCGCCTCGAGGTTGAAGCGTGCGATGGCGTAACGCCCGGTGGTGACGCCGTTGTCGGCGCGGCCGGGCTCCGGCACCAGCACGTATTTGTTGCGCGCGGCTTCGGCCTCGATGATGTCGCGCGTCGAGGGCGTGCCGACTTCCTCGTCCGGCGTGAACAGCACCGTGATCGGCAGCGGCGTGGTGAAGGATGCGCGCGCCAGCTGCCGGATCGCTTCCAGCGAGAGATAATTGCCGCCCTTCATGTCGTAGATGCCGGGGCCGTAGCACTTGTTGCCCTCGCGCCGCCATTTCAGCTTCTCGATGGTGCCGACCGGGTGGACGGTGTCCATGTGGCCGGCGATCAGGATGCCCGGCTCGCCCTGCTTCGGGTGGGGAAAGCGCGCGCGGATGACGCCGCCAAAACCCTGGCGGCCGGCGATGCGTTCGATCGTCGCACCCATGATCGCCATATCGCGCGCCGCGATATCGAGCATGCGGTCCACGGCCCCTGCGTCCCAGGTCGGGCTTTCGCATTCGACCCAGCCGCGCAGGCCCTCGAGCATTGCCTCGGAATCAAAGGGGAGATTGGCTGGATTCATCTCAATGTCTCTCGAGCTTGGAAAGATGGAACGCGCATTGCATCGGCGTGGGCAGGACAAGCGGAAGGTGTTGTAGAGCCAAACCGATCTCTATGGAGCCCGCGCATGCGCCGCAAGGGCTTGCAACGAAACCGGATTGACGCGCTCGGCACTGTCTGCAAGTCTCGAAAAGATAAAGGCATTGCATGAGGTTAGTTCGCCCAACGAACGGACTTCATGCTCAATCAATAACCCGCCTTTGAACAGTTTCACGTCAGGAGAACTTTCTATGTTCCACTTCATGCGCCGGGGGCCTCGCGCGTTCGCCTCCACACTTGCGCTGTCGGTCGTCGCGCTTTCGACCGCGCTGGCCTCGCCAGTGCTTGCGGCCGGCAAGACCCTCACCGCGGTGATGCACTCGGATTTGCGCATCATCGACCCGATCTTCACCACCGCCTACATCACGCGCGACCATGGCTACATGGTTTACGACACGCTGGTGGCTCCGGATTCGAGCTTCAAGATCCAGCCGCAGATGGCGGACTGGAAGATCTCCGACGACAAGCTCACCTACACCTTCACGCTGCGCGACGGCCTGAAGTGGCATGATGGTACGCCGGTGACGGCGGAAGACTGCGTCGCTTCGCTCAAGCGCTGGGCCGCGGTCGACGGCATGGGCCAGAAGCTCATGGACTTCACCGCCAGCATCGAGGCGACCGACGCCAAGACCATCACGCTGAAGCTGAAGGAGCCCTACGGCCTCGTCCTCGATTCCATCGGCAAGCCGTCCTCGCGCGTCGCCTTCATGATGCCGAAGCGCCTTGCCGAGACGCCGGCCGACAAGCAGATTCCCGAGCAGATCGGCTCGGGCCCCTTCAAGTTCGTGCAGGGCGAATTCCAGCCCGGCGTGAAGGCGGTCTACGTCAAGAACACCGATTACGTGCCGCGCAAGGAGCCGGCGAGCTGGACCTCCGGCGGCAAGGTGGCGAAGGTCGACCGCGTCGAGTGGATCACCATGCCGGACTCGCAGACCGCGGTGAACGCGCTGCAGTCGGGCGACATCGACTTCATGGAAAATCTTCCCTACGACATGCTGCCGGTGCTGGAAGCGAACAAGGAGCTCAAGATCGAGGTCCTGAACAAGTTCGGTTACCAGACGCTCGGCCGCATGAACTTCCTCCATCCGCCGTTCGACAACGTGAAGGTGCGGCGTGCCGCCTTGCTGGCCATGAACCAGAAGGACGTGCTCGACGCGCTGGTCGGCAACGCGAAGTACCAGAAGATCTGCGGCGCGTTCTTCATCTGCGATACGCCGTTCGCGACCGAGGTCGGCGCCGACACGCTGGTGAAGGGCAACGGCATGGCGGAAGCCAAGAAGGCGCTCGCCGAGTCCGGCTATGACGGCACGCCGATCGTGATCATGGCCCCCGGCGACGTCACGACCCTGAAGGCGCAGCCGATCGTCGCGGCCCAGCTGCTGCGCGAGGCCGGCTTCAAGGTCGACCTGCAGGCGACCGACTGGCAGACCGTGGTGAGCCGCCGCGCCAGCCAGAAGCCGCCGAAGGAGGGCGGCTGGAACATGTTCTTCACCAACTGGGTCGCGCCCGACGTGTCCAACCCGATCGCCAACCTTTCGATCGGCGGCCAGGGCAAGAAGGGCTGGTTCGGCTGGGCGGAGGACGCCAAGATCGAGCAGCTCAAGGACGCATTCGTGCGCGCCTCCTCGCTCGACGAGCAGAAGAAGATCGCCGCCGACATCCAGAAGCAAGCCTATGAGCAGGTGATCTACATCCCGCTCGGGCAGTACCTGCTGCCGAGCGGCTGGCGCAAATCGCTGACCGGCGTGCTCGACGGTCCGGCGACGCCGATCTTCTGGAACGTCGACAAGTCGGAGTAGGGCCAAGTTCAAGTAAGGAAGGGCGCATGTCGCGCCTTTCAGCTCGACCATTGCGCGGCGCCGCTGTCATCAACGGCGCCGCTTGCCGGGAGACCTGCCAAGAAGACTGCCAACAGACCAAGAAGACTGCCAACAGAACTGCCTGGAGAACTTCGATGTTCCAAATCATGCGCCGGGGACGTCCCACGTTCGCCTCCAAGCTTGCGCTTTCGGTCGGAGTGCTTTCGGCACTGGCCTCGCCGGTTCTCGCCGCAGGCAAGACCATCACTGCCGTGATGCATTCGGATCTGCGCATCCTCGATCCGATCTTCACCAGCGCCTATATCTCGCGCGACCATGGCTACATGGTCTACGACACGCTGATCTCGACGGATTCGAACTTCAAGATCCAGCCGCAGATGGCGGATTGGAAGATCTCCGACGACAAGCTGACCTACACTTTCACCCTCCGCGACGGCCTGAAGTGGCATGACGGCACGCCCGTCACCGCGGAAGATTGCGTCGCCTCCCTGAAGCGCTGGGCCGTTGTCGACGGGATGGGCCAGCAGATGATGCTGTTCACCGCGAGCATCGAGGCGACCGACCCCAGGACCATCACGCTGAAGCTGAAGGAGCCCTACGCGCTCGTGCTGGACTCGATCGGCAAGCCGTCCTCGCGGGTCGCTTTCATGATGCCGAAGCGTCTTGCCGAGACGCCGGCGGACAAGCAGATCCCCGAGCAGATCGGCTCCGGCCCGTTCAAGTTCGTCGCATCGGAATTCCAGCCGGGCGTGAAGTCGGTCTATGTCAAGAACACCGATTACGTGCCGCGCAAGGAGCCGGCGAGCTGGACCACCGGCGGCAAGGTGGTGAAGGTCGACCGCGTCGAATGGATCACCATGCCGGACGCGCAGACGGCGTTGAACGCGCTGCAGTCGGGCGACGTCGATTTCATGGAAGCTCCTGCCATCGAAATGTTGCCCACCATCGAGGCAGACAAGGAGCTCAAGCTCGAGATCCTGAACAAGTTCGGGTACCAGACGGGTGCACGGATGAACTTCCTCCATCCGCCATTCGACAACGTCAAAGTCCGCCGCGCAGCGTTTCTGGCGATCAAGCAGAAGGACGTGCTCGATGCGCTGATCGGCAATCCCAAGTACTACAAGACTTGCGCGGCGGCCTTCATCTGCGACACGCCCTACGCGACAGATGTTGGCGGTGAGACCCTCGCGAAAGGCGGGGACATCGCTGCGGCCAGGAAAGCGCTTGCCGAGTCCGGTTACGATGGGACACCGGTCGTGCTGATGGCGCCGGGCGACGTGCTGATGCTGAAGGCCCAACCGATCGTGGTGGCTCAGCAGCTGCGCGATGCCGGTTTCAAGGTCGACCTGCAGGCGACCGACTGGCAGACGGTGGTGAGCCGTCGCGCCAGCCAAAAGCCCCCGAAGGAGGGCGGCTGGAACATGTTCATCACCAACTGGGTCAGCGCCGACGTGGACAACCCGATCTCCAACGTCGCTGTCGGCGGGCAGGGCAAGAAGGGCGGCTGGTTCGGCTGGGCGGAGGACGCCAAGATCGAGCAGCTCAAGGGTGCCTTCGTTCGCGCGACCTCCGCGGAGGACCGGAAGAAGATCGCGACCGAGATCCAGAAGCAAGCCTATGACCAGGTGCTCTACATGCCGCTGGGGCAATATCAAGGGCCGAGCGCGTGGCGGAAGTCGCTCACCGGTGTGATCGACGGTCCCGCGACTCCCGTGTTCTGGAACATCGACAAGACGGAATAAGCTCGCCTGCATTTGAAGAAAGAACGGCGCCGCGGATCTCCGCGGCGCCGTTTTTCATGAAGCGATACTTCTTTGTTTTGCCTTCAGCAGTGGCTGTCGCGCACCTGCTCGAGCCCTTCATTGGCGAAGGGCAGGTTTCTGCTTGGCTGCTCCTCGACCTGCTGCAAAGTGGGCTGCTCAAGTTCCGTCGCGGGCTGATCCGGCTTCTTCTTCGGTTCCATCTCGCAGTCCTCCAGAATTGCTGCAGGACAACATCGAGGCCGGCCACAGGTTCCTCACGCGACCGGACGATGCTGCGGCCTGAACAGCCGTCCCTTCTCGACCACCAGCACGATCGCGAGCGCGGCGAGGGTGGACAGGAAGAAGCCGATCGAGAACGGCAGCAGCGTGCCGTCGAAGCTCTGCCCGATCGCCATGCCGACCACGATCCCGATCAGCGTGGTGATCGAGCCGTAGAGCGAGGAGGCGGTGCCGGCGATGTGGCCCTGCGGCTCCATCGCGAGCGCGGTGAAGTTGGCGACCATCATGCCGAAAGAGAACATCATCAGCGCCGAGAGCGCCATGAATAGGGCGAGCGGCAACACACCGAGGATTTCGGTCAGCAACATGACGCCGGCGACCGCGGTGTAGAGCGTCAGCGCGCCGTGCGAGATCACGCGCATGCCGAGCCGGCCGACCAGCCGCGCATTGAGGAAGCCGGCGATGGCGGTGCCGGCAGCGATCGCGGCGAAAGCGACCGGGAAGTAGTGGCCGAGGTGATAGATGCCGGTGAAGATCTGTTGGGCGCAGAAGACGTAGGCGAACAGCGCGCCCATCACGCTGCCGGCAGCGGTGGCATAGCCGATGGTCTGGCGATGGGTCACGGTCTGCCGGAACGCCGAGAGCACGTCTGCGGGTGCCAGCGATCGGCGCTCGGACTGGGGAAGGGTTTCAGGCAGCCGCAGCACGCACCATGCGAGCGCGAGCAGGCCGTAGAGCATCAGCACCACGAAGATGCCGCGCCACGCCGTCACCAGCAGCACCGTCTGTCCGAACGAGGGCGCGACCACGGGCACCGCGATGAAGATCATCATGGCGAGCGACATCACGCTCGCCATGCGGCGGCCGACATAGCAATCGCGCACGATCGAGGTCGCGATCACGCGTGTCGCCGAGGTGCCGAGCCCCTGGAGCGCACGCGCCAGCAGCAGCGTCTCGAACGAGGGCGCGGCGACCGCCAGCACGCTCGCCACCGCATAGACCGCCATGCCGCCGAGCAGCACCGGCCGGCGGCCGAAACGGTCCGACAGCGGGCCCATCACGAACTGGCCGGCGCCGAAGCCGATCAGGAAGGTCGACAGCACCAGTTGCAGATGGTTCTCGACGGGGATCTTGAAAGCGGCGCCGATATCGGGCAGCGCCGGCAGCATGATGTCCATCGCGAGCGGATTCAGCGCCATGATGGAGGCGATCACGATGACGAATTCCGGAAAACCCATCGGGCGGTGTCCCGAGGACACCCAAGCGTCGGCATTGACGTCGGACAAGAAGCTTACCCCTGCAATCGAGTGACTTATTGAGCTTCGATGCTGCGTTGCACAACCCATGTTTCGGGATGGCTGGCAGGCGGGGGCAGGAACGGTCAAGAATTGGTGAGGTCCCGTCGTCGGCCTGATGGCCATGCTCGACGGCGTCGCAAGCGCATGGAAGCGTTTCTGAAACCGCGTCAAGCTGTGGGCGGCCGGCAACCAGGGATTCACCATAAGACCGCGCATGGTGCGCCGGGGAGATGAATCGGCAACACGTCCTGTCCATGGTGGCCGGACCGGCTGCCGCAACGGCGCCGCGAGAAGCCAGGCCAAACTGAGGTATCGCCCGTGTCCGACATGTCAGGTGCAGCACGATGGTTGGCGCCTGCGGCCAAGGCTGGCAGGCGCAACGTCTGGCTCGCCGGCGTGGTCGCGCTGACAGCGCTGCTGGTGCTCGGCAATCTCGCCAACGATGCCGCGCTCGACCTGCCCTATGGCTGGGACGTCCGGGTCAATTGCGCGGCGGTCGATGCGCATGCCGAAGCGCTCGATCCCTATTTCGTCAAGAACCTGAAGGGCACCAATTATTCTTACCCCTATCTGCCGGTGACGCTGGACGTTTTCCGCCCGCTCTGCGCAGGCGGCGTTCTCCTCGATCACTACCGAAGCATCTATCTCGTCCTCGCCGTGCTCTGCGGGCTGCTGCTGCCAGGCCTTGGCCGAACGCGTCCCAGCGCGCGCGATGCGGGCTTGAAGGTGCTCTGCGCGCTCGGCGCGTTCGTCGGTTTCGAATTCGTGGTGGCGTCAGGGAATTTTGCGCTGCTGAGCGGTGTGCTGACCGTGATCGCGCTGAAGCTGCTGTTACGTCCGCTCGCGTCCGAGCGAGATTCGAGCTTTTCCTTGCGCCTCGCCGGCGCGGCGCTGCTCGGCCTCGTGACCTCGTTCAAGCTGGTGTTCGTCCCGGTGCTGGCGGCGCTCTATTTCCTGCCGCTGCCGCGCGGCCGCAAGCTGGCCCTGATCGCGGTGGCCGCGTTCGCCTTCGCGTTGCCGGTCGCGGTGTCGCGGCTGCTGTATCCCGATCTGTTCGCGAGCTGGCTGCTCGCGATCGCAGGACAAATTTCCGGCCAGCATGCCGTCGGTCTCGTCGAGACCAATCCGTCGCTCTTGCTGCTGGCGCGCGACCTCATGGCTCAGGCCGGCTTCGGTGACGGCAAGCCGGCGATGCTGGCGGCCTATGCGCTCGCCGCGCTCGCGCTCGTGCTGGTGCCGTTCGCGCAGTCCGTCCTGCGCGCGACCGCGCGCGGATCGGCGCGGGGAGGGGCATCGCTCCTGCTAGGGCTCGATCGCTGGCTGATCGATCACCCCCGCACGGCCATGCGCATCACGGTGCTCGCCATGTTCGCGCTCTATCTCAGCTCGCCGCGCCTGAAGGAATATGCCTTCTTCGAGCTCGCGCTTCTTGCCGCGATCCTCATCGTCGATCTTCCGGCCCTGGCGCTCGCCGCCGTTCTCGGCGTCGGCCTCGCCCTTCCGGCCCTGGTCTCGCTTCTGGGCGCGCCGATCGAGGGCACCTTCATCCTCCTCGTCAGCGCGCTGATCTGCTTCTGGATCGTGCTGCTGGATTTCCGCGCGGAGCCCGAGCGGCTGGAGCAGGGGTAAATCGCACGGTGGGCCGGCTCCTTCGGTCTGAAACGGGTATGACAACCGGCGTGCTGGAGCGCTTTCCGCCGAGGGCCGCGCTCCCATGGCCTGCCTTATGGCTGCAGACCCGCTTCCGAAGGTTGCGGCGATGCGAGGGGGCGCTTGCGACGCGCCCAAGAGGTTAACATCCCCGATACGCCCAAGCGGCTGACCCGATCGAACACCACGGCGCCGAGGATCGCGCTCGCTCCCGCGAGAAATGGGACGGCGTAGTAGGCGTAGCGGTTGAATCCATAAACGAGAAAGGCCGGAAATGCGACGCTGATCAGCGCGAGCGAGATCATCAATGTGCCTCCGGCCGCCAGCCCCGCGGGGAGCGGTCGCATCAAACCGAGTCTGGTTCCGACGGCGCTTGCGAGCAGGACGACCATGAGTGCCAGAGCCGCCGCGGATACCCACCGGATCGGACCCGGAAAATCATCGTACTCGCTCGATATGGTCAAGCCGCAGCAGAGGTCGGCCAGATCCGGTCGCGGTTGGTAGCCAAGTGTCAAGAGGTAGTCCAGCTTCACCTGCACCTGATCGGACGTTGGCAAAAGCCATCGCTCCAGCCGCCAGTGGGGCTTGTAGTAGTCGTAGACCAGCCGACGGTATTTGAGCCCGGTCGGACTTCCAAACAGCGGGAGCGGGGCTTGCTGGACGAAGAACTCATAGGCCTGCGGATTGGTGGTCCGCCGCGCCACGCTATTTCCATCGAACAGGAGGAAGTACACCTCGCGCAGGAAATGCCTGGTGACGTGCCGATATAGCGTCGATGGTGTCGTCAGCGTCTCGATAAAGATGTCGCGAACTACCTTTTCAAACTCGTTCGCGCTGTCGCCGGGTTTCTCCAGCGCATGCATGGCCCCAAAGGGCCATTGATATACCTCCGCATCGGCCCAGCCGGTCGGAGTGTCCATTGCCCGCATCTTTTCGACGAATGCCCGCGCGTTGGCTTTACGGTCCAGGTGGACGCCGTGATCGAAGTCCGCGGAGTAGCCAACTACGAACGCCATCACCGCAAGGCTCTCGTTGCCGGCCGGACGCTTTCCAATCGCGTAGTTGACGGCCGTCGGGATCAGGTACACGGCCGTGGCAAGGCTGCCCGCGAGCGCGAGCACGCTCAGTCGGCGGAGCCATCCGGCATCCTGCACCATGACCAACCAGAGCAGGATAACAGCAGCTTGTCCGACCGCGGCCGACCGGCACGTCATGACAGCCCCGAGGGTCGTCCCGACCGCCGCCGCAGCGATGATTGGCGGCCATTTCCTGAAGGTGAGGCCTGCTGCGATGAAGGCCGCAACTCCGACCAGAAAGTTCGAGATGGTCTCGGCACCAATTGTGTTGTCATAGTGAACCGTGCGCGCATAGAGCGCCGCAATCAGAAAGGCCAAGACCGACAGGATGCGGGGGGCTCCGGCGAAGCGCACCGTCGCGGCGACGAGAAGGGCCGTAGCGATGCTCATCAAATGCTGGGCAATGACGAAGACCAGGATATGCGGCCCGAACAGCTTGGATAGCAGCACCAGGAAGACCGCCACGCCGTAAGGCCGTTTTCCCGAGTCATCGAGATAATGGCCCGTCAGGATGGATTGCGCCTCATCCAGATAGGCACCGCCATCTTCGTGCAGGAAATGATCCGGCCAGGCCACCAGAAAAGCCAGGTGAACCGATAGCGCCAGACCAATCACTCCAAGCCAGATCCAGAGCCACACGATGCGGCTTGCCCATGTGAGGCGTGCCGGCCGCCCCGTCAGCGGACCCTCTACGCTTTGGATGTCGATGGCAGGCATGGAAGTCTCCGGATTGACTGAGCGAAGGCGGCAGCAGCGGCCCTCCCTCAGGATGCCCCTCGCGCCGGCCGGGTGCCGCACACCGTCCAGCTATATCCGTGACGATGATAGATCTTCACATCCTCGAATCCGCCGGCCGGGAGCAGCGCCTCGGCCTCTTCGCGGGTGTAGTATTTGGCATAGGCGGGATTGAGCTGATCGTAGATGGTCAGACGTCGGACGCTGCGCGGAAACTTGGCCAGCACCGAGCGCATGTAGGAGCGCATCGGAAGCGGCACTATTCGGCACAGCCCGATATAGGCGGTCAGCGCCCATTCCAGAACGTAGGATAGCGCCACGAGCAGGCGGTGCGGTAATAGGATCGTAAGCCTGCGCAGCGGTACCGCGAGTGACAGATAGGTCTCGTTGCCCTCGTAACCATAGAGCCAGACGATGCATCGCCCTCCGGGACGCAACGCCGCGAACGCCGCGCGAACCACGGGGATCGGCGTCGGTATGTGATGCAAGACGCCCATCGAAACCACGTAATCCAGCCCGAGATCCGGCGGCAACTGGTCGCCGGGAATTTGCAGATAGTCGATCCGGTCCTTGCGCGCGGTCGTGTTGTCCTTCAGGACCTGCATGGCGGCCGATGGCTCGACCGCGACGACGCGAGCGGCTCCGGCATCCAACAGCATGTTGACGATGCGCCCCGAGCCGCTGCCGATGTCGGCGATCGTCTTGCCTTTAAGTTCATCAAGCGCAACGAGTGGACCAAGCAGGTCGGCAAGCAAGACGGCGGATCCGTAATAGCCGGGGTTGTCGCGGAACGCGCTCCATTGCTCTCCGAAGTCTCTGATCGTGTCTTCCTTCAGATCGGGCATGGCTGCGTACCCACCGTCGTCCGCTCAGCGTGGCGCGGGGCAAGCGAGCCCCAGCAACCAGATTCCCAGGGTGAGGATCGGCCACAACGCGAATGCGTTGTCGTTTCTGCGCTCGAGATGGTCTTTCCATAGCTGCCGGACCGCATCGGGCTTCAAGAACGGCGCGAACACGTCGGCCTCCTGGTTGAGCACGCGGTCGCAGATCGACCGCAGCCTGCTCCGCATCAGTTGCGCAATGGGCACGTTGAAGCCGCGCTTGCGTGACCACGCAGCTCCGCTCGGCATGCCCAGGCGCTCGGCGAGCTTGCGCAGCACGTATTTCGGCGCCCCTTTTGGCCAGGGATTGAGCAGCGAGCTGTCAATGGTGCCGGCGAGGTCCATGATCCGTCGGTCCAGAATGGGGACGCGCACCTCCAGCGAATGCGCCATGCTCATCGCATCGACCTTCGCGAGGACGCTTTGCAGATGGAAGCGCTGGTCGGCAATTAGGGCCCGGTCGAGCACGTTTGCGTGCGGCTCGGCGTAATATTCGGCGTATTCGGCGAACGGATCTGTCGATGCCAGATCGGCCATTCCGCCGTCATAGATCTTCTCGGCCAGAAAGCGAGGAACGAGGCGACGCCATTGCAAATGAGGGCTGTTGCCAGCTTCGCCCAACCCGAGAGCAAAGCGCGCGAGTTGGGCTGCCGCCGGAAGCCGCTTCTCGTTGCCGCGCACGGACGCATAGGCGATGCGGCCGGTCAGGCCCGCGATGTGGCGCGGAACGACGTGGCGCACGCGCTCCGCAATCATGGTCGCGGCGTAAGTTTCGTATCCGCCAAAGAACTCGTCGCCTCCGTCGCCCGAGAGGACGACCGTGCAGTGCTTCCGGACGGCGCCTGCCAGATGATAGAAGCCGAGCGCGCCGGTGTCGGCGCACTGGCCGTCGAAATGGTAGGCGACGGCGCGCAGCGCAGTCTCGGCGCCTTCGCCGGCTTCCCCATCGATGACGTGAAGCGGCAGGCCTGCGGTCGCGGCAATCTGGCGCGCCACCGCAGTTTCATCATGGCTCTTCTCGGTGAAGCCGGCCGTGAACAGGGGCGGCTTCAATCCGAGCCGGCCGAGCGTGAGGCTGATCAGCGAACTGTCGATGCCGCCGCTCTGCAGCACGGCGAGCGGCACGTCGCTCACCATCTGGCTCTTCACCACCGTCTCGATCGTCGATTGCAGCCGGGCGACGGCTTCATCGAGGTCGCGGATCGTAGGCGCGCGCACCGGCCGCCAGAAGCGTCGCTCGGCCCGCTCGCCACCGGTGAATGCGATCATGGTGCCGGGCGGGAGCTGCTTGATGTCCTGGTACAAGCTCTGTCGCGTGCCTGGATGGCCCGCGGCGAGATAGCCATGTAGTGATACGGGATCGATCCGTGCGGCGAGGTCGCCGCTCGCCATCAATCCCTTGATCTCGCTTGCGAACAGCACGCGGCTGCTGCTTTCGGAATAATAGAGCGGCTTGATCCCGATGCCGTCGCGCGCCAGGATCAGGCGGCCTTCCTTCCGATCCCACAGGCCGATCGCGAAGAAGCCCTCCAGGCGTTCAAACATCGCCTCGCCCCAGGCGAGGTAGGCGTAAGGGAGGATTTCGGTGTCGCAGGTGCTGCGAAACCGGACGCCGAACGATCGCTCGAGCTCGCTGCGCAATTCGCGATCATTGTAGATCTCGCCGTTGTAGGTGACGACGATGCGCTCCGATGCATCGAGCATCGGCTGTCGCCCGCCATCGGAGAGATCGCGGATGGCGAGCCGGCGGTGGGCGAGGCCGACGGGCCCGTCCAGCCAGGTGCTCTCGCCGTCCGGCCCGCGGTGAACCAACGCCGCCGACATCGCCGCAACCGCGCGGCTGTCGGCAGGGCGGCCGTCACGGTGAAAGATGCCCGCTATGCCGCACATCGCGTTCCCTTGCCGATGGCGGTCATGTTCGCTGATTCATGATCTGCTTCAGGAGCACCGCGAGCAGCCCCATGGCGACGACGAGAATGCTGAGCAAGATCGCGCCCACGCCCAGCACGAAAGCGCTGACGAGCTGCAGGATGATGCCACCGATCAGCGAAACCAGTGCGAGCGCCATGCACATCATCGCCAGCAGCACGAAGATCTTCAGCGGGTTGTAGTAAGTGCAGGCCTCCAGTACGTATTGCAGGGTCCGAATGGAGTCGCGGAACAGGTTCACCTTGGAGCGACCGATCCGCTCCTTGTATTCGATATCGATGTAGTCGACGAACTTCGCGTTCATCATGTAGGCAAGAGTCAGCGACGTCGTGAAGCTGAACAGGTCGCTGACATGCTCGAAATAGGAGATCGCGACCTGCCTGCCGAACACGCGCAGGCCGGAGTTGATATCGGGAATCTCGCGGTTGGCGGTGAATTCGACGATCGCCTTCAGGACGGCACGCAATGGCGACTTCAGCATCGACTCGCGGTAGTTCGGCCCGGTCCTGGCGCCGACGACCATGTCAAAGCCCTGGTTGAAGCGGGCGACCAGTGCCGGAATCGCCTCCATCGGATAAGAGCCATCGGCATCGCTGATGGCGATCGTATCGTACTTCGCTGCTCGAATTCCGTCCTTCAGCGAACGGCCATAGCCGATGTTGTGGGGATGCCTGAGTACCCTTGCACCCGCCTGTGCGGCGAGTTCGCCGGTCCCATCTGTCGAACCGTCATCGACGATGACGATTTCATAAGGGGTGAGTCGAGCGCCGTCGAGAGCCGCCTTGGCTCGATCAATGGTTTCAACAATGCCGTTGCGCTCGTTGAGCGCAGGAATGACGACTGAAATCATAAGCGACGTGCAATGCAGGTGACGGATTGCCCGAAGAAGCTTCGCGAGAGCGGATCGAGCGCCCGCGACAGCGGCACGGCATATTTGTCGAACAGGGCGATCTGCCCGTTGACGGCGGCATCATTGAGGGATTGATGGCGCTTCAGGCGATTGGCGAGCCATCCAAGCCCGCCGATTGGATTGAAGTAATTCAGCCGAACCAGCTCGATCGGTTGATTGGCGAGCAGTTTGGCGAGGCGCGCCGTGGTGTAGCGGCGGCAATGCCCCGCGAGGCGATCGAGATCGTTGTAGAGCAGCATCAGGGCCGGAACGCTGATCAGGAGGTGTCCTCCGGGCCTGAGCACCCGCACCAGGTTGGCGATTGCGGTGGCGTCATCCTCAATGTGCTCGAGAACGTTGATGGTGAAGACCGCATCGACGCCGTCGGGAAACAGCAAGCTCAACTGCTCACGCATCAGAATGTCGCAGACGGCGAATTTGCGGTCGGGCATCGCCATGCTGGCGCGTTCGACGCTTTCGCGGTCATGGTCCACGCCGCAATAGTCCCCAAGCTCTCCAAGCACTCTGCTGTAGAGCCCATGCCCAAAGCCGACCTCGATGATGCTACCTTTCAGGTAGGGACGGAACTGGTCGACAACCCAGTTCATATAATTCTGTGCGTCGGCGATCGCGCTCGAATAAGTATCGGCCCCGACTTTCAGACCTTCCGTTGTTGGCTGGGCGGGAAAGGGGGTTTGAGCCATAGAGCCTGCGCCTTGTTCTTGCCCGAGTTAGCAGCGAGCGCCGCTTTTCTCAAGGAAATGTGGGGCGCTATCGTCCTAAAGTTGACGGCCTTCGCTGTCGCCGTCGATAGCACTAATGGGGTGCCGGTTCCGTTGATGGCTCAGCATCACGCCATCAAGACGTCGAAACCGTCCGACAGGAGCACGACGGACTCCGCACAACCGCGCCAATCGGATTGATCGAAGCATCGCCGGACGCGCGTTCGATCATCGCTGGTTGAAGCCGGTGGCGGCCGGTCGCGGCGCGCCTCATGGCTTGCGGGCCTATTTTTCCGATGCCCACGGATGCGCGGCCGTCAAATCTCATGGTGCGGGCAGCCGGGGTCGAACCGGCACAGCGCTTGCGCACCGAGGGATTTTAAGTCCCTTGCGTCTACCAATTCCGCCATGCCCGCTTGATCCAACGAGATCAAACACTTAAGTCCGTTCCGGCGGTCTGGAATTGGCGCGTTCGTGAGCCGAAAGGACGGTTCTTCCTTAAGCGAGCCGGGCGCACAAGGCAAAGCCTCAATCCGGACATCTGTTGCTGCTTTAGGCATTCTCAATCCACGGGGGCTATTCATCCGGCATGGCTGCTTCGTTTTCCTCTCCGCTGCGCGGCGTTGGCGCGCTATTCGCGCTGCTTGCGGCGGGCCTTGCGCTGTCCGGCTGCGCCAGCGTGAGCGAGACGATTGCGCCGGCCTTCGCCGATCCCGCCAAGTACGAATTGTACGATTGCAAGCAGCTCGAGGCTGAGCGCAAGGGGCTCGCCAAGCGCACTGACGATCTGCGGGCGCTGATGCAGAAGGCCGAGACCGGGACCGGCGGGGCGGTGGTGTCCGAGCTCGCTTATCGCAACGACTATGTCGCGGTGCGCGGGCAGGCCCAATTGGCCGAGGACGCCTGGCGCCGCAACAGATGCCGGGAGTCGCCGCCCGAGGAGCCGCCGCCTCCGGCATCGCCCGTGGCCGCCGCCAAGCCCGCAGCGAAATCCGGCAAGGCCGCCCGCTGAGGCTTCGCGCCGGCGACGCTTCGCATCAAGGCCGCCAGCCGTAGATCCAGTCCTGCCGCGCCAGCATGCGCTCCGGCCCGAGCGCGCGGATCGCGAGATCGCGTGCGAGCGCCAGCGGCCCGCTGAGATGATAGATGCGGCCCTGCTGCCGCGCGGTCCGCTGCACCCGCCGCACCCGCGCCTCGCGGGCACGGCCGTATTGCGTCAGCGCGGCGGCAACCTCTTTGCTGCTCTCGGCGGCCGCAAGGCTCAAATGCCGGGCGAGCACGGCGGCATCCTCGATCGCCATGCCGGCGCCTTGCGCTGCGAACGGCAGCATCGCGTGCACGGCATCGCCGAGCAGCGCCACCGAGCCCTTGCTCCAGGGACAGCCGTCCGGCACGCCGAACAGCGCCCATTTGCGCCAGCTGTCGACCGCGGCGAGCATCATCCGCGCCGCCGGCGGCCAGCTTGGGCCGGCAAAGGCGTCCATCACCTCGCTGACATCGCCGGGCGTGCTCCAGCCCGGCCGGTTCCATGTGCCCGGCAGCACCGCGACCACGTTGATCTGGCGTCCGCCCGCAATGGGATAGGCGACCAGATGGGCGTTGGGCCCCATCCAGAGCTGCACCCGGCGCGCGGTATAGTCCTTCGGCAGCTGCGTGGCATCGAGCGTACCGCGCCAGGCGATCAGGCCGGAAAAGCGCGGCTGCACCTCGGGAAACAGGTGCTGGCGCACCGTCGACCAGATGCCGTCGGCGCCGATCAGCGCGCTGGCGAGGTCGCTGCGGCGGATCGTGCCGCTGCGATGGACCACGGTCAGCCCCTTGGCATGGGGCGCCACGTCCTCGAAGGTCGCGCCCAGCTTCAGGTCGATGTCGGGATGGTCGGCGACGGCGCCGGCGAGGGCCGATTGCAGGTCGGCACGGTGCACCACCCAATAGGGCGCGCCGGCGCGCAGCGCGGCGGCCTCGCCGAGCGGCATGCGCAAGAGCTCGCCGCCGGCCCGCGCGCTCATGATCGAGACCGCCTCGGGGACGACGGCGCGCGACTTGAGGCGTTCGGTCAGGCCGAGCTCGACCAGCACGCGGCTGGCATTGGGAGAGAGCTGCAGGCCGGCGCCGACCTCCTCGAGACGCTCGGCCTTTTCCAGCACGACGATGCGGAAGCCGCGCGCGGCGAGCGCGAGCGCGGCCGTCAGGCCACCGATGCCGGCTCCGGCAATGACAATCGTTCGGGAGAGCGCCACCCCTTAACCGAGGGACGCGGTCAGGCCACCTTGTCCTTCAGCACGCATTCCGGCGGACGGGCTTCGCCCGGCTTCAGGTCGGCCGCGAAGCGGTACAGCGTCGAGCAATAGGGGCAGATGATCTCGTTGTCGTTGCCGAGGTCGAGGAAGACGTGCGGATGGTCGAACGGAGGGTTGGCGCCCACGCACATGAACTCTTGCGAGCCGATCTCGATGACGGGGACACCGGCATCGTTATGGAAGTGCGGGACGACATGGTCGGACATCGTAGTTCATCCTGGAGTGGCAGAGGCGGCAGACACAATCAACGACTGACGCGGCATCTTTGAGGCCGGCGGACCATACTGGCGGGTGCAGATGATTGCTAGTCCAATGGAACCGAAAAGCTCCGCAAGTGCCCCATGCTCATTTGCTCATGCAAATTCGACACAATCTCGAGGCCTGAGAGAAGCCCTTCTTTCGTCGGGGACGTTGTGTCGCAATTTTGGCATACTATCTCTGAGGTTGCGTGAAATCGCGACGAAAGACTTATCGTTCCGCGCGGGCGAACTTGGGAGCATCCGGGCTTTTCCACATGAAGTGGCTGCGAATCAGTACGGCGTTGGCGGCGGTAGCCGCGTTCGGCTTCATGCTCGCGCAGGTGGCGCCGCATGCCCGCGAGGCCGGCGCGATCCTGGCTGCCCAGGACGATCCGGCCGCACTCTCCGAGCTGAAGCTCGATGCACTGCTCCGGCACAACGATCGCCTGGTTCAGGACAATATCGAGGCCGCGCTCGCCGCCGGCGATGCCGATCTCGCCGACAGTTTCGTGGCGCTGGCGCGCGAGCGCAACATCGCGCTTCCCGACGACCTCTTGAGCCGCGTCGGCGATGCCGTGAAAGCGGAGAATTCCACCTCGCAGTTCGCCAGGCGCTTCGCCACCGGTCTCGTCACCGGCAACGCGGACGACGTCGCGAGCCTGTCGGGGACCGTGGCCGGCGATCTCTTCGTGTTCGGCGACATCAGGGACGTCGTGCGCGAGGGCAAGCACCTCGCCATGGGCGAGGATACCGACCGCCTCGTGCTCTCCCTTGCGGCGGCCGGCCTTGCGGTGACGGCGGCAACCTATGTCTCCGTCGGCGGTGCCGCGCCGGTGCGCGCCGGACTGACGCTGGTGAAGGATGCGCGCAAGCTCGGACGGCTCGGCGAGGGGCTCGCCGCATGGGCCGGCCGCTCCGCGCGCGAGGTCGTCGACGCGCCGATGCTGCGGAATGCGGTGGCATCGGGCTCGGTGCTGCGCCCCGGCCAGACCGTGAGCGCGATCAAGGCCGCGTTCCGGGCCGAGAAGGCCGGTGCGCTGGTCCGGCTCGGCAAGGACGTCACGCGCATCGCCGGAAAGACCGGAACGCGCGGGGCGATGGATACGCTCCGCATCGCCGAAGGTCCCAAGGACGTCGCGCGCGCGGCGCGGCTTGCGGAAGCGCAAGGCGGCAAGACGCGCGCGATCATCAAGCTGCTCGGCCGCGGCGCGCTGCTGCTCGTCGGCGGCGCGTTCGATCTGGCGATGTGGCTGTTCGGTGCGGTCGTGACGCTGTTCGGCCTGCTCTCCTCCATCAAGGCCACCACCGAGCGACTTACCCAGGCCTGGTGCGATCGCAAGAGAGCGCGGCGGCTGCGCCGCGCGCAAGTAGCGGCCGACGCTGCTTTGGCCAATGCGGCCGCGGCGGTCTGAGGCGTTGCGCACGTCAGGCTATTGTTTGAGCACGATGTTGCCGGAAAACCGCTGCACTCTTTGCCGGATCGTGCTCTAAGATCGCGTCATCCCCTCAAACACCTCACGGAACTGCTGATGCCGAGCTTTCACAACGGCGCCGTTGAAATTGCCTATCTCGACGAAGGCGAGGGCGATCCGATCATCCTGGTGCACGGCTTTGCCTCCAGCAAGAACGTGAACTGGGTCTATCCGACCTGGGTGTCGGAGCTGCGCAAGAACGGCCGCCGCGTCATCGCGCTCGACAATCGCGGCCACGGCGAGAGCGCAAAGCTCTACGAGCCCGCGCAATATTCTATACCCGTCATGGCCGGCGACGTGCTCGCGCTGATGGATCATCTCGCCATCCCGCAGGCCGACATCATGGGCTATTCGATGGGCGGGCGGATGACGGCCTGGCTCTCCCTCAACGAGCCGCAGCGCCTGCGCTCGGCGATCCTCGGCGGCATCGGCATCGGCGGCCTGATCGAGGGCACCGGCCCCGGCGAGAACGTCGCCACAGCGCTGGAAGCGCCGTCGCTCGACGACGTCACCGATCCCGTCGGCCGCACCTTTCGCGCCTTCGCCGACCAGACCCGCTCCGACCGCCGCGCGCTCGCCGCGTGCCTGCGCGGCACGCGCGATCTCATGACGAGGCAAGAGGCCGCGCGCATCGAGGTGCCGGTGCTGATCGCCGTCGGCACCACCGACGATGTCGCAGGCAGCGCCAGCGCGCTCGGTGCCATCATCCCCGGCGCGGAAGTGCTCGACATTCCAAACCGCGACCACATGCGCGCGGTCGGCGACAAAGTCTATAAGACCGGCGTGCTCGACTTCCTGTCGCGCCGCGGCTGAGGCCCGCCGCCTCACACCGCCTTGTCGCTGAACGCGGCGGGAAGCGTGTTGAGGAACGACATGACGCGCTGCGTGCGCAGGGGCGGGCGGCGGCCGGAGGTGCGCAGCATCCACAGCGGTTCCGCGGGCGCGCGCCAGGGCGCCAGCACCTCGACCAGCCGGCCGGCGCGAAGGTCTTCGTGGACGAGCCATGCCGGCCCCCAGCCGATCCCGAACCCATTGACGATCAACGCGAGCGACGCATGCGCGTCGTCGCAAATATGCTTGGGCTTGGGCGTGATGCGAATGGGTCCTTTGCCGCGCGGATCGGCGAAGCGCCAGGTCAGGATCTGACCGCTCGCGGGATTGCGGAAGCCGACGTGGTCATGCGCGGAAAGCTCGTGAGGAGTAGCCGGCGCGCCGCGCGCCTTCAGATAGGCGGGCGAGGCGCACGCGATCCAGGAGAAGGTGCAAAGCCGCCGCGCCTGATGGCCTGGCGCGCGGTCGAGCGGCCCTGAGCGGATCGCGACGTCGACGCCTTCCGCCGCGAGATCGAGAATCTCGTTGCGGAATTTGACCTCGATCTCGATTTCCGGCCGCTCCCGCAGGAACGCGGGCAGCCGCGGCAGGATGCAGGCGCGCGCGAACGAGGCGGGAGCGGTCACGCGCACCCGTCCGCCATCCTCGCGCGCGACGTCGCCGAGCGCGGATTGGACGCGGGCGAGACTTTCGACCAGCGCGCGTCCTGCCGCCATCAGCCTGTCGCCCTCGTCGGTCAGCGCCAGCGAGTGGGTGGAGCGATGCAACAGCCGCAACCCGTGAGCCTGTTCGAAACGGGCGACCGCCTTGGACATCGCCGAGGTGGTCGTCCCCGCCCGCCGCGCCGCTTCGGCGAAGGAGCCCGCCTCGACGACGCGGACGAAGGCGAGCAGGCGCGAGAGATCGGGGGGCAAGGTCGTTGTGGACATGGAGTCCACATAGTCATGGCTTCGCAGTCACTACAAGGGCGAAGTCCGAACGGCTAGCTAGGAAGCGTCAGCGCGCATTCTGCAGCGCCAAGAACACGGGAAGTCCGATGAACCCCATCGAAATCACTCTGCAAGCCCTCGACGCCGCCGAGCGCGCGATTCCATCCGGCCAGCCGGTCTACATGCTCAATCTGCTGCGCTACCGCGCGCAGGCCCATTACGAGGACGGCTTCGACGCCGCGCCCTGCTCAGGCCGGGAAGCCTTCAATGAACGCTACAGGCCGGCATTCCGGCGTCTGGCGGCCGGCAAGCCGCTGGTGCGGGTATTCTCCGTCCCGGTCCTGGCGCCCATCGTCGGCTCGCCAGGCGAACGCTGGGACGAAGCGGCGGTCAATGAATACGGCGATTTCGCCACGTTTCGCGCGATCGTCGAGACCGACGATTACCGTCGCGACGTCGCCCCGCATCGGCACGCGGCGCTCGAGGATTTCCGGCTGTTCGCGCTCGCCAAGGCGATGTGAAACACAGCGAGGCGAGAACGCGTACGATGCGAAACCCATCATGCTTCGACAGCGGCGAACGGATTGATGGGTTTCGCTGGCGCTCTACCCATCCTGCGGGCTGAAGTTTCTGTCGCGGCGGGGTGAGGCTATAAACTTGGCCTAAGCCCCGCCCGCGTTCACTCTCTGGAGATTCCGGGTGCCCTTGATCAGCCCGGTGGGCGGTCAAAGCCCTCGAAGCCGATGAACAGCAATCCGAACATGATTGCCACGATCAAAGCAGAGCCGAAAACGACGAGCAGCGCAACTTTCCAGCCGGCCAAGCCCTGTTTCTGCAGCCTGATGGCGACAAGGATCAGAACGATAAATAAGATCGGGCCAATGAGGATGAGCATGGCCGATCCTAAATCTTCCGTTCTCGAGAAGTCTACTTCCTCGGGGCTGGCCGCCGATCCCGCCCACTCCTCTCATGTGACCGCCCGCTTGCCAATGGCAGCGCGCGATCCCCGAAGGTACACGGTCAATCCGGAGCGCTCAGCGGCTCTTCTTCTTCGCCAACCGATCCACGCAAAGTCGCATATCGTAGTTTCTAGCCTCTTGCGCTGCTCCCGTCAGCGAACCAAATGGGCCATGTTTTTGCATACGACTGTTTGCAGCATGCGAGCGGAAAGCTTGCCGTGCACATGGACAGATCTCGAGCAGACGCTTCAGAGGGCGGCAATTGGAAGCAGATTGCTGCGAGCGCAAGCAATGTGAACATGCGGATCATTCAACGACCTCATGAAAAACATGAAAATCAGTTCGCTTAGTTCGTGGGTAGGCCCTTCTTGGCAAGACATGCCCGGACCTTCGTGGCGGGACCCTCTGGCACCCTGTACGCGCTCCAATCCGCGCGAGTATAACCGACAGCGCTCACGCAGGCGGTCACCCCTTGCTCTCTCTTACGAGCTTGATCCACACTCGTGCCGTCACGCTTAGCTTGGCATACCGGATCATGATTGCACACGATGCGGGCGTGGGCAGACGGCAATCCGGCCAGCACGACGAAAAACGCAGAATAAATACTCATCGATTTCATAGTACACCCCCAAGTTGAGACCGCCGACCGTAGCGGTAATGGCCGGAACCTTCAACCCCAGCGGGTGAAGAGCTTACACAGGGGCTGGACGCAAAAGCGCGTGGGATTGTTTTCTGCTCTCGGCTCCCTCTGGAATTCCGCTTCATCATGCTGGAGGAAAATCTGCAGCGAGTCTGGTGCAGACGTGCACGCCGGCCACCGGATGCCTCTTCACCCCCGTCTCACCCCGCTTTGCCGTCCTCGCCCAGCCGCCGTCCCGCCGCCATCAGCACCACGAACGTCGCCACCCACACCATGCGCGCGCCGTAGCGGTCGTGGGGGCCGGAGATCACGCCGCAGATGAAGGCATTGCCGAGCAGGGCCAGCGTCACGGTTGCCGCCAGCAGCGTCAGATCGTCCAGCCGGCGGCTCGCCAACGCATGTGCCAGCAGGGCGAGCAGCCCCAGCATCGAGGCCAGCGCCACCGGCACGTGCAGCCAGTTGATCGCGGTGAAGTCGAGCTGCCAATTCTGCTGCCGCGCCGCGCGCATGGCTGCGGCCTGCGCGGGGATGTAGCGCTCGATGATGCCGCGGGTGTGCGGGATCCAGCCGTTGGTGCCTTCGCCGGTCGCCACATGCAGCAATTGCTGGCCCATGGCGCGGAGCGCCGCGCCGGCCTGCCAGGCCGGATAATCCCTCAGCGACTGCATGACGATGGTGCCCATCTCCTCGTTCATGCCCTGAAACCGGCCGAGCGTGTTGAACATGCTCTTGCCCCACAGGAACTCGTCGGCGCTCGCCGGCAGCTCGTTGCGGTAGGGACAGAGCTTGTAATGTTCGCGCGGGCAACGATCGTTGAGATATTGCGCGACGATGCCGTCCTGCATCATGCGGCCGAAGGCGACGCCATAACCGCCCGGCGTCCAGGCCAGCTTGCCGGACAGGGCGTAATTCGCCGACACCAGCATCAGGCCGCCCGCGACGATGGTGAGGCTCGCCAGCGTCAGCCCCGCGAGTGGCAGCCGCCCGCCCACGAACGGCCGCACCATCCACCCCATGGCGCATAGCCCCAGCAGCACGCCGAGCGTGGCGCTGTGGGTCGCCGCGGCAAAGGCGGTGAAGACGAACAGGGAGATCTTCTCGAGCGTGGAGGTGCGGCTTGCGCCTGTAGCCAGCAGGAACAGCGACAGCACCGAGAGCCCGGCAAAGATGTCGGTGAGCAGCATGCTCGCAAGCCAGGGCAGCGCGGTCGACAGCATCAGGGCGAGGCTGATCGCGACGAAACGAAAGGTCTGCATCAAGCCCAGCACGCGAAGCGTGAGCTGCAGCAGCCACAACGCCGCCAGCGACTGGACCGCGAGGTTGATCCAGAAGCCGAAGCTCTCGCCATAATGCAAATAGAGGCCGAATACCGTGGAGCGGCTGGGGACGAGATAGCCCTCGTACCAGCGCGCCAGGTAGCCGCCGGTATCCCATTGCAACAGCGGATAGCCGTTCCAGACCGCGGGTGCGATCATCAGAAGAGGCAAGGCCACCGCCGCCAGCCGCAGCCAAAAAGAGCCCGCGGCGCGCGCGCGCAATCGATCGGTGGTGATGCTCAAATCCGCTCCCGGCCTCGCTGGAGATCAATGACCCCAATAACGGCTCGAAGAGAATTCACCAATAGTTTGAAGCCGCCCGCCTTGAATTTGGCGAAACTCTGACCACCTTGAGCCGACCTTGCCGCTTGGGGCGTCCAAAGAAACCCTTGTGTTTCAAAGCCTTGGCATGCCCCTCGGGGCAGGGTGAGTTCACTCTCAGGCAAGCCAGCCACGACTTCGTCGCCTAGACTGTGCTATACAGAGAGCAACGGACGCCCATTCGAAGAGCAAATTCCAAAGAGAACATCCATGGCAGTGCATCAGGTCAATCCGGGAGGAAAGCTCGCATCGCTCGATCCGATCTGGGACCGGATCCGCAGCGAAGCGGAGGACATCGTCCGCCGCGAGCCGGAGCTTGCGACCTTCATCTATTCGTCGGTGCTGCATCACGGGCGCCTCGAGGATTCGGTGGTCCACCGCGTCGCCGAGCGGCTCGATCATTCCGCGCTGTCGGGCGACCTGGTGCGACAGGCCTATATGGACGCGCTGCGCGACGATCCCGATCTCGGCAACGCCTTCCGCGCCGATCTCGTCGCCGTCTACGACCGCGATCCCGCGACCTCGCGCTTCATCGACCCCTTGCTCTACTTCAAGGGCTTTCACGCCATCCAGACCCATCGCCTCGCGCACTGGCTCTATCTGAAGGGCCGCAAGGATTTCGCCTATTACCTTCAGAGCCGGTCCTCGGCGGTGTTCCAGACCGACATCAATCCCGCCGCGCGCATCGGCCGCGGCATCTTCCTCGACCACGCCACCGGCTTCGTCTGCGGCGAGACGGCGCTGATCGAGGACGACGTCTCGATCCTGCACGGCGTCACGCTAGGGGGCACCGGCAAGGAGAACGAGGACCGTCACCCCAAGATTCGCCACGGCGTGTTGATCGGCGCCGGCGCAAAGATCCTCGGCAACATCGAGATCGGCCATTGCGCGCGCATCGCGGCCGGCTCGGTCGTGGTCAAGCCGGTGCCGCACAACGTCACGGTCGCGGGCGTGCCGGCCAAGATCGTCGGCGAAGCCGGCTGCGCCGAGCCGTCGCGCACCATGGACCAGATGATCAACGCGATGGGGCTCTGAGCGGGCCTCGGGTGCTGCGAAGGGCCGGGTTTTCCGGCCCTTTTCCTCCCCAAATTCTTTGACAATTCGTGCTGGCGGTTCGCCGCATCTCGTCCTAAAACGCGGCCAGACATTTTCGATCGGAGACTTGCCGTGGACGTCAAAGAAGTCAGAAAGCTCGATGCATATCTGAAGCGCGTATTCGGCAATCCCAAGATCCGCGTCGTGCCGCGGCCGAAGAAGGACGATTCCGCCGAAGTCTATATCGGCGAGGAATTCATCGGCGTGCTCTTCGTCGACGACGAGGACGACGATCGCTCGTTCCAGTTCCAGATGGCGATCCTCGAGGACGATCTGGTCGATCAGGAATAGTTTCGACGCCTTTCGTGTCCCGGGCGCACTGCAATGCTGCTTAGCGTTGCAGTGCAGAGCCGGGACCCAGTAAGCCACGCACTGTATCTCTCCAGCACAGGCCCCGGCTCTGCAGCGCATCGTCAAAGAGACGCTGCGCTGCGTCCGGGGCACGCATCGAGATCGAGGCGCGTTCTCTCAACACCGTCATTGCGAGCGCAGCGAAGCAATCCAGGAATCTTTCCGCGGAGGGATTCTGGATTGCTTCGCTGCGCTCGCAATGACGCCCCGATTCCGGGGACGGTCAGGTTTTCAGTCCAGCATTGCTGGAGGAGCATCCTGAAAAGCATTACGTGCTCAATTGCAGACCTCGACGTTGCCGATACCCCTTCGCTCAAGCGAACAGCCGGGGCGAACTGGACGACAGATTCCCCCCGTTCCGGTACAGACTATTTGACCAGACGCCTGCAGCTTCGCGGGGGCAGCCTCCGTTTGCTTCCGCTCCGAGTCCCGTTTCTTGGCATCCTCGCGGGTAGCAACCGGCTTCTTGTCCTGCACCTTCTCGCATTCATTGTCGTCATTGACGCGATAGCCGGCGCGGCAGGTGATCTTGACGCAAGTGTCGCCATCGGCCTTGAAGCCACGATCGCACACCAGCGGGCAAACGCGTCCTGGCTTGCTCTTCAGCGCGTCGAGCGCCTCGAAGCTCGCCTGCTTGGCGTCGAACTTCGTTCCGGCATATTTGTTGAACAGCGTTAGCGAGCGTTGCGACGAGTCGGTCCAAATGCCGTCCGCGGGAGCCGGATGACAACCGACCCGGCGCAGCTCGGACTGCACCAGCTTCGCGGTCTCCTGGGACGAAAGGCCGGGCATCGACTGAGTTGGGGCCACGGCCGCGACCTTCTGCTCACCGTCACGCTGAGCCTTCTCGGACGCTTGCTTTGCGGCGAGCTCGGATGCCGCCTTTTCGGCGGCCTGTCTGTCGGCTAGCGCCTTGGCAACAGCCGCTTCGGCGTCCTTCCTGCGTTGCTCGGCGGCAGCCGCCTTGGCTTCCTCGATCTGCTTGGCTTTCTCCGCCGCTGCCTTGGCGTCCTCGGCGGCCTTCGCGGCCGCTGCTGCTTTCTCCTGCTCGGCCTTCTTGGCGCGGTCGGAGGCAAGTCGGGCCTTCTCTTCCTCGGCTTGCCTCGCCTTCTCCGCAGCAGCAGTGCGGGTTTCTTCAGCGGCGATCTTGTTCAGCTGGCCCTTGGCGAGATCGGAATAGAAGCCGCTCGGAAAGCGATTGAGGAAGGCCGTCCATCCGTCACGCGTGCCGAGCTGAAGCGCCAGTTCGTAGTCGCGCCGGATTTCGGCGTCCGGGTTGGCTTGCGGGCCGGCGATGACCGGCTTGACCGCAACCAGCGGCACGTCATCGCCGCCGAGCGAGCCGTACACAAAAGGCTCCTGCTTGTAGCCGGTGCTCTTCAGCACATCATCGCGAACGAAGCGAAAGGCCTTGCCCAGGTCGAGCCCCGGCGTCGGCAGGCGGTCGACCAGAGCCGTAGCAAACGGGCTGTTCTTGGTATCGCCATCCGAAGCTGTCGAGCCCGCCTTGGCCGCGAAGGCAATCAATGTATTCGGGCTCGTCGGCTCGACCTTGGCGAGGCCGCGGCCGATGGCACGAGAGGCAACCGTCCGCTTCATCGTCTTGGCGAACGGATTGTCCCGGCAAGCGTCCAGAATGACGAGACGCAGTTGTTTGGCCGGCTCGACGGCAAAGAGCGCGCGGTCCAGCGCGATGGTCTCGTCCAGCACGTCGCCGTCCGTTTCCAGTGTGGCATCAGTGGGGATCAGGTAGTTGGTGCCGTCCAGCTCGATGCCGTGTCCCGCATAGTAGATGACGGCAACGTCGGCATCGCGCGTCCGACCCGCAAACTCGCGCAACGACCTGCGCATGTCGGAGGCGTTGAGGTCGAGCCTGATGTCGACGCTATCGAAACCGGCCTTCCTGAACATGCCGCCGACCAGTGCGGCATCGTTGGCAGGGTTCGCCAGCCGCGCCACGTTCTTGTAGGCCGAGTTGCCCATGACGAGCGCAACGCGCCGCTCGGCCAGCGCCGGTCCACATCCGAGCCATACGGCAAACGCGATCAAGAAAAACCGAAGCGTGCCCATGACAGCCCTTGTTCTCACTTGCAGACTTCGAACGTACTTGTGCCGGCGCCGTAACTGCCCTTTTGGACGCCGGTGGCGCCCCAGGATTCGAGCCGACACCCCGGCCGGACAGGCCTACAACCCGCACTGCTGCAATAGATTTGGCCGGTTGCCTGCGGCTTCGCGGGCGCAGCCTCGACCTTCTTCCTCTCGTCGTCCCGCGGCTTGGCATCCTCACGGGTTGCAACAGGCTTCTTGTCCTGGACCTTCTCACACTCGTTGTCGTCGTTGATGCGATAACCCGCGCGGCAGGCGATCTTGACGCATGCATCGCCATCGGCCTTGAAGCCGCGATCGCACACGAGCGGGCAGACCCGGCCCGACTTGGCCTTGATCGCATCGAGCGCGTCGAAGCTTGCGAGCTTGGCATCGAACTTCGTGCCGGCATGCTTGTTAAACAGGGCCAGCGAGCGCTGCGACGTCGCATTCCAGTCGCCGTCCGCATTGCTCGCCAGACAGCCGACTCGACGGAGTTCTGACTGCACGAGTTTGGCTGTTTCCTGCGGCGAGAGACTGGGCGGCGATTGAGTCGGAGCCACCGCCGCGACCTTCTGCTCGCCGTCACGCTGAGCCTGCTCTTTGGCGGCTAGCTCGGCAGCTGCCTTGTCGTTCGCAATCTTTTCGGCGAGCGCCTTTTCGGCAGCCTGCTTGTCGGCCAGCGCCTTGGCGACGGCGGCTTCGGCGTCCCTCCGGCGCTGCTCGGCGGCCGCCGCCTTGGCCTCCTCGATCTGCTTGGCCTTCTCGGCCGCAATGCGAGCATCTTCGGCAGCCTTTGCGGCGGCTGCAGCCTTGTCTTGCTCGGCCTTCTTGGCGCGCTCTGCCACGAGCCGGGCCTTCTCCTCTTCGGCCTGCCTGGCTTTCTCTGTTGCGATGGCGCGGGCGTCCTCGGCACTGATCTTCTTCAACTGCACCCGCGCAAGATTCGCGTAAAAACCCTCGGGATAGGCCTGGAGGAACGCTTCCCATGCGTCGCGATCGCCCGCCTGCAGCGCCAGCTCGTAATCGCGGCGAATTGCGTCCTGCGGATTCGCCTGCGGCCCGGTCGCGACCGGCTTCGCCGGAACCAGGGCCACGTCGTCGCCGCCGAGCGAGCCGTAGACAAACGGCTCCTGCTTGTTGCCGGTGGTCTTGAGCACGTCATCGCGCACGAAGCGAAACGCCTTGCCGAGGTCGAGCCCCGGTGTCGGCAGACGTTCGACCAGAGCTGTGGCGAACGGGCTGTTCTTGGAATCGCCATCGGATGCAGTCGAGCCAGCCTTCGCCGCAAAAGCGATCATCGTGTTCGGGCTGGTCGGCTCGACCTTGGCGAGGCCGCGTCCGATCGCACGCGAGGCGATCGTCCGCTTCATCGTCTTGGCGAAGGGATTGTCGCGGCAGGCATCCAGGATGACGAGGCGCAGTTGCTTGGCCGGCTCGACCGCAAACAGCACCCGGTCGAGCGCGAACGCCTCGTCGAGAACGTCGGTGTCGGTTTCCAGCGTGGCGTCCGTCGGGATCAGATAATTGGTGCCGTCGAGCTCGATGCCGTGGCCGGCGTAGTAGACGACCGCAACGTCCGCATCCCGGACCTTGCTGCCGAACTCGCGCAATGCCTTGCGCATGTCGACGACGCTGAGGTCGAGCTTGATGTCGACGGCATCGAACCCGGCCTTCCTGAACATGCCGCCGACCAGGGCGGCATCGTTCGCGGGGTTCGCCAGCCGCGCCACGTTCTTGTAAGCCGAATTGCCCATGACGAGCGCGACGCGCTTTTCGGCCAGCGCAGCGCCGGTCCCGACCCAGATCGCAAAAATCAACAAAACAAACAGCCGAAGCCGCATTCCAGCCCCCGAATGCAATAGCGTCAGAATATTCGCAGCATGGCCAAACGCAATCTACGCTCAGTGATATCAGTCACACATAAACGCGGCCATCATGCCCTGTTTTGCCCCGAAGGGTCAATCATTATTCGAAAAAAACGAAAATGCTCGATGACGCCCACACTTGGCTACTGTGCATGGGGTTGTTTTCGACGTTTTTGTTTGGGAGCCGGTCCCGCTCAGCCCCGCGGCCCGCGCAATTGCGCCGTCAGCCTGTCCATCGCCTCGGCCACCTCGCGCCATTGCGACAGCCAGCTCCGCGGAAAGCGGAAGGTGAGGTCGGCGCCGCCGACGCGGCGCTCGGCGAGGCACATGCCCGGGGTGGCGGCATCGCGCGTGCAGCGCGCGGTGAGCGCGGGGCTTGCAGCCGAGTAGAGGTCCTCGCTGCCATAGGGCGTGTCGGTGCGGAACGTCCGCATCGTCAGGCCGTCCGCCGGGCTGACTGCTGCCCGGTCGAGATAACGCGGATAGATCGTGGCGGTGCGCTGCTCGGGCGAGAGCGCATCGTGATGGGCCGCGATCGACAGGAAGATGCGGTCGATCGACTGCAGCGCCGCTTCCGCCGTGTCGGAGGTGACGTGCCTGGGCGCGCCGGGCGGCTCCAGCGAGGGATAGAGGAAGTCGAGGTCGATGCGCTCCTGCGGCCCTGAGTGCCGCTGGATCTTCATCCGGATCGCGGTCACCGGCAGGTTGAACAAGGTGCCGCCGACGCTCACCGGCAGCTTGTCCGGGGCGTTCGCGCCCCGGCTGCCCCAGGTCGGCCACAGCAGATAGGCGACCAGCGCGATCGCAGCGGCCGCAGCCGCGCCGCCGAGCACGATCGGGACGACATGCGCCCGGGTGCGCGTGCGGGGGGACCTGAGGGGAGCTGCCGAGAACAATGTCATGAATTGCGCGAGATCGACCGGAGGTCGGCCGATGGCCGACGAATCAGTGTCGAATATGCCACGCGACCGCGGTTTCGCGCAGCGTTCCCGCTGCCTGGGATCGGGGACGGCCCCTGCGCGGGGTGGCCGGCCGCGTTAACCTTTCCTTAAGGATAATGTAGCGTTAACGCGCTCTCCTTGTCACAGGAAGGCACGCGCGTTGCGTAAGGGCGGAGCAGTTCCGATGACACCTGAGGCTCTCAACTCCTTCTTCTCGATCTGCATCGGTTTCGCGCTCGCGGGCGCGCTCGTGAGCGGATACCAGGCGCTGGCGCAGCGGCCCGCCGGCTTCGGCCTGCTGCAGGACGGCGTGGCCCCGAAAACCTTCGCGGCGGTTCCCTTCCTGGTGTTCGCCGCCCCCTTCATCATCATGCGTAACACGCTGCGCGGCGTGCGGGTGGAAAGCCGCCGCGTGGAATTCGTGATGATGGCAACCGTCATCGCCGCCTTCTGGAGCATGATGAGCGGCACCTTCTTCCTGATGACGCTGCGCGCCGCCGGCCTTCTGGTCTGATCCCCGCGCGCTTTGAGCGCGGCCGGCCCTTTGCGTCGCGGCTGCCGTTTGGCTATGCCAGTCGTCAACGCGACAGGAGACGTCCATGGCCATCTACGAGCTCGACGGGCAGGCGCCCGACCTTCCCGCCGACGGCAATTATTTCATCGCCGAGACCGCGACCGTGATCGGCCGGGTGCGCCTGAAGCCGGGCGCGAGCGTCTGGTTCGGCGCGGTGCTGCGCGGCGACAACGAGTGGATCGAGATCGGCGAGGGCGCCAATGTGCAGGACGGCTCGACCTGCCACACCGATCTCGGCTTTCCGCTTCACATCGGCAGGAACTGCACCGTCGGCCACAACGTCATCCTGCACGGCTGCACCGTCGAGGACGGCGCGCTGATCGGCATGGGCTCGATCGTGATGAACGGCGCCAGGATCGGCCGCAACAGCATCGTCGGCGCCGGCTCCGTCATCACCGAGGGCAAGGAGTTCCCCGAGCGCTCGCTGATCATCGGCTCGCCCGCGCGCGTGATCCGCACGCTCGACGATGCTCAGGTGCAGAAGATGGGGAGTGCGGCCAAGTTCTACGTTGCCAACGGCCCGCGCTTTTCGAAAGGCCTGAAGCGGATCGGTTGATCAACTGCCTTCGGACTCGCGCTTCGATCGCGCCCACCACCTTCTCGTGCCCGGCGGCCCAGAGCGCGTGCTCGTCGCTGCCGTCGTGGTAGGGATTGGCCTCAGCCGGAATATTGTCACGCGCGGCGCGTTCGCCCTCTGCAAAGGGATCGTGATCGGTCATCGTGATTTGCCTCCTCGCTTTCGGCGCAATCATCCGGCGCGGGCTCCGGAGTCACCACCGGCAGCGCCGCAGGCGGTGGCGGGGTTGACGCCGCCGTCAACGCCGAGAACCGCCAGCTCGACAGGAAATTGAAGAGCATCTGCCGCGGTTGCTGATACTCGCGCGGAAGTGAGACAGCGTGTCTGTCACGAAGGACCGGCTGACGTTAGCTTGGTCCTGCGTTGAAGCGTGGAGCGTGTCCGCGCGGAGGGAAATCGAGTGATGTTACGCAGGACGTTGAAGGCGGCGCTCGCCTTCGCAGTGATCGGGTTGTCAGTGCCGCAGGCGGCGGAGGCGCGAGGATTTGGGCACGGTGGCTGGGGTCATGGTGGCGGTTGGGGCCATGGCGGCCACTGGCATGGCGGCGGCTTCTGGCCTGGCGTGGCGATCGGAGCGGGCATCGCCGGCGCCGGCCTGTACGGCGGCTATTACGGATATGGGTACGGCTATCCCTATTACGCCGTTCCCGACGACTATGGGCCCGCCTACAACGATGGCTATGGCGGCTGCTATGTGGCGCGCAAGCGTGTCATGACCCCATCGGGATGGCGCTATCGCCGGGTCGACGTCTGCGAGTGAGGCGGAATAGCCGTTAAAAAACAAGGTCGTTGACGCAGTATACCGTCAACGACCTTGCCAGCCCCGGATATTGAAATCGGCTCACGCCATCCGGTAGCGGTGAGCATGGCGTGGAATCATACGGGCGAATGTGATCCAGTTCACAAGTGGCGAAAATAAAGTTCCCGCCCGTGATCGGCTCAGCCGCTTGAGCGCTTGCGCGCGCTGGCGTGGGCGCGATGCCGTGCCGGTTTCCTGCGGGTGACCGATGGCGTCTCGACCTCGGTCGCCCGTGCACTGGCAAAGGACTGCCGCAGGCCCTCGATGGAGTCGTTCAAGGCCGTGACCTGCTCGGACAGGCGCTTGGTGTCGGCTTGTTGCGCCGCCATCAGCCGCTTCATCGTCTGGAGCTGGTCCTGCACCATCTGGAGCTGGTCGATCGATTCCTGCTGCGTCGCCTCCAGCCCCTTGGTCTTCTCGACCAGCTGCTCGGAGGCCTGGGCGGTGCGGGCCTGCAGCTGCCGCGATGCCACCACCCGGTCGGATTCGGGGGCGGCGCCGGAATAGGCGCGCCAGATCGCGATCGAGGTCACTCCGGCGATCAGCAGGAGAAGGGCGGCGGCGGTCAGCGCGATCGGCTGGGCGCCAAGGCGAAGCAGGGAGTTGGACGGCGTGTCCTGGGCGAGATCGATCATCGCTGACAAAACCCAAATTGAAACTTGGTGCGTGGCGTAGGCCGGCAGCCCTTGGGCAGCCGGGGCGTCCCGAAAGCGTTACGTTTCCGCAAGGAATGGGACCAAAAAGAGGCTAAAGGCGAAAAACCAACAACCGTTGGGCTTTATCAGCCTCCGAATACCCGTCAGGGACGGGAATCAGGGCTGAAACGGCGAAAACGGCCCGGAATAGGTCTTCGGCCGCGGGGCCGCATAGGGGCCGAGCCGGGACGTCGTCAGCCCCAGCCGCACCAGTGATTCCGCCAGCGTCACTGCGGCGGCGACGCCGTCGACCACGGGCAGGCCGTGCGTGGCGGCGAGCTCGCTCGCGAGATCGGCCATGCCGGCGCAGCCGAGCACGATGGCCTCGGCGCGGTCGTCACGGATGGCGGCGGTGATCTCCGCCGAGATCTTGCCGAGCGCATCAATGTTGCGCTCTTCAAGCGCCAGCACCGGGACCTCGGCGGCGCGGACGCAGGCGCAGCGTTCGGCGAGGCCGTATTTCCGCAAGTTGTGCTCGATCGGCACGATGGAGACGCCGAGCGTGGTCACCACGGCAAAGCGCGCGGCGATCAGGCTCGCGAGGTGGAAGCCGGCCTCGCCGATCCCGATCACCGGTGCCTTGGCGGCGGCACGCGCCGCATCCAAGCCGGTGTCGTCGAAGCAGGCGATGATGTGCGCGTCCGCGCCGTCGCGATCGGCTTCGCGGATGCAGCCGAGCATCCCGGGCACGGCGAAAGCTTCGTCGTAAAATCCTTCGATCGAGACCGGGCCCATCGCCGGCTGACGCGCATCGATCGCGGTGTCGGCGAGGGCAATGCTGCGCGCGGCAGCGGCGATCTTCGCCGTCATCGACGCCGTTGTGTTGGGATTGACGACGTGAAGCCGCATCAGATCAGACAAGCCCTTTGCCGGCGTCCGAGCCCTTGGCCGCCTGCCGCTTGTTGAGCACGTGGATGGTGCCGAGCGCAAGCGTGATGACCGTGAACGAGACGGCCGAGATCACGGTGCCGAGCGCGTAGATGTCGGGGTTGGTCACGGTGGTGGTGAGGCCTTGAAGATCCAGCGGCAACGTGTTCACCGCGCCGATCGCCTGGCTGGAGCGCGCCAGCTCGTCCCAGGACAGCGTGAAGCCGAACAGGCCGATGCCGATCACCGAGGGCAGGATGATCGGCAGCACGACATGGCGGAACGTCTGCCACGGTGTCGCGCCGAGATCGCGCGCGGCTTCTTCCAGGCGCGGATCGAAGCGGTTGAAGATCGCGAACATGATGAGCAGCCCGAACGGCAGCGTCCAGGTCAGGTGCGCGCCTAAGCCCGACGTGAGCAGGCCCATCGAGGTCTCGAAATTCTCGTTCCAATGCGCCTTGATCAGGTCGTCGATGATGCGGAACTCGAGCGAGATGCCGAGCGAGGTGATGATCGAGGGCACGATGAGGCTGGCGATCGCCGAGTAGAACAGGATGCTCTGCGCCTTGAACTTGCGCCGGAACGCCATGCCGGCGGCGACCGACAGCACGACGGTGACGATCATCACGACGATGCCGAGCAGCAGCGATCGGCGGAAGGCGGCACCGAGATCGACGATGCCGGTGCCCTGGAACAGTTTCGCGATCCAGAAGGTCGACACGCCGTTCATCGGGAAGGTGAGGCCGCCCTGCGGTCCCTGGAACGACAGCACGTAGATCGCAATCATCGGCCCGTAGAGGAACAGCACATAGGCCGCGAAGAAGATCGCGAGCACGTAGAACGAGCGCGGGCGTCCTTCCTTCATGCTCTAGAGCTCCTTCTTGATGTCGACGATGCGCGACATCATGGTGATGATCAGGAAGGTGATCGCGAGCAGGATCACGGCATTGGCCGCGGCGGCGGGGAATTGCAGCGCGTTGACCCGCGTCTCGATGATCTTGCCGGCCGCCGCAATCTGCTGGCCGCCCATCACGCCGATGGTGATGAAATCGCCCATCACGATGGTGATGACGAAGATCGAGCCGATCACGATGCCGGGCTTGGCCAGCGGAATGATGACGTTGACGAGGGTCTGGAAGCCGGTCGCGCCGGCGTCATAGGCGGCTTCGATCAGCGACTTGTCGATGCGCACCATGGAATTGAAGATCGGCACCACCATGAAGAAGGTGAAGAGGTGCACCAGCGCCAGCACCACCGAGAATTCGGAGAACAGCAGCCATTCCACGGGATGGTTGATCAGCCCCGTCTTCATCAGGCCGGAATTGACGAGGCCGTTGCGCCCGAGCAACGGGATCCAGGCGATCATGCGGATCACGTTGGAGGTCCAGAACGGGATCGTGCAGAGCAGCGACAAGCCCATCTGCCAGGTCTTGGACTTGACGTGGAAGGCGAGGAAGTAGGCGACCCAGAAGCCGACGAAGAGGGTGATGGCCCAGACCATGAAGCAGAGCTTCAGCGTCATCAGATAGGTCTTGCCGATGGTGCAAAGGTCGGGAAGCTGCGCGATGCAGCCCTCGAACGTGTCGGTGTAGCCGCGGCCGGAGAAGGCCGGCAGCAGCTGGTATTCGTTGTAGTCCCAGAACGAGACGATGACGACGAAGACGAGCGGAATGAGGAAGAAGGCGAGAAACACCAGCATCATCGGCCCGGCCTGGAGCCAGGAGATGAAGGACGCCGACAGGCGCGTCGGCTTTGCGGCGCGCGCTGTGCCCGACCCCGGGATCAGGCCCGGGGTAACCTGTTGCAGGACTTCTTCCGACATGTCCGTTACGCCGCGATGAACTCGTTCCACTTGCGGACCATGTAGTCGTTCTCGTCCATCACGGCGTTCCAGCACGCGACGCCGCCCATGCGGTCCTCGTAGGAGCCGCCGTCGCGCACCGCGCCGGCCTTTTCCAGCAGCGAGCCGTCCGGCGCCTTGATGTCCTTCTCGGCCGGCTTGCCTTCCATCCAGTACGCCCATTCGTAGGGCTCCATGTGCGCCTTCGCGGTGGAGAGCACGGCGGAGTAATAGCCCTGGCGGTTGAGATAGGCGCCGGCATAGCCGGACAGGAACCAGTTCACGAACTCATAGGCCCAATCGAGCTTGGCACCCGAGACGCCCTTGGATACGCAGAAGCCGGACGCCCAGGAGCGATAGCCTTCCTTCAGCGGCTGGAAGGTGCAGGGGATGCCCATCGAGCGCACCTTGGTCACGGCCGGGGACCACATCGATTGAATGACGGTTTCACCCGACGCCATCAGGTTGACGCTCTCATTGAAATCCTTCCAGAAGGCGCGGAACTGGCCGGCCTTCTTGGCCTCGGTCATCACCTTCATGGTGAGATCGATCTCTTCCTTGGTCATGTTGCCCTTGTCGGCATATTTGTACTTGCCGGAGGCTTCCACGACCATCGCGGCGTCCATGATGCCGATCGAGGGGATGTTGAGGATCGAGGCCTTGCCCTTGAACTCGGGATTGAGCAGCTCGGACCAGGAGCTGATCGGCCGCTTGATCAGGTCGGGGCGGATGCCGAGCGTGTCGGCGTTGTAGACGGTGGGGATCAGCGTGACGAAGTCGGTCGCCGACGTCGCGAACTTCTTGGAATCCTTGCCTTCGAGATAGAGCACCTTCCAGGGCGCGGTGCCCTGGCCGCCGATCTTCTTGCCGCCGGGCGTCTCGCCCTTGGTGAAGACGGGCGTGATGTTGTTGAACTCCTTGATCTTCTTGGCATCGAGCGCAAGGATGTTGCCCGACGGCACCAGCTTCTTCAGCGAGAAATATTCGGTGTCCAGCACGTCGAAGGAATTCGGCTGGGTCATCACGCGCTTGGTGACGTCGTCCGTCGTTGCGGTGATGTATTCGATCTTGATGCCGGTGTCCTTCAGGCACTGCTTGGCGATGTCGTCACCCTCGTTCACGGCGGTGCCGAGATAGCGCAGCACCTTCGCATCGGCCGACTTCACGTAGGGAAAGCCGGTGATCGCACCGGAGCCGGCGGCGAGGCCGGCGAGACCCGCGGTGCCCTTCAATAGCGTGCGGCGGCTGACGCCGATCTTCCTGGTCGTCTCGGTCATTTCGCTCACTCCTCTGTGCTGCGCATTTTCCGTGGTGAAGGATGCTATTGCAGGCGTTGCGCCTTGGCCGGATCCCAGGTCGCCAGCACGCGATCGCCCGGACGGAACGGATGCACGTCGAAGGCGGTCTCGGGAACGTGGGAGAACAGGGCGGTGCCGTCGTCGAGGGTGAGCGAGACGGCGATGTAGGAGCCCTGGTACTCGGTCTGGGTCAGCAGCGCCGGCGCGCCGAAGGCGCCGTCGGCGAACGGCGCGATGCCGAGCTGATCGGCGCGGACGGCGATGAGATTGCCGGCGTCGCTGAGCACGTTGTGGCCGCCGATGAAGCGGGCCACGAACTCGGTGCGGGGATGATGGAAGATGTCGCGCGCCGTGCCCTGCTGCTCGATCTTGCCGTGGTTCATCACCACGATGTGGTCGGCGAGCGCCATCGCCTCTTCCTGGCCGTGGGTGACCTGGATGAAGCTGATGCCGAGCTCGCGCTGCAGCCGCTTCAATTCGCCGCGCATCTTGACGCGCAGGAACGGATCGAGCGCCGAGAGCGGCTCGTCGAGCAGGAGGATTTGCGGTTCGGTGATCAGCGCGCGGGCGAGCGCGACGCGCTGCTGCTGGCCGCCGGAGAGCTGCGCCGGAAGACGGCCTGCATATTGGCTCATCGCGACCAGCTCGAGCAATTCGCCGGCGCGCTTGTGCCGCGTCGCCTTGTCGATGCCGCGCATCTTCAGGGCGAAGGCGACGTTGTCGAGCACGGAGAGGTGCGGAAACAGCGCATAGGACTGGAACATCATCGCGGTGCCGCGCTTGGCGGGCTCGAGGTCGGTGACGTTCTGCGCGCCCAGCAGGATGTCGCCTTCGCTGACTGCCTCGTGACCTGCGATCATGCGCAGCGTCGAGGTCTTGCCGCAGCCGGAGGGGCCGAGCAGGCAGCAATAAGTGCCGGCCGGGATCTTCAGGTTGACGTTGTCGACGGCCAGCGTGGCGTCGTAGCGCTTGGTGACGGCGACCAGTTCGAGAGCGGCGGGAATGGCCATGGCGTGTCCGAGGAGGGGCGTTGCGTCCCGGCTCTCTCCGCAAGGTCCGTGCCAACAACCCTCGACGGTGCGAACTTCGAAAACTGTGCAGCGGAGTCAGATCTTTAGATCGATTCCGGCCCAATTTGTCCGGGCGCCGCCTGTGCAACCAGATGCACACAAAACGGGCGAAGATTGTATAAAGTTTCGCCTGTGATTGGATACAGCTCGTCGACTAACATTGCAGGCCGAACGTTCGTCGATCGAGCCCTCACAATCATGGCCGCCAAGACCCGCCAGAAACCCGATGCGCCAGATGCGAGCGATCGCGTCGGCCGCATCCGGGAGGGTGTGACCGCCGCGATCCTCGAGCACCGCCTGCTGCCCGGCACGAAGCTCGGCGAGGACGAGATCGGCGACATCTACGGCGCGAGCCGGACGCTGGTGCGCACGGCACTGCAGCAGCTCGCGCATGAGGGCATCGTCAGCATCGAGAAGAATCGCGGTGCCTTCGTCGCGCGCCCGACTCCGGCCGACGCCCGCGAGGTGTTCGAGGCGCGCCGCCTGATCGAGCCCGGCATCGTCAACCACGCCATCGACGCGGTCTCGCCGGCCTGGCTCGATCGCCTGCAGCACCATCTCACGGAAGAACGCGAGGCCGAGTTGCGCGGCGATGCCCGCGCCTCGGTGCGGCTCTCCGGCGAGTTTCATCGTCTCGTCGCCGAGATGAGCGGCCACAGCATCTATCTCGGCTTCCTGAAGGAGCTGATCGCGCGCTCCTCGCTCATCATCCTGCTCTACCGTCGCCACGACACGCCGGCGTGCGGCACCGATCATCACGCCGAGATCGTCGCCGCGATCCGCACGCGCGACAAGGCGCGCGCGGGTGCCTTGATGCTGTCGCACCTGAACGAGATCGAGGCCGAGCTGTTCCTGAAGGATCCCGCCGCCGACGAGCTGCGGCTGGCGGACGTGCTGGGGGCGTGAGCGCGCCTGATCCTAGCGGCGTGCAGATATCGTCGGTGGCTTTCGCCGCATCTGCTTCGTAGCGGCGGGACGTCGCTCATACGCCGCCAGAAACACGTTGATGCCGTTCTCGATCAGCGCGCGATGGCGGGCAGGGCTCGGCGCCTTCATCGACAGAGCCCATTTGAGGATCTCCTTGCCCTGGATCAGGCTGAGAAACTGCGTCGCAGCCATGGCGATGTCGGGAACGTCGACAAGCCCCTGTGCCTGCGCTGCACGCAGAAAGGCGGCCACCTCGGCGTCGCAGCGATCAGGTCCGGACTTCATGAAGACTTCCGCCACACGCGGATAACGCGAAGCGCAGGACATGATCAGCCTGTGCACGGCAAGCCCGCGCGGATCGAGAAAGGCTTCGAGGAACGTCGTGCCGATGGCGTGCAGGTCCTTTCTCAAGTCGATTTTGCCGCCGTGGTTGCGCCATAGGGCCTTCGGTCCGTAGCGCCTGCACTCCTCGTTCACCAACGCGAGCAGCAGATCGTCCTTGTCGTCGAAATGGACGTAGAGCGTGGCCTTCGACACGCCTGCAGCGCGCGCAATCGCGTCCATGCTGGTGGCGTCGAACCCTTGGTCGAGAAACAGTACGCGGGCGCTCTCGAGTATCTGGGAGCATTTGGCTCGAGCGCGAGGTTTCTGGATTGTTTCTGAGTGCACGTTGTCGTCCTGCATCTGCATATCGTGAAATGTACTGTCGTATGCCCGCCAGCGCCACGGCTTGACTTTTGGTTCCAACCTGCAACATACAGCCTCTCGGAAAAACTAAACGGTTTAGTTCTGTGACATCTGACCATTGCGGCCCGCGCCGGCGCTGGCTTTCCGTCGTGGCCGACTGCGAGGGCAGGGCCCTTGCATGGGCTAGCATGCTGCTCCCGGGATTTCTGCTGGCGTCCTGTGCCGTCGGGCCGGACTTCGTCACGCCCTCGGGTCCGGGCGTCGACGGCTTTACGCGGGAGCCCCTCGCGAGCACGACGAGCGCCCCGGTTGCCGGCGGAGGCGCGCAGGGCTTTGCCTCCGGCCGCGACATCTCTGGCTATTGGTGGACGCTGTTTCGGTCGAAGCAGCTCAGTGCCTTCGTCGAGGAGGCTGTGCGCAACCATCCGGACGTCCAGGCGGCACAATTCGCGCTGCGCAGTGCGCGCGAAAGCGCGCTGGCCCAGCAGGGCAGCCTGTTTCCGCAGGTGACGGCGGACGGATCGGCGGAGCGCCAGCAGACATCGACGACCCAGCAGGGCTACTGGCCGGGGCAGACCTCGAACTATGCGCTCTATGGCGCCTCTGTCAGCGTGTCCTACACCCTGGACATTTGGGGCGGCACGAGACGTCAGATTGAATCCCTCCAGGCGCAGGCCGACTACCAGGCGTTCAAGCTCGAGGCGACCTACCTTGCGCTGACCGCCAACGTGGTCACCGCCGCGATCACGGATGCCTCGCTGCGCGATCAAATTGCCGCGACCGAGGAGATCATCAAGGCCGAATCGGACCAGCTCGTGCGCATCCAGCGCCAGTTCGACATCGGCGCGAACTCGAAATCGGACGTGCTGTCGCAGGAGGCGACGCTGGCGCAGGCGAAAGCCACGCTGGCGCCGTTGCAGAAGCAGCTGGCGCAGCAGCGCAATCAACTGATGGCCTATCTCGGGCGGTTGCCGAGCCAGGACCGGGGTGAGCACGTCAGGCTCGCCGATCTGCGCCTGCCCGGACGGCTTCCCGTCTCGCTGCCCTCCGCGCTGGTTCGCCAGCGCCCCGACATCCGCCAGGCGGAGGCAACGTTGCATCAGGCGACCGCAACCGTCGGCGTCGGCATCGCCAACCTGTTGCCACAACTCACCCTGTCCGGGAGTTACGGCGCCAGCGGTCCGGAGCGGCTGTTCTCGCCCACCACCATCGTCTGGAGCGCGGCCTCCAGCGTCAGCCAGAAAATTTTCGACGGCGGGACGCTGTATCACACCAAGGAAGCCGACGTGGCGACGTTCGAGCAGGATCTGGCGCTCTACAAGAGCACGGTGGTGACGGCGTTCCAGAACGTCGCCGACTCGCTGCGTGCGATCCAGTACGACGCTGCGACGCTGAAGGCACAGGCGGCCTCGGAGAAGGCCACGGCCGACAGCCTCGCGATGGCCATCGAGCAGTTCAAGGTCGGCGCGGTCCCCTATGTGACCGTGACCAACGCCCAGCAATCCTATCTCAATGCGCGGGTGTCCCGCATCAAGGCGCAGGCAACGCGCTTCACCGATACGGCCGCGCTGTTCCAAGCGCTCGGCGGCGGCTGGTGGAACAGGATGGACGAAACCCCGGACGCGCTGCCGCGCGCCAATGCCGGCTATTTCGCCGGCCCCGACAAGAAGACCGAGGACGCGTTGCGATGATCAAGCGTATGACAATCATGCTGTGCGGGATGGCGATCCTGTTCGGCGGCCTGTACGGATTCCAGACCTTCAAGGAGATGATGATCCGCAAGGCGATCGGCGCGATGGCCAATCCGCCGCAGACCGTCTCCACCGTGGTCGCCGCCAACGCGCCTTGGCAGCCCAGCCTGAGCGCGGTCGGTTCGCTGCGCGCGGTGAACGGCGCCGACCTCGCACTTCAGGTCGCGGGCATCGTCGCGGGCATCGAGTTCTCCTCCGGCGACAGCGTCGCGGCGGGGCAGCCCCTGCTGTCGCTGGTCGCAACCGACGACGTCGCCAAGCTGCATTCGCTGCAGGCGACCGCCGAGAACTACGCGATCGTGCTCAAGCGCGACGAGGAGCAGATCAAGTTCAACGCGGTCAGCCAGGCGACCGTCGACAGCGACAAGGCCAATCTCAAGAACGCGCAGGCGCTCGTCGAGCAGCAGAAGGCTGTGGTCGAGCAGAAGACGCTGAAGGCGCCGTTCGCCGGCCGGCTCGGTATCCGCGCGGTCGATCTTGGTCAGTATCTGAGCGCCGGCACGAGCATCGTCACCCTGCAAAGCCTCGATCCGATCTATGTCGACTTCTACCTGCCGCAGCAGGCGCTGGCGTCGATCAGCATCAACCAGGATATCGCGATCTCCGTCGATTCGTTTCCGACTGAGCGATTTACCGGACAGATCACCGCGATCAATGCCAAGGTCGATTCGAGCAGCCGCAACGTCCAGGTCCGTGCCACGTTGCGCAACGGCGAGGCCCGGCTGCTGCCGGGCATGTTCGCCAAGGTCGAGATCGCGGTCGGCAAGCCGGACCAGGTCGTCACGGTGCCGCTCCCGGCGATCGTCAGCAACTCCTACGGCGATCTCGTCTACCTCGTCGACAATTTGCACGATGGTCAGGGCACCGCCCGCCAGATGTTCGTCAAGACCAGGCCGCCCAAGGGCGATCGTGTCGCAATAACCGAGGGAATCAAGCCGGGCGAGACGGTGGTGATCGCCGGCCAGCTCAAGCTGCGCAACGGCAGCCCGGTGAAGATCGACAACACCCACGTGCCGGTCGCCGAGGCCGCGCCGAACATCGTCGATCAGTAGACCGGCCACGAATCCAAGCGGGTAGGCATAAGCAATGCGTTTCACCGATATCTTCATCCGCCGGCCGGTCCTGGCGCTCGTGGTCAGCGCCCTGATCCTGGTGCTCGGCCTGCGTTCGATGTCGACGCTGTCGATCCTGCAATATCCGCGCACCCAGAACGCCATCGTCACGGTGACGACGACCTATGCCGGCGCGGATTCCGACATCATCGCGGGATTCATCACGACGCCGCTGGAGAACGCCATCGCGCAGGCCAACGGCATCGACTACATGACGTCGAGCAGCGTCACCGGCACGAGCACCATCACGATCAATCTGCGGCTGAACTACGATTCCGGCAAGGCGATGACGGAGATCAACGCCAAGGTCAATTCGGTGCTCAATCAGTTTCCGAGCGGAACGCAGCAGCCGACGCTGACGCTCAAGGTCGGCCAGACCATCGACGCCATGTATATCGGCTTTGCCAGCGAGGTGCTGGCGCCGAACCAGATCACCGACTATCTGACGCGCGTGGTGCAGCCGCGGCTTCAGGCCGTGGCCGGCGTGCAGACCGCCGAATTGCTGGGTGCCAAGAAGTTCGCGCTGCGTGCATGGTTCGATCCGGACAAGCTGGCGGCCTACGGCCTCACCGCGAGCGACGTTTCGACGGCCTTGTCCGGCAACGACTATATTTCGGGCCTCGGCACCACCAAAGGGCGCCTGGTGCAGGTCGACCTCGCCGCCTCGACCAACCTCCATTCCTTGGAGCAGTACCGCAACCTCGTGGTCAAGACCGTCAATGGCGCGATCATCCGCCTGCGCGACGTCGCCAACGTCACGCTCGGCAACGACGATTACGACAGCGAAACGAAGTTCAACGGCAAGACGGCAGTCTATATCGGCATCCAGACCGCTCCGACGGCCAACCTGCTCGACGTGATCAACGGCGTGAAGGCGGTGCTGCCGGACATCAAGGCGCAGCTTCCTAACGGGCTCGTCGGCGAGGTACTCTACGACTCCACCGATTTCGTGAACGCCTCGATCGAGGAGGTCGTGCATTCGCTGCTGGAGGCGGTGCTGATCGTGATCGTCGTGGTGTTCCTGTTCCTGGGCTCCTGGCGATCGGTGCTGATCCCCGTCATCGCCATCCCCTTGTCGCTGATCGGCACTTTCGGCCTGATGCTGCTGATGGGCTTCTCCATCAACCTGCTGACGCTGCTCGCGCTCGTGCTTGCGATCGGGCTCGTCGTGGACGACGCCATCATCGTGGTGGAGAGCGTGCACCGCTTGATCGACGAGGGCGTTGCGCCGGTCGAAGCGGCCATCCAGTCGGCCCGTTCCCTGGCGAGCCCGATCGTCGCGATGACCGTGGTCCTGATTGCGGTCTACGTCCCCGTGGGATTCCAGGGCGGCCTCACGGGCGCGCTGTTCACCGAGTTCGCCTTCACCCTGGCCGGCGCCGTGACGGTGTCGGCGGTGATCGCGCTCACGCTGTCGCCGATGAACTGCGCCTGGCTGCTGCGCAAGACAGAGCGCGATGCGACCAATTGGGAAGCGCGCCTGGTGCGCGCGATCGACCATGTGCTGGAATGGCTATCCAGTGCCTATCGTCGCCGGCTCGAGGCCGTCTTCAGCATGAAGCCGGTCGTGGCCGTGTTCGCGCTGCTGCTGCTTGCCGGCATCCCCTGGCTCTATGCGACCTCGACCAGCGAGCTCGCGCCGGACGAGGACCAGGGCGTCGTGCTCTCGCTGACGTACTCGGCTCCTTCCGCAACGCTCCAGCAGCGGCAGTTCTATGGCCGGCAGCTCTACGAGCTCGTGGCCGAGCGCCCCGAGACCGCCACCGTGTTCCAGATCGACACCTCGACCCAGGTGATCAGCGGCTGGGTGCTCAAGCCCTGGGAGCAGCGCGTGCTGACCACGAAGACGCTCCAGCCGGAGTTCCAAAGCCTGCTCAACACCATCGCCGGCACGCGCTCGGTCGCGTTCCAGCCCTCACCGCTGCCGGGAAGCAACGGGCTTCCGATCCAGTTCGCGATCGGCACGACCGGCTCGTTCAACGAGCTCGACACCGTCTCGCGGAATTTCATGGCAGAGGCGCTCAAGACCGGCCAGTTCATCTTCCTCGACACGGATCTGAAGGTCGACAGGCCGCAGACCCTGGTCGTGTTCGACCGTGACAAGGCCGGCGACCTCGGCTTGAAGATGAGCGATCTCGGCGGTGCGCTCGCCACCATGCTGGGCGGCAACTACCTCGATTATTTCAGCCTTGACGGCCGGTCCTACAAGGTGATTCCCCAGGCAGTGCAGAACCAGCGACTGACCAGCGACCAGTTGCTCGGCTACTATATCCGCGTCGGCAGCAACTCCATGGTGCCGCTGTCGACGGTGGCCCACCTCGAGAAGAAGACCGTTCCGCAGTCGCGCAACCACTTCCAGCAGATCAATGCGGCGACGATCTCGGGTGTCGCAATGCCCGGTGTCTCCATGGGCAGCGCGCTGGCGACCTTGAAGGGTCTCGCGAAGACGTTGCCGGTCGGCTACACGGTCGATTTCGGCGGCGCCTCGCGACAGCTCGAACAGGAATCGGGCGGCTTCGTCACGACCTTCGGCTTTGCCGTGATCATCATCTTCCTGGCGCTGGCGGCGCTGTTCAACAGCTTCGTGGATCCGGTCATCATCCTGGTGTCGGTGCCGATGTCGCTGGCCGGTGCGCTGATCTTCATCAGTCTCGGCATCGGCGGCGCGAGCCTCAACATCTATACCCAGGTCGGGCTGCTCACGCTGATGGGCCTCGTCAGCAAGCACGGCATCCTGATGGTCGAAGTCGCCAACGAGCTGCGTGCGGCCGGAAAGGAGCGGACGGAGGCGATCATCGAGGCGGCGACGATCCGGCTGCGGCCGATCCTGATGACCACCGCCGCGATGGTGCTCGGCGTCGTTCCCCTGATCACGGCGAGCGGCGCAGGCGCCGTCTCGCGCTACAACATGGGGCTCGTGATCGCGACGGGGCTGTCGATCGGAACGCTGTTCACGCTGTTCGTCGTGCCGGTGGCTTACGCCCTGATCGCGCGGTCCGCGGCGCCGGCTTCGGCACCGGCCGAGACGGCGCCGGCATGAGGTGCCAGAAGAGTGGCGGCGAGGCTTCGAGGGAGGGGCGCGCTATTGTGGCTCCAATCCGAGATTCCTGATCGACTCCAGCCAGACCGGCCCTTCTTTTTCATAGAGGGCGACCGAGGATGGCCGATCCATGGCCGGCGCATCGACGCCGAAGGCCTCGAGCAGCTTCTGGACACGCTCGGTCTTGCCGCCTTCGACCATGAGCTTGGCGAGCAGTTCGATCCGGTCGGGCGGCGTCGCCGCGGGCGCCACCAGGGCCGTGAAGCTCGTCAGCTGGAAGACCTTGCCGGTGACCCCCTGCTCGGTGAACGTCTTGGTTTCCGGCAGTTTCTTCATGCGAACCAGTGACGGCACGGCGATCGCGCGGCCGACGCCGGTATCGAGCACTGGAAGCGCGGCCTGATAGCTGCCGGTCGCGGCCTGGATGACGCCGGCCGCGAGGTCCTGCCACATCGGCGCTTCGCCGCGGTAGTGCACGATGGAGATATCGAGGCCATATTGGCGGTTGAGCTCGGCGATCGCGATGTGCGCGAACGAACCGATCCCATACGAGCCCGCCGTGACCTTGTTGCGGCGCGCATGGGCGACGAGATCCTCGATGGACTTTGCGCCGGTGGCGGAATGGACGACCAGCGGCAGATGACCCGACGGCGTCATCGCGACGATGGTGAAATCCTTGTCCGGATCGTAGGCCAGCGACTTCAGCAGCAGCCGGTTTCCGAGCAGCGTGGACGAGATCGTGTACATCAGCGTGTAGCCGTCCGCCGGCGACTCCTTGACCGATTGGGCAGCCAGCGCGCCGCTCGCTCCCGTCTTGTTCTCGACGATGACCGGCTGTCCGAGCTTCTGGGAGATGTAGTCGCCATAGGCGCGTGCGAACGCGTCGGTGATGCCGCCGGCGGGGGTCGACACGACGATCTTGATGGCTTTGGTCGGCCAGGCTTCGGCCGCTGCCGCATCGGCCGTGGCTACGACCAGGCTTGCAATTGCAGCGCCCAGCATTGCGATGAATGTTCTCATGTGCCCCTCCCGTTTGCTTTGCGTCATTGGGCGCCCTGCGGCCGCCGGGCAGAGATGTCCCACGAGCGGACGGAAATAGAAACAACATTTCACTGTGTGAAATGGCTAGCGCTTGGCGGCGGAGGACGGGCCTGCCGCAGCAAGCTTGGCGCTGAGCGTCTCGGCCAGTGCGGAGGCGATTTTCTTCATCTGAGGCACGAAGCGCCGGACACCTTCCTCGGGGCTGACGGCCTCGCGCAGCATCATCACGTTCATGCTTGCGAACAGGCGGTTCGGCACCGCGACGGGAACGCCGATGGCCCAGACGGCGCCGCCGAAGATGCGGCGGCTGTAGTTCTCGTCCATGACTGCAAATCCGGCTTTCCGGATTGCGCGCAGCACCTTCGTGAGTTTGGCAGGACTGCGCGCGAGGTCGTTCCAGGGCGCCGGGTCGAGGGCAAGGCGCGCCGCGATGCGTTCCTGCTCGGCGGGCTCGCAAAATGCCAAATAGGAGCGTCCCATCGAGGTGCCGAGGACGGGAAAGCGAAAGCCCGGCGGACGATGGAAGAGCAGCGAGCCGCCGATCCGCGTCGTGTGTGCGATCACCATGGAGTCCTGATCGAACACGGCCACGTCCGACGGCCAGTGGATCTGCTGGCGGAATTGGTTGAGGATCGGTTCGGCAATACCGCCGATCCAGTTGGGTTCGTCATAGCCGGCGCTGAGCAGCAGCGCCCGTCCTGTCGGGGCGTAGCTGGGCGGCCCGCTGCGGCGAACCACATAGCCTTCATGCTCCAGCGTCTCGAGCATGCGAACGATCGTTGCCTTGTCGAGCCCCGTCGCCTTGTGCAGCGAACCCACCGTCGATTGCCGTTCCTGGTTGATGACGCGCAGGATCTCGAGGCCTCTCGACAGCGCGATGACGGGACGGAACGAGGGCATGGCAGCTCTTGGTGGGGACCGTGCTGCCAGTGAATGAGGCAATCGCCGCATCAGTCAAGAGCGGCCGGCTTCCGCCGGGGACGTGGACGGTGCCGCATTGGCTCCTCAGCGGCCGAGTTCGCGCTCGGCGGCAAGCTGCCCCTCTGGCGTGATCTCGTATTCGTCGTCCTGCTTGGTCATCCATCCTGACCTGACCATCTCTCGCGCAAGCTGGATCGAGCAGATCGGATGATTGCCGCCCGGGTGATACAGCCTGTCGTTTCGGACGAGCAGATGCCCGTACAATCGCGCCTGGCGCAGCGCCCTGCGCATACCCGGTGATGGACTTTTCATCCCGGTTCAAGCGCGAGCACGATGATGGTTCCTAAGAGATGGCGATGATCCGAGAGCTGCGAATCGGTGGCAGTCGCCGCTTCCGCGTGTTCCCACGCGCTTCAAGCGGCGTGTGGACGATGATGCGTTGCGAGGTAACCTGACTATTCCTCGCGCGGTCTATCGGCTATATGCTCGCGCTCTGTCATCAAACTGTCATGTTACTTTCCATGCTGAAATCAGATTCAACGCCGGCCCGCAAGACTCCGGGCGCACCGGATGGGAATCACCCGCCGAAGGAGAACAAGGGAGCGCACATCGTCGCGGGCTTCCTGAGGCAGATCGAACCCGCAGGGCCAGACGCGGAGCCGGTGGTCAAGGACGCTGTGAGTGACCGGACGCCAGAGACGACGCCTGATCTGCAACCGGCCGGGCCGGGCAGCACCACTCATCCCGCCGGCGAAATCGAGCTCAAGCTGCTCGTCGGCGCCGATCGCATGGCGCATTTCGGCGCAGCGCCGGTCATCGTAGCGAACGCACGCAACAAGGGCGCGCGCAAGCATCTCAAGTCCGTCTACTACGACACGCCCGAGCGGGCGCTGCGTCGCGCCGGCCTGAGCTTGCGCGTCCGCCAGAGCGGCACGCGTTTCGTGCAGACCGTGAAGACCGAGGTTGCGGACGATCCGTTGCGTCGCGGCGAATGGGAAGCAAGCGTGCCGTCGCTTGCGCCCGATCTCGCTTTGGCGATGCCGTTCATCCCGGAGAAGCTTCGCCTCCATCTCGACGCACAGCCGCTCGAAGCGGTGTTCACGGCCGATGTGCATCGGCACACGCGCATCCTCGACCTGCCGTCTGGCACGGTCGAGGTCGCCTTCGATCGGGGCGAGCTGACGGCCGGCGACCGGTCGGTTCCTGTCAGCGAGATCGAGCTGGAGCTGAAGAGCGGCAGCGCGAGCGCGATCTACGAGATCGCGCTGCGCCTTGCGGAGCACGGAGCGGTGAAACCGTCCATCCGCAGCAAGTCCGCGCGCGGCTTCGATCTTGCCGCGGACCTGCCGCCGTCGGCACGCCGGCCGCGCAAGCTTCGCCTCGATCCCGACGTGACGCTCGACGAAGCCTTCGCGACCATCCTGCGCGCCTGCTTCCTTCACCTGCTGCAATCGCTGCCGGCGGCCGAGGACGGCCGCAATCCGGAAGGCGTGCATCAGCTGCGCGTCTCGCTGCGCCGGCTGCGATCCGCGCTCGACCTGATGCGATCGGTCGGCGCGCTCGATAAACTCGATGCGCTACGCTCGGAAGCCAAATGGCTGGCGCAAGGCCTGTCCGCCGCGCGCGACTGGGACGTGTTCCGGCTCGCCACCTTGCCGGCGATCGCGACAGCCTGTCCGTCGGTCGCGGGCTTCGATGCGCTCGGGCGGGCCGCGGCTCAGCGTCAGGCGGAAGCCTATCGCAGCGCACGCCATGCGCTCGATGATCGCCGCTGTGCGGTCTTCCTGATCGGTCTCGGCGGCTGGATCGAGACGCGCGGCTGGCGCAACGGCGTTGCGGCGGAAGATCTCGGCCGGCTCGCCGAGCCTGCCGTCAATTTCGCCGAGCGCGTCCTGTCGGAACAGCATGCCAAGGTGCTCAAGCGCGGCCGCCGCTTCAAGTCGCTGACGACGGACGAGCTGCACCGCCTGCGGCTCGCCACCAAGCGGCTGCGCTATCTCGGCGAGTTCCTGCTGCCGCTGTACGAGGATCGCAAGTCTGCGCGAAAATTCGCGCGCCGGCTCGCCGGCTTGCAGGAGGAGCTCGGCGTCTTCAACGACATGACGGTGACGGCCTCGTTGCTCGACGGGCTCGGCGCTGACGATCGCAACAGCGCCATTGCGGCGGCCGCGATCGCCGGCTGGCAGGCGCGGGCATCGATCGGCGTGCAGCAGGGCTTGCAGGATAGCTGGCGGGATTTCACCGCCGCGCGCGTGCCTTGGTCGCGTGAGGGCCAGCAGAGCTGATCGCGTATCCCCAAAAAGTTGCGGCCAGCCATTGGGGGATGGCTGGCCGCGCGCGAACCGGTCTGGGACGGGGAGGGGTGGGGATGTGACCGGGTCGCGTAACCTGTTGTCTCGTTCCTGTTAATCTCTCGCGCTGGCGGTGGAGACCGCCGGCTTGGTATCGCCCAGCGAGACCCAGACGTTGGGATCGCTCTGCGACTGGCGCTTGACGAAGCGGTAGCCGGTCTCCGTCCAGGCGACGACGTTCTCGTTCTGATTGTCGAGAACGAACTCGCCCTTGTCGGTCTTCACCGTCAGCACCGCGTGGCCTTCGCCCTTCTTGTCGCGCACCACGGTGATGAGCAGGGCCTGGCGCGGCCAGCCGGCGTCCATCAGCATCTTGCGCTTCAACAGCACGTAGTCTTCACAGTCGCCGTAACCGTCCGACGGCAACGACCACTTCTCGATCACGCCCCAGTGCTCCTGGTCGGTCAGGGGCTTGACGGTCTCGTTGACCCAGCGATTGACCTTGACGAGGTCGCGCCATGCCGCCTGCGACATCACGATGTCGCGCGGCTGCAGCTGCGTGCCCTGGCACTGAGCGGCATTGTCCGCGCAGAACTCGACCCAGCCGATCGGCGCACGCGTGGTGTCGCCGAGGCTCGCGTAGAGCAGACGGCCTTCGCCGGCCTGCGCTGTCGCGCTGATCCCGAAGAGCATGGCGGCGAGCGCCAGTCCCTTCCCCCGTCCCTTGAAGTCAAACATTGCGGCCCCCGTTTCTTGTTGGGACCACATTTCGCACGGAGCTTTTGAGTTGCCGCTAAGTCGACCAAGTCAAGTCGAGACGAATGCAAGTAAAAGGCGCGGCGAATTCGATCTATACTTGAATAGAATTCGCGTAAAACTCGATATGACTGTAATTGATTCAAATTTTATCTGTTAACGCGGAAACGCTGGGACAGGCGTTGTTTGCGCTCGTCTGCAACCCCTCCGTTAACCGCCGGCCGCTCGCCGCCGGGCATGAAAAAGGCGGCGTCCGCATCGCGGAAGCCGCCCTTGAGCCCGGGAATATCGGAGGTTTCGCCTCTCCGCGCTTTACCGCGCGGTAACGCTCTCTTCGAGTGTCTCCACCGGCTGCTCGTGCATGAACTCGAGCGCGAAGCCGTCCTCGAGGTTTCGGACGACGCGGCCCTGGACCCGGCCGAGCAGAACCGTCGATTTCAGCGGTGGGCGGTTCTCGGCAGCGATCGCCGCGCCCGACAGCGAGAGGTCGATGATGCGGCAGGTCATCTTGGTGCCGTCCTCGAGCGTCAGCACCGCGATCGGATTGCGCGGCACGATACGGTCGTGGCGGCGGTCCTCCGGCAGATTGAGGATGTCGCGGTTGGCGAGCCAGGTCAGCTGCGCGGCGAGCTTGTCGCGCTTGCGCGGCGTCGCGCCGATGGTCATGGCGAAGCCGTTGTCGATGATCCGAGTGATCTTGCCCTCGACGCGGCCGATATGGTCGAGATAGGCGACGACGCGGTCGCCGACATTGCCGATGCCGGGGGCGAGCAAGGCGAGGCCGCCCGGCGACATGTTGATCACCTGGCAAGGGAATTCCCGGCGGTCCGGCAGCATGTAGCGGCCGAGCAGGTGCACCTTCACCCGCTGGAAGCGCCTGCGCTCCTCGGCGGCCGGAAGAAATTTTTTGTTCGCCAACGCCATTTCCAACACCCGACCCCCCGCCCGGGCGGAGTCCTGAAGACCCTAAGGTGCACAGGGTTAATGCGCCGTTATCGGCGCGTGGGGAACGATGGGATGCTCAGGCCGGCTTTGGCCGGCTTGCGGGGATGCGCTCGAACAGCCACAGCAGCAGCGGGCAGGCGAGCACCACGGCCGCACCGAGATCGAGCGCCGCGGCAGCGCTTCCGGTCAGGCCGGCGAGGCGCCCGCCGATGGCCGGTCCCAGCATCATCGCCGCATAGAAGACGGTGAGGAACAGGCCCATGCCGATGGCGCGCGTTTGCGGCGCCAGCACGCGCGCCGGCAGGCTCATGATCGGACCGGCCGGCAGGCCGGACACGAGTCCGAGGCCGACGACGATCGGAATTACTGCGTCGGATCGTGTCAGCAGGACCAGAAGCAGGGCGATGCCGAGGCTGCCGCCGACGAGAAGAGCATGGGGGCGCCCGGTGCGATCCGCGAGCATGCCGCCGATCGGGACGGAGATGGCCGAGATCCACAGCGCCAGGCTGATCGCCGAGCCGGCCGCCGCGACCGTCCAGCCCCGCTCGACGAGCAGCGACGGTCCGAACGACAAGATCATGGCAAAGCCGACATTGAAGAGGCCCCAGATCGCGCCGGCGACCATGACGGCCGCAACCGTTGGCCGGTCCAGGCGCGCGAATCTCGCGGCTCCGGCTGTGCTCGCCGGCGGGGGTTGATAGAACAGCAACAGCAGGATGCCGAGCGCAATCGCGGCGCAGACCGCAAGCGAAGCGGCCGCAGGACCACCCGACGTGCCGATCGCCGGTAGCGTCAGGAGCGCGACGGCGATGCCGGTGGGCCAGGAATTGATGGCGATGCCCATAGCGGTCGCGATTTCCTTGCCGGCGAACCAGTCCGTCGTCATCTTGGTGAGCTGAACGCTCAGCAGCACGCCACCGATCCCGCCGATCAGCCGGCCCGCGATCTGAAAGCTCCAACCGTCCCCGAACGCCATTGCCGCGCTTCCCGCCATCATCAGCACGAGAGCTGCGAGCGCCGTCGCCTTGTCGCCGAAACGCGCGCCGATGGCCCCGCCAGGCAGCGCCAGGGCGACCCCCGGCGTGAAGTAGAGCCCGATCAGAAGGCCGATATCGGAGAGTCCAACGCCGAACGCCTGCTGCAACAGCGGCGCAACCGTCGCAACACTTTGAAACTGGAACGCCATGGTGAGGCGCACCAGAAAGATGATCGCAAGAATGCCCCAGCGATTACGCAATACTCGTCCCCCAAGCAGGTTCGGGCAACCTGCGGTCGCGAGGGGGTGGGTGTCAACTACCTGACTTCCGATAAAGGAGAAGTAGCAGGGCTGCCAGCGCTGCAGCCGAGAGCCCAAGCGACCAGTGGATGCCGATCGCCGCGCCTGCGACCCCGATCGTGATGCCGCTGAAGGCCCGCATGCCGAGGCCGGCCATGTTGTAGAGGCCGACGACGCGGCCACGGATGTCGTGCGGCGCGTTCAGCTGCACCAGCGCCTGCGCCATGGTGTTGAAGGAGAGCTCGAAGAAGCCCGCCAAGAACAATAGCGCGATCGCGACCGGAAAGACCGGCACCAGCGCGAAGCCGAGCAGCGCTATGCTCCAGAGCACCGCGAGCAGGATCGCGGTGCGCGGCGTGCCCTTCAGGCGTCCCCATGATTCCAGCGCGATGGCGGCGAGCACTGCGCCGGCGGCGTCCGCCGCGAGCAGCACGCTATAGGAGACCCCGGGATCGCCATGGCCGAGATCGCCGGCATAGCCCGGCATCTGGGCGTGATAGGCGTTGCCGATCATGAAGGAGGTGAGGCCGGCGAGCCACGTCATCGCCGACAGCACGGGCTGGGTGCCGATGGCGCGGATGGTGAGCACGATGTCGGCAAGGCCGCGCACCGCAAAGCGCCGCGCCGCCACGCTATTGTCCCTGACCGGGGCCCAGAACAGCCAGAGCAGCATCGGCAGGTAGAACAGCGTGTTGAAGATGATGCCGTGCGAGGGACCGAGCGTCAGCATGATGATGCCTCCGACCGCAGGTCCCACCAGGATGCCGAGATAGCGCGCCATCGCATTCAGCCGCACCGCGCTCGGCAGATCGGCCGGGCCGACCAGGTCGTAGAGCAGGAGCTGGTTCGGCGTCTGCCAGAGCACGCCGGCGCAGCCATGGATCACCAGGAGCAGCATCGCGTGCCACATCTGGATGGTGTCGGTCAGGAAGAAGAATCCCCAACCGGCGGAGGCGGTGATGAACAGCAGCATGCCGCACTGGATGATGCGGCGCGGATCGAACCGGTCGGCGAGCCCGCCGACCGCGACGGAGAACAAGAGGAACGGCAGCCAGTGCGACAGCACGGCAAACCCGCCCAGCGTCGGCGAATGGAATTTCTGGAACACCACCCAATAGCTGATCACATGCTCGACATTGTCGGCCATCATCGCCAGCACGTAGGAGCCGAACTGGAGCCGGTAGGGCACGGACCTCATCGCCGCGAACGATCCGGACGCGGCCACGGGATTTTGGGGAAGGGGATTCAAGCGGGCACCTGGGTGGGACTGCTGCGGAGTTACACGTTCACTGGCCGGTGCTCAAGGCACTTGGGTGTGGACACCTGCTATGCATTGCGGCCACACACTCTGCCGTCATCCTGAGGTGCGAGCGAAGCGAGCCTCGAAGGATGGGCTGCAAGCGCTCGTGGGCCCATCCTTCGAGGCTCTTCTTGCGATGCTGACGCATCGCAAGAAGAGCACCTCAGGATGACGGCGGTGGTTGTGGCTCGCTGCGTAGCCCGGATGAGCGAAGCGATGTTCGGGGCCGCTGTCCCCGCATGTCGCTTCGCTCATGCGGGCGACTGCACCTTGGCACGACTGCACATCTCACATACGCTGCACCTTACGCCCGCACCACCAATCATAACAAGCGGGCAGCGAGGACACACCATGGAGCAAATCCGCGTCTGCACCCACGCTGGTCCCGGCTCGGAGCCCGTCATCCGCACGGTGCCGTGGCCGAAGGTCGGCAAGAAGGCCGCGCTGATCAAGGTCGGCGCCTGCGGGGTCTGCGGCACCGATCTGCATATTCTGAAAGGGCATTGGCCGAAGCCGCTGCCCTGGCCGTTCACGCTGGGTCACGAGCTTGGCGGCATCATCGTCGAATGCGGCGATGAATTTTCCGAGGATTTCATGAGCAAGCCGCTGAGCGTCGGTTCGAAAGTGATGATCCCGCCGCTCATGCCCTGCGGCCGCTGCTATTACTGCATCCACTATCCACAGACCGCGAACAAGTGCCTGACGCCGGTCTATTACGGCCGCTATCTCGGCTTCGACAAGGCACCGCATTTGTGGGGCGGCTGGGCCGAATATGTCTATGTCGATCTCGACATGCTGCCGGGCACCAAGATCTACAAGCTGCCGGACGACATGTCGCTGCGCCTCGGCGCGCTATCGGAGCCGCTGACGTCGTGCATCCGCGCCTTCAATCGTGCGACCCGCGCCGGTGGTTTCAGCTGGGGCGACACCGTTGTGATCCAGGGCTCCGGCCCGATCGGCATTCTGGCGGTCGCTGCCGCCAGGGAGATGGGCGCAGGACGCGTGATCTGCGTCGGCGCGCCGGAGGAGCCGCGGCTCAAGCTGGCGCGTGAGTTCGGCGCGGAGGCGACCGTGAACATCGAGGAGCTGAAGTCGCCGCAGGAGCGCATCGATCGCGTGCGGAAGATCGTCGGCGGCTTCGGCGCCGATCTCGTGATGGACTGCTCGGGCCATCCCTCGGCGGGCCCCGAAGGCATCGAGATGCTGCGCGACGGCGGCACCTATGTGGAGATGGGGCAATTCACCGACGCCGGCTCGATCGACACCTCCTGGCACCGCATCTGCACCAAGGACCTCAACGTGCTGGGCTCCTGGGGTTTTACCGGCAATGATCTTCCGCTCGGCGTCGACATGCTCTACCGCACGCGTGACAAGTATCCGTGGCTGAAGATGCAGACGATCTATCCGTTCACGGAAGCAGGCGTCGCGCAGGCGGTGAAGGACGCGATGGCGATGAAGACGGTGAAGTCGACCATCGTGCCGTGGCCGGAGCTGGTGGAGTGAGTGAATTCAGGTTTCACTGAATTTCGAGAACGTTGGCGGGTCCGAAGATCCGCCTAATATTCTCGACTTTTGCGTTGTCGCGACTGCCTAGGTCCACCACCGCAAGTCGTTCTCTGGGTCTTGAACAGCAAACGTAAAAGAGATTCCGGCTTCTCTTCCAGCGCTCAGCCTTATCCCTCAAGTCTTCCATGCTAAGATATTTGTCAAACGAGTATTGTGTCCATCTAGCTCCCTTGTCGTCGAGCACTACGATCACTTCGTCAAACTCGGCGCCTTTGACGCCATGCTTTGTAGCAAAGGGTGTGTGGTTCAGGAAAAAGTCCACGAAAGATGCAATCTGCGCGTAAGGCAAGCTGAATAGCTCGGTGTAGAATTTTGAATCTCGAGCCTCGCGCTCAGTATCCTTTTCGTCCATCTTGGAAGTATCCCGCTTAGGCGTTGTCAGCCTAGTCTCAAGTTCTTCCAGCATCGTCATAAGCTTTGAACTTCGGAGGTGCGTAAGAACCTCCTTTACGGTCGCGGTCTCGCGAAGCTCGTTTAGTTTGTCTAGCTCGCGACGGACAACTTGTTTGTCCGCGTTCGACCTGAGTTGAAATCCATTGTTCTTAAGTAAGGTGACGGTCAGCCCCTGGTTGGCTGAGCGCCAAGCGGACGCGAGGGCTTCTACTTTATCCATGAAGAAGGAAATGGTTCGATCCTCTCCTCCAAGAAAGTCTTCCCTGAAGTATCCGCCTCGGTCCCCGTAAACCTGAATCAAATCTCCGTATCCGCCCCTCTTGGCAATTAATCGGTGCGTCAGGAATAATTGCTTCGTCCGGTTTGCTGTTACCGACCAGCCGCGGCTATCCTTAAGAAACGTTTGGGCCGACTCTAGTCCAGCTTCATCTTGAGCGAACAAATAGAGGGCTTCCCCCTGCGAATTGTCTGCAGCTGGCACCTGCTGAATGTCATCGCGGATTCGGTTGAGGACGTTTATTACTGCAATAGGACAGCGTCGATTGTCGGGTTTGATGATAGGCTCGAGCAACTCTCGAAGCGCTGGGGGGAGTTCGCCAATTCCAGGATTCGATGTGCTCGAGTAGATGCTCTGTAGCTTGTCCCCGAATAGGCCGACCACAAAGCGATCCTTCATTTTGGGTAGGATAATGCCCAGCACGATCTCAACGACCGGCCTGCTCGTGTCTTGATATTCGTCGATGAACAGAAATGGAAATTTTGCGACACTAATTTGAGCGAGCATCGGGTTGTCTTCAAACATAATCTGAGCGACCTGCAGAAGGTCATCGTGGAATAGTCGCCCCTTTAGCAGATTTGTCCCAAGATCGGCATAAGTGACGGACGCATTTTGTAGCGCAGCTTCGAGCGAAGCTTGCTCCACCTTCCGCCGGCTGCTGTCCTTTAGCGACGCATTGTATTTGCTAACCGCGAGCCGTAGTGCTCTTTGGTGGGGAGCAATCAAGTCCCATAAGAAGTCGTGAATTGTGGAAACTCTCACCAGTGGATCATTCTCGATCCTCTCGGCGATCTGATCTTTTGCAACATTTGTAAACGTGATGCACCCGATTTGCTGTCCTTTTGCCTTCAGCTCGCTTCGGTGCGACTTCAGTAGGAGTTTGAGGGCCTTGACGAGGGAGTACGTCTTTCCTGCTCCGGCACCAGCATCAAGGAGGAAGCTTTGACGAGCCTCAATACAGCTCGCGATTTTTGCGTCAGCATCGTTCATCCACGCTGCTCCGAGAGCCATTTCAGGCCGTTGGAAATGTAAAGTGGCGTTTTCCAGCCATTGTTCAATATGAGGTCAATCGCGAAGTCGACTTTCGGGAACGAGATGGAGTAGGCCGCAGCTTCCAAGTCTCCCGCGGTGGCGTAGTTAAAGAGATCGCCAGTCCCAAGTAGGGCTCTATTGTTCGCAATTAGCCACTCGCTATTTGCGTAGCAAAAGGCTTCCTCAAAGCTCCGGCCGCAGGGGCGGCCATCGGCTTCGGGGACCTGAAAAACCACGCGAATCGAGCCGTCGGTGCAATCGTCAGGTTGGGCCGCGCGTATGTCTCCAAGTACAGATTGCCCGGGGAGCCAAGCTTTAAGAGTTGCATTGCTAGTCGAAACGCCTTGGCTAACGGGGCATTTCTTGCGGCTTGAATCGATCGAATCTAGGTCGGTGATCACTAGCGCCGGAACGTCTAGAAACTGCAGAAACTCGCGAAAGATGTGGGCGTAGGCTCCGCCAACTTCGACAACTGAAAGATACGCTTGGGTAAGGTCTATGCCGGCTTTCTCGGCAAGCAGCAGCATTGGAGGTAATAGCAGGCGTTCAACAGCGCCTTCGATCAAAATCGCCTTGTCACAAAAGAAGAGATCGCACCGAGTTATCGTCAAATACTGCGCGACGAAGTCGTATGCCTTCTTTTGATCTTCGCTCGAGCGCGAATCTTTGAAGGTCATAAGATCTTTGACTGTCGCACGGGATCCTTTTCTGCGGAAATATCGGACTGGGGTGAGACCTGATGTGGCAGCAATGTGAGAGGAGTGCGTTGTGATTATCAGCTGTGCTCCGCCGGGTGTGCCAGCCTCAAGAAAAGATTGTGCCTTATTAAGAAAGACAGTCTGCATCTGAGGATGAAGGTGTGCTTCAGGTTCCTCGACGACGACAAGGTGTACACGGGGGCGTGGTCCATCCAAACTCTGAGCTTCGTCTCGGAATGCTTTTAGTTGCAATACCATATAGATGAGATTTTTGAATCCGAGGCCATTATATCGTTCTGGAAGCTCGTAAGGGACTGCCTCAGCCCCTCCTATCGGTTCCAGCTCGGCCGCGTAGAAGACGCGCGTGTTGTCCTTGAAGATCGCACTAGCGGATAATTCCGCGCGGATACTCAGATTAGGCGTCTCCGGATATCCAAATGTTTGCAGGGCTTGCTTCAGTTCAGCGAAGGCTGCCCCATATTTGATGGTCAATTCCTCGGCCTGCTCACGGACGGCAGTCTCTAGTTCCTCGTAGCTGTCGGGCTGAGTGGACTTGTATCGGTGCTCGTAGTGGATATTAAGGAGGCGGGAGAGCTTCGTCGCTTGTCGGGTTCCTTCTTGGTCTTCCATGTGCCGCTGCGCAGGAAGAAAGTCTACTCGAATCAATCGTTCGATCAGTGATGCTACTTTGTCGGAGGGAATCGATTGAACTGCGCCGTCTTTGGCGACCTTGAAGTATCGAAAGTCATAATATTGAGCGAGCTTTGTAGCTAAGAAATCGCGCAAATCCCTTTTGGGATACTTCTCGTGAAAAGCCTTGAAGGCGAAGGCTAGCTCGTCGGCGATGATTGATTGCAGCTCTATTCGAAACCGAACTTCAGACGAGGTCTCGTCGAGGTCCATCAGGAGCGAGTCAGCGACGACGAGATCTTCAGCGGAATCATCGTACGCGAAATTCAGGTCAAGCTGCAGTGATGGTAGGGGCGGTAAAGAGGATGTGCCGATCTGCCCCGATAGTGCGGCCTTCTGAAAGGCAGTGAACGCCGGTTGAGTGCGGATTGAGAAGTCGCTGATCGCGAAGGATCTTATATTGCCGCTCAGAAAGGCCGCGACAGATTCGACTAGCGATGTCTTTCCGCTATTGTTTGGGCCGACCAAAATGGTGGCTTGCGTTCCAGTTTCAAGGTGAATTTCAGCATTTTCGATTAGTCTATAGTTTCGCAAGCAAATGGTTTGGAGCTTCATTGGTTGGGTCGCGCATTGGTGGAAGGGTGAAATATGAGAATTCAACCAGAGGGCGTTATCGAGTGCAAGTCGACTTAGGTTCTGCCCTCCATCTAAAATTTGAATACGTACGTCGTTGCACCGCAAAATGATGTGCTGTTCGGCAGCCACCAGCATGCGCTGGAGTTTGTCGTTTTGTGCTGTGCACGAGTGTCTAGGATGAAGGGTACTATGATGGGTGATAAAGCACGCGAACTAGCTCCACAGACCCGCTCGCCCTTCAACGCCATCCGCGCGATCGACTACACCGTCATCTTCGTGCGCGACATGGCCGCGATGCGCGGCTTCTACGAGGACGTCCTCGCCTTATCCCTCTCGCGCGAGCTGTCGCCGAACTGGATCGAGTACAGCCTCGGCAGCAACACGCTGGCGCTGGCAAGGCCGAGCCGCACCTCCGGTGATGCACCGACGCCAGCGGGCAGCGCCTCGCTGCAGCTGGCCTTCAAGGTCTCTGCTGCCGAGGTCGACGCGTGCGCCGATGAACTCGTGCGCCAGGGCGTGGCGCTGCTGTCGCCGCCGACGAACCAGCCCTTCGGCCATCGCACGCTGTTCTTCCGCGATCCCGACGGCAATTTGCTGGAAGTGTACGCGGAGATCTGAAAATTCTATTTGACGTATCCGGACAACATGGCCTGCGCCCAGGCCGGGCGGTTGTTGGCGAGCGCGCGCGCCGCGGCGGCTTCCCAGTCGTATTCGAGGGCCAGGAGATCGACCTGCCAGCCCCGCTTTCCCTTCGTGAGGATCGCGTAGCGGGCGTGAGGCGAGCGGTGTTCGAGTTTCGCGGCGACGGGAAGGTCGGCGAAAACAGGACATCCGACGCTGCCGGGGTTGACGACCAGACATTCGCGCGGCCCGTGAACGACGGCCGGGCGGTGGCTATGGCCGCACAGCACCACGCGCGCCGCCGGCTCGCTCGCAAGGCGTGCCTCCAGCGTGTCGCGGCGTGCCGGCACGAAGCGGCCGTCGTCGAGCGCGTCCTCCAGCAGGCACGCCGTATCGCTCTCGGGCGTGCCATGGCAGGCCAGGATGCCGTCGTCCAGTCGCAGCTGGGAGGGCAAATTGTGAAGTGTCCGACGCTGCTCCGCAGTCAGTGCGTTGCGCGCAAACAGGCCTGCCGGCGAGAGCTTGTCGTCCGGAAATTCCTCGATCCAGCGATCATGGTTTCCGCGCACGGTGGGCAACGACAGCGATTGGAGGAATTCGAACGTTTCCCGTGGCCACAACGGGCTGGTGACGCAATCGCCGAGGTTGACCGTTCGATCGACGCCCCGCGTCTTGATATCCGCCAGCACCGCCTCGAGCGCGGCAAGATTGCCGTGGATGTCGGAAATGACCGCCAATCGCATCGTTATTCCTCATATGCTCAGAGTTGCGCCCGGCTCGGCTGTCGGCCGATCCGTCGCACCAAGGTTAATCGAGCTGGCCGCGTATCCGCTGCAACCTTCCGGCGCGGCTGCCCGGCGAGCCATGCATCACGGCTATGGTGATTTCCGGGCGCATGGCGTAAAGAGCGCCTAGATCAAATCCGCGTGCGGTCGGCCGTTTGCCGCGCACGCAGCTTTAGGCGCCCCGGTCCACCGTTCGCGCGCCTGAATTCAACCAAGGTTCTCCATCTCGTGTCTCTTCCGGCCCTGACCCCGCCGCTCGCCCGCGCTTTGGCCGAGCGGAACTATGATTCACTGACGCCCGTCCAGCTCGCGGTGCTCGCCCATGAAGCCACCGGCCGCGACCTCCTGGTCTCGGCCCAGACCGGTTCCGGCAAGACCGTCGCTTACGGATTGGCCATCGCCAAGAACATCCTCGATGACGCCGAGCAGTTCGCACCGGCGGCCGCGCCGCTCGCTTTGATCGTGGCGCCGACCCGCGAGCTCGCGCTCCAGGTTCAGCGCGAGCTGGCCTGGCTGTACGGGCATGCCGGCGGGCGTGTCGTCTCCTGTGTCGGCGGCATGGATCCACGGCGCGAACAGCGCGAGCTCGCCGCCGGCGCGCACATCGTCGTCGGCACGCCCGGGCGTCTGTGCGATCATCTGCGGCGCGGCCGTCTCGACATCTCCGAGCTCGCCGCGGTCGTGCTCGACGAAGCCGACGAGATGCTCAATCTCGGCTTTCGCGAGGACATGGAATTCATCCTCGAGACCACGCCGCAGACGCGTCGCACGCTGCTGTTCTCGGCAACGTTTCCGCGCGGCATCGTCGCGCTGGCGAAGGCTTATCAGCGCGACGCCTTCCGGATCGAGGTCGCCGGCGACGAGGGCGGCCACGCCGACATCGAATACCGCGCGATCCGCATCGCGCCCGCCGACGTCGAGCATGCCGTCGTCAACGTGCTGCGCTTCTACGAGGCGCCGAGCGCGCTGGTGTTCTGCAGCACGCGCGATGCCGTCAGGCATTTGCAGGCCGCGCTGCTGGAGCGCGGCTTTTCGGTGGTCGCGCTGTCGGGCGAGTTGACGCAGAACGAACGCACCCTGGCGCTGCAGTCGCTGCGCGACGGCCGCGCCCGCGTCTGCGTCGCGACCGACGTTGCCGCCCGCGGCATCGACCTGCCGAGCCTCGACCTCGTCATCCATGCCGATTTGCCCAACGACGCCGAGGTCCTGCAGCATCGCTCGGGCCGCACGGGGCGCGCGGGCCGGAAGGGGACGAGCGTCCTGTTGGTGCCGCCCGCGCGGCGGCGGCGCGCCGAGCTGCTGCTCAATCTCGCAGGCGTCGACGCGGTCTGGGGCACGGCGCCGCAGGCGGACGACATCCGCAAGCTCGATCACGCGCGCATGAAGGACGTGCTGTTCACGGAGGAGACGACACCCGACGATCTGGCCCTGGCGCAAGCGCTGTTGGCCGAGCGCTCCGCCGAGGACATTGCCGCTGCGCTGGCGCGGCTCTATCGCGCGCGGCTGCCGTCGCCCGAGGACATCATCGATCCCGGCGAGCGCAGCGGCAAGCCGGAACGCGGGCGTGATAGGTTCGAACAGGGAGATGACCGCGCCAAGCCGCGCCCGAAGGCTGGCAAATCCTCGAAGCACGGCATGGCCGAGGGCAGCGTCTGGTTCCGTGCTGCCATCGGGCGCCGCAAGAACGCGGAAGCACGCTGGCTGCTGCCGATGATCTGTCGCCGCGGCGGCATCGACAAGCGCGACATCGGCGCCATCAAGATCATGGACACCACCACCGAGTTCGAGATCTCCGAGCGGGTCGCCGACTCCTTTGCGGCGAAGATCAAGCGTCCGGACAAGGAAGACAGCATCCGGATCGAGCCGATGGCGGACGCGCCCAACCGGCAAGAAGCGCCCCAGGAGCGCTCTCGCGCGCCGCAGCGCGAGGCCGGCGCGCATCGTGAACAGCGCGAGGATCGCCCGCGCGAGGCCAGCGGCTTCAAGCCACGCAGCAAGCCTGAGCGCGCGCCGAAATTCGGCGATGCTCCTTCCTTCGGAAAGAAGAAGCACAAGAACAGGCCCGGCCACGCCGAGCCGTCGGTCACGCCATGGCCGGTCAAGGGCGCATCGGGAAAGAAGACAAAGAAGAAGCGTCGCGGTTGAGCTTCTGCTGGCGACGGGCTTACCTCGCGGCGAGCTCGCGCAGCATATAGGTCGCGCCGTCGCCGTAGGATGCGAGCTTTGCGCGCAGCTCAGCGTCCGCCGTCAGGGTGCGAAAGCCCATGCGTTCCCATAGCAGCCGCGTGCCGTAGACCGAAACCAGCGCGAGTGTTGTGATGCCCGACGCACCCGCCAGCGTCTCGATCTCGGCAACATAAGCGCGCACGACGCCGCCGCGGAAGTCGGGCAATACGGCGACGTCGTGGACGTAGAGACAGTCCGCGCCATCGGGCAATCCTCGCAGAAAGCCGTCGAGCGGCGGAATCCGGTAGCGCATCCAGGGATGTGCCAGTCCGTAACCGACGATGCCTTGGTCCGTATCGAGCACGCTGCAGCCGTCCGGGCAAAGCCGCATCTTCTCCCCGAGCACCTCGGCGCGTTCGGGCAACGCAGGATGGATGCGCGCCGCAATCGCGCTGATTGCAGCGAGGTCCGAGGCGCGCGCGGGACGCCAATGCGGCTTGCTCATGTCGATGCGTCGTTCCGTGGTTTCATGCCAATCTATTCCGCCGCGGCGATGTGCGCAGCGAGAAAGATCCTGCCGCTCCTATCTCGGATATTCCAGCTGCATCGCCACGAAGTCGGCCGTGCGCGCTCCGTAGCGTGCCTCGATCGCACGCAGCGTCTCGTCGAGCGCCCGCGCCGGCGGCGAGGCGCCGGCATTCGGCAGGGTCTGCTCCGCCGGCCAATTCTCGGCGATGCGGTCCGGCAGGATGCGAAGGCCGCTGCGGCTCGTCTGCGCCTCCGGCGTGGCGGCGAAGGTGAGGGCGCGCGAGCGGTAGGTGCGCGACCACGCATCGGCGATCAGGGCGAGCGAGACCTCGTCCACATCGGGCCGCAGGGCGATGCCGAGCTGCTCGCGCTTCCAGAATGCGAGCGTGTTTGTGATCGCCGTCAGCGCGAAGGGGCGTGTGAAGCTGAACGCGTCGCTGCGGTGGCGTGCGTCCCATCTCGCAAGGCCGATGTCGCCGGCGACCGCCTCGGCCTTGGCGCGGCCGGCGATCGCCTCGATCAAGGTGAGGGCCATCGGCATGGATGCGGTGATGCCGGTGGTCGTCGCGACGCCCTGGTCGACCACCAGCCTGCGGTCCGCCGCGTAGCGGATCGTCCCATGCTTCTGCAGATCGCGCACGGAATACCAATGCGTCGTGGCCCGCTTGCCGTCGAGCAAGCCGGTGTTGGCAACGACGGTGGCGCCGACGCAGACGCCGATCACGATCGCGCCCTTGCCGGCCTGGCTCCTGATCCAGTGCAAGACCGTCGCGTCGTCGTCGCGGCTCATCGCCGGCACGATGACGTAGTCGGCGCCGTCCGGGTGCGCGGCATCGAACTCGGCGATGGTCGCATGCGGCTGCACCTTGAGGGCCGGATAGAGCGTGACGGGCCCTGGCTGCGTCGACAAGGTGAGGACGTCGGCAATGTCGGCGCGGGCGAGGATGCCGTAGGGCATCAGGTAATCGGTGGTCTCGCTCATGTCGTTGATGCCGACGATGGCGATCAGGGGGCGCTTGCGTTTCGGCGGTTTCAGCGCCGCCAGGGTCGCCTCAGCTTCGTCTCTGGAAATCGCAGGCGGGGTTCCCGATGCCGGCGCGGCCGGCAGCAGGAGCAGCCAGGTCGCGCCGATCGCCGCCAGCAATGTCATGCCGCCGAGGGCAGTCCACGCCAGATTGCGCCAGCTCATCATGATGTCACCCGCTCGTCTCACGCGACGCGGAAGCTATCCGGTCGCATCGACGTCAGGAATGACGCAAATCCGGCAAAAACAGTCATGCCGCGCGAGGATCCATCGCCGCCTGTCCGCAGGCGCTCTATCGCAGCCCCTCATACACCATCAGCCCGCGTGCGATCTGCAATTTCCGGATGGCGCGCGGCAGCAGTTTCTCCGGCTGGTGCAGGTAGCGCCAGGAGGTGAGAGTGAAGGCGGACAGCGTGCCGCATTCGTCGTCGAACGGCGCGAGCACGCCGGTGACGCTGACCGGCGTATGCGGGCGCGCGTTGAAGGGCAGCAGCAGGAGCTCGAGATGCGCCTTGCTGCCGTCCTCGCGCGCGGCGGTGAGGCCGGCGATCGCGCCCAGCGTCTCGTCGGCGACGATCGTGGTGATCTCCTCGATCTCGCTGCGGCTGGCTGCTGTGAACAGCGCCGCAAAGCTCCGGTCCTTGAGGTCCGTTCCTGCGAGCGCGCAGACGCGTGTGCCGGCGACGCGGAACGGGAAGCCTAGGTTCGGCTCGCAGGACAGCACGAAGATGTCGCTGAGCAGGCCGCGGACCGCGGCCGGGTCGATGTCGGCCCGGTCAGGGGCCCGTGCAGTGCCGCGCTTGTTGTCCCAATACGCGAAGAACGCGCGGCTCGACGGATGTTTCATGACTGAACGCTCGCCCGGGGTGCGACCTCGAAGGGACAGACCTGTCCCGCTTCAGTGCACCCGCGATCCCTTCTGTTGTTGTGCAGGAGGGGATTTGCAGCGTCCATGCCGCCGGCGCGTTTTCGCGCCGGTTAAGGCGGTCTTTGCGTCGTTAACGTTAAATTAACGATGTGCTTCGTGTCGGCTACGCGCCTGCTATGGTGACCCCGGTCGCAAACCTCGCCGCTTTTCTCCAGGTTCTCGGCGGGGCCTGTACAGGGCGTCAAACAGTTTGGTCACGGGCCGCGGGGAGGGGTGGGGATACGCCTTATCTCTCCGGCCACCGGAAGACCGACACGGACAGGCAGGGCCTTCCCAGGGCCCTGCCTTTTCCTTTTTCGGCAATCAGCGCTCGTGCTCCGGACGTAGCACAGCCTCTTCAGTGATGCGCTGCAGAGCCGGGACCCAGTCAGCCGGCCAGCGAACGATACAGCCCGCACGATTTCCTTTTGTGCACTTGCGCAGGGACGGCAAAGGCGACTATCTCCAAGCCTGTCGCTCCGATGTCGCCTGAAAGCGAAGCTGCCTTGGATTCCCCGCAAGATTCGTCGCCGCAAGGTCCTCAGCCGGGCCCGCCGGCCGTCAATGAGGAGGCTCCGCGCGAGCCGATCCTGACGCTGCCTCCGGCGCTGACCGCCTATATCCTGCTCTTGGCGGTGATCCATCTGCGGGTGCTGCTGCCGCCGGAGCTCGAGAACTGGACCATCGACGTCTTCGGCTTCATCCCGAAGCGCTACGATTCCTCGCTGCTCAATCTGCAGATCCCGGGCGGGGCGGGGGCGAAGGTCTGGACTTTCGTCACCTATTCGCTGCTGCACGCCAATCTCACCCATCTCGGCTTCAACGTGCTGTGGCTGCTGCCGTTCGGCAGCGCGCTGGCGCGGCGCTTCGGCACGGTCAGGTTCTTCGTCTTCCTGGCGGTGACGGCGGCGGCCGGCGCGCTCGCCCACCTCGTCACCCACGAGCATGCGGTGGCGCCGATGATCGGCGCCTCGGCCTCGGTGTCGGGCGCGATGGCGGCCGCGATCCGCTTCGCCTTCGTCCGCGGCAGCTTCCTGTCGTTCAGCCGTTCGGATGCCGATACCGCCGCGAAAGTTCCGGCGCTGCCGCTGTCGCGCGCGCTTCGCGACGGGCGGGTGGTCGGCTTCCTCGCCGTCTGGTTCGGCGTCAACATCATCTTCGGCGTCGGCGCGATCGGGGTCGACGCCGAAACCACGAGCGTGGCCTGGCAGGCGCATATCGGCGGCTTCTTCGCCGGCCTGTTGTTGTTCGCTCTGTTCGATCCCGTGCCGCGTCTGCGAGGCGATGCTGCGGATGCGTCATCACGGGACGTTTCAGACCGTATCTGAAGCGGCGCTTGCGACGCGGCCCGAATTCATCCATCATTCCCGCGAAGAATGTTCCGAAGCGGCACGTCGTTAGCGACGATGCTTCGCAAAGCGCACGAGCGTGAACCGGCGCTGTAACTGTTAGTTGAAGACTCGCGAACAAGTCCGGACCGCCAAAGGCGGACGGCTCGGATTCAGGGAGGCGACAATGACGGTACGTTCCATTCTCAACACCAAGGGCCACCAGATCATGAGCGTCGAGCCCGACGCCAAGCTGGCGGCCGCGATCAAGCTGCTGGCCGAGAAGAAGATCGGCGCGGTGCTGGTGATGAACCAGAGCCGCGTCGAGGGCATCCTGTCGGAGCGCGACATCGTGCGCGTGCTCGGCGAGCGCGGCGCCGCCGTGCTCGAGGCGCCGGTCTCGGAGGTGATGACCCGCAAGGTCGTGACCTGCAAGGAGACCGACACCGTCGCCGAGATCATGGAGACGATGACGACGGGCAAGTTCCGCCATCTGCCCGTGATCGACAACGGCAAGGTGGTCGGCCTGATCTCGATCGGCGACATCGTCAAATGGCGTGTCCGCGAATACGAGACCGAGCAGGAAGCCTTGCGCGACTACATCAAGACCGCCTGATCAGGCCTGCTCGTCCGCTTTCGGCGCGGTGCCCGCGGGCGCCGGCGCCAGCACGTGGATCGCCTCCTGGATGGACTCCAGCGCGCGCTCGGCTGCGCGCGTGCCATGTGCGATCAGGTCTTCGGAGCGGTGGAAGTCGAACCAGCCGAACTGGCCGACCCGCGGCGTGATCAGCATGTCGGGCGGATCGCCGGCGAGACGGGCGCGGGTGATGCGATCCTGCATGATGTTGAAGGCGTCCACCATCACCGACGAGATGCCGGGCCGGCCGTTGCCGCCGAAGAACTCGCGCTTCATCGTCTTCTCGGGCGAGAACAGGCGCGGGAAGCGCCGCTTGGCCGCCGGCTCCCCGGCCTCCGGCACGACCGGGCTGGGCACTGCGCCATGCGAATAGATCGTGGTTGAATGGGTGAAGATGTCGCTGGAAAGATTTGCGGCGATGACGATTTCGGCGCCGAGCGCGCGGGCGGCCGAGACCGGCACCGGGTTCACCAGCGCGCCGTCGACCAGCCAGCGGTCGCCGATCAGCACGGGCGCGAAGATGCCCGGCAGGGCGTAGGACGCGCGCATGGCATCGACCACGCGGCCGCGTGTCAGCCAGATCTCGTGGCCGGTGCGAACCTCGGTCGCGACGCTCGCGAACTTGATCGGCAGGTCCTCGATCAGGACCTGCCCGATCGCCTCCTCGAGCCGGGTCGCGAGCTTCTCGCCGCCGAGCAGGCCGGAGCCGTTGAGACGGATATCGAGATAGCCGAGAATGTTGCGCATCCCTTGCAGGCTGCGCCCCCATTCCTCGAACGTATCGAGCCGGCCGGCCGCATGGAGGCCGCCCACCACCGCGCCGATGGACGTGCCGACCACGACATCGGGCACGATCCCGTTGGCAATCAGGGTCCTCAGGATTCCGATATGGGCGAAGCCGCGCGCCGCGCCGCCGCCGAGGGCAAGGCCGATTACCGGCCGGCGGATGCTGCCCAGGCCGACTTTTTCGCCCACTTTCTCGCCGTTCGAGCCGTTCGCGCCCCGGCCTTTCAATCTGTCCAGCACCGAAAACTCTCCTACGCCGGGCCAGCCCGCGTCGTCAGACTAGGCATCGCCCTTGCGCTCCGCCATCCCAGGCGCGAAGCATGGTTTATGCCGCTTTGGAAAGGGCACGGGGCAGGAGTATGGCGAGGGGCGGTTGCTTCCGAACTAATCACGCAGCCGTCAACCCGGTTCCACAGAAACGTCCGGGGCCGTATTTCCAAGGGTTTCAGAGGCTTGAATTTGCCGCGTTTTCGGTGAAAAGCAGGGAGCATGACACGCGGGGGTGACGGCATCATCAGATGGCGGCGCAGCGGCAGGCTGCTGCCGGCGCTGATCATTGGCGCTTGTCTCCTTGTTTCCGGCCGAAACGCCGCCCAGGCGCAGCTTTTCTCGGATCGTCCGCCGCCGGTGCCGCCCGCCTCGGTGCCCGACCCCGGCAACGCCGTCAGCCTGGCGCCGCCTTCCGGGCCGGGCGCGGGACCCCCAAGCCTGCCGCCGACCCTGATGCAGCCGGCGACCCCGAGCATGCCGCCGCCCGCGGTCTCGTCCGTGCCGCCCGCCGCCCCGCTGAATGCGGCCGTGCCCGGACAGGGCGTGCTGTCCCTGACCGCGAAATACGGCAAGGACTCGGCGCCGATCACCAGCGGCCTGGTCTGGCGCGTGTTCGCCGACCGGCCCGACGAGAACGGCACCTTCAAGCTGATCCGCGAGGACCGCAGCGGGACGCCGAACATCGTGCTGCCGCCCGGCAATTATGTCGTCCACGTCGCCTTCGGCCTCGTCAGCGCCGTGCGCACCGTCAGCCTGAAGTCCGAGACCAATCGCGAATCCTTCGTGCTGCCGGCCGGCGGCCTGCGCATCGAAGGCCGCGTCGGCACCAGCCGCATTCCGCAGAACCAGATCTCGTTCGCGATCTACAAGGGCAGCCAGTTCGAATCCGGCGAGCGCGCCTCCCTGGTGCCGAACGTCGCCGCCGGCGACGTCGTGCTGATCCCGGAGGGCACCTACTACATCGTCTCCAACTACGGCGATGCCAATTCGGTGGTGCGCTCGGACATCCGCGTCCAGGCCGGCAAGCTCACCGACGTCACCATCACCCACCGCGCCGCCGTCATCACGCTCAAGCTGGTCAGCGACAAGGGCGGCGAGGCGCTCGCCAATACCGCCTGGTCGGTGCTGACCCCGGGCGGCGACGTCATCAAGGAATCGATCGGCGCGTTCCCGCGCGTCGTGCTGTCCGAAGGCGAGTACCGCGCCATCGCCAAGAACGAGGGCAAGGTCTACGAGCGCGGCTTCAACGTCGTCAACGGCGTCGACGGCGAAGTCGAAGTCATCGCGCGCTGAGGCCAGCGCGGCCCGCAACGAGAAGCTCCCGCACGGCCATTCTCATCGCGCGCACGTATGTGCATCTTGGAATACCGTTGCCTTCAGCGGGTTTCTGCCAAGTAACTGCCTGCCACTAACCGTCCGCCGCTGTTCTGCGTTCTGGCGCGAATAATGGTAACGTCACCACTCGCCTGCGGGGCCAAGAAACACCGGCGGCATCGGCTTATTCCAACGGCGGCGCGCCTTGCTCACGACAGTGGACGATACGAATTTCCGATAATCAATTTTATACTCTGTCCATCCTGCTGCGCTATATGTCTCGCGTCCGTCCAACGGGGAAGCCGGAGCAGGCGCATGCCTTGGTTCGGCACGGAGCAGGGGACCAGGCTCATCGGCATGTTCGAAGTGATCCTCACCAGGCGCAAGCGGTTCGGCTGGCGGTGGCAGGTGTGCGACCAGTCCGGCAAGATATTTGCCGACGGCTTCGAGCGCACGCGTCCGTCCGCCAAATATCAGGGCGAGCGCGCGTTGTTCTTTCTGCTGTCCCAGGCTTATCTGCGCAACCGCTCGGCGGCGTCGAGCGAGGACTAGAGCATGATCCGGAAAAGTGTGAAGCGGTTTTCCGAAAAGTTCATGCTCAAACAAAGAGCTAAAGCGCGATGACGATTCAACCCGATCTCATCGCGCTTTGGAGGCACGCTGCCTCGTAGCCCAGATGGGGCAAAGCCGTGCCGCGCGACAGGCTTCATCTCAGACATCGACGACCAGCTTGCCCTTCGCTGCGTGATCGCGGATCAGCGCATAGGCGTCGCCCACATTCTCCAATGTGAAGCGCTGGCGATCGAGCATCGGCACGAGCTTGCCGGCCTCGACCAGGCGCGTCGCCTCCATCATGATCTCCCCATGATGCGCGCGGCCTTCGCCCGACAGCAGCGGTAGCAGCGTGAACACGCCGGAATAGGTGGCGGCGCGGAACGACAGCGGCGCAAGCGCGTGCGTGCCCCAGCCGAGCGCACTCACCACATGGCCGAAGCGGCGCGCTGCTTCAAAGGAGGCGTCGAGCACCTTGCCGCCGACCGTGTCGTAGACGATGTCGAAGCCGCGGCTGCCGGTATGATGGGCAACGTAGGCTTCGACAGGGGTGCTGCGGTCGATGAACACCGCGCCAAGACCTTCGATGGTGGCGCGCTGCGACGCCGAGCCCGTTGCGAACACGTTCGCCCCGAAGGCGCGTGCGATCTGGATCGCGACATGACCGACGCCGCCGGCGCCGCCATGGATCAACACTTTCTGGCCGGCCTTGAGCGACGCACGGTCGATCAGGCCTTCCCACGCCGTGATGAAAATCAGGGGCAGGGCAGCCGCTTCCCGCATGCTGAGATTGGCGGGCTTTGGCGCCAGCAGATCGGCATCGACCGCGGCGAATTCGGCCAGCGAGCCCTGTACGCCGCCGACGCCTCCGGTCATGCCATAGACCTCATCGCCCGGCTTGAACCGTGTCACCTCGTGCCCGGCCTGCTCGATCACGCCGGCGAGATCGATCCCGGGAATTGCAGGCAGCGGATGGCGCGCATGGGCCGCTACGCCGGCATGGATCTTCGTGTCGAGCGGATTGACCCCGCTGGCGCGCACGCGCACCAGCACCTCGTGCGGGCCGATCTCGGGCGTGGAGATGCTTGAGAGCCGCAGCGGCGCGTTGTGGGTCTCGAGGATCGCCGCGCGCATCGTCGATGGTCTCGTCATGGCCGTCTTGCTCCGTTGTCGCTCTCCAATATGCCCATGAAGTTTTGCATGAGAAGGAACAAGGCTGTACGATGGTCATACAATTTTGTTTGGCTGGATTCGGATGGACTGGAGCGATCTGCGCATCTTCCTCGCAATTGCGCGCGAAGGAACGCTCGGCGCTGCCGCGCGAAAAATTGGCCAGACCCAGCCGACGATGGGCCGGCGGCTTCGCGCGCTCGAACAGGCGTTGGGACAGACCCTGTTCCAGCGCACCGCCGACGGATTTGTCCTCACCGATGAGGGCGCCGCCGTACTGCGGCACGCCGAGCGGATCGAGGAGGAAGCGCTCGCGCTGGAGCGGTACGCCTCCGGCGCCGAGACGCAGCTCGATGGTCTTTTGCGACTGTCATCCTCCGACTGGTTCGGGACGGTGATGCTGTCGCCAGTGATCGCCGCCTTTGGCAAGCGGCATCCGAGGGTGACCATCGAACTCCTGACCGATGCGCGCCTCTACAGCCTGCCGCGCCGCGAGGCCGATCTCGTCTTCCGCATCAAGCCGTTCAGCGAGCCCGAAGTCATTTCCAGGAAGCTGCTGCACATTCCCTACGCGCTCTATGGCAGGAAGGGCAGCAAGCCGCCGCGCGTCGGTGACGGGCGCGGGGTCCGCGTCGTGACCATGAACGTCGAATTCGCCGACATGCCCGATGCGGTCTGGCTGAAGCGTACGCTGCCCCATGCGGAGGTCGCCTCGCGCAGCAACAACAGGCAGGCGCAGGCTGAGCTCTGTGCGAGCGGCGGGGGATTGGCGGTGTTGCCGCGCCCGCTCGGCGACCGCGACCGCCGCCTCGTCGCATTTGACATCGGCATGCCGCCGCCCGGCCGCGACACCTTCGTCGGCTATCACCGCGACCTCAAGCGGCTGGCTCGGCTCCGCGCGCTGCTGGATCTGGTGATTGAGAGGTTGGCGTGACGGTCTAGTTTGTCGGGTCGGCAAAGGCGCGCGCACTTTGCGCGCCGTGCCCACCACCTCTCGACGATCGCATTAGGCAATGGTGGGCACGCTTCCGCCTTCGCTCTTCGAGCTACGGCGGACAAGTCGCTTTGCCACCCTACACATCGATCCGTTGCGTTGCCCGACGGGCAAAACACCCAAGATGCCGGTCAACCTGCGCCGCGGAAAATATTCCACTTTACCGAAATTCGGAAATAACGTATGTGTCGGCTCAACCCGGCCCAAGGAAGAGGGGCGTATCGCGATCGTCACGAACGCGGGCCGGGCGGCGGTGGACGCGGGTCACACTGGGGCGGAAGGTTCGCAGGGCGGGCAACCGTGAGCGAAAACCATCGCGCCAACGACGGGTGTGGTTCGCGTACGGCAAAATCGTGTGGTCCTGGCGCCCGGGGTCTGTGCGTCAAGTCTTGTGGTGATGGGGCGGCCCAACCGGGCACGCGCATCAGCTATCGGCAAGGCGACGGGGGCAATAGTGCATCGCTCCCCGAGGAGAGCGCGACATAAGCCGTAAAGCCACTGCGCAGGGAAGGCCGGATGTTTGGCTTCACCTGTATGCCGCTGTGCAAACTTTTGTTGCCACCTTTCGCACAGTGGACCGTGGGTGCCCGGCCGGCACCCGGTCTTCCCTGCGCCCTTTTCCATCGGGGCTGAGGTGATCATGCAAAGCTCGGGCGAGATGCGCCGCGAGAATGCGAAGGCGTGTCTGCGAGTCGTAGGATGGGTAGAGCCCTTGCGAAACCCATCATGCTTCAACACGGAGAAAGCGTCGATGGGTTTCGCTTCGCTCTACCCATCTTACGAATTAAAGGAGCGACGGTCACCACACACCCCGTCATTGCGAGCGCAGCGAAGCAATCCAGACTGCCTCTGCGAAAAGATTCTGGATTGTTTCGCTGCGCTCGCAATGACGGGTGGAGGCAGGTGTGCGCGAAAACTCCGGCTGTGTGCCCCGGACACAGCGCAGCGTTCTCTTCGGCTCTGCGCCGCCTCACGCGCTGCGTCGCCTCCGGGACACGAGAGCACCTTCGCGAAACCGTCACAGTCTCTAACACGCACTAACCAACACCTGACTTAAAACTGTCATAATCACCGAATGGAACCAGCGCCTTCGCGCTTTTTACACGTCGTTAAGAGCGTCTGCATTGGATGCGGCGGCAAAGTGCGTTGGGGACTGCAATGACTGCCGCGAAGAAGTTGCCGGGAAAACCGGCCGCCGATATGTTCGACGACATCCCGGTGCTTCAGCGCAAATGGCGTGCGGCGTTGAAGCCGGGCGAGCGGCTGCCGCGCTACGAGGACGTCATGCTCGGCAGCCTCGGACGGCTCGCCGACCACATCGCGCTCTTGAAGAGCGATGGTGTGCTCGAGCTGTCGCGCAGCGGACGCTACGTGCAGAAATGGCTCGGCGACGAGCGCTGGGACATTCCCCTTGCCGAGCTGTCGCCCGATTGTGCCACCGCGCTGTCGGAAGCGGCGGCAAGCGCGCTGGCGGCCGGCAGGCCGCATCGGGCGAGCGCGCATTGCGTGCGCGACGGCATGGTCAGGACCTATGACGTGCTGGCGCTGCCGACGTCCTCGCGCTGGGGCGCGACCCTGATCGGCGCCTATGTCAACGAGCGCGGCGCGCAATACAATCTCCTCGACGCTGTCTTTTCCGCGACCGACGACGCGGTGGTCTCGCTGGCGACGTTGCGCGATGCCGCCGGCAAGCCGTTCGACCTTCAGGTCGTGCACCACAACAAGAGCGCGGGTGAGCTGCTGAAGGTTGTCGGCGCAAGCCTGTTGTGGCGGCGGATCGGCGAGGGCGGCACGCTGCTGGCTTTGCCCGAGGTGATGGAATTCCTGCTCAAGGCCGTTTCGGGCAGCCGCTGCGAGCAGCTCGAGATCGAGAGCGAAGGGCGCTACCTCAGGCTCAGCGCCACCGCCTTCGCCGACGTGGTTTCGCTGACCATCTCCGATGTCACCGTCCTGAAGCGGCGCGATGCTTCGTTCCGCCTCCTGTTCGACAACAATCCAATGCCGATGTGGGTGTTCGACGCGGAGACCAGGGCGTTTCTCAGCGTCAACGACGCCGCGGTCCAGCATTACGGCTACAGCCGCGCGACCTTCCTGCGCATGAAGCTGCACGAGATATGGCCGGAGGACGAGTGGGACAGTCACGCCGCGGCGCTGGAGCGCCTCGGCGACGCCTATCACTCCTCGCGCAACTGGCGCCACTTGCGCGCGGACGGCAGCGAGATCGAGGTGCTCACCTTCGGCCGCCGCGTCGCCTTCGACGAGCGCGAGGGCTATCTGGTGGCGGTGGTCGACATCACCGAGCGGCGCAAGGCCGAAGCGCGCATCGCCTATATGGCGCATCATGACGGGCTCACCGACCTGCCGAACCGCGAATACTTCCAGGAGCGCCTGAAGCAGGCGTTGGACCAGGCCGCGGGAAAACGGGTCGGCGTGCTCTACATCGATCTCGACCTGTTCAAGAACATCAACGATTCCTTCGGCCATCCGGTGGGCGATCGCCTGTTGAAGCAGGTCGCCGAGCGCCTGACCGTTGCGGTCCGCGGCGCCAATCTCGCCGCGCGGCTCGGCGGCGACGAGTTCGCCGTCATCCTGGCAGCCGACGTCTCGCCGAACGAGGCCAGCGCCTGCGCCTCCTTGCTGATCGACATGCTGAAGGCGCCTTACGACGTCGAGGGACAGGAGATGGTGATCGGCGCCAGCATCGGCGTCGCACTGTCGCCGGGCGACGGCACCACGCCGGAAGAGCTGATGCGCAATGCCGACATGGCGCTGTACCGGGCCAAGGCCGACGGCGGCGGCGTGCACCGCTTCTTCGAGCGTGAGATGGACCTCCAGGCGCAGAAGCGCCGTGACATGGAGCTGGACCTGCGCCGCGCGTTCGCCAATGGCGAGTTCGAGCTGCATTACCAGCCGCTGGTGTCGATCGCCTCCGATCGCATCTCAGGTTTCGAGTCGCTGCTGCGCTGGCGTCATCCGGACAAGGGCATGGTCTCGCCGGCGGAGTTCATCCCCGTTGCCGAGGACATCGGGCTCATCATCCAGCTCGGCGAATGGGTGCTGCGCGAAGCCTGCGCCGAGGCAGTCAAATGGCCCGCCGACGTCAAGGTCGCCGTCAACCTGTCGCCGGCGCAATTCCGCAGCCGCAACCTGGTTCAGGTCGTGATCTCGGCCCTGGCGCAGTCCGGCCTGTCGCCGAAGCGGCTCGAGCTCGAGATCACCGAGTCGATCTTCCTGGCCGAGACCGATGCCAATGTCGCCACCCTGCACCAATTGCGCGAGCTCGGCGTCGGCATTTCCATGGATGATTTTGGCACCGGCTATTCCAGCCTGAGCTATCTGCGCAGCTTTCCCTTCGACAAGATCAAGATCGACCGCTCCTTCGTCAAGGATCTGGCGCAGCGGCCCGATTGCGGCGCGATCGTGCGCGCGATCTCGGGTTTGGGGCGCAGCCTCAACATCACCACGACCGCCGAGGGCGTGGAGACCGAGGATCAGCTCGACTGGCTGCGCGCCGAAGGCTGCAACGAGGTGCAGGGCTTTCTGTTCAGCGCCGCCCGGCCCGCCGCCGAGATCGCAAAGCTGCTCGCCGATTTCGGCCAGCGCACCTCACGGGCGGCGTAACGCGGGTGGATAGCAATCGTAGACCAGTGCCTTGAACGCGGGCGTGATGCGGCCGCGCTCGTTCTGGGTCTGCTGCATCATCAGGTAGACCATGTCGAGCTTGGGATCGACGCCGAAATAGGTGCCGCTTCCCGAGTCCCATTTCAACTCGCCGAGCGAGCCCGGCGGCGGCGGTTTGGCGTTGCCCGGATCGGTCCGCACCGCAAGGCCATAGCCGTAGCCGAAGCCGTCGCCCGGGAAATAGAAATAGTCGCGTCCGACGCCGGAGCCGGGTCCGATCTGGTCGGTCGTCATGGCCTTGAACGCGGCCGGGCTGAGATAGCGCCTGCCTTCGAACTCGCCGCCGTTGAGCAGCATCTGCGCGAAGCGCTGATAGTCGGTGATGGTCGAGAGCAGGCCGCCGCCGCCGGACTGCCATTCGGGGTGCTCCAGGCGGTCGCGCTCGCCGGCGAGCAGGATGAAGTCGTTCGGCAGCGGCCGCGCCATCCGCACCAGCTCGTCCTCGCCGGCGAGCGCGAATTTGGTGCTGTTCATGCCGAGCGGATCGAAGAGACGTGCTTTCAGGAACTCGTACAGCGTCTGGCCCGAGATGATCTCGATGACGCTGCCGAGCACGTCGGTGGAATGGCCGTAGCGCCACAGCGTTCCAGGCTGCCGCGCCAGCGGCAGCCTGGAGATGCGATCGGCGAATTCCCTGTTGTTGAAATGGCCCGCGAAAATGTTGGCCATCTTGTAGGCGTGCTCGACCCATTCGCTGCCGATGTAATCGTAGCTGATGCCCGACGTATGCCGCAGCAGATCCTCGATGTTGACGGGGCGGTCCGGTGGGTCGAGGTCCAGCTCGACCGTGCCGTTGGGCAGGGTCACCTCGCGGCCCACCTTGGTCTCGGCAAACAGCGGAACGTATTTCGACACGGGGTCGGTCAGCGCGAGCTTGCCCTCGTCGATCAGCATCATCGCGCCGAGGCACGTGATCGGCTTGGTCATGGAGTGGATGGCGAAGATCGTGTCCGGCGTCATGGCGAGGCCGGTCCTGGTGTCGCGCACGCCGAAGGTCTTGAGGTAGACCGGCTTGCCGTGCTGCTGCACCAGGATCACCGCGCCCGGCAGGCGGCCGCTTGTCACCTCCGTGTTGAAATAGGCGGTGATGCGCTCGAGCCCCTCGGGCGACGGCGCCGGGATGTCCGCAGCGCGGCTTCGCGCCATTGTGCCGGCGAGCAGTGCGGCCCCGACCAGAAATTCACGACGCTTCATCCGGGCTTCCTCCCTCGGCGGGATCAAAGCCGCAAGACGCTCGATGCGTCAACACAGCATCGGTTAAAAACGCGTCACGATTGCCGAAAGGGACGGCCGCGGACGGTCCTCGCTGGGCTCGTCCGCGTGCCCGATGAAGGCGCCCTTCGTTCGGCCCGAGGCCGTATGTCGCGATTGGACGGCTTCGACTACATGGCACGAACGCTCGCGAGGAACTTATCGACCTGGACTTCCAGCTCGGATGCGTTCCTGGCGAGGCTGCCGGAGGCGGTCAGAACATTCCCCGCTGCGTCGCTGGTTTGGCCGACAGCCTGATTGGTGCTGCTGATGTTGGTCGTCACCTCCTTGGTGGCGGCGGCCTGCTCTTCCACGGCGCTCGCGATCGCCGTGCTGATCTCGCTGATCCGGTTGATGGTCTGGGAAATCGCCTTCAGCGCCCCGGCCGTGTTGCCTGTCGCGGATTGCATCTCGTTGATCTGGGCGCCGATGTCCTCCGTCGCCTTGGCGGTCTGGCTGGCGAGTGCCTTCACCTCCGATGCGACGACGGCGAAGCCCCGGCCGGCCTCGCCGGCGCGGGCGGATTCGATCGTAGCATTAAGTGCGAGGAGGTTGGTCTGACCGGCAATCTGGCTGATGAGCGCCACCACGTCGCCGATCTTCTGCGCCATTGTCACGAGGCCGGAGACCAGTCGATCGGATTTTTCCGCCTCCTCGACCGCGGCCCTCGCGACCTTGCTCGCCTCGGCGACTTGCCTGCTGATCTCGTTGACGGAGGAGGTGAGCTGCTCGGAAGCCGATGCCGCTCCTGCGGATCGCTCGCTGACGAATTCGGCGGTGGAGGACAGTGACTGAGCGGTCGCCTGCATCTCGGAAGAGGCGGAGGCCAGTGTGCCCACCAGGCTCTTCACGTCCCGTTCAAAGTCATCCGCAAGTCGCACATTGGCCGTGACGACCGACCAGTTGAGCATCGCTCCGGTGTAGCTGCCTTTCCTGTCGAACAGGGGCGAAACGCGCAGGTCGAGCGTCTCCGGTCCAAGCTTGATCTTGGCCGCGTGGGGCAGCCGGGTCGGGTCGCCGACGATACGGCGTTGATGCTGTGGGTTCTTGTGGAAGATGTCGAATGACTTGCCGACGAGCTCGTCCGGGGCGACCGGAAGCAGATGCCTCAAAGGCGCGAGCGTCTTGACGCTGGTCTTGTTGACGTAGGTGATATTGAATTCGGTGTCGCACATCATGATATTGAGCGGCATGTTGTCGAGCATCTGCAATTGACGTTCGGTCTCGGCTTCGAGCTTGGCCTTCTCGGTCGCAAGCTCCCAGGTCAACATCGGCCCGGTGTAGCGGCCGCGCGCATCGATGACGGCGGTTACGGTGAGATCGAGCGTCTCGCCGCCGATCGTGATGCGGGCGCGGTGCGGAAGGTTCTTTGGATCGGACAGGAGTCGTCGCTGATGCTCGGGGTTCTTGTGGAAGATGTCGATCGACTGGCCGATCAGGGCGTCGACTTTGACGGGCAGCACGTGCTCGATTTTCTTGAGGTTGTTCCTGGTCGATTCGTTCACATAGACGATCTTGAAGTCGGTCATCTCGCAGATCATCACGCTGATCGGCATCCGGTCGAGCAAACCGAACGAGCTGTCGGATTTGAAACGAGAAAGCATGCTAAGACCCCCAATTGAGAATGTTCAAAGTCAAGACGGCATCGGGCCAGGACTGGCCCATTGCGAAACGCGGAATAACGCAAACACGACTGCTACAATGACCGCGCAATCCCTGAGCTGGATTGCGACGACCCGATCAGTTGACGAGCACCGCCCCGTCGCAGCGCACGCCGGAGACCCATACGTCCGCTTGTCCAATCCCGACGCCGAGTGCGGCAAGCGTGGATGCGAGTACTTGATCGATCGAGCCCGTGGCGGCGGAGAGGATGTTGGCGACCGTCGAGCCGGCCCCCGGCAACGGCAGTGCGAGGGGCCCGGAGGTGACTGTCAAGCTCATATCCCTGAGCAGGCTCGACATCAACGAAGATGTGAAATTTGTCGTCGTGACTGTCTTGATCGTCTGCGCCTGAATCTCGGCGTAGCTGAAGTCGACCCGCCTTGCCGCGGTGTTGCTTATTTCAGCATGAGCTCGGCCGGTGATGTTCACGCCGGATATGTTGACCAAGGTGGCGGGCGGGGGATTGGGCTTGGTCCTGAAATTGGTCATGTCGGCCATCGATACGTTGCCGACCCAGGCATCGACGACGCCGGGTGTGACGCCGAGCGTTACGGTCGAACTGCTGATGTCGGGCCGTCCGCAGGAGATGCCGGACAGCGTCGCTGTCCCCGGTGCGACCTCGACATAGACCGGCAGATTGACGGAAGGAATGCCGCCGCTGCCGGCGAGCTGGATCGTGATCAGGACGCGCGTCTGAGCCGTGTGGACGCTCGCGCCCTGGGCGCCGACGGCGAACCAGCCAGAGCCCACCGGACGTTCGCCGACGGTGGCGGTCACCGAAACCTGCGTGATCCCAGGCAGATTGAGGTTCACGCCGGCTGCGATCTGATTGTTTCCATTCGCGACTGCGGCGGTGCCGGACAGCAAGCTCAGGAGCGAAAGGCTGGCTCCGACCCTCGGCTTCTGGCCGATTGCGAGGCTGCCGTAGGGCCCAAGGTCGAGGAGCGATCCCGGAGCAATCCGGGTTGACCGCGCGGATGTGGCTTGGGCGATGCTCGACAAGGCGATCGTGGCCGCGTTGTTGCCATTGGCGTTCTGTTGCGTCGTCAGCATTGCCGCAAACAGATCGGCCATCTTGACGTTGCTGGTCAGGACGTTGTCGTAAGTCGGGCCGGTCACATCGGCCCGCGTGGCAACAGCAGACAGGAAATCGAGCGCGTCGACGCGCGCGTTCGCGAGCGCCTGATAGTCCATGGCCGTCAGAGAAAGGTTTGTGCCCAGCATCGACCCAAGCATGGCGTTGATCAGCCCGCCGTTGACCGCAAGAAGGCGTGAGCCGATCGCGAACGAGGCGAGGGCCGTGCTCGACGCCGTTGCTGTGGTCTTGATCGTGTATTGGCTCGAGCCGGTGATGTAACGCGCGAAATAGAGCGGTGTCTTTGTTTCGAGGGTGACCCGTGCGGCGGTCGGCGTTCCCGTCGCCGGCGTGATGAAGCGTTTGTTCGGCGCCAGGGCGGCGTTGGCCGTGTAATTTCCAAGCTCGACCCCGACCAGCGCGTTCGCCGGATAGTTGTTGCGTACGACGGTCGCAGAGGCGGCATTCGTGGCGTTGTTCAGGTTGCCGGCAGCGACGATCGCCGCAAGGTCCGCTGCGCTCTGGGCCTTGCGCCTGTCGGCGAAGATCGCGCCGAGATCGACGCCAAGCGCGGCGAAGCCGATGACCAGGGTCATGACGATCGATCCCATGATCGCAACGTTGCCACGGTCGTCGGAGGCAAACCGGCGCACGAGGTGCTGTGCCAATTTCATCCTAGAACCCTCCGTAGGGAATGGCGGCTGAACGGACGATCGTGGTGGAGGGAGCCGGCGCGAGTGGAAGCGCGAAGATGATGCTGTTGGACGCGTCGTATGTTACGGTCACCACGTACACGTTCGTGGAACTGCTCGATGGAGCGGCTCTGACGACAATTTTGCCTGGATCCAGCAACGGGTAGGTCGAGGCGTTTGAAGAAACGTAGCCGGTTGCAATCGTGTTGCGCTCGCTGTCGGAGATGCCGGCAACCGAAGAGCGGGCCGCTTCCGCGGCAAGCTGCTGGACCCCGTGGACCATCGTGAGATAGCCGCCGAAGATGACGATCCCAAACAGCATCAATAGAAAGAGAGGCGTGATTAGCGCGAATTCGACGGCAGAAGCGCCGCGCAGGCAGAATGCGAATCGAAGCATGTCGGACCTCAACCCATTGTTGTGGCTGAGGATGCGGTCGCGCTCGTTACGGCTTATTTTAAGGATCGTTCCGTAAATTTGCGGGTCCTATTGCGACTTTTAGCCCTCAAGAAATTTATGGGGCCATAGAAAGCTTGTTCTAGATCAACGATTCAGAGTTGTAGGGTGTTTCTAACAGAGACAACCTGCGGTTAAGTATATTAATGGAGATTCGCTAAATGGATCAACGCAAGGGGTACGTAAATATTCCTACGGAAATCGTGCGTACCGCGATTGCGATCTCCGAGACCGGGAGCCTGTCCAAGGCCGGTGAAATGTTGGGCCTGAGCCAGCCGGCGATCAGTTCACAGATGAAGAGGCTTCAGAATTTGGTGGGTGGACCGTTGTTCGAGCGGACCTCGACCGGGACGGTCCTCAGCGATCTCGGCAGGCTTGCGCTGCAACAAGCCAGGCGCATGATCGAGGCGAATGACCAGTTGCTGAGATTGTCCGGCAATACTGATCGTGCGCAGCCGGTCAGGCTGGGGCTCAATTCGCTCTTCGCGACCGATTTCTTCAAGGCGCAACAATCTGCCGGCGGTGTTTCCGGCATTTTCGTCCAGGTCGATCAGTCCGGCATCCTCGCCAAAGCCTTGATCGAGGGATATCTCGACATCGCCTGCATATTCGATCATCAGCGCATGGATGGGGATATCCGCCAGATGATCGTGGCGGGAATTGAAGAGCCGCTCGTCTGGGTCAGGGCGAAGCAGTTTGTAGTGAGTCCGGGATCACCCATTCCGATCCTGACATGGCCTGGCCACGATTGGATGGTGCGAACGCTCGAGCGCCACGAGATTTCATACAAGATCGTCTTCAACAGTCCGGATTTCGAGATCAAGCTGCGGGCGGTCGAAGCCGGCATGGGATTTACCGCCGTGCCTGCCAGCAAGGTGCCCGACACGGTGGTCATCGCCAAGGACTATTATCTTCCTGAATTGCCGTCCATACGCCGGGTCATGTGCGTTCGAGCGAGCCCCGGCAACGCGCGCATGGCTGAACTCACGAAGCAGCTGGCCACGTTGTTTTTCGAGCCGAGATGAGAATCTTCAGCCTCGGCGGCGCAAGCTTTGCGGGCTTAGAACCTGGTCACGAGATCGGACAGAATGGGGCGCGGACGGTCCTCGCTCGGCTTGGTCGGCTTGCCCACGTGAATGAAGCCGGCGAGCTTCTCGTCCGGCTTGAGGCCGAGCCCGTCGAGCACGTCGCGGTCGAACGAGAACCAGCCGGTCAGCCAGCACGCGCCGTAGCCGAGCGCGGTCGCCGCCGTGACGATGTTCATGGCGCTGGCGCCCGCCGACAATTCCTGCTCGAACGCCGGCACCTTCGGATGTGGCCTGGTGAAGCTGACGATGCCGATCACCAGCGGCGCGTCCATCAGGCGCTTGCGCTCGGTCTCGACGTCGGCCGCAGGCGCGCCGGGATTCTTCCGCGCAAAGACCCTCGCGATCACCTCGCCGGCACGGGCCCGGGCATCGCCTTCGAAAATGATGAAGCGCCAGGGGGCGAGCTTGCCGTGATCGGGCACACGCGCGCCGATGGTGAGGATGGTCTCGAGCTCGGCCGGAGAAGGGCCGGGCCCGCTCATCTCGCGCGGCTTGACCGAGCGGCGGGTCTTCAGGAGTTCGATGGCGTCGGGCACTGCGATATCCTCTTCAAATGGTCGGCGGGCGTGCCATGCCGAGATAAGCATGCACGCCCGCAACCGAAAGCGAATTTAGACCGATTTCAGGAATCAGACCGCACCACGCATCCGCATCACATCCGGCGGCGTCGCTTCGTCGACGAGGGCGGCGATCGCCTCGGCCGTCGCCATCACCTTCTGGCCGTCGCTGCCGAGGCGGCGCACCGAGACCGAATGCGACTCGGCTTCCTTCTTGCCGACCACGAGCAGCGCCGGGATCTTGGCCAGCGAATGCTCGCGGACCTTGTAGTTGATCTTCTCGTTGCGCAGGTCGATCTCGACGCGCAGGCCGGCGCGGCGCGCCTGCTCCAGCACCACCTTGGCGTATTCGTCGCCTTCCGAGGTGATGGTGGTGACCACCGCCTGCACCGGCGAGAGCCAGAGCGGGAAGTTGCCGGCATAGTGCTCGATCAGAATGCCGATATAGCGCTCCATCGAGCCGCAGATCGCGCGATGCACCATCACCGGCGGTTTCTTGCCGCCGTCATGGTCGATGTAGAAGGCGCCGAACCGCTCCGGCAGGTTGAAATCGACCTGCGTGGTGCCGCACTGCCAGTCGCGGCCGATGGCGTCGCGCAAAACGTATTCGAACTTCGGCCCGTAGAACGCGCCTTCGCCCGGGTTGATCTCGGTCTTGATGTGATTGTTCTGCGACTGGATCTCGCGCAGCACCGTCGCCATCACGCGCTCGGCGTGATCCCACATCGCATCGGTGCCGACGCGTTTCTCCGGACGCGTCGACAGCTTCACCGTGAGGTCGCCGGTGAAGCCGAAATCGGCATAGGTCGACAGGATCAGATCGTTGATCTTCAGGCACTCCTCGGCGAGCTGATCCTCGGTGCAGAAGATGTGCGCGTCGTCCTGGGTGAAGCCGCGCACGCGCATCAGGCCGTGCATGGCACCCGACGGCTCGTAGCGATGTACCACGCCGAACTCGGCGAGGCGGAGCGGCAGGTCGCGGTAGCTCTTCAGGCCGTGCTTGAAGATCTGGACATGGCCCGGGCAGTTCATCGGCTTGAGCGCAAACCAGCGCTTGTCCTCGGCCTCGTCGCCGGCCGACTGCGCCGCGAACATGTTCTCGCGATACCAGCCCCAATGGCCCGAGGTCTCCCACAAGACCTTGTCGAGGATCTGCGGCGCGTTGACCTCGTTGTAGTCGCCGGACAGGCGCCGGCGCATATAGGCGATCAGCTGCTGGAAGATGGTCCAGCCCTTCGGGTGCCAGAACACGACGCCCGGGCCTTCCTCCTGGAAGTGGAAGAGGTCGAGCTCGCGCCCGAGCTTGCGATGATCGCGCTTCTCGGCTTCCTCGATCTGCTTCAGGTAAGCGTCGAGGTCCTCCTGCTTGGCGAAGGCCGTGCCGTAGATGCGGGTGAGCATCGGGTTGTTGCTGTCGCCGCGCCAATAGGCGCCGGCCACCTTCATCAGCTTGAAGGCGCCTCCGACCTTGCCGGTCGAGGTCATGTGCGGGCCGCGGCAGAGGTCGAACCAGTCGCCCTGGTAGTAGATCTTGATCGGCTCGCTGCCGGGAATGGCGTCGACCAGCTCGACCTTGAAGGCCTCGCCCTTGTCGCGGAACACCTGTTTGGTTTTCTCGCGATCCCAAACCTCCTTCGTGAAAGGCTTGTCGCGCGCGATGATCTCGCGCATTTTCTTCTCGATCGCGGCAAAGTCCTCCGGCGTGAACGGCTCGTTGCGGAAGAAGTCGTAATAGAAGCCGTTCTCGATCACCGGGCCGATGGTGACCTGCGTGCCCGGCCACAGCGTCTGCACCGCTTCCGCCAGCACGTGCGCGCAGTCGTGGCGGATCAATTCGAGCGCGCGCGGATCGTCGCGATTGACCAACTCGATTTTGGCGTCTGCCTCGATCGGATCGTTGAGATCGGCGAGCGCGCCGTCGAGCGCCATCGCAACCGTGCGCTTGGCGAGCGAGGGCGAGATGCCCTTGGCGATATCGAGGCCGGTGATGCCCTTGTCGTACTCGCGCCGGGCGCCGTCGGGGAAGGTGAGGGTGACCTTGGGGGCCGGGGTCACGGGCTTCAAATTGGAGAGGCTGTACTGGAACCCGGACTCGGATTTGGGCTGGTCTGACATTGCTTTTCTCCTGAGGCTCACTCCTGCGAACGAGCGCAGGTAAGCGGGAACGAGCGATATATCAGGCGATTCGGCCTGCGCAATCCGGCATTTCCAAGAAAGTGGCGCGTAAAACCCGGGGCGGAGCCCGCAACTATTTGACGTTGTGCCCTTTAATCCGCCGCGGGCCGCCGCTACATGCGTTTGCATGGAAAATGCCCCTGCCGCCGGCCGTTTAGCGCCAACCGCCCTGATGCTCGGCAATCTCGTGACGGGCTGCTCGGTCTTGGCGCCGGCGGGCATGCTGCCGGAATTGTCGGCGGGGCTCGGGATCAGCATCCACGCGGCCGGGCTCCTGATCACCTTCGGCGCGGTGACGCTGTGCGTCGGCTCGCCGCTGACGGCGTGGCTGACCAGCCGCATCGAACGGCGGACCCTGCTCGCCACGACGCTGGCGGTGCTCGCGCTCGGCAATCTCGCCTCTGCGTTCGCGCCCGATTACATCAGCCTGCTGATCATTCGCCTCGCGATGCTCGCGGTCGGCGCGCTCTATACGCCGCAGGCCGCCGGCACGGCTGCGCTGATCGTGCCGGCGGAACGCCGCGGCAGCACCATTGCGTACCTCTTTCTCGGCTGGTCGCTCGCCGCCGCCGTCGGCCTGCCGCTGATCACCTTCATCGCCAGCCGTTACGGCTGGCGCGCCGCCTATGGCGGGATCGGCGCGCTCGGCTGCATCAGCTGGCTGCTGTTGCTGCTGCGTCTGCCGGCGGGCCTGAAGGGCGCGCCGGTCGATCTGAAGACATGGGCCGCCGTCGGCCGCAACAGGACGATCCTGCTGCTGCTTGCGATCACGATGCTGCAAATGTCGGGACAGTTCGTGGTGTTCACCTATATGGGGCCGCTGCTCAACAAGCTCACCGGCGCCGGCCCCGATGCGATCGGCGCGGTGTTCGCGCTGTACGGGATCTGCGGCTTCCTCGGCGTCGTCGTCGCAACCCGGATCGTCGACACTTCCGGGCCCTATCGCACCTCGTTGCTGTTCACCTGCCTGCTGCTTGCCGGGATGAACGGCTGGGCGCTCGGCGCCGGCTCGCTCGTCATGATGACGGGCGCGGTCGCGATCTGGGGCCTTGGCTTCGCCTCGACCAACTCGATGCAGCAGGTGCGGCTGGTCGCGGCCGCGCCGCCGCTGGCCTCGGCCACCGTCGCGCTCAACACGTCGGTTCTCTATATCGGCCAGGCGGTCGGCTCCGCCGTCGGCGGGCTGCTGTTCGCCCGCGAGCTCCTGCATATGCTCGGCTTCGTCGCGGTCGGTTTCGTGGTGCTGGCACTGATCCTGGTAGTCGCGACCCGGCCCCGGCGGGCGGCTGCCGCCACCGCCTGAACGCTGCAGGTCATTCGCGCAAGGCGCTTGGCAAACCTCGCGCCGGAGCGGTAGAAGGCCGGCGTGGGGATCAAAGAGAGTTGACTGAGATGAGGATGATTCTGGCGGTTGCCGCGGTGCTCTATTCAGCCTCCGCATTTGCGCAGACCGAGAAGCCACCGATGGTGGGGGACAAGCCGCTGGTGCAGGTCAAGCCCAAAGGGACCAAAGCGGGGACCACGGAGGCAGCGGCCAAACCTGCTGCGGCAGCAAAGGGCAAGCCGCAGTCGATCGCCGTCCGGCTCCAGAGCTGTCTCGAGATCGACGACGGCACCAAGGATCGCCTCAACTGCTACGACGCCGTGATCCCGCCGTCGCCAAAGCCGAAGCCGGCCAAAGCCAAGGGCTACGCTGATTGCCGCTTCTTCAAGGAAGAGGACGAGCGGCTGACCTGCTTCAACGGCTTTGCCGAGAGCATTCCGAAGCTGCCCAAGAACTGATTAGACTGATATTGCCCGGCTAGGGATTTGTGGAGGCGACGCGCGTCAGCGCGAGCGAGGGCGTCGCCGCCATCTTCACCAGCACGTCCTTGAGGGGATCGCGCGTCCAGGCGCGGGTGACATAGTCGCGATGGGTGATGCCCTCGCCGGTCTCCACGAACACCACACTGCCGGGTCGTAGCGGCCCATCCATGTCCTCGACGACGCCGATGCCCTTCTGGCGGAGCATGCTCATCAGCTCGCGGTCGCGCCGGGCGGTGTAGCGGGTGTAGGCGCTGACGAAGAAGCCGGAACGGTGGCTCTCGATCCAGGACGCGAACTTGTCCATCTCGCCATAGACGGCATCGAACAGCACCACGCCGCGCACGCGGTCGCTGATGCCGCCGACCTCGAGGCTCCAGGCCGTCGGCAGGAAGCCGCCGCTATAGCCGACGATCACGATCGGCATGTTGGCGAAGGCGCGCGCGCTGTTGGGATCGCCGGTGAGGCGGGCAAGATGATCGGCCGATTCCGCCATGAAGCGCTTGAAGCCGCCCGGCTGCCAGAATTTTCCGGCGCTGGAATCGGCGGCGTCCACCGCCATCTGCGGCGCGAGCAGGATCGCATTGGCGCCGGAATCGGTGATCTGTTTCGGCACCATCTGCCGGTCGCGGACGTCGCGCTCGAGCGTCGCGCCATTGCCATGGAAGAACACCACGATCACGCCCGGCTTGCGGACATCGAAATGCTCGGGGACGTGCACCAGTACCCGGCTGTCGCTGTAGGTCTCGTCCTGCCAGTAGACGCGGCCGGAATAGCTGCGGTGGCCGCGGCGGTCGCCTTTGGAAATGTTGAGGAAGGGCGCGTCGGAGGCGGGGTTGTTGCCGAAATAGGGAAAGGCCGACGACTTCATGCTGACGAGTGTCGTCAAGTCCTCGCGGGCGGGGCGCTTGTACGGGACTTGCGGCTCGAGCGAGGCCACCTTGTAGGGCGCCTGGTCCGGATTCTGCCGCTGGACTGCGCTCTTGGGCGAGAAGTCCGACATCTGCCGCTGCAGGAAGCTTTCACTCGCCGAGGGAAAGCGCTCCCTGAACTGCGGGGCAGGGAAGCGATCCTCGAACGTGTCGCCGCTTGCCACGCGCGCGTTCGACGTCTGCGAATTGGTCTTGGCGACCACCTGAACATTCGCCTGGGAGTTCGCCGCCAGTGCCGCCGGATCCGGCGCCTTGCCGCATTGAAGCAGCGTCAACGACAACGGCACCAGGGCCGAGATCAGACCAGCCCGGAGCGCACGACCATGCCGACCGGACGACGTCCGGTCGGCACGATCATCAGCTCTCGGTTTCGGAGCGGCCCCGACCATCCACCCATGACCCCAAAGTCACGACCCAAGTCTAAAGTCCCAAGTCACACGTCCATCGGCAATCTTGAAGTAATTGAGCCGACCGGCGTTTAGGCGACGTTAAGCGTCCGGAGAAACTCCCCACATCCGGAACGCTCGAAAGGACCATGCAATCGTGTCCTGATTGTGGGGAGGGGGAACGGGCAAATCCGGGCAAACTCCAGTGCCACCGCCCAAAAACGCGCGTTTACGGTGTTTCGATACCTGCTTCCATTGCCTCATTTAACCCTTGTTAACCCTGCTTGAATTGACTGGGCCAAAGTGCACGATGGGCCCCGCGAGGCGAAGGGCCTGAGGTTAAGGACCCCGATGACGGCATCAGATGCGGGTACCCCGCCCTGGACGGACCGGCTGACCGGGAGGGGGGCCGGGGTCTCCGTTCCGGTCGCCACCGCCATCGTCGTGGCCGACATGATCGGGGTCGGCGTCTTCACCAGCCTCGGCTTCCAGGTCAAGGACATCCCGTCCGGCTTCTCGATCCTGCTGCTCTGGACGGTTGGCGGCGTCGTCGCACTGTGCGGTGTGTTCGCGTACAGCGAGTTGGGCGCGATGTTTCCGCGTTCGAGCGGCGAGTACAATTTCCTTGGCCGCGCCTATCACCCGGCCTTCGGCTTCCTCGCCGGCTGGGTGTCGGCCACGGTCGGCTTCGCGGCGCCGGTCGCGCTCGCCGCGATGGCGTTCGGGGAATATGCCAAGTCGGTCGTACCCGATCTGCCGGCGATTCCGCTCGCCATCGGCGTCGTGTGGCTGGTTTCGCTGGTGCAGCTGACCGGCGTTAGGCACTCGTCCACGTTCCAGCTGATCTCGACCGTCCTCAAGGTCGTGCTGATCGTCGGCTTCCTGGTCGCCGGCTTCGTCATCGCCGTGCCGCAGCCGATCACCTTCACGCCGCAGCCGGGCGATATCGCCCACATCGTCAGCGCGCCGTTCGCGATCGGACTCGTCTTCGTGATGTATTCGTTCTCGGGCTGGAACGCGGCGACCTACATCATCGGCGAGATGAACATGCCGCAGCGGAACCTGCCGCGCGCGCTGCTCGCGGGCACGCTGATCGTGCTCGTGCTGTACGTCGCACTGAACGCGGTGTTTCTGCATTCGACGCCGGTCAGCGCGCTCGCCGGCCAGCTCGACGTCGCCAGTGTCGCCGGCACCGCCATCTTCGGCAGTCTCGGCGGTCGAATCGTGGGCGCCATGATCTGCTTCGGTCTGATCTCTTCGATCAGCGCGATGATGTGGATCGGCCCGCGTGTGATGATGACGATGGGGGAGGACATTCCCGCCTTACGCGTCTTCTCCAAGCGGTCGGTGAGCGGCGCGCCGGCCTATGCCATCCTGTTCCAATTGGCCATCGCCAATCTTCTGCTGTTCACGCGCAGCTTCGAGGCGGTGCTCGACTTCATCCAGTTCGCGCTGTTGTTCTGCTCGTTCTTCACGGTCGCCGGCGTCATCAAGCTGCGGATCACCGATCCCGATCTGCCGCGGCCCTATCGCGCCTGGGGATACCCGTTCACGCCGCTCGTGTTTCTGCTCGTGACCGCGTTCATGATGTACTACCTTCTGACGGAGCGGCCGGTTCAGTCGCTGTCGGGAATGCTCGTCATGCTCTCCGGCCTTTTGATCTACGCTGTTTTCCGCAGACGGCCCGTTGCCGCTGCCGCATCACCGCATCGCGAATAGACATGCTCCGCTCCTTGAGAATTGCGGCCGTTGCTTTTGCCCTGTTGGCTGCGGCCGTATCGTCCGCGCGTGCCGCAGAGGTCTCTTTCGACGACACGGCGCGCTTCCTTGCGGGCATGCAGCCTTCGGCGGACTCGCCGCTGGTGCCGCTCACCAGGGACCCGGCCTGGCAGCGTCACGCCAAATTCTTCGACGGCGCCTTCGCTCAGCTCGAGCAGCGTCAGATCTCGAAGATCCGCAGCTGGGCCGACCTCAATCTCGCCGCGCCCCGACCGACCATGTTCTATTTGTTCAGCGGTCCCGATTTCCTCTACGCCAACGCCTTCTATTCCAAGGCCAGCACCTACGTGCTCGGCGCGCTGGAGCCGGTCGGCGCGGTGCCCGATTTGACGCGGCTGCCGCGCGGTTCGGTCGGCGCTGCGCTCTACAACGTCGAACGCTCGCTGGGCTCGATCCTGAGCTTCTCGTTCTTCATCACCAAGCAGATGAAGGTCGACCTGAGCGCCAACCAGGTCAACGGCACCCTGCCGATCCTCTATGTCTTCCTCGCCCGCTCCGGCAAGACCATCCGCAATGTCGAGATGGTCGCGCTCGACGACAAGGGCGAGCTCCATGTCGGCGGCGACAATCCCGGACGGAACGCGACGCGCGGCGTCCGCATCAGCTTCGCCGGCAGCGACGGGGAAACGCGCACGCTGTATTATTTCTCGACCGACCTCTCCAATTCCGGCGCGCGTGCCGCAGGCTTCCTGAAATTCTGCGAGACGCTCGGGCCCGGCAACAGCCTGATCAAGAGTGCGTCCTACCTGTTGCACTCCGGCAATTTCACCGTCGCACGCGACTGGTTGCTCGCCAACAGCGCCACCATCATCCAGGACGATTCCGGCATTCCGCTCGCGAACTACAATTCACGGCAATGGCGGTTCTTCCCGTTCGGCCGCTATCTCGGCCCCATCGACGAATTCCCGGGCCGCTACCAGGAGCGCTACGCCGAGCTGTTCACGCGCGCCCAGCCGATCGATTTCGGTGTCGGCTATCGCTGGCGCACGCGCGAATCGAATTTGCTGCTGGCGGTGAAGGTGCCGGGTAGCGAGACCGCACCGGCTGCGGAGACCACTTCGGCCGCCGAGCCGGCGCCGAAGCCGCCGCGCCCGAAGCGGCCACGGCCGCCGGAATCGGTCCCGCCGTCACAAGGACGTCTTTTCTGGTTCCGGTAGGCTCTTTGCGGGAGGCTGGACGTCAAGAGGACTGGGCCACGACGACCAGCACCTCGGCTTTCTGCCGGCCGAGGCTCCTGACCTCGTGCGGCGTCTCGCCTGAAAAATACAGGCAGTCCCCCTTGCCGAGGACGAGCTCTTCGCCGTCGAGCTTGATCGCGATCCTGCCGTTGACGACGAACAGCAGTTCCTCGCCCGCATGCGAGGCGCGCGTGGCGGCCTTGTGCGGGGGGCTCAGCAGAAACGGCTCCATCATCTTGCGGGTGCGACCGGTCGCCAGCGGGACCACGCCAAAGGTGTCCTGGAACAGCGGCACATTTCCGTTCTGGCGGCGGAACAACGTGTAGCGCGGCGCCGGCTCGGCGTTCGGATCGAAGAAGTTTGCGACATTGACCTCCAGCGCGGCCGCCATTCGCAGCAGCGCGGCGAGGGAGGGGATCTTGAGGTTGCGCTCGACCAGCGAGATGTAGCCGCGTGTGAGATCGCTCTGCCGTGCCAGCTGGTCCAGCGTCAGGCCCTTGGCAGTCCGCGCCTGGCGGATGTTGGCCCCGACCGCCGTCGCCTTGCTGACGTCAAGCACGAAAAGAATCTCCCGAACTGCTGAGGCCCCGTTTTGCAACAGATGGCGCCGGACCGCCAGCCCGGTGGCCGGCAAGGCGCCGCGCCGGTCGCCGTCAACTGTATTCCAAAAGAAAACTCGTGAGCAGAAATTTCAGGCAGAGGCGCGGATATTGTGAGCAGGTGTATTGGAATTTCGCGAGAATCCGCTGAAAATACGAGCAATTTATCGACTTTGCCACGATGGCCGGCATTTGCCGCTTTCCGATGCGTTGATTTCTAATAGTAAACATGATCGATTTTACCGTCATGGCTGCCGATGGGCGCCACGCCCGAACCAACTGCTTTTCCCCTGGCGCCGGTACCTTTTGGAGAGATCGATGACCGTAGCAGACGACGTAACCCTGAATGTAGCGCCGGACGAGGCGGCGAGCTTGCGGCGGATCGTGTGGTCGAGCGTGATCGGCACCGCGGTCGAATGGTACGATTTCCTCATTTACGGCACGGCGACCGCGCTGGTGTTCAACAAGGTCTTCTTCGCCGCCGGCAATCCCACGCTCGCCACCATCGCCGCTTTCGGCACCTACGCCGTCGGCTTCCTGGCACGGCCGCTCGGGGCTGCAATCTTCGGCCATTATGGCGACCGCGTCGGCCGCAAGGCGATGCTCGCGATCACGATCATGGTGATGGGCATCGGCACCTTCCTGATCGGCCTGCTTCCGACTTACCAGCAGATCGGCATCGCCGCACCGGTGCTGCTGATTGGATTGCGCTTTCTCCAGGGTATCGGCCTCGGCGGCGAATGGGGCGGTGCGGTGCTGATGGTGGTGGAGAACTGCCCGACGCACCGCCGCGGACTGCTCGGCAGCATGGTGCAGGTCGGCAATCCCATCGGCAATCTTGCCGCGATCGGCATGTTCGCGCTGGTGGCGAGCCTGCCCGAAAGCGACTTCATGACCTACGGCTGGCGCATTCCGTTCCTGATTTCGATCCTGCTGGTCGGCGTCGGCCTCTACATCCGCCTCAACATGGAGGAGACTGCGGCCTTCCGTCAGGTCCAGGCGAAGAAGGACGTCGCCAGGATGCCGCTGGTCGAGATCTTCAAACACCATCGCAGGCCCTTCTTCACGGCGGTCGGGCTGAAGATTTCCGAGATCGCCTATGCCAGCATCGGCGGTGTCTTCGTGATGTCCTACGCGACGGCCAATCTTGGCCTGTCGCGCACCGTGGTGCTGAATGGCGCCTTCGCTGCGTCGCTGGTCGCGCTGCTCGCCATTCCGCTGTTCGGCTGGCTGTCCGACCTCGTCGGCCGCAAGACCATGTTCTATGCAAGCTGCGTGTTCTCGGCGCTGTTTGCCTTCCCGCTGTTCTGGCTGCTCGACACCCGCGATCCCACCATTGTCATCTGCACCATCGTGGTCGCGATCACCTTCGGGCAGATGGTGATGTTCGGCATCGGCGCGCCCTGGTATTCCGAGCTGTTCACCGCGCGGTTGCGCTATAGCGGTGCCTCGCTCGGATTCCAGGTCGGCGCGGCGATCAGCGGCGGGTTGACCCCGCTGATTGCGGCGTCTCTGATGGCGTGGAGCGGCGGCGCCACCTGGCCGGTCTCGCTGCTGCTGATCGCCTGCGCCGCCATCAGCGCGACCGCGACCACGCTTGCGCCCGAGATGGCGAACAAGGAACTGACCTGATCCCCCCGGCGCCGCCGCCGGCGGCGCCACCAGTCTCATAAGGATTCGCCATGCTCGATACGGTCAACGCCGCTCCGGCCCAGGGCGCAGCACAGCTCGGCTGGACCGGCGTCGTGCGCTTCCTCCATCTCGCCCCGCGCGCGTTCCTGCCGATGCGTGCGGCCGAGACGCTCACCCTTGTCGCCGGCAGGGGAATCGAGGGCGACCGCTACATGATCGGCAACGAAGAGGGATTTTACTCGCACAAGCCCGAGGAGGGCCGGCAGGTCACCCTGTTCGAACTCGAGACCCTTGTCGCGCTCAAGCGCGACTTCGGCATCGAACTCGGCCCGGAAGAGCATCGGCGGAACGTCACGGTGGAGGGCGTGCCGCTGAATCATCTCGTCGGCCGCCGCTTCTGGCTGGGCGAGACCCTGCTGGAAGCGACCCGGCTCTCGGTGCCGTGCCGGCATATCGAGGAAATCACCGGCAAGGCGATCTTCGATCCCCTGATCAACCGTTCGGGCCTCAACTGCAAGATTCGCCAGGGCGGGATCGTGAAAGTCGGCGACACCGTGCGGAACGCGGCATGAAGGCGCGCCCCATCACGACGGTCAAGACGGTCGTCACCGGCATCGAGGAGGCGGGGGCGGGGACCAAACTGTTCACGCTGGCCGATCCCGACCAATGGGACTTGCCGCCGTTCAAGCCTGGCGCGCATATCGATCTGCATCTGCCGAATGGGCTGGTCCGCACCTATTCGTTGTGCAACGAGCCCGCGGACAACGCACGCTATGTCATTGCGGTCAAGCGCGAGGCGGAGGGACGCGGCGGCTCGCGCGCGCTTCATGATGACGTCGGGGTTGGCGATGTCATCGGCGTTTCATTGCCGCGCGGTGGGCTGGAGCCCGATGCGCGCGTCGCCCGCTACGTGTTCGTCGCCGGCGGCATCGGCGTGACGCCGTTTTTGTCGATGGCGCGGCATTTCCAACGCACCGCGCAGGCCGACGTCACGCTGCATCTGGTCGTGCGTGAGGAGATGCCGCTCGCCGCGCATCTCAGCTCGCTGATCGAGGCGGGGACTGTCGTCGTGCATCGGACGTCGCGAGAGGGGCGTCCAGATCTGGCGGAGTTGGTCGGCGATCCCAATCCGGAGACCATGGTCGGCTGCTGCGGCCCGGAAAGCATGATCGAGGACTTCGAGCGGGTGACCGCAGCTTGGCCCGCGGCGCGTGTCCATGTCGAGCGTTTCGTCGCGCCACCGCCGATCATCGATCCCGACGCCAAACCATTCACCCTGTCGCTGGCGCGCTCGGGCGGCGAGATTCACGTGCGGGCCGGTCAGACCATGCTGGCCGCGTTAAAGGAGGGTGGCATCGACATCGCGACCTCCTGCTGCGGCGGCATCTGCGGCGCCTGCAAGGTCGGCTGGATCGAGGGCAAGCCGGTTCACCGCGATCGAGTCCTGTCGCCCTATGAGCGCGAGCGCTATCTCATGGTTTGCGTGGCCGGCTCGGACTCCGAGCGGCTGGTGCTGGACCTCTAGGCTACCAATGCACGCTCTGGCTCGGCACGATGAAGGTCGTCGTGCTCGGTTGTGTCGCTAGGCTCCTCGTCAGATACCAGCCGGAGCCGAGGACGAGTGCGAGCAAAGCGATGATGGCCAGCAGGTCGATGGCTCTCGGATCGTGTCCCCTGTGACCGAGATTCGGGCCGGGCTTGACGTGAAAATACGGGCTGATTTTCCAGCGCATTGTTGTTTCCTCCCGTGGGAGCGTCACAACAACGCGAGCGGAAAGTCCAAGGTTCCGGTCGGCCAGCGCTGCACCAGGCGCCGCGTCAAATGTCAGGATGCATTGACCCCGCGCCAGCGGCCGTAGCGCCAGGGCAGATACCATCGTGCGCCTCGCGGAGCGGTAAGAGGCACGTTGTCGATGCCGGACGTGCCGAAGGGATGGCAGCGGAGCAGGCGCGCGAGCGTCATCCAGCCGCCGGCCCACAACCCGAACCGTTCGATCGCCTCATCTCCGTAAACGGAGCAGGTCGGCAGGTGCCGGCAGTTGTAACCGACCAGGGGTGACAACGTATGGCGATACAGCCAGATCAGCGCGCGGCCGAATCGACGCGGCAGGCGGAGCACACCATCGGCGGAACTGGAACAATGCTCGCAGGCTGAATGCTTCATGTGCGTTGTGCTGCGAGGTTGAGCGAGGGGTTGCCCGGTTCCGGCGCAGGGAACTGTAAGCTGTTGTTTCCACGCCATATTTTGCATGCTTTTTGGGAGCAGTGCAGCAAGTATCTGTGGACGATCTGTATTCGCCCGGATACCATTTTTATGACGGCCGTGTGTAAAAACATACGCCCGTATGATGGACTCAGATTGCGCTGCCGGGGATTGTTTGGGGACCGGGGGCCTTGGGGCTTGGGGAAGGAACCAGGTTGAGACTTCTGCACTCCCTTGATCTTCGCGGCTGGTTGCTGGTGGGAACCGCCGTTTGTGGAGTCGCGCTGGCTGGCGCCGTCGCCACGTTCGGATCGTCGGCCCGCGCCGGCGCTGCCCTCGAAGAGCGCAAGCTGCCGATGAAGTTCAGCTGGGTCGCCTGTGAGCCGAACTGTCGGGGCTGGATCAGCGCAGTCGGCATCATCACGGCCGATACGCCCAAGGAATTCGAAGAGTTTTCCCGCGGCCGGCAGCTCGGCGGCGCCACGGTGGTGCTCGATTCCAGCGGCGGCTCCGTCAATGATGCGATCACGCTCGGCCGGCGCTTCCGTAACCTCGGGCTGCTGACCACGGTCGGCGTAAGTCTCCGTGGCGGGCCGTCGACGCGCCCGGCGGTCGCGCCGGAAGCGTATTGCGAATCCATGTGCGCGTTCCTGCTGCTGGCCGGCAAGAAGCGCTACGTGCCGGAAGCCGCCCATGTCCGGGTTCACCAGATCTGGATGGGCGACCGCGCCGACGATGCCAAGGCGGCGAGCTACAGCGCGCAGGACCTGATGATCGTGGAGCGCGACATCGGCCGCCTCGCCAAATACACGTTCGACATGGGTGGCGCCGGCGACTTGCTGTCGCTTGCGCTCAGCGTCCCGCCCTGGGAGGACCTGCACGAGCTCGATCCCGGTGAGCTCAAGCTCACCAATCTGGTCACGACGGATCTCGTGGCTGACGTGCTGCCGCACGTGGACATCTCGGCGCCGGCAATGGCGGAGCTTGCACCGAAGACGCAGGCGAGGTTCGGCGCGGAACCGGAGCAGGCTTCCAAGTCGACCAAGACGGCGGAAGCCGTGGTGCCGACCGGCAGCGTTGCCACGCCGGCTGCGGCGACGCCAAAGTAAGCCTTCAAATCCCGGCAGTCATTCCGGGACGCGCGTCAGCGCGAACCTTGGTGCGCGATGCTGCGCATCGCCCCGGAATGACGGAGAGGGGTTTCAGCCTTGCGCTGCGGCCGGCTGCTTGGCCTTGGCCTCGATCTGGCCGATGGCATCAACCACGGCATCGAAGGTGAGAAGCGTCGAGGCATGGCGCGCCTTGTAGTCGCGGACCGGCTCGAGGAACCTAATCTCCTCCCATTTGCCTTGGGGGGGCGCGCCATTTTCCTTCAGCATCTTGCGAACGGTTTCGCGTAACTCACGGAGTTCGCTAGCAGTCGAGCCGACCACGTGACTTGCCATGATGGATGAAGAGGCTTGGCCCAAGGCGCAGGCCTTCACGTCATGGGCGAAGTCGGTGACGGTGTCCCCGTTCATCTTGAGGTCGACCTTCACGGTCGAACCGCACAGCTTGGAATGGGCGGTGGCGGAGGCATCGGGGTCCGCCAACCGTCCGAGGCGCGGAATATTCCCGGCCAGCTCGATGATCCGCTTGTTGTAAATGTCGTTCAGCATGTGATGGAGTCCAACACGTCCACTCCCGCTTCCAGGCCGGATCGGCCTTGGCGGGCGCCGCCCACGGTCCTATATAAGGGCGGAACTGGTGGAAAAACAGTCCAACGGTGCGGTGGCGGTGATCCAGATCTGTGCTGCCGGTGTTGCGACTTCGGGACTTCCGCCGAAACTGTTCTGTTCAGGCGTCCGGCGGCTTGGCCGCCCCGTCTGCCGGTGACACTCCGGCCGTTAGGCCGTCGAACGGAGAAGATATGGACGCTGCAATCAAATCCATCCGCCCGGGCAAACCCTCCGACCGGCAGCCCGAGAGCCGCCCGGCCGAGCTTGATCCTGCCGAATTCCTCGCGGCCGCCGTCCGCGCCGACCAGCCGCGTCCTGCGCGCGCCGAGGCTGAAGCGGCGGTGAAGACGCTGCTCGCCTATATCGGCGAGAACACCGAGCGCGAGGGCCTGCTCGACACGCCGCGCCGCGTTGTCGAGGCTTTCGACGAGCTCTATCAGGGCTACCACCAGTGCCCGGCCGAGGTGCTCGACCGTACCTTCGGCGAGACGGCGGGCTATGACGATTTCGTCCTGGTGCGCGACATCGAGTTCACCTCGCAATGCGAGCATCACATGATGCCGTTCTACGGCAAGGCGCACATCGCCTATACGCCGGTGGAGCGCGTCGTCGGCCTGTCCAAGCTGGCCCGCCTGACCGACATCTTCGCCCGCCGGCTCCAGACCCAGGAGCACCTGACCGCGCAGATCGCCGCCGCGATCGACGAGGTGCTCAAGCCGCGCGGCGTTGCCGTGCTGATCGAGGCCGAGCATACCTGCATGTCGGTGCGCGGCGTTGCCAAGCATGGCGCCTCCACCTTCACCAGCCGCTTCACCGGCATGTTCCGCGACAATCCGGCGGAGCAGGCCCGCTTCCTGTCCCTGGTGCGAGGCACGAGCCGCTGACCTCGCGACAACCGGCGAGAGTTGCTGTGTCCGCTCACTCCCATGAGATCGAGGAGGGCCTCGCCTTCCTTCCCAAGTTCGATGCCGCTGGCCTGGTGACGGTTGTCGCCACCGACTTCGCTACCGGCGACGTGCTCATGGTCGCGCACATGAACGACGAGGCGCTGCGCAAGACGATTGCGACCGGCGAAGCCTGGTACTTCAGCCGCTCGCGCAATGCCTTGTGGCGAAAAGGTGAGACGTCGGGTCAGATCCAGCGTGTCCTCGAGATGCGCACCGATTGCGATCAGGATGCGGTCTGGATCCGCGTCGAGCAGATCGGCGCAGCCTGCCACACCGGCCGGCGGTCGTGCTTCTACCGCAAGGTCGAGGGTGAGGGCGGGGGAGCGAAGCTGGTCTTCACCGGGGCCGAGCGGCTGTTCGATCCGAACGACGTTTACAAGAAGTAGCAGCCTGTCATTCCGGGCGCGCGGAGCGCGAACCCGGAATGGCAAGGGCGGCTGGATTAACCCCCTGTTAACCATACGTGTCCCACGGTGAGACGACGGGCGCCGAATTGCCGGCGTCGCTCAACGCCGCGCGGGGCGGGCACTTCATCATGTCGGTCGACAATTTCAGTGCCACGCAGACGGCCGGCCTTGATCCGTCGCGGGCGCGTGTTGCCGGTGCGATCAAGCAGGCCTCCAACATCACAGGCGTCAGCTTCCAGTACATGCTGACCACCGCCAAGATGGAATCGGATTTCGATCCGACGGCGGGGGCCGCCACCTCGTCCGCGCACGGGCTCTACCAGTTCATCGATCAGACCTGGCTCGGCACGGTGAAGGAGGCGGGCGCCCAGCTCGGCTATGGCAGCTATGCCGACGCCATCACCAGAACGCCGTCGGGCACTTACACCGTCGATGATCCCCTCAAGAAGCGCTCGATCATGAAGCTGCGTGACGACCCCGAAGCCGCTTCCGCCATGGCGGCGGCGCTGACGCAGTCGAACAGCTTCAAGCTCACCGGTCTGCTCGGGCGCAGGCCGAGCGACAGCGAGCTCTACATGGCGCACTTCATGGGCGTCGGCGGCGCCGCGAAACTGATCGCCAATGCCGAGGACAATCCGCAAGCCGTCGGCGCGCGGCTGTTTCCCAACGCGGCGGCCGCCAACCGCTCGATCTTCTACGCCAAGGACGGTCGCGCCCGCAGTGTCTCGGAGGTCTATTCGGTCCTGGACACCCGCTATGCCAGCGCCGCGAATTCGAAAGTGACCCGCAGTGCGATGGCGATGTATGGCGGCACGCCCTCGACCAGCGAGGTCGCAAGCGCGAACGGCGTGCAGCCGACGGCACCGATGGTCGACAACGCGGCTTATCTGCAGACCTTTCCCAATACCAATGCCGTGACGCCGGTCAGCGCGACATCATCGACGAAGGTTGCAGACAATACGCCGGTCACGCCGGCATTCCGTTCGATCTATCAGCCCGGCGATGCCACGCAGCCGGTCTCGACCACGGTGCAGAAATTATGGGGCAACAATGCCTCGCTCACCACGGTCGCATCGGTGACGCCGGACGTGCGGCCGCCGCAGCCGCTCGATCTCTTCAGCGATCGCAGCGGCACGTTCTCGAGCTAGTCTTCGCGCTCGTGTCCCGGACAAGGCGCGGCGCAAAAGCGGCGCGCTGCAGAGCCGGGACCCACGCAACAAGTACCGCACTTTGATCTTTGGGCCCGGCTCAGCAGCGCATCACTTGCGTGCTGCGCTGCGTCCGGGGCGCGCGCAGGGTGCGGCCTTGTTCCCTTAACAAATCATCAACAAAACCAGCCAGTTATGGTGAACGCTTTGTTAAGCGTCGTGGTTTATTTTGTGTTGCAGGTGACGAGCCGTCATCGTTTTTTCGTTTGTTGTGTAAGCCGGAAGCAGCATGATTGTTCGGCAGTTCATCAATTGGATCAGGACGGCGCCCGCAGGCGAGCGGGCCGAGGCAACACGGGCGCTGGCCAGGGCGTGGCTGATCTCGGATCTTTCCGCAGACGATCGCACCGCCGCCGAAGGCGCGCTTCTGATGCTGCTGGACGATCCCTCGCCGCTGGTGCGGCAGGCGATGGCTGAAGCCTTTGCGCGCAGCCTTGACGCGCCGGCCGCAATCGTGCGGGCGCTGTCGGCCGATCAGCCGACGGTCGCGCTGCCGGTGCTGGAACATTCCCCGCTTCTGATCGACGCCGATCTCGTCGACATCGTCGCGACCGGAAGCGAGGAGGTGCAATGCGCGGTGGCCCGCCGCATCGCATTGCCGGTCTCGGTGTGTGCCGCGATCGCCGAAGTCGGCTGCGCGGCTGCGGCGCTGGAGCTGATCGAAAACCCCCATGCCGAACTCGCCCCGTTCTCCTGGGACCGGATCGTCGAGCGCCACGGCCATCTCGCCGCGATCCGCGAGGCGATGCTGGTGCTGGAGGATCTGCCGGCCGCAACGCGTGCGGCGCTGGTGGCAAAGCTCTCCGAGACGCTGGCGCAATTCGTCGTGGCGCGAAACTGGCTGAGCGCCGACCGCGCGGACCGCATCACAATCGAAGCGCGTGACCGCTCCACCATGAACATTGCGGCGCGCTCGCGCGGCGACGACATGCAGGGCCTGGTCCGCCATTTGCGCATCGCCGGCCAGCTGACCGCGGGCCTGATCCTGCGCGCACTGCTGTCGGGCAATCTGGGCTTGTTCGACGCGGCACTCGCCGAGCTCGCCGACCTGCCGCTGGCGCGCGTCTCGGCGCTGCTGCACGACCGCGGCGGCAACAGCGTGCATGCGCTGCTTCGTCGCGCCGGACTTCCGGAGGCGACGTTTGCGGCGTTCCAGGTCGCGCTCGAGGCCTGCCACGAGCAGGGCTTCGTCGACAGCGACGACGGCGCGGTGCGTCTGCGCCGGCGCATGGTCGAACGCGTGCTCACCCATTGCGAGTCCGATCGCGGCGCCACCGAGTCCCTGATGGTCCTGCTGCGCCGCTTCGCCACCGAGTCCGCGCGCGAAGAGGCGCGTCTGTTCTGCGACGAGATTGTCGCGGACGATGCGATCGATCCGGTGTACGACGATCTGATCGCGGCTTAGTTCAAAGCCCGCGAGAGGGCAGGCCGGAAGACACAAACACCGTCATTGCGAGCGCAGCGAAGCAATCCAGAATCCCTCCGCGGGGGCAGTCTGGATTGCTTCGCTGCGCTCGCAATGACGAGATGAGAGAGCTTACTATTCCGCCGGCGCGATGCTCGGCGCCAGGATCACTTCGAGATGCTCGGGGCGGTCGCGGTTGACGTGGGCAAGATAATCATCGGCGACCTTGCGCAGGCGGCGGCTGAGCTCGGCCGAGACGCTGATCCTGTCGAGCTTGGTGTTCTCGTGCACGATGGCGAGGATGGCGTTGATGTGGTGCGTGAACAGCTCGGCCGGCACCTTTTCCAGGTCGGGCGCGTGCTCGATGACGCGGCACAGGCTTTCGGCGATGCCTGCCGCTGAAGAAAAGCCGAACGTCGCCGCATCGCCCTTGATGTCGTGCGCGGCGTGAAACAGCTCGTCGCGCAGTTTCTTCGTGAAGCCGTCCTTCTGCACGGCGGTCCAGGCGGCGGACAGTCGCTGGACCTCGATCGCCATCCAGTCCTTGAACTCACCGGAGAGGCTCGCGAGCGCCTGCTCGGCGCGGCCGACCGGGTCGTCCAGATCCTTTTCCTCGACACGGCGCAGCACCTTGCGCAGCGGATTGGGCTGCGTGATGACCTGGTGCGTGGCGAAGGCCTTGACCTCGATGTCCCTTGCGCTGTTCTTCGCCATGATGCCTGCCTCGTCTGAAGAGGTTGCGCTAGATGGAGGAGCGGGCCTTGTCGAGCAGCGAGGGCTGCTGCAGCACCTCGTGCTTCTCGCCGACGCGGCGCTCCGGGCCCATATAGGCGGAGTTGGTGTTGCGGCGCCGGTCCGGGCCGAAATAGGTCTTGGTCTTGATGAAGGGCCGGGGATTGGCGACGACGTTCAGGATGCGCTGATAGAGCCCCTTGGCCGAGATCGGCTTGGCCAGGAATTCGGTGACGCCGGCATCGCGCGCGACCGTGACGCGGCGTTTCTCCGAATGGCCGGTCAGCATGATGATCGGTGCGTAGGGATTGCCCTTGGATTCCGGCTGGCGGATCATCTGCGCGAGTTCGAGCCCGTCGAAGATCGGCATGGCCCAGTCGGTGATGACGATGTCGGGCACGTAATGGCTGTACATTTCGAGCGCCGTGGCGCCGTCTTCGGCTTCATAGACCTCGCGCGCGCCGAAGGAATGCAGCAGCGTCCGCAGGATGCGGCGCATGTGCGGGTTGTCGTCGCAGACGAGGAAGCGCAGCTTGTTGAAGTCGATACGGAACATGACGCCCGGGCCAAAAGCGGGTCAACCTTCGTTAACCATATCGTGCCGGGAGTTAACGAAGGGTTGCGACCGGGATCTGGGCGGCGCCGGCGGGCAGGTGGTTCAGTACCCGAACTGCTCGCGCAGGATACGCTCTTCCAGGCTGTGGCCGGGATCGAACAGCATCCGCATCGCGATGGTCCTGTCGGAGAGCACCTCGACGCGGCGGACGTCGCGAACCTCGTCGTGGTCGGCGACTGCCGCCACCGGGCGCTTGTCGCCCTCCAGCACCTCGATGACGACATAGGCCGTGTTGGGCAGCAGCGCGCCGCGCCAGCGGCGCGGGCGGAAGGCGCTGATCGGGGTCAGCGCCAGCAGGGCGGCGTTGATCGGCAGGATCGGTCCCTGTGCCGAGAGGTTGTAGGCGGTCGATCCGGCCGGCGTCGCCACCATGATGCCATCGGCGATCAGTTCGGGCATGCGCTCGCGCTCGTCGATCAGGATCCGCAGGCGCGCCGCCTGGTAGGTCTGACGGAACAGGGCGACCTCGTTGATGGCGTGATGCAGGTGGACGCGGTCGTTGACGTCGGTCGCGCGCATCAGCAGCGGATTGATCTCGGACTCATGTGCCGCCTCGAGCCGCGCGCGCAGATCGTGCGTCGAATATTCGTTCATCAGGAAGCCGACCGTGCCGCGATGCATGCCGTAGATCGGCTTTCCCGTGCGCATGTGCTGGTGCAGCGTCTGCAGCATCAGCCCGTCGCCGCCGAGCGCGACGACCACGTCGGCCTCGTCAGGATCGCAATTGCCATAGTCCCTGGTCAGCTGGCCAAAGGCGGCCTGCGCCTCGCTGCTCGGGCTGGCGACGAAGGCGATCCGGTCGTATCGCGCAGGCTTGGTCATGGCGTCTCGGCAGGGCCGCTGGCTCGAGGAAGGTTCCGCCGGGCTCGTCTATACGAGGTAGACCCGTATTGTCGAGGATGCGCTTCCGCAAAAGCAATCGGGCGGCCGGTTGGGCGGCCGCCCGGTTCAATTCAGGGTAAAGACCGAGGCGATTGCCGCGGATCAATATTTTGCGATGACGACGCCCGGGGTGAAGCGATAGTTCACGCCGATCTTGACCTGGGACAGGCTGCCGCTGTCGCGCATCGTGGTGACGCCGTCGCTCATCAGCGAGGTCCGGCTGCCGAGAGCGATGTAATCGTACTCGGCCTTTGCCGACCAGTTCTTGCCGAGGTCGAACTCGGTGCCGTAGCCGATCAGCCAGCCGCTGCGATAGCCGCTGCTGCTGAAGCCGTTGGTGGCTCCGCCGAACTGGTTGACGCAGGGACCGAGCTGGAAGCCACCGACGACGGCGCCATTGAGCGGGCCGAACACGCAATTGACGTTGGTGCGGTCCTGCGCCCAGGCACCGCCGGCCTTGGCGTAGATCAGGGTGCGGTTCCAGGAATAGCCGACGCGGCCGGACAGGGTTGCGATCCAGTCCGAAGAGTTCTGGCAATTGAGCAGCAGCGCGAGGTTCTGGACCGTGGTGCAGGTGCGCGATCCGCGCAGATTCGTCGCCGCGATGTCGCCCTCGATACCGAGCACCCAGTTGCTGGGCATCTGGTAGTTGTAGCCGACCTGGAGGCCGCCGAGGCCGCCGAACACACGCGGATTGTTGCCGTCGATCGGATCGCCGACAAAGCGGATATCCGTCTTGCCGTATTCGACACCGAGCGAGCCGCCGATATAGACGCCGGTCCAGTTGGTCGGCGCAATGACGGTGCCGGCGGCCTTGGCCGGCGCCTTCAGCGGCATGATCGAGGCGATCTGTTCCGGCGTGAACTGGTAGCGGAGGCCGGCATTGGCGGTCCAGCCGTCGATGTTTTCGCCGTTGCGATAGTCACCGCGGACGAAGCCGAGCCAGCCGGTGTTGACGAGCTGGCCTGCAACACCGAGCGAGTACTGACCGTAGGTGCCGACCCGGCTCGTGGTGGTGTTCTGCGAAATCGCGATCGGGACGACGCCGAACACGCTGGCGTTCAGGCTGTTGACCGACGAGGTCACGTCGCCGGCGAACTCGTGGAAGACGCTGACCGAGGCGAAGGGCTGCAGGATCAGGTTGCCCGAAGTGACCGTCGTGCCGCCACGCAGGGTGAAGCGCCCGATCTTGCTCTCGATCGGCGAGGTGGTCACGGTCGAGACGATGCCTTGCGAGACGGCGCCGCCGCTCAAGGTGTAGTCGTCGACATTGGTCCGCGACCAGGTGAAGCCCGCGGACGGCTCGATGAACCAATTGTTGGCCAAGGCGAAATTGTAGCCGACCGAGCCCGACACGGAGGTGCCGCGCGCGCCGATCTGCTGGTTGAACAGCCCGACGCCGACATTGGTCAGGTCGGCGCGGTAAAACTCTTCGCGCACCATGATGTCGGCGAAGAAGCGGCCATAGGTCGCGACCACATAGGCCCCGAGGAAAGGGACCTCGAAATTCGTGCTGCCACCCGCATTGTCGGTGGCCTTGGACGACAAATAGCCGGCGGTGGTGCCGACGTGAACGTTCCAGCCGCGCCAGTTCAGGCGCGAGATGTCCTGCCCGACCTGAACGCCCCCGAAGCTCTGATGAACGGAGTTGGCGCAATTGAAGTTCGATGCAGCACCGAGCACCGGATTGAGGATGCCGGCATTCACCGTGCCGGTCGACGTCGAGGTGAACCTGTTGGTGACCTCGCCGCCGACGCCGCGGACCCAGATTCCCCCACCGGGCTGCTCGGGCTTCGGATCGGCGGGCGCCGAGACGAAGGCGCTGCCTTGCTGCGTGAGGAATGCGGTGTTGGTGGTGCCGAGAGCACCGGCGACTGACCCTGAGGCCGCGCCGTTCACCGCCGAAATCGCCGCCAATTGTGCGCCGAAGAATCCCGCGCCGGGTCCTGTGACGGCGCCGGTGCATTGCGCGAAGGCTGCCGACGAGCTCAGCGAAAGTCCGACGACTGCACCGGACAGGAGCTTCGTGCTGCTGATCCGCCCGGTCAGCCTGAGCACAAACTGCCTCATTCCCAGCCCCCAATAATCGAAAAATAAGGAATCAACAGACGCAGTAACACTCAGACACAAAACTAGAGGAGGCACGCTTGCACCGGAAGCGTGGCGAGGCGCGTTTCACGTGATCGGCGGCCGATTTCGAATCGCCTGTACCGGAGCCGCCACATGTGGCGGGATGTCGCATGGCAGGCTGTGATGTGCATCACGCTGGGACCAGGATGCTCGGAATACCTTTTGTGAGCAGCCGCTCCGGGCGCATTGATCGCGGCGGTCTACGGCGATAAAATATGAATAGATTTAGCGATTTTCGGGCGAGCGCGTGAATGCCGAGTCCCTTGCAAGGGATAGGATCGGCGCATTAGCGCACGTTCGGCTTGGATTTTATGATGCTCCGGCGTCTGATCGCAGCGATGGCGATGATCGGCGGGACCCTCCTGGCCGTGGTCCTGTCGAGCGATTGCGCGTTCGCCGAGCGGCGCGTGGCGCTGGTGGTTGGTAACTCGCTCTATCAATCCGTCCCGCAATTGCCCAATCCCTCGCGCGATGCCAGCTCGGTCGCGAAGATGTTCCGCGATGCCGGCTTCGACACCGTCGAGACGCTGAACAATGTCGGCAACCTCGAATTCAAGCGCGCGATCCGCAAGTTCGAGACCACGGCGGACCAGGCCGACATCGCGGTCGTCTATTACGCCGGACACGGGCTCGAGATCGGCGGCACCAATTATCTCATCCCGGTCGATGCGAGGCTGGCTTCCGACCGCGACGCCGACGACGAGGCCATCCCGCTGGAGCGGCTTGTCTCCTCCGCGGATGGCGCAAGGCGGCTTCGTCTGATCATTCTCGATGCTTGCCGCGACAATCCGTTCGTCGGCACGATGAAGCGCGAGCGGCGCAACCTTACGACGCGCGCGGTCAGCGGCGGTCTCGGCAAGGTCGAGCCCACGATGACCGACACGCTGATCGCCTACGCGGCGAAGGCCGGCTCGACGGCGGATGATGGCGATGGCGATCACAGTCCGTTCACCACGTCGGTCCTCAAGAATCTTCCCGTCCCGGGTCTCGACATTCGCCTTGCCTTCGGCCGCGTCAGGGATGAAGTCCTGAAGGCGACGGCCAATCGCCAGGAGCCGTATGTTTACGGCGCGCTCGGGGGTGGCACGATCTCGCTGGTGCCGGCGCCGGCCGTGCCGCGCGAGGCGCCGGTCAGTGACGTCAAGGCGGATTACGACCTGGTGCAGAAGATCGGCACGCGGCGGGCATGGGAGGTCTTCCTCGCGACCCATCCGACCGGCTTCTATGCCGAGCTGGCGCGGGCGCAGATCGAGGCACTGGCGAGCCAGCCGCAAGCGCCGCCGGCCAATATCCAGGTTGCCGCCTATCCGCAGTCGGCGCCGCCAAGCCGCGATGCGCCGCCCACCCGCGAGCAGATCGAGTGGGACAAGATCAAGGACAGCGTCGACATCCCCGTGCTGCAGCGCTTCATCAAGCGTTTTCCCGATGCGCCGCTCGCGATCACCGCGCAGCAGCGCATCGATTTGTTGAAACAGGCGATCCAGGAACGCGAGGACAAGGCGCGCGCCGAACGCGAGGCGGCGCGCCAGGCTGCCGAGGAAGCCAAGCGCAAGGCCGACGCGGAGAAGGCCGAGCTCGCCGCACAGAGGAAGCGCGAGGACGACGAGCGCCGCGCCCGCGAAGCCGAGGCGGCCGAGAGGGCGAAGGCGGCTGCCGCCGCTGCTGCCGCAGAGAAGAAGCGCCAGGACGATGAACGCCGCGCCGCCGCAGCCGAAGCCGAGCGCCTTGCCAAAGCGGCCGAGGCGGAGCGCAAGGCGCAGGAGGCCAGGCAGAAGGCCGAGCAGGCCGAGCGTGACCGGATCGCGGCGGAGGCTGCTGCAGCAAGGGCCGCCGCGGAGAAGCAGGCACGTGATGCGGAGGACGCGCGCAAGAAGGCCGAGATCGCCGCCGCCAGGGAGGCCAGCGCAGCCGAGAAGAAGCGTCTCGAGGACGAACGCCGCGCCGCCGCCGTCGAAGCCGAGCGCCTCGCCAAGGCGGCCGAGGCCGAGCGCAAGGCGCAGGAAGTCAGGCAGAAGGCCGAGCAGGCCGAGCGCGATCGTGCGGCAGCCGCGGCTGCTGCCGCGAAGGCGGCGGCCGAGAAGCAGGCGAGGGAGGCCGAGGAGGCGCGCAAGGCGGCCGAGCTCGCCGCGTCAAGGGAAGCCGCCTGCAAAGACCAGCAGGGCAAGCTCGACGCGATCGTCGCCAAGGGCAGCGAGGGCACGGGCGTCGACGACCTCAAGGCATTCTCCAGGACGGTCACCTGCGACCGGCTCGGGCCGGTCGTCGTCGCCGCGATCGACCGTTTCAATGCAGAGGCCGCCAAGCGGGCGGCGGCCCAGCCGAACTCGCCGCAGCTCGTCACCTCGGCGCAGTCCGAACTGGTCCGACTGGGATGTCTGACCGGCAAGCCCGACGGCAAGCTGGGCGAGCCGACCAAAGCCGCGCTCGTCCGCTATCTCGCCATCGGCGGCCAGCCGACAGAGGCCGACAAGATCAGCGTGACGCAGGATCTCGTCGGCGAGCTCGCCAAGCGCGCCACGCGCGTCTGCCCGATCCAGTGCAAGAGCGACGAAACGCTGAAGGGCGACCTCTGCGTCGCCAACGAGAAACCGGCGCCGGCCGCGACCGCCTCGCGCAAGAACGAGGACGAGGACAAGCCCCGCCGCAAGCAGACGAGCCGCGAAGCCGACCGCGAGCCGGCCAGGCGTGCGCGGCCCGACAACGATGCGCCGCGTGCCCGGCAACAGGCTGTCGCACGTCCGAGCATCGTGAGCGGCGGTGGCGGCGGTCATAGCACGATGATCGGCGTCGGGTTCTGAAACGATCGGCGGGCGGTGGCGTTAGCTGGCTGGTGTCGGGACGAGGTATGGAGCGGGACATGAAACGGTTTCATTCGCTAATGCTTGCTGCGGCCGCATCGGCGGCGGTCACGATGTCGGCGGCAGCGCCTGCTGCTGCCGATCAAGGCGAGGGACGCATCGCGAGAGCCTTCGTGGCGGGGCATCGGGCCTTGCATGCCGCCCGGCCGGCCATCATGCGCGGCCGCCCGCCGACCCAAATCGCTTCGGCAAACACGGATACCTCCTGCCGCGGGTTCTGGTGTCGTCGCGATTTCGTGTTGATACTCGGTATCGGCTTTTAGGCTCCGATTCCCCAAAGCGTCGCAATTTCCGGCTAGGGTCTCCCTGTGCGATCGGGGCCGCGGTCGAGCTCCGCCGAACAGGGAGAGCCGTCATGGTCATGCGTCGATCGGCGCTGCGTCGCCTAGGTCTGGCACTCGCCTTGTTCGCGTTCGCCGGCCTTGCGTATGCGGATGAACCGCAGCCTCGCTCCGAGGCGGCCGCGCCGGCCGGCCAGAAGGGTGGGCGCGGCGGTGGCGCGCAAGGCACGTCGCAGACGTCGTCGTCCGCGGCCGAGCCGCACCGTCTGCCGCCGGATTCCACCACGAAGCAGACGCTCGATCTGCCCGGCCGGACGCTCAACTTCACGGCCACCGCAGGCTCGATCCGCGTGTTCGACGGCAAAGGCGAGCCGTTGGCCGACATCGCCTATACGTCCTACCAGCTCGACGGTGCCGAGCGCGCCACGCGTCCGGTGACGTTCCTGTTCAACGGCGGGCCCGGCGCGTCCTCGGCCTGGCTGCAGTTCGGCGCCGCCGGGCCATGGCGGTTGCCGCTTGATGGCGAGGCCCTGTCGCCGTCGGCCTCGCCCGAGGTGAAGCCCAACGCCGAGACCTGGCTCGACTTCACCGATCTCGTCTTCATCGACCCCGTCAGCACCGGCTACAGCCGCTTCGTCGCGAGCGGCGAGGACGCGCGCAAATCGTTCTACTCCGTCGACGGCGACGCCAACGCGATCGCGCTCGTGATCCGCCGCTGGCTCGAAAAGCACGAGCGGCTGACCTCGCCGAAATACGTCGCCGGCGAAAGCTATGGCGGCATTCGCGGCCCCAAGGTCGTGCGCCAGTTGCAGCTCCAGCACGGCGTCGGCGTCAGGGGACTGATCCTGGTCTCGCCGCTGTTGGATTTCCGCGAGTTCACCGGCACGAGCCTCCTGCAATATGTCGCGACCCTGCCGAGCTATGTGGCGGTGGCGCGCGAAGCCAAACGTCCGGTCAAGCGCGCCGACCTTGCCGACGTCGAGGCCTACGCGCGCGGCGAATTCCTGACCGACCTCGTCAAGGGCGAAGCGGACAAGGAGGCAACAACGCGTCTGGCCGACAAGGTCGCCGAGCTCACCGGCATCGACCAGGCGGTGAGCCGCCGCCTCGCTGGCCGCTTCGATGTCGGCGAATTCCGCCGCGAATTCGACCGCAAGAACGGCAAGGTGACCGGACGCTACGACGCCTCGGTGCGCGGCTTCGATCCCTATCCGGATTCCAGCAGCTCGCGCTTCGGCGATCCCTCCGGCGATGCGCTCCAGGCGCCGCTGACGAGCGCCGCGGTCGACGTGCTCTCGCGCAAGCTCAACTGGCGGCCCGGCGGCTCATATGAAGTCCTGAACGGTGCCGTCGAAGGTCAATGGGATTTCGGCCGCGGCATCAACCCGCCGCAATCGGTCTCCGAGCTGCGCCAGATCCTCGCCACCGATGCCAAGCTGAACGTGCTGGTCACGCATGGCCTGTTCGACCTCGCCACGCCCTACTTCGCAACGAGGCGGGTGCTCGACCAGCTGCCGGCCTTCGTGACGCAGCGCGTGAAGTTCGTCGTCTATCCGGGCGGCCACATGTTCTATTCGCGCGACGGCTCGCGGCAGGCGCTACGCAGCGAGGTCGAGACGCTCATTCGGGAGTAGGCCGGCGCTTGCGCGGCGGATACCGGCGCGCGATCTCGCGGGCGACGACTTTTTCCGGCTTCACGTTCGCACCGGCAATCCAGACGTCGCTCACCTTGCCGCGCTTGTCACGGCTTCGGCGCACCGGCTCGCCGTGGCTGGAATAGCCGGCAGCCCAGGCGAGCTTGCCGGTGTCGCGGCCGGTCACCTCGATCTCGGCGGCATCCATGAACGGGTTGTTGAACTGCGGGTTGGCGACGAGCACGCGGTTGCCCGCGGGGACGAGGTCGGTCGCGCCCCAGATCGTCCACCAGCGCCCGGTCCAGTCGCGCACGCGCCGGTCGGGTGCGCCGCGGGTCTGGAACACGCGCAAGATCTGCATCGCGCCATCCATCCAGATCGGCGCCGCGCCGTCGATCGAGTTGCTGAGGATGCTGATTGAAAGCTCGCAAGCGGGAATGGAGCAGGTGCGCGAGATATAGCCCTGAAAGCCGCCGCCATGGCCGAACCAGTCCCAGCCGTCGGTCTTGCCGGCATTGACGCCCAAGCCATAGTAAGCCTCCAAGCTCTGCGGGATGCGCCAATGGTTTCGCGTCATCTCGCGGCGGCTCGCGGTCGACAGCACGCTCTTCTTCGCGTTGGGCGCCAGCTGCGCGAAGAAGCGGGCGGTGTCGGCGGCGGTCGCGACGAAGCCTGCGGCAGATGCCATCGCATGTGCGGGATTGTCACCCGGAATCACGCAGCGCTCGCCCAGCGGCACTTTGCGCGTGTGGCCGCGCGCGAACGGTGCACCTTTCGGAAGTGGTGCGTCCGGCTCGGTCTCGCGCAGGCCCGCCGGCGCAATGATCTCGCGCTTGATCCAGACGGAGTAGGGCTCCTTCGCAACAGCCTCGATCACGAGGCCGAGCAGGCCAAAGCCGTGGTTGGAATATTTGAAGCGCGTGCCGGGCTCGATCGCGGTCGGCAGCTTCAACTCGCCGAGCAGCTCCTTCGCGTCGAGATAGGGGCGGCTGTCGATGAACTGGCCGGAATCGGCGCCGTCGCGCGTCAGCCCCGCGCTGTGCGACAGCACTTGCGCGATCGTGGTCTCGGCGACGCGCGGATCGAGGCCGCCGACATATTGGCCGACATGGTCGTCGAGCCGGAGCTTGCGCTGCTCGCGCAGCTTCATGATGCCGGCCGAGGTGAAGCTCTTGGAGTGCGAAGCGATGCGGAAGCGATGGCGCGGGGTGAGCTTCTCGCCGGTGTCGAGATTGGCGAGGCCGAACGCATGCTCGGCGACGACCTCGCCGCGATGGGCGAAGGCCACGACGACGCCCGGCTGCCGGATCGTCGTCAGTTGGTATTCGATCCATGAGCTGATGTAGTCGATCGCGGATCGCAGCCACGTATCCATTGCGCTACCAGTTTGCGGAGGAGGTTGGTGCGCGAGGCTAGCCGAAAACGCAGAACGGGCACAACCCTATGGTTGTGCCCGTCCGCTTCGTTCGAAGATGCAATGATCAGTAGACGAGCGTGGCGCCGGTCGGCTTATCGAGCGCTTCGGCCAGCGAGCGATACTCCGAGCTGCCGGTGCCGGCGAGCGAGGCGATCTTGCCCAGGTGATATTGCGCCTGCTCGCGGTTGCCCTGCTCGAGCTGCCAGAGGCCGTAATACTGCCAGGTGCGGACGTGGTTCGGATCGTCTTTCAGCGCCAGCTCGTAATAGACCTTCGACGTTTGGTAGTCGCCGAGCTTGCGATAGGAGTAACCGATCAGGTTGGCGACATCGGCGACGTCGTCGCGCTTAAGCGACTTCAGCTGGCCGATCGCGCCCGTGTAATCGTGCTTGTCGTAGATCGCCGCGTAGGCGGTGCGGTAGGCCGCGAGGAACTTGGGGTCGCTGACGGAAGAGCTCTTCTTCTTGCCCTTCTTGGTCGAGGTGTCCGAGCTCGGCGGCGACGAAGGGGAGTCGCCGGCCGCGGCATACGCAGTGGACAGCACCGGCGCGGCCGCGAGCGTCACGGCGACGAGTCCAGGCACAACGAGCGTTGAGAGTTTGCGCATCTAAGTTCTCCGGTATGGAACGTGGCGATCCTACACGATTGCCCGAAGACCGGAACACCTCTCGGGCAAAAACATTCCCGCTTCGCGCGGTCTATTCGCCCGGCTGCGGATGACAAACTTGTCATCGAGATGAACGGGAGCCTGCTGAGCGCTTCAGACTGGGTTCAGTGCCCCCGCTTATGTTTCTCCCCACGATCGATGGGGGCGAGAGGGCGCCGCCTGATGATCCTTCCAAGAGGAGACCACCATGTTGAAGACCATTTCTGCGGCCTTGCTCGCAACCTCCGTGATCGCAGCTCCGGCGTTGGCCGCCGAGGCCGGTAAGACCACCACGACCGCCCCGGTGATCAAGGCCGACCAGAGCCAGACCAAGGCGGCGACCACTGCTGCGAAACCGGACGCCGGCGTCAAGGCCGACGCCAAGACGACGGACACCAAGATGACGGACGTGAAGTCGACGGACGTGAAGGCTTCCGACGTCAAGACGGACGGCAAGTCGAAGGCAATGGACGCGAATGCCGCGGTGACCACGGACCACCACAAGAGCGTGGGCAAGCATCGCCATGACGACAAGCAGGTCACGGCCAAGGAGCAGCAGAAGGCGCAGCCTGATGTGACCAAGCCCGCGGCGTCTGACAAGCGCAACTGACGACTGATCCCGCGCGGCGGCATCCCTGGCATTGCCCCGCCGCCGCGCGCGGACGTCAGGCCTGGCCCGTCGCCATGCCTCGTGCGGAAGCCCGAGGTGTCGGCGGCTGGCCGGTGCGCTGTTTTAAGCCTCTGCAAGCGAATTCCCTTCATGCAGGCCCGGTTCTTGTTTGAGCATGATCTTTTCGGAAAACCGTTTCACACTTTTCCGGATCATGCTCTAGAACGTCTCCTGATCTGTTCGAGCGGAGAGCGGGGCCTGTGGGGCGATTGGCGAGATGTGCGGTGATCCTGGCGTTGCCGCTGGCGCTTTCGGCATGTTTTGGCAGCGATAGTGACCGTCCGACTTTCATGGGCGGGACCCAGGCCGGTGGACCGCAGCCGTTTCCCGACAATTTCCGGAGCGACACGCTGGCGTTGATGCGGGCCTATCTCAACAATCCGGTCGGCGTGCGCAATGCCGGCATGGCCGAGCCGGTCCAGCGCGAGGTCGGCGGCCGGCAGTTCTATGTGAGCTGCCTGCATTTCACCCCGCGCGAGAGCGATGGCAGCTACAAGGGCGTGCGCGAACGGGCCGTGATCTTCGTCAACGGGCGCGGGGACCGCGTGGTCGACCAGACCGGCGATCTCTGCGCCGGTGCGGTTTACGCACCCTTTCCGGAACTGGAAAAGATGACGCGGTAGCGCAAAGCCGGCCTTCATCGCCCGGTGTTAGACAGACGCAGCCGGAGCCGCTGGATCACATTTCGGCGAGCTTTGAACGCGTTGGTTTCGAGTTGCGACAAATCGTTACGGCGGGGCTTGGGCTGCGACAAAAACAGCCGGTGCAGCGCGACGTGATGGAACAAACTCGCGTTGTTGCCAGCCCGTCACAGTAACGAACGATCAACGTTCCGGCATTGCCGCGAAGCAACCCAATTCACGCCACGTTGTTTCCTGAGTGTCGCGAATGAAAGAACGGGGATGATCATGAAGTCGATCTTGCTGGGTGCAGTAGCTCTGCTTGCGCTGGCCGCGCCGGCCGCAGCAGCCGACATACAGCCGCGCACCTACACCAAGGCGCCAGCGTACACGCCGCCGCAGGTGATCTACAACTGGACCGGTTTCTATATCGGCGGCCATGTCGGCGGCGCGTTTGCCGGCGACAACAGCTTCCAGTCCAGCGACGCCCGCTTCCTGGGCGGCGTGCAGGGCGGCTTCGACTACCAGTTCGCGCCCAACTGGGTGGTGGGTATCGAGGCCCAGTATTCCTGGCTGCCGACCAACAACAACGGCGCCACCTTCCCGTTGGGCACGCAGGTGACCTCCAACACCGACCAGATCGGATCGGTGACCGGCCGCATCGGCTACACTTGGGGACCGACGCTGCTCTACGCCAAGGGCGGTTATGCCTGGCGCAATAACGGCCTTGGCGTGAACATCGCCGGGGTACCGCAGGCCTTCACCACCACCGGCAACAACAAGGACGGCTATACCGTCGGCGCCGGCCTCGAATACATGTTCGCGCCGAGCTGGTCGGCCAAGGCCGAGTACCAGTATTACAATTTCGGCAGCACCACCTTCACCTCCGGCCCGGCCGACATCGTCGGCGTTCGTGGCCGGGAGGACGAGCATACCGTCAAGGTCGGCGTGAACTATCGGTTCGGCTGGGGCGGCCCGGCGGCCTCGCGGTACTGACGGAAAAGCGCCGATCCAGGACCTGAACATTCAGGACCTTAACATCCAAGACCGACAAAGGCCGGCTCCGCCGGCCTTTCCTCTGCCTGTCTGCCGCCTTCCAAGCCCCTTCTTTGCATTCCGTGAACCATCTGGCGCGTCATTTGCTTGCAAATGATGCTGGCGCGCTTTCTCACGCGCGTCATGGGGCAGGCGTAAAGCAAAAATAATTTTTGCAATTTACGGAACTCGCGCTCCGGAACGCGTTATATGACAATTACCGGGCAGGTGGGACGACGGATATGCGTATCTTGGTGTCGGCAGTGGCGCTCTGGTTTTTCTCCTGCCTGGCGTGCTCTGCACAGACAATCCTCAAATCCGAGCCTCTGATGTTGGCACCCTATGAGGTGGCCTTCGTCAAGGACGCCTCCTGTCCGTCCGGCAAGGTGCTGAAGGTTACCGGCGCCATCCGCGGGCTGCACCGCCGCAAGGCCTGCGTGCCGATGCCGGGCGAGCAGGCCTCGCTTGTGGCCGCCACTCCCTGAGCTTTCGCTCCGGCTCCGTGCCGGAGCTCAGGAACTCAGCTCGAGCTCCATCCTCGACTGCCGATCGGCCTCCGCCTTGTTCTTGGCGGGGTCCTCGCCCTGGGCCGCCTGGCACGGCTCGATCTTGTAGTCGTTGTCGAGCACCCGGCGCGGTCCCGGCCGCTGGTCGTCCGCGGTCACGTCCACGACGAGACCACTTCGCTGGGCGAGCTTCCAGACGTCGGCCTCGCTCGGATAGGCTTTGCTGATCTGGGCGTCGTTACAGAAGAGGGCGTAGGGCATGCGGTCCCGCTCCAGGAATGCCTGTTAACGAGCTTACGAGGTAAGGGGTTCCGGCTGCCGGCGGATCACGGGGCCGTGATCAAGGGCGGGGGCCCTTGAGTCCTTAACGAGTCCTGAATCCCGGAAAAAAGAATCCCTGGGACTCGTCGGCCGGAATCAGCGGATGTTTTCGGCCATGACGAGCGACCTGAAGACATCCTGCGGGCACATGCTCCTGCCGCTCACGCTGGCGCTGTTCGGCGCCTGCGCGGCCAATCTCTGGCTGGTCTGGTCCTGGCTGTAGGCCTTATTTTTCGGCCGGTGGGCCGGAGACGTCGCAGATGGCGGCACGCAATTTGGCCAGGGTCGCCGCACAATATTCCTCACGTTCGCGCTCGAAGCGCTCCTGGTGCTTACGGAAATTGGCGATTCGGGCCTGCATCTCGCTGCGAAAATCGCCGCTCGTCCGCGGCGGCAGGGGCGCGGGCCGCAGCGGAAGGGGGGTCTGCGGCGGCTCGATCTCGACGGCGACCGCTTCCACCGTGACGATCTCCACGGCGACGGTCGTGCCAGATGCAGGCGTCGCCGGCTGAAGGACGTCATCCTTCCTGCCGGTCACCGATTGGACGAAGGCCAGCGTCTGCGCGATCAGTGCGTCGCGCTCCCTGATCCATTTCATGATCCACCTCAGCCGGGCGCATTCCAGCAAAGCGGCTGCCTCGAATCAAGGCTGTTTGTAGGGGATTGCATATTTTTCCCGGTGGTCCGACACTGGGCAGATGGATGCATCGAAAGAACGGCCGAACGAGGTGGAGGGCCTGAGGCTCATCCGCGCGTTCCTGACGCTGCCGCCCGCCAAGCGGGCGGAGGTGATCGCGTTTGTCGAGAAATTGGCGCGTGTCCACGGCCGGCCCGAGGAGGGCGCCAAGGCCTCGCCGAGGTGAGCAAGGCCTCGCCGCGGTGAGCGCTACCGCTCGCGCGGATTGACGTTGGGTTCGAACGGTGCGCCGACCACCCGAACCGGGATCTGAGCAGGCGTGCGCGGGGTGGGGTCGGCGCGATCCGCGAGCAGTTCGTCACGCGCCCGTCCCGGCGCCTGCTCGAGCAGCGCCAACGTCCCGGCAAATGCGCTACAGCATAGCGTCACCGTCGCCAGCAGAATCATGTTTCGATTTTCTTCCCGGATCCGCATGCACCGACAACCGCTGACGCCGGAGCCGGTTCCGGACCCGGCGATCTCGCTTTAGTGCGACAGCACCAGTCCGAGCGCGAACACGAACAGCATGGCCGTCATGACGAGAGCCGTCGCCGCGCCGGCGACGATCTTGGCCTTCTCTTTGGAAGTGGTGGAGCGCATGGGATCCGGACGAGACGAGCAAGGCGCGTAGGTTTGCCGCCATGCAATTTCGAACAGTTCGTCTCGCGTGTATAGTGCGCCTGCGCCGGAAAAGGCTCGCCCAATGATCACCGATCGTCCTGCCGTGCTCGCTCACGAGCGCTTCGCCGCCGACCGTGACAATTTTGCAGGCCTCGATCTCGCCGCGCGGTTCGAGCGGATCGAGCGGACGAACCTCTGGGGCGCGGCCACTTCGGTGTCCGGCCTCGGCTCGGAGGATGTCGCCACAGCCGCACTCCAGGAGGCGCTGCCCCAATTGCTGCAACGGCTCGGCGCGCGCTCGCTGCTCGATGCGCCCTGCGGCGATGCCGGATGGATCAGCCGGCTCAAGCTCGATCTCGATTACACCGGTATCGACATCGTGCCGTCGCTGATCGATGCAAACCGCCGGCGTGTCGCCGCCGACGGTTCGTCCGGTCGGTTTCTCGTCGCCGACATCACGCGCGATGCGCTGCCGCAGGCCGACGTCATTCTCTGCCGGGATTGCCTGGTGCATCTCAGCTTTGCGAACATCCATCGCGCCCTCGCGCAATTTCGGATGAGCGGCGCCCGCTTGCTGCTCGTCACGACCTTTCCGGAATGGGAGGACAACCAGGATTGCGAGGATGGCGACTGGCGCGCGCTCAACATGCAGAAGGCGCCGTTTCACTGGCCGGCGCCGCACGCGCTTGTCGACGAGCGTTGCGAGGAGGGCGGTGGCGGCTGGCGCGACAAGAGCCTCGGCCTCTGGCGGCTGGATGAATTGCCGGAGAACAGTTGCGCGCCAAAAGCTGGTGCCGGCTGAGGGGATTGAACCCCCGACCTTCGGTTTACAAAACCGCTGCTCTACCGCTGAGCTAAGCCGGCGATGCCTTAAGTGGCGGGCAGAGCTCGGCTCGCGCCGGGACCGTCCACCGCGCGCCGCAATACCAGACTTGATCGGAAAGTGCCAGAACCGGCGAGGTCGCCGCCGCAAGACGTGAATCGGGCGGCCTTGTGGGCCGCCCGACATGTCGCGTTCGGCTCAAGCCGCCTTACTGGCAGATGTGTCGGCGGCCGTCCGCGCCCTTGAACCAGGTGCCGGGCGTACAGACGAAGCCGTTGCGCTCGGCGTAGCTGCGCCTGTCCCAGCTACGATTGTCCCATCCGCGGTCCCACGAATTGTCGTAGGCGTAGGAATTGTCCCAGCCGCGGAATGGTGCGGTGGCAATCGCGCCGGCGGTGCCGATCGCAGCGCCTGCAACGCCGGCCGCCGCGCCCGCTGCGCCGGCCGCAACGTCGGTCGGCCAGAAGCCGGTCGGGCTTCTGTTCCAGTCGTTGTTCCAGTCGCGGTTGGTCTGGCGATAGGCCGCGCGGCGATGGCGGTAGCCGCTCTCGGTGGTGGCCTGTCCCGGTCCGAAGGTCTGGCAATTGGCATTCGGGAATTGCGCCGAACAGCGCGGATTGTTGACGACCGTCTGCGCCATGGCAGAGCCTGCAAGCATGGTCGCTGCGATCGCCGTGGCCCCGAGAAGCTTGATGGTCATGGTTGTTCGCTCCCATTTTGTTGACAGGAGCTAAACGCGGACGGCGCAGGACGTTCCGATGCAACCCTGGGATTTTTTTCGGATGCGAACGGTCAAACCGATGTGAGCGCACGGGCGCGCTGTTCCGGCCGCGCGGTTCCGCGCGTTAACGTTTCGCTAGCTCGCTGCGAAGCATTTGAGCGGCGCGCAATCCTTGCACGTTAGGCTTACCGCAATTTGGTGAGCAGGGCTTAACCCTCTCTGCGTCGCGATCGGTTAGGTTGTGGCCCGGATAACCGGGGTCTCCTCATGCGTGCCGTGGTGCTCGCTGCCATTCTGATCGGACTGCCTGCGACGGCATTTGCCGGCGGGTTCGAGATCGTCGTTCCCGGCCGTCCCGGAGTGCCCATCATCATCAACAACATCGACGCGTCCTATGCCGTCGTCGAGGGCACCTGGGGCCTCGGCAAGAACCAGCAGGTGCAGCCCACGATCTATGGCGGACGCTATATCGCCGAGCGGCAGCCCGACGACGTCGGCCATTATTATCCGACGCTGGGTCTGCGGCCCGGCTACGGCCGGCTCGAGGTCGAGCCGCCCGCGAACCGCAAATTGCCCAAGCCTGCCGAGAGCTACCACCAGAGCTGGGGCGCCTCGTCCGCGCCGCTGCCGGCGCAGATGGACCCGCCGGTCGATCCGCCGCCGGTGATCTACGCGCCGGAGATCAACGACCGTCCTCGGCCGCCTCGGCCGCGGCCGCGCACAGAGATACCCGGCAGGCCGCCGGGTTGAGAAACGTGAAAACCAAAAACGGAAATCAACAGGAGAGAGTAATGCGTCAGATGATTTCGGGACTGGTCGCGGCAACTGCCGTGATGTTCGCCGCCACCGCGCCGGCCGCGGCCTGCGGCTTCAACACATGCGCGCCGGTGGCGCCGGTCTATACCGGCTGCAACACCGGCTGCGGCGGCTATGGATATGGCTACGGTTACGGCTATGGCGCCTATGAGCGTCTCGCCGAGCCGACCACGCAGTATTACTACGTCAACCAGGGTCCGACCTACACCGGTCCGGGCGCCTTCGCGCCGTATCCGACCTACCGCGAGGACGCGGTCGTCGCGCCTGCCAATTACGGCTACGGCTATGGCTATCGTGCCGCTGCGGTCGCGCCGCCGGCCGCTTATCCCTATCGCCGCCCGTACTTCCGTCCCTATCGCTACGGCTACGGCCCGCGCTACGGCTACCTGCCGCGCGTGCACTACGGTCCCCGCTACGGCTACGCCCGCCGCGCCGCGCCGTACTATTATGGCGGTCACCGCGTACTGCGCCGCTATTACTGATCTCTGATCGGTCGAGTGACGAGACGCCCGTTCGCGTGATGCGGACGGGCGTTTTGCTTTATCTTGAAAACAACCCCATGCACAGTAGCCGGCAAGAGTGAAATCAAGGACTTGAAGCGCAATGTGCGCGAGATGAGCGAGCATCGCTCATTAGCTCGTTGTTCTCGCCCCAGATTTCGGAAAAAACGAGGTTTCGATTGATCCGTCGGGCAAGACAGTAGTTTGGTATCGCGCGGATATGCGCGGTGCCTAGAGAGCTAGCGCTTCATCAACCCAAGCCGGCTCGCGCCGACATAGAGCGCGAGCACGGCAGCGTTCGAGACGTTGAGGCTCTTGATTTCGCCGGGCATGTCGAGCCGCGCCACGACCCTGCAGGTCTCGCGTGTCAATTGCCTGAGGCCTTTGCCTTCGGCGCCCAGCACCAGCGCAAGCGGCTCGCGCAGCGCGACGTCGCTGATGTCTTCACTGCCTTCGCTGTCGAGGCCGACGGTCTGGAAGCCGCGTTCGTTCAGCGCCGTCAGCGCACGGGCGAGATTTTGCACGGTGATGATTGGCACCAGCTCGAGCGCGCCGGAGGCTGCCTTCGCCAGCACGCCGGTCGCTTCCGGGCTGTGGCGTGCGGTGGTGACGATCGCCTTCACCGCAAAGGCGGCGGCCGAGCGCAGGATGGCGCCGACATTGTGGGGATCGGTGATCTGGTCGAGCACCAGCACCATGCCGTCCTGCGTCAGGGTCTCGATCTCGGGCGAGGGCAGGGGATCGGCCTCGGCGAGCAGGCCCTGATGCACGGCGTCGGGCGAGAGCAGGCGGTCGATCTCCTGGGGCCGCACGATCTCGGGCGCGATGCGGGTCGCGATGTTTTCGTCCGCCAGCCGCCGCGCGGCGTTCTCGGTCAGGGTCAGCTTGCGGATCCGCCGCTGCGGGTTGGCGAGCGCCATGGTGACGGTGTGCCAGCCATAGAGGATGACGGGCCCGTCGCCTTGCGAATCGCGGTCGCGCCAGGCCGGCCGGCCGGCCGATTTTCCGGGCCTGTTGAAGGGCTTAGCGCCGCCGCGAGTCCCCTTGGGGCCGAATTTTCGATCCTTCATGGGCTCGCTTTTGTCATGGGTTCCGGATTATGGCAATTTCGATGCCTGCGAGGGCGATTTTAGCTGCCTGCCTCGGTTGACTTTGCCCCACCGCTTCGCCCATAAACGCGCCCGGTCGCGCCCCGATCCGGGTTGTCGCGGCCTTCACGTTCCATGGCCGTCTTCGGTCCGCCGGCAAGGTCCGGCCCGATTGTGCTGCCGTCGAGCGGGGGAGTGTCCCGAGTGGCAAAGGGAGCTGACTGTAAATCAGCCGCCTCATGGCTTCGCAGGTTCGAGTCCTGCCTCCCCCACCAGCTTTCGCTCGCTTCGCGAGCTACGGCTCGGCAAGCCAGCACAAGTGCTCGTGGCGCGAAGCGAGCGAAGGCTGTCGCGCCGTAGCCCACAGGGCGTAGGCGGACTGGCTCTAGACATAGCTACCCCATCATCTCCCGCACCATCGGCACCACCTTCCGCCCGTAAAGCTCGATGCTGCGCATCAGCTTGTCGTGCGGCAAGGGTCCCGCCGAGTACTTCAACTGAAAGCGCGAAATGCCGAGCGCCTTCGCGGTCTTCGCGATCTTGCGCGCGACCGTCTCCGGCGCACCGACATAGAGTGAGCCGTGCTCGGCCTCGCTGACGAACTCGTCGCGCCCCATCGGCGGCCAGCCGCGCTCCTTGCCGATGCGGTCGCGCATCGCCTTGTAATCGGGCCACAGCTCCTCGCGCGCCTGCGCATCCGTCTCGGCGACGTAGCCGGGCGAGTGCACGCCGATCGGCTGCGCCGGTCGGCCGAACTCCTCGAAAGCGCGGTGATAGAGCTCGACGTAAGGCGCAAAGCGTGCGGGATCGCCGCCGATGATCGCGAGCATCAGGGGCAGATCGTAATGCGCCGCTCGTACCACCGATTGCGGGCTGCCGCCGACGCCGATCCACGTTTTCAGCGTGCCGTTCTCGACCGGCGGATACACCAGTTGGTCCTGCAGCGGCGGACGCAGCTTGCCTTGCCAGGTGACCGGCTGCTGCGACAAGAGCGCGGCGAACAAATCGAGCTTCTCCTCGAACAGCTCCTCATACTTGCGCAGGTCGAAACCGAACAGCGGAAAGGATTCAGTGAACGAGCCGCGGCCGAGGATCACCTCGGCGCGTCCGTTCGAGACCGCATCCAGCGTGGCAAAGCGCTGGAACACACGGATGGGATCGTCCGAGGACAGCACCGTCACGGCCGAGCCGAGATGGATGCGCCGGGTGCGCGATGCGATCGCGGCCAGCACTGTCTCCGGCGAGGAGATCGCGAAATCGGCGCGGTGATGCTCGCCGAGACCGATGAAGTCGAGGCCGAGCTCATCGGCCAGCACCGCTTCGTCGACGACGTTGCGGATCACCTGCGCGTGCGAGATCATATCGCCTGAGGTGTCCTTGGTGACGTCGCCAAAGGTATCCAGTCCGAATTCGAGCGGTGCGGTCATCGATCAGGTCTCTGTGGGAGGATCGACAACACTTAAGGGGCAGACGCACCGTCGCAAGGCAGCATTTCGGAAATGCTCGGTTTCCGTTTGCTCCATCGTGGCAGTCTTACCGCCACATCCCCCGCATCCTTGCCCCGATGTCGATCTTCGGCCCCTGCGCCGCGGTGCGCGCGGCTCCGCTAGCTGCCTTCGGCCAGGCGTTGCGCTCGAACAAATAGACCAATTGCTCCGGGATGAAGCGGGTGCGCGAGGCGTAGACGTGGCGGTCGCCCCTGGCGGCCTGGCCGTGCACGAAGAAGCGCTGCGGCACGACGAGATGCAGATCGTCCTTGGCGCGGGTCATGGCGACATAGAGCAGGCGGCGCTCCTCCTCGAGCTCGGCCGAAGTGCCGGCGCCGAGATCGGACGGCATGCAGCCGTCGACGACGTTGAGCACGAACACCGATTTCCACTCCTGGCCCTTGGCGGAGTGGATGGTGGAGAGGATCAGGTAATCTTCGTCGCGGAGCGGCGGGCCTGATTTGTCGCTGGTCGCATCCGGCGGATCGAGCGTGAGCTCGGTCAGGAATTTCTCGCGGCTGGCATAGCCGCTCGCGATCTGCTCGAGCTGCATCAGATCGGCGCGGCGCGTCTCGGCATCCTCGTGCATGCGATCGAGATGCGGCTCGTACCAGAGCCGCACGCGCTCGAGATCGACGGGCCATTCCGAATAGCGCAGATTTTCGACTGTGCGGACGAAGTCGGTCCAGTCCGCACCGGTGCGCGCCGGCACTGGAAGCTGGCCGAGCACGGCGAGCGGGTCGGGGCTCTCCGCCATCTGGTCGAGCACGCGCTGTGCGGTCGCAGGCCCGATGCCGGGCAACAGATGCAGGATACGGAAACCGGCGACGCGGTCGCGCGGATTTTCGGCGAAGCGCAGCAGCGCCAGCACGTCCTTGACATGCGCGGCATCGAGGAATTTCAGTCCGCCGAACTTGACGAATGGAATGTTGCGCCGGGTCAGCTCGATCTCCAGCGGACCGGAATGCGAGGAGGTCCGGAACAGCGCCGCCTGGTGCTTGAGCAGCGCGCCCTGCTCGCGGTTCGCCAGCACCGCCTCGACGATGTAGCGCGCCTGGTCGGCCTCGTCGTGCACGGTGACGAGCTGCGGCTTCTGCCCCGAGCTGCGGTCGGTCCAGAGATTTTTCGTGAAGCGCTCGCGGGCGAGGCCGATGACGCCGTTCGCCGCCGACAGCACCGCTTGCGTCGAGCGGTAGTTGCGGTCGAGCGTGATCATCTCCGCGCGCGGCGAGAAGTTTTGCGGAAAGTCCAGGATGTTGCGCACGGTGGCGGCGCGGAACGAGTAGATCGACTGCGCGTCGTCACCGACCACGGTGAGGCCGCTTCCATCGGGCTTGAGCGCCAGCAGGATCGAGGATTGCAGACGGTTGGTGTCCTGGTATTCGTCCACCAGCACGTGGTCGAAGCGACCGCCGATCTCCTCGGCGATCAGCGCATCGCTCATCATCTGCGACCAGTACAGCAGCAGGTCGTCGTAATCGAGCACGTGCTGGGCCTGCTTGGCCTCGACGTAAGCCGCGAACAGGCCCTTCAGCTCGGCGGCCCAGCCCGCGCACCAGGGATAGTGCTGGCCAAGCACCTTCTCGATCTCCATCTCGGCGTTGACGCAGCGCGAGTAGATCGACAGGCAGGTGCCCTTGGCCGGAAAGCGGCTCTCGGTCTTCGACAATCCGCGCTCGTGCCGGACCAGGTTCATCAGGTCGGCGGAATCCTCGCGGTCATGGATGGTGAAGGCGGGATCGACGCCGATCCGCTCGGCATATTCGCGCAAGAGCCGCGCGCCGATGCCGTGGAAAGTGCCGGCCCAGGTCAGCGTATCGCGCATGATCGCGGCGTTGTTCTCGCCCAGCACCTTGCGTGCGATGCGTTCGACCCGGCCCGCCATCTCAGCGGCGGCGCGGCGTGAGAACGTCATCAGCAGGATGCGGCGGGGATCGCTGCCTGCGACGATCAGATGTGCAACGCGGTGGGCGAGCGTGTTGGTCTTGCCGGAGCCCGCACCGGCGATGACGAGCAGGGGGCCGCCCACGGTCGAGCCCTCGGCCACGCCATGCTCGACGGCGCGGCGCTGCTCCGCATTGAGCGTGTCCAGATATGTCGCCACGAATCGCCCCGGTGAAAGGATGAGACTCGGCGATCTGGCTGCGAATCGCAATGCGGCTGGACGGAACTGGAATTAGGATTTAGGGGAAGACAGCCCTTTGGTTCCAGCACCCCATGGCGAGATGACCGAGCTCAAGCCCGAACAATTCGAGATGCGGCGGCTGGAGTCGCTCAGCAACACCATTTTCGGCGTCGCCATGACGCTGCTGGCCTATGATCTGCCCAAGTCGGCGGTCTTTAGCGGCGCGCCCGACTGGAACGATCTCGCCAGGGTCTATTCCGGCAAGCTTGCCGGCCTCGCGCTCAGCTTCATCATCGCCGGGGTGTTCTGGATCAGCCATCACCGCCGGCTGGCACGTCAGCCCATCGGCAGCCGCGGCATGGTGGTCCTCAACCTGTTCTTCCTGCTCTCGATCGTGCTGCTGCCGGTGACCAACGGGCTCTACACCAACTACACCTTGAGCAGCGCCGTGGCGGTGCTCTACGGCCTGCACCTGACCACGATCGGCGGCCTCAATGCCCTGCTGTGGTGGACCATCCTGGGCGGCTGGAGCCGCGAGATCATGGCTTCGCTGTTTCCCGTCGCCGTGTTCATTCCGGGCACCATCGTTGCGGCATTTGCGCCGCATCTCGCGCCCTTCGTCTGGTTTTTTGCCTTCGGCGGGCTCCTGATCCAGCGCTTCTACGTCGCGCCGAACCCATCGGCCGGCACGTAAAGCTTGACCGGGCGGATCTCGTACACCGCCGTCGGATTGACCGCACGCAGCTTCCGCGCCGCTTCGATCGCCTCCTCCTCGGTGGCGCATTGCATCAGATGGAAGCCGAGAAGCTGCTCCTTGGTCTCGGCAAACGGCCCGTCCAGCACCATTCCCGCGCCGGGACCACGCAAGGTGCGGGCCTTCCGGGTCTCATCCAGCCGGGCCGCCGGTCCGAACTGGCCGCTGGCCCGCAGCGGCGCCTGAACCTCGATGACTTTGGCGACGACCGCGGCGTCCTGCTCCGGTGTCCAGGACATGACTTCGTCTTCCACGTGGTAGGCCAGGATCGCGTAGAGCATCATCACCTCTCTTTTTTGCGCGTGGTCATTACCCAAGTCCCAAGGACGCAGCACGGCAGCACCTGCCGACACTCCCGAAGCAAAATATTGCGTGGCCGGCAAGCGGCGAAACCGTCCTGAAACCCGATTGCGGCGGTGCGATGTGAACGCCGCCGGAACGCGCCGCGACTGATGAACCACGAACAACAAGCTTTTGCTGGAGGCGGCAATGTCGGGTCAGACCATCAAGATCATCTGCGACGCGCGGCGGGCGGGACAGTCGGAGCCGGCCGATCTGCACGACCAGGCTGGCCATCACCGCTATTACGGCAGCTCGGCCGAGAACGGCGGCGAGCGGATCGTCGAGAGCCGGCGCGGCAAACGGCGGCGCGTGTTCAGCATCTTCGGCTTCTGAAGCCTGGTGCGCCGGCATGCTGATCGCCGCCGTCGCGCCGCGCGAGCGGCTTCGCACCGGCTGACGCAGCATTCGTCACTGCCCGCTCAAGACCTGCTTGACCAGGGCCTCGCGCAATGTCGCCAGCTCGCCGCTCGCCTGCATCCGAGCGATGACCCTGCCGACCTCGGGTACCAGATCGCGATGGCGTTCATGCAAATAGTGGTAGATGTGGATGCGCTCGAGCGGCGGCGAGAGCGGGTAGATCCTGGCCTGCAGATTGAGTTTCCTCACCGCGGCAAGCCCGCTGAAGAGGTCGGTGACCATCACGTCGAAACGGTCGGCATCGAGCATCCTGACCATGTTCTCGAGGCTTGTGGTCGCCGTGACGCGGGCCATGCCGCGTGTGCCGGCTTCCGAGGAGCCGACGCCGCGGACGATGCCGATGCTGTAGTCCTTGATCGAGTCCCAACCTGCGACCTCGAACCGCAGCTTGGTCGCGAACACCGCCGGCTCGATGTAGTTGATCGCCGGCGTGACCTGAACCAGCGTCGGATAGTCGCGCGAGAGCGTGCCGATCCGCTGGATCTCGCCGTCGACCTCGCCGGCGCTCGACAATGCGAGCGCGCGCTTGCCCGGCACGTCCTCGAACTCAAGCCTGATGTTCAGCTTGGCGTAGACGGCCCGCAGCATCTCGCCGCCGACATATTGATCGGGGATGTCGGCGATGCGCGCCAGCCGGATCGTGTCCTGCGCCAACGCAGGCTCGGTGGCGAGCAGCGACAGGGAGGCGACGGCTAGCCGCCACATCAGGCGTCTCCTTCGGCCGTGCATCGCTACCGCAGGATTCGGGTGCCGGCGCGATCTACCGCAAGTTGGCGCCTGTACGCCCGGCCGCAACGATCATTGCCCGCTCGTCCCGCCAGTCATACCGGCCTTTCACCGATGACATTCTAGCACGGGCAGTGATAATTTGCCCAGCAGTCCCGCTGCGGGGCGCAAGACGTGACTTGCCGACCTCGAGCTCGCGGCCCGACGGGACGTCGCTTGCATCGGGTGACGAGACGTGCGTCTCGACCCATGGATTGCTCGAGACTGCAACCGCTCGACCAAAGCAGCGAGCCGCCATTTCGGGGACATGGTGCATGGCCAACGCAGGTGACGAGGACGCCAAGCGCAGCCGTGCCATCGCGCCGATGGCGACGAAGCCGGGTCTGACCGACATCGGCGCGCTTGCGCCTTCGATATTCGCATCGCTGCCGGCACGGTTCTTCAACTGGTTGCGCAGCGGGATCGGGTCGCGCCTGCTCGTGGCCGTGTTGCTGTTCTCATCGGCCGTGACGCTGACGCTGACCGCGCTCCAGCTCTATCTCGACTACGATCGCGAGGTCGGTCTCATCGAGACGCGGCTCGACGAGATCGGCCGCAGCACGACCGGCAGTCTCGGCGAAAGCCTGTGGAATCTCGACCAGAACCAGCTCAAGCTTCAGCTCGAAGGTATCCTGCGGCTGCCCGATATCCGCGCCGCCGGGGTGCGCGAGATTGCCGATCGTCCCAATCCGATCCGCATCGCGGTCGGCGAGCCGGGCACGCGTTCGATCGTCACGCGCGACTATCCGTTGAACACCATCGTGCAGGGGACCGCTCGCCCGATCGGCGTGCTTCACGTCGAGGCCACGCTGAGCGAGGTCTATCAGCAATTGCTGAACCGGGCCCTGGTCATTCTGGCGAGCCAGGCCGCGAAGACGTTCCTGGTCTCGTTGTTCATCATCTACATGTTCCATCTGCTGGTGACGCGGCATCTGGTCGCCATCGCCGAGTTCGTCAGCAAATACAGCCTGACCCGGCCGCCGCCGCCGTTACGCCTGGAGCGCCGGCCGCCCTCCGACGCCGACGAGCTGGACAAGGTGGTCGAAGCCTTCAACGCGATGTGCGCGAACCTCCAGCAGGCCTATGGCGAGCTGCGCGAGGCCAATGCCAATCTCGAGCGCGACCTGACCATCCGCCGGCGCGCCGAAGCGGAGGCGCGGGCGAGCGAGGAGCGTTTCCGCGACTATGCCGAGACCGCGTCCGACTGGTTCTGGGAGACCGGGCCGGACCACTGCTTCACCTACCTCTCCGACCGGGTGATTGCCTTCGGCATGGATCCCAAGGTGCGGATCGGCACGCGTCGCATCGATACTGCGCTCGATCGCGAGACCGAGGCCGAGAAATGGCGCGCGCATCTGGCGGCGCTGGACCGTCACGAGCCGTTCCGCAAATTCGAGTATCGCGGACGCGACACGCGCGGGCGGTTGCATCATTTCAGCGTCAATGGCAAGCCGGTGTTCGACGCCGATGGACGCTTTCTGGGCTACCGCGGCTCCGCGACCGACCTCACCGCGCAGCACGAGACCGAGGAGCGGCTGCGTCAATCACAGAAGATGGACGCGATCGGCCAGCTCACCGGCGGCGTGGCGCACGATTTCAACAACGTGCTCACGGTCATCACCGGCACGATCGAGATCATCCAGGAGGGGCTGGCGGACAAGCCCGAGCTGGCTGCGATCGCGCAATTGATCGACGATGCGGCCGCGCGTGGGGCGGAGATCACCTCGCAGCTCCTGACCTTCGCGCGCCGCCAGCCGCTGGAGCCGCGCGAGATCGACGTCAACGCCCTCGTGGTCGAGACCGCGAAGCTGCTGCGGCCGATGCTCGGCGAGCAAATCGAGATCGAGACGCGGCTCGCCGACGAGGCTTGGTCGGCGATGGTCGATCCGTCGCAGCTGTCCTCGGCGATCGTCAACCTCGCCGTCAATGCGCGCGACGCGATGCCGGGCGGCGGCAAGCTCACCCTCGAGACAGGGAACCGCGAGCTCGACGGCACGGGGAATGCCGGCGAGGGCGTGCGCGGCGCGTTCGTGATGATTGCCGTCGGCGACACCGGTCACGGCATTCCGGCCGACATCCGCGAGCGTGTTTTCGAGCCGTTCTTCACCACCAAGGGGGTCGGCCGCGGCACCGGGCTGGGGCTGAGCATGGTCTACGGCTTTGCCCGCCAGAGCGGCGGCACTGTTGCGATCGAAAGCGAGGAGGGGCGCGGCACCGTGATGCGGTTGTTCCTGCCGCGGGCAAAGGGCGAGGCGGCTGCCAAGGTGGCGCCGGTTCAGGCGCCCGCCACGGCGCGCGGGCAGGAGACCATACTCGTGGTGGAGGACGATCCGCTGGTCCAGGGCTATGTCATCGCGCAACTCGGCGGCCTCGGCTATCGCACGCTCGCCGCGGGCGACGGCGCGTCCGCGCTGGCGCTGGTCGACCAGGGCGCCAGATTCGATCTCCTGTTCACGGACATCATCATGCCCGGCGGCATGAACGGGCAGGAATTGGCCGAGGCCGTCAGGATCCGCCGGCCGGGCGTGAGGGTGCTCTACACCTCCGGCTATACCGACAACACCATCGTCCACGAAGGACATCTCGATCCCGGCGTGGCGCTGCTGTTCAAGCCATACCGGAAGGCGGAGCTGTCGCAGAAAATTCGCGAGGTGCTGGCCGGCGAGCCGCCCGCCTGAGAGACGAAAAAGGCGCGGCGGGGAGGCCCCGTCGCGCCCGATTTCTTGCTCGCTGGTCCAGGGCTGAGAGCGCCCCGATGCCAAGCCCTACTCGAAGCCTAGCGGGCGATCCCAGCGAGGTGACAGCGCTTGGTAAAAGACACTGGATCACCTCCTTTCGTTGGTTTCGGGAGTCTCCAATATAGGCGGCGATCCCGCCGCTGTTAAGAGGCGGGAGGTCTGGAGGAACCAGCGGTGGGTTCTCAAGGGGGGCAGGACGCCCAAAGGCGCCTCATGGGCAGTTGAGACCGCCGCCCGGCCGTGTTAGGGAGCCCGTCACGCGGGTGTAGCTCAATGGTAGAGCAGCAGCCTTCCAAGCTGAATACGAGGGTTCGATTCCCTTCACCCGCTCCAAAGCCTGTTGCGCACTATCGTTCCTGTCCAAGGCAGTCGCTTTCGTGCAGGCTCTATTCCCTGTGCTCGTCGATTTCGGCGGCGACCTGTCCGTAGTTTAGCAGCGCAACCAGGGTCGTTCCGCCCAGGATATTGCCGAGCAGCGTCGGCATGAAGAAGTCTTGAGCATATTGGCTGAACGATGCCCGGCCGCTCTGCACCAGAAAGGCGCACTCGACCGAGCCCGCGACGATATGGGCGAACTGGCCGAGTGCGACCACATAGGTCATCACCACGATGATGTGTGCGCGCGATCCTTTGGCGGCCGGAAGAAGCCAGGCCATCAAGGCGATGAGCCAGGCGGCGAAGATGGCCTTGACGAAGGTGGTTGAGAACGTCCCCTCGATCGTGGGCCGGCTGAGATCGACGAAGGCGTCCACGATGCGCGGTTCGAAGATGCTGGTGCGAGCGAGCACGGATCCGACTGCCCAGGTGCCTGCGATGTTCGAAGCGAGAACCAGCATCCACAGCTTGAGCACGCGTCCCAGGGTACCGAGATCCCTGTTGTGCAACAGTGGCAGGATCGGCGTCAGCGTGTTCTCGGTGAAGAGCTGTTGTCGTCCGAGCACGACGACCAGGAAGCCGACGGTGTAGCCGAGCGGAGCGACCAGGCGCCGTATGGCCTCGTCCGAGATCAGCGCGTGAAACTCGCCCTGAACGATCAGCGACAAGCTGATCGAAAGACCGGCGGCAAAGCCCGAGAGCACGATGGCCCACCATCGCCGCTCCAGCTCCTGCTCACCTTCGGCGCGAATCGTCTCATGGATCAGTGCGGCGCTTGGCCTGCTCTGGGATTCGATCTGCCTGGTCTGGCGGGGCGACACGCCGTCGAGCTTGGATGCAGGGCTGAATGAGGCGCCGTCGCCAGGTTGATCCACGCTGCGGTCTCCAGAGGAATTGTCCAAGTCAAGACTTTCGGATGTCCCATTCAGTTCCGCGTGAGCGGTGCGGTGCCTCGGTTTGCGACGCAGGACGCTGAGGAACCTTCGCCGCAAGCGATAGTTCGCCAAGGGGCGAAGGTGAAACTGAACGATGCCAACCGTGCAAAACGACGAGCGCGTGCGTTCCACCGCGCAGATCGCGGGTCATCCGATTCACCCCATGCTGGTGCCGATCCCGATCACGTGTTTCGTCGGGGCGCTGCTGACCGACATCGCCTATGTCGCCAGCGCCGAGATCATGTGGGCGAATTTTTCGGCCTGGCTGCTGCTCGCCGGTGTCGTCTTCGGCGTGCTGGCAGCGGTCGCGGGTCTCATCGATTTCCTCGGCAACCGGCGGGTGCGGGCGCAGGCGCCGGCCTGGCCACATCTGATCGGCAATGCAGTGGCACTGATCTTGGCGATCATCAACACCATGATCCACATGCGCGATGGCTGGACCTCGGTGTGGCCGACCGGGCTGGTTCTGTCGGCGCTCACCGTGCTGATCCTGCCGATCACGGGCTGGCTCGGCTGGGCTCTTGTCTATCGCCACGGCGTGGGAGTTGCGCGATGACGTCTGCGATTGTCCGCGCGCTGGCGTGCGCATCTCTGCTGGGCCTGGCCGGCTGCGACGACGGCAGCGGCGATCCCAAGGCGCAAATCGGCGCCAACCCCGCACTTCCCGAGATCCAGCAATATCTGCTGCCGCCGATCCACATCGCGCGCATCGTCGGCTGGAAGAAGGACGAGACGCCGACGGTCGCGCAAGGGCTGCAGATCAAGGCCTTCGCGACCGGCCTGCAGCATCCACGCTTCATTTACGTTCTCCCCAACGGTGACGTGCTGGTGGTGGAATCCAAGGCGCCGAAGGGCGCCCCGGTCAAGCGGCCCAAGGAATTCGTCATGGGGTATATCGAATCCTGGGCGACATCAGGCAGTGACGACACAGGGCCCGGCAACCGCATCACGCTGCTGCGCGACAGCAATGGCGACGGCGTGCCGGAGACGCAAAGCGTCTTCCTCGACCATCTCAACTCACCCTTCGGCGTCGCGCTGGTCGGCAACGATCTCTATGTCGCCAACACCGACGCCATCGTCAGATATCCCTATACGGAAGGGGACACGAAGATCACCGCATCAGGCACGGTGCTGACGCCGCTGCCGGGTGGGCCGATCAACCATCACTGGACCAAGAGCCTGGCCGCGAGCCCCGACGGCTCGAAGCTCTATGCGGGTGTCGGCTCCAACAGCAACATCACCGAGAACGGCATGGAGGCCGAGCACAATCGTGCCGCCATCCTCGAAATCGACCGCGCCAGCGGGCGCTGGCGCGTGTTCGCAAGCGGCCTGCGCAATCCCAACGGCCTCAGCTTCGAGCCGCAGACCGGCGCGTTGTGGACGGTGGTGAACGAGCGCGACGAGCTCGGTCCCGATCTCGTGCCCGATTACATGACCTCGGTGAAGGACGGCGGCTTCTACGGCTGGCCCTACAGCTATTTCGGCCAGCACGTCGATCCCCGCGTCAGGCCGGAGCGGCCGGATCTCGTCGCCAGGGCGATCGTGCCCGATTACGCGCTGAGCTCGCATGTCGCCCCGCTCGGGCTCGCCTTCAACACCGGCACTGGCCTGGCGGCCGCCTACCGCGGCGGCGCCTTCGTCGGCGAGCACGGCAGCTGGAACAGGCAGGTCCTCAACGGCTACAAGGTCGTGTTCGTGCCGTTCACGGACGGCAAGCCGAGCGGCCCACCGCAGGACGTCGTCACCGGGTTCCTCAACAGCGACAACAAGGCACGCGGCCGCCCGGTCGGTGTCGCCATCGATAAATCAGGCGCGCTGTTGGTCGCGGACGACAGCGGCAACACGGTCTGGCGGGTAAGCGCGACCCATCCGCAGCTGACGCAACGTTAAGGCCGCCGGCGCGTTATCGTGCAGACCTTTTTTCTGAATTCTGTAGCCAGGAGTGGACAATGGGCCTTGCGCAATATGCCATCGTGCCGGTGCGGGACGAATGGGGCGTGCTGCATGACGGCGACGTCAAGAATACCTACGCCACCAAGGAAGCCGCGTTCGAGTCCGCAGTCGCCGCGGCCTCCCTGGCCCTTCGTGAGGGACATGAAGTCCAGGTCAGCGTGCCCGGGCGCGAGCCGGGAGGCAACGCGCTCGGCGTCCAGGACAACGCATAAGACAACGCTTGAGAAGGAAGCCGCGATGACCAAGCCCCGTGAACCCAACGGCGTCGAGCCATCGCGCTCCGAAGACGACATCCAGCGCGAGCAGCTCGGCCCGCGCGGGGTGCCGGGCGCGCCCGATCCGGCCAAGATGACGCCGCAGCGCGAGAAGAAGACGCCGAAGCACGTCGATCCCGGACACACGGCTTGAGGCGGGCGTGGCGGCCCTGGTCGATTTAAGCGATTGCTGCGATATCGGTCTTGGCAAAATCATCGCCGACATAGAGCAGTGCGCAGCCATGCTCCTTGGCGACATCGTAGGCGAAACAGTCGCCGAAGTTGAGGCCGGCAGGATGATTGCCTTTGCCCCAAAGCGAGTAGATCTGCGCCACGCGTTCGGCGGATGCCTGGGTCACCGAGATCACGTTCAGGCCGAGATGTGCAATCAGATTCTTCATCTCTTCGGACACGCCGCGGCGCGTAGCGACGATCAGGCTTTCGGCAGCGGTGGCGGCCGAGATCAGGATTTCGTCCGCAGTCTGAAGCGCAGCGATGCAGGCATCGGCTTGCGGCTCGTCGAGGACGATCGCCATGAGCGCCGACGTATCGACTGCGATCATTCCGGCAATCCATCGTTGCCGAAAAGAAAGTCCTGACTGCGCGCCGCATCCGGGCCGGGAAGAGCTTTGGCCGCGCCGCTCTTGCGGGCAGCCTCGAGCACCGCGCGGCGGGTCGCCGGATCGGCAGGACGCTTGATCGGAACGAGCCGCACCGCAGGATGTCCATGTCGCGTCAGGATCACCTCGTCGCCGGCTTCGGCACGACGGACAAGATCGGTCAGTTGCCCCTTGGCCTCGGTGACGGAGACCCGCATCGCATTGTCCCTCCTCGCGTTTCCATAAAATGGACCAGAGAGTGGTCCATGTCAATCAGCCCCTAGACCGCCGCTCTGCGAAGCAGGCGCCCATGGCATTCGGAACTGACATTCCTCGGTCCTGCGATCTCCCGCTAAGAGATTTGCGCTGGCGCAACCTGCGCCTGCCGGGCAGGCAACGTTTGGAATGCAGTTCTTGAAATCTGACGGCCGGCTGATCGGCGTCCTGATGGTGCTGGCGATCACGCAGCTCATTGGATGGGGGACGATCGGGCTTCCGCCCATCGTCGGCCGCGAGCTTGCCACCGACCTCGGCGTGAGCCTGCCGATGGTGTTTGCGGGCACCTCGACGCTGTATGTGACCATGGGGCTGTGCGCGCCCTGGCTCGCCAAGGCGTTTGCGCGGCATGGTGCGCGCAAGGTGATGATGGCGGGCACGATCGTGGCCGTGCCGGGCTACATCGTTCTGTCCCTTGCCCACGAGCCGATGCTCTATTTCGCGGCCTGGGTCGTCCTCGGCCTGGGCGGCAGCGCCACGCTCTCAACCGGGGCCTATATCATGCTCAACGAAGTGGCAGGCCCAAAGGCCAAGAGTGCGATCGGCGCGCTGATGCTGGTGACCGGACTGTCCGGCAGCATCTTCTGGCCGACCACCTCGTTCCTCAGCGGACAGTTCGGCTGGCGCGGAACGTGTCTGGTCTACGCCGCGATGTTGCTTCTCGTGTCGCTTCCGCTCTACGCCTTCGCAACGCCGCGCCGGGCGGTCGCGAAGGAGACAGGTGTGGCTCAAGCCAGGAAGGCCGATGCGCCGCCAATTCCGCGCAGCACGTTCGGCCTTGTCGTCGCCGCGATCACCCTCAACGCTTTCGTCTCGTTCGGTCTCAGCGCCATCTTTGTCGAATTGTTGCGGGTCGAGGGGCTGGCGCCGGCGCAAGCCATCGCCTTCGGCTCCATGCTCGGCGTGATTCAGGTCAGCGCGCGAGGGCTCGACTTCCTCGGCGGCGGGCGGTGGGACGGCATCACGACCGGGCTCGTTGCCGGCACCGCGCTCCCGGTCGCCATGCTGCTGCTGATGCTGAGCGAAGGGGCGACCTGGGCGGTCGCCGCCTTCATCCTGCTCTACGGCGCCGGCAGCGGCGCCATGGCGGTGGCGCGGGCGACGATTCCGCTGGTCTTCTATGACCAGGCCGAGTTCGCCAAGGCCTCCTCGATGATCGCGCTGCCGCTCAATCTGGCTTCCGCGCTCTCTCCACCTGTTTTGGCCGGTCTGCTCACCCACTTCGGCGGTCGCGGTGCGCTTGGCCTCGCCTTCGTCTTCTCCTGCGCGGCGGTGCTGATCCTGGTTCTGCTTGCTCGCCGGCGGCCGAGGTCGGCTGTTGCGGCCTGAGTCGATCGTCGCGGCGCGGAATTCGGCCGCGACGGCCCGAGGGTGGATGGCCGTATGAGCGGAGCGCAGTGCTCAGCGCGCGAAAATGGTGGTATCGGCAGGAAGCGCGGCCTCGCGATCCGCCGCCGCGCCAAGATCCAGTTCCCCGGAGGAAATCGACATGTCGGCCCTGCCGCTCTCAGGCATCAAGATCCTTGACCTCACGCGCGTGCTGGCCGGGCCGCTGTCGGCCCAGATGCTGGGCGATCTCGGCGCGGAGGTGATCAAGATCGAGCGGCCGGGCACCGGCGACGATGCGCGCGCCTTCGGGCCGCCCTACCTGAACGACCCCGAGGGCAAGGCCAACAACAACAATTCGTTCTATCTCTGCGCCAACCGCAACAAGAAGTCGGTCACCGTCAACATCGCCAAGCCCGAAGGGCAGGCGATCGTCCGCGAACTCGCCAAGGATGCCGACGTCTTCATGGAGAACTACAAGGTCGGCGATCTCAAGCGCTACGGCCTCGACTACGAGACCATCAAGGCGATCAACCCCGGCATCATCTATTGCTCGGTGACCGGCTTCGGTCAGACCGGGCCCTATGCGCCGCGCGCCGGCTACGACGCCATCCTGCAGGCGATGGGCGGGCTGATGAGCGTCACCGGCCATATCGACGGCGAGCCCGGCGAGGGCCCGATGAAGGTCGGCCCGTCGATCGTCGACTACATGACCGGCATGAACGCCTCGATCGGGATTCTCTCGGCGCTCTACCATCGCGATGCTAGTGGCGGGCAGGGACAGCACATCGACGTCTGCCTGTTCGACACCGTGATCGCATCGCTGTCGCACTGGCTGCAGATCTATCTCGTCAACGGCAAGGTCCCGCCGCGTCGTGGCACCTGGGGCAATGGCGGCATGCCCGCCGGCGTGTTCCGCTGCACCGACGGCGAGCTGATGGTCGTGGTCGGCAATGACGGCCAGTTTCAGCGCACCTGCGCCGTGCTCGGCGCGCCCGAGCTCGCAAGCGATCCGCGCTTCGTCAAGAACAACGACCGCGTCGTGCATGGCAAGGAGATCATGGCGATCTTCGCCGGCCTGTTCCTGAAGCAAAAGGTGGCCTACTGGCTGGAGAAGCTGGAGGAGGCCGGCGTGCCCTCGGGGCCGATCAACGATTTCGAGCAGGTGTTTTCCGATCCACACGTCCAGTCGCGCGGCATGCGGGTGAAGGTCAACCATCCCTTCGAGCCCGATCTGTCGCTGGTCCGCAACGCGCTGACGCTCTCGGAGACCCCGATCAAGGACTACCGCGCCCCGCCGCTTCTGGGCGAGCACACAAAGGAGGTGCTCGGCGGCAAGCTCGGGTACGATGCCGGGAAGATCGAGGAGTTGAAGAAGCAGGGGATCATCTGACGCTCTCTTCCGCGTCTTGCGGCCGAGCGGCCGGGATTCAAGCGCAGCGCGACTATTGCGACGGCCTTGGACGCGCGCGTCAGGCTTGGGGCTTGCGTGAAGCTTGCCCGCAATCCCCAGCTAATCCCGGTCCGTAGTCGCACAGGCTTCCGCTTTGCCTCCGACTCTGATTCGATCTCTCCGCGTGAGTTCCGGGAGGGAAGCGAATGTCCTATACGATCGGGTTTCAGGCCAAGGACCAGAAGGCCGTTCTGGCGACCGAGGCGGCCACCGCCAATCAGGCCGTCGCCATCATTGCCGCGCTGCGGCAAAGCGCCGACGAGATCAAGTTCATCCGCTCGCCGCAGGAAGGCGAGATGGGCATCGAGATGCTGCTGCTGCTCGCCAAGGAAGAGGCTGAGGAGATGCCGCAGCGGGCGTAGTTAACCAGCGCTTCGCTAAGACTTCGACTGCATCGCGCTGACGTGAAGCATCAGCGCGCATCCCGCGCCAGCGCGCGCGCCGGCGCCTTCGTCTCGGCGTTTCCCGCCGTCAGCGCCATCGTCGCCACGCTGACGACGCGCGCGACCACGTCCTCGACGTCGTCGAGATCGCATTTGCCTTCCGACAGCTTGGTCAGCCGCTCGCTCTCGCGGATGGTGTGATGCGCCATCGCGAGCGCGAAGTTGAGGCCCCAATAGATGTCGACGTCGCTGCGGTCGGGCAGGGACCGCCGCATCGCGCCGGCGAATTTGCGCAAATGGTCGATCTCGCGGTTCTTGATGCGCCGGATCGGCGGCACGGATTCGATCGAGGCGCGGATCATGAAGCGCGCCGCGGTGGAGCGCTGGTTCTCGGGGCCGAGGCAGCCGCGCAGCGGCGGCCCGACCAGCGCGCGCAGGATCGCCTCGATCGGCGCGCGCCCGCCGCCTTGCTCCTCGGCATCCTTCAGCTGGCGCAGGCGCTCGCGATTGGTGGCGATCGAGCGCGTGACAAACAATTCCGCGATCAGCTCGTCCTTCGAGCCGAAATGATAGTTCACCGCGGCGAGGTTGACGCCCGCCTCCGCGACGATGTCGCGCAGCGTCACGTCGCCGAAGCCGCGATCGGCGTAGAGCCGTTCGGCGGCAGCGAGAATGGCGGACCTCGTATGATCGCTGGCCATGGATGCCCTCGGGGAGGGGAGTTGCAATTCAAACACTTGTATGAAACTATCGTTTGAAGGCCGGGAAAAGTCAATCCGCAATCGGGACTCGTTCGCAACTGCGGCCGGGTTTGCCAGGTCCGCAAGGACGCGCATTCGCGCTTGCGGACCGCGCAAGGCGGGAGGACAGTTCGGCGCAAAAGCATTAGCGAAAGAGAGGAGCGTCCCATGGACTTCGATATGTCGCCCAAGCAGAAGGAATGGCTCGACCGCGTGCGGTCCTTCATGACCAAGCACGTGCGCCCGGCGGTGCCGATCTATGACCAGCAGGATCACGCCGGCGAGCGCTGGAAGGTGATTCCGATCCTGGAGGACCTCAAGAAGAAGGCGAAGGCCGAGGGACTCTGGAACATGTTCATGCCGCCGAGCGAGCATGAGGACGACGAATTCCGCGGCGCGGGACTGACCAATCTCGAATACGCGCTGCTGTCGGAAGAGATGGGCCGCATCACCTGGGCCTCGGAAGTGTTCAACTGTTCCGCGCCCGACACCGGCAACATGGAAGTGTTCATCCGCTACGGCTCCAAGGAGCAGAAGCGGAAATGGCTGCGCCCGCTGATGGACGGTGAGATCCGCTCCGCCTTCCTGATGACGGAACCGGCGGTCGCCTCGTCCGACGCCACCAACATCGAGACCCGCATCGAGCGCGACGGCGACCATTACGTCATCAACGGCCGCAAATGGTGGTCGTCCGGCGTCGGCGATCCCCGCTGCAAGATCGCGATCCTGATGGGCAAGACCGATTTCAAGGCGGCCAAGCACCAGCAGCAGTCGCAGATCCTGGTTCCGCTCGACACGCCAGGCATCAAGGTCGAGAAGATGCTGCCGGTGTTCGGCTTCGACGACGCGCCGCACGGCCATGCCCAGGTGCTGCTCGAGAACGTGCGGGTGCCGAAGGAGAACATCCTGCTCGGCGAAGGCCGCGGCTTCGAGATCGCGCAGGGCCGTCTCGGTCCGGGCCGTATCCATCACTGCATGCGCACCATCGGCAAGGCCGAGGAGGCGCTGGAGAAGATGGTGAAGCGGCTCGCCTCGCGCACCGCGTTCGGCAAGAGGATCGTCGAGCACAGCGTGTGGGAGCAGCGCATCGGCGAGGCCCGCACCAACATCGAGATGACGCGTCTTCTGTGCCTCAAGGCCGCCGACATGATGGACAAGGTCGGCAACAAGACCGCGCAGGCCGAGATCGCCATGATCAAGGTCGCCGCGCCCAACATGGCGCTGAAGATCATCGACGAGGCGATCCAGGCCTTTGGCGGCGCCGGCGTCTCGGACGAAGCGGGCCTTGCCAAGGACTACGCCCACATTCGCACGCTCCGTCTCGCCGACGGTCCGGACGAGGTGCATAACCGCGCCATTGCCAGGCTCGAACTTCGGAAGTATGCAAACTCTCCAAGTCATTAAAGAGGGAGGGCCTGCGGCGCTCCCGACCTGAAGAAACCGCAGGGCATGATCCGGTGACCGCTTGACGCAAGTGCGTCAGCGGTTACCGACTAGGATCATGCTCGACCTGAAATGGTCAGGACTGAAGAGGGAGCGTCATCGTGGCTGACGGCGTCAGGAAAGACGAAGAGTTCTCGGGCACCAAGCCGGTCGAGGAGCGGCATCGTATCGACGAGATGCGGCTCGAAGCCTGGATGCGCGACAATGTCGATGGCTATGAGGGCCCGCTGGTCGTCTTGCAATTCAAGGGCGGCCAATCCAACCCGACCTATCGCCTCGACACGCCCAAGCGTTCCTACGTGATGCGGCGCAAGCCGTTCGGCAAGCTGCTGCCCTCGGCGCATGCGGTCGACCGCGAATATCGCGTCATCGCGGCCCTCGGGAAACAAGGTTTCCCGGTCGCGCGCGCCTATGCGCTGTGCCAGGACGACAGCGTCATCGGCGCGGCCTTCTACATCATGTCGATGGAGGAGGGCCGCGTGTTCTGGGATCCGACGCTGCCGAGCCAAGAGCCGGATGCGCGCCGAAAGATCTTCACCAGCAAGATCGAGACGCTGGCGAAGCTCCACATGTTCGACCCCGATGCCATCGGGCTCGGCGACTTCGGCAAGCCTGGCAATTATTTCGCGCGCCAGATCGACCGCTGGACCAAGCAATATCGCGCCTCCGAGACCCAGCACATTCCGGAGTTCGAGAAGGTCGCCGCATGGCTGCCGAAGACGGTGCCTGAGCAGGCGCGCGTCTCCATCGTCCATGGCGATTATCGTCTCGACAACATGATTTTCCACGCGACGGAACCGCGCGTGCAGGCCGTGCTGGACTGGGAGCTGTCGACGCTCGGCGATCCCATGGCCGACTTCACCTATCTCTTGATGCAATGGATCATGCCGGGCCTCGAGGGCGCCGACCTCAAGGCGCTCAACATTCCGAGCGTGGAGGAGGCGGCGCAGATCTATTGCAACGTTACGAAGATGACGGTGCCCGATCTCAACTGGTACTTCGCCTACAATCTGTTCCGCCTCGCCGGCATCACCCAAGGCATCGCCGGCCGCGTCCGCGACGGCACCGCCGCCAACGCCAAGGCGCTCGAATCCGCCAAGCGCACCGTGCCGCTGTCGCAGGCGTCATGGGAGTACGCGCAGAAGGCGGGCGCGGTGTAGCGACAACGAAGGCGCGGTCGATGTCCGCGCCTTTTTTGCTTTGGTGCGCCGCTGCTCCATACGCCGTCATTGCGAGCGCAGCGAAGCAATCCAGAATCTCTCCAGGACGGTAGTCCGGATTGCTTCGTCGCTACGCTCCTCGCAATGACGGGAGGCGGGTCGCGAGCCCATCAGTTTACGTAGAGACGGACGCATGATCGACCAGACCACCCTCATCACCTACGTCCTCATTGTCCTCGGCTTCGTCTTTATTCCGGGGCCAGCAACGCTGCTGACAATGGCGCGGGCGGCAAGTTCGGGAACGAAGGTCGGCATCGCGACGGGCGCGGGGATTGCTGCCGGCGACTTGATCCACACCAGCATGGCGATCGTAGGCCTATCGGCGATCATCGCGACATCCGCGCTGCTGTTCAGCATCGTCAAATATGCCGGCGCCGCGTTCCTGATCTATCTCGGCATTCGCGCCATGCTCGACAGGTCCCCGGTCGAGTTGAACGGCGCCGCGGCCGCGATCGGCGCAGGCCGTGCCTTCCGCCAGGCGGTGCTGACCGAAGTGCTCAATCCCAAGACAGCGCTGTTCTTCCTGGCGTTCCTGCCGCAATTCGTGAAGCCGGAGCACGGTTCGACCGCGCTTCAACTTGCCATTCTCGGTGTCGTCTTCGTGCTGCTTGGTCTCGTCAGCACCGTGGTGTTCGCCGTCGGCGCCGGCCGTCTCGGTAGCCTATTGCGCCGCCATCCGGCGGTGGTGAAGTGGCAGGGCAAGGTGGTCGGCGCCATCTACTGCGCCGTCGGTGTGCGGCTGGCGCTGCAGGAGCGGTGAGGCGTAGCGCGCGCCGTGAGCCCGGACCGTAGGGCGGATTAGCGTAGCGTAATCCGCCGTTCACACCACCCGAGAGACGTGGCGGATTACGCCCACGACTGCGCTTCGCGCAGCCGCTGGCTAATCCGCCCTACGTTCTCAATTCTCTGCACAATGCGCGATCAGCCTCTCCACGAACCCCGCGCATTTCTCCAGCTCGGCCATCTCCACGAACTCATCGGGCGTATGCGCCTGCGCGATCGCGCCCGGACCGATCACCACCGAGGGGATGTCGGCGATGCTGGCGAACAGGCTCGCTTCGGTGCCGAAGGCGACCTTGGCGTGGTCGTTGCGGCCTGCGAGGCTCTTGGCCAGCGTGACGATGGCGGCGTCGGCTTCGGTGTCGAGGGCGGGATAGTCGAGGATCTCCTCGAAATCGATGCCGCAGTCCGGATGTCTCGCTTTCATCGCGGGCTCGATCTCGGCCTTGGCCCAGGCGACGATCGCGTCGGTCACCTCCTTGGACTCGGTGATGCCGATGCCGCGGCATTCGAAATCGACCGTGCAGGTATCAGGCACGATGTTCAGCGCCGCGCCGGCGTGCACGATGCTGGTGAGCAGCGTCGAATGCGGGACGTCGTAGAGGCTGTCCGTCGATCGCACGGCCGCGAGTGCCACGGCGCGGCGGCGGATCTCGACGATCAGCTCGGCGGCGTATTCGATTGCATTGACGCCGTCGGGCGCGATTGAGGAATGGCGCGCGAGCCCGCGGAACGTCGCGCGCACGCCGTGCTTGCCCTTGTGGCCGATGATGACCTGCATCTGGGTCGGCTCGCCGATGAAGGCACCGAGCGGCCGGACCCTCTTCTTCGCGACCTCGTGTAGCATCGGCCGCACGCCGACGCAGCCGATCTCCTCGTCATAGGAGATCGCCAGATGAATTGGCGTCTTGAGTCTCGCCTCCATCATCTCCGGCACCATGGCAAGGCACACCGCGACATAGCCCTTCATGTCGGTGGTGCCGCGGCCGTAGAGCTTGCCGTCGCGCTCCACCAGCTTGAACGGATCATGGCTCCAGTCCTGGCCCACCACAGGCACCACATCGGTATGGCCCGACAGCACGAACCCCGGCCGATCCTCCGGCCCGATCGTGACCCAGAGCGAAGCCTTCTCGCCGGTCTCGTCGACGATGCGCTCGCCCTTGATGCCGAACGAAGCGAGGTAGCTTTCGATATGGGCAATCAGGGGCAGGTTGGTGCGGTCGCTGACGGTGTCGAACGAAACGAGGTCGGCGAGGAGCTTTCGGATACGGTCGGGTCTTGAGCTTGGCATTGTCTCGGTCTGTTGGAGAGCAGGAAGGCTGAGCTGCCTGCAGGAACCATACCAACGTGGCGGCCGGTCGGGCAAATCAACACAGCAGCCGTCATTCCGGGGCGATGCGCAGCATCGAGCTATGGTGCGCAATTGCGCACCTGAGAATCCATTGGGCGGCATCGCGTGCAGTGAAATGGATTCCGCGTTCGCGACTTCGTCGCGCCCCGGAATGACGAGGGACGACCTACCAAACCTAGCGTTGCCTGTCGGGCAAAACACCCAAATGGTCGGTCAATCAATGCGGGTAAAAATATTCCACTTTACCGAAATTCGGAAATCTCGTATGCATTGCGCAACCCGGCCCAAGGAAGAGGGGCGTATCGCGATCGTCACGAACGCGGGCCGGACGGCGGTGGACGCGAGCCACATCGGCGCGGAAAGCTTCGCAGGGCGGGTAACCGTGAGCGAAGACCTTGCGTCAACGACGGGTGCGGTTCGCGTACGGCAAAATCGTGTGGTCCTGACGCCCGAGGTCTGTGCGCCAAGGCTTGCGGTGACGTTGCGCCCGACCGGGCTCGCAGCGTCAGCCATCCGCAAGGCGACGGGGGCAATAGTGCATCGCTCCCCGAGGAGCAACTGTGCTGAAATAGACCGCCGATCAGCCGGCCTCAAGGCTGGCGCGAAGACGCGCCCCCGCCTTCGGCGGCTGACGGCCTTGACCCCGTCCGCTCGCCGGTCTGTCGGCTTGGCATGCGCTCGGTCCGGGACCGAGCGCATGGAGGCGCGCTCGATCAGTTCACCGCAACGCATAGCGGGCGGGATCCCATTTCTCGCCGCGTGCAATCATCGTGTTGAGAATGACGATCAGCTTGCGCATGCAGGCAATCACTGCAACCTTCTTCAGCTTTCCCTTGGCGATCAGCCTTTCATAGTAGGCCTTGAGCACCGGGTTGCTCTGGGTGGCTGCGCCGATACAGGGCATGTAGAGGGCGTTGCGGACCCAGCGCCGACCGCCCTTGATGTGGCGCTCACCACGCCGTTTGCCGCTGTCGTCGTCATAAGGAGCGGCTCCCAACAACGCGGCAGCGACCTCCTCGCGCACTGTCCCGAGCTCTGGGAGGCCCGCAAGGAGGACCGCAGAGGCCACATCGCCGAGACCCGGCACGCTCTCGATGATCTCGGCGCGTTTGGCAAATGCCGGTGTGGCCTTGATCGTGGCGGTGATGGCGTCCTCGATCTTGGCCGTCTCGATGTCGAGGCCCTTCAAGACGCGAGCGTGGGCTTTCTGAACCGCTCCCGGCACCGCATGTTCGTTCTGGCTTTGCAGGCGGATCCTCAGATCAACCAGGGCTTTGCGCGCTTTGACTAGTGTCGCCAGCTCGTCGCGTGCGGCATCGTGGATCTGGTCCAATACTTCGTCGAACGTCTCGGCGAACCAGGCGATCATCTCCGCGTCGATCGTATCGTTCTTGGCGAGCCGTCCGGCCGATCGGGCGAAGCTGCGCACGCGCTTGGGATCGACAATCCGCACCTCGATGCCAGCCTGACGCAGCACCCTGGCCCAGTCCCGCTCATAGCCGCCGGATGCCTCCATCACCGCCTTGGCTACTTTGTGCTTGCGCAGCCAGGCCACCAGTTGGCGGTGCCCCGCTGCGGTGCTCGGGAACGTTTGCCGTTGCGACAACGGGCGGATGCATGCATCCACCTTGCCCTTGGCCACATCGATACCGACGACAATGCGATCGTTTTGTGCCATCATCCACTCCCTTCCTTGCTCGTCCGGGCTCGAAGCCCATGCAACTGTTCGGGTTGAGGAAGACACACCGGATCTGTCCCTAGCTCCCCGTCAGGCTCCCAGGCCTTTGAGCACGAACGGGCTCAGATCTAGCGACGGGCGGTTGGTGAGAACCGCCCGTTCGCGCATTCTGGCAGATTTTGCGGACACAAGAGCGCGACATAAGCCGTAAAGCCACTGCGCAGGGAACAGCAAAGAGACAATAGCCCAGTAAATTCAAGGTCATACTTTCGCAGTGTCTACATTTGTGTCCCGATCCGCCGAGGCAATAAGCTGTGCAAAAATCTTCTATGGGGGTGGTTGCAACTACACTTCGTTTCTTCTCCGTGGTTGTAGTCGCACGCGGTCTGCTCACCCCGATGGAGCCAGCTCTTGGTCGAGCAACGCGCACGGAAATGCGCGGAGGAAATCATTGCGTTTCGTTGAACAAGGAGCGGATGTTCCCGACGAGCTAATCCGAGCAGTTACCGATGGAAACGCAACGTTCCTCTGCGGTGCTGGCGTCTCGTTTCGCGTCAAACTGCCGTCGTTTAAGCAACTGACAGAACGCGTCTACGCCCGGCTTGGAGAAGCGCCGGACGACGAACCCGCCGAACGCAACGCCATCAAGAGCGAAGAGTACGACCGCGCCTTGCGTTCGCTAGAAAAGCGTACTCACAGTCCGGGAACGCCGTCGCGCGTTCGTGAGGCGGTTGCCCAAGAGCTATACCCACCGGCGGTCCCATTTCCTGACCACCTAGCGTTGCTTGAGCTGTCACGGGATCGCGATGGCCGTCCACGATTGCTCACGACGAATTTTGATACTCTTTTCGAACGAGCTGCGCACGACGCAGGAATGCTTAACGTGCCCAGTTATGCGGGCGTATCGATGCCACGGGCAGGCGGCGACCGCGATCACGGCATTTTGCATCTGCATGGGCGCATCGCCGACGCTACCTTGAGTTTGGGGCTCACAGACTTGGTTCTGACGAGCGCTGACTTTGGCGAGGCATATCTGCGAAGCGGTTGGGCGTCGCGCTATATTGAAGACCGCATGCGCCTCGGCACGCTGGTCCTAGTGGGTTACGGAGCTGAAGACGCTGCGATGCGTTTGCTGCTCGAAACGCTCGACGCTGACCGCGACCGCTTTCGCGACCTGCACGATATTTATGCATTTGAGCTTGGAACTCCAATATCGGCTTCGATATGGAAATCAAAGGGTATCAAGCCGATCGAGTTTAACAGCTACGACGCCATCTACGACACGCTCGCGGAATTTGCGCGGTACGCCAAGCACCCGGCCGATTACCGACGAGAGCGCCTTGGACAAATTTTAGGAACCGGATCGGTGGCGACTCATGATTGAGGATGTAAAATCGGCCTCGCTAAATAGGAAGACACCTTCCGACGCAACTCCGTTCGAGCGCGAGCAATTGCGCTTCTTCCTTTCAAGCGGAGATCTCGCCGCGACGCTCTCTGAGTTCAATCCTTCGCTCGCATGGCTGCCTTATCTGTCGGAAATGAAGCTTATTCAGAGTGAAAGGCAGCTAATTGCATGGATCGAGCGAAATTTCTTTGACGTAGATGCAGTGCGCGATGTCGCCGCCAACATCCATTTCTTTGGACGAGAAACAGCAGACTTCCTTGAATTTCGCTTGAACGCCCATCGCGCTGATTTGCCGCCACTGCTGATGAAGAGCTGGTCCCTCGTCATTCGTCATATGCGCACCGCTAAGGCGGGCTTCGCTCAGAATGAGTGGTTCGAGATCGAGCCGCAGCTAAAGCGCGGAGACCATTCGGCTCATCTGCTTGAGCGGCTCGCTAACGCGCTGCGACCTAAGCTGAATGTTGGGAAACTTATTTCTTGGTTTGAGACTGGCAAAGATGAGGTGCCAGAACGTCCATCTGACCTGATGACGATCGACTATGAAGTTGATGATAACCTACAGGCGGATGACGTTCTCGCGGCGTGGCCCACAAACGCTGAGCCGGAAATCGATGAAATTCTGCTTGCCCAGCTTACCATTGCCCTGAGTGCAGCGTTAGCGGATGCAACAGACGCCGGCGTCGAGAGCAATCAAGGCTATAGCACATCGGATACCGACGTTCCTTCGGTCGCGAAGCATGGTCAGAACGAGTATCGCTCCGGCTTTCAAACTATCGTCCGGGTGATGGCCGAAATTTGGACACGGCTTGTAGAGAAGTCCAGCGGCAAAGCACTTGTCATTGCAGAGCGTTGGAGCAACAGCCCGTTTCGCCTTGTACGACGGCTAGCGATGTTTGCATTCGCAGACTCGGCTGTCCCGGTCGATGTCGTGGCGAAATTTCTGATTGACGTGCCGCTTGGAGAACTCTTTGTTACGAATTCCAGTGTTGAGGCGTATCGCCTGATCCGCGCGCGCTGGCGCGATTTCACGCAAGAGCAGCAGCAACAAATTGTTCTGCGGATATGCGAAGGCCCGCCACGCAGCTGGTTTCGGGAAAGCGCCGATGTTGATCGTCATATCGACCGGAGCCGCTTTGATATGCTCTCCGACATGGTCCGTGATGGCATCGATATTGGACATCAAGCGGCGCAAGTGCTGGCTGAAATCCGCAGTCGCTGGCCGAATTGGGAGCAAAAGCCAGCGGAACAAGCCGGATTTCACGTTTGGGTGGGAAGTGACGATGGCGAACTTAGCGATGACCCCGATAAGCTGAAGGATATCGCGGACAGCGAACTTGTTGCGGAGGCGAAGAAAATCGCCGCGTCTGCGGGGTTCATGGAGGGCGATAGTTGGCACGGTCTCTGTCTCAGTGACCCGGACCGGGCTTTACGGGGGCTAGAAGCGGCCGCCAAGAACGGAGACTGGCCGAAGGACTATTGGGAACAATTGCTCTGGTCCCGCAAAGATTATCGCAACAGCGTGACTGAACCGAAAATCGCAGAGCGGCTCTTGGAATGGCCAGCCGCTACATTCGGTGCCGTTGCACCAGCAGCTTCCGCTTGGCTTGAAGCCCACGCGAAGACCCTTTCAGAGACGTTGTTGTGGCGGCTCTGGGACCGCATCGCCGACGCCACGTTGATCGAGACATCGGAGCCAGCGGATGCGTGACGTATTCACCGATGCAATCAATTCTCCGCCCGGACGGCTTGCTGAATTGATGCTCCATAAGCTTACGAAGGGGCATGGAAGTGAGCTTTCGGATGACGTTCGCCTACGACTTGATCGGCTAATCGATGCACCCGGTAAAGCCGGCTTGCTCGGGCGGGTCCGTCTCGCCCGTGATTTGCCCTTCCTGTTCGAACATGCTCCGAATTGGACAACGTCCCGGCTTGTCCCACTTTTTGACTGGGCCTCGCCTGACGCGGCCAGCGTTTGGTCGGCTCGCAAATACTCAAATTACATTGGCTCGCCGAAGCTATTCGACCTGACTAAGCAATCCTTTTTACAGATGTTTAGTCGTGACGAAATGACGGCGGAAGACCTCGAAAGGTTCGCGGAATGGCTGACTACGATATTGATTGTCAATCATACTAAGGCTGCTGGCTATCCATTGCTTGAGACCGAGGCGAGATCGGCTCTACGGAAGGCGGGCGGTAGAACACTGAGCAGCGTGGGCCATCGCTTAGCTGTTGAAATGCAGGGGGCCAAGTCGGAAGAAAAGATCAACCGTTGGCAGAATGTCGTCGGGCCGGTTTTTCGAGGGATTTGGCCGCTCGATGTCGAGTTGCAGACACCAGCAGCGACCTTCAATCTTGTGCGAATATTGCTTGCAACCGGCGACGCTTTTGCGGAAGCGGCTGACGCTATCATTCCATTCATTCAGCCCGACGAGTCGCGTTCGCAGTCTAGTATTTTCTCGATAGCACGGGCTGACGAAGCGCTCTACAAGGCCGCTCCATCTAAGTTGCTAGACTTGCTGGCCGCTGTCGTTGGTGATGCGCCGCTGGGAAGTATTTATGCGCTTAGAGAAGTTCTCTCGCGATTGCGGTCGATTGCTCCTGTTCTCGCGGACAGTAGAAAATTTCAGAAGCTTTTGTCGTTGGCTTCGCAACATTAAGGAGCGTGTGGGCCAGTTTGATTGTGACTAAGAAGCCATCAACGTAGGCATGTTTCGGACGATAGTCTCAGAGGGTTACCATTCCAGCGCATTTGCCATCACATCGTGAAACGACAGAGGTCGGCGCGGTGGCCGGAGAACAGCTAGGCATGATTATAACGATTGATGATTTTGGCCGGATCGCTCTCGACAGGCTGATGACTGCCGCGGCTGCGGATATCGCAAAGGCCGTACAACCCATCTATTTCGCAACGAATGGAGGCAGAGCGGAACACCTCGGGTCGTGCGTTCTCGTGCACTATAAGTCTCGCCACCTGCTCTTTACTGCTGCGCATGTCATCGATGCAAATAGGCTTAGCTCCCTCTACATACCTGTTCAGGGAAAGTTAGAGCAGAAACTGGAGGGAGCCGGGCTCGCCACCGTAGCGCCCTCCGGTCTGCGCGACCGCGACAATTTCGATTTTGCGATCGTGGAGCTTCCTCCTCGTTTCGTAGAGGCTCTTGGAACTGTTCGTTATGTTCAGGAAAATGAACTGCAAACTGAAGTTTCCGCCGGCCGACTGTGCATGGCATTCGGATATCCGAACTCTCGCAACAAAAGGATCAACCACTGGCAAAGGAAAGTTGTTTCACAGCGGTTTGCCTACGGCGGGTCCTTCTTTGTGCCCCCACCAAGGGATGCCACGTCTAACGGCATCGAAAGCCACCTTTGTCGGGTCAAGTATGAAAAACGATCCCGCACTCTAGACGGTGACGTTGTCAACTCAATCGATCCAAAAGGACTGAGTGGTGGTGCCATGTTCGACCTTGGCAGAACGATCGCGGCGTCTCCTGACTGGAGAGAGGGCACGAAGCTTGCAGGTATACTGTTCGCACGACGGCGCAACGAGAGGGCTCTTGTCGCCACGAACATTAGCACGATGCTTGGCTCCCTAGTCTGATCACCGAAGAAGCTTCCAACCAAACCCATCGCCCCGCCATGTTAGCTCAAAGTTGCATGTGGCTTCTTTGCGCTTCCGGTTGCACGGCGGCATATCACCCCGAACTTCAATGAAAAGCTTTAGCGGCGTTTGTCCCTGCTGACCCTCGACTACGCGCTTGTCAAATGCTGTTTGATCAAGCTCCTTTTTCCAAGGCGATCCGGCCGACTGCTCTGAATATGCATAAAAATCACATCCGCCGGTGGAGCATGCACCGTTTCCGCGAAACGAACATATCTTGCTGGGGTCGAAAATGGCCAACCGTTTGCCGTCTCCTCTCTCATAGACGGAGATCGTCTTCTCCAGATCGCCACCACTTTGGTCGGCACCGGCCCCTTTGCACTCACTAGCAACGTCATTCGCGATCTTTCTAACCTCAGACGGCAGGTCGGATATTTTGACCTTCGTCGCCGGGCGCGAGGTTTCGGATGCGTCCTTGCATGGAAATTTGTCCTTGAACGCGAGCATGAGGGCTTCCGCAGCAGGCAGGTCGCGCGCATCTTGGTGTGCCATCATGTAGTCCAAGAATATCACGCTCATGTCCTTGACCGTCATGCCCGATGGACAGAATGTGCGCGTTCCTTGCATGAATGCTATTCGCGCGTCATCCCATCCGTTGATATAGGCGTTGCAGAACTTTGCGTACTCCTCCGACTTCTTGTCTCTCTTAGCCCCCGGAACATTGCCCGCACAAGCCAGCGCAAGGGCGGCTCCGGGCATATCGCTCGCGCACGCGGGAGTGCTGATTGCCGCGAGCGCTATCACAAGCGCCAGCCGCAGTACTGTGCAGGGATTTCTCAATAGGTGGTGCATGTCCATCGATGGTGTTAGCTCGCGCTCGCCCTTGAGGCGCTTTTGGCCTGCTGGCGATTTTGTTGGTGGTTGCTGTAGGGCAGCGCAATCGGCTCAGAGGCGGAGCCCAAAGCCGAAAGCGGAAGTCCTTTGTGGACACCGTCTATAAGGACCCAAGACGCCCAATGCTGAATTCGGCGCCTACGCTACTTGTGTGTCCCGTACTGGTTCCCAGTGCTCGGGTTCGAATAGCTGCCCCCCTTGTGGGACGATCCCGATCCGCCCGTGTAGGAGCCCCCGTGGCTCGAAGTGTGGGAGCCACCTCCATAGGACGTGCGGCCACCGCTGCCGCCCCGAGCTTCAGCAAAGGTCGTTGAACACATCAGTGCTACGGCGAGTATCACTAGTTTCTTCAAAACACCTCTCCTTGACCGTCCAATTGAGATAGGACTTCATGCTTAGACGTGGCCCCGATTGACAAGTCGGAACTCATTCGTACGCACACAACTAAGGTCTATGCGCCGTCAGGCTATGGCTTTGTTGAAATCGCGTGCAAGTTGCGCTCTTATTTGTCAGAGCTTGGGAAAGAATGCGATGCGCAAATTGGGCGTTGCGGTGCTTTGCGCCGCGTTGGGCGGCTGTGTAGCGAACAGCGAAACGGTCCAATTTCGACCATCAAATCCACAGCAGCAAGCGCTAATGCGAGACGGGCAAGCAGCTCTTGTCTCTCGTCAGAAGAGTTCGCTCGTGCTGGTGCGCCCTGCATCGCGCCAAGTGCGGGTAAATGGACGGCCTGTCTTCGTGGTCGCGATCAACAATCTGAGCAAAGCCCCCGTAGATTTCCGGGTAGCCCAAGTCGAAGCTACTCAGCATGTGGCTGGGTCGGACTACGGCATGCAGGTGGTGACCTACGAAATGTTGGTTCAGGAAGAAAAGAACCGGCAAGTCGCTGCGGCCGTTTTTACAGGCTTGGCGGCCGCAGGAAACGCCTATAGTGCGTCTCAGGCCGGTTACGGCCACTACACGACGCCAAACGGCCGAACGGGCACGTTCTACAGCCCTACTGCCGCTACTATCGCCCAGAGCAATGCGACTGCGCAGAATGAGGCTATGATCGCCGCTACCGTCGAGACTGGGCAGCGTAACATGGCCGTCCTTGAGCAGTCCGTTATCAAGGACAACACGCTCATGTCCGGCGAGTGGTATGGCGGGCAACTGCATCTCGCGCCCCCGGTTGCGAGCGATGCTGGCGGACCAAAGACCTACACCATCGTTATTACTGTTGGAACAGATCGGCACGTGATCGACATCGCGCAAGGACCGGCCGCTTAGATCCGTCCTACCGAAAGTACCGACGAGTACCGGAGCCATGCGGGGCAGAGCTGTCATCCTGCTTCTGAGCATAACGACATCGCAGTCTATTCGATGGGCCGCCACGATGCGCCGTCTACTGGATCATCCGCGCTGGTCGTCGCACCAAGCTTGCCAAGCTCCGCGAGACCGATGGCCTTCGCGGATCGTCCGCTCGTTGCTCGCCACCCCGATCCTGAAGCCACGCCAAACGCCAAGCCGCCAGCGGCTGCGACGCCCGGCAGCCGCCCCAGCCCTGCACCTCAGCCTCCGCCACAGGACACGAAACACAAGGCAGAGATCGCGCTGACCGCGGCGACCATTGCCGCGATCCTCATTCAGGCAAGCAGAAACCAGTATCACGCCACAGGTCATCCTTGTGCATGTCCGGACGATCTGATGAGAAATGGGAGGCGCTGCGGCGGGAACAGCGCGCATTCACGAGCCGGAGGAGCTGCGCCGCTTTGCTACCCGCGCGATGTCTCCGCAGACATGATCGAGGCGTATAGAAAGCGAATAGCTGATCGATAACATGAAGTGAGCTAGCAGATGTCTTTGCAGGAAATGTTGCGACGCGTTTTGACCGAATACCCCGACGCAGTCAAAACCCCGTTAGAAGGCAATCCAATGGCTCGCTATGTCGGGCATGGACTTCAAACAGTTTTTACCGAACGGCCATTCCCGAAATTTCTATTCCAATTAGCAATCTGCACGGACCATCTTGCGCTGAGCGTTCGCAATTCAAGAAATAACGCATCGCTGCCGCCATCTTCGATTTCATACTCGATAACGGGTCGGGTCTCTCTAACATGACGCACCATGGCATCTGACCAAAAATTGTAGCAGACACCTTCGTCAAAGATGTTGTTCTTGATCCCCACTGCTACAAGCTCGTGAACGTTTAGATAGCGCAAGATCTTCTTGTAGTCCTTCTCCGTTTCTGGATCATCAATGAACGTTTTGATGTCTCTCCCGCCCGCGGTATGGGCCTTGAAGCTCTTAAGCGCCTTCTCAAAGTCCGCATACGCTTCGAGCATGTTGTGATCGAGATCGGTCTTTAGGAAGAAATCGATAGCCGCTCGCTTGCGAGCGATGCTCTTCTGAGCAGAGATTGCGGCCACTGCAATGATCGCGGCGACAGAAGCTACCACTGGCGTAAACAATGGGGCAAATCGCAAAAGGTGATCTGTCGTAGGTTCGGGTGAGTATATCAGCGGCAATGCTACGAAAATCCATATCGAGAGGACCACCAAGCTAACGATGGCGATTTTTGAGTCCGAGCCTTTCACTTCCGAAATCTCCACTGGAAAATGTCTGTTGAAGCGCAACCATTAGGTGAACGCAAGGGGTGACGTCGCGCGCGCCCCACCCGTAAATTTCCCAAGTGTTGGCTGTTAGGCTCGCTGGTTAAGTGGCGCAGGTTGAGCGCCGCACATGAGAACACCGAAACCAAAGCAATGGTCTGAGCAGGAAGTCCGCCGATTAATCAAGCTCGTTCGGCAGGGAGCGGGCACGTCGGAGATCGCCGCCGAGCTGGGTCGTCATGCCGGTTCAGTGAGGCGAATGGCACGGTCGATGGGCCTCTTGTTGAAGAAATAGCCGCCCGGAGATTGCAAAGTGGGTCATGTTTCTCTGCATGCAGCCCCATCACGCACCCGTAATTCTACGGACATTGCATATTTATCCTACTTCGTCTCTACTTCAGATTGTTTTAATGACCATCCAATTTTTAGACGGGGCGCCAATGAGCGTCAAAGCCATGATGGCAACTATTCTCCAAGACCAGCTGACATCACGCGGCATAAGCTCGCTCTCACGATCCGACTACGAGAAGATCGTAGAATTGCTGATTGAGCAGCTTAGACGTTTGGAGGTTAGCTTAGCAGCGACCGAGATAGTGGCGCCATCGGACCGATGATAGAGCTAGTCGAGTTTTGGAGGAGATGCGATTTGAAATCGCCTCCGTATGTTCACACCGAAGATTTGCCATTCATTGATGCGGCTAACACTGCTCGCAAGATCATTCTGCAAAGCCATCGCTCCTTTGTAAATCACTCAAGTTTTGGCGACTTTGGCGATAGGGCGCTTCATTTGGGGCTTTTGCCGGTCCCGTATCAGGGCAATCTTTCGCGAGCGGATATCTTCATCGTCGTGCTCAATCCGGGGCTTGGCTTGAGCGACTATCAGACAGGCGAGGACGCCGGTCACGTGCAACAGTTGCGCAGCATCATCCATCAACAATTTGGAAAAGTGAGATACCCCTTCCTTTCCTTAAACCCTGAGTATGCGTGGACCGGAGGTTTTCAATGGTGGGAGCAGAAGCTGCGTAGGGTCATCCAAAAACTCGCGGCGGAATATTGTGAAGGTAACTATGCTGCTGCTCTATTTCTCCTGTCGCAGCGATTGGCGGCAATCGAGGTCTTCCCCTATCGTTCCAGAACATTCGGCGCGGGACACTTACGGTCGATGCTTCCATCTGTACGAGTGGCGAAAGAATTTGTGCAAAGCCTAGTTCCTCGCGCACGAAGAGAAGAAGTGACTATCGTGGTTTCGCGTGGGATCAAGGCGATTGGATTGGAGGATCACAAGCTCGCGAACTATGACGCGAGGTTAGCGCGCGGGGCCTCTCTTGGCCCGGAGACGCTAGGCGGAAATGCAATTCTAGATGCTTTCAGAGCAAGGCCGCCAGCAGTCTGAGGGCGCGTTCCAGAAGGAAGCAAGTAGGACGCGTGCCGGGATCGCGCCGTTATGACTAATCGATCGTCGATGTGCAAAGACTGCCCGATCTCCGAGCGGAAAAACAGCTATCTCACTTGGGAGAAATCCGCCATGCGGCTTCCCGATGAAGTCCTCAAATGCGTGGCGTTCCTTGGCCGCAAGGAGATGGACCCGAAAACAGGGCTCATATCCGTAGTGTACGGGGGTACAGGCTTTTTTGTCGGTATCCGCAGCGACATTCCCGGCGCAGACATCGTCTTCCTTGTCACCGCCGCTCATGTAGCCAAAAGAGTTGAAGACGGCGAATTTTGCATCCGCTGCAATGATAAAAATGGGAAGGCCAAGGAGTACTGGTTGGACGCAGGACTTGACGTACATTGGTGGACCCACCCCGAGGACCCCACCGTGGATGTTGCTGTTCTGCCGTGGTCGCCGCCGCCCGAGGAGATAGATTTCCGCTATGTCCCCGAGAACATGTTCTTGCCTCGCGAGACCATGTTGGCGAAAGGAATTGGAATTGGAGACGAAGTATATGTCGTCGGCCTCTTCAGGCTTGTCACAGGCAAGGACAGCAACCAAGTTGTTACGCGTATGGGAAGCCTGTCAATGGTTTCCACGGAGCGCATTCCCAGCGCAAACTGGCATGCCGCTGGAATTGAAGGATTTCTCGTCGAGTTGCGCTCTATTGGCGGACTAAGTGGCTCTCCGGTGTTCATACAGCGCTCCATCGAGGTGCAGCCAACTGAGGATACAGGTCGCAAGCCGCTGGCAGCGGGTGCAGTGTTTTGGCTTGGGCTTATGCACGGCCACTGGGATGTACAAGAGAGCCAAGTAGATGGATTGGCTAGCGATGCTTGGGGGAAAGGACACGGTCACGTAAATACTGGGATGGCGATAGTCGTGCCGTACGACAAAATCATGGAGGTCATAAAGCAAGAAGAATTGCGATATTGGGCCGAAGCCGCGATGCAGGAATTTCGTACACACAATCAGCAGATACTTCAGGGCGGCAGCCCCGCAGGGACTGCCGTGACTGAAGGGCATGAAAGATTGGCGACATACGGCCTCACATCGGTCGCGTCTCGAATTGTTTCACCATCCTCGGGCACGGTCACACCGGTCTTCGATTTCCTCAAGGAGAGACGGAGCTAAGATACGATGTCCTACGGCCGAAGCGGCTCACAAGTATTCCGAAAGTGCTCCGCGCCAACTTCGGCTTTGCACCAATGCTCTCGACGCTTTTTCTCGATCGCCATCGCCTTGCGCGTCACCACATCAGAAATGATCTCATCAATCTCGCGTCCATCAAGCGTTCGCCTGATGCGCAGAGCTGCTGATAACACAATCAGCACGTCGCCGTGAGGCGCCAAGAGATCACGGGCAACGATATCGCAGTGCGCGAGAAACGTCTCAACTGCCTCATCGCTAGAGCAGATCAGCAATGCAAGCTCACGGGACTGCCGAAGATCGTCAACGGGCTGGCAGGGCTCACCTTCCAGCAGCAGGCGCTCGGCCGCACGACCGGCGACAAACTCGATGCATTTGGCGTAGACGCTGCCAAAGACATCAGCCATTGGCCGGCGGTCTTCGCCAGCTTTCGGCATCATAGGACTGATCACAGCCCGAACATCGGCTGCATCGGCACCACCATCGCTGAAAGCCTGTGAACGACCAGCCCCCCAGCACAAACCTTCGGAACCAAGGCTCGGGTCCGGGTTCACCGTGACGCCGCCAACTTCGTAACCGAGCAAGCGCGCGCAGACCGCATGACCAGCCTCATGCACAGCGATCCGCTGATCCTGCTCCTCAGTGCGGCCAATCGCGGTGAGCAATTCCTCATATTCGTCGGGCGGCTCATGGGGGCCGCCGCCAAACGCAGGAACGACCTTTTCGGCGTCGGCGACGGCCCCTGTTTCGGGAGAACAGGCCGCGTACTCAGCAGAACCGTCCTCGACCGAACAACCATTAGACATGACCAATAACCTTCAACTGCCGCACAACCATACGTGCGCGGATAGCGGCAACTTGCGGGTCGGCAAGTTGGGGCATGGCGCGCGCGATCATCTCGGCAACGCGGGTCGGAACAGCGCTCTTGTTCTGGGGATCGACAATCCAGCCATCAACGCGTGAGACAATTTGGTGCGGCTCCCAGCCGGGCGGTGCTATTTTCATGAGCGAGCTACTTCCTAGCCGACGAGAAATTTCGGTTTGGTCGATGCCACCTCAGGTAGGGGCAACTTGGCCGGAGCAGTGCCCGCAAGCACAGCGTCAGCATGCGCGCGCAGCATCGTGCTGACCAGTTCGACCGCCTGCGGCACCTCCGTAAGGCAAACCTTCGCAAAATTGTTGACGCCCAGCGCCTCGAAAACGATCGGCATGGCCCGATGGGTCTGTTCGGACAGGCGCTCAGCCACGCCATTGAACTCCACGCTAATCTCGCCCAGCTTGCGAGCGAGCAGTTCAATTTCCGCAGCCGTCTCGGACCGGAGCTTGCGGTCCGCCATCTCGGCCTTAGCCTGCTCGAAGTCGGCGATCTGCTGATCGATCTCAGAAAGCGCGCTCCGCAGCGTGACGGCGAGATCCTGAGCAGCGCGAAGAGAGGTCTGGGCCGCATCCAGACCTGCATCGTCGCCGGACAGCGCGCAGTCTTTGGCAGACGCCAGATGACGGGTGACCGCCTGATCGCACTCAGCAAGCCGGGCGGACACACGCTCGCGATTGGCATTAGCCGCATCGATATCGCGTTGCACCGCTTTCTCGGGGTTAGATGATTTGAAAAATGCCACTAGTGTAGCTCCTTCTGTTGAAGCTAGTGTAGGAGTGTGCGGGCCACGTCGCACCCATTGAAAACCAAATTATTACAAACGGGCGGCAGCCATAACTATCGATCTGAAACGGCCGCCAGACACTGACAGAGGATTTGATCCGATGATCGACTATGCATCGGCGGGCAGCCAGCGCTGGCTACAGATTGCAGTGAATAGGAACCCTGAAGTGTTGGAAACCGCGTTGCGGTTAAGTGGTGCCATTGGACCAACCGCTTCAGTCGTTTGGGCATCTCCCCTACGAGACGACGACTTTCGCGAATATCGCGATATGGCAGCCCTTACCAAAGCGGGGATCGATAGCCTCAAGAAGCCGCTTGCAGAGTTCTGGCCTGCGCGCGGGCCGGTTTGGGACGCGATTGGCGTGAGCACCGAGCGAACTCCGGTTTTTGTCGAGGCCAAAGCTCACATTCCCGAAGCAGCATCACCGGCGACCATGGCATCACCACAGTCGTTCGAGCTAATCGAGAAGAGCCTCAGCGAAGCGCGAAAGTTCTATGCACCCAACGCGAGCGCGATTTGGACTAATGTGTTTTATCAATATGCCAACCGGCTCGCTCACCATTACTTCCTGACACGGTTCAACGGCTTGAAGAGCAGCTTGGTGTTCCTGTACTTCGTGAATGCTATGGATATGCAAGGTCCCGTGACAGAAGAAGAATGGCATGGTGCTATTCGACTTATTCATGCCGTTCTGGGGCTGCCAAAGGACCTGCGGTCGCGCGGTGTATTCGACGCGTTTGTGGACGTTAAGCGGCTTCGGCACGGCGCGGGTAGCCAACCCCTCTACTGATACTAAGGGCCGGGGCAGCCATTCAGGATGGCTGCAATGTCCCCTGTTGATGCGGCAGCGGACCAAAGCCGAGTGGCGGCAATGGGGCTTGTGACCCATCTCGACCATTCTGCTCTTAAGGCCGCTAGGGGCAACAAGCTCGTTGAATTGCCGCACGCACTGCGCGGCAAGATGCTAAGCTCACCACAAAATAGCGTGGCCCGTACGGGGGGGGACACATGCGACGGCGGGAATTCATCGGATGTCTCGGCGCTTTTGGCGCCACAGTAGGATCGACCGTGTTAGGTCGGGGCTCCAGCGCGCAGTCTGCGCGAAAACGTCCGCTCATCGCATGGGCAGGAGCCCCACCTCCGGGAGTAACGTTGCCCAAATTTATGGTGGAATTGGTGTTCGGCAATTTTGTAAAGGGGCTGTCTGAGTTTGGTTACGAGCAAGGCCGTAACATCGATATTATCCGGCGAACGAACATTTTCCCGGATCGGGTACCATCGATTGAGGAGATGGTGACTTTGCTAAAACCCGATATCATCGCTGTGCCCGCAACGCTGGAAGCCGTCGCTGCTCGCAAGGCAACATCGACAATACCGATTGTCTGTCCTGCGCTTGCCGATGCGGTCCATCTAGGCTTGATCGCCAGCGAAGCTAGACCGGGCGGAAATGTAACGGGCATTGAGCCCTACATCACGGGTTTGCCGACCAAACAAATTGAACTCGCACGGGAAATCGCGCCGAAGGCGCGGCGGATCGGACTGCTGACCAACATGAACGATCCGAAGGGGCCGCCCCAAATTGGGGATTTGAGGGCCGCCTGTGAGGCTTTGAGCCTCAGCGTGGTCGAAGCAAACGCCAGCGCGGCGAAGGATATCCCGAATGCGCTCGCAGCACTGGTGAACGAAAAGGTCGATGTCGCTGTCATCCTCCAGACTAACCTGCTTCTCAACATGAGCGAGCAAATCGGCCCTATCGCGCTTGAAATGCGGTTGCCGACCGTCTTTGGGTACCGCGAACATGTTATTCACGGCGGCCTTGTGAGCTATGGCGTTGACTTGCGCTCGTGCTATCGCCGCGCTGGCTATTTTGTGGACAAGATCCTTCGAGGAGCCCACCCGGGCGATCTCCCCATCGAATTTCCGAGCAAGCTGTGGCTGGCAGTCAACCTCAAAACGGCAAAGGCTCTCGACGTGGCTGTACCGGCAGGGCTCCTTACCCGCACTGACGAAGTGATCGAGTGAGGAAGGCATACTTCTGCGGCTCAGACTGGCGGAGGTCCGCTCTTCGTAGCGAACCCGACCAGATTTGCTCAACCTGAGTTCGTCGCATTTTGACGTTGCGGACCAAAGGCAACTTGCGTGGTGCTCAAAACTACTCAAGAATAAATCCGTTTGCGTGAAAGAATGTTTTTTGAGGTTTCTCGATGTTGCGCCGCACATTTGTCGTAGCTATCGGGTGCACCGTAGTCTCCTGTGCACGTATCGCGCTCGCCAAATCGAAGACTAGGATTTGGCGGATTGGACACATCTATCCGGGGAAGCAGGAGCCGGCCGATAGCGTTTATTGGGACGCCTTCCGCGATGAGCTTAGGCAGCTCGGTTATGCCGAAGGACGGAATCTCGTAATCGACTATCACTACGCGGGCGGAAAGATCGATCGTTTGTCTGTTCTCGCGAGCGAGCTGGTAGCCAAGCGCCCTGATATCATCGTTGCTGTTACAACGCCAGCTATAGCAGCAGCCCAGCGCGCGACCTCGACCATTCCAATAGTGATGTCGCCATCGACCGATCCTGTTGGATCAGGCTTCGTCAAGAGCATTGCCCAACCCGGCGGCAACATCACTGGCGTAGCGAACATGATGGGCGATGCCCTTGGTAAGGCCATCGAACTGCTCCACACGGCCCTACCATCTGCAAAGCGTGTAGCAGTCTTAATGTCTCGCAATCCAACACATCCGCATCAGTACGAGTTGCTCGATGCCGCCGCGAAAAGGCTGGATATTGCGACTACTCCGGTGGTTGCCCCGACGCCAGACGATCTGGAGCAAGCATTCCGCACAATGAAAGGGGAAAATTGCGACGCTCTGTTTGTTCTTGCTGATGTAACCAGATCTGAAATCGTCCCATTGGCCGCGCAGTCAGCTATACCAGCTATCTATCAAGCCAGTGCTTACGTAGAGTTGGGCGGGTTGGCGAGCTACGCTGCTGACCTGAAGCCGGTATTCCGTAGGGCCGCGCATTACGTCATCAAAATATTCGAAGGGGCGGATCCGGCTGGACTTCCAGTTGAGCAGCCAGTGACTTTTGAGTTGGTTCTAAACCTTAAGACGGCTATTGCGCTCGGCATAATGTTTCCGGACAGCCTCATCGCTCGTGCTGATAAGGTGATTGAATAGCAAGCGGACATGTAGTGCTCCTCGCCGATCAGACTTAAAGCGCCAAGAGCCGTTTGCGGGCCTTAAGCGTCGGCACATTCACGGACCAGCGACGCTTGCCTACGCGCCGAGCTTGGATCAGGCCGGCTTTCGCCCAGAGGCGTGCGGTTTCATACAGCACACCTGCATCGTGGGCCGCCGCCTTCAAAGGCAGCCACTCCTCCGGCGTCTGTTCGAGTTGTGCAACGCGCGCCATCAGCACGGTGATGGCCTGCTTCAGCTCCCTGATTGAGGCGTGCAGATCGAGATTAGCGTCAGGATCGTGCGCTGCTTTGGGGATCGCGGTCATTTTGTTTTCCTAAGTTGTAGTCGGTTCAATAGCAACTCCTAAGCAGGTGCTGGCCCTGTCCCGGCCGGGCGGCTTCGCCTGACCCGCATTGGCGGAGGGTCGGGAAGGACCCACAAAAACTTCATCCCCGACCCTCACAGGTCCTCCGGACAGACGGACACCCCTATAGGGGGGTGTCCGTGTCCGTCCGGAGAGGGACAGGCGGACAAGACCGGACATTGTCCGTTTCTGTCCGTTTGTCCGCTGTGGCTCAGCCGTCATCGCGCACCAGCCAGACCAACCCATCGAGGCAGGCGATCCGCTTGAACGTCTGCAAGTCATCCTTGGCGCGCCGGAAGGCGCGATCCCGGTCCGCTTTTTCTTTGGCCGACGACAGGCCGCCGCGCTCACACGCTGCATGCCACTCCTCCAGCGTCACGACCCGAACGTTCCGCGGGAACTCCTGAGATGTCGGTGGGGGGCGCCCGATTTCATTGATGCAGCGGGTCAGCAGCTCTATGGCGCGGCTTTGGGCTCTGTTCAGGCCTTTCTTAGCGTTCACATCTTGCGTGGCCTCGGCTGCGTCATCCGAGATGATTGCGGTCGTGATGGCGTCGCCATCTTCGTCGGTGCTGAGCAGCGCGCTGTCAATCTTGTAATGCGTGAGCGGCCCCTCCGTGCCGTCATTGATCTTGATGACTTTGGCGGTCTTGATCGCGCCATCGCCGCTGATCTGAACCATCAAGTCCACGTCGCCAAGGTTGGCGTTGGAGCCACGATGACCACGGCCCTCGTCCTTGCCGGTGTGACCGACGCACGCAATGTGAACGTTCGTCAGCTCCTCGACGCGACGCAGGTTAGCAAGAACGATGTTCACGTCTTTTGCTTTGTCCTCATCGCCACCACCAGCCGCAATCCCCTTGCTGATCGTGTCGATCACGATCAAACCGACCTTCACGCCAAAGCGGGCTTCCGCTTCGCGGATCGTGTCAACGATCAGCTTGACGCATGCCTTGTTCTTCAGATCGACAACATTGGACGCGACGGCTATTGGCAGGTCGGGCGCCTCGTGCTTGCGCTTGTAGGCCGACAGACGACGCTTAACCAAGGCGCCACGCTCCAGCGCGATGTACACCACGCCGCAACGTTCCTTCGACCGGTAGCCGCGCCAATCGCGTCCCCACGCGACATGGAATGCCAGATCGGTCATCAGCACCGACTTGCCGACACCGGGCGGCCCGAACCAGTTCGAGGTTTCGCCGCGGGCAAGGACGCGCTTCATGATCCAGAACTTCCTCGGAGCGTCGCACAACTCGTCATAATAGGTCAGCGCCAGCGCGCTCGACGCTTTGGGCTTCGGCATCTCCTGCACTGGCGCGGTTTCGCGCTCGTTCTCGGCCGCGCCGTATTTCTGGACGGCGCTGTCAATCAACTTCGCGACGTCCTTGTCGTCGAAGCCGCCCTCAGAAAACGGTGAACACATGGCTTTAATAGCCATCTCGGGCCACCGCTTCCCAACCATCGAGGCAATTGCGTTGCGCATGTTGGTGTGCCACTGCCCAGCGACCTTGCTCGCTTGGAGCATGGCAATCACGTCATCGTCGCTCTTGCCGATCCGCAGGCCGATGTTCTCCTCCAACCACGTGCTGTAATCGGCAAAATGGCGGAGATCGTCGTCAGGCGCGAGCGCAAGCAATTGTTCGACGCGATAAGTCAGCGCGTCAGACACTTTGCGAAACGTGGTCACTTCTGCAATGTAGCCACGCTCGGCGGACTTTTTCTTTGTCGGGTAGTTGACCGTGCCAGCGAGCCGCATCACGCGGCAAGCGTCGATGACGGTGTCGGTCCCAAGTAGGTTCTGCATCGCCTTGTTGACTTGCTTCTGCTGCTCGGCATCGCGAATGCCATCAACCTTGAAATAGATGTGCATGCGCAGATGGGGCGTAGAGCCGGTCTTCACGATCAGCGCTGGGAGGATCTGCTTTTCCTTAAGAATGTTATTGATGCGCTCAGCGTCGCCCTCGCCATCAAACTCAACCCACGCGAAGGCAGAGGTCAGGTATCGATCGTCCTTCACCCGCTTCGGCGGCGGCTCGCCGTCGAACTGCAACAACGCGGGGCTGACGTAAACATTGAAGCCATCGGCATTCTTCTTGGCAGCAAATTCAGCCGCGCCCTTCAGGTCATGGGCGGACCAGATCTGAGCTTGATTGACGTTGCCGGTGCTGGGGGGGCCGTACGCGATTTGGATATATGAGTTAGGATAAGAGTGCGTGAACCCTGGGTGAAACAGTGCGTGCAGATGAGCGTTGATGTCGATCAAGTTGGGCTGTAGAGCTTGGATCGGCGAGTTCATGACCGACGATCTCCATGTTGAGAGGAGAGCATGGTCAGCTTGCGCGCGTGCGCACGCGCTGGTATGAAACGAAGCATTCTGTATTCCGGTAAGCAGATGATGATGATGATGAAGGGGCGGCCTGTGGCGGGCCGCCTTTTCTGCCTCTACGCAGCAGTATTGGCGGCCTCACGAGCGCGACGCCAAGCCGCCGCACTCTCGCGCGAGATCAGCACGCGATTGCCGACCTTGAACGTGGCGGGCATCAGGCCCTGAGGTTTCAGTTTGTAGAAGAGCTGCGGGCTGATGCGGTGACGCGAGCAGAACTCGCCAATGCTAAATGCATCGGGGTCGAGCATATTGAACTGATGGTGCGGATGCGCTTTTCGGCCGGTAACTTCAGGGCGGGCCATTCGTGTCCTCCATGGCTTGAGAAGCAATGTGGACAACAATGAATTCGCGTGGGCTCGTAAGCGAGCACGCAAATACGCAAATGCGTGTTTGCGTATTTGCGTATCAGGGCTGCTTTCGACGGCCACGAGCACGGGCTATTGTGTCGATGGAAGGCGGCTTCAGCCCCTTCCTCTTAAATGTTGGTTCGATACGGCGCAGGACGGCCTTGTTGGAAATTTCGGGCGGCACCCCTTCGGGAAACTCTGCGAGCAGCGCACTCTTGGTGTGGTTGACCTGCCAACGTCTACTTTCTGGCGCTTTCGTCGCACCAATGTTCGAGGGGGCTGTGTCAATCGGTGGTGGTAGGGTGCCAACATCATCAAAAGAGGCAACGTCAATGCATGCGGACAGATTGGTCGGCGCTCTAGTCGCGAGCCATTGAGACGCCGACCGGGAGGCAGATCGCTTGGTCATGCTGGCTCTGTCCTCTTAGTTGACCAGATCGCGGGCCGCTGCTCGGTCGGCAGTGAAACCGTTCCTTCACCGACGCCGGAAGTAGAATTAGCTCGTGACCAAATGTGAGTCGAGCAACCCACTAGTGTAGTCGAAATGGCATGCACCAAAGAGGTCGTCTTATCCAATGAACCTCTTGATAGTTAAGACGAAAATTGGCTTTGGATAATCGATGGCTATGCCCGGCTACGGCACGTCGCGGAGCGTTCCCGTCGCGACCTCGCTTGCAAAGGAATTGCACAGAAAGCCCTCGTCAACTCGCGAGCGCCACGATGTTGTCACCGACAGATGGCTCATATTGCAGTAGTGCCCTGCGCGAAATTTCGTCGCTGTGTTCGGTGATGTACTTCGAATAGGTGCGCTCGATCATCGCAACGCTCGTATTGTGAAGCGATGCGACCAACCTGATCGGCACGTTGAGCAAGAGCGCGCGCACGATGCTCGAATGTCGCAAAGCGTAAGTCGTCACTTCAGCCGGATCACGGCCGATTGCGATCACGACCTTGTCGATCTGACGATGGTAACGCTGGCCGGGGTTGTCGCCCCATTGAGTTCCATCGCTCTGCACGAGCAACGGTGCATCGGCCGCGCGGCCCTTGGCCGCTTCTTTCAGCTTGGTCGCGAGCGCCGTTGTAATCGGTACGCTGTACCGCTCATGCTTTTTCTTTGCACGGTTGCGGCCACCACCCTTGCCTGATTTCGGCATAGAAAGTTTCGGCCGGACCGGATGAGCATCGAGATCGCCGACACGCAAACGAACGGCTTGGCTCGGCCGCGCGCCGGTCACCGCCAATGTTTCAGTCAATAATCCGAGCTTGTCGTCAAGCGCATAAGCGCGAGCGACAAAGTCGCGGGCTTCTTGATCGGTAAGGATCACGTTGCGGGCTTCCTGCGCATCCGGAAGGCTGGCGAGGCCAACTTCCCACGATTGCCGGTTTTGAATTCGCTCGTCGTGTTGCCTTGCCTGTTCCAGCGCGGCGCACAAGCACCGAGCGAGGCGATTGATGGTGGCAGGCTTAATCTGGCCGAGCAGGCCATCCCGCCATCTACGCAACTCGGAGGTAGTGAGGAGTTGCACTGGCTTCGCCAGCAGTGCCGCAGTCAAATGCACGCGCGGGCTGTCAGCGTTGTAGGGGTTCGCACTGCGAGCTTCGAGATCGCGCTTGTAGTCGTTCAGCGCTTCATGGACGGTGATCGGTGCGGCGCTCAAGCCATCGCCATCGCCGCGTGCGAGTTGCTTCGCTGCGTCCTGCGCTTGGAAGAACGTTAGAACATCTTTGCCATTTGCATCGGCGAAGTCATCGGCATCAGCGATCCGCTTCGTCCAGTACGCTCCGTGACCATCGCTGGCTTTTACAATCCAAGCGCCAGTCTTTCGATTGCGCCGATAGAGCAACGAGACGCCGCGAGCGAGCGACGAGCCAGGATAAGGCTTGCGGCGAACCTGCAATTTCAGACGAGCGCTGCGGCTTTCGAGGGCGCTGTTACGAACCTTGCGTGCCATGTGTGTCCCCGGTTTTGTCCCAATGGTGGGTAGGAATGCGGAGTAAGTGCCATGGCATCGTATGGCAATAAGTTTCGTCAGATCAACGAGATAGGGTTTCCATGCAGCTCCCTACAATTCCACGCGCATATTTATTTTCCCCTGCGCAGGGAAGGCCGGATGTTTGGCTTCACCTGTATGCCGCTGTGCAAATTCTTGTTGCCACCTTTCGCACAGTGGACCGTGGGTGCCCGGCCGGCACCCGGTCTTCCCTGCGCCCTTTTCCATTGGGGGCGAAGCCACCAGACAAAGCTCGGGCGAGATGCGCCGCGAGGATGTGGAAGTGTGTCTGCGAATGGCAAATGCGAATTGAACAGCGATGCTGCTACCACGTCATTGCGAGCGCAGCGAAGCAATCCAGAATCTTTCCGCGGAGAGACTCTGGATTGCTTCGCTGCGCTCGCAATGACGACGGGGAAACAGTTGCGCAAAAAATTCCGCTCTCGTGCGCCGGACGCAGCGCAGCGCTCCTTCAGCGATGCGCTGCGGAGCCGGGGCCCATGTCGCAGCGAACCCTGCGGCGTGCTGGGTCCCGGCTCTGCGCAGCAGCGTAAGAACGCTGCAGCGCGTCCGGGACACGGGTGCGAACTAAACCGGCTTGCCCGTATACGGCATCGATGCCGTCAAGCCGCCGTCCACCGGGAACGCCTGGCCGTTGACATACGAGGCCTCGTCGCTCGCCAGGAACAGTCCCATCGCCGCGAGCTCATGCGGCTGGCCGGGGCGCTTGAGAGGGTTGAGCTGGCCGATCTTGTCCTGGGTGCCGCGCTCCTTGGCGCGGTCGAAGATCGGCTTGGTCATGCCTGTTTCGATCAGGCCGGGGCAGACCGCGTTGATGCGCACGCCGGTGCCGGTGAGCGAATACGCCGTGGTCTGCACCAGGCTGATCACGCCGGCCTTGCTCGCGGCGTAGGGATGCCCGCTCGCGCCGGCCTTGAGGCCGGCAACAGAGGCGGTCAGCACGATCGCGCCGGACTGCTGCTTGACCATGTGCGGCATGGCGTATTTCACCGCGAGGAACGGTCCGATCAGATTGACGCGCAGAATCTCCTGCCAGTGCTCGACGGTCTGCTCCGCGAGCGGAACGAGTCCGCCGGAGACGCCCGCGTTGGCCCAGATCACGTCGAGCCGGCCGTGCGTCTTCACCGCTTTGTCGATGACGGCGATGACGTCCTTTTCGGAGCCGGCATCTGCAACCATCGCTTCCGCGACGCCGCCGGCCTTCTTGATCTCCTCGACCGTCTCCTTCACCGCCTCGGTGCGATCGACCGCGATCAGCTTGCCGCCTTCTTTGGTGAACAGCAGCGCAGCCGCACGGCCGATGCCGCTGCCGGCGCCGGTGATGATGACGGATTTGCCTTGCAGGCGGCCCATGCGTTTCTCCCTTTTTGCTCGCGCACGACGCTTGCCGTGCGACGGAATTTCAAACAAGATTTCAAACGGCAAAGTGTCTTGAGACACGTTCGCTACTCACGTACAGCGACATCAGACGGGATGGAAGGGTTTCGATGGCAGGTGCAGACAAGCCGAATGTGGTCATCACGCGGTGGTGGTGGGTCCGTCACGCGCCGGTGCGCAACGACGGCGGCAACATCTACGGTCAGAGCGACATCGCCTGCGACACCAGCGATACCTATGTGTTCAATGCTGTTGCCAAGGTGCTGCCACGCGAGGCGGTCTGGTATTCGAGCAATCTGATGCGCACCCATCAGACCGCCGAGGCGATCTGGGCCGCAGGTTTTCCAAGGCCGGCCGCGATGAAGCGGGAGGCAGATCTCGCCGAGCAGAACCTCGGCCGCTGGCAGGGCATGAACCGGGCCCAGTTCATCGCCAGCCGTCCCGTCGGTGCGAGCTGGTTCGCCGACATCAACGAGCCCGCGCCGGGCGGTGAAAGCTTCATGGACCTCTACAACCGCACGCGCCGCACCATCGAGCGGATCAACAGCGAGGCGGCCGGGCAGGACGTCATCGCGGTCGCGCATGGCGGCACCATCAAGGCGGCGGTCGGTCTTGCGCTCGGCGACCGGCCGGAGCAGGGGCTCGCATTCGATATCGACAATGTGTCGGTGACGCGGCTCGATCATTTCGCAAGTCCCGAGCGCACGCTGTGGCGGCTGCCGATGGTCAATCAGCAGCCGTGGATCGCCGATCCCGCGCACGCGGCGATGCACCAGCCGGCGGGACCGGAAGTCAAGAAGCTGGCCTGAGTAAGCCGTCATTCCGGGATGGTCCGAAGGACCAGACCCGGAATCTCGAGATTCCGGGTTCGATGCTTCGCATCGCCCCGGAATGACGTTGAAGATAAGACTCAATCTGGGAGAGAAACATGACCTTGTTCGACATGAAGGGGAAAGTCGCCGTCATCACCGGGTCGACGCGCGGCATCGGGCTCGCGATCGCCGAGCGCATGGCCGAGCACGGCGCCAAGGTGGTGATCTCCTCGCGCAAGGCCGACGTGTGCGAGCAGGTGGCGAAGGGCATCAACGACAAATTCGGCAAGGGCACCGCGGTCGCGGTCGCCGCCAACATCTCCTCGAAGGAGAACCTGCAAAACCTCGTCGACGAGAGCAACCGCGCCTTCGGCAAGATCGACGTGCTGGTCTGCAATGCGGCGTCGAATCCGTATTACGGTCCGCTCGCCGGCATCTCCGACGATCAGTTCAGGAAGATCCTCGACAACAACATCGTCGCCAACAATTGGCTGATCTCGATGGTGGTGCCGCAGATGATCGAGCGCAAGGACGGCTCGATCATCATCGTGTCCTCGATCGGTGGCCTCAAGGGCTCGACCATCCTCGGTGCCTACGCCATCTCGAAAGCCGCCGACATGCAGCTCGCGCGCAACCTCGCCTGCGAATACGGCCCGCACAACATCCGCGTGAACTGCATCGCGCCCGGCCTGATCAAGACCGATTTCGCCAAGGCGCTGTGGGACAATCCGGAGAACCTGAAAGCCTCGACCTCGCGCTCGCCGCTGCTGCGCATCGGCATCCCCGACGAGATCGCGGGCGCGGCCGTGTTCCTGGGCTCGAAGGCCGGCGACTTCATGACCGGCCAGACCATGGTGATCGACGGCGGCGCGACGATCAGTTGATGGTCTCGTGTCCCGGACGCGGTGCAGCACGAAGTGCTGCTCCGCAGAGCCGGGACGCAGAAAGCCAGGAGCGAGATCGTTGAGACATGGGCCCCGGCTCTGCGCAGCAACGCAAGAGGCGTTGCAGCGCGTCCGGGGCACGAGAGCGTCGACCTCACTCCACCGCCGCGTACACCAGATCGCGCACCAAGGTCCGCGTGTAATCGCGCTGTCCCGGCCCCTGGCTCATGAACACTGCGAACAGGTCCTCCTTGGGATCGATCCAGAAGAACGTGCCGGCAATGCCGCTCCAGAAATACTGGCCGACGCTGCCGGGGAAGGGCGCGATGCCGGCCTCGCGGCGCACGGCAAAGCCGAGGCCGAAGCCGTGGCCGGGCGATAGCAGCGTGCCGTTGACCGCAACACCGGGAGCGAGGTGATCGGAGGCCATCAGCTCCAGCGTCTTGCGGCCGATGATCCTGTTGCCGTCGAGCGTGCCGCCGTTGCGCAGCATCAGGCAGAAGCGGGCATAGTCCAGCGTTGTCGAGACCAGGCCGCCGCCGCCGGATTCCATTACCGGCTGCTCCAGCATGTTGAACAGCGCGACCTTGTCGCCGGTCCAGGGATCGGCCGCGAACGGCTCGGCGAGGCGGCCGGCATTGGCCTCGCTGGTCGCGAAGCCGGTCTCGGCCATCCGGAGCGGCGCAAGCACGCGCTCGGTGAGGAATGTGCCGAGCGATTTGTCGCTGACGACCTCGATGATGCGGCCCAGAATATCGGTGGAACGGCTGTAGTTGAACTCCGCGCCGGGCTGGCAGACCAGCGGGAAGCTCGCCACCAGCGCGGCATGCTCGGCATTGGTGATCTTGCGGCTGCGGACGCGGGAATCCTGGTAGAGCTTGTGCACGGGGCCGTCGCCCTGGTGCTCGTAGGTAAGGCCGGAGGTGTGGCGGAGCAGGTCCTGCACGGTCATGGGCCGCGTCGGCGGCACCAGCTCCAGCTTGCCGTCCTTGACGACGCCGACCTGCTGGTTCGCAAACTCCGGGATGAATTTTGCGACGGCGTCGCTGAGCAGGAGGTAACCGTCCTCGACCAGCGCCATGATGCCGACCGAGACGATCGGCTTGGTCATCGAGAAGATGCGGAAGATCGAGTCGCGCGCCATCGGCGCCGCGCCCGCCGGGCTCTGCTTGCCGAGCGCCTCGAACCAGCCGATCTGGCCGCGCCTCGCGACCAGCACGGTGACCCCGGGAACGGTTCCCTTGTCGATCTCGCGCTTGAAGGCGTCCGACATGGCCTGGAGCCGCGGCCGCGACAGCCCGAGCGTCTCGGGGCGGGCTTCCGGCAAGCCTGGGGTGTGGGGCGCATTTGCAGCCTGCGGGGCGGCTGTGGCGGTCGCTGAAACGGTCATGGGCACTCCCGATTGTTTTTCGTTATGGCCGATGGACTGTGGCCCAGAACCCCCGGCACAAACAAGCAAAGCCGGCGCGGTTCACCCTTGCAAACCGGCCGCTCTCTGTGCTTGAAAGCGCCCCTGATCCCAAGGCGACGCGGGTTCGTAGGAGTGTAGCTCAATTGGTAGAGCACCGGTCTCCAAAACCGGGGGTCGCAGGTTCGAGCCCTGCCACTCCTGCCAGTCAAATCAATCACTTAGACTAGATTTCGGCGGGAAGGCGTGCCGCGCGCGCCAGGACCAGCGGCCGCTGGGCGTGCCGGTGGTCCAGCGAGCGCCTAGCGTGCGGGGGTGCGTTCCGCGTCGGCAGGCATTTGGCTGACGTGCCGGATCGGGACGCGGCGCAGCAGCGAAACGATGGTCCCGCCGAGCTCGAAATAGGTGCGCAGCCGCAGCGCGCGGGACGACCCCTTCAGCTCGGCGTTCAGGCTCACCGGAACCTGGACATGGGTGAGGCCGAGCTGGAGCAGCGAGATCAGCGCACAGATCTGGTAGCCGTAGCCGTCGGCCTTGACCGCGATCTGGCGCAGCCATTTCACGGGGTAGACGATCATGCTGTGGTAGTCGGACAGCCAGAAGCCGAACAGGCAGTTCAGGATGAACCGCAGCGAATGCGACTGCAACGAGCGGTTGACCGAACGGTCCGACTGGTTGTCGCGATAGGTGATGACGAGGTCGGCGGCGCCCGCCGCCTTGAACATCCGGGCAATGCCTTCGTTCTGGAAGGCGTGGTCGCCGGGGATGAGCGTGATAGCATCGAATTTCGCGCGCGACAGCGCATATTCGAAGCCGGCACCGACACCGCGCCGTTCGGCATTGTGATGCACGATGATGCGCGGCTCGCCGGCCGCGAACTCGTCCATGATCGCGCCGGTGGCGTCGGTGCTGCCGTCGTCGATCAGGAAGATCTCGAAATCGTCGAGCAGCTCGCGGGCGAGCGGCAGCACGCCGTCGATCGTGTCGGCGATCTTGTCCTGCTCGTTCAGAGCAGGGATGACGATCGTGAGCCTCTTTGCCGCCCTGGAAGGTGTCATTTGATACTGCCGTTGCCGGCCACTCTTTACTGGTGAACCCTCAGCGCGACTCTAGGTCATCTGCGCCGGGCGAACAATGCGACTCGGCGATATGGTCCACACAACCGGCACGAAACCGACGATGTGTGTGTTCCGCGCAACTAGTCGGAAAAATCATAGAGGCTGGTATCGCCGATGCCGAAGGCGCGGCGCAGCCGCCCGACGTGGCCTGCCAGATTCCGCCCCGCCGCGGTCGCAACGAAGCCTGAACTGACCCGTTCGACCAGGCCGCCTTCGACCAGGCTTCCAATTCGCCCCTGGAACAAATCTGGAACCTGCCTTTCGATGATCTCGGAAAGCGGCGCCGTCCGACCGGGCCGGTCAACCAGGCCGAGCAGGATCTCCAGGGACACCGATTTGTACACTGCACCGAAGGCGAAAACATAGGCCATGACGCAAAATGCGAATATCGATGCAGCGTCCCAATATTGAAATTGCGGTACCGCGACGATTCCGAGCGCCACGGCGAGACCATGCGAAACGAGTGCGGCGATCGCGAGCAGGGTGACGGGGCCGAGCGGCCATGCGCGAGCGCGGGCCATGATCTGCAGGGCAGGCGCGAGCAGGGCGAAGACGGCAACGGCGATGAGCCCGACGGCGAAGGACATCGTGCCGCTCACCCAAGGCCCGTCGACAAACGAACGAGCTTGACGAGATGCGCGATCGCTACCCCCTTGGCCGTCGGGGCCAGCCTGCCGTCTGCCGTGATCACCATGCCCGCGCCGACCAGGAGCTTCAGGCGGTTGTGCGTGAACGTGCCGAGATCTCCGCCCTGCATGTACGCCTCGGCCCATTGCTCCAGGGTGAGGGGACGTTCGGCCTGGACGAGGGCCGTGAGCAGCGTCAGCGTAAAGCCCCACGCCAGCAGGCTGAACAGGATGTAGCAAAACATCAACGCTGTCCCCAACAGCAGGAGACCGCCGAGCACGTCCGCGAGCTGGCGTTGCCCTGGAAGCGCGATGCAGGCGATCGCGTAGAGCGCGATGACCGTGACGCAGCCCAGCCGGAAGCGGCGACCGGATCCGCCGGTGGCGGCGACGCGCGCGTAGCACAGCAACAGCAATGGAAAGGTGATGCTGAGACCAATCGCAGCGGCCTGCGCCGGGCCGGGGAGCATGTTCATCGTGGAAAGTCGTCCCGGACGCCTCTGAAGGCCCAGCCAGAGCAACGTCTATAGGAGGTCGCATTTTTGCGGTCAAGGGAGCCCCGGCGCCCCGGCCTTGCGGTCGCCACGTGGGCGTGCGAATCCTCGCCGACGATGTCCTCCCTTTCCCCTCCGAGCTTGCCGCCGTTGCTGCGAGCGCTAGCCATCCTGATCGTCGTGTTGCTGGTTGCGCATGCGCCGATGCTCCTCAATGACGGCCTCTTCATGGACGACTGGCTGGTGCTCAAGCCGCGTCCGGACTATTTCATCGACATCGGTTTCCTGCTGAATGGCGCCGGCCATCCGATCTTCTACAGCTACGACACGTTCGCGAACTGGACCGGCGCCCCGGTCGTCGTGATGGTATCGCTGGCGCTCGCTGGAATCGTTTTCGGCGCGGTGTGTCTGATGCTGACGGCGATAAGGCTCGATCTGCTCGACCGCGCCGAAGCGGTCGGCTTCGCCCTGATCGTCTGGACCTATCCCGGGTATCAGCTGTGGGCGGGCAAGGCCAACGCGGTCTACGTCTTCAGCTTTGGCCTATTGTTCATCGGTGCGTGGCTGTTGACGCTCGCCTTCAGCGCCTTCGGCCTGCGGCGCGTGCTGCTGCGTATGCTGGCTGCGCTGGTGTTCCTGTTGAGCTTCGCGCTCAACTCGACGATCGTGCTGTATGCCGTCGTGATGTTCGGCCTGTTCGTCGCGATATGGCGGAGCGGGGATGCGGCGCATGGCTTCGTTCGGCGGACTTGGCTGGCGGCCTGGCGCTGCGTCCTGCGCTATCCGGAATTGGTGATGCTTCCGCTGGTCTATTGGGGCACGCTCAATATCTGGTTCAAGCGGATCGGTGTCTACGCACAGCACTATGACGCCCATTTTCCGACGCTCGGCGAGCTGGTGCGGGGGTGGTCGGCGTTCTTCGCCACCAGCTACAGGGATGTCCTCACGCACGCGATCCGCGCCGCGATTCAGGTCCCGGCGCTCTTCGTCGCGGCTGCAGTCCTCGTCGGAATCGTATTCTTGCTGCTGCGTTTGGACGCGAAGACGACCGCGTCCAGACGCACGATCGCAGTGCCGCTCGTACTCGCCGTGGTCTTGTTCCTCGCATTGTCCTCGCCCTATCTGATCGCCGGCCTGCGCCCGTCTTCGACTCATTTCTACGAGAGCCGTCACCTGCTGATGTTCGGCGTGCCGCTCGCGCTGACACTGCTGGCGTTCAAGCGACAGGCCGAACGACGGACCGGCCCCGGCGCCGCCTTTGCTGCGATATTCGGGGTCGGCCTGATCGTGTCGATCGGCATGCTGTGGAGCGACTACGTCTTCATGCAGGCGAGAACCCTGAAACAGCAGGCCTTGGCGCGCGACCTTGCCAGCCGGCCCCAGCCGGCGGCGACGGTCTATGCGCTCGATGACGGCTTCGTCGACTATCCGTCGCGGCATGTGGCTTTCGGTCTCGCCGAAGTCACGGGCATGCTCCGCCTTGCCTGGGGCAACCAGCCGTTCTTCGGATTTGCCCTGCGTGCCGAGCGGCCCGACATCCTCCGTGGGATGGACGAGGCGCGGAAGGCTCCGGGAAGTGCGTTCCGTCATTTCGATCCGACGGGGCCGCAGGCAACCATCTCGCTGCAGCCGGGGCCGGGAGCCGCGCCGAACCACATTCTGGCGGGCAAGTACTACGCGTGCCGGTTGCTGGCGCGCTGCGATGTTGCGGAATTGCTGGCCCAACTTGCAGAGGTCACGATCAAGCTCGGCCCGATCGCCGGCATCCTGCCGCTCGACGGCGCGGGCAAGAGTGTCACGCCTGGCCGCTAGCCAGACGCTTCCAGACGGTCTCTGCAAGCGCGATGTCGGTCATCGAGCCCTCGCCGGATGCCAGGGGAGCGCGTCCCTGGGCGATATCGCAAACGAAGGCGTCGGCCTGGCGCCGGAATGCCCAGCTCTCCTCACCCGCTAGATGCGTGCTTTGACCGTCGTGCTCGACGATGACCTCCGCCTCCTGCTCGGCAAAGGGCGGAGGCAATGTCAGGGTCACCGCCCCGCGCTCGAAATCGATCGTCAGTCCCTCGCGCCAGGCGCCTTCGGATCCGTTCACGAGATCCAGTGCACAAGCGATGCCGTCGAAGTCGAGGGTGATACGCGCCGCTCCCGAAGTCTCGACGGAGCTGTCGGCGACCGTTGGCGACGATCCGAGCAGGTAGCGCGCCAGATTGATGATATGGCTGAAGACGTTCAGAAAGTTGTCGTAGCCGGCACGCATCTCGCCCGGCATCCAATCGGGACCGTCCTGCCAGAGTTCGATCCCGTCCGGTCGTGTTTCGCCGGTCATCACGAAATTGTCGCGCGACCGGCCGGTGTCGCCGCCGAAGCACCAGCCTTTGGCGCGGACGATGCGTCCGAGCGATCCGTCGTTGCGCAAGCGCGTCAGCACCTCGAGCGCGCGTGCCACGCCGGCATCGTGACGCTTCATGTAGCCGATGCTGTAGACGAGATTTCGTTCCCGCGCCGCTTCGACCAGCAAATTCGCCTGAGCCGTGGTGTAGGCCATCGGCTTTTCCGACAGCACATGGCGGCCGCTGTTCAACGCGTCCAGCACGATCGGACCGGTGGCCCGCCGCTTCGTCACGACCACGACGGCGGACACCGCGGCGTCCGCGAGCAGCTCCCGATGCGTGCCGTAGACCCGCGGGATGCCGAACTTCTGCGCTGCGGCGGCGGCGAGATCCGGCCGGAGATCGGCAATGGCGACGACGCGGCAGGCGGGATTGGCGGCGAAATTGGCGAGGTGGCACATCTGGCCGACCATCCCCGTTCCGATGATGCCAATGCCTGGCCTCACTGGCTATGAACCCTTTAAGCGCTTCCGGATGACGAGGAAATGCGCCGGCTGTCCCCAGATGTTGATGAACGCCGGATCAGTCCGGGTGAGGGCGGCGACCGCCGACGCATCCCGTCGCCCGATCGCGCCGAAGATGCGATGGAAGCTGTCGAGCGTGGCGACGATGGTTTCGATGTCGGAAGCATCGTCGGCGAGAATGTCCGTCGTCCGGATCGCCTCGCGCAAGGATGCGAGGCTCGCGATCACGCGCGGCAGGCTCTCGCCGAACGGATCGTCGATCATCGCGTCGACGTCGAGAACCAGCGTCTCGATCGATGCCGAGATCGCCGTCACGGCATCGGCCTTGCCGACCAGGTAGAGCTTGCGTCCGCCGAGGAAGCTGAGGCGGCTGCGGTCGAGATGGCGCGTCGCGCGCCGCAGCTTCTCGTCGTCGGGCAACATCTTCTTGTGCCAGTAGACGTCCAGGCTGTCGCGATAGGCCGGCCACGCCGAATGGATGTCGAATCCCTGTTCATGCGCCGCCGTGCACAAGGCCGCTGCGTCGAGGAAGTACCGATGCCGGACGAACGGATTTTCGAGCACGTCCATCAGCCAGGATTCGAAGCTGCGGGTGTGCGGAATGCTGTTCCATTTCGCGTCGAACAGCGTCCTTGCCGTTTCGAGCGCAGAACGGCCGGACAATGCCTTGCCGGCCGCATGGATCGCCTTGAGCGCGAGCTCGAAGAAGCCGCCATAGCGCTCGTAATAGGACACGACGGCGAAACCGTCGGGATTCAGCAGCCGGTGGAAGATGCCGAGCCAATTTTCGGTCGGCTGCACGGTGTAAATGAAGCCTTCGGCATCGATGATGTCGTAGCGGCGCTCGCTGCGAAATCCTTCGACGTCGGCCAATGCGAGTTCGCGCAGACGCTCGGTCAGGCCAAAATGCGCGAAATAGGCCTCAATTTTCGGATGCGCATGCCGGTTCGGTTCTGCGAGCGTCATGTTCGCGCCCCAGCCGGCGAACACCAGGGCGTTCTCGCCGGAATCAGGACCGAATTCGAGCACCTCCGCATCGCGGAACAGCCGCGGCGGCAGCACGAGCTTGTCTGAAAACAGCTCGCGCCGCTGGCTGGCATAGGCGTCGAGTTCGGCGGCCGATTTGAAATTCCCGAACGTCGGCAGGACGTCCTGACGTTCGTAGTAATTGAAGAGCTTCTCCTCAGCCATGCCGCTGCGTCCCTAACCCAAGGCCGCCTCGAGCCGGTCGAGCTCGCTCCAGATGTCGGAGGGGGCGAAGATCGAAACGATGTGCAGCGGCCGCTTCACGCTCTCGCGCAGCCGGCTGCTGACCTTGGCTTCGTTCTCCTGGTTCACGGCGAGGAGGCAGACGAGCGGGCCCGACTTGTCGGCGAGTTCGTCGGGCGAGCGGATCGGAATGCCGGTGCCGGGCAGGAACAGCCCCTGACGCTCCTTCTGGTCGTCGACCGAGAGGTCGACGAGATCCGCCAGCTCATGCGCGTTGGTGAAGGTGCAGGCGCGGCAGCCCGCGCCGTAGATGGCGATCTCGGCGCCGCTCGCACGGGCCTTGGCGAGGACCGGCCGCAGGCGCGCGCCGTACTCCCTTGCGCGCTGACCGAATTTCTCACCGACCCCGGAGGGCGCAGGCGGCGGCGTCACGTCACGAGTTGCAAGACGGGCGGCGACCGCGAGGCTGCCGCCGCTGAAATTGTACTTTTTGACGGAGACCGCCTCGAAGCCGTGGCGGGCCAGCAGCGCCAGCAGGGTCGGTTCGGTGAAGTAGCTGACGTGCTCCTCCCACAGGACGGAGAGGTCGCCCGCCGTCGAACCGGGATCAAAGTCGGGCACGTCGATGAACAGCAGCCCGTCGTCCTTGAGCGCGATCTTCACGCAAGCGAAGAAATTCTCGAAATCGACGATGTGCTCGAGTACTTGGCGCGAGACGACGAGGTCGAACTTGCCGGATTGAGCGACCGCGTCGTGGGCCATCTCCGGGCTGAGCATGTCGGCATAGACCTTGATGCCGCGCTCGCGGGCGATCTTGCCCGACACCGGGTTGGGCTCCACGCCCACCAGGACCTTCGCGCCGCGCTCGCGCAGCCTGTCCATGAACAGGCCGTCGTTGCATCCGATCTCGAACACGGACTGATGCTTCGAGAATTTCGCGATGGTGTCGAGCTCGTCGACCTGGTGCGGCTCCGGCTTCCAGCTGCTGAAATTGTAATTGAACTGCCGGTACAGGATGTCTGGATCGATCGGCTTGACGATCTGCGGCAGGCCGCACGCGCCGCACGCCAGCACCTCGAACGGATAGCGTTCCTCCTGCTCGTTTCGGCTGTGCCGAAGTCGATGCGCAATCGGCATCGGGCCGAGGTCGATGACCGGTCGCAGGTCGGTCGAATGGCAGAGGCGGCAATGGTCGGTCACGGCTTCAACTCTTTGGAAGGAGCGGGTCTGAAATCGGCGTATCGGGCGACTACGGCCCGCGGCTGGTAGTCAATATAGGGCTATATAGGGCCCCAGCTTGTACCTCAATTGATAAGTTGGGTTGCACACCGTCTGCGGGCATTGCAGAGGGGCTTGCGAGAACAGCGTCGGCTCACTTCCGGATCGAGTCTTGCCGGGATCGCCATGTGGCGAGTGCTGCGATACCAGCCCAATAATCCTTGCTTCCTTCCGTCACGCGGCTGCGGTTCCGTAGCTCGGTGATCGCTGCAACCTGCGTGTCGCTGATCTGGACGCCAAGACCCTTCCACGTCAGCAATATGTAATCGGCTCCGACGTGGAGCACATCCAGATTGCGCTGGATGCTATCTGAATCAAAAAGCGGGCTTTGCCCCTGCGCCCAAAAGTCCAACCTATCGCGCTCGATGTAAAAGGCGTTCACATCGTGCCGGCGCAAAGCCGCAATGCTGATTTGGGTTGGCCCGAGCAGAACATCTCCATAGTCGGGCAGGAACGCCGGGTGCAGAGTATCGATCACCCGACCGGATGGCAGGAGAGGGGATTCGGCGCAGGTCGGGAGAAAGCGCAAGGCGGAATTGACGGGCAGGATGCGCCAGCCGGACGGGACGTGGCGCGAAACCTCCCCGCAGCGACGCGGGTCTAGATCGTCAAATGACGGCGAGGTGCCTACCAGCCCGATGCGCCCGGTGACAAACGCCAGAGCACCCTCCAGGCGCCCCCGAGTTATCTCGCCCTGCGACCTTGCAACCACCGTTGCGACGAGGGCCGCCAAAGCGATTGCAACGATCGCCGAAGGCAGGGAGGCAAAACGGTCTTGCAATTTGTGTCGCCGAAAGATGTCGGCAAGAGCCACTATCAGTGAAACGGCAATGAGCGGAGTCGCGACCGATCGAAAGGCCAGCATGCGCTCCAGGCTTCCATGTGAAGTGAGAGTGATGAGAGAAATTATGGCGAGCAGGGCTAGACCGAGACCTGCGATGAAAGGGCCCGTGTCCCGGGGGCGCCGTACGTCGAGCACAGCGGCGCATGCGACAATGAAAGCCGGGTACGTCCAAAAATTGCCCGCAAGGAAAAGGCTCGATAGCACCGCCTGGAAGCGTTCCGCAGCGGCCACGATGTCGCGTATCGAGAATCCCGCATACTTGATGCCTTGCGCGTTGTTCACGTAGACCATGAGATCCAAACTCGAGATCTGACGAAAGCGCTCCACGTTCATGAGCGGCATGAAGACGCCGATCGGATTGACCTCGGCGATGCCGAGATAGATCTGGTTGACCAGAAGGCTAAGAGCTGCCGTGACAACACCGATTGCGGCAACTCCCAGCGGCCGCACGATGCCGCGTGGGCCATGAGCTAACCAGCCGGCTGCTGCCCCCGCCATCAAGAATGCCGCAGCGATGATAGCTGCCTGGGGAACCATGATCGCGATGGACATCACGGCCGGCACCAAGGCGCGGAAGACCACACGGGCGTTTGTCGTGGCATAGAGCAGCCCAGCCCAACACACGAACAGGAGGAGGGCGCCCGTCTCGTAGTGAAAGCGTCCGGTTTCCACGCCGATAAAGCTCGACCACATTGCGATCAGCGCCGCGCAGCCCGGCAATATCCAGCCCGTCGTCAGCCGAGCGGCGACGCGATGGACCAACGCCGTGATTGACAGCAAATAAACGACGGAGAGGATTTGATGAGCCATCGGGCCACCGAAGCTCACAAGCAACATGTCGGCTCCGTGGCCGCGGCCGAGCAAGAACCAGAATAGCTTTGGCTGTTCGGGATCGAGCCAGAGGGTGTGGCGATTCTGCAGGTCGGCTAGAAGCGGAAGATAAAGTTGCGGGATATCGCCGCGGGTCGCGTCGAGCACGACGCCCTTCATGAGCAGAAGCACAATAGCCGATAAACCGATCAGTCCGACCAGCAGCCACTCGGCTGCCGTAGATGGTATCCAACGGCCGCGCGATGGATGTGCAAGCTGCCAGGCGACGATGCCCGTCAAGAATGGGATGGTGATCCACGGGAACAGCAATCCCGCCGCACCGAGGCAAACGCCGATCAGGACGCACAGAGCAGCGCCGCCGAAGAACTGCAGTACCAGCAGATCAGCCGCATCGAGGTCGTTACCTTCGTCGGGCGGGTAAACGAGCAGGGCCCCCATTCCGACAAACGCAACACCCACGTAGGGAGCGAGGACAGCTAGACATAGGCTGTTCCAGAGGACCAAGGGGCCGCCGCTGAAGAACTGGACGTCGGGAGGAACCTTCACCAGCAAGCCCAGCGCCGCAACGAGGAATGGAGCTGTCATCAAGCCGGCGCGCGCGCCGGCGTCCCAACGTGTGTTGCTCCAAGACCAGCGTTTAGCGAAGCGCATGTGGAGTTTCCGCGGAGGATCGCTTTCCGTTGTCAAATCGGCAACACCTCAGCGGCATTTGGATAACTGATCGAGACGCTCGGGATTGGTACGCTTGCCGTCCAATGACAGGCGGTGCTTGACCACCTCAAATGGCTCCACACCGTAAGCCTCCCGGTATATTTCTTTTGATCTCGTCCTGAGTGCCGAGATTTCGGCCTCAGCCTCCGGACTCAGCGCCTGATCGCCATTCTTCCATGACAATAGCCAGTAGTCGGGCGTGTCGGCGCGAACGGCAAAACGCCTCGCCAACTCGTCTTTCTGAAAAAGGTCGGAGAACCCATTGAGCCAAAAATCGCAGTTCTCCTTCTGGACATAAAAAAGATCAACTCCCAACGCGCGAAGCGCGGCTTCTGCCGTCTCGGCGGTCCCCAGCGCGATCTTCTTGAAATCGCGGGCGACATCGCTCTGATAGGTATGAATGATCTTGCCTCGCGTCAGGAGGGGCGAGAAATAGCAGGGCACCATCGCGCGATAGCCGTTGAGGGGTAGAATACGCTCAGAACCCGTCGATTGCTGCAACTCGTCACAGCGCTGCCAGTTCAGGCTGACGCGAGGCATTTGATTGAGGGGACGTCCTGTCACGAAACGGACGGCACCGTCGCTCTTGAAGCTTTGCCAAGGAAACCAATACACCGTCGACGCGCAAAGGAAAAAGAGCGCCAAAAACGCCAGATGCGGAGCGGTACGACCGGTGAACCAAGTCGGTGCCAACCGCCACACGATTGTCAGTCCCGCAAAAGCGATCGCGATGACCACAACGGGGGTCAGGGCGTGGACATGAATGGATAGTCTTATCAGACTCGGAATTTTCAACGTTGCGTCGAGAGATCGGACGGTGACGAGATAGGCGATGAGGATGAACGGTGCCGCTACGTTGAGCGGCGGCCATGATTTTGGGTGACCGGAACGATTGGGAAACAGCTTCGAGTCCAGGAAAGCGACAACGCAACATGTCATGGCGAGAAGGGCTGCGCTGCGAATAATCGCCTTCATCTGCCTGAACGCGACGAGCAGTCCTCCTTCAATGGAAAAGTCGCTCACGCCGATTGATTGGGCCACCACAAAATAATCGAGAATATCGAGGCTGCCGAAGTGCGAAAAACGGTCAACCGATACGACGTGCCGGAAGATTGAATAGGGATTGGTCGCCGGAATTCCCAGATAGAGATAGTTGACTCCAAAGGCGACCATGCAGCCCGCCACCGCGCCCGACCCTAGCGCCACGCTCGTAGCGAGCCCTCGCCAATCTCGTTGAAGCGCTTTGGTGAGCACTCCCACGCCGGATATTAGAAAGGCAAACGCTGCGAACAATGGATAGGAGGCGGCGAGAGCAAGGCCGCAGAGGCTGGCGGACAGCTTGTCCTGCCCTTTGGAAGGTCGAACAACGATCAGCAGAAAATAGAGAAGGAACGCTGCAGTTTGGAGATGGTACTTTCCGAACTCCATGATCTGGGGGCCGGGGTCTGACGCGAGAGCGAGAATCGCAAAGCCGAGCGCAATCGAGGGCGCCGCGTCTTCCCATCGTCGCCCAAGTGTGCGCAAGGGTACCAGCGTGCGGGCGAGCTCGAAAATGACCGCACCGATGCCGACGAAGTAGAGAAACGAAATGATCTGGGCGACATGGGGCGGCAGAAACGTCGCCATGATCAGATGCAGCCCATTTCCGTGGCCGATCTCGAAGTCGGAAAAGATGGGATTGTCGGCTGCGAGCCAGATGCTGTGATTTCTCGCGACCTCTGCAAGATAAGGAGCGTAAAGCTGCTGAACGTCGGTCGAAACGACGTCAGGTATGACAGCGCGATCGAGGAACACCGTTGCCAGCAGCCAAAGACCCAGCAACGATGTTGCGACCAGCGGCAAAGTCACCGCGAGTTTCCGCGGCTTCCTCAAGTCGCGGCTATCCCATAGCAGAACCGCGGTCGCAAATCCGAGAACGATTTGCGGGTACAGGATGGAAAGAGCGCCGAGTCCAAATCCCGTCAGGATGAGCGTGGCCGCGCCGACAAAGAACTCGTCGACGCGCTGAGTGGCCTCGTGCTTGATGAGCGAGAACGTCACACGTCCGGTCGCCATGATGAGCCAGCCGAGATAAGGCGTCAGAACGATCCAGGCGAGGACATAAAATCGTGTCGTCCAGCCACCGTCGAACAACAGGGTACGGTAGGTGCCGGTTCGGTTCACAAACCATATGGAAAGTACTGCGGGCACCAAGGCTAGGACGCGCGGCCACCACGTCTCGATGATGGCACGCAAACGCACCGCGCCAGCCATCATCGTTTGATCTTGTCCGGGGTTACTCATCTAGACCGGCGCGACATCAGTTCGTTCGGCGATGGCCCGCGCCCGGTCGGCGTTGAAGCTGGCGCGCTCCGGCGCGATCAGCCAAACCAGTCCGCCGAACAGGCCGACGATCAGGCCGCCAAGACCCAGTAAAACCGATACTGCAAGCGCCTTGTCGGACGCGATTCCGGCCAGACCAAGCGCAGCGACCATCGCGCCTTCGCGCACGCCCCAGCCTCCGATCGAGATGGGGACCGCGGATGACAGGATGACGAGTGGGACAAGCACGAAGGCGTCGAGCGCGGAGAGAGGCGCGTCCAATCCGATGGCGAGGACATAGCAGGTCGCGACGGTGATCAGGTGGACGACGATGGCTGACGCGATCAACATGGCTCGCCCCTCGGGTGCCAGCAACGGCGCCCTGACGAGCATCGCGAATTGCACGACCTTGGCCGGCACGGCCGCGATCAAGCGCGGTGGCCACCGATCGAGCGTCACCAGAGCGATTGCGCCGAGACAAGCTGCCGCCAGAACGGCCAGGATCGCGAAAAGGAGCGAGTTGTCGCGGACGCGAGGCAGCAGAAGTGGCATTCCCGCCAGCACGATGAGACCGAGGGCAAGCAGCGCCAGAAAGCGATCGGCCACGATGCTGCTGATGGTTGGCGACCATTGCACGCCACGCCGCCGCAGCATCCAGATGCGGACGGCATCACCGCCCGCGGGCAGCACCTGATTGAAAAAGGTGCTGACCATGAGAATCCTCCAGCCTGCCATCCACTCGAGCGACACGTTCATGGCGCGGAGTATCAGGATCCAGCGGTGGCAGAGCACGATGGTCTGAGCAAACAGCAGCAGCACGGCAAGCGCCAGCATGTCCAATCTGACGGCGAGAAGATCGGCCTTCAGGGACGACAAATCCTGGGCCCGCAGCAACAACACGAGGATACCGATCGAAACGGCGAACTTGGCCGTCGTCACCAGTGCTTTTGCAGGCCGCTTCATCGGCTGGTGTCGTCCTCTGTCATTCACGGCGCGCTCGTCGAGCGGCGAAAGTGGTCGGAATCTATTGTTTCGCCAGATGCTCCGCGGCGAGCGCACCGGTTCTCGTGACGTAGTCCTGCACCGCGGCGGCATCGCTGCCGTCAGGCGCCCAGTCGGGAAACGCCGTGCGGGAGGGATCGAACGGGCCGGCAGTGGTTTCGTGGAACACCAGCCATTCCGAGGTGATCAGGATCGAGTGGAAGACCTTTTCGGGCATGCGGTAGTAGCAGCGCTTGCCCTGACCGTACGGCGCCATCTCGAGCACTTCGCGAATGCGGCCGTCATCCTCGAAGATCACGACCTGCGCGGTGCCCTCGATCACGTGGAACGATTCAGGTTTGCCGAGGTGCTTGTGCGGCCGCACATAGGCCTCGCGATGATGCACGATCAGCATCTCGTGCAGGCTTGATGCGGGATCGGGATGCGTGCACAGCCGGCTGCGCAGGCGCGGGTTGCCGGCGGCGATGCGCTTCAGCTCCGCGATCGTGGCATCGTCCGCGGTGACGATGGCATCGTCCGAATAGTACACTTCCGGATTTTGCGCGCGCAGCGAGGTCGGCCGGCGCCGGCCTGCTTCATTCGAAGAAGATGAACCCATGGTCGCCCCGATACCCGCATTTGTCGTAGATCCAGGCCCACGTCTGCGGGCCGTGGAAGCTCAGGCAGGTGAGCTGCCAGTAAAGCAGATTGGCCTTCTCGCGCTCGTTGCGGAAGGATTCGACCATCAGATATTTCGAGGCGCCGCGTCCGACGCGCTCGATCTCGGGCACCGCGCGGAACACGTCCTCGAGCGGAAGGTTGTGCAATACGCCGAGCGAGACCACGAGATCGAAGCTGTGGTCGGGGTAGGGGAGAGCGACGGCGCTGCCGACCTTCAGATGCGGCCGCACCTCCTCCTTGGCATTGGCGATGCCATATTCGGAGATGTCGATGCCGGCGATCCTGAGGTCGGGGACCAGCTGGGTGAACTCGTAGAGCAGGTAGCCCTTGCCGCAGCCGACGTCGAGCACGCTCATGCCCGGCTTGATGCCGTAGCGATCGATCAGGGTCTGGGCCAGCGGGCGCCACCGCCCATCGTAGCGATAGCCGCCGTAGCCGTAGCGCCGGTCGCCGTCCCAATAGTCGCGTCCCCATTGCCGCGCCACCGTGGCGGATTCCGCCTTGTCGTGCTCGACCACGCGCTGGACGTAGTCCCGCCTCGTCGATGCGTGCATCGGCTGGAGCAGGTTGATCTCGGTCATGGGGGCCAACCGGTCCGCGGCATCGTCACAGGATGGTCGCGAACTTGTTGACGAGCAGGATGTCCTCGATGGCCTGGATGTCCTTCTGCGACGACAGCGTGATCTCCTCGACCGCGGCGTGAAGGTCGCAGCCCTCGCGCAGCACGCGGTCGTAGATCTGCCGCCGCCGTGCCTCGTCGGGCGGCAGCATGAAGATGCTGTAGAGAATGAGCCCACGCAGCTGCGGCAGCTCGTCCAGGATGTCTTCCAGCACCATGTAGCTGCCGGGCATGGTGTGCTCGGCGGCGCTCAGCAGGTAGTGCAGGTTCTTGCGCCGCGCATAGTCACGGATCACGATGTTCTGGACGTGCTGCGGGGTGCGGCTGCCGTTCAACGGCCTGACGCCGATATAGCCGCGATGTCCGGCCCGCTCAGCCATGAAAGCCTCCCGGCAGCTTGTACTGCATGCCGACCCGGGTTGCCGGGCGCAGCAGGATCGGCTCGAAGAACTCGCCGAAGCGCTTGTCCGCATAGGGCGACATGATGCTCTTGAAGCGGCAGTTCATGCTCCAGCGCGTGCCGGCTTCCTCGTTGACGCGATTGCCGTGCATCAGGGTCTGGTTGAACAGCATGACGTGACCGTAGGGGATCTCGATGAAGGTCGCGTGCGGCTTGATGGTCTTGTACAGCTCCTCGGCGCTGCGCAAGGCCGCCATGCGGTCCTGCATCTCGCCGTTCAGGGACGGCGGCAGCAGATACATCGACTTGGTGCGGTGGACGTCGACCAGCGGCACCCACACCACGACCTCGAATGGCGAGTCGCCCGACCAGACGTCGGAATGGGTGGCGAGCAGCGAGGAGCTGTCGCCGGGAAGCTGGATGCTGAGATTGACGCGGCGCTGCATGCAGAGCTCGTTGCCGACGATGGTCTCGATCGTCGAGCGCGCCAGGCGGAAATAGGTCGGCCGGAACCAGGGCTCGGCGTTGAGGCCGTTGAAGACGTGCAGCCGCAATCCGTTGAGGTCATCCACGCTCACCCGCGTGTGGATCGTGTCCAGCATCGCGTAGGGATCGTTGCTGTGCGGCAGCTTCAGATAGTCCGCCGCGAGCTCGGCGGCGCGGCGCTGGATCCGGTCGAGCCCGGCGCGATCGTCGGCCGGGGTGGTGACGAAGCCATCGTCGATGAAGCGTTGCGCCAGCGCCTGCTCGTCGGCGTGCAGGAAGTCCGTGTCCGTCATGCAAAATACTCCCGGGCGGTCGCGCAAATATAGCTGATGTCGGCGGCCGACAGGAACTGGTTGATGGGGAGCGTGAGGATCTGGTCCGCCTGCCGTTCCGTCACCGGGAACGCGCCGCGGCCATGGCCCAGATGGGTCGCTGCCGGCTGCAGGTGGATCGGGACCGGATAATGGATCGCGGTCTCGACACCCTTGTCGGCAAGATATTTCTGGAAGTCGTTGCGACGCTCGGTCTGCACCACGAAAGTGTGGAAGGTGTTGAACTCGATGTTCCGGCAGGGCGGAATGAACAGGGGCAGGCCGGCGAGCTCGGCGCGGTATTGCGCGGCGTTGCGCCGCCGGCGTTCGATCACGGAAGGAAGGTGACGCAGGCGGATGCGCAGCACCTCGGCCTGCAGCGTGTCGAGCCGCGACACGATCCCCCATTCCTGGACGTCGCTGCGGTTGATCAGGCCGTGATTGCGGAGCCGGCGGATTCTTGCGGCAAGCTCGGCGTCGGCCGTGACGAGGAAACCGGCATCGCCGGCGGCATTGAGATTCTTCAAGGGGTGGGCGGAGAAGCAGCCGAACGTGCCGATGGTGCCGCTCATCCGGCCGTCATAGGTCGAGCCGACCGCCTGGGCGCTATCCTCGATCACGGCGAGCGCGTGCTTGGCCGCGATTGCCATCAGCGGAGCCATGTCGGCCATGCGTCCGGTCAGATGCACCGGCATGATCGCCTTGGTGCGCGGCGTGACGGCGGCCTCGACTGCGGCCGGATCGATGTTCTGGTCCGGTAGCACGTCGGCGAACACCGGCGTGGCGCCGACCGCGATGATCGCGGCGGTCGATGCCACGAACGAATTCGGCGGCGTGATCACCTCGTCGCCGGGGCCGATGTCGAGCGCCCGCATGGCGAGGATCAGCGCGTCGGTGCCGGAATTCAGCGTCACCACATGCGGTGAGCCGAGATAGGCGGACAATTCCTCCTCGAGCTTCCCGACCGCTGCGCCCCCGATGAAGTCGCCGCGCTGGAACACGCCCTCGACCGCCTGCAGGATTTCCGCACGCTCTTCCTCGAACTGCGCGGGAAGATTGACGTAACCGATGCGCCGGCGGCCGGTGTCAGCGTCCATGGCAGAACGTCCTGACGGTCTCGATGACGCGGTCCTGCTGGGCACGCGTCAGGTGCTGGTCGACCGGGAAGCTGATGACTTCCTTGGCGTGGCGGTCGGTGACCGGGAACGTGCCCGGCGCATAGCCGAGATGCTTCAGGCCTTCCTGCTGATACAGCGGGATTGGATAGTGGATCTTGGCTTCGATGCCGTTGTCCAGGCAGTACTTGTAGAGCTCGTCGCGGCGTTCGGCGAACACCATGTAGAGATGGTAGACGTGCTTCACGTTGGGACGGCGCGGCGGAACGCGCAGGCCCGGCAGGCCGGCGAGACCCGCATCGTAATAGGCCGCATTCTCGATCCTGCGCCGCGTGATCTCGCTGGTCTGGCCGATCAGCCAGTTGCCGACCACGGCCTGCAAGGAATCGAGCCGCGAGTTGCAGCCGAGGATCGCGATCTCGTCGCGGTTCTTCATGCCGTGGTTGCGGATCAGGCGGAGCTTCTCGTTCATGCCGTCGTCATTGGTGACGACGACGCCGGCATCGCCCCAGACGTTGAGGTTCTTGAGCGGATGCAGCGAGAAGCCGGCCGCGATGCCATGGGTGCCGGAGCGTTTTCCCGCGAACTCCGACAGGATGCCCTGGCAGGCGTCCTCGACCACCGGCAAATTGTGGCGCTGCGCGATCGGCATCAGCTTGCCCATGTCGGTGACCTCGCCGGTGAGCTGCACCGGCATGATCGCCTTGGTCTTTCTGGTGATGGCGGCCTCGACCTGGTCGACGTTCATGCAGAAGGAATCGTCGCAATCGACCAGCACGGGCGTCGCGCCGGTTTCCGCGATCGCGCCGACGGTGGCGATGAAGGTGTTGGCGGCGGTGATGACTTCGTCGCCATGACCGATGCCGAGCGCCTTGAGCGGCAGCTTGAGCGCGTCGGTGCCGGATCCGACGCCGATGGCGTGACGGACCCCGATCAATTCGGCAAAGCGTTTCTCGAATTCGGCGACGGGCTTGCCGAGGGTGAAGTCACCGGTCGCCACCAGCCGGCCGATCTCGGCGAGGATCGGAGCGGGGTCGGCGAATTGCTCGAGCAGATAGGAATAGCGAACGTCGTACATGTGACCCGTCAGGTGGAATGAAGTTGAGGGGAGGGGGTGTGCGACGCCGCGAGCGCATGCTCGATCGAGGTCGCGATGGCGCTGGCGGAGAGCCCGTGCTTCTTCAGCAACGAGTCCTGCGAACCGTAATTGTGCATGAAGCGGTCCGGCAGCGACAGCCGCAGCATCGCAGGCAAGCCGGAGCCGAGCTTGTCGATCAGCGCCTCGGCAACGGCGCTGCCGAGCCCGCCGGAGGGCACGTGCTCCTCCAGCGTGACCAGGAGCCTGGTGCCGCGGATCGCCTGCAGCAGCGCCGCGGTGTCGAGCGGCTTCACGGTATGCATGTGCAGGATGCCGGCGCGAATGCCTTGCGCGGCCAGCAGGTCGGCCGCGGCGAGCGCCCGCTGGAGCATGATGCCGGTGGTCACCATGAGGACGTCGCCAGAGGAGCGCATCAGGATGGCCTTGCCGATCTCGAAGCCGTGCTCGGCCTTGGAGACGATGGCATCGCCGCCCTTGCCGAGCCGGATGTAGATCGGCCCCTTCCAATCCAGCGTCTGCTCCATCATGCGCGCGGCCTCGTCGGCGTCGCACGGGCAGATCACCGTCATGTTGGGCAGCGCCCGCATGATGGCGATGTCCTCGATCGCCTGGTGGGTGGGACCGAGCGGCGCGTAGACCAGGCCACCGCCATTGGCGATCAGCCGCACCGGAAGATTGTGCAGGCAGAGATCGACGGCGACCTGCTCGTAGCAACGCCGCGTCAGGAAGGTCGCGATGGTGTTCACGTAAGGAACAAAACCCTCCATCGCGAGGCCGGCCGACATGCCGATGATGTGGGCTTCCGAAATGCCCTCGATCAGATGGCGCTTGGGAAACTCCTTGCTCATCGCGCGCAGCGTGCCGGCGCCGGGATCGGAGCCGATGTAGAGCACACGCTCGTCGCGCGCGGCGAGCTTGTGGACCATGTTCATCGCGGTGTTGCGCATGGGGAGCCGATCAAAAATCGCCGACGGCGACGCGAATGGCGTCGAGCTCGCTGTCGGTCAGCTTGTTCTTGTGATGCCAATCGGCATTGGATTCCGCAGCCGGAAGACCCTTGCCCTTGACGGTATGGCAGATGATGGCGGTGGGCTTGCCGGCAACGGCCGGGACCTGCTTCAGGACCGTGCGCAGCGCGCCGACGTCGTGGCCGTTGACCTCCTGCACCGCGAAGCCGAAGCTGCGCCACTTGTCGGCGAGCGGCTCGAGCGGCAGCACGTAATCGGTCGGCCCGTAGCTCTGGAGCTTGTTGTAGTCGATCATGGCGACCAGATTGTCGAGGCCGTGCTTGGCCGCGCCCATGGCGGCCTCCCACACCGATCCCTCGTTGATCTCGCCGTCACCGAGCAGCACGAAGGTCCGGTAGCTGCGCTCGCGCATGCGCGCGGCGAGCGCGAGCCCGACACCGATCGACAGGCCGTGCCCGAGCGCGCCGGTCGACGCCTCGACCCCCGGCACCATGCCGTATTCGGGATGCCCGCCCAAAATGCTGTCGGAGCCGCAAAAGCCGTCCAGCTCCGACAGCGGAAAGAAGCCGCGATCGGCCAAGAGCGCATAGAGCGCCAGACAACCGTGTCCCTTGCTGAGGATGGCGCGGTCGCGATTGGGATCGCGCGGATTGCTCGGATCGATCCGCAGCACGTCGTCATAGAGCACGCGGACCATCTCGATCAGCGACAGGGCAGGACCGACATGTCCGCGTCCAGCAGAGCGGACAGAACCGAGGACGAGGCGGCGCAAATACAGGCTGCGCTCGTCGAGCGTGCAGGTGAGGGCGGCTTCAGCGTGGGGCGAAATCTGGATCACGTTGGCAAATCGTTTGATGGAGCCGGCGGGCTTTGTCGAGCTGGCCGGCAAGGCGGACCGAGAGATCGCCACCTTGCGCAGCCAGGGCGCGCCGGGAGCGGCTTTCCGGCAAATAGGCATTCAGGACAATCAGGCACCAAATCGCCCCGAACAGAGGATACAGTACGTCAAGGCGGATCGCAAACGCGTCATCCCCAGCCGCGAAGGCCTGGGAGAGCCGCTCGATCAATCGATTCGCGTCGGCGTCGGGCAGGCCGCTGCCGGGGTGAATCGCGGTGTCGGACACGAGCTTGACCGGGTCGTCCCAGCCGAAATACTCGAAGTCGATAAAGCGCAATTTGCCGTCGCCGGCACGCAGCGCGTTGTGCAGACCGAAATCCGACGGGCTCAATGCACGTTGGGCGGGCGCAAGGTCCGCGGCGGGATCCAGGCCCAGTTCCCCATAGCGCCGACGGAGTTGCCGGATTGCGACGGCCGTGGTGGGAACGAGGCTGCCGTCCATGAACGCACGCAGGTCCGGATGATCATCCGAGGCCCGCCTCAGGTCGTCGAGGCGCTGCTCGTACTGGGCGATGGCCGCCTCGGGCGAAAAGATGCTGGCTGATGCGTTCCGCAAAGTCTGCGCGCCTTCAGCATCGCGCAGCTTTTGTAGCGCGATCAGGAAATCGGCCAGCTGGTCGGCATCGTCGTGCTGCGGATGCAGGACCGCAGCGTCACCGTCGAACCATTGGTACAGTGCGCAGAACGCCGCCGGATCCTTCGCGATCGGCCGCGGCGTCGAATTGATGCTGTGGCGCGAGAGAAACGTCAGCGCGTCATACTCCTGTCCCAGGCGATCACGTCCGTCGGACGGATAGTGCTTGAGGGCGAGGGGCGGACCGTCCGCCATCTCCAGCCGGAACACCCGGTTGTTGCCACCGGACCGCGCCGGTTGCGCGGCCGCGACCTGCGCCCCGGAGAGGCGACTTCCGATCGAGACCGCATCCTGTACGCTGATGTCCGGCTCGCTCATGCCGTGAACACTCCGCGGTGGATATCGGCCCAGGTCGCGAGCGGCTCGCAATGCTCCGGATGCGGTGGCCGCGCTTGCGTGAACAGGATCGATCGCGTCGCCTTTGGAAAATGCGGCTGCTCGAAGACATCGACGAGATCGTCGATGAAGATGTCGAGCTGCAGGCTCGCCAGCCGCTCGACCTTGGCCGCCAGCGTGTCCTCGAAATAGACATTGCCCGCCGAGATCGCCGCGTCGGAGATATCGATGAGATGCGCGCTCTTCAGCCAGCCGCGCGCGGCCTCGCGCAGGTCGACCCGATCGGGATCCTGATGGCCGAACTGCGTCTTGTGGCTGACGATATAGACGCTCGCGCCGGCCTTGCGGCACGCGACCAGGAATTCGCGGACTCCAGGGTAGATCTCGGCACCGCCGATGCCCTTGCCGTAGACGAAGCCTTGCAGCCCCTGCCAGGCAAGCTCGCCGCCGGCGCGGGAGCGCAGATAGTCCCGCACGTCGGTCTTCAGCCCGTCCCAGCCCTCCGGCACCAGCCCGCGCTGGCGCGCGGCCGCGGCAAAGACCTTGTCGTAGCAGATGATCGTGTTGTCGAAATCGATGCCGATCCGCACGCCGCTCACTTCAGGCTGATGTTCTGCATCATCTTGATGTTGAAATACCTGGGATCGTTGAGCGAGTTCGGCAGGCGGCCGGACCTGAAGGCATCGACGAGGCCGGACACGGCCTGCTCGATCGTGTGCGTCGGCGCAAACCCGAGCTCGCGGCGGATCTTCTCCGAAGACACGTGGTAGGAACGCAGATCGTCGGTCGGCTCGACCGCCACCTCGACATTGTTTCCGACCACCGATTTGACGATGTCGGCGATCTTCATCAGCGAGTGGTTCTCGTAGCCGATGTTGTAGGTCTTGCCGTCGATCTTCGCATCCTCCTGCTGCAGCAGGAACAGATAGGCCGCCGACATGTCCTGGATGTGCAGATTGGGCCGCTTCTGCGTTCCGCCGAACACGCGGATGCGGCCGGTGTTGACGGCGAGATTGGTCAAGATGTTGACGACGACGTCGAGCCGCTGCCGCGGAGCGTAGCCGCAGACGGTGGCGGGACGAACCGTGCAGGTGACGAAGCCGGACGCGGCCTCCTCGGCAAGATCGGTCTCGCACATCGCCTTGAACTTGGAATAGTCGGTGAGCGGCTCGCAGGACAATTCCTCGGTCACCTCGGCCTCGTCCTTGATGCCGTAGACGCTCGACGAGGAGGCATAGATGAAGCGCTTGATGCCCGCCTTCTTCGCGGCGCGCACCATCGGACGGAAGCAGTCGTAGTTGATGGACTTGCCGAGCCCCGGGTCCAGCTCGAACGAGGGATCGTTGGAGATGCAGGCGAGGTGAATCACCGCGTTGTTGCCGCGCAGGGCCTCGTTGATTGCGGCCTCATCGCGGATGTCGCCCTTGATCAGGCGCAGGTTCGGATTGTCGCGAACGGCGTTGAAGACGTCCTCGCCATACATGAACAAGTCGAGCACCGTGACCTTGTGGCCCGCTGCAAGCAGCTGGGGGACCAGCACGCTGCCGACATAGCCGGCGCCACCGGTGACCATCACATTCCATTTTTGACCAATCACTGTCGCTCTCCGGGATTTTTCTTCTTGCGCTATTTCAACAACGCGGTGACGAACTTGACCAGCGGCGCCTTTTCGACCGAGTTGCGGTGACCGACGATGCCGACCTTGATCGCGCCCGCCGCGTTGCCGATGAAGGCGACGTCCTCGATGTTGCCGCCGGCCGCCACCAGCGGCGCCGTGATCGTCAGGAAGGCATCGCCCGCGCCGACGGTGTCGACGACGGTCTTGGTAAAAGCGGGGACGCGCGCAACGCCGGTTTTCGACGAGAAGGGGTAGCAGCCGAAGGAGCCGTGCGTGATGATCATGTTGTCGCAATCGATCTTGCGATGCAGGCCGTCCTCGATCACCGATGCGATGTCGTTGAACTTGTCGGTGGCGGCCAGGCGCGCTTCCGGTGCGTCGATGCAGATGTAGTCGGCCCGCGGATACTTCGTGATCAGGTTGTAGCCGTGATTGCCGCTGTTGCTCTGGGCGTTGACCGCCAGGAACCTGGAATTCGCGATCAAGGTGTCGATCGTGCTTGATGCGATCATGCCGTGACCGAAATCGGTGACGATGACGACGTCGGCCCCGCGGACGCGCTCGGCGGTGACGCGGTCGATCTCCGTGCGCGCGGCTTCGTCGAGCGGCGTGTCGTCCATCGTGTAGACTTCGAACAGCTTGTGCAGATAGCCCATCTCGACGTACCGCAGCTTGCGGGTGGTCGGACGGCCCTGAACGCGGATCGGCGTGAGCGTGACGTTCGGGCGGACATGAGCCCGAATGAACTCTTCGGGGTAGTCGTTGCCGCCCAGCGTCGTGACGATCTCGACGGACTTGCAGAAGCTCGCGACGTGATTGGCGGCGGCAATGACACCGCCGGCGAATTGCTCGCCATTCTTGAGCAGGGTCGCGACGATGTTCTCCTTGGAGGCCTTCCCGAGCGCCGTGACGTACTGGTATTCGTCGATGATGGTGTCGCCGACCAGCACGACGTGCATGTCCTGGATCTTGTCGATCAGCTTCAGCAGGCGTTCGGCGCCGCCGCCGTCGCGCACCTTCTGGAGGTAGTCGCGCAAGGGGGGATCGTAGATGTCGAAATAGCGGTTCAGCAGCGACGACGAGCTGAACGTCACGTCGCGCGTGAAGACGATTCGCCCGCCATGACGCTCGACGGCCTCGCGCTCCACCGCGATCTTGCCGGTCACGTCATCCTCGGGATTCTCGTAGTCCGAGCCCTTCACGTAGATGTCGGGGCGCACGGTATCGAGGACCGGCTCGGCGCTGGAGGTCTGATTGATGCCGACCCAGTCGACCGTCCCGAGCGCGGCCAGCATCTCGGCGCGCATGTTCTCCGGGAAGATCGGCCGCCCCGGGCCCTTGTTGACGTAACGGTCGGCGGTGATGGTCACCACGACCACGTCGGCCTCGTTGCGGGCTGCCAGGATGTGCCGGACGTGGCCGAGATGCACCAGATCGAACACGCCGTGGCAGAGCGCGACGGTCAGGCCCTTTGCCTGTGCGGCGCGCGCAATCTCGCCGAGCTCCTCGATCGTCTTGATCTTCTCGTGCGGTGCCGGATGGCCGGCCGGCCTGTCTGTCGCAGCATTACCCATGTGAATGACCCAAGGCTGAATGACCCAAGGCGCCGGTCGGTCTCAGTTGGCCGGCCCGGAGATGATCGGCTGGCGGCAAAATCGGGGGATGAACGAATTGGCTCAACGGCTTGCCTTCTGCGGGGTGACCTCGTCGTCACCGAGATATTTGAACCAGTCCTTGGTGGCGTCGGCGATCTTGTCCACCGTCCAGAGCGGAGCGTCCTTGTACTGGTCCATCGACTTCAACATCGTCGCGACGCCGTCCTCGAACTTCACCTTCGGCGCCCATTTCAGGATGCGCTTGATCTTGCTGATGTCGGCATAGGTGCAGTCGGGCTCGCCGGGACGCTTGGGAATGTGGACCTTGTCGCCGCCGAGGAGCTCGACCAGGCGGTTCACGCTGTAGGTGTTGTCCGAGCCGACATTGAAGATCTCGTGCGAGACATCGGATCGCGCGGCGGTCACGAAGGCGTCGGCGACGTCGCTGACGAAGGTGAAGTCGCGCGTCTGCTCGCCGTCGCCGACCACGGTGAAGGGCTTGCCCGCGAGCTTCTGTGCCATGAACACGCCGAACACGGCGCCGTAGGTGCCGGTGGTGCGATGGCGCGGTCCGAACACGTTGAACAGGCGCAGCGCCACGGCGGGTAGCTTGTAGACCTGGCACCAGTGCATGACGCATTGCTCGCCGAGATTCTTGGTGAGCGCGTAGGGGTACATCGGCCGGATCTCGGCACTCTCCGGCGTCGGATAAACGTCCGGAATGCCGTAGCAGGAGGAGGAAGCCGCATAGATGAAGCGGCTGGCGCCCGCGTGCCGCGCCGCCTCGAGAACGTTGACCGTGCCGTCGACATTGGCGCGATGATAGGGGATCGGCGACTCGATCGAGGGAACGATGTCCGCCAGCGCGGCGAGATGGAAGACCCAATCCACCCCGTGAAAATACGGCTTGATGGCGTCGAGATCGGTGACGTCCGCCCGCACCACCTTCAACTGGCTCGACCCGGCGCGCGCGGCGAGGTTTTCGGCGCGTCCGATCACGAAATTATCGAGCGCGATGACCTCATGGCCGTCATCGAGCAGGCGATCGACGAGGTGACTTCCAATGAAACCGGCGCCGCCAGTAACGATGCATTTCATGGGGAACATCCGTGACGCGAATGCCCAGCGAAATAGGCTCGCCAATGTTGAGTGAAACCCGAAAAGCCGACTATCAGCCGCTCGCAAACTTTGCAAGTATTATACCTTTGCAATCCTTGGTAATAGCCGGTATCACCCTGTAATGTTGCAATCGAGCCGCCAGCCCATGCCTGCCGAATCCGTCGATCCCGAGCATAAGGCCTTCCTCGACGACTACGTGGGGCGCCTGCATCGCGCGACGGCGGTCGACGACGGTATCTTTGCGAGGATCTCCGCGACGCGCGCGTTATGGTTGCGCACGCGCGAGCAGGGCGGCCGCGTGATCTTCATCGGCAATGGCGGATCGGCCGGCATCGCATCGCATCTGGCGATCGATCTGGCGAAGAATGCGTCGGTGCCTGCACTCTGCTTCAGCGATGCGAGCATGATGTCGTGCCTTGCCAATGATTACGGCTTCGAGGACTGGATCGCCCACGCCGTACGGTTGAATGCGCGCGCCGGCGATTGCCTCGTCGCGATCAGCTCGTCGGGACGTTCGAAGAACATCCTCAACGCGGTTGCGCAGGCGCGCAAGATGAAGCTCGACGTGATCACCTTGTCGGGCATGAACGCGGACAATCCGCTGCGCAATCTCGGTGACGTCAATTTCTGGGTCGACAGCCGCAGCTACAACATTGTCGAGACCACGCACCAGTTCTGGATGATGGCCGCAATCGACCTCGTCATCGGTCGTGCGGAATATCCGGCGTCCTGAGGCGGTTATCTGATGCAGTCGCGCTTCAAGCATGCGGCCCTGTTTTCGGTAAAGCTGCTGCTGTCGGTCGCCGTGCTGGTCTACATCGCGCGCGGTCTCGACCTGCGCCAGTTGCGCGACCATCTCGTCTCGGTCGATCCGGTCCTGTTCATTGTCGCGCTTGCGCTGATCTTCTTTCAGACCTTCGTGCTCAACGGCCGGTGGGAGCTGATCATGCGCGCGCTCGGCGTGTCGCTGGACTGGCTCGCGGGCTGGCGGATCCTCATGATCAGCCTCTGGTTCAATCAGGTGTTGCCGTCATCGGTCGGGGGCGACGCGGTGCGGATGTGGCTGCTGCGCCAACGCGGCGTGCAGTGGCCGGAGGCGGTCAAGGGCGTTGCAGCTGACCGCTTCACGGCGTTGATCGGACTGATCGTGCTGATGGTGGCCGGGTTGCCGTTTCTGGTGTCACGCGTGTCGAATCAGGCCGCGATCCTGGCCATCGGCGGTCTGACGGTCGCGGGCGTCGCCGGCACGGTGGTCCTGTTGACGCTCGACCGTCTGCCGAAGCGCTTCATCGCGCTTCCCGCGATCGCGAGCTTCGTCCGGTTCGGAGCCCTGGTCAGGTTCTTGCTCCTGCAGTCCGAGCGTCGTGCGCTGCTGTTCGGATCGGCGCTCCTCATCCATCTCGTCACCGCCGCGGCCTGCTACGCATTGGCGCGCGGTGTCGGAGCGCAGCTCTCTGTCCTCGACGCCGGCATCCTGATTCCGCCGGTGGTGCTGCTGACGGCCGTCCCCATCTCGATCAGCGGCTGGGGCGTTCGCGAGGGAGCGATGGTCGCCTGCCTCGGTCTTGCGGGTGTGCCGTCCGAGGAGGCGCTGTCGGTATCGCTCCTGCTGGGCGGCATCAGCGTGATCATCGGGCTCGTCGGTGGCGTAATCTGGCTGGCAAGTCCGGAGCGCGGCTCGTATTCGGCCGACAAGGCGGCCAAGGCGGCGGAGGAATCTCCGAGCTACGGGCTGGGCAACGAGGCCTCGAGCCACCCATGACCCGCTTGAGCCCGTTGCCGATCTGGTCTTTACAGGGTGGAATTATCTCACGCGCGCGCGTGTCTCATTTTTCGGTTGCACGATGAAAAACCTGTTCTACGTCCGCAATACCTGCCGCCTCTGTCATTCGGACAAGCAAGAGCTGGTCGTCCCGATGGCAGGCATGCCCATCGGCACGCCGAACTTCCAGGTGCCGAACGCCAGCGTCGAAGATCCCGTCTTCCGGGCTGCGGTGCCGATGGCGCTGCATCTGTGCCGGGATTGCGGCCACCTCCAGATTCTCCACGTCGGCAATCCGGAGATTCAGTACCGAAACTACGTCTATACCACCTCGCTCTCGCTGGGCTTGCGCGAGCATTTCGCAGGCTATGCCAACGACGTCGTCAGCCGTTTCGGCATCGCGCCGGGCTCGCTGGTGGTCGAGCTCGGCAGCAATGACGGATCGCTGCTCGGCTTCTTCAGGGAGCGCGGCATGCGGGTGCTTGGCGTCGATCCCGCCGTCGACATCGCGCGGCGCGCCACGGAGGCGGGCATCGAGACCATCGGCGATTTCTTCACCGATGCCATCGGTCGCCGCATCCTGCAGAGCCATGGCGCGGCGAGCGTCGTGATCGCCAACAACATGATCGCCAATGTCGACAATCTGGATCCGCTGGTGATCGGGGTTCGCGACGTGCTCGCGCCGGACGGATTGTTCGTCTTCGAAACGCAATACGGCGTCGACGTCACCGAGAAGAACCTGCTCGATACCGTCTATCACGAGCATCTGTCCTATTTTAACATCAAGCCGCTGATCCGTTTCTTCGCCCGGCTGGGCATGGAGCTGATCGACGTCCAGCACATCTGGACCAAGGGCGGCTCGATCCGTGTGACCGTGCAGCGCGCCGGCGGCGCCAAGAAGCCGTCGGCCGAGGTCGCGCGTTTCGTCGCCGAGGAAGAACGGCTTGGTGTCGATCAGCCGGCCTATTATGCGCCTTATGTGAAGAGGATCGCCGCCATCCGCGACGAACTGGTCGCGATGGCCGATGCCGCCCATGCGCGCGGTCAGCTGGTCGCCGGCTATGGCGTCTCCGTGGGCACCACGACGCTGCTGCCGCAGTTCGGCCTGGAGAACAAGATCGACTTCCTGGTCGACGACGACCCCAACAAGGGGAAGGTGATGGCCGGACCCGGCTATGACATCCCGATCCTGCCGCCCGCCGCCCTTTACGAGCGGAAGCCGGCGTTCGTGGTGGTCTTTGCCTGGCGCTATGTGGACCCGATCCGGGCCAAGCATGCCCGCTATTTCGCCGAAGGCGGGAAGTTCGTGGTGCCGCTGCCGGGGATTTCCATGGTCGACCGGGCCGACTGACGGGCCGGGGCTTCAGAGCGCCTCCCGCGAGGCGCCTTCCGGGCGGGCGACAAGTGCTTGATCCACATGGCTTCTGAACGGCCGTCCGGGGAGGGCGGCCTGCCCGGGCGAACTCTCTCTACCTTGACCTTTGGCCCCATCCGCAGTAGATACCCCGCACTCGCAGCCGGCCCGTTAGACGCGGATTTCCGGCGCGGCCTTGAAATCCCCGAACAATCGAGCCCGGTTTCCGGCTCATCCTTCGAGACAGAGGGCTGGGCCAACGGCGGCTGTTCGGATCCCCGAAATTCATTTGCGTCTGTCGACGGACGCTGGACCTCAAGCGATGGCAGTCAGCCCGTTCAAGTTCTTGCAGGAAGTGCGCTCGGAGACTGCCAAGGTCACCTGGCCGACCCGCCGTGAGACCACGATCACCACGATCATGGTGTTCGTGATGGTCGCCGTGGCCTCGATCTTCTTCTTCGCCGCCGACCAGATCATCCGCTACCTCATCACCTTCCTCCTGGGCATTCACTGATGGCAACAGCAACCGCTCAAGTGTCCGACAAGCGCTGGTACATCGTCCACGCCTATTCGAACTTCGAGAAGAAGGTCGCCGAATCGATCCGCGAGCAGGCCAAGCAGCGCGGGCTCGAGGAGCTGTTCGAGCTGGTGCTGGTTCCGACCGAGAAGGTCACGGAAGTGCGCCGCGGCCGCAAGATCGACGCCGAGCGGAAGTTCTTCCCGGGATACGTGCTGGTGAAGATGAAGCTGACCGACGAGGCGTTCCATCTGATCAAGAACACGCCGAAGGTGACCGGCTTCCTCGGCGCCGAGAACAAGCCGATGCCGATCTCGGAAGCCGAGGCCATGCGCATCCTGCACCAGGTGCAGGAGGGCGTGGAGCGGCCGAAGGCGTCGGTGTCGTTCGAGATCGGCGAGAACGTGCGCGTGGCCGACGGCCCGTTCGCCTCGTTCTCGGGTGTGGTCGAGGAAATCGACGAAGCGCGCTCGCGCGTGAAGGTCGCGGTGTCGATCTTCGGCCGCGCAACGCCGGTCGAGCTGGAATTCGGTCAGGTCGAGAAGGTCTGATCGGGTAACGCGTGAGGCTTCGGTCTCTCGCAACAAGAGGCCGTGGGAGGGAGAGGGCGGTTGCCAGCCGCATCCGACCCAGACCACGAACCTGAAACCGCCGGCCTTGCCGGCACAACAGGAGTGATACATGGCAAAGAAAGTGACCGGATACCTGAAGCTTCAGGTCCCGGCCGGTGCGGCGAATCCTTCGCCCCCGATCGGTCCCGCGCTCGGTCAGCGCGGTCTCAACATCATGGAGTTCTGCAAGGCGTTCAACGCCCAGACCCAGAAGGAAGAGAAGAACACCCCGATCCCGGTGATCATCACCATCTATGCGGACCGTTCCTTCACCTTCGAGATGAAGACGCCGCCGATGTCCTACTTCCTCAAGCAGGCCGCCAAGATCCAGTCCGGCTCGAAGGCGCCGGGCCGTGACAAGGCCGGCAAGGTGACCAAGGCGCAGGTGCGCGAGATCGCCGAGAAGAAGATGAAGGACTTGAATTGCGACACCATCGAATCGGCCATGAAGATGGTCGAGGGCTCCGCCCGTTCGATGGGTCTGGAAGTTGCGGGGTAAGCGGCCATGGCAATCGGAAAGCGTTTGAACAAAGCCCGCGAAGGCATTGACCGCGAAAAGCTTTACCCGCTCGCGGACGCCATCAAGATGGTCAAGGAACGCGCGAAAGCGAAGTTCGACGAGACCATCGAGGTCGCGATCAATCTCGGCGTCGACCCGCGTCATGCCGACCAGATGGTCCGCGGCGTCGTGACCCTGCCGAACGGCACCGGCCGGACGCTGCGCGTCGGCGTGTTCGCCCGCGGCGCCAAGGCCGATGAAGCCAAGGCCGCCGGTGCCGACGTCGTCGGCGCCGAGGACCTGGTCGAGAAGGTGCAGAACGGCACGATCGATTTCGACCGCTGCATCGCCACCCCCGACATGATGCCGCTGGTCGGCCGTCTCGGTAAGGTGCTGGGCCCGCGCGGCCTGATGCCGAACCCGAAGATCGGCACCGTGACCATGGACGTCACCGGTGCGGTGAAGGGTGCCAAGGGCGGCTCGGTCGAGTTCCGGGTCGAGAAGGCCGGCATCCTGCAGGCCGGCGTCGGCAAGGCCTCGTTCTCCGAGGAGAAGCTGGTCGAGAACATCAAGGCTCTGGCCGATGCTGTCTCCAAGGCGAAGCCGGCCGGTTCCAAGGGTACCTACATCCAGCGCGTTGCGGTGTCCTCGACGATGGGCCCGGGCGTGAAGGTCGAGCCGGGCACCATTCTCGGCTGAGGTTTGGAAATTGCATGAGGCGAGGGGCGGGATCGGGCGACCGATTCCGCCCCTCGTCGTTTGTGGCGGCGCTGACTGGAAACAACAACAATGACTGACAAGGTCCTGATCTACTCGCGCTTTCCCAAGTCGATGATGGCGCGCTTCGCCGAGCGATTCGAGCTGCTCGACACCGGCGGCAAGCCCGCCCGCGAGGTGTTTCCGGCGGAGGTGCTTGGCGGCATCCGCGCACTCCTGACTGCTGGCGGTAGCCCGCTCGGCGCGGAGGCGATGGACCTGTTTCCGAAGCTTGGCGCCATCGTCTGCTACGGCACCGGTTATGACGGCGTCGACATCAAGGCGGCGGCCAGCCGCAACATCGCAGTCGGCCACAGCCCGGGTGCCAATGCGGCTTCCGTCGCGGACATCGCCATGACCCTGATGCTGGCGACGACGCGGCGGATTTTGGTGGCCGACCAATATGTCCGCAGCGGTGATTGGGCGGCCTCGAAACAATCGCCGATGATGCGTCCCCAGGCCGGCATGCCCGGCCGCCGCATCGGCATCTACGGCATGGGTGAGATCGGCCGCAAGATCGCGGCGCGCTGTGCTGCGTTCGAGAGCGAAATCGGCTATTTCAGCCGCACCCGGTACGATCTGCCTTATCAGTACTTTCCGAATCTGGAGGCGCTCGCCGACTGGTGCAGCGTCCTGATGATCGCGGTCCGGGCAGGGGCCGAGACCGAGCATGTCGTCAACGCCGATATCCTCAAGCGCCTCGGCGCGGACGGCTACGTCGTCAACATCTCCCGCGGCTCGGTTATCGACCAGCAGGCCCTGGTCGCGGCGCTCAGCGACCAGACCATCGCCGGGGCCGGCCTCGACGTCTTCGAGAAGGAACCGCACGCGCCCGACGCGCTGACGGCACTCCCCAACGTCGTGCTCGCCCCGCATATCGGCGGCCACACCCTGGATTCGCACGTCGCCATGCAGAACTGCGTGCTGGCGAACCTGACCGCGTTCTTCGCGGGCAAGCCGCTGCCTTATGGGGTGAAATCGGCCTGAATCGGTCCTTGTTGGGCCATCTCAAGCCCGGCCGCCAATCGATTGGAACTGGTGTGAATTTTGCTCTTGGCAAGCAGGCCCGGAGCGGTTAAAGAACCGCCTCCGGACGTGCCGGCCCCGGCTGGCGCGTTCGTGCGCGCATTCCGAAAACCCAACACGACAGGAGATCATTCCTTTTCAGGACGTCCGCGAGGATTGGCCCGAAAAGGAAGGAAAACCCGTCGTTTGGTAGGGATGCGGGCAGGGGTCGGGCGGTTCGCCGGCTGGCCTCGTCCTGTCCAAGACTGCAGGCGCCCGCGAAGAATTTCGATTCCTCAACGGCTTAATCGCATAGCCTGCATAGACGGGTGAAGACCGGATTTCACGTCGCATCCAGCTTCAAGGGCTGGCTTTGCGAAACGGGTCTGGTTCGGACCTCGACACGCCGTGGGCCCCAGGGCTCCCGGAGGGCAGGCTTTGAATTGTCGTCTTGCCCGGCGTGTCCGATGGGTTTTGACCCGGAGGTTCAGGTTTGGGCGGGACGATGGGTGCAACCCGGCGGTCCCGCTTCTCGCGATGACCGCCAACCGGAGAGAGCTTGCTGTGGAACGAGCGGCAAAAAAAGAAGCGGTCGAACAGCTCAATGAGGTCTTCAAGACCACGAGCGTCGCGGTCGTTGCTCAATATTCCGGCCTCACCGTCGCCCAGATGCAGAAGCTGCGCCAGCAGATGAAGCAGGCGGGCGCTGCGGTGAAGGTCTCGAAGAACCGTCTCGCCAAAATTGCTCTTGAAGGCACCGACGTCGTTGCCATCGGCCCCATGTTGAAGGGGCCGACCGTGATCGCGACTTCCAACGATCCGGTAGCGGCGCCGAAGGTCGCCATCGAATTCGCCAAGGCGAACGAAAAGTTCGTCATCGTCGGCGGGTCCATGGGAAAGACCGTCCTGAATGTCGACGGCGTGAAGGCGCTTGCCTCGCTGCCGTCGCTTGACGAACTGCGCGGCAAGATCGTCGGCCTCATCGTGGCCCCGGCGACCAAGCTGGCTCAGCTCGCCAACGCGCCCGCGGGCAAGCTCGCGCGCGTCATCCAGGCTCATGCCTCAAAGGGCGAAGCGGCCTGACGCCCTTCGCAAAACTCAAACCCGAACCAGACATACACTCAAGGAAACTGAACAATGGCTGACTTGCAGAAGATCGTTGACGACCTCTCGAGCCTCACCGTGCTCGAAGCTGCCGAACTCGCGAAGCTCCTCGAAGAGAAGTGGGGCGTTTCGGCTGCCGCGGCTGTCGCCGTGGCCGGCCCGGCTGCCGGTGGCGCCGCTGCCGCTCCGGCCGAAGAGAAGACCGAGTTCACGGTCGTCCTCGCCAGCGCCGGCGACAAGAAGATCGAGGTCATCAAGGAAGTCCGCGCCATCACCGGTCTCGGCCTGAAGGAAGCAAAGGACCTCGTCGAGGGTGCTCCGAAGCCGCTGAAGGAAGGCGTGAACAAGGACGAAGCCGACAAGATCAAGGCCCAGCTCGAGAAGGCTGGCGCCAAGGTCGAGCTCAAGTAAGCGCTGCTTACTGGCGGGATCCCGGGCGGGCAACGGCTCAGCCCGGGATCCTGGTCTTCTTCGAGAGGAGTGGACCGGATGCAAAAGGCGTGCGACGGAACGATCCGACGCAGGCCGAACACGAAAAAGTGTGGGGATTTGAGGGTTTGACCCTCGAATCTGCACTATTGTCGCCCCATATCGGGTCGGCAGCACGAAAGCGCGGTGGGCAGGGATGCCGGATTTCCCTGTAAGCCGTTGGGAGAGCAGGCTATTTCGGGCTTTTGCAGTCCGTGAAGATGATCGTTGTGACGGGCGGGCGCGCATCTGCGCCCCGCGCGTCGTTTTGCGTTTTGAAGGTCTGAAGAACAGATTCAGGACATCGGCACCTGAAACTGCGTCTCCGGCCCCCAAGACGGGTTCGAAAATTCAACCCGGAAGGCGGTGGCAGCCGCGTTCCGGACGGTTCGCCCAGGGCGGGCGACGAAAATGAGAGGCCACGATGGCGCAGCAGACATTCACCGGTCGCAAACGCGTTCGCAAGTTCTTCGGACACATCAAGGAAGTCGCCGAGATGCCGAACCTCATCGAGGTTCAGAAGGCGTCCTATGACCAGTTCCTGATGGTGGACGAACCGCAGGGCGGACGTCTCGACGAGGGTCTGCAGGCGGTGTTCCGCTCGGTGTTTCCGATCTCCGACTTCTCGGGCACCTCGATGCTGGAGTTCGTCCGCTACGAGTTCGAGCAACCGAAATACGACGTCGACGAGTGCCGCCAGCGCGGCATGACCTTCGCTGCGCCCCTCAAGGTGACGCTGCGCCTCATCGTGTTCGATATCGACGAGGAAACCGGCGCGAAGTCGGTGAAGGACATCAAGGAGCAGGACGTCTACATGGGCGACATTCCGCTCATGACGATGAACGGCACCTTCATCGTCAACGGCACCGAGCGCGTCATCGTCTCGCAGATGCACCGTTCGCCCGGCGTGTTCTTCGATCACGACAAGGGCAAGACCCATTCCTCGGGCAAGCTGCTGTTCGCCGCCCGCGTCATCCCGTATCGCGGCTCCTGGCTCGACATCGAGTTCGACGCCAAGGACATCGTCTATGCGCGTATCGACCGTCGCCGCAAGATTCCGGTGACGTCGCTGATGTTCGCCCTCGGCCTCGACGGCGAGGCGATCCTGTCGACGTTCTACAAGAAGATTCTCTACAAGCGGACCAAGGAAGGCTGGCGCGTTCCGTTCGACGCCAACCGCTTCCGCGGCTACTCGACCGTCAACGACCTGATCGATGCCGACACCGGCAAGGTCGTGCTCGAGGCCGGCAAGAAGCTCACCGTCCGCGCCGCCCGCCAGCTCCAGGAGAAGGGGCTGAAGGCGCTGCGCATGGCCGACGAGGAACTGGTCGGCAACTACGTCGCCGAGGACCTCGTCAACCCGAAGACCGGCGAGATCCACGCCGAGGCCGGTGAGGAGATCACCGACAAGCTGATGAAGGCGCTCAACGAGCAGGGCTACAAGGAGCTGCCGCTGCTCGACATCGACCACGTCAATGTCGGTCCCTACATCCGCAACACGCTCTCGGCCGACAAGAACATGACGCGCGAGGACGCGTTGTTCGACATCTACCGCGTGATGCGTCCGGGCGAGCCGCCGACGCTGGAATCGGCTCAGGCCATGTTCCAGTCGCTGTTCTTCGACGCCGAGCGCTACGACCTGTCCGCCGTCGGCCGCGTCAAGATGAACATGCGCCTCGACCTCGATGCGCCCGACACCCAGCGCACGCTGCGCAAGGAGGACATCCTCTCCGTCATCAAGACGCTGGTGGACCTGCGCGACGGCAAGGGCGAGATCGACGACATCGACCATCTCGGCAACCGCCGTGTGCGTTCGGTCGGCGAGCTCATGGAGAATCAGTACCGCATCGGCCTGTTGCGCATGGAGCGCGCGATCAAGGAGCGCATGTCCTCGGTCGACATCGACACGGTCATGCCGCAGGACCTGATCAACGCCAAGCCGGCGGCCGCCGCGGTGCGCGAGTTCTTCGGCTCCTCGCAGCTCTCGCAGTTCATGGACCAGACCAACCCGCTCAGCGAGATCACCCACAAGCGCCGCCTGTCGGCGCTTGGACCGGGCGGTCTGACCCGCGAGCGCGCCGGCTTCGAGGTGCGCGACGTGCATCCGACGCATTACGGCCGAATCTGCCCGATCGAAACGCCGGAAGGTCCGAACATCGGCCTGATCAACTCGCTCGCGACCTTCGCGCGCGTGAACAAGTACGGGTTCGTCGAGACGCCGTATCGCAAGGTCAAGGATGGTCGTGTCACCGACGAGGTGGTGTACCTGTCGGCGATGGAGGAAGGGCGCTATTCCGTGGCCCAGGCCAACGTGCCGGTCGATGCCAAGGGCCGCTTCACCGAAGACCTCGTGGTCTGCCGTTCGAGCGGCACCCGCGACGTCGTGCCGATGACGCCCGACAAGGTCGACTACATGGACGTGTCGCCGAAGCAGCTGGTTTCGGTCGCCGCGGCGCTGATCCCGTTCCTCGAGAACGACGACGCCAACCGCGCGCTGATGGGCTCGAACATGCAGCGCCAGGCGGTGCCGCTGGTTCGCGCCGAGGCGCCGTTCGTCGGCACCGGCATGGAGGGCGTGGTTGCCCGTGACTCGGGCGCTGCGATCGCGGCGCGCCGTTCGGGCGTGATCGACCAGATCGACGCGACCCGCGTCGTCATCCGCGCCACGGAAGATCTCGATCCGACCAAGTCGGGCGTCGATATCTACCGCCTCATGAAGTACCAGCGTTCCAACCAGTCGACCTGCATCAACCAGCGTCCGCTGGTGAAGGTCGGCGACATCGTCAAGAAGGGCGACATCATCGCCGACGGTCCCTCGACCGATCTCGGCGAGCTCGCTCTGGGACGGAACGTGCTGGTCGCGTTCATGCCGTGGAACGGCTACAACTTCGAAGACTCGATCCTGCTCTCCGAGCGGATCGTGAAGGAAGACGTCTTCACCTCGATCCACATCGAGGAGTTCGAGGTGATGGCCCGCGACACCAAGCTCGGACCTGAGGAAATCACCCGCGACATTCCGAACGTCTCGGAAGAAGCGCTGAAGAACCTCGACGAAGCCGGTATCGTCTACATCGGCGCCGAAGTGCGCGCCGGCGACATCCTGGTCGGCAAGATCACGCCGAAGGGCGAAAGCCCGATGACGCCGGAAGAGAAGCTGCTGCGCGCCATCTTCGGCGAGAAGGCCTCCGATGTCCGCGACACCTCGCTGCGCGTTCCTCCGGGCGTGCAGGGCACGATCGTGGAAGTGCGCGTGTTCAACCGTCACGGCGTCGACAAGGACGAGCGTGCGCTGGCGATCGAGCGGGAAGAGATCGAGCGTCTGGCCAAGGACCGCGACGACGAGCAGGCGATCCTGGACCGCAACGTCTACAACCGTCTTGCCGAGCTGCTCGAGGGGCGGCAGGGCATTGCGGGCCCGAAGGGCTTCAAGAAGGACACCAAGATCACCCGTGCGGTGCTCGAGGAGTATCCGAAGTCGCAGTGGTGGCTGTTCGCTTCGCCGAACGACAAGCTGATGGCCGAGATCGAGGCCATGCGGAAGCAGTACGACGAGTCGAAGAAGGGGCTGGAACAGCGCTTCCTCGACAAGGTCGAGAAGCTTCAGCGCGGTGACGAATTGCCGCCCGGCGTGATGAAGATGGTCAAGGTCTTCGTCGCGGTGAAGCGCAAGATCCAGCCCGGCGACAAGATGGCAGGCCGCCACGGCAACAAGGGCGTGGTGTCGAAGATCGTGCCGATCGAGGACATGCCGTTCCTCGAAGACGGCACGCATGCCGACATCGTGCTCAATCCGCTCGGCGTGCCCTCGCGCATGAACGTCGGACAGATCCTCGAGACCCACCTCGGCTGGGCCTGCGCCGGCCTCGGCAAGCGTATCGGCCAGACCGTCGATGCGTATTTGTCGAAGCAGGACATCAAGCCGCTGAAGGAAACCTTGAAGAAGGTCTACGGCGAGGACGAGACGATCAAGTCGCTCAACGACAACGAGCTGATCGAGCTCGGCCATAACCTCAGCCGCGGCGTGCCGATCGCGACCCCGGTGTTCGACGGTGCCAAGGAAGCCGACATCGAGGAGATGCTGAAGCTTGCCGGTCTCGACGCTTCGGGTCAATCGACCGTCTATGACGGCCGCACCGGCGATCCGTTCGATCGCAAGGTGACGGTGGGCTACATCTACATGCTCAAGCTGCACCATCTGGTCGACGACAAGATCCACGCGCGTTCGATCGGTCCGTACTCGCTCGTCACCCAGCAGCCGCTGGGCGGCAAGGCGCAGTTCGGCGGCCAGCGCTTCGGTGAAATGGAGGTGTGGGCGCTCGAGGCTTACGGCGCGGCGTACACGCTCCAGGAGATGCTGACGGTGAAGTCGGACGACGTCGCCGGCCGCACCAAGGTGTACGAGGCGATCGTGCGCGGCGACGACACGTTCGAGGCCGGTATTCCGGAATCGTTCAACGTGCTGGTCAAGGAAATGCGCTCGCTCGGCCTCAACGTCGACCTGCACAACTCCAAGATGGGACCGGCGCCGACGTCGGAAGCGGCCGAGTAATTCGACCTGTCATGCCCGGCCGTCGCGGCCGGGCATCGGCGCCCCGCCCGAGGCCTTGAGGGCAGGGCGCCATGCAGAAGTGATTTTCGAATTTGCGGCCGGAGGCGACCGGCACGCGAGGAGAAGACGATGAACCAAGAAATTATGAATCTCTTCAACCCGACGACGCCGGCTCAGGTCTTCGACCAGATCCGGATCTCGATCGCGTCTCCAGAGAAGATTCTGTCCTGGTCCTACGGCGAGATCAAGAAACCGGAGACCATCAACTATCGTACCTTCAAGCCCGAGCGCGACGGCCTGTTCTGCGCCCGCATCTTCGGGCCGATCAAGGACTACGAGTGCTTGTGCGGCAAGTACAAGCGCATGAAGTACAAGGGCATTATCTGCGAGAAATGCTCGGTCGAGGTCACGCTGTCGCGCGTCCGGCGCGAGCGCATGGGCCATATCGAGCTCGCAGCCCCCGTCGCGCACATCTGGTTCCTGAAGTCGCTGCCCTCGCGCATCGGCCTCCTGCTCGACATGACGCTGAAGGATCTCGAGCGGATCCTCTATTTCGAATATTACGTCGTGCTCGAGCCGGGCCTCACCGCGCTGAAGGACCGTCAGCTGCTGTCGGAAGACGAGTATCTGAAGGCGCAGGACGAGTACGGCCAGGACAGCTTCACCGCCATGATCGGCGCCGAGGCGATCCGCGAGCTGCTCAAGGGGATGGACCTCGAGAAGCTCGAGGCGTCCTTGCGTGTCGAGATGCAGGAGACCGACTCCGACATCAAGCACAAGAAGCTCGCCAAGCGCCTGAAGATCGTGGAAGCGTTCCGCCATTCCGGCAACAAGCCGGAATGGATGATCATGACCGTGGTTCCGGTGATTCCGCCGGACCTGCGTCCGCTGGTGCCGCTGGACGGCGGCCGCTTCGCGACCTCCGACCTCAACGACCTCTACCGCCGCGTCATCAACCGCAACAACCGCTTGAAGCGGCTGATGGAGCTGCGCGCGCCCGACATCATCATCCGCAACGAGAAGCGCATGCTTCAGGAAGCGGTCGATGCGCTGTTCGACAACGGCCGCCGCGGCCGCGTCATCACCGGCGCCAACAAGCGTCCGCTGAAGTCGCTCGCCGACATGCTCAAGGGCAAGCAGGGCCGCTTCCGCCAGAACCTGCTCGGCAAGCGCGTCGACTATTCCGGCCGTTCGGTGATCGTGGTCGGTCCCGAGCTGCGCCTGCATCAGTGCGGCCTGCCGAAGAAGATGGCGCTCGAGCTGTTCAAGCCGTTCATCTATTCGCGGCTCGACGCCAAGGGCCTGTCCACCACCGTGAAGCAGGCCAAGAAGCTGGTCGAGAAGGAACGGCCCGAGGTCTGGGACATCCTGGACGAGGTGATCCGCGAGCATCCGGTGCTGCTCAACCGCGCACCGACGCTGCACCGCCTCGGCATTCAGGCGTTCGAGCCCGTGCTGATCGAGGGCAAGGCGATCCAGCTTCACCCGCTGGTCTGCTCCGCGTTCAACGCCGACTTCGACGGCGACCAGATGGCCGTGCACGTTCCGCTGTCGCTCGAAGCGCAGCTGGAAGCGCGCGTCCTGATGATGTCGACCAACAACATCCTGCATCCGGCGAACGGCCAGCCGATCATCGTGCCGTCGCAGGACATCGTGCTCGGCCTGTACTACGTCTCGATCATGCGCGAAGGCCTGCCCGGCGAGGGCAAGGTGTTCGGCGACATGGCCGAGCTCGAGCACGCGCTGCACGCGAAGGTCATCCACCTCCACACCAAGATCAAGTACCGGTGGGAAGGCATGGACGAGACCGGCAAGGTCTCCAAGCGCTGGATCGAGACCACCGCAGGCCGCGTCATGCTCGGCAACCTGCTGCCGAAGAACCCGCGCATCTCCTACGAGATCATCAACAAGCTGATGACCAAGCGCGAGATCTCCGGCGTCATCGACCAGGTCTACCGCCACTGCGGCCAGAAGGAGACGGTGATCTTCTGCGACCGCATCATGGCGCTCGGCTTCTACAACGCGTTCAAGGCCGGCATCTCGTTCGGCAAGGACGACATGGTCGTGCCGCACGGCAAGTGGAAGATCGTCGACACCACCCGTACGCTGGCGAAGGATTTCGAGCAGCAGTACAACGACGGTCTGATCACCCATGGCGAGAAGTACAACAAGGTCGTCGACGCCTGGTCGAAGGCCACCGAAGAAATCGCCAAGGCGATGATGAAGGAGATCTCCGCCACCAAGAAGACGGCGAGCGGAGCCGACGCCGACATCAACTCGATCTACATGATGGCTCACTCCGGCGCCCGCGGTTCGCCGGCCCAGATGCGCCAGCTCGCCGGCATGCGCGGCCTGATGGCCAAGCCGTCGGGCGAGATCATCGAGACGCCGATCATCTCGAACTTCAAGGAAGGCCTCTCGGTGCTCGAGTACTTCAACTCGACCCACGGCGCCCGCAAGGGCCTCGCGGACACCGCGTTGAAGACCGCGAACTCGGGCTACCTGACCCGTCGTCTCGTCGACGTGGCGCAGGACTGCATCATCACGCAGAGCGACTGCGGCACCAAGCTCGGCATCAAGATGCGCGCCATCGTCGACGCCGGCACCGTGGTCGCCTCGCTCGGCTCGCGCATCCTCGGACGCACGGCCTGCGAAGACGTGCGTGACAGCTCGGGCCAGGTGATCGTCAAGCGCGACACGCTGATGGAAGAGAGCCACGTGGATGCCATCCATCAGGCCGGCATCCAGGAGGTGAAGATCCGCTCGGCACTGACCTGCGAGCTCGTCAACGGCATCTGCGGCAAGTGCTACGGCCGCGACCTCGCCCGCGGCACGCCGGTCAACCACGGCGAAGCGGTCGGCGTCATCGCGGCGCAGTCGATCGGCGAGCCGGGCACCCAGCTCACCATGCGCACCTTCCACATCGGCGGTGCGGCGCAGCTCAACGAGCAGTCCTTCGTCGAAGCCAACTTCGACGGCAAGATCGTGATCAGGAACAAGGCCATCGCCCGCAACAGCGAAGGTCACCTGATCGCGATGGTGCGCAACATGGTTGTCGCGATCGTCGATGCCGACGGCACCGAGCGTGCGACGCACCGTATCCAGTACGGTTCGCGCCTGCACGTCGACGAGGGCGACATGGTCAAGCGCGGCCAGCGCATCGTCGAGTGGGATCCCTACACCCGTCCGCTGCTCACCGAGGTCGAAGGTACCATCGGCTTCGAGGATCTGGTCGAAGGGCAGTCGATCTCGGAAACGCTCGACGAGGCGACCGGTATCGCCAAGCGCGTGGTCATCGACTGGCGTTCGACGCGCGGCGGCTCGGACCTGCGTCCGGCCATCGTGATCAAGGGCAAGGACGGCAAGGTGCTCAAGCTCGCCCGTGGCGGCGACGCCCGCTACATGCTGTCGGTCGACGCCATTCTCTCGGTCGACATCGGAGCCAAGGTCCAGCCGGGTGACATCCTCGCCCGTGTCTCGACCGAAAGCGCCAAGACGCGTGACATCACCGGCGGTCTGCCGCGGGTGGCGGAACTGTTCGAGGCTCGGCGCCCGAAGGATGCGGCGATCATCGCCGAAATCGCGGGCACCATCCGGTTCGGGCGCGACTACAAGAACAAGCGTCGCATCTCGATCGAGCCGATGGACAAGACCGACGAGCCGCGCGAGTACCTGATCCCGAAGGGCAAGCACATCCACCTTCAGGACGGCGACGTCGTCGAAAAGGGCGACTTCATCGTGGAAGGCAATCCGGCGCCGCACGACATCCTTGCGGTCAAGGGCATCGAGGAGCTCGCGGCCTATCTGGTCAACGAGATCCAGGAGGTCTACCGGCTGCAGGGCGTGCTCATCAACGACAAGCACATCGAGGTGATCGTCCGTCAGATGCTCCAGAAGGTGGAAATCACCGACCAGGGCGATACGGACATGATCTCCGGCGAGCAGGTCGACAAGATCGAGTTCGACGCGCTGAACGTGAAGGCCAAGGAAGAGGGCAAGAAGCCCGCCACGGGAACGCCGGTTCTGCTCGGCATCACCAAGGCGAGCCTGCAGACCCGCTCCTTCTTCTCGGCGGCATCGTTCCAGGAGACCACCCGCGTCCTCACCGAGGCGGCGGTCAACGGCAAGATCGATCCGCTCGAAGGCCTCAAGGAGAACGTCATCGTCGGCCGGCTGATCCCGGCGGGCACCGGCGCCTCCATGGCCAAGATCCGCGAGGTCGCCATGAAGCGCGACAAGCTGATCCTGGACGAGCGCGAGAAGCAGGCGGCCGTCGTGTCGCCGGCGCCAGAAGCCGAGCTTCCTGCGCTGCCGCCCGCGGAATGATGGTTCATCCGTAGGACTACCGAGGACAATGAAAAGGCCGGCTTTTGCCGGCCTTTTTGCTGCTTTCATTGCTTGCTGCGATGCAGGATCGCCCTTTGTTCATCTTTCCTTCAGCCGCCAAAGCGCTTCTGCTAAGGCGACTGAGACCGGTGGTCCCGTGAAGGGGGCAGGGCCGGAAGACCACGGAACTCCCATGCTTGATCTCGCAATCGTAGGCGGCGGCCCCGGCGGGCTGATGAGCGCCTGGTACCTGAAGCGCAAGCTCGGCGACCTCTGCCGCGTCACAATCTACGAGGCCTCCGACCGGCTCGGCGGCAAGATCGTCACGCGCAAGTTCGATTCGGCGCCGGCGATTTACGAGGCCGGCGTTGCCGAGATCTACGACTACTCGATGACGGGTCCGGATCCCTTGCGCGAGTTGATCCAGCATTTCGGCCTGCAGACCATTCCGATGGATGCCGAGCAGGTCCAGTTCGGCGGTGAGCTGCTCAACGACGTTCCGGGCATGCGCCGCAAATACGGCGCCAAGACTGCGGCAGCGATCGAGGCCTTCCGCAAGCGCTGCGCCGAGGTGATGTCGCCGGTGGAGTATTACGAGGGCGTCGGCGCGCACGACAACGAGCATCCCTGGGCCTACAAGACCGCCGAGCAGGTGCTCGACGAGGAGGTCGAGGACGCCACCGCAAAGCGCTTCTTCAAGGTGATGGCGCGCTCCGACATCGCGACCGAGAGCCACAACACCAACGGGCTCAACGCGCTCAAGAACTATCTGATGGACGTTGACGGCTATATCGGCCTCTATTCCATCCAGAACGGCAACGAGCAGCTGATCGATTGCCTGCAGTCGGAGGTCAATGCCGACATCCAGCTCAATCACCGCGTCCTCACCGTCGGCAAGGCGCCGACCGGCCGTTACCAGCTCAAGATGATGAACGGCAAGGGCCCGGAGACCCGCGACTTCGATCTCGTGCTGGTCTGCCTGCCGCATTCCTGGCTCGCCACCCTCGGCTGGGAGGGCGAGCAGCTGCGCAAGTCGATGGTCAAGCACGTCTCATATTTCGACCGTCCCGCGCACTATTTGCGCGTCTCGATCCTGTTCGACGAGCCGTTCTGGGGCGACAAGATTCAGGGCGCCTGGTTCATGTCGGAAGCCTTCGGCGGCTGCTGCGTCTACAACGAGGGCGCTCGTCACGACGTCGGCAAGCATGGTGTTCTGAACTGGCTCATTCCCGGCTCCGACGCGCTGGCTTTCGCCAATCTGTCGGACCAGGAGCTGATCGACGCCGCCCTGAAATCGCTGCCGGCCTCTCTCGGCGATGCGCGTCTGCACTTCATCGAAGGCAAGATCCACCGCTGGCTGTCGTCGGTGAACGCGCTGCCCGGCGGTTTGCCCGTGCGCGACGTCATGACCAATCACCGGCCCGAGCCGAAGGAGCACCCCGGCATCGTGGTGGTCGGCGACTATCTGTTCGATTCGACGCTGAACGGCCTGCTCGATTCCTCGGACGCCGCCACCGACATCATCCTGACCGAGATGATGCGCCTGCGCCGCGAGCGCGCGCAGAGCGAGAAGCCGCTCTCGGACAAGATCGATCGCGACTATTTCGAGAACTATCGCGGCCTCGGCCCCTATCACCAGGCGTGGCGGCACTTCACCGATCCCGGCTACCTCACCAAGCTGATCGGCATCGTCTGGGGCAAGGCGGCGGGCGCCAAGCTGCTGGTTGCGGGTTCCGCCAGCGGCGAACTGGTCGGCGCGCTGCGCGATCGCGGCATCGATGCGTGGGGAATCGAGAACAACCGCGCCATCCATGCCAAAACACCGAAAGCGCTGAAGAAGTACAACAAGCTCGGCTCGATCACCGACATGCCGTTCAAGGACGGCGCGTTCGACTTCGTGTTCGAGACCAGCCTCTGCCACGTTTCCCCGAAGCAGGTGGCCCGCGCCATCCGCGAGTTCAACCGCGTGGTCAAGACCGGCCTCGTGTTCGGCTCCGTCACCTCGGACATGGCGCCGGCATTGATCGACCGCTACGACCTGCTGCGCGGCGTCAAGAAGCTCGGCACCTGGTGGGAATGGTCAGAGCTGTTCTTCGGCAACGGCTTCGACCTGTCGATGCACCGCAAGGATTGCACCGATGCGCTCTGGGAGGCGACGCTCGCCGCCAACAAGGGGCCGGGGCAGTGGTACGCCGACGCGGACAGCTTGCGCTATTCCTTCTTCGACAAGGTCGAGGACGAAGACTAGTCTCAGGGAACGGGAAACGAATTCGCCAATTGTTTGCCGAATTCATCCTGATCGCATAGAATCGGTGCAATAGCGGTTGCCGCTATTCCTGCATTCTCTGCGGTCATGCCGGCCGTCAGCATCGGTTGGTTTCATGGCATCCAAGCCTTTCTCGCCCGGCGACAAGCCTCTTTCTCCCGACCAACAGAAGCTCGCCGCGGAAGAGGCGGCCGGGCTCGCCGACGCCGCCAATCCGGACCTCGAAGACGACGAGGACGCCGAAGACGAGGGGGATGACGAGCTGGAGCTCGACGAGGACGATGAGGACGAGGACCTCGTCGTGTTCACCGCGCGCGAAGCTGCCGGCGCGCTTGCGACCATCGTCGGGTTCGTCAAGCCCTATCTGTCCAACTACAAGCGGATGCTCTCGTACGTGGCATTCGGCGTCGTGGTCGAGACGTTGTTCAACGTCATCATGCCGCTCAGCCTCAAGTTCCTGATCGACGATGCGCTCGGCGAGGAGGATTTTCAGGCGCTCTACAAGATCCTCGGCGTGCTCGCCGTCGCCGGCATTTTCACCTCGGTCGTCGCGGTCTGGTACGAACGCTGGGACGCGCGCCTTGCCGGTTGCGTCATCTCCGACGTCCGCAAGCGCCTGTTCGAGCACGTCCAGGACCTGCCGGCGGCCTATTTCGGCCGCACCAGACGCGGCGAGATCCTGTCGCGCTTCTCGGTCGATCTCTCGGCCTTTGAAGGCGCGGTCAAGACGTTTGCCAACAGTGCCGCGCTGCCGTTCCTGGAGCTGATCGCCGGCATCATCCTGATGCTGTTCCTCAACTGGCAGCTCGCCGTCGTCGCGCTGCTGGTGTTTCCGATCACGCTGATCGGTCCCCGGATCCTGACGCCGAAGGCGGTGCAGGCCAATTACGAGCAGAAGCTCAACGAATCGGCGCTGCTCGGCCTGGTGCAGGAGAACGTGGCGGCCCAGGCGGTGATCAAGGCGTTCAGCCTGCAACGCAAGATGTTCGGCTTCTTCAGCTTGCGCAACGACGAGACCCGCAACAGGATCGCTTCGGCCACATTCCTCTCCACCATGGTGGAGCGGACGGTCACCATCTCGGTGCTCCTCCTGCACCTCGTGGTGCTCGCGATCGGCGCGTATCTGGCGACCACGGGCCAGATCACCATCGGCACCTTCGTCACCTTCGAGAGCGCGTTCTGGGAGGTCTCCTACAACATCGCCCACGTGATGCATTTCATCCCGGTGTCGATCTCCTCGGCCGCCGCGATCCGCCACATCCAGGAATTGCTCGACGAGCCGACGCGCGGCGCCGACCGCCCGGGCGCGCCGGATCTGCCTCGCATCACCAACGACATCACCTTCGATCACGTTACCTTCCAGTACGAGGGCAGCCAGACGCCGGTGCTGGACAATCTCAGCCTCAAGCTCAATGCCGGCAAGCGCATCGCGATCGTCGGTCCGAGCGGCTCCGGCAAGAGCACGCTGCTCAATCTGATCCTGCGGCTCTACGTGCCCAACGAAGGCCGCGTCACCATCGACGGCGTCGACGTCCGCAAGGTGACGCTGGACTCGCTGCGCCGGAGCATGGCGGTGGTGTTCCAGGAGAACATGCTGTTCAACATGTCGATCCGCGAGAACATCCGGCTCGGCAAGGAGGGCGCAACTGACCAGGAGGTGGAGGAGGCCGCCAAGAAGGCGGAGATCCACCGCTACATCATGAGCCTGCCGCAGCGCTACGACACGCCGGTCGGCGAGCGCGGCGATACCCTCTCGGGCGGCCAGCGCCAGCGCATCGCGATCGCCCGCGCGATCATCCGTAACCCTTCCGTGCTGCTGCTGGACGAAGCCACCTCGGCACTGGACCAGACCACCGAGGCCGCGATCAACCGCACGCTGCTCAAGGTCGCCAAGGGCCGCACCATGATCTGGTCGACCCACCGTCTGACGTCGGTGGTCGAGATGGACGAGATCATCGTGATTTCAGGGGGCAGGGCGATCGAGCGCGGCTCCCACGCCGAGCTGCTCGCAAAGAACGGCACCTATCGCAAGCTGTGGAACGACCAGATTCACCAGCCCCACGGCACCGCAGCTCACGCCGCCGACGATCGCGACGATGACGACGACGACGACGACGAGTGACCGGGCCACCGCGAGCCCGTGATTCCGGTCCGTGGCACGCGGGCCGAACCTGACAGCGAGTCTGTTCGATTCGAAAACGCGGTCAGATGTCTCATGCAGACGGCCGGGCCGTCGGAAGCTCGTGCAGCCGATACCGCCGTTGTCGGTCGGACCGGACCACTCGACGCCGATCATGGTGATGTTCGTCCTGGATTGCTGCCGACGTAGAGAGATTAACGCGTCTTAACGCATTACGAGCATAAAAGCCCGTCGATGCCGATAATATAGTTTCTTTTAACCCGGATATAAATGATATGTGGGTTGGCAAATTGGAGACTTGGATCCTATATCAGGGCTGTGCGGTGAGGGCGGCAAACAGCGATTTCGACCGGCGCATGAAGCGCTTTGTGACTGTCGTTTCACCTTGACTTGACCGATTCTCACTTATAGAAAGCGCCTCACTTAACGACAGGCGGTGAGCATCGCCAGCGTCGGAACGGGCCACCCGTTGATCCCCAAAGACTAGATCTGCAAGGGGTCGCAACGACGGGCACCAACCTCGACGAATGCCGCTCAAACGCTGTCGATCATAGCTAGGCAATGCCAGTGCGACTTTAGTTCTCTCGAGCACGTTCTCTTGAGATCGAATTCGGATGCATGACCTCAGTGTGCGGCCGCAGCGTTACGCTGAACGGCCTCGAGACTGCGGTCCTCTGTGGCGTCGAAGCGCTTTCCGCTCGTTGATGGAGCGGTTGGCGCAATTTCGCTTTGCGTGGGTTATTCGCGCAAGGCGGTCCCTTCGGGCGGGTAGCTCGAACAGAATTTGCGGACCCGGTGACGGGCCGCGGCAAGACAGCGGACCCGCGAGGGGCCGCGGCAGAAAAAGGGTGAAGGCCAGAATGCCGACGATCAACCAGCTGATCGCTCAACCGCGGGAAGTGCAGAAGTCGCGCAAGAAGGTGCCGGCGCTGCAGCAGTCGCCGCAGAAGCGTGGTGTTTGCACGCGCGTCTACACCACGACCCCGAAGAAGCCGAACTCGGCGCTTCGTAAGGTTGCCAAGGTGCGCCTGACCAACGGCTTCGAGGTGATCGGCTACATCCCCGGCGAGGGCCATAACCTCCAGGAGCACTCGGTGGTCATGATCCGCGGCGGCCGCGTCAAGGACTTGCCGGGCGTGCGCTATCACATCCTCCGCGGCGTTCTGGACACCCAGGGCGTCAAGAACCGTAAGCAGCGTCGTTCGAAGTACGGCGCCAAGCGTCCGAAGTAAGCGGGAACCAAGCCTATGTCTCGTCGCCACTCTGCGGAAAAGCGCGAAGTTCTTCCGGATCCGAAGTTCGGGAACATCATCGTCACGAAGTTCATGAACTCGGTGATGTACGCCGGCAAGAAGTCGGTTGCGGAAGGCATCGTCTATGGTGCGTTCGGCATCATCGAATCCAAGACCAAGCAGAACCCGCTCGGCGTGTTCGAGCAGGCGCTCGAGAACGTCATGCCGACCATCGAGGTTCGCTCCCGCCGCGTCGGCGGCGCGACCTACCAGGTTCCGGTCGAGGTTCGCTCGACCCGCCGGCAGGCTCTCGGCATTCGCTGGCTGATCGCGGCCGCGCGTGAGCGCAACGAGAAGACGATGACCGAGCGGCTCTCGGCGGAGCTCTTGGACGCATCGAACAACCGGGGGAACGCCGTCAAGAAGCGCGAAGACGTGCACCGCATGGCGGAAGCCAACCGCGCCTTCTCGCACTACCGCTGGTAACGGCGACACACTCGGACTCGCAAGGAACCACCCATGCCCCGCCAACATGCCATCGAGGACTACCGTAACTTCGGTATCATGGCGCATATCGACGCCGGCAAGACCACGACCACCGAGCGCATCCTCTATTACACCGGCAAGAGCCACAAGATCGGCGAAGTGCACGAAGGTGCCGCGACGATGGACTGGATGGAGCAGGAGCAGGAGCGTGGCATCACCATCACCTCGGCTGCGACCACCGCGTTCTGGAACGGCAAGCGCCTGAACATCATCGACACGCCCGGTCACGTCGACTTCACCATCGAAGTCGAGCGTTCGCTCCGCGTGCTCGACGGCGCCGTCTGCGTGCTCGACTCCAACCAGGGCGTCGAGCCCCAGACCGAGACCGTCTGGCGCCAGGGCGACAAGTACAGGGTTCCGCGCATCGTCTTCGCCAACAAGATGGACAAGATCGGTGCCGACTTCTTCAAGTGTCTGGCGGACATCGTCGACCGCCTGGGCGCCAAGCCCGTCGCGATCCAGCTTCCGATCGGTGCCGAGAACAACTTCAAGGGTCTCGTCGACCTCGTGAAGATGAAGGGCGTCGTCTGGAACGACGAGTCGCTCGGCGCCAAGTTCGACTATGTCGACATCCCGGAAGACCTCGTCGACCAGGCCAAGGAATACCGCGAGAAGATGGTGGAAGCCGCCGTCGAGCTCGACGACGATGCCATGGCCGCCTATCTCGACGGCAAGGAGCCGGACGAGGCGACCCTGAAGCGCCTGATCCGCAAGGCGGTGCTGACCGGCGCGTTCTATCCCGTGCTGTGCGGCTCGGCCTTCAAGAACAAGGGCGTGCAGCCGCTGCTCGACGCCGTCGTCGACTACCTGCCGTCGCCGCTCGACGTGCCCGCGATCAAGGGCACCGACGACAAGGGCAACGAGGTCGTGCGCAAGGCGGACGACAAGGAGCCGCTGGCGCTGCTCGCGTTCAAGATCATGGACGACCCGTTCGTCGGCACCATCACCTTCTGCCGCATCTATTCCGGCATTCTGCAGAGCGGCACCGGCGTCGTGAACTCGACCCGAGAGAAGAAGGAGCGCATCGGGCGCATGCTGTTGATGCATGCGAACAACCGCGAGGACATCAAGGAGGCCTATGCCGGCGACATCGTCGCGCTGGCCGGCCTGAAGGAAGCGCGCACCGGTGACACGCTGTGCGATCCCGACAAGCAGGTGATCCTGGAGAAGATGGAATTCCCCGAGCCGGTCATCGAGATCGCGATCGAGCCGAAGTCCAAGGCCGACCAGGAGAAGCTGGGCGTGGCGCTGGCCAAGCTCGCCGCGGAGGATCCGTCCTTCCGCGTGTCGACCGACCACGAGTCCGGCCAGACCATCCTCAAGGGCATGGGCGAGCTCCATCTCGACATCAAGGTCGACATCCTCAAGCGCACCTACAAGGTCGACGCCAACATCGGCGCGCCGCAGGTGGCGTTCCGTGAGCGCATCACCAAGCGGGTGGAGCACAGCTACACCCACAAGAAGCAGACCGGCGGTACCGGCCAGTTCGCGGCCGTGTCGTTCATCGTCGAGCCGAACGAGCCCGGCAAGGGCTTCGAGTTCGAATCGAAGATCGTCGGCGGCGCGGTGCCGAAGGAATACATCCCCGGCGTCGAGAAGGGCCTGGAGAGCGTGCTGTCGTCCGGCGTGGTCGCGGGCTTTCCCGTGGTCGACGTCAAGGTGCAGCTGGTCGACGGCAAGTATCACGACGTCGACTCGTCGGCGCTCGCCTTCGAAATCGCCTCGCGCGCCTGCTTCCGCGAAGCGCTGCAGATGGGCAAGTCGGTCCTGCTCGAGCCGATCATGAAGGTCGAGGTGGTGACCCCGGAAGACTACACCGGCTCGGTCATCGGCGACCTGAATTCCCGGCGCGGTCAGATCCAGGGTCAGGACATGCGCGGCAACGCCAACGTCATCAACGCGATGGTGCCGCTCATGAACATGTTCGGTTACGTGAACAACCTGCGCTCGATGAGCCAGGGTCGCGCGACCTTCACCATGCAGTTCGACCACTACGCAGAAGCGCCGGCCAACGTGTCGGCAGAAGTCCAGAAGAAGTTTGCCTGATTGTCGTCGGTTGAAAGCTGACGATTGAACGGAGAGTCAAATGGCCAAAGCAAAGTTTGAACGTACCAAGCCGCACTGCAACATCGGCACCATCGGTCACGTCGACCATGGCAAGACGTCGCTGACCGCGGCGATCACCAAGGTTCTCGCCGAAGCCGGCGGTGCGACGTTCACCGCGTACGACCAGATCGACAAGGCGCCGGAAGAGAAGGCCCGCGGCATCACCATTTCGACCGCGCACGTCGAATACGAGACGCCGAACCGCCACTACGCCCACGTCGACTGCCCCGGCCACGCCGACTACGTCAAGAACATGATCACCGGCGCTGCCCAGATGGACGGCGCGATCCTGGTCGTGTCGGCCGCTGACGGCCCGATGCCGCAGACCCGCGAGCACATCCTGCTCGCCCGCCAGGTCGGCGTGCCCGCGCTCGTCGTGTTCCTCAACAAGTGCGACATGGTCGACGATCCGGAGCTGCTCGAGCTCGTCGAGCTCGAAGTCCGCGAGCTGCTCTCGAAGTACGAATTCCCCGGCGACAAGATCCCGATCATCAAGGGTTCGGCGCTGGCCGCTCTCGAAGACTCCGACAAGAAGCTCGGCCACGACGCCATCCTCGAGCTGATGAAGAACGTCGACGAGTACATCCCGCAGCCGGAGCGTCCGATCGACCAGCCGTTCCTGATGCCGGTTGAAGACGTATTCTCGATCTCGGGCCGCGGTACCGTCGTGACCGGCCGTGTCGAGCGCGGCGTCGTCAAGGTCGGCGAGGAAATCGAGATCGTCGGTCTCCGCGCCACCCAGAAGACCACCGTCACCGGCGTCGAAATGTTCCGCAAGCTGCTCGATCAGGGCCAGGCCGGCGACAACATCGGCGCGCTGCTCCGCGGCACCAAGCGCGAGGACGTCGAGCGCGGCCAGGTTCTGGCCAAGCCGGGTTCGGTCAAGCCGCACACCAAGTTCAAGGCTGAGGCCTACATCCTCACCAAGGAAGAGGGCGGTCGCCACACCCCGTTCTTCACCAACTACCGTCCGCAGTTCTACTTCCGCACCACCGACGTGACCGGTGTCGTGCACCTGCCGGAAGGCACCGAGATGGTGATGCCGGGCGACAACATCGCGATGGAAGTGCACCTGATCGTGCCGATCGCGATGGAAGAGAAGCTCCGCTTCGCGATCCGCGAGGGCGGCCGCACCGTCGGCGCCGGCGTCGTCGCCTCGATCATCGAGTAATTACGAGAAAAGGGACGGCGAGTAGCGAATGGTGACATTCGCTATTCGCTATTCGCCACCCACTGAAGAGAGACCACGGCAATGAACGGCCAAAACATTCGTATCCGTCTCAAGGCGTTCGACCATCGTATCCTCGATACGTCGACCCGCGAGATCGTGAACACGGCGAAGCGCACCGGCGCGCAGGTCCGCGGACCCATTCCGCTGCCCACCCGCATCGAGAAGTTCACCGTCAACCGTTCGCCGCACGTCGACAAGAAGAGCCGCGAACAGTTCGAGATGCGCACTCACAAGCGCCTGCTCGACATCGTCGATCCGACCCCGCAGACCGTCGATGCTCTGATGAAGCTCGACCTGGCCGCCGGTGTCGACGTCGAGATCAAGCTCTAAGATTTTGGATCCCGTTCGCCAAAAGCGGACAAAGAGAACAGGAAGCAAGCCGATGCGCTCCGGAGTGATCGCACAAAAGGTCGGGATGACGCGGGTCTTCACGGAGGCCGGCGAACATATTCCCGTGACCGTGCTGAAGCTCGGCAATTGCCAGGTCGTAGGCCACCGCACCGAAGAGAAGAACGGTTACGTCGCGCTCCAGCTCGGTTCGGGCAGCCGCAAGACCGTTTACATGCCGAAGGCCGAGCGCGGCCAGTTCGCGGTCGCCAAGGTCGAGCCGAAGCGCCGGGTCGAGGAATTCCGCGTCACCGCGGACGCCATGATCCCGGTCGGCGCCGAGATTCAGGCCGACCACTTCGTCGTCGGCCAGTTCGTCGACGTCACCGGCACCTCGGTCGGTAAGGGCTTCGCCGGCGGCATGAAGCGCTGGAACTTCGGCGGTCTGCGCGCCACGCACGGTGTGTCGATCTCGCACCGCTCGATCGGTTCGACCGGTGGCCGTCAGGATCCCGGCAAGACCTGGAAGAACAAGAAGATGCCCGGCCACATGGGTGTCGACCGCATCACCACGCTCAACCTTCGCGTCGTCCAGACCGATGTCGAGCGCGGCCTGATCCTCGTCGAAGGCGCCGTTCCCGGCTCCAAGGGCGGCTGGATCCGCGTGCGCGACGCCGTCAAGAAGCCGCTGCCGAAGGAAGCCCCGAAGCCCGGCAAGTTCAAGGTTGCTGGCGACGCGGAAGCCGCTCCGGCTGCGCAGGAGGCGTGAGATGGAATTGAAGGTCACCACCCTCGAAGGTAAGGAAGCGGGCTCCGTCCAGCTGTCCGACGCCATTTTCGGCCTCGAGCCGCGCGAGGACATCATCGCGCGCTGCGTGCAGTGGCAGCTCAACAAGCGCCAGGCCGGCACGCACAAGGCCAAGGGCCGCGCCGAGATCTGGCGCACCGGCAAGAAGATGTACAAGCAGAAGGGCACCGGCGGTGCTCGCCACGGCTCGGCCCGCGTGCCGCAGTTCCGCGGCGGCGGTCGTGCCTTCGGTCCGGTGGTGCGTTCGCACGCCACCGACCTGCCGAAGAAGGTCCGCGCGCTCGCCCTGAAGCATGCGCTCTCGGCCAAGGCCAAGGACGGCGATCTCGTCGTGATCGAGAAGGCCGCGCTCGAAGCCGCCAAGACCAAGGCGCTGCTCGGCCACTTCTCGGGCCTCGGCCTGACCAACGCGCTGATCATCGACGGCGCCGAGCTCAACAACGGCTTCGCCGCTGCGGCCCGCAACATCCCGAACATGGACGTGCTGCCGATCCAGGGCATCAACGTCTATGACATCCTGCGCCGTCAGAAGCTCGTTCTGACCAAGGCCGCCATCGATGCGCTGGAGGCGCGCTTCAAATGAGCAAGAACATCGAGCCTCGCCACTACGACGTGATCCTGTCGCCGGTCGTGACCGAAAAGGCGACGATCGCCTCGGAGCACAACAAGGTGCTGTTCAAGGTCGCCGCCAAGGCGACCAAGCCGCAGATCAAGGAAGCGATCGAGAAGCTGTTCGACGTCAAGGTCAAGAGCGTCAACACGCTGGTCCGCAAGGGCAAGGTCAAGGCCTTCCGCGGCACCATCGGCTCGCAGTCGAACAGCAAACGCGCGATCGTGACCCTCGAAGAGGGTCACCGGATCGACGTCACCACCGGTCTGTAAGGTCGTACGACGATGGCACTGAAGACATTCAATCCCACGACGCCGGGCCAGCGCCAGCTGGTCATGGTCGATCGTTCGGCCCTCTACAAGGGCAAGCCGGTCAAGGCGCTCACCGAGGGCAAGAAATCCTCGGGCGGTCGCAACAATACCGGCCGCATCACCGTTCGCTTCCGCGGCGGCGGTCATAAGCAGACGCTGCGTACCGTCGACTTCAAGCGTGAGAAGGTCGACGTGCCCGCGACCGTCGAGCGGCTGGAATATGATCCCAACCGCACCGGCTTCATCGCGCTGATCAAGTATCAGGACGGCGAGCAGGCCTACATCCTGGCGCCGCAGCGTCTGGCCGTGGGCGACACGATCATCGCCGGCAACTACGTCGACGTGAAGCCGGGCAACGTCATGCCGCTCGGCAACATGCCGGTCGGCACGATCATCCACAACATCGAGGTCAAGATCGGGAAGGGCGGCCAGCTCGCCCGTTCCGCCGGCACCTACGCCCAGCTCGTCGGCCGCGACCAGGACTACGTCATCATCCGCCTGAACTCGGGCGAGCAGCGCCTGGTGCACGGCCGTTGCCGCGGCACGATCGGCGCGGTGTCGAACCCGGATCACATGAACACCTCGATCGGCAAGGCCGGTCGCAAGCGTTGGATGGGCCGTCGTCCGCACAACCGCGGTGTTGCCATGAACCCGATCGACCATCCGCACGGCGGTGGTGAAGGTCGTACCTCGGGCGGCCGCCACCCGGTCACCCCGTGGGGCAAGCCGACCAAGGGCAAGAAGACCCGCACCAACAAGTCGACCAACAAATTCATTCTCCTAAGCCGCCACAAGCGGAAGAAGTAAGGAACGCCGGACATGGTTCGTTCAGTCTGGAAAGGCCCGTTCGTCGAGGGTTCTCTGCTCAAGAAGGCAGATGCCGCGCGCGCGTCCGGCCGTCACGACGTCATCAAGATCTGGAGCCGCCGCTCGACGATCCTGCCGCAATTCGTCGGCCTGACCTTCGGCGTCTACAACGGCCAGAAGCACGTGCCGGTGGCCGTGAACGAGGAAATGGTCGGTCACAAGTTCGGCGAGTTCTCGCCGACCCGGACCTTCCATGGCCACTCCGGCGACAAGAAAGCCAAGAAGGCTTGAGGATTAAACGATGAGCAAACCTAAGCGCGAACGGAGCCTCGCCGAGAACGAGGCCAAGGCGGTCGCCCGGATGCTGCGGGTGAGCCCGCAGAAGCTCAACCTGGTCGCCCAGCTCATTCGCGGCCGGAAGGCGTCTGCCGCGCTCGCCGACCTGCAGTTTTCGCGCAAGCGGATCGCGGTCGACGTGAAGAAGTGCCTGGAATCGGCGATCGCCAACGCCGAGAACAACCACGACCTCGACGTCGACGATCTCGTCGTGGCGCAGGCCTTCGTCGGCAACGGCCTCGTGATGAAGCGTTTCGCCGCCCGCGGCCGCGGCCGCTCGGGTCGTGTCTACAAACCGTTTTCGCAGCTGACGATCATCGTTCGTCAGGTCGAAGCTGAAGCCGCCGCTTAAGGGCGCAGGAGAACACGATGGGTCAAAAGATCAATCCGATCGGTCTGCGCCTCGGCATCAACCGGACCTGGGATTCCCGCTGGTTCGCCGGCAAGCAGGAATACGGCAAGCTGCTGCACGAGGACGTCAAGATTCGCGAGATCCTGCACAAGGAGCTCAAGCAGGCGGCCGTCGCCCGCATCGTGATCGAGCGTCCGCACAAGAAGTGCCGCGTCACCATCCACTCGGCCCGTCCGGGCGTGGTGATCGGCAAGAAGGGCGCCGACATCGACAAGCTGCGCAAGCGGGTGGCCGACATCACCTCGTCCGACGTCGTCATCAACATCGTCGAGATCCGCAAGCCGGAGCTCGATGCGACGCTGGTGGCGGAATCGATCGCGCAGCAGCTCGAGCGCCGCGTGGCGTTCCGCCGTGCCATGAAGCGCGCCGTGCAGTCGGCGATGCGTCTCGGTGCGGAAGGCATCCGCATCAACTGCTCGGGACGTCTGGGCGGCGCGGAAATCGCGCGCATGGAGTGGTACCGCGAAGGCCGCGTGCCGCTGCACACGCTGCGTGCCGACATCGACTACGGCGTTGCGACCGCGTTCACGACCTTCGGCACCTGCGGCGTCAAGGTCTGGATCTTCAAGGGCGAGATCCTCGAGCACGATCCGATGGCCCAGGACAAGAGAATGGCCGAAGGCGAGACCGGCGGCAGTGGCGATCGCGGTGGCCGTCAGCGCCGCGAGACGGCCGCAGCCTAAAGCCAGACAGGAATTTGAGGGCTCAAAGCCATGATGCAACCTAAGAAAACGAAGTTCCGGAAGGCGCACAAGGGCCGCATCCACGGCGTCGCGTCTTCGGGCGCGACGTTGGCGTTCGGCCAGTTCGGCCTGAAGGCGACCGAGCCTGAGCGCGTCACCGCGCGCCAGATCGAAGCCGCCCGCCGCGCGCTGACCCGCCACATGAAGCGCGCCGGCCGCGTCTGGATTCGCGTGTTCCCGGACGTTCCGGTGTCGAAGAAGCCGGCCGAGGTCCGCATGGGCTCCGGCAAGGGTTCGCCGGAATTGTGGGTGGCGCGCGTCAAGCCGGGCCGGGTGCTGTTCGAGATCGACGGCGTCAACACCCAGACGGCGCGTGAAGCGCTGACCCTGGCGGCCGCCAAGCTGCCGATCAAGACGCGCTTCGTCGAGCGCATTGCGGAGTAATGGCCATGGCACAGATGAAGATCGAAGACATCCGCGCGATGAGCCCCGACCAGCAGGATGAGGCCATCCTCAACCTGAAGAAGGAGCGCTTCAACCTGCGCTTCCAGCGCGCCACCGGGCAGCTCGAGAACACCTCGCGCCTGCGCGAGGCCCGCCGTGACATCGCCCGGATCAAGACCATCGCCGCGCAGACGCGCGCGAAGAAGAAGTAAGAGGCTTACGAAGATGCCGAAACGTACTTTGCAGGGCGTGGTCGTCAGCGACAAGCAAGCCAAGACCATCGTGGTGCGCGTGGACCGCCGCTTCACGCACCCGATCTACAAGAAGACGATCCGCCGTTCGAAGAACTACCACGCGCACGACGAGAGCAACCAGTTCAAGCCGGGCGACATGGTGTGGATCGAGGAAACCAAGCCGATCTCGAAGTTGAAGCGCTGGGTCGTGATCCGGGGCGAACACAAGAAAAGCGCCTGATCTGTTGGCTTTAGCCGACTGACTTCAGGGAAATGTTGAGCGCCGGCTGGGCTGGCGCAAAGAGAAAGAGGACGAGGTGCATCAATGATTCAGATGCAGACCAACCTCGACGTGGCCGACAATTCTGGCGCACGCCGTGTCATGTGTATCAAGGTGCTCGGGGGCTCCAAGCGCCGCTACGCCACGATCGGCGACATCATCGTCGTGTCGATCAAGGAAGCGATTCCGCGTGGCAAGGTGAAGAAGGGCGACGTGATGAAGGCCGTCGTGGTGCGCGTCCGCAAGGACATCCGCCGCGCCGACGGCTCGGTCATCCGCTTCGACCGCAACGCCGCCGTGCTGATCAACAACCAGTCCGAGCCGGTCGGCACCCGTATCTTCGGGCCCGTGCCGCGCGAGCTGCGCGCCAAGAACCACATGAAGATCATCTCGCTCGCGCCGGAGGTGCTGTGATGGCTGCGAAGATCCGCAAGGGCGACAAGGTCGTCGTGCTGACCGGTCGCGACAAGGGCCGCACCGGCGAAGTGTTCGAGGTTCGCCCCGACGCCGGCACCGCGCTGGTGCGCGGCATCAACATGGTCAAGCGTCACCAGAAGCAGACGCAGGCCCAGGAGGGCGGCATCATCTCGAAAGAGGCGCCGATCCAACTGTCCAACATCGCGTATGTCGGCAAGGACGGAAAGCCGACGCGCGTCGGATTCAAGATTCTGGCGGACGGCAAGAAGGTCCGCATCGCCAAGAGCTCGGGAGCTGAGATCGATGGCTGAGGCCGCTTACACCCCGCGCCTGCGCGCGGAATACGATGCGAAGATCCGCACGGCTCTGACCGAGAAGTTCGGTTACGAGAACGTCATGCAGGTTCCGCGCCTGGACAAGGTCGTGCTCAACATGGGCGTTGGCGATTCCGTCAACGACCGCAAGAAGGCCGAGACCGCCGCTGCCGAATTGACCCAGATCGCCGGCCAGAAGGCGATCGTGACCTATTCGCGCATCGCGATCGCGACCTTCAAGCTGCGTGAGAACCAGCCGATCGGCTGCAAGGTCACGTTGCGCAAGGCCCGCATGTACGAGTTCATCGATCGCCTGGTGAACGTGGCGCTGCCGCGCGTGCGCGACTTCCGCGGCTTGAACCCGAAGAGCTTCGACGGCCGCGGCAACTACTCGCTCGGCATCAAGGAGCACATCATTTTCCCCGAGATCGACTTCGACAAGGTCACGGAAGCCCGCGGTATGGACATCACCGTCTGCACCACGGCCAAGACCGACGAAGAGGCGAGGGCCTTGTTGACCGCTTTCAATTTCCCGTTCCGGCAGTGAGACGCTGACTTAGAGCCTCTCAAACGCGGATACCCAGGAGCCAAGCATGGCAAAGAAGAGTTCAGTCGAGAAGAACAACCGGCGCAAGCGGATGGTGAAGAACGCCGCCGCCAAGCGCGAGCGGTTGAAGGCGATCATCGCCGACAAGACCCTGCCGATGGAGGAGCGGTTCGCCGCGACCCTGAAGCTGGCGGAAATGCCACGCAACTCGTCGGCGACCCGCATCCGCCTGCGTTGCGAGCTGTCGGGCCGTCCGCGCTCGAACTACCGCAAGAACAAGCTGTCCCGTATCGCGCTACGCGACCTTGGCTCCAAGGGCATGGTCCCGGGCCTCGTGAAGTCCAGCTGGTAAGGAGGGTCGTTTAGATGTCTACGCACGATCCAATCAGCGATCTGATCACCCGTATCCGCAACGCGCAGATGCGTTCGAAGACCAAGGTCTCCACGCCCGGCTCGAAGATGCGCGAGAATGTGCTCGAGGTTCTGAAGGCCGAGGGCTACATCCGCGGTTACGCCACGCTCGAGCACTCCTCGGGCCGCAGCGAGATCGAGATCGAGCTGAAGTATTTCGACGGCGAGCCCGTCATCCGCGAGATCGAGCGCGTTTCCAAGCCGGGGCGGCGCGTCTACGCCTCGGTGAAGAACCTGCCGCGGGTGAATAACGGTCTCGGCATTTCGGTGTTGTCGACGCCGAAGGGGATCATGGCCGACCACAGCGCGCGCGACGCGAATGTGGGCGGTGAAGTCCTCTTCACGGTGTTCTGAGAAGGATTTTTCATCCATGTCACGTGTTGGCAAAAGACCTGTGGCGGTTCCGTCGGGTGTGACCGCGACCGTCGATGGGCAGACCGTCAAGATGAAGGGCCCGAAGGGCCAGCTTCAGTTCGTCGTCCATGACGACGTCGAGGTGAAGCTCGAGAACGGCCAGGTAAAGGTGAACCCGCGGGTCGAGACCAATCGCGCGCGGGCGCTCTACGGCACCGCTCGCGCCCAGGTCGCGAATCTGGTCGAAGGCGTCACCAAGGGTTTCGAGAAGAAGCTCGAGATCACCGGCGTCGGCTACCGCGCCGCGATGCAGGGCAAGAACCTGCAGCTCGCGCTCGGCTACAGCCATGACGTGATCTATCCGATCCCGGAAGGCATCACGATCGCCGTGCCGAAGCCCACCGAAATCACGGTGTCGGGCAGCGACATTCAGCGCGTCGGCCAGGTTGCCGCCGAGATCCGCTCCTATCGTCCGCCGGAGCCCTACAAGGGCAAGGGCGTGAAGTATGTGGGCGAGTTCATCTTCCGCAAGGAAGGCAAGAAGAAGTAACGGAGCCGGTCATGTCCAAAGCCAAGGTTACGAATGCCCGGCGCAAGCGGAGTGTGCGGCTGAAGCTGCGCCGTTCCGCCGGCGGCCGCCCGCGCCTGTCGGTGTTCCGCTCGTCCAAGCACATCTACGCCCAGGTCATCGACGACCTGAAGGGCGAGACGCTGGCCTCTGCCTCCTCGCTGGAGAAGGCGATGCGCGACGGCGGCAAGACCGGCGCCGATATCGATGCGGCGAAAGCGGTCGGCAAGCTGCTGGCTGAGCGCGCTGCAGAGAAGGGTGTCAAGGAAGTCGTGTTCGATCGCGGCAGCTATCTCTATCACGGGCGCGTCAAGGCTCTTGCCGATGCTGCGCGTGAGAGCGGGCTGAGCTTCTAACGGAATTTGAGGATTGAGGCGTAAGCCTCTGAAGGATTAGAAAAATGGCAGAACGCGAACAACGTGGTGGACGCGATCAACGCGGCGGCGGACGTGAACGCAGGGAGCGCGAGGAGCGCGACAGCGAGTTCGTCGACAAGCTCGTCCACATCAACCGCGTGGCCAAGGTCGTCAAGGGCGGCAAGCGCTTCGGTTTCGCAGCGCTGGTCGTGATCGGCGACCAGAAGGGCCGCGCCGGCTTCGGTCACGGCAAGGCGCGCGAAGTGCCCGAGGCGATCCGCAAGGCGACCGAGTCCGCCAAGCGCAACCTGACCCGGGTGTCGCTGCGCGAGGGCCGCACGCTCCATCACGACATCGCCGGCCGTCATGGCGCGGGCCGAGTCTATCTGCGTGCAGCTCCGGCCGGTACCGGCATCATCGCCGGCGGTCCGATGCGCGCCGTGTTCGAGACGCTCGGCGTCCAGGACGTGGTGGCGAAGTCGATCGGCTCGTCGAACCCGTACAACATGGTGCGCGCCACCTTCGACGCGCTGAAGCACCAGGATTCGCCGCGTTCGGTCGCAGCCCGCCGCAACATCAAGGTGTCCACTCTGCAGTCGCGCCGTATCGGTGGCGATGCCGAGGCGGCTGCCGACTAACGGAAGCTTCGGAGTAGACTCCCATGGCCAAGGCCGCAAAGACGATCAAGGTCGAGCAGACCGGCAGCGCGATCCGCCGCCATCACTCGCAGCGCTCGACCCTGATCGGGCTCAAGCTCAACAAGATCGGCCGCACCAGCGAACTGCCGGATACTCCGGCAGTCCGCGGCATGATCGAGAAGGTTCACCATCTCGTCCGCATCATCGACGAGAAGTAAGCAAAGGCGGGCGGTCCCGGAAAGCCGGAAGCGGTTTTCGGTGAAGATCGTGCGCAAGACACAAGGAGAAGGGCGATGAAGCTCAGCGATATCGCCGACAACGCCGGCTCGCGCAAGAAGCGTATGCGCGTCGGCCGCGGCATCGGTTCCGGCAAGGGCAAGCAGTCCGGCCGCGGCGGCAAGGGCCAGACCGCGCGTTCGGGCGTGCGCATCAAGGGTTTCGAAGGCGGCCAGATGCCGATGCATCGCCGTCTGCCCAAGCGCGGCTTCAACAACATCTTCCGCGTCGAGTTCGCCGAGATCAATCTCGACCGGCTCCAGGAAGCGGTCGATGCCAAGAAGATCGACGCCGGCAGCGTCGTCAACGTCGAGGCCCTGGTGAAGGGCGGCGTGCTGCGCCGCGCCAAGGCCGGCCTGCGGCTGCTCGGCCGTGGCGAGCTCAAGTCCAAGCTCAACATCGAGGTGCACGGCGCCAGCAAGACCGCGATCGCGGCGGTCGAGAAGGCCGGCGGCTCGGTGAAGATCCTCGCCCAGCCCAAGGAAGAAGGCGAGGCGGCGTAACAACTGCGTCATTGGCCCGCGGCGCGCGGGCCTTTACGCATGCGGGACGTGGACTTATCGAAGCCGAGCCCCAGATAATGTCCGGCGTCCGCTAAACTAGCCCGGCCGCGGGCATGACGGCGCAACAGGCGGCGGGAGAAAGTCCAAGATGGTCTCTGCAGCGGAACAACTGGCAGCCAATCTCAATTTCGGCGCGTTTGCCAAGGCCGACGAACTGAAGAAGCGCATCTGGTTCACGCTGGGTGCGCTGCTCGTTTATCGGCTCGGGACCTACATCCCGCTGCCGGGCATCGATCCCAATATCTGGGAGCAGGTGTTCCGCTCGCAGGCGGGCGGTATCCTCGGCATGTTCAACATGTTCGCCGGCGGCGGCATTCACCGCATGGCGATCTTCGCGCTGAACATCATGCCGTACATCTCGGCCTCGATCATCATCCAGCTCCTCACCACCGTCTCGCCGCAGCTCGAGGCGCTGAAGAAGGAAGGCGAGGCCGGCCGCAAGACGCTGAACCAGTACACGCGCTATCTGACCGTCATCCTGGCCCTGTTTCAGTCCTACGGCATCGCCGTCGGCCTTGAGGGATCAGGTGGCGGCGTCGTCGCCGACCCCGGCATGTTCTTCCGCCTGTCCACGGCGATCACGCTGACCGGCGGCACCATGTTCCTGATGTGGCTCGGCGAGCAGATCACCTCGCGCGGCATCGGCAACGGCATTTCGCTGATCATTCTCGCCGGCATCGTCGCCGAGCTGCCCGCGGCGCTCGCCGGCATGCTCGAGCTCGGCCGTCAGGGCGCGATGTCGACCGGCCTGATCCTGGTCGTCATCATCATGGCCGTCGTCGTCATCGCCTTCATCGTCTTCATGGAGCGCGCCCAGCGCCGCCTCTTGATCCAGTATCCGAAGCGCCAGGTCGGCAACAAGATGTTCGAGGGCCAGTCCTCGCATCTGCCGCTCAAGCTCAACACCTCCGGCGTGATCCCGCCGATCTTCGCGTCCTCGCTGCTCCTCTTGCCGACCACGGTTGCGAACTTCAACACGGGCAGCGGGCCGGAATGGTTCCAGTGGATCACCACCCAGCTCGGCCATGGCCGTCCGCTGTTCCTGATCATGTATCTGGCGCTGATCGTGTTCTTCGCTTTTTTCTACACCGCGATCGTGTTCAACCCGACCGAGACCGCGGACAACCTGAAGAAGCACGGCGGCTTCATTCCGGGCATCCGCCCGGGCGAACGCACCGCGGAATACATCGACTACGTGCTGTCGCGCATCACCGTGCTGGGTGCGGTCTATCTCGCCATCGTCTGCTTGATCCCGGAAATCCTGATCTCCTACGCCTCGGTGCCGTTCTATTTCGGCGGCACCTCGCTGCTGATCGTCGTCAGCGTCACCATGGACACGGTGGCGCAGGTGCAAGGCTATCTGCTGGCGCACCAGTACGAAGGCCTGATCCGCAAATCGAAGCTGCGGGGCCGCCGTAGATGAGCAGGGAGCTCGCGCGCCGAATCGCTTTCACGATTGGCGCGCTGCTCCTTTTCAGGCTCGGAGCGCAGATCCCGATTCCGGGACTGGACCTCCCCGACGTCTCGCCGACACGGGATCTCGTCTCCCGGCTTTCGATCTTTGCGCTCGGCCTCATTCCCTATCTGACAGCGGCAATCTTCGTCCGGCTGCTGGCCGTGGTGTGGCGCGGCCTGAATTCGCTCGAACGGTCGGGCGAGGGTGGACGGCGCAAGATCGCGCGTGCCACGCTCGGGCTCACACTCGCACTTGCGGCCTTTCAGGCCCACGGCATCGCCTCGGCACTGACGTCGATCCCGGGCCTCGTCAAGAACCCCGACGGCTGGTTCGTGACGACGGCTACGGCCTCGATGGTCGGCGGCGTCTTCGTGCTGGTGTGGCTCGGCGAACAGATGACCCGCTACGGCATCGGCAATGGCTTGGCGCTGATCTTGAGCGCCGGCTTCATCGTCGCCATTCCGGAAAACATTGCCGGTGTCGCGGATCTCGTGCGGCGCGGGGTGATCTCGGGCAATCTCGTGCTCGGCCATGTCGTGTTCTGGATCGTGTCCGTCGTCGTGATCGTGCTTGTCGAAGGCGCGCGGCGAAATATCCGGGTCCAGTTCGCCGCATGCAGCGTCGGTACGCGGCAACTGCCCGAGCGCGATGCAATGCTGCCGATCAAGCTCAACAGCGCCGGGTTCCTGATTCCAGTCACCGTAGCGCCGCGGATTTTCTATCTGCCGCTTGCCTTTGCGGGCTTCATCCTGGGAGGCGATCATCCCCTGGTCGCCGCAGCCTACCGGAATCTCCAGCTGGGGCAGCCGGCGCACGTCATCCTCGTGTCGATCGCCGTGTTCGTGCTCGCCCTCGTCTATACCGCCTATGTCGTCGATCCCGAACACACGGCCCGATCCCTGGCGGATCGTGGCGGCACCGTTCCCGGTGTCGCTCCGGGTGAAGCCACGGCCGACTATCTCGATCGCGTCGTGTCATTGACGACAGTCGTCGGAGCCGTCTACCTGACGGCGTTGCAGTTGATTCCGGAGGTCTTCGAGCTTTACGGGATCGGGCTGCCTTATAGTATGGTCGTCAATGGTGGTGCAGCGCTGGTTGTGGTTTGCACCGCTCTTGATATCAAAGCACAGGTGCGCGACGTATCGCTCACCAAGCCGGGGGGCGTACGCCGATGAGAATTATACTTCTGGGACCGCCGGGGTCGGGCAAAGGGACTCAGGCCCAGCTCCTGGTGCAGCGCTATGGCATCGTCCAGCTTTCGACCGGCGAGATGCTGCGTGCCGCGGTTGCGGCCGGCACCCCGGTCGGGCTGAAGGCCAAGGAGATCATGGCCAGCGGCGGCCTCGTGCCCGATGACGTCGTGGTCGGAATCATTTCCGACCGCATCGACCAGCCGGACGCCAGGAACGGTTTCATCCTCGACGGTTTCCCCCGAACCGTGCCGCAGGCCGAGGCGCTGGACGAGCTGCTCAAGCACAAGCATCTCAAGCTCGACGCCGTGATCGAGCTCCGGGTCAATGAGAGCGCGCTCCTGAGCCGCGTCGAGACCCGCGTCGCCCAGATGCGGGAGCGCGGCGAGGAGGTCCGGCTCGACGACACCCCGGAGGTCCTGACCAAGCGGCTGGCCAGCTACCGCAGCCAGACGGAACCGCTGATTCACTACTATTCCGAGCGTCGGAAGCTCTCGACCATCGACGGCATGATGGCCATCGACGAGGTCACCCGCGCCATTCACCGCCAGCTCCTGGCGCTTGGGGCGGTCGAGCCCAAGAGCCATGGCAAGCCGCATGCCCGGAGCGCCGCCAAGGCGGCCCCGGCCAAGAAGGCCAAGGCGGGGAAGAAATCGGCCAAAAAACCCTCAAAGGCGACTAAAAAGCCCGCCAAATCGGCCAAAACCGCCAAAAAGGCAGCCAAGAAGACGGTCAAAAAAGCAGCCAAAAAGACCGTCAAGAAAGCCGCCAAGAATGGTGCCAAGAAGGCCGCAAAAAAGGTCACGAAAAAGCGAGCCAAGCGCTAGCGGCGGTTGACGAAAGCCCCTGGAATCCCCTAATAAGCCCCGCATCCAAGTCGGATAGTTTCAGACGATGCCGGGCCCCAGGAAGACCGGGGGTGGGCGTCGTGTTCGCGTTTGTGAACACCTGCCCGAGAAAGCAAGCACATAAAGCCCGATTCCTGACGAGGGATCGGCAACAGGAGAGAAGGCCGTGGCCCGTATTGCCGGCGTGAACATTCCCACCAACAAGCGCGTGCTGATCGCGCTCCAGTACATCCATGGCATCGGCCAGAAGATCGCTGGTGAGATCCTCGAGAAAGTGAAGATCCCCGTGGATCGTCGCGTTAATCAGCTCAGCGACGCCGAAGTGCTCCAGATCCGCGAAGTGATCGACCGCGACTATCTCGTCGAGGGCGACCTGCGTCGTGAGGTCGGCATCAACATCAAGCGTCTGATGGACCTCGGCTGCTATCGCGGCCTGCGTCATCGTCGCGGTCTGCCGGTGCGCGGTCAGCGGACCCACACCAATGCGCGCACGCGCAAGGGCCCGGCCAAGGCCATCGCCGGCAAGAAGAAGTAAGTTTTCGAATCTAGTCGCGGCGTGCGGCGAACAGGGATGACCCGTTCGCTGCGCGCTTTTCGTTCCACAGGTGTAGCCGCTGGCATTACGGCGGCGTTTGAGATCTTCAGGAAAGGGACTCAATGGGCAAGGAAGCCACCCGCGTTCGTCGTCGTGAGCGCAAGAACATCGCCTCCGGCGTCGCGCATGTGAACTCGTCGTTCAACAACACGACCATCACCATCACCGACGCGCAGGGCAACACCATCGCCTGGTCTTCGGCCGGCACGATGGGCTTCAAGGGCTCGCGCAAGTCGACCCCGTACGCCGCGCAGGTTGCCGCCGAGGACGTGTCCAAGAAGGCGCAGGAGCACGGCATGCGCACGCTGGAAGTCGAGGTCGCCGGTCCCGGTTCGGGCCGCGAATCGGCGCTCCGCGCGCTCCAGGCCGCCGGCTTCACCGTCACCTCGATCCGAGACGTGACCACGATCCCGCACAACGGTTGCCGTCCGCGCAAGCGTCGTCGCGTCTGATTTTTGACGAGCTGCGGGCGCATCGGCGCCCGCAGTGACTTTGCAAGAAGCCGCGGGAATGATCTGCGGCCTTTCTCCAACGCCAGTATTTGCACCGTCAAATTGACTGGCCTGTATGGGTGAAACAGTGACGATCCAGAAAAATTGGCAAGAACTGATTCGGCCGAACAAGCTCCAGGTCACGCCCGGCAGCGATCCCTCGCGTTTCGCGACCATCGTCGCCGAGCCGCTCGAGCGTGGCTTCGGCCAGACCCTCGGCAATGCGCTGCGCCGCATCCTGCTCTCCTCGCTCCAGGGCGCGGCGGTGCAGTCGGTGCACATCGACGGCGTGCTGCACGAGTTCTCCTCGATCGCGGGCGTCCGTGAGGACGTCACCGACATCGTGCTGAACATCAAGGACATCTCGATCAAGATGCAGGGCGAAGGCCCCAAGCGCATGGTCGTGAAGAAGCAGGGCCCCGGCGTCGTCACCGCCGGTGACATCCAGACCGTCGGCGACGTGGTCGTGCTGAACCCCGATCTGCAGATCTGCACGCTCGACGAGGGCGCCGAGATCCGCATGGAGTTCACGGTCTCGACCGGCAAGGGCTACGTGCCTGCCGAGCGCAACCGTCCCGAGGACGCGCCGATCGGCCTGATCCCGGTCGACAGCCTGTACTCGCCGGTCCGCAAGGTCTCCTACAAGGTCGAGAACACCCGCGAGGGCCAGATCCTCGACTACGACAAACTGACCATGACGATCGAAACCAACGGCGCGATCACGCCGGATGATTCGGTGGCCTATGCCGCCCGCATCCTGCAGGACCAGCTCAACGTGTTCGTCAACTTCGAAGAGCCGCGCAAGGAAGTCGCCCAGGAGATCATCCCGGACCTCGCCTTCAACCCGGCCTTCCTCAAGAAGGTGGACGAGCTCGAGCTGTCGGTGCGTTCGGCCAACTGCCTGAAGAACGACAACATCGTCTACATCGGCGACCTCGTGCAGAAGAGCGAGGCGGAAATGCTCCGCACCCCGAACTTCGGCCGCAAGTCGCTGAACGAGATCAAGGAAGTGCTGGCTCAGATGGGTCTGCATCTCGGCATGGAAGTGCCGGGCTGGCCGCCGGAGAACATCGACGAGCTCGCCAAGCGTTTCGAGGATCACTACTGAGCGAATGGCGAGGTGGGAGTGGCGAATAGGGGAAGACCTGTTCGCTACTCACCATTCGCCACTCGCGACCTAGGGCGAACGCAGGAAGCCCACCTGAAAACCAGTCGCTGAACCTCCGCGACACAATCGAAGAAGGACTACCCAAATGCGTCACGGCAAGGTTCATCGGAAGCTCAACCGCACGGCCGAGCACCGCAAGGCGATGTTCGCCAACATGGCGGCCGCGCTGATCAAGCACGAGCAGATCGTCACCACGCTGCCCAAGGCCAAGGAGCTCCGCCCGATCGTCGAGAAGCTCGTTACCCTCGGCAAGAAGGGCGGCCTGTCGCTGCGCCGCCAGGCCATCTCCGAGCTGCGCGACGTCGACATGGTCAAGAAGCTGTTCGACACGCTGGCGACCCGCTACAAGGACCGCCAGGGCGGCTACACCCGCATCATCAAGGCCGGCTTCCGCTACGGCGACAACGCCGCGATGGCCGTGATCGAGTTCGTCGATCGCGATGTCGATGCCAAGGGCCAGGATTCCGGCCCGGTGCAGGAGAAGGAAGCCGAGGCGGCGTAAGCCCGATCGGCATGACGTTTCAAAAGCGGCGCCCTTGGCGCCGCTTTTTTGTTGCGCAGGGACGGTAGGGTGGCCAAAGGCGCGCTCTTCGCGCGCCGTACCCACCATTCACGATCCTCACGCGTCAGTGAGTCCTGATTGCAGATGAGGGAGCTGCTTCCGATATCTCCATCCACATCCATGGAGATCCCGCATGAAGATCGACCTGTCCGGAAAGACCGCCCTCGTCACCGGCTCGACCGCCGGCATCGGCCACGCCATCGCCAGGGGCCTCGCCGCCTCGGGCGCCAGCGTCGTCGTCAACGGCCGCGGTCAGGACAAGGTCGATGCGGCGGTACGCAAGCTGGAAGGGACGGGCGCCAAGGTCCGCGGGATCGCGGCGGACGTCTCGACCGCGGCAGGCTGCAAGGCGCTGGTTGCGGCGCTGCCCGAGGTCGACATCCTCATCAACAATGCCGGCATCTTCGAGCCCAAGGAATTCTTCGACATCCCCGACGAGGACTGGACCCGCTTCTTCGAGGTCAATGTCATGAGCGGCGTGCGGCTGTCGCGGGCCTATATGAAGGGCATGCTCGCGCGCAATTGGGGCCGCATCGTCTTCATCTCCTCGGAATCCGGGCTCAACATTCCCGTCGAGATGATCCACTACGGCATGACCAAGACGGCCCAGCTCTCGGTCGCGCGCGGCCTGGCGCAGCTCACCGCCGGCACCGCCGTCACCGTCAATTCCGTGCTGCCGGGCCCGACCATGTCGGAAGGCGTCGAGACCTTCGTCAAGGATCTCGCTCGGCAGAACGGCCAGTCCGTGGACGAAGCCGCCGCCAACTTCGTCAAGCAGCATCGCCCGAGCTCGCTGCTGCAGCGCTTCGCCAGCGTCGACGAGATCGCCAACATGGTGGTCTACGTTTCGTCGAAGGAGGCGTCCGCGACCAACGGAGCGGCGCTGCGGGCGGAGGGCGGCATCGTCAACACGATCGCCTGAGGCGAGGCGCTGAAATCGTAGGGCGGGTTAGCCGTGCAGATGCGCGAAGCGCTTCTGCTCGGCGTAACCCACCACCTTCGTCATCGCGGGAAATGAAGAGATGGGTTACGCTATGCGAACTGCGCTTCGCGCAGCCGCAAGGCTAACCCACCCGACGCACCGAGGCCTTCGCCTACCACCCCTCCAGCACGATCTTGCCGCGCGACTTGCCGCTCTCCAGCAGCGCATGCGCGCGCTTGAGGTTGGCGGCGTTGATCGTGCCGAAGGTCTGGTCCAGCGTGGTGCGCAACACGCCTTTGTCGATGAGGTCGGCGATGTCATTGAGCAGATGATGCTGCGCGATCATGTCAGGGGTCTGGAACGAGGAGCGCGTGAACATCGATTCCCAATGCACCGAGATCGCCTTGCCCTTGAATGCGGCAACCGTGAACTCCGGGGGATCGTCGATCAGGCCGAACTTGCCCTGCGGTGCCATGAATTCCGCAATCGCCTTGTAGTGCTGGTCGGTGAAGGTCAGGCTGGCGACCAGCGCGACCGGCGGCAGCTTCAGTCTCTCGATCTGCTCCTTCATCGGCTTGCCATGGTCGATCACTGCATGCGCGCCGAGATCGAGGCACCATTTTTGCGAGTCCGGCCGCGTGGCGGTGGCGAGCACCGTGAGGCCGGTGAGGCGGCGGGCGAGCTGGATCAGGATCGAGCCGACGCCGCCGGCGCCGCCCGTGATCAGCAGCGTGCGAGGATCGACGCTCTTGCCCGGCACGGCACCGAGACGGTCGAACAGCAATTCCCAGGCCGTGATGGAGGTGAGGGGAAGGGCGGCAGCTTGCGCGAACGACAGGCTCTTCGGCTTGTTGCCGACGATGCGTTCGTCGACCAGGTGAAATTCGGCGTTGGTGCCCTGGCGCAGGATCGAGCCGGCGTAGAACACTTCGTCGCCCGGCTTGAACAGCGTGACCTCGGGCCCGACCGCATCGACCACGCCGGCCGCGTCATAGCCGAGGATTTTCGTTTCGCCCTCGGGCGGCGCGGCGCGCTTGCGCACCTTGTAGTCGACCGGATTGGCCGAGATCGCTTTCACCGCGACACGGATGTCGCGCCCCTTGGGCTCGGGCTTTGCGGTCTCGAAATCGATCAGTGACTCCGCATCCTCGATCGGAAGCGATTTCTTGTAGCCGACGGCCTTCATGGCTTGTCTCCATCAGATGGCTTGGTTCGCCCGCCGCCCTAACTGTCGCTCTGGCTCCGATTTGGCAAGTACTGTAAATTCGGGGATATAGTCTCTGTTTGGATACTATTGGGAAAACCCGCATGAAACGCCACAATTTCGCCCGCCGTCCCGGCTGCTCGGTCGAGGCGACGCTGGACCTGATCGACGGCAAGTGGAAGGGCGTGATCCTCTACCACCTGCAGAGCGGCACCCAGCGCTTCGGCGAATTGCGCCGCCGGATGCCCGGCATCACCCAGCGCATGCTGACGAAGCAGCTGCGCGCGCTGGAGGAAGACAAGCTCGTCATCCGCAAGGTCTATGCCGAGGTGCCGCCGCGCGTGGAGTATTGCCTGTCCGAATTGGGCGAGAGCCTGAGGCCCGTGATCGACATCCTGAAGGCCTGGGGCGAGAGCCATCAGGAGCGGCTGTCCTGCGCGCCGCCGCCCGTTGTCGTGAAGAAGAAGCGCGCGGCGTGATCGTTCGGGAGTGGATGCTGCCGCTCCCGAACGACCTCGCTCTTAGAACGCGAACTGCGTGCGCATCGCGACGGCGTCGAACTTCGAGCCGACGTCTGCGGTCGAGACCGGCGAGGCCTGCCGCGACACCGTGCCGTGCAGATAGTCCAGCATGAAGCGCACGTTGCCGTTGACGTACCAGTTGAGCGCGAGCGTATAGACGGTCTGCCGGCCGCCTGCGACGCCGCTCGCCGTGGCGAGCTGATCGTTGAGGTCGATCGTCGAGAAGCGCCCTGCGATCTCCCACGCGCCCCAGCCTCCGCCGTCGAGCGAGAACGGATGCGCCGGCTTGACGCCGCTATAGGCCGCGTTCGCCGCATTGTAGGAACGGCCTTCGCCGGTCAGCACATAGCCGGCCTGCGCGTAGCCGCCCTGGAATTTAAGGCTCGGTGCGCCCACCAGCGGAACAGCGGTGTTGGCGGTGCGATCGACATTGTACCAGAAATACTCGCCCTGGACGATGAACGGGCCGTAGGTCGCCGCCGCCTCGACGCTGTAGACCTGCGCGCCCGAGGCATTGGCGATCGCACCGGTCGAGATCAGCGTGGTCGGATCGAGCCGCAATTCCGGACGATCGCTGAGCGTGACCGTCTGGGTGTTGGCGATCAGATTGCGCGGCGGCTGGATCAGCCATTGCGCGTTGGCGCCGATATGCACCGAGTAGTCCTTGGTGCTGATCGGATTGCCGGCCACGCGCGCCACGGCGCCATATTGCTCGCTGGTGCCCGCCGGCGCCGCGCTCGAGGCGGAATGGATCGCACCGGTCGAGGGCCCCGTGACATAGCCGCCGATCCAGAGCTGGTCGCTATACCAGCGCGCACCGGCTGCGGAACGGAAATCGCCGGCGGCGATGTTGGTCGCGATCACGCCGGGCGAGGCGCGCTCCATGAACATGATGTCGTTCGAGCTCGTGGCTTCATCCATGGTGTAGGGCAGGTCCATGATGCCGGCCTCGATCGCCATCTTGCCGCCGAACGGCTTCAGGCCGGTATAGCTGATATAGGCGTTCTCGACGCCGGAGACGCCGCCGCCGGGCAGCGATCCCGGCGCTGTGCCGCCAAATCCGTCGGACGAACCGCCGAAATCGTAGACAAGCGCAAAATTCCAATCGTGGAAGAACTTGCCGGTGACACCGATGCGCGCGCGGCGGACATTCTGGCCGCTATCGAGCTTTTGCGGCACGGTGGCCGCGGTGTTGGGTCGATAGTCATAGCCGCCGACATCCCAATGCAGGCGGCTGGTGATGGCGACGCAGTTGGCCTGGTCGGCGGTGCAGATCGTCGGCCGGTTGTTCGGCATCGTCACGACGACGCCTGACGCCGGCGCCGGCCCCTTGACGGGGATTGTCGCGTTGGCATTGGCCACCGCGGCCTTTGCCTCCGCGCGCGCCTCGGCTTTGGCCTCAGCCTTGGCTTCGACTTTCGCCTTTGCTGCGGCGGCCGTGTTCGCCGCGGTCTGGCTCTGCAGCTTGTCGAGCTTCTGCTCGAGCATCTTCAGCTGCTGCTTCAGCAGCGCGATCTCCTGCTCGCTGCTGCTGGCCGATTGGGCCTGGGCCTGAGAGGCCGCCAGCGCGCCGGCGAGACCAATCGCGGTGGCCGCCATTCTTGCTCTGCTCACGTTACGCTCCATTTTGACTGTTTTCCCCAAGCCGCGAACGGAGAGCCTAGGTGTGATCGATGACTGCCCCGCGACGCTTCGATCGGTTGCGTGGGTTCCCACTGATGCAAATTCGCCGCAACCGAATCCGCTTCACACCACCATGCAAGATGACGCACATCATGCCAATCCGCCGTCCGGGCAAATTGCCGATTCGCACGGCAGGCTTGCGCGCCGGACACGGCAGCGCGGGGGCCAATATTGCCCTCCGGCGCCCTTCTATTGGGGGGAGAACGCGCCTATATTCCGGCGTCTTTTCCAAGAGGTAGGAATGTTTCGAGCGACCTGGACTGCCGTCATCACGGCGCTGTGCGTAGCCTTTTCGGCCACCTTCAATCCGACTGCTGCGCAGGACCGTCGAGTCCCGTCGTCGCCGGCCGAATTGCGGATGTCCTATGCGCCGATCGTGCAGCGGGTGCAGCCGGCGGTCGTCAACGTCTATGCCGCAAAGGTGGTGCAGAACCGCAATCCGCTGCTGGACGATCCGATCTTCCGCCGCTTCTTCGGCGTACCGGGCCAGCAGCCCGAGCAGATGCAGCGCTCGCTCGGCTCCGGCGTCATCGTCGATGCCTCCGGCCTCGTCGTCACCAACGTTCACGTCATCGAGGGCGCCGACCAGGTGAAGGTGTCGCTGTCGGACAAGCGTGAGTTCGAGGCCGAGATCTTGCTCAAGGATTCCCGGACCGATCTCGCCGTGCTGCGCCTGAAGGACAGCAAGGAGAAGTTCCCGACGCTCGACTTTACCAATTCCGATGAGCTCCTGGTTGGCGACATCGTGCTCGCGATCGGCAATCCCTTCGGCGTCGGCCAGACCGTGACCCACGGCATCATTTCGGCGCTGGCGCGCACGCAAGTCGGCATCACCGATTATCAGTTCTTCATCCAGACCGATGCGGCGATCAATCCGGGCAATTCCGGCGGCGCGCTGGTCGACATGGGCGGCAAGCTCGCCGGCATCAATACCGCGATCTATTCGCGCTCCGGCGGCTCGCAAGGAATCGGCTTTGCGATTCCCGCCAACATGGTGCGCGTCGTCGTCGCCTCCGCCAAGAGCGGCGGCAAGGCGGTGAAGCGGCCTTGGCTGGGAGCAAAATTGCAGGCGGTGACGCCCGAGATCGCAGAGAGCCTCGGCATGCGTTCGCCGACCGGTGCGCTGGTCGCGAGCGTGGTGTCGAACGGTCCGGCGGCGAAAGCCGGCCTGAAATCCTCCGATCTCATCACCGGAATCGACGGCCAGACCGTGGACGATCCGAACGCCTTCGACTATCGCTTCGCAACTCGTCCGCTCGGCGGCACCGCCCAGCTCGACGTGCAGCGCGGCGGCAAGTCGGTGAAGCTCACGGTGGCGCTGGAGACCGCGCCCGACACCGGACGCAACGAGATCGTCGTCACCGCACGCTCGCCGTTCCAGGGCGCGAAGGTTTCCACCATCACGCCGGCCGTCGCCGACGAGCTGCGTCTGGACGCCGATACCGAAGGTGTCGTGATCACCGATATCGGCGGCGATAGCGCGGCTGCGAGTGTCGGCTTCCAGAAGGGCGACATCATCCTGGCCGTCAACAATCAGAAGATCAGCAAGACCGGCGACCTCGAGAAGGCCGCGGGCGAGCGGGCACGGATCTGGCGCATCACGCTGGTGCGCGGCGGCCAGCAGATCAACGTCACGCTGGGCGGATGAGTCCGAAGCGACCACAGGAGACGCCGACGCTCTTTGCCGCGGCGGGGCTCGATCACGATGCTCCGCATCCGCTGCCGGACCGGCTGCGCCCGCGCACGCTCTCCGAAGTCGTCGGCCAGGACCACATCCTCGGCCCCGATGGTGCGCTGACGCGCATGCTGGAGACGCGCACGCTGGGATCGCTGGTGTTCTGGGGTCCGCCCGGCACCGGCAAGACCACGGTGGCGCGGCTCCTGGCTGATGCCACCGATCTGCATTTCGAGCAGATCTCTGCGGTATTCTCCGGCGTCGCCGACCTCAAGAAGGCGTTCGATGCCGCGCGCGCCCGCCGCGAGATGGGTAAGGGCACGCTGCTGTTCGTCGATGAGGTGCACAGGTTCAACCGCGCCCAGCAGGACTCCTTTCTGCCCGTGATGGAGGACGGCACGGTCGTCATGGTCGGCGCCACCACCGAGAATCCGTCGTTCGAGCTCAACGCGGCGTTGCTCTCGCGTGCGCGCGTGCTGGTGTTTCGATCGCTCGATGCCGCCGCGATCGAAAAGCTGTTCGCCCATGCTGAAGCCGTCGAGGGCAGGAAGCTGCCGCTCGATGCGGAGGCGCGCGCGGTGCTGGTGCGCATGGCCGACGGCGATGGCCGTGCGTCGTTGACGCTCGCCGAAGAGGTCTGGCGTTCGGCGCGGACGGACGAGATCTTCAATGCCGCGCAGTTGCAGGAGATCCTGCAACGCCGCGCGCCGATTTACGACAAATCGGCTGACGGCCATTACAATCTGATCTCGGCGCTGCATAAATCGGTGCGCGGCTCCGATCCCGATGCCGCGCTTTATTATCTCGCGCGCATGCTGGACGCCGGCGAGGACCCGCTGTTCCTGGCCCGCCGCGTCGTGCGCATGGCGGTCGAGGACATCGGGCTGGCCGATCCGCAGGCGCTCGTCATCGCCAATGCGGCGAAAGACGCCTTCGACTTCCTCGGCCATCCCGAGGGCGAGCTCGCCATCGCGCAGGCCGTGGTCTATCTCGCCACCGCGCCGAAATCGAACGCGGTCTACACCGCCTTCGGCTCGGCGATGCAGGTGGCCAAGCAGGCCGGTTCGCTGCTGCCCCCGAAGCACATCCTCAATTCTCCGACCAAGCTGATGAAGTCGGAAGGTTACGGCTCCGGCTACGCATACGACCACGACGCGCCGGACGCTTTCTCCGGCCAGGACTACTTCCCGGAGGCCCTGGGCCGCCAGACCTTCTACGACCCGCCCGAGCGCGGCTTCGAGCGCGAGATCCGGAAGCGGCTGGATTACTGGGCCAAGCTAAGGAAGGAGCGGGGCGGCTCGGGCTAGAAACGGCCATTTCGTCGTGACGGAAGACCGCTTTTAGGGTACGCAGGCAACCATGAGCCGCCGTATCAAGAGAATGAACCCAAAGCCGCGTTCGCGTGACGAGCGTGACGATTTGCGCCCGCATCAGGCGCGTAGTGCGAAGAAGGCCGGTCCGCGTCCGGGTGCAAAACCCGGCAGCAAGCCGGGTGCAAAGCCGCGCTTTGTCGGGGAGCGCGCCGAGCGGCGTCCGCCCAAGGCGGTCCAGGAGAGGCCTGCGCCTGAAAAGTCCGTCGAGGCGCTGCTGCCGACCAAGGTGCAGACCGTCACGGTCACGGCCGACGAGAACAACATGCGCGTTGACCGTTTCCTGGAAGCGCGCTTCCCCGGCCTGTCGTTCTCCCACATCCAGCGTGTCGTGCGCAAAGGCGAGCTGCGTGTCGATGGCAAGCGCGTCGACAGCAAGGACCGGCTGGAGGAGGGACAGAGCGTCCGCATTCCGCCGCTGAAGCTCGACGCGCCGAAGGTCGTCGGCGAGCTGTCGGAGGCTGCGCAGAAGACGCTCAAGGCGCTGAAGGAGATGACGATCTGGGAGGACGACGACGTCCTCGTGCTCAACAAGCCGGCCGGCCTTGCGGTGCAGGGCGGCTCGGGCATGACGCGGCACATCGACCAGATGCTGGAAGTGATGCGCGATGCCAAGGGCCAGAAGCCGCGCCTCGTCCACCGTATCGATCGCGAGACGTCGGGCTGTCTGCTGATCGCCAAGACGCGCTTTGCCGCTTCGCATCTGACCGGCGCGTTCCGCTCGCGCTCGGCGCGCAAGGTCTATTGGGCCCTGGTGCCGGGCCTGCCGAAGCCGAAGCAGGGCCGCATCTCGACCTTCCTTGCAAAGGAGGAGAGCGAGGACGACACCATCATGCGCATCGCCCAGCATGGCGACGAAGGCGCCAGTCACGCGGTGACGTACTACGCCGTGGTCGAGACCGCCGGCAACAAGCTGACTTGGGTGTCGCTGAAGCCGGTGACGGGCCGCACCCACCAGCTGCGCGCCCACATGGCCCATATCGGCCATCCCATCGTCGGCGATCCCAAATATTTCAACATCGAGAACTGGCAGCTGCCGGGCGGCCTGCAGAACCGGCTGCATCTGCTCGCACGCCGTATCGTCATCCCGCATCCGCGCGGCGGCGTGATCGACGCCACCGCGCCGTTGCCGCCGCACATGCAGCAGTCGTGGAACCTGCTCGGGCTCGATGCAGCCAGATTTGATCCGATCGAGAACGCGCCGGAAGAATAGTGAGGTTGAATCCGGGCGGCAGGCGCACGACATGTCCCTCATGAGACGACTGTCGATCTGCTTTGCGCTGTTGGCCACTCTGTTGGTGGGGCAGGCCGCCCACGCGCAATATGTATCGCCGGGCGCCGCGCGGCTCGCTCCGCCGCTTCCTGCGCCGCCACCGCCGCCGAAGATCGAGGTGCCCCAGGTTCCGCAATTCGACGCGCCGCCGCGCTATAATTACCAGCCGCTCCCGCGCAGCTCCTTCAGCGATCGCGTCACGAAGTGCCTCGATGACGCTGCAGCCGCTGGACTGGGCCTGGCCGATCGCGGCACCTATGCCCGCAGCTGCGCGAACTAGCCGCACTTCTCGTCGTCTTGGCGGGGGCAGGACGACACGCGTAATTTGACTGACGATAGGATCGGAAAACCGACATGCGCGAATTGTTCGAAGAAGCAGCAAGCCAGCCTGCGCCGGATCCCCGGGAATCGGCGCGCGCCTCCGCGCGCACGCCCCTGCGCAAGCGCTTCTACAAGGAAGCCGGCGTCGCCGATGCCGAGGACGGCTTCGCCATCACGCTCGACGGCAAGCCGATCCGCACGCCGTCCGGCCGCCAGGTGGTGATCCCCTCGCGCGCGCTCGCAGATAGCGTCGCCGCCGAATGGGCCGCCCAGGGCGAGACGATTGATCCGGTGACCATGCCGTTGACGCGGATCGCCAACAGCGTGGTCGAGGGGGTCGTCGATCGCGTCGACCTCGTCAGCGATGACCTCGCCAGATATTTCGAGTCTGACCTACTGTTCTATCGTGCCGGCCATCCCGAAGGACTGGTTGCCCGTGAGGCCGCGCATTGGGATCCCGTGCTGTTCTGGGCGGCGCAGACGCTGGGGGCGCATTTCATCCTGTCGGAGGGCGTCATGCACGTGAAGCAGCCGGACGAGGCGGTGAAGGCTGCGCGGGCCGCGCTGCCCGGCGACCCCTGGTCGGTCGCGGCGCTCCATATGGTGACCACCCTGACCGGCTCGGCGCTGCTGGCGCTGGCGCTGGACCAGGGCGTGCGCGATGCCGACCAGGTGTGGGCCGCCGCCCACGTCGACGAGGATTGGAACGTGGAGCAATGGGGCGTGGACGAGGAGGCGGCCGCCCGCCGCGCCGCCCGCCTGAAGGATTTCCAGGCTGCCGTGACGGTTCTGGCGGCGGTGAAGCCGCCAGCCGTCCCAGGTCCTTAACGAGAGGTTTACGAGGCGGCGGTTACGGTAGCCGGCACTCCCCTAGGGCTGCCGAGATGCCGACGCCGGTCACCTCCATCGTTCCCGTCAGTGCCCCCAGCCGCCCGGCTGATGCGGCGACGCCGGATCTCGTGCTGCAAGCCGGCAGTGTCGTCGATGCCAGGGTGGTCAGCGTGCTCGCCGACAATCTGGTGCGGATCGCGATCGCCAACCTGTCGATGGACGTGATGTCGGAGGTGACGCTGACGCCGGGGCAGAATCTCCAGCTCGCGGTCTCGCAGAACAACGGCACCATTCGCCTCGCGGTCATGAGCGGGGCGGGCGAGGCGGCGGGCGACCAGGTCACGCTGACGCCGCGGGCGGCCTCGCTGGTGGAGAGCCCGCCGCTGGCGCCGTCGGTGGCCGCGGCACGGAACAGCCTGACGCCGTCCGAGCAGGCCGCCGTCGCAACGGCCTCCGCCGAGGCCGCGACCAAGCAGGGCAGCCAGGCGCCGCTGTTTGCCAACCTGGCCTCCGTCGTGACGAGCAGCAATCTGCCCGCAGGGCTGAAGCAGGCGATGCTTGGCGTGCTGGCGCAGCAGACGCCGCTCGACACCGCCCTCGACGGCGGCGATATCGAATCCGCGTTCCAGAAGTCCGGACTGTTTCTCGAGGCCTCACTGGCCGCAGGCACGACGCCGTCCTCCGGCGCGATCCCGGACCTGAAGGCCGCTCTGCTGGTGTTGCGCCAGACCCTGGCATCGACCTCCGGCGCGCCGCAGGCAACTGCGCAAGGTGCGTCGCTGCCGGCGAGTGCCGCGGCCACGACGCAGACCGCAGCCTCCGCGCTGGCGGGCGGGACGGCACAGGCGGCGTCGCCGTCGCCCGATGCGGAAGCCGCCCAACCGGCGCAATTGACGCGCGGTGCGCTTGCTGCCGCCGTGCTGGCTGATGTGGCGGGCAACCATGCGCAAGCTTTGGTGCCGCGAACCATGTCCGCCGGCCTTGCCGCGAGCCTGCTGCAAGAGGTCACGGAAAACCTGCCGCGCCTGACCGGCAATGTGCCGGGCTCCAACAAGGCCGTGCCGGATGCCCACAACTTCGAGGCTGCCGCACACCCGACACCTCCGCCGGTCCGCGGTGCACTGCCGGCGCCGCAGTCCATCGCCGCGCCGTCGCTCGCGCCGGACACGCCGCTGGCTGCGACCGTGCATCGTCTGCTCGACGACACCGATGCCGCGATCGCGCGGCAGACGCTGTTGCAGATTGCCTCGCTTCCCGATCGCACCGACGCCAGCGGCCACCGCACCGATCCGGCCGTGCCGCAGTGGAATTTCGAAATCCCGTTCGCGACCCCGCAAGGCACCGCGATGGCGCAGTTCGAGATCTCGCGCGATGGCGGCAATGAGTCCTCCGATCCCGCCAAGCGCACCTGGCGCGCGCGCTTCTCGCTGAATGTCGAGCCGGCCGGACCCGTGCATGCGCTCATCACGCTGAACGGCGACAAGACCTTCGTCCGGATGTGGGCGGAGCGGCCGGCGACCGCGCAGCAGCTCCGCGCCGGCATCGGTGAGCTCAGCCAGGCGTTGACGAAGGCCGAGCTCAAGCCCGGCGATATCGTCGTCCGCGACGGCACGCCGCCGCCACCGGCACCGGCCCGCGCCGGCCACTTCCTGGATCGCGCCACATGAGCGATCCGTCCAAGCTCGCGATCGCGCTGCATTACGAGAAAGGATCCGGCGCGCCCGTCGTCGTCGCCAAGGGCAAGGGCACGATCGGCGAAAAGATCGTCGAGATCGCCAAGGCGCACGACATTCCGATCGAGGAGAACGAGGTTCTGGCCGGCGCGCTGTCGAAGGTCGAGCTCGGCGACGAAATCCCGCCGGATCTCTACAAGGCCGTCGCCGAGGTGCTGGTGTTCGTGCTGCGGCTGTCGGGCCGGGGGCGGTAAAAACAACCTGTCATCGTTTCAACACTTAGCGGCTGCATGGTCGCGCTGGTTTTCACTGTCACGGATATCGCTTTTGCTGACTCGCCGTTCCACTCTCGGCCTCCTCGCCGCAACCGCGATCCTGCCTTCACGCGCGCGCGCCCATGTCGCGCCGCCGCGCAATGAAATCCGCGACACGCTCGCAAAGCGCTTCGCCGATCTCGGCACGTCAGGCACGTTCGTCGGCTACAAGGTCGAGGACTATCTGATCGTCGCCAGCGACAAGGAGCGCTCGGGCGAGGGCAAGCTGCCGGCCTCGACCTTCAAGATTCCCAACGCGCTGATTGCGCTCGAGACCGGTGTGGTCGCTGACCCCGACAAGGACGTGTTTCCCTGGGACGGCGTCAAGCGCCCGATCGAGGCCTGGAACAAGAATCACACGCTGCGCAGCGCGATCCTCGTGAGCGCGGTGCCGGTCTATCAGGAGATCGCGCGCCGCATCGGCGAGGCGCGCATGCAAAAATATGTCGAGGCGTTCGACTACGGCAATCGCGACATCGGCGGCGGCATCGACCAGTTCTGGCTCACCGGCGCCTTGCGCATCGACCCGGTCGAGCAAGTCGATTTCGTCGACCGGCTGCGCCGCCGCGCGCTGCCGATCTCAAAGCGCAGCCAGGATTTCGTCGCCGACATTCTGCCGGTGACCAAGGTCGGCGAGGGCATCATCCGCGCCAAATCCGGCCTCCTGGGCGCCGAGCGCGGCGAACCGTCGCTCGGCTGGATGGTCGGCTGGGCCGAGAAGGGCGAGGCGCATACCGTGTTCGCGCTCAATATCGATTGCAAGGAGCCGCGCCATATCGAGGCCCGCATGAGCCTGACACAAGCCTGCCTTGCCGATATCGGCGCGATCTGAGCCGAATCTCGTTTGGCCAAGGAGATGGTGCGGCCGGGTAAGGAGGTGCCAAGCCTGCCGCAAGCCTCGCAATAGGGAGCGCGGCTCTCTCCACGCATCATTGCGAGCGCAGCTCTCGCCACGTCATTGCGAGGAGCTGTTGCGACGAAGCAATCCAGAGTCTCCCACAGTGGCAGTCTGGATTGTTTCGCGGGGCCTGTCATCGGGCCGCGCTTTGCGCGGACCCGGTGCCTCGCAATGACGGAGTAGGTGGCGCCGGCGTCCCGAACAGACGCGCTTGTCCCGGCTTGGGCCGCGCCTGCAAGAACTCCTTCACCGGAGTTATTCAGTCGACACGCGCGGCGGTCTCAGCCCTTGTCGCCCGTCTTCTTCGCCGTCAGCACCCGGTCGATCGCAAAGCCGCCGATCTCGCTCATGGCCTGCGAGATCACGTCGCCACGCCCGGCAAAGCCGGTGGAGAGATAATCGAACTGCGTCCGCGCCAGCCGCAGCACCTCGATCGGCACCGAGACCACGGTCTCGTTGAAGCTGTCGACGGAGGCGCGCAAGCTGTCGAGCTCCGTCGTGAGCTTGCCGATATGACTCTCGGCATGCTGCATCAGCGCGAGCAGCTTGCCGCGCTCGGCATCGAAGGCGGCGCGCTCGGCTGCGGTCGCCGCGCTGAGCTCGGCGAGCTGCGCCCGCAGCGCCGCGATCTGGCCGACCATGGCGTCGGAGGCGAGTTCGGCGGACTCGCGCAGCTCGGCGTTGTGCGTGCTCTCTTCCTGCGCCTGATGATAGAACCGCTCGGCCGACATCGCCCGCTGGCCGAGCTGCTCGATCATGCCGGCTGCACGCAGCAGCATCTCGCCGTTCCGCCCCGACACCATGCCAGCCATGCGGCGCAGGAAGCCGATGGTTTCGGACGCTGGGTTCGGCGGCAGGGGGACGACCGTCGCGGACATCTCGGTGATGCCAGTTGCTGATGCGGGAGCCGGGCCATGAGGATCATCGCCGTACCGACTGGGCTCACGCAACATTCGGCGCCTGATCGCCCTGAGCAAGCCTGAATCGGTCGACCCGGTCAACCTGCCGGGCTGCCGAATTTCAGGTCAGGCGTCCTTCTGCCGCCCGATCCGCCCCAAATGGGTGAAGCCGAACCCGGCGGAATATTTCAGGCCGTAGCCGAGCGCCCGGTCGATGCCGATATGGGCAAGCCAGATCAAGGCGATGGACAGGGTAAGGGGCGAGGCGAGGCCGAAGCCCAGCGTCAGCAGCGCCACCGGCGCCATGTAGCTGTGGGCGGCGTTGTAGACCATCGCGCCGAATCTGGCGTCGGACAGGTAGGCCAGGAAGCTCAGATCGGGCACGAAGAACAGCAGGGCGAACACCAGCCACGACCCGTCCCAGGCCGCATAGAGCGTCACCATCCCCGCAAACAGGGTCAGGCCCTCCAGCCGCAGCAGGATGTTGACGCCGCCTGTCGCAGCGCCCGTCTCGGCCGTTCCTTCCGTCATCCTCGTCTCCCGGACAAAACTTTGTAATTCCTTGCGCTTTCCCGCTGCGGCAAGGCAGCCCTGCGACGGCGAAAGCGGCTTTCCGGCCCGCAAAATGCCGTGTTAGAACCCGCCCATCACTTAAGAACTGGCGGGAGCAAATGAAACACATCCTGGACGCCCTTGAAGATCGTCGTGCCGGCGCAAAGCTCGGCGGCGGGGAGAAGCGCATCGAGGCGCAGCACGCCCGCGGCAAGCTGACGGCGCGCGAGCGCATCGAGCTGCTGCTCGACAAGGGATCGTTCGAGGAATTCGACATGTTCGTCGAGCACCGCTCTACCGAGTTCGGCATGGAGAAGACCAAGGTGCCCGGCGACGGCGTCGTCACCGGCTGGGGCACCGTCAACGGCCGCAAGACTTTTGTCTTTGCCAAGGACTTCACGGTGTTCGGCGGCTCGCTGTCCGAGACCCACGCGCTCAAGATCACCAAGTTGCAGGACATGGCGATGAAGGCGCGGGCGCCCATCATCGGCCTCTATGACGCCGGCGGCGCCCGCATCCAGGAAGGCGTCGCCGCGCTCGCCGGCTATTCCTACGTGTTCCGCCGCAACGTGCTCGCCTCGGGCGTGATCCCGCAGATCTCCGTCATCATGGGCCCCTGCGCCGGCGGCGACGTCTATTCGCCGGCGATGACCGACTTCATCTTCATGGTGAAGAACACCAGCTACATGTTCGTCACCGGCCCCGACGTGGTGAAGACCGTCACCAACGAGGTCGTCACCGCCGAGGAACTCGGCGGCGCCTCGGTGCACGCAACGCGCTCCTCGATCGCCGACGGCGCTTTCGAGAACGACGTCGAGACGCTCCTGCAGATGCGTCGCCTGATCGACTTCCTGCCCTCCAACAACACCGACGGCGTGCCGGAATGGCCGAGCTTCGACGACATCGAGCGGGTCGACATGTCGCTCGACACGCTGATCCCCGACAATCCGAACAAGCCCTATGACATGAAGGAGCTGATCCTGAAGGTCGTGGACGAGGGCGACTTCTTCGAGATCGCGGAAGCCTTCGCCAAGAACATCGTCACCGGCTTTGGCCGCATAGCCGGCCGCACCGTCGGCTTCGTCGCCAACCAGCCGATGGTGCTGGCCGGCGTGCTCGACAGCGACGCCTCGCGGAAAGCGGCCCGCTTCGTCCGCTTCTGCGACGCCTTCAACATCCCGATCGTCACCTTCGTCGACGTGCCGGGCTTCCTGCCCGGCACCGCCCAGGAATATGGCGGCCTGATCAAGCACGGCGCGAAGCTCCTGTTCGCCTATTCGCAATGCACCGTGCCGCTCGTCACCATCATCACCCGCAAGGCCTATGGCGGCGCCTTCGACGTCATGGCCTCCAAGGAGATTGGCGCCGACATGAACTACGCCTGGCCGACCGCCCAGATCGCGGTGATGGGTGCCAAGGGCGCGGTCGAGATCATCTTCCGCAGTGACATCGGCGACCCCGACAAGATCGCAGCCCGCACCAAGGAATACGAAGACCGCTTCCTGTCCCCGTTCATCGCCGCCGAGCGCGGCTATATCGACGACGTCATCATGCCCCACTCGACCCGGAAGCGCATCGCGCGGGCGCTGGCGATGCTGAAGGACAAGAAGACGGAAATGCCGGCGAAGAAGCACGACAATTTGCCGTTGTGAAGGACTCACAGGCGCTTTTCGACCAAATCCGCATGGTGCCTCCGAACGGACTCGACTATATTAGGGTCATGACAGAAGCTCTCAAGAAGCTCATCGAAGCTGCCAAGACCGCCAATCCGTCCCCGGAACACAGGGAGGAGCAGCGGCGCAGTTTCGTGTACGGCAATACCCATTTCGAGAATGCGCTCATTACGCGCGAAATGGTGGACCGTGAGGCCGAGAAGTTGGCCAAGGAAGAGAAATGACAAGCGAAGAGCGCGAACGGCGCGATAGCCGTGCGCTCGAACCTGAGTTGATTACAAATCCTCAGGAAAAGGCCGCAGCCGAAGCGCGGAATGGGTTCCGCCAGTACGACGCAGCTATTGGCGCGATCCAGGCGGCTATTGAGCGGGGCTCATTCAAGCTCCGTCCCTCACTCGTGCTTGGCTTGCAACGAGAGGCTTTGGCAGGCATCAGCTCCTATGCCGGAAACTACCGCCCCGGTGGCGTTGCTATCGAGGGAAGCAAGCATGAGCCCGTCGGCGCACATCTGGTACCCGAACTCGTTGAGGACATGTGCGACTACGTTAATGAACATTGGGAAGCCAGTACGCCGATCCACCTCGCGGCTTATGTCATGTGGCGGCTAAATTGGATTCATCCGTTCGCGGATGGAAATGGCCGTACCTCCCGAATCGTATCGTACGTTGTGCTTTCAGTTCGGGCCGGAGTACTTTTGCCGGGGACGCCGACGATCCCGGATCAAATCGTCGAGAACCGAAAGCCCTATTTCGATGCTTTGGATGCGGCCGATTTGGCCTTTCGCGACGGTGGCCGGATCGATGTCTCGAAGATGGAAGAGCTGTTAGCTTCACTCTTAGCGAACCAGCTCGCGGAATTCTATAAATCGGTTGGTGGCAAGCTGCCTGACTAAGAAGTATTTGGCGGCGACCCTCCATCCGCAACCGAGCTCCTAGCTCTTGAATCCAATGATCGAAGACGATCCAGTCGACGAAATCTCCGACATCGAAGTCCGGATCCAGCAGCTCGCCGAGATCGCCGAGCGCTGCCGGAAGTACATCCTGGCGTCCAAGATCGCGATCGGGGGCGGGGCGGCGCTGCTGGTGGTGACGATCCTCGGGCTGTTTGGCTTCGGTCAGACCGCAGCGCTCGGATCGATCGCGCTCGTGCTCGGCGGAATCGTCTCGCTCGGCTCGAACGTCTCGACGCTGCGACAGACGGACGAGGCGATCAGTGCTGCGGAGGCGCGGCGTTCGGCGTTGATCGGCAGCATCGATCTTCGTGTCGTCGCTGACGCGCCCCTGAAGCTGGTCTAACGCGCACCAGCCCGCCTCACGCGGCGGTCTTGAGCGTCAGCTCCGACAATTCGGCGCGGCATTCGGCGGCGTAGGCCTGGAGGCGCTCGGCGGTCTGCCGGTCGAGGATGGCCTTGGCCAGCCGCTCGGCGCGGGCGATCTGTCGCTTGAGATATTCGATGCGGACCATGTGTCACCTTTCGAATTCGGTCCTTCCGGTGCCGGCGACTCTATGCCAAGCACAGGATCGATTGTGTGAGGCACATCACGCGCCGCGGGCCTGATCCGCCGCAGCGAAATGCGCCATCTGGTCGGCGTGCGCCTTGGCGAACGCCGGGCGGGCCGTGGCGCGCGCGACGTAGGCGCGGCAGGCAGGACTGTCCGCCAGCCCGCCGAAGCGATCGACCACGCGCAGCACGTCTGCCATCAGGATATCGGCGATGGAGAAGGAGCCGGCCAGCCATTCGCGGCTGCCGAGCACCGGCTCGAGACGCCTCAGCCTGAGCTTGAGGAAGTCGTTTACGAATTTCCACGCCGCCGTGTCGGTCGGATGTCCCATGAATTTCGACATGCCCCAGGGCAGGCTGGCCATCTCCACCGAATTGAGTGCCGCGAACACCCATTCCGTCGCTTCAGTGCGGCCGCTTGGGTCGTTTGGCATCAGCCTCTCGCTGAGGCCGCCGAGATGCAGCAGGATCGCGCCGGTCTCGAAGATCGAGATGTCGCCATCGGTCAGCCACGGCACCTGGCCGAACGGCTGGTGCGCCAGGTGCGCAGGCCCGCGGTCGTCGAACTGGGTGCTGGCGACGCGATAGGGCAAGGCGGCCTCCTCGAGGGCCCAGCGCACGCGCAAGTCCCGCACGAGACCACGTGGCGGTTCGGGAACCCAGTTGAAGGTGGTCAGGGTGAGGTCGGCCATTTGCTGTCTCCGTGTCCTGGTTCGATGCAAAGGACGAGCGAAGGGCGTCCATTCCGACATCAGGGCCAAGTCTTTTTGTCGCCAGCGACGGAAAGCGGTTAGTCTCGCGGCAAACAAGGGAGGACATCCGATGCCAGCAGCCTTCTTCGTCGTTCGCGCCGTCGTCACCGAGGCCGAAAAGCGCGCTGCTTTCGACCGATGGTACGAGACGGAACATTTGCCCGACGCGGTGAAGGCCTTCGGCGTAGCTAAGGCGTGGCGATTCTGGAGCCTGGATGATCCCTCGCTGCACCAGGCGATGTATCAGTTCGACGACGAGGCCGGGCTGAATGCGATGCTGAAAGGCGACGCGCTGCAAAAGCTCGTCGCCGATTTCAACCGCGAGTGGCCCGAGGTGAAGCGCTCGCGCGAGACGCTGGTGCTGGCGCAGGAATTTCCACAGTAGGCACACCGAATGTCTGCTGCGCAACGAATCTCAACACGCGATTCAGCCTTGGTTCATGTCGTGGCCGCGACACTTCCTCTGCATCACTTGCCAGGTAGCCTAGAGGAATTGCCATGGAGCGCCGGAACTTTTTGAAACTTGCCTTGGGATTGACGGCGGGTGCAGCCGCCTTTGCCGCGACTGCCGCGCAGGCCGCGCCGCTGTCGCCGCAGCCGCTCGTTGATCCCGCTCGTACGCCGCAAGGCAGTCCCGACGCTCATCCTGCCGTCACCACCAGCGAGGAAGCCGCCAAGCTGACGCCCGAGCAGGTTCACTGGCGGGGGCGCGGCCGCCATTGGGGTTGGCATCGCCGTCATTGGCGCCGGCATCGCCGGCGCTGGCACCGCCGCCATTATTGGTAAGCTCGCGACCACTCGCGGACTCGACGGGGATCGCCGCTGGCGGTCCCCGTTTCGATTTTGGGGAGCGCTCCGGTTCCGCAGCGGATGGATCGTCAGCAAAAAAAGGCCGCGCAGGCTTTCGCCGCGCGGCCATTTGCAACGGAATGGAGGAGATCAGTACGGGCGGCAGCGGCCGGCGTACCAGCGGAAGCCGTAGGGGCAAACGCGCGCACGGGGTACGACGACGACCGGTGCCGGCGCGACCACCACGGGGGCGGGGCGAACGACGACAGGGCCGCGCATCGGGCGGCAGCTGCCGTAGGGACCGCGATACCAGCCCGGGCCGCAACCGCCGGCGGCGCTTGCCACCTCGCTGAAACCGACGACCGCGCTCGCGAGCATCACGGCAGCGAAGAGATATTTCATTTGATCTTCCTTCTCGTCCTTGGGGCAGATTCTTGGGGGGCACGGCGCTTGTGGCGCACAATGAATCAACAGACACGATTCGACACGTTAAATCTGGGTGACACGTGCCGATACGTCGCGATCCAAACCTGCCAATCATGACCTGAATGCGGCATGAACGTTCCCCGCATCCTGCCTCAGACGACACGCAGCTGTCGCTAGCGGCCAAGAAAGCTCAGCACCAGTTCCCTGTACTTCTCCGGCGCCTCAAGGAAGACGAGGTGGCCGGTTTCGGGGATGACCTCGGCCCGCGCGTTCGGCATCTTCGCGGCGAGCTGCTTCGCGAGCTCTGCGTTCAGCCCCATCTTGCTCCGCAGCGCCTCCGGCGCGAGCGGCCGGCCCGGCGCGTTGTGGTCGTCCGCACCCATGATGAACAGCGTCGGTGTCGCGATCAGCGGGATCTCGTGCGCGACCGGCTCGCGATAGATCATCTGGCCGGAAGAGACGAAGGCGCGCAGCCAGCGCGGATAGTCCGGGCTGCCCTTGATATTGAAGCGTGCCTCGATGAATGGCGTGATCGCCTCGGCCGGCAGCTTGATTGCGTAATTGGTCTGGAGCTGCTTGCGATAGGCCTCGGCGGTCAGCTTGTCCTCGGTCTCGATCATCTTCTCGGTCGGCGTCGGCGGCACGTAGAGGCGGTAGTCCTCGAGCCCGATCGGCGCGGTCAGCACCAGATGGGCGAGGCGGTCCGGATAGGCGCGGGCGATGCCCACCCCGAGCATGCCGCCGAGCGAATGCGCGACGATCTCGGCCTTGTTGATCTCCAAGTGATCGAGCAGCGCGATGGTGTTGCGCGCCAGATTGTCGAAATGCAGCTCGCCGGTTGGCTTGGAGGACTTGCCGAAGCCGACCTGGTCCGGCACCACGACGCGAAAGCCGGCCTCGCTCAGCATCTTGATCACGGGTGCCCAATAGCTCGACGGAAAATTGCGCCCGTGCAACAGCACGACGGTGCGGCCGTTCGGCTGCGCCGCGGCGACATCCATATAGGCCATGTCGAGCTGCTCGCCGTCATTGACAACGGGGAGCAAGTGCACGGGGTAGGGATAGGCAAAGCCTTCGAGCGCGATGCCGTAGGGTTCGCGCGGTGCGGTTTCGGCGGCGTTGGTGGATGTGAGTTGGGAAGCAAGAAGGGCGGCGGCGAGCGCGGCCAGGAAGATGCGGTTCATCACAGTCTCGGGCTTTCCCGGGCATCCACGTGCCAGCCGCAATAAAGACGTGGATGGCCGGGTCAAGCCCGGCCATGACGACACTGAGAGTTCACACGCAAACGTGTGATTTCACGATGTTTGCGTGACTAATCCTTCCCATTACCGAACAGCGCAGCGAACTGCTTCTCGCCGGTGCGGGTGAAGTTCACGACGCGGCTGCCGGGCGTCGGATCGCGCGCCGCCCATTTCAGCTCGGCAAAGCGCTGCATCATGGCCGCGCCCAACGTGCCGGCGAGGTGATGGCGCCGCTCGCTCCAGTCGAGGCAGGCCTTGCAGACCGGCCGGCGCGGATGGCTGAGCATGTCGGGCGAGATCTCCAGGTGCCTGGCGAGAAAGCGCTCGCCCTCGGCGGTCAGCTCGATCTCCTGCTTCCTCTGCCTGACCAGATGCCGCTCGCGCAAGGAGTCCAGCATCTGCACGCCGAGGTCCCCGGCGAGATGGTCGTAGCAGATCCGCGCGCGCCGCAGCGCAGGGTCCTTCGGACCGGTGCGCACGCGCATGTGGCCGGTGCGTGCGGCAAGGCCGGCGAGCCCCTCGAGCACGCCGGCGACGTCGTCGTCGGTGAGGCGGTAATAGCGATGGCGGCCCTGCTTCTCCGGCTCGATCAGGCCGCCGGCCTCGAGCTTCGACAGATGCGAGCTCGCGGTCTGCGGGGTGATGCCGGCCTCCTGCGCCAGCTCGCTCGCCGTGAGCGCGCGGCCGTTCATCAGCGCCGTGAGCATGTTGGCGCGGGCGGGGTCGCCGACCAGCGCGGCGACCATGGCGATGTCGGGTCCGGATTTCATGCTTCGATGGTAACCGAAGCGTTGGTGTCGGGCAAGCCGGTAGTCTTGCAACACGTCGTCATTGCGAGCGAAGCGAAGCAATCCAGAGATGCTTCCGCGGAGGGATCCTGGATTGCTTCGCGGAGCCTATCACCGGGGCCGCGCTTCGCGCGGCCCCGGTGGCTCGCAATGACAAAAGAAACAGGAGCCCATCATGTCCGTTACCGTCTTCATTCGCTACCAGCTCGATCCCTTCAAGCGTGCGCAGTTCGAGGAATATGCGAAGCGCTGGCTCACCATCATTCCGAGATGTGGCGGCGAGTTGATCGGCTATTTCATGCCGCATGAGGGCACCAACAACATCGCGTCCGCCCTGATCAGCTTCGAGAGCCTCGCGGCGTACGAGGCCTATCGCAAGCGGCTGCGCGCCGATCTCGACGGGACGGCGAACTTCAACTTTGCGGAGGCCGAGAAATTCATCCTCACCGAAGAACGCACCTTCCTGCGCAAGGTGGTATTGTAGGCGCGACATCGTTAGCAGGAGACGCCCATGATCGCCGTGATCTTTGAAGTCTGGCCCAAGCCGGAACACCGCCAGGATTATTTCGACCTCGCGGCCGACCTGAAGCCGCTGCTGCAGACCATCGACGGCTTCATCTCGGTCGAGCGCTTCGAGAGCCTGACCGAGAAGGGCAAGATCCTGTCGGTGTCGTTCTGGCGCGATGAGGCGGCAGTCGCCGCCTGGCGCAACACCATGGAGCATCGTCGCACCCAGGCCAGGGGCCGCGCGAAAATCTTCGCGGATTATCACTTACGCATCGCCAACGTGGTCCGGGACTACAGCATGACCGACCGTGAGCAGGCCCCGAAGGACAGCCGCGCGGTGCACGATGCGCACTAGCGGAGTTGAGAACGCGCGCCTATCTCTGCGCGGCCAACAAGGGAGAGAAACATGCATGTGACGACCGCCGACAAGCGCGCGACGTTCAGGAAGATGCACGAGAGCGGCTGCTTCATCCTGCCCAATCCGGTCGATGTCGGCAGCGCGAAAGCCTTGCAGCATCTCGGTTTCAAGGCGATTGCGTCATCGAGCGCGGGCTTTGCCTGGACCATCGGCAAGGCCGATAATCACGTCACGGTCGAGGACGTTTGTCAGCATCTGGCAGCATTGAGCACGGCCGTCGACATCCCCGTGAACGCCGATTTCGAGGGCGGCTTTGCGGTCGAGCCCGAGAGGGTCGCCGACAATGTCGAGCGCGGTGTGCGCACCGGCGTGGCGGGCCTGTCGATCGAGGATTCCACCGGCGACAAGGACAAGCCGCTTTACGACCGTGCCCTCGCGGTCGAGCGCATCAAGGCCTCGCGCAAGGCGATCGGCGACAGCGGCACGCTGCTGGTCGGCCGCTGCGAGGCCTATCTGTGGGGCGTGACCGATCTCAAGCTCGTCATCGATCGGCTCACCGCCTACGCCGATGCCGGCGCCGACTGCCTCTACGCGCCGGGTCTGAAGAGTCGTGAGGACATCGCCGCGGTGGTGAAGGCAGTCGCGCCGAAGCCGTTCAATCTCCTGATCGGCGGCTCCGGCCTGTCGCTGCAGGAAGCCCAAGATCTCGGCGTGCGCCGCATCAGCGTCGGCGGCTCGCTCGCCCGCGCCGCCTGGGGCGGCTTCATGCGCGCGGCCAAGGAGATGGCGGAGAAGGGGACCTTCACCGAGCTCGGCAACGGCTATCCCGGCGGCGAGCTCAACAAGATATTCAGTTAAACGAAGAGCGGCGGGATGCTAGTCCCGCCGCTCTTTCATCCTCTCGGTGTCATGCCCCGCCACCGGGTCTCGCCTCCGGCGAGTCCGGCCGGGGCATCCAGTACGCCGCAGCTTTTCGGTTCGATCGCTACCGTTTCGAAGTACTGGATCGCCCGGTCAAGCCGGGCGATGACAGTTGTGTGTGACGCAACGACCGTCGCGCCGTTACTTCGCGCCGTCCGACGGAGCTGGCGTCGTCGGGGCCGGCCTGCTCGGCGCGGCACCCGTGGTCGTGCCCGGCTCGGTGTTGCTGCGCGGCGTCACGTCACGCATGCCGGGAGGTGCGGCCGGATTGGCCGGCGTCGTCTGCGCGGTCTGCGAGGTCGGCGTGTTGCTGGCCTGGTTGGTGGTGCTGGAATTGTTCAAGCCGTAGAACACTGCGCCCAACACCAGAGCGACAGCGACCGCGAACATCGCGATCTTGCCGCTGGAGGCGGGGCCTTCGCCGAGCTCGGGATCGGCCTGCAGGTTGGCATCCCGGCGCGCCGCGCGAGAGTACTCATCGTCGGCGAGGTTCGGGCGGTACGGATCGTTGGTAAAACGGTCGTCTGCCATCGATTGGTCTCCTCGGTTGTGACCCCGGGACAACCCTCAGGTGCGAGATTCTGTTCCGCCTCCTTAATGCTTTCGTCGCATGTTGCCTCGGTGAGGGGAATCGGGAACCTGTTCCATGGGAACCCGCGCCTGAGGTTCGAGGGCCACGGAGGAGGGAACACGGCGATGTGGAGCCTGCCGCCTACGGATAGCGTGCTGCATTACCTGTCCCTCGTCGCGGTCGCCGCGCAGGGCATGACGGCTGCGCTCGCGGCCGGACGCCGCAGCATGGATTGGCTCGGCGTCTGCTTCCTCGGCTGCATCACCGCGCTCGGCGGCGGCACGTTGCGCGATCTCTTCCTCGGACATTATCCGCTGGCCTGGGTGCAGAACCCGATCTATCTCGCGCTCGCCGGCGGCGCCGCCTTTCTCACCATCCTGTTCGCGCGCCTAGTGCACCGGCTGAAGGTCGCCTTCATCGTGCTCGATGCCATCGGTCTCGTCGTCTTCACCATGGCCGGCTGCGACGTGGCCTGGCAGATGGATGCTTCGCTGCCGATCGTCATCGTGTCCGGGATGGTGACGGGCTGCGCCGGCGGCGTGCTGCGCGACGTGCTCTGCAACGACGTGCCGCTGCTGTTTCGCTCCGAGCTCTACGCCAGCGTCTCGGTGGTGACGGGATTGTTCTATGCGACCGCGTTTGGTCTCAAGCTCAATGCGGAGCTCTGGACCATTTTGACCTTCGTCCTCGGCATCAGCTTCCGCCTGCTTGCGGTGCGCTACAAATGGGAGATGCCGAAATTCGTGTTCACGGGAGACGAGGAGCGGTAGCGGCTATTTCGCTCCTCTCCATCCCGTCATTGCGAGCGCAGCGAAGCAATCCAGAATCTTTCCTCGGAGGGACTCTGGACTGCTTCGCTGCGCTCGCAATGACGAGGAGACAGCGTTGAGCTACTTTTCCTTCCTCGCCTTCGCCACCTGTGCCGGCGTCACCACGAGGCCCGCATTGCCCCAGGAATTGCGGATATAGTTCGTCACCGCCGCGATTTCGCCGTCGGACAGCTGCTTGGCGTAAGCAGGCATCTCGCCGGTGTTGGGGGCGCGCGGCGTCGTCACGGTGTAGGCGCCGTCAAGGATGATGCGCAAGGTGGAGGATGGATTGATCGATTGCAGCAACGCGTTGCCGGGCAGCGGCGGATAGATGCGCGGGCTGCCGGTGCCGTCGGCCTCGTGGCAGGCGACGCAGAGCTTGGCGTAGACCGCCTGGCCCGCCTTCATCTCGGCCTCATCGGGCGGCGTCGTGATGGTCTCGCGCCGCGCCGGCGGCAGGCTCTTCAGGTAGACCGCGATCGCGCGCACATCCGCATCGCTCATCTTCGAGGTCGAGTTGACCACGACCTCCGCCATCGGCCCGCCGGCGTGGCTCTTCGCGTTGCGCCCGCTTTGCAGATATTCCGTGATATCAGCCTCGCTCCACGACTTCAGCCCGGTTCGGGCGGCGCCGTCGAGCCTCGGTGCGTACCAGCCTCCGACCTCGTTGCCCGACAGCGCCTGCGCCTGCCTGTCCGCGCCGAAATAATTCTTGGGCGTATGGCAGGCGCCGCAATGGCCGAGCCCGGTGACGAGGTAGCCGCCTCTGTTCCAGGCCGCGCTCCTGGTCTGGTCCGGCTCGAACAGGCCGGGCTTGAAGTACATCGCGTTCCACAGCCGCATCAGGCCGCGATAGCCGAACGGCCAGCGCAGCTCCGGCGGCTTGTTGCGGCTGGCGACGGGCGCCAGCGTGCCGAGATAGGCGCGGATCGCCAGCGTGTCGTCCTTCGTCATGCGCGTGAAGTAGGGATAGGGAAACGCGGGGTAATAGTTCGACCCATCAGGCGCGATGCCGGTGCGCAAGGCGCGGGTGAAATCGGCGTCCGTCCAGGCGCCGATGCCGGTGTCACGGTCCGGCGTCAGGTTCGGCGCATAGATCGCGCCGAAGGGCGTGTCGATGCGCTTGCCGCCCGCGAACGGCTTTGCCGGGTCGGCGGTGTGACAGCCTGCGCAGTCGCCGGCCTCGACCAGCGCCTTGCCAGAGGCGATCAGCTCCGGCGACGGCTCGGCGGCAAGAGCTACATTTGTAACGAGGCTTATAGTCAGGCTTGCAATCGCACTGCACAACGCGAGACCGGCAAGAATCGTCCGCATCGAAAGCATCTCCTGCGACCAATCGCCCGTATCAGGCATGACAGGGGCATCAGTTCATTTCGCCACGATGGGGTATGGTGACACAAATTGAAAATTGCATGCGTGTTTCAGGCCACGAAATTGCGATTTTACGCGGCGCCCCCTTTGATCCAGATTTGTGATGCGGATCGCGAAATATCCGACATAGAGTGGTGCAAGTGGTCGGCGCGCCCTAGCTAAAAACAACGGGACGGCAACGGCTTAAGTCAGCAAGACCTGCACAGGGTGTGGAAAGAGGACAGCATGGGCATCAACCAGGGGCCGATCAGTCTCGATCAAAAATACACCCAGGAAACCGGACACGTCTTCACCACGGGCATCCAGGCGCTGGTCCGCTTGCCGATGGCCCAGATCCGGCGCGACCGCGCCAACGGCCTCAACACCGCGGGCTTCATCTCCGGCTATCGCGGCTCGCCGCTCGGCGGCTACGACCAGCAGCTCTTCGCCGCGCGAAAACATCTCGAGCAGTACAACATCAAGTTCCAGCCCGGCGTGAACGAGGATCTGGCGGCGACCGCCGTCTGGGGCTCGCAGCAGCTCAACCTCTCGCCGGGCGCCAAATACGACGGCGTGGTCGGCATCTGGTACGGCAAGGGCCCCGGCGTCGACCGCTGCGGCGACGTGTTCCGCCACGGCAATGCCGCGGGCTCGGCCAAGAACGGCGGCGTGCTCTGCCTTGCCGGCGACGACCACGGCGCGAAATCCTCGACCGTCCCGCATCAGTCCGACCATGCCTTCATGTCGGCGCTGATGCCGTATCTCTACCCGTCCAGCATCCACGAGATGATCGAGATGGGCCTGCTCGGCATCGCGATGTCGCGCTATTCGGGCTGCTGGGTCGGCATGAAGGTGATCACGGAGACGGTGGAGACCACCGCCGAGATCGATCTCACCGACGAGATGAAGCCCTTCATCATCCCCGCCGATTTCGAGCTGCCCCCTGGCGGCCTCAATTTGCGCTGGCCCGACGACCGCTTCGAGCAGGACCGGCGCCTGCAGGACTACAAGGGCTTTGCCGCGATCGCCTTTGCGCGCGCCAACAAGGTCAACCGCGTCACCATGGATTCGCCGAACGCCCGCTTCGGCATCATGGCCTCGGGCAAGAGCTATGAGGACGTGCGCCAGGCGCTGCGCGAGTTGGGGATCACCGAGGAGGTCGCCGCCAAAATCGGCCTTCGCCTCTACAAGATCGGCATGCCCTGGCCGCTGGAGCCGGAAGGCGTGCATGAATTCGCCGTCGGCCTGGAGGAGATATTCATCATCGAGGAGCGCCGCGAGATCGTCGAGAACCAGGTCAAGCAGGTGTTGTTCAACTGGCGCGACGACGTGCGCCCGCGCATCGTCGGCAAGATGGACGAGCACGACAAGCGCTTTTTGACCTTTGCCGCCGAGCTCAGCGTCGCCTCGCTCGCGACCTCGCTGACCGAGCGACTGCTTCGACTTGATCTCAATCCTGAAATCGCACAGATGCTCCGCGTCAAGGCCGACTGGTTCAACGGCCGCCAGGCGACCCAGATGCAGGCGGTCGCCCCTGTCTCCCGAACCCCGTATTTCTGCTCCGGCTGTCCCCACAACACCTCGACGAAAGTGCCCGAAGGCAGCCGCGCGCTTGCCGGCATCGGCTGTCACTTCATGGCGCTGTGGATGGACCGCTCGACCGAGACGTTCACCCACATGGGCGGCGAGGGCGTGCCCTGGGTCGGCATCGCGCCCTTCACCAACGAGAACCACATCTTCGCCAATCTCGGCGACGGCACCTACTTCCACTCCGGCATTCTCGCCATCCGCCAGGCGATCGCCTCCAAGGCCAACATCACCTACAAGATCCTCTACAACGACGCGGTCGCGATGACCGGCGGCCAGCGTCATGACGGCGATCTCTCGCCGCAGCAGATTACCCAGCAGCTTTACGCCGAAGGCATCCGCGAGCTCTATCTGGTTTCGGAAAACCCCGACGCTTACCCGGCCGATACCATTGCGCCCAGCGTGAAGAAGTATCATCGCGACGAGCTCGACAGCGTCATGAAGATGTGCCGCGAGTTCAAGGGCACCTCGGCGATCGTGTTCGTGCAGACATGCGCGGCCGAGAAGCGGCGCCGCCGCAAGCGCGGCCTGATGGAGGATCCGGCGCGCCGCGTCATGATCAATCCGGCCGTCTGCGAAGGTTGCGGCGATTGCTCGGTGCAGTCGAACTGCATCTCGGTCGAGCCGCTGGAGACCGAGTTCGGCCGCAAGCGCGCCATCAACCAGTCGTCCTGCAACAAGGACTATTCCTGCCTGAAGGGATTCTGTCCCTCCTTCGTCACCGTCGATGGCGGCAAGCCGCGCCATCGCGCGCCGGCCGATCTCGGTGACATCGGCGCGCTGCCCGAGCCCGCGTCGCGCCCGACGTTGGAAAAACCCTATAACATCGCCGTCGGCGGCGTCGGCGGCACCGGCGTGCTCACCATCGGCGCGCTGCTCGGCATGGCCGCCCATATCGAGGGCAAGGCCTCGATGATCCTCGACATGTCGGGCCTCGCGCAAAAGGGCGGGGCGGTGCTCAGCCATGTCCGCCTGTCGGATCATCCGGCCGAGGTGACCTGCTCGCGCATCGTCACCGGCACGGCCGATCTCGTGCTCGCCGCCGACGAAGTCGTCGCAGTCGCCAAGGACACGATCACCCTTTGTGACTCCAGCCGCACCCACGGCATCATCAACAGCCACGTCATTCCCACCGCCGACTTCATCCTCAACCGCGACTTCAACTTCCAGACCCGCAAGCTGAACGGGTTGCTGGAAACCGCGCTGCACAAGGATACGGTGTTCTTCGACTTCACCAAGCCTGCCGAGCAGCTGCTCGGCGATGCCATCGCCACCAACATGATGATGATGGGCTATGCCTATCAGAAGGGCCTCTTGCCGCTGTCCGCGGAAGCGATCGAGCAGGCCATCGAGGTCAATGGCGTCTCGATCAAGATGAACAAGGAAGCCTTCCGCCTCGGCCGTCTCGCGGTCGCCGATCCTGCGCGCCTGGCCGACATGCTGAAGGGCACGGACGAGGTGGTCGCGCCGAAGACGCTGGAGGCCATGACGCTGGACGAGGTCATCGAGCATCGCGCCAAGCATCTCACCGCCTACCAGAACGCCCGTCTCGCCAGGCGTTATCGCAAGTTGGTCGACCAGGTCCGCGATGCGGCCGCGAAGGGCGGCTATGGCGATGCGCTGCCGCGCGCGGTCGCGGTGAACTACGCCAAGCTCCTGGCCTACAAGGACGAATACGAGGTCGCGCGCCTCTACACCGACGGCGCCTTCGAACAGCAGCTTCGGGACCAGTTCGAGGGCGACTTCAAGTTCAACTTTAATCTCGCGCCGCCGATCCTTGGTGGCGGCCTCGACGCCCTCGGCCGCCCCAAGAAGCGCGCCTTCGGCCCGTGGATGCTGAAGGTCTTCCGCGTGCTGACCAAGTTCAAGTTCCTGCGCGGCACACCGTTCGACATCTTCGGCCGCAGCGCCGATCGCAAGCTCGAGCGCGACCTCATCGCCGGCTACGAGAAGGACGTCGCCACCGTGATCGGCCTGTTGTCGCCCGTCACGATCGACACCGCGGTCGAGCTGCTCTCGCTGCCCGACCGCATCCGCGGCTACGGCCCGGTGAAGGAGAAGGCGGTGCACGACGCCAAGGCCCGCTATGCCCAGCTCGCTGCGGACCTCGCCAACCCGCCGCCGGCGCCAAGGCAGATCGCGGCGGAGTAGGTCTCGTAGGGTGGGCAAAGCGCAGCGTGCCCACGTCTTCGGATTGATCTCGACGAGATGGTGGGCACGGCGCGTTGCGCCTTTGCCCACCCTACGGCACCAATATCTTGCGCTACCCGTCAGGCAAAACACCCACGCCATGGGTCAATCCGCTTGCCGAAAAACATTCCGCTTTACCGAAATTCGGAATTGTCGTATCGCTTCCCCACCTCATCCCTCTCAAAGGGGCGTATCGCGATCGTCACGAAACGCGGGGTGAGCGGCGGTGGGCGCGGGCTGCGTCGCGCGGGCGATTGTCTCGTGCACGACGGGCGCGGTCTCGCGTACGGCAAAATCGTGTGGTCCTGACGCCCGGGGTCTGTGCGTCAAGTCTTGCGGGTCACTCGCAAGGCGACGGGGGCAATAGTGCATCGCTCCCCGAGGAGAGCGCGACATAAGCCGTAAAGCCACTGCGCAGGGAAGGCCGGATGTTTGGCCGCACCTGTATGCCGCTGTGCACCTGTTTTTCGCGCAATTTGCGCACAGCGGACCGTGGGTGCCAAGCCGGCACCCGGTCTTCCCTGCGCCCTTTGTTTCGAGAGGGAGCAAGACGGGAGCAAAACTCGGGCGACACGCGCCGCGGGGATGCGGGGGTGTGCCTGCGTTTCAGCTGTGAGTGGAAACAGCGACGTCGGCATCGGCGAACTCCGTCATTGCGAGCGCAGCGAAGCAATCCAGAATCTTTCCGCGGAGGGACTCTGGATTGCTTCGTCGCAAGGGCTCCTCGCAACGACGACGCGGGCAGGGTCGCTCCCTATCCGGGGCCCGGATTTCGGATGTGCTTCCCTCGCGTCGACCCGTCACCCTCTCGTGGGGCGGAATATTTCCCCGCTTGCCAATCGCCCCGGTGCGGTTCAGAAAAAAGCGCCAAACAAAAAGCTAAGACGAGACGCGAGCGGAGACTGAAGTTTGACCATCAAGGGCAAGGCCTACATTGCCGGGATCTACGAACACCCGACCCGGCATGCGCCGGACAAATCCACCGCCCAGCTCCATGCCGAGGTCGCCAAGGGTGCGATCGAGGATGCCGGGATCAGCAAGGACGATATCGACGGCTATTTCTGCGCGGGCGATGCGCCCGGCGGCGCCTGGCCGATGGTCGATTATCTCGGCCTGAACACCAAGAAGCTTCGCCACATCGATTCCACCGAGACCGGCGGCTGCTCCTACATCATCCATCTCGGCCATGCCGCCGAGGCGATCGCCGCGGGCAAATGCTCGATCGCGCTGGTGACGCTCGCCGGCAAGCCGCGCACCGGCGCGATGCCGCCGCGCGCTTCAGGCGCCGAGGTCGATTTCGAAACCGCTTACGGAGCGACCACGCACAATGCCTATGGCATGTGTGCCATGCGCCACATGCACGACTACGGCACCACCTCCGAGCAACTCGCCTGGATCAAGGTCGCGGCCTCGCATCATGCGCAATACAATCCGCATGCAATGCTCAAGGACGTCGTCACCGTCGAGGACGTCCTGAACTCGCCGATGATCTCCGATCCCCTGCATCGCATGGATTGCTGCGTCGTCTCCGACGGCGGCGGCGCGATGATCGTCACGACGCCGGAGATTGCCAAGAGCCTGAAGAAGCCGCTGGTGCGCCTGATTGGCCATGGCGAAGCCATGAAGGGCCCGCGCGGCGGCAAGGATCTCGACCTCACTTACTCCGCCGGAATCTGGTCCGGCCCGCGCGCGTTCGAGGAAGCCGGCATCACGCCGAAGGACATCAAATACGCCTCGATCTACGACAGCTTCACCATCACCGTCTTGATGCAGCTGGAAGACCTCGGCTTCTGCAAGAAGGGCGAGGGCGGCAAGTTCGTCGCAGACGGCAACCTGATCTCGGGCGTCGGCAAGCTGCCGTTCAACACCGACGGCGGCGGCCTCTGCAGCAACCATCCGGTCAACCGCGGCGGCATGACCAAGATCCTCGAGGCCGTGCGCCAGCTGCGCGGCGAGGCGCATCCGAAGGTGCAGGTCAAGAATTGCGATCTCGCCATCGCCCACGGCACCGGCGGCCTGCTCGGCGTCCGCCACGCCGCCTCGACGGCCATTCTGGAGCGCGTGTGATGAGCGAAGTGAAAAAGTATCCGGCCCCCGTGACGAACCCCGAGACTGCAGCGTTCTGGGACGCGGCGAAAGAGGGCAAGTTCATGATCAAGCGCTGCACCGCCTGCGGCGAAGCGCATTACTTTCCCCGCTCGATCTGCCCGTTCTGCTACTCCGACAAGACGGTGTGGGAGCAAGCCTCGGGCGAAGGCACGATATACACCTGGAGCCTGATGCGGAAGTCGCCGACCGGTCCCTACGCCATCGGCTACGTCACGCTGAAGGAGGGCCCGTCGGTGCAGACCAATTTCGTCGACTGCGATCTCGAGAAGCTGAAGATCGGCCAGAAGGTGAAGGTGGTGTTCAAGCCGACGGATGGCGCTCCGCTGCCGTTCTTCACGGTCGCCTAGAATTCTTCCCTTCTCCCCTTGCCGGAGAAGGTGGCGCGAAGCGCCGGATGAGGGGTTCTCTCCACGGAGAGACTTTCCGTGCGGAAGCAACCCCTCACCCAAATGAGTTTGCCGCACGGCTCTCGCTGCCCTCTTCCACAAGGGGAGAGGGCACATCAACGGGCGCCGCTGCTCGCGGAGAGACCGGGAGGAAGACAGACAACATGTCCGCCAGATACGAAGAGCTCAAAGGCCTGAAAAATCTCGGCCAGAAATACGCCTACACCGACCGCGAGGTGATGCTCTATGCCTACGGCATCGGGCTAGGCGCGGACCCCATGGACGAGAACGAGCTCGCCTTCGTCAACGAGGGCACGTTCACGCCGCGGCCGCTGAAGGTGGTGCCGACCTTCGCCTCCGTCGCGGCCTGGGGCTCGGGGCCCGGCGAGATGAACCTCAACCGCGTCATGGTGGTCGACGGCGAGCGCGACATCACCTTCCACCAGCCGCTGCCGGTCGCGGCCAACATCACGGCCGACTCCTCGGTGCTCGAAGTCTACGACAAGGGCAAGGACAAGGGCGTCGTCATCGTTCACCAGACCGTGCTGAAGAACGAGAAGGGTGAGAAGCTGGCGACCCTGGTCGCCTCGCGCTTTGCCCGCGGCGACGGCGGTTTCGGCGGGCCGAACCTGACCCAGCCTGATCCGCACAAGATTCCATCGCGCGAGCCCGACAAGACCATCGACATCACCACGCGCCCCGACCAGGCGCTGGTCTATCGCCTCTGCGGCGACCGCAACCCGCTGCACTCCGATCCGGAATTCGCCAGGAAGGCCGGCTTTCCCCGTCCGATCCTGCACGGCATGTGCACCTACGGCATCACCTGCCGCGGCGTGCTCCAGACCTATGCCGACTACGACGCCAGCGCCTTCCGCCAGCACGTCGCGCGGTTTTCCTCGCCGGTCTATCCCGGCGAGACCGTGACCATGGACCTCTGGAAGGACGGTAACGTGATCTCGTTCGAAGCCAAGGTGAAGTCGCGCGGGGTGACCGTGATCAAGAACGGCAAGACGGTGCTGGGTTAGGCCGGTCTCGTGCCCCGGACGCAGCGCAGCGCTACTTAGCGGTGCGCTGCAGAGCCGGGGCCCAGAGTGCCCGACAAGAGCTGGGTCCCGGCTCTGCGAAGCAGCGTTGCACGCTGCATCGCGTCCGGGACACGAGAGAATAAAAACAAACAGGGAGGAGCCACCATGGGAGGACTACTCGACGGCAAGGTCGCGCTGATCACCGGCGCGGGCGGCGGGCTCGGTGAGGCCTACGCAAAGCTGTTCGCGCGGGAAGGGGCCTCGGTCGTCGTCAACGACCTCGGCGGACCCCGCGACGGCTCCGGCGCCGACACCTCCATGGCGCAGCAGGTGGTGGACGCGATCAAGGCCGAGGGCGGCAAGGCGGTCGCCAACGGGGCCGACATCTCCACCATGGAGGGCGGCCAGTCGGTGTTCGACGACGCCATCAAGCACTTTGGCCGCGCCGACATCCTCGTCAACAACGCGGGCATCCTCCGCGACCAGACCTTTCACAAGGCCAGCGAGGCCGACTGGGACAAGGTCATCAAGGTGCATCTGAAGGGCACCTTTTGTTGCACCCTGCCGGTGTTTCGCTGGATGCGGGAAAACGGCGGCGGCGTCATCGTCAACACCTCCTCGACCTCGGGGCTGATCGGCAATTTCGGCCAGACCAATTACGGCGCGGCCAAGGGCGGCATCTGGGGCCTGTCCAACGTGCTCGCGATCGAGGGCCGCAAGTACAACATCCGGATCTGGACGCTGGCGCCAGGCGCCCTGACCCGCATGACCGCAGACCTGCCCCGCTATAAGGAGAACCCGGGAGCGGCGCTGGGGCCGGACGGCATCGCGCCGGCCGTGCTATACATGGTCAGCGACTTGTCGGGCGACCAGACCGGCAAGGTGCTGGGCGTGTCCGGGCCCCGCGGCGTGCGCGAGATGCGGATGATGGAAATGGAAGGCTGGAAGCCGCCGCACTCGGGCTGGAACGCCCAGGACATCGTCGATCACGCCAAGGAGATCTTCTTCTCCGAGGAGCAGATCAAGATGGGAGCGCGGCGGTTTTAGCCATCGACAGAGACAAACAAGGAAGACGATGAAACTCACCGCCGACGCCAAGGGCACCTTCGCAATCGCGCCGACGCCGTTCCACGACGACGGAAGGATCGACGAGCGCTCGATCGACCGCCTGACCGATTTCTACGAGGAGGTCGGCTGCGACGGCGTCACGGTGCTGGGCATCCTCGGCGAGGCCCCCAAGCTCGATGCCACTGAAGCCGAGCAGGTCGCGGTGCGCTACGTCAAGCGCGCCAAGAAAATGCAGGTGATCGTCGGCGTCTCCGCGCCGGGCTTTGCCACCATGCGCGCGCTGGCGAAGGCCTCGATGGACGCGGGCGCGGCCGGCGTCATGATCGCGCCGCCGCCCTCGCTTCGCACCGACGACCAGATCATCGGCTATTTCAAGCAGGCGGCGGAAGCGATCGGCCCTGACGTGCCCTGGGTGCTGCAGGATTATCCGCTGACCTTGCAGGTCGTGTTCACCCCTGCCGTGATCCGCAAGATCGTCATGGACAATCCGAACTGCGTGATGCTCAAGCACGAGGACTGGCCGGGCCTGGAGAAGATCTCGACGCTGCGTGGCTTCCAGAAGGACGGCTCGCTCCGTCCGCTCTCGATCCTCTGCGGCAATGGCGGCACCTTCCTGGACTTCGAGATGGAGCGCGGCGCCGACGGTGCCATGACCGGCTACGCCTTCCCGGAACTCCTGATCGACGTCGTGAACCTCTCCAAGGCCGGCAAACGCGACGCCGCGCATGACATCTTCGATGCGCATCTGCCGCTGATTCGCTACGAGCAGCAGCCCGGCGTCGGCCTCACCGTGCGCAAATACGTGCTGCAGAAGCGCGGCATCATCGCCTCCAGCGCGCAGCGCAAGCCCGGCGCGACGATGACGGCGACAGCGAAGGCCGAGGTCGATTATCTGTTGTCGCGGGTTGCCCGTTTCGACAAGCGCGCCAATCTCGGCCCGCAATCCAGCGCCGCAGGTTAGCCTCCATGGCCGAGACATCAGCATCACGCCCGGCTTCGACGATCCTGCTGCTGCGCGATGGCGCAGCACAGGAAATCGAGGTGTTTATGATGGTTCGCCATCATCAGATCGAGTTCAACTCGGGCGCGCTGGTGTTTCCCGGCGGCAGTGTCGATGCCGGCGACAAGGAGATTTTTGCTCGCGTCGACCTCTATTCAGGCGGTGAGGGCTTGAGCGAAGCGGACCGCGGCTTCCGGATCGCCGCGATCCGGGAGACCTTCGAGGAGAGCGGCATCCTGCTGGCGCGATCGAAGCAGACTGGCCTGCCGGTCGATGCCGACCGCGCCGGCGAGATCGCGGACGCGCACCGCGTCGCGCTCAACGAGCACAAGATCAGCTTCCTCGACATTCTCGCCGACAACAATCTCCAGCTCGCGCTCGACACGCTGGTGCCGTACGCGCACTGGATCACGCCCGAGGGCATGCCGAAGCGGTTCGACACCTGGTTTTTCCTGGCCGCGGCGCCGCCGGATCAGCTCGGTGCTCATGATGGGCGGGAATCCACCGATTCGATCTGGATCTCGCCGCGCGAGGCGGTGGTGGGCGGCGAAAGCGGCCGCTTCAAGCTGCCGTTCCCGACCACGCGCAATCTGATCCGGCTCGCCAAGCAGCCGAGCGTGAGCGCGGCGCTAGAGCATGCCCGGGGCATGTCGATCGTCACGGTGATGCCGGTGATGACCAAGACCGCAGCTGGCCGTCAGCTCCGCATTCCCCCCGAAGCCGGCTATGACGGCGAGGTGTTCGAGGTCGGGGCCGTCGGCTGACACACTTCGATACTGGAAGAAGTATCGATGAATCCCGGCCCGCAGGGCCGCCAGCGTCAAACTGTCGTAAAGCCGAAGCGGGCGGCAGTTCCGATATTAACGATATTCCGCCCCCCGAGGCATGTTCCCCCCGGGCAGCAATACGTCGTATATTGGATTTCCAGCAGTCCGGTCCTCAAATTACCAATGTCCGCCGAATTGACGCCGCCCCCTGAGAAAAGGCGAACCTTCTCGCTCTCCATCGGCCAGCTCACCTTCGGCAGCTTCCTGTTGGTGCTGGCGGTGATCATCGTCACCTCGACGGCGAGCGTGATCGCGATCCGGCACATCGATACGACCTTCGCCGAGCTGCAGCGGCTGCAGAGCGTCGGCGACCTCGCCGAGGACATCGACCGCCGCATGAACGAATTGCGCCTTGCCGCGCGCGACTTCGTCACCGATCCCGGGGCCGGCATCCAGTTCCAGCAGGTCGGCGAGGCGGCCTCGACGCTCAGCGACATCCTGAAGAAGACCCGCATCGAGCTCGCGCCCGAGCAGCAGGACATGATCGACGGGGTCACCGAGCGGCTTGCGACCTATCGCTCCGGCCTCGAGCGGATATCCACCCTGATCGACCGCCGCGCCCAGCTGCTTGCCGGACTGCCGCCGCTGCGCGAACAATTCGACGCGGCAATCGCAGGCGCCGCGGACCGCGAGCTGGCGTCCCGCCTGGCCGAGGGGCAGAGCCGGATCGCGCTCGGGCTGCTCGCGCGCAACCCGTCCGCGGCCGAGCAGGCCGCACAGGGAATGCGAGCGCTCGATATTGCCGATGCCAAGCTGAAATCGGCGGTGAACGACTATGCCGAGGCCATCATGGCCGTCGCCGTCCGCGAGCGCCAGATCGCCGACATCGATCGCGAGGTGCTGGGAACCGAAGGCCGGCTGATCGGCCGCGTCACCGAGTTGCTGCGTGAGGTCAGCTCCCGGCGCGGCCACGTGTTGTCGCGCGATTTCGCCCGGACGCTGACCGAGGCGCGATGGCAGAGCATCGTGCTCGGCACGGTCGGCGTGCTCATCGGAATCGCCGCGGCCTGGTTCGTGGTGCGCAGGACGGTGCGTCCGCTCGCTCAGATCGCGCGATCCATTCGCGCGCTTGCCGCCGGCCGGAAAGATACCTCGATTCCGTCCGCCGACCTCGACAACGAGATCGGCGACATTGCGCGGGCGGCCGAAGTGTTTCGCCGCGCGCTGGAGGAGGCCGACACCGCGCGCGAGGCGGCGGTGCGCGCGCTGACCGAACAGCGCCTGGCCGAGGAGAGCTACCGAAAGCTGTTCGAAGGCTCCATCGACGGCATCTATGTGACGACGCCGGCCGGTGACCTCCTCAACGCCAATCCGGCACTGGCGCGCATGATGGGCTATGACAGCCCGCAGCAGCTGATCGACAGCATCAGCGACATCGCCCACACCATCTACGTTCATCCCGAGGCGCGCGCCGAATACCAGCGGCTGATGGCACGCGACGGCATGGTGCGGGAATTCGAGTATCAGGTGCGCCAGCGCAGCGGCGACATCCTCTGGCTCTCCGACAGCGCCACCGGCGTGCGCGACGAAGCGGGCAACATCGTCCGCTACGAGGGAACGCTGCGCGACATCACCGACCAGAAGCGGGCGGAGGAAGCCATCGCCGAGGGTCGGCGCCTGCTCCAGCAGGTCATCGACACCGTGCCCGCGGTCATCAACGTCAAGGACCGCGAACTGCGCTACGTGCTGATGAACCGCTACATGGCCGGCATTTTCGGCATCGAGCCGGGCGAGGCGCTCGGCCGCACCACGGCAGACCTGATGTCGCGCTATGGGGCGGCAAAGTCCGACGAGAGCGACAAGCGGGTCCTCAAGCTCCGCAAGGGCCTCGGTTTCTATGAGGAGGAGTATCAGGACGCCTCCGGCAACATGCGGCAATGGCTGGTCAACAAGTTGCCGCTGCTCGACCCCGACGGCGAGATCGAGCGGATCGTGACGGTTGCGCTCGATATCGGCGAGCGCAAGCGCGGCGAGCAGGAGATGCGCAAGGCCAAGGAAGCCGCCGAAACCGCGCTGCGCAATCTGCGCGAGACCCAGGCCTCGCTGATCGAGGCCGAGAAGCTCGCCGCGCTCGGGCGCCTGGTCGCCGGCGTCGCCCACGAGGTCAACAATCCGGTCGGCATCAGCCTCACGGTCGCCTCCGCGCTGGAGCGCAAGACCGCGATGTTCACCGCCGAAGTCGAGCGTGGCGAATTGCGCCGCTCCACGCTCAACGACTTCCTCAGCACCAGCCGCGATGCGTCCTCGCAGCTCGTCTCCAATCTCAACCGCGCCGCCGAGCTGATCCAGTCGTTCAAGCAGGTCGCGGCCGACCGCAACTATTCGGACCAGCGGACTTTCGATCTCGGCGACCTCACCGAGCAGGTGGTGATGAGCCTGCGACCGGGCTTGCGTAAGCACAATCTGACGCTCAACGTCGAGTGTCAGCCCGACCTGACCATGAACAGCTATCCCGGCCCGTACGGCCAGGTGCTGACCAATCTGTTCCTGAATTCGGTGGCGCACGCCTTCCCGGACGGAAGGCCCGGGACGATCGAGATCCAGGTGCGCGAGTCCGGCAAGGACAATGTCGAGGTCATCTTCTCCGACAATGGCTGCGGCATGTCGCTCGACGTCCGCCGCCGCGCCTTCGATCCGTTCTTCACGACGCGGCGCGACCAGGGAGGCACCGGCCTAGGGCTCCATATCGTCTACAGCATCGTGACCAATCGGCTCGGCGGCCGGCTCGATCTCGATTCCGAGCCGGGTGGCGGCACGCGCATTCAGATCATTTTGCCTCGCGTGGCGCCGCTCGAACAGGCCGCGGAATAGCTAATCGACGTCCGCAAGCTTGTGCAGAGTCGCGCCGAAGATCTGGCTGGCCTTGCCGACCAGCGCAGTGCCGGTCATCTCCCCGCGCGTTTCGGTGAAGCTGCCGGTGACGCCGATGCCGACCGGGGCAGGGCCGCCGAACAGCGGGTTGTCATCGCCCCGAGGTGTCGTGTGCCGCTGCACCAGCACCTCGCCCTTGAAGGTGTTGTTGTCCTTCACCGAGTAACTGCCGGTGTAATAGAGGTAGGCATCGCCGCCGAGGATCTTGCCGTCGCGGAAAAGAATCACGCCGCTACCCTTGCCGACTCGACCATCGAGCAGGGTCACGTGAATTGAATAGAGGCCGTTTTTCATAACGTCCCGCAGGCCGGCCGCCATCGCCCAATGGCGCAACCGGTCCGGCTTTTATGCCAAAGCCCATCCTCTCGCGCAACGCGGCAGTTTGCCGGTCGGCTCGCCCACTGCGGAGCCGTAATTGTCCCGGCTTGTCCGTGACACCGTCATGACGCTCTGATGGTGAGGCGAGGCCTGACGTTGCGAATCAGAGTTGGCCCGCGAAATGCATAACCATTGTTGCACTGGCCGCGGGGTGCTGGAGCAAGACGAACGTGACCAACTGGATCGATTCCGGCGGCAATGAGCCGCGTCTGTACAGTGTGCGTCCCACGAATTTCAAAAGCGAACAACGGCGGATCGGCGACGCGATAAGCTGGGGAAACCTGACGCGGCTGGCAGCCTTGACTTTGATCGCGCTCGGTGCCTCCTCGGGGCACGCGCGCGACCGCGGGCAGTTCGCCAACACCAGTCCTGAATTGAAGTCCTGGTTCGACAGTCTGCGCAGCGGCAAGGGGCCTTGCTGCTCCGATGCCGACGGATCGGCGCTCTCGGATTCGGACTGGGACAGCAAGGACGGGCATTATCGCGTCCGCGTCCCGCGCTATGGCTACGCGCTCGACGGCCAGCAGCAGGAGCTCGTCTGGGTCGATGTGCCCGAGGAGGCGGTGATCTCGGAGCCGAACCGAGTGGGACGCACCATGGTCTGGCCGATCTACGGCTACATGGGCGTCACCATCCGTTGCTTTATGCCCGGTAGCATGACTTAGCCTTCGGGCGTGACGTCGTCGGGCGACCCGTCGCGTCAGGTGTATTTCTTGTCGCGTTCGAGCAGCTCGATCGAAATGCCTTCGGGCCCGCGGATGAAGCAGATGCGCACGCCGGGCCGGATGGTCGTCGGCTCGCGCGTGAAGGCGACGCCTTTGGCCTTGATCTCGGCCGCGACGGCGTCGATGTCCTTCACCGTCAAGCCGAAATGATCGAGGCCCTGATGCGGGTGGGGAGGCGGCGGGTTGACCGCACCATCGCCCTTGAGCGGTGCGATGAAGATCCTGGCGCCGCCGAGATTCACGTCGATCCGTCCGGGCGCGTGCACGATCTCGCCACCAAGGATGTCCCGCAACCAGGCTGCCGTGGCCTCCGGATCGGGGCTGCGCAGATGGACGTGATCCCAAGTGACGGCGAATGGCATTTGATGGTCTCCAACGGGTCCTTCGATGTTGCGGCGCATGTTAGCGGCCCCGGCCGGTGGTCGCCACCGCTGTTGCCGACTCGCGTGATGCGCGGGAACCTTAGTTCGTTGGCGGGATTAAGGTAAGCTCTGGCCGAGTCCGTCTTCGACGGTGCTGCGGCCGCGATCGGTGTGGAACGATGAACGCGAAGCTCGACCGAACCGGATTGGGGCGCTTCGCCGGCACCGGCGAACGACTTGCGCGGACCGTGACGATTGCGAGCGTCTCATTCGGCCGAAGCCTTCTGTGGCTGCTGGCGGCCATCATCGTCGGCTGCGGCATCTGGATGCTGTTGCCTCTTTCCAAGGGCAACAGTGCTGAGCCGGTGAGGGCGGAGCTGGCGGCTGTTGAAGCGTCTCCCTCCGGCGATGCGTCGGCAATGGCCTCCCCGGCGTCCGAAGCACAGATGCCGGCGACGGCAGAACTTGGTCGTCTCAGGATTTCATCGCAGACCTGGCGTCGCGGCGGCCTCGGCTCCAAAGCCCTGGTGACGTTGACGCTGCGAAACGACAACGACTATGCCGTAAAGGATGTCGAGATCGTCTGCGCCTTCACGCGGCGCGACGGCAGTCATCTGACCGACCGCAGCCGCGTGCTGGCGGATCCGGTCAGCATGAAGAGCCGCAAGACCTTTGTGCGTATCCCAATCGGCGTCGTCAACGTGAATGCCGATCAGGCGAAATGCTCGCTGGTTGCAGCACGTCGGGCTTGAAGGCGGCGTGTTCCGGTAGCTGAAAAGTTACCTTCTGCGGTCCTTGGCCAAAAACCGTGCATCACCATTTGAACCGAATGGCTGGGCCAGGAACCAATTGGAAGATCGCCTGTTGAGCGAGGAGAGCCCACGCGGGAATGCGGGGGGCGGAGCACGGCCAATGCCCATCTTTAGGTATTTCATCTTCGTCGGTGGAGCTTTGCTCGCACTGCTGTTCGCGGCGGATTTCGTCTTGCCGGCGCCGCCCGTCGCGCATGCGGTCGCGACCGCAGCCAACGACCAGCCGCAGATTCGAATTCGGTCGAATCGTCATCTGCCTGAGCGCGTCGTCCTCGACACCAGCCTGCCGACGATGGCCGCACCCGCGGTTCAGACCGCCGCAGCTGCGGCTCCCCAGCCGCCGGTCCAGGAGAGCCTCTCGCCGGCTTTGGCCGAGATGTCGGCCAAGACCCGGGTGCGCGAAACCTTCGCCCAGTTCGCGCCGGCGCCGAAGGCTGGGGCCGCCACGGCCAGGACGTCCGAGGCCGCTCAGCCCCAGACTTTCCAGGCCCAGGCTTCTCCGGTGCAGGCTCAGCCCAAGCGCAAGATCGTCAGGACGCAGCCGGCGCCGCAGCCGGGCCGTCCCATGATGCTGGTCGCGCAGCAGCCGCATTTCGGCCTCTTCAACACGACCTGGTAACGGCGCCTTCGGCCACCCCCGATCGAGGTGGGAAGGGCTTTTTATTGGCGGGCCGCTCTGCTAATTCGAACCGATCCGAACGCCGTCGGGTGTGCTGGCTTGTCGCCAGCGTCCGCCGGCGAATCTCGGTGGCCCGCCGCCCGGGCCAGGGCGCTCGTAGCTCAGCTGGATAGAGCATCGGATTTCGATTCCGAGGGTCGGAGGTTCGAATCCTTCCGAGCGCGCCAGTCGTCTCTGTTCCATATATGTTCTGGGAAGACGCGGGGCGCCGGATGGCCGCGGCGAGGGCCGGCGTCCATCAGCTTCCCGGGACACCGCTTTGCCGGCCGCGCGCCAGCGTGTCGGAGGGGGCTTCGTGGAAGATGGCGCGGTAGGCCGCGGCAAATTCGCCGAGATGATGGAAGCCCTGGGCACGAGCGCAGGTGGCCACGGTGACGCCACCGCCCTTGAGCAGGCGGACGCGGGTTGCCCACAGCCTCTTCAGGCGAATGTACTGGTGCAGGCTCATGCCTCGCACCTTGCTGACGGCGCCGCCGAGCGTGCGTATCGAGACGTCGAATTCGCGGGCGAGATCGGCCGTGTAGATCGGAGCGGTCGGGAAGGTCGCGACATAGTCGTCGATGCGCTGCACGAGCTTGATCGCCCGTTCGCCCTGGACCGAGGCGCTCCGATCCGACACCGGATCGATTCGAAACAGATCGTCGAGCGCGAGCAGCAGGCCTTCCTGGAGATGGGCCGCAACCTCGGTCGTCTCGAACAGGCGCGGCTGCACTGATGCGGTGCGCAGGATATCGAGCAGGAGCTGTCGCGTGTGGAGCAGGGCGGGCCGGTTCGCGACATGGGCGCGCAACTGATCGGCGCGGTCGAACCAGCCCCGATCCCTCAGTTCGGGGGAGAAAATGATCATGGCGTGATGATTGGTCCGGGGCTCGACGAAATGGCAGTCATCGTTGCCGCGGAGGGCGGCGAAGAAGCGCGCGTCCAGATCCACCCCCTTGAAGTTGGCCTGAAGATCGTCGGTCATCGACAGGATCACCATCCCGCCCGGCATGCGATAGGCGGTGTCGAGGATTCGCGCGAACGATCGCATCATGATGATGCGGCACGCCGGCAGGGAAACGATGGCTCGGGCCGCCGCGAAGTTCGGGATGTCGAGCGGAATGCTCCTCGCATCCTCCATCGTCTCGATCGGCTGAAACGCATCGACATCGGAGAAGCCGATCAGTTGAAGCGCAGAGGAGGGAGCGAGGTCGTCGAACAACATGATTCTGGCCGGCCGCTGAAATGAGACAATCAAATGAACGTCGATGCATCGCCATCAATGGCGAAACATCGGGTTTCAGTAAACCGAATTTCAGGCCGTAGTATTGCGGACATCATGCCATGAAGTCGGTCGGATCATCGCCGTTTCTCGACGCTCTGCACGTTCATGTTGATGGTACCGAAACACGATCGGTCAAGTGGTCATAAGTGACCTTTTCGGCTGATCGCATCTTTGATCCAGATCAGACATGAATTGCTTCGGGCCAGTGATCCAGGCAAGACATGATCTCGCAAAAGCGAAGGGGCCCGAGGGCCCCTTCAAACGTCACCAGCGGCGATAGCCGTGGTACCCATAATAGCGCGGACCGTAGTAGCGCGGCCCATAATACCGCGGGCCGTAATAATAAGGCCGCGGCCTGTAGTAGCCATAATAGTTCGGCCGCCACCAGCACTGTCCCCAGGCGTCGCAGACCATGCGGACCCGCTCGATGCCCGAAGCCTGCGGTGTCGCAGGTGCAGGCGCGATCGGCATGGCGGACGCTGTCGACGATGCCGCGAGGGCGCCGAACAAGGACACAGCCAAAAGGCCAGTCTTCAGATTCATGATGTCTTCCTCCGCTTACGCGATGCAGGATATCGAGCTTGTTCGGATCAAATTGTGGCCGAACCGAAATGTAATACAGATGAACAAAGCTGCCGCGAGCTGACCCTCGCGTCCCGGCTCGGCAGCGGGGTGCAGGCCGTCAGGCCATGCCGTGACCAGACCTTGATCCTGCGCAATTCGCAAGTTTGCCTTGGCTCTTACTGTCGTTGTTGTGGCAGCGGCGTGGTGCCTGGTGCCGGGCAAGGTGAGCTGAATGCGAGTCATTCCAGATCTGTCGATCTCGCCGGAGAAGGTCTTCTTCGTGATCTCGAAATCGCGCCGGTCCGACAGCGAAGCTGGCGGGGGTGGCGTCGTCCTGGACTTTGGCGACGACGACATGAGCTACGGCTGCGGCGGGCGCGGCGAATCCACCGACCGCGCGGAGCTCGCGGGCTTCATCCACGCTCTCAATGTTGACGAGCAGATCGATCTCGTGGCGCTGACCTGGCTCGGCCGCGGCGACGGTGATCTCCCCGATTGGCATCAACTGCGCGCCCAGGCCGCGCAGGCGCACAACCAGCGCACCGCATCTTACCTGATCGGCACGCCAATGCTCGCCGACTATCTGGAGGAGGCGATGACTCAATTCGGCAAGTCCTTCGAGGAATTCGAAGAACTGCTCTGATGCCGGATGCGGCGTCTGCAAGTGTCAAGGAGAAGTTGCAATGGACAAGATGAGAATTGACAAGGGCGACTGGCTGGTCGTGTGCGACGGGCGCAAGGCACTCATTCTGGAAAACCTCGGCGACGAGATGTTTCCGAACCTCCACACCAGGGAGGTGCACGAGCAGCCCAACCCCGCGACTGCCGCTCAAGGGTCCGACGCGCCTGGCCGGTTGCATGGCGCAGCCGGCGGCGCACGCAGCTCGGTCGAGCAGACCGATTGGCACGACGACGCCGAGCGCGCCTTTCTCCGGAGCCTGGCCGGCCGGCTCGATGCCGCCGTCAGCTCCGGTGAGACCACGGCCCTGACCATGGTGGCTTCGCCGCGCGCGCTCGGCATGATCCGCGCCGACTATTCGGACGGCGTGCGCAAGGCGCTGCAGGGCGAGGTCGGCAAGGACCTCGTCAAGCTGCCGGTCTACGAGATCGAGAAGCAGTTGCTGCGGTCGGGCGCCGCCAAATAAAGGACCCGCAGCGGCCGCGGCGCCTCAGTAGCAGGGGTGCCGCCGGCGGTCCTGACCGATATAGGCGGCCGCGCTGCGATAACAGTGGTTGGTCGCCGGGCCGTCATAATAGGCGAAGGTGCCGGGCGTGATACCGGGGCCGTAATTGTGCAGGTAGCTGATCGGATAGGGCAGCGGGTTGGCGTAAGAGCGGTGGTACCGGCGGCCGTGCGCCTCGGCGAGGGCTGGGGCCAGAACCGCAGCCGTCAAGGCCGCAACCGCGGCGACACGCGTCAACTTGCTCATCTCGATTCTCCGGAACCTGCTCGAATAGGCCAGCCGTTTATAGCAATTTCGGGCGATCAGGCATCGCTTGGGGGGTCCGAAATCCTTGCCGATCCTGCAGATTTCCGCGTGGGTGTGACAGAATTGCCGGGCATGCGGCCGAAACCTGCCCATTTTTGGCCTTTTCGGGATGCTTAACGAATTCCCCACACAAGTGTGACCAAAGACTATTCGGTTAAGAATTCTGCCGCCGGCCCCGGGGATCATTTGCCGGTCCCTTGAGTCCGGTGCATTTCTGAAGGCCTTCGCCGTCATCTCGCCATGCGCATCACGCTTCCGAGTCTGCTGTTGCTCTGCCTCGCCCTTGCCACGCCGGCACGCGCCGAGCTGCGCATCACCCGCGACCACGGCGGCTATGTCGAGGAGTACAAGACCAAGTACAAGCGGGTGCGCGAGAAGGGCGAGCGGGTCATCATCGACGGCATCTGCAATTCGGCCTGCACGCTCGTGCTCGGCATCGTGCCGATGAACAAGATCTGCGTGACGCCGCGCGCGAGCCTCGGCTTCCACCAGGCCTATTACGACAAGGCGTTCACCTTCGGCATCAAGGTCACCAGCGCCGAGGGCACCTCCGATCTCATGTCCTACTACCCCGACACGGTGAAGGACTGGATTCGCCGCAATGGCGGGCTCACAACCGACATGAAGAAAATCAAGAACGGGATCGACCTCTGGAAGATCGTCAATCCCTGTCCGGAAGAATGGTGAGCGGCTGAGACGGACCACGATCGTCCGTCGCAGCGCAGCATCGTCACGGCGAAATTCGCATTGCCGCATGGCCCCTGGGTCGGGCAATGAGGGCGGCAATGAACCATAATCAAGAAACCCTGGCCGCCCGCGCCGCGCCGATCCTGTTCGTGCTGCTCTGGAGCACCGGATTCATCGGCACCAAATACGTCGTCGACAATGCCGATCCCTTGACCTATCTCGCCATCCGCATGGCGATCGTGGTCGGGCTGATGGCGATCATCGCAGGCATCGCGCGGCCGAAATGGCCTGATGGCGCAGGCATCGCGCACAGCGCGGTCGCCGGCATCCTCGTCCACGGCTTCTATCTCGGCGGCACCGCGATTGCGATCGCGCATTCGATTCCGGCCGGCCTTTCGGCGCTGATCCCGGGGCTGCAGCCGATCCTGACCTCCACCATCGCCAACCGCTGGCTCGGCGAACGGGTGACGCCGCTGCAATGGGCCGGGCTCGTGCTCGGTCTTGGCGGGGTGGTGCTGATTCTGCACAACCGCCCGATGACCGGCGAAGCCGGGCTCGGCTGGCTCGCCTCGATCGTCTCGCTGGTCAGCATCACGCTCGGCACGCTTTATCAACGCCGCTATTGCAATCACATCGACTGGCGCGCCGGCAATCTCGTGCAGTACCTGGCAGTCACCATTTTCTTCGCGGTCGGCGCCTTCCTCTTCGAGGATCGCGTGGTGCACTGGACGCGGGAGTTCGTGCTCGCGCTCGCCTGGCTCGCGGTCGCGCTCTCGATCGGATCGATCGGGCTGTTGTACTGGCTGATCCGCCACGCCGCGGCGACCTCGGTCGCCAGTCTGTTCTATTTGGTCCCGGCCGTCACGGCCCTGATGGCCTATCTGCTGTTCGGAGAAAAGCTGGACGCGATTGCCATTGTCGGCATGGCGTTCTGCGCCGCGGCCGTGCTTGTGGTCAATCGGCGGTCCTGACCGCGCGCAGCCTGGCGGCGAGGATAGGCATGCGCTGTCTCCGGGCGCGCCCGCACCCGGAGACGTCTCGCGGCGCGATCAGCGCTTGGCCTTCTTGGCCTTCTTCTTCGACTTGCCGGCTTTCTTGGCGGCCTTCTTCGCCGACTTTTTCGCGGCCTTCTTGGACGACTTCTTTGCGGCTTTCTTCGTCGTCTTCTTCGCAGCCTTCTTGGCTTTCTTCTTGGCCGCCTTCTTCGGCGCTACTTTCTTCGCGACCTTCTTGGCGGCTTTCTTCACCTGCTTGACTGCAGAGACTGCCGCGTCCTTGGTCGTTTCCACGGCGCTGGTGATCGTCTCCATCGCCTGTTCGGTGATCGGCTTGTCGTCGTCCATATCGTCCCCCACGGTTTGCATGGAGCGATGACGATAGCGGGTTTCGAAATTGTGTCAAAGCAACGCTCAACCTTTGCGGATCTTTGCGTAGGCGGCGAGCGCGCGTTCGCGTCCCCTGGCATGATCGACGATCGGCTGCGGATAGGTCTTGCCGATCGTGATGCCCGCGCTCGCCAGCTCGATCGGCGTTGCCTGCCAGGGCCGGTGGATCAGCTTGGCCGGCAGGTCCTTCAGTTCCGGAACCCAGCGTCGAACATAGGCTCCGTCGGGATCGAACTTCTCGCCCTGGAGAAGCGGATTGAACACGCGGAAATAGGGCGCAGCGTCGGCACCGCAGCCGGCGACCCATTGCCAATTGGCGGGATTGCTGCCGGCGTCCGCGTCGACCAGCGTGTCCCAGAACCAGGCTTCGCCTTCGCGCCAGTCGATCAGGAGGTGCTTGACCAGGAAGGAGGCCACCACCATCCGCACCCGGTTGTGCATCACCCCGGTGTGCCAGAGCTCGCGCAGGCCGGCATCGACGATGGGATATCCGGTGCGGCCGCGCTGCCAGGCGGCGAGCGCTTGCTCGTCGGGCTGCCAGGGAAAGCCATCGAAGTTCGTCTGCAGGTTTTCGGCGGCGAGGTTGGGGTGATCGTGGAGGAGGTGGCGGCAGAATTCGCGCCAGCCGAGCTCGCTCAGGAATTTTTCGACGCCTTGCCCGCGTGAGGGATCTTCCGCGGCGGCAAACCGGGCGGCGTGCCAGACTTGGCGCGGGCTGAGCTCGCCGAAGCGCAGATGCGGCGACAGCCGCGAGGTGCCCTCCCGGTCAGGACGGTCCCGGTCGCCGAGATACATTCGAACTTTTTGCTTGAGGAAGTCGCGCAGGCGCAGCTCAGCGGCCGCGGCGCCGGGGGTCCAGGCCTCGCGCAGGCCGCCCGCCCAATCAGGCGCACTCGGCTCGAGCTTCCAGCTCTCCAGCCGATCGCTTGCGATGCGCGGCGCCGGGCGGAGCTGCTTCGGTGCGGGCAGGGGTTTTGGCGGGTCGCCGAGCGCCAGCACGCGGCGCCAGAACGGGGTGAACACGCGCAGGCCCCGGCCGTCCTTGCTGCGGATCGCCGCGGGCGGGACCAGCAGGTCGCCCGGAAAGCTTTGCGTCTGCGTGCCGAGCTTCGCCAGGGCGGCTGCGAGCTGTCGTTCAACCGCCTGATGAGGCGCCTGCGCGATATCGTTCCAATAGACGGCGCGGGCGCCGCTCTCTCGCGCCAGCTCCGGGATCACCTTGGCCGCCGATCCCCGGCGCAGGACGAGCGAGCCGCCGCGCGCGGCGATCTCCGCTCCGAGCGCCCGCAGCGACTGCGCCAGCCACCAGCGTGCCGCACCGCCCGGTGCTCGCCCCGCCGCCTCGTCCAGCACGTAGAGGCAAAGCACCGGCGCTCCGGACTTGGCGGCGGCGTGAAGGGCGGGGTGGTCGGACAGGCGGAGATCGTCGCGAAACCAGACGATGACGGGCGGCGGAGTGGGCGGGGTCAGGGAAGGCCTCGTTTACGAATTGGAAACCATGCCGCGAGTGGTGGTGGGTAACCGTCGTTAATGTGACCGTAAGTCAATTGCACGATTATGCAGGAATTACGGGGGTCATTCCATCCATGTCCAATCTTCTCACGGCGAAGTTCCTGCCGCGGTTCAAGCTCGGCACCAAGGCCGTCTTGTGCGCGGTGCTGCTGATCGCAATGAACACGGCGCTCGTGGTCGGCGCCGGCTATTGGTCACTGACATCCGCTTTCAATGACCGCGCCTTGCGCGACATTGAAATCAATCTGCGCACGCTGGCGCTGGCCTTTGCGGAGACCGTTCCCGAAGCCAAAATCACGATCCGGGACGGCGCGGTGGTCCGCGCCGAGATCCCGAAAATGCCCGACTTGAGGGATCACGCCATCGTCGATCGGTCGGTGTCCTATGTCGGCGGCAACGCGACCCTGTTCGTGTTCGACGCGGCGAGCGGGCAGTTCGTCCGCCGCTCGACCAACGTGAAGAAGGAAAACGGCGACCGCGCCGTCGGGACCCAGCTGGCCGCGGATCATCCGGGGCAGGCCCCGCTGCGCCGTGGCGAGCCCTATAAGGGGCCGGCCACGCTGTTCGGCAAGACGTTCATGACCGCCTATTTCCCGATTGCCGATGGCACCGGCAAGGTCGCCGGCATTCTGTATGTCGGCATCCCCATGGCGCAGTTCGAGGGCATGCTGTCCCAGGCGATGGAGAGCATGGCGGCCGCCGCCGGGCTTGCCGCGCTTCTGGTGCTGGTCCTGACCCTGCTGGTCGTGCGCCGCATCACCCGGCCGCTGACCTCGGTGACGCACTCGCTCACCGCGCTTGCGAACGGCCAGAGCGACGTCGCGATCGAATGCGAGGACCGCGCCGACGAGATCGGCGAGATCGCCCGCACGGTCGCGGTGTTCAAGAGCAACTCGCACGAGCGGGCGCGCCTGCGCAGTGAACAGGCGGCGGCAAGTGCTGCCGCAGCCGAGCAGCGCAAGGCCGAACTGCGCAACTTCGTCGAGGGGTTCCGCGGCAGCGTCGGCGGCATTCTCGACAAGGTGCTCGCATCGTCAGGGGAGTTCGAGCGCGCTGCTCGACAGCTCACCGACACCGCGCGCTCCACGGCCGATCTGTCCGCGCAGTCGGCGGGAGCTTCCGAAAGCGCCTCCGAGCATGTGCGTTCGGCAGCGTCCGCTTCCGACGAACTGTCTCAATCCATCTCCGAGATCACCCGCCGGGTGCAGGAATCGAACGAGATCTCCGCCGAGGCGGTGCGGCAGGCTGAAGCGACCGACCAGCGCATCGCGCAGCTCTCGGAAGCCGGCGCGCGCATCGGCGACGTCGTCAAGCTGATCACCTCGATTGCCGAGCAGACCAATCTGCTGGCGCTGAATGCGACGATCGAGGCCGCACGCGCGGGCGATGCCGGCCGCGGCTTCGCGGTGGTGGCTCAGGAGGTCAAGACGCTCGCCGGCCAGACCGCGAAGGCGACCGACGAGATATCGAGCCAGATCGAGAGCATGCAGCTTGCGACCGAGGAATCGGTCGCCGCCATCAAGGCGATCAGCCAGACCATAGAGCGCATCAGCGGCATCGCGGGCTCGATCTCGGCCGCCGTCGAGCAACAGAAGAGCGCGACGCACAACATCGTGGCCAGCGTGCGCGCGGCGGTGTCGGGCACCGCCGATGTCGCGGTCAATGTCCGCCACGCCGCCAAGGGCGCCAGCGAGACGGGCGAGACGTCGAGCCGGATGTTTGCTTCCGCCCAGGCGCTGTCGGGCGAGAGCCTGCATCTGAAGGCCGAGGTCGAGAGCTTCCTCGACCGCGTGCACGCGGCGTAAGGATCGGGCCCAATGCGCAATGCGCATTGGGAAACTCGAGATCCCGGGTCCGCGCTTTGCGCGCCCCGGGATGACTTTTTGCGGTCGCTATCCGCGACCGCCAAAAGTCATTTCGGCTGCGGCACGATGCGGATGTAGGGCTTCGGCTCCTTCCAGCCTTGCGGATAGATCGTCTTGGCCTCGTCGTTGGAGACCGAGCCGGCAATGATCACATCCTGACCCTGCGTCCAGTCGGCCGGGGTGGCGACGCGATGCTTGGCGGTGAGCTGAAGCGAGTCGATGACGCGCAGGATCTCCTGGAAGTTCCGGCCCGTCGTCATCGGATAGACCAGCACCAGCTTGATCTTCTTGTCCGGCCCGATGATGAAGACGTTGCGGACGGTCTGGTTGTCGGCCGGCGTGCGGGTGAGGGGATCGCCCGAGGTCGAGGCCGGCAGCATCTCGTAAAGCTTCGAGACGTTGAAGTCGGTGTCGCCGATCAGCGGATAGTTGGGAGCGGCGCCTTGCGTCTCCTTGATGTCCTCGGCCCATTTCGCGTGGCGATCGATCGGATCGACCGAGAGGCCGATCAGTTTGACGCCGCGCTTGTCGAATTCCGGCTTCAGCTTGGCGAGAGCGCCGAGCTCGGTCGTGCAAACCGGCGTGAAGTCCTTCGGATGTGAGAACAAGAGGGCCCAGCTGTTGCCGATCCAGTCGTGGAACTTGATCTTCCCTTCGGTGGTCTCGGCTTCGAAGTCGGGGGCGGTGGTGCCGATCGGAAGTGTCATGATTTACCTCATCCCGTTGAATTTGCAGTGGAATTCACGTCTAGCCGTCGCCTTCAGTATAGGCGCTTGGCAAGACCAAGTGAACGGCATCTGAACCGGCTGAAGTAAAATGTGAATTTCTTCCGTGAAGGGCCGATTTCCTAGCAACTTTTTGTTACGGCGGCGCCTGCGGCGAAACATCTCCACCCGGGGTCACACGGTCTCGCTCGCCCCGATAATGCCTTTTATGACTTTCATCACGCTCGCCCGGCGCGTCTAGAACCAGATTGGTCCTGATGGCGACCAATTGGCAACCATCTAGAAAAGTCGCGATCGCCGTATCGAATCGTTAACCACCCCTTTACGCCGGCATGAAAATGCTGGTCGATCAGAAGAAGTCTGGAAGTGAACTATGTCTGCCGCTGCGCCTAAGCCTACCGAGTCGTCGTCCCTCGTGCCGTCCTGCCGCGATACCGCAGCTCATGCCCTTTCCGTCGTGCGCGACGGCGTGATCACGGGCGAAGGCCCCACCACCAAGGGGCGGGTGCATTTCTCCCGCTCGCTCGATGCCGATGACACCGCCTGGTGCATGCGCATCCTCACCGCCACCGCCGTCAACGATCAGCCGGTCAGCCGCGCCGAGGCCGAGGTTCTGTTCGAGATCAACGAGGCCGCGACCGAACGCACCGACGGTGGCCGGTTCGACGATTTGCTTGCCAAGGCGGTCGCCCATTATGCCGCCAGCGCCTCGGGGCTGAAGGTGCCGCCGCGCAGCGTCGCGCTGTCGGCCGACACCGAGATCGAGGGCTGGGCGCCGTCCTATGCCTCCAAGGTCAACAGCGAGATGCTGGAGTGGATTGCCGGCCAGATGCGCGGCAAGCGCCAGAACAACCGTCGTCTGATGGCGATGGTGGCGACCTTCCTCGGCGCCACTGCGCTGCCTCTGGCGGGCCAATTGCCGAACGTGTTCGACATCGGGATGTAAGATTTTGCGCGTCACGCGATGACGCCAGGGAACGGCGGGGTTATTTCCCCGCCGTTTTTTGTTTGCCGCTCGCCATTCCAAGATGGTCGACTTCGAGGCCCAGCGTGCGGCCGGGGAAACCGGCAGCGTCGAAATAGCGCTGGCTGCCGACGCGCTGGAAGTTCAGGACGGTGATCAGGCCGCCTTCGGCGGGCTTGGATTTCATCGTGCCGGCATAGGCCCTCGGCACCACGCCGTTGAGCATGGCCTCCGACATCACGCGGCCGACCAACTCACCTTTCTGCGTCGCGCGCAGTCCCATCAGCCGGGCGGCCGTCATGCCGACGTCGGCATTGCTGACCGGAATCTCGTCGACATAGCCGGCTTTGAAGTCCGGACCGATCGCGGCCATGAAGTTCATGGTGTCGCCGCGGCTGAAGCTGCCATGCATGCCCTGGCCTTGGCGCAGCACGGTGTCGGCGACCTGGACCGAGCAATTGGTCGGCGCCTCGCCGCAATCGCTGGCATAGGAGCGGAAGTTGACGACGATCGACGGGGTCGGAGTCGCCGACTTGCCGCGCAGATTGATGCTCGACAGCGGCAGCGTCCCGGGGAAGCGGCCGAGCGAATCCTCGACGAACAGGCCGGAGACGTAGTCCTGCTCGAGCAGCGCCTTGATGGTCTTCGCGGCGAGCTTCTTGTCCTTGCTCGGCAGATAGATCAGGTCGGAGCCGCCATTGGTGGCGACGACGACGTCCGGCTTGGTGGGATCCTTGCCGAGCACGCCGTTGCCGGCCTTGGGATGCTTGTTGCCCTCGATCTTCACGTTCTTGTCATTGGGATCGAACAAGGGCAGATCGAGCGCTTTCGCAAGGTCGAGCGCCAGGAAGCCCATTGGCAGGAAGTCCTTGGGCGTGTCGTCATAGCTGACTTTGGCCGACGGGCTGGTCTTGCTCTCCTTGGAGATGGTCGAGAAGCCGTGGTCGGCCGAGACGATGATGTTGGTCGAGGCGGCGAGCCCGAGCTCGTCGAGCGCCTTGCGAAGCTGGGCGAGGTTGTTGTCGGCGTTCTTGATGCCCGCCATCGAGGTCGGACCGTTGATGCCGGGCATGATCTGGTTGAGGCTGTCGCCGGTGTTGTGCTGGCTGCCGTCGGGGTCGCGCGACCAGAACACCAGCACGAAGGGCTTGTTGCGCGCCTTGAACATCGGCAGCACCACCTTGGTGGCGACGTCGGCGAAATAGGCCTGCTGCGCGACGTTGGCGACAATGGTGCCAGGCGTCTTGGCGTCGCCCGCCTTCGAATTGTCGCCGCGCGGCGGCGTGGCGAGGGGCAGGCCGGCCTTGGTCAGAGCGTCCTTCACCTCGTCGGACAGCGCCACCCCATTTTTGCCGCCGGTGGAATCGTCGAACACGACCGAATGCAGGCCGGGCTTTTCAGGCTTGTCGGTGTGGTCGAACTGGTAGGTCGGGCCGACCTTGCCGATCGCCGCGGTGCTCAGCCCCTTGTCGCGGGCCATCTTCAGAACGGTCTCCTCGTTGAGGTAGTCGCCTTTGAAATGCTCGTCGATGTCGCCGAGCACGGCGTCGTTCTCGATGAAGGGCACCACGGTGTCGCCGGCGGGCACCGAGGTGTAGTTGGTCCAGATCGTGTTGGAGAACACGCCGGTGTCGCCGAGATAATGGCCGGTCGACATCGCCGAGCCGTTGGCCATGGTGAAAGTGGGGAAGAGCGAATGCGGGTTCTTGAAGTTGACGCCCTTGTCGCGGACCTCGGCCATCGCCGGCGTCGCCTCCGGGGTGACCTTCAGCGCGCGCAGACCATCCGGAATGAACAGGATCAGGTTGCGGGGCGTGTTGTTCTGGGCGGACGCAAGTCCGGTGGACAGCACGGTCAGTCCGGCGGACAGCAACACCAGTGAACGGCGCATCAAAGTCTCTCCTCAGCGAGGCGAATGGCCGCATTGGCGGCTCGCAGCTTCGTCTAGTTTCGTTGCGTGACGGTTTTGTTACAAGAGTCCTGGACGTTGCAAGAGGCGGGGGAGGGGGAGTGGTAGGCTCGTGTCCCGGACGCGCTGCAGCGATCTTACGCTGCTGCGCAGAGCCGAGACCCAGCAGGCTGCGGACTCGCTGATGCATGGGCCCCGGCTCTGCGCCGCAACGCGAGGGGCGTTGCAGCGCGTCCGGGGCACGAGAGCTGACTTTGCGGCACACAGCTGCCTCAACACCGTCATTGCGAACGCAGCGAAGCAATCCAGACTGCTTCCGCGGAGGCAGTCTGGATTGCTTCGTCGCAAGGGCTCCTCGCAATGACGGAGTGTGGGGTGGGCAACGGCGTTCTTCAATTCGCAACCTGCGCGCAGGCACGCCTTCGCCTCCTCGCGGCTGATCTCGCCCGAGCTTTGCATGATCACCTCGGCCCCAATGGAAAAGGGCGCAGGGAAGACCGGGTGCCGGCCGGGCACCCACGGTCCACTGTGCGATAGGTGGCAACAAGAATTTGCACAGCGGCATACAGGTGAAGCCAAACATCCGGCCTTCCCTGCGCAGTGGCTTTACGGCTTATGTCGCGCTCTCCTCGGGGAGCGATGCACTATTGCCCCCGTCGCCTTGCCGATAGCTGATGCGCGTGCCCGGTTGGGCCGCCCCATCACCACAAGACTTGACGCACAGACCCCGGGCGTCAGGACCACACGATTTTGCCGTACGCGAACCGCACCCGTCGTTGGCACGAGGTCTTCGCTCGCGGTTACCCGCCCTGCGAAGCTTTTCGCGCCGATGTGGCCCGCGTCCACCGCCCCCGGCCCGCGTTCGTGACGATCGCGATACGCCCCTCTTCCTTGGGCCGGGTTGCGCAATGCATACGAGATTTCCGAATTTCGGTAAAGTGGAATATTTTCGGCATCGTGCGTTGACCTAGCGCTCGCGTGTTTTGCCCGTCGGGCTACGCAAGGGGTGGTGGCCGCAGCCCTTCAATCCGGCGCGGTCTGCGTCCGTGGATTCGGTGCAAGCGCCTGCGCCGGCTTCGTCGCGGCCGGATAGAGCTCGGTCTTGGCGAGATCCCGGCGGAGCGACGACGGCGCTGTGTGCAGGGCGAAGGCGATCGCGATCTGCGTTCTGTTCTGAAACCGGTACTTGCGCATGATGTTGCCGATGTGCGCCCGCACCGTGTTCTCCGAGATGTTGAGCTCGTAGGCGATGTTCTTGTTCTGCATCCCCCGCGCGATCAGCGTCATCAGCTCCCGTTCGCGCGGCGTCGGTAGGATCAAGTCTTTCGGATCCGAGCTCATGGCTGATGCCTCCCTGGCCTTTGCGAACATCCCGGCATGCTCTCACTCCGTCTTGAGCGCCTCGATCGGGCTCAGCTTGGACGCCTTGTGGGCTGGATAGAAACCGAAGACGAGGCCGGTCGCGATCGAGAAGACGAGAGACAGGCCGATCGCCTGGCCGTCGATCGAGGTGACCCACCCGGCCATGCGGGCGACCGTCATCGAGAGCGTGATGCCGCCGGCGACGCCGATGGCGCCGCCGAGCAGGCAGAGGACGAGCGCTTCGCACAGAAACTGCAGACGGATGTCGCGCATCCGCCCGCCGAGTGCCCGGCGGATGCCGATCTCCCGCGTGCGCTCGGTGACCGACACGATCATGACGTTCATGATGCTGATGCCGCCGACGAGCAGCGAGACCGAGGCGATCGCGACGAGCAGCAGCGCGACGGTGCGGATCGCGCCCTGCTGCGCCTCCATGGCGGCGGCCGGGTCCTGGACCTTGAAGTCGTCTTCCTGGCCGGCGGGGATGCGATGGCGCTGCCGCAGCAGGTTCTCGATCTCCGCTCGCGCGCCCGCCATCTGGCCGTCCGCGGCCACCTTGGCGATGATGTAGGCGACGGAGTCGCGGTTGATGTTGCTGGCGCTGCCGAGGAAGCGCAGCTTGGCCGTGGTGAGCGGCACGAAGGCGACGTCGTCCTGGGCCGGTCCCTTGCGGTCGAGCACGCCGACCACCTCGAGCGGGACCTTCATGATCCTGATCTGCGCGCCGATGGGATCGTCGCCGGGTGCGAACAGCTCGCGCGCGACCGTGCTTCCGAGGATCACGACCTTGCCGGCGCCGGCTTCCTCGGTGGCGGAGAAATAGCGCCCGGCCGCCAGCTGCCAGTCGCGCACCATGAAGTGGCCGGTGGTCGTGCCGTTGATCGTCGTGTTCCAGTTCTTGCCCTCGTGGATCACCTGCGCGGTCCCGGCGATGGAACCGGCCGCGGCCTGGATTTCCGGGATCTGCTCGAGAATGGCCTGCACGTCGCTCTCGGTCATCGTCAGCTTGCTGCCGTCCTTGAGACGCACGCCGCCCTGATAGACCGCGCCGGGGGTGATCATCAGCACGTTGGCGCCGATCGAGCGGATCTGCTCCTGCAGACGCAGCTGCGCGCCGGATCCGATCGCGAACACCGTCACGATCGAGGCGACGCCGATCACGATGCCGAGCATGGTGAGGAAGCTGCGCAGCGGATTGAGGCGCAGGGCGTGCAACGCGATCTGGAAGCCCTGGAGCATCGTCATGACACCGTGCTCCGACTCGGCAGCAGCTCCGCCACCCTCTCGTCGCTGACGAGCTCGCCGTCATGCAGGTGGATCGTGCGCCGGCACTGCGTGGCGATGCCGGGATCGTGGGTGATCATGACGACGGTCTGGCCGGTCCGGTTGAGCGCGGCGAACAGGGACAGGATCTCGGCGCCGGTGCGGCTGTCGAGCGCGCCGGTGGGCTCGTCGGCGAGCACGATCAGGGGAGAGGCGATCAGTGCGCGCGCGATTGCGACGCGCTGTTGCTCGCCGCCGGAGAGCTGCCGCGGGAAGTGATGGGCCCGGTGCAGCATGCCGACCGCCCGAAGGCTCGCTTCCGCGCGCGCCAGCCGTTCCTTGCGCGCGATGCCGCAATAGACCAGCGGCAAAGCGACGTTCTCGATCGCATCGTGGCGCGCGAGCAGATTGTAGGATTGGAACACGAAGCCGATGCTGCGGGCGCGCAGGGACGACCGGCGATCTTCGGTGAGATCGGCGACGTTGGCGCCCTGGAGATAGACTGCGCCCTCGCTCGGCAGGTCGAGCAATCCGATCATGTTCATCAGCGTCGACTTGCCGGAGCCGGACGGTCCCATCACCGCGACGATCTCGCCCTGTGCGATGTCGAAGCTGACATTGCGCACCGCGGCCACCGCGACGCCCTCGGTGCGATAGGTCCTGCTGACCGACTGGAGGCTGATGAGGGGGGCAGCGGCGGTCATGACCCGAACCTGATTCCGAGAATTTCCATGCCCGCCGGGCGGATGGCCTGGCCGACGGCGACCTCGCTGCCCTCGACGAGGTCTCCGCTCCGGAGCGCGACCTGCTCGGTGCCGGCGGCGCCGACGGTCACCGCGACGCGCTGCAGCGCGCCGCTGGCGGTGCGCACCCAAACACTGCTGCGTCCGGTGTCCGGCCGCGTGCCGGTCGGCTGGAAGCGCAACGCGGCGAGCGGCACTTTCAGCACGTCGTCCTGCCGTTCGATGACGATCTTCACGAGGGCGGTCATTCCCGGCAGCAGTGCGCCGTCGAGATTGGCAGTCGCCAGCACCACGGTATAGGTGACGACGTGCTGCTGGGTCTGCGGCGCCTTGCGCACCTGTCGCACCACGGCCTCGAAGCGGCGGTCCGGGTAGGCGTCGACGGTGAAATGCGCGTGCTGTCCGGGCGCGATGCGACCGATATCGGCTTCATCGACCTGCGCGTGAATTTCCATGTCCTCCAGGCGGTGTGCCACCATGAAGGTGGTGCGCGCTTCCAGTCCGACCGCGAGCGTCTGCCCCTCGTTGACGAACCTGCCGACTATGACGCCGTCGATCGGCGAACGGATCACGGTGCGGTCGAGATCGGCCTGGGCTGCGGCGAGAACGGCGGCTTTCTCCGGCACCGCCATGCGGGCTTGTTGCAGCTCCGCCTCGATGCGGCGGACGTCGGCCTGTGCACCCTCCACCGAAAAGGAGTTGAGGGACATCAGGATCTCGGCTTCACGTTCCTGGGCGAGGCGCGCGGTGAACTCGGTCTGCGCGTCGTCGACCGCCGTCGTCGCCACCACGTTCTGCGATTGCAGCGCCAGCTTGCGCTGCAGCGTCTTCTGGGCCGAGGACTTCACCGCTTGCGCGCTGTCGAGCTTGGCCGCGAGCACGTCGCGGCTACCCCTCGCGTTCTGCAGGTCGATCCTGGCGCGATCGAGCTTGGCCCTGGCGATGTCGACCAGGGCATTGGCGACGGCCAGCGACGCCCTGGCCTCGTCGACCTTGGCCGCAAAACTGCGCGGATCGATCAGGGCGAGCGGCTGATCCCTGGTGACGGGGTCGTTGAAGTCGACATAGACACGGGCGAGTTGCCCCGACAGTTGCGATCCCACCTCGATCGTCTTGACCGGCTGCAGGGCGCCGGTGACGGTGACGGTCTGCTCGACGCTGCCGCGCTGGATCGAGGCATAGCGGAACAGGGGAGCATCCGACCCGAAGGTCGGCGCTGCGCGGCCGCCGGGCACGAGCAGCCGTCTGGTCTGCTCATAGGCGCGAGCCGCCGTGTCCGCCGCGCTCCCGGCAGCGCCGGCGATCGTGCCCTGACCGGCGTAGATCGCAGCGAGGCCGCATGCAGTTCCGAGCAAGGCAAATGCTGGCACAAATCGCATGTAAAACTCGCCGATTTAAATGATTTCGGGGAATCGGGAAAAAGTGGTAAGCTCGCTATGGTTGTAAAGCATCAAAAATCAGTATCGAACGTCAGTATGTCGTCGTCGCCGGGCTGACGGTCGGGCGTTCCGCATCATCCAATAGTAAAGCGGATGGGGCGCTGTTTTTCGTGATTGATCGGGATGCATACCGAGCGTATCGATATGGGGCGCGCGGTATCGAACTCGATAGGCTGACTGAACGTCCCGTCTGATCCGGCCTCAGCGGCCGGCAGCCGGCGTCGAGTCGGCGCATGGGTGACGAGGCCATGACGCAGCCGGCGATCCGACGACGCAGCGTTGCCGCATTCTCGATGGCGTCGCGCCACGTTGCCGTCAGGGACAACATCGAAGCCCTGCCATCACCAAGCCCGATATGTGAACGCCTTCACTCGCCTCCGGCGCGCGTTGGCTCTATGACATCGAACCGGCAGACCGACGCGCTTCGCTTGATCTGCGAATCATCCAAGCACCTTGATCTCGCTTGCAGGAAGAATGGATAGCTCGTTGCCATTTCATCGAGCCCCGAGCCGGGGAGCCCTTTGCCCATGAGTTCAGACACAGCCACAGTTTATGTCGTTGACGACGAAGCCCAGATTCGAGCCGCGATCGGAAGTCTCTGCGAGGAGACCGGGCATCAGGTGAAGTTGTTCGCGTCGACCGACGAGTTTCTCGCCGAGAATCTTGCCGGAGGACCGTCGTGCCTCGTGCTCGATGTGCGGTTTCCCGGGACGTCGCCGACCGGGCTCGAGCTTCAGCGCCGGCTGGCCGAGACGGGCGTGTCCATTCCGATCGTCTTCATCAGCGGCTACTCCGACGTCCGCGTTTCGGTCGAGGCGATGAAGCGCGGCGCGGTCGAGTTCCTGCCAAAGCCCTTTCGCGAGCAGGAAATTCTCGATGCGATCAGGCACGGCATCGAACGCGACCGCAGGCGGCTGCAACGCGAGGATAGCGTCCGTGAAGCCCGCCAGCGCGTCGACACGCTGACGGCCAGAGAGCGCGAGATCATGCTGTTGATGGCCGAAGGGCTCGTCGCCAAGCAGATCGCCGCAAGACTTGGCGTGAGCGAAGTGACGGCGAAGGTCCATCGTGCCAGAATGATGCGCAAGCTGGAGCTGCGTACGCCGATCGAGGTGGTGCGGCTGATCGACAGCATGGGACGCCAGGCCGAGACGACACGCAGCGTCTAGTCCGTAGCGACTAGCATGAACTGCAGTCTGTCGCGCCGGCCACGATCGGTTCAGTGTCATCCCTACGATGTCGGCCTCTTTCCGGGAAGGCATCCGAAACCAGTCAGACAACTTGGCCAGAAAGGGATACTCCATGCGTAAATTGTTTTTTGCATCCGTTGCCGTGCTCGCTCTGTCCTCCGCAGCCCAAGCCGACAACACCTCCACCACGGTGCAGGTCGGCCTCGTGAACGGCTCGAGCGTTTCGCAGCAGGGCCTCACCAACTCCACCTCGTCGACCAGCCAGCTCGGCATCATCAACAGTGCGACGACGATGCAGGGCACCAGCTCGGTCTCGCTCAACAACGGCAGCACCGTGAACCAGATCGGCGTGCAGAACTCGGCGACCACCGGCCAGGTGGCGCTCGGCAACAACGGCAGTGCGATCACCCAGAACTCGTTCGGGCCCGCCGCGCTCCAGAACAACTCCGCCGCCGTCGGCCAGCTCAGCGTGTTCGGCATCAACGGCAGCTCCGTCTCGCAGACGGCGAACTGAGCCACGGTTGGTTTGGGCCGGACGCACCCGGATCGGTGCGTCCGGGCCACTCTCTGGAGCACCGCTACCGGGCAGGGCGGTCAATTGCGACGCTCGCTCATTCTCGCGGAGGACATGACATGCGGATCACTTATTTCATTGCGACTCTGGCGGCATTCGGTGCACTGACGACAGCCGATGCCCGGGCCGGCAACTCGGCCAGCGTGCTGCAATTCGGCACGACCAACAATTCGTTCATTTCGCAGAGCGGCGGCACCAGCAACAGCGCCACAACGATGCAGTTCGGGGCCACCAATAGCGCGACGACCTTGCAGACGGGCTCGCTGCTCACGGTCAACACCTCCCTGATCGGGCAGGGCGGCACCACCGCGACCGCAACCAACACCGCACTCACCGGCCAGTCCGGCGGCTCCAATTCGAGCCTGATCGGCCAGATCGGCGCGAACAACTCTGCCGGTGTCGGACAGCTCGGGATCCTGAACGGATCGACTGTCCTCCAGCAGGCGCCGTGAGCGGATTCGAAGTGGCGAGGCATGTCATGAAACGTCATCTCGGCGGCGCATGTGCCGCAACGCTCGCTCTGTACCTGGCGAGCCTCCTTTCGGCGGAAGCACAAACAGCCGACATCAAGACCATCGTGTCGGTCGGCGGACCGCCCGTCGTGCTGAACCAGAACAGCCAGCTCAACCTGGCGGGCGTGTTCATGATCGGGGGCACGACCGGCGCGACCGTCACCCAGAACGGCACCAACAACGCCACGGGCGTCCTGCAGTTCGGCGGAACGAATTCCGCATCGATCGGGCAGGCGGGGGCCAACAATCTCGCCTATGTCGGCCAGGCCGGCCAGTCGGCGACCAGCCTGATCTCGCAGCTCGGCACGATGAATGCGGGCACGGTGGCGCAGTTCGGCATCGTCAATTCGTCGACCATCGTCCAGACCGGTCCGTGACGCGCGAGCGATCTCGTCAGTGTCGACAACGAACGGGGAAGCGCGATGCGCGGCGGCAGACAGGTGTTGAGGCGGGTCTTGGCCCTGGCGGCGATGCTCGCCGCCGTCGGTGCGGCGACGCAGGCATGCGCCGGGACCGTCCAGCGCAGCGTGACCAACCGGAACGTGAGCATCCAAACGGTCGTGCAGTTCGGTGACAATGTCCGGCCTGTCACGATCGAGGAGAGCAGCCGCGTCAACATCGCGCGGGTGATCCAGATCGGCGGGACCGGTACGGTGGACGCGACCATCATCCAGAACGGCACGCGCAACTACGCCAATGTGATCCAGGTCGGCGGCACCACCAATGCGGCGATCGGTCAATCCGGGGTGAGCAACACCGCCGAGATCACCCAGATCGGCAATTCCACCAACGCGCTCCTGCTCCAGATCGGCGACATGAACACGGGAGCGGTGAGGCAGTTCGGGCGTTTCAACTGGCTGGCGATCTTCCAGTTCAGCCGATGATGGAGGTGTGACATGAAGCTGCTTCTGCTCGCATCCGGACTGGGATTCATGAGCGTGGTTGCGACGGCGCCGGCCGGGGCCGGCGACGGTCACACCACGGTGGTGCAGGACGAGAACGGCACCTCGGTGATCACCCAGAGCGGTGATCCGGCAGAGGCCGAGGTCAAGATCGAGAAAGAGCCCGGGCGCACGACGGTCACTCGCCGCAGCGGCGGCAATACCGCGATCGTGACGCAGGGCAGCGCAACCCCGCCGGACATGCTCGACTGGCTGCGCAGGCAGCAGGGCCGCTGAGGGAACGAAGCCGCTGAAATGAGAGGGAATTCCGGGCGTTCTGCCGCACCCCGTTCCGGGTTAATCACGTGCCTTAACCAATAATTAATTATACGTTTGCGGGTGGGCGACGGCCCGGCCTAGCCTCCTTCCGGGGAGCTGCTTTCGCAAAGCCAAACGAGTGTGGTGCGTATCATGATTGCCAGATCGTACGGGGCGTTGTTCGCCTCGCTCAGCGCAGCTGCGCTGCTGCTCAGCTCCAGTGACAGTCCTGCCGGACCCGCCGTCGCCGCGGCGCCGGGCGTCGCAGCAGTGGCTGCCCCGCCGGCTGCGGCACGTCCGCACGTTGGGCCGGGTGCCCGGTTCCACCGCCGCAGCGCTCCCTGGGTCTATTGGCCGGGCGGCGGCGGCTACGTCCACGACGGCGCCGGATACAGCCAGCCCTTTGCCGATATGAACCAGTCGCTCTCCGCCGATGTGCGCTACACCTACACGTATGATGTGCCCTGGGACTGGACGCATCGCTATCCGCCGAACGTCGTGCCGTCCGATCGGCCCTATGTTCCGAGCTGCCCGACCGAGCAGGTGACGGTGCCCGGCCGCGGCGGAGCTGAGCACACCGTCAACATCATGCGCTGCTACTGAACTAGCCGAGTTCGAAGCTGGTCACGCCGAAGACGCGGTCGAGCCGCAGCGGCGGGATCGGCCCGGTGTACATCCGCGCCGTCTCGAAAACCGGCTTCAGGCCGAGCTCCTCGGCGAGCGCGATGGCGGCGGGATTGACGGCGGGGACGTCGAGGAAGACCTCGCTGCCGCCTGCGCTTCCGAGCAGGGCCTGAACGACCTGCTCCGCGGCTGCGCGATCGTCGGCGACGATCGGGCCGATCTTGTAGCCGGTCCGGCACGGGCGGATCACGCCCCATGCGGCGAGCCTGCCCTCGCGCAGCAATGCGCGGCCGGCATGACCTTGTGTGTTGATCCAGGCGCGCAGGAAGGCGCTGCGCGCGGCGGGGAAGACACTGGCGTCATCGGCCTCCACGAGCGCAAACGGGACCTTGTCGAGCGCGACGACGTCAGCGGACGGCTGCACGGATCCCGCAACAATGCCGCCATAGCGGATGTTGGCGTAGGCGAGCTGGAATCCCGATTTCTTGTAGTTCTCCTGCTGTGCCACCACGCCGTCGAGGCCGATCACCCGCGCCCCCGCATGCGCGATCGCGGCGTTCCAGATGCGCAGGCCATGGCCGGCGCCGCGAAAGCGCGCGCGCACGATGTAGAAGCCCAGGAAGGCGAAGCGGTCGTCGTAATTGACGCAGGAGACGGTCGCGACCGGCTCGCCGTCGATCTCGCCGACGAGGAAGCCTCGGGCATCGGGGATCGCGAAGCAGGCGGCATCCGCCAGCCCCGGATTCCAGCCCTCCGCCGCGGCCCAGTCGATTGCGAGTGCGATTTCGCCGGGGCACAAATTGCGGATCTGCAGATCACTCATGTCAAGCTGCTCATGATGGACGCCTTCGGCCATGGACCTGCCGACAGGTCCGGCTGTAGAAGGCCTCATGATAGGCCGAGCCTGCGGCTCGCCTCAACTGAAGGGATCATCGGTCATGGCGGCGGAGAAGGTTGCGCTGGTTACCGCGGGCGGCAGCGGCATGGGGGCGGGGGCTGCGCGGCGGCTGGCGGCGGACGGGTTTCGCGTCGCGATCCTGTCGTCCTCGGGCAAGGGCGAGGCGCTGGCGGCCGAGCTCGGCGGGATCGGCGTCACCGGCTCGAACCAGTCGAACGACGACGTGAAGCGCCTCGTCGAGGCTGCGATGGCGAAGTGGGGCCGGATCGACGTGCTCGTCAACAGCGCCGGGCACGGGCCGCGTGCGCCCATCACCGAGATCACCGACGAGCAGTGGCACACCGGCCTCGACACTTATCTCCTGAACGTGATCCGTCCGACCCGGCTGGTGACGCCGCTGATGCAGGCGCAGAAGGGCGGCGCCATCATCAACATCTCGACCGCCTGGGCGTTCGAGCCCAGCGCGATGTTCCCGACCTCGGCGGTGTTCCGCGCTGGCCTTGCCGCCTTCACCAAGATCTTCACCGACACTTACGCGGCCGACAATGTCCGCATGAACAACGTGCTGCCGGGCTGGATCGACAGCCTGCCGCAGCAGGACGCGCGACGCGACAGCGTGCCGATGAAGCGCTACGGCAAGGTCGAGGAGATCGCGGCGACGATCTCGTTCCTGGCCTCCGACGGCGCGGCCTACATCACCGGCCAGAACATCCGCGTCGACGGCGGCCTGACGCGCTCGGTGTGAGGCGGCCGTCTCAATGCGAGGCCATCAGCCGCGCCAGTTCCGGCAGGATCTTGTAGCGGGCGATCTCGTGCGGATACTCGCCGCGATTGGCCAAGAGGACGATGCCGATCCGCCGCGCCGGCACCAGGCCGATATAGCCTGAGGCGTTGTTGAGGCCGCCGGGCTTGTCGACAACGGTGACGCCCGGGAGGCGCACGGTCTCCCAAGCCATGCCTTGGCCGAATTTTTCGTCGACGCGGAAGGCCTCACGCAGCGTCAGCCGCAGCGCTTCGCGCAAATGCGGATCGATCGCGCGGCCGTCGACGCAGGCGGCGACGAACGTGGCGAGGTCGCGCGCAGAGGAGAACATCTGCCCGGTGCCGGGGACATCGAAATAGCTCTGCTGGTTGCCGATCGGGCCGATGGCCACGCCCTGGTCGGAATAGCCCTGGACCACGCGCTGCATCCAGGCCTCGTCCATGACGGCGCGATTGTCCTCACCGCGCTCAGGAACGCAAGTCGCGGTCATGCCGAGCGGAGAGAGGATACGCTGTTCGAGCAGGGCTGCGATCGGCATGCCGTAGCGGCGCTCGAGCACGAGCTGAAGCAGCACATAGCCGGCATGGGTGTAGACGCGTTGCCGGCCGGGTGCGACGCCGGGCGCCGGCGTGAAGGCGTTCAGCATCGCCATGAACTGCTCGCGCGTATACTCTTCGTCGGGCCAGGGCGGATGGTCGGTCGGGAGCAGCAGGCCCGAGGTGTGCGTCGCCAACTGGCCGACAGTGACGTTGCGGATGGTGTTGCCGCTCAGCTCGGGCAGGTATTTCGGCAGACGATCGTCGAGCCGCAGCTCGCCGCGCAGCACGCCGAGCGCCACGAGCGTGGCCTCGAACGGCTTTCGCAACGAGGCGAGATTGAACAGTGTATCCGGCGTCACCTTCCGCCTGGTGGCACCATCGGCGAACCCGTAGCTGAAGAACTCGACGTGGCGGCCGGCATAGAGCGCGGCGGCGAGGCCGCCCGCGTGATCCGGCGTCGCGGTCGGCGCCAGCGCGCCGGCGACGATGTCGCGCATCTGCGCGATCATGTCGGAATCGGCCGGGGCGCGGCGCGGGCAAAGCGCCACCGCCATCGAAATGGATGCGGCCCGGGCGAAGATTCGCCGGGTGATCGGGGATGAGATGACAACGGGCGGCACGTGCTCTGATCAATCATGCTGATGAACCCCCGGATAGGGTTTAGCGAGAGGGGCGCGAGGTCCCAATTCACAATTGCGCGTCGTGGGTTCCCGCCGATCGATGAAACTGAGCCATCAGGCTAACAATTGTTGACGTCCGCCATCCGGCGTGTATAGTTAGCTTCATGGCTAACCAATCACCCCATCTCGACCAGATCTTCGCAGCGCTCGCCGATCCGACGCGGCGGGCGATCGTGATGCGGCTCTGCGCGGGCGAGGCCTCGGTCGGCGAGCTCGCCGGTCCCTTCGACATGGCGCTGCCGAGCTTCATGAAGCACATCCACGTGCTGGAGACGAGCGGGCTCGTTCAGTCCGAGAAATCGGGACGCGTGCGCACCTGCCGCCTCAGCGCGGATGCGCTGGTCGGTGCGGAGGACTGGTTCCAGCAGCAGCGCGCTATCTGGGAGGCGCGGCTCGACCGCTTCGAGGCCTATGTGATGAAGCTCAAGAAAGAGAAGGAAAGGGCGGGCGCCAAGCGGCCGTCCCGAACAAGCAAACGGAAAGGGTCCTGACAATGACGAGTTCTGCCAATCCCGCTTTGTCGCAATGGTCGCTCGACCGCGAGATCGTGATGTCGCGCGTGATCGATGCGCCGCGCGATCTGGTGTTCGAGGCATGGTCCGACCCGAAGCATCTGCCGCAATGGTTCGGCCCGAAGGGATTCAAGGTCGAGACCTTCGAGATCGACGTCCGCGTCGGCGGCGTCTGGCGCTTCAACATGATCGGGCCCGACGGCACGGTCTATCCGAACCGGATGCGCTTCCGCCGCATCGAGCGGCCGTCGCTGATGGAGATGGATCACGGCCTCGACCAGGACGACGATCCCGGCATGTTCCGCTTCACCGTCACCTTTGCCGAGCAGAGCAACGGCAAGACCGTGCTGATGATGCGGCAGCTGGCCTCGAGCACCGAGCAACGCGATGGCATGATCGGCTTCGGCGCCGTCGAATACGGCTACCAGACGCTCGACAAGCTGGCGGCCTATGTGGCGGGGATGACGCGGTGAATCGCCACGCGCTTCAGAGAAACGGCGGGAGCGCACTTGGCGTTCCCGCCGCCAAAGGCCAGGTTTGCGTTTTGCTATCGCAGGTTAGTGCCGGGTCCTTCGGCCGCCCCGCATGCGTGAGCCCCAGGAACGATCGCTGCGATCAGGCTTTGGCAGTGATGACGCACATTATCTTCAGCGACTATCGCAATCCCGCGGCGGAGCAGGCCTACGAGATTGCCTGGGACTTTCTGGTGCGGACGGGCGCCATCCGCGACGAATTCGAATCCTGCGTATTCCTGGCGCAGCGTATCACCGTGATGGTCGAGGAGGGACACACGAATCGGATCCGCATGGCCAACCGTGCGATCTCCGAATACCAGCGCCACGCCGAGGAACGCGACGATCTGATCCGCGGCGGCGGCCGTTATGCCGAAGGGCGTTGATTGCGGGCGAAGCGGGCTCACTCCCTGGCTTCGTCCGTCACGATATCGCCGAGCTTCTGCCAGCGCACGCCATCGAACTGCACCATCTGGAACTGCTTGTTGACGCGATAGTCCGTCGGCGTGGTCGTGACCGAGATTCCCGGAAGCGTCAGGTCGAGCTCGACCTTCCTAAGGTTGGCCGCCTGTCGCATCACGTTCTCGCGGGTCAGATCGTCGCCGCATTGCTTCAGCACCCGGACCAGGAGCTGCGCGGTGATGTAGCCGTAGACGTTCAGGTTCGAGTCCTTGTCGCCCTCGGGATAGTACCTGGCCATGAAGGCGAGGTAGCGCTTCATGCCGGGGTCGTCCTTCCATTCGGGGTCGGCGGCATCCTTGACGTAGCCGACGCTGACCACGCCCTTGGAATTGTCGAGCCCTGCCGGCTTGAGCACGGCGCTGAGCGAGGAGGCGTTGATGTCGATGATGTGCAGCGGCTTCCATCCGATCTCCGCGACCTTCTTGATCGCCTGCGCCGCCTGCTTCGGCGTCGTCGCGCTGAACAGCACGTCGGCGCCTGCATCCTTCAAGCGCAGGATCTGCGAGTCGATCGTGGGCTCGGTGATCTCGTAGGAGGTCTCGGCCACGACCATGTTTGCCTTTTCGCCGAGGCCCGCCTTGAGGCCGGCCAGATAATCCTTGCCGAGGTCGTCGTTCTGGTAGAGCACGCCGATTCTGGCGTTGGGATGGTTTTTCAGCAGGTACTGCGCGTAGATTCGGCCCTCGACGAGGTAAGACGGGTTGAAGCCCATGGTCCAGGGGAAGTTCTTGGGGTCGGTGAAGCGGGCCGCGCCGGTTGCGGCGAAGAGCTGCGGGATCTTCCTGGCGTTGAGATATTTCTGCACGGCGACGTTCGGCGCGGTGCCGATGATCTGGAACGTCAGCAGCACCTCGTCGCTTTCGACCAGGCGGCGGGTCTGCTCCACCGTCTTCGGCGGCGAATAGGCATCGTCATACTGGATCAGCTCGACCTTGCGGCCGTTCACGCCGCCCTGGTCGTTGATCATCCTCATATAAGCGGCCTGGGTCTTGCCGATCACCGCGTAGGCCGAGGCCGGGCCGCTCAGCGGCACGGTCTGGCCGACCTTGATTGCGGTATCGGACGCGCCGGGGTCGTATTTCTTCTGCGCTTGCGCCGCCAGGCCCGACAGTGCGAGAAGCAGCGCGGACGCTGCAATGCGTTTGACAAGGATGCGTTTCATGTCCGGTCCCTCACGCTTCCTATTCGCCCTTGAGACCGGCGTCGCGGATCAACCTGGTCCATTTCTGCGTCTCGGCGTCGATGAACCGGCCGAATTCGGCCGCGGTGCCGGCACGCACCTCGAGGCCCTGGGCAGTCAGCTTGTCCTTGATCGCGGGCTCTGCGAGCGCGCGCAGCACCTCGGCCTGGAACTTGTCGACGATCGCGCGCGGCGTCGTGGACGGCACCATGAAGCCGTACCAGCCGGCGGCGGCGACGTTGGGAAAACCCTGCTCGCGCAGCGTCGGCGCCTGCGGATAGAGCGCGCTGCGCTCGGCCGAGGCGACGCCGAGCACGGTGAACTTGCCGCTCTGGATGTAGGGCAGGGCGGTCGGCAGCGCGGTGAGTGTGGCGTCGACGCGTCCGGCGAGCAGCTCGGTGTAGGAGGCGGCATCGCCCCGGAACGGGATGTTGAGACCCTTGACGCCGGCATCGCGGAACAGGAGCTCTCCGGCAAGATGCGGCTGCGAGCCGGCGCCGGGGGAGGCGAAGGTCAGTCCATCCGGCTTCGACTTGCCGTAGGCGATCAAGTCGGGAAGCGTCTTGAACGGCGCCTCGGCACTGATGATCAGGAACAGCGGTGCGATCACGGCCATCGCGACCGGCTGCAGATCCTTGCGCTCATAGGTCAGCTTGCCGAACAGCGCCTCGGCGGTGGCGTAGGGCGCCGCGACATAGAGGATCGTATAGCCGTCGTCCGGCGCATGCGCGACCATGTCGTTGGCGATGCGCGTGCCGGCACCGGGCTTGTTCTCGACGATGAACTGCTGGCGCAGGCTGCGGCTAAACTCCTCGGCCAGCAAGCGCAGCGAGATGTCGTTGGAGCCGCCTGGCCCGTAGGGCGAGATCAGCCGCACCATCCGCGACGGCCAGGCGTCCTCAGCGCGTGCGGAAAATGACGGGCCCGCGACGCCGGCGGCGAGGGCGCCCAGCAATGCTCGGCGTGTGATGGTCATGATGGCCTCCCGGAGATGGGGCGCCGGCGCGTTTGCTCATGTCCTGGCGCTCTTCTTGTTTTGCTTGCGCGTCTCGGCCGTGGGCATCGCCGCTCCGACCATGGCCCGGATGCTGTCGGCAAGCGCCGCAATGCGCGGACCAATTTCGCTCTCGAGCTGCCCAGGCTGGAGCCGGAAGGCGGGGATGCCGCAATTGATCGAGAACGATTGTTTCGCTTCGCTGATATGAAACAGCGGCGCGGCGACGGCATGGATCGAGGGCATGTACTCGCCCCAGCAGGTGCAGAAGCCGCGGCTTTTGCATTGTGCGATCCCGGCGCGGTATTTGTCGCGGAGCGCCGACCACAGGGCGGCATCCTCGCCGGCGAGAGCGCGTTCCAGCCGGTCTGCATCGGCCGGCGGCAAGGTCGCCGCCGCGGCGCGGCCCATGGCGGTCATCACGACGGGAATGGGCATGCCGATATCGGGCACGTGCGGGCCGACATCGCCGGAGCGCGCGGTCTCGACATAGATCATCGACGTCGCATCGAGCAGGCCGATCGAGACCGTGCCGCGGACGCTGTGCGCCAGCTCCTGCATCATCGGCCGCGCCACTTGGCGGAATTGCATTCCGGCGAGCAGGGGATGCGCCATGCGCAGCGCCCGTGCACCGACGCGGTACTTCGATCGCTCGGGGTCGTAGCGGAGATAGCCGAGCTCGGCGAGCGTATGGGTCAGCCGCGCCACGGTCGGGCGCGGGATGCCCGTCAGGGTCGACAGCTCCATGTTGCCCAGCAGCGTGCTCCCGGCCTTGAACGCCTCCAGCACGACGAGCCCCTTGGCCAGCGTGGTGGCGAAGGCGGCGTCATCGGCGCTCTCGGCCAGCACGGCTGCGGCGGAGGAGAGCGGATGGTGCGGTTTGGAGGAGTCAGTCGGATCCATCCCGGAATATCAGGCGGACAGATTTCGAATGTCCAATAAATTCGTCGCGTGAGGAAAAATTGTCCGATATGTGGACGCGCTGCCGCCGCGTGCTTTTCCGCGTTGCGAGCATCGCTGGAACGAGCGGGCACGCAGATTTTTGTCGTGATTGCATGCCGTTCTGTGACAGGATTATTACGACGACATGTCAGGTCGATAAAATTGCGGAGCAGTTCATGTTGCAATGGCAGGCGCGGTCAAATCCCCTGGCGTGGTGGTGGGGATCCCTCACGCTTGTGAGCAGCGCCAACATCCTCGTCTGGTTCATGTTGTACCGTGAGTTCTACCCGACAGTTGCGGGCAGCATCAGTGGCGGCTCGGACATCGGGCTGATGTTCCTGCTGTGCGCCGGCTATGTGTTCGGCTGTGCCTTCCGCTCGGTGCTGCCGCGCGCCGACGTGCAGCGCATCTGCCTGTTCGACACCTGGCTCTCCAGCGTTTTCGTCGGACGCTCGGTCGCAACCGTGGCCGAAGTCTGCTTCGCCGCGCAATGGGCGATCATCCTGCATCAGCTCGGCACCATGACCGGCGCCGAGACGGTGGTGAACATCGCCTGGGTGATCGTCCCGGTGATCATCATCGCCGAGTGCTTCTCCTGGTACGCGGTGGTCACCACCAACTATCTGTACAACGCGATCGAGAATTCGCTGTGGGCGGTGACCTTCTTCCTCGCCGGCATCGCGCTGTGCCGCCTGATGCCGGAATTCCAGGGCGTGGTGCGCTGGGCGCTGATCGCAGGCATCGTCGGCATCGCCTGCTTCCTCGCCTTCCTCATCACCGTCGACGTGCCGATGTATCTCAGCCGCTGGCGGGCAGGGCACGCCGAGGGCGGCAGGTTCTTAGGGTTCCTCGAAGGCCTGCACGACGTCGCGACGCGCTGGGTGGTGACCCACGACATCGCGCATTGGAAGGGCGAACTGACCTGGATGTTCCTGTATTTCAGCGCGGCGGTATGGTCGAGCCTCGCGCTCTGCGCGCTCTACGCGATGGAAGGCTACATCACGCGCTATCTCGCGTAGGGCATGAACGCGCAGATTGCCGCGTCCAGGTGGCGATCGGTGGCTTGTGCTGCCATCCGCGCGCCGTGTTTCCCAGAGCGGCCCTTGACCAGGACGGGACAGGAGCCTGTTGTCGTCTATTCGGGCAACCCGGCACGCCTCATACCATCGACGAACCTCCGCATGTGTTCAGGCCGATGGAGGAATATCTGCTCGTGCAGATTTGATAGCCGCAGGGTGGGTTGCAGCGCGCGCAGCCGCGTCATCGCGTCTCGTGCCAGACGCTCCCGGCCGGCAAAGGCATGGCTCATCGCCGAAATGCGCAGCGCAACGGGCCAGTCAGGTCGCATCTGCAAAGCCCGGTCTGACCATGTGGAAGACTGGTCAAGATCGTCAAGAAGGAAATAAGCGAAGGCCATAGCGCTGCAGGCGAGATGCATGAGCGGGTCGAGCGGACTGAGGCGCATGGCGTTGCGCAAGTGCTCGATCGCGACGTCGCAGTCTCCCGCATAGACACGGATCCAGCCGCTGCGTTGCCAGGCGACGGCAAGATTCGGGTTCAATTTCAGGGCATGATCAATCAGAGCAACCCCGGCCTTGATATCGCCGACGACATGAGCCAGCGCATGTGCGCTCCAGGAGAGCGCGACGGCATCGGCCCGGCCGAGGTCCGCCGCTCGTCGCGCAAGCCGGTTGGTCTCGGCCGTCTCCGCAGAGCGATCAACGACCCAGCCATTCGACTTGCGCATGAGAAAGCAGGCTGCGGCGAGCGCATGCGGCCTTGCAAATGCAGAATCGAGCTCAATCGCGCGGTAGAATTGCTTTAGCGCGGCATCGTGACCCGATCTGGTCCAGTCGTGCCAACCGGCCATCCCGCGCAGAAAGCAATCGTAGGCGCTCAGGCTTTCCGTCGGCTTCTGTTTGGCGCGCTCAATTTCAGCTTGTTCCAGCCTGGGAGCGATCGCGCCCACCACGCTGCGCGCCATCTGATCCTGCAGCTCGAAGATATCCTCGATCGAACTTTCGAACCGGTCTGCCCAAATATGCTTTCCGCTTTCGGCATCAATCAACTGGCCGGTGATCCGCACTCGCTTTTCGGCTCTGCGTACACTGCCTTCCAGCACATACCGCACACCGAGGTCTCGCCTCACGGCGCGGACGTCAACGGCGTGACCTTTGTAAGTGAAACTCGTGTTGCGCGCGATGACGAACAGCTCGGAGAACCGAGATAGTTCGGTCGTGATGTCCTCGACAATTCCATCGCTGAAGTAATCCTGCAGCGGGTCGCCACCGAGGTTTGCAAATGGCAGAACGACGATCGAGGGCAGGTCGTGCAAGGTGCGGGCCGGCGCAACTTTTGCCGCAAAGGTCGCCGACGTTTCTTGCTCTTGAACCTCGCCGACGAAGCGGAATCCCTTGCGAGGAAGCGTCTTGATCAGCCGTTGTTCCTCGCCACTGTCGCCAATCGCCTTGCGGGCGCCGTTCAGCCGCGTCGTCAGCGCGGACTCTGAAACGTTCCGCCCGCCCCAGATGCTTGCGATGAGATCGTCCTTGCTGACGACACGCTCGCGATGACGGATCAGAAAACAGAGGATATCAAAGACTTGCGGTGCAAGGCTAACCACCTCGCCGCCGTTCCTAAGTTCCCGGCGGTCGGTGTTCAGCACATATTCTTCGAACCGATACTGCAACTTGCACTCCAGCAAAGGCATGCCACCGAGCCCGTCGAATGAAGGCCAAGGTAAGGAAAAAGTAAGCCGTTCGCAAAGCGGTCATGCCGAGGGCATGGCACAAGTATCGCGATAGTGTTGCAGCAAAAAGGGCCCAGCTCATGACCATTGCGCGCCGTAGACTGCTTCAACTCGCCGCGGGGATTGCCGCTCTGCCGGTCCTGGGAACGACCGCACGAGCAGAGACGTACCCGGCGCGGCCAATCCGCTTGATTGTGCCGCAAGCCGCCGGAGGCGCTGCCGACGTCAGCGCACGGTTGATCGGTCATTGGTTGTCGGAGCGCCTTGGACAGCCCTGCACCATTGAAAACCGGCCGGGCGCGGGCGGCAATATCGGGACCGAGGCGGTGGTGACGTCGGCGGCGGACGGCCACACACTCCTGCTGGCTGGATCGTTCAACGCCATCAATGCCACTCTCTACGAGAAGCTCAGCTTCAACTTCATCCGCGATATCGCGCCGGTCGGCGGGATCATGCGCAATCCGCTCGTCATGGCGGTGCATCCATCCATTCCGGCAGGCACCGTGTCCGAGCTGATTGCTCACGCCAAGGCCAATCCGGGCAAACTGAATTTTGGGTCCGCGGGCAACGGCAGCCCGCAGCACATGGCGGGCGAGCTGTTCAAGATGATGACCGGCATCGACGTGGTGCATGTGCGCTATCGCGGCTCCGCAGCGATGTTGTCCGACCTTCTGCGAGGCGAAATCCAGATGGCGTTCGATCCGATCGTCTCGTCGCTCGAACACGTCAAGTCGGGCAAGCTGCGCGCGCTGGCGGTGACAACCGTGACCCGGTCTTCAGCTTTGCCTGACATTCCTGCTGTCGCGGAGACCGTGCCGGGTTACGAGTCGGTCGGCTGGGTCGGCATTGGAGCGCCCCGACACACGCCAATTCAGATTGTCGAGCGGCTGAACGCCGAGATCAATGCGGGTCTGTCGGATACCGCTATCCAGGCGCGGCTGATGGACCTCGGGGGGGCGCCGTTACAGGGCTCCCCGGCCGAGTTCGCCAAGCTCATCGCCGAGCAGACTGAGCGCTGGGGGCATGTGATCCGCACCGCCCAGATCAAACCGGAGTAGCGTGGTGTCGGAAATCGAAATGTCACGAAGATACGAAGAAATCATTACGACGCAGGAGCGCTTGCGCGAAGTTTGCAATCCGCCGAGCTTTCGTGCGAGCAACAAAGTCATCGACCACGTTGACGAGATATGCCGCCGGTTCATTGCGGCTTGCCCGTTCGTGGTCGTGGCTTCTCGTGGGAGCGACGGCCGGATAGACGTCTCACCCAAGGGCGATCCAGCCGGCTTCGTCGGGGTACTCGACGAGAAGACGCTGGCGATTCCAGATCGAGTGGGAAATAATCGCCTCGACACGTTCGAGAATTTGCTGGCGCATCCCGAAATAGGGCTGATCTTCATGATCCCTGGCCATGGCGACACGCTACGCATCAGCGGGATCGGAAAAATCGTCCGTGATTGTGCGCTGCAAGCGCGTTTTGCCGTTAATGGCAAGCCACCGAACTTGATCCTCATCATCGACGTGCGCGAGGTGTTCCTACATTGTCCGAAATGTGTGCTCCGTTCGAGACTCTGGGACCTCGAGCATTGGCCCGATCGATCGACCTTGCCATCGCTGGCCCACGCGATCGCGACTCACTCGCGATCAGGCGAGACGGAAGCGGACGTTCAAGCGGTCATCGATCATGGAACTGCCAATCTCTACTGACTGGATCGGCGTTCGGCTGCCCGACCGGGATGCGGTTGCGCGCGCCGAGGGCATCGAGCGCGGATCATCATGACCGGGAATCCAGGCCTGGCGCTATTTGCCGACCAGGCCGCATTTGCTGCGGTCGAGCGGACGAAAGGCCTGGTCGGGCGGGATCGTTGCGACCAGCTTGACGAAGTCCCACGGGCCTTTCGATTCCTCCGGCGTCTTGACCTGGACCAGATAGAGATCGTGCACCATGCGCTGGTCCTCGCGGATGCGGCCGTTGGTGGTGTAGGCGTCCGACACCGGCGTCTCCTTCATCTTCGCCATAACGGTCGCGCTGTCGTCGGAATCGGTGTCCTTGATCGCCTGCAAATAATGGCGCACGGCGGAGTAAACGCCGGCCTGGATTTGCGAGGGCATCGCCTTGCGGCGGCCATAGAACGCATCGGAGAATTTCCGGGCGGCCGGCGAGACGTCCTCGAAGAACGAGGTGACGATGAGATCACCGCGCGTCGCCTTGAGCCCGACCGCCTCGATGTCGACGTTCTGGAACGACATCGGCACGATCTTCATGCCCTGGCTGGCGAGCCCGAACTCCTCGGCCTGCTTGATCGCAGTCGCATTGTCGCCGGCGACGTTGATGGCCAGGATCTTGGCGCCCGACGACTGCGCCTGAAGCAGGAAAGAGCTGTAGTCAGGCGTGCCGAGTTGCGCCTTGACGCTGCCGGCGACCTTGCCGCCGAGGGCGGCGATGCGCTCGCGCGCGGTTACCTCGATCGAATGGCCGAAGGCGTAATCGCCGGTGATGAAGAACCAGGGCTCCTTGCTGGTCTGCATGATGCCGGAGACCACGGCGGTGGCGGTGGAATAGGCGTCCTGGGTCCATTGCACGCTGGTCGGGGCGCATGCTTCATCGGTCAGCTGGTTCGCGCCGGCGCCGGAGATGAGGAATATCTTGCCGTTGCCGCGCACCAGCTCCTGCACCGCCAGCGCCGCGCCGGAGCTGCCGCCATCGGCGATGGCCTGGACCCCGTCGCTGAACCATTTTCGCGCCAGCGATGCAGCGAGATCCGGCTTGTTCTGGTGATCGGCCTGCAGGATCTCGATCGGCTTGCCGTTGATCTTGCCGCCGAACTCTTCGGCGGCCATCCGCGCCGCCTCGACCGAGCCCGGGCCCATGGCGGTCGCGAACACGCCGTTCATGTCGGTGAGGACGCCGATGCGGATGGCTTCGCCCTTGATCTCGGCCCGCGCGGGGAGGGGCGCGAGCGCGAGTGTGATCAGTACAGCGGCCGCGGAGCTGGTGCGGGTCGTGCCCATGACGTTTCCTTGGGTTTATCGTTGATTGATCGGTCTTGGCGATCAGGCCGGTTCGGCGATCACCGTGTTGCGCAAGGTGCCGATGCCGGAGATCTCGACTTCGACGGTGTCGCCGGGGCGCATCCACAAGGGCGGCGTGCGCTTGGCGCCGACACCGCCCGGCGTGCCCGTGACAATGACGTCGCCGGGCACGAGCGGGCAGATCGTGGAGATGTAGGCGATCAGCTCGGGGATGGCGGTGATCAGGAGATCCGTCGTGGTGTCCTGCACGATGTTGCCGTTGAGCCGGGTCTGCAAGGTGAGCTTTGACGGATCCGGAATCTCGTCGGTCGTCACCAGCCACGGACCGAAACTGCCGCTCTCGGCAAAGGTCTTGCCGGCGAGGAATTGGCTGGTGTGGCGCTGCCAGTCGCGGATGCTGCCTTCGTTGTAGCAGGAATAGCCGGCGACATGGTCGAGCGCGCGGCCGGCCGGGATGTGACGGCCAGCCTTGCCGATGACGAGCGCGAGCTCGCCTTCGTAGTCGAAGTCGTCGCTCACCCCTGGTTTCACGATGGGCTGGAGATGGCCGACCTGGCTGCAGGCGAAGCGCGCAAACAGCGCCGGCTTCTCCGTGACGGTGCGACCGGTCTCGGCGACGTGATCGCGATAATTGAGGCCGACGCAGATGATCTTGCCGGGATCGGGGATCACGGGCGCGAAGCTGACCTTGTCGAGCGCATGGTCGGGGGCAGCCGATGCGGTGAGCCTTGCCGCTTCGGCGAGGCGACCGGATTCGAGCAGCTGCCGCAGCGTGGCGCACCCCGCCATCCGCGCGCCGAGATCGACGACGCCATTGTCCTTGAGGGCCCCGAAGGAGGCGCGATCGCCGGTGATGAAAGACAGCAGCTTCATGAGGTATCCTTGAAAGTTGGTTCGATCAGGCCGCGGACGGCACGTGGGTCGCAAGATTGATGGCGGCGATGAGGCGGTCGAGCTCGGCCGCGTTGCGGGCGGTGCCGCGAATGTAACGGTCGGGACGAACCAGTGCGGCGATGATGCCGTGCTCGCGCAGCCAGTCTCCGACACCTTCGGCGTCGTCGCCGGTGAGGATCTCGATCCCGGTCTGCGACAGCGCGAGGCGCGACGGCAGTGCGGCCGCGGTCTCGATGAGCAGCACATGACGATAGCCGGTCCGGTCGTCGCTGCGGTGTCCGCTCAGCATGAATTGTGGCGCCAGGTGTCCGGCGAGCGGCAAATCGCCGAACCCCAGTCCGGGGCCGAGCAGCGGCTTCTTCACCTCCAGCCTGACCGGCGCGTTCTCGCGCGCTTCGCCGGCAGCAAGGCCGGCCTCGATCGCCTTGGTGTTGATGACCCCGCCGAGGCGAATGGCGAGCTCGATGAACTCGCGCACATGCGGCAGGCGCTCGCTCTGATAGGTGTCGAGCAGATCGGGCGCGGCGCCGCCCTGGATCACGCTCGCCAGCTTCCAGGCGAGGTTGGCGGCATCGCGGATGCCGGCGCACATGCCCTGGCCGAGAAAGGGCGGGGTCTGGTGCGCGGAATCGCCCGCGAGCAGCAATCGTCCGTTCCGCCATTGCTGCGCGATGACCGAATGGAAAGTGTAGACCGCAGCGCGCTCGAGCTCGGCATCGTCGGGCGTGATCCAGCGCGACAGCAGCTCCCAGACCTTCCCGGGTTGCGCGACCTCCTGCGAGTCCTCGTCGGCGAGGACCGTGATCTCCCAGCGCCGCCGCGTGCCGGTGCCGCGCACGTAAGTCGCCGGCCGCCTGGGATCGCAATGCTGCAGGCTGTAATCGCCGAGGTCGTCGCGCGCGCGCTTGAGCAGAACGTCGATCACCAGCCAGCGCTCGTGGAAGCCGAGGTCGTCCATCCCCGAGCCGATGAAGCGGCGCACCAGGGAGCGGGCGCCGTCGCAGCCGATCACGTAGCCGGCGCGGACCTCGCCGAGCCTTCCGTTGGAGAGGTCTTCGTAACGGACGCGCACGCCGTGCTCGTCCTGATCGAGCGCGAACACATCGCAGCGGCTGCGCAAGGCGACGTGCGGCCAGCGGGCGAGGCCGCCGATCAGCACGTCCTCCAGATCCGGCTGGTGGAAGCGATAGCTGAGATGCCAGCCCATCGGCGTCGGCGTCTGCGGACGGGACCAGTCCAGCAGCATGCGGCCGGCGGCATCGAGAAAGAGCATGCCGGGGCTGAGAATGACATGCGGCAGGATCGCTTCGGCAAGCCCGATGGTCTGGAACACGCGCATGCATTCATCATCGAAATGCACGGCCCGCGGCAAATGATAGGTCCGCGCCTCGCGCTCCAGCACCAGCGTCCGCACACCGCACAGGCCGAGCAGGTTGGCGAGCGTGGCGCCCACCGGCCCGCGGCCGACGATCACGACGTCATACTCTTCAGCGATGGATTTATCTTGCATGGGGTATCTCTTCCCCAGGACGGGCCGGCCCTTCAACGCCGGCGTGCCAAGTGTCCAACCAGCGGACAGCCTCCTCCACAGCCGGTCTTGTCCGCCAGCCGGACGCTTTCGCAATGGCGCTACTTCGAGCCGGCCTGCCTTGGTTACCTAGGCACAGGAAAAAAAGTGCAGGTTGTCTGTTGAGGCAACCGCGGAGGAGCGACGATGCTGAAACGCGCGGGAGTGGCGTGCCTAGCAATCCAATTGTTCGTGGCGCCGGCTTCGGCCGCGGACATCAACGTGGGAATCCTGCTGTCCACGACCGGCCCGGCTGCCGCGATTGGAAATGCCGAGCGCAACGGCACCAGCTTTGGCGCAAGCGAAATCGCGGGCCACAAGGTCAACTATCTGTTTCTCGACGAAGCCTCGGACAGCACCGCGGCGGTCGCAGCGATGCGGAAGCTGTTTCAGGGCAGCAGCATCGACATTCTCGTCGGCCCGACCACGACGCCCGGATCTTTTGCGGTCATCGATCCCGCGGTCGAATACCGGGTTCCGGTGATCACGCTTGCCCCCGTCAACGCCCTGGTGGCTCCGGTCGATGCGCGCAGGCGATGGATATTCAAGACGACCACCAACGACGATCACGAAGCCACGCCGTTGTTCGCACATATGAAGAAGAGCGGCGTCCGGAAACTCGCCCTGATCGGTTTCGGCGATTCCTATGGTGACGCCTGGAGCAAGGTCAGTGCGGAGATGTGCGCGGCAGCGGGCATCGCGCTGGTCGCCGACGAGAAATATGCACGGACCGATAACACCGTCGTCGGGCAGATCCTCAAGATCGTCGCCGCCGATCCCGACGCCGTTCTCATTGCGGCCTCCGGCGCGCCCGCGGCGCTACCGCTGCTTCAGCTGCGTGAGAAGGGATTTGCAGGCAAGGTGTACGGCACGCTCGGCGCCACTTTCGGAGATTTCCGGAAGCTGACGGGCGCACAAGGCGACGGCATCTTCGTGCCGCTGAGCCCGGCCGTCGGCGCCGCCTCGTTGCCGGACGGCCATCCAGCCAAGCAGGCCGCACTTGAATTCATCCAGCGCTACGAAGGCAAGTTCGGTGCGGGAAGCCGCAACATCTTTGCGGGATCCGCCTACGATGCCCTGCTCCTGATCGAGCGCGCTGCACCCGCTGCGCTGAAGGTGGGCGCGCCCGGAACCCCCGAATTTCGCGAGGGCCTCCGCAGCGCGATCGAAGGGCTCAAAGGCCTGGCCGGCTCCCGCGGCGTCTACAATTACGGTCCCAACGACCACACCGGCCTCGACCAGACTGCGCTGACGCTTGGTCAGCTCCAGAAGGGCGAATGGGTGGCGGTGCCCTGAGGCGGGCCTCCGGACGGACAGGGAGAAGAAAGGATGCCGGCCATTCCCGGACAACCGGTCTACGACGTCGATCTCTACAGCGACGAGGTCCTGCGCGATCCATATCCGCACTACAGGGCCCTTCGCGATCTGGGCGCGGTGGTCTGGCTGCCGCGTCACGAGCTCCATGCGGTGGCTCGCTTCGACGACGTCCGTGCCGCCCTGCGAAACCCAGCCGTGTTCTCGTCGGCCCAGGGAGTTGCGGCCAACGACCACGTCAACAGCATCTCGCGAGGCACGACGCTGGCGAGCGATGCGCCCTTGCATGATCGCCTTCGCGCGATCATAGCGGCCCCGTTGCTGCCGCGGGCTCTGGAAGAGATTGCGCCGCAGATCAGGGCGGAGGCCGCCCGGCTTGTTGACGACCTGGTCGCCCGCGGCGCCTTCGATGCGGTGTCGGATCTGGCTCAGCACCTGCCGCTGACGATCGTCTCCAAGCTCGTGGGGCTGGAGGATCATGGCCGTGGCAGCATGCTTCGCTGGGCTGCTGCGACCTTCAACGTGCTCGGCACCATGAATGAACGGGGCTGCACGGCTCTGAAGGACGTTCAGGAGATGCGCGCCTATCTCGGTGGCGAAGAGATCAGGACGCGTCTGCGTCCCGGCAGCTGGGGCGACCGCATCTTCGCCGCTGCGGATCGAGGCGAGGTCGAGCCCGAGCGCTGCCCGGTGCTGATGCGGGACTATCTCGGGCCGAGTCTCGACACGACCATCTTCGCGACGGCCAACCTGGTCTTGCTGTTCGGCCGGCATCCCGCGCAATGGGATCTGGTCCGCAACGATCCGGCCCTGATCCCGAATGCGATCAACGAGGCGCTACGGCTGGAATCGCCGGTGCGGGGATTCACACGCCATCTTGCGGCCGATGCGGCGATTGCGGACCTCGCCATTCCGCGCGAGAGCCGGCTGCTGCTGCTATACGCGTCGGCCAATCGCGACGAGCGAAAATGGCAGGATCCGGAACGCTTCGACGTGACACGCCGCGCCAACGACCATCTCGGATTCGGCAATGGGACGCACATGTGCGCGGGCCTTCATCTGGCCCGGCTGGAGATGACGGCACTGCTCGAAGCCCTGGTGAAGCGCGTGGCCTGCTTCGAGATCGGGGAACCCGTGCTGGCCCTCAACAACGTGTTGCGGGGCCTCGCTTCCTTGCCGGTTCGGGTGACACGCGCTTAGCCCGCGGTTGCCGCACCCCCGACGTCGATGGCTGCCGCGGCGCTGCGCATCGGATCGACAAAGGTTGCGATGGCTTCCTCCATGCCCAGCGCCGAGCGGATCCAGATGATCGAGATGCAGCCGAATACGGCGCCATCCCGCACGATCGGGACGGCGATCGAGGCGGTCTTGGGATTGTATTCGCCCTCGCTTCGGATGGCGTACCCTCGCGCCGCGGTCTCGGCGATCATGCGGTCGAGCCGGCCCTGATCGAGGAAGGGGCGGTCGTCGGCCTCGTCGATGCGGCGGAGATGATCGAGGATGAGATCGCGTTCGCGCGCAGGACAGGCGGCGAGATAGGCGCGGCCCGCAGACGTGCGCAGCATGGGCAGGCGCTTGCCGATCATGCCGCGATCGATCGAGAGCGGGCTGCGGGAGTGCGTGGTCTCCTGCACCACCATCGCCGCGTTCTCGTAAGTCGAGAGATCGACCGGCCAGACCAGCTTCTTGCTGAGATCGGCGAGGTAAGGCGCCGCCGCCTGGCAGATCACCACGCCGGGATCATAGCCGTCGCCGAGGCTCAGGGCGCGCCGGGTGACCCGAAACCGGTCGTCGCTGGCGCTGCGGGCGATATAGCCGAGCTCCTCCAGGGTTTCGAGCAGGCGGTAGACGGTGGGCCTGGGCAGGTCGAGCGCGCGGGCGACGTCGCCGGCGCGGATGCCGCCGGAACGGTTGACCTCGTGCAGCACGTCGAGCCCGCGCTTGAAGGCGCGGACGCCCTCGGACTGCCGCGGCTGGCCGTTCCGCGTCCGCTCCTTGGACACTGCGTATTTCCTCCCTTGTGGCACGTCGCGGCGCGCTTATTGTCACCTGCGAACGCGAGGCGATTGCGGAACGCCACCGTAGGATCGCGCGCGGCCGGTATCAAGCTCGCTGGAATTCGGCGACCGCGATGCTTCGGGAGGAATTCGATGGAAATCGCAGCGCTCGGCTATATCGGAATCAGTTCGTCCCAGCTCGACCAGTGGAGCCGGATGGCGACCGGGCTGCTCGGCATGCAGCAGGTCGATCGCGGCGGCAAGATGCGGGCCTTCCGCATGGACGACCGCAAGCAGCGGCTGATCGTCGACGGCGGCAGTGATGCCGGCCTTGCCGTGATGGGATGGGAAGTTCCTTCGACCGCCGAACTGGACAAGTTGGCTGGACGGCTGGAAAGCCATGGCATCAAGGTGGTTCGAGGCTCGCGCGCGCTCGCTGACGAGCGGCATGTCGGCGAGCTGATTGCGTTTGCCGATCCCGCCGGCAACCGGCTGGAGGCTTTTTGCAAGCCGGAGCTTGCGGACGAGCCGTTCAGGCCGGGCCGCCCGATCTCGGGCTTCCGCACCGGAGCGCTCGGCATGGGGCATGTCGTGCTCAATGTGGAGAATGTCGAGGTGCTGTTGCCATTCTATCGCGACGTGCTCGGCTTTCACGTCTCGGATTTCGGGCTGAAGCCTTACGGGCTCTATTTCTTCCACGTCAACGGCCGCCACCATTCCTTTGCGATGGTCGGATCGGGGCGGAAGGCGATGCATCACTTCATGGTCGAGCTCGGCTGCCTCGACGATGTCGGGCAGGGCTACGATCTCGCGCAGATGGACGAGGGGCGCATCGCCTACACGCTGGGCCGGCACACCAACGACCACATGACATCGTTCTACGTGAATACGCCATCCGGCTTCTTCATCGAATACGGCTGGGGCGCACGCGTCATCGATCCCGAGACCTGGCAGCCGCACGAGACTTTTGACGGGCCGTCGCTCTGGGGGCATGAGCGGCTCAATATGCCGGAAGAGCAGCGCAAGCGGTTGCGCGACATGCGGCTCGACGCGGCTGCCCGCGGCGTGCGCGTCGCCGATCCGCGCGTGCCGCCGCTCAACTGCGCGTGGCTGGACCAGGTGGTCGCGCGTGAGTGATCTGCGGCGAGCCGCGATCAGGCTTCGCCGAGATCGACCTCGGTCAAAATCCCCTGGCGCAGCGCCAGCCGGACCAGCTCGATGTCGGAGCCGACGCCGAGCTTGTCCTTGATCAGGGAATGCAGGTTGGCCACCGTCTTCGGACTGACATGCAGCGTCTCGGCGATCTCCTCCGTCGTGTTCTCGGCGAGCAGCAGCCGCAGCACCTCGAACTCGCGCGGCGTCAGCACGTCGGCGGCCAAGCTCTCGCCGCTGATGCGGCTGAGCGCAAGCTCGTGGTCGATGTCGGGGCTGATGGCGATCTTGCCGGCGAGCACGTCCTTGACCGCGCGCACCAAGGTCTCGGGCGGGCTGGTCTTGGTGACGTAGCCCCTCGCACCGGCGCGGATCGCCTGCACGGCAAAGCCGGCATTCTCGTGCATGGTGAAGACGAGGATTCGCGCCGCCTTGTCCCACTGCCTGATCCGCCTGACGGCCTCGATGCCGCCGATCCCGGGCATGCTGAGGTCCATGATGACGAGGTCGGGCGCCTCGGACTTGTAAAGACGATAGGCTTCCGCTCCGTCGGCCGCCTCGGCGATGACGCGCAAGCCCGGCTGTTTCTGGAGCACCGAGCGATAGCCCTCGCGGACGACGGAATGGTCGTCGACCAGCAGGATGGTGGCCTCCGTCGCGCTCATGCCGCGTGCTCCAGGGCCCCAGATGCGGCAGCCGCGAGCGGAATGAAGACGCGCAGCGCGGAGCCGTGAGGGCCGGTCTCGAAGCTGAGCCGCCCGCGAAGCGCGGCCACGCGCTCGCGCATGCCGAGCAGGCCCATGCCGGACTTGGCGGCAGCCTCAATCGGCCGGCCATCGTCCTCGATCGCGAGCGCGATCTCGCTGTCGGCCATCGTCAGATGCAGGCTGACCTTCGTTGCGCCGGCATGCTTGGCCGCGTTGGTGAGCGCTTCCTGCACGATCCGATAGAGATTGGCACTGACGTCGGCGGGCACGCTGTCGAAAGCGCCGTCGAACCGGATCTCGAAACGGGGCTGACCGCGGCTGCGGCCGTTCCACCCCGAGACCAGGCCTTCGAGGCTGGCGACGAGGCCAAGCTCGTCGACATCGGGCGGCCGCAACCGGAACAGCGCACCGCGCAGCGTCTCCATCATGCCGGTCGCGGTGCGGGCAATGCTGTCGCATTCGCCGAGCAGGTCGGGACAGTCCTGCGCCGCAGTCTGGCGGGCGGATGCGGCCAGCGCGCGGATCGCGGCGAGCGACTGGCCGAATTCGTCATGCAGCTCGCGGGCGAGATGACGGCGCTCCTCGTCCTGGAGCGCAATCAGCTTCCGCGTCAGCTCGCTGCGCTCGGCGAGCGCGGTGTCGAGGCTTTCGGCGAGATGGTTGAAGACGTCGCGGATGGCGGAGAGCTCGGCGAGGTCGAACGGCGGCAGCCGGGTGCTGAGGTCGCCGGCGGCGATGCGTTCGAGGCCGCTGCCGATCATGCGGGTGGGGCGCAGGGCGCGGGCCAGTGCGGCATAGACCAGCGCGCAGAGCAGCGGTAGCGCGATCGCAAGCGCGATCATCAGGCGGCCGGCCTCGTGCCAGGCCTCCGCCGTCTGCACCGCCGGGTCGACCGAGACCACGGTCTCGCCGAGCCTGGTTCCGCGCACGATCACGGGCCGCGCCGCCTCGCGGCCGGGGTCGAACAGGCTGCGATAGAAGGCGGCGAAGGCTTGCGGCGGCGGACTTGCCGGGGCAGGCGCGCCGCTGCAGAAACGCTGCAGCATCTCGCCGCCCGGCCCACGGAATCCGAGACAGAGGCCGGGCGTCATCACATGGGCCCACACCGGGTCGAGATTCGGAAAGTCGGAGCGGGGGCTCGGCGCCCACTGCACCTTGCCTTGCTGTAGCTCCAGCGTCTTGGCCACGATGGCGGCGATCCCGTCGATGCGCGCATGCGCGGCGCTATCGGCGGTGACGAGGAAATAGGTGGAGATTGCGGCGAAGCAGGCGGCCGATATCGCGGCCACGCGCAGCGTCAGACGGACCTTGAGATCGAATCTCGGGCGATTCCACATCGGCTTGCACCTGGCGCGAACGGACTTGTCGCGCCTCATTAAAGGGCAGAACGCCGGCGGCGGGAAGCGTTCCCGACTTGCCGCAGTGCAACGTCGTGAAATTTTCCCGGCGTTGGTCGCCACCTCTCCCTACGGGAGAGGTGAAGCAAGACGTGCCGCGCTCAGAACGTGAGCTGCACCTTCATCGACTGCGAGCGATCGCTGGCGAGCTCGAAGGCGGCGACCGCGTTCTCGAAGGGCATGGTGGCCGTGATCAGCGGCTTGACGTCGATCAGGCCTTCGCCCATCAGGCGCACCGCGAGCTCGAACTCGGGATCGAAGCGGAAGGTGCCGCGGAGCTGCAATTCCTTGGCGACGATCGAGTTGATCGGCAGCGTCATCTCGCCGCCGAGGCCGAGCTGCACCAGCGTCGCGCCGGGCCGGAGCACGTCGAGCGCGGTGCGGAGCGCTGCCTGGTTGCCGGAGGCTTCGAACAGTGTGTCGAACACGCCCTTACCGGCGCGCCAGGGATCGAGCGCGGTGGCATTGGTCGCGACGTTGATGGCATGCGAGGCGCCGAGCTTTTTCGCGACCGCGAGCGGCGCCTCGGCCACATCGGTGACGACGATCTCGGACGCGCCGCCGAAACGCGAGACCAAGATCATCAGCGCGCCGATCGGACCGCAGCCGGTGATCAGCACGCGCTTGCCGAGCAGGGGACCGGCCTGCTTGCCGGCATGCAGGCACACCGCGAGCGGCTCGGCGACCGCGGCTTCCGCCAGGGACAGCTTGTCCGAGATCGGCACGGCCTGCGTGGCATCGACCGTGATGAACTCGCGAAAGCCGCCCTGCACATGGGGAAAGCGCATCGCGCTGCCGAGGAAGCGCATGTCGAGGCACTGGTTGCGCATGCCTTCCTGGCAATGCAGGCACGCCCCGCACGGCTTGCTCGGGTTGACCGCGACGCGTGTGCCCGGCTTGACGCTGGTGACGCCGGCACCCACGTCGGCAACGACGCCGGCGATCTCGTGACCCAGCGCCATCGGCTGCTGGATCCGCACGACGCCGAAGCCGCCGTGATGGTAGTAGTGCAGGTCGGAGCCGCAGATCCCGCCATTGGCGATCTTGACGCGGACCTCGCCGGGGCCGGGGGCCGGATCGGCATAATTGTCGATTCGCAGGTCCTTCGGGGCGTGGATGACGACGGCGCGCATGGCTTGCTCCCTGGGCTTCGCGATTACATCGCGGCGATCATGCCGCCATCGACATAGATGATCTGGCCGTTGACGTAGGTGGACGCATCGGAGGCGAGGAAGATCGCGGCGCCCACCAACTCATCCGGCTTGCCCCAGCGCTTGGAGGGGATGCGGCCCATCAGCCAGCTATTGAAATCGGCGTTGTTGACCAGCGCCTCATTCATGTCGGTCAGCATGTAGCCGGGGCCAATCGCGTTGGCCTGGATGCCGTGCTGGGCCCATTCCACCGCCATCGAACGGGTCAGGTTCTTGATGCCGCCCTTGGCGGCGGTGTAGGGCGCGATGGTGGGGCGGGCGAGCTCGCTGCCGAGCGAGCCGATATTGATGATCTTGCCGTGCTTGCGCGGGATCATGCGCTTGGCCGCCTCGCGGCCGATCACGAAGGCGCTGGTGAGGTTGGTCTCGATCACCTTGCGCCATTCGTCGGTGGTGAATTCCACCAGCGGCTTGCGGTGCTGGATGCCGGCATTGTTGACGAGGATGTCTACCGCGAGCCCTTCGCGATCGAAGCGCTCGAACGCGGCGACGATGGCGGGCTCGTCGGTGACGTTGAAGGCGGCGCCCTCGGCCTGATGACCGGCGGCACGGAACTCGGCGACGGCCTGCTCGACCCGCTTGGGATCGACGCCGTTGATGATGATCCTGGCGCCGGCCTTGGCCATGCCCTCGGCAATGGCACGGCCGAGGCCGCGGGAGGAGCCGGTCACGAGCGCGGTGCGGCCGGAGAGATCGAAGAGGGAGGTGCTCATCTCAAGAATTCCTCAGACGTTGGAGCGGCGCACGGTGAGATCGGTGCGCTCGAAGACGGCAGGCAGGAGATCGACGCCGAGGCCGGGGCCTTCCATCGGGAAGACATAGCCGTCCTTGATCACGGGCATCGTGGTGACGAGCTCATTGTACCAGCCTTTGTAGAAGGCGCGCACCGATTCCTGGATCAGGGTGTTGGGCTGGCTGAACGACATGTGGATGGCGGCGATGAAGCCGATCGGGCCGATGCAATCGTGCGGTGCGAAGGGCCGGTGATAGGTCTCGGCCATCGCGGCGATCTTGCGGCCTTCGGTGAGACCGCCGGTCCAGCACAGATCCGCCATCACCACGTGCATGGCGTCGCGGTCGAGCATGTCCTTGTAGGGGAAGCGCGAGCCCAGCGTCTCGCTGGCGCAGACCCAGACGTCGGTCGAGCGGGCATATTCGGCCAGCGCCTGCGGCGAGTTCATGCGGATCGGGTCTTCGTACCAGGTCGGCTTGTAGGGCTCGAGCGCACGCGCGATCTGCTTGGCCGTCGGCAGATTCCAAAGCGAATGGAGCTCGACCATGATCTCCATCTTGTCGCCGACGGCTTTGCGGATCTTCTCGAACGGCTCGATCGCCTGCTTCATCTGTGCGGCGGTGATGTAGAGGCCCTTGTTCTCCTGCGCTGCGGGATCGAACGGCCAGATCTTCATCGCGGAGATGCCGCTCTCCAGGAGGCTCTCGGCGAGCGCATCGGCGTGGTTCATGAAGCCGTCGAGATCCTCGTAAGGGCCCTTAGAGGCGCCGAGATTCCAATTGGCCACCGGGCTGATATTGGTCGAGCGCACATATTGCGTGCCGGCGCACGTGTTGTAGATGCGCTGCTTGTCGCGGCAGAGGCCGCCGAGCATCTGGTGCACCGGCTGATTGCAGACCTTGCCGAACAGGTCCCACAGCGCGATGTCGATCGCGGACGCCGCACGGTACTCGACCCCGGTGGAGGACTGCGCCATCGGCAGGTTCAGCATGTCGCGATGGATCGCTTCGATGTGCAGGGGATTGCGGCCGAGCAGGCGGCCGGCAAAGGTGTCGTGGATCTGCGCTTCGACCGCGCCCGCGCCGTAGAAGGTTTCGCCGAGACCGATCAGACCCGTGTCGGTGTGGATGCGGACCCAGATGACGTTGGAAAATTCCTCGGTGCGTAGTGTCTCGATCGATGTGATCTTCACGGCAACTCTCCTCCCATCGAAAGGCGCTTCGCACCCGACGTCTCATTTTGCGCTGCAACATGTTGCAGATCGTGCCGACGTCTTACGCCTGCTTGTAATATATCACAACATGTTTTAAGGGTGCCACAATAGGGCGCCATCCTGCAACGAGAGCGCGGGCTGACGGGAGGACGACATGGCACGACGCAAGCGCGCGCTCGAGGTGGTGAAGGACGAGGATGACGGCGGTGGCCGGCGCTCCCGTAGCAACCGTCTCAACTTCTTCGAGTTGGCCTATCAAAGGATCGAAGAGCTCCTGGTTCATTGCGAGCTCAAGCCCGGCCAGTTCATGACCATGCAGGAATTGCAGCAAATCACCGGTTTCGGCCGCACGCCGGTGCATCACGCCGTCAATCGTCTCTCCGCTGACACCCTCATCATCATCCGGCCCCGTCACGGCCTCACCATCGCGCCGATCGATCTGGCGCGCGAACGCATGCTGCTGGCCTTACGCCGCGACATGGAGCGTTTCGTCATTCGCCTCGCGGCGGATCGCGCCAGTCTTTCCCACCGCAATCAGGCGCTGCACATCGAGCGTTTGTTACGCGAACGTCGCGCTAGCCTGACACTCGACGAGTTCAACAGCCTCGACCGCCGCATCGACGCGCTGGTGCTGGAGGCCGCCGGCGAGCCGTTCCTGGTGCACACGCTGCGGCCGCTGCACACGCTGTATCGGCGCATCGGCTACATCCACCATCGCTTCATGCCGGGGCAGGCGGATCTGTCAGGCACGATCGATCACCATCTCGCCATTCTTGCAGCCGTCGCCAACCGCCGCGTCGAGGACGCGGTGAAGGCGAGCGACGCGTTGATCGACTACATGGGCGAGATGTTCTCAGGGATGGAGGCGGGGATCGATCCGCGCCTGCTCGATTGCAGCATCGAGCCGCTGCTCGGCGCGTAGAGCATGATCCGGAGAAGTGTGCAGCGGTTCTCCGAAAGGATCATGCTCAAAACAACAAGCTGAAGCGCGATGAGATCCTGATCTCATCGCGCTTTGGAGAGTTCTGAAGAAAGGAAGAAGAATGTCAACGATGGCGATGCCACAAGCGACCGTGAGCGAAGCCGCGGTCCGCTACCTCATCACGAATTACAGTCCCAAGGGCAACAAGGTCGGCTGGCTGATGATGGCCTCGATCCTGGTCGAGGCCTGGGACCTCTATTCGATCGCCTTCGTGCTGATCTTCATCAAGGAACAGTACAATCCCGATCCGCTGATGCTGGGCCTGGCCGCTGCCGGCACGCAGGGCGGTGCGCTGATCGGCGCGCTGCTCGGCGGCTGGCTGTCCGACAAGATCGGCCGCCGCGTCATGTTCCTGGTGACGATGGTGCTGTTCATCGTGCTGGCGCTGGCGCAGGCCTTCGTGCCCAGCGTCGGCTGGCTCGTCGTGATCCGCTTCCTGCTCGGCATCCCGCTCGGCTCCGACATCTCGACCGGCTACACCTACATCATGGAATCCATGGCCAAGGGCGAGCGCGAGGTCATGGGCAACCGCTGGCAGTTCATGTTCGCCGTCGGCGAAGTGCTGACCATCGGCGTCATCGTGATCTTCCTCCTGGTCGACATGAACCACGAGATGCTGTGGCGCGTGACGCTCGGTCTGGGTGCGGTGCCGGCGCTGATCATCCTGATCATGCGTCACGACGTGCCGGAGACGGCGGTGTGGCTGGTGCAGAAGGGGCGCTACCGCGAGGCCAAGCAGGTCGCGCGCGAGATGTTCAACGACAATCTCGACATGCTGCCGGATCGGGACGTGGAGGTGCCGAAGACCAGCACCCGCGCGTTCCTCGCCGATCTCAGGAAGGATCCGATCCGCTGGCGCGCCACGTTGTATGGCTGGATCGCCTGTTTCGCGCAGGCCAGCGAATTCTCGACCTTCGCGTTCTACCTGCCGGTGCTGTTCGTGATGGTCGGCGTGTCGAGCGTGCTCGGCATCAACCTGGTGACAATGGCGCTGTTTTCCTTCGCAGCGCTGTCGGGATGGGTCGGGCCGCTGCTGACGCCGAAAATCGGCCATCGCGGCATCTCCATCGCGGGCTTCTCCATCGTGCTGGTATCGCTGCTGGTCGCCGCGTTCGCGCTCTACACCGACAACAAGATGCTGCTGCCCTTCGCCGCGGCCGGCATGCTGTGGGGCCACTACTGGGACGCCTCGAACTGCATGACCATCCCGACCATGGTCGCCCGTCCGCAATATCGCGGCACCGCGAGCGGCTTTGCCTACATGTTCGTGAAGCTGCCGTCGTTCCTGGCGATCTTCCTGTTCCCGACGGTGTTCGCCGCGATCGGACAGGCCAATGCCACGCTGATGGTCGCGATCTTCCCGCTGATCGGATTGCTCGCCGCAATCTTCATCCTGCCGGAAGTCTACGGCTACGAGAACGACTGAAGACGAGTGCTATCTGATCGCGGCGGCCAACGCCGCGATCAGGGCCGGCGGCGTCACCAGCAGGCCGAGCTTGAGGAACGGCCAGGCGCCGACCTCGATCTTCTCGCGCCGGAGCGCCACCAGCCAGAGAATGGTGGCGAGCGAGCCGGTGACCGACAGATTGGGGCCGAGATCGACGCCGATCAGGATCGCGCTGACCACCGGCGCGGGCAGGTGATCGCTGGCGGCAACCGAGCCGGCGACGAGGCCGACGGGTAAGTTGTTGGCGATGTTGTCGGCGATCGCGGTGGCAATGCCGACACTCCAGGCCGCTTTCGGCACGGACTGCGCCACCGCCTGATGCAAGAGCGCGCTGAGCTGCGCGATCACGCCGGTCTTCACCAGCGCTTCCACCATGACAAAGAGTCCGCCGACCAGCGGCAGCACGCTCCAGGAGACGCCGTGCAGCATCGGCAACGGCGACTGCCGGCTGATCAGCAGCACGATCGCAGCCGTCACCACGCCGCAGATGAAGGTCGGCAGGCCGAGCTGCTTGTCCAGCGCCGACGCCGTGACCAGCATGATGCCGATCGCGACGATGCCGAGGGCCGTGAGCTTGCCGCCGCGTCCGAGCTTGGGATGCGGCACGCTGCGCGCGATCGTCTCCTCCTTCAGCGCGCGGTGCTGGGTCAGGCGCAGCACGATGTAGGTCAGCAGGATTGACGCCGCCGAGGGCAAGGCGAACAGGCGCAGCCATTCCGTCAGGTGCGGCATGCGCGCGCCGAAGACGACGAGATTGGCGGGATTGGAGATCGGCAGCACGAAGCTTGCGGCGTTGGCGATGAAGGCGCAGACGAACAGGTAAGGCAGCGGCTTGGCGCCGGCCGCGCGCGTCGCGGCATAGACGGCCGGCGTCAGCACGATCGCGGTGGCATCGTTGGAGAGCAGCACCGTCACCAGCGTGCCGACGAGATAGACCAGCAGGAACAGCCGCTGCGGCGAGCCGCGGGCATATTCCACCGCAAGCGCGGCGAGATAATCGAACAGGCCTTCGAGCCGCGCCAGCTCGGCGATCAGCATCATGCCGATCAGGAAGAGATAGACGTCGAGGCCTTTCTCGATGCCGGTCAAAGCCTCCTGCCACGGCAGCAAGCCAAACAGCACGAGTGCGCCGGCGCCGATCACGGCCCAGATCGCCTCGGGCAGGCGAAACGGCCGGATGATGACGCAGGCGGTCGCGACGACGATGATGCTCCAGGCCCAGATGGCGTCAGACGGCACGGTCGATCCTCGAATGCAGACGATTCATTCGGCAGCGATAGCGGAAGCCGACGCCACTGTCTTCCCCTGCGGGCGCGGGTCGTCGTCGCCGCTTTGCCGCGTCTCGGGCAAAGCGACGAGGCAGATGACCGCGCCGACCGCCGCGACGGCGCCGAGCGTAACGAACGCCGCGCTGTAGCCGGCGCCGACCACGATGAGGCCGGCCAGCGTCGTCGACAGCGCCGCGCCAATGCTCTGGGCGGTGATGACCGCGCCCTGCGCGACGTTGAAGCGGCCGGTGTTGCGCATGAGGTCGGCGATGATGACCGGGAAGATCGCGCCAAAGATGCCGGCGCCGACGCCGTCGAGAAGCTGGACGCCGACCAGCCAGAATGGGTTGTCGGAGAGCGTGTAGAGCGCGCCGCGAACCGGCAGGATCAACAAGGCGGCAAGGAAGAAGCGCTTGTGGCCCCAGCTGTCGGCGCGTGCGCCGACCAGCATGGCAAACGGCACCATCACCAATTGCGCCGCGACGATGCAGGCCGACATCAGGCTGGTGCCGATGTTCTTGTCCTGGAGAGCGAGCTTCTGCCCGACCAGCGGCAGCATCGCCGCGTTGGAAAGGTGGAAGAGCAGGACACAGACCGCAAAGACGAGGAGAGGGCGGCAGGTCAGGAGCACGCCGAGGCCGGAGGGCGTTTCCTGCTGCGCATCTCGGCCCGCATCGTGCAGCCCGCGGGCCAGCTCGTGATCGATGGCGCGGGCGGGAATTGCGACGATGCTGAGGAGGCTTGCGATCGCCATCGCGCCGAGGAGGAAGAAGACGACGGTCGGACCGAAGCAATAGGCAGAGATACCCGCCACAGCGGCTGCGACGGCATTGCCGGCGTGGTTGAAGGTCTCGTTGCGGCCGATCCGCCGGGTGAACGCGGCATGGCCGAAGATACCGAGGGAGACGGCGGCAATCGCGGGCGGAAAGACGACGGCGGCGGCCTGGGCCATGCCTTGCGAGATCGTGACCGGCAGGAAGCCCGGAAACAACGGCAGCGAGAGCGACGCCACCGTCACCATGACCGCAGCGATGACCATCACCAGCCGCTTCGCCCGCGTCGCGTCGACCAGCGCACCGGCAGGCGTCTGTGCCACAATGCCGGCAATGGTCGCGATCGACATCACGAGGCCGATGCGTGCCTCGTCCCAGTGCTGCTCGGTGAGGAGGTAGACCGCGAGATAGGGGCCGAGTCCGTCGCGGACGTCAGCAAGGAAGAAATTGGCCGCGTCCAGGGCGCGGCCGGCCCGCCTTGCCTGATCGGGGTATTCGCTGGACATCGGATTCTCGATCGAGGCTGGACGCGCCGCGGCAAGAACCGATATCACGGCATCATTGTTCCCGCCTTGGAGCTTCACGTCTGTTGGATGGGGCGGCGGTATTCACGGTCGTCATTGCGAGCGCAGGGAAGCAATCCAGTCTGCCTCCGCGGAAAGATTCTGGATTGCTTCGCCGCGCTCGCAATGACGGAAGTTGCGGCGGCTGCTCGCGAATGTGACACTTACCTCGCCACCGATAGCTTCTCCGTGATCGCCTTGCGCAGGATGCGCGAGAGCGATTCCACCGAATACGGCTTCTGGATCAGCTCGAAACCGCGATGGGCGTTCTCGGCGAGCACGTTGCTGTAGCCCGAGGTGAGCACGACCGGCAGGCCCGGATAGCGCTCGCGGATGACGCCGGCGAGCTCGACCCCGTTCATGCCGGGCATGATGACGTCGGAGAACACGAGGTCCACGGCGAATTCGTTCTCGCCGAGGATCGCCAGCGCCGCGTTCGCGTTGGCGACGCGGCGGACGACATAGCCGAGATCCTCCAGGAGCTCGGTGGAGAAGCGGCCGACCTCGTCATCGTCCTCGACCACGAGCACGCGATAGCCACGCCCGGTCGTGGCCGCCTCGTGGCTCAGCGCCGCGGCTTCCTTCTCCGTGGCGGGGCTTTTCGCCTGCGGCAGATAGATGGTGAAGGTCGCGCCCTTGCCCGGCGTGCTCGTCACCGCAATGTCGCCCTCGGACTGCTTTGCGAAGCCGAAGGCCTGGCTGAGGCCGAGGCCGGTGCCCTTGCCGACCTCCTTGGTGGTGAAGAACGGCTCGAAGATCTGTTCGAGATGTTCCGGCGCGATGCCGCTGCCGGTGTCGGTGACGGAGATCGCGACATAGTCGCCGCCGCGCGCCGATTGTGCGCGCAGGCTCGGAATCCCTGCGACCTTGCGCACGGCGATGGTGAGGCGGCCTTCGCCGTCCATGGCATCGCGGGCGTTGATGGCGAGGTTGATCAGCGCGGCCTCGAACTGGGCGATGTCGGCCACCGTGAAGCAATCGGCATCCTGAACGTCCACGGCGATCTCGATGCGGCCACCGACGAGCGGCCGAACCAGCTGCGCCACCCCCTCGACCTGGCTGCCGACGTTGAAGATCTGCGGCTTCAGCGGCTGCCGGCGCGCGAAGGCCAGGAGCTGCGCGGTCAGCTTGGAGGCACGTTCGACCGTCTCCGAGATGGCGTCGACATAGCGGCGACGGCGCTCCTCCGGCAGCTCGCGCCGGCGCAGGAAGTCGGTTGCCGAGCGGATGATGGTGAGGAGATTGTTGAAGTCGTGCGCGACGCCGCCGGTGAGCTGGCCGATCGCCTCCATCTTCTGCGACTGCCGCAGCGCTTCCTCGCCGCGCCGGCGCTCGGTGATGTCGACGGCCTCGGGCACCGCGCCTGTGATGTTGCCGTGGCGGTCGAGCACGGGGCGCATCCCGAACTCGAAATCGCGCTCGCCGACGGGCAGGCGCAGGCGCATCTCGAGCCGCACAGGCTCGCCTTTGAGCACCGTGTCGAAGGCCTCGCGCACGGCGGCACTCATTCCGTCGGTGCCGGTGAACCAGGGCGTGTCCCAGAACGGCTTTCCGATCACATCGGCGGAATTTGCCTTGATGCCGGCAAGCGCCGTCTTGTTGGCGTAGACCAGTTCGCCCCTGAGATTGACCAGGCCCTGATACTGGTTGCTGGTTTCCAGGATCGCGCGCAGCCGCGCCTCGTTGGCTTCGAGCTCGGCGGTACGCTGGGCGATGCGCTCTTCCAGCGTCTCGTTGAGCTGTCGGAGCTCGATCTCGGCCTGCTTGGCGACGGTGATGTCGTGGGCGACGCCGATGAAGCCGATATGCTTGCCGGTCGCATCCCAGCGCGGCTGCGATTCCGAGCGCAGCCAGCGCCATTCGCCGCTGGCGTTCTTGTAACGTGCTTCCAGCACGAACGGCTTCAGCGAGGCTTCGCCCTGAACGGATTGCTGGAGCACGTGCGGCAGGTCGTCCGGGTGCAGCACCTTGCGCCAGTCGAAGTCGATGGCCTGGTCGTAGGGCAGGCCGACGAAATCGACATAGGCCTGGTTGGCGAAGGAGCGCTTGCGGTCGAGCTTGGTGACCCAGATCGGCACCGGCGCGCTGTCGGCGATCAGCCGGAAGCGCTCCTCGCTCTCGCGCAGCGTCTCGCGCGCCAGCGCCTGGTCGGTCATGTCGATATGGGCGCCGACCAGCCGGATGGCGCGGCCGTCCTTGTCGCGCTCAAGCTTGGCGACCACCCGGATCCAGCGCGTCTCGCCGTCGCTGGGGCGGATGATGCGGTATTCGGCGCTATAGTCCTCGCTCGTTCCCGCGAGAGCGTCGAAGAAATGCTTGACGGTTGCGTCGCGGTCGTCGGGATGGATGCGGTTGACCCAATCCTCATGCGACTCGTCGGCGGCTTCCGGCGGAAGGCCGTGGATCATCAGATATTCGGGCGAGCGACGGTTCTTGAAGCCTTCGCGGAAATCGACCTCGACGCCGCCGACCTTGCCGATGCGCTGGATGCGCGCCAGCTCGGCCTCGCGCTCCTGCAGCGCGCGATAGGCGTTGTCGCGCTCACGCGCGACGTCTTCGAGGTGCTGGCGCAGCCTTTCGGCGGCGATGGTCTCGGGCAATGGATCGTTCAAGGCATCGGCCGTTGTCATGCAGGTGCGCACGTGCCGGACCGATATTCACACAGACGGGGCGTCGTGGCCATTGTTTAGAGGGCAGGTGGTGCCCGGAAATGGGCGCGCATGCCCGAATGTGGAGAAGTACGCGGTGGCAACGTCCGGTCTGGCAATTTGTTCCGGATACTGGAACGATCGGCTGATTGAGGCGTCGTCGCGAGGCGCCAGCTCTCCGATAAGCGTTCCTTTCCCACGAGGATAAATCTTGAAGCTCTTTGTCTGCCAGGCCTGCGGCAACGTCCTCTATTTCGAGAACCGCGCCTGCGAACGCTGCGGCCATCGGATCGCCTTCCTGCCGGAGAAGGAGACCATGTCGGCGATCGAGGCCGACGGGGAGGCATGGAGGATCCTCGCCCAAAAGGGCGAAAGCCGGATGCTGTGCCGGAATGCCGAGTACGATGCCTGCAACTGGCTGACCGATGCAGGCGATACCACCGGCTATTGTCGCGCCTGCCGCCACAATGGGACGGTGCCGAACCTCTCGGATCCGGCGCAGCTCGCCGGCTGGCGCGAGCTGGAGGTGGCAAAACACCGTCTGTTCTATTCCCTGATCCGCTGGAAGCTGCCGCTCCAGACCCGAAAGGACAATCCGGAGCATGGCCTGATCTTCAACTTCCTCGCCGACGATCCGCACAGCGGCGAGAAGGTCATGACCGGCCACGACAACGGCCTGATCACGATCGCGCTGACCGAGGCCGACGACATCGAGCGCGAGCGTCGCCGGCTCGAGATGGGCGAGCCCTATCGGACGCTGCTCGGGCACTTCCGCCATGAGGTCGGGCACTATTTCTGGGATGTGCTGGTGCGCGATGGCGGCAGGCTCGACCAGTGCCGCGCCGTCTTCGGCGACGATACCGCCGATTACGGCCAGGCCCTGCAGCGCCACTATGCCGAGGGCGCGCCGCCGGACTGGCAGCAGAACTACGTCTCGTCCTATGCCACGATGCATCCCTGGGAGGATTTCGCCGAGACCTGGGCGCATTACCTCCACATCGTCGATGCCCTGGAAATGGCCGCCGAGTTCGGCATGGAAGTGCGTCCCAAGGTCGACCGCGACGGGGAGTTGACCGCGCGCATCCGGTTCAATCCATACGAGGCGAGGGATGTCGAGGCGCTGGTCAACGCATGGCTGCCCTTCACCTTCGCCATGAACAGCGTCAACCGTGCGATGGGCCTGCGCGACCTCTATCCCTTCATCCTGTCGCCGGCCGTGGTCGGCAAACTGGGCTTCATTCATGACCTGGTCCGGGACGCGGCCAAGACCGGAAAGCCCTAGGGATGCCGCACGGCGGGCGCGCCGGGCCCATTTCGGTCTTGCGCTGGTACGCCAAAGGCGGCCCGATTTAGACCGTTGCCTCCGGCCCATTTTGATGTACCACGGGAGCCACACGGCCCCTCCCAAAGGCCCCAACGGCCAGGGAAGGGTCCCGCCCAAGGTCGAGACTCAAGAAAAGCATGTTCAAACGCATTCTGATCGCCAATCGCGGCGAAATCGCCTGCCGGGTCATCAAGACCGCACGCAAGATGGGGATTCAGACGGTTGCGGTCTATTCCGAGGCCGACCGCGATGCCCTCCACGTCGAGATGGCCGACGAGGCGGTGCTGATCGGCCCGCCGGCCGCGGCCGAGAGCTATTTGGTGATCGAGAAGATCGTGGAGGCCTGCCGCAAGACGGGGGCTGAGGCCGTGCATCCCGGCTATGGCTTCCTGTCAGAGCGCGAGGCGTTTCCGCGCGCGCTGGAAGCCGCCGGCATCGTCTTCATCGGCCCGAACCCGGGCGCGATCGCGGCGATGGGCGACAAGATTGAATCCAAGAAGGCGGCCGCAAAAGCAAAAGTCTCGACCGTGCCGGGCTATCTCGGCGTGATCGAGGACGACAAGCACGCGGTCCGCATCGCCGACGAGATCGGCTACCCCGTCATGATCAAGGCCTCCGCCGGCGGCGGCGGCAAGGGCATGCGCATCGCCCATTCCAAGGCCGAGGTCGCCGAAGGCTTCAACCTCGCCAAGGCCGAAGCCAAGGCCTCGTTCGGCGACGACCGCGTCTTCGTCGAGAAGTTCATCGTCGATCCCCGCCACATCGAGATCCAGGTGCTGGGCGACAAGCACGGCAACGTGATCTATCTCGGCGAGCGCGAATGCTCGATCCAGCGCCGCAACCAGAAGGTCATCGAGGAAGCGCCGTCGCCGCTGCTCGATGAGGCCACCCGCCGCCAGATGGGCGAGCAGGCGGTCGCGCTGGCCAAGGCCGTGAACTATGATTCCGCCGGCACCGTCGAGTTCGTCGCAGGCCAGGACAAGAGCTTCTACTTCCTGGAGATGAACACGCGCCTCCAGGTCGAGCATCCCGTCACCGAGCTCGTCACCGGCGTCGATCTCGTCGAGCAGATGATCCGGGTGGCGAGCGGCGAGAAGCTCGCCATCGCGCAGAAGGACGTCACGCTGACGGGCTGGGCGGTGGAATCGCGCCTCTATGCGGAAGATCCGTTCCGCAACTTCCTGCCCTCGATCGGGCGCCTAGTGAAATATCGCCCGCCGGCGGAGGCCAGCCGTGACGGCATCACCATCCGCAACGACACCGGCGTGCAGGAGGGCGGCGAGATCTCGATCCATTACGATCCGATGATCGCCAAGCTCGTCACCCATGCGCCGTCGCGCGCGGCGGCGATCGAGGCGCAGGCCACCGCGCTGGACTCGTTCTATGTCGACGGCATCAGGCACAACATTCCGTTCCTGTCGGCCTTGATGCACCATCCGCGCTGGCGCGAGGGAAGGCTCTCGACCGGCTTCATCGCCGAAGAATTCCCCAAGGGTTTTGCGGTGCGCGTGCCCGAAGGCGAGGTCGCGCGGCGCATCGCCGCGGTCGGCGCCGCGATCGATCACGTGCTGGGGGCGCGCAAGCGGCAGATCTCCGGTCAGATGGGCGGCCGTGTCGTTCAGCGTGAGCGGCGTCGCGCAGTCTGGCTCGACCGCCAGGAGATCCTGCTCGAGGTCGCGCGCGAAGGCGAGGCGATCGCGATCCGCTTCATCGATGCCGACGGCAAGGCCGGCAATTCGCATCTGTTGCAGTCGCCGTGGAAGCCGGGCGATCCGGTCTGGCAGGGCACCATCGACGGTCACCTCGTTGCCGTGCAGGCGCGCCCGATTCCGAACGGCATCCGTCTCGCGCATCAGGGCGTCGAGGTCCCGGTCTACGTCTGGACCGAGGCGGAAGCGACCTCCGCACGGCTGATGCCGGTGACGACGGCCTCCGACAGCGGCAAGAAGCTGCTCTGTCCGATGCCGGGCCTCGTCGTCTCGATCGCGGTCAGCGAGGGGCAGGAGGTCAAGGCCGGCGAGACGCTGGCGGTGGTCGAAGCCATGAAGATGCAGAACGTGCTGCGCGCCGAGCAGGACGGCACCGTGAAGAAGATCCACGCCAGCGCGGGCGCGACGCTCGCGGTGGACGCGCTGATCCTGGAGTTTGCGTAAAGCGTGCGAGTGGGGCCCACGCTGGCCCCACCAACGCCGTCATTGCGAGCGCAGCGAAGCAATCCAGACTGCCTCCGCGGAAATACTCTGGATTGCTTCGCTTCGCTCGCAATGACGGAGTATGTTGCGGCTGCGTCGCAATAATTGGGAGGGCACCATGGCCTTTCGATCCCGCCGCGAGGAACTGCGCTCCATCCTGTCGGGCACGACTTGCGTCCATCCCGGCTCGGTCTATGACGCGATCTCGATCCGTATTGCCGAGGATCTCGGCTTTCCGCTCGGCATGTTCGGCGGATCGGTGGCCTCGCTCGCCGTGCTCGGCGATCCCGATGTCACGCTGATCACGCTCAGCGAGCTCGCTGAGCAGATGCGGCGGATGTCCCGCGCCTCTGCGCTGCCGGTGCTGGTCGATGCCGATCACGGCTACGGCAATGCGCTGAACGTGCGCCGCACGGTGCAGGAGCTGGAGACGGCGGGCGCGGCCGGCCTCACTATCGAGGACACGCTGTTGCCGGCGGCATTCGGCGAGACCAAGGCGCAGCTGATCCCGCTTGAAGAGGGCGTCGGCAAGATGAAGGCGGCGCTTGGCGGCCGCAGCGATCCCTCGCTGGTCATCATGGGCCGCACGGGCGCAGCCGCGATCACCTCGATCGAGGATGCGGTGCGCCGCGCCCAGGCCTATGAGGCCGCCGGCGTCGATGCGCTGTTTTTCACCGGCATCAAGTCGCGCGCCGAGCTCGAGGCGATCGCCGCCGCCACGCGCCTGCCGATCGTGCTCGGCGGCGCATCGGAGGAATTGAGCGGGCTCGACTATCTCCAGGGCCAGCGCGTCCGCATCGCGCTGCAGGGCCACGCGCCGATCGCCGCCGCGACGCAGGCCGTCTACGAGACGCAGAAGGCGTTGCGCGAGGGCATGGCGCCAAGAAGCCTCAAGGGCCTGGCGTCGGCGGAGCTGATGGCCCGCGTCACGCGCGAGGCCGCGGTCAAGACGCGCAGCGCCGATTGGCTCGGATCGAAGCCATGAGCCGGGTGATTCTCCAGGTCATGATCCGCGGCCGCGTGCAGGGCGTCGGTTACCGGGGCTGGGTGGAGTCGCAGGCCACCGCGTATGGCCTCGAAGGCTGGGTCCGCAACCGCCGTGACGGCAGCGTGGAAGCGTTGTTGGCTGGCGCGCCGACGCACGTTGCCGACATGGTCGCGCTGTGCCGCCACGGCCCGCCGTCCTCGCGCGTCGACAATGTCACCAGCGAGACGGCAAGCGTGGATGAGCTGAACTTGCGCAGGGCAGGGGAAGCCTTTTCGGTGCTGCCGACGGTGTGATGTGGCGGCGGTCTGTGCGCAACGCCTCGTCCTTCGAGACGGCGCTGCCGCGCCTCCTAGGATGAGGCTAGTCAACGTCGGTGCCCGTCGCAGGGAAAAACTCTCAAATGCGATAGCTCCGCCGCTTACGCGGAGAGGTGAAGAAGAAACACTCACCTCGGCAGTTTCGCGATCGCTTCGCTCAGCTCGTGGATCTCGTAGGGCTTGCGCAGGATCGGGAAATCGCCGCGCACGTCGGCGGCGACCTCGCTGTAACCGGTGGCGAGCAGGATCGGCAGGCCGGGACGGATCCGGCGGAGGTGATGGGCGAGGCTGAGGCCGTCCATCTTGCCGGGCATGACGATGTCCGAGAACACGAAATCGACTCCGTCGCTCTCGATCTCGCGCAATGCCGCCTCGGCATCGGCGACACGGCGCACCTGGTAGCCGAGCTGCTCCAGAAGACCGATGCTGACCAGAGCGACGTCGGGATTGTCCTCGACCAGCAGCACCGTGCCGCTGCCGCGGAACGCCGCTCCGGGCGTCTCCCGCGACGGCACGTCCGTGCCGCGCGGCAGGACGATGGTGAATGTCGTGCCCTTGCCGAGCTCACTTGCGACCTTCACCGTGCCGCCGGCCTGGTGGGCGAAGCCGTGCACCTGCGAAAGGCCGAGGCCCGTGCCTTTTCCGATCGGCTTGGTCGTGAAGAACGGCTCGAAGATCTTGTCGAGAACGTCGGATGGAATTCCGAGCCCGGTATCGCGGACGTCGATTGCGACGAAATCGCCGACGAGGGGCGCCTCGTTCAGCACGACGTTGCGCGCTCCGATCGTCACCGCGCCGCCGTCCGGCATCGCGTCGCGCGCATTGATGACGAGGTTGAGCAGCGCGGTCTCGAGCTCGGAGACGTCGGCCTTGATCGGCCAGGTGTCGGAGCCGATGTCGAAGGCGAGACGCACGGAGCTGCCGACGCCCGCGTCGAGCACCTCGCGGATGGCCGCGACGCGTTCGGCAAAATCGATCGCCTGCGGGTTGACGCTCTGCCGCCGCGCGAAGGTGAGAAGCTGGTTGGTCAGCGCTGCGCCGCGCTTGGTCGCGGTGTCGATCGCCGAGATGGCGCGCTCGAGCTTGGAGTCGTCGGCGGCGCTCCTCTTCAGGATGTGAAGGCTGCCGCCGATGATCATCAGAAGATTGTTGAAGTCGTGGGCAACGCCGCCGGTGAGCTGCCCGAGCGCATCGAATTTCTGCGACTCGGCCAGCTGCTTCTGCATCGCCTCGAGCTTGAGCTGGGCATTGCGGCGCTCGGTGATGTCGCGTGTGATCTTGGCGAAGCCGATCAGCCTGCCGTCCTCGTAGATCGGGTCGATCACGACGCTCGCCCAGAAGAACGTGCCGTCCTTGCGGACGCGCCAGCCTTCCTCCTCGTATCGGCCCTTTTCGCGCGCGATCCCGAGCGCCCGTGCCGGCTTGCCATTGGCGCGGTCGGTCTCGGTGTAGAAGCGGGAAAAATGCTGGCCGAGGATTTCCTCGGGGGAATAACCCTTGATGCGTTCGCCGCCGATGTTCCAGCTGGTGATGGTCCCGTTCGGGTCGAGCATGTAGAGGGCGTAGTCGGCAACCCCCTCAACCAACAGCCGGAAACTGCGCTCGCTCTCGAACAGGTCTCTCTGTTGACTGAACTTTTCGGCCATTCCCGGACCCCGCCTCGACGGGAACAAACGCCGAAGACCGGGAGATGGTTCCCGCTCTCTGGGACATTTTTGGGCAGGCCTGGCGGGCCGTATGCAAGGCTTCGTCTTGACAAAAGGCCAAACTCGTCAGCTATTTCTGTCATGACAGAAATAACCGGAAAGAAGAAACTTCCCGCCGCCGTCGAGCGCTTCATCCTGCATTGGGGCGACATGGGCGACGAGTGGGGCGTGAACCGCTCGGTGAGCCAGATTCACGGGCTGCTTTATCTCGCCGAGGCGCCGATGACGGCCGAGGACATCGCCGACACGCTCGGCATGGCACGGTCCAACGTCTCCAACTCGCTGAAGGAACTGCTCGCCTGGAACCTGATCCGGCGGGTGCCGATCCTGGGCGACCGCCGCGACCATTACGAGGCCGAGACCGACATCTGGGAGATCGCCGCGAGGATCGCGGCGCGCCGCAAGGAGCGGGAGATCGACCCGGCGATCGCGGCGCTTCGCGCCTGCGTGTCCGATGCCACGGACGATCCCGGCATCAGTCCCGTCGCAGCCAGGCGCCTGAAGGAGATGCTCGCGTTCACCGAGCTCGCCGACCACTGGTTCATGCAGATGCTGAAAGTGCCGCGGCCGCGGCTGGTCGCCTTGATGCGGCTCGGCGAGAAGATCGCCAACCTGCTGCCGCTGGGCAAAGCCAAATAGTTCTCGAGGAGGTTACGATGACGTCGGCTCGATTACCAGGCTTAGGCGCACCTCCCCCCGCTCACACAAAACTGCTCGACGACCGTCGCTTCCGCGCGCTGCTGTCGGACGAGGATTGGGGCCGCTTGCCGCTGGCGACCTGGCGGCGCTTCTCGAAACGCGTCGCCGACGGCGACAGCGTCGTCTATGTCGGTGTGGTCGACGAACTCGCCTTCAGCGGTTTCGGCTGGTGGTTCGCGCAGGCTGCGCGCCTGATCGGCGGACCATTGCCGACCGGCCGCGACATCGGTGTGCCCATGATCGTCACGGTCACCGAGGACGGCGCGACCGGCGGCCAGACCTGGACGCGCATCTGCGCGCGCAAGCGCGGCTTTCCGCAGGTGATCCATTCCGCCAAGCGCTTTGCCGGTCCGACCGGGCTCGAGGAATATGTCGGCTTCGGCGTGTCGATGGCGCTGCGCATTTCGGTCGAGGACCAGGTGCTGATCTTTCGCAGCGCCGGCTACGGCCTCCAGCTTGGACGGCTGTGGTTGCCGCTGCCGCGCTGGCTGACACCGGGCGAACTGATCGTGTCGCATCGAGATCTCGGCGAGGGTGCTTTCCGCTTCACCCTCGATGTCACTCACCCGCGTCACGGCGCACTGATCCATCAGTCCGTCCTGTTCAGGGAGGCCGTATCATGACGCCGCTGTTGTGGACGCTCATCGCGATCCAGATCGTGATGGGTGTGTTCGACACCTTCTATCACCACGAATTTACCGAGCGCCTGGCCTGGCGGCCGTCACAGCGCTTCGAGCTGAAGCTGCACGGCATCCGCAACATGCTCTATGCGCTCCTGTTCCTGGTGCTCGGCTGGCTCGAGGTTCACGGCGTGCTGGCGCTACTGATCGTCGCGGTGCTGGTCGCCGAGATCGTCATCACGTCGATCGATTTCGTCGAGGAGGATCTGAGCCGCAAGCTGCCGCCGAGCGAGCGCATCAATCACACGCTGCTCGCGATCAATTACGGCGCCATCCTGGTGTTGCTGATGCCCGTGCTGATTGCCTGGGCGATGCAGCCCGTCGGCGTGACCGTCGTCTATCAGGGTCTGCTCAGCATCGCCGCCACCGCCTGCGCATTCGGCGCGGCACTGTGCGGCCTCAGGGATTTTGCCGCGATGCGGCGGCTCGCCCGCATGCGAAGCGTGCCGGCGGCCGGACTTGTCGAAAATCTTGCCGGCCGCAAGACCGTGCTGATATCGGGCGCCACCGGCTTCATCGGCAGCCGGCTTGCGGCAAGCCTCAGCGGGGCAGGGCACCACGTCATCGCGCTGATCCGCAACCCTGTGAAAGCCGAGATGCTGCCGCCACCGGTGACGCTGATCACCAGCCTCGATCAGCTCGCCTCGGACACGCAGATCGACGCCATCGTCAATCTCGCCGGTGAGCCGATCGGCAACGGCCTGTGGACCGACGCGAAGCGCGCGAAGATCATCGGCTCGCGCATCGACATGACCGGCGATGTCGTCAAGCTGATCGCGCGGCTCGCGCGCAAGCCGGAGGTGCTGATCAGCGGCTCGGCGATCGGCTGGTACGGCCTGTGGGCGGACCAGGTGCTGACGGAATCGGCCAAATCTCACGCCTGCTTCAGCCACGAGCTGTGCGCGGCCTGGGAGAGCGCGGCGCGGCCGGCGGAAGAGCTCGGCGTGCGCGTAGTGTTTTTGCGCATCGGCCTCGTGCTCGGTACCGAAGGCGGCTTCATCACGCGCATGCTAACGCCCTTCGAGTTCGGCCTCGGCGGCGCGCTCGGCACCGGGCGGCAATGGATGTCCTGGATCGAGCGCGACGATCTGATCCGCCTGATCGCCTATGTGATGGCGACGCCGGATCTGTCGGGTCCCGTCAACGCCACCGCGCCGATCCCCGTCACCAACGCCAAGTTCACCGAAGAGCTCGGCCGCCGCCTGCACCGGCCCGTCCTGTTCCGCATTCCCGGCGGGCTGCTCCGCCGGATCGGGGGCGGCTTTGCCGACGAGCTCCTGCTCGGCGGCCAGCGCGTGCTGCCGAACAAGGCGTTGAGCCGCGGCTTCGTGTTCCGCCACGAGACTCTGCGCAGCGCGTTCGAGGCGATCTTGTGAGGTTGTGTCGTATCCCAGAAAGACATCTTCGCGCGTTGGACGGCTGGTTTTACGGATGCTTGACCGCGACAGCCTTACTGGACGCGATGCTACTTGTCGCCGTAGCGGTGATATCGCCTGAGCCTAGCTTGAAGCAGACTGTCGTTGGTACGTTGGTAGCTGCTATCTTCGTGGTGCCGCTGACTTTCTGCGCGACTTGTATCCTCACGGCCGTTCCGGCGGCCATTGCGATCTGGCTTGGCGAACGTCTGTGCACCCGCGCCATGACGTTCTACGCAGGCTCTGGCGTCGTGGTCGGTGCATTTTTCTGCGCGTTGCTCTTCAAGGACATCGGTTGGCTCGGCGCGGCATTTGTTCTCGCCGGCTGTCCGGCTGGGCTCGTTTACTGGCGCTTGGCGGGCAGGTACGTCGGGGTGGACTAGGGCAACGATCGGAGCGCTACGAAGCCACACTCCGGAACGTCGCCGCCACCGCGCGGAGCGCGGCGAGTTTCGCGGGATCGCTGACCTTCGAGTGCAGCATCACCTTCGAGCTGCCGAGCTTCGGCAGCTTGTGTGCAGGACCGATGTCGACCAGCCCGGGCGGCGTGATTCTCCGCGCCAATGGCGCGATCGCAAGCCCGGCGAGCGCGGCAGCAACCACCGCGGTGACTCCGCCGCCGACGAAGCGTTCGCGCCAGGCGAGGCCGGCCTTGTCGAGCGCGCGCACAGCGACGGCGCGGACGCCGCAGGGCGGGGCGAGGGTCGCGAGCGGCAATGGCTCTCCCTTCGGCAGTGAGAAACGTCGCCCGGCGAACCAGCCGAACTCGTCTTCAGTCAGCTTCTCGCCGCCGCGGCGGCTGCCTTCCTGGCGGACGATCACCGCATCCAGCTCGCCCGAATCATAGGCATCCTGCATCTCGCGCGAGAAGCCGATGGTGACGGCGAGGGTGAGATTGGACGACATCGCGTGCAGGCGCTCGAGCAGCGGTACCAGTTCCGGGCCCGCCGCGTGGTCCGAGATGCCGAGCGTGAGCGACTTCGCCGCGGAAGCGTCGGCCGATAGCGCGCGATCGTGTGCGTCCATCAGCGCGCGGGCGCGATCGAGGAAGGCCGCGCCGTCGGAGGTGAGCCGGACCGCGCGTGGCGAGCGCTCGACGAGTCGCTTTGCCAGCAGCGTCTCCAGCCGCTGCAGCTTGAGGCTGACCGCCGCCTGGGTCGTGCCGAGCGCTTGGGCGGCGCGGGTGAAGCTCTGGAGGTCGGCGACCAGCAGGAAGGCCTGGACGGTGGCGATGTCGAGCGTGGCTTTCATTATCGATAGTTATCATTGATATCAGGAGAGATAAGATATCAAAATGACGGCGCGAGGTCTAGCTTCTCACCAACGCGCAAATCGCGCGGCATATCGAGGAGAACGACCATGCCCCTGATCACCGTGTCCTACACCACGTCCCGCCAGTCCGCCTCGCTGAAGGCCGACATCGCGAGCGCGGTATCCGAGCTCACCGCAAATATCCTGCACAAGGATCCCAAGGTCACCGCGATCATCGTGAAGTCGGTCGACGCCGGCGACTGGTTCGCCGGCGGCACATCGCTTGCCGAGCAGAATCTCGCAAGCTACTGGATCGACATCCACGTCACCGAAGGCACCAACACCAAGGACGAGAAGGCGGCCTATCTCGCCGCCATGTTCAAGCGCATGGCCGAGATCCTGGGCCCGCTGCATCCCGAGACTTACCTGCATGTCGACGAGGTCAAGGGCGACGCCTACGGCTTCGGCGGTCTGACCCAGGAGCGGCGCTACATCGCCGGCAAGCTCGAGGTTGCGCTGCAGGCGGCGTGATGCGGGAGGCCGCGGGTGAACGATCACACCCGCGGCCCGAAGCCGTCAGCTCGCGGCGCGGAACTGCACTTCGGCGTTGTTGATGAAGCACGTCTTGTCGAACTGTGTCAGGTCCAGCGGGTTCGGCAAGCGGACATCGCCGAGATCGGGGCAGGGCTTGACCGCGGGATCGTAGGAGCGGTCGATCTGCGAGATGAAGACGACGATCAGCCCCATGTCGCGCGCAAACGATTTCAGCGCGCGGACCTGGACGGTGAGATCGGGATTTTCCCGCCTTTGATCGAGCAGTTGCAGATAGTCGATCACGACGAGCGTGCCGCGCGCCGCCGAAGCCATGTGTTTCACGACGTAGTCGGCGCTGATGACGTCCGAACAATCGACCTCGAACAGCTTGTCGAACTGCGCCGGCTCCGCTCCGATCGCACGGAGCCGGTCCAACACATCTCGCTCGGTGTACTCCAGTGAGAAGAATGCGGCGCGATGGCCGGACTTCATGGCTTCGACGGCCAATTCGAGGCTCATCAGCGTCTTGCCCTGGCCGGGACGCGCCCCGACCAGCACCAAATCGCCCGGACGGAATTGCGCGAACAGTTTGCTCGCGGGGGTGAGTGCGGCTGCTTTGGCCGCAAGCATGCTCCAGGCGGAAAACCCTTCCGTCGCAGCGATGCGGTCAAGCGCGTCGTGGAGCGGAATGCCGGCTTCGCGCGACAGGCGCCTGGCCTTGCGCTTCAGATGGTAGATCGGTGCAGACAGTTTCATCGTCAAAACCTCCCATTGCGAGCATGGATCGCAACCCCTCCTTATGCCTGGCGCTCGAACAGTCGGCCGATGATCAACTCGCCCGGCATGAGGTCTGCTTTCCCGGCGGAGGGGGGAGGCGTGGGCGGCACCGGAATGGAGCGTAGCTGATTCCCGAAGGCGCGGGAGCGTGCGCGGTCGGCTCGAACAGAAAAAGATTAGACGGCCGCTTCCGGCAGCTGCGCGCGGGTCGGTCCGAACAGCTCTTCGAACGCCTGCCGGAGCGCAATATCGACATCGGCGATGGTCACGAGCTGGCCGAGATCGAGCAGCGAAGTGACGCCGTAACGGGGATCGACGACACCGCAGGGCACGATGCCGGCGAAATGCGACAGCTCCGGCTCGACATTGATGGCGATGCCGTGAAACGAAACCCAGCGCTTCAGGCGGACGCCAATCGCCGCGATCTTGTCTTCGTGCTCAGGTCCCTTGTCGGGTCGCCTGACCCAGACACCGACCCGGTCCTCGCGCCGCTCGCCGCGGACGTTGAAGGCGGCCAGCGTCTTCAGGATCAATTCCTCAAGGCTCGCGACATAGGCCCGCACGTCCGGCCGGCGGCGCTTGAGGTCGAGCATGATGTAAGCCACGCGCTGGCCGGGCCCGTGATAGGTCAGCTGCCCGCCGCGCCCCGTAGCATAGGTCGGGAAGCGTGCCTCGAGCAGGTCGCTGTCCTTGCCCGATGTTCCCGACGTGTAGAGCGGGGGATGCTCGAGCAGCCAGACCAATTCCGGGGCCTCGCCCGCGGCAATCGCCGCAACGCGCGCCTCCATGGCGGCCACCGCCTCGGGATAGGGCACCGGCGCGTCCGAAATCCGCCATTCGACGGCTTCGCCGCCCGTGACGGAAAACGACGTCAAATCGAGGTCTTGACGCTGGTCTTGACGCTGGTCTTGGCGCCGTTCTCGGCGGGGGTCTTGGGGCGAATTAACCATTGGCTAACCATAACGTGGTGATGATCTCGGGAGCAAATGCCAAGTCCTTTGGCGTAAGTCCCAAGTTGCGGCGGTCCCGACAGTGCCCACTCTCGATAAAGTCACCGTGGATCTCATGGTCGTCCTCGGGACGACCACCATGCCGATCCATCAGGTATTGCGTCTTTCCCGCGGCGCCATCATCGAGCTGGATGCGACCGAGGCCGACGAGGTCAAGGTGCTCGCCAATAACCTGCCGGTCGCCTCCGGCGTCGTGCTGGTCGACCGCAACCGCATCGCGGTCGAGGTCAAGCAGATGTTGCCGCGCTCGCCGGGGACGCGATAGGGCCCGGCGGTCCGCGAGTGGCGCCCATGCGCCTGGATTGGGCCGATCCGGGCGGGTGAGAATTTCCTGCCACGCTTGTGGAATTCAAGGGCTTTGCAGGCTTGTATCCCCCTGATGGATTTGTTAGATCGGCGGCCGCTGATCCGGCCAGCCTTCAAGCCTCAGGCCGGCATCTCCTAGCGCTCGTGGCGGAACTGGTAGACGCGCTGCCTTGAGGTGGCAGTGGGTAACACCGTGGGGGTTCGAGTCCCTCCGAGCGCACCAAGCCCACACTTAACTCGTTGAAGTTACAGTGTCATTTTTCCAGAATTGCTGCGCAAAGTTGCTGCGATGATCCCGGCGGCGCGAGCTGCGAGTTTCCAGCCATCCCCGAACGGTTGTAGCAGAAGAGGGGATGCTCCCTAGCTCGAGGCAGGGCATTCCCGGCGTGGCGGCGCTCGAATCAAGCCTTCGAGCGCCATTCCTTCGATAACGACCGAGGGCCTCGAGGCGGACGCAGACGCCTCTTGGTTGATCCGAACCAAAGGTTGCCTGGCGCGGGGTCAGCTGCAGCTCAGCGGCAAGGGCTGATAGGGGTGCAACTCGTACCAGTCATAGCAATCCGGGTAGGCGCCGTAGAATCCGTAGCCGGGCCGGTAGCGACCGTAGCTGTGAAACGCGTGCTGGCGCAGGCCTCCGGCATGGCCACCGAAGCCAAGCTGCCCGCCACCGAACCGGGCGCCGCCGCCAAAACCTCCCTCATGGGCCATGCCGCCGAAATGCGCGCCGCCGCCGAAGCCCGCATGTCCACCGCCGAAGCCGCCACTGCCAAAGCCGCCGCCGTGGCCGCCACCACCGCCGCCATGTGCATCGGCCGCGCCGACAGCGAGCGTCGAGGCGAGTGCTGCTGTCGCTAGAATCATGATTGCATGTTTCATGGATGACTCCTCTTGTGTTGGGCAGGCCGGCCATGTTGCGCGTGACGTTGCCGATGACCGGTCAGTGATGAAGGAGAGGTAGGCCCGGTGCACGGCGGTCCAACTGAATTCGGTGTCAGGTATCGGGCAAGCCGCTCGCGAAGAGCGTCTCGCGCGTCGGCGTGACTTACGCGCAGGGGCGGGCTGACCGGCGCAGCCCGCCCCTTGTCCTTGCAAAGACGCGGCGAAGCCACACGGCGGGCCGCGCTCGCCCAATCTTTAGTAGCTGCCCGTGCCCGGCTCGCACGGCACGTTGTTGCCGGTCCACGGCGGGGTGGCAAAGGCGCCGACGCGCGGCGCCGGAACGCAGGCGCGCTCGCCCGGATAATGGAACGGCGTGGTCGCCGCGACCGTATCGGCGGTCACCTCGGGCTGCTGCGCGACGCGGTGGTGCTCGCGCGCCATGACTGGGCCGCCCAGCAAGGCGGCTGCGATCAATCCCATCGACAATAGTCTGGACGCGGTCATTCGCTCTCTCCTGTGATGACATCGGGCCGATCAAGCCGGCTCACCGTCGATGTGCGAACGATCGGGCATGATTCAAACGCACGATTTGATCACTGCATTTCAACCGCCTGAGAGCCGCCGTGCTGTCGCAACCACGATCGTGCGAATGCACAACATCCGTGACCCTTGAAACGACAGCACGTGCGTTGACGGCATATGTTCGATTCAGCGCGGTTGGCAGCGGAGCCCGGAAGATGTTCATGACGTTTGTGGCACACATCGTGCGCGCACTCGTGCCGTTGACGGCACGCACAGCCGACAACATGAACCGCAATTTAATGGCACGGCGTGCGCAGCAAGCCTATCTCGTAAGGCAGCGGGCGACCGGCGTCAGGCGGCATCAGCGCCGCGTCTTAGACTTGCGCGGGCACTGAGCATGACACGATGCGACGCCGAACCCGTGCTGTCCAGCCGCGCATCGAGGCGCCGTGCGGACGATGGGACGAGGCTCATGACCCGGATTCTCCTGATTGAGGACGACACTGAAACCGCAGAGGCGATCCTCGCCGAACTCGGCGATCGCGGCTTCGAGGTGCAGTGGGCCGGCAACGGCGTCGACGGTCTCGATCGGGCGCGTGCGTCGAGCCCCGACGCCATGATCGTCGATCGCATGTTGCCGGGAATGAACGGGCTCACCATCATCGAGACGCTGCGCAAGGATCACATCAGGACGCCTGTCCTGGTGCTGAGCGCGCTCGGCGCGGTCGATGACCGCGTGCGCGGCTTGCGCACGGGGGGAGACGACTATCTCACAAAGCCGTTCGCCCTGGTTGAGCTGGTCGCGCGGATCGAGGCGCTGCTGCGCCGTCCGACCGAGCGCCGCGCGACCAGGTTGCAGGTCGGGTCGCTCGAACTCGATCTGATCGAGCGAACCGCGCGACGCGGCGAACGCAGGCTCGACCTGTTGCCGCGCGAATTCCGCCTGCTCGAGTACATGGTGCGCCGCAACGATCAGCTCTTGACGCGCGCGATGCTGCTCGAGGAGGTCTGGCACTACAAGTTCGTTCCAGCCACCACCAACCTGATCGACGTGCATATGGGCCGGCTTCGTCACAAGGTGGACGGTCCCGGGGAGGCACAGCTCATCCACAATGTACGAGGCTCCGGCTTCGTCTTGCGCTCGCGGTCGTAGGGAGGGGCGATGCCGCAGACTCAGTTGATCCGCTCCAGCACGTTCCTCTGGGCTCTGGCCGTGGCGGCCTCCTTCGCGCTGTTCGTGGTCGCCTTGTTCGCCTTCATCTACTGGAAGCTCGATGCCTATCTGGTCGCGCGGTCCGATCGCATGATCACCACGCAGATCAGCTTCGTTGCGGAATTGTCCCCGGCCCGCCGCGTCAGCGCCATCGCGGATCACCTCGCGCAGGATTCCAGGGGCGTGCAGTACGCGGGACTGTTCGATGCCGCCGGCAAGAGGCTGGCCGGCAACATCGACCGTGTGCCGCGCGAGCTGGGGCTCGATGGAGCGGCGCAGGGCGTGCAACTCGATCTGTCGGAGAAGCCGACGGCGCATAGTCCCGTCGTCAGGGCGGTCGGCAGGCGTCTCGACGGCGGCGATGTCCTGGTGATGGGACGGAACGTCGACGAGACGCGCGAGATATCGAGCGTGGTGGGCCAGGCGCTGGCCCTGGGCCTGCTGCCGGCCTTCAGCCTCTGCCTGCTTGCCGGTGTCTGGCTGAGCTTGCGTGCCCAGCGACGCGTAGAGGAGGTCAACCAGCGGGTCCAGCGCATCGTGGCCGGCGAGCTGCGCGAGCGGCTTCCGGAGGGCGGGACGGACGACCCGTTTGCGCGGCTGGCCAGGATCGTCAACGGCATGCTCGATGAGATGGAGACGATGATCAATGCGCTCGCCGGCGTCGGCAACGACATCGCTCATGATCTCAGGACGCCGCTGACTCGCGTCCGCCTGGCGCTGGAGCGCGGGCGGACGCATGCGGCAACGCTGGAACAGCTGCAGGACGTCACGGACAAGGCGATCGCCGGCATCGACCAGTCGCTCGCGATCGTCACGGCCTTGCTGCGCCTGACGGAGATCGAGAACAACCGCCGCATGGCCGGCTTCGGCGAGGTCCCGCTCGACGAGATCCTGCGGGAGGTGTGCGACGTCTACGAGCCGATCGCCGAGGACAAGCATGTCGGGCTCGGCGTCGTCACCGAGCGCAGTGTGCAGGTGTGGGGTGACCGCGACCTGCTGTTCGAGGCGGTCGCCAATCTCGTCGACAATGCGATCAAGTTCACGCCGTCGGGCGGGCGGGTGGAGCTTGCCCTCGAAACTGAGGACGACACCGCGCTGCTGCGCGTGAGCGATACCGGGCCCGGTATCAGCGAGCAGGAGCGCGAGGCCGTGCTGCGGCGGTTCTACCGCTCCGACAAGATACGCAGTACGCCAGGCATCGGGCTTGGACTGAGCCTGGTGGCGGCGATCGTCAAGCTGCATGGGTTCCGGCTGATCATTGGCCCGGCTCCCGGCGGGCGGATCGAGATCCTCGCCTGGACCGGGAGGGCGGGCAGGGCCATCACGCACCGGTCGCGCGCATTGCTGCACGCAGACGCGGGCCAGATGGGATGAGCCAAATGACGTGCGATGCCTTTGAGATCAACCAACCCGCCTGGACCATAGGAGTGACAAATGCAGACGAGCCATGAAGTGGCGCGGCGCAATCCCGTTGCCGTGCCGGTCGCGGCGGCGTCGCCGCCGTTCCTCACCGCTTATTCCGTCGCCATCCGGCGCTATGCGCTGCTCGAGTCGGGTCAGGAGCAGCAGCTCGCGCGTCGCTGGCAGGAAACGCGGGACCGGCGCGCCGCGGATGCGCTCGTCACCAGCCATCTTCGGCTCGCCGCCAAGCTGGCGCGGGGCTACAGGGGATACGGCCTGCCTCTGGTCGATCTCATCGCGGAGGCGAATCTCGGCCTCGTGATCGCGGCGTCGCGCTTCGAACCAGGCCACGACGCGCGATTCTCCAGCTATGCGATCTGGTGGATCAAGGCCACCATTCACGACTACATCCTGCGGTCCTGGTCCCTGGTCAAGATCGGGACGACGGCTGCCCAGAAGAGGCTGTTCTTCAAGCTCCGCGGCGAGATCAGGAAGGTCACCGGAAGCGCCATGGAGGGGCTTACGCCCGATGTCGCCGAATTGATCGCTGCGAGGCTAGAGGTGACGGCGCGCGAAGTGATCGAGATGGACGCGCGGCTCAACGGTGACACGTCGCTGAACGCGCGCGTCGGTGACGGGGACAGCGGAACTGAGCTGGAAGCCCTGCTGGTGGACGGAGCGGCCGACGCCGAGACGATGCTTGCCGATCGCGACCAGACGGAGCAGCGCAGCAGGGCTTTGCGCGCTGCGCTGGATGGGCTTGGGCCGCGGGAGCGTCATATCTTTCAGGCGCGGCGGCTGACGGAATGTCCCGCTACGCTCGATCAGCTCGCCAGCGAGCTGTCCATATCCAGCGAGCGAGTTCGGCAGATCGAGATCCGTACCTTCGCCAAGGTCAAACGGGCCGTCATGAACACCGCGCATGACGCGTCACACGCTGCCACGCGCATCGACTGAATTCGTTTTCATTTGAACGGAGGCGCGGCCGTCCTCACCTGTCCGACGATCCTGCACAATCCTCTACCAGGCAGACCATTATGGGAATTGTTCGCTTCGCGCTGCGGCTTCCGCACACTTTCTACGTGCTTGCGGCGTTGATCCTGTTCCTCGGCGGCATCGCGATCCGCTCGATGCCGACAGACATCTTTCCGGAGATCCGGATCCCCGTCGTCACCGTCATCTGGAGCTACACCGGCCTCTCGACGCCGGAGATGGAGCAGCGCGTCAGCACCTACAGCCAGTATTCGATCAGCGCCAATGTCAGCGGTATCAAGAACATCGAGGCGCAGACCCTCAACGGCCTGTCGGTTCAGAAGATCTACTTCCAGCCGGACGTCAATCTCGATCTCGCGATCTCGCAGATCGTCTCGGCGACCAACGCCATCCGCGCCCTGATGCCGCCCGGCATTCAGCCGCCGATCATCGTGCAGTTCAATGCCTCGAGCGTGCCGGTGCTCCAGCTCAGCCTCGAATCGAACAGCCTGAACGAGCAGCAGCTCTACGATTTCGGCATCTACCGGGTCCGCCAGCAACTGGCTCCCGTTCCAGGCGTGACCCTGCCCACGCCTGCCGGCGGCAAATACCGCCAGATCATGATCGACCTCGATCCGAACAAGCTGCTGTCGCGCGGATTGACGCCGCTCGACATCGTCAACGCGGTGAACACGCAGAACCTCACGCTGCCGACCGGCACGACCAAGATCGGCGACACCCAGTATACCGTTCGCACCAATGCGACGCCGGCGACGATCGATGACCTCAACATGATCCCGGTGAAGTTCGCGAACGGGGCCACGATCTTCCTGAAGGACGTCGCCCAGGTCCGCGACGGCGCCCAGGTCCAGCAGAATATCGTGCGCGAGGACGGCCACCGCGCCGTCCTGCTCAGCGTCATCAAGAACGGCAATGCCTCCACGCTCGCCGTCGTCAACGGCGTGAAGCACGCGTTGGCATCGATCCGCGCTTCCGCTCCGGCGGGACTGAAGATCAACGAGCTGTTCGACCAGTCGATCTTCGTCGCCCACTCGGTCGGTGGCGTGCTGCGCGAAGGCGCGATCGCGGCCGGTCTGACGGCGCTGATGATCCTGGTGTTCCTGGGATCGTGGCGGTCGACGCTGGTCGTCCTGATCTCGATCCCGCTGGCGATGCTGTCCTCGCTGATCGTCCTGTATTTCCTCGGCGAGACCCTCAACACCATGACGCTCGGCGGCCTCGCCCTTGCCGTCGGCATCCTCGTCGACGATTCGACGGTGACGATCGAGAACACGCACCGGCTCTGGACCGAGGAAGGCATGCCGCTGCCGGAAGCGACCCTGCACGGAGCCGCTGAGATCGCGGTGCCGACGCTGGTCTCGACGCTCGCGATCAGCTGCGTGTTCACCTCGGTCGTGTTTCTGGAGGGTCCGGCCAAGTACCTCTTCACGCCACTCGGCCTTGCCGTGGTGTTCGCAATGCTGGCCTCCTACGGGCTATCGCGGACGCTCACGCCGATCACCATCGGCCTGCTGCTGAAAGGCGAGCGGCGCCATCGCGAGGGCGAGCGCCCGTCGAACATGTTCGCGCGCGCCTCCGCGGCGTTCGAGCACGGCTTCGAGCGCCTGCGCGACGGATATTCCGATCTCCTCGACAAACTGCTACGACATCGCGTCATCGTTCCCGTCGTCGCCACGCTGGTGCTGGCACTCGGTGCCACCATGTTCGCCTGCGTCGGCAGGGACTTCTATCCCCTGATCGACGGCGGCCAGATCCAGCTCCACGTTCGCGCGCCCGCGGGCACGCGGATCGAGCGGACGGAAGCGATTTTCCAGGCGGTGGAGGACAAGATCCGCGAGGTCATTCCGGAGCGCGACCGGGCGCTGATCGTCGATAACATTGGCCTGCCGGCGCGCGCCTACAATCTCGCATTCACTGACGGCTCGACCATCGGGGTGAACGACGGCGTCATCCTGGTGTCGCTGAAGGACGGGCATAAGCCAACTGCGGATTACGTCAAGAAGCTGCGGCAGGTGCTGCCATCGGCGTTCCCGGAGGACACGTTCTATTTCCAGGCAGCGGATATCGTCACGCAGATCCTGAATTTTGGACTTCCGGCGCAGGTCGATGTCCGCACGGTCGGTTACGGTAACAACAACCTCGCCGTCGCCAAGGAGCTGCAGAAGAGCCTCGCCGCGATCCCCGCCGTCGTCGATGCGCATCTGCAGCAGGAGGTCGATGCTCCCGCGTTTTATGCCGATATCGACCGCACTCGCGCCGCGCAACTGGGCCTCAATGCCAGCACGGTGGCGACCAATATCAATGTCAGCCTGAGCTCGTCCGCGCAGGTCTCGCCGAATTTCTGGACGGATCCAACGTCGGGCATCCCCTATTACCTGGCGGTACAAACACCGGAATACAGGGCCAATTCGTTGAACGCCCTGGGCAACACGCCGGTGTCGGCCTCGCTTGCCGCAAGCGGCCAGACGGTGCCCGGACTGCTCAGCAATGTCGCCACCTTCAAGCGGGGCACCGTTCCCACCAATTCGAACCAGGCCAATGTCCAGCCGGTTTACGACGTCTATGCGAGCGTACAGGGTCGCGATCTCGGCAGCGTCGCGGCCGACATCGAGAAGGTGACGTCCACGCTGCAGAAGCAGCTGCAACCGGGCAATTCGATTCAAGTCCTGGGACAGATCCAGAGCATGCATCAGTCGTTCCGCGATCTCGGAATCGGATTGCTGTTTGCGGCCATCCTCGTCTACCTGCTGATGGTCGTGAACTACCAGAATTTCGGCGATCCGTTCGTCGTCATCATGGCGCTCCCGGCGACATTCTGCGGCATCGTGACGATGCTGTTCATCACCGGGACGACGCTGAACGTGCCGTCGCTGATGGGAGCCATCATGGCGATCGGCGTTGCCTCGGCAAATTCCATCCTGCTCGTGACTTTCGCGCGCGACGAGCAGTTGAAGGGGCACTCGGCGTTCCAGGCGGCGCTGAGCGCGGGCCGGACGCGAATCCGGCCCGTGCTGATGACCGCGGCGGCGATGATCGTGGGCATGATCCCGATGGCGATCGGTGGGCCTGGCGAGGAGCAGAATGCCGCGCTCGCGCGGGCGGTCATCGGCGGCCTGCTGTTCGCGACCCCGACCACCTTGCTGATCGTGCCTTATCTCTTCGCCATGCTGCGCATGGGCAACGACGGCAAGCCTCACCACGGCGTATTCGAGGAGCAACCGGAATGAGTGACGTTCGCGCAAGGACCGATGACGAGGGGGCGAGAGACCGCCCCCGGGCAGAAAACCTCCGGGTCGTGGAGCTGCCGGGCAAGGGCGCGCGATACGGCCGCCGTTACGGCGGCGCGCTGCTCGGAGGAGGCGTGCTCCTGCTGCTTGCGGGCGGTCTCGGCATTGGCGGCTGGCGGCACTATGAGGCTGCGCGTGACGTGGCTGCGGTGGCGGAGCAGGCTCGAACCAACATTCCCGAGGTTCGGGTCGCGACGGTCAAGCCCGGCGGTGCGATCATGAAGGTGAGCCTGCCGGCGACGACGACCGCGTTCGAGGCGGCCAACATCTTCGCGCGGACCAGCGGCTATATCGAGAAGCGCCACGTCGATATCGGCGATCGGGTCAAGAAGGGCGACCTCCTCGCGGAAATCACCGCGCCTGAGCTCGACCAGCAGATCGCTCAGGCGCAAGCAACGCTCGCGCAGGACCAGGCCGCGCTTCAGCAGGCGCAGGCAAGCCGGGAACTGGCCGAGGTGACCAACTCGCGCGACAGCAATCTCGTCAAGCAGGGCTGGTTGACGGCACAACAGGGCGACAACGATCGCCTTACCCTGCGCGCGCAGCAAGGCGCGGTGGGTGTCGCCCAGTCGAACATCACGGCGCAGGAAGCGCAGATCCGAGTTCTCCAGCAGGAGAAGTCCTACCAGCGTGTGGTGGCGCCATTCGACGGCGTGGTCACGCAGCGTAACGTGGACAACGGCAGCCTGGTATCAGCGGGGTCGACTTTCATGTTCACGCTGATGCATTCCGACGTGATCCGAACCCAGGTGTTCGTGCCGCAGGACGAAGCGTTCGGCGTTGGCCCGGGCGTCGATGCGGATATCCGCGTTCCCGAGATTCCGGGGCGGACGTTTGCAGGCAAGGTCACGCGGATCGCGACCGCGCTGCAGCCGGGCAGCCGGACGCTGCTGACCGAGATCGACGTTCCCAATCCGGACGGGCTGCTCAGCCCGGGTATCTATTGCACGGTCGAGCTGTCGATCCCGCGTCGGACGGCATCGACGACGATCCCGTCCGATGCGCTCGTCTTCGACCAGAGCGGCCTCCATGTCGCGGTCGTGCGCAATGGCACGGTTCATTTTCAGCAGGTCTCGATCTCCCGGGATTTTGGCACCACGGTGGAAGTGCGCGACGGCGTGCAGCCGGGCGACCAGGTCGTGCTCAATCCTGCGGTCAATCTGGCGGAGGGATGCAAGGTCACCGTTCGCAAGACCGAGACGGGCTAGGACCATGGTGATGAAGCGGATCGCGTTCGCGACGATCTTGGCTCTGCAACTGGGCGGCTATCCAGTCGAAGCCCAGGTTGCAACGACCGGTACAACGGCAATGGGTTTGCCGACGGTGCCCGGCGCGATCGTGATTTCGCCGCTCAACAGTCCCGGGCCCTTTTCCGCAACGACCGTGTCAGGTGCCCCGGACACGACGCTGGCACCGGTTCCGCTCGCGTCGGATCCGACGACGCCGGGGACGGTGGTGGTCTGCGCTCCGCCGTCGTCATCGCCGACGCCGGTGCCGGCGACGCCGACCGTATCGCCGACAGGCCTTGCACCACCGGGCATCGCGGCGCCGTTGCTGCCGGTCATAGGGCAGAACAGTAGCGCCATCGGGACGATCTTTTCAGCTGCGCCCTCAGGAACAGGTGCGACGGTCGGATGCAGCGCGACGCCGGGGGGAGAGGTGACGAGCGCTGCCTCCTTGCCGTTGTCGATCCCGCAAGTGGCTACAAGCCCCGCGCCTGGTACGATCCAGGCGGGCGCCGGTGGTGCCGGTGGCACGGGCATAGACCCGGACGCGGCCGTCGTGCCCAGTCCGAACAGCTCGTCTTGCATGGAGGGCGTCTCGATGAATCTCGCGTCGCCTGCGACTGTGTTGCCGGCGAACGCCTCAGGCGCGGCGCCGACGCCGGGCGTATCGCCAATCCTGCCGCCGGGATGCTGACGTGCAAGGCGGATCGAACGCTAGTGGCAGGTCCATGACGCAGGATTGTTGACGTCACGGGTCGAGATGCCCGGTATTTCTGCCAAGGCGCGGGCAAAGGTGAGGACGGGAAGATCGATCTCCTGGTCGAACAGAGCGCCGACCGGACCGACGAGATCAAGTGCCATTTGCTGACGGTCCGATCTCGCCATGATTCCTGCCCAAGCTGCCGAAACCTTCAGCTCTTTGAAAAGGCAGTGCTGGCTTCGGGCCACGGACCAGTCCTTCGGCGAACAGCACTTCGGCTCGCGAGAGCTCGGATGGGTCCTTGACCAGGAGAATCTCGGCCTTGATCCGCAAGAGATCCGCAAGGCAGCATAATCGCCACCTTTGCCGCGATATCGTCACGGCTTCCTCCACCGCGGCCAGCGCCAGCGCAGCCTCGCCGCTTGCCAGCAGGCCTTCGGCAAGTGATCCGAGAAATTCCGGATTGCCCATCAGCCATCCATTCTCGGTCCGCGCCTTCAGGCCGCTGCGCAGCATCGCTAGTCGGGCATCATGCTGGCCTTGTAGGACGAGCAATTGCCCCTTCAGGCAGGACGTCCAGCTGGTCCAGAAAGCAACTCCTTCGCTTTCTCAAGCGGATTTATGACTCAATTCCGTCTCTACCTCGGCTTCGGACGGGTTGGATGTCTCGGCCCGCGGCTTGCGCCCGGTCAGCCTGTTGCCGAGCCGGTCGAGATAGAGATAGACGACGGGGGTCGTGTAGAGCGTCAGGAGCTGCGACAGCATCAGGCCGCCGACGATGGTGTAGCCGAGCGGCTGGCGCAGCTCCGCGCCGGTGCCCGAGCCGATCATCAGCGGCACGCCGCCGAGTAGCGCCGCCATCGTCGTCATCAGGATCGGGCGGAAGCGCAGCGTGCAGGCCTGGTAGATCGCCTCTTCCGGGCTGAGCCCATGCTGGCGCTCCACCTCGAGGGCGAAGTCGACGAGCATGATGCCGTTCTTCTTGACGATGCCGATCAAGAGGATGATGCCGACAATGGCGATGACGCTGAGATCCATATGGACCGCGAGCAGCAGCAGCAGCGCGCCGATACCCGCCGAAGGCAGCGTCGACAGGATTGTAATGGGGTGGATCAGGCTCTCGTAGAGCACGCCGAGGATGATGTAGATCACGATCAGCGCCGCCCCGATCAGCAACGGTGTGCCTCGAAGGGAGGACTGGAAGGCCTGCGCATTGCCCTGGAACGAGGTCGACAGCGAGGCAGGCTTGCCGGTCTCCTTCTCGATCTTTTGGATCGCCGTCACCGCATCGCCCAGCGCGACGCCGGGCTTCAGGTTGAACGAGATCGTCACCGACGGGAACAGGCTTTGGTGATTGATCAGGATCGGCGCGGGCTTGATCACGCTGTGAACCAGGGTGCTGAGCGGCACCTGCTGGCCGGTGGCCGAGTTCAGGTAGATGTCCCTGAGCGCTTCGGGCCCGTACTGGAAGCGTGGATCGACCTCCATCACGACGTGATACTGGTTCAGTGAGGTGAACATGGTGGAGACGATGCGCTGGCCGAAGGCGTCGTCGAGCGCATTGTCGATCGTGGTCGGCAGGATGCCGAAGCTCGAGGCGACCTCGCGATCGACGGTAACGTCCAGCTGCGGACCGGCATTGGCCTGGTCGCTTGCGACGTCGCTGATGACGTCGAGCGCGCGGAGCCTCTCCAGGAAGATCGCCGACCAGTGGGTGAGCTCGTTGGAATCGGCGTCCGTCAGCGTGTATTGATACTGCGTCTTCGACAGGCGGGCGCCAATGGTGATGTCCTGGGAGGCCTGCATGTAGAGCCTGATGCCCTGGATGTGGGCGAGCCTGGGCCCCAGCCGTTCGATGATCTGGTCGGCGCTCGCCTTGCGCTCCGGCTTCGGCTTCAGCACGATGAAGATGCGCCCCTGGTTCAGCGTCGCCGTCGGCCCTCCCGGACCGATATAGCTCGCCACCGACTGGATCGCCGGGTCCTTCGACAGGACGTCGACGATCGCCTGTTGGCGTTCGGACATGGCCGGGAAGGAGATGTCCTGGGCAGCCTCGGTGATGCCCACGATCTGCCCGGTGTCCTGCTGCGGGAAGAAGCCCTTCGGGATGATCACGTAGAGATAGCCCGTCAGCGCGACGGTCGAGAGCATGACCAGCAGCGTCGCGAAGCGATGGCGCAGCACGACGCGAAGGCCCTGCGCGTAGAGCGCAAGCAGGGCATCGAAGCCACGTTCGAAGACGAGGTAGAGCTTGCCGTGCCTGCTCCGCGAATCGTCCTTCAGGAGGCGGGCGCACATCATCGGCGTCAGGGTGAGCGAGATCACAAGTGACAGCAGCAGCGAGGCGGTGATTGTGACCGCGAATTCCTGGAACAACTTGCCGACATAGCCACCCATCAGGAACAGCGGGATGAACACCGCGATCAGCGACAGCGTGATGGAGACGATCGTGAAGCCGATCTCGGCGGAACCCTTGAGTGCTGCCTCCATCGGCGTCATGCCCTGCTCGAGATGGCGCACGATGTTCTCGATGACGACGACGGCATCGTCGACCACGAAGCCCACCGCGATCGACAGCGCCATCAGCGAGAGGTTGTCCAGGCTGTAGCCGAGCACGTAGAGCACCGCGAAGGTACCGACCAGCGCCAGGGGGACCGTGATCGCCGGAATGACGGTGGCCCAGAAATTCCGCAGGAACAGGAAGATGACCATCACCACCAGGGCGACCGTCAGCATCAGCGTGAATTGAACGTCGGAGACCGCGGCGCGGATGGTGGCGGTGCGATCGGCGGCGATCGTCACCTTGATCGCCGGCGGAACGGAAGCCTGGAGCTGCGGCAGCAGCTTCTTGATGCGATCGACCGTCGCGATGACGTTGGCGCCGGGGACGCGCTGGATGGCGAGGATGATGGCCCTCTCCTTGCCGTACCAGCCGGCCAGAAGATCGTTCTCTGGTCCCTCGATCGCGGTGCCGACGTCGCGTATCCGCACCGGCGAGCCGTTGCGATAGGCGATGATGAGGTCTTCGTAGGCCGAGGGCTTCAGCAGCTGGTCGTTGGTGTTCAGCGTATAGGTCACGCGTGGGCTGTTGAGCGTGCCCTTCGGCAGATCGACATTGGCGCCGGCGATCACGTTGCGAACGTCTTCGAGACCGATGCCGCGGGCTGCAAGCGCCTGCGGATTGATGCGGACGCGGATTGCGGGCTTCTGCTGGCCGCCGATGCCGACGAGACCGACACCGGGAACTTGCGAGATCTTCGGCAGCAGGATGTTTTCCGCATAGGCGTCGACCGTGGTCAGTGGCAGCGAGTCCGAGGTCAGCGCGATCAGCATGATCGGCGTCTCCGCCGGGTTCACCTTCCTGATCGTGGGAGGGTAGGGGATATTCGGCGGCAGGAAAGGGCTGGCGGCATTGATCGCGGCCAGGACGTCAACCGCCGCGCTGTCCACCGTCCGCGACAGCTCGAATTGCACGGTAAGCTGAGCTACGCCGAGCGCACTGGACGAGGTGATCTGTGTGATGCCGGGGATTTGACTGAGCTGCTGCTCGAGCGGGGTTGCGAGCGACGAGGCGATGGTGCCGGGATCGGCGCCGGGCAGTTGCGCCGAGATCTGGATGGTCGGGTAATTGACGTTCGGCAGTGCGCCGACCGGGAGCAGCGGATAGGTCGCAAGGCCGCACAGCAGCAGGCCGGCCATCAGCAGGGCGGTGGCGATCGGCCGCAGGATGAAGGGCGCGGAGAGGTTCATGGTATCGCGTTCTGCACGGCGCTCTGCAAGTCGGCTTCCTGCGCCGCCTTGCCGTGCAGCTCGCGAACGCGGCTGCCCTCCGTCAGCCGATACTGACCGTCGACCACGACGACGTCGCCCGGCTTCAGCCCCTGGTCGATCAAGGCCTGTCCGTCGCTGATCTGCGCGACGTGAACGGGACGCAGGGCCGCGGTCCGGTCGGGAGATACGACGTAGACGTAGCTGCCGTTCGTCCCCTGCTGCACGGCGGAGCCGGCGACGGTGAGCGCATTCTTCTGAACCTCGAGCAGCAGGCGGGCGTTCACCAGCTGGCCCGGCCACAGCCGGTGCTCGTGGTTCGGAAACACCGCCTTGAGCTGGACGGTGCCGGTCGTCCCCGCGATCTCGTTGTTGACGAGCAGCAGCGTGCCCTCGTCGAGCTTGATCTTGTTGTCCTGGCTATAGGCGATGACCTTCAGCTCGCCCTTTGCGGCGTGCTCCTGGATGACGGGCAGGTCCGTCTGCGGCAGCGTGAACAGCAGCGAGATCGGCTCGATCTGCGTCACGACGACGAGACCGTTCGGGTCGGTCGGATGAATCACGTTGCCGACGTCGATCTGGCGCACGCCGGTGATTCCGGGAATTGCCGACGTGAGCCGCGTGTAGCTGAGTTGGACATTGGCCTCGTCGATCTGGGCCTGGTCCGCCTTCACGGCGGCCTTGAGCTGCGCGACCTGCGCGGTCTGCGTCTCGATCAGTTGCGGGGTCGCATAGCCCTTGTCGCCCAGCTGATTGTAGCGTGAGAGATTGGCCTCGGCGTTCACGAGCTGCGCCTGGTCCCTGTCGCGGTTGGCCGTCAGCTGCTCGATCTGGGCCTCGTAGGGACGCGGATCGATCTGGGCGAGCAGGTCGCCGGCCTTGACCGTGCGTCCCTCGGTGAAGGCGATCTTGACGATCTGCCCCTGAATCTGGCTGCGCACGACGTCGGTGTTGTAGGCGATCACCGTTCCGATACCGCGCAAATAGATCGGGACGTCCTTGCCGGTGACCGTGGCCGCGACCACCGGCACGGCAGCAGGAACCGGCGTGGCCGCCACGGCGGGCTTCCGGTCTCTGCCGGACAACCAGAGACTGCCGCCGATCAGGAGCGCGGCGAGAGCAACGAGGGCAATGGCGAGGTTCCGTTTCACGGAGGTCGTCCTTCTTGATCTCAGGGATTGCCGGAGCCGTCCATTGGAGACGTGCCGACCGTGGAGTTGGGCCCGGGCACCGGCATGGACGGGCTTATTCCGGCGCCGCCGATCTCGGTGGAGCCCAGCGGAATTCCGACGCGCCCGACCGTCGATGTCGAGGGCAGGGGCGAGGCAGCTACGACGCCACCGGCGCAATTGCTCGACGAGGTGCCGGACAGCCCCCCGCCGTCGAACAACGCTCCCGTCGAAGCAGTACCACTCGACCCGACGCAGCCCGTGGCGCTCTGCATGGGATTGATCGGAGAGATGCCGGGCGTCGCGATCTCGGTCGATCCCAACGGAATGCCTACGGGCCGCGTGGATTGCGGGTTGAGCGGCGAGGTCGCGAGCATGCCGGCAGTTGGTGGCATTCCCGGTGCTGCTGTCTGGGCGATGGCTGCGCCCGAGACCAGCCAGAGCATGCCGGTCGCAAGCATCGCACTGGGATTCATCAACAAAACCCAGTGCGATCCCCGCCTGCGTGCGGCGATATCGTTCGATGAGTGCTGCTTATGCATGGGGAACGCTCCACCTGATTGCATCGACACTAGAAAGCTGCGCTCGGGTCGGTATTTCCAGAACGCACGTTCGGCTCCCCGGCTGCACGACCGCGTTGCCGGGTCGTCTCGCCATCGTGCCTGAAGCGGCCTTTCCTATCGGAGCTCGCGTTCTTCTCGATGGCCAGGCGATCCGGCAATTTGCGACGGATTCACGCTTCCGACAGATCGTGTCAGGGATTTCAGTGTGCCTGACGTGGTCCTCCGTCCAAGAGGCCCGGCGTGCGAAGTGGCAATGACAGTTGCTTGCCGAAATACGCAGGCGAACAGCGAAACTAGTGTCGCGTCATTCCAACCCGGAGTGATCCCGACATGAAACACCTCAACGCTGGCCTCGCCTTTGCTGCAGCCCTTTCCCTGTTCGCGAGCGTCGCCCCGGCGCGTGCGGAACCCCTGAAGAACATCGTCCTCGTGCACGGCGCCTGGGTGGATGCGTCCGGCTGGAAGCCGGTCTACGAGATCCTGGTGAAGGAAGGCTTCCGCGTCACCATGGTGCAGGAGCCCGAGACGTCGTTCGCCGACGACGTCACGGCGGCGAAGCGCATCCTCGATCTTCAGGACGGCCCGACGCTCCTCGTCGGTCACAGCTATGGCGGTTCGATCATCACCGAGGCCGGTGTTCACCCCAACGTCGCCGGTCTCGTCTACGTCGCCGCGCATGCGCCCGACGTCGGCGAGGACGAATCGGCGCTGGGCAAGAAGACACCGAGCGTGCTCGGCAAGACCGAAGGCGTCATCAAGGTCACGCCCGACAAGTTCACCTATCTCGATCCCGCGCAATTCCCGAAGCTGTTCGCGCCGGATCTGCCGCGCGAGCGTGCCGAGTTCGTCGCGCGCTCCCAGGTTCCTGCCGCGGCGCAGGTGTTCAGCACGCCCCTGACGGCGGCTGCGTGGAAGACCAAGCCGAGCTGGGGCATCGTCGCCGGCGGCGACCAGATCATCAACCCGGATCTGGAGCGCTGGTATTACGAGCGCGCCAAGAGCCACACCACGGTGATCCCGGGCGCGAGCCACTCGGTCTACGAGTCGCATCCCAGGGAAGTTGCGGCCGTGATCACCCGCGCCGCACGCAGCATCGATCAACCTGCCACCCGCTGACGGCGCATTCTACCGGTCCTGACGCAGGGCCGGCGGAACGAAGGCCGGCGGGGGAGACGGCACTCCCGCCGGTTCGACTGTCCCATCAGGAGGATTCCGTGAACACCAGCTGGCAGAACAACCGGGCCGCGCGCGATGCCCGCATTGCGGCCGGCGCCGGCCTTGCCCGAGGCAAAATCGTCGAGGCACGCGATGCGACGCGCCTGCTCGAGGCCGTTATCAGGCCCGGCGACCGGGTTTGCCTCGAGGGCGACAACCAGAAGCAGGCCGACCTGCTCAGTCGCGCGCTGCTCGCGGTCGATCTCTCCAGGGTCAACGATCTGCACATGGTGCAGTCGGGCGTCGTTCTTCCCGAACATCTCGACCTGTTCGACCGCGGGGTCGCCAAGCGTCTCGACTACGCCTATTCCGGGCCGCAATCGGCGCGCATCGCGCGCATGCTGTTCGGCGGCAAGATCGAGCTCGGCGCGGTCCATACCTATCTGGAATTGTTCGCTCGCTATTTCATCGACCTGACACCGCAGGTCGCGTTGATCGCCGCCGTCAGCGCCGACCGCGACGGAAATCTCTACACCGGCCCGAACACCGAGGACACGCCGACCGTAGTGGAGGCGACCGCGTTCAAGGACGGCGTCGTGATCGCCCAGGTCAACGAGATCGTCGAGACGGTGTCGCGGGTCGACATCCCGGGGGACCGCGTCCACTTCATCGTCAAGTCCGACAAGCCGTTCTTCGTCGAGCCGCTGTTCACGCGCGATCCGGCCGCGATCACCGAGGGACAGATCCTGACCGCGATGCTCGCGATCAAGGGCATCTATGCGCCTTATGGCGTGCAGCGGCTCAATCACGGCATCGGCTTCAGCACGGCTGCGATCGAGCTCCTGCTGCCGACATTCGGCGAGCGGCTTGGGCTGAAGGGTAAGATTGCAACCCATTTTGCATTGAACCCGCATCCGGCGCTCATTCCCGCGATCGAGTCCGGTTGGGTACGGCAGATCCATTCATTCGGCTCGGAAGTCGGCATGGATGACTACATCCGCGCCCGCCCCGACGTGTATTTTACCGGTCCCGACGGCTCACTGCGCTCCAATCGCGCCTTTTGCCAGACCGCCGGCCTCTATGCCTGCGACATGTTCATCGGCTCCACGCTGCAGATCGATTTGCAGGGAAATTCGTCGACCGTTACCGCGTCCCGCATCGCCGGGTTCGGCGGCGCACCGAATATGGGGGCCGATGCCCGTGGGCGGCGGCACCCCAGCGGCCCCTGGCTGAAGGCCGGAGCAGAGGGCGACCCTGGTGGCGCGGCACTGCTGCGCCGCGGCCGCAAGCTGGTCGTGCAGATCGGCGAGACGTTCGGGGACAAGAACGTGCCACTGTTCGTCGAGAGGCTCGATGCCATCGAGCTCGCCGAGAAGCTCGAGCTCGAGCTTGCGCCGGTCATGATCTATGGCGACGACGTCACGCATATCGTCACCGAGGAGGGCATTGCGAACCTGTTGCTGTGCCGTACCGCGTCGGAGCGCGAGCAGGCCATTCGCGGTGTCGCGGGCTATACCGACGTCGGTCGTCGGAGGGACCATGGCATGGTCGCGCATTTGCGCGAGCGTGGGGTGATCCGTCGCCCGGAGGATCTCGGCATCAATCCGCTCGATGCGGATCGCAACCTGCTGGCGGCGCGCTCGATCAAGGATCTCGTGCGCTGGTCGGGCGGCCTCTACGCGCCGCCGTCGAAATTCAGAAACTGGTGAGGACGGTCCATGGAAGATCTCAGGTTCCAGCACAGGGTTCGCGCACCGGCCGGCGGCACGAGGCAGAGCGCAATCGTCGGCGTGGTCGCCTCGGGCAATCTGGAAGTGCTGGTGGAGCGCGTCTTGCCGGACGCGGAATGCGCCGTCGACATCAAGACCGCGGCAGTTGGCTTCGGCGAGGTGTGGACCGCCGTGATCGGCGATTTCGTCGAGCGCTATTCGCCCGGCGGGCTGAGATTCTCGATCAACGACGGCGGCGCGCGCCCCGATACGGTTTCGCTTCGCTTGGCGCAGGCGGTGCGATTGATCGCGGAGAACGGCCAATGAGCGCGCCCCTCAAGGACATCACACCGGCCGAACGCGCCCGCAGCACCAGCTTCCACGAAGCGTCGGCCCGCACGAGGCTGGAGCTGCTGCTTGACGCCGGCAGCTTCGTCGAGTTCATCGGTCCGGAGCAGCGCGAAGTCAGTCCTCACTTGAAGATTTTTGATCTTCCCGAACAGTTCGACGACGGCATCGTCGTCGGCCGCGGCCGCCTCGACGGCTCGCCGGTGTTCGTTGCCGCGCAGGAGGGTCGCTTCATGGGCGGCGCCTTCGGCGAGGTGCACGGCGCCAAGCTGACGGGGCTACTCCGCGCCGCGCGCCAGATCGCATTGATCCCCGTCTTGATCCTGTTCGACACCGGCGGCGTGCGGTTGCAGGAAGCCAATGCCGGCGAGCTCGCCATCGCCGAGATCATGCGGGCGGTGATGGAGGCGCGCAGCGCTGGCGTCAAGGTGATCGGCCTGATCGGCGGCAGGTCCGGATGTTATGGCGGCGGTGGATTGATCGCAGGCTGCTGCTCGGCGCTCGCCGTCTCGGAGCCTGGACGCATCGCAGTGTCGGGCCCCGAAGTGATCGAGACCAATCGCGGTGTCGAAGAGTTCGACTCGCGCGACCGCGCGCTGGTCTGGCGCACCATGGGCGGCAAGCATCGCCGGCTGCTGGGCGCCGCGGATGTCTTTGCCGACGACAATGTGCAGGATTTCCGCGAAGCCGCGCTCGAACTGCTGGGCCTGATCGGATCTTTCGGCCTCGACAGCTTGAAGGCAGAGCAGGAGCGGCTTGCCGACCGGCTAAGCCGCTACGGCGCCTGCCTGGATGCCATCGACATCTGGACGGCGCAGGGCATCGCGTGCGCTGAAACGGTTCCGGAGCTGCCGGCCGATCAATTCATTGCGCTCGCCGACGAAATCGGGAGGACCAGCCGTGACGCTCGATGACATTCTAGGCTCGCTCTTCCCCGACGGCCATGAGATCAGGAAGGACAAAGGCGTCCTTCTCGGCTGGGCGACGCCGCGATGCGGCGAAAAAATGCTCGTCGTCGGTGTCGCGGATCTGACCGCACTGGGCGTCGACGAGGCGATCAGATTGTCCGGCCATCTCCTGGCGTCGATCGGCCGCGACTCTGGCCCGATCCTTGTGCTCGTCGACAGCGACAGCCAACGCATGAGCAAGCGCGACGAGCTGCTCGGGCTGAACGAGTTCCTCGCGCATCTGGCCAAGGTGCTGATCCACGCGGACATGAGCGGTCGGCCGACCATCGGCCTTCTCTACGGTCACTCGGCGGCGGGCGCTCTGCTCGCGACGGGACTTGCAACCCGCGTACTGATCGGATTGCCCGGTGCATACCCTGCAGTGATGGACCTGCCGTCGATGGCGAAGGTCACCAAGCTGTCGATGGAAGCGCTCGAGGAGAAGGCGAAGTCGACGCCGGTGTTCGCGCCGGGGCTGTCCAATCTCGTGCAGATGGGCGCGGTTCACATGACATGGAGCAATGACGTCTCGCTCGCCGATCAACTCAAGGTGCTGCTGGCCGACCTGCCGGCCGCGCGAGACCAACGGGATGCGCTTGGCAAGGCGCGTGGTGGCCGGCTGAAGGCCGCCGATATTGCGGAGCGTGTTCGTGACCTGGCCCTGCAAGCACTGTGAGCGTTCGCCGGGTCGTCACGACCTCGTTTTCGTCAGCCCGGCGGGATGGCGCGCGATGCTGGAAGCGCGCGGCGATCTCGCTGCCGATGCGTTGGTCGCACGTTGGCCTCAAAGGGGCTGGCCGGCGATCAGGCGGCGCGCCCTGCCATGCGAGGATGTCGGTCTTGCCCTGGGCCTGCCATTGCCGCCCTCGGCCGGCAAGAAGCGGATCTCCCTCCTGGTTGATATCGACCACGTCCTCTCGGTGGCGAGGCCGCCGTCGCTGCCGCAGGCGCGCGCTTACGCGCCGCGCAACTGGTGGCCGACGCTCGATCGGCTCGACCGGTTGAAGCTTCGTCACTCGGTGGACACGCGCGTCTTCGGCAGCCTGGCCTGGCAATCACTGACCGGGCTCGACTACGTGACGGACCGATCGGACCTCGATGTGCTGTTCGAGTTCAGCGGTGAAACCGACATCGATCGTCTCGTTGCCGATGTGGCTGCGATCGAGAACGAAGCGCCGATGCGGATCGATGGCGAGCTGATGCGCGCGGATGGTGCTGCCGTGAACTGGCGCGAGATCCACGGCGACGGCAGCGAGCTTCTGGTGAAAAGCACCGAGAGCGTGATTCTCCTCGGCAGGAATCGATTCATTGCCGGAGCGAGGGGATCATGATCACCGCGGCCGTGCGAGGTTTTGAAGGGTCGGTTCAGCGTCGAACGCGCATCACGCCCGACGTCTCCGCCATCGGCGCCATCGCCACCCGCTGCCTCGTCGAGGAGCTGGAGACCTGGCCGAAGCCGGGGCTCGTGAGTCATGTCGACAATGGCAGTCACGACGACATGGACGCCGGCACGTTCCGGCGCAGCGCCGGGGCGATCAGGCCCCATCTTCAGCGCCTGGCCGATGCAGGCGCGAGAGGCTGCGGCATGGGGCGGCTGCGGATCATCGGCCTCGAGGCCGAGCGCGCGATGTTCGCCGCGACCGCGGGCGTCAACACGCATCGCGGTGCGATCTTCGGGCTTGGTCTGCTGTGCGCCGCGGTCGGCGCGAAAGCCGGCGGCTTGGTCGATCCGACACTTTCGCTCGGCGATACCGTGGCATGTCTGTGGGGCGATAGCATCCTCGGTGGACCGGTGTTGCTGCACAGCCATGGCAGCGTCGCACGCCGCCGCTTTCGCGCGGGCGGTGCGCGCATCGAGGCCGCGGCGGGGTTTCCCAGTGTCTACCGGATCGGTCTGCCGGGCCTGCGAAGAGCCAGGGCTGTCATGCCGGAGGATAGGGAAGCCGCCCGGGTCGAGGCTTGCTTTGCGCTGATCGCCTCCGTCGAGGACACCAACCTCCTGCACCGCGGCGGGCTCGATGGACTTCGCTTTGCGCATGAGGAGGCGCGTCGATTCATCGCTTCAGGCGGGGTTTCCGCGCCGGGCTGGCGTGAGCGAGCGCAAACGATCCATCAGAGCTTCGTCGCCCGCCGTCTCAGCCCGGGCGGATCGGCCGATCTGCTGGCAATGACGCTCTTCGTCGACGCCCATGAGGCGTTGAGCTCATGACGTCGAACGTCATATTGATGGCGCTGGTGCCAGTCTTGTTCGTGCTGCTGCTCGGGTTCGCCGCAGGCAAGGCGCGGATCGTCGACAATGGCCATGTCGAAAGCCTCAATGCGCTGGTGATGGATTTCGCGCTGCCGGCCTCGCTGTTCGCGGCGACCGCATCGGCGCCGCGCGACCGGATCACCGATCAGGTTCCAGTCTTCCTCGTGTTCGGCGTGACCATGCTGGTCATCTATCTCGCCTGGTACTGGTTCGAGCGCACATGCTTCGCGGTGGCGCGGTCCGATGCAGCAGTGCAGGCTCTGACGGTCGGCTTCCCAAATCTTGCCGGCGTCGGTCTGCCAATCCTGTCGACGCTGCTGGGGCCTGCCGGGGTGGTCCCGGTTGCTGTCGCGCTGGCAACGGGATCGATCCTCGTCAGCCCCCTGACCCTCGTGATCGCCGAGATGAGCGCCAGCAAGGCCCGCGGCACCGATGCGCGGGCAGCACCGCTCCTGACGGCCATCGGCCGCGCGTTCGCCAAGCCTGTCGTGTGGGCGCCTGCGCTCGGCGTCGCACTCTCGTTGTCCGGCCTGCATCTCGATCCACTTGTCCATGCCTGCCTCGTCCTGATCGGCAATGCGGCTGCGGGCGTCGCGCTGTTCTTGACCGGACTCGTGCTGTCGGCCCAGTCGCTGCGGATCGATTGGCGCGTCGTTGCGGCGACGGGAGCTGCGGACATCCTGCGTCCGTTGCTCGCAGTCGCGATCGCCCATGGCCTTCAGCTCGGTCCCGAAGTCGCGAAGACGGCGATTCTGCTTGCGGTATTACCGTCGGGCTTCTTCGGGATCCTGTTTGCGGTCAACTACCGGCTGGATTCCGCGACGGCGGGATCGATGGTCATTGCGAGCACCGGCGTCAGCGTCGCGACCCTGGCGATTGCGATCGCAACGCTGTTCTCTCACTAGGCGGCGACCATGACACTGGCGATACTCTGTTCGGGGCAGGGCAGGCAGCACCGGAACATGTTCGACCTCACGGGCGATGCGCCTGAGGCCGCACATTTGTTCGAGCGTGCGGCGGCATTGCTCGGCAGGGATCCGCGCGAGTTGGTCCGCGCCGAAGGCGATGAGACTCTGCATCGCAATCGCGCTGGCCAGATTCTCTGCACCCTGCAACCGCTCGCGGCGGTGAGCGCGCTCGCAGATGCAATTTCACGTGGCGTCATCATTGCCGGCTATAGCGTCGGCGAGGTCGCTGCATGGGGCGTCGGCGGCCTGTTCGATGCGACCGCCACGCTCGATCTCGTGGCGCGCCGGGCCGAGGTCATGGATGCGGCCACGCGCGCCGGCGACGGATTGATCTTCGTCCGCGGTCTTTCGCGAGAGGAGCTCGAACGCCTTTGCGAGCGCCACGACGCGGCGATCGGCATCGTCAATCCGGGTGGTGCCTTTGTCATTGGTGGTGGCCGCGAGGCTCTGAGCGGGGTTGCCGGCGAGGCGAGGGCGATGTACGCCGCAAGGGTCGTCGCACTGCCGGTCGAGGTCGCCTCCCACACCAAGTGGCTCGCCGGAGCATCGTCGGCGTTTCGCGAGGCGTTGCGCCAGATGCAAGTGATGTTCCCGCCAGCGGAGGGTGTGCGCATTCTGAGCGGTATCGATGCCGCGCCGGTCCTCTCGGCCGAGAGCGGCCTCGACAAGCTCGCGGCGCAGATCTCGCACACGGTGCAATGGGCCGATTGCCTGCAAGCCTGCGTCGAAGCGGGCGCGACGGGCTTTCTCGAACTCGGGCCGGGGCATGCGCTGAGCGGAATGGCGGTCGAAATCGCACCTACGCTTCCGGCGCGCGCGCTGGATGATTTCAGGAGCCTTCAGGGCGTGCGCGCCTGGGTTGCGCGTCATCTGAGCGCCTAGGCTAGAGCATGATCCGGACCCGAAGGGCCGCGCTAGCGCAAAGTGCGTAGCGATCTTCCGCAAAGATCATGCTCAAACAATAACCCAAAGCGCGATGAGGATTCATCCTAATCGCATCGCGCTTAGGCTGAGCGCGCTGTCGAAAAATGGGGCCGTCGTTGGGGAGGGGACGGCGCAAGTCGCATCCAGGCGTCATCGGGGCGACATTGGGGCGTATGGGCTACGGCGCCTGGCCTGCCAGCGCCTGTTCGAGGTAACGGATGATCTCGTCGCCGCTGGAAGGCTTACCGAGGTAGCAATGCGCGCCCGCCGCCATTACGCGCTGACGCATGGATTCGCTCGGAAATGCCGTCATGAAGATGATGGGGAAGCGCCTGCCGGAGGCGATCAACTGCGCCTGAAGCTCATCGCCGGCGATGACCGGCATCTGGATGTCGGCGATCATGCATGCCGGATCGTCATCCGGGGCCTTCCGCAGAAAGTCTACGCCGGACTCGTAGGCCTGGGCATCATAGCCGAGCGAACGCACCAGGCTCGCAAGCGATGCGCGAACGCCTTCGTCGTCATCCACGATCGCGATCACCGGGGTTTTGGCCATTGGCACACAATCCTGACCGCGGTGTTCCGCAAGGAGGGCAGCTCCCTTTGCGCGGTCGATGGCGTCTTATGCACCGGGGGGCGGTGCCGCCGGAATTATACTCAGGTGTGATCCGTAGTCCTGCGGGCTTGGGATACCCTGAGCGCCTCGGCCTTGCGGACGAGATCGGCCAGCGACCGGACCCCCATCTTGCGCATGACGTTCCCGCGGTGGATCTTGACCGTGATCTCGCTGAGGCCAATCAGGGCGGCGACCTGCTTGTTCATCAGGCCGGCGGTGACATGGCCCATCACCTCGCGCTCGCGCGCCGTCAAGGTCTCGTACTGGACGCGGATGTCCTCCTCGGTCGCAGCTTCGGCGCGCTGCTGCGCATCGCGTTCGAGCGCGGCCGTCACGGCATCGAGCATGTCCTGATCGCGAAACGGCTTGGAGAGGAAGTCGACCGCGCCGGCTTTCATGGCACGCACCGACATCGGAATGTCCCCATGGCCCGTCATGAAGATGATCGGATGGCTGATGCCCTGCCGTACCAGCTGGCTCTGGAGATCGAGCCCGCTGACGCCGGGGAGGCGGACGTCCAGCACGATACAGGCGGGGCCGTCGGGCAGCGAGCCGCCGAGCAGTTCCGCCGGCGAGCCGAACAGGCGCGTCTCGAGGCCGACGGATCGGAACAGGCTATCGAGCGAGGCGCGGATGCCGGCATCGTCGTCGACGATGATGACGGTAGCGCTGGAGGGGGCCGGCGGCGGAGCCTGGTTTGGTCGTGTCATGGCGAATAATGGACTTGGCTATATGGCAATGTCAGGTGGAACGTCGCTCCCGAACCCGGGGGGCTGGCCACCGACAACCGGCCGCCGTGAGCTTCCACCGTCGTTCGGCAGATGGCAAGCCCCATGCCCATCCCGCCCTCTTTCGTCGTGAAGAACGGATCGAACAGGCGCGGCAGGTCATCAGGATGAATTCCCGGGCCGTTGTCCTGGACCGTGACGGCGATGCTCTCGCCGTCGGCGATGTCGGCGCGCAGTGTGATGGTGCGGGAACCGGCCCGGCCCGCCATGGCTTGGCCGGCATTCACCAGAAGATTGACCAGGACCTGCTGCAGCTGGATCCGGTCGCCGCGAACCGGCGGCAGGTCGTGCCGCGACTCGACGACGAGGACGACATCGTCCTTGGCGAGCTCGCGCGCGACGAGGGCCGTCGCCTCCTCGATGACCTCGCCGATCTGCAGCATATCCTGCTGGGGCGAAGCCTTTTTCAGGAAGGTCCGGATGCGGGTCACGATTTCGCTGGCGCGGCGGCCCTGGGCAACGACATGGCCAATCGTCGTCGCGACCTCCTCGAGATCGGGGACGTCGCGTCGCAGCCACCGCAAGCCTGCTTCGCCGCTGGTGACGATCGCCGCCAGCGGCTGGTTCACCTCGTGTGCAATGGACGCGCTGAGCTCGCCAAGGGTCGCGACACGCGCAGCATGGGCCAGCTCGGCTTGCGCCGCGAGAAGTGCATCCTGAGCCTGCCTGCGCTCGGTGATATCGACCACGAAGATGAGCACGTTTTGATCCCGGTCGGATCTTGGCGGAAATGTGATCGTGAACAGCACGGGCACCTTGCGCCCGTCGAGACGCACGAGCTGGGTTTCTCCTTCGTGGAACCGCTGTCCTTCGGCGAATGCGACCAGCGCCTCGAGGAAGCTGCGACCGTTTTCGTCCAGCAGCTTGTCCACGTTCTCGATGAAGGTCGCAGAGCTGCTCGCCCCTGCCATCTTCTGCATGGCCGGATTGACGTCGGCAATCCTGGCGAGGCGGCGGGCATGAGCGACGAAATCGGGATTTCGCGCCAGATGGTCGCGCAGATCCACCCCTTCGGTCTGCAGCGAATCCAGCGCCGTCCGCAGTCCGCTCCAGTCCTCCTCGACGACGCCGATCCGGCTTGCGTCGAACATCCGGCGGTATCGCTGCTCGCTCTGCACCAGCGCGTTGTGCGCCGCCACGCGGTCCGTGACGTCCGTATGGGTTTCGAGCACCCCGACGGGTGCACCGAGATGATCATGCTGGAGGGCCCATCGGGCATCGACGGTGAGCACGGCGCCGGCCTTGGTCCGTTGCTCCACCCTGCCTTCCCATCGTCCGGTATCAAGCAAACCGGCCTCGATGGCTTCCCGCCGGTCGGGATAGCTCGTTCGGAGCAGCTTGTCGGCGAGTTGCCCGAGCGCCTCGTCGGCCGACCAGCCGTAGGTCTGCTCCGCGGTCTTGTTCCAGAACGTGATCACGCCGCCGCGATCCCTGACGAAGATCATGTCATGCGAGAGATTGAGCAGGCGTGCCTGCGCCGCAAGGCGCGTCGTCGCCGCGTGATTTTGCAACACCAACAAGGTCGTGATCCCGATCGCAGCAAGGCTCACCAGCGCGCGAAGGGCTGGCGAGCCGATCGCCTCGAGATAGTGCGACAGCAGATAGGCGGTGATGGTCAGGACGATGCAGCCGGTCGCGGCGACGATGATGTCAGTGCGCCGGTTCGTCCTCGCCGCAAGCAGGATAGCGATGACATAGAGGACCGCGACCGCACCCTCGAGCGGCGTCAGCACGTCAATCATGAAGACCGCGAGGGCGAGGGCTGCGGACGAGAACCGCAAGCCGGCACGGCTCATGGTTGAACCCGTGGGCCGATCAAGATCTGTCATTGTCGCAAGCGGAGTTTCCTCTCATCCCAACGGTGTTGATGCCGCGGTTTCAGCGTCCCCACAATATCCGGACGGGGCAATTTTTGTGCTCTTCTGGAAGACTGCGCGGGACGTCGTAACCGGCGCGGGATCCGGAGGTCAATTCCGGCCGGAACAAGGCTCTGCGACGGTTCTGCCGATCGCGGCGCGTCAAACTACCGCAGGCGTGGCCAGGGGGCCGTCCCCGCGCGTCCGGTCGCGCTCTCGCCGGGGTAGATGCGCCGCGATCATACCTAGGTATGACGTGGTCAACCCGAGACCTTATCCATGCACCCGCGCGTAGAATGGAGCGCGCGGATCGCCGGACTACTCTGCTCGCATCGCAATCGGCCAAGTCGCTCAGGCTTTGCCGGCGCGTATTGGGACAAGGAGATTCGACGATGTTGCTGCAGATGTCACGTCCGCAAAACGCCAAGGATCATGTCGCCACCGCGATCGATGTCTCGTCAATCGATGGCGCGCGGCTGGGGCCGCCGAGACGTACCCGCCGGTCCGGCGAGGAGGCTATGACGCTCTCTCTCGTTCATCTCGATGTTGCGCTGGCCATCCAGCCGCCTGCGTTGGACGTGTGCGGCCCCGCCGACAGTGCGCCGAGCTTCAGGGTGTCCGCGAAACGTCTTGCGCGCGCCCCGGCAGGATCGGATCGGGAGGTGGCTACAGAGGGATTGACCGATCCGGTGATGCGGCGTCTCTCGGATGCACTTGCAGCCACCAGAGCCATGCAACATCCAGATTCCGCCATCCTTGTCGATGCATTGCGTCTGGCCATTCTGACCCGTAAGGCGAGCGGGCGGACGACGGGCGGACGAGAGCAGCCCGAGCCGGCCTGCGACCATGAAGGCCAGGCCTGCCGGACGGTCCGATCGTTGCAGAAATGGCGCCTCAAGCGCGTCATGCAATATATCGACGATAATCTGGCCGCGAAGGTCACCTTGCAGAATCTGGCCGCCGTTGCCGGCCTGAGCCGGATGCATTTCGCTGCGCAGTTCCGGGCGGCCGTCGGACTCAGGCCGCACGAATATCTGCTGAAGCGGCGGATCGAACGCGCTCAGGATTTGCTGCGGCATTCGGATGTCTCGCTCGTCGACATCGCCCTGACCGTCGGGTTTCAGACCCAGGCTCACTTCACGACGGTGTTCAAACGCTTCGTGGGAGATACGCCGTATCAATGGCGGAGCGCGTATCTTGCTCAATTCCTGCCGCTGCCGCGCCCCGAGGCGAGGCCGTCATGAACAGCGTTGGTCTTCAGGCCTTGTTGCTGCAGCTGCTCGGCATCCACTCGGGGACGGCGCACCACGAAGTCATGGGATTGTTCGAGATCGCTCGCGGTCTCGGAGCCTCCTATCGTTTCGCATCTTCGGCCCCCGGGGCAGGCGCCTTCTACGGTCGTATCACCCTAAGCTTCTGCAGGCTCATTGCTGCTGGCATCGCGCGCTATGCAGCGCTGCCAGCGGCGATCGAAGAAGCGGGCACGCAAGGCTGAGCCCGTCGGGCTCATGACGCGCGGGCCGGTGCAAGGCTCCGAAGGCTTAGGAACTTACGATTGCATTTCGGGTTTTGGTGCGGGGCCTGCAATCAAAGGACGCATCATGCGGCGGAAGGCGAAGGTCGAGAACTTTGATGCTCCGGCCGGAGGATGGGGCTCGCTCAACGCTCTTGCCCACAGGCTCACGCAGGAAGAGGTTGCGGTTCTCGGCAGCGAGATCCTGCTCGTGCACGACAAGTCCGACGGATATGTGCGCGTGAGCTGCTCCTTGGCCAAGCTGTTCAAGGGCGTTCCGCCCCAGATCATCGACGCGCGAGAGGCGTCGATCTCTGCGTCATGAACGAGTGCCACATGATCGGGGGTCGAGAACAATGAGGGACAGCACGTCGGATGTCGCCGACATCATCGGCGCGGTTCACTTGTGCATCGACATGCAGAGCATTTTCGCGCCCGACGGCCTTTGGGCGACGCCCTGGATGGAGCGCGTCCTGCCGACGGTCGTCTCGGTCGTTTCGCGCCATGCGGAGCGAACGATCTTCACACGCTTCATCACTCCGCAGGATCCGGAGGATCGCCCGGGGCAATGGCAGAGCTATTTCCGCCGCTGGCGCCAGGCGACGCGCAGGCATCTGCCTGCATCGGCTCTGGAGCTCGTGCCGGCCTTGGCCCGGTTCGTTCCGCCGGCGGCCGTGATCGACAAGCCGGCCTATTCCGCGTTCAGCAATCCCGGTCTTGCGCGCCTCTTGGTCGAGAAGAACGTCGGCACCGTCGTGATATCGGGGGCGGAGACGGATGTCTGCGTGCTCTCGACCGTCCTGAGCGCCGTCGATCTCGGCTTCAGGATCGTCATCATCGAGGACGCGCTGTGCAGCTCCTCCGACGTCGGTCACGATGCGCTCATGACGATGTATCGCACGCGCTTCCACGGTCAGGTCGACCTGGTGACCGCAGAAGAGCTGGCCGAGGTTTGGCGGGAGTAGGGAACTACGATCCGAGTTCACTGAGCCGCATCCCATGAGGCGGCTCAAGCGACCGCGACGTCGGCCGCCACTGGTCTCGCATGTAGCGGCCGAGCATCGTCCGCGTCGGATCGCATGCTCAGATAGGCCGGATCGAAGCCGGCGAGCCGGACCAGGCCCGGCCAGTCCGTGATGGTCAAGGTCTTGCCCTGCCATTGCAGCAGGTTGCAGCGGCGCAGCTCCTGGATGGTGCGGTTGGCATGGACCGGGGAGATGCTGCAGGCCGCGGCGAGGTCGGACTGGGTGAAGGGCGAGGACAATCTGAAGTCCCTGGCGAGCCCGACGGTCTGCAGGCGAACGGTGATCTCGCAGAGCAGATGGGCCACGCGCGTCAATGCGTCCCGGCTGCCGAGGTTCACCGTCCAGTTGCGCTGGATGGCGTGATCGGCAAGCAGCATCAACAGCAGGGCGTGCGACATCGCCGCAGAACGCGCCGCGAGCTCGCGAAAGAAGCGGTGCGGCACGAGCGCGACGATTGCGGGGCCGAGTGCGGTCAAATTGCCCTCGATGCGCGGGCGATACAGGCTTTGCAGGTTGGCGATGTCGCCGGGCACGCAGATCGCGGTGATCTGGCCATCTGCGCTCTCGTCATTCTGCCAAGACAGATATCCCTGGAGCACCAGGCAGCATTGCGTTGCCTGATCGCCGTGCCGCAGGATGGTCTGATGCGCGCCGAAATGCGCGATGCTGCTCGGCATGTCCGCAAGCAGCTCGAGATGTTCCGGGGTCAGTTCGACGAGGCTCGTCAGGCGGTCGGCGAGCTTCGAGAAAGCAAATCCTGCCTGCATTTGATCTCCGACGGCCCCCATCAGCTTCAAGTGTGGCCGATAACGACGACGGATTGCATTAACGTTTGATAGGTTCGTCTGGGGGATCGGCGAGGCCGCAGGCCGCTCGCCGATCCAAGCCTCCTCGCGCTCAGTTGACGTTGTCACCGAGCATGTTGCGGACGCCTGTGGTGACGGCGGCGAGGCCGCGCGTGCCGTGCATCAGCGCGATCTCGCCCTGCTGTCCGTGGCGGATGGCGTGCGCCATGATGCGCAGCCGAGGGTCGCCTCGGCTGTGCCACATCCGGTCGGCCATCCTGACCGCACCGCGGTGATGCCGGCTCATCGCCGCGACGAACAGCGTGTCGAACTGGTCAGGCGGCGCGGTCTTGACCTGGCGCATCGCGGCCGGTGTCAGGAAGCCCGGCATCGCCGCACGCTCCTCAGTGCTGCAATCGGGCATCTCCGTGTCGAACCAGCTCAGCCACCAGTTCTCGAAGATCCTGACCTCACCGGTCTGGCTCGCGACCATCAGCATCGCGAGCTTGCGCAGATGGGGATCCTGCGCGCGCTCGGCAGCCGTCCGTGCCAGCTCGATGCCCTGGGCATGATGCGCGGTCATGTGTCGGATGTAGGCCTGGTCCTGATCCCTGTCGCGGCCCATCCACGGCAGCTCGTAACCATGACCGCCGAACATTGCGATCGCCCCGAGCACCGCGACCACGGCGAGCGCGCCCGTCATCCACATGTTGGTGAACCGCACGTCGCGCACAGGCGCAGTCCCGCGCCGCCAGCGCAGGCGCGCGAACAGGGGATACATCACGGCCGAGGAGCCATGGACCAGCAGGCCGATCCAATAGGGTTGTTGCAGCGTGAACAGCGGCTGCCAGAACGGAAACAGCGGCACCAGCACGAACCATTCCATGCTTGATGAGAACACGGCCCAGGGCAGCGCCAGCACCAGGATCGTCATCGGCCGCAAGTCGGCCGTCCAGCGTCCGAGCACGCCGAAGAAAACCAGCGCCCAGGAAAAATCGGCCCATTGGTGAAAGGCGATCCCGGCCAGGATCGCGCTCCAGGACGGCTCGGAGCCGATCGCCCAGTCGCGCGCAGGAATTGCGGCAACCGTCATCCAATCGACGGCGGCATCGCGGCCGATGCGGGCAGCGAAGAGTTGGCTGACAATGGTGGAGAAGGTGCTGCTGATCAGGCCGAGTGCGGCCGCGGCAATCCAGCGCGAACGCCGCCGCTCGCCGGTGGTGCGCCGCGCCCCACTCGCGAGTGCTGGCCGCGGCTCCGCGTTCACGTCAGCTGCTTGAGCTTCTTCAGCGGATTGAGCTCGCTCGGCTTGTCCTGTTCGGCGCGCCCGCGCTCGGCTTGCGCCTTGCCGTCATCGTGCAGATCCTGGTCGCCGATGATCTCGCCGACGGCCTGCTTGGTCTTGCCGGCGATCCGCTGCTGCAGAGCTTTGGTCTTGCCCATGAGCTGCCTCCGATATGTCCCGCCGTTGAGCTCACGCCGCTACCCCGGCGCCTGAAGGGGGCGTGGGCGCCGGGGCTGCGGTCTTGCAAATTGCCTCCGGCGGCGGGGGGAGACGCCGGAAGCCTTGATGAGACTCTTCGAAACGCGGATGGTTCCTGCTGACGTCACCGGGGTTCGAGCGCGATGATCACGCCTTCGTTGCCTCGGAGCAGGACGGATGCGTCCGGCACCGTCTCGGTTCGCCGATCCAGATGCGTCGACATCAAGAGACGGCCGCTTCCTTGCCAGTGGAATTTCCGCGGCTCGGCCGCGATATTGAGGGCGACCAGAATCTCGTGGCGGCCATCCCTGCGCTTGTAGGCCAGGACATCGTTCTGCGACCGCAGCGGTTCGTATTCGCCCCGTTGCGGGCCGGCGTGTTCGCGCCGCAGTGCCATCAGCGCACGAAACAGCGCGAGCATCGAGCGCTCGTCGCGCTGCTGCCCAGCGACATTGGCCGCACCATCGGACGGCTCCAGCGGCAACCATGGGCGGCCCGTGGTGAAGCCGCCATCGGGGCTGTCATCCCACCGCATCGGTGCGCGTTCGGGATCGCGGCACAGGCCATAGCCGGGCACGAGCTTCTCGAAGGGATCGCGAACGCGATCGGGCGGGATCGGCACGCGCTTGCGGCCGATCTCGTCGCCCATGAAGAAGAACGGCGTTCCCCGCAGCGTCAACAGCAGCATCGCCAGCACGCGCATCTGCGCCTCGCCGATCTTGCTCGCGATCCGCTGCTTGTCATGGCCGCCGATGACCCACACCGGCCAGCCATCGTCGGGGATGGCGTTGAGATAGGCGTCGATCGTGGCCTGCAGCGAGAGGGCGTCCCATTTGGAATCGAGCAGGGCGAAATTGAGCGGCAGATGCAGGCGCGGCCGGTCGTTGCCGTAGAAATGGCCGATGCGGTCGGTCTTGCCCTGGACCTCGCCGCACAGCATCCGCCCGGGATAGGCATCGATCACCTCCCGGATGAACTCGATGCAATCCATCGTCTCGGGCCGGTCGTCGGTGAACACCGGCGTCTGCCGCTGCGGCGGCGGCTTGCCCTCGGCGTTGGGGTTCGGCGGGTTGTCGCGCAACAGCTTGTCCTTGATCAGGACCGCGCTGGCGTCGACACGAAAGCCGTCGACGCCGCGGTCGAACCAGAACCGCATGGAATCGGCGATCGCCTCGCGCACTTGCGGGTTGCGCCAGTTGAGGTCCGGCTGCTCGACGAGGAAGGAATGATAGTAATATTGCCGCCGCGCCTCGCACCATTCCCAGCCGCTGCCGCCGAACCGGCTCAGCCAGTTGTTGGGCGGCCCGCCGTTCTCGGCCGCATCGGCCCAGATGTACCAGTCGGCCTTGGCGCTGTTGCGCGAGCTCGCGCTCTCGACGAACCATGCATGATCGTTCGCGGTGTGATTGGGGACGAGGTCGAGGATGAGCCGGATGCGAGCGGCGTGCAGCGCCTCGAGCAGGCGATCGAATTCCTCGAGTCTGCCGAAGGCCGGGTCGATCGAACAATAGTCGGAGATGTCGTAGCCGAGGTCGCGGAACGGGCTCTTGTAGATCGGCGTCAGCCACACCGCGTCGACGCCGAGCCATTTCAAATAGTCGATGCGCGACATCAATCCGGCAAGGTCGCCCTTGCCGTCGCCGTTCGAGTCCTGAAAGGAGATCAGCGCGATCTCGTAGATGACGGCGGATTCCCACCACGCAGCTTCATCACGGGACGCGACGCTCATCACCTTGCTTCACCTCGTTTGTCTCGGCATGTGTCTTGAGATGTGTCTTGGCATGGGCTGCGATTTGCCTTGCCGCAGTGCGGACGCTCTCGATACCCTTCGGGAAACCACTGCGGTTCGGATAGAGCTTGCGCCGTGCGTCGCGCGGCGGGCGGCGCGGCTTGGTGTCCTGCGCGGCGCGGTAGTCGAGCACGGCGATGCCGCCGACCATCAGCAATGCCAGCGCGATATTGCCCTTCTTGGGATTGTCCGACGTCAGCCCGGACAGCAGCGCGGCGGCATCGAGCCCGTCGCCGCCGACACGGGTCCACAGGCCGGCGTTCTTGTCGACCGAGAGCGACATGATCCCGGACATGATCTCGCGCACGCCGAAGGCGCGGACCATCGTCTCGCGGCCTTCCATGCCCAGCGTTTCCGTGACGCGCCTCGGTGCGAACAGCTCGACCACGCCAAGTCCGATGCTGAACCAGCCGAGCGCACGCGCGAGCTGGTCCGCCGGCTGTTTCAGGCTGGGTCCGCCCTTGACGATCTCAGGGTCGCCCTTGGTGCGCACGATGTTGGAGAAATGAAACATGGCTGGCTCCTTCAGGGCTTCAGAACGACCTTGACGCAGGACTCGCGCTTGTCGCGAAACACCTGGTACATCTCCGGTCCCTGGGCGAGCGGGACGGTGTGGGTGATGACGAAGGACGGGTCGATCTCGCCTTCTTCGATGCGGCGGAGCAGGTCGTCGGTCCAGCGGTTGACGTGGGTCTGGCCGGTCCGCATCGTCAGGCCCTTGTTCATGAAGGCGCCCATCGGGAGCATGTCGGACAGGCCGCTGTACACGCCCGGCACCGAGATGATGCCGCCGGGACGGCAGACATAGATCATCTCGCGCAGCACGTGGGGCCGGTCGCTCTCGGCCATCACCATCTGCTTGGCGCGGTCGAGCAGGGTGTCGGGCAGCGATGGCATCACATGCGCCTCCATGCCGACGCAGTCGATGCATTTCTCCGGGCCCCTGCCGTCGGTCAGCTCCTGGAGCCGCTCCACCACGCTCTCGGTCTCGAAGTTGATGGTGGTGGCGCCGCCGGCCTCGGCCATGCTGAGCCGCTCGGGCAGGCAGTCGATCGCGATCACCCGATTGGCGCCGAGCAGGATGGCGCTGCGGATCGCCATCTGCCCGACCGGGCCACAGCCCCAGATCGCGACCGTGTCGGTCGGCTCGATGTCGCATTGCGCTGCGGCCTGCCAGCCGGTCGGGAAGATGTCGCTGAGGAACAGCAATTGCTCGTCGGGAATGCCCGCGGGCACCTTGATGTGGGTGGCGTCGGCAAAGGGAACGCGCAGATATTCGGCCTGGCCGCCGGGATAGCCGCCGGTCAGATGAGTGTAGCCGAACAGCCCCGCGGTCGTGTGCCCAAACACCTTGTCGGCCAGGTGACGCTTACGGTTGGTGGTCTCACAGACAGAGAAATTGCCGCGCTTGCACTGCTCGCATTCACCGCAAATGATCGTGAAGGGCACGACAACGCGGTCGCCCTTCTTCAGCTTGCCATTGACGCCCGAGCCGACCTCGACGACTTCGCCCATGGTCTCGTGGCCCATGATGTCGCCGGGCAGCATGCCCGGAATGAAATTGTGGAAGAGGTGCAGGTCGGAGCCGCAGATGGCGCAGCTCGTCACCTTGATGATGGCATCACGTGGGTCCTGGATCTCCGGATCGGTGACGGTGTCGCACCTGATGTCCTCCTTGCCGTGCCAGACCAGCGCCTTCATCGTCCGTCCTCCGGGTTGAGCCACGTGGCATCTAAGTCCAGGCACGATCGATGGTTGCTATCGCTGCGCGCAAATTCTTCGCACCGCGCAAGTTGGAACGAGAGGGCAGGGCAGCGATTGAGCGTGATAACCGCGATCTCAGGATCTCATCGCAAGGATGTGCCTATGCCCGCCAATCAACTCGCCGTCGTCACGGGTGCTTCAACCGGTATCGGTCTGGAACTCGCCAGGTGCTGCGCGCAGGCCGGATTCAATCTCGTCATCGCCGCGGACGAGCCTCAGATCGAGCGCGTGGCGGTCGATCTGCGCCGCCACGGCGGCAGCGTGGAGCCGGTCGAGGCCGATCTTGCCACCACCGAGGGTGTCGACAAGCTGTGTGCGGCGGTCGGCGACCGGCCGATCGATGCGCTGCTGGCCAATGCCGGAATCGGCCTCGGCAAGGCATTTCTCGATCAGGACTTTGCCAGGGTGAAACACCTGATCGACACCAACATCACCGGCACGCTGTATCTGATCCACCGGGTCGGCAATGAGATGCTTCGCCGCAAGGCCGGCCGCATCCTGATCACCGGCTCGATCGCCGGCTTCATGCCGGGCAGTTTCCAGGCCGCCTACAACGGCAGCAAGGCATTCCTCGATTCCTTCTCGTTCGCCCTGCGCGAGGAGCTGCGCGACAGCGGTATCACCGTCACCTGTCTGATGCCGGGTCCCACCGAGACCGAGTTCTTCCGTCGCGCCGACATGATGGACACCAAGGTCGGCACCGAGAAGAAGGACGGCGCCTACGATGTCGCCAAGGCCGGCTTCGATGCGATGCTGCGCGGGGAAGCGGACATCGTCGCCGGGCTGAAGAACAAGATCCAGACCACGGTCGCGAACGTCACGCCCAACGAGATGCTGGCCAAGCAGCACCGCAAGATGGCCGAGCCGGGTACGGCAAGGTCGTAGGCGACGCGCTCGCGATTGTGGAGCGGCGCGAGCCTGGTGCGGAGAGAAAGCAGACCCCGATTCACATAGCCTAATGCGCCGTGGCCCTCAAGCCGTCAAATTGCAACGGCTGAAACACGAGGGGGCTGTGATGGCGATGGATCGTATCGAACAGGCCTTTGTCGCGACTGCGGTCACGGGTTTTGTCGTGATGATGGTCGCAATCGTCTGGATGATGATGAGCTGAAGTGGGGGAGCTTGCCGTCTTGCGCATCGCGCTACCTTACGCCGCAGTCATCCTGTGCCTGGCCGTAACCGCCTGGCTCGCTTTCGCGCATGTCTTCTGATTGCGATCGACTAAGACCAAGTCAGCAGTCTTGACCGGATTTCCGGTCGTCATCTCCGGTCGTCCTGGCGCCGCGACATGTCTTGCGCTTCCACGATCTCGTCGCGCAGGCGTTGCTCGGTGACGAGATGATCGCTCTTGCGCAGCAGTGCCATCGCCTTGCGAACCAGATCGTGGGAATGCTTCACGAGCTGCTTGTCGACGGTAGGATTGGGTGTGTAGATCATCGAGCATTCCCCTGAATCTTGCGAAGGAGCCGAAGGAACACGCGTCGTTGCGTGGTCAAACCCCGCGTGATCAAGCTCTCGGCTCGGCGATGAGCCCAGCCAGCTTCTGTGCCATCGCCGGAAGATCGATCGGCTTTTCCAGCAGCGGGACGTCCTGAAACTCCGGACCGAGCGTGATCTTGTCGTATCCCGTGGTGAAAATGAAGGGTACGTTCCGTGCCTTCAGTTCGCGGGCGATCGGAAAGATCATCTCGCTTCGAATGTTGACGTCGAGCACGGCGGCATCCAGGACACCGCCGTCGTTCAGGAGCTTGAGCGCGTCTTCGAAATGACCAACGGGACCTGCGATCTCCGCGCCCATGGCGCGGAATGTCTTGCCGATGTCATCGGCGAGGAAATACTCGTCCTCGACGACGAAGATGCGACGCCCTGCGAGTGGTCCGCGCTGATGCGACGATGCCGCCATGGTGTCTCAGCCTCCAAACGCGTAGGAACATAAGCCGGCGATCCGCCTTGGTGCAAACTGCAAACGATGCAATCGGAGGCCGGTTCCATGAGCAACCGCGACATCATTGTCATCGGGGGCTCGGCCGGAGCGACCGCGCCGCTGAAGCAGATTTTGGGCCGCCTGCCCGCAGACTTGCCCGCGGCGGTCTTCGTCGTGCTGCACATTCCGGCCCAGGGCATCGGCATTCTCTCCACCGTCGCCAGCAGCGCCGGGCCGCTTCCGGTGCGCCAGGCCCAGAACGGCATGAAAATCGAGGCGGGTCATGTCTATCTGGGTGCGCCGGACCATCATCTGCTGCTGTCCGGAGATCACATTTTCCTCGGCCGAGGACCGCGCGAAAACATGGTGCGGCCGGCGGTCGATGCCCTGTTCCGCTCCGCCGCCCTCTATCACGGGCCGCGGGTGATCGGCGTACTCCTGAGCGGACTGTTGTCGGACGGCGCGGCCGGACTCAATGCCATCAAGCGCTGCGGCGGAATGGCCGTGGTCCAAGACCCCGCGGACGCGATCTCCGACGAGATGCCGCGGCGCGCCATGGAGGCGACCACGGTCGACCTCTGCGTTCCCGGCGCCGCCATGGGCGACGTGCTGTCCGAGCTGGTCAAGGAGCAGGCCGGCGCCGCGCTGCCGATCCCGCCCGAGATCAGGCTCGAGGTCGAGATTGCGGCCGGAGAGCGGATCGGAAGCGACAAGCTCCTCTCTGTGGCCGATCCTGTCGCCCTGACCTGTCCAGCCTGCGGCGGGGTGCTCTCGGAGGTCAAGAACGCTCGCCCGATGCGTTTCCGCTGCCAGGTCGGCCACGGCTTCACGGCCGATGCGCTCGCCAAGGAGCAGGAGGGGCGCGTTGACGAAGCCCTGCGCGTGGCGCTGCGCATCATCGAGGAGCGCGCCGAGCTGGTGCAGCGCATGGCAGCGGACGGCCGTCGCAGCGGGCGGGCTGCCGTGGCGGAGATGTACGAGGCTCGGTCACGCGAATACCGCGAATATGCCGACATGATCCGGCGTGTCGTGCTAAAATCGCTCGATCCTCCCACCGGCGAACGGGAGGCTTGAAGGCTTTGGCTATGGCCATCCCCCTTGCCGACCGCACCGCGCAGCTCGAGGCCGAGCAACGCCTCCTGGTGAAGGCCGATCAGGACATCGAGGAGGGCTGGAAGCGCATCCGCGATCAGGAAGATCGGGTGCGCGAGCTCATGGCGGGCGGACACGACACGCGCCAGGCCGAGCGGCTGGTCAGCCTGCTCAAGGAGACCTTGGTCGAGTGGGAGCGCCACCGCGTCCTGATCGAGGAGCGGGTCGCGTATCTCCGGCAGGAGGTCGCGCTTGGATAGCGGGGGGGGGCGGTCTCCTGAACGCTGCGCTCAGCTCGAACAATAGATCGAGCTGCCGCTCCACGTAGCGGCGCCGGCGATCGTTCTCGGCCAGCAGGCGGCGGGCGTCCGCGGTCGCGCGTTCGGCGCGCTCGGTCAGCGCGGCGAGTTCCTCGGAGATCGGCATGGCTGGTCCTCCGGTGCGCGGGGGAGTATGGCCCTTGCCGCCCCGAGCTGACAACGCGGAAAGCCCGGGGACATTTCTGTGTTTAATGTGTTGGGATAATATCGATTTCTGCTATTTGCAGGAGCCGGGCGCCCATTGGTCCCGGCAGCGAACGAGAGCCAGCAGAGCCATGCATGACGTCGGCGACCAGCCGGTCGATGGAGAGCGCCAGGTCAAGACTCCTCTGATCATCGGGGTCGGCGCCTCGCCCGGCGCGCTCGACAGCATCGAGCGGTTCTTCGGCAAGCTGACCGTCGGCGCCGATCAGGCCATCGTGCTGGCGCTTCAGCATCACGAGGCTTACGACGAGCCGCGGTTGCGCGGCATCCTTCAGGCGTCCAATGGCGGCAAGCTCGCGGATATCGGCGACGGCCACCCGATCGAAGGCGGCACTGTCTATCTTTGCCCTCAGGCGATGATCACCACGATCCAGAGCGACCGGTTCGCGCTACGCAAGGCGGAGCAGGCGCCCGGCGAGCGCGCCACGATCGACAGCTTCCTGGTCTCGTTGGCGGAAGAACGTGCCGAGCAATCGATCGGCGTGATCCTGGCCGGTACCGGCGGCGACGGCACGCTCGGCACCGCGGCCCTGAAAGACCACGGCGGACTTGCCATCGCCGAAAAGCTCCCGGGGCCGGAAGAGGCCGAGCATCTCCGCGACGGCAACACGCCCGCCGCCATCGCCGATTATGTGCTGCCGCCGGAAGACATCCCTGAGCACATTCAGGTCTATGCCCGCCATCTCAGGCGCCTGGAGGAAAAACAGGGCTTCGACGAGGTGCTGGCGGCCGCCGCGACCTCGCTGTCGCGCATCGCCGACATCCTGCGCAACAAGACCGGCAATGACTTCCACGGCTACAAGCAGAACACCTTCCTGCGCCGCGTGCAGCGGCGCATGCAAGTGGTCCAGATCGATGACATCGGCGCCTATGTCGACTACTTGCGGAACGACAAGGACGAGACCCAGCACCTCTTCAACGACCTCCTGATCGGGGTCACCGAATTCTTCCGCGACAAGCGCGAATTCGAGGTGCTGGAAGGCCAGATCGTCCCGAAGATCTTCGAGGGCAAGGGCGCCGGCCAACAGGTGCGTATCTGGGTGCTCGGCTGTGCTACCGGAGAGGAGGCCTATTCGATCGGCATCCTCCTGCGCGAGCACATGGCGCGGATGGATTCGGTGCCCCAAGTCCAGATCTTCGCCACCGACATCGACGGGCGGGCGCTGGCGACCGCGCGCGTCGGGCGCTATCGCACCAATATCGAGGCGGACATGACCAGCGAGCGCCTGGCGCGCTGGTTCGTGCGCGAGGGCGATACCTATTGCGTGGTGAAGGAGCTGCGCGAGATGTGCATTTTCTCGCAGCACAACGTCATCAAGGATGCGCCGTTCTCCAAGCTCGATCTCGTCTCCTGTCGTAATCTGCTGATCTATCTCAATGCCGAATTGCAGAACCGGGTGATCCCGCTGTTCCACTTCGCGCTGCTGCCGGAGCGCTATCTGTTCCTCGGCAATTCCGAGAACGTGACGCGGCATCCCAAGCTGTTCGCGCCGGTCGACCGCCGCGCCCGGATATTCAAGAAGCTGGAGACGGGAACGCGGCTGCCGCCGGAATTTCCGATCGCGACCGCAGCCGGCCGGGTGCCGGTCGAGGTGCCGTCGGCGCGTGCATTCGGCCCCGACGTCGGCCTGGAGCGGCGGGCGCAACGCATCGTCGAGCGCTATGCGCCGGCATATGTCATCACCGACGACCATTTCCAGGTCCTGCATTTCTCCGGGCGCACCGGCCGCTATATCGAGCCGACGGCAGGCGCCGCCACGCTCGACCTGCTGCAACTCGTGCACCGCGATCTCCGTCTGGAATTGCGCACCGCGCTCAGCCGCGCTGCCGAAACCAACGAGCCCGTTCATGCCGAGCAGGTACCGCTCGGGGTCAACGGTCACCGCGTCCTGGTCGACATTACAGTCGAGCCGATCCAGGAGGGAGGGGGCGGCCATCGCAATTTCGTCGTTCTGTTCAAGGACGGCCCGGCACGAGGCGCCGAAGCCGATAACGGCAATCCCAATTCGCTGGTGCGTACCGAGCACGTCGAGCGCCTCGAAAATGACCTGCGCGCCACGCGCGAACGCCTCCAGGCAACCATCGAGGAGCTCGAGAGCACCAACGAGGAGCTGAAATCCTCCAACGAGGAATACCAGTCGCTCAACGAGGAGCTTCAGTCGGCGAACGAGGAGCTGGAGACCTCGCGCGAGGAATTGCAATCGGTCAACGAGGAGCTGACAACCGTCAACGGCGAGCTGGCGCACCGCGTCCAGGAGCTGACGCGCGCCACCAGCGACCTCAAGAATTTCCTCGAGAGCACGCAGATCGCAACGGTGTTCCTCGACAATGACCTGCGCGTGATGAACTTCACGCCCGCGATCACGCAGCTCCTCCACCTGGTCGAAACCGATACGGGCCGGCCGATCAGTCATATCAAGGCGCGCATCCCGATCGAGGAGCTCTACGAGGACGTCCGCAGCGTGTTGCGCACGCTCGCGAGCGTCGAGCGCGAGCTCAGCGCGCCGGACAGCGGCACCCGCTACATCGTGCGCATCCTGCCCTATCGCAGCATCGACAATTTCATCGCGGGCGTCGTCATCACCTTCATCGACGTCACCGCGATCACGCGCGCCGAGGAGCGGCAGCGTCTTCTCCTTGCCGAGCTTCAGCACCGCGTCCGCAACACGCTCGGCGTGGTGCGCTCGATCGCCCGCCGCTCCGCGGAATCCAGCACCACCGTCGAGGAATATGCCTCCCATCTCGATGGGCGTCTCAACGCGTTCGCCCGCACCCAGGCGCTGGTGACGCGCGATCCCGAAGGCGGCGTCGATCTCGAATATCTCGTGGTCGAGGAGCTGCTCGCCTACAATGCCCGCGAGGGCGAGCAGATGCGCGTCTCCGGTCCCAAGGTGCGCTTCCAGCCCAAAGCCGCCGAAACCTTCGCGCTCGCCATCCACGAGCTCGCGACCAATGCGCTCAAATACGGCGCCTTGAGCCAGCCCAGCGGGCGCGTCGAGGTGGCCTGGCGCGTCGATGAGAGCACCGAGCCGGCGGAGCTGGTGTTCGAGTGGCGGGAGCGCGGCGGGCCGCCCGTGACCGCGAGGCCACGGAAGGGATTCGGGACCGAGCTTCTGGAGCGCACGCTGGCGTTCGAGTTGAAGGGGCAGACCACCCTGGCGTTCCACCCTGCCGGGCTGCAATGCACCATCACCATTCCGCTGAGCAAGCGCGCCTTCCACACACCGGTGGTGGCCGCCTGATGCCGTTGTCGACAGCAGATCGCAGCCTGCTGGAGCCGGCCATTCGGCGGCTGAGCGCGCTGCGGCCGTTGTCGAGCGAGGCCCGTGCATCGCTGGAATACGCCATGCTCGAGGGCCTGCAGCGTGCCGGATCGGGCGAGGATCTGATCGTCGAAGGCGATTCCGTCGACGCCGTCCGTATCCTGTTGTCGGGCTGGCTCGGCCGCTACAAGACGCTGGAAGACGGAAGGCGACAGATCGTCAACTTCATCTTCCCGGGGGAAAGCTGCGACGCACGTGCCTACCTGCTTGCGGAGATGGACCATTCGATCGTGGCGCTGACGCCTGTAGTCTATGCCGAGATCAAGCGCGCCCGGTTCGAGAGCCTCCTGGCCAGCAACCCCACGCTTTCGGAAGCGTTCTGGTGCGAGACGCTGCTCAACAGTGCAATCCAGCGGGAATGGGCGATCAATCTCGGCCGCCGCGTGGCACTGGAGCGCGTCGCGCACCTGTTCTGCGAAATCGTCGAGCGCCTGCGCCCGGTGGGAATGGTCGACGGCAATTCCTGCCTCATGCCGGTGACGCAAATGGATCTCGCCGATGCCACGGGGCTTTCCGTCGTTCACCTCAATCGGACGCTCCAGGAGCTACGGAGCTCGGGGCTCATCGTCTTGCGTGAGCGGACGCTGACCATCCCGGACCTCGATGCACTCAAGAACGCGGCGCTGTATTCGCCGAGCTATCTGCGTCTGTATCGAGGGACTGAATCGGCGCTATGAGGGAGCGTTTGCGGCGCGGAAAGCCACGTCGATCCCTGTTCCGGCCACGGCTGACGGTTGAAGAGCGCTCCGCAAAGGTTGCGGTCGCTTGATCCAGGTTAACTCACGAAAGCTTTTTGAGCCACTGGCTGGATTTGAGTAACCTATGCAAGTGCACGCTCGGCAGGCTGGGCGCATCATGACGCATGCCCGACCTGCTTGCCCGCGCGACACGCGCCATCGAAGAAAGCCGCGCTCTCCGAGAGCGGCACAGGCATGTCATCGGTCGCTACGATGAAACCGTCAAGGATTTGCGGGTGGCCGTCATGGAGAGTGCCATGCTGCGCTCCGAGATCAAGGCGCGCCGGGATAACGAGGAATCGTAACTCCGGTGTTTTCGCAGAAGCAGGCAACCGTTCCCTCGCCGGAACGTTGAATCGTTGCCAGGCAACGAGGCCAGGCTCGATCCACCACGTCAGAACGCAACGGCGCGCTCGGCTCAGCACCAGGGAGACGCCTGATGACGACGCGACATCGCTTCAAGCCCGTCGACACGCTGGAGGCGCGGCTCGCCGCCGAGGCGGAGCGGCTGCGCCAACACGCCAGCACGCTTCCGCATGGCCCGGCGCGCGACGAGGTCTTGCGCAAGGCGCGTCAGGCGGAAACAGGGTCTCAGATGAGCGAATGGCTGAGGTCGCCGGGCCTGCAGCCGCCGAGCTAGAGCATGATCCGGAAAAGTGTGCAGCGGTTTGCCGAAAAGATCATGCTCAAACAATAACCTAAAGCGCGATGACGATTCATCCTCATCGCATCGCGCTTTGGTCCCAGCGATGCCCGTCGTCAGCGCCGCTTCGCGGCTTTGCTTCGCCGGTTGTAGGGCGAGCGGTTGACGGGCCGCAGCGAAATCCCTTCGCGTTGCGCCTTGCTGCGGATCGCCGCAACGGGGCGCTGCAGCTTGATGCTCATCACGCCGGTCGGCGTGTTGCCTTTCGCAAGCTGCTTCAGCTTGCTCACGTCCGCAGGCGTCCACGGCTGGCGCGCGCGGCGCTTGTAGACGGGATTTGCCTTGCGCGGGCCCTTGCGGCCGATCGGCGAGCCCGGTCGTTTCCATGCTGCTTTTGCCATGATGATCCTCCTTCGACTCGTCCTTGAACATACGAATCGGCATTTCGGTTCCGGCGCAGTCCGGATCGATCGCGCTTTGCGCAAAATCGCGCAGCGTTAACTTATGGAAATGCTGGAACCGCGAATTGCAGCGGAAGCTACAATCGTTGCCGGGCTGAGCCGCCTCAACCGGCACGGGACTCGAGTGACGAGCGAACCTGGGCCCCGGCGCCCGATCCCCCGCCGGGGCCGATTTCCTCCCAACCGAATTTTCGCGAAAGCAAAATGACCGCCAAACGCAACCGCAGGAAACAGACCCAGACGCTTCAGGAGCGGCTGGCCGCCTTTGCCGAAAGCGCCCGCGAGCGCGCGCTCAGCCTGCCGCCCGGCAGGGAACGCGAGATGCTGCTGCGTCGCGCCAAGCAGAACGAAGTGACCTTGAACCTGACCGATTGGCTCAGCGCGCCCGTCGTTCCAAGGCGAGGACAATCATAGTGGCAGGCATCAAGCACTACCGCGCGTTCCAGATTGATCCGGACGGGCACGTGTTCGGATGCATCAATCTGGTCTGTGACGACGACGAGCAGGCCAAGCGCGAAGCCGCTTCGCTCGTCCTCGTGCATCGCATCGAGCTGTGGCGGCTCGATCAGCGGATCGCCAGGTTCGATGTGCCGCAGGAGCTTGCTCGCCGATAAGTGTTTGGAACCGCGCGCTGGGCGCCGGGTTGGTCGTGACCGACCTCGCCAGGAGCCAGCATGACGGACGCCGACATTCGCAAGGGGATGCCGCCCGTCAAGCTGTCGCGCGAGCAGTTCGAGCAGCGCTACAGGCGTCAGTTCGTCGATCCCGCGTTCGCCTCGCTCGGGCGTGAGCTCGACGCCATCATCGCGGCGGCCTGGGACGCCTACAGCCATTCGCGCAAGGCACCATTGACGCGGAAGGCCGGCGCAGGCTTCGCCGACCCCGACTACGATCTCGCCGTCGACTGGCTCGACGCCCGCGCAAAAATCCTGGAAGCGCAGCGGCGCCACGACGATGCCGACCAGGCGCCGCGCATCCTGATCGTCAACGGCTCGGCCCGCAGCGAGCACACCTGTCCCGGCGAGATGTCCAAGACCTGGCGGCTGGTCAAGCTGGCCGAGCCCGTCTTCGTCGAGATGGGATTTATCGTCGACATCCTCGATCTGTCGCGCCTCGCCTCGGAATTCGGCAAGACCATTCATCCCTGCAAGTCCTGCGTCGGCACCGCGATGCCGCTGTGCCATTGGCCGTGCAGCTGCTATCCGAACCACTCGCTGGGCCAGACCCACGACTGGATGAACGAGATCTATCCGCTCTGGGTTGCCGCCCACGGCATCCTGATCGTGACGCCCGTGAACTGGTATCACGTCCCCGGCGGGCTCAAGGCGATGATGGACCGCATGGTCTGCGCCGACGGCGGCAATCCCGATCCGACCTCGACCCACGGCAAGAACGCCGCGGAAGCCAAGGCGATCGAGCTGAACGGCTGGCCCTATCCGCGCCATCTCGCCGGCCGTCATTTCGGCATCGTCGTTCACGGCGACGCGGTCGGCGCCGAGGGCGTGCGCCGGACCTTGTCCGACTGGCTGACCGACATGCAGCTGATCTCGGCGGGCCGCTACGCCGAGCTCGACGGTTATGTCGGTTACATGGAGCCATACGCCACCTCGCATCGCGAGCTCGACGAGGACCGCGAATTCCAGCAGTCGGTGCAGAATGCGGCGCGCGCGCTCGGCAATGCGGTCCGGCTGGCGCGGAGCGGGCGCCTCGATGAGCCCGGGGCCGGCCTTGCGGATCCGAATCCCAAATGACCGGCGCGCCACCGATCGAATGCCTGATCGTCGGAGGCGGCCCGGCCGGACTGATGGCCGCGATCTATCTGGCGCGCTTTCGCCGCCGCGTCTGGGTCGTGGACGCCGGCGCGAGCCGGGCGGCGCTGATCCCGCGCAGCCACAATGTCCCGGGCTTCGTCCACGGCCTGTCCGGCACGGAGCTGATCGAACGGATGTCGGCCCAGCTGAACGAGCTCGCCGTCACACGCGTGGCGGCCGAGGTCACGGCGTTGCAGCGTCACGAACGCGGTTTCGAAGCGAGCTGGAATGGCCGTGCGCATGCCGCGGCCACCGTCATTCTCGCCTGCGGGATCGTCGATACGCATCCGCCGTTCGACGCATGGCGCGCCGCCGTCGCGGACGGCCTGCTGCGCTACTGCCCGGTTTGCGACGCCTTCGAGGCGACCGGCCGCCGCATCGGCGTCATCGGCCCGCTCGCGCGCGCTGCGGGCAAGGCACTCTTCCTGCGCGGCTATTCGCGCGACGTGACGCTGCTCGCAATCGGGCAGGGTGACGATCGGTCGGCAGCGTCGGGGCTGACTGAAGCGGGCGTCGAGGTCGTGTTCGCGCCCGACCTGCGTTTGCGGCGGAGAGGCGAGGGCGTCGAAGCCGTCTTCGCCGACGGCAGGACGGCACAATTCGACACGGTCTATCCCGCGATGGGCGCCGAGGTGCGCTCGCAGCTCGCGATGGCGCTCGGCGCCGACCATACCGGGGAGGGCTATCTGGAGGTCGACGATCACCAGCGCACGTCGGTCACCGGGCTCTACGGCATCGGCGACGTCGTCACCGACCTGCACCAGATCTCGGTCGCGTTCGGCCATGCCGCCATCGCCGCCTGCACGATCCACAACAGCCTGCCGCCGCGATTTGCGTGATGGGAACGAAGCGCAGGCTCTCCGTCTTGAACTGGGCGGATCCGCGAAGGGAAGAGCCCATGCTGGAAGAGAAGCTCAAGGAAGCGATCGTCGGCGAGTTGCAGCGTCAGGCCGCCGACCGGCCGCAATCGCTGAAGGTCCAGGGCGCGGGCGAGGCGACGGGCTCGGAGGAGCTGACCGTCAACGGCAAGATCGACCTCGGCGCGCTGGTCATGGTGATCGCAGGATCGGTCGCCGGCGGGCCTTAGAGCATGATCGACGACCGGCGCCCTCAGCCATACTCCTCGCCGATGCCGTATTCCCGGTAGATCTCCAGCGGGTCGAGCTCCGGAAACAAGCGGCATTTGGCCTGGGCGAGATGCAGGCTCACCGCTGCCGGCTCCTTGCCGTTCGCGAGCAGCTTGCGGATGTCGTCCATATGCGCGTTCGGCTGGTGCTTCGGCTCGAGCTGCTCCAGCGCGACCAGGGCGGTCGCGAGTGCCTCGGTCAGAACCCAGTCGTCATGGCCCGTGATTCCCTTCTTCGACATCGGAAGAACCCCACATCTGGCGGCGGTCGCAGTTTACCGCGCCTTCGACCAAACCGCCATTGAGCCGTTGCGGGCCCTTCGCGTCGGCAAGACCGGGGGCCAAGCTCCGGCTTGCCTTATGGCCGCGTCAGGCTAAAAGGCCGCAAGTTGCGGGGGCGGCAGTATCTTTGTTGAAACAATCTTGGCGTAGACGGGCCGCATCCAGGATCGCCGTTCCGGTCTGGGTCCCGATCCCGCACTTCGCAACATCGTCAAGTTGCGCCCCCCCTCAAGGTTCGAGCCAGCATGGTCTTTCTCAGCTTCGTCTATCGCTTCCTCACCAATTTCGCCTTCATGGCGGTGGTCTATTTCAGCCTGAACTTCATGGAGAAGTATCCGAACCGGGCGATCCTGGCGATCCTGGTGCTGGTCTATGCCGCCATGCGCGCGGTCTCGACGCTGCGGGCGTTCTACTTCTTCCAGAAGATCGAGAAGCTGGAGGCTGAGACCAGGCGTCTTCAGGCGCCGATCAACGACGGCTCTGGCAGTACCAGCGCACGCAAGCAGGTGATCGCCGACGTCGCGCGGCTGCGGCGCGACGGCGAGCTCAAGTCCTACATGGACCTGTTCTTCCTGGCGCTGATCGTGCTGCTCTGCGTCGCCGCGATCATGCGGCAATAGCGGCCTAAGCGCGCTTTTTCAGGCTGGCGACGCGGGTCGGACGGGGCGCCGCGCTCTTGGAAGCCGCGCTCTTGGAAGCGGCGCCCTTGGAGGCGGTGTTCTTGGGTGCGATGTCGACGGGCTGCGCGGCATGATCCGCTGCCACCGGCGCCGCCTGGGCGGTATGTCGCCCCTGCACCCTGGCCGTCTTGCCCTTCGCAGCTCTGCCCTGTGCAGCCTTGTCCTTGGCCGGATGCGGCCTCTCGGCGGCCATCGCGACCCGGGTCGCCGCGCGCCGCGACAAGGTCGTCGTCAGCAGCACCTCGACCGAGCCTTCCGGAATCGCGAACAGGTCGCGGCCGGGCACGGGCAGGGTGGATGCGAGGTCGATCTGGCCTTTGCTCCGGTGCGGCAGCAGCGACTGATGCTCGGCCTGCGCATTGAGGTCGGCGAGCCCGGGCGCCGGCAGTGTCCCGGTCTGCGTGAACACGAAATGCGGCACGCGCGGCCAGCGCGCGATCGGCGTCGTCTCGGATGGCGGATGCAGCAGCCATTCGACCTGCGTCGTCGGCGTCGCCGGCCGCTCGGCTGTTGCGGGCACGACATGCACGATGCGATAGCCGCGCGCCTTGAGGTCGCGGATGATCTTGGGCAGCGCCGCCACCGTGCGGGCCTGAATGTCGTGCAGCAGCAGGATGCCCTTGCCCTTGGCCTCCAGCCGCTGGATCGCGAGCTGGTAGACGCGGTCGGACGACACGTGCCGCCAGTCATCGGCCGGGAAGTCGGCGCTCCAGACCTGGATGCCCCGCGAGATCAGATGGCTCTCGACGCCCTCGGCGCGCATCAGTCCGGGAATGCGGAAGAACGGGGCGAGCTGCGAGGGATCGGTCATCGCGGCCGCGGTCCATTCGATGCCGCCATTGATCTCCGCCTCGGCCTTCTCGATCGGCATCCGGTCGAAGGTCAGCGGATGGTCCATGCTGTGCGTGCCGACGGTGTGGCCTGCCCCCACCAGCTTGCGCACGCCGTCCGGATTGGCCTTGGCCTGGTTGCCGACGATGAAGAAGGTCGCCTTGATGCATTCGTCGGCGAGGATCTTGAGCACCTGGTTGGAATATTTCGGGATCGGACCGTCGTCGAAGGTCAGGACGACCTCATGGTCCTTCAGCGGCAGCGTCTCGCGGTACTGCATGGTGCCGATCAGCGGATGCTCGCGCGGATCGACCACGAGGGTGCGGGACGTGCCGAGCGCGTCGGGATTGCCGGGACAATCGGCCGCGCGCGCGGCCGGCGAAGCGATGGTCAGAATTCCCAGACAGAGGACGATCCACGATCGCGTCCGCACAACAACGCTACTTCCGATCATGAACCTCGTCTGCCCCCGTGCAACTGGCGCTTAGAATAGGTCGGAGCTGACCCAAAACGGTTCAGCCGTAGCCGTCCTCATCTTTGCACGGGGTAGCATGAACAGAGTGTTAATTGCCCCCAAATCACCCCATTTTGCCCGGGCGTGACATTCCGGCATCAGCGCGTGTCGGCGCTCCTTTGCGATTTGCCCGCCGGGACGATGTGAACCACCCGATAGCCGTTCTCCCTCAGATACCGCAGAAAGGCCGGCATCATTGCGGCCGTCTGGGCCTTGTTGTCGTGAAAGAGGATGATGCCCCTGCCGCTCGCGGCGAGGCGCTCGGTGACGAGCTTCAATTGCTGCTCCGGCGTCATCTCCTCCCAGTCGCTGGCCCATAGATCGGCCCCGAACACAGCGATGCCGCGCGACTGGAGCAGGTCGAGCAGCGCTTGTGTCGACTCGAAATAGGGAAAGCGGAAGAACGGCGTCGAGGGTGTCGTCGTCGAGGCTCCGTGCAGCGCCATTTCGTCTGCGGCAATGCCCCGGTCGATGTCGGCAATGGCCTTCTCGAACGGAATATGCCCCATGAACGGATGCGTGAAGGAGTGATGGCCGACGGTGTGGCCCTCGCGCGCGATGCGCTTGACCATGTCCGGATACTGCGAGGCGTGCTGGCCGATCAGGAAAAAGGTCGCGCGCACGCACTCTTGCGCGAGTGCCGCCAGCACCTTCGACGTCGTCGGCGGATGCGGCCCGTCGTCGAAGGTGAGCACGACCTCGCGATCGGCCAGCGGCAGCGTCTGCGGAAAGCTCTTCAGGCCCACGCGCGGAAAGGTCTTGGCGTCGACGCTGAGCACGCGCGAGGTGCCGAGCGCGTCCTTGCGCGGGCACTCGGCGGCATCACACAAGCTTACGCCGAGAAGGGCGGCCAGCGCCGCACCTGACATGATCGACGTCCATTCCAGTCGAAAGATCTTTGTCATTGCGCCCGCAGTTGCCTTGTGGGTATTGGCTTGCCGTCAGCCAGATCACCCGTTCCAACCTGTCAACGTCGAGGCGCGCCATGGATGAACATATGGACGGTGCCCCATCCGCCTCCGATTCGGTACTCGACCACGTGCCGATGCGCAATGAGGACGGCGATATCAGGCGCGAATTCGTCGAGGAAATCGCCCGCGCGATCGAGGAGAGCGACAGCGCGGCGCTGCGGGCCTGTGTCGCGGAACTGCACGAGGCCGATCTCGGCGATCTGATCGGGGCCCTGGAGCCCGACCAGCGCGTCCGCCTGGTCGAGCTCACCGGCCGCGATTTCGACTTCTCGGCGCTGAACGAGGTCGATGAGACCGTGCGCGAGGAGATCCTCGAGGAGCTGCTGCCGGAGACGGTCGCCGAGGGCGTCCGCGAGCTCGAATCCGACGATGCGGTCGAGCTCCTGGAAACCCTCGGCGCCGAGGAGCAGGAGGAGATCCTGGAGAAGCTGCCGCTCAAGGAGCGCGTCGCGCTCGAGCGCAGCCTGCTGTATCCGGAGAACTCAGCCGGCCGCCGCATGCAGACCGAGTTCATCGCCGTGCCCCAGGATTTCACCGTGGGCCAGGCGATCGACTACATGCGCGAGACGCCGGATCTGCCCGACCGCTTCTACGAGATCTACGTCGTCGACAAGGACCAGCACTGGCAGGGCGCGGTGCCGCTCGACGTGCTCCTGCGCACGCGCCGGCCGGTGGCGCTGACCGAGCTCACCGACGAGGACCGCCGCCGCGTCTCCGTCCTGGAGGACCAGGAGGAGGTGGCGCGCATGTTCGGCAAGTACAATCTCGTCGCCGCCCCCGTGCTCGATACCCAGGACCGCCTCGTCGGCGTCATCACCGTCGACGACGTCGTCGACGTCATCGAGGAGGAGGCGGACGAGGACCTCAAGGCGCTCGGCGGCGTCACCAGCGACGAAGAGCTGTCGGATACGTTCCTCACCATCGCCCGCGGTCGTTTCAACTGGCTGCTGGTGAACCTCGCCACCGCGTTCCTGGCGTCCTCCGTGCTTGGCCTGTTCGAGGGGCAGCTGGAGAAGATGGTCGCGCTCGCGGTGCTGGCGCCGATCGTGGCGAGCCAGGGCGGCAATGCCGCGACCCAGACCATGACGGTGGCGGTGCGGGCGCTGGCGACGCGCGAGCTCGGGTCCTCGAACGCCTGGCGCGTGGTAATGCGCGAGGCCCTGGTCGGCCTCGTCAACGGCCTCGCCTTCGCCGTGATCACGGGCATTGCCGCGGTGGCCTGGTTCAAGATCCCGGGCCTCGGCATCGTCATCGGGCTCGCCATCATCTGCAACCTCGTGGCCGGCGCGCTCGGCGGCATCCTGATCCCGATGGCGCTGGATCGCGTGCGGGCCGACCCGGCGGTGGCGTCGGGCACGTTCGTGACCACCGTGACCGACGTCATCGGCTTCTTCTCCTTCCTCGGGATTGCGACGCTCTGGTTCGGGTTGAAGTAGCGAACGGCGCACGCTCTCTCCACGTCATTAGCGAAGCAATCCAGAATCCCTCCGCGGCGGCAGTCTGGATTGCGACCCTTCCGGCCGGTCGGAACTCGCAATGACGGGGGCGATCAGCAGGGGCCCCCACTTTCATGCTCGGGGCGCGCTGCGCCGCGTCCGGGGCACGAGACCTCCTGTCTTTAATCCGAACTTAAGCGACCTGCCGCATCATCGCCCTCGCTTGGGGGAATGGGCATGCGGTTGCGGCTGAAGGCGGACGGACGGATCGTCGAATTGCGGGATGGGCAGGAATTTCCGGTCCAGCCGCGTTCGGGTCAGCCGACGGCCGATACGGTGCCGGCCGATACCGGCCCGCTCGCGGTGCGGGATCTGCGCCGGCGCGCCTGCCTGACCCAGATGGAGTTCGCCGCCAAGCTCGGCGTTCCCGTCGAGACCATCCGCAACTGGGAGCAGGGCAAGCGCGCCCCGCGTGGCCCGGCCCGCGCGCTGCTCGCGGTGATCGCGCATGCGCCCGACACCGTGTTCCAGGCGCTCGCCAAGGCCTGAAAAAAAGGCCTGACAAAAAGGCGTGACATCAAGGCGTAAGCCTCGTGCGAACCTCCTGTTAGCATTGCCCTGAATATCCGTCCCGATAGCACCGACGTCCGTTGGCAACCAACACGGACGAGGTCCATAATGTCGACCGGGGCTGCCGCAACGGAAGAGGATTCCTCATGCTGTTCGTCGAGGCCAATGGCGCAAGGATTCCGGCGATCGGTCTCGGGACCTGGGAGCTGAGCGGAAAGCCCGCCGCGCGCGTGGTCCAGCAGGCGCTGCGGCTCGGCTATCGCCATATCGACACCGCGCAGGTCTACGACAATGAGCGCGAGGTCGGCGACGGCTTGCGCGCCTCCGGCGTGCGCCGCGACGACGTCTTCCTCACCACCAAGGTCTGGACCAACCATTTCGCGCCCAACGATCTCGAGCGCTCGGTCAAGGAGAGCCTTGCCCGCCTGCGGCTTCCCTCTGTCGACCTGTTGCTGCTGCACTGGCCCAATCCCCATGTGCCGCTGGCGGAGACGCTGGGCGCGCTGTCGCATGCGAAGACGATGGGCCTGACCCGCCACATCGGCGTCTCCAATTTCACCGTGGCACTGATCGAGCAGGCGGTCGCGCTGTCGGCGGAGCCGCTGGTCTGCAACCAGGTCGAATATCACCCCTATCTCGATCAGGCGAAGGTGAGGGCGGCCTGCGACCGGCATGGCCTTGCCCTCGTCGCCTACAGCCCGATCGCCAAGGGCCGCATCAAATCCGACCAGACGCTGGCCGAGATCGGCCGCGTCCACCAAAAGACGCCGGCGCAGGTCTGCCTGCGCTGGCTGGTGCAGCAGAATGTCGCCGCGATCCCGCGGACCTCGCGCATCGAGCGCCTGTCGGAAAACATCGAGATCTTCGATTTCGAGCTGTCGGAAGACGAGATGAGCCGGATCGCCGCGCTTGCCAATCCGAAGGGACGCCTGACCGATTTTGGCTTCGCCCCGAAATGGGATTGAGAGGGACCCGGGGTATGTTAGGACCGCGGCGGCAACCCAAGATCGGTCGATGGAACTGCGGAAGATCATACGGACGGACATTGCCGCCTCGGCAATCGCCCACCTGACGCTGGTGGCGCTGATTATCGTGATCAGCGAGGTCCGTCCGTTTCACAGCCAGCCGCCCGAGACTGTCACGGTCGACATCGTCACGCCGGAGCAGGTGAAGCAGGAGGAAGCCAAGGCCGAGGAGAAAAAGGAAGAGGCGAAGCCGCCGGAGCCGCTCCTCGATCTGAAGCTGCCGAAGCCGGATCTCGCCGATAAGGCGGAGGCGTCGAAACCCGCGGCCAGGCCGCAGGCGGCCGCACCATCGCCGTCACCATTGCCATCGCAGCAGGCCTCGCCCGAGCCGCAGCAGAAACAGCCGCAGGCCGCGAAGCAGCGTGAAGCCAACGCGCAACCGCCGCCGCAGACCGCGACGCCGCCGGCCTATCAGCCGGCGCAGCCGGACGTCACCATCAAGTACGGCGTCATGCTGGGCCTGCCGCCTGAATTGCCGGTCGAGCCGCAAGGCGCCAAGGACGACGGCGGCGATGCCAACGACTCGATCGCTGCGAAGCTTCCGCCCGAAGTCATCGCGGAGCTTCGCCGTCATTTGCGCACCTGCGCCAAGCTTCCGGCCGGAGTCGCGCCGACCGACAACGTCAATGTCAAGCTGCGCACGGTGTTCGCCACCGATGGCACACTGGCGCGCGAGCCCATCCTGATCCAGGCGCCGCCGTCCGCAAAGGGCGTGGCCATCGTCAAGTCCGCAACGAGCGCGCTGCAGAACTGCCAGCCCTACAAGATGCTGCCGGCCAATTTGTACGAGGAATGGAAAGTGCTGGACCTGCCGTTCAGCCCGAAGGATTTCGGGGGCTAGCGAGCCGTAGCTCCCGTGGCCTGGATGGAGCGCAGCGCATCCGGGGCCGCTCGGTATTTTATGCTGTCGCGGATTACGCTGGCGCTCTATCCAGGCTACGGGACCCGCGCTGTGTCGCCCTCTGTCAATCCGCGCGTGCAAAAATATTTTGCTTTACCGAAATTCGGTTTTACCGTATGTGTTGCCCATCCTGGCTCACCCAAGAGGGGCGATCGCGCGTCGTCACGATATGCGAGCCGGGCTTGCGATGGACGCAGCAGCGTCGTGCGCGAGAGGTGCGGGCAGGGCGGGTAGTCCCTGTGAGCCCGTGGCCACGTGCGGACGAGCGATGCTGGTGCGTGCGGCAAAACCGTGTGGTCCTGGCCGTCGTTGCTACGGTCAAGCTGTCTGCGGAGATGTGCGCGAGCCCAACCGGGCGGACGGCATCATTCAAATTCGCGGGGCGAGGGAGGCCAGAAGGAAAGTTCGGCTCCCGGGAGAGCGCGGCATAAGCCGTCCGACCATCGCGCAGGGAAGGCCGAGTGATCGGCACCACCTGTATGCTGCTGTGCGGTTTTCCTGCGTGTGCATTTGCGCAGCAGACCGCGGGTGCGATGTCGGCACCCGGCCTTCCCTGCGCCCTCTTGGTTCAAGAGGGTGGAGTAACCAGGCAAAGCTCGGGCGAAGCAGCCGCGAGATCGGGAAGGCATGTCTGCGTTGCCGTAGGATGGGTAGAGCCCTTGCGAAACCCATCATGCTTCCGCGAGGTGGATGGTGCGATGGGCTTCGCTGCGCTCTACCCATCCTACGAGTGCACGCCGAGAGAGCCGCCTCAATGACCACGCTTCCGCGCCTCTTCGCCGTCCACCTCCGGTGCCATCGCGATCCAGGCACTGGACGCGAACTGCCGGCGCCAGGTCACGACCACCACGGCTGCCGTGGTCACGAACAGCACCCAGGGGCTGACGAACCAGCCGAGATAGCCGAGCGCGAAGAAGAAGGCGCGCTGGCCGCGGTTGAAGTGGCGGCCGGCGGATTCGAACAGGCGCGAGGTGCGGATGACGTGAGCCTCGGCCTCGGGCGTGTCGCGCTGCGAGGCCGGCGGCATGCCGCCGAACAGGATCGCGACATAGTTGAACAGGCGATAGGCCCAGGCGAACTTGAAGAAGGCGTAGACGCAGATCAGCACGAGGCCGACGCATTTCAGCTCCCACAGAGCGGGCGAGGTGCTGAGGTCGATCGGCAGCTTGCTCAGAATCATGATCGCGTCGTTGGTGGCGTGCAGCAGCGCCAGGGCGCCGCCGAGCGCGAACAGGCTGGTGGAGGCGAAGAAGGCGGTGCCGCTCTGCAGCGAGGCCATGATCTGCATGTCGACCATCCGCGTCTCGCGCTCGAGCAGCCGGCGCACCCAGACCTCGCGATAGCGGTTCATGCGCGCCGACAGGCTGTCGCGGCCATAGGCCGAATGCTCCAGCGTCAGGGCATAGGCCAGCCATTCGATGATGAAGAAGCCGACGGCGGTGATGTCGACCCAATGCCTGCTCATGTCGGTCTCATGTCTGTCTCATGTCTGTCTCATGTCTATCTCTTGGCAAGGATCGCAACGATTGCCACGCATGACGGGACGCAGCAACGATTGATTGGCGGCAGGCGATGGCGTTAAAAGCGGCGGCAACCGCAGGACTCAACGAAGGACCAGTACATGGCTGCGCTCAAACTCGCGATCGGCAACAAGAACTACTCGTCATGGTCGATGCGGCCCTGGCTCGCGCTCCGCGCCAACGACATCCCGTTCGTGGAGACGCTGATCCCGCTCTACACCGACGATCCCGCCGACAAGGAGCAGATCCTGTCCTTCAGCCGCGCCGGCAAGGTGCCGGTGCTGGTCGACGGCGACGTCACGGTGTGGGATTCGCTCGCCATCATCGAGTACATCGCCGAGCGCTATCCGGAGAAGAAGCTGTGGCCCGACGATGTCGCAGCGCGCGCGCATGCCCGTTCGGTGTGCGCCGAAATGCATTCAGGATTCGTGCCGCTGCGCAGCGAGTGCGGCATGAACCTGCATCGGCCGATCCGTCCCGTGGCGCTGTCGGCGGGCGCCAAGGCCAACATCGCGCGCATCGAGGAGATCTGGCGCGAGTGCCGTACCCGCTATGGCGCGAACGGGCCGTTCCTGTTCGGCCGTTTCGGTGCCGCGGACGCCATGTACGCCCCGGTCGTGCACCGCTTCCGCACCTATGCGATCGAGGTGGCGCCGGACACCAAGGCCTACATGGAGACGATGATGGCGCTGCCGGCGTTCCAGGAATGGACCCGTGACGGGCTGGCCGAAACGCTCGTCATCGCCAAGTTCGAGGACGCCTGAGCGCAAGGTCTGACGGCGGTGGCCGGCCGCGCGCCGGCCGGCGTTCCTGGAGCCCGGAATGGGCGGGGGCCGTTTGGGGGCGGGGGGCTGCGACACCGCCTGCGACATGCCCGGGGGAAAGTGCCGCCCGGGCGGTATCATCGGCCCGCCGGCTCATCGGCTATCATTCTGAAATAACTGCAAAATTCGAGCGCATGCCATGCCGGCTTGGCGCTGGCCAAATCGGCGCGACGCGTGCTATACAACGGCCCGGGTTTCCGGCCGGCCATCGCAGTGGGACACTGGGCGCGGCCGGCGCTGTTTGAGTGATGGAGAGGGTGTTGAAGCACAAATTCCCCGTGGGAACGCGCGTCCTGTTCACGGCCAGCAATGTCGCGCGTCCGGCTGCGAGCGGCGCGTATGAGGTCATCCGTCTGCTGCCGACCGACGGCGACGACTGCCAGTACCGGATCAAAAGCTCGACCGAAGCCTTCGAGCGCGTTGCCAAGGAAAGCCAGCTCGCGCTCTCCTGAACGCCGACGCCGCCGGCGCATAGGCGCCTCCCGGGAATTGTATTCTGCCGCCGTCAAAAGGCCCGCTTCACCTTCACAAGGTAAGCGGGGGCAGTTGCCGGCTCGCGGTACTCGCTTGACCATCCGCTCTTTGCTCGCGTGAGGGGACATCGCGCATGAACTGGGCATGGGCCACTTCGCTCGACCAAATCTGGCGTTCGCCAGCCTTTCCGACGTGGATGACGCTGGCGGCTGCCGGATTCTTCGGATTGATCCTGCTGGTCGCGCTGCTGCGCGCCGACAGGTCGGTCGCCAACGGGGCGCTGACCGTCATTACGCTGCTATCCATCGCGATCGCCGGCGCAGCCACGATGCGCCTCTATGGACCGGACGCGCCGTCCGCTCCGGCCGAGGCGCGCGCGCAAGCTGCAGTGAGCGCGAGCCTGCCCGCGTTGTCCTGCCTCGACGATCTCGCCGGCGATGCCGTCGGCGCCGGCTGCGAGAAGGCGCTGTTCGGCGCGCCTGATGCTGCGGCTGCGGCCGTATCCTATACCGCCGCCAGGATCGACCGGCTGACCGCGCTCGGCGATGTCGCCGCGGCCGAGAAGAGCCTGACACCGGACATGAAGGTGCTGCGCAAGTCGATCGAGCGCGATCGCTACGGCCTCGTTGCGCATGTGCTGGTGGCACGCGACGGCTGCACGCAGTTCGACTGCGCCGCGTTCCGCTCGCTGACCGACCAGCAGCAGGTCGCCGCCAACATGGACTCCCATCTCTACGACACGCTGGTGGCGCGCTATGCGCCGATCTGGAACGCGCCCGCTGCGGCGCCGGCGATGCCGGCCAACGCCGCGCTCGCCGGACTGCCGCCATCGACGCCGACGGGCAAGCCGACCAATGCCGAGTTCCCGAGCGCGTCCTCGACACCGCCGGTGAGCATCATGAATCCGGAGCCCACGGCGTCGGCGCGCCAGGGAGCGCCGGCCGCGAACGCGGCGGCAGCACCGCGTGCGCCGGCCGCTGCCTCCGCACAGGCCGCAGCACCCGCGGCATCAAGCCCGCAGGGTGCGAAGAAGCCGCCGGCCCAGAAGGCTGCGCGTGCGCCTGCAGCGCCGGTTCCGCTCACGCCGCCACCGGGCTCGACAGCTGCTCCCGCGCCTGCGGATAACGAGTAGATCGGCATTCCAAATGCGCGGCTGCCCGGCTAATGCTTGGGCATGCCACTCCATCTGATCAAGCTCGCCGTCGGCTGCGACTCCGTCAAGGAATTGAAGGAGTGGGTGGCTGAACGGATGCAGACCGCCAAGAAGAACGGTCTGCCGCAACATCACATCCACATCACCCGCATGGTCCCCAAGCGCGACGCCGAGATCCTCGCCGGCGGTTCGCTCTACTGGGTGATCAAGGGCGAGATCGCCGCGCGCGAAAAGATCATCGGCATCGAGCCGTTCCGCGACAAGGACGGCATCGGTCGCTGCCGGATCGTGATGCAGCCGAAGGTGATCTCGGTGTCGCCGCGGCCGATGCGCCCGTTCCAGGGCTGGCGCTATCTGGCCGACGATTCGGTGCCGGCCGATCTCGGCAAGTCCGCGGCCGGCTCGATTGCGGCGATGCCGGAGCCGATGCGGCGCGAATTGCGTGACCTCGGCCTGCTCTAAACGGCGATGTTGTCGATCAGCCGGGTGGTGCCGAGCCTGGCCGCGACCAGGATCCGCAAGGGGCCGTCCTTGCGCGAGGTGACCGCTGCCAGCGTCTCGGCGTGGCGCAGCTCGAAATAGTCGAGCGCAAAGCCGGCCGCCTTGATCATCGCGGCGCCGCCCGCTATGGCCGGCGCGATCGCATCGCCGGCACGGATTCTCCCGGCGCTCTCTCTCATGGCGCGGTAGAGGACGATGGCGGTCTGGCGCTCCTCCGGCGAGAGGTAGACGTTGCGCGAGGACATCGCGAGTCCGTCGCGCTCGCGCACGGTGCGGGAGCCGATCACCTTGACGCCGAGGTCGAGGTCGCGCGCCATCTGCGTCACCACCCGCAATTGCTGGAAGTCCTTCTCGCCGAAGATTGCAACATCCGGCCGGACTTGCGTGAACAGCTTGCCGACGACGGTGGCGACACCGCCGAAGAAGTGCGGACGGAAGCGGTCCTCCAGACCGGCCAGCGCCGGCCCCTCCGGCACGATGCGCGTGGCAAAGCCCTCCGGATACATGGCCGCGACGCCGGGATGCCAGACGATATCGACGTCCTCCGCCGCGAGCTTTGCGATATCGGCCTTCCAGGTGCGCGGATAGGCACCGAAATCCTCGGTCGGGGCGAACTGGGTCGGGTTGACGAAGATCGACACCACGACGCGGCTGGCGCGCCGCCTGGCGAGGCGAACCAGCGACACATGCCCGTCATGGAGCGCCCCCATGGTCGGGACCAGCGCGATCGTGGCCTTTCGCTTGCGGAGATCGTCGACGGCGCGTCGCAGGGCAGGGACCGTGCGGGCGATCAATGGGCGTGCTGACATCGGGACTCGAATGGATTGGAAAGCGGCGCGGGCGCGGGCCTCGCGCCCGGCTGGCTAACCTTAACAAGCGGAGATCGTGGACGCCATGCATCCGGATGCGGCACAGCATCCCGCGCAAGGCCGCACAGAACGTTGCGATATTGTGGGCTGGATCACAGACGAAAGACGGCGCCGCGATACATCGTGAGGAACGGCGCATTGCAATTTGCATGACCTGTCACGCATTTCACTTGACCGCTGACGCGGTCAACTCGAAGATATTCGCAAGGGGTGTTGAGGATCGCCATGCTTGTGCAGGCTAGCCAAGGCCAATCCGGCTCGGCGCATGTGGTCGTGCTGGGCAACGAGAAGGGCGGCTCCGGCAAATCGACCACCGCCTTGCACATCGCCGTTGCACTCCTGAAGGCCGGCCAGCGCGTCGCCACCATCGACCTCGACTGCCGCCAGCAGAGCTTCACGCGCTACATCGGCAACCGGTCTGCCTGGGCCCAGCGTACCAAGCTCGACCTCGAGCTCCCGGTGCATCGCTGCATCAAGCTCGGCGAGACCATGCAGATTGCGGAGAACGAGAACTCCGAGTTCCAGCAGTTCATGGAAGCCGTGTCGGCGGTCGAGAGCAGCTTCGACTTCATCGTGATCGATACGCCCGGCACCGACAGCTATCTGATGCGGCTCGCGCATTCGATGGCCGACACCCTGGTCACGCCGATCAACGACAGCTTTCTCGATTTCGACGTGCTCGGCACGGTCGATCCCGCGACTTACGCGGTGACGGGCGAGAGCCACTATGCCGAGATGGTGCGCGATGTCAGGCGCAAGCGACGCCAGCTCGACGGCGCGACCACCGACTGGATCGTCGTGCGCAACCGCCTGTCCATGCTCGGCTCGCGCAACAAGCAGCTCGTCGCCGAGGGCCTGAAGGATCTGTCGCTGCGGCTCGGCTTCCGCTACGTCGACGGCTTCGCCGAGCGCGTCGTCTATCGCGAATTCTTCCCGCGCGGCCTGACCGCCCTGGACGAGATCGACGAGGCCACGCTCGGCATGCGGCCCAATCTCGGCCATCTCACCGCGCGGGAGGAGGTGACGAGCCTGCTCCGCCAGCTCAAGCTCCCGCTCGACGAGCGCGGGCGCCGCCGCGCGGCCAACCGGGCCGAGTGGTTCAACCAGGTGGACAAGCCGCTCGAGGTCCACGATATCCTCGGCGCCTGACGCCGCGGTATTGCGCTACTTCCGGGCGATCCGAGCCCCTTCTGCCCGGGGAACCCGCCTGGCGCCACGCGCGTTTTCACCCTGCATTTACCGAGAGTCGAACCCGATCGAGACCGGTTGCGTCGAATAGGGACCTGCACCCTGACGTAGCGGTAAGTGAATGGGGTGCTCACGAAACGAGTGCGACGCACAATGAAAGGGCTGCCGGCTCACAACATTTAGCCTTCCTGTCACGCTGCTGTGACATATATTAGGGATAGGCGACAAGGGGACGAAGAGCCCCGGAAGAACACGATTTTCAACAGGGATTCAGGTCGCTTAGACCTGAGGCTGAGGACGAAAATGAAGCGTGGAATTGCCGTTCTGGTTTCGGTCAGTGCCCTCTGCGGCATCGCCTATTTCACGGCGAGCAAGTGGGCGATCAGGCACGAGACCATCACATTCTACGACGCCTCTCGCGACAACCGTCCCGTGCCCGTGTCCATCGCGGTGCGCCGCGACAAGGAGATGCAGGCCAATGCCGGCATGATCAAGCTGCCCGTCGCGGTGATCAATCACGGCAACACCGTCAAGAACACCGAGTACGGCTTCCTCGCCAATATCTTCGCTGCGCGCGGCTACATGGTCATGAGCCCGCAGCACGATCTGCCGACCGACCCTCCGATGGTGACCAAGCCCGGCGAGCTCTATGTCGGCCGGCTGCCGCAGATCCTTCGCGGCGTCGCCAACATCCATCTCGCTGTGCAGGAGATGAAGAAGGTTCAGCCCAACGCCGACTACGACAAGGTGACGATGGTCGGCCATTCCATGGGCGGCGACATCACCATGTACTTCGCCAAGCAATATCCGGACGAGGTCAAGAAGGTCGTCACGCTCGACAATCTGCGCGTGCCCTTCGTCACCGCCGGCAAGTTCAAGATCCTGTCGTTCCGCTCCCAGGACCCGCAGTTCAAGGCTGACGCCGGCGTTATTCCGACCGACGAGGAATGCGAGAAGGCGGGCATTCAGGTCGTGAAGACCGAATTCCAGCACAACGACATGCGCGATACCGGTCCGGATGTGGCGAAGAGCTCGATCCAGAGCATGCTCGACAAGTTCCTCAGCGCGACCGAAAGCGAGGTGGCGCCGGTCGACACGCAATCCGCCCCGCCCAAGATCCTCGAGCCGGGCCCGGTCGCTCTGATGGCACCCGCCAAGAGCTGACTGACGGCAGCTGACCGCTCGGCTGCACCGATCGTCGAAGCCTCCGCGGCGCCCGCCCGCGGAGGCTTTGTGCATTGACCGGGCCGCATGCGCTGACCACATTAACTGCTGACGCAAGGTGTAGCTGCGATGTCGGGCGAACCCATCAAACCGCGCGGCCGCGATGCCGTTTCGGCGCGAGCAGACGGCGCGCTGCCGCAGGCGGAAACCTCAACCTCGGAAGACATCGCCGCGTTCGTCGCCAAGGCGCGGGCGCTCTCGCCGCATGCGCCGGGCGCGAGGGGACGGCTGATCTTCGCGCTCGATGCGACGATGAGCCGGCAGCCGACCTGGGACATGGCGTGTGCGCTCCAGGCCGACATGTTTCGCGAGACCGCAGCGCTCGGCAGTCTCGACATCCGGTTGGTCTATTATCGCGGCTTCAACGAGTGCCGCGCCACGGGTTGGATCTCCGACAGCGCCAAGCTGGCGACACTGATGAGCAAGATCGATTGCCGCGGCGGCGATACCCAGATCGGCAAGGTGCTGAGCGAGGCCAGGCGCGAGGCAGTCGCATCCGGCGTGCGGGCCGTGGTCTTCGTCGGCGATGCCATGGAGGAAGACATCGACGAGGTCTCCGCCAAGGCCGGCGAACTCGGCATGCTCAAGGTGCCCGTATTCGTGTTTCAGGAGGGCCGTGACGCGGCCGCCGAACACGCCTTCCGGGAGATCGCGCGCCTGACGGGCGGTGCCTGGTGCCGGTTCGATCCTGGTGCGGCGGCGCAGCTGCGCGAGCTGTTGCGGGCAGCTGCGGCCTATGCCGCCGGCGGACGCGAGGCGCTGCTGAAACTGGCTGGAAGCGTGAGCGGCGCGGCGAAGCTGATCAGCCAGATGAAGTAGCGATCGGGCCGACGCGGCTTGCGGCGGTGGACCGCCATGCTTTTTGGCAAGAGGACGACTATATTCCAGCCATGACCCTGATCGCCGGCGCTGTCGCCGTTATCACGCTTTACCTGCTGCTCCAGACATTCCGCTCCGCCAATCCGGCGGTGCTGGCGCGCACCCTGAAGTTCGGCGGCGGCGTGCTGGCGCTGGCGGTTGCGGCGTTCACCGGCTTGCGGGGTGAGCTGGCGGTTGCGATCCCGCTCGGAATTTTCGGCGCCGGGCTGCTCGGCTGGACGCCATTGGCGAATGCGGGCTTCGGCAATGTCGGCGGGCTGTTCGGCGGCGGTGCGACGCGCCCGTCCGGGCAGGCCTCGCGGGTGCGCTCGCAATTCCTGGACATGCGGCTCGACCACGATTCCGGCCAGCTTTCCGGCCAGATCGTCGCGGGGCCCCACGCCGGGCGCAATCTCGATGAGTTCGATCTTGCCGGCTTGCTGGCAATGGTCCCGACGTTCGATGCCGAGAGCGTGGCCTTACTTGAAAGCTATCTGGACCGCCGGTTTCCCGCTTGGCGTCAGAACGCGCAGGGCGATACGGCAGGGCGGCAGCGCCGCACGGCGGCGAGCAGCAAAATGACGGCGGAGGAAGCCTATCAGATCCTTGGCTTGCAGCCGGGAGCGGGGCGCGACGACATCAGCCGGGCCCACAAGTCCCTGATGAAGAAACTCCATCCCGACCAGGGGGGCTCGACGTATCTCGCTGCCCGGGTAAACGAGGCCAAGGATACTCTGCTTCGCACGCATAACGGCTAACTCCGGCACTACGCTACAAACGCCCGTACCGCGTGAGCTCCGATTGCTCTGTCTGCCGTCGCCCGCCCTTGTCGGCGTGGTCGATCCCTTGAGTAAAGTTTTAACCGTAAATCCTTGACGAGAGGTTGTCGTGGAACGGCCTTGTCGTGAACGGCCTCGGCATCACCGCATCCCCGAAACGAAAATGCCCGCGCATGGCGCGGGCATTTGATTTGGAGCGGAGACGGCGATCAGTTGCGAACGGTGATGCAGGAGATCTCGGCGCGCTTCAAGGTGCGGCAGACGGCTTCGGCCTGGTCGCGCTCGAGGCCGGCGAAGCGGGCGCGGTAGAGCTTGCGATTGTCCTTGGCGACGACGGGCTCGGTGAACGGGTCCGCCTTGCTGAGCAGGCCGCGGGCCGAGTTGCGGGCCGCATCGATGCGTTGCTGAGCTTCGTTTTCGCTCTCGAGCGCGCCGACCTGGACGATCCAGCCGCTGTGGGTGATGGCGGGCTTCGCCGTCGCACTCATTTGCATCGGCTGTGGCGCCGGGTCGGCGGACGCGAGCCTTGGAGCGGCGGGAGCGGGCGCGGCAGCGGTTGCGGCCGGCAGCACGCCGAGGATGCCGTTGCCGGTGCCGAACCCGGCCGGCTGCCGCGGCAGTTCGGTGCGGGCCATCTCGGCCTTGGGCGCTTCCGGCTGGCTGACTGCTTCCGGCCTGTTGATGAGATCTGCCCTGGCGACGACGGCGCCGGAGGTTTCTGCGACGTCGGAACGAGCCGGGACGGTGCTGGTGACCGGCGGCGCGACGACCTGGACACCACCCTGGGCTGGAGCCGCGGAGGCGACCTTCACGGCGCCGGCCTTGACCTGCACCGTCTTGACCCGAACCGGCTTCATCGGCTCGGACGAGCCGGGGATGATGGAAAGCGGCTGGCTCGAGATCACGCCATTGGTGAGCGGCGCCGGCTCGATCTTGGATTCGGTCGGACGAACCTCAGGCTTGCTGGCTTCAGCTTTGTGCTGGGCCGGCGGCATCGCGGCGGTGGCCGCCGCAAGGGTCGACAGGCGGGCGGCGAGGCGCGACGGAGCGGCTTCGGGGGCAGGGGCTGCCGCGGCCTGGACCTGCGCGGGGGGGCGTGCCGGGGTGTCGGATGCGTCGGCGACATCGGTATTGGCATCGGCGCCGTTGCGCTCGGTAACGGCGACGACGGTGCGCACGGTCGCGCCCTTTTCGAGGTTCTCCGCGAGCAGGTTGCGCATGATGGCATCGCGCGAGCCGCCGCTGCGGCCGCCGAGCACCACGCCGATCAGGTGGCGGTTGCCGCGGCGCATCGAGCTGACGAGGTTGAAGCCGGAGGCGCGGGTGTAGCCGGTCTTGATGCCGTCCACGCCCTCGACGCTGCCGAGCAGGTGGTTGTGGTTGCGGATCGACTGTCCGCGCCAATTGAACGTCGAGGTGGCGAAATAGCGATAGTAGCGGGGGAAGCGCTCCTGGATGGCGCGGCCCAGCGTGGCTTGATCGCGCGCGGTCGTGACCTGCTCGTCGTTGGGCAGTCCGTTGGCGTTGCGGTAGACCGTCCTGGACATGCCGAGCGAGCGTGCCTTGCGCGTCATCATCTGGGCGAAGTCGTCCTCGTCACCGGCGATCGCTTCCGCGATCACCACAGCCGCGTCGTTCGCCGAGCGGGTGACGAGGCCCTTGATCGCGTCCTCGACGCGAATGGTCTGGCCGGCACGCAGATTCAGTTTGGTCGGATCCTGGTCGGCGGCGTGCTTGGACACCGGCATCTCGGTGTCGAGCTTCATCTTGCCGGATTCGAGGCGCTCGAACAGCAGATAGAGCGTCATGATCTTGGTCAGCGAGGCCGGATGGCGGATCGCATCAGGGCTCGTCGCCTGGAGCACTGCGCCGGAATTGCCGTCGATAATGATAGACGCGAATTTCGAGCTGGAGCTCTCGGACACATCGCGCTGCACCCGGTGGTGCGCATAATGTCGACGATGGCGCCGCGCCTCGGCTGCGTCGATGGTGAAGATGACTGCGGTGGTGACCGTAAGAAGCCCGAAAACGCCAACCCGCGCCCAGCGCGAGGCAGACAAGTTTTTACGAAGCATGGAACCCCGTCCCCGTTTCTGACTAGATCACCGGCTCGTGAGGCGAAATTGTGCCCAACGGACCCGGGATCATTACCTGCTCGGGCTGTCCCTCCGCTGGTGTTCGCCGCGGGGGACGTTGGGCCCAAGCCGCTATTCTGGCTAAGGTGATGTTCTCAAACGGCATTTGGCCGCTCGCGGAAGTGAACACGTCCAGGGAATCAGGGTAGGGTGGGCCGGTTTCCAAAAGCTTAAGGAACCCTTGCGGGAAACCCCGGGAATCTCTGCGATTTGCGCCGGATTTTGTGCGACGCACAAGATTCTTGACTTTTTTGTGCGTTGCACTAATTTTGGGCGGAGTTAGGGAGCCGGGGCTTCCCGACGCGAGCCAGGGATAAGGATTCCGACATGTTCAAGGTTGAAGACTTCCAGAACTACGGGAAAGAGCAGTTCGAGCAGTGCGTAGCCTCCGCGACCTCGGTGCAGCATGGCCTCCAGGCGATCGCCAGCGCCTATGGCGACTACACCAAGAAGTCGTTCGAAGACACCAAGTCCTTCGTCGAGAAGCTTTCCGGCGTGAAGTCGCTGGACAAGGCCATGGAAGCGCAGACCGATTTTGCCCGTTCCGCCTACGAAACCTTCGTTGCGGAATCGCAGAAGATCGCCGGCCTCTACGGCGACCTCGCCAAGCAGGCGTTCAAGCCGGTCGAGACCATCGTGTCGAAGTTCACCCCGGCGGCCCAGTAACATCTCGAGACATTCTGGAATCGAAAAGCCCGGCTGAACCAGCCGGGCTTTTTGTTGCGCTCAGGATCGGTCAGCGCGCCACGCGCAGCTTCGACAGCGAAGTGCCGATGTCCTTGAACACCGAGACCGTCTGGCTCGCCGAGGTGACCAGATAGAACTTGTCGCTGCCGCTGGCACAATATTGCAGCACGCTCGAGGTCGGATCGCCGCCCGTGTTCACCTGCACCGCATAGATCGTGATGTTGTTGGGCTGGGCCTTGGCGTTGTCGCAGAGGATCTTCTGCCGGGCGTCGATCTGCGAAGCACCGCTGTACCAGCGGTTCTGCGTATTGAGACCGTCGGAGAGCAGGACGATCGCATCCTTGTAGGTGTAGTTGGTGTCCTTGGCCGGCGCGTTCATGGGGTCGCCGCTCGAGAGCGTCATCCAACCCCAGGCGATTCCGATACTCTGGTTGGTGTTGCCCGTGGGCTTCAGGGCGTCGATCCGGGCCTTGAGCGCGGACCAGTCGTAGCTCAAGGCCATGATCGGCTGCAGGTAAGACGAACTGCCCGTGTTGCAGTAGGAATACTGCTCGGCCGGGAAGAGCGTGCTCACATTGGCGCTCGTTGGCGGGGTGTTCTTGGTATCGTAGTCCTGATCGCGGTCGGTCACGCAACCGTTCCAGGTGTTGTGGTTGGCCGGCGTCCACTTCCAGTTATTGCAATTCCAATTGTTGCCCGCGGCGCAGCTCCAGCTGCCGTTGGCGGCGTCCCAATCGCTGAAATCGATCCAGGACTGGTTGTAATTGCTGCTGCCGACGTTGACGTCCTTGGCGAACGGAACGATCGAGATGTAGACGTCGCCGTTGGTCTTCGCGAGCGCGCTGAGCTGGTCAACCAGGTTCTTCGCGGCCGTCTGCATCGCGGCCATCTTGCCGTCTGACGCCATCGATCCCGTGACGTCGAGCACCAAGGCCACGCGCATGCGTGTCAGGCCCCAGGCGCTGGTGGATGAGGTGCCGACGTCGAGCGTCGGGAAGCCGGCGATCTTCATGAAGCTGGTCGTGTAGGTGCCGGTTCCAGTCAGCTGGATCGTCGAGCCGATGCTGGTGCTCGCGTTGTAGGTCGCGGCGACGCTGACCGACGGGAGGGTCGTGGTGTCCGTGAACAGGGCGTTGAAATAGGATTGCGCCTTGGTGGAGATCTGTGACGTGGAGATGGTGCCCGACGACAGGTCCCTGGAAAGCATCAGCGCAGTGGAATCGAGAGCTGACTGCATCGCGGTGCGGGCCTGGGCGGCGCGGCTGTAGTCGATCGCCGCGCCGACGAAGCTCAGCACCGGAACGAGCGCAATGGCGAAGATCACCGCGATATTGCCTTGCTCGGCCGCTGCAAAACGGGCGAGTTGCCGACCAAGGCGGCTGACGAGGGGCAGACCAGACATGACGATCCCCGAAACCTGTGTTTTGCACGATTTCGCGGCATGCCATTGAATGGCAGGTAAATTGGACCGTAGAAAAACGGAGCGTTTTGCGGAAAACCGTCCCAACCGGGTTAACGGCCGGGTTCCTGGTCAACACGTTCTAAACGTGCCGAGGGGAAATTTTTGTCAAATCGCTCCGGATTGATTAACCTGAGCAGGATCGCCCGGACCGGGAATCGGGACTGCTGCGACCGCATGGGCCGGATTCTCGCGTGCTTGCGGCCGGCCGGGGGCAGGGCCATATTGCTGGCGAGCGATCCGGCCTGAACCGGATTTGTCGGGAGCGGCGATCCAAAGGCGGCGCCTGCGCCGGGCTCCGAAGGCGGGGTCGCGCAGTGACCGCCATCCGCTTCCGTGGGGAATTTGAACGCCTGTGCCATGCTGCAATTGACTTCCAGCCTTGATCTGTCCGCGCCAGCCGCTGCCGACGCGCCTCGTATGAGCAATGACGACAATCGTCCGGGCACTCCCTCGGGTCCGAGCACGTCGGTCATCACCAAGGTCAAGCCGAAGACCAAGCGGCCAAACCTGTACCGCGTGCTGATCCTGAACGACGACTACACGCCGATGGAGTTCGTCGTTCATGTGCTGGAGAAATTCTTCAACAAGGACATCGAAGCCGCGACCAAGATCATGCTGCACGTCCATCATCATGGCATCGGGGAGTGCGGCGTATTCACCTACGAAATCGCCGAGACCAAGGTGACGCAGGTGATGGATTTCGCCCGCAAGCACCAGCACCCGCTGCAATGTGTGATGGAAAAGAAGTAGACGCCTTTCGCCGCGTTTGAACCCGGTTCGCGTTTAAGCCGCAATGTCATTGTCGCGTGAGGGCTGCGCGCTGTCGGACGCAGCCGGCAAAACTACGGAATCCTGCGCCGGCGCCGATCCCGCCCAAATCGGAACGGGTTTTGCATCGAAAATACCGCAGGTGTGTCGCCGCCGAGTCGCGGAACCGGTCTTTCGCCGCGGTCTTGTATAACTATATGTGACAAAGGTTGTTGTTGCCTGACCGGGCGATGGCGATCATGATGGTGGGGGCCATAGAGGACGCGAATGCCGACTTTTTCCCAAAGCCTTGAACAATCCCTGCATCGTGCGCTGGCGATCGCTAACGAGCGTCATCACCAATACGCGACGCTCGAGCATCTCTTGCTCTCCTTGATCGACGACTCCGATGCAGCTGCCGTCATGCGCGCCTGCAGCGTCGATCTCGACAAGCTCCGTACGAGCCTCGTCAACTACCTTGAGACCGAATTCGAGAACCTGGTGACGGATGGCGCCGACGATGCCAAGCCGACCGCCGGTTTCCAGCGCGTGATCCAGCGCGCCGTGATCCACGTGCAGTCGTCCGGTCGCGAAGAGGTGACCGGCGCGAACGTGCTGATCGCGATCTTCGCCGAACGCGAGAGCCACGCCGCGTATTTCCTGCAGGAGCAGGACATGACGCGCTACGACGCCGTCAACTACATCAGCCATGGTATTGCCAAGCGGCCTGGCGTCTCCGAGGCGCGGCCCGTGCGCGGCGTCGACGAGGAAACCGAGACCAAGGGCAACGAGGACGCCAAGAAGAAGGGTGAGGCGCTCGAGACCTATTGCGTCAACCTCAACAAGAAGGCGCGCGACGGCAAGATCGATCCGGTGATCGGACGCAACTCCGAGATCAACCGCGCGATCCAGGTGCTGTGCCGCCGGCAGAAGAACAATCCGCTGTTCGTCGGCGAAGCAGGCGTCGGCAAGACTGCGATCGCCGAAGGGCTCGCCAAGCGCATCGTCGACAGCGAGGTGCCGGAGGTGCTGGCGGCCGCGACCGTGTTCTCGCTGGACATGGGCACGCTGCTTGCCGGCACGCGCTATCGCGGCGACTTCGAGGAGCGCCTGAAGCAGGTGCTGAAGGAGCTCGAGGCGCATCCCAATGCCATCCTGTTCATCGACGAGATCCACACCGTGATCGGTGCGGGCGCGACGTCGGGCGGGGCGATGGACGCCTCGAACCTGCTCAAGCCGGCGCTGGCCTCGGGCACGATCCGCTGCATGGGCTCGACCACCTACAAGGAATATCGCCAGCACTTCGAGAAGGACCGCGCGCTGGTGCGGCGCTTCCAGAAGATCGACATCAACGAGCCGACGGTCGAGGATGCCATCGCGATCCTCAAGGGCCTCAAGCCGTATTTCGAGGATTATCACCGGCTGAAGTACACCAATGAGGCGATCGAGGCCGCGGTGCAGCTGTCCTCGCGCTACATCCACGACCGCAAGCTGCCGGACAAGGCGATCGACGTGATCGACGAGTCCGGCGCGGCGCAGATGCTGGTCGCCGAGAACAAGCGCAAGAAGACCATCGGCATCAAGGAGATCGAGACCACGATCGCCTCGATGGCGCGGATCCCGCCGAAGAGCGTGTCGAAGGACGATGCCGAGGTACTGAAGCATCTCGAGCAGACCCTGAAGCGCACCGTGTTCGGCCAGGACAAGGCGATCGAATCGCTCGCCGCCTCGATCAAGCTGGCGCGTGCCGGCTTGCGCGAGCCGGAGAAGCCGATCGGCTGCTACCTGTTCTCTGGCCCCACCGGCGTCGGCAAGACCGAAGTCGCAAAGCAGCTCGCGGCGTCGCTCGGCGTCGAGCTGTTGCGCTTCGACATGTCCGAGTACATGGAGCGGCACACCGTGTCGCGTTTGATCGGCGCGCCTCCCGGCTATGTCGGCTTCGACCAGGGCGGCCTGCTCACCGACGGCGTCGACCAGCATCCGCATTGCGTGGTGCTGCTCGATGAAATCGAGAAGGCGCATCCCGACCTCTACAACGTGCTGCTCCAGATCATGGATCACGGCCGGCTCACCGACCACAACGGCAAGCAGGTCAATTTCCGCAACGTGATCCTGATCATGACCACGAATGCGGGCGCTTCGGATCTCGCCAAGCAGGCGTTCGGCTTCACGCGCTCGAAGCGGGAAGGCGACGACCATGAGGCGATCAACCGGCAGTTCGCGCCGGAATTCCGCAACCGTCTCGATGCCATCGTCTCGTTCGGCCATCTCAGCGTCGAGGTGATCGGCACCGTGGTCGAGAAGTTCGTGCTTCAGCTCGAGGCGCAGCTCGGCGACCGCGACGTCACCATCGAGCTGTCCGAGCCCGCCAAGGCCTGGCTGGTCCAGCACGGTTACGACGAGCAGATGGGCGCACGTCCCATGGCCCGCGTGATCCAGGAGCACATCAAGAAGCCGCTGGCCGACGAGGTGCTGTTCGGCAAGCTCAAGGGCGGCGGCCACGTTCGCGTCGTGCTCGTCAAGGACGAGGCCGACGAGACCAAGGAGAAGATCGGCTTCGAGTTCGTCGAGGGCCCGGTCACGCCGAAGCAGGAGAAGCTGCCCGGCGCCCGCAAGCGTCCGCCGGGCAAGTCCAAGCCGGGTGGCCCCGGCGGCTCGAAGGGGCCGACCTCGAAGGGACCGCTGGTCAAGGTCTGATCGGCATGTGATGAAATCGAAAAGGCCGGCTGCAAAGCCGGCCTTTTTGCTAGGTGCCGGTGTCTGGCGGAGGCGGCGCCGGCGCTCGCGGCTTCCTGGGAGCCGGCGGCCGCGCGCTGCGGGGAGGGGCAGCAGGTTGCATCGTCACGATGACCGGGTTCGGCTTGTGATCGGTCGCGGCCCCGGTCGCCGCGTCGACGCCCATGCCGATGACACCGCCCAGCAGGAGATTGCCGGCAAAACCCGCGGCTCCACCCGTCTGGACGTCCCGGCTGAGCGGAACGATTTGCGGCTCATAGCCTTCCTTCTGGAAGGTGATCGAGATGTCGGCGTTCCGCTTGACGACCACCGAGCAAGGCGTCGTGCAGGTGGTTGGAACGTCCATTCCGCTGACGACGGCTTCCACGCCTGAAGGCGTTGACGAAATGCTGATGTTCTCCGTCGTGCCGCGCGTGACCGACGCGCAGCCGCCCAGCATGACGCTGAGCGCCACAATTCCCAATGAACGCATGAAATGCCCCTTGTCCCACCGCCACTATGCGCAACCGGAGCGGGAGGGCAATAGGCTATTGCTCCGGATAGTTAAGCCACGCAGAGGTTGTGCACGACAATGCGCGAATCCGGCATCTGCTAATCCCCGCGCAGGCGCTGATCGTCCTGCACGCGAACCTGCTCGGCACCGCGCGCGCCGGCCGGCGAAAGCCGCAGCATGCTCAGCACCGCGCCGCAGAGCGCAAATCCAACGCCGACAAGGAGCGCCAGCCTGGTCCCCTCAACGGGATACTGTCCGAGCAACAGCGCCACCAGCGCCGCTCCGGTGGTCTGGCCGAGCAGGCGCGCCGTCCCCAGCATCCCGCTGGCGCCGCCGGCACGATCGCGCGGCGCGGCTGCGATCATGGTGCGGTTGTTCGGAGTCTGGAACAGGCCGAAGCCGGCGCCGGCGAGCGCCATCCGCCAGATCACGTCGAGCGGGGTTGGCGTTGCCGGCAGAAAGGCCAGCGCGGCAAGGCCACAGGCGAATACCGTGAGGCCTATGCCGCCGAGCAGGCCGGCCGGATAATGCTCGACCAGGCGGCCGGCGAGGGGCGCCGCGAACGCCAGCGCGATCGGCCAGGGCGTGATCAACAGGCCCATATGCACGGCCGAATAGCCGAAGCGGCTCTGGAGGTAGAAGGGAATCGCCACGAAGGCCAGCATCTGCCCACAGAACGACGCGATCGAGGTCGCAATCGACAGCGCGAACACCGGGATGCGCAGCAGATCGACCGGCAGGAGCGGCGAGGTCATGTGCGTCTCGCGATAGATCAGCAGCCCGCCGGCAACGAACGCGATGCCAAACTGTATGAGGCAGGTGATCGCAGCCGCGCCGTGCCCGACGCTGTCGACCGCCGCGATGCCGACGCCGAACGTGATCGCCGACAGCGCCGCACTCTGCCAGTCGAAGGAGCGGCTCGCGGGCTTGGTGTGCGGCAGGCTGCGCAGGCCCAGCACCAGCGTCACCGCGCCGAGCGGCACGTTGATCGCGAACAGCCAGGGCCAGCTTCCGACCGCGAGGATGCCGGCGGCGAGCGTCGGGCCGATCGCGGCCGAGAAGGCGACCACGAGCGCGTTCAGCCCGATGCCACGGCCGAGCTGGCTGCGCGGGTAGGTGAATCGCACCAGCGCCGCGTTGACGCTCATGATGCCGGCCGCGCCAAAGCCCTGGAGGATGCGCGCGATCGTCAGCATCGGCAGCGTGTGGGCCACCGCACAGAAGGCCGAGGCCAGCGTGAACAGCGCCAGCCCGACCAAATAGACGCGGCGATAGCCGACGATCTCGCCGAGCGACGCCAGCGGCAGCAGCGAGATCGTGATCGCGAGCTGGTAGCCGTTGACGATCCAGATCGAGAAGGCCGGGCTCGCATCGAGGTCGGCCGCGATCGTCGGCAGCGCCACATTGGCGATGGCGCTGTCGACCACCGCCATGACGATGCCGAGCGCAATGGTCAGCACCGCCTGGTTGCGTTGCGGCTGCGGCAGGCCGTCGGCATGCTCGATGGTGACTGTCGACATCGTGAGCGGCGTATCGTTGGCGAATCGGACCCAGCCTTGGGCCGAGTATTGCGCCAACAGGGCAGGGCCGCGATAGTTCCGGAACCGCGCTGCCGGCGCCGTCGCCTCAGCGCGCTCGATGCAGCTGCCCTAGACCGCGGGCGGATTGCGATCGCTGAAGGTCACGCGCTGATGCCAATAGGGATAGGGCAGCGTCACCGTGCTTGCGGCATCGAGCTTTGCGACCTGGTCCTTGGTCAAGGACCAGCCGACCGCGCCGAGATTTTCGCGCAGCTGGGCCTCGTTGCGTGCGCCGATGATCAGCGTCGAGACCGTCGGACGCTGCAGCAGCCAGTTCAGCGCGATCTGCGAGACGCTCTTGCCGGTCTCCTTCGCGATCTCGTCGATCGCATCGACGACACGGTAGACATGCTCGTCCGAGACGGGCGGGCCGAACTCGGCCGTCTTGGGCAGGCGGCTGACCTCCGGTTTGGGCTGACCGCGGCGGATCTTTCCGGTGAGGCGCCCCCAGCCGAGCGGCGACCAGACCACGGCGCCCAGCCCCTGGTCGAGGCCGAGCGGCATCAATTCCCATTCGTAGTCGCGCCCGATTAGCGAATAGTAGGTCTGGTTGGCGACGTAGCGCGGAAAACCGTGCTTGTCGGCGACGCCGAGCGACTTCATCAGGTGCCAGCCAGAGAAATTCGAGACGCCGACATAGCGGATCTTGCCGGCCCGCACGAGCACGTCGAGAGTCGAGAGCACCTCTTCGGGTGGCGTGAAGGCGTCGAAGCCGTGGAGCTGGAACAGATCGATATAATCGGTGCCGAGCCGGCTCAGCGAACCGTCGATCGCCGCGAGCAGATTCTGGCGTGATGAGCCGATGTCGTTCGGGCCGTCGCCGAAGCGGAACGTCGCCTTGGTCGAGACCAGCACCTTGTCGCGGCGCCCCTTGATGGCTTGCCCGAGCACCCGCTCGGACTCGCCGAGCGAATAGACGTTCGCGGTGTCGAACATCGACACGCCGGCCTCGAGGCAGATGTCCAGAAGGCGCCGCGCCTCGGTCGCGTCCGTCGTGCCCCATGCCGCAAGGCGGCCGACGCCCCCGAACGTGCCCGTTCCCAGGCTCAAGGCAGGCACCATGAGGCCGGACCGGCCCAAGCGTCGGTATTCCATCGACATGCTCCCTGGCGGGCCGCGGGTTGATCATGGCGGCCTTGGTGCCGAGTTTAGCGGAAACGGGTGCCTTGTCCTATCACGCGCTCACATGGCGGCTCTGCTTGCCTAGTCCGTATTTGCTAGGTCACGCTCGTGGTCTGCAAGTTTGCAGCCGAGATCTTCGCGCGCAGCCAAGCCTCGAACGCGCTGACATGGCTACGTCCTTTCGCTTCAGCCGAGCGCACCAGATAGTAGGAGACCGTCTCCACTTCGAAGTTGGGTTGGCGGAACGGTACGACGAGCGCGCCCTTGTCCAGCTCCTCGGCGGCGAGAATCTCGCTCTCCAGCACGACGCCAAGACCCTCGACGGCTGCATCGATCGCCATGGTGGAGCGGTCGAACCACAATTCGTGACGCGCCTTGATGCTCGCGCCTGTGACCTTGCGCAGATAATCGGTCCAGGTCAGCGCGTTCGAGGAATGGATCAGCGTGGCGCGGGCGAGATCGCCGGGCTCGCGCAGGTCGAGCTGCTCGATCAGCCGCGGGCTGCAGAGCGGGCGCAGGCGCTCGGCGAGGAGCGGCTCAATCTGCCTGTCGTTCACGACCGGTGGGCGCCCATAGGCGATCGCGAGGTCGAAGCGGATGGTTTCGAGATCGCGCAGATCGGCGATGGTCGACAGCCTGATCCCGATCTCCGGATGCTGGCCGATGAAATTGCCGATCCGCGGTTGTAGCCATTTGGCGGCAAAGCTCGGTCCGCTGGCGATGAACAAATGATCGCGCTGCGATTGCGGCGCCACCAGCCGCGTCGCACCCATGATCGTGCCGAACGCGCGCTCGATCTCGCCGGCATAGAGGCGGCCGGCGTTGGTGAGCACGGCACGGCCGGCGTGCCGCGAGAACACGCGCACGCCGAGAAAATCCTCGAGGTTCTGGATGTGATGGCTGATCGCGGAAGGCGTGACCCCGAGCTCCTCTGCAGCGCGGCTGAAGCTGCCGTGGCGGGAAGCGGCTTCGAACGCCGACAGCGCCTTCAGCGGCGGCATGCGCGGGCGCCCCGTTGAGCTTGCTTCATCGGCTGCTGAGTTTTTTGAACTGGCGCCCATCATGTCTGCCCGGTTACGAATGTCTCCGTTGCACGGGCAAGTTTCGTACCGCGAACGCCCCGACGCAACAGCTTCGTGCCCACAATCTGCCCCGAGACCGGTGAGCGGACTCCGCATCGCCACGCCGTGCCCCGCGCGCGGCAGATGCCGCTTGCTCAAGGAGACGCCATGACTTCAGCGCTGAAACAAGCCGCCGACGAGTTTCTCGTGCGGTACGGCGGAGACGTGTTCCCGAACCTTTTCACGACCGCGAAGGGGACCATCGTCACCGACAGCGACGGGCGCGACTATCTCGATTTCACTTCGGGGCAGATGTGCGCGACCATCGGCCACAACCACCCTGCCATTGTCGCGGCGGTGGAGCGGGCCGGGAAGAAAGCGTTCCATCTCTTCAGCGGGATGATCCCCGAAGTGGTGGCCGAACTCGCCCAGGTGCTGGCGACGGATTGGCTGCCCGGCGATCTCAAGCGCTCGATCTTCATCAACACCGGCTCGGAGGCGACCGAAGTCGCGCTCCGAATGGCCAAGATGTACACCGGCGGCTATGAGGTGCTTGTCCTCGGCGGCTCCTGGCACGGCATCACCGGCGGCGCCGCCTCGGTCTCGATGGCGAGCGACCGCAAGGGCTATGGCGTGCCGCCGCCCGGCGTGTTCGTCATCCCCGAGCCGAATGCCTATCGTCCCTACATCGACAAGGGGAGTGAGGAAGCATCGGCGCTCGCCAATCTCGAGCTGGCGCTGAAGATGTTCGACATGCAGTCGAGCGGGCGGGGCGCGGCGATCATCGCCGAGCCCGTGATCAGTGCCGGCGGCGTGCTGGTGCCGCCGAAGGCTTTCATGGAGACGCTGCGCAAGGCGGCCCACGATCGCGGAATGCTGCTGATCTTCGACGAGGCTCAGACGGCGTTCGGACGCATCGGCAAGAAGACGGGGTCGGAATATTTCGGCGTCGTCCCCGACATCATGACCATGTCGAAGACGCTTGGTGGGGGCCTTCCGCTCGCGGCGGTCTCGACCACCGAAGCGATCGAGAGCAAGCTGCACGAGGATCACTTCACCTATTACACCAGCCACGTCTCCGATCCGCTGCTGGCCGAGGTCGGGCTCGCAGTGCTGAATGTGATCGCGGAGGAGAAGCTGGTCGAGCGTGCCAATGTCATGGGCGCCTATCTGCGCGGCCGCTTCGAGGGTCTTCAGCAGAAATACGAGCAGATCGGCGACATCAGGGGCATGGGGCTTCTGCTCGGCGTCGAGCTGGTTACCGACCGCAACAGTCGGCGCGCGGCGCACCAGCTCGGCGGCCTGACGACGAAGAAGTGCTTTGAACATGGGCTGAGCATGAACATCCGCCGCCGCCCCGAGCGCGGATCGGTGTGGCGCATCGCGCCGCCGCTGACCGTCTCGACCGAGGAGATCGACCGCGCCGTCGAGATCCTGGATCGGTCCTTGCGGGAAAGCCTCGACGAGTTGTCGCGAAATCCCACCGCTTGATCAACAGTCCGGAGGCCGACATGATCCGCAGATACGCGCCGACGCTTGCCATTGCCGCACTTTCGCTTGCGCTGTTGGACGTTCCAACAGCGCAAGCGGCCAGCTCGACCCTCGACAAGATCAGAGAGGTCGGCAAGATCACCCTCGGCTATCGGGAGGCTTCCATCCCGTTCGCCTATCTTGGATCGGACCAGAAGCCGACCGGACTCTCGCTCGATCTCTGCTCCGCGGTGGCCGACAAGATCAGGATCGTGCTGCAGCGGCCGGAGCTGGGGATCGACTACGTCCCGGTGAATGCGTCCAATCGCATTCCGCTGCTCCAGAACGGCACCATCGACGTCGAGTGTGGCAGCACGACCAACACCGCGGAACGCCAGAGGCAGGTTTCGTTCTCCGTTGCGACCTATGTGGCATCGCCGCGCTGGCTGGTGTCTGCGACGTCGGGCGTAATGGAGCCGAAAGGGCTCGACGGGCAGACGGTCGTCATCACGCAGGGCTCGTTGAACGTTGCGGTCGCAAAGCAGGTTCTCGACGAGCAGAAACTGAACGTGACGCTCATCCAGGCCAAGGATCACGCCGAGTCGCTGTTGATGCTGGGAACGGGGCGCGCCGCGGCGTGGTTCGAGGACGACATCCTGATCGCCGGGCTCGTCGCGAACGCGTCCGATCCGAAGGCCTTCCGGATGCTGGGCGCGACCTATGCGCCGTCCTATTACGGATTGATGACCCGCCGGGAAGATGCCGAGTTCAAGGCCCTGGTCGACACCGCGATCAAGGAGAACATGGCCTCCGGCGCATTCAACCAGCTCTATGCCAAATGGTTCGAGGCGCCGATTCCGCCGAAGGGGCAAAATCTCCGGCTTCCCATGAGCGAGGCGATGAAGGCGCGTGTCGCATCTCCGAGTGATGCGCTGGCGCCTTAGCGGCATCAATGCCGCATCTGGCTCTGCCGGAAGTCGCGCGGCGACGTGCCAAAATGCTCGCGGAAGACGCGGCCGAAATGCGAGAGGTCGTTGAAGCCCCAGGCGAAGGCGATCTCGCTGATGTGGCGATGGGCGAGCACAGGCGAAGCGAGATCTCGCCGGCATCGGGCGAGGCGTTCGGCAAGGACATGGCGCTGGAAAGAGGTGTCCTCGTCCGCGAGGAGATCGTTGACGTAGCGCGGCGAGATGCCGAGCGCGGCCGCGGTCTCCGCCAGCGACAAATCGGGATCGGCGAGATGCGCGCGGATGTGCGCCTTCAATCGGTAGAGCAGGGCCGAGCGATGGGTCGAGGAGGGCAGCGAGGTCTTGCCGAGCCGCTCGCTCAACGCCATCGCAAGGAGATCGACGGCTTGCTCCGACAAGGCCGCGGCGTGGTCAGGCGCGAGCCGGTCCGCATTCTGGCAGAGCCGGAAAATGAAATCATAGGCGAGCCGCTCGAGCGGTGCGTCGGCGCCAAATGACATTGCAGTCAGCGTCTCGGTGCCGCCGAGCCGCCGCTGCAGCATCTCGCGTGGCACCTTGAAAATGGTCTGCGTAAAACTGTCGTTGAACTTCAGCTCGTATGGGCGCGTGGTGTCGTAGAGCGCGAACTCGCCGGGCCGGATCACGGTCTCGCGGCCGTCCTGCACCACGCCGCCATCGCCGCGATTGCCGAGCGCGATGAGAACAAAATCCTGATCCGAGCGCGCGATGCGCGAGGGCGTGCGGAACACGTGTTGGCGGTCGGAGCAGACATCGGAGCAGACGGCCTTGCCCAGTGAGGCTTGCGTGACCGAGCCATGGAAAGCGCTGCCGAGGTCGGACTTGCAGTCGAGCCCGACGAAGACGTCGCAGACGATGTCCTGCCAGAGAGCGAGCCGCCGGTAGCCGGGGCTGCCGTCCGTCGTGAACTGGATTGGCATTGGCAAGCCTCCCTTTCACACCCTGCAAAATCGCCTGGGATCCAGCCTGACCGGACGCAAATCCCGTACCGGTCGGAAGCGCGTCCGGTCGAGTTTTTGTGCCGCATTGGTCGAGCGGCCGGCCGCCCGGCTTGGCCAAATAGACTGCATCGGACGTGGCTTCCGATCAACCGGCAATGGAGGCGGGAATGGGCATCGAACATCCGAAATACAAGGTTGCGGTGGTGCAGGCGGCGCCGGCCTGGCTCGATCTCGACGCCTCGATCGACAAGTCGATCGCCCTGATCGGGGAGGCCGCGGAAAAGGGCGCCAAGCTGATCGCCTTTCCCGAGGCCTTCATCCCCGGCTACCCCTGGCACATCTGGCTGGACTCGCCGGCCTGGGCGATCGGGCGGGGCTTCGTGCAGCGCTATTTCGATAACTCGCTGTCCTATGACAGCCCGCAGGCTGAGTGCCTGCGCGAGGCCGTGCGCAAGGCAAGGCTCACCGCCGTGATCGGCCTGTCCGAGCGCGACGGCGGCAGCCTTTACCTCGCGCAATGGCTGATCGGCCCTGACGGCGAGACCATTGCAAAGCGCCGCAAGCTGCGGCCGACCCATGCCGAGCGCACCGTCTATGGCGAAGGCGACGGCAGCGACCTCGCCGTGCATGCGCGGCCCGACATCGGCCGGCTCGGCGCGCTGTGCTGCTGGGAGCATCTGCAGCCGCTGTCGAAATACGCGATGTACGCCCAGAACGAGCAGGTGCACGTCGCGGCCTGGCCGAGCTTCTCGCTCTATGATCCGTTCGCGCCGGCGCTAGGGGCCGAGGTCAACAACGCCGCCTCGCGCGTCTATGCGGTGGAAGGCTCCTGCTTCGTGCTCGCGCCTTGTGCGACGGTGTCGCAGGCCATGATCGACGAGCTCTGCGACCGGCCCGACAAGAATGCGCTGCTGCATGCGGGCGGTGGCTTTGCGGCCATCTACGGCCCCGACGGCAGCCAGATCGGGGAGAAGCTGGCGCCCGATCAGGAGGGCCTGCTGATCGCAGAGATCGATCTCGGCGCCATTGGCGTTGCCAAGAACGCCGCCGATCCCGCTGGACATTATTCGCGGCCCGACGTCACACGGCTGCTGCTCAACAAGAAGCGGTACCAGCGGGTCGAGCAATTCGCGCTGCCGGTCGACACCGTCGAGCCCATGGACATTGCGGCGGCGGCAAGCTGATCGCCGCGATCACGGGGAGGGCATGGCCATGGAATCCGCAATTCCTGCGCATCTCGAAACCACACGCACGCGCCACAAGCGCGTGCCGGACGATTACCAGCCGCCATATCCGTCCTTCGTGGCGCGCTACAAGCCTTCGGTCAGCCGGGTCGTGATGGCTTACTTCGGCGTCCAGTGTGGCGGCGCGGCACCGGCGGCAGCAATGGACGCGTTGAACGAACTCGCAGGACTGTTCGCGATGGATGGCGGTCCGTCGCATTGGGACCGGGCGCGTTATGCCGATCAGTCCGGCTTCGAGAATGTTGTCACGGTCGCCTATTGGGACGATCTCGCACGCTTTGATGCCTGGTTCGGGCGGGCGCGCGAAATGTGGACCGGCCGGATGCGCGAAGGCGTCGGTACCTTCATCGAGGTGCTGCGTCCCATTGTGGCCCGTCACGAGACGCTGTTCTCCTCGCCCGATCGGCCCGAAGGTATTGCCGTCGTCGCGGAGGGCATGAGCGGCGAGGTGCAGGAGCATGCCTATTGGGGCGGGATGCGTGACCGTATCCCGCTGTCGCAGATCGATGCGATGACGCCTGGTGGCGCGCCTGAGCTGATCTGCGACGGCGCGCGGTTGCGCGTGAAGTCTCATGACAATCTCTGCCTGATCCGCTCCGGGCAGGATTGGAGCGATACCGAGGCGTCCGAGCGCAAGCTCTATCTCGACGACGTCGAACCGGTGCTACGCGAGGGCATGGACTTTCTGCGCGACGATGGCCTCGCGATCGGTTGCTATGCCAACCGCTATATGCGGGTGCTGGCGGCCGACGGCAGCGTCAGCGAGAAGTCCTACGGTCAGAGCTGGTGGAAGAGTCTCGCGGCGCTCGAACGCTGGGCGGAGTCGCATCCGACCCACGTCAAGATCTTCGGCGCGGCTATGAAATATCTGTCGACGCTCGGGCCGTCCGCCAAGCTGCGGCTCTATCACGAGGTGACGGTAGCAGCCGCCGATGAACAGTTCTTCGAATATCTGAACTGTCACCCAAAGACAGGCATGCTGGCAGCGGTGGAGACCGTCGGAGGCTGATCGACTAAGTCAGACAATGGCCGAGCAATTCCGGATGCGCCGCGCAGATGTGGTGCGCGCCGGCATCGCGTAGCTCGGCTTCGCTGCCATAACCGTAGAGCACGCCGATGGCGGTCATGCCGTTGGTGCGGGCGCCGACCACGTCGTGGCTGCGGTCGCCGATCATGATTGCGCTGTTGGCATCGACCCTGGCCTCGTCCAGCGCGTAGCGGAGCAGGTCGCGCTTGTCGACACGCGTGCCGTCGAGCTCGGAGCCGAACACGCGTTCGAAATACGGGTTCAGGCCGAAATGATCGACGATGCGGCTGGCGTAGACGGCGGGCTTGCTGGTCGCCACGAACATGCGCTGACGTGTCGCGGCGAGCGAAGATAACGTGTCCGCAATTCCGCTGTAAGCCTCGTTCTCGAACAGGCCGATATCGCTGAAGCGCTCGCGATAGAGCAACAGTGCGCGGTCGGCGAGCTCATCGGCTCCGGTGAGCTTGCGAAGGCTGGCAAGCAGCGGAGGGCCGATGCACCAGGTCAGCTCGTCCTCGCTCGGTACCGGAACTCCGAGCCGTTCCAACGCATATTGGATCGAGCGGGTGATCCCGGGCTTCGGGTTCGTCAGCGTGCCGTCGAGATCAAAAAAGATTGTCACCATCTGGCCGGGCCGGTGTTGATATTGCCGTCTGTTGCTAGTTGGCTCTGGTTCCAAGTCAAGGTCCGATTTGTCCGATCGCGTCAATACCATGCGAATAGCCCGGGTGATTGCTGTCCTGTGCCAAGTCCTCCTGCTGTCGCCAGCGTTCGCGGAGCAGGTGCCGCCCAGCGATGCGCCACCGAAGGCCGAGGAACCGGAGAAGCCGGTTGAAAAACCGAAAGAGGTCCGCGAGAGCGACACGCGCGAGTCGATTTGCCTGATCGTGGAGGCGGCCGCGCGCGACAACAGCCTGCCGCTGGAGTTCTTCGCGCGCGTGATCTGGCAGGAGAGCCGCTTCCAGGCCGATGCGATCGGGCCCATGACGCGCAGCGGCAAACATGCGCAGGGGATCGCGCAGTTCATGCCGGGCACTGCCAGCGAGCGCGGGCTGCTCGATCCGTTCAATCCGGTGCAGGCCTTGCCGAAATCGGCCGAATTCCTGAACGAGCTTCGCAACCAGTTCGGCAATCTCGGCCTTGCCGCGGCCGCCTACAATGCCGGCCCCCGGCGCGTGCAGGAATGGCTCGCCGGCACCGGGCCGATGCCGGAGCAGACCCGCAATTACGTCTATGCCATCACCGGCACGAGCGTCGATGCCTGGGCCAAGGCGGGGAGCACCGGCAAGGGAGAGCCGAGTTCGCCGCCGACGAGCTGCCGGGATCTGATGGCGCTGCTCAAGCGGGCTCCCAATCCGTTCGTCGCCGAGCTCGAGCAGCATGTCGAGCTTGCAGCCGCAAAGATCTGGGGCGTCCAGCTCGCGGCCGGCTTCGACCGCAACAAGGCGCTGGCGATGTATTCCCGGGCCGTGACGAAACTGAGCACCGTGATCGGCGAGCGCGATCCGAGCCTGCTCTCCTCGGTGATGCGCAGTCGCGGCACGCGCGCGTTCTACCAGGTCCGCATCGGCGCGGATACGCGCGCCGAGGCCGATGATCTATGCAAACGCATCCGCAAGGAGGGCGGCGCCTGCTTCGTGCTGAAGAACCGCGGTGTGGCGGGGTAGGGAGCGCTCCTCTCGGCTCGTCATTCCGGGGCGATGCGAAGCATCGAACCCGGAATCCCGAGATTCTCAGGCGCGCAAGTGCGCGCCGTAGTTCGGCTCTTCGAGCCGCCCCGGAATGACGGCGGTGGGGATGGCCTCGCGCATGCCAGCCCCGCCGCGGCCTTTCTTGACGTGCGCCGCCGTCTCGCCCGTTATGCGGGCGCGATTCCTCACTCGGCCAAAAAAGCTCCCGTGGCGCTTCCTCCGCTCGATTCCCCTCAATGGCAAAGTCCCTGGCGCGCCTTCGTGTGGGGACTGCGCTCGATCACGCAGACGATCCTCACCATCGTGCTGTTCGTGACCTATCTCGGCATCGGCGCGCTCGCTCACGACACCCATTTCAGCCTGCTCTGGGCGCTGTGCTCGACGCTGTTCGTCTGGGCAGGTCCGGCGCAGATCATCCTGATCACCACGCTCGGCTCGGGCGCCACCATCATCCAGTCGGCGATTGCGGTCACCGTCAGCGCCATCCGCCTGTTTCCGATGGTGGTCTCGGTGCTGCCGCTGATGCGCACACCCACGACCAAGCGGCGCGAGCTGATTTTCGCCGCCCATCTCACCGCCGTGACGCTGTGGGTCGAATGCCACCGCTTCCTGCCGCAGGTGCCGCGCGAGCGGCGGATCGCCTTCGTCCACGGGCTCGGCTGCGGACTCGTCTCCGTGTGCCTCGTTGCCAACACGGTCGGCTATTTCCTCGCCGCCAACCTGACGCAGACGCTCGGCGCGGCGATCCTGCTGCTGACGCCGCTGTCGTTCCTGTTCTCGACCGCGCGCAACAGCCGCGAGGTTGCCGATGTCGTCGCGCTCGTGCTGGGCATCGTGCTCTATCCGCTGGCGGCGAAGATGAACTCCGGTCTCGACATCCTCGTCAGCGGCGTGGTCGCCGGGACGATCGCTTATGGCGTGCATTGGTGGCGGGAGGTGCGCGCATGAGCTTTGCGCAAGCAATCGGCGACTGGCACGCGCTGGCCGTCCTGTTCGTCGCCGGGGTCGTTCCCAACCAGATCTGGCGCATGCTGGGCCTTTGGTTCGGCGGCGGCATCGACGAGGGCTCGGAGCTGCTGGTCTGGGTCAGGGCGGTTGCCACCGCGATCCTGGCGGGCGTCATCGCCCAGATCGTGGTCCAGCCACCAGGCGCGCTGGCCAGCGTGCCTGACGTCCTGCGCTATGGCGCGGTCGGCGCCGGGCTCATCGCTTTCCTGCTGGCCCGCCGTTCGATTTTCGCGGGTGTGGTCACGGGCGAAGTCTTCATGCTGGCCGGCAAGTGGTGGTTGGGCTAAAACCGCCGGCGAACAGCCAGGGAACAGGACATATGGTTCGCGAACAGGAGCTCCGCGAGGGCGAGGTCGCCATCGAGCTGCCGCCGCCGCAAGATGCCGGCCTCGTCTTCATCGGCCGTATCCGCACCCCCTGGTCGTCGCGGCTGGAGACGCCGCGGCAGGGGCGTCAGGACGGCCCGGTCTGTCGCCTGGAGATCTTCGAGCCGTTCGTGCCGGCCATCAAGGGCGTCGACTTCTACAGCAACCTCGAGGTGCTCTACTGGCTCGACCGCTCGCGCCGCGACATCATCCTGCAGAGCCCGAAGAACAACGAGAAGACCCGCGGCACCTTTTCGCTGCGCTCGCCGGTGCGTCCCAATCCGATCGGCACATCGATCGTCAAACTGGTCGGCATCGAGGGCAATGCCATCCTGGTGCGCGGCCTCGACTGCATCGACAACACGCCGCTGATCGACGTCAAGCCCGACCGCTGCGAGTTCACGCCGCTGGCCGCGCCGCAGAAGGGGGATGTCGAGGCGGAGTGAGGAGGCGCCGCTCCAACCCCGTCATTGCGAGGAGCCCTTGCGACGAAGCAATCCAGACTGCCTCCGTTGAGCGATTCTGGATTGCTTCGCTACGCTCGCAATGACGGAATGTGTGGCGTCAGCCCGCCTTCAACGCCGCCATCAGCTTCGCCGCGTGCTCTTGCAGCACCTTGTCGTCTTCCTTGCGGCTCGCCGGCGGCAGCATGGCGACGCCGTCGTGGCGCGGCATCACGTGCATGTGCAGGTGAAACACCACCTGACCGCCGGCGGGCTCGTTGAATTGCTGCACGGTGATGCCGTCGGCGTCGAACGCCTTCATCGCGGCGGCCGCGATCCTGTGCGCGCCGCGGGCGACGTGGGCGTAGTCGTCGGGCTTGATGTCAAGGATGTTGCGGGCAGGGGCCTTCGGGATCACCAGCGTGTGACCGGGCACGCGCGGCATGATGTCGAGGAAGGCGAAGACGTGCTCGTCCTCGTACACTTTGTAGCAGGGCAGCTCGCCGCGCAGGATCTTTGCGAAGATGTTGTTGCTGTCGTAGGCGGTCATGGCGGCGGCTCCTCGGACGATTTGCGCTTACTGTCACCAGCCATGGCGAGGCGTCAAGGCGCCTCGTCGGCCCCTTTGCGGAACGGGCCGAGCTCGGCGAGCTCTCGTCCCGCTTCCGCGACATAGGCGCGCTCGCGCTTGAGGTAATCGTCGATGGCGCGGCGCAGGCCGGGATCGGCGATGAAATGGGCGGAATATGTGGTGCGCGGCAGGTAGCCGCGCGCGATCTTGTGCTCGCCCTGCGCGCCGGCCTCGACATGCTTCAGGCCGCGTTTGATCGCGAAATCGATCGCCTGGTAGTAGCAGACCTCGAAGTGCAGGAACGGGTGATGCTCGACCGCGCCCCAGTTGCGGCCGAACAGCGTGTCCGAGCCGATGAAGTTGATCGCACCCGCAACCCAGCGATTGTTGCGGCGGGCCATCACCAGCAGCACGTCCTCGCTCATGGTCTCGCCGATCAGCGAGAAGAACTCGCGCGTCAGATACGGCCGGCCCCATTTGCGCGAGCCGGTCTCCATGTAGAATGCGAAGAAGGCGTCCCAGGCATCCTCGGTGATGTCCTTGCCGGTGAGCCAATGGATCGTGATGCCGGCGGCCAGTGCATCGCGCCGCTCGCGCTTGATCGATTTGCGGTGGCGCGAGTTCAGCGTCGCCAGGAACTCGTCGAAGCACGCAAAACCCTCATTGTGCCAGTGGAACTGCTGGTCGGTGCGCTGGAGGAAGCCGAGCTCGGCGAGCAGCTTCCATTCCGACTCCTGCGCGAAGGTGACGTGGACGGAGGAGGCCTTGCTGACGCCGCACAGCGCGATGAGGCCACTCGCCAGCGCCTCGGTGATGCGCTCGCGGTCGACGCCATCGCGGACCAGCAGCCGCGGCCCGGTCGCCGGCGTGAAGGGAACCGAGACCTGGAGCTTCGGATAGTACCGCCCGCCGGCGCGCTCATAGGCATCCGCCCAGCCGCGATCGAAGACGTATTCGCCCTGGCTGTGCGATTTCAGATAGCAGGGCACGATTCCGGCGACGCGGCCCTCCAGCTTGGCCACGAGGTGCCGCGGCGCCCAGCCGGTTCGGATCGTGGCCGAACCCGATTTCTCGGCCGCGGAGAGAAAGGCGTGGGAGACGAACGGGTTATAGGCGGGTCTTGAGAGGCCGAGGGAATGGCCTGGAAGAGCGGGTGAAGTTCCAGCGCCGACCCCATTGCACCGTCCGCCAGGATTGGCGCAGGCGTCCCAATCCTCCGGTGACACGTCGCCAATCGAAGGTACGGCCTCGAGCGTGATTTCCGATGATGCCATCGTGCCCAAGATCGTGCATTGCAGCAGCGACTTCAAGGGGTGGGGAAGGGTCGCTCCCGCGCCCCGGACGCAGCGCAGCGCTTCTTCAGCGATGCGCTGCAGAGCCGGGGCCCATGTTGCAGCGGATTCCTGGAGAGATGGGTCCCGGCTCTGCGCTGCAACGCTCACGTGTCGCAGCTTGTCAGGGACACGGGCAAGCCCTAGGGCACGAACCCCTCGAAGATCATCTGGTCCGCGTAGCGAGCGACCCGGCTCCGCTGCTCCGGCGTGCGGACGGTCCAGCCGAGCAGGGCGCAGCCGAACAGGTTGCGGGCAATCCAGGGCGCGGGGGCCGGCAGGTGGTCGACCTTGAAGGCGACGAAATGCGGCTGGGTCTGAAAGCCATGGCGCAGGTAAAGCATGCTGTCGCGCTGGTCCTGGGTGAGCTTGGCCCAGTACTCGTCCTCATAGCTCCGCTGCGCGACGATGCCGCGCGGACGGTCGGGCAACAGCTCGCGCAACGCCAGCACCTGGTCGGGATCGAACGACATGCCGACGGCGGGACCGTCATAGGACGCGAGCACCTCGGCCATCCGCTTCACCAGCTTGCGGTCCCCGCCAAAATGGCTCTTCACCTCGATCACCAGGGGCACCCGTCCGGCGACCATGGCGCAGAGGTCGGAGAGCGACATCATCCGCTCGTCGGTGTCCTTGAACCTGACGGCCTTGAGCTCGGCCGCGGTCTTTGAGACCACCTCGCCGGCGGCCTCGGTGAGTCGACCGAGGGCATGGTCGTGATGGACCATGGCCTCGCCGTCGGCCGAGAGCTGGATATCGACCTCGATCGCAAAATTGCCCGATATCGCAGCCTGGACCGCGCCCGGCATGTTCTCGACGATGCCGCGCGAAATGTCGTGCAGGCCGCGATGGGCGACCGGCCGGGCTGTCAGCCAATCCGGAGCGCGCATTTGGCGTCAGGCGACCTCGAACACGCCTTCGACCTCGACCGCCGCATCCGCGGGCAGCGAGGCGACGCCGACGGTGGTGCGGGCATGGCGGCCCTTGTCGCCGAAGGCGGCAACCATCAGGTCGGAGGCGCCGTTCAGCACCTTGGGCCCGTCCAAAAAGTCCGGCGCCGAGTTGATGAAGCCGCCAAGGCGCACCACGCGCACGACCTTGTCGAGATCGCCGAGTGCCGCCTTGACCTGCGCCAGCAGGTTGACCGCGCAGCCGCGCGCGGCAGCAGTGCCGTCCTCGATCGAGACGCCGGCGCCCAGCTTGCCCTTGGCAATGAGCTTGCCGGCGGGGTCGAAGCAGACCTGGCCGGAGACGAACAGCAGGTTGCCGGTGCGCACGAAGGGCACGTAATTGGCGACGGGGGTGGGGGCCTCGTGCAGCTTGATGCCTTGCTCCGCCAGTTTCTGCTCGACCGTGCCCGCCATGTCCGACCTCGTTGTCCAAAAATCCTCGCTCCGGCGCGACTGCCGGCCGGGCGCGCCCTGTTTCGCCCATCGTGCCGCCACATGCAAGCAACCGGAGGGGGCCGCATTTTGTTGAAGCAGGCCTCGAGCTTCAACGTGGAGGGGCAACTTTACGTGAAACGGCCTCAGTTGCGGCGCAATGGAACGGTCATTAAAATGTCGAATCTGCGCTTTCCTCAGGGAACAGACATGGTGCACCTTTTACGGACTTCGCTTGGTGTGATGGCGCTCGCCGCGGCCAGTGTCGGCCTTGGCGGCGGGGCTCAGGCCGCCAACGGTCCGTTTCTCGCGCATCAGGCGCTCTATGACCTCAGCCTGGTCAAATCGCGCAGCAATTCGGTGAACAGCGCCCGCGGCCGGATCCTCTACAATTTCACCGGGAACGCCTGCGAGGGCTATACCTCGGAATTCCGCCAGGTCTCCGAGCTCGACAGCGGCGAGGGCAAGGTCACGCTCAGCGACCTCCGCTCCAACTCCTGGGAGGACGCCGCCGGCAAGAGCTACCGTTTCAAGATCGAGACGCGCATGAACGAGACGGATGCCGGTCGGGTCGACGGTTCGGCCGAGCGCGACGGCGACCACATCAACGTCAAGCTGAAGCTGCCGGCGCCGAAGACGTTCACGCTCGACGGCAAGATCGTGTTCCCGACCGAGCAGATCCAGCGCATCATCGCCGCCGCGAAGGAAGGCAAGTCTCTGCTCGAGCTCTCCGTCTATGACGGCTCCGACGACGGCCAGAAGGTCTACAACACGCTGACCGTGATCGGTCAGCCGATCCCCGCCGACCGTGCCACCTCGTCCGATCCGTCGACCGCGGACGAGCACATGAAGTCGCTGAAGCGCTGGCCCGTCACCGTCAGCTATTTCGACCGCGACGCCCAGCAGAAGGAAGGCGAACAGACCCCGGTCTACGCGATGGCGTTCGAGCTCTACGAGAACGGCGTCTCGCGTCAGCTGGTGCTCGACTACAACGATTTCGTCATCTCCGGCGCCATGGGCAAGTTCGACGTCAAGGACAGCAAGCCCTGTAATTGAGGGCCATGCTCTCTCCTCGCGAGCAGCGCCGTGGGGTGGGCAAAGCGGAGCGTGCCCACGCATTCTCCCGATAATCATTGATGGATGGTGGGCACGGCGCAAATGCGCCTTTGCCCACCCTTCGAGATCCCTCTTCGTCGCTTCGCAATGACGGGCTGGCTCTCCGCTCACTCTCCAGCTACGCTCCTTCCCAACCAGAAACCTCGGGGAGCCAGCCCATGCCCAAGCTCGACCATCTCCGCCCCAGCGGCCTGCATCACAATCCAGCCTATTCCCACGTCGTCACCGCGACGGGGGCGCGCACGATCTACATTTCCGGCCAGGTCTCGACCGACGAGGAGGGGCGGATCGTCGGCGAGGGCGATATCGCCGCGCAGACGACGCAGGTGATGCAGAATCTCGGCCTCGCGCTGAAGGCGGCGGGGGCGAGCTATTCCAACATCGTCAAGATCACGACCTTCGTGGTGAACTACAAGCCGGAGCTGCGGCCCATCATCGGCAAGGCCCGCTCGGCCTTCTTCGAAGGCATGGAGCCGCCGGCCTCGACGCTCGTCGGCGTCTCGGCGCTTGCCGCACCGGAATGGCTGATCGAGATCGAGGCGGTCGCGGTCGCGGATTAAGGAGACTCGCAGGATGGATTGAAGCCTTGCGAGGCGATTTCGAACCAGAGGGAAAACCATGTCGCGTGAGCTTCGCATCGGAGATATCGCCAGCCGTACCGGCCGCAGCATTCACACCATCCGTTGGTACGAAACTCAAGGCTTGGTCCCCGGCGTTACCAGGGATCGCGGTGGACGGCGCGTCTACAGCGATTTTCACGTCGGCTGGCTCGATTTGATGGAGCGCCTGCGCAGCACTGGCATGTCGGTCAAGCAGATGCGCGAATATGCGGCGCTCGCGAAGCGGGGCGAAGCAACGCTGCACGAGCGTCACGCGCTGCTCTCAGCCCATCAGCAGCGCGTGCAGGACAACATCCACCGTTGGTCGCAGGCCTTGGCGCTCATCGACGCCAAGGTCGAATTCTACAATGAGTGGATCGTCGGCGGTGAACGACCCGCGGTGTCGCCGCATGGACGCCTCAAGGCTGTGCCGGCCTCATTGGCCGTCGGGCGCCCTTAGCACCCTCTCGACCAGCGCGGTGTCCATGTACTCGGTCAGCTCGCGCAGCTTTCCGTCCGCCAGACGCATGACGAAGCAATAGGTGTTGGCATAGGGTTCGCCGGCAATAGTCGTCGTGTCGCCGCGGCACTCGGCGACGACGTACTCGCCTTCGGCAATGATGCGGGACGTCGTGAGGCGGTTTGGAGCGGTGAATTGTCGGTAGAGAGGCTTCATCAGGCGCTCCAGCACGGCGGCCTTGCCGACATATTCGCCGGACCAGGCCGTGGAACCGGTGATCCGCCAGACGAAGTCATCCGCCATCGCGGCGATGAACGGGTTGGGGTCGCGGCGAGCACGCGCATCCATGATGTCCTGAATGAGTCTCTTGTTCTCGGTCGCTGTCATGGGCTGTCTCCTTGAATCGGGGCCAGCCATCTCTCTACAAGCTAGAGCGTGCTCTAGATCAAGCGCAATCAGTCGCGTTTCGGCATGAACCCGTCATGCAGGAGAGCCATCGCTTCATCGGCCCGGTCGACCGGCACGAAGAGATGATCGTGATGAAAGGCCGACACGGCGTTCACGCTGATGCCGGCTTCGGCCAGGCGGGCTGTGACCGCAGCCAGGAACCCCACTGCATCGAGCGCGGAGTTGACCGTCAAGGTGATGAGGCGCGAGGGACATTCGTGGTGAAGTCCGGCACGTTCGGCCTCCTGCTGCAGCACCACCAGCGTTGTCCCTTCGCGTTCGCGGAACGTCAGCATCGGGCTGATGCCGGCTGGAATGCTCGCGCCCGGCGCAAGGGAGCAAAACGCGAAGACGCCGTCCAGGATCTCCGGCTTCATGTTACTCAGCAGCGCATCGAGATCGCGTTCGGCTGTCACCTTGCAACTCCCAAACCGAGGTCAACATACCTTTGTATATCTCCTCCAATCCTTCTCATGCGCCGACCTTACACTGGTACAATTGAGCGACGGCGGGAGATTCTTACAATTGGAGTCCACTCGGGTCACTGCGAAGAGGCTCAAATGAACGTCGTCATTCGAAAGCTCAACGGCTTGTGGCACCTCATCGTCGGGTCTTGTCAGATCCGAACGCCGTTCCAGGAAACTCAGGATCGGCAGTTGGTCGTTCAGTATGCCAGGCGGGCCTATCCGGGAGCACGGATTTTCGAACGCGACTGAGTCGGGCAGGATTGGATCACTCCTGCGACTTCTCCGGGCCCTTATAGGCGATGCCGCGGATCACCGCGGCGCTGCCGAACTTCTTACGCAGGCTGTCCACCGCGCGTTCGGCGTGGGCGGCGCGGCGGTCGAGCATGTCGGTGTCGTCGATCGCCGAGCCCTCGCGCAGCGCGCTGACGCCGGCGCCCATCAGACGAAAGGCGGTGCCGTCGATTTCCTTGGCCAGCATCTCGCGGCAGATCGAGAATATCTTTGCGGCGAGCTGCGTCGGGGCGGCGATCGACTGCGAGCGCGTGCGCTGGCGAAAGTCGGCGGTTTTCAGCTTCAGCGTCACGGTGGAGCCGGCGAGCTCGCTGCTCTTCAGGCGCGACGACGTCTTCTCGCAGAGCCGCCACAGGATCTTCTCCAGCGTCGCGAAGTCGCGGATGTCGGTCTCGAACGTGGTCTCGCTGGAGATCGTCTTGGCGCCGCGGTCGGGCTCGACGCGGCGGTCGTCGATGCCGCGCGCGAGCCGCCACAGCCGGCGGCCGTCGCTCGGAAACTGCCGCATCATCTCGATCTCATCGGCCTTCTGCAGATCGGCGATGATGCGGAAGCCGCGCTGCACCAGGCGCTCCTGCGTGGCGGGGCCGACGCCGAAGATGAAGCCGACCGGCTTTTCCGCCAGCATCACGCGCGCTTCCTCCTGGTCGAGCGCGGCAAAGCCGCGCGGCTTGTCGAGGTCGGAGGCGATCTTGGCCAGGAACTTGTTGCAGGACAGGCCGACCGAGACGGTGATGCCGATGTCGCGCTCGACCTCGCGGGCAAAGCGCGCCAGCACTTTTGCGGGGATCATGCCGTGCACCCGCTCGGTGCCGGAGAGGTCGAGAAAGGCCTCGTCGATCGAGAGCGGCTCGACCAGCGGCGTCAGCGCCTGCATGGCCTCGCGCACCTCGCGGCCGACGCGGACATACTTCGCCATATCCGGGCGGATCACGGTCGCATGCGGGCAGGCTTCCAATGCCTTGAACATCGGCATCGCCGATCGCACGCCATAGGTGCGCGCGATGTAGCAGGCCGCCGACACTACGCCGCGCTTGCCGCCGCCGATGATGACGGGCTTGTCGGCGATCCCGGGATTGTCGCGCTTCTCGACCGTCGCGTAGAAGGCGTCGCAGTCGATATGGGCGATGGTCAGGCCGGCGAGCGAACGGTGGCGAACGAGGCGAGGGGAACCGCAGGCGGAGCAGCGCCGCACCCCCACATCGAGGTCGGCCAGACAATCCCGGCAGAAGCAGCGGGGCCTGGCCGGCTCTGGAACGCTCACGGCACGTCGCGCTCCCAGGAGGGGTCGCCGAGCGCATCGCCGAGGACCTGCCGCGCCGCGGCAACGTTGGTCGGATGCAGTTCCGCAGAGCTGGCAAAGGCCTTCACGGTGTCGTCATCGCGCAGCACGAAATCGAGCACGCTGAGGAGGAAATTCGGGTCCGAGGCGGCGTTGCGCAGGGTCTCCGGACCGACCCCCGTCTCAGCCAGGAACAGACCCAGCCGCTCAGGCTCGCTCGCGACGAAGGACAGGGCCTGAATCGCAACGATTTCAGCGACTTCGCGGGGGTTGTGAACAGGCTTTTTCACGGGGACGGTTTGCCTTTCCGTTAACTTTCGGTCTCTAATTTGGAATCATCATGCCCGAGTCTCGTGCTCAAGTCTTCCGGCCCCGACAAGCAACTGGAAACCACATCGCAGAAAGTGGAGCCTCGGGCTTAACGAAACTCAAGCGAATCTGCGGCTAGTTTGAATCCAGTTTTCGAAACGCCGGGAAGCGGCGTCTGAGGCGTCACATGCACCGGTCCTTCGGACCAATCAGGAGGGCGGGATGGCTAAGACCGTCCTGATCGTGGAAGACAACGAGCTCAACATGAAGCTCTTCCGCGACCTGTTGGAGGCGCACGGATACCAGACCTCCGGCACCAGCAACGGCTACGAGGCGCTCGACCTCGTGCGCAAGATGCGGCCCGATCTCGTGCTGATGGACATCCAGCTGCCGCAGGTCTCCGGCCTCGAGGTGACGCGCTGGATCAAGGACGATCCGGAGCTGCGTGCCATTCCCGTCGTCGCGGTCACGGCGTTCGCGATGAAGGGCGACGAAGAGCGCATCCGCGAGGGCGGCTGCGAAGCCTACTTGTCCAAGCCGATCTCGGTCGGCAAATTCATTGAGACGGTCCGGCGTTTTATCGGATAGGAAGTGAGTACACAGTGTCCGCGCGTATCCTCGTCGTCGACGACGTTCCCGCCAACGTCAAGCTGCTAGAGGCCCGCCTTTCCGCCGAATATTTCGACGTGATGACCGCCGCGAACGGCACCGAGGCGCTGGCGATCTCGAGGCGCGCCGAATGCGACATCATCCTGCTCGACGTGATGATGCCCGACATGGACGGCTTCGAGGTCTGCCGCCGTCTCAAGACCGATCCGGCCACGCACCACATTCCCGTCGTGATGGTCACCGCCCTCGACAGCCCCGCCGACCGCAATCGCGGGCTGGAAGCCGGTGCCGACGACTTCCTGACCAAACCCGTCTCCGACGTCGTGCTGATCGCGCGCGTGCGCTCGCTGACGCGGCTGAAGATGATGACGGATGAGCTGCGCATGCGCGCCATCACCTCGCTGGAGATCGGCATGCAGGCGCCCGAGCGCAGCGCCATCGCCGACACCGGCAAGGGCGGCCGCATCCTGCTGGTCGACGACCGCCAGTCCTCCTATGAGCGGCTGGCGACGATCCTCGCCGCCGAGCACACCATCGATGTCGAGCCGAACCCGACGGAGGCGCTGTTCCACGCCGCCGAGGGCAATTACGACCTCTTGATCGTCTCGCTCGACCTCAACAATTTTGACGGCCTGCGCCTGTGCAGCCAGGCGCGCTCGCTGGAGCGCACGCGCCACGTGCCGATCCTCGCCATCGCCGACCCCGAGAACTCGACGCGGCTGCTGCGCGGGCTCGAGATCGGCGTCAACGATTATCTGCTGCGCCCGATCGACAAGACCGAGCTCTTGGCGCGCGCCCGCACCCAGATCCGCCGCCGCCGCTACACCGATCATTTGCGCGACAACGTGCAGAACTCGATCGAGATGGCGATCACGGATGCGCTCACCGGCCTGCATAATCGCCGCTACATGGAGAGCCATCTGGCGACGCTCGCCGAGCAGGCCGCAACCCGCGGCAAGCCGCTGGCGCTGATGATCCTGGACATCGACTTCTTCAAGTCGATCAACGACAATTACGGCCACGACGCCGGCGACGACGTGCTGCGCGAGTTCGCGGTGCGCGTGCGCAAGTCGATCCGCGGCATCGACTTGGCCTGCCGCTATGGTGGCGAGGAGTTCGTCATCGTGATGCCCGAGACCGATCTCCACGTCGCCGGCATGGTCGCCGAGCGCCTGCGCCGCTCGATCGCGGGCGAGCCGTTCGCGATCCACAAGGGCGCCAAGCGCATCGAGGTCACGATCTCGATCGGCCTCACCACGCTGGAGCAGAAGGGCGAGGCGGTCGCCGACGTGCTGAAGCGCGCCGACACCGCGCTGTATCGGGCCAAGCACGACGGCCGCAATCGGGTAGTGTCGCACGCGGCGTGAGGGCCGCCTGCACAAAGTTGCGAAAACAACCCCATGCACAGTAGCCGGCGCGAGCGGGATCAATGGGTTATGCGGGTGGCGCGATGGCTTGCGCCGGCGGCAGCGTCATTTGACCCGTCGGGCAAAACAGGAGCATATTGGTAGGGTGGCGATATGGTCTTGACGCCTAGTCAGGTGCCGTTGCTCTCGCGACATCTTCCGCTGTCGTCCCTGCGAACTGTCACTGCAATTGTCGTGTCTCACTTCAGGGGTGCCGTCCAGTGCACTAAATAGATCAGTCCTCCTCCACGCCGGGCTTCGGCCCGCGCTTGGCCGGCTTGAGGATCCGCCCGGTCTGGCGCTCGATGCGGGCGAGGAAGCGATCGTCTCCGAGCGGGCGGCCGATGCTCTCGGCCGAACGCAGCGCGCCGAACAGATCGGCTTCGGGTTCGCTTGCCAGCAGATCGGAGAACTCGGGAAAACGATCGTGGATCGGTGCCAGTGCGGTCAGGCCATCGTCCTTGCCGCGCAAATGCGCGCGCGTGCTCGACCAGCGCCAGTCCTGCGCCCGCGGCACCAGGCGCGCCCGCACCGGATTGAGCGACACGTAGCGCAGCGCCGCCGCAAGATGCTCTTCGTCCATGGCGACAGCACCGAAACGGCCTTGCCAGAAATGTCCGGTGCGCTTGCGGCGTGCCTGGATGGCCCCGGCGTAGCTGCGGTGCACGCGCGCAAGCGCCCGGCGCAGCCCATCGGGATCGGACGGCACCAGGATGAGGTGCACGTGGTTGGGCATCAGGCACCAGGCCCACACCTCGACGTCGGCGGCTTTGCAGTTCGCCGCGAGCAGGTCGCGATACAGCGCATAGTCGCCGTCCTCGAAGAACGTGCGGGCGCGGCCATTGCCGCGCTGGGTGACATGGTGGGGGTGACCGGGGATGACGACACGAGCAAGACGAGCCATGCCGCATCATTGCCCGCGAAACCGGGCGGCGTCAATTTAGTGCACTGTCACCGTAATATCCAGAAATGTCCGGTGCGCTTGCGGCGTGCCTGGATGGCCCCGGCGTAGCTGCGGTGCACGCGCGCAAGCGCCCGGCGCAGCCCATCGGGATCGGACGGCACCAGGATGAGGTGCACGTGGTTGGGCATCAGGCACCAGGCCCACACCTGGACGTCGGCGGCTTTGCAGTTCGCCGCGAGCAGGTCGCGATACAGCGCATAGTCGCCGTCCTCGAAGAACGTGCGGGCGCGGCCATTGCCGCGCTGGGTGACATGGTGGGGGTGACCGGGGATGACGACACGAGCAAGACGAGCCATGCCGCATCATTGCCCGCGAAACCGGGCGGCGTCAATTTAGTGCACTGTCACCGTAATAGCGTGTTTTGGCGGCCCGAGGTGGGAGCCTGCGGCGGACGTCATGCCCGGGCTGGCGCGAAGATTGCCGACGATCGAGGCAGTCTGATTGGGACGGCGGCGTTTATTGCGGCGTGGACTTGCGTCCCTTCACCGGCGTCGCATCACCACCCACATCCACGCCCGCATTGCGCAACAGCACCTTCGCCGCTTCCTTCGCGGCGCGCGCCATCGCGGGGTCGTCGCGCACGAGGTCCTGGGCGATGGAGCCGTCGACCAGCAGCACGAGCTGCGTCGCCAGCGCGTCCGCTTCCGCAACGCCGAGCTCGGTCAAGCGGTCGCGAAACCAGAGGCGGCGGCTTTCCTTGAAGGCGATCGCGATCTTCTTCACCGCGCGGTCGGCGGGGCCGAGCTCGGCGACCGCATTGACGAACGGGCAGCCGCGAAAATCCTTGGCCGCAAAGCGCCGCTCCAGCGAATCGAAGGTGGCGAGAATCTGCTCGGCGGGCGGCTTGTCGGAAGGGCGCTGAGCTACGAAGCGGCGCTCGAGATAGGCCGCGATCAGCGCGTCCTTGGATGGGAAGTGGTTGTAGAGCGTGCGCTTAGAGATGCCGACCTCGGCCGCGATGGTGTCGACGCCGATGGCGCGAATGCCCTGCAGGTAGAACAGCTTGTCGGCGGTCTGAAGGATCCGCTCTTTCATCGTCTGTGGGGCAGGCGGGGGAGCCATGCGGAGCTCAACGTCCTGTTTCGCTTGACAGCACCGGCCATCTATAGCCTAAGTACACAGGTCTGTGTACCCAAAAACATCGGCAAAAGCAGACGACGGCACGCGTGCCGCGCCCAAAAGGGAGAAGAAGAATGCCCCTGCTGCAGGTCCTGCGTCCGACCTTGCCGATCCTGATCGGCGCCTCGATCATGCTGACGCTGAGCATGGGGCTGCGGCAGTCGCTCGGCATCTTCATGCAGCCGCTGACGCAGGACATCCACATTTCGATCTCGGATTTCACGCTGGCGCTGGCCGTGCAGAACCTCGCCTGGGGCTTCCTGCAGCCGCCGGCCGGCGCACTCACCGTGCGCTACGGCTTCCGCCCGATCATGATCGCGGGCGCCCTGATGTACATCGGGGGCCTCGCGCTGATGGCAACCGCAAACGGACTTCTCAGCATCATGATCGGCGCCGGCGTGCTGATCGGGACCTCGCTCGCCTGCACCGCTGCCGCGATCGCGATGTCGGTGGCGGCGCGCGCGGTGCCTGAGACGGTGCGCTCGACGGTGCTCGGCATCGTCTCCGGCGCGGGCTCGCTCGGCGCGCTGCTGTCGGCCCCGATCGGGCAGATGCTCAACGAGGGCTTTGGCTGGCGCGTCGGGCTCGCCGGCTTCGTCATCATGTCGGTGCTGATGATTCCGGCCGCGTGGTACGCTGGGCGCGTCGACCAGGTCCCGCTGCCGAAGCCGGCCGCCGACGAGATCGACGACGCCACGGCTGTGACCGCGGCGAGAACCGCGTTCGGCAATGCCTCCTTCGTGGTGATGACCTGCGCCTATCTCGTCTGCGGCATGCAGCTCGTGTTCCTGACGACGCACCTGCCGTCATATCTCGCCATCTGCGGCCTCGACCCGATGCTGAGCGCGCAGACGCTCGGCATGATCGGCGGCTTCAACGTGCTGGGCTCGCTGTTCTTCGGCTGGGCCGGCCAGCGCTGGAACAAGCTGGCGCTGCTTGGCGGGATCTACATCCTGCGCTCGCTCGCGCTGGCCTGGTATTTCATGCTGCCGGCAAGCCCGTTGTCGACGCTGCTGTTCGGCGCGATCATGGGCTTCCTGTGGATGGGCGTCGGCCCGCTGGTCGCGGGCGCGGTCGCCGAGATGTTCGGCCTGCGCTGGCAGGCGATGATCCAGGGCCTCGCCTTCATGAGCCACCAGATCGGCAGCTTCCTCGGCGCCTACGGCGGAGGGCTGCTCTACGACGCGCTCGGCTCCTACACCATGGCCTGGCGCATCGGCGTCGCGCTCGGCCTTGCCGGCGGCATCGTGCAGGTCGCGTTCGCGCTGGTCAGGCCGTCGCAGCCGCCGGTGTTGCGGACGGCGTAGGCGAGGGCGAGCTTTGGAACCGGATCAGGTGCTCGACCGCAACCACTGCGAAAAGACCCGAATGGTCCGCGCGCGCGGATGGCTTGGCCTGCTGACCACATAAAAGCCGTAGCCGGGCAGGTTCAACGAGAATGCCTTCACGAGCGTGCCGGCGGCGAGGTCGTGTGCCACGAGTACATCACTAAAGATCCCGACGCCCTGCCCACTGATCACCGCCTCGATGGCGTGCAGTTCTTCCCGGAAACTCAAGTGCTGCAGGTCCTTGTATTGGGGCACCTCGCGCCATCTCCGCTGGGCCGCAGCGAGCCATCTCTGCCACGTCGGTGGCTCACGATCGGCCGGCGACCAATAGGAGTGGATCAGAACATGCTTTGCGAGGTCGACTGGTTTCTTCAGGCGTCCCGTTGAAAGCAAATCCGGACTGCAGACCGGCCAGAACGTATCGCTGAAGAGCTCATCGACGATCCCGTCGGTCGGCGGTACGCGGCTGGTCGCATAGCGAATGGCAACGTCACTATCTCCGGCCTGCAGATCGAGCACGGTGTCAGTGCCGATCACTTCCAGCGGCACGTCGGGATGCAACTTCCGCCACAGGGGCAGGCGGGGCACGAGCCAGCGGCTGGCGAACGCATTGGTCGTCGTCACCCGGAGGGGCTGCTGGTCACCTTCCTGCTTGACGGACGCAATGGCAGCGGCAAACGCCTCGAGCCCGCCGCGAATAGCGGGAAACAGCCGCGCGCCCGCGTCGGTCAACGACAGCGGACGTGGTCTGCGCCGGAACAGGGCACGGCCGCAATATTGCTCGAGCAAGCCGATCTGGTGGCTGATCGCGGTCGGCGTGACGCCGAGTTCTGCCGCGGCTTTCTTGAAGCTCAGATGACGAGCGGCCGCTTCAAAAGCGCGGAGTTCGATCAGAGGCGGCAGCTTGTGCATGCGGCCAGTGTAGGTGAAATCAATTCATCGTCACCTGAATTCTTCGGATTTGCTCCGAGACCGCCCGCGATCGAGGATATGGCAGGTCAAGCTGAGGAGCCCATGACATGGCCATCGCATCTGTCGCCAGCGCTGCCGCCGAACTTAGTGCCTCCTTCGGAGGAGAACTGCTCAAACCAGCGGACGAAGGCTACGACGAGGCGCGCAAGGTTCACAACGGGCTGGTCGACAAACGGCCAGCATTGATTGCCAGGTGCCGCAGTGTAGCCGATGTCGTGGACGCCGTGGCACTTGCTGCCAAGCTCGGCCTCGAGGTCGCGGTTCGCGGCGGCGGCCACAATGTGGCCGGGCGCGCAACCATCGACGGCGGGATCATGATCGACCTCTCACCCATGAAGGGGGTCCGGGTCGACGCTGTCGGCAAGACCGGCTGGGCGCAGGGCGGGGTCACCTGGGGCGAGTTCAATCGAGAAACGCAGCTTCACGGACTTGCGGTGACCGGCGGCGTGGTCTCGACCACCGGCATCGCGGGCCTGACGCTCGGCGGAGGACTGGGGTGGCTGATGGGCAAGTACGGCCTCGCACTGGATAATCTGCGGGCTGTCGAACTCGTCATGGGCGATGGCAAGATTGTGCGGGCCAGCAAGCAAGAGCAGCCCGATCTGTTTTGGGCGGTGCGCGGCGGCGGCGGAAACTTCGGGATTGCCACTAGCCTCGAATACGACCTCCATACGGTCGGGCCGATCATCACCGGCGGTCCGATCGTCCACCCTATCGAGCGTTCCCGCGACGTGCTGGAATTTTTCCGGACCAGCACGCGATCGCTCACGGACGAGCACATGCTGTTCGCATCCCTGACCCATGCGCCCGACGGGTCCGGCAGGGAGGTCGCGGCCCTGGTCACCAGCCACTGCGGTCCAGTCGCCGAGGCCGAACGAGCGATGCAGCCGCTGAAACAGTTCGGGCCTCCGATTCTGGATGCAGTCGGACCGATGACCTATTGCGAGCTCAACCGGATGCTCGACGCCAACTATCCGAAAGGCGCCTTCAACTATTGGAAGTCGAACTTCCTCACGGAGCTGAGCGATGGTGCGATTGCGACGATGATCGAATGTTTCGCCCGCTGCCCGACTCCGATGGGGCAGCTGCTGCTCGAGCACATCCACGGTGCCGCGGCCCGCGTGGGTGCCGGGGATACGGCATTTGTGCATCGGCAGGAGGGCTACAATTTCCTGATCCTCGCGCAATGGACGCAGGCCAGCGATACCAGCCGCAGCATCTCGTGGGCACGCGCGACCTATGAAAGGATGCGACCCTTCTTTGCGTCCGGACGCTATGTCAATTATCTCGATGACGACGAGACAGACGATCCCGTCGCCGCTGCCTACGGGCGGAACTACCGGCGCCTGCAGCAGATCAAGGCGAAATACGACCCTACGAACTTCTTCCGGATGAACCAGAACATCCGGCCGCTCGCCTGACCAGCGGCTGCCGATTTCTCGCTGTCATCAGGATGTAGCGATGGTTGGATCGGCACTCGGCCGGGGCCGATCATCCGCTGGCCCTAGCGGGGACGCGAGCTGCGGCCTGGCTGGAGCGGTGGTTGCACATAAGGATTATCCAGGCACATCGCCGACTGGCCTGCAGCGCTCGCTCTGCACTCGTCCCATGAACGATACTGGCAGGAAATCCATGTCATGCCGCCCCATTCCCACCTCTGAAGGCATACCGGAGCGTTGCCGGCGAACCGCTGTGCTGCGGCTAGCCTCGGCGCGCACATCGGGAGCAATGCGAAGAGGAGACAGGCAAGCGTGCGCACCACGATCAGCGCTGCCGGGGCGGAGCCGGCTGCTTGAACCTCACGCGCGGGTTCACATCGCAATACATGTTCCATCGCCCGGACGCCGACGCCAGGCATTGCTCTCGCGTCGAGTACATGCATTCGCCGGGATAGCCGAGGTGGCCGCCAAAGACGCACCAGGGATATTCACGCTCAGCCTTTGCTGCGGAAGAAAATCCGATGACCATGACGACGATGAGCAGGGCGGTGCGCATGCGATTCTCCCATCATGTCAGCCGAGCGGTTACGCAAGAGGTTCGCTCGCGAAAGATAGCCGCTCGATGATCGTGGCTCAACAATTATGGCTCAAGCGGGTTCCTTTCTCGCGCCCGAGTGTCGCAGGCAGGCGCTCGCGGAGGCGTGCGACGCGTGCTGTCGCCACATGCAGTCATTGAGCAGCCTTTTGCGACATTCCGCAGAGACGATGGGAGCATATCAGCTTGGTCTCGTTCTCTCGATGCAGCGCGGCACCTGATCGCTTGCCCCTGCGATGCGCGAGCCGAAACGACAACGGGGCCCGTCAGGGCCCCGCAAAACGCTTCAACGCTGCGCCTATCGTCTTACTTGATCGTCTTACTTGATCTTGGCTTCGCGGAATTCAACGTGCTTGCGCGCGACCGGATCGTACTTCTTCTTGACCAGCTTGTCGGTCATGGTGCGCGAATTCTTCTTGGCGACGTAGTAGAAGCCGGTGTCGGCCGAGGACACGAGCTTGACCTTGATGGTGACCGCTTTGGCCATGTTCTGAACCTCAGGAATGAAAGGAATCTGGAGCCGGCCAAACGGCCCGCGTTGGCCGGCAACCTAGCCAGAAACGGCTCGAAGTCAAGGTTTCGAAGCGTTTTCCAGCGAAGTGGGCACCGGTTCGCGTCGAGAAAACGCGCCAAAAACAACAACCTGGAGCCCCGGTAGGGGCTCTAGCCCGCAAAACCACCCAAATCGGCCCGATCAGGCCTCGAAGAACCGGTTCTTCGGCCGCCGCAGGCCCAGATTCTCCCTCAAAGTGGCCCCTTCATACTCTTTCCGGAAAATCCCGCGCCTCTGCAGCTCGGGGACGACCTTGTCGACGAAATCGTCGAGGCCGGCGGGCAGGAACGGGAACATGATGTTGAAGCCGTCGGAGCCGCGCCCGACCAGCCATTCCTCCATCTGATCAGCGATGGTTTTGGCGGTGCCGACGAAGGACAGCCCGCCATAGCCGCCGACGCGCTGGGCGAGCTGGCGCACGGTGAGCTTGTCGCGCGCGGCGAGATCGACCAGACGCTGGCGGCCGCTCTTGCTGGCATTGGTCTCGGGGATCTCGGGCAGCGGCCCGTCGGGATCGAAGGTCGAGGCATCGGTGCCGAGGATGACGGAGAGCGAGGCGATGGCGCTGTCATAATGCACGCGGCTGTCGAGCAAGGCGCGCTTTTCCTTGGCCTCATCGACGCTGTCGCCGACCACGACGAAGGCGCCAGGAAGAATTTTGAGGTGTTCGGGGTCGCGGCCGATTGTCTCCATGCGGCCCTTGATGTCGGCGTAGAGCTTCTGCCCGTCGGCGAGGCTGCCGCCGCCGGTGAACACGGCTTCCGCAGTCTCGGCCGCGAGCTGCTTGCCGTCCTCCGAGGCACCGGCTTGCACGATCACCGGCCAGCCCTGCACGGGGCGGGCGATGTTGAGGGGCCCCCGCACCTTGAAGTATTTGCCCTTGTGGTCCAGCGTATGCATCCTGGCGGGATCGAAGAAGAGACCGCTCTCGACGTCGCGCACGAAGGCATCGTCGGCGAAGGAATCCCACAGGCCGGTGACGACGTCGTAGAACTCGCGGGCGCGCCTGTAGCGCTCGGCATGCTCCATGTGATCGTCGAGGCCGAAATTCAGCGCGGCGTCCGGGTTCGAGGTGGTGACGATATTCCAGCCGGCGCGGCCGCCGCTGAGATGGTCGAGCGAGGCGAAGCGGCGCGCGACGTGGTAGGGCTCATCGAAGGTGGTCGAGCCCGTCGCAATCAGGCCGATGCGTTCGGTCACGGCTGACAAAGCCGACAGTAGGGTGAATGGCTCGAACGATGTCACCGTGTGGCTGCGCTTGAGCGCGTCGATCGGCATGTTCAAGACGGCGAGGTGATCGGCCATGAAGAAGGCGTCGAACCTGCCGGCCTCGAGCTTTCGGATCAGCGTCTTGATGTGCGAGAAATTGAAATTGGCGTCGGGCCAGGCCCCGGGATAGCGCCAGGCGCCGGTGTGGATGCTGATCGGGCGCATGAACGCGCCAAGCTTGAGTTGCCGTTGTGCCATCGCCCGGTGTCCTTTTTCATTGTCGTTCGGAAAGACATAGGTGCGGGCGGGAACTCCGCCATCGGGATGGCCGAGAAGAATTTTTTGTTTTTGGCAGCTCCTTCAGCACGTCATTCCGGGGCGCCGCGCAGCGGCGAGCCCCGGAATGACGAGATGAGGGATCGGCGCGCTGAGGCTAGCCCAAAACATCCTTCTGCATCTTGCCGCCGTAGAAATGGAAGAACGGCACCGGCGCGTCGTGGCGGAGCGGGCCGGTGGCGAGGCGGTTGTCGAGCTCGTTGAGCACGTTGCGCGTCATCGGATGCAGGTCGGCGAGCGGTTTTGAGCCGAGCTCGACCCAGACCAATTCGACCAGCTCCGCATCGGCGTGGATCACGCCCTCGACGCGATGGGTGATCGCGGAGGCATCGGCGGTGAAGAAGCGCGTGTCGAAGCGCTTGACGCGGCCGGGCGGGGTGATCGCGCGCGCGATCAGGAACAGGCCGGAGGGATCGGGCAGCAGGCCGGCATCGGCGAACGGCTTCCAGGGGCCGTCGAGCTTCGGCACCTTGCCTTCGGCCTTGCGGCCGAGGCAGAGGCCGGTCTCCTCGCAGGCCTCGCGGATCGCGGCAATGGCGAGCGATTTCGCGCGCGAGGCCGGCGTCTTCGGGCTGCCCTTGGCGAGATTGGCCTCTAACTCGGCAGTGATGGGAGCGGCGCAAGGCACGCGATAATCGGCCTTGTCGACGCGCCCGCCGGGAAACACGAACTTCCCGGGCATGAACACCACCTTGTCGTGACGCTTGCCGACCAGCACTTTCGGAACGGCCCCGCTGCGGTCGACCAGGATCAGCGTCGCCGCATCCTTCGGGCGGAAGTAGGGATGATGATCGGCTTCCTTTTCCTCGTGGACCTTTGCCTTTTCCGCAACCTGCGCAATATCCGTCATGTCCTCACCCGAACTCTTCTTATTTGCCTACACCGGCGGAATACCATCCGGAGGGTTGTCGTCAAACCCGTGCATGCGCAGAGCCCATTGCAAGCCGACCACAGCTCCCTTCACGGGCTGCAGCAGCGCAAGCGAGGCGACGAAGGTGAAGGGCAGATAGGCCGCGAAGCTGATCCAGACCGGCGTGGTGTAGTTGGTCTCGATCCACAACACGGCGGGCACCACGATGTGGCCGACGATGACGATGACGAGATAGGCGGGCAGATCGTCGGCGCGATGCGGGGTGAAGTCGAGGCCGCATTCGGCGCAATGATCGGCGGTCTTCAGGAAGGCGCGGAACAGCTTGCCTTCGCCGCAGCGCGGGCAGCGGCCGCGGAAGCCGCGTTTCATCGCAGCAAAGACATCGCGCTTCTCAATGAGGCCGCTCTCGCGCGTCCAGATCTTCGGGGCCGTGCTCATCGTCACCACGCTTTGCCCTTCTTGCCCTTACCTTTGTTCTTGCCTTTGGCATTCTTTCCCTTGCCGGACTTTTGCTTCTCCGGCTTGCGTTTTCTATCCGGGCTGCGTCCGGGATGCGGCTTGGACGATTTGCGCTGCGGACGGAGCGGCCTGCGCTCGCGCTGGCCCTTGTCGCTCTCGGACGACAGCAGCTCGAAGCGCAGCGCGCCCGCGATCGGAGCGGCCTCGATCAGGCGGACGTCGACGACGTCGCCGAGCTGGTACATGGTGCCGCTGCGGGTGCCGACCAGGGCATGGCGGCTCTCGTCATAGTTGAAATATTCCGTGCCGAGGGATCGGATCGGGATCAAGCCGTCGGCGCCAGTTTCAGCCAGTTTGACAAAGAGACCGGCGCGGGTGACGCCGGAGACGCGGCCCTGGAAGCTGGCGCCGATGCGGTCGGCGAGGTGATGGGCGATCAGCCGGTCGACGGTCTCGCGCTCCGCCTTCATGGCGCGCCGCTCGGTCAGCGAGATATGAGCGGCGACCTCGCTCAAGCTTTCCGGCGTCTCGCTGTCGGGCAGGGCGCCTTCGCCAAGGCCGAGCGCACGCACCAGCGCGCGGTGCACGACGAGGTCGGCATAGCGGCGGATCGGCGAGGTGAAATGGGCATAGCGGCGCAGGTTCAGGCCGAAATGGCCGTAATTCTCCGAGGAATATTCCGCCTGCGCCTGCGCGCGCAACACCACCTCGCTCACCAGCGGGTAATAGTCGTGGCCTTCGAGCTGGGCCAGCACGCGGTTGAACGTGGTGGGGCGCAGCGCGCCCGACTTGGCGAAGGGAACGTCCAGCGTCTCCAGGAATTCCGCGAGCGCGTGGACCTTTTCCAGCGTCGGCTCGTCGTGCACGCGGTAGATCAGCGGCAGCGATTTCTTCTCCAATGTCTCCGCTGCGGCGACATTGGCGAGGATCATGAACTCCTCGATTAGCTTGTGCGCGTCGAGACGCTCGGGGACCACGACGCGGTCGACAGTGCCGTCGCTCTTCAAGAGGATCTTGCGCTCGGGCAGGTCGAGATTGAGCGGATCGCGCTCGTCGCGCGCGCGCTTGGCACAGGCATAGGCGGCATAGAGCGGTTTGAGGATCGGATCGAGCAGCGGACCGGTGGTGTCGTCAGGCCGGCCGTCGATCGCGGCCTGCGCCTGCGCGTAAGCGAGCTTGGCCGCCGAGCGCATCAGGATGCGATGAAAACTGTGCGAGCGCTTGCGGCCGTCGGGGCCGAGCACCATGCGCACCGCCAGCGCGCCGCGCGGCTCGCCCGGTACCAGCGAGCAGAGATTGTTGGAGATGCGCTCGGGCAGCATCGGCACGACGCGGTCGGGGAAATAAACCGAGTTGCCGCGGTCGAGCGCATCGCGGTCGAGCGCCGTGCCGGGGCGGACGTAGAAGCTGACATCGGCGATGGCGACGTTGACGATGAAGCCGCCCTTGTTGTTCGGATCCGGATCGGGTTCGGCATGCACCGCGTCGTCATGATCCTTCGCATCCGGCGGATCGATGGTGACGAGCGGAACGTCGCGCCAGTCCTCGCGGCCCTTCAGATTGGCGGGCTCCGCCGCCTCCGCCTCGCGCTCGGCGGCGGAGGAGAATTGCAAGGGAATGTCGTGGGCGTAGATCGCGATCAGGCTGATCGCCTTCTCGGACTTGACCGAGCCGAGCTTCTCTTTCACCCGGCCGGAGGCGAGGCCGAAGCCGCGGCTGCGGACGATGTCGACGCTGACGAGGTCCCCGTCCTCGGCGCCGCCGGCATCGGTCCTGGCGATGTTCAATTCACGGTCGGCCATCTTCTTGTCGACGGGGACGAGCCGCCCGCCGCCTTCGGGGAGCTCGCGGAACACGCCGAGGATGCGGCTCTTGGCCTTGTCGATGACCTTGATGATGCGGCCGCGATAGGCGGGACCTTCGTCATCATCGCTGCGCTCGACGCGCAGCAGCGCGCGGTCGCCGATTCCGGCGGCGGTGCCGGGCCTCGGCCGGCGCGGCATCTCGATGAGGATCTTTGGCGGTTCGCCGTTCTCGACCTCGTCCCATTCGGCGGGAGAGGCGATCAGCTCGCCGTCGGAATCGCGGCCGGTGATGTCGGCGAGCAGCGTCGGCGGCAGCGCGTCCGGCTCGGAGACCTTGTGGCGCTTCTTCTTGATGATGCCGTCGTCGGCGAGCTCGCGCAGCAGACGCCTGAGCTCGGCGCGATCGGCGTTCTTGAGGCCGAACTCGCGCGCGATGTCGCGAGTCCCGACCTTTCCCGGATTTGCCTTGATGAAGGCGACGATGGCTTGCCGGTCGGGAAAGCCACGGTCTGTCTTTGGTTTCACTTAGCCTCTAATTCTTGATCTCAGGTCTTGCCGGCACTCTTCTTGGCCGGAGTACTCGCTGGATTCTTGGTGGCAGCTGCCTTGGTCGGCGACGTTTTTGCGGTCGACGGCACGGCGGCGCGCGCCTTGCTGGTGGATTCGGATTTGGATTTGGCCGCGGCTTTCTTCGCAGCCGGCTTCTTTGGCTTCGGCCCGGCGTCCTCGCCGTCCGCCGCCTTCTCTGATGCTTTCTTGGCCTTGGCCGGCTTTGCAGCCTTCTTGGCCTTGCCGCCGCCTTTCGCCGCGCGCTCGTCGATCAGCGCGATCGCCTGCGGCAGCGTGATGGTGTCCTTCTCGAACTCGGCGGGGATGGTCGCGTTGACGCCGCCGGCGGTGACATAGGCGCCGTAACGGCCGCTCTTCACGGTGACGGTGCCGAGGCTCGGATGATCGCCGAGCGCCTTGCCGGGATCGGCGCCGAAGCGGCGGCTCGGGCCCTTGGCGACCTTCTCCGCGATCAGCGTGACCGCGCGGTTGAGGCCGATGTCGAACACCTCGTCGCCGGCCTCCAGGCTGGCATAGGTCTTCTCGTGCTTGACGAACGGCCCGAAGCGCCCGAGGCCGGCCGTGATCGGCTGCCCGGTTTCCGGGTGCTTGCCGATCTCGCGCGGCAGCGACAGCAGCTTCAGCGCAAGCTCGAGATCGACGTCGCTGGGCGAGGTGCCCTTGGGGATGCCCGCGCGCTTCGGCTTCTCGCCTTCCTCGTAATCCTTCTGCTCCCCGAGCTGGATGTAGGGGCCGAACCGGCCGGCCTTGACCCAGACATCGCGACCGGTCTCGGGATCCTGGCCGAGCGAACGGTCAGCAGTCGCTTCGCCGTCGGCGGCGAGCTGACGGGTGTAGCGGCATTCGGGATAGTTCGAGCAGCCGACGAAGGCGCCGAACTTGCCGGCCTTGAGATTGAGCCGGCCGGTCCCGCAGTTCGGGCACTGCCTGATATCGCCGCCATCGGCGCGGGGCGGATAGATGTGCTGGCCCAGCATGTCGTCGAGCACGTCGAGCACCTGCGCGACGCGCAGATCCTTGATGTCGTCGACGGCGCCGATGAAGCCGGTCCAGAAATCCTTCAGCACCTGCTGCCAGGAGATCTCGTTGTTGGAGATGCGGTCGAGCTGCTCCTCGAGGCTTGCCGTGAAATCGTATTCGACGTAGCGGGCAAAGAAGCTCTCGAGGAACGCGACCACGACGCGGCCCTTGTCCTCGCCGTGCAGGCGCTTCTTCTCCAGCTTGACGTAGCCGCGGTCCTTCAGGACCTGCAGGATCGAGGCATAGGTCGAGGGTCGGCCGATGCCGAGCTCTTCCATACGCTTGACCAGCGATGCTTCCGAGAAGCGCGGCGGCGGCTCGGTGAAATGTTGGGTGACGGACAGGGACTGCCGCTTCAGGGCGTCGTTCGGACTCATCGCGGGCAGGCGGCGGGAATCCTCGTCCTCCTCGTCGTCGCGACCTTCCTGATAGAGCGCGAGGAAGCCGTCGAACTTGACGACCTGGCCGGTGGCGCGCAGCTCCAGCGTGCGGGAGCCCGCCTTCGCGGTGATGTCGACGGTGGTCCGTTCGAGCTCGGCAGATTCCATCTGGCTCGCGATGGTACGCTTCCAGATCAATTCGTACAGCTTGGCCTGATCGGCATCGAGCCTGCGGCTCATGCTGTCGGGGCGGCGGGTGAGGTCGGTCGGGCGGATCGCTTCGTGCGCTTCCTGGGCGTTCTTGGCCTTGGCCTGGTACTGGCGCGGGCTATCCGGCACGTAGGCGTTGCCGTAATCCTCGCCGATCACCTTGCGCGCCTGGGTGATCGCTTCGGGGGCGATCTGCACGCCGTCGGTACGCATATAAGTAATGAGTCCGGTGGTCTCGCCGCCGATGTCGATGCCCTCATAGAGACGCTGGGCGATGCGCATTGTGTGCGCCGGCGCAAAGCCATATTTGCGGCTGGCTTCCTGCTGCAGGGTCGAGGTGGTGAAGGGTGCCTGCGGATTGCGCCGCGCCGGCTTGGCGTCGACCGCGGTGACGGCGTAGGAGGCGAGTTCCAGCGCCTTCTTGAAGTCTTCGGCTTCCGCGCCGGTGCCGATGTCGAGGCGCTGGATCTTCTTGCCGTCGGCGCCGACGAGGCGGGCCTCGAAGGCATCGCCCCGCGGCGTCAGCAGGGTTGCGATCAGCGACCAATATTCGCGCGGCACGAATTTCTCGATCTCGAGCTCGCGGTCGCAGACGAGGCGCAGCGCCACCGACTGCACGCGGCCGGCCGAGCGGGCGCCCGGCAGCTTGCGCCACAGCACGGGGGAGAGGGTAAAGCCGACCAGATAGTCGAGCGCCCGGCGTGCCATATAGGCGTCGACCAGTGCGCCGTCGATCTGGCGCGGATGCTTCATCGCCTCCGAGACGGCCTGCTTGGTGATGGCGTTGAACACGACGCGCTCGATCTTCTGATCCTTCAGCGCGCGCTTCTCCTTCATCACCTCCAGCACGTGCCAGGAGATGGCCTCGCCCTCGCGATCGGGGTCGGTCGCGAGAATCAGGCGGTCGGCGCCCTTCAGCGACTTGGCAATATCGTTGAGCCGGCCGGCCGCCTTGGGGTCGACCTCCCAAATCATCTTGAAATTGGCGTCCGGATCGACGGAACCGTTCTTCGCCGGGAGATCGCGGACATGGCCGAACGAGGCCAGAACCTCATAGGACGAGCCCAAATACTTGTTGATCGTCTTGGCTTTCGCCGGCGACTCCACGATAACGATATTCATGTAGTTCCAGTAACTTACGGGGAAATCTTGGGCCGAAAGCGAAAGGATTCGGGTCGGCCGTTTCGACCCGAACATGGGTGGTGAGCGGGCCCCTGTCAAATCGCGGGGTGTTGAAAGCTGCCGCGATGGGAAAAGTTTCATATCGAAAAAGTTGCAAAATACCACCTTGGAGTTGCGGATGATGTGGGCGTAATGTCCTGTCGGGGCATGGATTCGGGTGGGGTTCTGGTGACCAGGCCGGGAAAGAAACGGGCGCGCGCCGGATCCGGCGTGCGGGTGGGCTCGCGTCACGAGGAACCGGGGGAGGGCGGTGCGGACGAGGCCGTGGCCTTCATCGCTGAGCAGACCGGGGCCTTACGCAAGCTTGCTGAGCGCCACAAGCTGGACGTGCTGCATTATCTCTTAGGCATGACGCAGCTCGAGGCCGACGAGCACCTGCGGCTCCGGACCAAGCGCAAGCTGTCGTGAAGGGGCAGTTGGGTCCGCTGCTCTAAACCCCGTCATTGCGAGCGCAGCGAAGCAATCCAGAGTCTTTCCGTGGAGGCAGTCTGGATTGCTTCGCTCCGCTCGCAATGACGGTGTGGACGCACTTAGGCTTATCACGCCGACCTTCGTCGCGGGGCCGGCCGCGGCTTTAGCGTGGTGTCGGCCGGGCTGAGCAGGCGGCCGTCCTCGGCGCGCATTTCCAGCTTCTTCACCGGCCGTCCTTTCTCGCGGTCGACCAGGATGGTCGCGATCTCCTCGGGACGGTCGTCGAACTCCTCGCTCCATTGCCGCAGCGCGACCAGGATCGGGAAGGTGCCGCGGCCCTTCGGCGTCAGCACATATTCCTGATAGGCGCTGCCGTCGGAGGCGGGGGCGGTTTCCAGAATGCCGTGATCGACCAGCGATCGCAGCCGCGCCGCCAGGATGTTCTTGGCCATGCCGAGCTTGTTCTGAAACTCGCCGAAGCGGCGAACGCCGAACAGCGCCTCGCGGATGATCAGGAGCGACCACCAGTCGCCGAGCGCATCCAGCGACCGCGCGATCGGGCAGGCATCGCCGGCAAAGCTCGTCCGTTTCACCATTTCCGTTCGTCCCATCGCGTTCGCACGATCCAAGCGCCGATCACGCGCTTGTGTGGTTGCATCATAAAACCAAATGGCCTAGATGGCAACATAGTTTCATCATGCAACTAATGGAGGCGAGCGTGAGACTGAAGGACAAGACGGCCCTGATCACCGGCGGCAATAGCGGCATCGGACTGGCGACGGCAAAACTGTTCGTGGCCGAGGGCGCCAAGGTGGTGATCACCGGGCGCAACAAGGAGACGCTGGCGGCGGCCGGCAAGGAGCTTGGGCCGAACGCGCTCGCGCTGCCGGCCGATGCGACTGACATTGCGGCGACGGAAGCTGCGATCAAGCAGGGCGCAGAGAAATTCGGCAAGTTCGATATCGTGTTCGCCAATGCCGGCATCGCCGGCGGCACGCCGCTGGGAGCGGCGACGCCAGAGGTGTTCGAGAAGGTGATCAGCACGAATCTGACCGGCGTGTTCTTCACCGTTCAATCCGCGCTGCCCTATCTCAACGACAATTCCTCGATCATCCTCAACGGCTCGGTGATCTCGGTGCTCGGCATTCCCGGCTACTCGGCCTATGGCGCGGCGAAGGCCGGCGTGCGGGCGATGGCGCGGATCATGGCCTCGGAGCTGTCGTCGCGCGGCATCCGCGTCAACGTCGTCGCGCCCGGTGCGATCCGCACCCCGATCTGGGGGCCCGCGACCGCAACGCCCGAAGCCGAGAAGGCGTTCGAGAAGCGGATTGCGCTGTCGACGCCGCTCGGCCGCCTCGGTGAAACGGATCACGTGGCAAAGACGGTGCTGTTCCTCGCCTCCGACGATTCCGCGCATGTGCAGGGCCAGGAAATCTTCGTCGACGGCGGCGCGGTGGCCTCGCCGAGCGGCGCGCCGATCTATCGCGGCTGATCAAGTGAAGTGAAAATTGAATCGGTCGGCGCCGCCATGTCGGTTGCGCCGGCCGGTTCCGTCGCGTTGTGCGACCTATTTTCTAAACCTTTGCGTGAGTGTTGAACCATCGCTTGCGTTGCACAGACCTTTTTACGGGCAGGGGGTCACAAGACCCGATTTCATGGGAGCCCGTGATGCCGAAGGCAGCTCGCATTTTTTCGTCGATTTCAGCACCGCGTATTTTCACCGAACGTTCCGCCATTCCCGCCAAACGCTCCGACACCTCCGAGTTTATCGGGGTGGCCCTTTTCTCCGGCATCGGCCTGTTCGTTTCGCTGGTTGCCGTCATCCTGGGCATGCAGGGCGCCTGGTTTTAGCGAGGTCAGCCGCCGCCGGAGTACGGCAGCGGCTGGTATCGTCGGTGCGAGTGTTAAGCAGCGCGCAAATTGGCGGCCGCCTGGAGCGCGCCTGCAATCGCCTTTTCGCGGTGCTCCGGCCCGACCTGGATGCCATCGGCGCTGATGAATTCGGGATCGATCCCGATGAAGCCGAACACGCTGCGCAAGTAGGTTTCGAGATGCTCGAGCGCCGCGGCCGGCGAGCCTGCACCGTAATAGCCGCCGCGCGAGATGGCCAGGATCACGCGCTTGCCGCCGGCAAGACCCTGCGGCCCATTCGCCCCGTAGCTGAACGTCTTGCCCCGGACGGCGATGCGGTCGATCCACGCCTTGAGCTGGCTGGGAATGGTGAAGTTGTACATGGGAGCGCCGATCACGACGATGTCGGCAGCCAGGAATTCCTCCAGCGCGGCCGCGCTCGCGGCAAGGTCCGGTCCGAGTTCCGCCGGCGCAGGCGCGCCTTGCGCGGCGGCGAGGTGCGCGCCGGAGAGGTGCGCGAACGGCGTCTCGGTCAGGTCGCGATAGACGATCTCGAGCGAGGGCGTCGCCTGCTTGAGACGGTCGACGATGGCGGCGGACACCTGCCGGCTGACGGAGTGCGGGCCGAGCACGCTGGAGTCGATATGGAGGAGTTTCATGTGGGGTCACCCTGGTATAAGTTTGTAACCAGCACTACATGAGTGACTATCGAAATCCCCGCAAGAACGCACTTTTTTGAGCCATGGGCACATCATTGAAACCTGCGAACATCGAAATGCCTGTTCCGCCGAGGCTGGATCCAAGGCCGGATCAAAGGCCCTTGCCGGATCCCAACCACGCGGACTGCCGCGGCGTCGCCTCCGTGTTGTCCCGCGTCGGCGACAAATGGAGCGTGCTCGTCATCATGATGCTGAGCGACGGGCCAAAGCGCTTCAATGAGCTGAAGCGCATGATCAACGGCATCTCGCAGCGGATGCTCACGTTGACGCTGCGTGGCCTCGAGCGCGACGGCCTCGTCACGCGCACGATCTTTCCGACCATCCCTCCGCGGGTGGACTATGAGCTGACCGATCTGGGCCGTGGTCTCGAGCAGCCGGTGAAAGCGCTTGGCGAGTGGGCCATCGCGCATCTGGTGCAGATCGAGGCGGCACGAGCGCGCTTCGACGAGCGTAACGGGGGTTAGACTAGCGTTGCTACCCCCAATCCGTCATTCCTGGGCCCGAGCGAAGCGAGGGAGACTGGAATCCATTTGGCCGCGGATCAAGTGGATGAATGGATTCTCAGATGCGCAATTGCGCATCATAGCTCGCGACTTCGTCGCGCCCCGGAATGACAAGTGGAGACGCTATAGCAGCGACACCAATCCGCCGCCGTGACGTTCGAGCTTGCCGGCGAGCTCGAGCTCCAGCAGCACGGTGCGCACGATCGCAGGCGAGGCGCCGGACATCCGGACGAGGTCGTCGATTGAGATCGGGACCGGGCCGAGCAGGGCGGTGATCTGGTCGCGATCATGGCTTTGCGGATCGCTCTCGAACGGCTCGCTGTTGGGCTCGCCCGCGGGGTGCATCAGCGGCCGCTCCATGATCGGCTGAACCGCGTTGATGATGTCGGCGGCTTCGGTGACGAGCGTTGCGCCCTGCTTGATCAGGTCATTGGTGCCAGCGGCGCGCGGATCGAGCGGCGAGCCCGGGACTGCGAACACCTCGCGGCCCTGTTCGGCCGCCATTCGTGCCGTGATCAGTGAGCCCGAGCGGTGCGCGGCCTCCACCACGACGACGCCGAGCGAAGCGCCCGAGATCAGCCGGTTGCGCCGGGGAAAGTCGCGGGCGCGCGGCTCGTGGCCGAGCGGCATCTCGGAGATCGCAGCGCCCGAATGGTCGAGGATCGCAGCGAGCAGGTCGCCATGCTCGGGCGGATAGATGCAGTCATGGCCGCCGGCGAGCACCGCGATCGTGCCGGTCTCGACGCTGGTGCGATGCGCGGCCTGGTCGACGCCGCGGGCGAGCCCGGAGATGACCACGAAGCCGGCTTCGCCGAGCTCGCGCGCGAGCTGGCCGGCAAATTTGAGTCCGGCGCCGGACGCATTGCGCGAGCCGACGATCGCGATCATCGGCCGCATCAGGGTCTTGGTGTCGCCCCGCAGGGCGAGCAGCGGCGGCGCGTCGTCGATCATCGCCAGCCGCGCCGGATAGCCGTCCTCGCCGGGCGCGCGCCAGGCGATGCCGAACTTGCGGCTCGCGGCGAGCTCGGCCTTCGCTTCGTCCGCGCTGCAGATGCGCCCCGATCGCGCCGCGCCGCCGCGGCGGGCGAGATCAGGCAACCGTTCCAGCGCAGCGCGCGGGCTGCCGAAATGATCGACCAGCGAGCGGAAGGTGCGCGGCCCGACATTGTCGGAACGGATCAGCCGCAGGCGGTCGATCCGCTCGGCCTCGGTCAGCTCCACGCTTCTGTTGATGGCGTCCACGGCGTCTCCTTGCAGGGACAGCATGGAACAACCAGAGGGCGTTGCGCAACAGTCACGTGTGCTTGCGCGGCTTCGTCGCGATGCTAAAAGCGATCGCAATAAGAAGGATGTTGCCATGATCTCACTCGCCGACCTCCAGCGCCGCATCGAAGCGGGGGAGCTTTCGCCCGATGACGCCATCGCCCAGTCGCATGCGGCGATCGAGGCCAGGGAGAGGGACGTCCAGGCTTTCGTCCGGCACGACAATTCCGCGAGGGCGCAAGCCTCGGGGCCGCTGCGCGGCATCGCGGTCGGCATCAAGGACATCATTGACACCGCTGACATGCCGACCGAGATGGGGTCGGAGATCTATCGCGGTTGGCAGCCGCGCGCTGATGCGCCGGTCGTGATGATGCTGAAGCGGGCGGGGGCCACCATCATCGGCAAGACAACGACCACGGCATTTGCCTCGCGCGATCCGACGCCGACGCGCAATCCGCACAATACGGCGCATTCGCCCGGCGGCTCGTCCTCAGGCTCGGCGGCGGCCGTCGGCGCCGGCATGATCCCGCTGGCGCTGGGTACCCAGACCGGCGGCTCGGTGATCCGCCCCGCGGCCTATTGCGGGACGGCCGCGATCAAGCCGTCGTTCCGGATGCTGCCGACCGTCGGCGTGAAGTGCTATTCATGGGCGCTCGACACGGTCGGCTTGTTCGGCGCGCGGGCGGAGGATCTTGCGCGCGGTCTCTTGGCGATGACCGGGCGAACGGAGTTCTCCGGCATCGGCCCGGCGAAGGCGCCGCGCATCGGCGTGGTCAGGCAAGAATTCGCGGGCGCCGTGGAGCCGGCGGCCGAAGAGGGGCTGCAGGCTGCGATCAAGGCGGCGACGCGCGCCGGTGCCAGCGTGCAGACCATCGATCTGCCCGAGGCGGTGCAGGAGGCCTGGCGTATCCATCCGATCATCCAGGACTACGAGGCGCATCGCGCGCTCGCCTGGGAGTTTTCGGAACGCCACGACGAGATCGCGCCGATGCTGCGCGCCAGTCTCGATGCGACGGTCGGGCTGACGCCGAAAGACTATGACGAGGCGCGCCGCATCAGCCGTCGCGGCCGCCGCGAGCTCGGCGAGCTGTTCGAAGGGTTCGATGTGCTGCTGACCTATTCGGCGCCGGGCACGGCGCCGGCCAAGGAGCTCGCTAGCACCGGCGACCCCCGCTACAACCGGCTGTGGACGCTGATGGGCAATCCTTGCGTCAACGTGCCGGTGCTCAAGGTCGGCGGCCTGCCTGTCGGCGTGCAGGCGATCGCGCGGTTCGGCAACGATCCGCTCGCGCTCGCGGCGGCCTGGTTCCTGGAGGATGCGCTGGCGAAATCAGGCTAGCGCAGGTTCGGAAGGCGCGAGGGCCTGAGCGGGCGCTGAGGGCGCTGCGCCGGCGACCGCACCTTGCCCGAGCCAGCGCTCGGCGGCTGCGCGGCCGCTCCGGTGCAGCAGGCGAATGAAGCCGCGGCCGAGATCGGTGGACGAGCGTTGTGCCAGGCCGTCAACTGTGTCTTCAGCCGCGATCCTGGAGAGCCGCAGTGGAGAGGCCATGTGCGACTGCGCCCATTCGATCGCGGCTATCTCGGCATTGAGCCCGGCGTTGGCCGCGATCTGGTCGAGCCGGCGGTCGATCGCGGCGAGCGTGATCGGCACGTAGCTGTCGCGCGTCGGCGTGACCTGGACCAGCAGGACGTCAGGCGTTTCTGTTTCCTGCGCCAGCCGCAGCAAAGGCGGATTGCCGCCAAAGCCGCCGTCCCAATAGGCTTCGCCCTCGATCTCGACGGCGCAGTGGACGAGGGGTGGGCAGGTCGAGGCCAGCGCGACATCGGCGGTGATGGCGTCGTTTCCAAAGATCTGCTGCTGCCCGTCGCGGATCCGCGTTGCCGCGATCAGCAGCTTGGGGCATCGCCTGTCGCGCAGGACGGAAAAGTCGATGTCGCGGGAGACCGCCTGCCGCAGCGGATCGAGGTCGAACGGATCGAACTGGCCGGAACGCAGGGTCGGGCCGAACGCGACCGAACTTCCAGCCGGCGAGAAGCCGCCGATCAGCATCAGCGAGCGGAACGAGGCCTCGTGCATCAGCCGGACCCAGAACCGGCTCAGCCGCGACCTCGCGCCTTCGCGGCCGCCTTCGGCCAGGCCGCAAGCGAGCAGCAGCGCATTGATGGCGCCGGCGCTCGCGCCGCTGATGGTGTCGATCTCGATATCAGTCTCTTCGAGCAGCCGCTCCAGCACGCCCCAGGTGAAGGCGGCAAAGGTGCCGCCGCCCTGCAGCGCCAGCGAAAGTCTTCGCTGCGGCCATTGCTCGGAACGCGCCCGCGCTGGCGCGATCGGTGCAGCCTTGGTGACGACAACATCGAGCGGAGCGTCAGGCTTGACTACGGGCTCCGGCCGCGGCGCGGGCCGTGCAGCAGGGGCAGGCGCGCGCGGCGGCGCGTCGGACCAGATATTGGTCGCCGAGAGCAGCCGGCTTGCTGCAGTGCCGGAAGCACCGAACGAACCGATCCCGTCATTCGCGCCGACAATCTTCTCGCTCATTCTGAGCAACCGCCTAACGCCGTTTCCCGTGTCAGGATGACAGGCATGGAACCCGTTCGCTACAGCCTGTCGTGACTCGCAGGACAATTGCGAACAGGATTTGGCATATAATGCGGAAGGGTTGCGGCGGTATCCGTACTTTTTCCGACTTCAGATTCTTGTTTGACGCGTTTCCTTGACGCGAACCGGCATCCACTTCGCTCGGAAACGCTCTAGGCTTTCTCGCCGATCCGGCTTTCCTTGCCGGCTTGCAGACGCTTGATGTTCTCGCGATGCGCGTAGAACAACAGCAGGGTCAGCACGGCAGCGAGTGCCGACAATGCGAGATGACCGAACCACCACAGGAACATCGGCGTGATGAATGCCGCCACCAGCGCCGAGAGCGAGGAATAGCGGGTGGTGAAGGCGGTGGCCAGCCAGAGCAGGCAGAACACCACGGCGCTCGGCCAGAACAGCCCGAGCAGGATGCCGATATAGACCGCGACGCCCTTGCCGCCCCTGAACTTCAGCCAGACCGGGAAGAGGTGACCGAGGAACGCGCCGAGGCCGGCCACCATCGCGGCATTGGGGCCTGCGATGGTGCCGGCGATCATCACGGCGACGGTACCCTTGAGCGCGTCGAACAGCAGGGTGCCCGCCGCAAGGCTCTTGCGTCCGGTGCGCAGCACATTGGTGGCGCCGATGCTGCCGGAGCCGATCGAGCGGATATCCTGGGTGCCCGCGAGCCTGGTCAGGATCAGCCCGAACGGAATCGAGCCGAGGAGATAGCCGATGACGAAAGCCACCGGCAGAAACGCTTCAAGCCCCATGGCGGCATCTCCAAAGGCCCATCCGCCGCGTCGAACGAATCCGCAGCTCAGACATGTTCATACACCGTTCGTCCGCCGACAATGGTGCGCACCACTCGGCCTGTAAAGCGAGCCTCGTCGAACGGGGTGTTCTTGCAGGGCGACTTGAGATCGGCGGGATCGACCACCCAGGGGACGTCGGGGTCGATCACGATGACATCCGCAGGGCTGCCGGCGCGCAGGGTTCCGCCCGACAGGCCGAGCAGCTCGGCCGGGCGGGTCGACATCGCGCGGATCAGCGTCTTCAGCTCGATCTCGCCATTGTGCACCAGCCGCAGGCCGGCCGGCAGCATGGTCTCGAGTCCGACGGCGCCGGGCGCGGCTTCCGCGAACGGCAGGCGCTTGACCTCGACGTCCTGCGGATTGTGGTCGGACATGATGACGTCGAGCAGGCCGGAGCCGATCGCCGCCACCAGGGCGCGGCGGTCGTCCTCGGTGCGCAGCGGCGGCGACAGCTTCAGGAACGAACGGTAAGGACCGATGTCGTTCTCGTTCAGTGCCAGATGGTTGATCGAGACCGAGGCGCTGACGGCGAGGCCGGCGTCGCGGGCGCGCTGGAGGATGTCGAGAGAATCGATGCAGGTCAGCGAGGCCGCGTGGTAGCGGCCGCCGGTGAGGGCGACGAGGCGCAGATCGCGCTCCAGCATCACGGCTTCGGCGGCGCTCGGGATGCCCACCAGGCCGAGTCGCGAGGCGAACTCGCCCTCGTTCATCACGCCCTCGCCGACGAGATCGGGGTCCTCGGTGTAATGCACGATCAGCGCGTCGAAATCGCGCGCATAGGTCAGCGCGCGGCGCATCACCTGCGCATTGGTCACGCTTCTGGCGCCATCGCTGAAGGCGACGGCGCCCGCGGCCTTGAGCAGGCCGAACTCGGTCATCTCCTGGCCGTGCATGCCCTTGGTGAGGGCGGCCATCGGCTGGATGTTGACGATCGCGGTGTCCCGGGCGCGGCGCATCACGAAATCGACCGTCGCCGAATTGTCGATCACCGGCGAGGTGTCGGGCTGGCAGATGATGGTGGTGATGCCGCCGGTTGCGGCCGCCTGGCTCGCCGAGGCGAAGGTCTCGCGGTGGCTGAAGCCGGGCTCGCCGACGAAGGCGCGCATGTCGATCAGGCCGGGTGCGACGATCTTGCCGGAGCAATTGACGATGTCGGTGCCCTCGGGGACGCCGGCCGCGCCAATGCCGCGGCGGGTCTCGCGGATGCTGCCGTCGGCGATCAGGACGTCGCCGATACCGTCGAAATCCCTGGAGGGATCGACGACGCGGGCATTGGCCAGCAGGATGGGGCGGCGATCGATCAACATCGGCATCACGCGTTCGGCAGGTTACGGGCGAGCGCTTCCAGCACCGCCATGCGCACGGCGACGCCCATCTCCACCTGTTCGCGGATCAGGGATTGCGCACCGTCGGCGACCGCGGTGTCGATTTCGACGCCGCGGTTCATGGGGCCGGGATGCATCACGAGCGCGTCCGGCTTGGCGTAGGCGAGCTTCTTCTGGTCGAGTCCGAAATAGTGGAAATATTCGTTCGACGACGGTACGAAGGAGCCGTTCATGCGCTCGCGCTGCAGCCGCAGCATCATGACGATGTCGGCCCCGTTGAGACCCTCGCGCATGTCGCGCGCGACCTCGACGCCCATCCGCTCGATCCCCGGCGGCAGCAGCGTGGAGGGACCGACGACGCGGACGCGGGCGCCCATGGTGTTGAGCAGGATGATGTTGGAGCGGGCGACGCGCGAATGCAGCACGTCGCCGCAGATCGCGACCACGAGCCCCTCGATCCGGCCCTTGTTGCGGCGGATGGTGAGCGCGTCGAGCAGCGCCTGGGTCGGATGCTCGTGCGCGCCGTCGCCGGCATTGATCACGGAACCGTCGACCTTGCGGGCCAGCAGTTCCACCGCGCCGGAGGCGTGATGGCGCATCACCAGGATGTCCGGGTGCATCGCATTGAGCGTCATCGCGGTGTCGATCAGCGTCTCGCCCTTCTTGATCGACGAGGAGGCGACCGACATGTTCATGACGTCGGCGCCGAGGCGCTTTCCCGCAAGCTCGAACGAGGACTGGGTCCGGGTGGAGGCCTCGAAGAAGAGGTTCACCTGCGTCCGTCCGCGCAGGACGGTGCGCTTCTTGTCAACCTGGCGGTTGAGCTCGACATATTCTTCGGACAGGTCGAGCAGGCCGGTGATGTCGGCCGCGGAAAGGCCCTCGATGCCCAGCAAATGCCGGTGGCCGAGGACGAAGGTCGATTTCGATGTCATTAAAAGCAGAGCTATAGGGGCGGACGGCGGGGGGAGCAAGCTTCAAATCCCGCCGCCGGACTTATCCACGGCGCTTTGCGGCGGGAGGGCATAGCCCCGCCTGTGTTCGGGGCAGCCGCTTTGCGCTAGACTCATGCCATTCGTTGCGTCACGGGCCGGATCATGACGGGCACGCGGTATTTTAATCGACTGGCGCGCAATGTTGCTGCGCTCGCGACCGCGTGCATGGCGGGCCTTGCGACACCGGCTTGGGCCGAAAAACGCGTCGCGCTCGTGATCGGCAACGATCTCTATCCGAACCTGGCGGCCGACCGGCAATTGAAGAAGGCCGCCAATGACGCGACCACCGTGGCCGACGCGCTGAGGTCGCTCGGGTTCGATATCGTGCTCGGGACCAATCTCGGCCGCCAGGGCATGATCGACCGGCTCGCCGACTTCACGGCGCGGCTCGAGCCGGGCGATACCGCCGCCGTTTTCTATGCCGGACACGGCGTTGCGATCGCAGGCGTGAACTACCTGGTGCCGAGCGACGTTCCGACCGTCAACGAGGGCGCCGAAGCGCGGGTGCGCGGGGCCTCGATCGCCGAGCCCGACGTGATCGCGGAGCTTCAGGCCAAGGCGGTGCGGGTCGCCTTCGTCGTCATCGATGCCTGCCGTGACAATCCGTTTCCGCGCGCCGCGGGCCGCTCGATCGGGAACACGCGCGGGCTCGCCGACGCCCGGCCCGCGCGCGGGATCTTTACGCTCTATTCCGCAGGCATCGGCCAGACCGCGCTCGACCAACTCGGCAGCAACGATACGGCGCACAATTCGGTGTTCACGCGCATATTCGTCGAGCAGCTCAAGCGGCCCGAGCTGCATCTCGGCGATCTCGCGGTCGAGGTCCGCGAGCGCGTGGCGGCGCTGGCGCTGACCGCGACGGATGGCGGAGGACAACCGGCACCGCACGAGCAGACGCCCGCCTATTACGACCAGACGCTCGGCGGGCGCATCTTTCTCTGGAATGCGGGATCGTCGAACGGGGAGCCGAAAGTGGCGGGCATGCTGGTGAAGCCGCCGGCAAAGCCTGCCGTCGCGGAGCGCGCCACCATGCGTCCGCCGCGTCCGGCCGCCCCGGGCGAAAGCTGCGCTCGCAGCGGCTTCGAGACCTATTGCGTCAGCTCGATGCTGAAGCCGCAGTTCGGCAATTCATACGGCGCTGCGAATTTGTTCGACGCCTCGACGGGGACGGCCTGGGTGGAGGGCGCCTCGGGCAACGGCATCGGCGAATGGATCACCATCGAGTTCGAAGCCCTGCGGCGGGTCAAATCGATCCACGTGCAGAACGGCTACCAGAAGACCCCCGACATCTTCGCCAAGAACAACAGGGTCCGCCAGCTCCGCGTGCTGTTCTCGGGCGGCGAGTCGCGGATATTCATCCTCAACGATGAGCTGTCGGCGCAATTGCTGACATTGCGGACGCCGGTGTCGGCCTATTGGATGCAGTTCATCATCGACGACGTCTGGGCCGGCAACAAATATCCGGACACCGCGATCACGAAGCTTCTGGTCAATTCGGATCCGGTGCAATGATTGTAAGGGGCGGGATCGCAGCGCTTGTCGCGCTGCTTGCACTCTCGTTCCTCGCCCCTGCGAGGGCGCAGACCTTGCCCGGCGACTTCGTCTATCTGCGCGACATCGATCCGACCATCATCCAGGACATCCGTTACGCCACGTCGAACAATTTCGTCGGCCGTCCGCTCGCCGGCTACGATGCCGGCGAATGCGTGGTGAAGCGCGAGGTGGGGCTGCGGCTTAAGGCGGTGCAGCAGGAGCTGTCGGCGCAAAATCTCTCGCTCAAGATGTTCGACTGCTACCGGCCGGCGCGTGCCTCGCTCGACATGGTGAAGTGGTCGCAGAACGGCCGCGAGAGCGCTGCGGAGCGGCGCTACAATCCGAACATCCCGAAGACCGAGCTGTTCCGACTCGGCTACATCGCGAGCCGCTCGCAGCATTCGACCGGTGCGGCGCTCGATCTCACGCTGGTCGATCTCAAGGCCGACAATTCCGCCAAATATGATCCAGCCAAGACCTATGCCGATTGCACGGCGCCGGTCGAGGCGCGGGCGCCGGAGGGCAGCGTCGACATGGGCACAGGCTACGACTGTACCGACGCGAAGGGCCATACCGCCGCGACCTCGATCAGTCCGGAGCAGCGTGCCTGGCGCAGGCGGCTGGTGGCTGCGATGGCCAGGCAAGGCTTTGTGAACTATTCGAAGGAGTGGTGGCATTTTTCCCTGCCGGGGGCGGGCGGGGCGGCCTATGATTTCCCGATCCAGCCGCGGCGGAACTGATTCCGCGCCGAGGACGAGAAGATGATCCAGCCCGCATTTGCCACACACGAGGTCTTCAACCAGTCGCCGCCGTTCGAGGACGTCGATCTTTTCGCCGTGGACCGGCCGCTGGTCGAGGCAGTCAAGGCCAATGGCGGCGCTTCGGCGGAGCGGGAACTGTCGGAGTTCGGCCGGCATTGGGGCTCGGCGGCGATGGCCGATCGCGGGCGCATCGCGAACGAGAACACGCCGAAGCTGCGCAGCTTCGATGCCAAAGGCAATCGCCGCGACCAGGTCGAGTTTCATCCCGCCTATCACGAGCTGATGGCGCACAGTGCGCATGCCGGCGTGCACAATTCCACCTGGACTGGGGATGGCAAGCCGGCGGGCGATGGCGCCGAGGTCATTCGCGCCGCAAAGTTCTACATGGCTGCGCAAGTCGAGACCGGCCACCTCTGTCCGATCACGATGACGCGCGCCTCCGTCGGTGCGCTGGCGATGCAGCCCGACTTGCTCGCGCGGGTGATGCCGGTGCTGTCGACCAGGAGCTACGACCCGAGCTTTGCGCCGTGGTGGGAGAAGCGCGGCATGACGCTCGGCATGGGCATGACCGAGAAGCAGGGCGGCACCGACGTGCGCGCCAACATGACGCGTGCGGTGCGCGAGGCGGACGGCTATCGCATCACCGGCCACAAATGGTTCATGTCGGCGCCGATGTGCGATGCGTTCCTCGTGCTGGCGCAGGCCGAAGGCGGGCTGACCTGTTTCTTCATGCCGCGCTTCGCGCCGGATGGTTCGGTCAACGCCATCCAGTTCCAGCGGCTGAAGGACAAGCTCGGCAACCGCTCCAATGCCTCGTCCGAGGTCGAGTTCACAGGCGCCTACGCCGAACGGGTCGGCGAGGAGGGCAAGGGTATCCGCACCATCATCAAGATGGTGCAGATGACGCGGCAGGATTGTGCAATCGCCTCCGTCGGGCTGATGCGCTCGGGGCTTGCGCATGCGCTGCACCACGCCCGGCACCGCAGCGTGTTCCAGAAGCATCTGGCCGATCAGCCATTGATGCAGGCCGTGCTGTCGGACATGGCGCTGCATGTGGAGGCGAGCACGGCGCTGGTGATGCGGCTCTGCCGCGCCTTCGACCGGACGCCTCATGAGGCGGCGGAGGCGGCCTATATGCGGCTGCTCACGCCCGCGATCAAATACTGGACCTGCAAGAGCGCGCCGCCATTCCTGTTTGAGGCGATGGAGTGCCTCGGCGGCAACGGCTATGTCGAGGACGGCATTCTGGCGCGCCATTATCGGGAGTCGCCGGTCAACGCGATCTGGGAGGGCTCGGGCAACGTGATGTGCCTCGACGTGCTTCGCGCGCTCTCGCGTGAAGGCGAGGCGGCGACGGCGGTGCTGCAGGCGCTGGCGGCCGAGACCAAGGGCTTGCCGGGGGCGGGCGAGGCGGTCAGCTTCATCGGCAAGACGTTTCGGCGCGCCGACGGCGAGCGCGTGGCGCGGCTTGCAGTCGAGAAGCTGGCGCTGCTGGCTGCGGCGGCTGCGCTCAATGGCGTGTCGCTGCAGCATGCGGAATTGTTCGCCGCGACGCGCCTCGCGACGAACCATGCCAGCATGTACGGCGCGGTCGAACTCGACGGCGCCGACATGCGCGCGCTGTTGGATCGGGCGTTGCCGTAACTCTCCCAAAGAAAGCCTCCTGATGGACTCCCTCAATCCCGATCATCCGCCGCTGACCGAGACGCCGACGACGCCGCGCGTCTGGAAGTTCTGGGGCACGGCGCTGTGGGGCCTCTTCATCTTCGTCGCGATGTTCGTCGGGCAGATCGGTGCCGTAATTGTGCTGGCGGCGCTGCGCGGCCTTCCCATGGACCTCGCCTCGCTTCAGCTCGTCGGCCGTGAACCCCAGACGCTCGCGCTCTCGGTCATCATGGGGCTGCCGGCGACGCTGCTTGCGGTCTGGCTCGCCATTCGCATCAAGAAGGCGTCCTTCGTCGATTATCTCGCGCTGCATTGGCCGTCCTGGAAGCAGCTGCTGCTCGGCATCGTCGGCCTCATCCTGATCGTGCTGGTCTGGGAGACGATGTCCCGCGCACTGGGCCGCGAGGCGACGCCCGGCTTCATGACCGATCTGTTGAAATCGGGCCGCGACAAGGGCGCGGCGCTGCTGCTGCTGGCTGCCTTCGCGGTGGCGGCGCCGATGTCGGAAGAGGTGCTGGCGCGGGGCTTCCTCTATCGCGGCTGGTCGGAAAGCTTCCTGCGCGCGCCCGGCGCCGTCCTGCTGTCCTCGCTGGTGTGGACGATCGTGCACCTGCAATACGACTTGTACTTCCTGGCGGAGGTCTTCTGCATCGGCCTGTGGTTCGGCTACATGCGCTACCGCACCAATTCGCTGTGGCTCACGATCGCGCTGCACGCGCTGAACAACCTCACCGCGGTGGTGCTGACGATGTGGCTGGGGAGCTAGAGCCTTCACACTTCGTCATTGCGAGGAGCCCTTGCGACGAAGCAATCCAGAGTGTCTCCGCGGAGGGATTCTGGATTGCTTCGCTGCGCTCGCAATGACGGCGGAGAGAGTTGCGCTCGTAATGACGAGCTAAGCCACCAGCGCGATCGCGATCGGCATCGTGATCGCTGCCAAAATCGTCTGCAGCGTGATGATCTGTGCGAGCAGCGGCGCGTCGCCGCCCATCTGGCGGGCCAGCACATAGGCGCTGGGCGAGGTCGGCACCGCCGCGCAGATCGCGACGATCGCAAGGCTGTTGCCCGACAGGCCGAACCAGGCGGCCAGCACCAGTGCGAGCACGGGCATCAGGACCAGCTTGAACGCCACGCCGATGGTTGCGGCGATGCTCGGACGCAGCAGACCCGCGAGCTGCAATCCCGCGCCGGTGACGAGCAGGCCGATGGCGAGCGAGGAGCGGCCGAGCGCGTCCGCCACCTCGTGCCAGAGTCTTGGCAGCGGCAGATGGACGACATTGATGACGAGGCCGATGGCGCAGGCCCAGATCAGCGGATTGCGGATCACCGTCATGACGATGGCGCGCACCGACTGCTTTTCGGGCGCGGCATAGTGCGCCAGCACCGCGACGCTGAACACGTTGACCAGCGGAATGATCGCGACCATCGCTACCGACGCCAGCGCCAGCCCGACATCGCCGAACATGTTGGCGGAGACGGAGAGGGCGACATAGGTCTGCCAGCGCGTCGCGCCCTGGAAGATCGACGTGAAGGCGGGGCCGTCGATGCCGAGCCGGGACAGGGCCGGACGCAATGCGAGGCAGAGCAGCGACATCGCCAGCGCCGACAGCAGCAGCGCGCCGCCGACGCCGGCAACCGGAACTTTCGTGAGGTCCGCCTTCACCAGCGTCTGGATCAGCAGCATCGGAAACAGCACGAAATAGGTCAGCCGCTCCAGCCCGTGCCATTGCGTGTCGAGCCGCATCAGGCTGCGCTTCAGCACGACGCCGAGCACGATGAGGATGAAGACCGGCAGCAGCGCCGCGACGACGACGGCCATGGGATCAGCCGGGTCCCTTGCGCAGGTTTGCCAGGCGATCGAGCGCGCCTTGCAGGATGAAGATCGCGGCATGCTCGTCGATCACCTCGGCGCGCTTGGCGCGGCTGACGTCCATGCCGATCAGCTCGCGTTCGACCGCCGCGGTCGAGAGGCGCTCGTCCCAGAGGCCGATGGGCAGCGCCGTCAGTCCGGCCAGATTGCGCGCGAAGGCGCGGGTCGATTGTGCGCGCGGGCCCTCGCTGCCGTCCATGTTGATGGGCAGGCCGAGCACGAAGCCGACCACCTTGCGTTCGGTGGCGATCGCGAGCAGCCTGGCGGCGTCCTGCTTAAACTGCTTGCGCTGGATCGTTTCGACGCCGGTCGCCAGCCGCCGGTCCGGGTCGGAGACGGCGACGCCGATGGTCTTGGTGCCCAGGTCGAGCCCGACCAGCGCGCCGCGCGCGGGCCAATGGGTTGCAGCATCGATGAGAGGCAGGATAGGAGCCGGCATGGATTTAGCGCATATCACGCGTCGCGCTGCGGGGTGAACTGGTAACCATGGATGCACTGACACTATTCGGCCTGTTTGCCGTGACGGCGATGCTGGTCTGCTATGCCCTGGAGGATCGCAGCCACTGGTTCGTGCTGCTGTTCGCCGCGTCCTGCGCGCTCGGCTCGGCCTATGGCTTCCTGCAAGGCGCCTGGCCGTTCGGCCTCGTCGAGGCGATCTGGGCGCTGGTTGCGCTGCGGCGGTGGTCGATCAGGCTGCGATGACGTCCTCGTCCTTCTTCAGGCAGGCGGCAAAGCCGCTCAACGCGCTATATTGATGCCCAGCGCGGCGCTGGATGAAGACTGTCTCGACACGTGCATGTGACGGGCCCAGCGTATGCATGGCGACCGCGTCGCTCATCGCGCTGCGTTCCACGACGGTGCGCGGCAGCAGCGTCACGCCCATGTCGGCGGCGACGCAGCCGATCATGCCGTCGAGGGTACCGAGCTCGAAGCGCGCCGCCGACGGCCAGCCGAATTCGACGAAGATCTGTTCGAGCCGCTGGCGATAGGTGCAGCCGGTGCGGAACACCAGCGCGGTCGGGCCCGACTCCGGTGTGCCGGCGCGCAGCTCGGCGAGCGAAGCCCAGCGCCGCGCGCTCACCAACACCAGCTCTTCGCGGAACGCGCTCGTCGCGGTGAGGTCGTCATGCGTGATCGGTCCTGCGACGAAGGCGCCGTCGAGCGTGCCGTCGAGCACGAGGGCGACGAGCTCGGCGGTCGGCGCGGTGCGCAAGGACAGGCGCACGGCCGGGAAGCGGCGGTGGAAATCGGCGAGCAGCGGCGGCAGCCGCACCGCAGCCGTGGTCTCCATCGAGCCGATCGCGAGCGGGCCTTTCGGCTCGCCATCGTCGCGCGCGGCGAGCAAGGCTTCGCGCGACAGCGCCGCCATCTTCTGCGCATAGGGGAGGAGGCGCTTGCCGGCACCGGTCAGCGTCATGCCGCGCGAGTGCCGCTCGAACAGCGGCGTGCCGATCTCCGCCTCCAGCGCCTTGACGCGCTGGGTGACGTTCGACTGCACCGTGTTGAGCTCGTCGGCAGCGCGGGTAATGCCGCCGGTGCGGGCGACCGCGGCGAAGGTCTTGATATCGCTGAGTTCCATGGGTCGTTTCGCTTTTCAGATGGCAGCGTTCGCAACAATTCAATTTTCGAGAATGCTAGTCGCGCCTAATCTCGCTGTCCAGATCGGGGAGGAGCCATGCCGATGACGACGTCGCTAACCACGCTGCTGGGGATCGAGCATCCGATCCTGCTGGCGCCGATGGATGTCATTGCCGGCAGCCGTCTGGTCGCCGCGGTGAGCCGCGCCGGCGGGTTCGGCATTCTTGGCGGCGGCTATGGCGAGCGGGCGTGGCTGGAGCAGGAGACGGCGAAGCTTGCCGACCTCGGTGCACCGTTCGGGGTCGGATTCATCACCTGGAGCCTTGCTAGAAAGCCCGAGCTTCTCGATCTCGCGCTCGCTGCAAAACCAGATGCGATCATGTTATCGTTCGGCGATCCCGCGCCGTTCGCGCCCAAGATCAAGTCTGCCGGCGCGCGCCTGATCTGCCAGGTGCAGGACGAAGCGATGGCGCGGCAGGCGCTCGATGCCGGTGCCGACATCCTGATCGCGCAAGGAACGGAGGCGGGCGGTCATGGCGCTTCGCGCACCACCGTCGATCTCGTGCCGGCCATCGTCGATCTCGCCGCGGGGCGCGTTCCCGTGGTGGCGGCCGGCGGCCTCGCGGATGGGCGCGGCCTCGCTGCCATGATGATGCTGGGCGCGAGCGGCGTGCTGCTCGGCACGCGCTTCTATGCCAGCCAGGAGGCCGACGGTGCCGAGGAGGCCAAGCGACGCATCTGCGCGGCGAGCTCCGGTTCGACCGTGCGCGGCATCATCTTCGATCTCTCCCGCAACAATGTCTGGCCGGCGCCGTTCACGGGACGGTGCCTTGTCAACGATCATGCCAGGCGCTGGATCGGCCGTGAGGTCGAGCTGATGCAGAATGTCGCCGCAGTCGCGGCCGAGTATGCGGCCGCCAGGGCGTCGGGCAATTTCGACGTCGCCGCCGTGATCGCGGGAGAGGCGGTTGGGCTGATCCATGATATCCCACCGGCGGCCGAGATCGTCGAGCGGATTGCGGCGGAGGCGGAGCAGTTGCTCGCCGGGCGGAGAAACTCGGTGGCGGCAGCGTAGACTTCTTACCCTCCCCTGGAACGGGAGGATCGATCGCGCGAAGCGCGAGCGGGGTCGGGTGATAGTCTCTCCATTGAGGCGGTGCCCGTGTTGAGAGATCACCCCACCCCGCTTCGCATTTCGCTTCGCTACATGCGAACCGACCCTCCCCCTCCAGGGGAGGGCAAGAAAGAGAGAAACAACCATGTGGCCTGACCGTCGACTGATCGACCTGTTCAAGACCGAACTCCCGATCGTGCAGGCGCCGATGGCGGGCGCGATGGATGCGGAGCTGGTGATCGCGGCCGCGCAAGGCGGGGCGCTGGGGTCGCTGCCGTGTGCGATGATCTCGCCGGAGAAGGTGCGCGAGCAGGTCGGCCTGATCCGCCAGCGCGTCAAGGCGCCGGTCAATGTGAACTTCTTCTGCCACACGCCGGTCGAGCTGACGCGCGAAGCTGAGGCGCGCTGGAAGCAGCGGCTCTCAGGGTACTACGCCGAGTATGGTCTTGATCCCGCAGCGCCGATCGCGGCTGCGAACCGCGCGCCGTTCGATGCAACGTTCTGCGAGGTCGTCGAGGAGCTGAAGCCGGAGGTCGTCAGCTTCCATTTCGGCCTGCCGGAGCAAGCGCTGCTGAGGCGCGTCAAGGCGGCGGGCTGCCTCGTCCTCTCGTCCGCCACGACGGTGGAGGAGGCGGTCTGGCTGGAAGACCACGGCGTCGACGCCGTGATCGCGCAAGGTGCCGAGGCGGGCGGCCATCGCGGCATGTTCCTGACCGACAGGATCGCCGAGCAGCCCGGCACCTTCGCTCTGGTGCCGCAGGTCGCCGATGCCGTGAAGGTGCCGGTGATCGCAGCGGGCGGCATCGCCGACGGGCGCGGCATTGCCGCAGCCTTGGCGCTCGGCGCCTCGGGCGTGCAGATCGGCAGCGCCTATCTGCGCTGCCCGGAATCCAAGGTCAGCGCAGGCGGCCGCAAGGCGCTCACTGATGCGCGGGATGATTCCACCGTCATCACCAATGTCATGACCGGCCGGCCGGCGCGCGGGGTGCAGAACCGGCTGATGCGCGAGGCCGGCCCGATCTCGCCGGATGCGCCGCCGTTTCCCCACGCCGCGACGGCGCTGGGGCCGCTGAAGGCGGCTGCCGAAAAGCAGGGCAGGGTCGATTTCACCAATCTCTGGGCGGGACAGGCCGTTGCGCTCGGCCGAGAGCTCCCCGCCGCCGAATTGACCCGGGATCTCGCCAGATTGGCGCTGGGGCGCATGAAGGCCCTCGCCGGATAGGGGGAAGCGCCGGTTGCGGCGCAAAACCGGCCTCTGCTATACGGCACTCAGGTTTACCGTGCTGGGTTTTGCCGTAAGAGGCCTTATATAATGTCCGTCGACGCCGCTACCGTCCGCCGCATCGCGCATCTGGCGCGCATTGCGGTTTCCGAGGACGAGGTTCCGCATCTGCAGGGCGAGCTCAACGCCATGCTCGCCTTCGTCGAGCAGCTCTCGGAGGTCAATGTCGAGGGCGTGGAGCCGATGACCTCGGTCACCCCAATGCAGATGAAGAAGCGGCAGGACGTGGTCGATGACGGCGGGATCGCCGACGATATCGTGGCCAACGCGCCCGCGACCGAAGGTCACTTCTTCTTGGTGCCGAAGGTCGTTGAATAAACAGGTTAGGTCCGATGTGCCTGCTTTGCGACGATGAGAAGGCCTATCAGGCCTACATGAATTACCTCGACAAGATGGAGCGGCAGGGCAAGGCTGCCGATCCCAACGTCGCCGTCAATGCCGTGCTCGACGAGATCGAGGCGGCTGCGAAAGCCGCCGCCAAGAAAAACGTCATGCAAGACGACCCGGCCAACGACAAGACCCTGTCTCCGTTCTTCTGCAGCCCGATCAATAAATGACCGATTTGACATCGCTGACGCTCGCCGAGGCCCGCAAGGGTCTCGCGGCAAAAACGTTCACGTCGCTGGAGCTGACCGACGCGCATCTTTCCGCGATCGAAGCCGCGCGCGTGCTCAACGCCTTCGTGATGGAGACGCCCGATCGCGCGCGCGACATGGCCAAGGCCGTGGACGCGAAGATCGCCAAGGGTGAGGGCGGCCCGCTCGCCGGCATCCCGCTCGGCATCAAGGACCTGTTCGCGACCAAGGGCGTGCGCACCACGGCCTGCTCGAAGATCCTCGGCAATTTCGTGCCCACCTACGAGTCCACCGTCACCTCGCAGCTCTGGCGCGACGGCGCGGTGATGCTCGGCAAGCTCAACAATGACGAGTTCGCGATGGGCTCGGCCAACGAGACCTCGTGCTTCGGCCCGGTCGGCAATCCCTGGCGGCGCGAGGGCAGCAACACCACCTTGGTGCCGGGCGGCTCGTCCGGCGGCTCGGCCTCGGCCGTGGCGGCGCTGCTGTGCATGGGCGCGACCGCGACCGACACCGGCGGTTCGATCCGCCAGCCGGCGGCGTTCACCGCCACCGTCGGCATCAAGCCGACCTATGGCCGCTGCTCGCGCTGGGGCATCGTCGCCTTTGCCTCCTCGCTCGATCAGGCTGGCCCGATCGCCCGCAGCGTGCGCGATGCCGCGATGCTGCTGCGCTCGATGGCCGGGCACGATCCGAAGGACACGACCTCGGTCGATATCCCCGTGCCGGATTACGAGGCGGCGATCGGCAAATCCGTGAAGGGCATGAAGATCGGCATCCCCAGGGAATATCGTCTCGACGGCATGCCGGCCGAGATCGAAAAACTCTGGAGCGAGGGCGCGGCGTTGCTGAAGGCGGCGGGCGCCGAGCTGGTCGAGGTGTCGCTGCCGCACACCAAATACGCGCTGCCGGCCTATTACATCGTGGCGCCGGCGGAGGCCTCGTCGAATCTCGCGCGCTATGACGGCGTCCGCTACGGCCTGCGCGAGCAGGGCAAGACCATCATCGAGCTCTACGAGAACACCCGCGCCGAAGGCTTTGGCGCAGAGGTGCGCCGCCGCGTCATGATCGGCACCTATGTGCTCTCGGCCGGCTATTACGACGCCTATTATCTGCGCGCCCAGAAGGTGCGCACGCTGATCAAGAAGGACTTCGAGGATTGCTTCGCCAAGGGCGTCGACGCCATCCTCACCCCGGCGACGCCGTCGGCGGCCTTCGGTATCGGCGAGAAGGGCGGCGCCGATCCGGTCGAGATGTATCTCAATGACATCTTCACGGTGACGGTAAACATGGCGGGCCTTCCGGGCATCGCCGTGCCCGCCGGCAAGGACGCGCAGGGCCTGCCGCTCGGCCTGCAATTGATCGGCCGCCCGTTCGACGAGGAGACGCTGTTCTCGCTCGGCGAGGTGATCGAGCAGGCCGCCGGCCGCTTCACGCCCGCGAGGTGGTGGTGAATGTCGCCGATTTCATCGCGAGCATCAGTGGCGCGGCGCCCGCGCCGGACCTGAGCGCGCCGCTCGCCGGCCTCTGGTGGGCGGCGAAGGGCGACTGGGACCGCGCGCATGGAATCGTTCAGGACGAGAGCAACCGCGAGGCCGCCTGGGTGCATGCCTATTTGCACCGTGTCGAAGGCGATCTCGGCAATGCCGGCTATTGGTACCGCCAGGCCGGCCAGGTCGCGGCAAAGGATTCATTGGAAGCGGAGTGGGAGCGGATCGCTGCCACGCTGCTCGGGAGCAGGACATGAGCACGGCCACGCACAAGCTTCTCAAGGGCTCAACTGGTGACTGGGAGGTTGTCATCGGCATGGAGATCCACGCCCAGGTGACCTCCAATGCGAAACTATTCTCGGGTGCGTCCACCGCGTTCGGCGGCGAGCCGAACAGCCACGTCTCGCTGGTCGACGTCGCGATGCCGGGCATGCTCCCCGTCATCAACGAGGAATGCGTCAGGCAGGCTGTCCGGACCGGGCTTGGCCTCAACGCGAAGATCAACCTGCGCTCGGTGTTCGACCGCAAGAACTATTTCTATCCGGACCTGCCGCAGGGCTACCAGATCAGCCAGTACCAATCGCCCGTCGTCGGCGAGGGTGAGGTGATCATCGATCTCGACGGCGGCAAGACGGCCACCATCGGGATCGAGCGGCTGCATCTGGAGCAGGATCCCGGCAAGATGCTGCACGACCGGTCGCCGTCGCTCTCCTACATCGATTTCAACCGCTCCGGCGTGGCGCTGATGGAGATCGTCTCCAAGCCTGACATCCGCGACGCCGAGCAGGCCAAGGCCTATGTGACCAAGCTGCGCTCGATCATGCGCTACCTCGGCACCTGCGACGGCGACATGGAGAAGGGATCCTTGCGCGCCGACGTCAACGTCTCCGTGCGCAGGCCTGGCGCGCCGCTCGGCACTCGCTGCGAGATCAAGAACATGAACTCGATCGCCTTCATCGGCCAGGCGATCGAGTACGAAGCCCGGCGCCAGATCGAGATCCTCGAGGACGGAGGCGAGATCGAGCAGGAGACGCGCCGGTTCGATCCCAACAAGGGCGAGACGCGCTCGATGCGGTCGAAGGAAGAGGCGCACGACTATCGCTACTTCCCCGACCCCGACCTGTTGCCGCTGGAGTTCAGCCAGGACTTCGTCGACGCGCTGAAGGCGAAGCTGCCGGAGCTGCCGGACCAGAAGAAAGCGCGCTTCGTCGCCGATTTCGGCCTCTCGGCCTATGATGCGAGCGTGCTGGTCGCCGAGCGCGAGAGCGCGCTGTTCTACGAGACGGTGCTCGACAAGCTGGCGAGCCGCGCCCGCGACGGCAAGATGGCCGCGAACTGGGTGATCAACGAGCTGTTCGGCCGTCTCAACAAGGAAGGCCGGGACATTACGGCCTCGCCCGTCGATGCCGCGCAGCTGGCTGCGATCATCGACCTGATCGGCGAGGGCACGATCTCGGGCAAGATCGCCAAGGATCTGTTCGAGATCGTCTGGCAGGAGGGCGGCGATCCCCGCGCGCTGGTCGAAAGCCGCGGCATGAAGCAGGTCACGGATCTTTCGGCGATCGAAAAGGTGGTCGACGACATCATCGCGGCCAATCCGGACAAGGCGGCGCAGGTGAAGGACAAGCCGCAATCGCTTGGCTGGTTCGTCGGCCAGGTGATGAAGGCGTCCGGCGGCAAGGCCAACCCGCAGAGCGTCAACGACCTGCTCAAGTCCAAGCTCGGCGTCTGAGTCTTTCGCATTCGAACGAGGTGACGGATAAGTTCGTCGCCTCGTTTTCGTTCCTCGGTACGGCGCTCGCGCGCATCATCGACGGCATCATCATCTGCTCAGGGGCGCGCGGCGCACCGAATCGCGGCCTGCGCGATTCGCGCAAAACGGCGACTTGCGCAGGCTCTGACGAGCGCTTCCGCCGTTAAGCATGAAAATAATTTCGTTGCCAAAATTCGCGACTCAGAGTCCGCGACTCGCCCTCGCGGTGTGATCGCGCGCGGCGCAGCGCGCGTCGTCGCATCGATCACGTGTGATGTGCGTGCGCAGAATCTTGCTTGCTGCATAGGGTTTTCTTGCAATCGCGGTGCTTGCCGACGTCGATGTTGCGAGAAGCGTTTGCGATCGCGGACGCGTGTCTCTGCGTGTCGGCAAATCAGGCGCGGCTGGCGCACGCGCACTGCGCCGTCAACACTTCCTTAAGTCAGAAGATGTTTTTTTTGTCGTGTTGGTGTATTCGGAATGAGTGTGCACTCGATCCCCGAATGCATGCAGCGATTAAAGCCATCTCACACATCGGAGGGCAACATGGCCAAGAAAGCGAAGAAGGCGAAGAAGGCGAAGAGCGCAGTGAAGAAGACTGCGAAGAAGACCCGCAAGGTCGCGAAGAAGAAGAAGTAACTTCGCTTCTGAAGTTGCCGGCTCCAGATAGCCGGCACGTCATCAGCGCCTCCTTGAGGTTCTGGTCGACGATAGAGGGTGTCGGCGAGACATCAGGTCAACGGTCGGACCGTTCTCTTTCGCGGTCCGGCAGAAGAAACGAGTTTTCTTCGTTCGGTGCGGTTCTCCTCAAACGGGCTCCGCAATTTCACGAGCGGCCTTCGGGCCAAAGTGGAATCTGGTCCTGACGTGTTCGCCGACGCCCTCGTTCCCTTGAAGCCGGGGCATTGCCGGCATTCCTTTCCCCCCGACATTGCTGATCTGACCGCGTCGCGTCCGCGCCGGTTCTGTCATGCTGGCCTGATCGTTTTGCTTGGAGAGGCAAGGCGGGCTGCGGCGTGATTGCGCGCCGTTTCTCCCTGCGCGGGTGCCTTGGCGTAGCCGAGGTCGCAGGTGACGACCGTTGAAGGGAAGCAGCCACATGACCTGCGCCACCGCGCGCGATGGTTATCGATGTCCTGAAATCGCAGGGTAAACCGAATCTGACGAATGACAGAAGTGCCTGTAAATCAGGGACTTCTTGAATCTTGCCCGCACGGGCGGCGCGCTCGCGTTTACGTCTGCTTCATCGCGATACTTAAACTGCCATTCAAATTTGCCCGCCATCATCGCCCCCAACAAGCCGGCAAACGGCGATGGGGAAGAGTTGAACAGTGCACGATCCCGGGAAGGGTCAAGCACATCAGAGTTGGACGGGAGCCGCGCTCGGGGGACGAGGCGGCACAAGAACAAAGGGGATGCGTGATGTTTCAGGGTACTTTCGATCTGGAGACGGCAACACCGGTCGATGCGAGCGCGCTGTCGGACGTGCTGTTCGAGCGCGGGATCTATTGGGCGAGCGGTCGCTCCGGCATCGTCGATCTCGTCGCCGCACACAAATGGTTCAACCTCGCCGCGCTGAAGGGCCGCAAGGACGCCGTGGCGCTGCGCCAGGAAGTCGCCGGGCAGATGTCGGACGCCGAGATCTCGGTCGCGCAACGCGAGGCGAGGGCCTGGGTGGGTGCGCACTGAGCGGAACCGGACCTTGACCGGCCGGCGCCCATCGCGCCGAGGCGGCCTCAGGTCGCGGCTTGCACGGCAAACGAGGCCGGCGCTTCGCCGGCACAGTGCCTGCGCCAGATTTCGTCGAACGCCTTTTCGATATCCCGCGTCATGCGGACAGTATCGAAAAGCGGCCAACTGGTCCGGTGCGTCGCCAGCTTGCTCCTGAGCGCGACGCGAAGCTCGGAATCGTGCGCGATCCGAAGCGCCAAGGCCTCATATTCCTCCAGCGATCGCGCTACCTGCTCGGGAAGGCCGACGGCGTTCAGGAGACTGGCTGCAACGCGTCCGGCAAAGGTGGTCCCAAGGCACGTCAGGACCGGCAAGCCGGCCCAGAGGGCGTCGCTGGCGCCGGTGTGGGCGTTGTAAGGCAATGTGTCCAGGAACAGATCGGCGGCCTGGTGGCGCGCCAAATGCTCCTCAGCAGGGACGCGCGGAGCGAACACGATTCTCTCGGCGGCGATCCCCCGCGCAACGGCTTCGCGCTTCAGATTCTCCCTGGCGACCGGGTCTCCGTCCAGCAGCCAAAGGACGCTTCCGGGGGTCTTGTCGAGCAGCCGCATCCAGACGCCAAACAGCGGGGGCGTGATCTTGGGGCTTCTGTTGAACGCGCAATAGACGAACGCATCGTCCGGAAGTCCGACCCGGGCGCGGCTCGGAGGAGTTGACGGAAGCGGTCGCTTGGCGTCGGTCGCCTGGTAGCTGTTGGGAAGATAGATCACCTTCTCGGCGTAATGAGGCTGCTCTGCTTCGGGGATGACGATCCGGTCGGCCATGAGATAGTCGACATAGGGGGCGCCCATCGTGCCGGGAAAGCCGAGATAGCTGACCTGGACAGGAGCCGGCCGGCGCGCAATGATGTTCGGACGCGCACCGGCGGTGAAGCCGCCGAGATCGACGAGAACCTCGATCTCGAGCTGGCGGATCAGCCTGGCGACGTCCTCGTCGGCGAGATCGCTGACATCTTCAAAGCGTTCGAATGCGGCCTTCAGGCGGTTGCGCATCTGGCTGTCGTCGTCGGGCCCGCAGGAGATGGCGGTGACGTCGAAGCGCTCGCGGTCGTGCGCCTCGAAGACTCCGGCCATCAAATACGCGGTGGCATGACTGCGAAAATCGGCCGACATGTACGCGACCCGGAGCCGGGACGCCGGGCTCGGCGTTCCGGGCCTGGCGGCACCCCCGTCGGTGGCCACCTTGGCGACATAGGTCTTCGCGCAGGTCAGTTGGCGTGCAGGCGACGAGGAGACATGAAAGAAGGCGAAGGGGTCGATCGGCACGCCCGCCTCGACAGCCTCGTCCATGGCGGCCTGATCACGTTCGAAACTGCTCCAGTCGGCGCGCTTCCGCTTGAAAGCAACGAGGTTGCTCAGCGCAAACGGGAACGCCTTATCAAGTGCGACCGTTCGTTCCAGAGCCACGATCGCTTCGTCGTCTCGCCCCAACTGGCCAAGAACCTCAGATAACGCGAAATGGTTCTGTGGGTCGCCCGGTGCAAGCTCGATGGCGCGGCCATAGCTGTCACGCGCCTCCTCGAGCCGGCCAAGCTGCTGCAACGCGCTGCCGCGGTTGGCGAACGCGGCGCTCGACGGTGCGATCGCAATGGCACGATCAAACTCGGCTATGGCGTCGCGAAGCTGCTGCCGTGCAATGAGGATCGCTCCGCGATTGAGATGCGCGTCCGCGAAGTTCGGAGCCAGGGCGATCACTTTCGCAAGCCAGGCGAGCGCATCGTCCGGCTTGTTCAGCGCGCGCAGCACGTTGGCATAGTTGAAAAGAACGTCGGGATTGCCGGGGTCGACGCGTGCAGCCTTCTTCAGCAAAGGCTCGGCGTCCGCGAAATGGCCGCGCTGGGCGTGCAACAGCCCCAGCATGTGGAGCGCGACGGCATGCGTTCTGCTTCCCTTCAGGATGGTCGCGTAGGCACGTTCCGCTTCCGACAGATTGCCCGAACGGTGCGCCGCAATTGCCTGGTCCAGAATAGCTGACGGATGGAATGAGGAGGGCGCCGAGGCTCCCTTGTTGCGGCCTTGTTGCGACATGCGATGGGTTTCTCGACCCGGCGTAGGGGTCCGTGCTCGGGCGAAATGGTGCAAAAAACTCTAGTCACCTTTGCCGGGGAGAACAACGGCCGCGCCGCCTGCGCTTCATTCGCACGCTGCGGGCCCAGTTGCGCTGAAGTAAGTTCCTCCGTCACGCCGCGCCGAGAATGCGAAAGCATGAGCAACCAGGCGACGAATAGACGATGGCTGCCGATTCAGATCGCTCCCGCAAGGGCGGCGCCTGGTCCAACGTCTGGGCCGACGAGGCCGTGCTGATATCGCCCTCGCATTGGCGGGTCTGGCGATCCGGCATCGAGGTGGCTGCCCACATATATCAGGAGCGCACACCGGGCGCGGGCTCGCCGCGCTCATCCTTGCGCGGAACTTTCGTGCCGACGTCGCCCACCGCTTTTCCGCTGAATGCGCGCGGAGATCTTGATTCTGCTTACGGGATTCTGGCGGCGGGTGGCGGAGAGGGAGGGATTCGAACCCTCGATACAGCTTGAGACCGTATGACGCTTTAGCAAAGCGTTGCCTTCAGCCACTCGGCCACCTCTCCGGTGCGAGCCTTATGCATCTATTTGCTCGGGCTGGTCAATTTGGAAGCGTGTGTTTTCGCTCGAATATTCCCAGTGATTTGCGAAACAAGGCGGTCTTGTTCTCGGGCGAGGGCATGATGGTGAATTCGCAAGGAAATTCAAAGGCGGAACGGAGGCTGGCACTTCTGCATCCTGGCTCGCCGCTGTCCGGCCCGATCCATCCCGCGGCCGAGACCTTCGTATAGAGAGTGTGACCCCGACGCCCGAGGCAGTGCAGGGCACCTGCTTGCAATCAAATTGCGCGGCGACGAGGCGTTTGATCCGCCCATTGAGTCTGCTTCTGATTCCACGATTCGAGCTGCGTCAAAGCCAGTTCCCGCGCAGGTCTCGCGTGCGGCGCCTCACATGGGGAACTTTGGTGACGTTTGGAACCGCTCAAAAAACATCAATGTAAACAAGATGTTACGAGGGCGGTTTGATCACATCTGCGTGTTATTTGTGCAACACCCGTTGGAAAACACGCTTCATCGGCCCGTTTCGGAGCGTTCTCTTGTTGTGTGTGCAAGGACGTTCGGTAATTGTGACTGAGCGACGGAGGGGGGCATCCCGAGGTCGTCCCGTTTAGGTCATTCGCTTAAGTCCCTCGCGTTCATGCGGGTGTGTCCGAAGGCGCGAAGGGGCCGAAAGCGGTGATTTAGAGGGGGTTGGGGAATTGGCCGTCCGGTCAGTGACCTTCCCTGAAGAGCAACTTGGAGGTTTAACATGAAGTTGGTTAAGAGCCTTTTGCTCGGCTCAGCGGCGGGTCTGATCGCCGTGGGCGGAGCTCAGGCAGCCGATCTCCCCGTGAAGGCCAAGGCGGTCGAGTACGTGAAGATCTGCTCCCTGTACGGTGCTGGATTCTACTACATTCCGGGCACTGACACCTGCATCAAGCTCGGCGGCTACGTCCGCGCTGACGCGCTCGCGAACACCAATTCCGACTACGGCATTGGCCAGGGCGCTCCGGCGGGCGGCAAGAATCGCTTGAGCGGCTACTACACGACCCGCGCTCGTTTCGACTTCAACGTCGATACGCGTACGGCGACCGAGTATGGCGTGGTGCGCACCTACGCCGACGTGATCTTCTCCTGGGATACCCCATCCGTCACCGGCTCCGGCGGCGGCACCACGGCTCCGACCGGCTCGGCCTCGCTCGGTCTGTACCACGCGTTCATCCAGTTCGCCGGCTTCACCTTCGGCCGCACGGTCTCGATCTTCGACGCTCCGTGGCAGAGCTATCCGGCTGGCGGTCCCGACTTCCTGCCGGGCGGCACCAACTGGGTCACCGGTATCAACCAGGTCGCCTACACGGCGGATTTCGGTCAGGGCATCACCGCTTCGGTGGCCTTGCAGGATCAGTCGACCGGCGCAGGCGGTCAGTCGAACCTCTGGAACGCTTCGGCCTTCGCGGCCGCCGGTTCTGTTAGCAGCGCGGGCGTCGTGACTGTGACCCCGGCAGCGACGGTTGCGGCTGCGGCCCTCATCCAGGGCCAGTACGGTGTGTCGGACTGGGGTGGCACGCGCGTTCCCGACATCGTCGGTGCGGTTCGCGTCGACCAGGCCTGGGGTCTGGCCCAGTTCTCGGTTGCGGCGCATAACATTCACTCGGGCTACTATGGCTCGACTGAAGTCACGAACCATCCCGCCGACAAGTGGGGCTGGGCTGTTCAGGGCGCATTGTCGATCAAGAACATCCCGACCGGTGCGGGTGACTCGATCAACTTGCAGGCCGTCTATACCGACGGTGCCTCGCACTACAACTTCCAGAGCTTGTTCCCGCAGACGTTGTTCATGTACGGCGGTAGCGGCATCGGCGCGTATCAGAGCCTCGGCTTCGCTGGTATCGCGGATGGCGTCTACGGTACGATCGGCGGCGTCGGCACTGGGATCGACACTGTCAAGACCTGGGGCTTCCGCGGTGGTTACACCCACAACTGGACCCCGAACTGGGCATCGGGCATCTACGGCGCCTATGCTCAGCTGAAGTACGGTGACACTGGCAAGACCCTGATCTGCAACAACTTCAACGCTGTTTGGGGTGCCACGGCCACCTGTAACCCCGACTTCAACCTCGCGGTTGTCGGCGGCAACGTGGTCTGGACCCCGGTCAAGGGCCTCGCCTTCACGACCGACGTGAGCTACGTCTGGCTCGACCAGAAGTACTCGGGCACGATCGCGGGTGCTGCTACGGCGAACTCGGCGGTTGCGAAGCCGGCAGCGACGTATGAGCTGAAGGACCAGGGTAACCTCCAGGTTCTGTTCCGCGCTCAGCGCACCTTCTAAGATCAATCTTCCGGTTGATCAGAGAACCCCGGCAGGAAACTGCCGGGGTTTTTATTTGCGGGTCATGGAGCTGGCACCTAAAAGGCGGATCGTTCGAGACTGCCGTAAGGGAGCTTCCGACCATGAACATTTCGACCAACTGGCGGCAGATGTTGAGTGTGGCCGCCGCGACATCGATGATTGCCGGGGTTACGGCCGTGTTGGCACCGGCAGCAGCCGAACCCTTGGACCCCAATTATCCCGTGTGCCTCCAGCAATGGGAGTGGGGCGGCAGCAACCGGATTTACTGCAGCTACCGATCCTGGGAGGATTGCAAGGCGTCTGCGATGGGATTGCCGGCGATGTGCCTTGCGAACCCATACTGGTCTCCCCAGCCGGGCTCGGTCCGCCCGGTCCGCCCACCTCATGGCCGGTCCGTCCCCGACCGGATGTGGTGAGGAATTCTGCGATCGAGGCGCTTCGCGCTTGCGTGCGCGCCGGGCCACGGCCTGAAGGCGCTTACGATGAGTCGTTATCGCGCTCCGGATCATCGCCCCAGGATGTCTTTCGGAAAACCGCTGCGCAGTTTTGCGGATCCTGCCCATGGGCAGGGTCTGCCTGATCGACCCGCTATTCCACGCTGCCGGCGCCGCGGCGCAGGTCGGCTTCGATCTGCAGGCGGGTGCCGCCGCCGAAGCGGGCGCGGTAGACCTGAAGGTTCTCCATGATCCGCTGCACGTAATTGCGCGTCTCGGAGAAGGGAATCAGCTCGACCCAATCGACGGCGTCGACCTTGGGGTCGCGCGGATCGCCGTAACGCTCGACCCATTTCCTCACGCTGCCGCGGCCGGCGTTGTAGGCGGCGAAGGTCATGATGTAGGAGCCGCGATAATCCTCGAGCAGTCCGCCGAGCTCGGCCGAGCCGAGCGTGGCGTTGTAGACCGAATCGTTCTTCAGCCGCCCCAGGTCGTAGGTCGCGCCGTGGCGCTTGCAGACGTAGCGGGCGGCATCCGGCGTCACCTGCATCAGCCCGTAGGCCTGCGCCGGCGAGACCACCGAAGGGTTGAATGCGCTCTCCTGCCGCGCGATGGCGTAGATGATGCTGCGCTCGACTTCGGGGCCGATCGGCGTGAATTGCGGAATGCCGTTGACGGGGTAGGCATAGAAGTCGAACGGCAGGCCGCGGTTGAGTGCGCCCTTGCCCAGCAGCAGCATGCCGCGCGCATCGCTGTAGCGCTGCGTCAGCTCGCCGAGGCCGGCAAGCGCTTCGGGATCGCCGTTCTCGCCCATGTCGGCGAGCATGGGCACCGCGAGCTCGCGCTCGTCGAGTTCGTAGAGCAGTTGCGCGGCGCGTACGATCTCGAGCCGCTCGGCGCCGCGACCGCGCGGCTGGCTGTTGAGCTCGATCTGGGGCAGGCCGAGCTTGGCGCGCGCGAGCTGGCCGTAATAGCTGGTCGATTGCTCGGCCGCGCGCGCATAGGCGTTGCGCGCCTCCTGCTGGCGGCCCATCGCCTCGGCAGCGCGGCCCTGCCAATAGCCGGCACGGGCCAGCGCGGTGGGATTGACGCTGCCGACCCCGATGCGGGCGAAATGCTGGGCGGCGGTCGCGGGATCGTTGAGGAAGCGCAGCGCGATCCAGCCGGCGGTGAATTCCTGCTCGGTCTTGTAGATGTCGCGCGAGGGCAGGGCGGCATCGCGCGCGATCAGATAGGCGCTGCGGAACTCCTCGGTGTCGATCATCTTGCGCGCCAGCAGGCGCCGCTCGATCCACCATTCGTCGAGATTGTGGAGGCGACCCGGATCCTTCGGCGCGGACAGCATCAGCTGGGCGGCTTCAGTGAACTTCTCCTCGCGACGCAGCAGCTGGATCTTGCTGAAGATGAAGCCGGGATCGCCGTGCAGCTCGCGCGGCACCGCATCGAGCAGCGCCCGCGCGTTCGGTGCCTTCTTGACCGCGGCGATGCGGGCCTTGGCGAGCGCGACATAGCCGGCACCGAGGCGCTTTGCCGCGCGCAGCGCCGCCTCGTTCTCGCTGCCGTAGAGCAAATTGTCCATCCGCGCTTTCTGGTCGCCCGGCGTCAGCAGGGCGCCGAACTGGTCCAGCGCGTTGTTCTCGGTGTCCTCCGACATGGGATCGCCGCGCCAGGCCTCACGCACCAGCCGCTCGGCATTGGCGCGGTCGCCGCGCGCCAGCATCGCCCTGGCCAGTGTGAAGCGGCCCTTGGCGGAGATCGGCGATTCGTGCTCGAACCACGACCACGCGACCGTTTCGTCGCGCCTGTCGTCCCACATCGCAGCCTCGAGGCGACGGCGCAGGAAGGTCTGCGACGGCCAGCTCGGATTGGCGGAGAGGAAGGCGCGATAGCGCTCCACCGTCGCGCCGTTGTCCTCGCTGCGCAGGATGATCCATTCGGCGAGCTTTCGCGCGACGGGATCGGAGATGCCGGCCGCGGCATTGGTGGCGTCGCCGGCCTTGCGCTTGCGCACGAGCTCGATGACGCTCTCCAGCGTGTCCTTGTCGGCTTGCGACGTCGACGAGGTCGCCGCGACGGCGGCCGGGATGACCGGCTTGCGCGGCGTTGCGTGCTGGCGGGTTGCAGGCGCCAGCACGGGAGCTGCGGCCGGTCTGGCGGGTGCCGGCGCAGTCGGCTTGATGGTGGCCGTCACGGCCGGGGCTGCCTTGGGCGGCGAACCGCTCGCAGTCGGGGCTGCCTTTGGCGCGGCTGCAGGGACCGCAGGCTTGGGTTTGTCTTTGGGCTTGTCCTTCGCCGGTTCGCTGCTGGCGTCCTTGGCCGCGTCCGGCTTCTTCGCGGCGTCCTTGGCGGGGGTGCCAGGCGCACTCTTGCTCGCAGCCTTCGCAGCGTCCTTGCCGGTTCCCTTGCCAGTTCCCTTGCCAGTTCCCTTGCCAGTTCCCTTGGCTGTGTCCTTCGCTGGTTCCTTGGCCGATTCCTTTGTCGATCCCTTGGTTGCGCCCCTCGGCGCGTCCTTGGCGGCCGGCTTGGCGGGATCCTTGGTCTCGGCGGCCGTCTCGTTGGATTTGGCGAGGGCGGCGCAGCCCATCGACAGCCCGGCCACCAGGCACACGGCCATACCCAGGGATCGCCATGCGGCACGAGCAAAGGAGGTCACGGCGTTTCGTCGCCCCGAATCAGTGAAGTGGCTCAAGACCTAGCTGAATTTGCTTGAATATGCGGAGAAAATACCAACAGCCGCTTACCTCGGGCCGATTTGCACCAGCACCGCGGCAAAATCGCGGCCTAAACCCAGCCTCGCGCAGACCGCAGGCCTTTTACCGGCCGGATAGACCCGATATGAAGGGGGCTTGCTCAAGAAAGCCGCGTACGGAGGAAGTCCATGGCAGCCAAGACGAAATTCCGAGGATCGTTCACCGCCTTGGTCACCCCGTTCAAGAACGGCGCGCTGGACGAGGCGGCGTTCCGCTCCCTGGTCAACTGGCAGATTTCCGAGGGCACCAATGGCCTCGTTCCGGTCGGCACCACCGGCGAGAGCCCGACGCTCAGCCATGACGAGCACAAGAAGGTCGTGGAATGGTGCATCGCTGAAGCCAAGGGCCGCGTCCCCGTCATCGCCGGCGCCGGCTCCAACTCGACCAAGGAGGCGATCGAGCTTTCCCAGCACGCCGAAAAGGCGGGCGCGGACGCCGTGCTGATCGTCACGCCCTATTACAACAAGCCGACCCAGGAAGGGATGTACCAGCACTTCAAGGCGATCAACGATGCGATCGGGATTCCGATCATCATCTACAACATCCCGCCGCGCTCGGTGATCGACATGTCGGTCGACACCATGAAGCGGCTGTGGGAGCTGAAGAACATCGCCGGGGTCAAGGACGCTACCGCCAGCATGGTTCGCGTGTCGCAGCAGCGCGCCGCGATGGGCGAGGACTTCAACCAGCTCTCCGGCGAGGACGCCACCATCATCGGCTACATGGCCCATGGCGGCCATGGCTGCATCTCGGTGACATCGAATGTCGCGCCGCGCCTGTGCTCGGAGTTCCACGCGGCCTGGCAGAAGGGCGACACCAAGGCGGCGCTCGCGATCCACGACAAGCTGATGCCGCTGCACAACAACCTCTTCATCGAGAGCAATCCGGCGCCGATCAAGTACGCGATGTCGCTGCTGGGCAAGCTGGACGAGACGCTGCGGCTGCCGATGGTCCCGGTGTCCGAGCCGACCCGTGTTGCCGTGCGCAGCGCGATGGTTCACGCCGGCCTGATCAACTGACGCATTAGCTTGGGGAGCCTTTCATGAGCGTCGAGGATAAGGGCGCGCGGATGCTCAAGGAGTTTCGCGAATTCGCCATGAAGGGGAACGTCGTCGATCTCGCGGTCGGCGTCATCATCGGCGCGGCCTTCGGCGCCATCGTCACCTCGCTGGTCGGCGACGTCATCATGCCGATCATCGGTGCCGTCACCGGTGGCCTCGACTTCTCGAACTACTTCATCCCCTTGTCGAAGGCGGTCACCGCCACCAACTTGGCCGATGCGAAAAAGCAAGGCGCCGTCCTTGCTTACGGCAGCTTCCTGACGCTCACGATCAACTTCATCATCGTCGCCTTCGTGCTGTTCCTGGTGATCCGCGCCATGAACACCTTGAAGCGCAAGGAGGAGGCGGCGCCTTCCGCTCCGGCCAAGCCGTCGGCCGAGGTGGAGCTGCTCACCGAGATCCGCGACCTCCTGAAGAAGTGACGCGCGGGCTTCATCCGAACTGTTAGCTTTGCTGCGCATCTCGATCAGGTTGCCACGTCATGGCCGATAAAAATGAACGTCCGATCAAGGTCATGGCGGAAAACCGCAAGGCCCGCTTCAACTACGCCATCGAGGACACGATCGAGGCGGGCATCGCGCTGACCGGCACCGAGGTGAAGTCGATCCGCAACGGCAAGAGCACGATCGCGGAATCCTATGCCGATTCCAAGAACGGCGAGATCTGGCTGATCAACGCCACCATTCCTGAATATCTGCAAGGCAACCGCTTCAACCACGAGCCCAAGCGGCCGCGAAAGCTGCTGCTGCACCGCCGGCAGATCAACAAGCTGATCGGCGCGGTCGACCGCGAGGGCATGACGCTGATCCCGCTCAAGCTTTACTTCAACGAGCGCGGCCGGGCCAAGCTGCAGCTAGCAGTGGCAAAGGGCAAGAAGCTGCACGACAAGCGCGAGTCGGAGAAGAAGCGCGACTGGAGTCGGGAGAAGGGCCGGCTGCTGCGGGCGAGGGGATGACGAGATGAATCAACGGAACCTGCTCGAGGTAGACTGGAGCCAGATTCCCGCGCCTGCCGACGACGGCGCCGCCGCGCATCTCGAGGGCATGACGTTGCCGCCGATCGGCCTGCGCGCGACCGACGACACGTCGGTCACGCTGTCGGCGCTGCGCGGCCGCACCGTGGTGTTCGCCTATCCCCGCACCGGAGAGCCCGGCAAGATCGCGCTGGTCGACGATTGGGACATGATCCCCGGAGCGCGCGGCTGCACGCCCCAGACCTGCGCATTCCGTGACCTCTACGCCGAGCTGAAGGCCGCCGGCGCTTCGTACGTGTTCGGCCTCTCGACCCAGAGCAACGACTACCAGATCGAGATGGCCTCGCGTCTGCATCTGCCGTTCCCGGTGCTCTCGGACGAGAAGCTGGCGCTGACGCGCGCCTTGAAGTTGCCGACCATGGAGGTCGCGGGCCTGACGCTGATCAAGCGCCTCGCGCTTGTCATCGACGACGCCAGGATCACGCACGTGTTCTATCCCGTGTTTCCGCCCGACCGGAACGCCGGCGATGTGCTGGCCTGGCTCAAGGCCAATCCGGCCAGGGGCTAGACTAGATCGCCGCCTAAGGCTGATGAGGTTTGGTTGAATCGAGCCCCGATGGGGCACCTCTCCCGTAGGGAGAGGTCGGATCGCATCGAAAGATGCGATCCGGGTGAGGGGATTTGGTCTCACTGGACGCCGCGGCCCCTCACCCGGATTGCTGCGCAATCCGACCTCTCCCCGCCGGGGAGAGGTGAACCCCGCACGACCGACCGGTCTAGGCCTAGTCGAGATCCGCCTTCACCTTCGCGAACACGGATCTGAACATATCAGGCGTCAGCACGCCGGTGTTCGTGTTGTAGCGGGAGCAGTGATAGCTGTCGTAGAGCCTGAACCGGCCTGCCTGATGCACCGCGCCGTGGCCGAAGGGCGCTTGCGAGGCCTTCAGGTTCAGCGGCTTGAGCACGCTATCGTGCGCAATCCGCCCGAGCGCGACGATCGCGCGCAGGTTCGGCATCGTCGCCAGATTGGCCACGAGGAACTGGCGGCAGGTGTTGATCTCGACCGGCAGCGGCTTGTTCTGCGGCGGCACGCAATGCACGGCATTGGCGATCCGGCAGTCGACGAGTTTCAGTCCGTCGTCCGGGCGCGCCTGATAAGTGCCCCGGGCAAAGCCATATTCGATCAGCGTGGCATAGAGCAGGTCGCCGGCGTAATCGCCCGTGAACGGGCGCCCCGTGCGGTTGGCGCCCTGCATTCCCGGCGCGAGGCCCACGATCAAAAGGCGGGCCTTGACGTCGCCGAAGGGCGCAACCGGGGCATTGTGCCACGACGGCTCGCGCGCGCGGTTCGCCTCGCGAAAGGCGACCAGGCGCGGACAGAGCGGGCAGTCACGGTCGGGAACGATTGTGAGAGGCTGGCGGCTCGACCGGGCCGCCTCACTCCTCGAAATCGTCATCGCCCCTCGGCGCCATCGTGGTCGCGCGCTGGAGGAATTGCGGGGCGTGGTGACGTTCGCCGCGCTCGCCGCGGTCACGCGGGGCGGGGCGCTCGGAGGGATCGCGGCCGAGCTTGGATTGCAGCTCGACGAGATCGGTGAAGACGTCGGCCTGGCGGCGCAGCTCGTCGGCGATCATCGGCGGCTGGCTGGCAATGGTGGAGACCACGGTGACCCGCACGCCGCGGCGCTGGACGGCCTCGACCAGCGAGCGGAAGTCGCCGTCACCCGAGAACAGCACCATCTGGTCGATGTGCTCGGCGAGCTCCATGGCGTCCACGGCGAGCTCGATGTCCATGTTGCCCTTCACCTTGCGGCGGCCGGAGGCGTCGATGAACTCCTTGGTCGCCTTGGTGACGACGGTGTAGCCGTTGTAGTCCAGCCAATCGATCAGCGGGCGGATCGAGGAATATTCCTGATCCTCGATGATCGCGGTGTAGTAGAAGGCCCGCAACAACGTCCCGCGGCTCTGAAACTCCTTCAGCAGGCGCTTGTAGTCGATGTCGAAGCCGAGGGTTTTCGCCGTCGCGTAGAGATTGGCCCCGTCGATGAAGAGCGCGATCTTGTTGGTAGGAGAAGGTGACATTCAGTTTGCTCGCGTAGTGTTCGTGATTGATCGTTTTTTGTTGGCGCGGCGACAGCAGGCCGCGCAGTTCTAGAGTGCCGCAGAGACCCGTCGAAACCGCAAATCCGGAGAAGTCGGGGCAATCAAGGTATAGTTATGGCGGACTTGCATACACCCGGGGACGCCCTCAATGGCAGCCCGGAAAACCACCCGTCCCAGCCCCAATGTGGGGGTAGCAGAGCCGTTTGGCGAGGCCAAATCACAAATTGGCCTTGCGAAACCGCCCCGGCCCCTATAACTAGCCCCAATCATCCACATATTTCGTCCCACCCACAACGGAGCGACAGTCCATGGCTCGCGTCACCGTAGAAGATTGTATCGACAAGGTCGACAACCGGTTTGACTTGGTCCTGCTGGCCGCCCACCGTGCCCGCATGATCTCGTCCGGTTCACAACTAACGGTTGATCGCGATAACGACAAGAACCCTGTTGTGTCTTTGCGTGAAATTGCCGAGACGACGATCTCGCCGGAGGACCTGCGCGAGGAGCTGGTCCACTCGCTCCAGAAGTTCGTCGAGGTCGACGAGCCCGAGCCGGATACGGTGCCGCTGATCGGTTCCGCGGGCGCGAGCGTCGATGCCGACGACACCGAGGTCGCCGTGGAGCGCATGACCGAGGAGGAGCTGCTGAAGGGCCTGGAAGGCCTCGCGCCTCCCGAGGAGCAGCCCGAGGAAGACGAGTAATTCCTCCATCGCGATCATCTTCTTCTTGTGATCATATCAAAGGCCCGAACCGCTGTTCGGGCCTTTGCTTTTGTTGACCTTTTCGTGGTTACCATAGCGTTGCGGTCGCGCTTGGCCCTGTCACTGAATTGATCGGACACAAGCGCGATCGGAGTTAGGATGTATGCAACGGGCCGGCTCTAGCCCGTTTGAAGGCAGGACGGCATGGTATATCGGCGCCGCAGATCCACGCAGATGCAGGCCGCAACCGAATCGGTTGCCGTGGCCCCGACTGCGCCGGTCGTGCGCCCGGCCAGGCCGCGCGCTCGCATGATGCGTCAATATGACCTCGTCGAGCGCGTCAGGTCCTACAATCCCAACACCAACGAAGACCTGCTGAACCGGGCCTATGTCTACGCCATGAAGGCGCACGGCTCGCAGACCCGCGCCTCGGGCGATCCCTATTTCTCGCACCCGCTCGAAGTGGCGGCGATTCTCACTGACCTCAAGCTCGACGACGCCACCATCGTGGCCGCGCTGCTGCACGACACGATCGAGGACACCGAGGCGACACGGGCCGAGATCGACCAGATCTTCGGACCCGAAATCGGCGCGCTGGTCGAGGGGCTGACCAAGCTGAAGCGGCTCGAGCTGGTCTCGCGCGAGGCCAAGCAGGCGGAGAACCTGCGCAAACTGTTGCTGGCCATTGCTGATGATGTCCGAGTGCTTCTGGTGAAGCTCGCCGACCGCCTGCACAACATGCGCACGCTGGATTTCGTGCCGACGGAATCGCGCCGGCGCATCGCCGAGGAGACGCTCGACATCTACGCGCCGCTGGCGGGGCGCATGGGCATGCAGGAGATGCGCGAGGAGCTGGAGGATCTGTCCTTCCGCACCCTCGACCCCGAAGCCTATTCGGTGGTGATGCAGCGGCTCGACGCGCTCGCCGAGCGCAACCGCAACCTGATCGGCGAGATCGAGGACCAGCTCTCCAACAATCTGCGCCACCGGGGCCTCGGGGCGCGGGTCTATGGCCGGCGCAAGAAGCCGTTCTCGATCTGGACCAAGATGGAGCGCAAGTCGGTCGGCTTCGAGCAATTGTCCGACATCTTCGGCTTCCGCCTCGTCGTCAGCGACATCGAGGCCTGCTATCGCGCGCTCGGCATCGTCCATACCACCTGGCCGGTCGTGCCGGGACGCTTCAAGGACTACATCTCGACGCCGAAGCAGAACGATTACCGCTCGATCCACACCACCGTGATCGGCCCCGGCAACCAGCGCGTCGAGCTCCAGATCCGGACCGAGGAAATGGACCAGATCGCCGAGCGCGGCATCGCCGCGCACGTCTTCTACAAGGAGGACGTGGGCTCGCCGACCGAATTCCTCAAGCGCGAGTCCAACGCGTTCGCCTGGCTGCGCCACACCATCGGCATCCTCTCGGAAAGCGCGAACCCGGAGGAATTCCTCGAGCACACCAAGCTCGAGCTGTTCCACGACCAGGTGTTCTGCTTCACCCCGAAGGGCAAGCTGATCGCGCTGCCGCGGCATGCCAACGTGATCGACTTCGCTTACGCCGTGCACACCGACGTCGGCAACAGCGCGGTCGGCTGCAAGATCAACGGCAAGTTCGCGCCGCTGTCCTCGGAGCTTCAGAACGGCGACGAGGTCGAGGTGCTGACCTCGGAGGCGCAGTCGGCGCCGCCCTCGGCCTGGGAAACGCTGGCCGTCACCGGCAAGGCGCGCGCCGCGATCCGCCGCGCCACGCGCACCGCGGTGCGCGATCAATATGTCGGGCTCGGCCGGCGCATCGTCGAGCGCCTGTTCGAACGCGCCAAGATCGAATACGCCGACGACAAGCTCAAGGGCGCGCTGCCGCGGCTCGCGCGCACCTCGATCGAGGACGTCATGGCGGCGGTCGGGCGCGGCGAGATCAAGGCCTCCCATGTCGCGCGTGCGATGTACCCGGACTACAAGGAGGAGCGCATCGCGCGCTACGGCGTCAAGAAGGGCCTTGCCGCCAAGCTCAAGGAGAAGGGACCCTCCGAACCGCCGCGCAGCCCGGTCGCGATCCCGATCCGCGGCATCAATTCCGAGCTTCCGGTGAAGTTCGCGCCGAACGGCGGCGCCGTCCCCGGCGATCGCATCGTCGGCATCGTCACGCCGGGCGAGGGCATCACGATCTACCCGATCCAGGCGCCGGCCCTGAAGGATTTCGAGGAGGAGCCGGAGCGCTGGCTGGACGTCCGCTGGGACATCGAGGATTCCGCGCCGCAGCGCTTCCCCGCCCGCATCAAGGTCGAGAACGTCAACGAGCCCGGCGCGCTGGCGCAGATCGCGACCGTGATCGCCGAGCACGACGGCAACATCGACAACATCAGCATGCAGCGCCGCTCGCCGGATTTCACGGAGACGACGATCGATCTCGAAGTCTACGATCTGAAGCACCTCAGCGCGATCCTGGCCCAGCTGCGCGCCAAGGCGGTGGTCGCCAAGGTCGAACGTGTTAATGGATAGGCGCATCTCGCATGCACCGTTCCTCTGATTTCGCGAGTCCTGAAATGCCCGCACCTCCGCTCCGCCTCGGCGTCAACATCGACCACGTTGCAACCGTGCGTAACGCGCGCGGCGGCCGCCATCCCGATCCGGTGCGCGCCGCGCTGCTCGCGATCGAGGCCGGCGCTGACGGCATCACCGCACATTTGCGCGAGGACCGCCGGCACATCCGCGACGAGGACATGGCGCGCCTGAAGGCGGAGATCTCCAAACCGCTCAATTTCGAGATGGCCGCAACGGACGACATGATGCGGATCTCGCTCGCCACCAAGCCGCACGCAGTGTGCCTGGTGCCGGAGCGGCGCCAGGAGGTGACGACCGAAGGCGGGTTGGACGTGGTCGGCCAGCACAACGCGCTCGCGCCCTATATCGCGCGGCTGAGCGAGGCCGGCATCCGCGTCTCGTTGTTCATTGCGGCCGATCCCGCCCAGATCGAGATGGCGGCACGGCTGCGCGCGCCCGTGATCGAGATCCATACCGGTGCCTGGTGCGATGCCGTCGTCGACGGCCACACCGACAGGGCCGAGGCGGAATGGCGGCGGATCGTGGCCGGAGTGAAGCTGGCGAAGGACGCTGGGCTCGAGGTTCACGCCGGTCACGGGCTGGACTATGCGACGGCGGAGAAGATCGCGGGCTTGCCCGAGATCGTGGAGCTGAACATCGGCTATTACATGATCGGCGAGGCGCTGTTCGTGGGGCTGGCCGAGACCGTGCGCAGCATGCGCGCGGCGATGGATCGAGGCCGGAGCCGGGCATGATCATCGGCATCGGCTCCGACCTGATCGACATCACCCGCGTCGCCAAGGTGATCGAGCGCCATGGCGAGCGCTTCCTCGACCGCATCTTCACTGCGGCCGAGCGGGCCAAGGCGGAGCGGCGGGCCAAGAACGAGAAGATGGTGGTGGCGACCTACGCCAAGCGCTTCGCCGCCAAGGAGGCCTGCTCCAAGGCGCTCGGCACCGGCATCAGGCGTGGCGTCTGGTGGCGCGACATGGGGGTGGTCAACCTGCCGGGCGGTCGGCCGACCATGCAGCTGACCGGCGGTGCCCTGGCCCGGCTCCAGGCCCTGACACCGGAGGGATTCGAGGCGCGGATCGACCTGTCGATCACCGACGATTGGCCGCTGGCGCAGGCCTTCGTCGTCATTTCGGCCGTGCCGCTGCCGAAACCTTGATCGCGGCTCGGGCGTTTTGTGATTTTCTTTATAAATCAATGCCTTATTCAGTTTTGATGCGATCCTTGATTGCGTGGCCTGCGACAACCGTCTAAAAGTCCGCGAACGCAAATCAGCCTGGGCGAATTCGGCTTTACGCCGGAATTGGCCCTCACTATCAGAATCAGGACAATCTCCATGGGCCGCGAAGCAATGGGCTGCTCGCGCCAGGAGGGCGCTCTGTGACCGCCGGCCGGAATTGAGAGAGCAATGAGCGTGACTTCAGGAACGAAAACCGAGAGCGGCGTCGGCGAAACGATCCGGGTCGTCATTCATGCTCTCCTGATCGCGCTCGTGATCCGCACTTTCCTGTTCCAGCCCTTCAACATCCCCTCCGGCTCGATGAAGGCGACGCTGCTGGTCGGCGACTATCTGTTCGTCTCGAAATATTCCTACGGCTACAGCCATTATTCGATTCCGTTCTCGCCGCCGCTGTTCTCCGGGCGGATCTGGGGCTCGGACCCCTCTCGCGGCGATATCGTCGTGTTTCGCCTGCCGAAGGACGATTCCACCGATTACATCAAGCGGGTGATCGGGCTTCCCGGCGACCGCATCCAGATGCGGGACGGGCTGCTCTACATCAACGACACGCCGGTCGAGCGGCAGCGCATGAGCGAGTATGTCGGCGAGGACCCCTGCGGGTCGGAGGGCGGCGGCATCTCCCGGGTGAAGCGCTGGAAGGAGACGCTGCCGAACGGCGTGTCCTATGAGACGCTCGATTGCGCCGACAACGGCTACATGGACAACACCAACGTCTACACCGTGCCGGCGGGCCATTTCTTCATGATGGGTGACAACCGCGACAACTCCACCGATAGCCGCTTCCTCGGCCAGGTCGGCTACGTCTCGCAGGAGCACTTGATCGGCCGCGCCCAGATGATCTTCTTCTCCATCGCCGAAGGCGAGCACGCCTGGATGTTCTGGCGCTGGCCGTGGTCGGTTCGCTGGAATCGTTTCTTCAAAATCGTCCGATGAAAGACGAAGCCAAGGACATCGCGACCCAATCGATCGAGGCGCAGGCCGGCCCCGAAGGGGAAGCCGCGACCAAGACGCCTGCAAACAAAACATCTACTGACAAGGCGCCTGCCAAGAAGAAGCGGGCAAGGAGCAGCAAGGCCAAGGGCACGGATGCGAATGCGGCGGTCGAAGCGCGGATCGGCCACAGCTTTGCCGACCCGAACCTGTTGATGCAGGCGATCACGCATGTCTCGGCGCTGAAGTCGGGGCGCAAGCGCGGCGATAGCTATCAGCGGCTGGAATTCCTCGGCGACCACGTGCTCGGACTCGTCGTCTCCGACATGCTCTATCATGCCTTCCCGAACGCCGACGAAGGCGAGCTGTCGAAGCGGCTTGCCGAGCTCGTGCGCAAGGAAAGCTGCGCCGACGTCGCCAAGTCGCTCGGTCTCGTCGACGACATCAAGCTGGGCTCGGTCGGCTCGAGTGCCGATGCCCGCCTGCGCAAGTCCATCCTCGGCGACATCTGCGAGGCCGTGATCGGCGCCGTCTACCTCGACGGCGGCCATGCGGCGGCAGCCGAATTCGTCAAGCGCAACTGGACCGAGCGCATGCACAAGCCGCGTCGTCCCTTGCGCGATCCCAAGACCGTGCTGCAGGAATGGGCGCAGGGCAAGGGACTGCCGACGCCGGTTTACCGCGAGGTCGAGCGCACCGGCCCGCATCACGATCCGCAGTTCCGTGTCGCCGTCGATCTGCCCGGCCTGGCCCCGGCCGAGGGCATCGGCGGCAGCAAGCGCGCGGCAGAGAAGGTGGCAGCGTCAGTGATGATCGAACGCGAAGGCGTCGGCGGCGGCAATGACAGTTGAAGCAAGCGGCGAGGTACCCAGCGCGACGCGCTGCGGCTTCGTCGCGCTGATCGGCGCGCCGAATGTCGGCAAGTCCACGCTGGTCAACGCGCTGGTCGGCGCCAAGGTCACGATCGTCTCGCGCAAGGTGCAGACCACGCGCGCATTGATCCGCGGCATCGTCATCGAGAACAACGCGCAAATCATCCTGGTCGACACGCCCGGCATTTTCTCGCCCAAGCGCCGGCTCGACCGCGCCATGGTCTCGACCGCCTGGAGCGGAGCGCATGATGCCGATCTCGTCTGCGTGCTGCTCGATGCCAAGACCGGGATCGACGAGGAGGCCGAGGCGATCCTCGCCAAGGCGGCCAGCGTCAATCACGACAAGATCCTCGTCATCAACAAGGTCGATCTGGTCCAACGCGAGAAGCTGCTCGCGCTGGCGCAGGCCGCCAACGATCGCATGACCTTCGCAAGGACCTTCATGATCTCGGCGATCTCGGGCGACGGCGTCGACGACATCCGCAAGACGCTTGCGGACATGGTGCCGCCGGGCCCGTTCCTCTATCCTGAGGACCAGATGTCGGACGCGCCGATGCGGCAGCTGGCGGCCGAGATCACGCGCGAGAAGATCTATCAGAAGCTGCACCAGGAATTGCCCTACCAGTCCACTGTCGAGACCGACAAGTGGGAGGAGCGCAAGGACAAGTCGGTGCGGATCGAGCAGACCATCTATGTCGAGCGCGAAAGCCAGCGCAAGATCGTGCTCGGCAAGGGCGGCGCCACCATCAAGTCGATCGGCGCGGACTCGCGGAAAGAGCTGATGCAGATCCTGGACGTGCCGGTGCACCTGTTCCTGTTCGTCAAGGTGCGCGAGAACTGGGGCGACGATCCCGATCGCTACCGCGAGATGGGCCTGGACTTCCCGAAAGAATAACCAAGAAAAGATCGGCATTCGATGAGCCTACCCACCAACGTCCAGCGCTTCGAAGCGCTGCTCTATGCATCGTTGATGCTGGACGCCGTCTCGGTCGCCGTGCAGGACCGCACGCCCAATGCCGAGGTGACCGAGCAGATGATCATGACCGGTACGTTGCTCGCCGGGGGCATGATCCTGCTGCTGCTCTATTTCGTCCGGCTGGCCGCGCATCATCGCAAGAACTGGCCGCGCTGGGTGCTGGCGGCGGCCCTCGTGCTGTCGGTGATCTCGCTCGGCCAGATCATCGGCCAGAAGGGCCTCGAGCTCGACAGCGCCATCGAGATCGTTTCCTGCGCGCTGACGACGATGGGATTGTATTTCTCCTTCAGCGGCGACGCGCAGGGCTGGTTCAACGCGTGAGGTTTGGCGCGGTGCTGTAGGGTGGGCAAAAGGCGCGCTCTTGCGCGCCGTGCCCACCATCTCACCATGGTCGTAAAAGATGCGTGGGCACGCTTCGCTTTGCCCACCCTACGAGTCCGCTGGCCGCCCTACGATCGGTAGGCTTGGGCGATGATCACCGCGCTTGCGATGATGGCCCAGATGACGAAGCCGGCGATCACACCGAGCGCCGGGGACAGGATCAACCGACCTTCACTGGGGCGCCTGATGTGCAAGGCGCCGGTCCAGCCGATGCGGGTGAGACGTTCCGGAAATTCGACTCTGACCTTGCCGAATGTGGCCGCGAACAACAGAGCGAACGCTGTGAAATAGAAAATGGTCGGCAGCGCATCGAAAATGGTCCACCAGACGACCCCGATTACCAACTCGACGATCGGGCCGATCAAACCGGCAATGAAGTCCATTGTGATTTCCAGGCGAGTCCGAACTTCTGCGCCAAAGCATAGCGCGTTATACTTAGCACATGGAATGGACCGATGAAGGCATCGTGCTGGGGGTGCGGCGGCATGGCGAGTCCAGCGCCATCGTCGAGCTCTTGACGCGCGCCCATGGCCGGCATCTCGGCCTCGTCCGCGGCGGCGCCGGCTCGCGGATGCGGCCGCTGCTGCAGCCGGGGAACAGCGTCAGCGCGGTGTGGCGGGCGCGGCTCGACGAGCATCTGGGCACCTATGCGATCGAGGGATTGAAGCTGCGTGCGGCGACGCTGCTGGGGTCATCCCATGGCGTCTATGGCGTCACCCATCTGGCCTCGATCGCGCGGCTGTTGCCGGAGCGCGATCCGCATGAAGAGATCTTCGCGCTGCTAGAGCATTCGCTCGACGATTTCGACGACATCGGCAGTGCGGCCGTGCACCTGATCCATTTCGAGCTGGCGATGCTCACTGAACTGGGTTTCGGCCTGGCGCTGGATAATTGTGCGGTGACCGGCGAGACGGCGGACCTGATCTATGTCTCGCCGAAATCCGGCGGCGCGGTATCGCGCGGCGCGGGCGAGCCGTGGCGCGACCGGTTGTTGCGGTTGCCGCCGTTCCTGCGCCAAGGCGAAACCGCGAGCGAACTCACCGACCAGGACCTCCAGGACGGCTTCCGGCTCACCGGCCTGTTCCTGCTCCGCCACGTGCTGGAGCCCCGCGGGCAGGGGCATTCCGATGCGCGGGCCGGCTTCATCAACGCCCTGATGCGGCAGCAGGCGAGGGCGGCCATCCCCGCGCCATGACGTAACGGCTGCCTAGACTTGCACTGGGGCATGCGGTTCCAGGGAACGAAATCGGCCTGAGCGGATTTGCCGTGAGGTTCCACATCGGGGGACAGCCCAAATGTTGATCAAGGGACTCGCCTTGTCCGCGACGCTGCTTGCGTTCGCGCCCGACGCCATGGCCGGCGAGCCGCAGCCCGGGGTATTTCGCCGGGCCTCGTGCACGGTGGTGCGATACTACGTTGCGAAATATTCCGCTGCGGCCGCAGAGACATGGGCGCGGTCCAAGGGGGCGACGGATGCCGAGATCGAGGCGGCCCGCCGTTGCTTGACCAATGCTCCGGGCCCAGCCCAGCCGCAGACCCAACCCGTGACGGCCGGCTGGGCAGGCTAGCAGGCCGCCCACAGGGAACCATTCGATCCTTGCCCGATTCGCTTCCACGGTTTAACCGGGCGGCATGGGAAAACGAATCGTTCCGCCGGAAGAACCGGCTGAAATCCACGAGGTGCCGCTGCGTGAGGCGCTGGAAGAGCGCTATCTCGCTTATGCCCTCTCGACCATCATGCACCGTGCGCTGCCGGACGCGCGCGATGGCCTGAAGCCGGTGCACCGGCGCATCCTTTACGGCATGCGCCTGCTCAGGCTCGACCCCGGCACGGCCTTCAAGAAATCCGCCAAGATCGTCGGCGACGTGATGGGCTCGTTCCATCCGCACGGCGACCAGGCGATCTACGACGCCATGGTCCGCCTCGCGCAGGATTTCTCCTCGCGCTATCCGCTGGTCGACGGCCAGGGCAATTTCGGCAATATCGACGGCGATAACCCCGCCGCCTACCGCTACACCGAAGCGCGCATGACCGACGTCGCGCGGCTTCTGCTTGAGGGCATCGACGAGGACGGCGTCGAGTTCCGCGCCAATTACGACGGCCAGTCGAAAGAACCCGTGGTCCTGCCGGGCGGTTTCCCGAACCTGCTCGCCAACGGCGCACAGGGCATCGCCGTCGGCATGGCGACCTCGATCCCGCCGCACAATGCCGCCGAGCTTTGCGAAGCTGCGCTGCATCTGATCGAGAAGCCCGACGCCAAGTCCAAGGCGCTGATGCGGTGGGTGAAGGGCCCGGATTTCCCGACCGGCGGAATCTGCGTCGATTCCAAGCAGGCGATTGCGGAGGCCTACACCACCGGCCGCGGCTCGTTCCGCGTCCGGGCGCGGTGGACGCAGGAAGAGGGCGCACGCGGCACCTGGGTCGTCGTCGTCACCGAGATTCCGTTCCTGGTGCAGAAGTCGCGCCTGATCGAGAAGGTCGCCGAGCTGCTGGACCAGAAGAAGCTGCCGCTGGTCGGCGACATCAGGGACGAGTCGGCCGAAGACGTCCGCATCGTGATCGAGCCGAAGTCGAAGAACGTCGATCCGGCGCTGATGATGGAATCGCTGTTCCGGCTCACCGAGCTCGAGAACAAGATTCCGCTGAATCTCAACGTGCTGATCAAGGGCCGCATCCCCAAGGTCGTGGGGCTCGCGGAGTGCTTGCGCGAATGGCTCGACCATCTGCGCGACGTCCTGATCCGCCGCACCAATTACCGCAAGGGCGAGATCGAGCATCGGCTCGAAATCCTCGGCGGCCTGCTGATCGCCTATCTCAACATCGACGAGGTGATCCGGATCATCCGCAACGAGGACGAGCCGAAGCCGGCCTTGATAAAGGCGTTCAAGCTCACCGACTTGCAGGCCGATTCCATCCTCAACATGCGGCTGCGCAATCTGCGCAAGCTCGAGGAAATGGCGATCCGCACCGAGGACAAGGATCTGCGCAAGGAGCTGAAGGGCATCCAGGCCCTGCTGGCCTCCGAAGCCGAGCAGTGGAAGAAGGTCGGCGAGCAGGTCGGCAAGGTCCGCGACATGTTCGGACCCAAGACGCCGCTCGGCAAGCGACGCACCACCTTCGCAGATGCGCCCGAGCATGATCTCGCCGCGATGGAGGAAGCCCTCGTTGAGCGCGAGCCTGTCACCGTCGTCGTCTCCGACAAGGGCTGGATCCGCACCATGAAGGGCCATGTCGAGGATCTCTCGGGCCTGGCCTTCAAGCAGGACGACAAGCTCGGCTTCGCCTTCTTCGCCGAGACGACCTCGAAGCTGCTGCTGTTCGCCACCAACGGCAAGTTCTACTCGCTCGACGTTGCGAAGCTGCCGGGCGGACGCGGCCATGGCGAGCCGATCCGCCTGTTCATCGACCTCGAGCAGGAGGCCGCGCCCGTCGCGCTGTTCGTCAACAAGGGCGGCCGCAAATTCCTGGTCGCCAGCCATGAAGGCCAGGGTTTTGTGGTCAACGAGGACGATTGCGTCGGCACCACCAAGAAGGGCAAGCAGGTCCTCAACGTGGAGATGCCGAACGAGGCGCGCGCGATCACCGAGGTGACGGGCGACACCGTCGCGGTGATCGGCGAGAACCGCAAGATGCTGGTCTTCCCGCTCGATCAGGTGCCGGAGATGGCGCGCGGCCGCGGCGTGCGCCTGCAGAAATACAAGGACGGCGGCCTGTCCGACGTGACGGTATTCGACGCCAAGGCGGGCCTGACCTGGAAGGACTCCGCAGGACGCGAATTCTCCGCGACCATGAAGGAGCTTAGCGAGTGGCAAGGCACCCGCGCCGACGCCGGCCGCCTGCCGCCGAAGGGTTTCCCGAAGTCGAACAAGTTCGGCCGGGTGATCGGGTAGGGCTTGTGTCCCGGACGCGCTGCAACGCATCTTCGCGTTGCTGCGCAGAGCCGGGACCCAGGCGATCCCGATTGCACGACGACATGGGCCCGGCTCAGCAGCGCACCGCTGAAGTGACGCTGCGCTACGTCCGGGGCACGAGAGCGTGTGTTGAGCGCATCTCTCTCCAAGCCGTCATTGCGAGCGCAGCGAAGCAATCCACTGCCTCCGCGGAAAGACTATGGATTGCTTCGCTGCGCTCGCAATGACGGGGATGCAATAGCCTCGTTCTCCAACTCAAGGTGTGTGCATCCTGCAAACGCGTGGCAGCTAGCCACGGGCGCATACGTGCGGGCACGAACATTGCTTTTTCCTGGCGACTGCAAACGGCTGGTCAAAAGGCAAAAACACTCCAATGCTCAAACTGAAGGCTTTCCTTCCGGCGCTGTTCGGCCTCGCGCTGGTGGCGGCGCCCGCGCATGCGGCGGGCAATCTCGTCGCGGTGCTCGAGGCGGAGATCGTCACGCTCGATCCGCATTTCTCCACGGCCTATGTTTCGCGCACGTTCGGCTACATGGTGTTCGACACGCTGTTTGCGAAAGATGCCAAGGGCGAGATCAAGCCGCAAATGGTGCAGGACTGGAAGGTCTCGCCCGACGGGTTGACCTATACGTTCACGCTGCGCGACGGCCTGAAATGGCATGACGGCCAGCCGGTCACAGCTGCCGATTGCGTTTCCTCGCTGCGTCGCTGGGGCACGCGCAGCGCGCTCGGCCGCCGCATCTTCGCGATCACGGCTTCGCTCGAGCCGACGGACGCGAAAACCTTCGTGCTGACGCTGAAAGAGCCGTCCGGTCTCGTCATCGACGCACTCGGCAATCCCGTCAGCCCGGTCGCTTTCATGATGCCCGAGCGCATCGCCAAGACGCCGGGCGACCAGCGCGTCACCGAGATCATCGGCTCCGGACCGTTCGTCTACAGCAAGGCCGAGCACCGCACCGGCGACCGGATGATCTTGAAGAAGTTCGGCGACTATGTGCCGCGCCCCGAGCCCGCGGACTTCCTGGCCGGCGGCAAGCGCGTCAATGTCGACACGCTCGAGGTCCGCGTCATTCCCGATGGCGCGACCGCCGCCTCTGCGCTGCAGGCCGGCGAAGTGGATTTCATGCAGTACGCGCCGTTCGATCTGCTGCCGCAGCTGGAGAAGAACACGCGCGTCAAGCTCGTCAACTTCACCGGCGGCAACATGTTCGCCGGCGCCTACCGTCTCAACGCAGCCTCGAAGCCGTTCGATGATCCGGAAATCCGCCGCGTGCTGTGGAAGCTGGTCGACCAGCGCGAAGTGCTGGATGCGCTCGGGCTCGACGCCAAATACGCCACGCCTTGCGCGACCTACTTCACCTGCGGCACCACATACGAGAGCAATGCCGGCACGGAAGCGGCGGCCAAGCCCTCGATCGAAGCGGCCAAGGCTGCGCTGAAGGCGACCAAATATGCCGGCGAGCCGGTGGTCGTGATGCAGGCCAACGACCTCGAAGCCCCGCGCGTTTCGGCGCAGGTGCTCGCCGAGCGGCTGAAGGCTGCCGGCTTCAACGTCGACCTGCAGGTGATGGACTGGGCGAGCGTGCTGGCGCGCCGCGCCAAGAAGGAGGGCTGGAGCGTCTATGGCGTTCACGCCGGCGGCTTCGATCTGGGCTCGCCGCTGACCAATGTCATGGTCGCCTTCAACTGTGCCGACTTCACCGGCTGGCAATGCGATGCGCGCATCACGCCGCTGATGGAAGCCTTCGCCAAGGCGCCGGCCGAGGCGGCCCGGAAGAAGATCGCGGGCGAGATCCAGGCTGTCATGTACGATCAGGCGCCGGCCATTCCATGGGGCCAGTTCGCCCAGCCGGCCGCCTATCGCGCCACTCTGCGCGGTCTGATACCGTCCGCCATCCCGGTGTTCTGGAATGTTGAGAAGTAACGCGATGTACGATGTCATTGTTGTCGGCGGCGGCTCCGCTGGCGCCGCTGTGGCCGCACGGCTCTCCGAAGATCCGGCACGGCGCGTGCTGCTGCTGGAGGCGGGGCTCGACTGGCGCGCTGACGAGGCGCCCTGGGAGGTGAGGACGCCGAATCCGATCCCGATCATCCACAAGCGCGAGTATCAGGAGAAATGGCAATGGCCAGATCTTCTGACGCGCCGCGTCGCCGGGCAGGAGCCGCGCTTCTACTGGCGCGGCAAGGGGCTCGGCGGTTCGTCGATGATGAACGGCCAGATCGCGATCCGCGGCGTTGCCGATGCCTTCGACGAATGGGCGGCCAATGGATGCGCCGGCTGGTCGGCGAAAGAGGTGATGCCGCTGTTCTCGGTGATCGAGGACGATCTGGAGTTCGGCGATGCCGCGGGACACGGACGCGGCGGGCCGTTGCCGGTCTATCGCGCGCCGCCGCAGACTTGGGGCCCGATCGACCGGGGCCTGCGCGATGCGGCGCTGGGATGCGGCTATCCCTGGTGCGCCGACGTCAATGGTCCGGATGGCGAGGGTGTTGCGTGCTATCCCATCAACAGCCGCAACTTGCGCCGCATCACCACCAACGAAGGCTATCTCGAGCCGGCGCGCGGGCGCTCCAATCTGGAGATCCGCGGGAATGCGCTGGTCGATCGCGTGCTGATCAGCGGCGGACGGGCCACCGGCGTCCGCGTTCACATCGAAGGGCAGGGCACCCAGGAGATCAGCGCACGCCAGATCGTGCTGTGCGCCGGCGCCATCCACAGTCCGGCGATCTTGCTGCGCTCGGGCATCGGGCCGGCCGAGGAACTCAAGGCGATGGGGATCAACGTCGAGCGTGATCTGCCGGTCGGCCGCCACTTCTTCGATCACCCGCTGTTTCGCGCCACGATCCAGCTCCGGGAGGAGATTCGTCCCACCGATCCCGATACGCGCCACACCAATTGCTGCGTGACCTATTCCTCCGGCCTCGCCGATGGCGGCAAGCGCGACATGATCCTGATCGCGTTCAACCATCGCGGCATCGGTAACCCCGGCGCGATCGGCGCGGGGTTGTTCAACGCCTATTCGCGTGGGACGCTCAAGCTGGCCTCGACCGATCCCGCAATTGATCCGGTCGTCGAGGAGAACATGCTCGCCGATCCCCGCGACATGCTGCGCATGATGGATGCGGTGAAACGCCTCGCGGTCATCACGTCGCAGCCGGCGCTGTCAGGCATCGCCGACTGGATCCGGCTCGCCGACACGGATTTGACGCTGCCGCAGGCCGCCAGCCTGCCGGATCACGAGCTCGATTCGGTGCTGCGGCGAGAGACCGGCGATATTCAGCATGCCGCCGGCAGCTGCCGCATGAGCGGCGTCGGCGACGCGGATGGCGTGGTCAACCCGGACGGCACCGTGAAAGGGATCAGCGGCCTGCGCGTCGCCGACGCATCCATCATGCCGTCCGATTGCCGCGCCAACACGCACTTCACCACGGTGGTGATCGGGGAAGCGATCGCGCGGATGATGATGCGGTAGCCGGCGGCCACGATTCAAGCCGCGTTCATGGTGGTCATGCGCGCTTCGCGGGAGGTGCGTCGAGTGGCCGCGGGACGAGACTCAATTCAACGTTGTGCGACATCGTTCCTACGAATGTCGAAGACCTCCGACGAATATCATCAGGAACGTTTGCGCGCGGCTTCGATTGGCATGTCATCGTCAATCGGAGTCTGAACAATGCGAAAGACAATCTTCTCAGTGACCATGTGTGCGTTGCTTGCTGGCGCGTCGATCGGGTTTGCCCATGCGCAGGCAGGCGGAGGCGCTGGCGGCGCAGGTGGAGCGGGCGGCGCGGGTGCGGGCGCCAGCGCTGGAGGAACCGGCGCCGGTTCGGGTAGCGGAACGAGCGGCACGACTGGCGCTGGAACAGGGCCGGGCGGTGCTGGCGCGGTCGGCGGCACTGCTGCAGGATCCAGCGCAAGCACCAGTGGGAACGGCGCGGGCAGCGCCGGCCAGGGTGGCCCTCAGACCATCCGTCCCGGCGGGTCCAATGATCCGACCCGAAGGTAACGACATTCTCGCCTTGTGACTTGAAGAAAGGGAAGCTGCGGAGTTCAACTCAGCAGCTTCCCAACGATCGGCCATGTGCCGCCGCCGACGAGCAATACGAGTTCTCTACGGGCTGAACAAGCTGCGGAGGAACCGCTCCTTTTCGCCGGGCGCGTAACCTTGAGAAGCACCGAAATAAGGCTCCGTGGCGCCGGGGTAGACCGCAGTCCCGTGCGGCGCCGGCGCGTAGGCAAAGCCGGTAGCCGGACCCGGCGGGATCATGCCCTGATTGGGATGAACAGCCGCATCCCGCCGGTGTGCATGATGCACCTGTGCCGCGTCGGCGACGCCGCCCAAGGTAATGAGAAAACTCAAGGCCAAAATGAAACGCATTGCTGTTTCTCCAAACGCCCCGCCTGCTTAATTGGCGTTCGGCCGGAGCGCTCCAACGCATATTGGCCTCACGATTGGTCACATCCCCGGCATCAGATCACCCCCGCCAGCCTCAGTACCACGCCCGCCGCGCAGCTGCCCGCCAGCACCGTCAGCATCCCCAGCTTGAACCGGAAGATCGCCGTTGCCGCCGCGATCGCCAGCACCAGCGCAGGCACGTCGACGCTTCTCAGCACCGGCATGTCGAAGTTCAGCGGAAACGCATGCACCGGCACGGTCTCGCGGAACAGGATGTGGAGTGCGAACCAGATCGAGAGGTTGAGGATCACGCCGACGACGGCGGCGGTGATGGCGCTGAGCGCGCCGGCGAGGCCCGTATTGCCGCGCAGGCGCTCGATATAGGGGGCGCCAACGAAGATCCAGAGGAAGCAGGGCGTGAAGGTCACCCATGTCGCGAGCAGTCCGCCGAGCGTCGCCGCCAGCATCGGCGACAGCCCGCTCGGGTCGCGATAAGCCGCCATGAAGCCGACGAACTGCAGCACCATGATCAGCGGGCCCGGTGTGGTCTCGGCCATGCCGAGGCCGTCCAGCATCTCGTGCGGCCTGAGCCAATGATAATGCTCGACCGCCTGCTGCGCGACATAGGCCAGCACCGCATAGGCGCCGCCGAAGGTGACCAGCGCCATCTTCGAGAAGAACAATGCGATCTGGCTGAAGACATTCGCCTGGCCGAAGGCCATCAGCAGCGCGATCACCGGCACCAGCCAAAGCGCCAGCCACAATGCACCGACGCGGATCGCGCGCGCCGTATTGGGCCGGACGTGATCGGGCACGGCCTCGCCCAGCATGCTGTCGATCGCGGCGCCGCCGCCATGGCCGTGACCAGCCGGGGCGAACTCCGGACGGCCGCTTCGCGCGCCGGCATAGCCGATGAGGCCGGCGGCGATGATGATGATCGGGAAGGGGACCGCGAAGAAGAAGATCGCGACGAAGGCCGCCACCGCGAGCGCGATCATGATGCGGTTCTTCAGCGCGCGTTTGCCGACGCGCACCACGGCCTCGACGACGATGGCGAGCACGGCGGCCTTGAGACCGAAGAACAGCGCCTCGACGAAGCTGACATTGCCGAAGGCGGCATAGATGTAGCTCAGGCCCATGATGGCGATGATGCCGGGCAGGATGAACAGCCCGCCCGCCATCAGTCCGCCAGCGGTGCGATGCATCAGCCAGCCGACATAGGTCGCCAGCTGCTGCGCCTCCGGGCCCGGCAGCAGCATGCAATAGTTCAGCGCGTGCAGGAAACGGACTTCGGAGATCCACTTCTTCTCCTCGACCAGGATACGGTGCATCACCGCGATCTGGCCCGCGGGGCCGCCGAAGCTCAGGCAGGCGACACGGAGCCAGACGTGGAAAGCTTCGTTGAAGCTGATGCCGTGACCGGCATCAGCTCCCGTTCGAGGGCTGCGAACGTCCATTACGCCTTCACCTTGTTGGTCGGCCAGTTGTGGGTCTCGGTGGTGGCGTCGCGGCACCAGCGGTAGAAGGCATCATAGAGCAGCATGCCGGCCTCGAGCTGCTCGAGGTCGTCGTCATACATGCGAGACAGACCGAGCGATGCCGCGAGCAGGCCGGGCGCCTCCGGCGCGAGGTCAGGCCGCGCGGTGTCGGCGCCGCGCACCAGCGTCGCGAGCCGGAGCAGGGGCGGCGTCGCGATGCCGAACTCCTCGATCATCACGTCGAAGGTGCAGTTTTCGCCGCGGTGGCTCCAGAACACGTTCTCGATGTCGAAGGGCGCCGCATTGAAGCGCTCGCCGACGGCAACCACCTCGGACGGCGCGACATAAAGGAACACTGCGCCCGGATCGACGAAGCGGCGGATCAGCCACGGGCAGGCGATGCGGTCGACCTTGGGCCGCGCCCGCGTCACCCACACGGTGCGCCCCTTGGCGTCGCGCGGCGGCAGCTTGCGGGCGTCGACCAGCGGCAGCTTGGCTGCCTTCCAGCCCTCGAAGCCGCCCTCCAGCGTCTCGGCCTGCGCGCCGAGCTGGCGCAACCAGGCCGCGGTGCCTTGCGCGAGCTTCTCGCCGCGCAGGCAGGAGACGACGGCGCGGCGGCCCGCGAAGGCGCTGCCCCAGTCCGTCACGCTGTCGTGGCTGAGCTTGATCGAGCCGGGAATCAGCCGCCGGTCGGCGGCAAAATCCTGCTCGGTGCGCACGTCGATCAGAACGGGCGCGTTCGCCGTGCCGATCAGCCGTGCCATTTTGTCGGATGAGATGGTCGTGAATGGTGACATGATGCGTCCTCGCAAGAACCAAACGGGACGCGATGCTTGGGCCTGTCGCCTCGTGGGGAGATCGCTCAAATCCCCATGGCAGAGATTACAGCGAAACTAAGAAGCACTGTCAATCCGCGGGACGATTGGACCTTAGAAAATTGGTGCCTGCCGTCTATATTGGCGGCCGACGGACCTGAATCTTCGGGAGAATTCGATGCATTCCCATTCCATCGAACAATGGACCCACGACCACGCCTTCCTGGGCGAGAAGCACGACGAGAACGAGCGGCGCACCTGGTTCGTGGTGGTACTGACGCTGGTCATGATGGTCGGCGAGATCGTGGCCGGCTCGCTGTTCGGTTCGATGGCGCTGCTCGCCGACGGCTGGCACATGGGCACCCATGCGGCGGCGCTCGGCATTGCCGCCTTCGCCTATCGCTTTGCGCGGCGGCATCTCGGCAATGCACATTTCACCTTCGGCACCGGCAAGTTCGGCGATCTTGCCGCCTTCGCCAGCGCGGTCATCCTCGGCCTGATCGCGGTCGAGATCGCCTATGAGAGCGTGCTGCGGTTGATCAATCCGGTGCCGATCGTCTACGGCGAGGCGATCGCGGTGGCCGCGCTCGGGCTGTGCGTCAACCTCGCCAGCGTGTGGCTGCTGCGCGACAGCCACGATCATCATCATCACGATCATGTGCATGATGACCACGCCGAGCATGGCCATGAACACGATCATCACCACCATCACCACGACAACAATCTTCGGGCGGCCTATGTCCATGTCATGACCGATGCCGCAACGTCCGTGCTGGCGATCGCAGCGCTTGCCGTCGCGATGTATTCGGGCTGGGTCTGGGCCGACCCGGCGGTGGGCCTGATCGCCAGCGCGGTGATCGGAAGCTGGGCATTCGGCCTGATCAAGTCGTCGGGTGCGGTGCTGCTCGACGTGCGCGCCGACGAGAAGCTGGAGCGGGTGATCCGCGCCCGCATGGAGGTCGGCGAGGATCGCGTGACCGACCTGCATCTCTGGCAGGTCGGGCCTGGCCATTGTGCCGTGCTGCTCTCGGTGGTGTCGGACAAGCCGAAGCAGCCGGCCGTCTACAAGCGGCGGCTCGCGGGGCTGAAGGGTCTCAGCCACGTCACGGTCGAGGTCGAAACCTGTCCGCACTGAGGTGGGGCTATCGCATATGCTTCGCGGCGACGCCGGAGCAAGCGCCTCGCCCTTCGAGACGACCGCTTCGCGGTCTCCTCAGGGTGAGGCTGAACTGTGTCAATGTGCTTTGAAACTGTAGCCGCGCGCGCCGCCCTCATCCTGAGGGCCCGCCCATGGCGGGCGTCTCGAAGGATGTGCCACGAGGAAGGCTGTTTCGGTCCGATCGCCCTGGCATTGACATGGGGCCGCGCGAACTGCCGCGCTGCCGGCACGAGAGCTTTCCGAATGCGTGCGGGTCAGCCTTTAGGCGCGGTCGCCGTCGGCGGGCTCGCCTCCGGCGTCTTCTTCGGCTTCAGCGTGCCGGCGTAGAACGAGAGCAGCCAGACCAGGAGAATCGCGAGCAGATAAACGCCCCAGGCCTGCGGCGGCGTGGTCGCCCAGCGCAGGAGGCCTTTGAACGTGCGGGGCGGGCTGTTGTCGTCGCTCATGGTCCGCTTGTGCGCGAAAGCGTTGTTGCGGTCAATCCGGCCGCCGCCCGGCGCGGATCAGGAACAGTGCTGCCAGCGCCGAGAGGCTGAGCGCGGATGAGACGATCAGCACCTTGGCGCCCATGAGGTCGATGAGCAGGCCGAAGGCGAGCGGCGCCACCGCCTGCGCCATCCGTGCCGGTGCGCCGATGATGCCGAGGCGGTAGCCGAAATCCTTCGGGCCGAAGATCGACAGCGGCAGCGTGCCGCGCGCAATCGTCAGGATGCCGTTGCCGGAGCCGTGGAACAGCGCGAACGCGCTCGCCGCCGCGCCGCCGAAGATCGCGACGATCACCGCGCCGATCGGGTGCGTGAGGCAGGCGAGCCGCGTCGACCACAGCGGATGGAAGCGGCTGAGGAAGCCGGCCTCCAGCATGCGGGCACCGACTTGCGCCGGGCCGATCAATGCGCCGGCCGCGATCGCCTCGGCCGGCGTCGCCCCCGTCGTCTCCAGGATGCGCGGGAAATGCGCGGCCATGGCGCCGGTGACGGTCCAGACCGCCGCAAAGATGAAGGCAAGCAGGATCATGGTGCGGTCGAGCGGCACATGCGGCTTCTCGGCCGCGGCCGCCGCCTGCTTGGCGCCCTTGATCGCCGGCAGCATGAAGAGATTGAGCGGCAGGCCGATCAGGATGTTGGCGGCGGCCCAGGCAAAACAGGTCTCGCGCCAGCCGATATGCGACAGGCCCCAGGCGGTGAGCGGCCAGCCGACGGTGGAGGCGAATCCCGCCATCAGCGTGATGCCGGTGATCGGCCTGCGCGCCTCGGTGCCGTAGATGCGCCCCAAAGCGGCGAAGGCGGCATCGTAGAGCCCCATCGCCATGCCGATGCCGAGCACCAGCCAGGCGATCGCCATCACCGTCACGGATTGCGAGACGCCGAGCAGCACGAGGCCGGCGGCGATGGTCAGGTTGGAGGCCGACAGCACCTGACGGCCGCCGACGAGATCGATCTGCCGTCCGATGCGCGGGCCGAGCATCGCGGAGATCACCAGCGCGGCCGAGAACGCGCCGAAGATCCAGTTGGAGGAGACGCCGAGCTCGCGCCCCATGGGGTCGGCGAGCAGCGCCGGCAGATAATAGCTGGAGGCCCAGGCCAGGGTCTGCGTGGTGCCGAGCGCCAGGATGATCGGAAGCTGGCGCCGGCTCATCTGCGCACGCTTCGAATTCTGGCCGGCAACGTCATCATCACAAGCATTTGCCGCCCGCGCGGCGAGTGCGTCAACCGCGGCTGCGGCATATTCGACCTGCGCGGGACGGGGAACCTTGCGCTCGGCTTACGCCTGGCTTTCGCCTTTCGTTCATCACGAATGCACGCCATAATGGCGCATGCAAGTCACCTCGCGCCTCTCCCTGATGAACTGGATCACCAGCCAGGGGCTTACCGGCCTGCCTGAAAATGAACTGCTCGGTGGCTTCTGCGAGCGCTGCTGCGCCGAGGGGCTGGACCTGTCGCGTGGCCTCGTCGTCATCGACACGCTGCATCCGATCTATGAGGGCCGCGGCTTCCGTTGGAGCGATCGTCCCAGCAACGAGAGCGCTGCCTTCGAATACGGCTCGACCGCAGACGGCGACGCCGCCAAGAGCTGGCGCCGCTCGGTGTTTTTCCACATGCTCGAGAATGGCCACGACGAGATGGTGATCGATCTCGCCGACGCGCCGTCGATGGATTTCTCGCAGCTCGGCGAGCTCGCCGAGAAGGGCCACAAGCACTATCTCGCCTTCGTCCACCGCTTCGGCGAGAACGGCGCGCTCGGCCTGATGGACTGCCTGTATTCCTGCTGGACCACCCGCCGCGAGAGCGGTTTCTCCGGACCGGAGCTGGAAGCGCTGCGCGATCTGGTGCCGGTGCTGGGGCTTGCGATCAAGTCGGCACAGCAGGTCGACATCGCGCGCACCCTCGGCCGGGTCTATCTCGGCCGCGACGCCTCCGAGCAGGTGCTGCGCGGGCGCATCTCGCGCGGCGTCACCGAGCGCATCAACGCCGTGCTGTGGTATTCGGACCTGCGCGGCTCGACCGGGATCAGCGAGAGCATCGGTCCCGACGAGATCATTCCGTTCCTCAATGACTACGCGCAGGCCGTGATCGATCCGATCCACGAGGCCGGCGGCGACGTGCTGAAGCTGATCGGCGACGGCGTGCTCGCGATGTTCTGGGGCGAGGACATGGCGGATGCGCGGCGTGCAGCGCTCCGCGCCGAGCATCTGTTCCGCAAGAACGTCGCCGCGCTGAACGAGCGGCGGGCGGCGGAGGGTCGTCCGACCACGTCGGCCTATATCGGCCTGCATGTCGGCGAGGTCTTCTACGGCAATATCGGCAGCGAGGACCGGCTTGATTTCACCGTGGTCGGCCCGACCGTCAATGAGGTCAGCCGCATCGCCTCGATGAGCCGCTCGGTGGATCGCGAGCTCCTCGCCTCGTCCGAGTTCTACAAAGGCTTAGATGCCGCCGGCCGCCGCTACCTCGTCTCCACCGGCCGCTACGCGCTGCGCGGCATCGGCCGCGCGCAGGATCTCTATACGCTCGATCCGGAGGTCGACGCGAGCGAGCCGGTGATGGGGAGCTACGAGCGCTATCTGGCGGGTTAGGCCGGCGACGATGCGGCTAGCACCGCGCCGCCGCCTCATCTCCCACCATGTCCGGCTGCCGGTCCAGTCCCACTGCCGGCGACTGCAGGATCACCAGCGCCTGCACGCCGAACACGGCGGCGGCGAGATAGAGGCATGCTTCCGCGCTCCAGAGGCCGCCGACGATCGCCCCCAGCGCCGAGCCCAGCGGGCGGGCGCCGTAGCTCATGATGTTGATGGCGGAGACCCGGCCGAGCAGGCGCGGCGGCGTCACGGACTGGCGCAGCGTCGTGGTCGAGATCACCCACAGGATAGGGCCGACGCCGAGCAGGAAGAAGCTGAGACTCGCGAGCCAGGGCGAGGGGACCAGCACTGTCGATGCCATCACCAGGGCGGCGACGAAGCCGGTGACCGGGCCGAGCCCCACCACGGTGCCGAAGGCGATGCGCTTCATCACCCGCGTGGCGAGGAGCGCGCCGATCACCATGCCGACGCCGTACATCGTCAGCACCGCGCCGACCCCGGCGGCGCTCAGGCCGAGATGGCGCACGGCGTAGGGCACGAACACCGCGATCTGCAGGAACCAGCCGGTGTTGAAGATGAACTGGGTGACGAACACCGGCCGCAGCAGCGGATGGCGAAACACGAAGGCCGCGCCTTCGCGGATCTCCTGGAGCGGATGCCGCCGCGGCGCCGGCGCGCGTGCGGGCTCGTAGATGCCGGAGAGCAGCACGACGGCGATGGCCGAGAGCGCCGCGGCAAAGCCGAACGCCGGGCTCGCGCCCCACCATCCCACCAGCACACCGCCGAGCGCAGGGCCGCTGGCGAAGGCAATGGTGCGCGCCAGCTCGATGCGCGCATTCGCCGTCGGCAACAGGTCGGAGCTCACCAGCGAGGGCACCAGCGCCGGCGCTGCCACGCTATAGACGACGGTGCCGCACACGGCAGTGAAGCCGAGCAGGGCCAGCAACGGCAGATTGAGGGCTCCCAGCGCGAGCAGGAGCACGATGGCGGCGAGCGCCACGGCGCGCAGCGCCTCGGCACCCGCCATCAGCCGGCGGCGCGAGATGCGGTCGGCGAGCACGCCGGCGGGAATGGCGAACAGGACGAAGGGCAGGGTGAGCGCGGTCTGCAGCAGGCCAGTCTGCCCTTCGGCCACCCCCAGCGTCAGAACGGCGACGATGGGCGTTGCCGCGAGCGCGATCTGCTCGGCGGACTGCGCCGCGAGATTGGACCAGGCGAGGCGGCTGAAGGTGCCGGGGAGGCGAGCGGGTGTTGACATGGCGCATATCCTGCAGAGGCGAATGTGCGCAATGTTCTCCCCCGATGACCACCAAACCCACCCGCTTCCCGACAAGAGGTGATCTCCCCGGGTCCGCGGCGGGAATGCTTGTCGCTAGATGCAGTTGCAAATGAGTTGCAATAAGAACGAAGTTGGGTATTCTGCCGATATGGATGCCCGATCACCCCACGTGACTACCGATGTCGCCGGCTGGCGCACTGATGCGCCCACCACCAAGAGCCTCGCTGAGGTCAATTCCACAGTCGCCATTCCCGCCGCGGGCCGCTGGTGGCGGCGGCTGCTGGCCTTTGTCGGGCCGGGCTACCTCGTCTCGGTCGGCTACATGGACCCCGGCAATTGGGCGACCGACCTCGCCGGCGGGTCGAAGTTCGGCTACACGCTGCTCTCCGTCATCCTGATCTCGAACTTGATGGCGATCCTGCTCCAGTCGCTCGCCGCACGGCTCGGCATCGTCACCGACCGCGATCTGGCCCAGGCCTGCCGCGCCTCCTATCCGCCGGCGGTGAACTTCCTGCTCTGGCTCGCCTGCGAGGCGGCCATCATCGCCTGCGATCTCGCCGAGGTGATCGGCACGGCGATCGCGCTGAAGCTGCTGTTCGGCATTCCCCTGATCGGCGGCGCGTTGCTCGCAGCCCTCGACGCCTTCCTGCTGCTGCTGCTGATGAACCGGGGCTTCCGCTTCCTGGAGGCTTTCGTCATCGCGCTGCTCGCAGTGATCGCGGTCTGCTTCGCCGTCCAGATCGTTGCTGCGGCCCCGCCGGTCGCGGAGGTCTTGCGCGGGTTCATGCCGAAGAGCGAGATCTTCACCAACTCGGACATGCTCTACATCGCGATCGGCATCATCGGCGCCACCGTGATGCCGCACAATCTCTACCTGCACTCCTCGATCGTGCAGACGCGCGCCTATGAGCGCAACGACACCGGCCGGCGCGAAGCGATCAAATGGGCGACGACGGACTCCACCATTGCGCTGATGCTGGCGCTGTTCATCAACGCCGCGATCCTCGTCGTGGCGGCTGCGACCTTCCACAAAAGCGGCCATTCCGACGTCGCCGAGATCGGCCAGGCCTTCGAGCTGCTGTCGCCGCTGCTCGGTCTCGGCATCGCCTCGACGCTGTTCGCGGTGGCGCTGCTCGCCTCGGGCCTCAATTCGACGGTCACCGCGACGCTCGCCGGCCAGATCGTGATGGAGGGCTTTCTCGACCTGCGCCTGCCGAGCTGGGCGCGCCGCCTGCTGACCCGCGGCATCGCCATCGTTCCCGTGATCATCGTCACCGCGATCTATGGCGAGCGCGGCACGGCGGATCTGCTGGTGTTCAGCCAGGTCGTGCTGTCAATGCAGCTGCCCTTCGCCGTCATTCCGCTGGTCCGCTTCGTCTCCGACCGCCGCAAGATGGGCCAGTTCGCGATTCCGGTGTCAGTTGCTGCGATCGCGTGGATCGTCGCGGGGATCATCGTGGTTTTGAATCTGAAGCTGCTGGCAGATACGTTTTTCGGGTGAGGGGATTCACCGGGCGTTCGCTTCGTCTCGATCGAACTTGTAACCGGAAGAGAGGCGGCCACGGAGAGCCCGCAGGCGCTCAAATAGCTGACCTCGATCGCGCGCACTGAGTTCACGTGCGTCGATCTTTGCTGGAACGCTCTTTTCCGAGTTGTCGTCGATCGGTGAGCCTTTTGATTAGCTCAATGTCAATCCTGCGGCTCTGATGCGGTGTCGCCCTGCGCGTCGATGCGGAGCCAGCCTGACGGGGCGAGGCGCTGCTGCGGCAGGAAGCGGGCCTTGTAGTCCATCTTCTTGGAGCCCTCGATCCAATAGCCGAGATAGACGTAAGGCAGGCCCTGACGTCGCGCGCGGGCGATGTGGTCGAGGATCATGAAGGTGCCCATCGAGCGGCTGACCTGGCCCGGCTCGAAGAACGAATAGACCATCGACAGGCCGTCGCTGAGCACGTCCGTGAGAGCGACTGCGATCAGCTCCTCGCCGCGGCCGGTGATGCCGCTGTCGGGGCCGCGCTTGCGGTACTCGATGATGCGGGTCTCGACATGGCTGTCCTCGACCATCATGGCGTAGTCGAGCACGGTCATGTCGGCCATGCCGCCATGGCGATGGCGGGCGTCGAGATAGGCGCGGAACACCGAATATTGCTCGGAGGTCGGCACCGCGCTGCGCTGCTCGCCGATGATGTCGGCATTGCGCGCCATCACCTTGCGGAAGTTGCGCGAGGGGCGGAACTCGTTGGCGATGACGCGGACCGAGACGCAGGAGCGGCACTGGTCGCAGGCGGGCCGGTAGGCGATCGACTGGCTGCGGCGGAACCCGCCATGGGTCAGCAGGTCGTTGAGGTCGCCGGCGCGTTCCCCCACGAGGTGCGTGAACACCTTGCGCTCGTGCCGGCCCGGCAAATACGGGCAGGGGGAGGGCGCCGTGAGGTAAAATTGTGGGGTGTCGCGCGAGTGCTGGGTCAAGGGACGTCGTGGGCCTCCAAAACAGGCATCAGCATCGCGCTCCAGAAGCGCCCGGTCAATCGATTAGCTCACCACGTCCGCGCCGCCTGCGGTGCGGGTATGCGAACCGAATTGTTGATCACGACCGTTCCCAGCACGAAGTCGTGCAGCAGGCGACGGCGGCCGTTGAACAGGCCGACCAGCACCACGAACGGCGACAGGAACGAGACCGTCACCCAGAACAGCACGGCATGGGTGGCGCCGAGCACGAAATAGCCCGGCGCGCCGTACCAGGTGCGCAGCTCCAGGTCCATCAGGCGCATGCCGACCGTGGCGGAAGACGCGCCGCCGATGCTGGCGCCGTAATAGACGATGGCCCAGATCACGGAGGCCGGCCAGGCGATCCAGAACAGCGCCCAGCCGATGCCGAGCGTGACGACGCCGAACAAGGCGATGAAGACGTAGCCGAGGATCACCGGGACCGAGATCACGACCATGTCGATCAGGAAGGCGAACACCCGCCGCGTCGCGACGCCCCGGAACAGTTCCGGATGCAGGTCGGGGTCGTAGGCGTGCGGTTGCATGGCGCCATCGTTGCGCCAGGCGCCTGAATTGCCCGAGTCGTACGACATAGTCCGTTCTCCCAGCGAAGCCCCGTCGCAGGACATGGGAACAGGCCAAGCCCGTGCCAAGGGCGCGCGGACGGCAGCAAGCCGAAATATTCCGGCGATTCGGGGGCGGAAGGATCGGGCAGTCCTATAGGGTGGGCAAAGGCGCGCTAGCGCCGTGCCCACCATCCTACGAGACCTTACGTTTGGCTGCGCAGCTTCTCTGCGGCCTTCGGCGCAAAATAGCTCAGCACGCCGTCGGCGCCGGCGCGCTTGAAGGCGAGCAGGCTCTCCATCATGGCGCGGTCGCCATCGAGCCAGCCGTTGCCCGCGGCCGCTGCAATCATCGCGTATTCGCCGGACACCTGATAGGCGAAGGTCGGCATCGCGAACGTGTCCTTCACGCGGCGGACCACGTCGAGATAGGGCATGCCGGGCTTCACCATCACCATGTCGGCGCCTTCGGCGATGTCGAGCTCGACCTCGCGCAGCGCTTCATCGGTATTGGCGCTGTCCATCTGATAGGTGCGCTTGTCGCCGGTGAGCGTCTTGGCCGAGCCGATGGCGTCGCGGAACGGGCCATAGAAGGCGGAGGCGTATTTGGCGGCATAGGCCATGATCTGCACGTCGAGCAGGCCGGCGCGGTCCAGCCCCTCGCGGATCGCGGCGACGCGGCCGTCCATCATGTCGGAGGGCGCGATGATGTCGCAGCCGGCTTCAGCCTGCACCAAAGCCTGACGCACCAGCACGGCGACCGTCTCGTCGTTGAGGATCCTGCCGTCCGAGATCAGGCCGTCATGGCCATGGCTGGTGAAGGGATCGAGCGCGACGTCGCAGAGGATGCCGATGTCCGGAAATTCCTTCTTGATCGCACGCACGGCCTGGCAGACCAAATTGTTCGGGTTGGTGGCTTCCGAGCCTTCCTCGTCGCGCAGGGAGGGATCGGTGTAGGGAAACAGCGCGATGCAGGGGATCGTCAGCTTCATGGCGCGCTCGGCCTCGCGCACGGCCTGGTCGACGCTGAGGCGGTCGACGCCGGGCATCGAGGCGACCTGCTCGCGCCTGTTGGTGCCGTCGATCAGGAACAGCGGCCAGATCAGATCGTCGGTGGTGAGGACGTTCTCGCGCACCATGCGCCTGGCCCACTCGGCCTTGCGGTTGCGGCGCGGACGGACGGTCAGATCGAGGGCATGCGGCACCGCGGTGCTGTCCCGGCGCGAAACGTCGCGCAATTCGATCGGACGTCCGTATTTGATCGCCATTACTCTTCCTCCGGCTGGAATTATTCTTATACCAGCTCGCATGGTTCCCGTCACCGCGGCTTGACCTGCCGCAAGTGATGGCAGCCGATTGATTTTGCGGGCCGAAGCAGCCAGAAGGGGCCATGTCCGAGATCTCCACCCGCGATGCGGCCCAGGGCGGCGCCAACGCCAGGGACGCGGCCCGAGACACTGCCAGAGAGAGCGCGCTCTCGGTGGCGGCGATCTCCTCGGAGCGCTCGGAGTCCGACGACAATGTCTGGACCCGCCGGCTGGTGCTGTTCCTGCGGGTGATGGCGCTGCTCTCGATCCTCAAAGGCCTCTATCACTGGGCGCAGGTCACCGGCTTCGTCGGCGGCGAGGACGAAGCGTTCGAGAACCAGTCGATGGCCTGGCAGGCCGCGACCGTCTACTTCGCCGTGATCGAGCTCGTCGCCGCCGTCGGCCTCTGGCTGGCGACGCCCTGGGGCGCGGTGGTGTGGCTGACGACCGTGGTGTCGATGGCGGTGATCGAGCTGATGTTCCCGGGAATCTACGGCGGCAGCCTCGTCGTGGTCGGCGTCGAGGTCTTCATGCTTGCCGCCTATCTCGCGCTCGCCTGGATGGCCGCGCGCGAGCGGCCGCCGTAGCGATCGCGAGTCAGGCATCTTTGTAGGATGGGTAGAGCGAAGCGAAACCCATCATTGTCGCGCGGATGCATCGATGGGTTTCGCTTCGCTCTACCCATCCTACGATCTGTCCAGCTCCGGGACACGAGAGGTTTCACGCGCGTTTGGTTGACCGCTGGTTGCCTAAAATTCGAGGTAAGTTTTCATTGACCAGGGCGGTTCCGCCACAGCTCTTACGCGTGCGTTTCGAAACAGGGCGGGGCTGTTCTGGAATGCGACAACAGGGGCGGACGGAGGGTGAACAGGACCTTGCGAAGGTCAACAGAGGCTTTCGAAAAGTGCTTGTGGCACAGACTTAATGCGCAATTCACTCTCTTAAATTCATGATCTCTTTATTCTCTTATTTAAGCCGATGTTCAAACGCCCCCCTTAAGTTGCACCTATCAGACGGGACACAAGTTTCGTCGAATAAGTGTCGATAAAAACGACAACAGGGGAAGTGTCATGATGAAAGCCGTCGCAACTGCGGCAGATACCGCAGAGCGCGTCTCCGGCCAGCAGGGTTCGGTGCAGTCGCTCTATCTGGAAGCTTTGACTCTGGTGGAGCGGCTGCATCGCCGGCTCCTCGACGTGATCAAGGACGAATTCGATCGCCGCGGCCGCGCGGACATCAACTCGGTCCAGGCGCTCTTGCTCTACAACATCGGCGACAAGGAGCTGACCGCGGGCGAATTGCGCACGCGCGGTTACTATCTCGGCTCCAACGTCTCCTACAATCTGAAGAAGCTCGTCGAGCTCGGCTTCCTCGATCATCAGCGCTCGCGCGTCGATCGCCGCTCGGTGCGCATCCGCCTGACCCCGCAGGGCCAGGAAGTCCGCCGCATCGTCGATGCGCTCTACCAGAAGCACGTCAAGACGGTGGAGCAGGTCGGCGGCATCTCCGGCGACGAGTTCGCGACCCTCAACAAGTCGCTGCACCGTCTGGAGCGGTTCTGGACCGACCAGATCCTCTATCGCCTCTGAGTTTCAACGGGATCAGGGCGAAGCCGGCCCGCAACAAGACCGGCAGCCCTCCCGAACGTGCCTGACTTCCCCAAGCGCGCCGGTCCGGAGTTGCCCCCGGACCGGTGCGTTGATGTTTTCGCACCTGCGAAAAAATCCCCCGACGACCAGGAACCAGTTCCCAGGTCGGCGCTTATCTCCTTCGGATCGGAGAAACGGCGATGCTGGTCGAGCGCGGGCTTCAGGCGATGAACGTGGAACTCGTCAGTGAGGCCTATGCCATCGCCGCAAACTACCTTCGCCGCTCCGGCGCGATCCCGGACACGCTCGTCACCGACGAACGCCTGCTCCACCTGATCGTCAAGCTGCTCCAGCAGGGCGAATTCAACAAGATCAGGCTGGCCAACACGGCCATCGCCCGGTTCCAGGCGCAGACCGAGGCCAGAGCGGTTGCCTGATCAGAACCCCCGAAATCCCGACCAACCAGAGGATGCCATGGAAGCCGCCATCGACCGCATCATGCAGACCTATGACCTGCTCGCCAACCGCACCGCGGCGGCCAGCGCGGAGGCGCGTGAAAAGGTCACCAACTACCTCAATATCCTGATGGAAGCCGGCGAGACCGACACCCACAGGTTGACCGTCTGCGGCCTGACCTATCTGCGCCAGCTAGACGGCAGCGTCGACCCGGTGAAAGCGGGGTATACGGGGCTGTAGAGGGACGACGGCTGCGCCCGGTGGCGGCCGGCAAAAGATCAGGCCCAGAGCGGTTCCAGCCCGGATGTTGAGGGGGAGCGGTCTGGCAAAACCGATCCCGGGCTGAAAAACCCCAATCCACCATATCTTGCATAAATATCAGTCCCGACCCGCAAACCCTTGGCCTGTTGCGGGCGATGTGGTAGATCGCGCGTGCTTCCGACCGCCACACCAGACCCGCCCGTAGCCCGCCAAAAGGCTGCGGCGGTGGAGATATTCGCAAGATGACCCTCGCCAAAACCGCCTCCGCGCCCGATTCGTTTTTCACCGCCTCGCTCGAGCAGGCCGATCCGGAAATCGCCGCCGCCATCAAGGGCGAGCTCGGCCGGCAGCGCCACGAGGTCGAGCTGATCGCCTCCGAGAACATCGTCAGCCGGGCCGTGCTGGAAGCGCAGGGTTCGGTCATGACCAACAAATACGCGGAAGGTTATCCGGGCGCGCGCTATTACGGTGGTTGTGAGTGGGTCGACGTCGCCGAGAACCTCGCGATCGATCGCGCCAAGAAGCTGTTCGGCGCCAATTTCGCCAACGTGCAGCCGAACTCCGGCAGCCAGATGAACCAGGCGGTGTTCCTGGCGCTGCTGCAGCCCGGCGACACCTTCATGGGTCTCGATCTCGCCGCCGGCGGCCATCTCACCCACGGCTCGCCCGTCAACATGAGCGGCAAGTGGTTCAAGGCCGCGCATTACACCGTGCGCCGCGAGGACCAGATCATCGACATGGATGCGGTCGCCAAGCAGGCCGAAGAGGTCAAGCCGAAGCTGATCATCGCCGGCGGCTCGGCCTATTCGCGCGCCTGGGACTTCAAGCGCTTCCGCGAGATCGCCGACAGCGTCGGCGCCTACCTGCTGGTCGACATGGCGCATTTCGCCGGGCTCGTCGCCGGCGGCGTGCATGCTTCGCCGGTGCCGTACGCGCACGTCACCACCACCACGACGCACAAGTCGCTGCGCGGTCCGCGCGGCGGCCTGATGCTGTGGAATGACGAGACGCTGACCAAGAAGCTCAACTCGGCGATCTTCCCGGGCCTGCAGGGCGGCCCCCTAATGCACGTGATTGCGGCCAAGGCGGTCGCTTTCGGCGAGGCGCTGCGTCCGGACTTCAAGGTCTACGCCAAGAACATCGTCGAGAACGCCAAGGCCCTGGCCGAGACCTTGAAGGGCCATGGTCTCGACATCGTCTCCGGCGGCACCGACAATCATCTGATGCTGGTCGATCTCCGGCCCAAGGGCCTGAAGGGCAACGTCTCGGAGAAGGCACTGGTCCGCGCCGCCATCACCTGCAACAAGAACGGCATCCCGTTCGACCCGGAATCGCCCTTCGTCACCTCGGGAATCCGGCTCGGCACCCCGGCTGCGACCAGCCGCGGCTTCGGCGTGGCCGAATTCCAGCAGGTCGGCGGCATGATCGCCGAGGTCCTCAACGCGATCGCGCAATCCTCCGACGGCAAGGCGCCGCTGGTGGAGGCTGCGATCAAGGAACGGGTCAAGGCGCTCACCGACCGCTTCCCGATCTACCAGTAAGGCGTCGCATGATCCGGAAAAGTGGGTACCGGTTTTCCGAAGAGATCATGCGAAAATAAAGGTCACACGGATGCGCTGCCCGAACTGCAACAGTCTCGATACGCAGGTAAAGGACTCGCGTCCGACCGAGGACTCGTCCGTGATCCGCAGGCGGCGCGTGTGCGTCGCCTGCAATTTCCGCTTCACCACATTCGAGCGCGTGCAGCTGCGCGAGCTCACGGTGATCAAGCGCAACGGCCGCCGCGTGCCGTTCGACCGCGACAAGCTGATGCGCTCGGTGTCGATCTCGTTGCGCAAGCGGCAGGTCGAGCCCGAAAGGGTGGAGAAGATGGTCTCCACCATCGTGCGCGAGCTCGAGACCGGGGGCGAGGCCGAGATCTCCTCGGAGGTGATCGGCGAGACCGTGATGGAGCATCTGCGCACGCTCGACGACGTCGCCTATGTGCGCTTTGCCTCGGTCTACCGCAATTTCCGCGAGGCCAAGGATTTCGCCGATGTGCTCGGCGAGCTCTCCGGCGAGGAGGAAGCGCGGCTCGCCGCGATCCGCAAATGATCTTCCGCATCCTGGAAGACCAGTTCGCGCAGAAGACCCGCGAGGCCAAGGATGCTGATCGCCGTTTCATGGAGCTGGCGCTCGCGCTGGGCAGGCGCGGGCAGGGGCGGACCTGGCCCAATCCGGCCGTTGGCGCCGTCATCGTCAAGGACGGCGTCATCGTCGGCCGCGGCTGGACGCAAGCAGGCGGACGGCCGCACGGCGAGCCCGAAGCGTTGCGGCGGGCGGGCGATGCGGCGCGAGGCGCCACGCTCTATGTCACGCTGGAGCCGTGCTCGCATTTCGGCAAATCTCCGCCTTGCGCCGATGCGGTGATCGCCGCCGGCATCAAGCGCGTGGTGGCGGCGATCGAGGATCCCAATCCGGAAGTGGCGGGCCAGGGCCATGCGCGCCTGCGCGCCGCCGGCATTTCCGTGGACGTCGGTCTTTGCGCAGCGGAGGCTGCGTTCGACCATGCCGGCCATCTCCGTCGCATCCGTGACCAGCGTCCGCATGTGATCCTGAAGCTCGCGGTCTCGCCCGACGGCAAGATCGGTGCTGCCGGCGGCAAGCCGGTTGCGATCACGGGCGAGGCCGTGCGCGATCGCGTGCACCTCTTGCGCGCGCAATGCGACGCCATCCTGGTCGGCATCGGCACGGTGCTGGCGGATGATCCGCAACTCAACTGCCGCCTGCCGGGCATGGCGGCGCGCTCGCCGGTGCGCGTGGTGCTCGACCGGAGCCTGCGCATACCCGCATCGAGTCAGCTGGTTCGGTCCGCGCGCGAGACGCCGCTCTGGGTGATCGCGTCCGAGCTTGCGGAAGCGGCCGCCGCGACGCGTCTTGGCGCGGCCGGTGCGCAAATGATGCGCATGCCTCCGGGGAGTGCATCCGGATTCGATCTCTCGGCCGTGCTGCATGCGCTGGGGGAGAAAGGTATCACGCGGCTGATGGTCGAGGGCGGCAGCCGCGTTGCGGCTTCGTTCGTCGCGGCGGATCTGGTCGACGAGATCTGGCTGTTCCGCGGCGCGGAAGAGGTCGGCGAGGGCGGCGTCGATGCGCTCGATGCATTGCCCCTGTCGAAAATCACGCAGTCGCAGGCCTACAAGGTTCATGCTAGCGACACCTACGGCAAGGATACTCTCACCATCTACGAGCGCGCGTAATGTTCACCGGCATTGTCACCGATATCGGCGAGATCGTCAGCTTCACGCCAACGGTGCAGGGCCAGCTGCACCGGCTCCGCATTGCCTGCCGCTACGATCAGAGCACGATTGCGGACGGCGCCTCGATCGCCTGCAACGGCGTCTGCCTGACCGTAGTTGGCTCCGGCGTGGCGGATGGCAGGGACTCTAAGCAAAGGACCTGGTTCGACGTCGACACCGCGGCCGAGACGCTGGCGTTGACGACGGCCAAGCACTGGAAGGTCGGCACGAGGCTCAACCTCGAGCGCGCGCTGAAGATCGGCGACGAGCTCGGCGGCCATATCGTCGCCGGCCACGCCGATGGCATTGCAACCATCGTCAGCCGCGAGGACTTGCCGGATATGGCGCGGTTCGTGCTCTCGACGACCCGGGAGCTGGCCCGGTTCATCGCCACCAAGGGCTCGATCACGCTCGACGGCGTCTCGCTGACGATCAATACGGTTGCGGACGTGACCTTTTCGGTGCTGATCATCCCGCACACGTTGACGGTCACCACGATCGGCGGCTGGAAGGCGGGTGATGAGGTCAATATCGAGGTCGACCTGATGGCCCGCTACGCGGCGCGGCTGACGGAAATGAAGTGACGGTGCCTAAAGATCGTCATGCGCGGGCTTGACCCGCGCATCCATCCTCTTAAGAGGGGCTTGCCCGATGGATTGCCGGGTCAAGCCCGGCAATGACAGAATAGGTTGACCATGGCAGACGCGCGGCGCGCTCCCCTGAAGGACCAGACCGACATTTCCGGCGCGCGGGCGCTGATTGTCGAGGCGCGGTTCTATGACGATCTCCAGGATGCGCTGCTGGACGGCGCGGTCGCCGAGCTGAAGGCGGCCGGCCTGACCCACGACGTCATCACGGTTCCCGGTGCGCTGGAGATTCCCGCGGCCGTGGCCATCGCGGTCGATGCCGCGGCGGCCAACGGCAAGCCCTATGATGCGGTAATCGCGCTCGGCTGCGTGATCCGCGGCGACACCATTCATTTCGAGATCGTCTCGCAGGAATCCTCGCGCGCGCTGATGGACCTCGCCGTGGCGCGGAAGCTGCCGCTCGGCAACGGCATCCTCACCGTCAACACCGAGGCGCAGGCCTGGGCGCGGGCGCGCGCCAGCGAGCTCAACAAGGGCGGCGATGCCGCGCGCGCCGCGCTTGCGATGCTGCGCATCAAACGCCGCCTGGCGCAGGCCTGAAGCCATGGCCGATAACACCAAGAAGCCGACAGGCGCTGTCGAGAAGAAGGCGAACCGGCGCGGCGCGGCGCGGCTTGCTGCCGTGCAGGCGCTGTACCAGATGGACATCGCCGGTGCCGGCATCAACGACATCTTTGCCGAGTTCGAAAGCCATTGGCTCGGCAACGAGGTCGAGGGCGACACCTACCTGCCGGCCGAGGCGGCGTTCTTCCGCGACGTCGTCTCCGGCGTCGTGCGCGACCAGAAGAAGCTCGATCCCCTGATCGACGAGGCGCTGTCGAAAGGCTGGCCCTTGAAGCGGATCGAGGCGATCCTGCGCGCGGTGCTGCGGGCAGGGGCTTATGAGCTGCAGCACCGCAAGGACGTGCCGGGCCGGGTGGTCGTCTCCGAATATGTCGACGTTGCCAATGCCTTCGTCGATCGCGAGGAGACCGGCATGGTGAATGCGGTGCTCGACCAGATCGGCCGGCAGTTTCGCGGCGACGAGTTCGGGCGGGGGTAGTTTCCCGCGAGGGCGGTGAGGTGATGCGAGACGGCTGCCCCACATTCCGCTGTCATCACCCGCGAAGGCGGGTGATCCAGTACGCCGCGGCCTATCGGGCTGACACGACCGTCTTCGGAATACTGGATCGCCCGGTCTCCCTTTCGAAGACGCGCTTCGCGCTTTTGCCGGGCGATGACGGCTGTGGATGTGGTTGGCGCTGATGGCAAACAATCCCTCCGGCGAAGACTCCCTCATCGCGCGCTATTTCAAGCCGCTGGCGACCGATCCCGGCGCGTTCGGACTGGTCGACGACGCTGCGGTGCTGCCCTCGTCCGGCGAGGACATCGTCGTCACCACCGACGCCGTGGTCGAGGGCGTGCACTATCTTGCCAGCGATCCGCCTGACACCATCGCGCGCAAGGCGCTGCGGGTGAACCTGTCCGATCTCGCGGCCAAGGGCGCCGTGCCGGCTGGCTTCGTGCTGACGCTGGCGTTGCGCAGCAAGGAGGATGGTTGGCTCCGTCCCTTTGCCGACGCGCTGGGCGAGGACGCCAAGGCCTTCGCTTGTCCTCTGCTCGGCGGCGATACGGTGTCGACGCCGGGCCCGCAGATGATCTCGATCACCGCCTTTGGCCGCGTGCCGCGGGGGCGGATGATCGGCCGCACCGGCGCAAGGCCGGGCGACCGCATCCTGGTGACGGGCACGATCGGCGATGCCGCGCTCGGCCTCGACGTGCTCAAGGGCGGCGCTGTGGCCGCCGCGTTGGCATCCGATCCTGCGGCACGGGATTTTCTGGTCTCGCGCTATCGGGTGCCGCAGCCGCGCAATGTGCTGGCGCGGGCGGTGCGCGATCATGCCACCGCGGCGATGGACGTCTCCGACGGCCTCGCCGGCGATCTGACCAAGCTCTGCGCCGCCTCGGGAGTCTCGGCGTCGGTGGACGTGCCGAGCGTGCCGCTTTCGGCCGCGGCGGCCGCCCTGTGCGCCCGCAGCGTCGCGTCTGTCGAGACGCTGCTTGCAGGAGGCGACGACTACGAGGTGCTGTGCACTGCTCCGCCAGCGCAAAGCGACGCGCTGATTGCCGCGGGGCGGGCCCTCGGCATTGCCGTCACCGCAATCGGGACGATCACGGAAGGGCAGAAGCCGCTGCACTTCCTGGACGGGCAGGGCCAGGACCTGCTTTTGACGCGGCTTTCCTACAGCCACTTCTAGGAATTGCTCCAAACCGGCATCCTGGTTCTCAGCACTTGGTCCTAAATACCTGCCGAGATCGGCCTTTTGGCCTGATCCGGCGTTGCACCCTCAATTTGATTTTGGCAAGCTCGCGGCCGACTGGAGCCGCCCCCTAAGGGCAAGGGGGCGGCTTTGTTCAAAATCAAGGCGCCGCACCGCACGACGGAACACAAAAGGCGCCGGGGGTACATCAAGGATCTGAGGCAAACATCACATGACAGCATTATGGTTGATAGTGCTCTGCGGAGCGCTTTCCGTCGCCTACGCGATTTGGGCGACGTCTTCGGTCTTGGGCGCGGATGCGGGGTCGCCGCGCATGCAGGAGATCGCAGGGGCGGTGCGCGAAGGCGCACAGGCCTATCTGCGGCGCCAGTACACCACGATCGGTATCGTCGGTATCGTCATCTTCGTGCTGCTTGCCTATTTCCTCGGGCTCTATGTCGCGATCGGTTTCGCCATCGGCGCGATCCTGTCCGGCGCCGCGGGCTTCATCGGCATGAACGTCTCGGTCCGCGCCAATGTGCGCACCGCCCAGGCCGCGACGACGTCGCTCGCCGGCGGCCTGGAACTCGCCTTCAAGGCGGGCGCCATCACCGGACTTCTGGTGGCCGGTCTCGCGCTGCTGGGTGTGACCCTCTATTTCGGCTTCCTGGTCCACTCGCTGAAGCTCGCGCCCGATAGCCGTGTCGTCGTCGACGCCCTGGTGGCGCTCGGCTTCGGCGCCTCGCTGATCTCGATCTTCGCCCGTCTCGGCGGCGGCATCTTCACCAAGGGTGCGGACGTCGGCGGCGACCTCGTCGGCAAGGTCGAGGCCGGTATTCCCGAGGACGACCCGCGCAACCCCGCGACCATCGCCGACAATGTCGGCGACAACGTCGGCGACTGCGCCGGCATGGCCGCCGACCTGTTCGAGACCTATGCGGTGACCGCGGTCGCCACCATGGTCCTGGCGGCGATCTTCTTCGCCAAGACGCCGATCCTCGCCAACATGATGACGCTGCCGCTCGCGATCGGCGGCATCTGCATCATCACCTCGATCATCGGCACCTTCTTCGTCAAGCTCGGGCCGAGCCAGTCGATCATGGGCGCGCTCTACAAGGGCCTGATCGCGACCGGCATCCTGTCCCTGATCGGCATCGCCCTGGTGATCTACTATCTGATCGGCTTCGGCAAGCTCGACGGCGTCAACTACACCGGCCTGGCGCTGTTCGAATGCGGCGTGGTCGGTCTCGTCGTCACCGCGCTGATCATCTGGATCACCGAATACTACACCGGCACCGACTATCGTCCGGTGAAGTCGATCGCCCAGTCCTCGGTGACCGGCCACGGCACCAACGTGATCCAGGGCCTCGCCATCTCGATGGAGGCGACCGCGCTGCCCGCGATCGTCATCATCGCCGGCATCCTGGTCACCTACAGCCTCGCCGGGCTGTTCGGCATCGCCATTGCGACCGCCACCATGCTGGCGCTGGCCGGCATGATCGTCGCCCTCGACGCCTTCGGCCCGGTGACGGACAACGCCGGCGGCATTGCCGAGATGGCGGGATTGCCGAAGGAGGTGCGTAAGTCGACCGACGCCCTCGACGCGGTCGGCAACACCACCAAGGCGGTCACCAAAGGCTACGCGATCGGCTCGGCCGGTCTGGGTGCGCTGGTGCTGTTTGCGGCCTACAACGAGGACCTCAAGTTCTTCGTGGCCCGCTCCGCACAGCATCCCTACTTCGCCGGCGTCAATCCGGACTTCTCACTGAACAATCCCTACGTCGTCGTGGGTCTCTTGTTCGGTGGCCTGCTGCCGTATCTGTTCGGTGCGATGGGCATGACCGCGGTCGGCCGTGCGGCCGGTGCGATCGTCGAGGAGGTCCGTCGTCAGTTCCGCGAGAAGCCGGGTATCATGCAGGGCACCGACAAGCCGGATTACGGCAAGGCGGTCGACCTGCTGACGCGTGCGGCGATCAAGGAGATGATCATCCCCTCGCTGCTTCCGGTGCTCTCGCCGATCGTCGTCTACTTCCTAATCTATGCGATCGCGGGCGGCGGCGCGGCCGGCAAGTCGGCGGCGTTCTCGGCCGTCGGCGCGATGCTGCTCGGCGTGATCGTGACGGGCCTGTTCGTCGCGATCTCGATGACCTCGGGCGGCGGCGCCTGGGACAACGCCAAGAAGTACATCGAGGACGGCCATTTCGGCGGCAAGGGCTCTGACGCCCACAAATCCGCGGTGACCGGCGACACCGTCGGCGATCCCTACAAGGACACGGCGGGACCTGCGGTGAACCCGATGATCAAGATCACCAACATCGTGGCCCTGCTGCTTCTGGCGATCCTGGCGCACTGAGCGGCGTACAGGTGACAAAAGAAGACCCCGCGGCGCGAGCCGCGGGGGTTTTGTTTGATGGGCCGGATGCTCTCACCACGTCATTGCGAGGAGCTCTTGCGACGAAGCAATCCAGGGTCTTTCCGTGGAGGCAGTCTGGATTGCTTCGCTTCGCTCGCAATGACGAAAGAGAGACCTACTGCACGTCCATCTGCAGGCCTTCCTTCTGGATGATGCCGGCGAACTTCTTCGTCTCGGCGTCCACGAAGGCGGCGAACTGCTCCGGCGTGCCGTAGTCGGCGCGGGCGCCCATGGCGGCGATCTGCTTCTTGACGTCGTCGCGCTCCAGCATCGCCTTGACCTGGAGATTGAGCGCATTGAGCACGTCGGGCGAGACGCCCTTCGGCAGGAACACGGAGAACCAGGAGGAGATGTCGAAGTTCGCCAGCTCCGGCGCGCTCTCGCGCATGGTCGGCAGGTCTTTCGCGAGGTCGCTGCGCTCGGGCGTGGTGACGCAGAGACCGTTGAGCGTGCCGCTCTGCACTTGCGGCAGGCTCGGATAGAGATTGTCGAACAGGATCTGGATGTCGCCGGCAAGGGCGGCCTGCAGCGCGGGGCCGGCGCCGCGGAACGGGATGTGCGTCATCTTCAGGCCGGTGAGCTGGAGAAACCAGGCGCCGGTGAGGTGAGGGCTCTGGCCGACGCCGGAGGAGGCGTAGCTGAGCTTGTCCGGATTGGCCTTCAGGTAAGCGATCAGCTCGGGAATCGACTTGATGCCGGTCTTCGGATGCGCCGAGACGATGTTCGGAATCCGGATCATGTTCGAGACCGGCTGAAGCTGGTCCGGCTTGTAGCTGAGGTTCTTGAAGATGCTGTAGGCGATCGCGTTCGGGCCGGGATTGCCGACCAGGATGGTGTGACCATCCGGTTTGGCGCGTACGGCTTCGGCGGTGCCGATCGTGCCGCCGCCGCCGGAGCGGTTCTCGACCACAGCCGACTGGCCCCAGGCGGTTTGCAGATGCGCGGCCAGGAGCCGGCCCATCACGTCGGTCGAGCCGCCGGCTGCGGCCGGCACGATGAGACGAACGTTTTCGGTGGGCTTCCAGTCGGCAAGGCTCGATCGCGGCAGAATTGCTGCGGCCGAAAGGCCGGCAGCACCGGCGAGCACGTGACGGCGGGACAACAGAGGTTTAGGCACGAATCCACTCCTGCTTTTTGCTTTGCGGGAACCGTAGGGAACAGCACGTGCGACCGCAAGTCGCGCGCGACGACAACTGCCGCGCAGAGAGCGGCACGACGACGCAGGCGTAAGCCCATATGCCTTGCGATGGAATTAAGGGCTTCAGGAGTCTCGTTCGACGCCCATTTTCGATCGAAGCGACAAGCCGCTTCGATCGAATCCTTCGACGGCCTCAGTTGAAGCTGAGCAGCTTGAACAGCGGGGTGAGGTAGCTCATCTCCTGGCCCGACGTCGGCGTGGTGCGGCTGATGAAGTCGAAGATCTTGCCGTCCTGGAGACCGTAATTCGCAAGCCGGCGCACGCGCCGGGTCTTGTCGAAATAGACCGCGATGACACGCTGATCGACCACCTTCTGGTTCATGAAGGCGACCGGGCGCTCCGAGCGCTGCGAGATGTAGTAGAACACTTCACCGTCGAGGGTCGCGACCGTCGAAGGCGTGCCCATCACGATCAGCACCTGATCCTGGCTCGCGCCGATCGGAATCTGTTCGAGCGCGCCGGGCGGCAGGATGTAACCCTTCTGGAACTGCTCGCCGGTGCAGGCTGCAAGGGCCACGCCGACCAGGGTCACGGCGGCGAGCATGCGCAGGCCGCGCCAGCGCAAATGAACTCCGCGCCAGTAGGCATGAAGGCCGCGCCGCATGTCCGCGCGCGGGCTGATCTGGTTCATTGTCGTCATAGCGGAACTGATTCCGTCCCCTTGCGTCGCGCGAGGCGCTGAAGTACCGGGCTGGGCGTCTGAATGCAACTCGCGCGCGCCCGCTTGCGGAAACCACAATGCTTTGGCCGTTCAATCACTTCAGGAAACCCCGGCGAACCCCGCCAGGCACCATTGAGGCCATCTATGGCATGATCGTGACGCAGGCGCGAGAACCCATATTTTACCGGGACTTGGGCGTGCCCGATACGGTTAACGGGCGTTTCGACCTGTTGCTGCTGCATCTGTGGCTGCTGCTGCGCCGCCTGCGTACCGTTCAGGGTGCCGCGGAGCTGTCCCAGGCGCTGTTCGACCGCTTCTGCGAGGACATGGACGACAATCTGCGCGAGATGGGGGTCGGCGACCAGACCGTGCCGAAGCGGATGCGGGCCTTTGGCGAGGCCTTCTACGGCCGCGTCCAGGCCTATGACCAGGCGATGGACGCCGGCGGCGAGGCGCTGGCAGCGGCGATCTGCAAGAATATCTTGAATGGGACCGGCTTCGACCAGGCGAAGCGGCTCGCGGCCTATGCGAGGGCCAGCGAGGCCGAGCTTGGCCGGACCGGCGAGGCCGCGCTGCTGCGCGCGTCCTTCAAGTTTCCCCCGGCGTTGCCAGAGGATGTCACGCCATGAGCCGATCAGATACCGAGCGCGATCCCTGGCGGGCGCCCGTCTTCGTTGCGCAGATCCCGGATGGCGGGCTGCATCGCGAGCTCGAGGCATCAGTGGCCGAGCGGCAGGCGATGGCGGAGGTCGCGGGCCTGCGCGAGGTTCTGTCCGCCCAGGCCAGCTTCGATGTCGTGCCGAAAAGCGGCGGGCGGGTCCAGGTCACGGGCCTCGTCCGCGGCCGGATCGGCCAGACCTGCGTCGTCACGCTGGATCCGATCGAGAGCGAGATCGAGGAGGAGGTGGACCTGATGTTCGCCCCCGAGGCCGAGGCGCGGCGCCTCGCCGATCTGATCGAGGAGGGCCAGGACGGCGACGCGCCGCCCGAAATTGCCGACCCGCCCGAGCCGATCACGGGCGGCATCATCGACCTCGGCCGGCTCGCCACCGACGTCCTGTTCCTGGCGATCGATCCCTATCCGCGCAAGGAGGGGGCCGTGTTCGAGGCCGAGGTCACCGCTCCCGACCCCGAAGACCATCCCTTCGCCGTGCTGAAGGCATTGCAGGACAAGAAGAAGGGCCAATGAGGGGCGTTTTGCGCTCGCGGCCGCCTTGCCAGGGGACGCGAGCCATTTGCCTCGATGGTTTGGGACAGCTGTTTATCTGTCTGATTTCAATGTGTTTCTCGCGAAATCCGCGGCCGGCGGCCGGATCGCCCCGAATGCAAAAGGCTGGGGGCAAGAGGTTGTTTCGGGGGTACAAAACGCTATTGTCGCGCCCCGGTCCGGGTGCGGCGTGGCGCTTGGCCGGCCGCCATCCCGGTGGCGAACCCATTTTGCGGCCCCGCTGATCCCAAAGCCGCACCAGACCAGGTTTCCAGGACTTTCATGCCAAGCAAGGTTCGCATCGCGCTGGACGCCATGGGGGGCGATGTCGGCCCCGCCGTGGTCATTCCGGGCGCCGCGATCTCGCTTGGGCGGCATCGCGACACCGAGTTCCTGCTGGTCGGCGACCGCGCCAGGATCGAGCCCGAGCTCGACCTGCACCCGAAGCTCAAAGCGGTCTCCAAAATTGTCCACACCGACGTCGCCGTCAGCATGGAGGACAAGCCGAGCCAGGCGCTGCGGCGCGGCCGCAAGACCTCCTCGATGTGGCTCGCCATCGATGCGGTCAAGAAGGGCGAGGCGGATGTGGCGATCTCCGCCGGCAATACCGGCGCGCTGATGGCGATGGCGCGCTTCCACCTGCGCACGCTGCCGGGTATCGACCGCCCGGCGATCTCGGCGATCTGGCCGACTCTGCGCGGGAAGTCCGTCGTGCTCGATCTCGGCGCCACCCTCGGCGGCGATGCCCACCATCTGGTCTCGATGGCGGTGATGGGCGCGGCCAAGGCGAGCGTGCTGTTCAACAAGACCCGGCCGACGGTCGGGCTGCTCAACATCGGCGCCGAGGAGATCAAGGGGCACGAGGAGATCCGCGAGGCCAGCGAGATCCTGCGGGCGCGGAACCTGCCGGAGCTCGACTATATCGGCTTCGTCGAGGGCGACGGCATCGGCAAGGGGCTCGCCGACGTGATCGTCACCGAAGGCTTCAGCGGCAACATCGCGCTGAAGGCAGCCGAGGGAACCGCACGGCAGATGGCGGAATTGCTTCGTCACGAGATGCAGCGGAGCTGGACGTCCAAGCTCGGCTACCTCTTCGCCCGCAGCGCCTTCCAGGCCCTGCGCGACAAGATGGATCCCAACAAGTCCAATGGTGGCGTGCTGCTGGGACTGAACGGTGTGGTGGTCAAGAGCCACGGCGGAACCAACGCCGAAGGCTTTGCCTATGCGATCGATGTTGGCTATGAGATGGCTCACTACGATCTCCTGAACAAGATCAATCAGATGCTCAACCGCGAGGGTGGTGCACTCAGTTCCGTGCAGGCCGCGCAGGAGGCTGTTTCGTGACTCAGATTCGTTCGGTCGTGCTCGGCTGCGGCTCTTATCTGCCGGAGCAGGTGGTGACCAACGCCCAATTGGCGGCGCGCATCGACACCTCCGACGAGTGGATCGTGCAGCGCACCGGCATTCGCGAGCGGCACGTCGCGGCCGAGGGCGAGTTCACCTCGCATCTGGCGATCAGGGCGGCGCAGGCCGCGCTCAACGACGCCGGCGTAGACGCGCAGTCGATCGAGCTGATCGTGCTGGCGACCTCGACGCCGGACAACACCTTCCCTGCAACCGCGGTTGCCGTGCAGCACGGGCTCGGCATCAATCATGGCGCGGCCTTCGATCTCCAGGCCGTGTGCTCGGGCTTCGTGTTCGCGCTCGCCACCGCCGACAACTTCCTGCGCACCGGCGCCTACAAGCGCGCGCTGGTGATCGGGGCGGAGACCTTCTCGCGCATTCTCGACTGGAACGACCGCGGCACCTGCGTGCTGTTCGGCGACGGCGCCGGCGCCGTGGTGCTGGAAGCGCAGGAGCAGCCCGGCAATGCCGCGACCGACCGCGGCATCGTCACCACTCACTTGCGCTCCGACGGCCGCCACAAGGCAAAGCTGTATGTCGATGGCGGGCCGTCCTCGACCCAGACTGTCGGCCATCTGCGCATGGAGGGCCGCGAGGTCTTCAAGCACGCAGTCGGCATGATCACCGACGTGATCGTCGATGCCTTCAAGGCGACCGGGCTCAATGCCGAGGGCATCGACTGGTTCGTGCCGCACCAGGCCAACAAGCGAATCATCGACGCCTCCGCGCACAAGCTTCACATCGCGCCCGAGAAGGTGGTGCTGACGGTGGACCGTCATGGCAACACCTCGGCGGCCTCGATCCCGCTGGCGCTGTCGGTTGCGCGCAAGGATGGCCGCATCAAGAAGGGCGACATGGTCCTTCTGGAGGCCATGGGCGGCGGCTTCACCTGGGGCTCCGCGCTGGTGCGCTGGTAAGCCACACCGATAAAATTTTGCCGGAATCACCGCCGATTATCGATACGTCTGCATTGATGTGCGGTGTTGACCGCACTATCGTAAGCTCATAATTTCAGACAAGAATTGTTCGCCGTGAGGTGGGGCAGGGCGATGAGCGAGACCAGCAAAACCGTAACGCGTGTCGATTTGTGCGAAGCCGTCTACCAGAAGGTGGGCCTGTCGCGCACGGAATCGTCTGCCTTCGTGGAACTCGTGCTGAAGGAGATCACCGACTGCCTGGAGAAGGGCGAGACGGTGAAATTGTCCTCGTTCGGGTCCTTCATGGTGCGCAAGAAGGGGCAGCGCATCGGCCGCAACCCGAAGACCGGCACCGAGGTGCCGATCTCGCCGCGTCGCGTCATGGTGTTCAAGCCGTCGGCGATCCTGAAGCAGCGGATCAACGCCCAGCACCGCACCAACGGCGACGCCACCAAGGCTCAAGAAGAGGCATAACCGCTTTTCGGAAAGGACTGGCCTTTGGACAAGGCGCCGGATGCGTTCCGAACCATCAGCGAAGTAGCGCAGGAGCTCGACATTCCGCAGCACGTGCTGCGGTTCTGGGAGACCCGCTTCTCCCAGATCAAGCCGATGAAGCGCAGCGGCGGCCGCCGCTATTACCGCCCCGACGACGTCGACCTGCTCAAGGGCATCCGCCGGCTGCTCTACGGCGAGGGCTACACCATCCGCGGGGTGCAGCGGATCCTGAAGGAGCACGGCGTCAAATCGGTGCAGGGCCTCGCGGACAGTGCGGCCGCGGTCTCGTTCGGCGCGATCGAGGACGCCATCGGCGCGAGCCTGCTGGAGCCCGAGGACGAGGCCCCCATCAAGGGCGTCACCGACACCGACGATGACGACTTCCAGGGCGACGAAGAGGAAGGCATCGACTTCCGCTTCACGGAGATCGACGACGAGGAGATCCTCACCACCTTCCGCAAAGCCGGCGCCGCCGCGCCCGCCGGCCCCAGCGCGCTCGACCGGGAGCGGCTGGAGCGGGTCCTCGGCGACCTCGTCGCCTGCCGGGAGATGCTGGACCAGGCGCTGAAGGATGGGTAGGGCGGCGTCAGGCCGGCTTTGCGAGGCAGTTCCGGGGGCGTGGCCGGGTGGCACCAAAATGCTGCGGCCTCGCCTTGCGCATCGCGCCGATCCTAGCTAATGGAACGACGTTCGGAGCGTGGCGCAGCCCGGTTAGCGCACTAGTCTGGGAGACTAGGGGTCGGAGGTTCAAATCCTCTCGCTCCGACCATTTTTTCCAAAACATGAGTCGGGTGGATGATTGTCGGCGTGGAGCCTGCTCCGGGCCGCGAGGGATGCCTGTGACCAGAAGCGCGGCGGGCGTGCATCAAAACGCCGAAAACAACCCCATGCACAGTAGCGATGTCCTTGAGTCATATGGTTTTTCCGAATCGATGCGCCGGACAGGGGTAAGGAGCGGATCGTCCGGAGGAAAATGACGATCGAGCTGTCGCCTGGAGGCTCAAATCTTGATCATCCTCCTCGCAATTCCGAAACCGTTCGGATCCGATAAGAGTTTCGATACGCGGCATCGGGACGCTTCCATTTGGGCGAGAGCAACATGTTTCAGTTATCGTGGAGCGAAATCTTCGTCCCGACGCATTCCGTCATGGAAATGATCGTGCGGGGCACCATCATGTACCTCGGCATCTTCACGTTGATGCGCTTCATTCTGAAGCGTCAAACCGGCGGGCTCAGCATCCCCGATCTGCTTCTGGTCGTCCTGCTGGCGGACGCGGCGCAGAATGGCATGGCGGGTGAATACCACTCGATCACAGAAGGTATCGTGCTCGTTGCCACCATCATCTTCTGGAATCTTGCCATCGACTGGGTCGGGTATCATGTGCCCTTCGTGGAGCGGCTTGCTCGGCCGGCGCCGCTCCTCCTGATCAAGAACGGGCAGGTCCTTCGCCGCCACATGCGGCAGGAACTGGTGACGATGGATGAGTTGATGAGCAAACTTCGCGAGGAGGGCATAGCGAGCCCCTCTGACGTCGTAGAGGCCTATATCGAGGGCGACGGAAACATCAGCGTGAAAAAGAAGGAAGCCTGACGGCCTTCGTCTGCCCGCCCATCCACGTCGTCTCGTCCACCAGCACCGTCACCATCTTCTCCGACCGAATCTCTTCGTTCAGCACCATGTTGTGCGCTATGGCTTCGATCGTGCTCACGCACATGAAGGCTGCGAGGGCGTGGATCTCGTGGCTGCAGGCTTCGACCTCCGCGAGCTGGCCGGAGCGGGGAATCTGCTCGGCGAGGGCGCGGTGCAGGTTCGGGTCGATCGAATGGGCCTCGATCGCGACCGTGACGGCCGGCGCGGTTGTCAAACTTCCGTTAACGGCTGCTGCTGCGTATCCGTCCCGCGAGCGACCTGCGGCACCGTTCCGGGGGCGCGCAGTACAAGATGATCGAGGGAGCCGGTGTTTTCCGGCGCCCTCTTTCCATCCACCGGACTCTCATGTGAAGGTTTCTCCACTCGCTTTGACCAGGATCTGTAGTAGGCAACCGCCGTCATGATCGCGATTCCCGCAGCTCCGACGAGCAGTTGAGCGAGGATGCCGTTCCCTGCCAACTGCAGGATGAAGTACCCGATGAAGGCTAGGAGAATGCCCACACAGAACACTTCGAGGGACTGCTGGCCGCACTTTGCCAGGGGGCGCACGATGCTGGCTCGTAGCCAGCGCGCATCGATCGGTATGAACCGGGCACCAAGAATAATCAGCACCATCAAATGAAGATAGCGATAGGGCGCCAGATTGGTCTTGTCGTTGGGATTGAAAAGCTCGAACAAGGCAGGCGCAAACAAGGCCCGCAGCTGAAGCTGGTGAGCAGCTAACGTCATGATCGCCGCAAAAATCAAATAGGCAACCGCAACAACCAGCACGAACCTGGACCGCAGCAAGAAATGCAGACGCCCCGCACCCGTCAACGCGAGCCACGCGCCCGTGACAAACAGAAGCTGCCACGCCAGCGGATTGAAGTACCAGCTTCCCGACGGATAGGAAGGCAGGTTCCATTGGAATTGCCGCGCAGCGAGATACAACAGCACCGACCCGATCATGGCGGCGTCGGGAAATCTCAACATCAACCAGAGGATCGGAGGAAACAGGCCCATCAAGACGACGTAGAGCGGCAGCACGTCCAAATTCAGAGGCTTGTATCGCAGCAAAAGCCCCTGCGTCATCATCTCGATCGGCGCGCTGGTGACCGGTCCGGCGTTGAACAGATCGACCAGATCAGGCGCGTTGAACCTCTCCGACAGGAAATGGATGAAAGCCAGGTAGATCATGAATAGCACGATATGGGCGGTGTAGATTTGCCATACGCGCCTGAAGAGCCTGCTCGTTCCGAACACAAAGCCTCGCTCCATCTTTCGGGTATAGACGAGCGCCGAGGTGTAGCCGGAGATGAACACGAACAGGTCGGCCCCGTCGCTGAATCCATAATTTCGGAACGAACACCACGCCAGCACTGTGCCGGGCACATGGCCGAGAAACATCGCCCAGTTGGCGAGGCCGCGAAACAGGTCGAGACGCAAATCACGTTGCGGTGGTGGCAGCGCAAGCGCGAGCTTCATTCTGCTTTCCGTCGTGTCACGATTCACGATCGATGTCCGCGCCCCGGCACTCCGCCGGGATCGCTCACGCTACATGGCAGGCAATATGACACCCATATGACAATGTTGGCGCGCTGAGGCCAGCGGGATATTGACCTGAGTCAAGCGGCCCGCCGAGAGCCCGGGTGCGATGCATGGTAACTTGGTCCCGAGCAAACGCGCGCGCTGTGTCATCGGGCTTGGCGAAGTGGGCGCTTCCTCGATCCGTCGTGTTCGGACGTTACGCATTACGGTGGCAGTGCATTCAACTGGCGCGGCTCTCAGGGCGCAGGGCGCTGCCTCATCCAAATGGACGCGCGGTCACCGATTTCCGTAATCTCAGGCTCCGCTACCTCAAATACCCCACCACCATCCTTGTCGTTTCGTCCACCAGCACCTTCACCATCTTCTCCGACATCATCTCTCCGTTCAGCACCGTGTTGTGCGCCACCGCTTCGATCGTGCTGACGCACATGAAGGCTGCGAGCGCGGGGTCGATCTTGCGCATCTCCTTGCGGTGGCGTTCGAGATAGGCGCGCACGAGGGCGTGGATTTCGTGGCTGTAGGCTTCGACCTCGGCGAGGTGGCCGGAGCGGGGGATCTGCTCGGCGAGGACGCGGTGCAGGTTGGGGTCGATGTGATGGGCCTCGATCGCGACCGTCACGAGGCGGCGCACGGCCTTCTCGATCGGCAGGTCGGCGACACCAGCGAAGGCGGCGCGGACGACATTCATGATCGCATCGTTGTGGCGATCGATCACGGCGGCGACGAGCGCTTCCTTGCTGGGAAAATATTGATAGAGCGAGCCGACGCTGACGCCGGCGACGTCTGCGATGCGGTTGGTGCTGGCCTTCTCGAAGCCTTCCTTGACCAGAATGCGAGCAGTTGCCTCGATCAGTGCGTCCACCGTCGCGCGGGACCGCTCCTGTGAGGCGTTTTTCCGGGGTTTTGTGGGCGGTTTGCGGGCCACGGCCTTGTGATCCGAATGCGAGTAGGAAAAGCGAGTGAATGCTCGCATTATAGCGGCAAGTGGCGGCGGGTCGGCAAGCCTCTTCGTCGCCGGGTCGAAACAGCCGGATGGGGATGTGGCGATGAGCGTTGCGAGACTTGTATCGGCCTTTCAATTCTGTCCGGGCAGCTGCGTATTCGGTGCGCGGGCGCCGCGCGATCCCGCCCCGAGCCTGCAAAGCCGGGCATTCAATTTGCTGCTGCGGCAGCTTCCCTACAAGCAGCAGCTGGCATCTGCCGAAGCGGTGCAGGCACATGTGCAGAAGCTGGCGCTGGCACCGGCCTCTCATGAGCCGATCGGGGTCGGCCGCGGCGTCGAGGTGACGCTGACCAAGATGGGCGGGTGGCCGGTCTACTACACCGCGCCGGCGTCAGGCTTTGAGGGCTGCAACTACGTCATGTTCCTGCATGGCGGCGGCTACATCAACGAGATCGTGCCGGCGCATTGGCGCTTCGTCGGTGAGATGACGCGCAAAGCGCGAATCTGCTGCGTCGTGCCGATCTACCCGCTGGCGCCGCGCGCGACCGCCACGGACGTCGTGCCGGCGACGGCCGAGCTGCTGCGCATGCTGCTGGAAGACGCGGGCGAGGCAAAGGTGACGGTCGTCGGCAATTCGGCCGGCGCCGGGCTTGCGCTCGCGGCCTGCCAATGGCTGCGCGATCGCGGTCATCGGCAGCCGAGCCGCATGCTGCTGATCTCGCCTGCGGCCGATGCCTCGGTCAGCCGTCCGGAGCAGGTTGCGATCGCCTCGCGCGATCCGATCCAGGACATTCCGGGCATGGTGGAGGCGGCACGTCTTTATGCCGGCGAGCTCGATGTCGGCCATCCCTTGGTCAGCCCGCTCAACGGCAGTTTCCGCGGGCTCGCGCCGATGACGATCTTTTCGGGCACGCGCGATCTTCTCTATCCCGACAGCGTCGATCTTGCCGCAAGGGCGAGGGCGGTGGGCGTGCCGGTCGAGCTGCATCTATTGCGCGAGCAGCCGCACAACTTCGCGCTGATGCCGACGCCGGAAGGCCGGCGGGCACGCGCGATCATCTTGCGTGAGGTGGCTTAGAAGGAGGGCGTGATCATTGTCACAGAGCGCCTGCCGCGATCGGTCCGGCGCTGGCGGTGTCCGCACGGAGGGGTAAGCGGCCCCCGGGGCGTTTCCTCTTGATCGGTCGTCCTGGTATCCGTGGTCCCGGTACCAGGAGTTTTGCGGGCCTTAGGCGTGGCCCTTGATCTCGTAGTGACCCGGCACGCATTTGTAGCGCTCGAGGCGCCAGTTCGCGTGATAGATCGGATGCTCGCCCATCCACTTCGCGAGGGGCGCCTGTGCGCCGATCGCGCACTGCATCAGCGAAATCTCGGGTGTCATGTTGCTGTCGGTCACGATTTCCTCGACGCAACTGCCTGAGCTGGCTGCGCCAAGCCGGCAAAGCACGGCAACGACGGTCACGAACATTCCTATCACCTCGTCGGTTGTTTCTGACCACGAAGAGGATGCAAGCGGAGTGCCAGAGCCTGTGACACGCAAACAACACGCTGGCCTGGCCGACTCGACCCAGCGTCCACCCCCCATTTGGCGATTCGGATTGTAAAAAAATTGCCATTAACCCGAAGCCGGACAAATACGGGCAACCCGCTGGAAAACACCCGCGAATGATCGATTGTCCGGGCCGCGTCGCCTATGAGCCACTTCACAAGGCCCGCGCGCAGCATCGCGCGTAGTCCGCCCGCCGAAATTACCGACGACGAAGATGCACCGCACGGCTTTTACCCGCGGATGTCGCGCTGCTACAGTTTTGCGCGCGCCGCGGCCAGCGGCGCCGTGACCAAGAAACACACCGACAAGGGGAGGGACCGAAGTCCCATGAAGGATTTTGCTGGAAAGATCGCAGTCATCACCGGCGGCGGCACGGGAATGGGGCGCGAGCTCGCGCGGCAGCTCGTCGCCGAAGGCTGCAACGTCGCGATGTGCGACGTCTCGGAAGCGGCGATGGCCGAGACCAAGCGGCTCTGCGAGGCCGAGAAGCTGCCGCAGGGCCTTCGCGTCACGACGCATGTTGCCGACGTCGCCATCGAGGATCACCTGAAGCGGTTTCGCGACGAGATCGCCGAGCAGCAGCAGACGGACAGGATCCATCTCTTGTTCAACAATGCCGGCATCGGCGGCGGCGGCAGCCTGTTCACCAACACCCGCGAGCAGTGGGAGCGCACCTTCAACATCTGCTGGGGCGGGGTCTATCTCGGCGTGCGCACCTTCCTGCCGATGCTGGTCGCCGCCGACGAGGCCCACATCGTCAACACCGCGAGCGTCAACGGCTTCTGGGCCTCGATCGGCATGGGGCAGGCGCACACCGCCTACAGCGCCGCCAAGTTCGCGGTGAAGGGATTTACCGAAGCGCTGATCAACGATCTTCGCCTGCACGCCCCGCACGTCAAATGCTCGGTGGTGATGCCCGGTCATATCGGCACGTCGATCGTCGCCAATTCGCGCAAGGTGCAGAGCGGCGACGGCTCGGAGCGGCTCAATGCCGACGAGGTGGCGCTGACCCGCAAGCGCATGGCCGCGGCCGGCGTGCCGGATGCCGACAAGATGTCGGACGAGGACATCCAGGCGGCGTTCGCCGAGCGCGCCCGCAGCTTCCTGGAGGACGCGCCGACCACGGCCGCGCAGGCGGCGAAGATCATTCTCGACGGCGTCAAGGCGGAGCGGTGGCGCATCCTCGTCGGCGAGGATGCCAAGCGCCTCGACGAGCGCGTGCGCGCCACGCCGGAGCAGGCCTATGACCGTGCCTTCTACGAAAGTTTTACGCAGGAGGTCGGCTGGCGGCTTGGTTGAGCCCGCCTCAGGGGCGCCTATCGCATCCGAGAGCTTTCCCTGTGGCCATCCTTCGAGACGCCCGCTTTGGGCGGGCTCCTCAGCGCGAGGTTAGCGCGCCCAGCGGGGCGCGTTAATATGGGTATGATGATCGTCATAGCCAGAGAGGCTCGAACAATTTTAAGTGCCTGCTCCTGCCAATGCTGGTCCCACTCCACGAGCTGTGGGGATGTCACGCATGCGTCATGACGATGTTCAAGCGATGTTGATCTCAAAAGCCTGTCATGGCGCGCGCCGTGCCTTGGTCGCCGACCTGAAATGGTCTAGTCAGTCGAGATAACGCGACGATTAGAGCGTAGCTATCCGATGATGCCCGAATGCCTCTCCGACGACTGGATCCTTTGCCCGGAACGAGAGGACATTTCCGCTGAGTTCACGCGGCTGCTGACGACGGCCCAGGAGGGCGGCGCCACGATCGCGGAATGCCTGATGATCGCGCGGCAGCTGGACCGTGGCGACGACCGCTCCTGGCATCGCGAATGGAAGAAGCTGGCGCAGACCAATCGGCAGCGCGCGGAGGCCGCGTTCGCGGAAGGGCACCTGGCCAGTGCGCAACGCAATTGGCTGCGTGCGCTGAACTATTATGGGGCCGCTGCGATACCGCTCGACGCCGCCGACGAGCGCCGCTGGGTCGCAGTGCTGGCGATGCAGGAATGCGCGCGCTGCTACCTCGCCGCGCGCAGGCCGGCCGGCGAGGTGGTGACCATACCCTGGCTCGACGGGCATTCGCTGCAGGGCTATTTCCTTCCTGCGTCATCGGGGACGGAGCCGGCGCCGACCGTGATCTGCATCGGCGAGCCCGGCCACCGCAAGGAAGAATTTCTGTTCAAGCTCGTGCCGCACGCACGCGAGCGCGGCTTCTCGATGCTGGCGCTCGACCTGTTCGGCGACCAGCGCGACGATTTCCTCGAGGTGCTCTTGCGGCGCAAGGATCTCGAGAGCGCGATCCCCGGCGTCATGGACTATCTGGAGACGCGGCAGGACGTCGATTTCGCGCGCGTCGGGATCATCGCCGATGGCTGGGGCTCGTCCTTCGTGGCGCGCGCGGTGCTGCATGAGCCGCGGCTTGCCGCCGCCGTCTGCGACGGCGGCCTGTGGGACCTGCACGAGCGGGCCTTCTTTGCCAGCCGATTCGCGATGAGCGACGTCAGCATCGTCCCGGTGCCGCATGCGCCGCTGATGGCCTCCAGCGCCGATTGCCCGGTGTTGATCACGCTCGGCGAGGACGGCTGGCTCAAGGCCGACCGGGCGCGTCAGCTCGTCCGCAATTCCCGGCTCGGCAGCTCGGATGTCACGCTGAAAGTATTCACCGCAGCGGAGACCGGCGCGGCGCAGGCCCATGCCGACAATCCGAGCCTTGCCAACGAGTACATCTTCGACTGGCTGGAATCGCGGCTCGGCGGCGCCCGGCGAATCTAGGGCCTGCCATCAGAAGTCCAGGCTGAGGCGGACGCAGGCCTTTTCCAGCCGGGTTTTCAGCGTCGCGAGCTTGGTGGTGAATTCGGCGAGCTCGGCCTCGTCGAACTCCTGGAAGACGAATTCCTTGATGGTCTTGTACTGCTCGTTGAGGCTCGCCAGATGCTTCTGCGTCTTCTCCGTCAGGGACAGCCGGACCACGCGCGCGTCGGTCGGCGAGGGGCGGCGGCGCAACAGGCCCTTCTTCTCCAGCAGCTTGGACTGGGTGGTGACGAAGGACGGATCGACGTGGAGGAGCTTGGACACGACGTTGACAGGAATGCCGTCGTCCTTGTCGAGGTCCGAGATGGCCATCAGGATCAGCCATTGCGGCCCGCTGATGCCGAGCGTCCTCGCCCAGAACTGACGCAGCTCCTCGAGATACATGTTGATCGACGATATCTCCCAGGTGAATCGCCTGATGATATCCAGGTTGCCGATGGTGCGCAGGCGCGCCCCTTCTTTCCTCGTCGCGGACACAGCGTCACTCCCGCAAGCTGATTCTCTTCCCGATCGTTGTTTGGGAGCATAGTCCACGCAACTCTGCCCTGACGCAAGTGCAGAGCAGGCTAATTGTGTCACGAAAACTACAAATATGACCCGATCAGCCTTTTCGGCTCATCGCTGTGTTGCGCCGCGGACACAGGTTTAGTGAAACCACAAAGGTGATCTAATAAACTATTTTGATTAACGGAGTTGCGCGGGCATATTGGTTCGTGACGGTGGGGGGTTCTCGATCGTCCCGTTGCAGGTGGTTCGCTCACGTCCCTCGCGAATGCGGGTACGTCCGAAAACGCGAAGCGGCCGAGCGGATTTGATGAAGAGACGGGGATCTGGGGGGCCTCACGGTCCGGTCTCCGTAAAATGAGCAACTTGGAGGTTTTAAATGAAAGTGGTGAAGAGCCTTTTGCTCGGCACTGCGGCGGGACTGATCGCCGTCGGTGGAGCTCAGGCGGCTGATCTTCCGGTCAAGGCCAAGGCGGTCGAGTACGTGAAGATCTGCTCGCTCTACGGCGCAGGTTTCTACTACATGCCGGGCACCGACACCTGCATCAAGCTGGGTGGTTACGTCCGCGCCGACATGATCCTCGGCGGCGGCGGCGACTATGGCTTCGCGAACAGCACCACCAGCGTGAACGGCGGGTCGAACAACCGTCTGACCAACTACTATTACAGCCGCGCTCGTCTGGACTTCAACATCGATACCCGCACGGCGACCGAATACGGCGTCGTTCGCACCTACGCCGACCTGGTCGTCAGCTATGACTCCACGAACGCCACCGGCAGCAACCCGTCGTCGATCTCGTCCAGCTCGGCTTCGCTCGGTCTCTACCACGCGTTCATCCAGTTCGCCGGCTTCACCTTCGGCCGCACGGTCTCGATCTTCGACGCACCGTGGCAGAGCTATATGGCGGGCGGCCCCGATACCATTCCGGGCGGCTCCAACCACGTCAACGGCGTGAACCAGGTTGCCTACACGGCCGACTTCGGCCAGGGCATCACTGCTTCGTTCGCGCTGCAGGACGAGACTTCGGCGAACAATGGTCAGTCGAACCTCTGGAACGTGTCGTCGGGTACGGCGGCGCAGTTCGTGACCGGCGTCTATGGTGCCAACGCCTGGGGCGGCACGCGTTCGCCCGACATCATCGGTCAGGTTCGCGTCGACCAGGCCTGGGGTCTGGCTCAGCTGTCGGTCGCCGCGCATGAGCTCCATACGGCCTATTACGGCGCGACTGAAGCCAGCGGTCATCCCTCCGACAAGTGGGGCTGGGCCGTGGCGGGTGCCTTGTCGATCAAGAACATCCCGACCGGTGCGGGTGACGTCATCAACCTGCAGGCCGTCTACACCGACGGTGCGACTCGCTACAACTTCCAGAGCCTGTTCCCGCAGAGCTTCTTCATCTTCAGCGGCAGCAGCAACGCCTATCAGAGCACCGGGTTCGCCGGTGTCGCCGACGGCGTGTTTGGAACCGGTACCGGCATCGATACCGTCAAGACCTGGGGCGTCCGTGGTGGCTATACCCACAACTGGAGCCCGAACTGGGCCAGCGGAGTCTATGGTGGTTATGCCCAGCTGCAGTACGGCACGGCGGGCAAGGGCCTGATCTGCACCAACTTCGCTGCGATCGCCGTGGCCGGTTCGACCTGTAATCCGGACTTCAACTTCGCGGTGGTCGGTGTCAACACCGTGTGGACCCCGGTCAAGGGCCTGGCGCTCACGGCCGACCTCAGCTGGTCGCGTCTGGACCAGAAGTACTCGGGCGCAATCAACAGCCCGGGCATTGCCTCGGCTGCGAAGCCGGCGGCCGTGTACGAGCTGAAGGACCAGAACTCGGTGAGCATGCTGCTGCGCGCTCAGCGCAACTTCTGATCATCGATCGCGCAATCGATCGGAGAAACCCCGGCGGGAAACCGCCGGGGTTTTTTCACGCCTGTCGGTCTTCTGAGAAATCGAATTGCGTTGCGGAATGCGAAGGCGAGCCATGCGATGGGATCGCGTCAAACTTATTTACTTACCTGAGTTGCTCAGCTATATAGCTCTCAGCCAAATACGAAAGTTGCGGCTCTTAGCTTCATGCTAAGCCTCCAGAAACCTCCGGCGATGCCCCGCCGGAGGTTTTTCATTGTCCAGATGCCCGCAACGTCAGCCGCGTATCGCGCGCCCGCGCGCAGCCGGCCGGTAGGCGAGGCGGCTGTGGCCGGCGCAATAGGACTGGCCGTCCGGCGCCTTGTTTCCGCAGAAGCAGAAATCGTCTGCGCCCGGCGTCGAGATCGGCCAGCGGCAGCGATTCTCCGACAGCTCGAGCAGTGAGCAGCGGTTGGCCTCGTCGATCGGGCCTGCAAGGACCGGCGCATCGGTCTCGCCGTAGAGCGTGGCGAGCATCTCGTATTGCAGCCGCGGCACGGCCTTGCGCAGCCGCGCCGGAGCCAGGCCCTTGTCCTGAACCTTGCGGTCGTCGACCGTCCGGCCACGCGTCAGGTTCAGGCGCGACAATTTGCCGATCACCGCGTTGCGGCTGACGCCGATGTCCGCGGCGATCTCGCGACAGGAGAGGCCGGCCTCGAAGTGCTGCTTGAGGAGTTCGATTCGTTCGTCGGTCCAGGTGGGCGAAGAGGTCGGTGAGAGAACAGGCATTTGTCGGCGATCCCAGGTTGCAGATGTCGGCCATCGCTGTCTCGAGATCCGTCCGCCTCCGCACCGTGTGCTCTCACGTCCTGCCATTGTCGCGGATCGACAGCAGACCGTCCTTGATGGCGAGACGGATGCCTTCCTCGATCAATGTCCGTGCGACGCCGGGAACGCTGGTGCCGTGGGTGCCCTGTCTCACCAGCTTCTCCAGATACGCGATGGTCGAGAGCGCCAAGGTTACGGGGATGCGGTCAGTCTCGGCTTTTTCGGTGGCCATGGCCCGAACGCTAGCCTCTTACTCAGGTACATAAAAGTAACGATTAAGACTCTATTTAGGTTCAGGGGTGGAAGTCAAATGCGGGCTGTGCGTCATGTTCAGCATATTGGAATCGCACGGGAAATTACCCGCGCCGCAGCGCGCCGCGCGGCAGACCCGGCGGCGAGGGGCGTCGATCGGTCGGGGAAGGGGTGGCCCGGCTCAGCCGTGCACGATCGCCTTTTCGATCATGCAATGGATGCCCTTGGAGCCGTTGACGGTCTGGGTCACCCGGAGATCGGCGGCGAGGCTGCACAGCGTGTAGGCATCCTCGCGGGACAGATTTCGCGTCTCGCCGAGCAGCGCGATCATGTCGCGCAGCGCGCGCACCACGCATTGGTCGAGGTCGGGGTCCATCGCCATGGTCATGTAGTGCGTCGGTGTCTCGGCGCGGGGGTAATCGAGCTTCAGGTCCTTGCGCAGCGTCAGGCGGAAGCGGCCCTGCAGGGCGGTCTCGATCGCGGTGACGCAGACCTCGCCGTCGCCCTGCACGCCATGGCCGTCGCCGCAGGAGAACATCGCACCCGGCACGAACACCGGCAGGTACAGCGTCGCGCCCGCGCCCAGCTCCTTGTTGTCGAGATTGCCGCCCATCGCGCGCGGGATCAGCGAGGAGATGCGGCCCCAGGCCGGCGGCGGCGACACGCCCATCACGCCGAAGAACGGCTTCAGCGGCAGGTCGAGGCCCCAGGGCATGCGGCCGACCATCCTGGTACGGTCGAGCGGGATGTTCAGGATCCGCGTCTCGTGGAAATCGTCGGGCAGGGTGCCCGACAGCGGCTTGATCAAGTTCCAGCCCCAATCCTGCCGGAGCTGCACGTCCAGGATCTCGACCGCGAGCACGTCGCCGGGCTCGGCGCCTTCGACCGCGATGGGACCGGTGAGGATGTGGCCCGGCAGCATCCGCTCGTTCGTGGCGTGAACCTGGTGCATCTCGGGCGGAATGTGAAACTTGTCGCGATCAGGCAGCACATCAGGACTGCCGCTGATGGTGTCGACCGTCACCTCGTCGCCGCTGGCCACGGTGAGAACGGGCCTGAGTGCCGCTTCGAAGAAGCCCCAATGGCAGGTTTCGGGGCTGGAATGCAGGTGATGATGGGTCATGGGCCGCGTCCGCTCGGTTTCATCGGCCGCGGGCTTGACCCGGCGATCGATCCTCTTTCAAGAATCTTTCTGAAGATGGCGGGGCCGGTCAACCCCCGCACGGACCGGCCAGGTCATTCAGGCCAGAAATTTAGACCAGGTGATTCAGCGAGGCTCCCCTGTTTTTCGTTCTTTCCAAGACCTTGGGCACCGCGCTGCTGCCGATCAACCTGCTGGTCGAGCTAGGCATCCTGTCCGTCGTGCTGATGGCGACGCGCTTTGCCGCGCTCGGCCGCCGGCTTGCCGTGACCACGTTCGTGCTGCTGGGACTGGCTGCCTTCTCCCCGCTCGGCAATCTCCTGATCTATCCGCTGGAGTCGCGCTTCCCGCCGTGGGACGCCTCGCGCGGCGCGCCCGACGGCATCATCGTGCTCGGCGGCTCGGTCGACACCGACCTGTCGGCGGCGCACCGCACGCCGGTCGTCGCGCACGCGGCCGATCGTCTGTTTGCGCCGGCCGAGCTCGCGCGCCGCTATCCCAATGCGCGTATCGTCTTCACCGGAGGCACGGCGAATCTGGTGTCGACCGAGGCCAGGGAGGCCGATTATTCCGCGCCGATCCTGGAGAATCTCGGCATCGCGAAGGACCGCCTGATCCTCGAGCGCGACTCCCGCAACACCTGGGAGAATGCGATCTTCACCAAGCAGCTGGTATCGCCAAAGCCGGGCGAGCGCTGGCTTCTGGTGACGTCGGCCTTTCACATGCCGCGCTCGATAGGGATATTCCGCAAGGCAGGCTTTGACGTCGAGGCGTATCCGGTGGACTGGCGGATGGGGGGACGCGACGATCTGTTCTCGTTCACCAACATGGCCGCGGACGGCTTGCGCCGAACCGAGGTTGCGGTGCGCGAGTGGATCGGCCTCGTGGCCTACCGCCTGATGGGCCGGACCGGCGAGTTGCTTCCCGGACCCGCGCGGGACTAGAACCGGGATCGCACAACAAGAACATGCGGCGTGACTACGTCGCGGCCGGAGGAAGCCATGCAACAGCAGAGCGTAGACAGAATCGATCTCGCCGGCCTCGTCGCCGATCTCAACAACCTGCTGCGGCTGAAGACCACGGTGATCGGCATGAAGCTGTTCGCGAGCGTCGCGGAGATGGAGGCGATTTCGAAAATCCGGCGGCCGAACGCGGTCCACACCACTGACCAGATCGTCAGCATGGCCGCGCGTCTCGGCTGGACGGTCGGCATCACCGCCGACGACCTTGTCGGCGCGCAGTGCCGCGCGGTGATCGGGCTCAGCCCCCAGGACGAGACATGGCTCGCCGGCGCAAACTATGTCGGAGTCTGGCACGGCACTGCGGAGGACGCACGCAAGCGCCAGGAGGCGCTGGACGTGGTTCCGTTCGGCCATTATCAGGCGCTCGCCGTCAGTCCGCTGGCGAGCGGTCGGCTCGATCCGCCCGATATCTGCCTCGTCTATGCAACGCCCGGGCAGATGATCATCCTGATCAACGGGCTGCAATATACCGGCTACAAGAAGTTCGAATGGGGCGTGGTCGGCGAGACCGCCTGCGCCGATTCCTGGGGGCGGGCGCTCAAGACCGGGGAGCCCAGCCTGTCCTTGCCATGCTATGCCGAACGGCGCTATGGCGGCGTGCCGGACGAGGAGATGCTGATGGCCTTGCAGCCCTCGCATCTTGCCAAGGCCATCGAGGGCATGAAGGCGCTGGCGAAGAACGGCTTGCGCTACCCGATCCCGCCCTATGGCATCCAAAGCGACGTCCGTGCCGGCATGGGCGTGAGCTACGCGAAGAAGTAAGGGACGAGCATGAGCTCTCAAAAATTCGACATCGTCGTCTACGGTGCGACCGGTTTCACCGGCCAGCTCGTCGCCGAATATCTGGCGGCCCATTACAAGGACGACAAGGCGCTGACATGGGCGATGGCGGGCCGCAGCCTCGACAAGCTGAAATCGGTGCGCGATGCGATCCGCGCGCCCGCCGATACGCCGCTGATCGTGGCTGACGCCTCCGATGCGGCCTCGCTGAAGGCGATGGTGGCGCAGACGAGGTCGGTGATCACGACGGTGGGGCCGTACCAGTTCTACGGCGAGGCTCTGTTGGCCGCCTGCGTCGCTGCGGGCGTCGATTATTTCGATCTCTGCGGCGAGCCGGTGTGGATGCGGCAGATGATCGACAAGTACGAGGCGGCAGCCAAGGCGAGCGGCGCGCGCATCGTGTTCTCCTGCGGCTATGATTCCGTGCCGTTCGAGCTCGGCACCTTCTTCGTGCAGGAGGAGGCGAGGCGCGTGTTCGGCGCACCGGCACCGCGCGTGAAGGGCCGCGTGCGCGACATGCGCGGCACGCTGTCAGGCGGCACCGCGGCGAGTGCGAAAGCGACCTTCGATGCGGTCGCCAAGGACCTCAGCCTCGTCGCGATCCTCAACGATCATTTCGCACTGACGCCCGGCTTCACCGGTCCGAAGCAGCCCAAGGGCAACAGGGCCGCTTACGAGGAGGACCTGCAATCCTGGGCCGCGCCGTTCATGATGGCGCTGATCAACACCCGCAACGTCCATCGCTCCAACATGCTGATGGGCTTTCCCTACGGGAAAGAGTTCGTCTACGACGAGATGGTGCTGACCGGTCCCGGCGAGAAGGGCGAGGCCAACGCCAAGCGGGTGATGGCGGCCAACGCCGAGAAGACCGGCCCCAACGCGCCGAAGCCGGGCGAGGGGCCCTCGAAGGCGGAGCGCGAGAACGGCCTGTTCGATCTGCTCTATGTCGCGATCGCGCCCGACGGCCGCATGGTCCGCGCCGGCGTCACCGGCGACCGCGATCCCGGCTACGGCTCGACCTCGAAAATGATCTCCGAATGCGCGGTCTGCCTGCTGCGCGATGCGAGCGATGTTCCCGCCGGCTTCTGGACGCCGGGCGCGGCGATGCAGCACAAGCTGATCAAGCGGCTGCAGGACAACGCGGGGCTGGCGTTCAATGTGGAAGGCTAGCTCAGTCTCGTAGGGTGGGCAAAGCGAAGCGTGCCCACCACTGAGAGAGATCGTGGGCACGGCGCGCGCAGGGCGCGCCTTTGCCCACCCTACGGCATCGCGCGCGCGGCTACGCCGCCCGCGCATCATACGCGTACATGAAGTCCATGCCCTTGGCGCCCAGCGGCAGCAGCCATTTCATCATCTGATTGCGCATCCAGGCGCCGGCGGCGCTGAACTCGCGCTTGCTGTTGCCATTGCGGCGGGCGATCGCGACGATCTTCTCGGTGCGCGGGCGGCGCTCGGCCTCGAATGCCCTAAACGTGACGCCGAGCTCCTGGCCGTCCTGCATCAGCCGCGCGAAGCGCATCGCGTCCTCCAGCGCCAGCGAGGCGCCCTGGCCGGCATGAGGGCTGGTTGCGTGCGCGGCATCGCCGATCACGAGCGAACGCTTGCGCGACCAGGTCGGAAGGGTCGCAACGTCGAGCGTGTCGGTGACGACGATGGTCTCGGCCGCTTCGATGATGGCGGGAATCGGATCGTGCCAGCCGTGATGGAAGCTCAGCAGATGCTGCTTCAGCGTCGCATGGTCAAGCGCGCGGAACATCGCGGCGTCCATGCCGTGTGCCGGCTGCGTGCTCCACCACATCACGCCGTCGTTCGGATCGGGGCTGCAATGGCCGTAGCCGAAGAAGCCGCTCTGTCCGAACGTGGTCTCGACGTGCCGGCCGATCGATCTGCCGTCGAGCACGGCGTGCGGCACGAAGCCGCCGAAGCCGATCAGGCCGGTGTCGAACGGCTGCGGGCCATCCGGGATCACTTGGCGGCGCACGACGGAGTGCACGCCGTCGGCCCCGATCAGGAAATCGCCCTCGGCGGTAGTGCCATCGGCGAAGTAGGCGATGATCGGCTGGTCGCCGCGGTCCTCGATCTTGATCAGGCGCTTCTCGAAATAGAGCGAGACAGAGGCGCACCAGGCCTTGTCGATTAGAACCTCGTTCAGCACGGCGCGGGAGATGTTGACGGCCGGCTGGCCGAAGCGCCGCGCCATGTCGCGGTTGATCGAGCCGAGTTTCTCGCCGCCTTGCGAGTAGAAGTCGAAGGCTTCCGCGACCGAGCCGCGGCTGACCAGCTCCTTCGCAAGGCCGATCTCATCCATCACATGCATGCCGTTCGGTGCGATCTGCAGGCCGCCGCCGATACCCTTTGAGTAGGGCCAGGCCTCGTAGATCGCGGCTTCGATGCCGGCGCGGCGCAGCAGGATCGCGGCGACGGGTCCGGCGATGCCGGCGCCGATGATCAGCGCCTTGCGGGGACGGTGGGCCATGGCTTGCTTCCGACGTTTCGCGGGTGCTAGGAGAAAACACGGTCGCTTAATATCTTAGCGACTAAGATATATATCGAGTAAGATAAGGGGCCGGGCTTGTCAAGGACGAAGGCGCGTGCGGCGCTGCTGCTGGAGCTCGAGGACGCGATGCGCAGGTCGTCGGCGCAGGGCGTGCTCTACGGCCAGACCGTCGCCAACGTTGCCGGAATTGCCAATTCGGACCTCGAATGCATGGACATCCTGTATCTCGAGGGCCGCGTCACCGCAGGGAGGCTCGCCGAGGTTACGGGGCTGACGACCGGCGCCATCACCGGCGTGGTCGACCGGCTCGAGAAGGCCGGTCTCGTGCGCCGCGAGCGCGACGAGAAGGACCGTCGCAAGGTCTTCATCGCGGTCGTGCCCGAGGCGATCGCAAAGCTCGGCCAATTCTACGTGCCGATGCAGCAGGCGATGGAGAAGGTCTTCGGCGCCTATTCCGACGAGGAGCTGCGCCTGCTGCTGCGCTTTGCCAATGAGGCTTACAAGGGTGTGCTGACGGCCACCGAGGCGCTGAAAGGGGTGCTGGACACGCCGCCGGAGAAGCGGCCCGAGCTCAAGCTGAAGAAGCGTCCTCGCCGGTCCTAGCCTTGTAGGCCTGCGCGGCTGCAATCATGCCCCACACCGCGCCCAGCATCATCCAGAAGTGCCGCCAGTGGTCGGTGTCGATCACGAGGCTTTCGCCGACGGTGCCGAGGAAAGCGGAAAACACCGCGAGGTAGGCGCGCTGCCACGGCACACGGATGAAGACGTGGCGGAAACCCATGATGACCGTGGTGAAGACCAGCGCGGGATAGCACACACCGGACAGCCAGCCGCCGGACATGAAGGCGTTGAGGTAGGAATTGTGGGTGTCCTCGGGGAAGTAGCGGTGGAATTGCAGCGGGCCGATGCCGAACGGCAGCTCCAGCGCCATCTCCGCACCGAGGATGTGCCGGCCGAAGCGGCCGAAGCGGCCCTCGTCATAGCTTTGGTCGAAGCTCGCACGCTGCTTGAACATTTCGGCGGTGGCGTCCAGCGACAGCAGCACGGCGATCAACGCGATGCCGAGCACCGCGGCGACGACCGCCATGATGATGATGCGCGAGCGCTGCGCATTGGTGCGGCTGGTCAGCACCATCAGCGCCAGCATGAAGGCGGAGGTCAGCACCAGCCCGCCCCAGGCGGCGCGGGAGAATGCGAGCAGGATCGCCAGCGACATGATGCCGAAGGCGATGACGTTGCGGAACGCCTTGCCGAACTTGTCGGTGACCACGCTCTGGAGCGCGAACAGCGCCGGCAGGATCAGGAAGGCGCCGAGCACGTTCGGGTCCTTGAATGTGCCGCGCGCGCGGCCGTAGAGCGTCAAGAGGTCGTTGCCGCCGGGAACCAGGTGGAAGTAGCCGGCAATCGCCAGGAGCGAGGCAATCATCGCACCGACCACGAGGCCGCGGCGGAGCATGTCGAGTCGGGCCTCGGTGTCCTCGGAGATGACCATGGCGAAGAACAATACGGTCACCGCCATGTACCATGAGGTCGCGATCCAGCTCACCACCTCCGTCTGCTCGAACAGCGGGATCGCGCTGATGGTATAGCCGACATTGAGCAGGATCAGCATCAGCACCAGCGGCATCAGCACGAGCCGCAGGCGCAGACCGGTGGCGAAAAAGGTGACGGTCGCGAGCAGTGTCGCGATCTCGTAGGGGCTCGGCTCGATGAAGACGATGGCGCCGGAGGCGCCGACCAGCCACACCATTGCGCGCTGCAGCGCCAGCACGCCCGGTGCGGCCGTTGCGGCTACGTTCACTCCACCGGCTGTCGCCGCATAGGCCATCACACGCTCACGCTACTCGCACGCCACACAACGCGTACTGGATGCCCGTCAAGCCGAGGCATGTCAGCGAAACTCAATTCAATACGCGTTCTCGTTCTTGGTCAGCAGCGAGATCGGCGTCTTCAGGAGAATGACGAGGTCGAACAGCACCGACCAGTTCTCGATGTAATAGAGGTCGAACTCGACGCGCTTCTGGATCTTCTCTTCGTTGTCGATCTCGCCGCGCCAGCCGTTGATCTGGGCCCAGCCGGTGATGCCCGGCTTGACGCGGTGGCGGGCGAAATAGCCGTCGACGGCTTCGTCGAACAGCCGGCTCTGGAGCTTGCCCTGCACCGCATGCGGACGCGGGCCGACCAGCGAGAGATTGCCCGAGAACACCACGTTGAAGAGCTGCGGCAGCTCGTCAAGGCTGGTCTTGCGGATGAAGCGGCCGACGCGGGTGACGCGCGGATCGTTCTTGGTCACGACCTTCGAGGCGGTCGGATCGGCCTGGTGATGGTACATCGAGCGGAACTTGTAGACGTCGATGCGCTCGTTGTTGAAGCCGAAGCGCTTCTGTCGGAACAGCACCGGGCCGGGGCTGTCGAGCTTCACGGCGAGCGCAACCAATGCCATCACCGGCAGGGCTGCGAGCAGCGCGAGGCTGCCGACGATGCGGTCGAACAGCCATTTCATCACCAGGTCCCAGTCGGTGATCGGCGCCTCGAACACGTCGAGCGTCGGCACCTCGCCGAGATAGGAATAGGAGCGCGGCCGGAAGCGCAGCTTGTTGGTGTGCGCGGAGAGGCGGATGTCGACCGGCAGCACCCAGAGCTTCTTCAGCATCTCCAGGATGCGGGTCTCCGCCGAGATCGGCAGCGCGAACAGCACGAGGTCCACGCGGGTGCGGCGTGCGAATTCGACGATGTCGTCGACCTTGCCGAGCTTGCGCGCGCCGGCGCAGGTGTCGAGAGCGCGGCTGTCGTTGCGGTCGTCGAACACGCCGAGCACGTGGATGTCGGAATCCTCCTGCGCTTTCAGCGCCTCGACCAGCTGCTCGCCGTTCCTGTCGGATCCGACGATGATGGTGCGGCGGTCGAGCCGGCCTTGTCGCGCCCAGGCCCGGACCAGCGAGCGCAGCACCAGGCGCTGTGCGATCAGGGCTGCGAGCCCGAGGAAGTAGAAGGCGGCGAGCCACAGCCGCGAGATTTCGCTGCCGAACTTGGCGAAGAAGGAGATGCCGATGAAGAGCAGGAAGACGAACGACCATGACGAGATCATCCGCGTCATCTGCCGCAGCTGACCACGGAACAGCTGCACCTGGTAGATGTCGGCGGCCTGGAAGCAGACCACGGCGGCAATGGCGACGGCGATGACCTCGGCCGGATAGATCCAGCTGAACGCCCCCGCGAGCGGCATGACATAGCCGAGATAGACTGCGATGCCGACGAGGCTCAGCAGCGCGAAATCGGCAAGGCGCACGAAACCCGCGATCACGATCGGCGAATAGGCCCGCGCGACCTTCTGGTTGACGACGTCGAGCGCCGCGGGCGAAAGCCGGCGACGGCGCTCCACGAAGGGCTGGTCAGCAGGCTTTGCCGCAGCGCTGGCCGCGGCATCGAGCATCGAGCGTGCGTTGAGCGGTTCCACGGGCGTCCACGTCCATTCCAAAACCCGCGGCACGGCCTTGCGCGCCCGGGCAAGCATCCCTGGCGCTTCGATTATCGAACAAATCGGAAGATTCTCTAAAGCCGGCCTTAAGGATGGTTAATGATTGGCAAATGCGTCGCGATAGCCTGCGAGCACGCCTTCGACCATCGCGGCTTGCGAGAAATGCGCCGAGATGCGCTCGCGCAAGGCAAGTGCGCGCTGCGCGGTCGTTTGCGCATCGTCCAGCGCGGCGGCGATCGCTTCCGCCATGGCTTCGGGATTGCTCGGCGCGAACAGAGCGGGGCTGTCGGCGCCCAGGATTTCGGGGATGCCGCCGATCTTGGACGCGATCATCGGAATGCCCGCAGCGCCGGCCTCGATCACGACGTAAGGCATGGAATCGCCGCGCGAGGGGACGACCAGCAGCCGCCCCTTGGAGAAGCCGTAGCGCGCCTTGACGTGACCGATGAAGCGGATGGCGCCCGCGAGGCCTAGCCTTTCGACCTGTGCCTTCAGCGCGGCCGTCTCCTCGCCGTCGCCGCCGAGCGTGAGCGTGACCTTCTTGCCAGCCTCATGCAGGCGCGCCACGGCGTCGACCAGCAGGTCGGCGCCCTTGATGTGCCTGAACTCGCCGACATAGCAGAGGTCGGTCGCATCCTCGGCGGTGATGACCGGCTCGAATTCCTCCGGCGTCACGCCATTGAAGACGCAATGCACCACGCCCTTGGGCGTGCCGACGATGCGCTGATAGGTGTCACGGGCAAACACGCTCTCGAACAGGAAGAGGTCCGTCGAGTTTATCAGCGCGCGTTCGAGCCGCGCGTAGAACTCGCCCTTGAAGGTGTTGAGCGGATAGTGCAGCGAGCCGCCATGCGGGGTGTAGATGCGGATCGTGTCGTCCGAGCGCCGCCGCATGCGGATGAAGGCGCCGGCCTTGGCGCCGTGGCCGTGCATCACGTCGGGCTTGAGTGCGGCGACAAGCCGCCGCATGCGGAGCCATACCAGGACGTCATCGGGTGACGGTTCGCGGCGGATCGCCATGCGGTGTACGCCGAGCTTCAGGCGCGGCGCGAGCTCGGTCAGCGCCTTGTCGGCGCGCTCGCCGCCGGTGAGGCTATCGGCGAGGATGCCGACATGATGGCCGCGGTCGACCTGGCCGTTGGCGACGTCCAGGATATGGCGGAAGATGCCGCCGACGGGTGCGCGCACGGCGTGAAGGATGCGAAGCGGCCGGTCGGGAGAGGGGGGCATGATCAAAACCAGCTCGACGGCGACTGCCGCACAATCCTCACGAAATAATCGAGATGGATTAAGGGGCCTCGTGGTTAACAAACGGTGACGGGTGTGCGCGAGCCTTGGCGCGTGCTGTCGCGATTAACCCAGCGGCAACCTTAATGGAGTGTAATCGCCCCGGTTGAGGTAGAGTCGCAGCATTGCCCTGCGGGAGTGTTCGATGCGTTTAGCGTTCTGGCGTGCCGGCAAGGACAAGGCCGTGATCGAGCGGGCAGTCGCGAAGTCCAAGCGCGAGGCTGCGCCCAAGAGCGAGGCTGCGCCCAAGAGCGAGGCTGCGCCCAAGAGCGAGGCCAAGATCGAAAAGACCGAAGCGAAGGTTGACGCCAAGCTCGAAGCGAAGCCTGCGCCCGTCATCGCCAAGCCTGTGCAGGTCGAATCCGGCGACATCGACCTGCACGCGCTCGGTGCGGCCCTGGCGCGCAAGCGCGGCTGGGTCATCGTACCGACGGTGCTGGCGCTCGTCGCGTCGCTCGCCATCGTCAACCTCGTCACGCCGCGCTACAAATCCGAAACCCGCATCCTGATCGACGGCCGCGAGAACGTGTTCCTGCGCCCGAACAGCGATCGCGCCGAGGAGCGGCAGGCGCTCGACGCCGAGGCCGTCACCAGCCAGGTGCAGCTCGTGCTGTCGCGCGATCTCGCGCGCGAGATCATCAAGAAGAACAAACTCGCCGAGCGCCCCGAATTCGATCCGGTGTTGCAGGGCATCTCGCCGCTGAAGTCGCTTGCCGCGCTCATCGGCATCGGCCGCGATCCGTTCGCGATGACGCCGGAAGAGCGCGTGCTCGATTCCTATTACGAACGTCTTCAGGCCTACGCCGTCGACAAGTCGCGCGTGATCGTGGTCGAATTCCAGTCCGCCGACCCCGAGCTTGCTGCGCGCGTCGCCAACTCGATCGCCGACGGCTATCTCGTGCTGCAGCAGGCGGCGCGCCAGGAGCAGGCCAAGAACGCGAGCCAATGGCTGGCCGGCGAGATCGAGAGTTTGCGCAAGAAGGTCTCGGACGCCGAAGCCAGGGTCGAGGACTTCCGTTCCAAATCGAGCCTGTTCGTCGGCACGAACAACACCACGCTGTCGAACCAGCAGATGGGCGAGGTCAACACCCAGCTCAACAATGCGCGCTCGATGAAGGCGGACGCGGAATCCAAGGCACGGCTGATCAAGGAGATGCTCCAGAGCGGCAAGCCGATCGAGGCATCCGAGGTCGTGAACTCCGAATTGATGCGCCGGCTGTCGGAGCAGAGGGTGACGCTGCGGGCGCAGCTCGCCGAACAATCGTCGACGTTGCTCGGCAATCATCCCCGGATCAAGGAGCTGAAGGCGCAGCTCGGCGACCTCGACAATCAGATTCGCGACGAAGCCGCCAAGCTCTCGCGCTCGCTCGAGAACGACGCGCGGATCGCCAGCGGCCGGGTCGATGGCCTCACCGTGAGCCTCGAGCAGCTCAAGAAGCAGGCGGCCTCCACCAACGGCCAGGACGTCCAGCTCCGCGCGCTGGAGCGGGAAGCCAAGGCGCAGCGCGACCTGCTCGAGACCTATCTTGCCAAGTACCGCGAGGCCAACACCCGCGAGTCCATCGACACCGCGCCGACCGACGGCCGCATCATCTCGCGCGCCATCGTCTCGAACACGCCGGCCTATCCGAAGAAGCTGCCGATCGTGCTGATCGCGACGATCGCGACGCTGCTGCTCTCGTCCGGCGTCGTCGTCACCGGCGAGCTGCTGCGCCAGACCACCCCGCGCGCGGCGATGGGCTCCGCGCAGACGCCGGTGCGCGAGGAGCGGCGAGTCGTTCAGCGGGCCATCGAGCCCGTGGTGGACAGGGGCGGCGAACCAATGCTGGATCCGGTGTTGGCGGAACCCGCGCCGCTGCAGCCGGAGATGACGGCCGATCTGGACGCGAGCGAATTCGCCGAGATCGAACGTCTGGCCGACGATCTGCGTGCCGCGGGCGCCGCGGCCAAGAAGGTCACGGTGCTCGGCACGGCGCCGGGCGAAGCCGTCACGCTGTCGACGCTGACGCTGGCACGGAACCTGGCGCGCGATGCCCGCGTCGTCGTGGTCGATCTCGCCGCGTCCTCGCCGACGATTGCCGCGGTCTCCGCCGACGCGCAGTCTCCGGGCCTTGCCGAGCTGATGCAGGGCGAGGCCTCGTTCGCGCAAATCATCACCCGGGACAGGCTGTCGCGGCTGCATCTGGTGATGGCCGGCCGCCCCGGCTTCGACCGCAGTCTGCTGCAATCGCCGCGCGTGGCGCTCGCGATCGACGCGCTGCTGCGGGCCTACGATCACGTGCTGATCGACGCCGGCAGCGCCGCCGACCTTCCGGCCGAGCTGTTGACGGCGCATGCCCGCGCCGTCGTCGTGCCCGACGCGGCGATGGCACCGGAAGCGCGCACGCAGATGTGCGAGCAGCTGCGGGCGGTGGGCTTCAGCGCGGTAACGATGCTGAGCAAGCCGGTGCAGCCGTCCGATACCGCCGAGACGCCGCGCGTCGTGGCGGCGTAGGCGGGGAAAGTCGCTACAGTGCGTTCGTGAGACTGAGTGACATTGGTGCTGCGCTTACCCTCCCCTGGAGGGGGAGGGTCGATCGCGCGCAGCGCGAGCGGGGTGGGGTGATCTCTCCACTCGGGCACTGTCGGATGTGGAGGGACCGTCACCCCACCCCGTTACGCATTTCGCTTCGCTGCATGCGTAACGACCCTCCCCCTCCAGGGGAGGGTAAGAGTAGCTGGCTGGCGGAAAATACTTACCCGAACGCCTGCCGCAGCCGGCGGGCCATGTCGAACAGCATCTGGTTCTGCTTCACCAGCCGCTTGCCGTGGCTGAGCGAGGACATTGCCATCGCCGCGAGCTTGCCGCGCGAGGTCAGGGGGACGAAGCTGTCGAAGATCTCGTCGTCGTCCTTGCAGAACATCCGCTTGTAATCGTCCGAACCGATGCCGAGGTCGAGCGAGCGGTAGCCGCGCTCGCCGTAACGGTCGATGATGTAGCGCATCAGGATCAGGCCGGGGCTGTAGCGGGCGTGCTCGGACATCGTGTAGGTGTTGAACATCATCGAGAAGCGCTCGCCGTCGGCGACGCCGGCGAAGATCGCGATCACCTCCTCGTCGCATTCCAGCGCATGAATGTCGATGACACGGCCTTCACCACGCACCGCAAGGCAGGCGCTGCGGATGAACTGCTCGACGCCGGGTTCGGCGAAGACGTTCGGGAGCTTCTGCTCTGCCATCCGCGCCGGCTTGACGCGGAAGAACCAGTCGAGCAGGCGGGCGATGTCTGCGTCTGACGTCGCCAGGTGATAGCGATAGCCGGCCAGCGACTGGAGCTTCTTTTCCTTGCTCTTGAGGCGGCGGCGGAGTGAGTTGCTGATCCGCGATGCCGGCGGGCCGCCCGGCTCCATCACCAGTCGCGGACAGCCGTTGATCGTACGCTGCCGCGGCAGGGCTGCAAACGGGTTCTGCTGGTCGTGCCAGCGCTCGGGCTGCTGCGTCAGCGCGAGCACGTCGACGTGCTCGCCGAGCGGCGCAAGCAGTGCGTCGAGATCGGCGCTGGCGGCCTCAGCCGCGAACTCGGCGTTCCACAGGCCCATGTTGAAGGTCGTATGCTTGCCGCCCATGAAGCCGGCGGTGCGCATGCCGTGGCCCTGGCGCAGCGAGAGCGGCAGCAGCAGGAGCGGCCGGCGCTCGGCGTCGCTCGCGATCACGATGAACGGCCGGGTGCCTTCACGGGCGCCGACCAGGCGCTGCCACGGGCCGAGCAGGTCGAAGCGTTGGTAGGGCGTGAAGAGATGGCCGCTCGCCTCGAAGCCGCGCCAGACCGCCTCGGCCTCGGCGAGATCGGTCACGATATCGACCCGCGCGATACGGCTCGCTTTCGACCGCATTGGCGCTTCTGCCGTCCGGCTTTGCATCGCCGCAGCCATGGTCATTCGCGAAACCTGTCGAGAAAAACGAAAATACGTATTTCGGCCTGTGGCCGACCTTTGCAAACAAAGGTCAACAAAGGGTAATGACGATGGCAGAGGGAACGGACCGCCGGCGCACGCGAAAGGTGGGATTTTGGCTTCCGACGACAGATGGCTGGAACGGCTGCGCCTCGAGCTGGCCTGGTTCACCGGTCGGGCCATGCTGCGCAGCCGCGGTGCCGGCGCCATCCTGCGCTTCCGCTACGTGCGGCCGCGGCGGCGCGGATTTCAGCCGCTGCGCGAGCACGAGATCACGCCGGAGTTCCTCGATCGGGCCATCCGCGCGCTGAAGCGGTGGAAGTACGATCTCCTCGGCATGGACGAGGTCTGCCGGCGCGCGGTGACGCTGCCGGAGAAGCGGCGCTTCGTGGCACTGACCTTCGATGGCGCCAGCAAGGATCTCATCACCTTGGCCTATCCGGTGCTGGCGCGCCACGACGTGCCGTTCACGGTCTATGTGCCGACCGCCTTTCCCGACGGCGTCGGCGAGGCCTGGCGGCTCGGGCTGGAGCAGGTGATCGCGCGCGAGAGCCGCATCAGCCTGATGATGGGCGAGAAGGAGCAGCGCTTCAACGTCGCCGACAAGGCCGGGAAGCAGGCGCTGTTTTCGTATCTGGAGAGCTGGCTGCGGTCGCTGCCGCCGGCGGATCTGTCGGCAGCGATCGCCGATCTCTGCACGCGCTACCGGATCGACCTTGCCGCGCTCTCGCGCGAGGCGTCGATGGATTGGGAGGACCTTGCCAGGCTCGCTGCCGATCCGCTCGTGACGATCGGCAGTGCGACGGTGAACTATCCGGTCCTGGCCAACATGAAGGACGCAGCCGCGCTGCGCGAGATGACGATGGGCAAGGCCGTGGCGGAATCGGCCTTCCAGCGCGAGATCAGGCATTTCGCCTATCCGTTCGGCGACCGCGCTTCGTTCCGGCGCAGCCACGTCGTGATGGCGGAGGAGGCGGGCTTCGCCAGCGCGGCCTCGACGATCCCGGGCATCGTTGAGGCGGAGGGACGTACGAACTTGCGCGCGCTGCCGCGGATCTCCTGGGACGGGCGCGTGCGTTCGCTGCGGATGCTGCGCGTGCTGGTGTCGGGCGCCGCCTTTGCGCCGGTGCGGCCGACCGGGAGCGCTACGAGCCAGACTTGAGGCGGTCGGGCCGCTGCATCCAGCTCACGATCGGCATCGCCGGCAGCACCCAGCCCAGGCCGACCACGACATAGTAGATCGCCTGCCGCCAGCCGGATTCGGCGATCCACGGCATCTGCGCCGCCGCCATGCCGAGCAGGGCCCAGACGGTGGCCAGCACCAGGAGCAGGATGGCGCCGAGGAACTTGCGGGTGCGGATCGTCATGGCGTGGACTTTAAGGCTTTCGCGTAACTTGCGCTGCGGGAGCGGGGGACTATAAGGGGCACGCAATCCGGTTCAAGTCTCTTAGCCACAGGCTTGGTTTTGTCTCTGAAATGACGACGATTTCCGCCCCATCCGAGCCGCATCGCGCCGTGCGCTGGTGGCTGATCTGCGTGGCCGCGCTGATCGCGCTGATGGTGCTGGTCGGGGGCGCGACACGGCTGACGGAATCCGGTCTCTCCATCGTCGAATGGAAGCCGGTCACGGGCAGTGTTCCGCCGCTGTCGGAAGCGGCGTGGGCCGAGGCGTTCGAGGCCTACAAGAAGATCCCGCAATATCGTGAGCTCAATTCAGGCATGAGCCTGTCCGAGTTCAAGCAGATCTTCTGGTGGGAGTGGAGCCACCGGCTGCTCGGCCGCTTCATCGGCGTCGCCTACCTCTTTCCGTTCCTGTTCTTCCTCTGGCGCGGCGGACTGCCCGGTGAACTGAAGCGCAGGCTGTGGCTGCTGTTCGCGCTCGGCGGCCTGCAGGGCGCGGTCGGCTGGTGGATGGTGGCTTCGGGCCTGACGGAGCGGGTCGAGGTGTCGCAATATCGGCTGGCGACGCATCTTATCCTCGCGCTCGTGATCTTCGCCGGCATCGTCTGGACGGTGCGGCGGCTCGAGGAGCGGCCGCAGATCGCAGCACCGGCACGGCTGCGGTTCACGAGCGCGCTGCTGCTCGTGGTGACCTTCGTGCAGATCTATTTCGGCGCACTGGTCGCGGGCCTGCGTGCCGGGCGCGCCTACAACACCTGGCCTGAGATCGACGGGGCGCTCATCCCGTCGGCGGAGCGGCTGTGGTTCGAGACGCCGTGGTGGCGCAACATGTTCGACAACGTGCTGACGGTGCAGTTCGAGCACCGCATGACCGCCTACGCGCTGTTCGTGCTGGCGCTGCTGCACGCGATCGACGCGGTGCGCTCGCGCGCAGGCGCGGCAGCGAGTGGCGCGCTGTGGCTGTTCGCGGCCGTGAGCGCGCAGGCCGTGCTCGGCATCCTCACGCTGCTCAACCAGGTGCCGATCGATCTCGCGCTGATGCACCAGGCGGTTGCGATCGTGGTGTTGACGCTGGCCGTGATGCAGGTCGAGCGGCTGGCGTCGCGGCAGTCTGCGCAGGCAGAGGCGCGCGCGGTGCCCCTGGGGCAGCCCGGCTGATCAGCAATAGCCGTAGACGCCGCACGCATAGGGCAGGCGCCAGAAATAATCGACCTGCTTCCCGCCGTAATAGGAACCCTGGTAGTCATAACTCCACGGGCGGCCGTAATAGCCAGGCAAGGTGTGGGAGCCCGGCAGCAGCGGCGTGCCGGGCAGGTTGCGGATATAGCTGCCGATGCCGTAGGCCGGCGAGATCAGCGCGTCCGGATCGGTTTCCACATAGACCTGAGGCGGGTCCTGCGGCACGGCCGCGCGCCGCTTCGGCGTCGCCGGCAGATCGGCGGCCATGGCAGACGAGGCCGTCAGCATCACTGCCAGGGCGGGCACCATCCAGCGCAGCATCGTCGGCTCCGAATCAAAGGGGCGATCCAAGCACGATGTATGGGGCAGATATGGTTAACGAGGATTAACCGACGGCGGCCAAAACGGCCGCCGTCGTTCCGGGCGGCTACGCCCCCAGCGCCTGCTCCAGATCCGCGATCAGGTCTTCCTTGTCCTCGATGCCGATCGAGAGCCGGACCACGTCGGGGCCGGCGCCGGACTTGATCTTGGCGGCGTCGTCGAGCTGGCTGTGCGTGGTCGAGGCCGGATGGATCACGAGCGAGCGCGTGTCGCCGACATTGGCAAGGTGCGAGAACAGCTGCAGCTTCGAGACCAGGCTGACGCCGGCGTCATAGCCGCCCTTCAGGCTGAAGGTGAACACCGCGCCGGCGCCGCGCGGCGCGTATTTGCGGGCGAGCTGATTGTACTTGTCGCTCGGCAGCCCCGCATAGTTCACCGAGGCCACCGCAGGATGTCCGGCAAGGTATTCGGCAACAGCCTTGGCATTGTCGCAGTGCTTCTGCATGCGCAGCGGCAGCGTCTCGATGCCGGTCAGGATCATGAAGGCGTTGAAGGGCGACAACGCCGGGCCGAGGTCGCGCAGGCCCAGCACGCGGCAGGCGATTGCGAAGGCGAAATTGCCAAACGTCTCCTGGAGGCGGATGCCGTGATATTCCGGCCGCGGCTCAGAGAGCATCGGGTATTTGCCGCCCGTGGACCAGTCGAACGTGCCGGCGTCCACGATGATGCCGCCGAGCGAATTGCCGTGGCCGCCCAAAAATTTGGTCAGCGAGTGCACGACGATGTCGGCGCCGTGGTCGATCGGACGGATCAGATAGGGCGAGGCCAGCGTGTTGTCGACGATCAGCGGCACGCCTGCCTTGCGCGCCACGGTCGAGATCGCCTCGATGTCGGTGATGCTGCCGGCGGGATTGGCGATGGACTCGATGAAGATTGCTTTCGTGCGCGGCGTCACCGCGCGCTCGAAGCTTGCGATGTCGTCGGGATCGGCCCACACCACGTTCCAGCCGAAGCTCTTGAACGCATGCGTGAACTGGTTGATCGAGCCGCCATAGAGTTTTCGCGCGGCGATGAACTCGTCGCCGGGCTGCAGCAATTGCTGCAGCACCACGACCTGTGCGGCATGGCCGGAGGCCACCGCGAGGGCGGCCGTGCCGCCTTCGAGCGCGGCAACGCGCTCTTCCAGCACCGCATTGGTGGGATTGCCGATGCGGGTATAGATGTTGCCGAACGCCTGCAGGCCGAACAGCGAGGCGGCGTGGTCGGCATCGTTGAAGACGAAAGAGGTGGTTTGATAAATCGGAGTCGCGCGCGCGCCGGTGGTGGGGTCGGGCTGTGCACCGGCATGCACGGCGAGCGTTGAAAATCCCGGAAGGCGATCGCTCATTTGGGCGTCCTGTTCTTGTAGCTTGAAAATCGCGCGGCATGCTGATCGGCGCCGCGCCTGCCGTCAAGGCGCGGCGTCACATCAGGATCATTTTGGGAATGATCGTGCTACGCATTGTCGCGTTCGCGAAACGAAACCTTCGCAAGTGCGTCAGCTTTGCTCGCTCTTGTTCTTCGCAGCGCGATCCGACGCGGCGGTGTTGCCGCCGCCGACACTCATCCGATTGAGGGACAGCCGCATGCCCTGCGTCGGTGCCGGCGCGCGCTTGGAGCTGAGCGTGCGCGAATTCACGCCCATCCAGGAGATTTCTGACGACAGACGGCCATATTCGATCTTGGGGCAGCGGTTCATGACCACCTTGATCCCGACTGATTCCGCTTTCGCCGCCGCCGCATCGTCGCGCGCACCGAGCTGCATCCAGATCACCTTCGGCAGCGGATCGAGCGTGAGCGCCTCCTCGACGACGGGCATGATGTGGCTGGAGTTGCGAAAGATGTCGATCATGTCGACGGGACGGCCGATGTCCGACAGTGAGGCGACGAACGGCTTGCCGAGCAGCTCCTTGCCGACATGGCCGGGATTGACCGGGATCATGTCGTAGCCGCGCTGCATCAGGTATTTGAACGCGAAATAGCTCGGCCGCACATTCACCGGCGAGGCGCCGACCATCGCGATCGACTTCACGCTGTTGAGGATGCCGCGGATGTAGTTGTCGGGATAGGCGTCGTGGTTCATTCGTCGTTCTTCTTTCTTGTCATTGCGAGGAGCCCTTGCGACGAAGCAATCCAGACTGTCTCTGCGGAAGCAGCCTGGATTGCTTCGTTTCGCTCGCAATGACGAATTTCATTCATCCCGCCATGTCGGCGCGCGCTTCTCGATGAAGGCGCCGATGCCTTCCTCGGCATCGCGCGCCATCATGTTCTTGGTCATCACCTCTGCGGCATAGCGATAGGCGTCCGCAAGGCTCATCTCGGCCTGGCGGTAAAACGCCTCCTTGCCGAGCTTGATCGTGTAGGCGGATTTCAACGCGACCTGTTTGGCGAGCTCGATCGCGGCGCCGAGTTCGGTGCCGGCCGGCACCACGCGGTTGACGAGCCCGATCTCGCGGGCGCGGTCGGCCGTGATCGGCTCGCCCGTCAGCAGCATCTCCATGGCCTGCTTGCGCGGGACGTTGCGCGACAGCGCCACCATCGGGGTCGAGCAGAACAGGCCGATGTCGACGCCGGGTGTGGCGAACTTCGCCTCCTGCGATGCGATCGCAAGATCGCAGCTGGCGACGAGCTGGCAGCCGGCGGCGGTCGCGATGCCCTGGACGGCCGCGACCACGGGCTTCGGCAGATGCACGACCGCCTGCATCATCGCGCTGCAGGCATTCATCATCTCGGCGAAGAAGGCGCGGCCGCGATCGGGGTCGGCGCGGTGCGCGGTCAGCTCCTTCATGTCGTGGCCGGCGGAGAAGGCTGGACCGTTGGCCGCGATCACCACGCCGCGGATGGCCTTGTCGTCGCCGATCTCGCCGAGTGCGGCATGCAGGCTCGCGATCATCGCCTTGGACAGGCTGTTGCGCGCGGCCGGGCGGTTGAGCGTCATGATCGCGATGGGGCCTACCGTCTCGCGCAGCAGGATCAGCGGTTGCGGGGAAGGGGCGCGGGCAGCCTGGACGGACATTGACGCGATTTCCGCTAGATGATTGCAATTGGATGACACCAATAACTTAATGTAACAGGGCAGGCGAAGCGAGGGTGGGGACGGCATGGCGTTAGCGAAAATGAGCGTAGCGGAGCTGGAGCAGTTCCTCCGTGACGAGTTTCCCCAGGCCTTCAGCGGTGACGACATCACGATCGAGAGTGCGGACGGCCAGACCAGCCTCTTGCGCCAGCGCTACAGCGAAAGGATGCTGCGGCCCGGCGGAACCGTGTCCGGTCCGACGCTGATGGCGCTCGCGGATTTCGCGATGTACGTGGTGCTGCTGTCCGCGATCGGGCCGATCGGGCTCGCCGTCACCACCAACCTCAACATCAACTTCCTGCGCAAGGGCCAGCCCGGGCAGGATGTGCTGGCCGAGGCGCGGCTGCTCAAGCTCGGCAAGCGCCTTGCGGTCGGGGAGGTGAACCTTTTGTCTGGGACCTCACCCGATCCGATTGCCCATGTCACCTCGACCTATTCCATTCCAAATGTTTGAGCATTTTGCAGGTAATATCGCACCATATTTTTAAGTCGTTGATTTTATGTAGCTAATTTACATTTCGGGGCATTGACCGTTGCGCCGCTCTTCTCTAGAACCGCGCGCAGTCCGGTGCGGTGTTCGCGCCGATATCTCCCGTCCACGGAAACTCCGACATGAAAACCTTTTCGGCAAAGCCGGCTGAGGTGACGAAGAAGTGGGTGCTGATCGACGCCAAGGGTCTGGTCGTCGGCCGTCTCGCCACCATTGTCGCCATGCGCCTGCGCGGCAAGCACCTCCCGACCTACACCCCGCACGTCGATTGCGGCGACAACGTCATCATCATCAATGCGCAGCATGCGGTCCTCACCGGTCGCAAGCGCGAGCAGAAGACCTACTACAAGCACACCGGCTATGTCGGCCACGTCAAGGAGCGCACCGCGCGCCAGATCCTCGAGGGCAAGCATCCCGAGCGCGTGCTCGAGAAGGCCGTCGAGCGCATGATCCCGCGTGGTCCGCTCGGTCGCGTCCAGATGGGCAACCTCCGCGTCTATGGCGGGGCTGATCATCCGCACGAGGCGCAGCAGCCCGAGAAGATCGACATCGCCAAGTTGAACCGCAAGAACACGAGGGCCGCATAACATGGCCGAATCCATTCAGTCGCTCGACCAGCTCTCGCAGCTCAAGACCGCGGCCGCGCCCGAGGCGCCCAAGCACGAGAAGAAGGTCGACAAGTTCAACCGCGCCTACGCCACCGGCAAGCGCAAGGACGCGGTCGCCCGCGTCTGGATCAAGCCGGGTGCCGGCAAGGTCACCGTCAACTCGCGCGAGGTCGAGGTCTATTTCGCCCGTCCCGTGCTGCGCATGATGATCGAGCAGCCGTTCTCCGTGGCCCAGCGTTCAGGCCAGTACGACGTGATCTGCACCGTCGCCGGCGGCGGTCTGTCCGGCCAGGCCGGCGCGGTCCGTCACGGCATCTCCAAGGCGCTCACCTATTTCGAGCCGGAGCTGCGCTCCGTGCTCAAGAAGGGCGGCTTCCTCACCCGCGACTCGCGCGTGGTCGAGCGCAAGAAGTACGGCAAGGCCAAGGCCCGCCGCTCCTTCCAGTTCTCGAAGCGTTAATCGTTTCGTGCGCATTCGCCGCGAAAGCGGCTTCAATGAGATGCAAAAGGGCGCTGATTTCAGCGCCCTTTTTGTTGTTCGTTTGTATGCAAATTGATGGCGTGTTTCGCGAAAACTTAGGGATCCGCGAAAACCTGAATGGAACCCGCAAGACCTAGCGTCGCATTTGGAAGGGCGCGCAAATCGGCTGGGCCGATCGCGTAACTGCTATGTTTCAGAGGGGGCCGACATGATGTCGCTCGATAGCATCACGCTCTATTTGGTCGCCACCATGGTTGCCGCATTGCTCGGCGCCATGATGGTGTTTTTCGGAAAGCAGGAGAACAGCCCGGCGCTGAAATGGTGGGGCACCGCCTATCTGCTCGGTGCCGCCTCGGTCGCGCTCTGGACCGCGGCGGGCGACAGGCTGGGGCCGCACATTTACCTTGCGCTGAACGCCGTCGGTTTCGTTGCCTGCGGCATGGTTTGGAACGCGGCGCGCGTCTTCCACGGCCGCAAGCCGAACTGGCCCGGGCTCGTGCTCGGCGCACTTGCCTGGGTCGCGGCCGCGACGCTGCTCGATCCCACGGCATCGATGCTGCGCATGCTCGTCGGTGCCGGCATCGTCTCGGTGTACGCGGCGCTGACTGCGAGCGAGCTCTGGACCGAACGGCGCAAGAGCGTGCAACGGCGCTGGCCCGCCTTGGTGATGCCGGTGATGCACGGCTGCGTGTTGATGCTGCCGATCCTGATCGGCAGCTTCCTGCGCCCGCATGATGCCGGCTTCTCCTCGAGCATCTGGGTCACCGTGTTCGCGGTCGAGCTCATCCTTTATGCCGTCGGCACCGTGTTCGTGATCTTCATGCTGGTGTCCGAGCGCACCGTGACCGCGCACCGGACCGCAGCTTCCACTGATCCGCTCACCGGCATGCTCAACCGTCGCGGCTTCTCGGAGGCCTGTGCGCGCGTGATCGAGCGCGAGGCCAAGGCCGGGCGTCCGGTGACGGTGATGATCTTCGACATCGACCACTTCAAGTCGATCAACGACCGCTTCGGCCATCCCGCCGGCGACGAGATGCTGAAGCTGTTCTCGACCGTCGTGGTCAGCAATCTGCGCATCTCCGACCTGTCGGGCCGCATCGGCGGCGAGGAGTTCGCCGCCCTGTTGCCGTGCTCGCTGGAGGAGGGCGTGCTGGTCGCCGAGCGTGTGCGCGAGGCGTTCGAGACCTCCGGCGTCGTCGTCGACGAAGGCCCGGTCGACACCACCGTCAGCATCGGCGTCTCCGGCGGTCCGGCCGGCACCGAGCTCGAGGTGCTGCTGGCCTCGGCCGACACCGCGCTCTACCAGGCCAAGCGCGGCGGCCGCAACCGCGTCGAGGCGGCGGAGGAGCTGCCGCTGTCGCTGGAGAACTGGCGCCGCCAGAGCGCGGCGCGGACCGCATCGCAGGCGCGCCCGGCCACCGCGTGAGAATGCAGGGCGGCCTTGCGGTAAATCTCTGTTTACCATTCGATCCCTACCATCGTGGTCATGGAATCGATCCGCCGACAGAATCCGCAAGCCGCCCTGATGTCGCTCGAAGCCGAAGCTGCCTCGGCCCGCGGCGGTTTCGCCTGTCTGTTCTCCACCGCGGACGAATACGAGAGCGCGCTGATCACCGAGCGCCGCGCGCAAGGACGCCACGCGCAGCACCGCAGCTACTGGCCGTTCGTGTTGTTCGCGGGTTGTGCGGCGATCGTGACCGGCACCGTTCTGCTGTTTGCCTGACGCACCCGCAATTCGGCCGGGCAGGGCGCCGTTCCGGCGCCTTTTTCTTTGGCGCGGTCTACGCTAGACACGGGCATCGAACAAACAGGGTGGAAAGCCAATGATCACCGAGATCGCGCAAATCGACGTCAAGCCGGGCAGCGAGAAGGATTTCGAGGCGGCCGTTGCCAAGGCCAAGGCCGCTTTCGGCCGTTCCAAGGGCTTTCACGGCTTCGAGCTGCACAAGTCGATCGAGAAGCCGCAGCGTTACCGGCTGATGGTGAAATGGGCGACGCTGGAGAACCACACCGTGGACTTCCGCGGCTCGGAGAATTTCACCGAATGGCGCGGCCTGGTCGGCCAGTATTTTGCCGCGCCCCCCGAGGTCGAGCACACCGAGACCGTGCTCACGACCTGAGCGAGGTTCACGCCGCCTCCGCCAGAGGCGGCGCCTCGTACGTCTTGACATGGTCGATCATGACCTTGGCGATGGCGACCAGCGGCAGCGCCAGCGCGAGGCCCCAGATGCCGAACACGACGCCGAGCAGGATCTGGAACGCGAACAGCGTGGCCGGCGGGATGTCGAGCGCCTGCCGCTGCAGGATCGGCGTCAGCAGGTAGCTTTCCATCGCGTGCACGCCCATGAACAGCAGAAACGCCGACAAGGCGGGGATCCAGCCCGAGGCGAGGCTCGCCAGCACCACGATGACGCCGGCGATGATCGCTCCCACCGTGGGGATGAAGGCGAGCAGGCCCGCCTGAATCCCCAGGATGAACGCGCCGGGGATGCCGATGACGGCGAGTCCGATCCAGGTCACGGCACCAACCGCGATCATGACGATGATCTGGGCGATCAACCATCGCTCCAGGGTTTCAGCGATACGGTCGATGACCAGGGCGACACGGGTCCGGTGCCGCGCCGGCGCCAGGAACAGCAGGCCGTCATGATAGACACTGGGCTGGGCGGCGAAGGCAAGGCCCAGGAACAGCACGATGAAGATGTTGCCCACGCCGTGAATGGTGCCGAGCAGCAGCTTGAGGGTCTGGCTCACGATCGCGCCGCCGCTGGAGGCGAGCGCGCCGGCGCTCGGCAGGGGAGCGCGCGAGGGCGTTGCCGGTGCGGGCGTCGCCTCCGAGGACGCGTTGGTCGCGGACTCGGACGCAGCGTTGCCGAGATCGAAGAAGCTGGTGTCGATGCCGTAGCTCTCGAGCAGGGACCTGGCATTGGTGATCTGCGACTTGATGGTCTTGCTCAGCAGCGAGGCCTGTTCGGCAATGGTGGCGCCCCCGAGATAGGCGACGCCCGCGAGTAGCAAAGCGAGCGCGACGCAGACGATTGCAAGCCGCATCGTGTGAGGCAGGTGGACCCGGCGGCCGAGCGCATTGACCAGCGCGTTGAGACCGAGGCCGAGCAGCATGCCGCTGAAGATCAGCATCAGGGTGGCCGCAAAATACCAGGTAAAGGCGAGCAGCGCGGTGAACAGCACGACGCCGATGCCGCCGACCGCGATCGCCCAGGCCTGATCCCGCGCGAGGTCGGCACGGCAGCGGGGTCGTTCATCTGCGGGAAAGGTCACATCGTATCCTGTCTTTGGTGGCTGCGATCGGGCACTCTTTCGACAAACGCACTTCCGATCAAGAGCGGCAACGCGCCCGTTTGACGCTCGCGCGCGAACTGTGCAGAGCTGAGACGAAACGGAAGTGAGGGGCGCTTGGGCTCTATCAGCAAGTGGGCCGGTCTGCTCGGGCTCTTGGCTTTGATCGTCGGTGGCGACCAGATCCGGATCAACCGGCCCGACCATAAATTCCGCCTGACGGTCGAGGTGACGACGCCGGCCGGGATCAAGACCGGGTCGAGCATTCTCGCTGTCGTGCCCGATCGCAACTATAACCGCAGCGGCCGCACCACGATGCGCGGGGAGGCCGTGTTCGTCGATCTCGGCCAAGGCAAGAACATCGTGGTCTTGCTGGCGCACCAGCAGGGCGCCAAGCTCGACCTCGACGACATCAACTATGTGGCGCTCCGCGCCTATGGCGCCGCGCGCGGCAGCCGGGTGTCGTTCAAGGACATGAGCCGGCAGACCGGCACTGTCCCGGTGCAAGGGGAGCTCATCCCCGTGCTCGTGAGCTTCGGCGATCTCAGGGATCCCAGCACCGCGCGCCTTGTCGCGAGCGATCGTGCGGAGGCAATCCTGGGCGAGGGCTATGCGATCCGCGGCGTCTCCGCCGAGGTGGTGCCCAACGGGCTCTGGCCGATCGACTTCGGTGGCGCGCTCGGGGAGCCCGTGACGCGCGGAATCGAGGCCAAGCTCCCCTGGCTGGCCGCACCGGGCGAGACAGCGTCAACCGCGCTGAAGGCCGCCGGCCTGCCCGTGGCGGGCGGGTTGGACGCCCGGGAGGCATTTGCGCGAAAATAGCATTGCCGTCCCGCGATCCCTTCTGTTGAATTTGTTCCATCGGAGGGGCATGTTCGGGGAATCTTCTTATCGGGAGCCGCGGAACGACAGATGAGAAAGCCGGTCGTCGGCGTGATCGGGAATTCCTATCGCGTCGAAAATCGATTTCAGGTCCAGATGGTCGGCGAGCGAAACCTGCGCGCCGTGGCCGAAGTCTCCGGCGGCTTGCCGCTGATGTTCGCTGGAGCCCCCGACATCACCGATATCCCGGCACTGCTCGATACCGTGGACGGCATCATCCTGACCGGGGCCCGGGCCAACGTTCACCCGACCCGCTTCAACGTCGATCCCTGCGAAAAGCACGAGCCCTACGACATCCACCGCGACGAGGTCGCGCTGGCGCTGTCGGTCGCCTGCGTGGCCCGCGGCATTCCGCTGTTCGGGATCTGCCGCGGCTTGCAGGAGATGAACGTCGCCTTCGGCGGCTCGCTGCATCCCGAGATCCGCGAGATCCCCGGCCGCATGAACCACCGCATGCCCCGGCTCGAGAACGGCGAGATCCATCCCGATCCGACGGTGGTGTTCGCCGACCGTCACGACGTCGAGCTGACGGCCGGCGGCGCCTTCGCCAAAATTCTCGGCTGCGAGAAGATCCGGGTCAATTCACTGCACGGGCAGGGCATCCTCGATCCCGGCAAGCGCGTGCTGATCGAAGGCATCGCCGAGGACGGCACCATCGAGGCGATCCGCATCGCGGAAGCTCCGAGCTTTGCCCTCGGCGTGCAATGGCACGCGGAGTACGACCCGCAGCACAATCCCATCAACCGCAAGCTGTTCGAAGCCTTTGGCGAGGCGATGGTGACACGACAGAAGGCGGCGGCCTAGGCTCCGGTTCGTTCCTCGAAACCGGATTGCCTTGCGATGAACCCCAGCGTCACCGTGACAACCCTTCTCCTGCTCGCGTCCTCCGCATTCGCGCAAAGCGCGCCGCCGCAGGAGGGACCGATTACCTGCGCTTCACCGGTTGGGCCCGGTGACACCGAGAGGACGTTGAAGCAGCGCTATGGCACTGACGCCGTGGTGCAGGCGCTGCCGGGCGCCGAGGGCGAGAAATACAGGGCGCTCGTACTGTTTCCGAAGGCGACGGACCGCCGCATCGCAATTGCCTTCACCGACGACAAGGCCGGGCGCGCCTCCGGCCTCACCTTGCGCGATGCCAAGACCAGCCGCTGGAGCATTGGCGGAATCACCCTCGGCTCAAGCCTTGCCGAGGTGCAGAAGGCCAACGGCAAGCCGTTCCTGGTGAGCGGATTCGAATGGGACTACGGCGGCTTCGTCACCGACTGGAAGGGCGGCGCGCTGAGCCGGCCGCTGCAAGACGGCTGCATCGTCACGATCCGGTTCGGCAAGAAGGCCGGAGCGCCGAGGTCGCTCTCCGGTGATGGCGTCAAGGTCGCCTCGGACAATGCGACGCTGGTGAAATGGGCGCCCGTGGTGACCGAGATTGGCGTCAACTTTCCCGACGAGTGACAATGCCGCGCGATGCGCATTCCAAATCTCGGGCCGATAAACCAATCGGTAGGAATTGCTCCGATGCGGTTTTTGCGGCTCTGATTTGTTCTTTGAGAACGGATTGGAGTCAGATGCAGAACGAAAGCGGATGGCTCCGCAGCGCAGGTTCTCGCTACCATCGTCGAACCGTAGACGCCCTCCGGCAGTCGTCTGATCTCGCCCCGTTTCCGCTTGGCCGCCTTGATTTGGCATGACCAAACGAAAAGGCGCCTCCTTCCGGAAGCGCCTTTTGCTTGTCGCCGATGTTCGTGCCGATCAGCCCGAATAGTACATGTCGAACTCGATCGGGTGCGGGGTCATCTCGAAGCGCTCGACCTCGGTCATCTTCAGCTCGATATAGGCGTCGATGAAGTCGTCGTCGAACACGCCGCCGGCCTTGAGGAAGCTGCGGTCCTTGTCGAGGTTTTCGAGCGCCTCGCGAAGCGAGCCGCACACCGTCGGGATCTGCTTCAGCTCTTCCTTCGGCAGGTCGTAGAGGTCCTTGTCCATCGCCGGACCCGGATCGATCTTGTTCTTGATGCCGTCGAGGCCGGCCATCAGCATCGCGGCGAAGCCGAGATAGGGATTGGCGAGCGGATCGGGGAAGCGCACCTCGACGCGCTTGGCCTTCGGCGAAGCGGTGTAGGGGATGCGGCAGGAGGCCGAGCGGTTGCGCGCGGAATAGGCGAGCAGCACGGGGGCCTCATACCCCGGGACCAGACGCTTGTAGGAGTTGGTCGACGGGTTGGTGAAGGCGTTGATCGCCTTGGCGTGCTTGATGATGCCGCCGATATAGTGGAGGCAGGTCTCCGACAGGTCGGCGTACTTGTTGCCGGCGAACACCGGCTTGCCGTCCTTCCAGATCGACTGGTGCACGTGCATGCCCGAGCCGTTGTCGCCGTAGACCGGCTTCGGCATGAAGGTGGCGGTCTTGCCGTAGATGTGCGCGACCTGGTGGATGCAGTACTTGTAGATCTGGATGTGATCGGCCATCAGCGTCAGCGTGTCGAACTTCATGCCGAGCTCGTGCTGGGCGGAAGCGACCTCGTGGTGGTGCTTCTCGACCTTGACGCCCATCTTGGCCATGGCGCCCAGCATTTCCGAGCGCATGTCCTGCACGGAATCCTGCGGCGGAACCGGGAAATAGCCGCCCTTGGTGCGGACGCGGTGGCCGAGATTGCCGCCTTCATATTCGGTGTCGGAGTTGGTCGGCAGCTCCGAGGAGTCGAGGCGGAAGCCGGTGTTGTAGGGCGTGGAGGAGAAGCGCACGTCGTCGAACACGAAGAATTCGGCTTCGGGGCCGACGAACACGGCGTCGCCCACGCCCATCGACTTCACCATCGCCTCGGCCTTCTTGGCGATGCCGCGGGGGTCGCGGTTGTAAGGCTCGCCGGTGGTCGGCTCGAGCACGTCGCAGGTGATGACCATGGTGGTCTCGGCGAAGAACGGATCGATCGTCGCGGTCACCGGATCAGGCATCAGGCACATGTCGGACTCGTTGATCGCCTTCCAGCCGGCGATCGAGGAGCCGTCGAACATCGTCCCTTCGGCGAAGATGTCTTCATCGATCATGCTGACGTCGAACGTGACGTGCTGCCACTTGCCGCGCGGATCGGTGAAGCGCAGGTCGACGTACTTCACGTCGTTGTCCTTGATCGATTTCAGGACGTCTTTGGCGGTCTTCATGCATACCCCTTTTGGCTCTGCGGGTCGGTTTCCAGGTGAGCAAGATTGTTCTCGCTTTTGGCGAGTTCGCGCGCGACCGCACAAACGAAATCAGGCCGCCGAAGCAGCCTTATTTCTTGTCAGAGTGTCGCAAAATGCGGGATAGCACCCGGCTCAGATAGCGTCCAGCCCGGATTCGCCGGTTCGGATGCGGATCGCCTCTTCGATGTTGGAGACGAAGATCTTGCCGTCGCCGATGCGGCCGGTCTGCGCGGCGCGGCGGATCGCGTCGATGGCGCGCTCGACCAGATCGTCGCCGATCACGATCTCGATTTTGACCTTCGGCAGGAAGTCGACGATGTATTCTGCGCCGCGGTAAAGTTCGGCGTGACCCTTCTGCCGGCCAAAGCCCTTGGCCTCGGTGACGGTGATGCCCTGGAGACCGACTTCCTGAAGCGCTTCCTTCACCTCGTCGAGCTTGAATGGCTTGATGATGGCTTCGATTTTCTTCACTGCGCGACTCCCGGCCTCTCGATCCAATAGCAACGTCTTCGTCAGGACGCGCATTTCTCAACGCACGATCTTGTCTTCTCTATGCCGGGATCCCTGACCAGTCCGGCGACATCGGCCGGCCACACCCTTCTAGATGCCAGTGAGCACGACGAACCGAAGCGGCTTCCTCGAAAGCAGGGTCTATGCCAAGTTGCAAATGCCCTGATTATCGGAGCGTTATCAGCCTTTTAACGAGCATCCCTGAGTGATGGTGCCGATCTGCACAAAATACCGAAGACTACGAAATAGGCAAACGGTTCAATGTGTGTGCAGATCGATGTTCCCGTCGCCGGATCGGCGCCAAAGGTGCCTGTTCAAGAGGCGTTTGTACTAGGAAGTGGCATGGAAGTTCTGACCAACGCGGACATGCAGCGCGCCGACCAGCTCGCCATCGCGGCCGGCACGCCGGGTTTCAAGCTGATGCTCAGCGCCGGCCAGGCGGTCGCCGAGGCCGCCCAGGAGCTAGTGGAGGAGGGGCCGATCCTGATCGTGGCCGGGCCCGGCAATAATGGCGGGGACGGCTTCGTCGCCGCCGCCGAGCTCGCCGCGCAGGGGCGCGAGGTCTCGGTGATCCTGATGTGCGAGCGCGACCAGCTCCAGGGCGATGCAGCCTCCGCCGCGCGCGGCTGGAAGCACCCGGTGCTGCCGTTCAACCCGCAGGCGATCGGCAGGCCTGCGCTGATCATCGACGCGCTGTTTGGCGCGGGCCTCAGCCGCTCCATCGAGGGCGAGGCGCGGGAGATGATCGAGGCGATCAACGCCAACGGTGCTCCGGTGCTGGCGGTCGATTTGCCGAGCGGCATCAACGGCACCAGCGCCGCCGTGATGGGCGTGGCGGTGAATGCCACCGAGACCGTCACCTTCTTCCGCAAGAAGCCGGCGCATCTGCTCTTGCCCGGGCGGATGCATTGCGGCCGCGTGCGCGTCGCCGACATCGGTATCGATGCGCAGGTGCTGGACGAGATCGCGCCGCAGACGTTCGAGAACGATCCGGATGTCTGGGGCGCGGCCTTTCCGGTGCCGCGCATCGACGGCCACAAATACGCGCGCGGCCACGTGCTGGCGGTCTCGGGCGATGCGGCCGCGACCGGTGCGGCGCGGCTCGCCGCGCGCGGCGCGCTGCGCGCCGGAGCGGGCCTTGTGACGCTGGCGAGCCCGCGCGATGCGCTCGCGATCAATGCGGCCGCGCTGACCGCGGTGATGGTGCGCCCCGTCGACAGCGCGATCGAGTTCGGCGAGCTGCTCGGGGACAAGCGCTACAACACCTGCATCATCGGCCCCGGTGCGGGCGTCAGTGAGCGCACCTGCGATTTCGTCCACAGCGCACTAACCGCACAGCGGCATCTGGTGCTCGATGCGGATGCGCTGACGAGCTTTGCCGCAACCCCCGAGCGCCTGTTCGAGTCGATCAAATCCTCGCAGGACAATGCGGTGGTGCTGACCCCGCACGAAGGCGAGTTTCCGCGCCTGTTCTCCGACCTCAGCAACAAGCATCCCGGCCGCTCCAAGCTCGAGCGCGTCCGCGCCGCCGCCGAGCGCTCCGGCGCCGTGGTGCTGCTGAAGGGCCCCGACACCACAATCGCCGCCCCCGACGGCCGCGCCACCATCGCCGCCAATTCGCCGCCCTGGCTCGCCACGGCCGGCGCGGGCGATGTGCTGTCCGGGATCATCGCAGGGCTCCTGGCGCAAGGCGTGCCGGCGTTCGAGGCCGCCAGCATCGGCGTCTGGATGCACGGCGAGGCGGCGAGTGAAGCCGGGCCGGGGCTGATTGCGGAGGACCTGACCGAGACGCTGCCGGCCGTGCACCGGCGGATCTATGACGCGCTGGGGGTGGAGTACTGAGCTGTTCGTTACGGGGCGTAGATGGGTAGAGCGCAGCGAAACCCATCATCTCTCGGCTTGGCGCGATCGCGATGGGTTTCGCTGCGCTCTACCCATCCTACAAAATCTCACTCCACCCCATACCAGCGCACCAGGCGCGGCGCGGCCCAGTCGGTCGCGACGGATTCGATCAGCCAGCGCCCGGGCGAGGTTGCAGCGAATGCAATGCGCTGGGTCTGGCCGGGCTCGATCGCGAGCGTGTCGAGCCAATAGGGCTTCCAGCCGTCGTCGAGCTTGTCGAGCAGGCGGAAATGGTGGCCGTGCAGGTGGAACACCGTGGTGAGCGGGGCGGGGTTCTGCAGCGCCAGCACCACCGTGCGGCCGGTCTTGGCGCGGAAGCCGGGGGCGGAGGCGGTGGAGAAGGTCGCGGGCCGTGCCCAGCCGGAATCGGCTGCTCCCAGCGCGACATCGAACCGCAGGGCGCCTCTCAGATCGAGCTGGTCGGGCAGATCGTTCGGAGGGAGCGGTTGAAGTGGCGACAGCTCCGCGCGCCGGCGGATTCCGCCGGAGACCGAAAGGGTTCCGATTTGGCGGGCCGACTTGCCGTCGTGCAGCAGGAAGGGAGCCGAAGCCTCGACATCCACGAAAGCGTCGGCCCGCGCCCCGGGAGCTAGGACGAGGGCGCCGTTGCGGGCCGGAAAGGGCTCGGCCGGCTGGCCGTCCAAGGCCAGGACGTTAACTTCATGATTCTCCAATTTAATTGCGAGAACAGAGCGTTGCGAACCGTTGATAATGCGCAGTCGCAGCCGCTGGCCGCCCAAAGCTGACAGCTCGAATGAAGTCTGCCCGTTGATCGTGTAGAGCGGCGCCGTGTCCTTTGGGTCCTGGCCCGCAGGGACAGCGGTGCCATCCGGCCGCAGGCGCCATTCCTGGATCAACAGGACCTCGTCACGGTCGACGGCGACCGGGCCGGTTTCGGCCACGATGATCGGAAGCGGGCGCGCGGGCTGCTTCAGGCGGTCCTCGAAGAGGCGGAAGTCGGCCAGCAGAGTGCCCGCATTAGGCACTGAAATAGTTGATGTTTCCGTCGCATCCGGTGCTGCCGGGGCGCGGCCGCGGAGCGGGTCGGCCGCCATCGGCGCGTGGAGGCCGTACCAGACCGGCGCAAGCGGCACAGGGAGGTTGTTGCTGAAGACCAATTGGCAGCGGTCGAAGCGCTTGAGACGCACGTCTCTGAGGTGGCTTACGGCGGCCAGCTCCCAGATCGGTGTAGCCGCCTGACCCGGTGTCAGAGCCAGCGTTGCGGGCCTCGCCTGCAGCGCCAGCTGGGCCGTCACGGACGGGCCCGCGCCGCCCACGATCAGCGCGGCCGCCGAGGCGCCTAAGCCCGCCAAAACCTCGCGCCGATGTGGGGCATGGATCCGCGTTGTCATGGCACGATCCGGACCACGCCGTGCTGGATAAGTCCAGCCATCGTGCCTATTTGAAGCCTGCCTCCATCAAGCCATTTTTTTGCTGCGAACAGTCAGGCGCATGCTATAAGCCCGGCCGCCCGCGGCATCGCGGCCGGTCTTGATGCAAATTCACGCGGGCGTGGCGGAACTGGTAGACGCGCTGGATTTAGGTTCCAGTGACGAAAGTTGTGGGGGTTCGAGTCCCTCCGCCCGCACCAAGCGCTTATCGCGTTTGCACGGATTACGAGGCCTGCTTCCGCGGGGACGATTGTCCGCCTGGGAGCGGGTCCGATGAACCACCGGCGTGGAGGCGTGTGCCTCGCGCCGGATCGATTAACGACAGCGTCCCGACGCGCGACGTGCCGGGGCCGAACGAAAAGAAGATTGGACGCCATGCAGGTCACAGAAACCCTCTCGGAAGGTTTGAAGCACGAGTTCAAGATCAGCGTCCCCGCGTCTGATCTCGACGCCAAGGCCGGTGCCAAGCTCGTCGACCTCAAGGACAAGGTCCGCATCAACGGCTTCCGTCCGGGCAAGGTGCCGGTCTCGCACCTGAAGAAGGTCTATGGCCGCTCGGTGATGGCCGAGACCATCGACCAGACCATCCGCGACACCAACACGCAGCTGTTCTCCGAGCGCGGCTTCCGCCTTGCGACCGAGCCGAAGATCACCATGCCGAGCGAGCAGGCCGAGGTCGAGGAACTGCTGAACGGCAAGACCGATCTGACCTACACGGTCGCGATCGAGGTGGTGCCTTCGATCGCGCTCGCCGACTTCAAGACCTTCCAGGTCGAGAAGCCCGTCGCCGAGGTCACCGACGCCGACGTCGACGAGGCGATCAAGCGCATCGCCGATTCCAATCGCACCTTCGCCGACAAGGGCGAAGGCGCCAAGGCCGCCTCGGGCGACCGCGTCACCATCAACTTCACGGGCCGCATCAACGGCGAAGTCTTCGAAGGCGGCACCGGCGAGGGCATCCAGGTCGTCATCGGCTCCAACACCTTCATTCCGGGCTTCGAGGAGCAGCTCATCGGCATCGGCGCGGGTGAGACGCGCACGCTGAAAGTATCGTTCCCGAAGAACTACATGAACGACAAGCTCGCCGGCCAGCCGGCCGAGTTCGAGACGACAGCGACGCTGATCGAGGCGCCGCAGGACCTTGCGATCGACGACGAGTTCGCCAAGTCGCTCGGCCTGGAATCGCTGGACAAGCTGAAGGAAGCCGCGCGTGAGCGCCTCGTTGCCGAGTTCGCCACCGCCACGCGCCAGCGCGTCAAGCGCACGCTGCTCGACCGTCTCGACGAGGCGCATCGCTTCGAGGCGCCGCCCTCGCTGGTGGACGAGGAGTTCAATCTGATGTGGAACTCGGTCAAGGCCGAGATGGATTCCGCCGGCAAGACCTTTGCCGACGAGGACACCACCGAGGACAAGGCGAAGGAGGAGTATCGCAAGATCGCCGATCGCCGCGTGCGGCTTGGCCTCGTGCTCTCCGAGATCGGCGAGAAGAACAAGATCACCGTGACCGACGACGAGGTCGGCCGTGCCGTGATCGAGCGCGCGCGCTCGATGCCCGGCCGCGAGAAGGAGGTCTGGGACTTCTACCGCAACAACGCCCAGGCGTTGGCCCAGCTTCGTGCGCCGATCTACGAGGACAAGGTGGTCGACTTCATCCTCGAGCTCGCCAACGTGACCGAGAAGAAGGTCTCGCGCGAGGATCTCTACAAGGACGACGACGCGGAAAAGACCGCAGCCTGAAGGGTTTGAGATAGTCCGCTATTAAGGATGATGAGCGAAGAGGTCCAGCTAGCCAGATGGCCGGCTGGGCCTCTTTGTGCGAATCAGCTTCAACTGCCCCTCGGGTTAAGCCTTAATGCGCTCCGCACTTGTCAGAAGCGAATTGGGCTATATCTGTCGCTACGCCTTCTACTTCTTACCCAAGTTCCTGCATCACAGGACGTCCATTCGCCTCCCGGCCAATCCAGCCCAACTGGCAAGCCTGCCCGGCGATGTCCGTCTCCGAAACCCTAGGTGACTCATGCGCGATCCGGTTGAAACCTACATGAACCTCGTGCCCATGGTGGTCGAGCAGACCAACCGTGGCGAGCGCGCCTACGACATTTTCTCGCGCCTCCTGAAGGAGCGCATCATCTTCGTGACCGGCCCGGTCGAGGACGGCATGTCGACGCTGATCGTCGCGCAGCTGTTGTTCCTCGAGGCGGAAAATCCGAAGAAGGAAATCTCGATGTACATCAACTCGCCGGGCGGCGTGGTGACGTCGGGCCTTGCGATCTACGACACCATGCAGTTCATCCGCCCGCCGGTCTCGACCCTGTGCACCGGTCAGGCGGCTTCGATGGGCTCGCTGCTGCTTTGCGCCGGCGAGAAGGACATGCGCTTCTCGCTGCCGAACGCGCGCATCATGGTTCACCAGCCCTCCGGCGGCTTCCAGGGCCAGGCCACCGACATCATGCTGCACGCCCAGGAAATCCTGAACCTGAAGAAGCGGCTCAACGAGATCTACGTCAAGCACACCGGCCAGACCTACAAGTCGATCGAGGATGCGTTGGAACGCGACAAGTTCCTGACCGCAAACGACGCCAAGGAGTTCGGCCTGGTCGACAAGGTGATCGACAAGCGCGCCGAGGAGCCGGCACCGGCGAAGGCCCCGTAGCACTACCGGGGCGTCACGACGATCCCTCGGTTTGCCGTGGACCCGTCAGGGCGGCGTTCACGTTAGGTGCGCGTGCGCGCGGTGCAAAACGCGGTTTTGCGCCCCGCGACAAGCAGAAAGTTCCGCTTTCGTGCTTGTTTTTCGTGGCAATCCAGCAACGCCGGGGTGTTTTCGATCACTTCGCTCGTGCCAAGACCGGAAATCACGGTATTGTCACGGCTTGCCGGCGACCCCCGATTAGCGAATTCTTGATAGTCGGGTGACAGCATGGTTGGCTACGATTGATCGGCTGATCGCGGGAGAATCGAGCGACCGTGATTCGCGCAGGATGTAGTAAGGCGTAGGGTCTTTTTTGGTACGGAATTTGCTCTACTTAAGCTTCATGCCGGCCATCGTGTCGGAATGGAGCGATCGAGCGGAACGGGATCGAACCGCGGACGGAGACATGAATGAGTAAGGTCGGCACGAGCGACTCCAAGAACACGCTATATTGCTCGTTCTGCGGCAAGAGCCAGCACGAAGTCCGCAAACTGATCGCGGGTCCCACGGTCTTCATCTGCGACGAGTGCGTCGAGCTCTGCATGGACATCATCCGCGAGGAGAACAAGTCCTCGCTGGTCAAGTCGCGCGACGGTATTCCGACGCCAAAGGAAATCTGCAAGGTGCTGGACGATTACGTCATCGGCCAGAGCCATGCGAAGAAGGTCCTCTCGGTCGCGGTGCACAATCACTACAAGCGCCTCAACCATCAGACCAAGCACAACGACGTCGAGCTCGCGAAGTCGAACATCCTGCTGATCGGTCCGACCGGCTCGGGCAAGACGCTGCTCGCGCAGACGCTCGCCCGCATCCTGGACGTGCCGTTCACGATGGCCGATGCGACCACGCTGACCGAAGCCGGCTATGTCGGCGAGGACGTCGAGAACATCATCCTGAAGCTGCTCCAGGCCGCCGATTACAACGTCGAGCGTGCCCAGCGCGGCATCGTCTACATCGACGAAATCGACAAGATCAGTCGCAAGTCCGACAACCCCTCGATCACGCGTGACGTGTCGGGTGAGGGCGTGCAGCAGGCGCTGCTCAAGATCATGGAAGGCACGGTGGCTTCGGTCCCGCCGCAGGGCGGCCGAAAGCATCCGCAGCAGGAGTTCCTGCAGGTGGATACCACCAACATCCTGTTCATCTGCGGCGGCGCTTTCGCCGGCCTCGAGAAGATCATCTCGGCACGCGGTCGGTCGACCTCGATCGGCTTCGGCGCCCAGGTGCTCGCGCCTGAGGACCGCCGGACCGGTGAGATCTTCCGTCACGTCGAGCCCGAGGACCTCCTGAAGTACGGCCTCATCCCCGAGTTCGTCGGCCGTCTGCCGGTCGTGGCGACCCTCGAGGATCTCGACGAGACCTCGCTCAAGAAGATCCTGACGGAGCCGAAGAACGCGCTGGTGAAACAGTACCAGCGGCTGTTCGAGATGGAGAACATCGAGCTGACCTTCGCCGACGAGGCGCTTGGCGCGGTCGCCCGCAAGGCGATCGAGCGCAAGACCGGCGCGCGAGGCCTGCGCTCGATCCTCGAGGCGATCCTGCTCGAGACCATGTTCGACCTGCCGGGCCTGGAAGGTGTGGAAGAAGTCGTGATTTCCCGCGAAGTCGTGGAAGGCACGGCCCGTCCGCTCTACATCTACGCCGATCGGTCCGATCGCGCCGTCGAGAACGCCAGCGCCTGATCCGACGGCGCTGGAACGCTCCAATCGTGTCCTCGAAGTGGGCTGCGGAACCGGTATTTCCGCAGCCGGTGTTGCGTCGCTTATTGCGTGCGTAAGCGCCTGATGGCGCGCGTCTTTCAATGACTTGACACCCCCCGGGTCGATAGCCACCTAATGTCGGCGGCGAGCGAAAAATCTCTTCAAGATTCGCCTCAGTTCCGTTCCGGCGAGCCGGTCCAACTTGTAAAGGACCGACCGGTTCTGCGGATCACCTCGGCACCTTGTGGCGGTTGCGCGTGATCAGCGGGCTGCGTGCAAGGGGGCAAAGCAAAAGGAAAAGGCCATGACCAATCCAAAACCCCGGCCAACCATCGTTCATGGCGAAGCGCACGCCTATCCCGTGCTGCCGCTGCGCGACATCGTCGTCTTCCCGCACATGATCGTTCCGCTCTTCGTCGGCCGCGAGAAGTCGATCCGCGCGCTCGAAGAGGTGATGAAGAACGACGCGCTGATCATGCTCGCGACGCAGAAGAACGCGTCCGACGATGATCCGGCGCCCGATGCCATTTACGAGACCGGGACGCTTGCCAGCGTGCTGCAGCTCCTGAAGCTCCCCGACGGCACCGTGAAGGTGCTGGTCGAAGGGCTCGAGCGTGCGCGCGTGGCGAAGTACACCGATCGCGCGGACTATTATGAGGCGACCGCGGTCGCGCTCGCCGACACCGATGCGAAATCGGTCGAGGCGGAAGCGCTGGCGCGCTCGGTCGTGTCCGACTTCGAGAGCTATGTGAAGCTCAACAAGAAGATTTCGGCCGAGGTCGTCGGCGTCGTGCAGGCGATCACCGATTTCGCCAAGCTCGCCGACACCGTTGCCTCGCATCTCGCCGTCAAGATCGCCGATCGGCAAGGAATCCTGGAGACGCTGTCCGTCACCACGCGCCTGGAGAAGGTGCTCGGCCTGATGGAGAGCGAGATCTCGGTGCTGCAGGTCGAGAAGCGCATCCGCTCGCGTGTCAAACGCCAGATGGAGAAGACCCAGCGCGAGTATTATCTCAACGAGCAGATGAAGGCGATCCAGAAGGAACTCGGCGACGACGACGGTCGCGACGAGCTCGCCGACCTCGAGGAGAAGATCTCCAAGACCAAGCTCTCCAAGGAAGCGCGCGAGAAGGCGCAGCATGAATTGAAGAAGCTGCGCCAGATGTCGCCGATGTCCGCGGAAGCGACCGTCGTTCGCAATTATCTGGACTGGCTGCTGTCGATCCCGTGGAACAAGAAGTCCAAGGTGAAGAAGGACCTGGAGCAGGCGCAAGCCATCCTGGACTCCGATCACTACGGGCTCGAGAAGGTCAAGGAGCGCATCGTCGAGTACCTCGCGGTGCAGTCGCGCGCCAACAAGCTGACCGGGCCGATCCTGTGCCTGGTCGGGCCTCCCGGCGTCGGCAAGACCTCGCTCGGCAAGTCGATCGCGAAGGCGACGGGGCGCGAATTCGTGCGCGTCTCGCTCGGCGGCGTGCGCGATGAGGCCGAGATCCGCGGTCACCGCCGCACCTATATCGGCTCGATGCCCGGCAAGATCATCCAGTCGATGCGCAAGGCCAAGTCGTCCAATCCGCTGTTCCTTTTGGACGAGATCGACAAGATGGGCGCCGATTTCCGCGGCGATCCGTCCTCGGCGCTGCTCGAGGTGCTCGACCCCGAGCAGAACGGGACCTTCAACGACCACTATCTCGAGGTCGACTACGATCTGTCCAACGTGATGTTCATCACCACCGCGAATACGCTCAATATTCCGGGGCCGCTGATGGACCGCATGGAGATCATCCGGATCGCGGGCTACACCGAGAACGAGAAGGTCGAGATCGCGCGCAAGCACCTGATCCCGAACGCGGTGTCCAAGCATGGCCTCGACTCCAAGGAGTTCTCGATCGACGACGAGGCGCTGCTGCTTCTGATCCGCCGCTACACCCGCGAAGCGGGCGTGCGCAATCTGGAGCGTGAGCTCTCCACACTGGCCCGCAAGGCGGTGAAGGAGCTGATGATCTCCAAGAAGAAGTCGGTCAAGGTCACCGAGAAGACTCTGGAAGAGCTGCTCGGCGTGCCGAAGTACCGCTTCGGCGAGATCGAGAGCGAGCCGCAGGTCGGCATCGTCACCGGCCTTGCCTGGACCGATGTCGGCGGCGAGCTGCTGACGATCGAAGGCGTCATGATGCCCGGCAAGGGCAAGATGACGGTGACGGGCAATCTGCGCGACGTCATGAAGGAGTCGATCTCCGCGGCGGCGTCCTACGTCCGCTCGCGCGCGATCAACTACGGCGTCGAGCCGCCGCTGTTTGACAAGCGCGACATCCACGTGCACGTGCCGGAGGGTGCGACGCCGAAGGATGGTCCGTCAGCAGGCGTTGCGATGGCCACCGCGATCATCTCGGTCATGACCGGCATTCCGGTCCGCCATGATGTCGCGATGACCGGCGAAATCACGCTGCGCGGCCGCGTGCTGCCGATCGGCGGCCTGAAGGAGAAGCTGCTGGCTGCGGCCCGCGGCGGCATCAAGACGGTGCTGATCCCCGAGGACAACGCCAAGGATCTCACGGAGATTTCCGATGCGATCAAGGGCGGCATGGAGATCATCCCGGTCTCGCGCCTCGACGACGTCGTCGCCAAGGCCTTGGTGAAGAAGCCGGTGCCGATCGTCTGGGAAGAGGACACCAAGGTGACGGTGAAGCCTGATGGCGATGAAGCCGCCGGCGGCCTGACCGCGCACTGAGTGTGCGGCTCGAAAATGATGATAAAACGGCGCCTTCGGGCGCCGTTTTTGTTTGGGCGACAGGGAGGAGGCAATGCAGATCGACGGGCAATGTCATTGCGGGGCGATCGCCTTCGAGGCCGATGTCGATCCGGAAGGGGTGTCGGTCTGTCACTGCACCGATTGCCAGACGCTGACCGGCTCGCCGTTCCGCGTGACGGCCATCTGCACCCGGGCCGATGTCCGCCTGACCCGCGGTACGCCCAAAATCTACGGCAAGCGCGGCGACAACGGCCGGATGCGCTTCCAGCATTTCTGCGGCGACTGCGGTTCCCCGCTGTTCACCAGTGGCGAGGGCGACCAGGCCGACGATTGGGGCATCCGCTGGGGCTCGATCCGCCAGCGCGATGCGCTGAGGCCGGTGCGGCAGATCTGGTGCCAATCGGCGGCTGTCTGGATCGATGCGGTGCCGCTGCTGCCAGGGCGGCCGCGGGATTGAGATTGGGCTTGCCTAGCCCGCCTTCGCCCTTTGGGCTTCGGCGCGCCAGCCTTCACCGGCTTCGCGCTCATGACCTGCTGTGCTGGCCTGCCGAGCCGTAGCTCGCGAAGGCTGGTGGGCGGTCACGGATTCGAACCGCGGACCCTCTCGGTGTAAACGAGATGCTCTAACCAGCTGAGCTAACCGCCCCATGGCGCCCTCTTTAGCCCTCCGGCGGGGGGAGGAGCAAGGGGCGGCAACAGCGTAAATCCAGCTCATTTGAGCGCTTGACGGGCCTTCAACGTGATATCACCGCCAGGCAAAGTGACTGAGGAACCCGATGCAACAGCCGAGCGGACACGAGCAAAACGCCGATCAGATCGCCTATTGGAACGGCCCGAGCGGGCGGCGCTGGGCCGATCGGCATGCGGCGCAGGAGAAACTGCTCGGCCCCATTGCCGACGTCCTGATCGCGCGCGCCAAGCCCCGGCCGGGCGAGCGCGTGCTCGACGTCGGCTGCGGCTCCGGTGCGACGACTGTCGCGTTCGCGAAGGCGGTGGCGCCCGATGGTTTTGCGCTTGGGCTCGACGTCTCCGAGCCGATGCTGTCGCAGGCGCGCGCGCTGGCGCCGAAAGGCTTGCCGCTCGACTTCGTGCTGGCGGATGCGACGGTGTATCCGTTCGAGCCGGCGAGCTTCGATCTGCTCGCTTCACGCTTCGGCGTCATGTTCTTCGCCGACCCCGTCGCGTCCTTCACCAATCTCCGCCGCGCGCTGAAGCCGACCGGGCGGCTGGCCTTCGCTTGCTGGCGCGAGCCGAAGGAGAATCCATGGGCGATGGCGCCGCTGATGGCGGTCTACAAGCACGTGCCCAAGATGCCGCCGGTCGGTCCGGAGGAGCCGGGCCCGTTCGCCTTTGCCTCGGAAGAGCGCGTCATGCGCATATTGAAAGGCGCAGGCTTCGTCGACGCGGCGATGGAGCCGCACAATCTGGCGATGGACATTGCTATCGGCGGCGGGCTCGATGCCGCCGTCGACGGCGCGCTCCAGATCGGTCCCGCCAGCCGCGCACTCCAGGGCCATCCGCCGCAGACCTACGAGGCCGCAAAAGCCTCGATCCGCGAAATGCTCGCGCCGTTTTTGAAGGGGCAGAGCGTGGCACTGCAGGGCGCGATCTGGATCGTGACGGCGAAGGCGGGGTAGGCCGCAGCTCTCTCCGCCGTCATTGCGAGCGCAGCGAAGCAATCCAGAGTCTTTCCGCGGCGGGACTCTGGATTGCTTCGTCGCAAGTGCTCCTCGCAATGACGGGGATAGATGCGAGCACTCGGCTCACACCACGTCATCCGGCGCCAGCGCGCAGCCATTGTCGGGATGGGTCTCGATCTGAAGCGTGGTGTGGCCGATGCGGAACGATGTCTTGAGGAGCTGCGCGGTCTCCATCAGGAACGCATCGCCGCTGCCGGCCGGCATGACGAGGTGGCAGGTCAGCGCGGTCTCCGTGGTCGAGATCGGCCAGACGTGGAGATCGTGAATCCCTGAGACGCCCGGCCGCGCCAGCAGGAACGCCCTGATTGCGGCAAGGTCGGTTCCCTCCGGCGCGGCCGCCATGGACATGTGGATGGAGCCGCGCAAGAGGCTGGTCGCGCTCCAGAGGATGGTGGCGCAGATGACGAGGCTGGTGAGGGGATCGAGCCAGAGCCAGCCGGTCCAGATGATCAGCGCGGCCGAGACCACGACGCCGAGCGAGACCGCGGCGTCTGCCGCCATGTGCAGATAGGCGCCTTCGATGTTGATGTCGTCCTTGCGGCCGCTCGCGAACAGCAGGGCGGTAAAGCCGTTGATGAGGATGCCGACGCCCGCGACCACCATCACGGTGACGCCTGCGACCGGCTCCGGCTCGCGCAGGCGCAGGATCGCCTCCCAGCCGATGGCGCCGGTCGCGACCAGCAGGAACACGGCGTTGGCGAGCGCCGCCAGGATGGTGGAGGCGCGAAATCCGTAGGTGAAGCGGCCGCTCGGCGCGCGGCGGGCTGCGATCGAGGCGCCCCAGGCGATGACGAGACCGAGCACGTCGGACAGGTTATGGCCGGCATCGGCGAGCAGGGCGGTGGAGTTGCCGATATAGCCGTAAATCGCCTCGGCCACGACCAGCGCGATGTTGAGCGCAATGCCGAGCGCGAACGCCTTGCCGAAATTGGCGGGCGTGTGGACATGGCCGTGCCCGTGACCATGATCGTGTGCATGACCATGATCGTGGCCATGGTCATGCGCGTGGCCCGCATGATCGTGGTGGTGGTGACCGTGGTGGTCGTGGCTGCCCAATCTAGCGCTCTCCAAACGCCGTCAAATCGGGCGCCATTGTAGGCCTTTCACTTGCCACGTCACGGCGGAACAGCACGTAGAGCGCCGGCAGCACCAGCAGCGTCAGGACGGTCGACGAGATGATGCCGCCGATCACCACGGTTGCGAGCGGCCGCTGCACCTCGGCACCGGCGCCGGTGGCGAGCGCCATCGGCACGAAGCCGAGTGAGGCGACGAGGGCCGTCATCAGCACCGGGCGCAGCCGCGTCAGCGCGCCTTCGCGCACGGCCTCCGCGACGGATCGTCCCTCGCTGCGCAGCCGCTCTATGAAGGCGATGATGACGAGGCCGTTGAGCACGGCGACGCCGGACAGCGCGATGAAACCGACGCCGGCGCTGATGGACAGCGGAATGTCGCGCAGCAGCAGCGCGGCGACGCCCCCGGTCAGCGCCAGCGGCACGCCGGAGAACACCAGCGCCGCATCGGCCACCGATCCCATGCCCATGAACAGCAGCAGGAACACCAGCAGCAGCGCCACCGGCACCACGATCGTCAGCCGCTTGGTGGCCGAGACCAATTGCTCGAACTGGCCGCCCCAGCCGATGAAGTAGCCCGGCGGCAGCTTGACCTTCTCGGCCACCGCCGCTTCGGCCTCCGCGACGAAAGAGCCGAGGTCGCGTGCGCGAACATTGGCGGTGACGACGATCCGCCGCTTGCCATTCTCGCGGCTGATCTGGTTGGGCCCCGGGGTCGCATCGACGGTGGCGACCGACGCTAGCGGCACATAGCGCATCTGGGCGAGGGGAGAGCTGGCCAGCGCCGTTCGAACGGCCGTGCCGGAGCCGGATTCCTCTCCGGGCGGCAGCGGGATCGGGATCGCCCTGATCGCCTCGAGATTGCCGCGCAAATGCTCCGGCAGGCGCACGACGATGTCGAAACGGCGATCGCCTCCGAACAGCTTGCCGGCCGACTTGCCGCCGACCGCGATCTCGACGATGCCCTGCACCTCGCTGGCGCTGAGGCCGTAGCGGGCGAGTGCCTGGCGGTCGAGGCGGACGGTGAGGATCGGCAGGCCCGCGACCTGCTCGATCTTGACGTCGCTGGCGCCGCGGATGCCGCGGATCGCGGCCTCCACCTGCCTGGCGGCGCCTTGCAGGATGTCGAGATCGTCGCCGAAGATCTTGACGCCGACGTCGGTGCGCACGCCGGAGATCAGCTCGTTGACGCGGAACTGGATCGGCTGGGAGATTTCGTAGGCGCTGCCGGGGATCTCGTCTGCGGCATGCTCGATGGCCTTGACCACCTCCGATTTCGACTTGCCGGGGTCGGGCCATTCGGCACGCGGCTTCAGCATGACGTAGCCGTCGGTCTGCGCCGACGACATCGGATCGGTGGCGATCTCCGCGGTGCCGATGCGGGTGAAGAACTCCTTCACCTCCGGAACCTGCTTAATGCGCTTTTCCAGCGCCTTCTGTAGGTCCAGCGACTGGGTGAGGCTGGTGCCGGGAATCCGGATCGACGCCAGCGCGACGTCGCCTTCGTCGAGGCTCGGAATGAACTCGCCGCCCATGCGCGAAGCGGCGATGCCGCTCGCGACCACGATGACCACGGCCATGATGGCGACCGTGGCGCGATTGTCGATGGCAAAGCGGAGCAGGGGGAGATAGGCGCGCTTCGCCGCCCGCATGAACAGGTTCTCATGCTCGGACACCTTGCCGGTGACGAAGATGGCAACGGCCGCCGGCACGAAGGTGATGGAGAACAGCACGGCCGCGCCCAGCGCCATCAGCACCGTCAGTGCCATCGGCGTGAACATCTTGCCCTCGACGCCGGTCAGCGTCAGCACGGGCAGATAGACCACCGCGATGATCAGCGTCCCGAACAGGCTCGGCTTGATCACCTCGTTCGACCCGCGCAGGATCGCGCGCAGCCGTTCGCTGGTCGTCAGCAGCCCGCCTTTCTCGCGCTGTGCCGCCGCCAGCATGCGCAGGCAGTTCTCCACGATGATCACGGCACCATCGACGATGATGCCGAAGTCGATTGCGCCAAGCGACATCAGGTTCGCGCTGACCTTGGTCTCGACCATGCCAGTGATGGTCATGGCCATGGACAGCGGAATGACGCAGGCCGTGACCAGGGCGGCGCGGATGTTGCCGAGGATCAGGAACAGCACCGCCACGACCAGCGCAGCGCCTTCCAGCAGGTTGTTCCGGACGGTGCGGATGGTGGCTTCGACCAGATCCGTGCGGTCGTAGACGGTCCGCGTCACGACGCCCTCGGGGAGCGATTTGGCGATCTCCTCGAGACGGGCCGCGACGCGGCGGGCGACGGTCCGGCTGTTCTCGCCGATCAGCAGCATGGCGGTGCCGAGCACCGTCTCCTCGCCGTTCCACGTCGCGGCGCCCGTACGCAAATCGCGGCCTTCCGTCACGGTCGCGACATCCCTGATTCTGACGGGATTGCCGCCGCGCGAGCCGATGACGATGTCCTGGATCTCGCCGATATTGCCGACCTGGCCCGGCGAGCGAACCAGATATTGCTCGCCGTTGCGCTCGATATAGCCGGCTCCGACATTGGCGTTGTTGGCGGCGAGCGCCGTCATCACGTCGCGAAAGCCGAGCCGGTAGGCCATCAGCTTGCCGGGGTCAGGCAGCACGTGGAACTGACGCTCGAAGCCGCCGATCGTATTGACCTCGATCACACCAGGCACGTTGCGGAGCTGGGGCCGGATGATCCAGTCCTGCACGGTGCGCAGAGCGGTCAGGGAATAATCATGGCCCGCCTGCGTCTTCGCGCCCGCCTTCGCTTCGACCGTGTACATGAATATCTCGCCGAGGCCGGTCGAGACCGGGCCCATCGCGACCTCGACGCCAACAGGCAGCTGGTCCTTCACCTGCTGGATGCGCTCGCCGACGAGTTGCCGGGCGAAGTAGATGTCGGTGCCGTCCTTGAAGACGATCGTCACCTGGCTGAGGCCGTAGCGCGACAGCGAGCGGGTGTAGTCGAGCTTCGGGAGTCCGCCCATCGCGGTCTCGACCGGGAAGGTGATGCGCTGCTCCGTTTCCAGCGGCGAATAGCCGGGCGCGCGGGTGTTGATCTGGACCTGGACGTTGGTGATGTCAGGCACGGCGTCGATCGGCAGGCGCTGGAAATTCCAGGCGCCGAAGGCGACCGCGCCGAGCGCGAGCAGGAGGACGAGCCAACGTTGCTGCAGCGAGACGGCGATGAAGCGCTCAATCATGCTCGGCCTCGCCCTTGCCCATCTCCGCCTTCACGACGAAGCTGTTCTCCGCGACGTAATGCTCGCCGGCCGCAAGGCCTGCCTTGATCTCGACGTGGCGCGGATCGGAATCGCCAAGCTCGACCGGACGCGCCTCGATCTTGTCGCCGTCCTCGCGCACGAACACGATGGTCTTGTTCTCCAGCGTCTGGATCGCGCTCCGCCGGACGGCAACCGCGACGTTGCGCGCGGCGAGGATCAGCCGCGCCGTGACGAACAGGCCGGGCCGCAAGCGACCGTCCGGATTGGGCAGCACCACGCGCGCCAGCGCCGTCTGGGTCTCGCTACTGCCGATCGGCGCCATGTAGGAGATCGTGCCCTTGATCTCGCCGCGGCCGTCGTCGGGATCGATCAGCACCTCGTCGTTGAGGCGGACGCGGCGGAGATCCTGCCGGTAGATCGACAGATCGACCCAGATGGTGGAGAGGTCGGCGACGACGAAGGCCGGCTTCTGCTCGGAGGCGTATTCGCCGAGCGAGATCTGCCGCTCGATGATGGTGCCGGCAATGGGCGCCTTGAGCTCGTAGACGGTCAGGCTCTGGTTGCTTTCGATCGCGGCGAGCAGGTCGTCCTTGCCGACCTTGTCGCCGATCCGCTTCTGGATGGATTTGGCGAGGCCCGGAAAGCGCGGCGTTACCTGCACCACGGCTTCCTGGTTGGCGCGCAGGATGCCGTTGAAGGCGAGCGTGTCGGTCAGCGTCGCGCTGGCGGCTTCCGCCAGCACCACGCCGGCTGCGGCGAGCTTGACGTCGGAGATGCGGATGCGGTCGGCGCCGTGCTCGTCCTGCTCGACGCGATCGTTCGGTTTCTTGTGTTCGGAATGCTCGGCGTGCTCGCCATGCTCGGTGTGCGCGAGCTTGTCCGCTGCGAGCAGGGAATAGCCGTAAGCGCCGAGCGCGGCGGCGGCGATGGCCACGAGGATGATGGTGGAAGACGTCTTCATCGCGCGCTCTCCCGGGCCAGCGCAAAGGGATTGCCGACGAGGCCCTCGATGATCGCCACGCCGGCGTGGAAATTCTGCAGCGCCTCCTGCTCGCGCAGCCGCGCCTGGCTGACGCTCGCTTGCGCGTCCAGCACCTCGAGCAAGGTGAAGCGGCCCTGGCCGTAGCCTTGCGAGATCGCCTCGGACGCCTCGACGGCCTTGGGGATCGCGGTCTCGCGCAGCACCGCGAGCTCGCGTAGCGAGCCCTGCAGCGAGTCATAGGCGCGGCCGGCGATCACGATCAGCGTGTTGCGATTGGCCTCGCGCTCGGCTTTGGTCTTGGCGAGGCTTTCCTGCGCGGAGAGGATGTTGCCCTGGTTCTGGTCGAACACGGGGATCGGCACGGAGACGGTCAGCCGCGCCGCATCGTCGCCCGTTTCGTTGAAGTGGCGCCAGCCGGCCGCGATCCGTACGTCCGGATACGGCCTGAGCCGGGCCAGCAGCAGCTCGGCATTGCGCTGGGCATAGACCGCGGTCCAGCGCACCAATTGTGGATTGGCATCGATGGCGGCGACGACCGACTGGAACGTCGGCGGCCGGCCGGTGGTGTCGAGCCGGCCCGAGACCTCGCCGAACTTCGCGGACGCATCGCCCATCAACACCGCAAGCTCGCGCCGGGCGCTCGCCAGCGTCGCCTTGAAGCGCTCGCGGTCGGCCTTGACCAGGGCGGAGGCGACCTCGGCGCGGCCGGTCTCGGCCGGCGAGGAGGCGCCGGCCTCGACGCGGCGGCGCAGAAGCGGTGTCAGCTGGTCGATGGCGGCGATCTGCTCGTCGAGGATCTGGATCCGCCGCTGCGCGCCGAGCACGCTGAGAAAGGCGATCGCGGTCTCCGACAGCACCTCCAGCCTGATCGCCTTGCGCTGGATCGCCGCGACCTCGACGCCGGCTGCGCCTGCGGCGATCCGCGCCTCGCGCTTGCCGAACAGCTCGAAGGCCTGGCTGATCTGCAGCGTGGTCTCGGCCGAGCGCGTCCCGCGATATCTGCCGGAGCCGAATGAATCGTCCTGTTCGTAGGACAGCTCCGGATTGAGCAGGGCGCCCGCCTGGATGCGCTGGCCCGTGGCGATGCCGACGTCGCGCTCCGCCGCCGTCAGGCGCGGGCTTGCGGCCAGAGCGCGCGACAGCGCGCTCCGCATCGTCAAAGTCTGGGCGTGCGAAAGCGTCGATGCTGCAATCAGACACGCTGCCGCGCACGCCAGGCGCGCGGCCATTCCCCTGCGAAACATGAAACCGACCCGTGAAGCATGAACCTAAAGGGCGCGGGGCGCCCGACCAATCCGTTCAGGCAACAGGTCTGGGAGGAGGAGAGTCGGTATCGGGAACGATTCCGGCGAGCCGCGGGGCCCGTTGCGGGTTCGGCGCCGACACAAGCGCGGTTGCTGCTGTCGCTGGCGCCGGCTGTGCCACGGTCACCGAGAAGCAGCCGTGGCAATGATGTCCGCCGATGGCCTTGTGGTCGAGGTGGCCGCTGGCGCCATCGAGCATCGCGGCGATCTCCGAGCCGCCGCTGGGCGTGGTGACGTCGATATCGTGTACGCCGTGCAGCGCGCCGGCGATCAGATAGACGGCCGCGATCAGCACGGACAGCAGCCCGCGCCAGGTGCGCGAGCGGCAGGATCCTGAGGGCTGGCGGCTTGCGAGCACGAGGTCACTCTGGTTGCGGTCTGTGCTCGGCCTAGCATGGCTGCGGGAACAGTGTCGACCCGCAATATTGTTACGTCCCTCGAACAATTGCCGCAGCAGCGCATACGCTGCCTGCGCCACTCACTGCCGCACAATGACGCGCCGATGTGGCGCCGTGGTCTCGATCGCGGGCGCCGGAGTTTCGCTGCCCTCGTCGCCTTCCATGGTGACGACGGCGCGACAGCTCGCTTCCATCGCCCGTTCCAGCCATTTGATGGCTTCGTCGATCCATTCGTCCTGGTGCTCGGGATCGGCGAGGGCCTTCTCCCGGAATGCATTGGCTTGATGCAGGCACGCCGTTCTGCGATCCACGCGCCTCTCCTGATCTGGAGGTTCCGCCCCGATCGCATCATTGATGATCCCGGTCCCGGCGTCGTTAACATACGACAGGAGGAGACGCGCCGGCCGCAACGCGGAAAGGCCCCAGCCGGTCGAGCCGGCTGAGGCCTCATATGCTCACAATCTCTATCCCTAGGACTTGAGCAGACAACCCGCATCTTCCAAGTTCGTTCCAGACGATCTGTCCAATTTGGAACGTTCCTCATAGCTCGCGATTAGCGAGCAGAAGAACTGAGGAGGACGGACAATGGACGGGTTGATTTATCTGATCGGCTTGATCGTCGTCATCATGGCGATCCTGTCGTTCTTCGGCCTACGCTGAGAGAACGGCAATGGAAACGCTCGTACGGGAAGAGGTCATGGAAGGCGGCCTGGCAGGCGAGGCGCCTCGAACGATCCAGTGGAGCTCGGTTTTCGCAGGCGCGCTTGCTGCAAGTGCAATGTCGTTCATCCTGATCGGCTTTGGCGTCGCGGTCGGCCTCGGTGTCAGCTCGGCCTCGCCGACCTGGCGCGATGCCTCGGCGTCGCTGGCGCTGCTCTCCGGGCTGTATCTGATCATCCAGGCGATCATCAGCTTCGGCTTCGGCGGCTACGTCGCCGGCCGAACGACCCGGTCCGAACCCGCGCTCGCAACGATCGAGGATGACGGCGAGCGGCGGGACGGACTCCATGGCCTGACGGCCTGGGCGCTCGCGGTCCTGGCCGGCGCAGCGCTGCTGGCGCTCCTCGGCGCCGCCGCGATCGACCGTTCGCCGATGCGCAGCTCGGCCAGCAACACTTCGGCGGCCGAGCCCTTGTTGAGCTATGAGCTCGACAAGCTGTTCCGCGCGCCGCGCCGCGCGCCGAACACCGACCTGAGGGACGCGCGCGCCGAAGCCGGACGTATCCTGATGACCTCGTCCAGCCACAGCGGCGTCAGCGCCGATGATCGGACCTACCTCGTGCAACTGGTCGCTGCCGCGACGGGATTGGCGGCCCCCGAGTCCGAGCGGCGGGTGGATGCGCTGATCGTGGATTCGAAGACGGCCATCAACCGCGCGCGACGCAACTCGATCATCGTGGCGTTCTCCGTCGCAGCCGCGACCCTGATCGGCGCCGCAGTCGCCTGGGCTGCAGCCGTGGCCGGCGGACGACATCGCGACGGAGCACCGTTGCCGAGCTGGATGGCGAGCGCCAACCGCTTCCATCGCACCCCGCGCGCAATGCCGGTGCCGTAGGCTCTCAATCAAATGGAAATGGCCGAGCGCAAGCTCGGCCATCGTCGACGTCTGCAGGAAGCCTCAGGCCTTCTCTTCCCAGATCATCGCCAGATGCACGATGGTCTGCACCGCCTTTTCCATGTCCTGCCGGCTGACCCATTCGAGCCGCGAATGGAAGGCATGCTCGCCGGCGAAGATGTTGGGGCAGGGCAGGCCCATGAAGGACAGACGCGAGCCGTCGGTGCCGCCGCGGATCGCGGTGCGCATCGGGCGCAGGCCGGCGCGACGGATCGCCTCGATGGCGTATTCGAGCACGTGCGGGTGACGATCGATCACCTGCTTCATGTTGCGGTACTGCTCCTTGACCTCGAATTTGTAGGTCGAGCGCGGATAGTCCTTCATCACGTCCTTGACGATGCCCTCGAGCAGCGCCTCCTTCTCCTTCAGCCCGTCCTCGGTGAAGTCGCGGACGATGAAGGAGAGCGTCGCCTGTTCCAGCGCGCCGTCGATGCCGATCGGATGCAGAAAGCCCTGCTTGCCCGAGGTGGTCTCGGGCGAGCAGCCCTCCTTCGGCAGACGCTCGACGATGGCGGCGGCGATCTTGATCGCGTGCTCCATCTTGCCCTTGGCGTAGCCGGGATGGGCGCTGACGCCGTTGATGGTGATGGTGGCGCCGTCGGCCGAGAAGGTCTCGTCCTCGACACAGCCGGCGCTCTCGCCGTCCATGGTGTAGCCGAAATCGGCCCCCAGCTTGTTCAGGTCGACATTGTCGACGCCGCGGCCGATCTCCTCGTCCGGCGTGAACAGGATCTTGATGGTGCCGTGCTTCACGTCGGGATTGTTGAGGAAGAAATGCGCGGCATCCATGATCTCGGCAACGCCGGCCTTGTTGTCGGCCCCCAACAGCGTGGTGCCGTCGGTGGTGATGATGTCGTTGCCGATCTGGCTCTTCAGCGCCGGATGCTCGTTGAAGCGGATCACCTGGCTGGTGTCGCCGGGCAGGACGATGTCGCCGCCGCGATAGTTCTTCACGACCTGCGGCTTGACGTCCTTGCCGGTGACGTCGGGCGAGGTGTCCATGTGCGAGCAGAAGCAGATCACCGGCACCTTCTTGTCGGTGTTGGCCGGGATCGTTCCGTAGACGTAGCCGTATTCGTCGAGATGCGCGTCCGCGACGCCCATGGCCTTCAGCTCGGCAGCGAGCACGCGGCCGAGATCCTTTTGCTTCTCGGTCGACGGCGAGTGGGGCGATGCCGGATCGGACTGGGTGTCGATGGTGACGTAGCGCAGGAAGCGCTCGGTCACGGTATGTGAAAAGGAGAGGGAGGACATTTCTGGTCAACCGCCGGGTGTTCGGGAAGCTGGCGGTATATCAGAAAAGCGGGCTGCGATGCGGCCGGAACGAGCTCGGGTCAGGCTTGAGGATCAAGCTTAACGAAAAGTACCCTCAGATCGCCTCCTTCAGTTCCTTCACCGGGCGGAACGCGACCTTCCTGCTGGCCTTGATGTGGATCGCTTCGCCGGTGGAGGGATTGCGGCCGGTGCGGGCGGCGCGCTTGCGGACCTGGAGGATGCCAAGGCCGACGATGCGGACCCGGTCGCCCTTCTTGAGGTGCTTGGTGATCAAATCGACCATGTCGGTCAGGACCGCCTCGGCATGCTTTTTGGAGACATCCTGGCGCTCGGCAATGTCGGCGGCGAGGTGCTTGAGCGTGATCGTGGCGGGCGCGGCGGCCTTCTTCCCCGAATCCTTCTTGGCCGGATCCTTCTTAGCCATGTCTGGCCTCCTCATCGTCCAATGACAGGGAGTCCCGAAAACAGCCGAGAATATGTGGGGTCCCTCTAAGTCTTTCCAGGCGTAGACGATTCGGACGCGGGCTGACTATGCCGAGAGTTCCCGACGGCCGCCTGAAATTGCGCGCAGAGCCGCGAAAGGCGTCGAGAGGTTCGGGCTAAGCTTATGAGGGGGTTGCCAAAAATGGCGCGAGAGACGGGGCTCGAACCCGCGACCTCCGGCGTGACAGGCCGGCGCTCTAACCAACTGAGCTACTCCCGCGTGGTTCGCTGAACGCGCGCGGAACGAGGGGGGACTTAAAGGGGGGACATGGTGAAGTCAAGGACGTTGCGCTTCCCCTGGGCGTCCCCGCTAAGCATTGCTCTGGAAAACGAAAAAGGCCGCCCGGCGGCGGCCAATGGTCAGCCAAAAGGGCAGGTCTCAGCGAATCTCCGACGTCCCCGCGCTGGTCACCACCACGGGCTTGCCGGCCTTGATGACCTGGGTGGACTGGGCGGTCTGGCTGTAATCGGCATTGGTGCGGGCCGCGATCCCGAAGCCGGCCACGGCAATGCCGGCCACCAGCGCCACCACCACGATCTTCAGGTGGGTCGCACGATCAGCAGAATGAATAGAGTGGTTCATCTGAGCCTCCCGACGGGCTTTGCCGTCGTCTATGGGCTCATCTTCTAAGGACCATCTGTTTCCGGATGGTTTCGCGGGTTCCGCAAAATGGTTTCATCTGCCCGTCCGGGCCGGGCGGGACCGGTTGTCGCGTCCGGCTCCGACGAAAGCTAAGGCGACGGGCCCGGGCTTCCGCAAACGGTCTGAGAATCGGATAATCAGAAGTCGGCGCGCTGATCTCGCAGCAATCTCCGGACATGTTGGATCGCATCTAAGAGTCTTTCTAAGAAGCTTTCAATTAGGGAAATCGCGCGCCCTCACATAAGCGTCATCACGAGCGCATGCCGTTCCGGGACAGGCGGCATGACGCATCGAACATGCAGCTTCGGGGTGGCGCGTTGAACAGTCTTGGAATGCTGCGGTCGGCCGTGTTGGCGACCGCATCCGCTTGGGTCTTGATGCCTCAGGCATCGCTTGCACAATCTTCCGCGCAGAGTGGCGCGCAAAATCTGCCTTCGGTAACCGTCACCGCGCCGCAAACACGCAGACGTGCTGCCGCGGCTCCACAGCGCCGCGCGGCGCGATCACCGGTGCAGACCACCGAGCGCAACAAGCCGCAGCCACGGCGCGACGTCGGCTTCGTCGAGACGCCGCGCGGTCCGGTGAACGGCTACGTCGCCGGCCGCAGCTCTTCGGGCACCAAGACCAACACGCCGATCATGGAAACGCCGCAGGCGGTGTCCGTCATCGGTGCCGAGCAGATCCGCGACCAGAAGCCGAACAAGCTCGATGAGGTCCTGCGCTACACCGCCGGCGTGCGGGCAGGGACCTTCGGTGCGGACACGCGCAACGATTGGTGGCTGATCCGCGGCTTCAAGTCCGACGACATCGGGCTGTTCCTTGACGGCATGCAGCTGTTCTACACGGCCTATGCGAGCTGGCGGCTGCCGCCGTCCAACATGGAACGTGTCGAAGTGCTGCGCGGTCCGTCCGCCGTGCTCTACGGCGGATCGAGCCCGAGCGGCATCGTCAACGTCATCAGCAAGATGCCGCCGGCCGAGCCGATCCGTTACATCGAGACCGGCGTCAACAATTTCGGCAACGCCTATGTCGGCTTCGATGTCGGCGGGCCGGTCGCGACGCAGCCCCAGGACGGAAAGCTGTTCTACCGCTTCGTCGGCGAGGTCAGGAACGGCGGCACGCAGGTCGACTTCACGCCTGACAACAACTATTTCATCGCACCGTCGTTCACCTGGAAGCCCGATGCCGACACGACCTTCACGGTGCTGGCGTCGGCCTCGAAGCAGGACACCCGCGGCATCAACTTCCTGCCCTATCAGGGCACGGTGACCAGCGCGCCCTTCGGCAAGATCCCGACCAGCTTCTTCGCCGGCGACCCCAGCGTCGACAAGTTCACGCGCGAGCAGGAGATGCTCGGCTACCAGTTCGAGCGCCATCTCACCGACGATGTGACGTTCCGTCAGAACGCGCGCTTTGCGCATGTCGACATCACCTATCGCGGCTATGTCGGCAACGGCTGGGACAACATCAACACGGCGACGATGGGCCGCTATAACTGGTATGCGAAAAACACCGCGAACCAGGCCAATCTCGACAACCAGCTGGAGTACCGTTTCAACACCGGCGCCATCAGGCACACGATGCTGTTCGGTGTCGATCTCAAGGGCTATCAGATCGACGACTACCAGGCCTTCGGATTCGGCGTATCCTCGATCAACGTCTTCAATCCCGCCTACGGCGCGGCCGAGGTTGCGTTATCAAGCGCGCCGTTCCGCAACTACCTGATCACGCAGAAGCAGGCCGGCACCTACCTCCAGGATCAGATGAAGCTCGGCAACTTCACGCTGGTGCTGAGCGGCCGCAACGACTGGGTCGAGACGACCCAGGAAGCCCGCGACACCGGCGCCACGGTTGCCAGCCGCGACGACAGCAAGTTCAGCGGGCGGGCGGGGCTGATCTACAATTTCGACAATGGCATCGCGCCCTACGTCTCCTATTCGACGAGCTACAACCCGATCATCGGCCTTAACGCGCAAAATCAGCTGTTCCTGCCGGAGACCGGCAAGCAGGCCGAGATCGGCGTGAAGGTCGCGCCGGTCGGATTCGACGGCTATTTCACTGTCTCGGTTTTCGATCTGGTTCGCCAGAACGTTGCGACGACGACGGTGACGACGCCGGTGCTGCAAAACCAGACCGGCGAGGTGACCTCGCGCGGCATCGAGCTCGAAGCGGTGGCCAACGCCACGAAGGAGCTGAAATTCATCGGCTCCTTCACCTCCTACAATCTCTTTGTGAGCAAGGATCTCGATCCGACGCTCGTCGGCAAGACACCGACCAACACGCCCGAACTCCTGGTGTCCGGCTGGGCGGACTACACCTTCAAGGACGGTCCGCTCGCAGGGTTCGGCTTTGGCGGTGGCGTGCGTTACATCGGCTCGTCCTGGGCGGACACTGCCAACACGCTCGAGGTTCCCGCGGTCGTGCTCGGCGATCTCGCCCTCCATTACGAGTGGCAGAACTGGCGCACGGCGCTGAACGTGATCAACCTGACCGACAAGATCTATGTCGCCAGCTGCGCGTCGGCCTCGTCCTGCTTCTACGGCGATCGTCGGCGTATCACCGCCAGCGTCTCCTACAAATGGTGAGGGCGGGGCCGGAAGACCCCGGGGCTTGGAGCAACTGATCGTGATGTTCGTTCGGGTTCGCCCGGACGGCCGCTGATCTGCCGTCACGATGAGCTCGCGGGCCAAGCCCCCCGGCCCGAAGCTCATCCGAGCGCGGCGCGCGCGACCAGCACGTCGCCGCAGCCGCCGCGCTCGCGGCCGGCTTCAAGCCGACCGCCGGCGCATTCGTCAGACGAGCGGTCCCGTCGTGATGCATGGCTGTTCTGATCACTCGCGGCTGTGGAAACGTGTCTTTCCCGCACCCGATGCGGCGGCCCCATCGTTGGCTTCCCGGCCGGGCCGGCTTGGAGGGACCATCGGCAGAACATGTCGCCGGAACGGCGGGGGGTGCCCCTGCGGCGGCGATTGCCGGGGCTGAGTGCGCTGCTGCAGCAAAACCCGAGGATTTTGGACGGTCAGCGCGCAGCAAATAGCTGGCTCGGACCGAGCGCCGCAGTCTCCGAACGGCTGACCTGCGAGACCGTGGCAGCCCTTGCTGGCCATGGCGATCTGCTCCATACCAGCCGCGGGGTGATTCCGGGATTTTCACCGCTCTGGGGGCGGCAAAGGGCCTGAAAAGAGCGTGTCTTGCGCCCATTGGTGCACTGCGCTAAGGCTCAGAATAATTCCAAATCGGACGAATCCGTGGCTGTCCCGAGGCTGCGGGAAAAAGGGCTCGCCAATGAGCGGCATTCTGCAGAACTATCTTCCACTCGTCGTCTTCATAGGGGTAGCGGGCCTCATCGGCCTCGTGCTGCTGATCGCGCCGTTCATCGTGGCGTTCCAGCAGCCGGATCCCGAAAAGCTGTCGGCCTACGAGTGCGGCTTCAACGCCTTCGACGACGCCCGCATGAAGTTCGACGTCCGCTTCTATCTCGTCGCCATCCTCTTCATCATCTTCGATCTCGAGGTGGCGTTTCTGTTTCCCTGGGCGGTGGCGTTCGGCAAGCTTGGCGCGACCGGCTTCTGGTCCATGGTGGTGTTCCTCGCCGTGCTGACGGTCGGGTTCGCCTATGAATGGAAGAAAGGGGCCCTCGAATGGGATTGAACCCGGCTACGCAGTCCGCAGGTCCGTTGATCGCACCGGCCCCGAAGGGCATCCTGGACCCGTCGACCGGCAAGCCGGTCGGGGCCAATGATCCGTTCTTCCTCGAGGTCAATTCCGAGCTGTCCGACAAGGGCTTCTTCGTGGCCGCGACCGACGACCTCATCACCTGGGCCCGCACCGGCTCCCTGATGTGGATGACCTTCGGTCTCGCCTGCTGCGCGGTCGAGATGATGCAGGTCTCGATGCCGCGCTACGACGTCGAGCGCTTCGGCTTCGCTCCGCGTGCCTCGCCGCGCCAGTCCGACGTGATGATCGTGGCGGGAACGCTGACCAACAAGATGGCGCCGGCGCTGCGCAAGGTCTACGACCAGATGCCCGAGCCGCGCTACGTCATCTCGATGGGCTCCTGCGCCAATGGCGGCGGCTATTATCACTATTCCTACTCGGTCGTGCGCGGTTGCGACCGCATCGTGCCGATCGACATCTACGTGCCGGGCTGCCCGCCTACGGCGGAAGCGCTGCTCTACGGCGTGCTGCTGCTGCAGAAGAAGATCCGGCGCACCGGCACCATCGAACGCTAAGGTTTTACGTCATGGACGACGCCAAGCTCGACGCCCTGGGGCAGACGATCGTTAGCGCGCTTCCGGGCGCCGCGACCGGTCACTCGGTGGCCTTCAACCAGCTCACCGTGGATGTCCAGGCCGCCAGGATTGTCGAGGTGGTCAAGTACCTCCGTGATGACCCGAACTGCCGTTTCGTCAACATCACCGACATCACGGCGGTGGACTACCCGGATCGCGAGAAGCGCTTCGACGTGATCTATCATTTCCTGTCGCCGACGCTGAACGCGCGCATCCGGCTCAAGGCGCAAGCCGACGAGACCACGCAGGTGCCGTCGCTGATCGAAATCTTTCCCGGCGCCGACTGGTTCGAGCGCGAAGCCTACGACCTCTACGGCGTGTTCTTCGTCGGCCATCCCGACATGCGTCGCATCCTCACGGACTACGGTTTCGAAGGCCATCCGCTGCGCAAGGACTTCCCGCTCACCGGCTTCGTCGAGGTCCGCTACGACGACCAGGAGAAGCGGGTGGTGTACGAGCCTGTCAGGCTCAACCAGGAATTCCGCAAGTTCGACTTTTTGTCTCCTTGGGAAGGTGCCGACTATCCGGTGCTTCCGGGCGATGAAAAAGCGGGGCCGAAGGTCTGATCATGAACGAGCAACCTGAAAATCTCCGCAACTTCACCATCAACTTTGGACCGCAGCATCCTGCGGCCCACGGTGTGTTGCGTCTCGTGCTCGAACTCGACGGCGAGGTGGTCGAGCGCGTCGATCCGCATATCGGCCTGCTTCATCGCGGCACCGAGAAGCTGATCGAGCAGAAGACGTACCTGCAGGCGATCCCCTATTTCGACCGGCTCGACTACGTCGCGCCGATGAACCAGGAGCACGCCTTCTGCCTCGCCGCCGAAAGGCTGCTCGGCATCGAGGTGCCGCGCCGCGGCCAGCTGATCCGCGTGCTCTATTGCGAGATCGGCCGTATCCTCTCGCATCTTCTCAACGTCACCACGCAGGCGATGGACGTCGGCGCGCTGACCCCGCCGCTGTGGGGCTTCGAAGAGCGCGAGAAGCTGATGGTGTTCTACGAGCGCGCCTCGGGCAGCCGCATGCATGCGGCTTATTTCCGTATCGGCGGCGTGCACCAGGACCTGCCGCAGAAGCTGGTCGACGACATCGAGGCCTGGTGCGATCCGTTCCTCAAGGTGGTCGACGATCTCGACCGGCTGCTCACCGCCAACCGCATCTTCAAGCAGCGCAACGTCGACATCGGCGTGGTGCCGCTGAAGGAAGCCTGGGAGTGGGGCTTCTCGGGCGTGATGGTGCGCGGCTCGGGCGCGGCCTGGGACCTGCGCAAGTCGCAGCCCTATGAGTGCTACGCCGAGATGGATTTCGACATTCCGATCGGCAAGAACGGCGACTGCTACGACCGCTATCTGATCCGCATGGAAGAGATGCGCCAGTCCGTGCGCATCATGAAGCAGTGCATCCAGAAGCTGAACGCGCCCGACGGCAAGGGCCCCGTCGTCGTCGAAGACAACAAGGTCGCGCCGCCGCGCCGCGGCGAGATGAAGCGCTCGATGGAAGCGCTGATCCACCACTTCAAGCTCTACACCGAGGGCGTCCACGTGCCGGCCGGCGAAATCTATGCCGCGGTCGAGGCGCCCAAGGGCGAGTTCGGCGTCTATCTCGTCGCCGACGGCACCAACAAGCCCTACAAGTGCAAGATCCGCGCGCCGGGCTTTGCCCATCTGCAGGCCATGGACCACATCTGCCGCGGCCATCTGCTCGCCGACGTCTCGGCGATCCTCGGCTCGCTCGACATCGTGTTCGGAGAGGTCGATCGGTGATGGGGCAGCAGACGCCAATCCAGTTTGACCGCGCCTCGGGGGCCCTTGAAGGGGCCAACCTGTGGGAGCGGACGGCTGCCTTGGCGCTGGTGACGGGATCGAAGATCTCCTCGCACTTCTCGCATATGGGCTACATCGCCTGCGCGAATTTGCTGCGCAAGACGCTGCCCGAGCGCAACATCGCGATCAGGCTCAATCCCGACGCGGTGTTCGAGTTTCCCTACGGCGACGGCTATTGGAGCAAGCTGCTCAACCGCTCGTACAACTATGAAGACGAACTCGAGCTGCTGTTCGCCGACTCCATCGACGTCGACTACACGCTGCTCGATTGCGGCGCCAATTACGGCTACTGGTCGGTGCTGGTGTCGAGCAAGCCTTTCGGCGCGCACAAGGCGATCGCGATCGAGCCGTCGGGCCAGAACTATGCGAAGCTCGCCAACAACGCCCGTGTCAACGGCAACCGTTTCGAGACCATGAAGTGCGCGATCGGTGCGGCGCGCGGAACCGCGCGGCTCTCGGGCACCAAGCACGAGGCCTTCAGCATCGCCGGCGATCCCTCGGCGGGCGGCGAGGAGGTGCCGGTGATTGCGCTCGACGACCTCATCGACGACGGCAAGATCGCAGCGAGCGGCAAGTACCTGATCAAGCTCGACGTCGAGGGCGTCGAGATCGAGGCGATCAAGGGCGGGGCACGATTGCTTCAGGCGGACAGCGTCATCATGTGCGAGGAGCACGGCAGCGACCGCTCGCACGCCGTGTCGCGCTTCATCCTCGAACAGACCCCGCTGAAGCTGATCGTGTTCGATCCGCGCAGCAACCGCATGGAGACCGTGACCGAGCTGTCGATCCTCGACCGCATCAAGGTCTCGACCCATGTCGGCTACAACGTTTTCGGCACCGCAAGCGCATTCTGGCAGGACAGGATCGAAGCCCTCAACGCCAAGAACCTGAATGCCAAAAACCTGAATGCCAAGTCCGCGCGCCGCATGCAGTGAGAGATTGAGCTATGTCCGTTCGCCGATTAGCACCGAAGGAAGTCCAGCCCGCGAGCTTTGCGTTCACGGAGGAGAACCTCGCATTCGCCCGGCAGCAGATCGCGAAATATCCAGCCGGCCGCCAGGCCTCCGCCGTCATCGCCATTCTCTGGCGCGCGCAGGAGCAGAACGAGGGCTGGGTGTCGGAAGCCGCGATTCGCGTCATCGCCGACATGCTCGACATGCCCTATATCCGCGTGCTGGAGGTCGCGACCTTCTACACCATGTTCCAGCTCGCGCCCGTCGGCAAGAAGGCCCACGTCCAGGTCTGTGGCACCACGCCATGCCGGCTGCGCGGCGCCGAGGATCTGATTCACGTCTGCGAGCACCGCATCCATCACGAGCCCTTCCATCTCTCCAAGGACGGCAATTTCAGCTGGGAGGAGGTGGAGTGCCTGGGCGCCTGCGTGAACGCGCCGATGGTGCTGATCGGCAAGGACACCTATGAGGACCTGACCAAGGAAAGCTTCGGCAAGGTGCTCGATGGCTTCGCGTCGGGCAATCCGCCCAAGCCGGGTCCGCAGAACGGCCGCCAGTTCTCGGCGCCGATATCAGGACCGACCACGCTCAAGGAGGTCACCTGATGCGTGATCTCCTCGTAACCGGAGGGACCGCGGCCGTGAAGAGATGGGGCTTCGTCGCCATGCACGCCGCGATCGCGGCTGCCTTCATGTTCCTGCTGCAGCGTTACTTCATGAACGCGTCGCAGGAGACCAGTCTGCTCTGGGCGCTGTTCTTCGCCGTCTGCGCCGCCGGACTTGCCTACAAGCAGTCCATTCGTTGATCGGAAAGCACTGATATGCTCGAGGACAAGGACCGCATCTTCAAGAACCTCTACGGCCTCCATGATTGGGGGCTCGAGGGCGCGCGGCGCCGCGGTGCCTGGGATGGCACCAAGAACATCATCGACAAGGGCCGCGACTGGATCATCAACGAGATGAAGGCGTCGGGCCTGCGCGGCCGCGGTGGCGCCGGCTTCCCGACCGGTTTGAAATGGTCCTTCATGCCGAAGGAGTCCACCGACGGTCGTCCCAGCTATCTCGTCGTCAACGCCGACGAATCCGAGCCCGGCACCTGCAAGGACCGAGAGATCATGCGGCATGATCCGCATCTCCTGATCGAGGGCTGCCTGATCGCGAGCTGCGCCATGAACGCGCACACCTGCTACATCTACGTCCGCGGCGAGTTCATCCGCGAGCGCGAGCATCTGCAAGCCGCAATCGACCAGGCCTATGACGCCAAGCTGGTCGGCAAGGACAACGTCAACGGCTGGCCGTTCGACATCTACGTCGCCCACGGCGCCGGCGCCTATATCTGCGGTGAGGAAACCGCGCTGCTCGAAAGCCTCGAAGGCAAGAAGGGCCAGCCGCGGCTGAAGCCGCCGTTCCCGGCGAACGTCGGCCTGTTCGGCTGCCCGACCACCGTCAACAACGTCGAGTCCATCGCGGTTGCGCCCGACATCCTGCGCCGTGGCGCGGCCTGGTTCGCCGGCATCGGCCGTCCGAACAATGTCGGCACCAAGCTGTTCTGCATCTCCGGCCATGTCGAGCGGCCCTGCAACGTCGAAGAGGCCATGGGCATCCCGTTCCGTGAGCTGATCGACAAGCATTGCGGCGGCATTCGCGGCGGCTGGGACAATCTCAAGGCCGTGATCCCCGGCGGCTCGTCGGTGCGCATGGTGCCGGCCGAGCAGATCATCGACACGCCGATGGATTTCGACAGCTTGAGCAAGCTGCGCTCGGGCCTCGGCACCGCCGCCGTGATCGTGATGGACAAGTCGACCGACCTGATCCGTGCGATCGCCCGCATCTCCTATTTCTACAAGCACGAGAGCTGCGGCCAGTGCACGCCGTGCCGCGAGGGCACGGGCTGGATGTGGCGCGTGCTGACCCGCATGGCCGAAGGCCGCGCCCACAAGCGCGAGATCGACATGCTGCTCGAGGTGACGAAGCAGGTCGAAGGCCACACCATCTGCGCGCTCGGCGACGCGGCGGCATGGCCGATCCAGGGCCTGATCACGCACTTCCGCCACGAGATCGAAGCGCGCATCGACCAGTATTCGCACAAGGCCGATGTCGACGACATCGGCGTCCGCGATCCCGTGAACATGGTCGCGGCGGAGTAAGAGACATGACCAAGCTCATCATCGACGGCAAAGAGATCGATGTCCCCGCCGAGTACACGCTGCTTCAGGCGTGCGAGGCGGCCGGCGCCGAGATTCCGCGCTTCTGCTATCACGAGCGGCTGTCGATCGCCGGCAATTGCCGGATGTGCCTCGTCGAGGTGAAGGGCGGCCCGAAGCCGGTGGCGAGCTGCGCCTGGGGCGTGCGCGACTGCCGTCCGGGTCCCAAGGGCGAGCCGCCGGAGATTTCCACGCGTTCGCCGATGGTGAAGAAGGCACGCGAAGGCGTGATGGAATTCCTTCTGATCAACCATCCGCTGGACTGCCCGATCTGCGACCAGGGCGGCGAGTGCGACCTGCAGGACCAGGCGATGGGCTATGGTGTCGACACCAGCCGCTTCGCCGAGAACAAGCGCGCGGTCGAGGACAAATATCTCGGCGCGCTGGTCAAGACCTCGATGAACCGCTGCATCCAGTGCACGCGCTGCGTCCGCTTCTCGGCGGAAGTCGCCGGCGCCCCCGAGATGGGTGCCACCGGCCGCGGCGAGGACATGGAGATCACGACCTATCTCGAGCACGCGCTGACGTCGGAATTGCAGGGCAACCTCGTCGACATCTGCCCGGTCGGCGCGCTGACCTCGAAGCCCTATGCGTTTGCGGCGCGTCCGTGGGAGCTCGGCAAGACCCAGTCGATCGACGTCATGGACGGCGTCGGCTCCGCGATCCGCGTCGACACCCGCGGCCGCGAGGTGATGCGGATCCTGCCGCGCATCAACGAGGCCGTGAACGAGGAGTGGATCTCGGACAAGACCCGGCACGTGGTCGACGGCCTGCGCACCCAGCGCCTCGACCGGCCCTATATCCGCGAGGCCGGCAAGCTGCGCGCGGCGAGTTGGACCGAGGCCTTCGCCGCGATCGCCGCCAAGGCGGCGCGCACCGACGGCAAGCGCATCGGCGCGATCGCCGGCGATCTCGCCGGCGTCGAGGAGATGTTCGCGCTGAAGGACCTGCTCGCCAAGTACGGCTCGAGCAATCTGGCGGTGCAGGGTGGCGACGCCTTCGATCCCGCGCTCGGCCGCGGCGCCTACATCTTCAACCCGACGCTCGCCGGCGTCGAGCAGGCCGATGCGCTGCTCATCATCGGCTCGAACCCGCGCAAGGAGGCGGCCGTGTTCAACGCCCGCATCCGCAAGCGCTGGCGCGCCGGCGGCTTCAAGGTCGGCGTGATCGGTGCCAGGGCCGACCTCACCTATGATTACGAGCATCTCGGCGCAGGCACCGAGACGCTGGGCGAGCTCGCGGCCGGCAAGCACTCCTTCATGGACGTGCTGAAGAACGCCAAGCACCCGATCATCCTGGTCGGCGCGGGCGCGGCCGCCCGTCACGACGGCGCCGCCATTCTCGCAGCCGCCGCCAAGCTCGCGCTCGATGTCGGCGCGGTGAAGGACGGCTGGAACGGTTTTGGCGTGCTGCACGAGACCGCCTCGCGCGTCGGCGCGCTCGACATCGGCTTTGCCGCAACCGGCGGCGGCCTGAATGCCGCGCAGATGACGACCTTCGGCACGCTCGACTTGCTGTTCCTGCTGGGAGCTGACGAGATCAAGCCACCGGATGGCACCTTCGTCGTCTATATCGGCACCCATGGTGATCGCGGCGCGCACCGCGCCGACGTCATCCTGCCGGCGGCCGCCTACACCGAAAAGTCCGCGATCTACGTCAACACCGAAGGCCGCGTGCAGATGACGGGCCGCGCCGCGTTCCCGCCGGGCGAAGCCCGTGAGGACTGGGCGATCATTCGCGCGCTGTCGGAAGCGCTCGGCAAGAAGCTCGGCTACGACTCGCTTCCAGCCCTGCGCCAGGCAGTGTTCAAGGCCGTGCCGCATCTGATCCGTCTCGACCAGATCGAGGCTGGCTCGCCTGACCAGGTCAAGAAGCTGGCGGGGAAGGGCGGCTCGCCCGAGAAGGCGCCATTCAAGCCCCTGGTCGAGGACTTCTATTTGACCAACCCAATCGCGCGTGCGTCCGCCGTGATGGCGGAATGCTCGCGCCTCGCCTCCGGGCACATGCTGACCGCAGCGGAGTGAGCGTGATCTGATGGAATTTTTCGAAAGCGCATTCTGGACCGGGTTTCTCTGGCCGCTGATCATCATGGTCGCGCAGAGCGTCCTGGTGCTCGTCGTCCTGCTGGTGGCGATCGCCTACATTCTGCTCGCCGACCGCAAGATCTGGGCGGCGGTGCAGATCCGGCGCGGCCCGAACGTGGTCGGCCCCTGGGGCCTGCTGCAATCCTTCGCCGACCTCCTGAAGTTCGTGCTGAAGGAGCCGATCATCCCGGCCGGCGCCAACAAGGGCGTGTTCCTGCTGGCGCCGCTGGTGTCGTGCGTGCTGGCGCTCGCGGCCTGGGCGGTGATCCCGACCAATCTCGGCTGGGTGATCGCCGACATCAATGTCGGCATCCTCTTCATCTTCGCGATCTCGTCGCTGTCGATCTACGGCATCATCATGGCCGGCTGGTCGTCGAACTCGAAATACCCGTTCCTGGCGGCGCTGCGCTCGGCCGCGCAGATGGTGTCCTACGAAGTCTCGATCGGCTTCGTCATCATCACCGTGCTGCTCTGTGCCGGCACGCTGAACCTGTCGGCCGTGGTCGAGGCCCAGCACGTCCGCGGACTCGCCAGCCTGATCGGGCTGCCGCAGCTGACCATCCTGAACTGGTACGTCTGGCCGCTGTTCCCGATGTTCGTGGTGTTCTACGTCTCGGCGCTGGCGGAAACCAACCGTCCGCCGTTCGACCTCGTCGAAGCCGAATCCGAGCTCGTCGCCGGCTTCATGGTCGAGTACGGCTCGACGCCGTACCTCCTGTTCATGCTCGGCGAGTATGTCGCGATCGTCACGATGTGCGCGATGGCCACCATCCTGTTCCTCGGAGGCTGGCTGCCGCCGGTGGACCTGCCGCCCTTCAACTGGGTGCCGGGGATCATCTGGTTCTCGCTGAAACTGTTCTTCATGTTCTTCCTGTTCGCGATGGCGAAGGCGATCGTGCCGCGCTACCGCTACGATCAACTGATGCGGCTCGGCTGGAAGGTGTTCCTGCCGCTGTCGCTCGTGATGGTGATCGTGGTGGCCGGCGTGCTGCATTTCGCCGGCATCGCGCCGAAGTGAGGGCCGTCATGGGTATCAACGTCAACGCCACTGCACGCTCGCTTCTGCTGTCGGAATTCGTCTCGGCGTTCTTCCTCGCCATGCGCTATTTCTTCCAGCCGAAGCCGACGCTGAACTATCCGTTCGAGAAGGGTCCGATCTCGCCGCGCTTCCGCGGCGAGCACGCGCTGCGCCGTTATCCGAACGGCGAGGAACGCTGCATCGCCTGCAAGCTGTGCGAGGCGATCTGCCCGGCGCAGGCCATCACCATCGAGGCCGGCCCGCGCCGCAACGACGGCACCCGCCGCACCGTGCGGTACGACATCGACATGGTGAAGTGCATCTATTGCGGCCTCTGCCAGGAGGCCTGTCCGGTCGACGCCATCGTCGAAGGCCCGAACTTCGAGTTCGCGACCGAGACCCGCGAGGAACTCTATTATGACAAGGCCAAGCTGCTCGCCAACGGCGACCGCTGGGAACGCGAGATCGCGAAAGCGATCGAGCTCGACGCGCCGTACCGGTGAGGTGAGGGCATGATCCTTCCCGCGCTGTTCTTCTATCTGTTCGCCGGCGTCTGCGTCGCCTCGGCGGTGATGGTGATTGTCTCGCGCAATCCCGTGCACTCCGTGCTGTACCTGATCCTGGCCTTCGTCAACGCCTCCGGCCTGTTCGTGCTGATGGGCGCCGAGTTCCTCGGCATGATGCTGATCGTCGTCTATGTCGGCGCGGTCGCGGTGCTGTTCCTGTTCGTGATCATGATGCTCGACGTCGACTTTCTCGAGCTGCGCGAGGGCTTCATCGAGTACCTGCCGGTCGGCCTCGTGATCGGCGGCATCTTCCTGTTCGAGCTGCTGCTCACCGTCGGCTTCTGGGTCATCAATCCCGGCGTCTCCAAGACGATCACGGCGGCGATCCCGGCCAACGTCTCCAACACCGAGGCGCTCGGGCTCGTGCTCTATACGAAGTACATCCATTACTTCCAGCTCTCGGGCATGGTGCTGCTGGTCGCCATGATCGGCGCCATCGTGCTGACGCTGCGTCACAAGGCGAAGGTCAAGCGGCAGGACATCAACATTCAGAACGCGCGCACGCCCGACATGGCGATGGCGATGCGCAAGGTGGCGCCGGGGCAGGGGCTCTCGGACGCGGATGCGGCGGAGTGGGTGAAATGACGATCGGGCTCGGACACTATCTGGCGGTCGGCGCGATCCTGTTCACGCTCGGCATCCTCGGTATCTTCCTGAACCGCAAGAACATCATCGTCATCCTGATGTCGATCGAGCTGATCCTGCTCTCGGTCAACATCAACCTCGTGGCGTTCTCGACCTTCCTCGGCGACATCGTCGGCCAGGTCTTCGCGCTGCTGGTGCTGACGGTCGCGGCTGCCGAAGCTGCGATCGGTCTCGCCATCCTGGTGGTCTATTTCCGCAACCGCGGCTCGATCGCGGTTGAGGACGTCAATCTGATGAAGGGCTGAGCTCTCACATGGTTCAGGCAATCGTTTTCCTGCCCCTGCTGGGCGCCATTCTGGCCGGGCTCATCGCCCTGGCCGGCGCGCATGCCCGCAACCCCTCGGGCGACGAGCTCGATCATCACGGCGACCATGGTCATGGCGATGCTCACGCCTCGGCCGCGCATGACTCTCATGGACATGACGACCACGCGCACGACGATCACGGCCATGGACCGACCGAGGCGCCGGCGGCGGGCTCGCGCGCGGCCGAGCTGATCACCACCGGGCTGCTGTTCGTCTCGGCGGCCTTGTCCTGGATGACGCTGGTCGACGTCGGCTTCATGCATCACGACTACAGGATCCAGCTGCTGCCCTGGATCTTCTCCGGCGACCTCCAGGTCTGGTGGACGCTGCGCGTCGACACGCTCACGGCCGTGATGCTGGTGGTGGTGACGACCGTGTCCTCCCTCGTGCACCTCTATTCCATCGGCTACATGGACGAGGATCCGAACCGGCCGCGCTTCTTCGGCTATCTCTCGCTGTTCACCTTCGCCATGCTGATGCTGGTGACGGCGGACAACCTCGTGCAGCTGTTCTTCGGCTGGGAAGGCGTGGGTCTGGCCAGCTACCTCCTGATCGGCTTCTGGTACCAGAAGCCCTCGGCGAACGCCGCCGCCATCAAGGCCTTCGTGGTCAACCGCGTCGGCGATTTCGGCTTCGCGCTCGGCATCTTCGCGGTCTTCATGCTGGTCGGCTCGACCGATTTCGAGACCATCTTCCACGCCGCGCCCGGCCTCACCGGCAAGACCATCAACTTCCTCGGCTGGCACGCCGACGCGCTGACCCTGACCTGCCTGTTGCTGTTCATGGGCGCGATGGGCAAGTCGGCGCAGTTCCTGCTGCACACCTGGTTGCCGGACGCGATGGAAGGCCCGACCCCGGTGTCGGCGCTGATCCACGCCGCGACCATGGTCACCGCCGGCGTGTTCATGGTGGCGCGCCTGTCGCCGCTGTTCGAGCTCGCGCCGAATGCCCAGGCCGTTGTCATGTTCTTCGGCGCGACCACGGCGTTCTTCGCCGCGACCATTGGCCTCGTCCAGAACGACATCAAGCGCATCGTCGCCTATTCGACCTGTTCGCAGCTCGGCTACATGTTCGTGGCGATGGGGGCGGGGGCCTATTCGGTCGGCATGTTCCACCTGTTCACCCACGCCTTCTTCAAGGCGCTGCTGTTCCTGGGCTCCGGCTCGGTGATCTACGCGATGCACCACGAGCAGGACATCCGCAACATGGGCGGCCTCTGGAAGAAGATCCCCTACACCTATGCAGTGATGGTGGTCGGCACGCTGGCGCTGACCGGCTTCCCGCTCACCGCCGGCTACTTCTCCAAGGACGCGATCATCGAGTCTGCCTACGCCTCGCACAATCCGTTCGCGATGTACGGCTTCCTGATGACGGTCGTCGCCGCCGGCCTGACCTCGTTCTACTCCTGGCGCCTGATCTTCAAGACCTTCCACGGCGAGCCGCATGACGAGCATCATTACGAGGCTGCGCATGAAGCTCCGCTCTGGATCCTGATCCCGATCGGCGTGCTCGCGGTCGGCTCGTTCGTCGCAGGGCTCCCGTTCAAGGAGCTGTTCGCCGGCCACGGCGTCGAGGAATTCTTCCGCGAGTCCGTGAAGATGAACCCGCACATCATCGAGGAGATGCACCACATCCCGCAGACCATCGCCTTCCTGCCGACGGTGATGATGGTGCTCGGCTTCCTCGTCTCGTACCTGTTCTACATCCGCCGGCCCTATCTGCCGGTCGAGCTCGCGAACACCCAGCCGATGCTGTACCAGTTCCTGCTCAATAAATGGTACTTCGACGAGCTCTACGATCTCATCTTCGTCCGTCCGGCGAAGTGGATCGGCTACCAGCTCTGGAAGAAGGGCGACGGCTTCATCATCGACGGCTTCGGTCCCGACGGCGTCTCCGCCCGCGTGCTGGACGTCACCCGCAATGTCGTGAAAATCCAGACCGGTTATCTCTATCACTACGCATTCGCCATGCTGATCGGCGCCGCCGGCCTGATCACCTGGTTCATGTTCGGCTTTGGAGGCCAGTAAATGACAACCTGGCCCATTCTTTCGGTCACGACGTTCCTGCCGCTGGTCGGCGCGCTGATCGTCTATCTGAGCCGCGGTGACGACGAGGCGGCGCGGCGCAATTCGCGCTGGATCGCGCTCTGGACCACGCTGATCACCTTCGCGGTGTCGGTGATCCTGGTCATGCGCTTCGATCCTGCCAATCCCGACTTCCAGTTCGTCGAGAAGGCGAACTGGCTCGCCACCGGCATCACCTACCACATGGGCGTCGACGGCATCTCGCTGCCGCTGGTGATCCTCACCACCGCAGTGATGCCGTTCTGCATCGTCGCGAGCTGGAAGGCGATCACCAGCCGCGTCCGCGAATACATGATGGCGTTCCTGATCCTGGAGACGCTGATGATCGGCACCTTCTCGGCGCTCGATCTCGTGCTGTTCTACCTGTTCTTCGAGGGCGGCCTGATCCCGATGTTCCTGATCATCGGCGTCTGGGGCGGTCCGCGCCGGGTCTATGCCTCGTTCAAGTTCTTCCTCTACACGCTGCTCGGCTCGGTCCTGATGCTGCTCGCGATCATGGCGCTGTACTGGAACGGCGGCACCACTGATATCCCGACCCTGATGCACACCGCGGTGCCGCGGTCCTTGCAGACCTGGGCATGGCTGGCCTTCTTCGCCTCCTTCGCGGTGAAGATGCCGATGTGGCCGGTGCACACCTGGCTGCCCGATGCCCACGTCGAGGCGCCGACGGCCGGCTCGGTCGTGCTTGCGGCGATCCTGCTGAAGATGGGCGGCTACGGCTTCCTGCGCTTCTCGCTGCCGATGTTCCCGCTGGCCTCGCACGATTTCGCGCCGCTGGTGTTCACGCTCTCGGCCATCGCCATCATCTACACCTCGCTGGTGGCGTTGATGCAGGAGGACATGAAGAAGCTGATCGCGTACTCGTCGGTGGCGCATATGGGCTTCGTCACCATGGGCATCTTCGCCGGCACCATGCAGGGCGTCGCCGGCGGCGTGTTCCAGATGATCTCGCACGGCATCGTCTCCGGCGCGCTGTTCCTCTGCGTCGGCATCGTCTATGACCGCCTGCACACCCGCGAGATCGCGGCCTATGGCGGCCTCGTCAACCGGATGCCGCTCTATGCGATGACCTTCATGGTGTTCACCATGGCCAATGTCGGTCTGCCCGGGACGAGCGGCTTCGTCGGCGAGTTCATGACGCTGCTCGGCACCTTCAAGGTCTCGATCCCGACCGCGTTCTTCGCCAGCTTCGGCGTGATCCTCTCGGCGGCCTACGCGCTGTGGCTCTACCGCAAGGTCGTGTTCGGGGCGCTGGTCAAGCCGCAGCTGGCAAGCATGAAGGATCTCACCTTGCGGGAGTGCGTCATTCTGTTCCCGATGATCGCGCTGACGATCCTGTTCGGCGTCTATCCGAAGCCGGTGCTCGACATGTCGGCCGCCTCGGTCCAGCAACTCGTCAACAATTACAATACCGCCGTGACGGCCGTGAAGGCCGCCGCACTGCTCCAGTGATCGGGCAGGTCAGGATATCGCCATGAGCTTTGAGACTGCAGGTTATCAACTGGCGCCGGTGCTGCCCGAGCTCGTGCTCGCGGTCGGCGCGATGGCGCTTCTGATGCTCGGGGCCTATCGCGGGCAGGAGACGACCAGGACCGTCACCTCGCTGGCGGTGGTGCTCCTGATCGTGGTCGGCGCGCTGACCTACATGCAGCCCGCGGGCAAGCAGGTCACCTTCGGCGGCAGCTTCATCGTCGACGACTTCGCCCGCTTCATGAAGATCCTGGCCCTGATCGGCTCGGCCGTGACGCTGGTGCTGTCGACCGAGTTCCTGTCCGACCCGTCGCGCCGCATCTTCGAATACGCCATCCTGGTGCTGCTCTCGACCCTCGGCATGATGGTGCTGATCTCGGCCGGCGACTTGATCTCGCTCTATCTCGGCCTCGAATTGATGTCGCTGGCGCTCTATGTCGTCGCGGCCTCGAACCGCGACAACGCCAAATCGACCGAAGCCGGCCTGAAGTATTTCGTGCTCGGCGCGCTGTCCTCGGGCATGCTGCTGTACGGGGCCTCGCTGGTCTATGGCTTCACCGGCACCGTCAGCTTCGCCGGCATCGCCGCCGCCGCGACGGTCTCGAATGTCGGGCTGGTGTTCGGCCTCGTCTTCCTGCTCGTCGGCCTCTGCTTCAAGGTTTCGGCCGTGCCGTTCCATATGTGGACGCCTGATGTCTACGAGGGCGCGCCGACCCCGGTCACCGCCTTCTTCGCGTCCGCGCCGAAGGTCGCCGCGCTCGCGGTCTTCACCCGCCTCACGCTGACCGCATTCCCCGGCATCGTCTCGCAATGGCAGCAGATCCTGGTGTTCGTGTCGATCGCCTCGATGGCGCTCGGCTCCTTCGCCGCGATTGGCCAGACCAACATCAAGCGCCTGATGGCCTATTCCTCGATCGGCCACATGGGCTTCGCCCTCGTCGGCCTCGCCTCCGGCACGGTCGAGGGCGCGCAGGGCGTCTTGATGTACATCGTGATCTATGTCGCGATGACGCTCGGCTCGTTCTCCATCATCCTCGCCATGAAGCGCGACGGCCAGGCCGTCGAGCAGATCAGCGATTTCGCCGGTCTGTCGCGGACCAATCCGCTGCTCGCCTTCATGTTCGCGATGCTGCTGTTCTCGCTCGCCGGCATCCCGCCGCTCGCCGGCTTCTTCGCCAAATGGTACGTCTTCGTCGCCGCGATCAAGGCGAACCTGTTCACGCTCGCCGTCATCGGCGTGCTGACCAGCGTCGTCGGCGCCTACTATTATCTCGCCATCGTCAAGACGATGTATTTCGACGAGCCGGCCGGCCGGGTCGATCCGGTTCGCATCGAGGTGCGGACGGTGCTGGCCGTGGCGGGCCTGTTCAACCTGCTGTTTGCGCTATTCGCGGGGCCCGTGGTGAGCGTCGCCTCCGCCGCGGCAAAGTCGCTGTTCTAGGATGGCCTTCGCGCTCGGTCCTCGCGCATCGGCCGCGGGCTACAAGCTCGCGGCGTTCGAGCGGACCGGCTCGACCAATACCGAGGCGATCGAGCACGCCCGCGCCGGCGAACGCGGTCCGATGTGGTTCGTCACCTCAGAGCAGACCGCCGGCCGCGGCCGCCGCCAGCGCCCCTGGATCGCACCGCGCGGCAATCTCGCGGCCAGCATCCTCGAAGTCATGGACGTCGCTCCGGCCGTCGCCGCCACGCTCGGCTTTGCCGCCGGGCTGGCCGAGGAGGCGGCGCTCGAGCAGGTGAGCCTGGAGGCCGCGCTGCGCCTCGGCGAGGGCCGCCCACGCTACGCCCTGAAATGGCCGAATGACGTGCTCGCCGGCGGCAAGAAGCTGGTCGGCATCGGCCTCGAGGCCGAGGCCGTCGGTGGCGGCCTCGCCGTCGTGGTCGGCATCGGCACCAATGTGGTCGCCGCGCCCGAGGGCACCCCGACGCCTGCGGTGTCGCTGGCGGGCCTCGGCGTCCAGATCAGCGCCGAGGAGCTGTTCGCGGCCCTGTCGGATGCCTGGGTCGAGTTCCGCGGCATCTGGGACAATGGGCGCGGCTTTGCCGAGATCCGCAGGCTCTGGCTGGAGCGCGCCGCCGGCCTCGGCGAGAAGGTTGCGATCCACACGGGAAGCATGACGCTGGAAGGCGTTTTCGACACGATCGACGACACCGGCTGCCTGATCGTCCGCACCGCCGAAGGCCGCCTTGTGCCGGTGGCTGCGGGCGAGGTGTTCTTCGGCCCGGTCGCCTCGGTGGGAGCTGCGTGATGGCAAGGCCGGACGAACTGGTGTTTGCGCCACTCGGCGGCGTCGGCGAGATCGGCATGAACCTGTCGATCTACGGTCTCGGCAACCGCCACCAGCGCGTCTGGCTCGCCGTCGATCTCGGCGTCTCCTTCGGCGATGAGGAGCATCTGCCCGGCATCGATTTGATCATGCCCGACATCTCCTTCCTGGAGAAGGAGCGCAAGAACCTGATGGGGCTCGTGCTGACGCACGCCCATGAGGACCATTTCGGCGCCATCATCGACCTCTGGCCGAAGCTGAAATGCCCGATCTACGCCACCAAGTTCAGCGCCGCGCTGTTCGAGGCCAAATGCGCCGCCGAGCGCAATGCGCCCGAGATTCCGGTCACAGTGGTGCCCTCGGGCGGCCGTGTCGATATCGGCCCGTTCAACGTCGAGTTCATTCCCGTCGCGCATTCGATTCCGGAAGCGCATGCGCTCGCGATCCACACCGACGCCGGCATCGTGCTGCACACCGGCGACTGGAAGATCGACCCGACCCCGACGCTTGGAGCCCCGACCGACGAGAAGCGGCTGCGCGAATTGGGCGAGCAGGGCGTGCTCGCCCTGATCGGCGATTCCACCAATGCCGTGCGCGACGGCCGTTCGCCCTCGGAGGCCGAGGTCGCCAGAACCATCGTCGACCTCGTGAAATCGGCCAAGGGCCGCGTCGCGGTGACGACGTTCGCCTCCAACGTCGCCCGCGTCAAAGCGGTGGCTGAGGCCGCGAGAGCCGCGGACCGCGAGGTCGTCGTGGTCGGCCGGGCCATGGAGCGCGTGGTGCAGGTCGCGCGCGAGACCGGCTATCTCGACGGCGTGCAGAATTTCCGCTCGCCGGAGGTCTACGGCCACCTGCCGCAGGACAAGGTGCTGGCGCTGTGCACGGGAAGCCAGGGCGAGCCGCGCGCCGCGCTGGCCCGCATCGCCAATGACGACCACCCCGAGATCACGCTGAACCGCGGCGACAGCGTCATCTTCTCCTCGCGCACCATTCCCGGCAACGAGAAGGCGGTCGGCTCGATCATCAACAATCTGGTGCTGCAGGGCGTCGAGGTCATCACCGACCGCGATGCGCTGGTCCATGTCTCCGGCCATCCCCGCCGCGACGAGCTGCGCGATTTGATCTCCTGGGTGAAGCCGCAGCTTCTGATCCCCGTCCACGGCGAGGCCCTGCACCTGCATGAGCACGCCAAGCTTGCCCGCGCCGCCGGAGTGCCGCGCGTGCTGGTTTGCCGCAACGGCGACCTCGTCAAGCTTGGTCCCGGCGATCCCGGCATCGTCGGCGAGGTGCCGTCGGGGCGTCTCTACAAGGACGGCACGATCCTGGAGGATTCCAAGTCCCGGGCCGTGATCGAGCGACGGCGCATGGCGTTCTCCGGCTGCGCCTTCGTTGCCATCGCCATGACCGCCCAGGGCGAACTGGTCGACGAACCCGAGGTCGACCTCGTCGGCATCCCCGAAAAGAACAGCGCCGGCGAGACCTTTGACGACATCGTCTTCGATGCGGTGATGTCGACCATCGAGGGGCTGCCGCGGGCGCGCCGGCGTGATCCGGATGCTCTGGCCGAGTCGGTGCGACGTGCCGTCCGGGCCGTGATCAACGAACATTGGGGCAAAAAGCCCCCCTGTCTGGTACACGTACTGACAGTATAGGGAGGGGAACATGCTGGGCCGGCTCAACCATGTCGCGATCGCGACCAAGGACGCCGTCAAGGCGGCAAAGATCTACGGGGCGGCGTTCGGCGCCCAGATTTCCGAGGCCGTGCCGCTGCCCGAGCACGGTGTCACCACCGTGTTCGCGACCCTGCCCAACACCAAGATCGAGTTCATCGAGCCGCTCGGCGAGGCCTCGCCGATCGCGAAGTTCATCGAGCGCAATCCCGACGGCGGCATCCATCATATCTGTTACGAGGTCGTCGACATCATCGCCTCGCGCGACACGCTGGTGAGGGAGGGCGCAAGGGTGCTCGGCGACGGCGTGCCCAAGATCGGCGCCCACGGCAAGCCGGTGCTGTTCCTGCATCCGAAGGACTTTTCCGGCGCCCTGGTCGAGATCGAGCAGGCATAAGGCCGCGCCATGGCCATCCAGATTTCAACCTGGCTCGCGATCTATTTCGTGCTGTGGTGGGTCATGCTGTTCGTGACGCTGCCGTTCGGGGTGCGCAGCCAGCACGAGGACGGTGTTGGCGCGCCCGGCACCGATCCCGGTGCTCCCATCCTCACCCGCATGGGCCACAAGCTGATCTGGACCACGATCATCTCGGCAATCGTGTTTGGCATCGGCCTTGCGGCCTACCACGCCGGCTATCTCTCGATCGAGCGCCTGTCGAAGATGATGGGAATGCCGTTTTAGAACGTAGGGTACGAAGGATATCAAGCAAGCTCGTCATTGCGAGCGGAGCGAAGCAATCCAGTATCCTCCGCGGTAAGACTCTGGGTTGCTTCGCTGCGCTCGCAATGACGCCGGAGATAGTTTCCATATCGAAACTGAGTTGGGGGACGAATGACTTTTCAGCGTGTCGTCATTGCGCTTCTGGTGCTGATCATCGCCGGCATCGGCGCCATCGGCTATTTCGAATGGCGGATGGCGGTGCAGGTGCGAACGCTGAAAGCGTTCGTCGAGGGCTATGTCTTCAACGAAGCCGTCCTGGCCTGCGAGCAGGCCAGGAGCTCGACGCCGTTCAAATGGAACGGCGGCAAGAGCACCTCGGTGATCGGCCTGAACTCGGTCAAGACAGACAAATACAGCGTATATGCCAGCTACACCTTGGTGGCGGACAGCGTTTATTGTGATTACGATCCGATCAAAAGAAAGGCCGAGATCGGCTCGAGCTTCCTGGAGCGGGAGTAACGATCCGGGCGAACCTAGATCGCGCGGCGTTGCCGGCCGGCGACGAGACCGTAGACGAACAGCACGATGATCGCGCCGACCACGGCACCGATCAGGCCCGCGCCCTCGCCAGGGCGATACCAGCCCAACGCTTGCCCGAGATAGGAAGCGACGAATGCGCCGACGATGCCGAGGATGGTCGTCAGGATGAAACCTGAAGGTTCGTTGTCGCCCGGCATGATGAACTTGGCGATCACGCCGGCGATAAAGCCAATGATGATGGTCCAAAGAAGGCTCATGTGTACACCTCTTCTGAGTTGAGCCGCTGCTTCTATGCCTCGGGCAGGCGCCCATCCGGCGTGTATTTGTCGATGGCGGTCGGAAGCTCGCGGGATAGCCGCGTGACGATCTCGTCCTGAGAAAGCCCGGTCTGCTGCGCGAGCTTCTCCAGGACGTCACTCCCGATGGCCTGCTTGAGCTCGGGCGGGGAAATCTCCTTGTTGGGACCGGGCTTCACCCATGAATCGGCGATCTCGCCCCGCCCATTCTGGTTGAACTTCTCGAGGAGTTCGCCAATCCCCCCGTTCAGCAGGCCCCCGATCCCGCCCGCGCCGAGCATGCCGCCGAGACCGCCGAGCACGCCACCAAGCGGCTGCTGGCCGCCCGCGGACGAGCCGCTCCCAGCGCCTTTCAGCAATTCAGCCAGTTTGTCGCGATTCTGATATCCTGCAATGGCGAGCATCGCCAAAAGGGCGGTCATCGAGGGCATTCCGCGGCTCATCGGCAGCTCCTTCAAGAGGTCAGAAAAGCAAAACCGTCTCGGCCTGCTTGTGTTCCTGAATCGGCCATTTGGGGGCTCGCGACCAAGCGTCCCAGCCTGGCCGCCGCCAAAGCACCGGGTGGCAGACAGCGTACATTGTGGCTACGATCCGATGAAAAGAATGGCCGGATCGGCTCGAGCTTGCCAGCATCGGGAGTAGCGATCCGGCCCAGACATGGGATGCGATCGCAATGACCGGGGATCGGGCAGGGGACTACCGGATTCTGCATGAGGCCGACTTGCGGGCCTATCTCGCGGGCCTGCCGGACCTGAAGCGGCTGCTCGGCGGCGAGCCGGCCGCGTGGGCGATCACCGAGGTCGGCGACGGCAACCTCAACCTCGTCTTCATCGTCAAGGGCGCGGGCGGCGGCATCGCCGTGAAGCAGGCGCTGCCCTATGTCCGCCTCGTCGGCGAGAGCTGGCCCTTGCCATTGTCGCGCGCCCATTACGAATATCTCGCGCTGTCGCGCCAGGCCCAGCTCGCGCCCGGCCTCGTGCCGGCCGTGCTGCACCACAACGAGGCGTTGGCGCTGACCGTGATGGAGCTGCTCGAGCCCCACATCATCATGCGCAAGGGGCTGGTCGCGGCAACGCGCTACCCGCGCTTCGTCGACGACATCACGACCTTCATGGCGCGGACGCTGTTCTTCACCTCCGACTTCGCGCTATCAGCGGCCGAGAAGAAGGAGGCCATCGCCGCCTTTGCCGGCAACCACGCCCTGTGCAAGATCACCGAGGACCTGATCTTCACCGATCCCTACCGCATCGCCGAGCAGAATCGCTGGACCGCGCCCTATCTCGACGGGCTCGCCGCGAGCTTGCGCGACGACATGGAGCTGCACGTTGCGGTCTCCCGGCTGAAGCTGAAATTCATGGCAAGCCCGGAAGCGCTGATCCATGGCGACCTCCACACCGGCTCGATCATGGTGACAGAGAGCGAGACGCGGGTGATCGACCCCGAATTCGCATTCTACGGCCCGATGGGCTTCGACGTCGGCGCCGTACTGGCCAATCTCCTGATGGCCTATTTCGCCTCCGCCGGCCACGAGCGCGCGCCGGGCGAACGGGCGGCCTTCGAGGCCTGGGTACTGGAGACGGTCGAGCAGGTCTGGAACCAGTTTGCGCGGAAATTCCTGGAGCTCTGGCGCGCCGGCGCGGCCGGCGATGCCTATCCGGTCTCGCTTTTCGCCGGCGAGCAGGGTGCCGCGCGGCTGGAAGCCGAGCGCCAAAGCTACATCCAACGCCTGTTCGCCGACACTGTCGGCTTCGCAGCCGCAAAAATCATCCGCCGCATTTTCGGCCTCGCCCACAACATCGATTTCGAGCTGATCGAGGACCCGCGCACGCGCGCGGTCAGCGAGGCCCGCGCCGTGCGGCTGGCGCGGGCGATGATCGTGGAGACGGGGGCATTCTCTGCGATTGCCGACGTCACGGGCGCCGCGCGAAAACTGCGGGACTGGATGCCGGAATTGTCCGGCTGACAGAGCTGGCAAGGAGCTTGGTCTACGCCCGTCATTGCGAGGAGCACTTGCGACGAAGCAATCCAGGATCGTTCCGCGGAGACAGTCTGGATTGCTTCGCCACGCTCGCAATGACGGGGAAACAGCACGCCGGTCACCAGACAATGCTGCACGGGAAAGGAGCCCATCGGCGTGCTCGCCCGATGACGCACCGCGTCAATGCGCCTCCGCCCAAGGACTGCCTCAGGAACCGGCATCGATTGCCGTCAAAACGAAGCTTGCTTTCGCCACGCGACGAATGATCAAATCACTTGTCGGAATACGCCTGCGTTGCCGGGGGACACATGATGTTCAAGACCATCGCGATCGTTGCCGGTTTGGGATTGGCGCTCAGCGCCACGGCGGAGGCGCAGACGCCGCGCAAGGGCGGAACCATCCGCATGACGGCGCCCTACGGCTCGAGCTTCACCAGCCTCGACATTCACACCACGCAGCGCGCCCAGGACGAGATCTACGCCAAGGCCCTGCACCGGTCGCTCTACATCTGGAACTCGGCGGAAGGCAAACCGGTGCTGGAGCTCGCCAAGGAGGATGTGGTCTCCGGCGGAGGCCTCGTTCACACCTTCAAGTTGCGCGACGACGCCTATTTCCACAGCGGCCGCAAGATGACGGCCGACGACGTCATCTGGTCCTACAACCGCATCATGGACGGCAGCAAAGCCTATCCCGGCGCGCGTTACGTCCGCGTCATCGAGGGTGCGGCCGCCGTCGAGAAGGGCCAGGCCAAGGAGATCTCCGGCCTGAAGAAGATCGACGACTTCACCATCGAGATGAAGCTGACCGAGAAGGTCGATCCCGGCTTCTATTTCTTCACCGCGCTGACCTCGATCTATCCCGCCGACGAGGCTGCCAAGGAAAGCTTCATCCAGAAGCCGATCGGTCTCGGGCCGTTCAAGTTCGTCGAGCACGTGCCGGGATCGCGCATCGTCCTGGAGCGCTGGGACCGGTTCTACAAGCCCGGCAAGCCCTATGCCGACAAGATCGTCGTGTCGGTCATGGGCGAGGCTGCGGCGCGCGACGTCGCCTTCCGCAACAAGGAGATCGACACCTCGGTGCTGGGACCTGCACAATACGTCGCCTACCAGTCCGACGCCGACCTCAAGGGCACCATCGTCGAGGTCGCCGAGGTGTTCACGCGCTATATGGGGATGAATCCCAATTTCAAGCCGTTCGCCGACAAGCGCGTGAGGCAGGCGATCAACTACGCCATCGACACCGATCTGATCATCAACAAGCTGGTCAAGGGCAAGGCCTATCGCGCCACCAGCTGGCTGCCGCTGACCTCGCCGGCCTACGACAAGGGGATGAAGCCTTACCCCTTCGATCCCGCCAAGGCCAAGCAATTGCTCAGCGAGGCCGGCTACGCATCCGGCTTCGAGTTCGAATGGACCACCAGCCAGAATGAGAGCTGGGGTCTGCCGATCGTCACCGCCATCATCCCGATGCTGGACAAGGTGGGCATCAAGGCCAAGGTCAAGCAGGTCGAGACCGCGGTGCTGGCGGAAGTGGTTCGCACCGGCGACTACCAGGCCTTCATCTATTCCCAGGCAAGCGGCCCGGATCCCCAGGCCGCGCTGAAATGCTTCCATTCGTCGACGCCGCAGCCGGCCTGCAACTACACGACCTTCAAGAATGCCGACTTCGACAAGATCCTCGATGAAGCCGGACAGGCCGACGACATGGCCAAGCGCATCCAGCTGCTGCAGAAGGCCAATGCGCTGCTCTACGAGGAGGCGCCGGTCTGGTTCTTCAACTACAACAAGGCGGTCATGGCGGTGCAGCCGTGGCTGAAGGGCATTCAGCTCAACGCGACGGAGCTGACGCACCAGAACGTCGAGGACCTCTGGGTCGACGAGACCTCGCCCGCGAAGTGACACGCGCGCTCCCTCCGGCGCGACGCGCGAGGGAGGGAGCGGAGAAAAGCTTGAGATGCTCTCGTTCCTGATCCGCCGCGTCCTGCAGACCATTCCGACCGTGCTCGCCGTCGTGCTGCTGGTGTTCGTGCTGTTCAGCGTCGTTCCCGGCAGCATCGTCTCGAGCATGAGCGACGACAGCGATCCGCAAATCGAGCTGCGCATGAAGAAGCAGCTCGGCCTCGATCAGCCCGTCTATATGCGCTTCGGCACCTACATCGCCGGGCTCGCGGCCGGCGATTTCGGAACCTCGTTCCGGACCCGCGAGCCTGTCACGGCCATGATCGCCAAGCGGGCCTGGCCGACGCTGCAGCTGATCTTCGCCTCCATGGCGTTTGCGATTCTGCTCGGCGTGCCGCTCGGCTTCGTCGCCGCCTTGCGGCCGGGCAGCCTCGTCGACACCGTCTCGATGATGCTGGCGGTGTCGGGCCTGTCGTTGGCCAAGTTCTGGCTCGGGCTGCTCTTGATGTACCTGTTCGCACTCAAGCTCGGATGGCTGCCGAGCTTCGGCTATGGCGACGGCGGCCTCAAATATCTGATCCTGCCCGCCGTGACGCTCGGCGTCTCGCCGATGGCGCTACTGGCGCGGACGACGCGCGCGGCGGTGCTCGAGATCATGACCGCCGACTTCGTCCGCACGGCGCGCTCCAAGGGGATGAGCGAGACCAGGGTCGTCAAGTGGCACGTGATGCGCAATGCGCTCGTCCTCATCCTCACGACCATGGGCCTGCAATTCGGCGCGCTGATGGGGCAGGCGGTGGTGGTCGAGAAACTGTTCTCCTGGCCGGGCATCGGCTCGCTGCTGGTCGACAGCGTGCTCCAGCGCGACATTCCCGCCGTCCAGGGCTCCATTCTCGTCGTGGTGCTGTTCTTTCTGGCGATCAATCTCCTGATCGACGTGCTCTATGGCGTGATCGATCCCAGGATCAGATATTCATGAAGCTCCGCGCCAATCTCGTCATCGGCGGAGCGTTGTTCGCGCTGGCGATCATCGTCGGCCTGCTCGCGCCGTGGCTGGCGCACACAGATCCCGTCATGGACGCCAACCTCATGAACGCGGAGGAGCCGCCGAGCTGGACCTGGTGGTTCGGCACCGACGCGCAGGGCCGCGACATCTATTCCCGCGTCCTCTACGGCGCGCGCGTCTCGCTGACGGTCGGCATCGTCTCCCAGCTCATCAACAGCGTCATCGGCGTGGCGCTCGGTCTCAGCGCCGGCTATTTCGGCGGCTGGTGGGACGACGTCGTCAACGCCCTGACCAATCTCATGCTCGCGATCCCCTCGCTGATTTTCGCACTCGCCATCATGGCGGTGCTCGGTCCCGGCCTGACCAGCCTCCTGATCGCGCTGGGGCTGACCAACTGGTCGTTTACCTGCCGTCTTGCACGGGCCTCGGCGCTGTCGCTGCGCAGCCAGGGCTATGTGCAGGCAGCCACCGTGCTCGGCTACGGCGACGTGCGCATCATGATCACGCAGCTGCTGCCGAACATGCTGGGACCGATCGTCGTCATCGGCACGCTGGGCATGGGCAGCGCGGTGCTGTCCGAAGCCGCATTGTCGTTCCTCGGCCTCGGCGTCCGTCCGCCGTTTCCGAGCTGGGGCAGCATGCTGTCGGAAGCGCGTGAGCAGATCACGACGGCGCCGTGGCTTTCGATCTTCCCGGGCCTTGCCATCTTCCTGACCGTGCTCGGCCTCAATCTGCTCGGCGATGGCCTGCGCGACATTCTCGATCCGCAATCGCGGAGCCGGCGCACATGACAGGCAGCCCGCTGCTCGAGGTCGAGAATCTCCGCATCGATCTCGATGACGGATCGAGGCGCGTGGCGGCGGCCGAAGGCATTTCGTTCCGCATCGATCGCGGTGAGACCTTCGGCCTCGTCGGCGAGTCCGGCTGCGGCAAGAGCATCACCGCGCTCGCCCTGATCGGCCTGCTGCGGTCGCCGCTGTCGATCGGCGGTGGCGTCATCCGGTTCGACGGACAGGAGATCCAGCACCTGTCCGCCGCGAGGCAAAGGCAGCTGCGCGGCAATCGCATCGCCATGATCTTCCAGGAGCCGATGACGGCGCTGAACCCGGTCTCGCCGGTGGGGCGGCAGATCGCCGAGATGTTCGTGCTGCACAAGGGCAAGAGCTGGCGGGAGGCGAACCAGCTGGCGGTCGAGGCGCTCGCGAGCGTCCGCGTTCCCGCGCCGGAGCGCCGCGTGAGGGACTATCCGCATCAGCTGTCCGGCGGGATGCGCCAGCGCGTGATGATCGCGATTGCACTCGCCTGCGGTCCGGACCTCTTGATTGCCGACGAGCCGACCACGGCACTCGACGTCACCGTGCAGGCGGAGATCATCGAGCTGATGCGCAATCTGTGCGCCGAGCGCGGAACGGCGATCCTGATGATCAGCCACGATCTCGGCCTCGTCGCCAATGTCTGCCGCCGCGTCGCCGTCATGTATGCCGGCCGCATCGTCGAGGAGCGCGGCTCGGCCGACATCTTCCGTGCGCCCTCACATCCCTACACGCAGGGCCTCGTCGACTCGCTGCCGCGGCTCGGCAGCCGGGCCGCGCTCGGCCGCAGCAGGCTGAAGGAGATCGCGGGCGTCGTGCCGGCAATCACGCGCTTCCCGGATGGCTGCCGGTTCAATCCGCGTTGCGCGCTGGCGACGGAGATTTGCCGAACCACCGCGCCGCAGATTGATGGGCTGGAGGCGGGCGATTTCGTCCGGTGTCACCACCATGCATGAACCGCAGGGCAGGGCGGATGATGATGTGATCCTCAGCGTGGAGGATCTCGCCGTGCATTTTCCGCTCGGCGGCGGCCTGCTGGGCCGCGGCCGTCGGCTGCTCCGCGCCGTCGACGGCGTCGACCTCAGGCTGAAGCGCGGCGAATGCCTCGGCCTCGTCGGCGAATCCGGCTCGGGCAAGTCGACGGTCGCCTTGTCGATCCTGGGCCTCTTGGCGCCGACGCGCGGCCGCATCGTGCTGGACGGGCAGGTCGTCACCAGCCGGCAATCCGGCGACCGCAAGGCGCTCGCCCGCATCGTGCAGATCGTGTTTCAGGACCCCTACGCCTCGCTCAATCCGCGCCAGACCGTCCGCCGCACGCTCGAGGACCCCCTGCGTGTGCACGGCGTCACCGCGAAAAGCGAGATCGAGGATCGCGTCGCGACGATGCTGAGGCATGTCGGCCTGCGCCCCGAGCAGGCCGACCGTTATCCGCATGAATTCTCCGGCGGCCAGCGCCAGCGCATCGGCATCGCCCGCGCGCTGATCCTCAATCCGAAGATCGTCATCTGCGACGAGCCGGTCTCGGCGCTCGACGTCTCGATCCGCGCCCAGATCATCAACCTGCTGCTGGAGCTGAAGGACACGCTCGGCCTGTCCTACATCATGATCAGCCACGACCTCGGCGTGGTCGAGCACATGAGCGACCGCGTCGCCGTGATGTATCTCGGCCGCATCGTCGAGAACGGCCATTGGCGCGAGATCTTCGAGCGTCCCGCGCACCCCTACACGCAAGCCCTGATCGCGGCGATCCCCGATCCCTTGCACCACGCTCCGCTGGCAACGACCGGCGGCGACCTGCCCAATCCGCTCAACCCGCCGAACGGCTGCGCCTTCAGCCCGCGCTGCCGCTACGCGGAAGCGGTGTGCCGGAGCGAGCCGGGACCGGTGCTGGAGACGCGACCCGATGGGCACGCGGTGCGGTGCTGGCGCAGCGGGGAGATTGCGGGGGGCAGCGGGAAATCTTTCGATCAATCAGAGCATTATCGCGCATGATTCGGAACGCAAGGTGAGCTGACCGGGTGTTTTCGTGCCACAGTTCGTCGTCTTTTGCGGGGAGCGGGCGGAAACCAGTTGGCCTTTGACGGAGTTCCAGCTACCTGTAGCTCATGAGGAAGGACAAGACTTTTCGGCTTGTTCTGATCAAGCCGTCACATTACGACGACGATGGCTACGTCATTCGATGGTGGCGCGGCGGCCTGCCTTCGAATTCGCTGGCCTGCCTATACGGCATCGCGCTCGATTGCCGCGAACGCGGGGTTCTCGGGCCCGATTTCAACATCGAGATCGACGCCATCGACGAGACCAACTGGAAGGTGCGTGTCGCGGATCTGGCGCGCGCGACCAAGGCTGCGGATGCCGGCATGGTGATGCTGGTCGGGGTCCAGTCCAACCAGTTTCCCCGATCGCTCGATCTGGCGAGACAGTTTCGCAAGCTCGGAATCCAAGTTGCGATCGGCGGCTTCCATGTGTCCGGCACCCTCTCGATGTTGCCGGAGCGCGATCCCGGCGTTCAGGAGATGATGGACCTCGGTGTATCGGTCTTCGCGGGCGAAGCGGAGGGGCGGCTCGAGGAGCTGTTGCAGGATGCGGTCGCCGGGCGGCTGCAACCTCTCTACAACTACATCGACGATCTGCCACACCTGGAAAGCCAGCCTTTGCCGATCATTCCCCGCCAGCAGATCGGACGGGTCATCGGCCACACCACGAGCTTCGATGCGGGGCGCGGCTGCCCGTTCCAGTGCTCGTTCTGCACCATCATCAACGTGCAGGGCCGCAAGTCGCGACGCCGCAGCGCCGACGACATCGAGGCCGTGATCCGCGCCAACGTCGCTCAGGGCGTCTTCGCCTTCTTTCTCACAGACGACAATTTTGCCCGCAACAAGGATTGGGAGATCCTGCTCGATCGCATCATCGCGCTGCGCGAGAAGGAGGGCTGGGATCTCCGTTTCACGATCCAGGTCGACACGCTCTGCCACAAGCTGCCCAACTTCATCGAGAAATGCGCCAAGGCCGGCGTCCGGCGATGCTTCATCGGCCTCGAAAACATCAACCCGGACAGTCTGCTCGGCGCCAAGAAGCGGCAGAACAAGATCACCGACTATCGCGAGATGATGATGGCCTGGAAGAGGGCTGGGATCATGACCGTCGGCGGCTACATTATCGGCTTTCCCAACGACACACCGGAATCGATCGTCCGCGACATCGAGATCATCAAGCATGAGCTGCCGATCGACATGCTGGAGTTCTTCTTCCTGACGCCGCTGCCGGGCTCGGAAGACCACAAGACGCTCTACCTGAAGGGCGTCGCGATGGATGTGGACCTCAACAAATACGATCTGGACCACGTCACGACGAACCACCCCGCCATGTCCAGGGCGGAGTGGGAGCGCGCCGTCGAGCTCGCCTGGAACACCTATTACAGCTGGGAGCACATCGAGACGCTGATGCGGCGTGCCGCGGCGATGGGCAACAATGTCGGCAAGATCAGCACCTACGCGCTCTATTTCAAAGGCTACCATCCCATCGAGCGCGTCCATCCGCTCGAAGGGGGTGTGCTGCGGCTGAAGAGCCGCGACGAGCGCCGTCCGCATCTGCCGGTCGAGCCGGCCTGGTCGTTTTATCCTCGCTATGCCGCCGAGACCGCCGTCAAAGCCGTAAAATGGGCTTCGCTCGCTCTGCGCCTCCACCGGCTGGCGCGCAAGGTCAAGTCGGATCCGCACCGGCTGGCCTATGTCGATGCGGCGATCACACTGCAGGCTGACGAGACCGAGAATTTGGATTTGTACAAGACGCGGTCCAGCCAGGCGTTCCTCGATCAGCGGCGGCACATCGAAGAGGCACAGAAAGCCAAGTTGGCCGGGGGATCCCTGCCGACCGGTGTCGGTTGATTTGTCGCCGCGAACCATCGAGTCAGATGGACCGACGTCTGGTTGCTCCGAACAGCCAAACCATCACTTCGGCTTTTGGTACGCCTCGCTCAAGCACATGAGCGACCGCGTCGCCGTGGTGTATCTCGGCCGCGTCGTCGGGAGCGGCCATTGGCGCGACATCTTCGAACGTCCCGCGCACCCCTACACGCAGGCCTGATCGCCGCCATCCCCGATCCGCTGCGCCATGCGCCATTGGCAACGACGGGCGGCGACCTGCCCAATCCGCTCAACCCGCCGAACGGCTGCGCCTTCAGCCCGCGCTGCCGCTACGCGGAAGCGGTGTGCCGGAGCGAGCCGGGCCCCTTGCTGGCGACGCGCGCGGATGGGCATGAGGTGAGGTGCTGGCGGAGCGAGGAGATTGCGGGGCAGGCGGCGTTCGTTCGGGCCGAGGGCTAATGCGCCGAAGAGGGCGCGTCTAATCCACTAAGGCGTGTACCCATAAGAGGCGAAGATGTCAGCTCCTGCGGGCATACGGAGATCTTGCGATCAATCAGAGCATTACCGCACGTGACCCACAGGAGGGACTGAAGCCTCGCCTCAAGAGGCCACCTCGGCCCGCGCGACCAAGACGGCTCAGTCTTCCGAGCGCAGCCCCGCTTCGATGCGCTGGATCAGCCGCTCCTGCAAGGACGGCACCACGTTGCCGAGAACGACGAATGTGCGGACGATGGGTAAATACGGCTTCACGGCCACCGTCAGCTCCTCGAGCGACATACCGGCCAGCCGCGCATATTCGGATTGCGCCGCCGCATTGGTCGCGCGCGGACGCTCGGGATTGTCGGCTATTTCCGGGGCGAGCTCGGACAGGATGACATGCAAGAATCCCAGATCGACGGCAGCGGGCGCGCGCATCGCGAAAGTCCAGTCGATGAGCTTCGGGCCTTCCGCCGTCATGATCACGTTGCCGGGGCTCAGGTCGCAATGACAGAGCCCGTCGCCCGGTGACAGGCGATCGATGAGCGCGAGGATTTCAGTCCCGATGTGCTTCGGGATCTTGCCGTCATCGTGGCGCAACTCGACCACCATATGCTCGCGCATGGAGGGGATCTCCGGCGGCGCCGGTGTCTTGTGAACGGCCATGGCGAGAGCGGCAACAATCGCGCCCGCCTGTTCGAACGTCACCGCGCCGGTCCGCGAGAGATGCCATAGGCTCGGTCCGTCGAGCCGCTGCAGCACGATGCCGAAGCGCCCGTCCAAGGTCACCTCACCGAACACCTCCGGCACCGGCAGGCCCGCGGCGAGGACAGCTCGGATCATGCGCATTTCATGCCGACCGAGCTGGTGGGAGACGCCGGCCTTGAACAGCTTCACCACCTGGCCAGGCACCCAGCCATAGGCTTCGGAGAAGGCGCCTTGACCGATTTTTTCCCCGAGCGATCCCTGCATGTCCGTTCTCCATCGTGGAGTTCGTAGGATGCGTTGAGCGCCAGCAAACCCATCGCTCGCTCTATATGCAACGAAGCAGGATGGGTTTCGCAAGGGCTCAACCCATCCTACGGGCTAACCAAAACTGGCAACCTAATTCGAGTGTTCAGGGACTACTCCGCGGCATCTGGCGCGCGCAACGTGACCTGGAAACCAAACTGCGCCTTCAAGACCAGATCGAAGCTCGGGCGCGTCTTTCCATCCCGGAACACCACACCGTTGGGGCTGAAGGCGACCTTGTCCGGGTTGTTGTTCAGCGTCTGCCATTTGCACGATATAGCGACGATATCATAGGCCGAAACCGGCTTGACCTCTCCAAGGTCTGCCACGCCATTGCTGTTCGCATCATGCCACAGGGCGAAGCCGGCGAGTTCTTTACCGGTCAAAATGCCGTCACGGTCGTCATCGAGTGCGGCCAGTGGCGCGTATCCGTTGTTCCAGAACATCCAGAACGTGACATTGCCGAACAACTGCCGGCCGCTGTCGATTTTGCCATCGTGCGTCGGGTCGCTGACCAGCCAGGCAGCTTTGGGAGTAATCCAGCTCCATTCGCGACCTAGCCCGCTGCCGTCGACGTCGAACGTCACCCGCGTGTCGGGTGCTTCGAGATCGGGGGTGGTGAGGCCATCGGCCAGCGGCACTGCGATAGGAGTGACCGGGTGCGGCAGCTTTCGCATCGTGGCGACGCGGTCCTTCAGCGTCTCGATCTCGAGCTTGTCCTTCTCGGGGTCGAGAAGGGGGACGAGGTAGGAGGCGACCTCGCCGGTCAGCGTCCGACCGCCGAAACCAAGCGACGTCAGGCTCTTTTCCTTCTCCCAGGCGTCGGTTGCGATCGACCGATACTGCCTCACAGCATCGTCCTTCCTGCCGGCCTGCTCGGTCAGCCAAGCAAGGCCGAGCCGGATCACCAGGTTATCCTTGTCCAGCTCCATTGCCTGTTGGTAGGCCTTCAACGCGGCTTGCAAATGCGCTTGGGCGGCGATGTTCGCACTGGGGATAGCGGCACTCGCTACCGCATTGAAAGGAACGGCAGGCGACTGAATGCCATGGTAGGCCTTTGGTACCGTCAGCGGGTCGGACTTCTGTGCGTAAGCCATGCCATGCGCACGACCAAGGTTCAGCAGCGCCTCCGTGCTGGCAGGATTGTCCTTGGCGATCTTCTCCAGGTTCTCGATGAGCCTGGCGACCGGGATCCGCTCTACGTCCACGCCCTCCCACCTGCCGAGCGCCGGCGACATCGCAGCAAGGAGAAACAGCAGCAACGGCAACCGCACGGCACAACCCCGTCATTCAAGGGAAGACTTTTGGTCAATCTATCCGGTGCATACTGATGACGCCAGGGTCGGCCCGCACCCATTGTGCTCCGTCAACTCCTGACGCCCCCGACCAGACGCGGGCGGCGATCTGCGAGCGGTTTCGCCGCGGGCAGGGCGCGCAGCCATGCCCGAAAACTCACGATCTCCGGGCAATCCGCCGTGCCTTCCGGCGCAACCAGCCAATCACCCGCGCCCGATCCCTCATCGATCCGCTCGCAGCGATAGCCCGGATGGCGGCTCACGCCGCGGGCGATCAGCACGTCCACCTTGCCCTCGACGAGCTCGTGCAGGCCGGCGGGCTGCAGCATGCGCACACCGATCTCCGCATGTGTGCTGCGAAACGCCGCCAGATCGAGCCGGCGCAGGTCGTAGCTGCCGTGGACCCCCACTTGCAGCAGCACCGTGCCTGCCGGCTTCAATTGCGAAGTCGCATCCGCAATGTGGCGAAAGCCTTCGGAGATCCCGGGCAGATAGGCCTGGCCGGCCTCGGTGAGGATGAGCTGCTTGTGCAGCCGCTCGAACAGCTGCACGCCGAGCCGCGCCTCCAGCGCTTTCACCTGCTGCCCCACCGCCCCGGGCGTCACGTGCAATTCGTGCGCGGCCAGCTTGAAGCTGAGATGGCGCGCGGCGGCCTCGAAGGCGCGGAGCGCGTTGAGCGGGGGAAGGGCGTAGGTCATCGCAACTGCACATTGACACCGATAGGCCGCGGCCTTGCAATAGATTTTCTTGCGCTGAACCGCAGCAATGATGCTTTGCGCAGCCCTCATGCCGCCGGATACGCTTCACACGCAAATCCGGAGAAACGCCATGCCCCCAGCTCACATCGTCAGCCACAATCCCGCAACGGTTCACCCGCCCGCCGGCGGCTATTGCATGGGACTCGAGCTGAAGCAGCATCGCCGCCTGCTGTTCATCAGCGGCCAGGTGCCTCAAAATTCCGACGGCACCGTTCCCGACGGCTTCGAGGCGCAATGCGAGCAGGCCTGGCGCAACGTCAGGGAAGTGCTCGCCGCGGCAGGTCTCGGCATCGAGCATCTGGTCAAGGTCACCACGTTCCTGACCGACCGCAGCCAACTCGTCACCAACCGCATCATTCGCCGCGCGATGCTCGGGGAGCATCAGCCGGCGCTGACCGTCGTGGTCGTCGAGACCGTCGACAGCAAATGGCTGCTGGAGATCGAGGCGATCGCCGCGGAATGAGGCGGCACGTCGATGTTGCTATGAACCAATCATACCAGGTGTCCCATGGCTGAGATCCATCCGTTCTACCAGACCCACCGGCAAGCGATGGAAGCCGCCATGCGCGAGCGGCTAGACCTTGCCGAAGCGATGCTCCGCGAGCGCGCGCATCTGTCCGACATCGCCGCGATCAGGCAGGAGGTGATGGACGAATTCACGGTCGTCCTCGCCCAGATGCCTTATGTCGGCGGCGCGGCAAGCCGCATGAGTGATTTCTTCATGCGCCTGACCGGCTTCATAGCCATCAGTCGGGTGCTGCGGCGCCACGGCGTGCCGGTGCCCGTGATCGGCGAGATCGAGCGGGAAACCTACCAGGCGCAGCTGATGACGAGTCCCGAAGCCGAGCGTCTCGCCGCGGGGCGTCAGTTCATGTCACCGGAGAACCAGGTCTTGATGCGAGAGCAGGCCGCAAGAAGCGTTACAGAGGCTCACCAAGCGGAGTTTCCGGACGATTTCGTCTACGATTTCGTCGAGCCGGGCCCGCAGGACACTTTCGAATTCGGCATCGACTACAAGGCCTGCGGCTTCTGCAAGCTCGCGGCACGCCATGGCGACAAGGAGATCCTGCCGAACATCTGCGGCCTCGACTTCGACGCCTACGCCACGCGGGGCATCCGCCTGGAACGGACACAGACGCTGGCGGGCGGCGCCAGCCACTGCAATTTCCGATTTTCGCGGCTGGCGCCGGACCGGGAGGGCAATCGCATGTGAACTACACGGGGATTGTCTGCGGGCTTGCTCCGCCTCTCCCGCTTGCGAGAGCTTTGCGTAATGAGTTGTGCTGGAGTGAAGTTCGATATGGGGCTTTTTTTGAACGGCCTCGCGTAGCCCCAGAGGGGTGGGGCGTCTGTTTTTCGTGGCCGCGGGGTAGCGGCGGGTGGTGGTCACGCTGCGGCTCCTATCGGGCACAGCACCGCCCATCGTTTGAGGTTCATGGCGAGGCAGATCAGGCGCAGATGCGTCTGATTGCGCGCCAAACCCAGATAGCGAGCGCGCGCCCAGCGGTAGCTGCCCTTGAGGCGCGCGAAGACCTGCTCGACCGGTGCGCGGCGCTTTCCCACGGCATTGTTGAAGCGCTTCTGCCGCTCGGTGAGCGGATGATGCTTGTTCGGCCGGAACATCAGCCTCGGCTTGATTCCTCGCGCGGCGAGCCCGCTGCGGCGCTTGTGCTTGTCATAGGCTTGGTCGGCATAGACCGCCTTCTCATCACCACAGACCAACTCGTCGGCGGGCACCGTGTCGTTGACCGCAGCGTCGGTCAGCTTGCTGCGGCGGACGATGGCCGAACTCTGATCCATGCCGATATGGGCTTTGTAGCCGAAGTACCGCTTGCCGCCCTTCTTGGTCCAGCGTGCATCTGGATCGCGCTTGCTGTTGACCAGCTTGCTCGGTTCACGGCCGTCCGGGCCGGGCGGCTGCGGGTCCTCTGGCGGCTTCGGCGGCTTTACTGCTGCCGAGATCAGGCTCGCATCGATCAATGTGCCCCGGCGCAGCACCAGCCCGCGTGCGTCGATCTGATGCAGGATCTCGGCGAACAGCTTCTCGTCCAGACCGGCTCGCTGCAAAGCCTCGCGGAATCGCCAGATCGTCGTGTGATCAGGCGTCTCGTCGCTCAGCACAAAGCCGCAGAAGGCGCGGAACGAGGCCCGGTCGTCGAGCGCTTCCTCGAGCGCCGGATCGGAAAGCCCATACCATTGCTGCAGCAGCAGCGCCTTGAACAGCACCAGTCGCGGATAGGGCGGAGGGCCGCGCTCCGGCTCCGGAAGACCATTCAGCACTCTCTCCACTGCCGCCCAGTCGACCAGTTCGCCAATCCGCTTCAGCACCGGGCTACCCTTCCCTCGCCGCGATACCAGCGCATCCGCGAAGCTCAGTTGCCCAACCTCTCGATATGCCATCCGAATCCGCCTCCACCACAGGCCCTAGAGAATCGCAAATCCTCCTCTTGTGCAAAGCTCTCGCTTGCGGGGAGGGTTGGGGAGGGGGCTCTCTCCGCATCGGAATTGTCGGCGAAGGTCCCTGAATGGAGAGAGCCCCCACCCGGCGCTTCGCGCCGACCTCCCCCGCAAGCGGGAGGGGTTGCACCGAGCCAGCGGTGAAGCCGTCCAACCTAACGTGCTTCGGAGCTACCGCCGCCAAGTCGGAGTCAGGCCTTCGCGCATCGCAAAGCGCCGGAGTGGGCCGATGGCGCCGAGCAAGTGCATGCCGACGGCGCGGACCGGCTGCAGCGGCAGGAAG